>NZ_CP069256.1:0-3217500 GCF_051027705.1 Pseudomonas sp. JZ114
GGACCGGTAAAGCCCACCAGATAATTGCCCTGGATGTCCTTGCGACCCTGGATCTGGTGCTGCTCATCCTTGTTGGGTACCCAAGCCGTCACGAAGTAGTGCTGCAACCAGGCGACCCAACCGCCCTTGGCCGTTTCCTGCAGAGCCTGCTTGTCGATATCTTTCATCGACACCTTGCGATATTGCTCCTCCGGCGTCCCGACAGCAGCGCCCAGGTAAGTCGAAACCCCTGTGGCTGTTGTGGAAGATGGATCACCACTGGAGTCACGCTTCAGCTGTGCATAGAAAATACCATTCCAGTTCTGGCTGCTCTGGTTGTCGATGACATAGCTGACCTGCACCTGATAGGCATTGGGGTTGATGCAGGAAATTTTCTTCTGTGCCTTTTCGGTATCCGAGCAATCAAGCTTCAGGCCGCGATGGAAGGTAAAGCGCTTGACATAGTTGACGCCGTTTTCAGCAAAGTTCAGATCGACAGTCAGTTGATCCTGACCGTCTGCCAATACGTAGTTCTGCTGTGCACTCTGATAAACAGGGCGGCCTGTTTGACGTGCGTCCGGACCGTTGGATCCAGTTAAACCACTTTGCGCCAGATACAAACGTTCGTTGCCATTATCAAACAGGGTGAAGGGTACATCCGGATGATCCTGGCGACGTGGATACTGGACAAGCCCCAATTTGACGATGTCACCACCACGGGGATCAATCGTGACATCCATGACATCCGTACGGACATGGATGGGTTGACCATTGCCACTTACAGTCTGTGGAGCCGTTCCGTTCGTCGAGCTTTCGCCTGCAACGGTTGGAACATCGGCCGCAGCAGTATTGCCTGTTGGCGTGTCAGTCGGCAGCGCCGCAGCGGAGGATTGTGCTGAAGAAGGCGTTTCGGGCTGGCCGTAATCCTTATTCCATTGCAACACCGCTGTGTAAGACACAATCGCTAGAGCGGCGATGAGAAACGTGCGCTTTATATCCATGATTACTCGGCCATCTAAGAGGTCGGTGCTTGGGATGGGTCTGCTGGTACCGGATCATATCCATCAGCGAGCCTGAAATGGCAAAGACGCCATTGGCGCATTGCCATCCAGCCATCGTGCAAGAAATTGCACAGCGCAATCACTTGGGACGTATGGTTTGAACAACTGGGATAGAAACGGCAATGAGATGCCATCATCGGTGTGATGACATAACGGTAGAAGCGGATAAGCAGCAGAGCCGGCTTACGCATAAGAACCGTTTGCCTGTTTCGAATGTTCGGAAGGATCGGTCTTTTGTAGCTGTTTACGTGCCAGACGATTCCAGAGTTTGCCCAAGTGCTGATGCAAGTCGGGATTCTCAATATCACCGAAGCCCTTACGTGCAATCACAACGATATCCAGACCTTCAAGCATGTGCTGATGGTGGCGAAAGGAATCTCGAAGGACACGCTTGAGCCGGTTACGCTCGACTGACAGCTTGACGCTCTTCTTACCTATCACCAGCCCGAGGCGGGCATGCGACAAGCCATTCTGACGTACAAGCAGAAGAACACTATTACCAGGAACCTTGATAGTGGGAGAGTCGAAGACATTTTGAAACTGTCTTGAAGTCAGAAGCCGTTTTTCGCGGCTGAAGTCTCGACTCACCACCTGTACCGGGACTATCAGACTGCCAGACGCTTACGGCCTTTGGCACGGCGACGGGACAGAACCTGACGGCCATTCTTGGTAGCCATACGAGCACGGAAACCGTGAGTACGGGCGCGCTTCAGAGTACTGGGTTGGAAAGTGCGTTTCATGGTCATTTACCTAGGTGTGAACGAAGCGAGGCGAAATCACCCCGTTTAAATAGACCGGCGATTCTAGAGAAAGCCAGTGAATAGGTCAATTTCCATACAGCACCGGTTGTCAATAAAAACTCAGCAAAAAACAACAAAAGAACGAATTAAAAAGAAGATAGATACAGTGTTAATGTATGTAGGAGCCCTTTCCTGTGGATAAGAGCGTGAAGGCTTCATTCTTGCTCACATCTGTCATTGTATAACTATGCGGTAAAGCCGTCGAACTGCTGTGCTGCGCCTGGATACTGGTTGTGGATATCTAATGCACTTAGCCACAACTGAGTTATCAACAGGCAGTTACCCTACGAACAAACCGCTTTCTACCTGCGCTTATCCACAACAAAGATTTTTTGATTTTTCGCTCTCTATTTAACTGATTGAATGGTTGATGTGGATAAGTGACAGGGGCAACGGTACAATGTCGTGCTGCATTCACCTTTGCCTGAACACGTTGCTTCTTTATATACAGAGGCAATAACAGGGTGACTTTCTTTCTGGAGTGACTGTGTCAGTTGAACTTTGGCAGCGCTGTGTCGATGTACTGCGCGATGAGCTGCCTTCTCAGCAATTCAATACTTGGATCCGCCCTCTGCAAATAGAAGCAGAAGGAGCCGAGCTACGCGTTTATGCGCCGAATCGGTTCGTACTGGATTGGGTAAATGAAAAGTACGTTAGCCGGTTGCTTGAGCTGCTTGAGGAGCAGTCCGATGATGGGTTGGTACCCGAGCTGACTCTGCTGATTGGAAGTCGCAAGAGCAGCAAACCTACGCGAGCGCCTTCCATGACGGCGCCGCCTGCTCCTGTCGCATCCACTACACCTTCATTACCTGAGTCTACGGGTCGAGATTCGGTTGCCGAGCCTGAAACATCAGTGCAGCAGATCGAGATGCCGATCGCTGATGATGCCGATCCGCAGCCAGCGCCTTTGGTCGCCAACAAGACCGAGCGCAACGTTCAGGTAGAAGGGGCGCTCAAGCATACGAGCTACCTCAATCGTACTTTTACTTTCGAGAATTTTGTCGAGGGTAAGTCCAACCAGCTGGCTCGTGCTGCAGCCTGGCAGGTTGCGGACAACCCCAAGCATGGATACAACCCTCTCTTCCTTTATGGAGGGGTTGGCTTGGGCAAGACGCACCTCATGCATGCAGTGGGCAACCATCTGCTCAAGCGTAATCCCAATGCCAAGATTGTGTATCTGCATTCGGAGCGTTTCGTGGCTGACATGGTGAAAGCCCTGCAGCTGAACGCCATCAATGAATTCAAGCGTTTTTATCGCTCCGTTGATGCCCTGCTGATCGACGATATCCAGTTCTTCGCACGCAAGGAGCGTTCACAGGAAGAATTCTTCCATACGTTCAACGCCCTGCTTGAAGGCGGACAGCAGGTCATTCTGACAAGTGATCGTTACCCCAAGGAAATCGATGGGCTTGAAGAACGCCTCAAGTCCCGTTTCGGCTGGGGGCTGACAGTGGCTGTCGAACCGCCTGAGCTGGAAACGCGAGTGGCCATTCTCATGAAGAAGGCAGACCAGGCGAAGGTAGACCTTCCCCATGACGCTGCCTTCTTTATCGCCCAGCGGATTCGCTCGAATGTTCGAGAGCTTGAGGGTGCACTCAAGCGTGTCATCGCCCATGCTCATTTCATGGGGCGAGAAATTACGATCGAGCTGATTCGCGAGTCGCTCAAGGATCTGCTGGCGCTTCAGGACAAACTGGTTAGCATTGAAAATATCCAGCGAACGGCTGCTGAATATTACAAGATCAAGATTGCCGATCTGTTGTCGAAGCGACGTTCCCGTTCCGTCGCTCGTCCTCGCCAGGTGGCGATGGCCCTGTCGAAGGAATTGACCAATCACAGCCTGCCAGAAATAGGTGATGCCTTTGGCGGGCGCGATCACACGACAGTGCTGCACGCTTGTCGTAAGATTGCCGAACTCAGAGAGTCCGACGCTGATATTCGCGAGGACTACAAAAATCTATTGCGCACACTGACGACCTGATCAGAAGCACTTGGCAAGGGACAAGACCATGCATTTCACTATTCAACGCGAAGCCTTGTTGAAACCATTGCAGCTCGTGGCTGGTGTCGTGGAGCGTCGGCAGACATTACCGGTGCTGTCCAACGTGCTGCTGGTGGTCCAGGGCCAGGAACTGTCCTTGACAGGTACTGACCTTGAGGTTGAGCTGATCGGCCGTGTAACGCTCGAAGACAAAGCTGAGCCTGGTGAGATTACCGTACCGGCTCGCAAACTCATGGATATTTGCAAGAGTTTGCCAAGCGATGCCCTGATCGATATCCGGACCGATGAGCAGAAGCTGCTCGTCAAAGCTGGCCGCAGTCGCTTTACATTATCCACATTGCCGGCCAATGACTTCCCTACCGTTGAGGAAGGTCCTGGATCGATGAGCTTCAGCCTGCCGCAAAGCAAGTTGCGCCGTCTTATCGACCGCACTGGATTTGCCATGGCTCAGCAGGATGTCCGTTACTATCTGAACGGTATGCTGCTTGAGGTCAGTGAAGGCCATTTGCGTGCAGTTGCGACCGATGGGCACCGTCTTGCCATGTGCGTACAGGAAGCGGGAATCCAGTACGAAGGTCGTCATCAGGTAATTGTGCCGCGTAAAGGTATCCTGGAATTGTCACGGTTGCTGCTCGAGCCTGAGGAGCCGGTCAATGTTACGTTGGGCCAGCACCACATTCGAGCGACGACCGCTGACTTTACCTTTACTTCAAAGCTGGTCGACGGGAAATTCCCTGACTACGAGCGTGTACTGCCGCGCAACGGTGACAAGGTTCTGACTGGTGAGCGTCAGCTGTTACGGGAGGCGTTCAGCCGTACGGCTATCCTTTCTAATGAAAAATACCGTGGTATTCGCCTCCAGTTGGTAACCGATCAGCTGAAGATCCAGGCTAACAACCCTGAACAGGAAGAAGCTGAAGAAGAGTTGCAGGTGGATTATGCTGGTGCCGATCTGGAAATCGGATTCAACGTAAGCTATTTGCTCGACGTCCTGGGCGTCATGACGACGGACCAGGTACGCATCACCCTTTCCGATTCCAATAGCAGTGCGTTGGTTCAGGAAGCCGGCAATGACGAGTCCTCTTACGTCATCATGCCGATGCGTCTGTAATCTCGAGGCGCGATGTCCCTTATCCGCCTGACCGTCACCGCTGTGCGTAACCTGCACACGGTGACGCTGACGCCCTCCCCGCGGATCAATATCCTCTACGGTGACAACGGTAGCGGCAAGACCAGTGTATTGGAGAGTATCCATCTGCTAGGACTTGCTCGCTCGTTTCGTAGCACCCGACTATCACCCGTTATCCAGAACGAGCAAGCCGCCTGTACGGTCTTTGGCCAGGTCAGCTTGCCTAGTGATGGCATCAGTAGTCTGGGCGTCCAGCGTGAGCGTAATGGTGATTTCACTATTCGTATCGATGGGCAGAATGCTCGAAGTACAGCCCAACTTGCTGAAACTCTGCCGATTCAGTTGATCAATCCCGACAGTTTTCGATTGCTTGAAGGAAGCCCAAAGATCAGGCGGCAGTTTATAGATTGGGGTGTGTTCCACGTGGAACCGCGTTTTCTACAAGTGTGGCAAAGGCTTCAGAAAGCGCTAAGACAGCGGAACTCATGGCTGCGACATGGTAAAATGGATCCTGCCTCGCAACAGGCGTGGGACAGAGAACTGACGCAAGCCAGCAACGAAATCGATGCGTTTCGGCGAGCCTATATTACAGAGCTCAAACCTGAGTTTCAGGCTGCTCTGGAAGAGCTGGTCGATATTGAAAACCTGACGTTCAGTTATTACCGCGGCTGGGACAAAGACCGCGAGCTGCAGGATGTGTTGAAGGCGTCCTTGACCCGAGACATGCAGCTTGGACATACGCAGGCCGGTCCGCAGAGAGCCGATCTACGAATTAGGCTAGGTAGCCACAACGCGGCAGATATCCTGTCGCGTGGCCAGCAAAAACTGGTGGTCTGTGCATTGAGAATTGCACAGGGAAGATTAATCAATCGAGTCAAGCGCGGCCAGTGTGTCTATCTGGTAGATGATTTGCCTTCCGAATTGGATGAACAGCACCGCAAGGCATTATGCCGTTTGCTGGAAGGCCTTAACTGCCAGATCTTCATCACGTGTGTCGAGAAAGAATCATTGGAATCCAACTGGCAAGACGACACGCCAGTGGCCCTGTTCCATGTTGAACAGGGATCCATTACGCAGACCCCAAGCGTTGGGAGTAAAGCATGAGCGAGAACCAGACTTACGATTCCTCCAGTATTAAGGTACTGAAGGGACTGGATGCAGTTCGCAAGCGTCCGGGAATGTACATCGGCGATACCGATGACGGTACCGGCTTGCATCACATGGTATTCGAAGTTGTCGATAACTCTATCGACGAGGCCCTGGCGGGGCATTGTGATGAAATCACCATTACGATCCACACGGATGAGTCCATAACCGTCCGCGACAATGGACGTGGGATTCCGGTGGATATCCACAAGGAAGAAGGCATTTCGGCAGCAGAAGTCATCATGACGGTGCTGCACGCAGGCGGTAAGTTCGACGATAACACTTACAAAGTATCCGGCGGCTTGCACGGTGTAGGTGTGTCCGTTGTAAACGCTTTGTCTGAAGAGCTGCGCCTGACGATCCGTCGACTCGGCCAGGTTTGGGAACAGGTCTATGTCCACGGCGTTCCGCAGGAGCCTCTCAAGGCGATTGGTGAAACGGACGGGACCGGCACTCAAATTCATTTCAAGCCGTCAGCCGAGACCTTCAGTAACATCCATTTCAGCTGGGATATTCTGGCCAAGCGTTTGCGCGAACTGTCCTTTCTGAACTCGGGCGTGGGCATTCTGCTGCGAGACGAGCGCTCGGGCAAGGAGGAGATGTTCAAGTACGAAGGCGGACTGCGTGCATTCGTTGATTATCTCAACACTAACAAAACGCCTGTCAATCAGGTGTTCCACTTCAACGTAGGTGACCGCGAAGACGGTATCGGCGTGGAAGTGGCGTTGCAGTGGAATGACAGTTTCAACGAAAACATTCTCTGCTTTACCAACAACATTCCTCAGCGTGATGGCGGTACTCACCTTGCCGGTTTCCGTTCAGCGCTGACCCGTAACCTGAACACCTATATCGAGGCGGAAGGTCTGGCCAAGAAGTTCAAGGTTGCGACTACAGGTGACGATGCGCGTGAAGGCTTGACGGCAATTATTTCCGTTAAGGTTCCGGATCCCAAGTTCTCCTCCCAGACGAAGGATAAATTGGTTTCTTCTGAAGTGAAGACTGCAGTAGAACAGGAAATGGGTAAGCAATTCGCTGATTTCCTGCTCGAAAATCCTGGTGAAGCCAAAGCGGTTGTCGGCAAGATGATCGATGCGGCACGCGCTCGTGAAGCAGCGCGCAAGGCACGCGAAATGACCCGCCGTAAGGGCGCTCTGGATATCGCAGGTCTGCCCGGTAAGCTGGCGGACTGTCAGGAAAAGGACCCTGCCCTGTCAGAACTGTATATCGTGGAGGGTGACTCCGCAGGCGGTTCGGCGAAGCAAGGCCGTAACCGCCGTACGCAAGCCATTCTTCCACTAAAGGGCAAGATCCTGAACGTGGAGAAGGCGCGCTTTGACAAGATGCTGTCTTCTGCTGAAGTCGGTACGCTGATTACAGCGCTGGGCTGCGGCATTGGCCGTGAAGAATTCAACATCGACAAGCTGCGTTATCACAACATCATCATCATGACCGATGCTGACGTTGACGGCTCGCACATCCGTACGCTGCTCTTGACGTTCTTCTTCCGTCAGATGCCCCTGTTGATCGAGCGTGGTTATATCTATATCGCTCAGCCTCCGCTGTATAAGGTCAAGCGTGGCAAGCAGGAGCAATACATCAAGGACGACGAGGCGATGGAGGAATACCTCACGCAGACCGCCCTTGAAGATGCCAGCCTGCACGTGAATGAGCATGCTCCAGGACTTTCCGGCGTTGAGCTGGAGAAAATGGTGAACAGCTATCGTACGGTGATGAAGTCACTCAAGCGACTGTCCCGCCTGTATCCGTCGGATATCAGCGAGCACATGCTTTACCTGCCTCGTGTTGAATTGGAGCAACTGGCTGACCAAGCGGCGATGAACGCATGGATCGACATGCTGCGTACGCGTCTGAAGACCAATGAGCGCTCCGGTCTTGCCTACGAAGTCAACTTGCGTGAAGACCGCGAACGTCATCTTTGGCTGCCAGAGGTTGAGACCAAAGCGCACGGGCTCTCAAGTTATGTCACCTTCAACCGGGATTTCTTCGGTAGCAATGACTATCGTCAGATCACGACGCTGGGCGCTCAGATCAACAACCTGCTTGAGGACAGCGCTTATGTGAAGCGTGGCGAGCGCCGCAAGGCAGTCTCTACTTTCCGTGAAGCTCTTGAGTGGCTAATGGGCGAGACAGCGAAACGCTACAGCATCCAGCGCTATAAGGGCTTGGGCGAGATGAATCCGGATCAGTTGTGGGAAACCACAATGGATCCGAATGTACGTCGCATGTTGCGTGTCACGATTGAAGACGCTATTGCTGCTGACCAGATCTTTAATACCCTGATGGGCGATCAGGTAGAGCCGCGTCGCGACTTTATTGAAAGCAATGCCCTGGCAGTATCGAACCTGGACGTCTGACCGCTACGTAACAAACAAAAGGCCAACGGAGACGTTGGCCTTTTTTATTGTGGTTAACTTTAACAGCATTGATACCATGCGTTGATTTTCCACAGCTGTATTGGAAATCTGCTGGTAACACAGCTTGTGTATATCTCAAAGTTATACACAGTCGAGTTAACACATGTCTTCTCTTCCCTTGTTGAAAACACATCGTTTGCAGCTAAGGCCGTATGTCCCTGCCGATGCGCCTTTTCATTATCTGCTGGCTGACAATCCCGATATTGCTTCCATGACCGGGACGCTGCCTTCGCCTTATACCCTTGAACTGGCAGAGCACTGGATTCCAATCATGAACGTTGGTTTATGGAAGGAAGAAGCCTTAACCTCGCCGTTGTGATCCAAGAGCATGCTTCGTTGATTGGAACAATAAGCCTAAGTGGCTTTGGCTCTCCTCACCGACGGGCTGGCTTGGCTTACTGGGTAGGCAAAGCCCACTGGAATCAGGGCTACTGCAGCGAGGCAGCAAGGGCGGTAATTGAATATGGTTTTACTACGCTTGGACTCAATCGGATCTTCGGCGAGTGCTTCAAGCGAAACCGCGCATCTATCAGAGTGCTGGAAAAGCTAGGCATGAGCTATGAAGGGTGCCGGCGCGAAGATATGCACAAGGCAGAGCAATTCGAGGATGTGATGATGTATGGCTTGCTTCGAAAGGAATGGAAACAGACCTCTGTATAGTTTTCATCTGTGCATAAAAAACCCGGTTATCCCGGGTTTTGTTTTTTGACCTGATCAACTATTAGTAGCGGGCCTGACTGGAGTCTCAGTTAACGCTGAGTTATGCACAGGTGATATAGAGGCCAGCGCTTGATCGATAAAGGACTGACTACGCGTATTAAGGTCTACAATCGCACGGGGATCAGAACCATTGGGCGATAGGGCCGGACCAATAATCACTTTGATGGTGCCGGGACGCTTGACCCAGCTCTTGTTTGGCCAGTATTCACCGGCGTTGTGAGCGATAGGCAGTACCGGCACGTTCAACGCACACGCCAGCGCAGCGCCACCGCGAGAAAACTTGCCAGTTTCTCCCGGCGATACACGAGTACCTTGGGGAAAAATCAGTACCCAGCAGCCTTGCTTGATGTAGCGTCCGCCTTGTTCGGTAATCTGCTGAAGGGCAACCTTGCCATTGTTTCTATCGATAGCGATTGGCTTGAGCAAAGCAAAAGCCCAGCCGAAGAACGGTACCTTGAGTAACTCGCGCTTGATCACCTGTGAGGTGGGTTCAAACAGGGCAGACAGGAAAAAGGTTTCCCAGGTGCTCTGGTGGTTGGCAATAATGATGCAGGGTGTCTTGGGAATATTCTCAAGCCCTGAAATCTCATAACGGATACCGCAAACCACCTTGGCCAGCCAAACGGCAAAACCCGTCCAGGCCTTGACGATAAAGCGATAGCGCGCTCGATAGGAAAGCAGCGGAGCGACCAGCAGGGATACGCACGACCAGATGATACCGCTGGTGCCAAGGAGAATATAGAAGATCACAGTACGCAGGACGCGCATGGATTAGTCCTGTAGGAGATGTTGTACAACAGCCGCCAGATCGGGAAAGACCTGTGTTCCTTCCGGGAGCGGCTTCTGCAAGGTTCGCTCACCCTTCCCTGTTTTCACAAGGTAAGGCGTACAGCCCACGGCAATACCAGCAGTCAGATCACGCAGGCTGTCGCCGACCACAGGAACCCCGGTCAGGTCGGTCATGCCGTAATGCTGTGCCACCTGGCGGAACATACCCGGGCTTGGCTTGCGACAGTCACAGCCGTCATCCGGGCCGTGGGCGCAGTGAACGATCAGATCGACATGGCCGCCCTGCCCGCTCACCAGCTGCCTGAGCTTTGCGTGCATGGCCTCCAGTGTCTCGCCATCGAACAGCCCGCGCGCAATACCAGACTGGTTGGTGACAATCGCCACCTTCCAGCCGGCTTGGCTCAATCGGGCCATGGCTTCGATACTGCCCGGGATTGGAATCCATTCCTCGACCGATTTAACAAACGCGTCGGAATCCTGATTGATGACGCCATCCCGGTCCAGCACGATCAGCTTCATATCGATCAACCCAGCAACGAGATATCGGCAATGCCCAGGAACAGCGCCCGTAGACGTGCCAGGAGCGCGTAGCGGTTTGCGCGGATATGCTCGTCTTCAGCGTTTACCAGTACCTGATCAAAGAAGCTATCGACCGGTTCACGCAGACTTGCCAGGCGGTTGAGTGCTTCGCGGTAGTTACGTGCCAGTGACAGCGGCTCGACGTTCTGCTCGGCATCAGTGATTGCTTCGAGCAATACCCGCTCGGCATCGTGTTCGAAGAGCTTGGCATCGACCTGGGCCAGTACCATGCCTTCGGCCTTGCCTAGAAGGTTGGATACACGCTTGTTGGCCGCTGCCAGCGAAGCGGCTTCCGGCAAGCCACGGAAAGCCTGAACGGCCTGCACTCGCTGATCAAAGTCCAGTGCCGAGTTGGGTTTCAGGGCGCGTACAGACAGATAGACTTCAGCGGCAACGCCTTCATCCTCATAGCGCGCGCGCAGGCGGTCAAAGATGAAATCCTGTACCTGCTGAGCCAGATCGCCCGCTTTGACCTTATCACCGTACAGTTCGATGGCCTTGTCGATCGCAGCCGGAATACTGAGGTCCAGCTGTTTTTCGATCAGGATGCGCAGCACACCCAGGGCCTGACGGCGCAGGGCGAACGGGTCCTTGCTACCGGTGGGCAGCATGCCGATGCCGAAGATACCAACCAAGGTATCGAACTTGTCTGCCAATGCAACAGCGGCGCCTGTAGCGGTACGAGGCAATTCAGCTCCTGCACCGCGGGGCATGTATTGTTCGTTCAACGCGTGCGCAACGTCTTCGGCTTCACCGCCATGCAGTGCATAGTAATAGCCGGCGACGCCCTGCATTTCAGGGAATTCACCTACCATTTCGGTAGCCAGATCGCACTTGGCCAGGATGCCTGCACGTGCTGCTTTTTCTACGTCGCTGCCCAGTTGTTCGGCGATGTATGCCGCCAGCTGGGAAACACGCTCGGACTTCTCATAGACAGTGCCAAGTTGAGCCTGGAAGACCACATTCTTCAATCGCTCGTTGAAGTGCTCCAGCGGCTGCTTCTTATCCTGTTTAAAAAAGAATTCGGCATCGGTCAGACGCGGGCGAACAACCTTCTCATTTCCAGAAACGATCTGGATTGGGTCCTTGCTTTCGACGTTTGCCACCGTGATGAAGCGCGGCAGAAGCTTGCCGTCGGCGTCCAGCAGGCAGAAGTACTTCTGGTTGTCCTGCATGGTAGCGATCAGTGCTTCCTGGGGAACCTCGAGGAAACGTTCCTCAAACGAGCACACCAGTGGTACCGGCCATTCGACCAGCGCGGTCACTTCGTCCAGCAGATCCGCCGGCACAACGGCATTGCCCTGCTGTTCGGCGGCCAGCTCATTGACGCGGTGCTCGATCAACGCGCGACGTTCGGCAAAATCGGCCAGCACATAGGCTGCGCGAAGGTCTTCAGCATAGTTGGCGGGAGCCGTGATGTTTACGCTGCCTGGACTATGGAAGCGGTGACCGCGAGATTCGCGGCCGGCTTTCTGGGCCAGGATTTCGCAATCCAGTACGTCATTGCCAAACAGCATGACCAGCCACTGGGTTGGACGAACAAATTCTTCACGACGGGCGGCCCAGCGCATGCGCTTGGGAATAGGCAGTTCGCCCAGGGAGGCTTCGACAATCCCTGGCAACAGGGTGCCAGCTGGTTGACCCTGAATCGTCTGGGAGAAACGAAGCTTCGGACCGCTACGGTCGATTTCGCTGATATCCACGCCGCACTTGCGGGCGAAACCCAGCGCCGCCTGTGTAGGGTTGCCGTCGGCATCAAAGGCTGCCTTGACTGGCGGGCCGTCCAGATTGACGCTGCGATCAGGTTGCTGCTCATCCAGCTGGTTGACCAGCACGGCCAAACGGCGCGGTGCAGCGTAATAGCGGGCGCCGGTGTAGTTCAGTCCGGCCGCCTTGAGCCCTTTCTCGATACCGGCCAGGAAGGCTTCGCCCAGGCTCTTCAAGGCCTTGGGTGGCAGCTCTTCGGTGCCAAGTTCGACGAGGAAATCCTGGGCGCTCATTGTTCGGCCTCCTTGAGTTTGGCGAGTACTTCGTCACGCAGTTCGGGCGTGGCCATGGGGAAGCCAAGGCGTGCACGGGCCTTGAGGTAGCTGTGTGCCACGGCGCGGGCCAGGGCACGGACGCGCAGGATATAGCGCTGGCGCTCGGTTACGGAGATAGCGCGACGGGCGTCCAGCAGGTTGAAGGTGTGCGACGCCTTCAGCACCATTTCATAGGTCGGCAACGGCAATTCGAGCTCAAGCAGGCGGTTGGCTTCCGACTCGTAAAAGTCGAACAGCTCGAACAGCTTGGGCACATTGGCATGCTCGAAGTTGTAGGTGGACTGTTCCACTTCGTTCTGGTGGAACACATCGCCATAGGTCACGGTACCGAATGGACCATCAGTCCAGATCAGGTCATAGACGGAGTCGACGCCCTGCAGGTACATGGCCAGACGTTCCAGGCCATAGGTAATCTCACCGGTCACTGGATAGCACTCGATGCCACCGGCCTGCTGGAAGTACGTGAATTGGGTAACTTCCATGCCGTTCAGCCAGACTTCCCAACCCAGACCCCAGGCACCCAGGGTAGGCGATTCCCAGTTGTCTTCCACGAAGCGGATGTCATGGACGAGCGGGTCAAGGCCGATGGCCTTCAGGGAGCCGAGGTAAAGCTCCTGGAAGTTTTCCGGGTTGGGCTTCAGGACTACCTGGAATTGGTAGTAATGCTGCAGGCGGTTGGGGTTTTCGCCGTAGCGACCGTCGGTTGGACGGCGGCTGGGTTGTACGTAGGCGGCGTTCCAGGTTTCCGGGCCGATGGCGCGAAGGAACGTGGCGGTATGGAACGTACCGGCGCCGACTTCCATGTCATAGGGCTGCAAAACAACGCAGCCCTGCTCCGCCCAGTAGTTTTGCAGGGCGAGGATCAGATCCTGGAAGGTGCGCACGGCGGGTGGAGTCGAAGTCACGGCGTTCACCTGTGCTGGAGACGGTAAAAGTCAGGCAGTATAACCGATTAGACTCGGATGATATTTAGGTGAACGGCCTGTTCTGACCATTAGGGAGTCCTCATGCCGCGTTGCTACTGGTGTACTGACGATCCGCTGTATATCGCCTACCACGATCAGGAGTGGGGAATACCGCTGAAAGATCCGCAGCGGCTGTTCGAGTTGCTGGTGCTGGAAGGCTTCCAGGCGGGATTATCGTGGATCACCATTCTGAAAAAGCGCGCCCGTTATCGGGAAGTGCTGTTCGGTTTCGATCCTGGGCGACTGGCGGCCATGACCGATGAGGAGATTGAGATACGCATGCAGGATGCAGGCATCATTCGCAACCGGATGAAGCTCAAGGCTGCCCGGCAAAACGCCCAGGCGTGGCTGCGCCTGGAGGATCCGGTGACGTTTCTCTGGTCGTTCGTCGGTGGTGAGCCAAAGATCAACCATTTCCGCGATCGCAGCGAGGTCCCTGCCATCACGCCTGAGGCTGAGGCGATGAGCAAGGCGCTCAGGAAGGCAGGCTTCACGTTTGTCGGCCCGACCATCTGTTATGCCTATATGCAGGCCGCCGGGCTGGTGATGGATCACACGACGGACTGCGACCGTTACGCCGTGTTATGTGGTGATCAGATGCCGAAAGGCTGATCAGCCCCGGCGTGCGGCAGTACAATAGTGGATTTTATGCTTGTGGGAGTTGCTCTTGGAAAAGCTCAAAGGCGCGCTGATTGTCGGCTTCTTGCGTCTGTTGGCCCTATTGCCCTGGTCCATGGTACAGCGGCTGGGTTCCTTCATTGGCTGGTGCATGTGGAAACTGCCGACACGTGCTGGCAAGGTGACCCGGATCAATCTGGCCCATTGTTATCCAGAGCTTGAGGGCGAAGCGCTGGAGCAATTCTCCAAGGAGTGCCTGGCTGGTATCGGCAAGACCCTGACCGAAAGCGCCTGTGCCTGGATCTGGCCAGCAGAGCGCTCGCTCAAGCTGATTCGTGAAGTGGAAGGCATGGACGTGCTGCAGGAGGCATTGGCTTCAGGCGATGGCCTGGTGGGCATTACCAGCCATCTGGGTAACTGGGAGTTGCTCAACCACTTTTATTGCTCCCATGCCAAGCCGATCATTTTCTACCGTCCGCCCAAGCTGAAAGCAGTGGATGAGCTCCTGAAGAAACAGCGGGTTCAACTGGGCAACCGTGTGGCACCTTCTACCCCGGAAGGCATCATCAGTGTGATCAAGGAGGTGCGTCGGGGCGGCGCTGTGGGTATTCCGGCCGATCCCGAGCCTAGCCGAAGTGCGGGGCTGTTCGTGCCCTTCCTCGGCACTACGGCGCTAACCAGCAAATTTGTGCCGTCGCTGTTGGCCAAGGGTAAGGCGCGGGGTGTGTTTTTCCATGCGGTGCGCCTGCCGGATGGCAGTGGCTACAAGGTGATTCTCGAGGCTGCTCCACCGGAAATGTATGACAAGGATCCGGAAGTGTCCGTGGCCGCCATGAGCAAGGCGCTGGAGCGTTACGTCAGTACCTACCCTACGCAATACATGTGGAGCATGAAGCGCTTCAAGAACCGCCCGGATGGCGAGCCTCGCTGGTACTGAGCGTATTCCATGCACTTGTGTGGTCAATCATTGATATTCAGCCAAGTGTGATGCCTGGTCTGTTCGGGTTCAGACCAGGCCTTGATACAGGCAAACCGTCTTACTGATCGAGAGCAGCAGGTGAAATTCTCAATTCCCAAAATTGCTACAGCACCCTTCTGTCCCTCCGAGGTCAGTGGGTCGGTGCCTGTCACGCCCGGTGCCCCCTTCTGGCGCAAGGCTTTCCAGTTTGCAGGTCCGGGTCTTCTGGTCTCGATCGGTTACATGGATCCTGGCAACTGGGCAACCGCCATCGAGGCAGGCTCCCGCTTTGGCTACAGCCTCTTGTTTGTGGTGTTGCTGGCCAGCCTGGCCGGCATGGTGGTTCAGTGCCTATGCGCGCGTCTGGGGCTTGCCACTGGCCGCGATCTGGCGCAGCTCTCTCGCGAGCGATACAGCCCGCGGACAGCCAAGACGCACTGGGCATTGGCACAGATATCCATCATCGCCACCGATCTGGCGGAGGTGCTGGGATGCGCGTTGGCATTTCACCTGCTGCTTGGGTGCTCGCTAACCACGGGGATCATCCTGACGGCCTTCGATACCTTGTTGATCCTGAGCTTGCAGCGTCGGGGGTTCCGTCAGTTGGAAGCCATCATGCTGGGGCTGGCCGCCACGATCGGTATCTGCTTCTTTATCGAGCTGATGCTGGTCAATCCATTCTGGCCCGACGTGGCGAAAGGCTTCGTACCGTCCTGGGAGGCGATCGCTCATCAGGAGCCCTTGTATCTGGCGATCGGCATCCTGGGCGCGACCGTCATGCCGCACAACCTCTATTTGCACTCTTCGGTGGTACAGACACGTCTGGTGGCGAAGGATCAGGCCAGCCGGCTAGAGGCCATTCGGCTGGCGCGTTTCGATACCATTGGCTCGCTGGCGCTGGCCTTGCTGATCAATGCGGCGATCCTGATTCTGGCCGCTTCGGCATTTCACCGTACCGGCCATACGGATGTGGTCGAGATCCAGGATGCATACCACCTGCTCGATCCGCTGGTTGGCGGTGCGCTCGCCAGCATTCTGTTTGGTGTGGCGCTGCTGGCTTCGGGACAAAGCTCGACCTTTACCGGGACGGTAGCCGGACAGGTCATTCTGGAAGGGTATCTGCAACTCAAGATTCCCTGCTGGCAGCAGCGATTGGCCACACGCGCCATGGCCCTGGTCCCGGCGCTGATTGGCGTGTGGTGGTTGGGCGAGGGTTCCGTGGGCAAGCTATTGGTGCTGAGTCAGGTTGTCCTGAGTCTGCAGCTTCCCTTTGCGCTCTACCCGCTCATTCGCATGACGAGCGATACGAAACTCATGGGCCCTTTTGCTAATCGCACCTATACCAAGCTGCTGGCCTGGTTTCTGTTCGGTATCATCAGTCTCGCCAACCTGTGGCTTCTGGTGCAGTGGTTATTCTGATGACAGACGGAAAAGCAGTAAGTAGGAGAGCCTGATGGGTATCAATCAGAGACGCCACCCCCGTGTAGCCATGAAGTGCCGGTTGCGCATTACGCACCCGGACTTTGGCGAGCTGATCTGCCAGACGCGTGACCTTTCCGACGGTGGCGTCTATGTGCAGCACGAGACGCTGACGGAGTGGCCTGTGGGGACGCGGGTACAGGGACAGGTGCTGGACCTGCCCATCGAGGCACCTGTTGTCGACATGGAGTTGATGCGTGTGGATGCGCTCGGTGCAGGCTTTCGCTTTCTACGAGGGTAAGCCAGGCGTTGGCTTAGCCCTTCTTCTTGTCCAGACGCTTCAGGAAAACCGTCATTTCCTTTTCCGACTGCTTATCGCCCTTGGTCTGCGCAGCAGTCAGGCCTGACTGCCAGGCCGCGCGGGCACCTTCACTGTCTCCCTGCTGTTCCAAGGCCTTGCCGAGCAGCTTCCAGGCGGCCGAATAAGTGGCATCCTGCTCTACGCAGCGTTGAAGGTGTATAGCGGCCTGCGCGGCATTTCCGGCATCCAGATAGCCCTTGCCCAGCCCGAAACGCAACATGGGGTTATCCATGCCTTTGGCCAACATCTTTTCCAATGATTCGAGCATGGGCATTTCCTCTTATTTGGCGATCTTGATCAGCTTGGCGTAGTAGAACCCGTCGTGGCCATTTTCCTGAGGAAGTAGCTGCCGCCCGTGGGGCTGTTTGATTCCCCAGGGGGCTGGAATATCCAGCTCTCGAGCACCCGGTGTTCGGGCTAGAAACGCGCCGATGTTGGCGGTATTTTCGACCGGCATTACCGAGCACGTGGCGTACAGCAGAATGCCTCCCACCTCCAGCGTGGGCCAGAGTGCATCCAGGAGTTCGGCCTGCAGTTGGGCCAGGGCTGGGATGTCTTCGGGCTTGCGGGTGAGCTTGATGTCGGGATGACGACGGATGACGCCTGTGGCTGAACAGGGTGCGTCGAGCAGAATACGCTGGAACGGTTTGCCGTCCCACCAGTTATCTACTGCGCGGCCGTCCGCCGCAATCAAGGTGGCAGAAAGATTGAGGCGGCTGAGGTTTTCACGTACTCGGGCGAGACGCGCCTCTTCGGCATCGATAGCCACAACTTCGGCCAAGCGCTCTTCCCGCTCAAGGATGTGGCACGTCTTGCCGCCCGGTGCGCAGCAGGCATCCAGGACACGTTGACCCGGGGCCAGCTCCAGTAGCAGGGCTGACAGCTGCGCAGCTTCATCCTGAACGCTGACGCGTCCCTCGGCAAATCCCGGCAGGGTTTTAACGTCCTGAGCGACCACCAGGCGAATACCGTCCTCGCTGTAGGCGCAGGCTTCGGCCTCAACACCTGCGGCGACCAGTTCAGCCAGGTAGGCATCGCGCGTTCCCAGGCGATGGTTTACCCGCAGCATAAGCGGCGGATGCAAATTGTTGGCGTGGCAGATCGCTTCCCACTGCTCCGGCCAGCGGGCCTTGAGTTCTTTCTGTAACCAGCGCGGATGCGACAGCCGGGCCGCCGGATCACGCTCAAGACCTGCCAGCAGATCTTCGCCTTCGCGCTGGGCACGGCGCAGCACTGCATTGAGCAGGCTTTTTGCCCAAGGCTTTTTAAGCTTGTCCGCGCAGCCTACTGTTTCACCTAAAGCTGCATGGGCAGGCACGCGGGTGTAAAAAAGCTGATACAGACCAACCAGCAGCAGCGCTTCCACGTCGCGGTCCGCTGCCTTGAACGGTTTTTGTAACAGCTTCTCGGCCAACAGAGCCAACCGGGGTTGCCAGCGAGCGGTGCCAAAAGCTAGCTCCTGCACCAGCGCCCGATCTCGTGGATCAACCTTGTCCTGTTGAGCTGGCAGGCTGCTGCCCAGCGAGGCGCGGCCTGCCAGTACGGCAGCCAGTGCCCGAGCCGCAGCAAGACGGGGATTAAGACTCATAAGCCAAGTACCTGACCTTCGGCAAAGCGCTCACGGCGGGCATTGAGCAAGTCAGCAAACGCGAGCGGTTTACCGCCAGGAAACTGTATACGCGTTAACAGCAACGCGCCTTCACCACAGGCAACTCGTAAGCCTTCACGGCTGGCCTCCAGAATCTCACCTGGCTGTCCGTTACCGTCTACCACTGTTGCTGCGTAGATTTTCACGCCCTCTCCCGCCAAGGTGCTATGGCATAACGGCCATGGGTTGAAGGCACGAATCAGCCGTTCCAGATCGACAGCAGGACGACTCCAGTCCAGCTTGGCTTCTTCCTTATTAAGCTTATGAGCGTAGGTTGCCAAGGCATCATCTTGCAGCTTGTCTGGCAACGTACCGGCTGCCAGCGCAGGAATGGCTTCGACAACCGCTTCTGCGCCGAGTAAGGCGAGACGATCATGTAAGCTGCCACCAGAGTCCTCGGCGGTAATCGGTGTGCTTACCTTGCTCAGCATGGGACCGGTATCCAGGCCCGCTTCCATCCGCATGACCGTGACGCCCGTTTCGGTATCGCCCGCTTCGATGGCACGTTGAATTGGCGCAGCCCCTCGCCAGCGAGGCAACAGCGAGGCATGGCTGTTAATGCAGCCCAGGCGCGGAATATCCAGGACAGCTTGAGGCAGAATCAACCCATAGGCTACGACGATCAGCAGATCAGGCTTAAGGGCTGCAAGCTCTGCCTGTGCATCAGCGTTGCGTAGCGTCTGAGGTTGATACACCGGAATATTGTGAGATTCCGCCAGCTGCTTGACGGGACTCATCGCCAGTTTCTGCCCTCGTCCGGCTGGACGGTCAGGTTGTGTATACACGGCGGCTATCGAGTAGCCTACCCTTAACAAGGCATGCAGATGGCGGGCGGCAAATTCTGGTGTACCAGCAAAGACAATACGTAACGGTTGAGTCATGGGGCTCTCATGGATCAGTACAAGGCAGCAACTGCTCGCTACTATAAAGACGAGTCTTGCATAGGATAGAGGTCTTGGCACCAGAATGAAAAAGGCCTGCTGCTGCAGGCCTTTTCAGAGCAATCAGGCGTTCTGCTGGATACGGTGCTGCTTTTCCAGCTTTTTCTTGATGCGGTCACGCTTGAGCGAGGACAGATAATCCACAAACAGCTTACCGTTGAGGTGGTCGACCTCATGCTGGATGCACACAGCCAGCAGACCTTCACAGATCATCTCGAACGGCTCGCCGTTACGATCAAGGGCATTCACCTTGACGCGCTCGGGCCGCTCTACTTTCTCATAGAAGCCCGGCACGGACAGGCAGCCTTCCTGGTACTCGCCCAGATCCTGGGTCAGGGGTTCCAGTTTGGGGTTGATGAACACGAGCGGCTGACTCTTGTCTTCACTGATATCGATGACGATCAGCTGCTTGTGAACATTGACTTGGGTAGCGGCCAATCCTATGCCAGGTGCTTCGTACATGGTTTCGAACATGTCATCGATCACCTGACGAAGGGCATCGTCCACCTCCGCAACCGGCTTGGCGATAGTACGCAAGCGGGGATCAGGGAATTCTAGGATATTTAAAAGGGCCATGATGTGTGTGAAGCACGTGTGGAATAAATTCGAAAGGCACTGCTAAGATGCAGCAGCGTTGATTTAACAGCCCCGCCAGGGAGTGATTGGGGTATTCCCTCAGGGTTTTTTTGCATATTGCACATAGTAAAGGGATTCACCGGATGAGGAAATCGTTGTTCGCCCTGTTGCTGGTGGCGGCTAGCAGTTGGGTGCAGGCCGACGTACAGCTGCGCCAGGGGCATCCAGACAGTTACACGGTGGTGCGCGGCGATACCCTTTGGGATATTTCCGGCAAATTTTTGAGCAAGCCCTGGCAGTGGCCAGAAATATGGCATGCCAACCCACAGGTCGAAAACCCGCATTTGATCTATCCCGGCGATAGACTGAGTCTTGTCTACGTGGACGGGCAGCCTCGGCTGATGCTCAACCGTGGCGAGTCCCGTGGCACGATCAAACTGTCGCCTACCATCCGGTCGACACCGATTGCCGAAGCGATACCGACGATTCCGCTGGAGGCCATCAACAGCTTCCTGCTGTCGAACCGTGTGATCGATGATGCCAATCAATTCAGGAACGCCCCCTATATCGTGGCCGGCAATGCCGAGCGTGTTGTCAGTGGCGCCGGTGATCGAGTCTACGCACGTGGTCACTTCACCGAGGACCAGCCTGCCTACAGTATTTATCGGCAGGGAAAAGCGTATAAAGATCCCCAGACTGAAGAATTTCTGGGCATCAACGCCGATTATATCGGTAGCGGCGACAAGGTGACCTCTGAAGGCGACATGACCACGCTGGTGCTCAGCCGCTCCAATGAAGAGGTTCGCCTGGGCGATCGCCTGTTCCCCACCGAGCAGCGTGTCGTCAACTCGACCTTTATGCCCAGTGCACCCGACAGGGACATCAACGGAATCATTCTTGATGTTCCGCGTGGTGTTACCCAGATCGGCCAGTTCGATGTGGTCATCATCAACAAGGGTATGCGTGACGGGCTGGTCGAAGGCAACGTACTGGCTGTCTACAAGACCGGCGAAACCGTACGCGACCGGGTAACGGGTGATAACGTCAAGGTGCCCGACGAGCGCTCTGGTCTGCTGATGATCTTTCGCACCTATGACAAGCTCAGCTATGGCCTGGTCCTGAATGCGACTCGTCAGCTCTCGGTTCTGGACAAGGTCCGTAATCCCTAAATAGTCACACTGGCGCAGCCTTTCAAGGGGTGCGCCACGATCAAGGATGATCGTATGTCGTTTTCTTCCCCGGCGGAGCTTGAAGCCCGCCTGCGTCTGCATAACCTCCCTGAGATTGGTCCGCGCCGCTTTCACCATCTGATTCATGCCTTTGGCAGTGCTTCGGCAGCGCTCAGTGCGCCGGCTTCCGCCTGGCAGGCATTGGGTATTCCGGGCGTCTGCGCAGACGCCCGCCGTACCGCTGAAACCCGTGAACGTGCAGCCCATGCTCTCGCCTGGCTGGAAAGTGAACATCACCACTTGGTGTGTTGGGATGATCCTCGCTATTCCGCATTACTGGCCGAAACCAAGGGGGCGCCACCTCTGCTCTATGTAGCGGGAGCCGTGGAACTGTTGGAGCGGCCCCAGCTCGCCCTGGTCGGCAGCCGCCAGGCGAGTGCCTATGGGCTTGATAACGCTCGCCGATTTTCCAAGAGCCTTGCGGCGGCAGGTTTCTGCGTAACCAGCGGCCTTGCGCTCGGCGTCGATGGAGCGGCTCACGAAGGTGCACTGGAAGCCAGCGGTGCTACGATTGCCGTATTGGGCACAGGACTTGAGCGACTCTATCCTCGTCGCCATATCAGCCTGGCTCGTCGTATTGTCGAGCACGGTGGCGCGCTGGTGTCAGAGCTACCCTTGGATGCAGCACCCAACGCCGCCAACTTTCCGCGGCGTAACCGTATCATCAGCGGGTTATCACTCGGTGTACTGGTGGTCGAGGCGAGTCCTTCGAGTGGCTCCCTGATCACAGCGCGGCTGGCAGCAGAGCAAGGACGTGAAGTGTTTGCCATTCCCGGCTCGATTCACCATCCAGGCGCACGTGGCTGCCATCAGCTGGTCCGTGAGGGGGCGCAACTGGTCGAGAGTATCGAACATATTCTGGAATCGCTCAGAGGGTGGCAGGCACCGTTTGGACAGTCGTCCCTGCCCTTGATGAATGAGCCCGAACCAGCAGATGTTCCACGTGAAACGCATCCTTTGCTGGACGTGCTGAGGGCTTCCCCCCAAAACAGCGAGACGCTTGCCCAGCTCAGCGGTTACGAGGTTTCTCATTTGCTGGCCGAGCTGACGGAGCTTGAGCTGGATGGCCGTGTGGCCCGTGAAAATGGACTTTGGGTCTATCGAGCGTGACGGGTCAGTCTCGGTTAAACTCGTGATCTTTTTATGGACAGGAGTGAACCGATGCTCAGCTGCTGGCGCGTTCAATATGCTGCTCACGTCATACGTCACGGCGGTGTAATCGCCTACCCGACCGAGGCAGTCTGGGGCCTGGGATGTGATCCCTGGGATGCGGCTGCGGTCTATCGGTTGCTGCGTATCAAGCAGCGCCCGCTGGAAAAGGGTTTGATTGTAGTGGCCGACAACATCAGGCAGTTCGATTTCCTGCTGCATGATCTGCCCAAGGAATGGAAGGACAAACTGTCGAGCACATGGCCAGGGCCCAATACCTGGCTGGTACCGCACCAGAACCGCTTGCCGGGCTGGGTGACGGGTGTGCATCAAACGGTAGCGTTGCGTGTGACTGACCACCCTCTGGTGCGTGAACTGTGTGCCTTGAGCGGCCCGATCATTTCTACCTCCGCCAACCCGGCGGGACGTCCGGCCGCCCGTTCACGGCTTAAGGTTGAGCAGTATTTTTCCGGAGAGCTGGACGCCGTGCTGGGCGGTGCGCTGGGTGGTCGCAGAAGCCCCAGCGTTATCCGCGATCTGGAAACAGGTCAGGTCTTTCGTCCCTGATAGTAGAGCTGACCTCTATGGCTAAATAGTCAGCTCTGGGGTTCGTCAACAAGCATATGACGGACCCGGTTGGCCAGCTCATCGATCAGGAAAGGCTTGCCGATTATGTCGGTACCTTCGGTCAGACTACCCTTGGGCTGGACGGCTTCGCCCGCATAGCCGGTCATGAAGAGAATCTTCAATGTCGGACGTGACGCTCGTGCCCGCTCGGCCAGTTGCGTACCGCTCATGCCGGGTAGCCCTACATCGGTAATCAGTAGATCCACCGGCGCGTCGGATTCCAGGATAGCCAGGGCCTCATGTGCATGGTGAGTATCCTGGGCCGCGTACCCCAACTCATTGAGTACTTCGACCACGAGCAGGCGAACGGCCGAGTCATCACCCACGACCAGAATGGACTCGCCGTTTCCTGGCGCTACGACTGCTTCGACTTCCTCTTGATCCAGAGACTCGGCTTGAAGTGCACGGGGGAAATACAGGGTAATCGTTGTGCCTTGCCCTACTTCGCTTTGCAAGGTGACATGGCCGCCGGACTGTTTGACGAAACCATAGATCATCGACAGACCCAGGCCTGTGCCCTGCCCGATGGGCTTGGTAGTAAAGAACGGGTCGAAGGCCTTGGCTACGACCTCCGGACTCATACCGGTACCGCTGTCCCGTACTGTTAGCGTGACGTAGTGACCTGGATTCAGATCTTCCAGCGGATGGGTTGCCTCATTGAAAAAATGACCTGTCTTGAGTACCAAAGTGCCCCCGTCAGGCATTGCGTCGCGCGCGTTGATGACCAGGTTCAACAGGGCGTTTTCCAGCTGGTTGGTATCCGACAGGGCATGCCAGAGATGGGGATGCAGCTGGGTGATGATTTCGATGTGCTCGCCGAGGGTTCGCCGGACCAGATCTTCCAGCGAAGTGACGAGGGCATTCAGATCGATGGGCTGAGGATCGAGTGTCTGGCGACGAGCAAAGGCCAGCAGGCGCTGCGTCAATGTGGCAGCACGATGAGCCGAGACACTGGCGGCCTCCATGTAGCGCTCCAGCCCTTGAAGCTGCTGGCTGCCAATTCGGCGTTTCATGATTTCAAGCGAACCAATAATGCCAGTCAGCAGGTTATTAAAGTCATGGGCAATACCGCCGGTGAGTTGCCCGACCGCTTCCATCTTCTGCGACTGGCGTAGGGCTTCCTCGGTCTGCTTGAGCATGACCGCCGCCTCCACTTCAGCTGTGACATCCCGCGCAAAGACATAAACCTGTCCATCCTTATCGGCCGTGGCCTTCCAATCGATCCAATGCCATTCGCCTGAGCGGGCTCGGTAGCGGCTGCGAAGGCCATTGATCGTCTCGCCGATCGGGAGCTGTCGAAAATGCTGTGTGGGCGATGGATCGTCGGGATACTCGAGACGGGAAGGCTCAAATGCCAGCAGCTCCGATTGGGACCAGCCCAGCTGGCGCGTCCAGGCCGGGTTCAGGCTTTGCCAGCGCTCACGCGCGAACACACCCAAGAGATCGTCAGACAGTGCCCAGGTGCGGTCGCGTTCGGCGGTTCGTTCGGCAACCCGTTGCTCCAGGGTTTCGTTCAGCTGGCGCAAACGCTGCTCGACCTGGCGAATCTCGGTGATGTCTGTGTGTACGCCTACCCATTCGACAATGACGCCCTCTTCAATGACCGGGATCGCCCGGACCGAAAAGATCCGCCACTTGCCGTTCTGGCAACGCACGCGTTGTTCGTCGTGAAAGGTCTTGCGTCCACGTAGAGCAGCACGCCACCGCTTGAGCGAGCGAGGCGCATCTTCGGGATGCAGCGCGCGGGTCCAGCCCGTGCCCTGATATTCCTCATACGTCTGGCCCGTCAGAGCACTCCAGGCTGGCTGTTCTCCAATCATGCGGCCCTTGGCGTTATTGGTCCACAGCACCCCCTGAACCGCATCGACCGCGGCGCGGAACCGCTGGTTGGACAGGTGCAGCGACGCTTCGGCCTGCTTGCGTTGGGTAATGTCCACAACCACGGCACTGACATACTGAGGCATGCCCTCTGCGTCGTGGGCCAGCGAGACGTGCAAGCTGGTCCAGACATGGGAGCCATCCGGCCGCATATAGCGCTTGTCGACCAGATAGGACTCCCCCGTCTTGAACATCTGCTGGGTCAGCACCTTGCTGGTCTGGCGATCTGACGGATGCGTCAGTGCATCGACATTACTGCCGATCAACTCTTCTTCGGAGCGCCCGAGAATCTCGCAGTAGCGTGCATTGACGAGCACGATCGTGCCGTTGAGGTCCGTCTGGCAGATACCGACCGCAGCCTGGTTGATCAACGTGGACAAGCGGTTGGTACGGTCCTGCAGAGTGGCTTCAGCCTGAAGCCGATCTTCGATATCGATGGAAACAGTCACCGAGGCGATGACCTCGCCTTCGGAATTACGCACGGGCGCGCTGGAAACTTCAAATGTGCGAACGGTCCCGTCCGCGCGCCGATAGATCATGGGCTCCGGTGGTATGGGATTTCCAGAGGAAAGCGCTCGTACCGTCGGGTAGTCCTCAATGGCATAGGGTCGGCCATCAGAATGAACCGCTCCCAGATGCTTGTAGCGATGCAGACTCTCCCCGCCCGGTGTAATGCCAAGCTGGTTCTGAATCTGCTTGTTCAGCATCAATGAGCGCCCGGTGCCCGCTTCGGAGATGGAAATACCCAGAGGGGCCTGCTCCAGGACGCTAGTCAGCAAGCCACTTTCGAGCTGTAGCCGGGCTTGGCTTTGGTGAAGTTGATCCTGTGCCCTGGCCTTTTCGATGGCGACCGACGCGAACTGCGCCAACTGCACCACAATGGCTTCGTCCGCCTCATCGAACTCACCCGTGAACTTATCCGAAAGCTGGATCAGACCCAGATTGGTGCCCTGATGGCTGATCAACGGGACCGCCAGCCAACCGCGCATGGGTGGATGTTCATTGACATAGGTGCCAAAGTTCTTCCAGCGCGTATGCGCTTCCAACTCGGCCTGGGTCATGCGCACGGGCTGATTGGTCTCGCAGACCATGGCATAGATGCCACCGCCGCTGGGCAGGGCGTCGAGATGGCGCCACTTCGCGTATTTCTCGGAAAGCGACACGCTGGTGATGGATTGGCTCCAGTCTTCACCCTGGGTCATGCTGACTACGGATTGGTGAGCCCCAACGATCAGGCGGGCCTGCTCGGTAATGGCGTCCACGGTGGTTTTCATGTCGGGCGCCGAGGTAATCGCCCGCGTTGCTTCGGCCAATGCCTTGAGCTGGGTCACGCGGCGGCTGAGCGTGTCAGTCAGATGATCGCGGTCGCGCTCGGTATGCAGGGATTGGGTTCGATCCCGCAGGGTCAGCAGAAAGCCGAGATGAAGGTCGTCTTTCATGAGCGGTACGGTTCGCGCACTTCCCCAGAACTGCGTGCCGTCGCGGCGTACATACCAGCGCTGGCTGTTCACATGACCTTTCGCTCGGGCCGTTTGCCGTTCCTGATGAAGAATGGGACCGATGAGGTCTTCGGCGTTGAGCAGGAACTCGACGGTCTTCCCGACTGCCTCGGCCTCGCTCCAGCCGAACAGCGTCTGGGCACCGGCATTCCAGCTGGTCAGTCGCCCGTCCAGGTCCGTGGTAATGATGGCGTAATCCGTAGCGCTGTCGAGGATCGCAGCGAGGAGGGCTTGATGAGGCATACGATCGACACAGGCTCCAAATCAGCGGTACTACGGAGGAGGCAAGCCAGGCTTGCCTCCTTTCCTGCAATTATGACCGTTCCAGGATCAGAACGGTTGACCCCGTTGTTTCACGGCCTGCCAAGGCACGTTGCGCCTGGGCGGCTTCGGATAACGGGTAGCGTTGGTTGATCTCGATCTTGAGCGTACCGTTGGCGACCAGGCCGAAGAGTTCGTCTGCCATGGATTGCAGCCGTTCTGGCGTATCGGCATAGCCTGCCAGGGACGGACGTGTGACAAACAGCGAGCCTTTCTGGTTCAAGATCGCCAGGTTGACCCCTGTCACAGCGCCAGACGAATTTCCAAAACTGACCATCAGGCCACGCGGTGAGATGCAATCCAGCGACGCCTCCCAGGTATCCTTGCCGACACTGTCATAAACGACCGGACACTTCCTGCCATTGGTCAGCTCAAGGACTCGCTTGGCGATATCCTCTTCCTTGTAATTGATTGTCTCCCAGGCGCCCAGGCGACGGGCATGTTCGGCCTTGGCCGCAGAGCCCACCGTGCCGATCACGCGCACACCCAGCGATTTTGCCCACTGACAGGCCAGGGAGCCGACGCCGCCCGCAGCGGCATGAAACAGGATGGTTTCGCCCGCTTCGACACGATAGGTCTGGCGCAGCAGGTACTGGACGGTCAGCCCCTTGAGCATGACCGCTGCCGCCTGCTCAAAGCTGACGCTTGCAGGCAGGTGAACCAGATTACGCTCCGGCAGGGTGTGGACTTCGGCATAGGCGCCCAGCGGGCCGGTGGCATAGGCAACCCGATCTCCAACCTTGAACCGCGTTACGCCACTGCCGATGGCCTCGACAATCCCTGCGCCTTCACTGCCCAGCCCGGATGGCAAAGTACCAAGGGGATACAGGCCGCCCCGGTAGTAGGTATCGATAAAGTTGAGTCCAATGGCCTCATTGCGGACACGTACCTCGTTCGGCCCTGGTTCGGCAGGTGTGAAATCGACATATTCGAGCACTTCCGGGCCGCCGGTGCGGCTGAACTGGATACGTTTTGCCATGGGGATTTCCTTGTAAGAATAGTGGCTGAACCTTAATCCAATCCCTTGCAGAGGCCTGCGTCAACCGGCAAAGCACCCTCCGGTGGTATGATTCAGGACTTTCTTTACCCTGCCCTACTCCAGGTGATGACCGTGAAAGACCGAATCGAAGCCGTAAAGGCATACCTGCTCGATCTACAGGATCGCATCTGCCAGTCCTTGGAAGCGGAGGATGGTCATGCCCGGTTCATGGAGGAGGCCTGGACACGCCCTACCGGCGGCGGTGGTCGTACGCGTGTGATTGGTGAAGGTGCCGTCATCGAAAAAGGCGGTGTGAACTTTTCTCATGTCCACGGCGACAGCATGCCGCCTTCGGCCAGCGCCCATCGTCCTGAGCTGGCAGGTCGTAGTTTCGAGGCCATGGGCGTCTCGCTGGTGATCCACCCTGAAAACCCGAATGTACCCACCTCCCACGCCAATGTGCGTTTCTTCATCGCTGAAAAAGACGGTGAAGAACCGGTCTGGTGGTTTGGTGGCGGTCTGGATCTGACGCCTTATTATGGTAACGAGGAAGACTGTATCCACTGGCACCGGGTGGCACGGGATGCCTGTGCGCCATTCGGTGAAGACGTCTACCCGCGTTACAAAGCCTGGTGTGATCGTTACTTCCAGATCAAGCATCGCAACGAGCCGCGTGGAATCGGTGGCCTGTTCTTCGATGATCTGAACGAGTGGGACTTCGAGACCAGCTTTGCCTTTCTGCGGGCTATTGGCGATGCCTACCTGAACGCCTACCTGCCGATTGTACAGCGTCGTCGGAACGAGCCTTTTACCGAAGCACAGCGCGAGTTCCAGGCCTATCGTCGCGGCCGCTACGTGGAGTTCAACCTGGTCTATGACCGCGGCACCCTGTTCGGTCTGCAATCGGGAGGCCGTACCGAGTCGATCCTGATGTCCCTGCCACCCATCGTGCGTTGGGGATATGACTGGAAGCCGGCGCCCGGTAGCGAAGAGGCTCGTTTGACCGAGTACTTCCTGACCGACCGTGACTGGTTGGCTGATACCTGATACCGACCCATTGATCTTTGCTTCAAGGACATCTCATGGACCGTTATGCCGTCATTGGCAACCCTGTCGCCCATAGCAAGTCGCCTGCCATTCATAGCCGCTTTGCCGAGCAGACAGGACAGGCCATGCGCTACGACACTTGGCTTGCGCCGCTTGGCGAGTTCGAGCGCAGCGCGCGTGAGTTTTTTGCCAATGCGGCAGGCGCTAATGTGACGGTCCCGTTCAAAGAGGATGCCTTTCGATTTGCCGATGAGCTGACTGAGCGTGCCCGACGTGCCGGTGCGGTCAATACGCTAAAGAAGCGGAAAGACGGGACCTTTCTGGGTGACAACACTGACGGTGCCGGACTGGTTCGTGATCTGACGGTCAATGCAGGCCTGTCCCTGACTGGCAAGCGTATCCTCATCCTGGGCGCTGGTGGTGCCGTACGTGGCGTGTTGGAGCCTATCCTGGCGGAGCGGCCTGCCGCTCTGGTCATTGCCAATCGGACCGAGAGCAAGGCCATACAACTGGCGCGTGAATTTGCAGCGCTGGGAATGATCGAGGCGGCAGCGTTCAACCTTGAGGCGGAGCCGTTCGACCTGATCGTCAATGGCACTGCTGCCAGCCTTTCCGGCGATGTTCCCCCTATCACCCCTGCCCTGGTCCGCGCTGGGGTAACCGTTACTTACGACATGATGTACAGCAAGGAGCCAACGCCCTTCTGTTGTTGGTCAACCACACACGGCGCAGTACAAGCCCTGGATGGTCTGGGTATGCTAGTTGAGCAGGCTGCCGAAGCATTTTACCTTTGGCGCGGCATACGGCCGGAGAGCGGCCCGGTATTGCATGAACTCAGACAGCAGCTAGCGGCGTCCTGATTAGAGCATTGCGTCCTCTGGATAGCTTTATTAAGAGACCTGCTGCTGA
This sequence comes from Pseudomonas sp. JZ114, assembly GCF_051027705.1. Lineage (NCBI taxonomy): Bacteria > Pseudomonadati > Pseudomonadota > Gammaproteobacteria > Pseudomonadales > Pseudomonadaceae > Pseudomonas > Pseudomonas sp. JZ114. The sequence goes on from NZ_CP069256.1 coordinate 29,807, forward strand.
CACATGTGGATAAGTAATGCCTGTACAAAACGATCCGAACATTATCCACGCTGAAAATGGATATTGCAGCAGGCCTTTTTTGACTGACAGGATTTATGGCTTGAAGGCAAAAGACAGGCGTATTAAGACGAAGTAGCAATAGAGTTTGCTATAGCGATGTGGATAAGATTCAATTCCTGTGCGTAATTGGGGAGATATACACAGGCTTCATGTTGTCTTTATCTACGCTTGAAGAAGGACGCTGGAAGGTATTTGCGGCAACCAGTGCCCGGCAGCGTAGCCAGGCACTGAGTTGAATATCAGTTCAGCAATGTGGCATCCAGGCTGATCTTGGCGTTCAGTACCTTGGAGACCGGGCAGCCTTCCTTCGCCTTGTTGGCGATGGCCTGGAATTGGTCGTTGTCGATGCCTGGGATTTTGGCCGACATGGTCAAATCAATCGTCGTGATTTCGAAGCCTTCGCCTACTTTATCGAGCGTAACCACTGCCTTGGTTTCGATACGCTCGGCTGTGAAGTTCTCCATTCCCAGCATCATGGAAAAGGCCATGGAGAAGCAGCCCGCATGCGCTGCGCCAATCAGCTCCTCAGGGTTAGTGCCGGGCTGGTCTTCGAAGCGAGTGTTGAAACCGTAGGGATTTTCCTTCAGCGCGCCGCTGCCGGTGGAAATCGTACCTTTACCGTCCTTCAAACCACCTTGCCATACAGCAGATGCTGTCTTTTTCATGGTTCCTCTCCTGTGGATGACTCGAGTTATATGTGAAATCGGATGCTGGGCAAAGTTCGTTGGAGGGTGCGGCGAAACGTAAGGCGTACAGGTGGTGTTCATCAGGGTAAGGTAAAAAGGCCGGAGCAAATGGCCAGGGTTGTGGTCAGCCTATGACCTGCCTTTTCTCCGGTCTGATTCATTTCAAGGAGTCGTCATGGACTATAAGAACCTCGGGTCTACGGGCCTGAAAATTTCTCCGCTGTGCCTGGGCTGTATGACCTACGGCGTGCCTGAACGTGGTAATCATCCATGGACGATGGGCGAAGAAGAGAGTCGCCCGCTATTCAAGAAAGCCCTCGACATGGGCATTAACTTCTTTGATACCGCCAACGCCTATTCCGATGGTACCAGTGAGGAAATCGTCGGTCGGGTGCTGAAGGATTTTGCCCAGCGTGACGAGATTGTGCTGGCCACCAAGGTCTATTTTCCGATGCGCAACAAGCCCAACGTGGGCGGCCTGTCACGTAAGGCGATCTTTGCCAGTATCGATGCCAGCCTCAAGCGCTTGGGCACTGACTACGTGGACCTGTACCAGATCCACCGCTGGGATTATGAAACGCCCATCGAAGAAACCATGGAAGCGCTGCACGATGTAGTAAAGGCGGGTAAGGCGCTGCATATCGGTGCGTCCAGCATGTACGCCTGGCAATTCGCCAAAGCTCTGCATGTGGCGGATCGAAATGGTTGGACCCGTTTCGTCACCATGCAGAATTATGTGAACCTGCTGTATCGCGAAGAAGAGCGCGAAATGCTGCCGCTCTGCCGTGACGAAGGCATAGGGGTCATTCCCTGGAGCCCCATGGCACGTGGAAGGCTGACCCGAGATTGGGATACCAGCAGCGCACGCGTTGAGAGTGACGAGTTTGGCAAGAGCCTGTATGCCAATACGGCCGATGCCGACCGCCGTGTGGTTGAGCGTGTGGCCGAGATTGCCAACGAGCGTGGCGTACCGCGTGCACAAGTGGCACTGGCCTGGGTTGTGCAAAAACCGGGCATCAGTGCACCCATCATTGGTGCGTCCAAACCGCAGCACCTCGAAGACGCTGTGGCCGCCCTCTCGCTCAACCTGACCGCCGAAGAGATCGCCCGCCTTGAGGAACCTTACGTCCCTCATGGTGTGGTCGGTTTTGCCTGATCACGGTCTTTCCGGTACGACACCTGTCGTACCGGAAAGACCGCGCCATTACCTCACCCTATCGGTTTCATAGTCACTAAAAAGAGCCAGGTTACTTTTAATAACTGCCTTAAAGGCGTAAAGTGAGTTTCTTGATGTAATCACGCTCAGCGAGGTTGCCATGGACGATTTTAACAAGTCCGCTACCGGGCGCCGCCGACTGAAAAACCACGACTGCCCTATCCGTGATGTGCTGGACCGTGTAGGCGATGCCTGGTCGGTACTGGCTGTTTTCAAGCTGGACAGCGGACCACTGCGTTTCAATGAACTCAAGCGTCAGATCGATGGCATTTCCCAACGAATGCTGACCGTCACGTTGCGCAACCTGGAGCGCGATGGATTGATTACCCGAACGGTCATTCCCTCAACGCCGCCCCAGGTGGAATACGCCCTGACCGGGATCGGGCAAAGCCTGGTCATTCCCATCAGAGCCTTGGCCGATTGGGCCGCTCAATCGCAGCCGATCATTCAGCAGGCGCGCGATACCTACGATCTGGCCGTGCGGCAGCGGCAAATTGAAGAGCCTGCCGCGGCTAACGAGGAGACTTCTGCATGACTCAACTCAAAGACACTGCCATTTCCGTTCTGGACCTGGCGCCGGTACGGGACGATGGCAACGCGGCCCAGGCTCTGCACAACTCACTCGACCTTGCTCGCCATGCGGAGCGGCTGGGCTATAACCGATTCTGGGTCGCTGAGCATCACAACATGGACGGTATCGCCAGCTCAGCCACGGCCGTTCTGCTCGGATACCTGGCGGGTGGTACATCCACGATCCGCATCGGCTCCGGTGGCATCATGCTGCCCAACCACGCCCCTCTTGTTGTGGCCGAGCAGTTCGGCACGCTGGATGCTCTGTATCCGGGCCGTATCGATCTGGGGCTTGGCCGTGCGCCCGGGTCCGATCAGATGACCGCCCATGCGCTGCGTCGCGATCGTTTGGGAAGCGCCGATGACTTCCCTTCCGACGTAGAGGAGCTGCAGTACTTTCTGGGTCCACGACAGGAAGAACAGCGGGTAATCGCCGTGCCGGGTGTCGATAGCAACATACCGATCTGGCTATTGGGGTCGAGCCTGTTCAGTGCTCAGCTGGCGGCTGCCAAAGGTTTGCCGTATGCCTTTGCATCCCATTTTGCGCCACGCTATATGCATGAAGCGATTCGTCTGTACCGTGAAAACTTCCGCCCTTCCGAGGTGCTGGACAAGCCCTATGTCATGCTGGGTGTTCCGCTGGTTGCTGCAGACAGCGACGAGGAAGCCAATTACCTGGCAAGCACGGTTTATCAGCGCGTCCTGGCATTGATGCGTGGCCAAAGCCTGGTGCTTCGCCCGCCGGTTCGAAACATGAGTCCTGAATGGTTGCCCCATGAAAAAGACGCTGTGCTGAACATGCTGGGCATGGCGATTATTGGTGGGCCGGACAAGGTACGCGAGCGGGTCGATTTGCTGCTTGAGAAGACCGACGCTGATGAATTGATTTTCACCTGCGATGTGTATGAACATGCTGATCGACTCAAATCGTATCAGATTCTGGCCGAACTTAAAGGCTGATATAAAAAGGGCGCTATGGCGCCCTTTTTCATAACGTTAAACTAATAATACTGATATCAGCGCATTCTAAAGAGATATCAATCAGCTATTAAGTTAATATTACTTTATTAGCGGGCTATTTATCTGCAAAGTTCTGTTGCCAGAACTGTTCGAAGGCTTCTTTCCACTCGGGTAATTGCACGCCCCAGTTAGTCTGAATACGTGAGCAATCCATTCGTGAATTAGCTGGACGTTTCGCTGGAGTGGGATACTCATACGTGGCAATAGGATAAAGCCGGGCACGTAAACGGCCTTGCTCTTCAAGTTTCTGAGCGATCGTTTCGGTAAAGCCAAACCAGGATGTCTTGCCTGTCGAGGTAAGGTGGTAAATACCCCAGGGGCCTGGGTTGCCCATGGTAATGCGATCTACGATGTGGCTAGTGGCTGAGGCAATCGTATCGGACCAAGTCGGTATGCCGATCTGATCATCTACAACGCGCAATTCGTCTTTTTCCTGCAGCAGGCGATGCATGGTACGAACAAAGTTGTGACCATCCTGGGAGTAAACCCAACTGGTTCGCAGAATCAGATACTGTCCGCCTACGGCCTGAACCGCCTGTTCGCCAGCCAGCTTGCTTTCGCCATACACGCTGGTGGGGTGGGTGGCATCCTCTTCACTGTAGGGCTCGTTCTTGTCACCATCAAATACATAGTCGGTCGAATAGTGGATGAACGGAATGGCCCGTGCCACAGCCTCCTCCACCAGAATCCGCGGTGCCTCTGCGTTTACCTTGAAAGCCATCTCGGCGTCGGTCTCGGCCTTGTCCACAGCCGTATACGCAGCAGCATTGATAATCAGGTCTGGCTGCACACGTCGAACGGTTTCACGAATGGCCTCTTCATTTGCAAGATCCATGGCATCACGACCCAGAACAACAAGTTCATGATCGGTTTTAAGGCTTCTTTGCAGCGCTTGAGAGACCTGACCGCTTCGACCTGTAATTAAAATTTTCATACTTCTCCAGCCTGATCGAGCGGCATTAACCCAAAAGCAGTGAGCTAGTTGATTAAGAACCCGATAGTGGTTGGTTTAATAATGAGCGACTGATGCTCAATTATTGCCCAACAATAAATCAATGTGATGGTCGCTATGTTGAACGCGTTTAAAAGTTAAGCAAACTTTAAATAAAGCGAAAAAACAGAGCACCGCAGTTTATAAAAAACCAGGGCGATAGTGTGCCTGCCTATACGGGCAAGGCCAGAGGCGGGGCGGAGCGCTATGGCGGCGTGGGCAGCCAGAAAAGGAGATTGGTCATAAAACGTGCCAATAACAGCGTGCTTAGTCGGCGAACACTAACACACCTTTGTGACGGTTTGTCAGCAAAGTTGTTTCAAGACAGACAAACCTTTACAGAGGCTGTTGAAAGGCCATGAAGTTGGCAGAAGAAGCGGGCCTAGTACCTTGAGGCTTGTGAGTTCCATGGCAAGGCCGCTCTTCTTTGATAAGGGTCAAACCGGCTTTTGTACCAGTGCAAGGCCAGTCATTTCCCGAAGACTTTCAAGTGTGAGGCCTTCGACGAGTTCGCTGGCATACACGCGGCCGTCAGCAATATCGAAAATAGCCAGATCGGTATACACACGAGATACGCAGCCTACGCCCGTCAGCGGGTAGGTACAGTGCTCGACCAGCTTGCTTTGCCCGGCTTTGGTCATGAGATCCATCATGACAAAGACCTGCTTGGCACCTATTGCAAGGTCCATAGCACCCCCTACGGCAGGAATCGCATCAGGCTCGCCGGTGTGCCAGTTGGCCAGATCGCCTGTGACGGATACCTGGAAAGCGCCGAGCACGCAGATATCCAAATGGCCGCCGCGCATTATTGCAAACGAATCCGCATGGTGAAAAAACGCACCGCCTGGCAGCAGGGTGACAGGCTGCTTGCCAGCGTTGATCAAATCAGAATCTTCCTTGCCCTCCTCTGGCGCCGGACCCATGCCCAGTATGCCGTTCTCGCTGTGCAGAAAAATTTCGCGGTCAGCTGGCAGGTGGTTGGCCACTAGCGTCGGCAGTCCAATCCCCAGATTGACGTAGGCTCCTTCCGGGATGTCCTGGGCGACTCGGGCAGCGATCTGGTTGCGGTTGAGTCTGTTCATTCCTGATCTCCTGAAACACGAACGACGCGTTGCACAAAAATGCCTGGCGTAACGATGATTTCCGGATCGATCTCGCCCAGCTCCACAATTTCACGGGTTTGCACGATGGTAGTCTTTGCAGCCGTCGCCATGATGGGACCAAAATTGCGGGCAGCCTTGCGGTAGGTCAGGTTGCCCCAACGGTCGGCACGGTCCGCACGAATCAGGGCAAAATCGGCATGAATGGGATATTGGATAACGTAGTGCTTGCCGTTGATTTCGCGTGTTTCCACGCCTTCGGCCAGAATCGTGCCGTAGCTGGTCGGCGTGAAAAAGGCGCCGATACCGGCACCCGCAGCGCGGATACGCTCGGCCAGATTGCCCTGCGGCACTAACTCCAGTTCAATTTTGCCGGCACGGTAAAGCTCGTCGAATACATAGGAGTCGGTCTGGCGTGGAAATGAACAGATGATTTTGCGAACCTGACCTGCCTTGAGCAGGGCTGCCAGGCCTACATCGCCATTGCCCGCATTGTTGTTAATGATGGTGAGATCTTTCGCACCGTGCGCTATCAACGCATCAATCAGCTCAGAAGGCTGTCCGGATGGGCCGAAGCCGCCAATCATCACGGTGGCACCATCGTGGATGTCTTCCACCGCCTGGCTCAGGCTCTCGACAATCTTGTTGATCATTGTATGTCCTCATTCAAGGGTCTCGCTGTTGCTCATGCACCAGCCGAGGAGGTAAGCCGCATGCACCGAGCATATGCGATTGCATCCCTTGAAAAAGGTGGTTGTGTCCGATAATCGGACACAAAACGCTTCATATGTGCGTTTATCGATCGGCACCCGTATTAGTACGCCGTCGTAAGGCAAGTAGACCATTTCAGTATTTCAATACGGCCTTTGGAGAATTAACCGGCACAGCGCTGGTCATTTTAATGACTTACACAAATGCGATGATGGCAAAAGGCTCTAGGTCAAGCATTGGCGATTAGGTTAACCAAATATTTGCGTGCACTAATTCACGGTATTGTAGGGAAATCTGAATCATTCCTGAACACGGGAGAATCGGTTAAGCAAAAAGCATTGTGATCCTAAAGTTTCCTTTTACTGTGTCGACTTACTAAAGAGGCCACAGGAAATTCGGCTTTCGCGCTAACGCTATCAACACAAGGGATTTGAATGAATATTCTTCAGGAAACACTGAATGAGCTATCTTCACTCCGCGTCCAGTATTGGACGTTTTGTACCCAAAGAGCAGCATGTCTTTTGGGGTGAGCGAGTCAGCGAGCTGTTGCAGATCGTTGCGATCAGTCACGGCTTTGATTTAATGCGCCTTGGCGCAAGCGAGGCATACCGCCTCAAGGGCTTTCTGGATACGCTCGAACAGAATGACTATCCGGAGCTGGCCGACTGGAATGACCGAGTTTTTGCCTGCACCCGCCTTACATGCCGGGTCGAGCTTGAGAAGTACATGCTGGAAGGCATGCCCAAGTCCTGACGTACCCCATCTCCTTTCTGGGCTGCCCACCTGATGTGGCAGCCGGACGCTCATGGTGAAACCGCCTCTTCTTCAGCCGATGCAGGTTTGGTCAGGCGCATTGAGGTCAGGTAGAGCGAAAATACCAGAACGAAAGCACCCAGAAGAAAGCCGACATAGGGAATTCTGAAGGCAATCAACAGGGCGGCGGCGGCACCGCTGGCTGCTGCTGGGATGGCTCTGAACACATCGAGCTTCAAGGTAAAGGGTTTGCGGCATTCGGGGCATAATCGGCTTCCATCCGATTCAGGCGGACCAAAGAGTGCAGCGTGGAAGGCGCTGATGCTTTGTTTACAGTGGGGGCATTTCATGCTGAATTCCTTTTCAAGCAGTCAGGCAGGTTAACTACACCCTGAAATCCTACGCGGGCTCCGAATAAAATGGGGAGTTACTGCGTAGCCCTGTGAGCAGGTTCATGTAAATGAGCATGGGTTTGTGCTAAAGCCACACGCCGTTAGCTCAAGTGCCCGGACTATGTTTTCGAACGGATAGGATCCTCCGGACTGTCGATCGTTTCTGGCCTTATTACGTCTTGTTGCCTTGGCTGGACCAGCCCTGCGTCAGAATGTCAGTCACGGTATTGTCCGTCCCTGCCGTCGCCAGGATATGCTGGCATAGCCTTTCGTCTAAAAATGTATAAGGTGACTCAACGCTTACGGGCGCGCTCCGAAACGAGTCTTCTTCTTCCTGCGCATCGAAGCGGTTTCGCTGGAATGGTTTCAGTAGAGGCACTCCAGCGCAGCGGCTCAAAGTGATCCCGTCAGTGAGGTTATTTGGATCTGTCCAGTCCTAGTCGTATTGCTTCCCACCGGCATGTGCCGGGCGGACGAAATGCTCTCACCAACCCTTTTTACCTTGTTGCAGAATCCCTTGGCAGGCAGATGAGCCCTTTCCCTTCAAGTGGCGCTGTCTGCCTTTAGCGGCAGGCCCGGCTAAGCGGGCTGTGAACACAATAACTAAAAAGGGTGGTAGCGATGGAGCACATTCTCAAAGCAGCCTTCGGCTGCCAAAGCGAAGCCGAGCATGTCCGACATGAGTTGATCGCAAAAGGCGTAGCCGGTCGGCATATCTCACTTTCAGCCTCTCGAAATGAGACGGCAGGTTCTTCCACAGGTTCGCTGGGTGAACGAATCAGCCATTTCTTCTGTTCGCTTTTCGACCTGGCCGATGATGAGCCCGCGCGCGAGGCCATTACCCAGCACTCAACTGTCCTGACGGTCACGCTTACCGAGTACCAGCAGCAGGCCGTAGTCGAGGCCGTGCTCGCGCAGAACGGCGCAATGAGTGCCCATGCCCTGACGGATGACTATGCCATCTCCAGTCACTATCCAAGTTCGGCCTGTACGCTCGGCATGGGCTCCTTCGCCTTGGCCGGTCAGGTACCACAAGAGGCGACAGGAGACCGGTTCGTGCCGACCCAGGCGGAAGAGGAGGCCTGGTTGACCAAGCCTCCACTGGAGCTGCCCTCGCTGTCTCTCTCATTTGCCAAGCCCTGATCACAGGATCAGGGCTTACAGGGCTAGGTGTGCAGTGCTGCCATGGCCTGGCCGAGATAGCGCTGGATATCGTCTGTCATCCAGGTGCCCTCAGCCAGTTGCGGTTCGCAGGCATGGGCCTGACGCAGTTTATGGTGGGTCTCGGGATTTGTGCCTGCATAGGCGGTAAACAATGCGGTCCAGCGTTGCGCCAGCTGCAGCGCCTCTGGAGAGTGGGGAGGCAGTCCGTTATCCATAATGCGGCGTAAATCGGCCACAAGCGGTAGCCATTTCGGAACCTGCTCGCCATAGTTTGCCTGCATGAAGGCGAACTCTTCGGGTGTGAGATACCGTTCATAGATCGCAAGCTTGCCGGCCGTGAAGGCCTTCAGGATAAAGTTGGTCATCTCGGTGGTGACACCCGTCTGCTCCTGTAGCGGGGCCTCCTGGCGGAACAGCTCGTTGAGCCGTACGGCCAGGGCCGGGTTGGTTGATGTATTGCGCTCCAGGAGCGTCATCCAGCGCCGTGCCAGCGACTGTGCTTGAACGGACTCAGGGGGGAGCCCTTGTTGGAGGAGCTGATGGGCTTCCTGCACCAGTGCGCGCCAAGCCTGCTGGTTGGCGGGAGTGTAGAAAGGCAGATCATTCAGGTCTTCAGGGGCGAAATGCTGTTCGTACATGGTCATCAATTCCAGGGTCTTCAACCAATCGGCCAAGTCAGGCTCCTCTCCTTCACTGAGTTGGCGATGCAGGTCTGCCAGGCGATTACGCAGATTCGTTTGCCGGGTAATCTGTCGGTCCAGCCGGCGGATCTGCTGCTCGGTGATAGTCAGGAGCGCAACGTCTGGCAGCGCCAGAAGGGCTCCGATCTCGGCCAGCGACAGGCCCATGCCACGCAGGGCCTGGATCTGGTGCAGCCGGGCAATATCGGCCCGGTTGTACAGTCGGTAGCCGGCATCGGAACGCGCGGAGGGTGTGAGCAGGCCGATGCTGTCGTAATGGTGAAGAGCCCGAATCGTAAGACCCGACTGTCTAGCCAGTTCGCCCACTTTCAATAGCATCGAATTGCTCCTTTCTTCCACGTGCGGAATTGATCCTGAGGCCTCACGTTACGATAGGGTCAAGGGGGCTGTGAACAAAGACGCGGGCTGGCTATTTAAATGGCCAGCCCGGAAAGACATTACCGCGTTGAGGCGGGCTCGGCCGATGAGGAAAGACGTGTGACCAGCGCCCAACCCAAGCCACTTACCACGACTCCAATGGACAGCGCCACGGCCAGACGGAAGGCGCTGCCGTACACCAACGGTGCAAGCCAGCCGCTGACTATGGAAAAGAAGATCATCTGGACAAACCCCAGGACTGACGCGGCGGTGCCGGACAGCTCCGGTACGCGCTCAAGGATGCGTAGCGTCATGGTAGGAATGCCCAGCGACAGGCCGAAGACGAATAGCCCGTGCGGGATAACGGCCGCATAGATATTCAGGTCGGTAGCCAGGCCTGTATAGGTCAGGTTGATCAAGCAGCTTAGGCCAAGCATGGCGTAGGCAAAGCCGATCAGTCGACCGGAAGGCAATTGTGAGGAAAGCCGTGCTGCCAGAAAGGACCCGCTGGTCAATCCGATCACGATGGGAATGAACAGATAGCCAAAGTCGGTTTCGGCCAGCCCCAGTACCTGGGTGACAAAATCGGGGGCGGCGCCGATCAGGAAGGCGAAGCCGCCAAACAGGGCGCCGAAGACCACAGCGCGGGCCATGAGCTGCCCGTCCCGCATGACTCGTCCGTAATTGCGCGATAGGACGCTCAGATCGAAGGCCTGTCTGCGTTCTGGCGACAGGGTTTCGGGCATCAGGAACGCGCAGAGCGAGGCGCTGAAAACGGCAAGCGCCGCCAGGAAAAGGAATACGCCGCGCCAACCGGTGTGTTCTGACAGGTAGCCGCCAATGATCGGCGCAAAGGCCGGGGACACGCTGAAGACCATGATGATGTAGGACATGGTTTTCTGGGCCACCGGCCCCTTGTAACAGTCCGTCACGATGGCCTGTCCCACCACCATTCCTGCACCAGCGGACAGTCCTTGGCAGATACGGCCTGCCAGCAGCCAGTCGAAGCTCGGGCCGAGCGCCGCGATCAGCGAGCCGGCGATGTACACCGCCAGGGCCGAAAGAATGACCCGTCGGCGGCCGAACGAGTCGGACAGGGTGCCATGCAGAAGCGTCATGAATGCGAACGCCAGCATATACAGGCCGAGCGTCAATTGGGTCTTTTCAGGTGTCAGCTGAAAATCTCGGCCGATGGCGCCAAAGGCCGGCAGGTAGGCATCAATCGACATGGGACCGATACAGGCCAGGGCGCCGAGGATCAGCACCATCACGGGATAGCGAGGAATAGAGGTGGTGGTCGTTTGCAAGGGGAATAACCTGTCACGGGCCACAGTGGCCCGCGTCAAACAAGGGAAACGCCTACCCCTTAGGGCAGGATGATCAGCCGGTCCGGTAGCTCGTTACGCGTATGGGTCGCCGGCAGGTGTTGCTTCAGGTGCTCACCGCATGCTTCGATACAGGTCAGAAAGCCCTGCAAGGTTTCGCCGCGACGAACCTGCTGTGTAAAGGTTGCGATGATCGACTGCCAGGTTTCGTCACTCAGCTTTTGCGAAATACCTCGGTCTACGAGAATTTCCACATAGCGTTCGGCTTCTGATACAAAGATCAGCATGCCGGTTTCCGCCTGCGTGTGGTGAAGGTTATGCTCGAGAAACTGACGGCGTGCCAGGTTGGACGCGCGCCAGCAACGCACCTGGCGCGGAATCAGACGCGTCGTGATGGCTGGAATACGGAAGATCAGACTCAGCACAATTAACGTGCCCCACTGGACCAGCAGGAGTTCATGGGGGCTCAACCAACCTGGGTAGTAATTGATTGCGCCTGGAACGATCAATGTAATGAGGCTCGCCCAGAGTAACAGGATATAGGTGTAATCATCGGCCCGTGCGGCCAGCACCGTGACCAGCTCTGCATCGGTATCGCGTTCAACGCGAGAGATGGCTTCAGCGACCTGTCGCTGCTCGTGCTCGTTGAGTAATGTCATAGAGGTCCGCTCTCCTTACCAATCACCTGAAGCCCCGCCGCCGCCAAAGCTGCCGCCGCCCCCACCAAAACCACCTCCTCCAAGGCCACCGCCTCCCGAGCGGCCACCACCGCCGAGAACACTGCCAAGGATTGCGCCGGTTAGCACCGAATTGCCTCGCCCGCCACGTCCACCACGACCGCCTCCGCCACCTTTCATCATGAACAGGATGATGACAAACAGGACGATGAACAGAATCGGGGTAGGACGATCTTCACTGTCGTGATATGTATCATCCTGTGCCGGGCGTGCCAGCGGATCGCCGCCCAGCACCTTGAGCATGGCGCTAGCCCCCTCGCTGATGCCTTGAGCAAATTGACCCTGCCGGAACGCGGGAACAATGACCTGATTGATGATCAGGAAGGACTGTGCATCCGTCAGACGATCCTCCAGACCATAGCCGACTTCGATTCGGACCTTGCGGTCGTCACGCGAGACAAGAAGTAACGCACCATTGTCTTTGCCTTTCTGCCCGATCCCCCAATGGCGACCGAGCTGATAGCCATACTCCTCGATAGAGCGGCCTTGCAGGCTGGGAATGGTAGCGACCACCACCTGTTCGCTCGTCGCCTGCTCATGGGCCTTGAGCATCTGCTCCAGCCGGGCTTTGGTCTGGGCGTCCAGCATTCCGGCCTGATCAACGACCCGGCCGGTCAAGGGTGGGAAGGCAGGAGCCTGCTGGGCCTGTGCCACCGCTGCACAGGCCCAGAACAGGATCCACAGCGCAAAGGCGCGAAACACCGGGCGATCAATCATTGATTGAAGTTGACCTTGGGTGCCTGATCAGCGTTGGGCGTCGTGGCTTTGAAGTTCTCGCGAACCGGCAGGTCGCTGTAGAAGATCTTGTGCCAGATGCTGCCCGGGAAAGTGCGGATTTCAGTGTTATAGCGCTCGACCGAGGCGATGAAGTCACGGCGGGCCACAGCGATACGGTTTTCGGTACCTTCCAGCTGGGATTGCAGGGCCATGAAGTTCTGGTTCGATTTCAGATCCGGATAACGTTCGGACACCACCATCAACCGGCTCAGGGCACCGCTCAGCTGCTGCTGGGCCTGATCGAACTGTTGAAGTTTCTGGGGATCGTTAAGCGTACTGGCATCGACCTGAATGGAGGTTGCCTTGGCGCGGGCCTCGATCACGGCGGTGAGGGTATCCTGCTCCTGCTTGGCGTAACCCTTTACAGTCTCAACCAGGTTCGGGATCAGATCGGCACGGCGCTGATACTGGTTTTCCACCTGCGCCCAGGCCGACTTCACTTGCTCGTCATAGGTAGGAATAGTGTTGATGCCGCAGCCGCTCAAGAGCGAAGCCAGCGCGGCGAAGACCGCAATCTTCCAGCTCAAGCGTAGTCCCTGGGTCATATGCATTGCGTGTAACTCTCCGTTTGTATACCTGAATATGGGTGGCAGTCATGGCTTCGTGATGACGAAGCGTGCGTATAAATACGGATAGCGCGACCCCGCAAGAGTTCAGGCCAATCGCCTCCGCTGTTGTCACGAAAATCGCAACCACTGCCCATTGAGGTAAGGCTGAGCGAGGCTCATTATCTGGCAGACGGAACTGCCCGGAACAGGTGTTAGGGTTTTGTTGCAGATGGGATAAAAAGAGGGGGAAATGCAGAGGAATGGGATTACGGAGCTGCGCGGGGGTTGATAGCGGATCGGCGCAAAGGCCGCTGCGCTATCACCTGCCGGGCAGCTCCGGGAAGCTCTCGCAGCAATAGAGCGTTTCGCCGCTTATTGGTTCACTGCGAGATCTTTTTTATCAGATCAGCTGTTTTCGATACGGAAACCGATTTTCAGCGTTACCTGGTAGTGTGCCACCTTGCCGTCTTGAATATGACCGCGCGTCTCGGCGACTTCAAACCACTCCATGTTCTTGATGGACTTGCTGGTCTCCGCCAAGGCGTTGTTGATGGCATCTTCGACGCTGGTGGTGGAGGAGCCGACAATTTCCAGCTTCTTGTACGTGTGATGATCAGACATGTAAACCTCCTGGTTGTAGTTGGCCAATCATCTGGCCAAGGAAAAAACCGCTTGTTTAATGAGTCTCATCAAAACGAGGATTAGTTCAGTGTGTACAAGTGTTGATCAAGTTTGTGTCGCACTTTCGCTGCCGGGTGAAGTCAGACCCGGAACACCCAATGAAACAGGAGGTTCACGCCATGGCTCGTAACAGTTCCTATCAGGCAACCCTTGAAAATCTTGAAGACCAGATTCAGACACTGAAAGATTCTCTCTCCTCCTTGAAGCGCAGTGCTTCGGCGGAGTCCCGTCATTCGTTGAAGTCGTTCAAGGACAACACCAGCCACGCGCTGCACCGCTCGGGTGAGAGCCTGGAAGATTTTTATGACGAAGCACGTGTACTGGCACTAGAAGCCAGCAAAATAGCCGGTACAAGTGTGCGCAAGCACCCTTGGGCTACTGTTGGCGTGGTGGCCGGTCTGACTGTACTGGCAGGCTGGTGGCTGCTGCGCGACGAATAATAATGTCGCCTTTTTCGCCGCTCGCCTTGCCGGGCGGCGATGATCCTTCCTAATCTTCTGCCAGCGCTGCTCGCAGCCACTGTGCAAGCCGCTGTGCCCGCTGATCCGCCAGCCGCCCCGGCACCCATAATGCCAAAACCGCTTCGGTCTCAACGAATCCCCACGGTGCTATCAGCCGTCCTGCCGCCAGATCTCCAGCCACCAGGGGTTTAGGCGCAATGGCGACGCCCAACCCGGCCACGGCTGCTTCCAATAGGTAATACAGGTGCTCGAAGCCTGCGCCAGCCGTCAGGCTGTCAGCTGGCAGACCATGGCGTTGCGCCCATGCAGGCCAGGCCTGTGGACGGGAAGCAGTATGTAATAGTGGCTCGCCCAGTAATGCCGTAGGTGGTGCGTTCTGAAACAGGGACGCATTGGCATACCGAGGACTGACGACCGGGCCGATACATTCAGTGGCCAGTACGTGTACGTGCATGTCCGGCGGTGCAGTTGGCTCGGCAAACAAGAGCGTGGCGTTGAGGCCGGGACGGCGGGGATCGAGCTCGCCCTCGCTGGTGGACAGGCTCAGCCGTAGTTCAGGCAATTCACGGTTGAGTCGATCCAGCCGCGGAATGAACCAGCGAGCCAGAAGGCTGCCCGAACAGCCCAGCACAAAGGGGGCATCGCTGGCGCCGCATTTGAGATCGGCGCAGACGCTGCGCAGCCGCTCGAACGCTTCGGCACTGGCGTCCCGCAGTCGAAGACCCGCTTCGGTTAGCGCAAGGCCCCGCCCTTCCCTGACGAACAGCACCACGCCCAGCTGTTCCTCCAATGCACGAATCTGACGGCTTACCGCGCCATGGGTAACGAACAGCTCCGCTCCTGCCTTGCTGACGCTACCCAGGCGTGCAGCTGCCTCAAAGGCACGCAGAGCATTTAAAGGAGGAAGATCGTTCATTATTCGACCTGTGAGTTTTTCTAACAGATATAGGCGATCTTATCGATTTATTCCTGTCCAGCAACCGGTTAGTGTAAAACCATATTCACAGGGAGCTCTCCCATGACAGACATGACCTACAGCCAAGGCCCTAATGCTCAGGGCATGTTCGGCCAGTTTGGTGGCCGCTACGTGGCCGAAACCCTGATGCCGCTGATTCTGGATCTCGAGCGTGAGTACACCGCCGCGATGAAGGATCAGGCGTTTCTGGATGAGCTGGCCTATTTCCAGCGCGACTACATTGGCCGCCCCAATCCGCTGTATTTCGCCGAGCGCCTGACCGAGCATTTTGGTGGCGCCAAGATCTATCTGAAGCGCGAAGAGCTAAACCACACCGGCGCGCACAAGATCAACAACTGCATCGGCCAGATTCTCCTGGCCAAGCGTATGGGCAAGACCCGCATCATTGCGGAGACTGGCGCCGGCATGCACGGCGTGGCCACTGCCACCGTAGCGGCCCGCTTCGGCCTGCCCTGTGTGATCTACATGGGCACCACCGATATCGACCGGCAACAGGCCAACGTCTTTCGCATGAAGCTCCTGGGGGCGACGGTGATCCCGGTCACTGCCGGTACGGGCACACTCAAGGATGCGATGAACGAGGCACTACGTGATTGGGTGACCAATGTCGCCGATACCTTCTACCTGATTGGCACCGTTGCCGGTCCACACCCCTACCCGGCCATGGTTCGTGATTTCCAGGCCGTAATCGGTCGTGAGGCCAAGGCGCAGATTCTTGAGAAAGAGGGTCGTCTACCTGACAGCCTGATCGCCTGTGTGGGCGGTGGATCAAACGCCATGGGGCTGTTCCATGAATTCGTGGATGACAAGGACGTGGCGATCATTGGCGTTGAAGCCGGTGGTCACGGTGTCAGTACCGACAAGCACGCTGCCAGCCTGAACGGTGGCGTTCCTGGTGTCCTGCACGGCAACCGTACGTTTCTTCTACAGGACGACGGCGGCCAGATCATCGACGCGCATTCCATCTCCGCCGGCCTGGACTATCCGGGCATTGGTCCGGAGCACGCCTGGTTGCATGATGTGAAGCGCGTGGAGTATGTGCCGATCAATGACGACGAGGCACTGGCGGCTTTCCACCAGACCTGCCGTCTGGAAGGCATCATTCCAGCGCTGGAGTCCGCCCACGCTCTGGCTGAAGCCTACAAGCGCGCGCCTACGCTGCCCAAGGATCACATCATGATCGTCTGCCTTTCCGGCCGCGGCGATAAGGACATGCAAACCGTGATGAGCCATCTGGGAGACAAGCTATGAGTCGTCTGGAAACCCGTTTCGCCCAGCTGAAGCAAGAGGGCCGCGCCGCGCTCGTGACCTATACCACCGGGGGTGATCCGGACTATGCCACGTCGCTGGCAATCCTCAAGGGCCTGCCCAAGGCGGGTGCCGATGTGATCGAGCTGGGCATGCCCTTCACCGATCCCATGGCGGATGGCCCGGCCATTCAGGCCGCGGCCCTGCGTGCATTAAAGAACGGACAGACCCTGGCAAAGACGCTGGAGATGGTGCGTGAATTTCGCCAGGAAGAGGCCGAAACACCCCTGGTGCTGATGGGGTATTACAACCCGATCCACCGTTATGGCGTTGAACGCTTCCTGACCGAAGCCAGGGATGCCGGTGTAGACGGCTTGATCGTGGTGGATCTGCCGCCCGAGCACGACGCCGAGCTGTGTGACCCGGCTCAGGCCATAGGCATCGACTTTATCCGGCTGACGACACCTACTACAGACAATAACCGCCTGCCGCGTGTGCTGAACAGCAGCTCAGGCTTTGTATATTACGTCTCGGTGGCGGGTGTGACAGGGGCGGGCTCAGCCACGACCGAGCACATCGAGCATGCGGTCGAGCGGCTGCGGCAGTTCACCCAGCTTCCGTTGTGCGTAGGCTTTGGTATCCGGACGCCCGAGCAGGCCAGAGTAGTCGCTCAGCTGGCGGATGGAGTGGTAGTGGGCTCCGCCTTGGTCGACCAGATCGCCAAAGCGCAAAGCAGCACCGAGGCCGTCGAAGGTGTATTGAGCCTGTGTGGCAGTCTGGCGGAAGCGGTACGCAGCGCGAGGCGGTGATAGATAAGTGGCCTGAGTGATGGATATCGCTTCGCTCAATCTATCCTATGGGCTAATACCCTGCCGGTACTGCGCGTAACGCACTCGCCTCAAACAAAAGCCGCTGCATTTGCAGCGGCTTTTGTTTTGCAGGATGGGTTGAGCTTGGCGATACCCATCATTCCCGTACATACCGCGTCTTACTGCGCGGCAACCGCCTGGCGAGCGGCCATATGGCGCTGCTGCTTGTAGGCCTTGGCCACTTCCGGGATAGGCGTGACCTGGCCGGTTTCTATCCACTTGCGCAGGCGACTCGCATCAGCCATGTGGGTGTATTTGCCAAAGGCATCCAGTACTACGAACGCAACCGGGCGGTTATTCATGACCGTACGCATGACCAGACAATGACCCGCTGCGTTGGTAAAGCCGGTCTTGGTGACCTGAATATTCCAGTCGCTCTTGCCCACGAGGTGATTGGTGTTGTGGAAGCCCAGGGTGTAGTTGGGCTTGCGGAACGCCACAGTCTTTTCTTGCGTGGTGCTCAGCTGACCAATCAGCGGGTAATTGCGGGTGGCCTGGAGCAGCTTGACCAGGTCACGGGCGGTCGAGACGTTATTCAGGGACAGACCTGTCGGCTCGGTATAGTGGGTATTGGTCATGCCCAGGGCGCGTGCCTTGGCGTTCATGGCGGCCACAAAGGCCTTTACACCGCCCGGATAATGCTCGGCCAGACTGGTGGCAGCACGGTTTTCCGACGACATCAGCGCCAGCAACAGCATGTCATGACGGCTGATCTCGCTGCCCAGACGCACACGCGAATACACACCGCGCATTTCCGGCACATCGTCAATCTTGACGGTCAGCATTTCATCCATGGGTTGCTTGGCATCCAGAGTCACCATCGCGGTCATCAGCTTGGTCACGGACGCAATGGGAGCCACGACGTCGGGGTTGCTGGAATACAAGGGCTGGCCCGTTTGCATGTCGACCAGCAGGGCGCTGCCCGATGCCAGTTCTTGCCGCATCGGCACAGTGGCCTTGGCCTCGGCTGCACTGACATTTGCAGCCCCCAGGCTGCCCCCGATCAATACAGCACTCAATACGAGAGAAAGATATTTCACGTGAATATCGTCCGGCTGAAGAGGTAAATAGCAGACTCGACCTGTCTGGCGTCTCGAAAGGCACTCTGGCAGGTCCCGAGTCCGGCGCAGCGGCAGTATAAAGGGCACCCTCCCGGGCGATGGAACCCCCTTACCCAAGTTTTTTCGTGGCGCGAAGGTAAAGGTTTGCTGACATAGCGCTCTGACGACGCGGATGACGATAGACTGAAAACAGCCCATGCCGTTAGTAACGGATTGTTTTGAATCAGGATCCTCTGGATCGCCATGTGGGAGACCACCATGAATCGCATGAAAAAAGCCATCGCCAGCGTATGCGTTACGTTGTGTGTGGGATCGCCACTTGCGCTGGCTGCGCCGCCGGATCAAATGAATGGGCCGCAGGGCGGCGGCAAGGGACACGGTCAGGGCGCGCAGATGCCGCATGGCCAGGACCATAAAGGCGGTTCTGCCCAGTCGAAGGGTAACCAGGGCAATCAAGGACATGGCGGTCCGCAGGCCAGCCAGGGCCATGGCAAGCGGTTACCTCCGCAGGATTTCAGCCCGGTACGTGAAACCATACGGGCCCACAAAGGCGAGATCGGCCGCGGCTCACCGCTTCCGCCGGGGCTGGTGATCGCCAAGGGCAAGCCGCTACCCCATGGGTATGGCAAGCCGCTGCCACCCGGCATCGCCAAGCAGCTGCCCCGCTATGACGGTTATGAATGGCGCCGCTTGGGCACGGACATGGTGCTGATCGCTATCACGACCGGCATCGTGTATGAGGTCCTGCACAACGTGCTGGATTGATTGGTCAATCCTTTGGGTGGTGGCGCAGTAACCCTGCGTTAGTGCGCCTTTGCCTAGACTGAAGCAATCCGTGGTGCCGCACGGTGCGTCATCACGGGCTTACTGAAAGTCGTATTGCACGGGTTCTTCGGGTAGCACGGAGAGGTCAAGCGGCCTTACCGCACCCATCCAGAGGGCATGGTCGCGGTGATCGGCACGATCATGGCCGGTCACGGGATGAAGAAAGATCACCAGCCCGTTCCGGTTGAGCGCCAGCCAGGGCACCACGTCCGCAAATACCTCTGGACGAAACGACAGCTGACAACTCCAGTCCGGGTGAGGGCCGACCGGTCGCTGGTGAACCCGGCCCATCGTCACGGCAAAGCGGCGCGCGGCCTCTTCGCACAGCGCCCTGGCCTGCTCCAGTGTCGTGGCGTCGAAATAGACATGGGCGTGGTAGCCCTGGATAGCCGCTGTCATGTCTTACCCTTCAAAGCGAATGACGACTTTGCCCACATGGCCCTGTCCGTCCATGTAGCGATACGCCGCTTCGGCCTCGTCGAAGCTGAAGACTTTGTCGATCACCGGCTCGATGCGATGCAGGGCGATGGCACGGTTCATGGCATCGAACATCTCGCGTGAGCCGACATAGATACCCTCCAGTACGACAGAGCGCTGGATCAGCGCTGCCGGGTTGATCTCTCCGCCCGTCAGCACACCGATCAGGTGGGTGGCGCCACCCGGACGAGTCGAGCGCAGCGAGCGAGGCAGCGTACCGGCGCCGCCGACTTCTACCACATGGTCAACGCCGATCCCTTCGGTCAGGCCTAGCACCTGCTCCTGCCACTCCGGATGCTGCTTGTAGTTCACGGTCTCGTGGGCACCCAGGGTCTTGGCCTTTTGCAGCTTCTCATCGCTGGATGAGGTGATGATGGTACGCGCCCCGGCTGCACGGGCGAACTGGAGACCAAAGATGGACACACCGCCTGTACCCAGCAGCAGCACGGTCTGACCAGCCACCAATGGCTGAACACTGCCAAACAGTGCATGCCAGGCGGTTACACCGGCGCAAGGCAAGGTAGCGCCAGCCTCATAGGACAGGTGCTCCGGCAGTGTAACCACGCCGTTCTGGTCGAACAGTACGTACTCGGACAGCACCCCGTCGATGGCGCCACCGAGGGCGGAGGCGCCGTGGGTGGGGTCCAGATGGCCGCCAATCCAAGTCTGCATGAAGATACCGGCCACGCGATCGCCTACTTTGACGCGGTCAACGTCATCTCCGATCTCCACTACTTCCCCTGCACCATCGGACAGGGGCACCAAATCCTTGGGCAGACCGCCACGTGCATAACGGCCGGTTGCGACCATGAGGTCGCGGTAGTTCAGCGAGGCGGCCTTCATCTTGAGCAGAACCTGGCCGCGTCCCGGCTTGGGTGTATCACGCTCGCGCAGGGTCAGGTCGGCATAGGATTCGGCTTTAGGCAGGCAATAGAAACGCATCGTACTCTCCTGTTTGAGAAATGAGCGGGCTCAGGGCCGCCACAGAAAAAGGTTCAAACCGTTACACTTGGGTCGGACCGCATGGAAACGATGAAGCTCAACAGAATGTGTCACAAAGCGAACTGATATCACCGGTTCAGGTCTGTTAGCTAACTTTTTTGCCCGTGCCTCACTGATCAGAATGAGTAAACGCCATGAAGCTGCCCTCTTTGCTACCACTGTTCCTGCTCGCGCCACTGACCGGCATCGCGACCACCGCCAGCGCTGAGCCGGGACTGTATAACCTGCTGGTAGGGACCTACACCAACGGCAGTAGCCAGGGGCTTTATGTCTACCGATTCGACAGCCGCGCCGGGCAGGTGACCGGACCGCTGCGCGTTGTCAAAGCCCACAACCCGTCCTATCTGACGCTGGCGCGCGACGGCCGTACCGTATTTGTCGTCAACGAGAATGGTCGTGGCAGCCAGGGCGATGACATTGGCCGCGCCACGTCTTATCGCTTCGATCCAGAAAGCGGCCGGCTGCAACAAATCAGCCAGGTCAAGACCCTGGGGGATCATCCAACCCACTCGACGCTCAGCCCTGACGGACAGTTCCTGTTTGTCGCCAATTATTCCGTCGAGCCCGAAGGCTCTCTGGCCGCGCTGCCGGTGCAAAGCAACGGTGTGCTGAGCCCGGTTGCCCAGATCGAATTCTTCCAGGCCAGTAATAATCACCCGGAGCGGCAGACGTCCGGCCATGTACATGGGGTGACGTTTACGCCAGACGGCCAGTATCTGTTCTCGCCAGACCTCGGCGCTGACAAGATTTTTGCCTATCGCTACAACCCTGCGCGACAGGAGCGCCCGCTGTCTCCGGCTGAAACTCCCTATACGCCCGTTCCATCAGGCAGCGGCCCGCGCCATATCGTCTTTAGCGGTGATGGCCGTTTCGCCTACCTGACCCTTGAGCTGACTGGACAGGTCATGGTGTTCGCCCACGAAAACGGTGCACTGCGACAGTTACAGGTCTACACCCTGGCGCCGGAAGGTTTCAGCGGCAAGGTAGGAGCAGGCGCCATCCATCTCTCCAACGATGGCCGCTTCCTCTACGCTGCCAACCGAGGCGATGACAACCACATCGATGTGTTTGCCGTCGATCCGGTGGAAGGCACGCTGACCTTTGTTGATCGCCGCTCCGTCAACGGTCGCGAGCCCCGCGAGTTCAGCATTGATCCGACGGGACGCTACATGCTGGTGGCCAACCAGGGCAGCAGCCAGCTGAAGGTGTTCGCGCGTGATCCGCAGACTGGCAAGCTGGGCGAAGAGCTGCAGAGTGTCGACGTAGCCATGCCGTCCGACCTGAAGTTCGTGGCGGTGCCCTGATGTTCGACCGTTTGCACCATGTGGCGCTGATCTGCTCCGACTACCCCACGTCCAAGCGTTTTTACACCGAGGTGCTGGGGCTCAGGGTGATAGCTGAGACCTTTCGTGAGGCGCGCCAGTCCTGGAAGCTGGATCTGGCTGTTGGTGATCACGCCCAGCTCGAGCTGTTCTCCTTCCCAGACGCGCCACCGCGCCCTTCCCGGCCGGAAGCGCAAGGCCTGCGCCATCTGTCCTTTGCCGTGGAAGATCTGGACGCTGCCGTTGCGCATCTCAAGCAGCATCACGTTGACGTAGAGCCTATCCGGGTAGATGAGCTGACGCAGAAACGCTTTACCTTTTTCAGCGATCCGGACGACCTGCCCCTTGAGCTCTACGAGCGTTAAGGGCAATACCCGGCGGCAATAAAAAAGGCAGCTCTAGGAGCTGCCTTTTTCGTAGGCGTCAGCGTTAGATCTCGAAACGTTTCACCAGACCGTTCAGGTCCACCGCCAGGCGAGACAGTTCCGCACTGGCAGCATTGCATTGGGCCGCACCGGTTGCGGACTGGGAGGCCAGGTCACGGATGTTGACGAGGTTACGGTCCACTTCACGAGACACCTGCGCCTGCTCTTCCGACGCGCTGGCAATCACGATGTTGCGCTCGTTGATCTCGGCAATGAGCTGGGTGATTTCTTCAAGCGCCGCACCGGCAGACTGGGCAATCGCCAACGTGTTTTGCGCTTGGCTGGCGCTGCTCTGCATGGATGTTACGGCTTCCTGCGTACCGCCCTGGATGGCGCTGATCATCTGTTCGATTTCACGGGTGGACTCTTGGGTGCGGTGGGCCAGGGCACGCACCTCATCCGCGACCACGGCGAAACCGCGCCCCGCTTCACCGGCCCGTGCTGCCTCGATGGCCGCGTTCAGGGCCAGCAGATTGGTCTGCTCGGCAATGGCCCGAATTACATCTAGCACCTTGCCAATATCGTGGGCCTGTTCGGCCAGTCCGCTGACCAATGTGGACGTCTTGTCCACCTCGCCGGCCATGTGCTCAATGGCTGTAACTGTGTTGTCGACCTTGGTGCGGCCTTCGTGAGCGGCCTGCGCCGAGCGCTTGGACGATTCGGAGGTGGACACGGCGTTACGGGCTACTTCCTCAACAGCGGTGCTCATCTGGGTCACGGCAGTTGCAGCCTGCTCTATCTCGTGGTTCTGCTGGGTCAGGTTCATGGATGAGCTTTCCGTAACCAGATTCAGCTCCTCTGCCGCAGAGGCCAGTTGTGTGGAGGACGAAGAGATCTGTTCGATCGCATCGCGCAGGTTACCTTGCATGACGGCGAGGGATTCGAGCAGCTGCCCTACTTCATCCTTGCCGTCTACCGGAACCGGCACGCTCAGGTTGCCAGATGCTACGGCGCGCGCACTGCTCACAGCCTGGCCCAGCGGACGTACGATGCTGCGACTCATGACCCAGGCCAGCAATACCGTGATTGCAAACGCCAGTGCGATGGCAAGGCCGACACCCAGCTTGCCGGCGTTATAAGCTGCCTCCGCCTTGTCGGCGGCCTTGCCGGATTCGTCTGCACTGAGCGCTGCCAGCTTCTTGAGCTGGGTAGCCATCTGGTTGGCGTATTCGTTCAGACTCTTGTTGAGTATGGCCGAGGCTGATTGCATGTCGCCCGCCAGCGCCAAGCGTGTCACTTCAGCCTGATCGGTAAAATACTTGTCCTGCCACTGCTTGAAGTGAGCGTAAGCCTCTTTTTCAGAGTCCAGTACCAGGAGCGTTTCATAGCGGGCCTGAGTATCGCGAAGACTCGCCTTGATATCGCTTGCCTTCTGGCTATCTTCCTGGCGACGCTGCGCCGTATCCGCGGTAAACAGGCGCAAGGTAAAGACACGGATACGCATCATGTCCATGTTGATCTCGCCCAGCGCATTGATAGCCGGTAACCAATGCGTATCAACCTGCCGTGATTGCTCACGCATGTTGCTCATCTGGCTCATTGAAAACAGGCCGAGCCCTAGAACGATGAGTGCCATAAGGCCAAAGCCTACGGCCAGGCGGGGAGCGATTTTCAGAGTGCGTAACGCCATGAGTCCATCCTCAGGAACAAGTAGGCAGAAAGCCTTTGCTTGTCCTATCGGTCCGGGCGCTATTAGCTTGATAGGCTTTTTACATATCGCAATACAAGGGTTTTCATACACTAAGGCGAAAGCGGTCTAGCACAAGGGTTTCGCCGTTGATCTCATTATGCAGCCATCCGACGAACTGCTCGACCAACCTGCCCCGCCGCTTCCGCTCGGGAATCAGTGCATGATAGCCATAGGCAGACGTGGCGCACTCGGCGATCGGGCGACATAGCAACCCTTGCTCGACCAAATTGTCTACCAGATGCCGCCAGCCAATCGCAACGCCCTGGCCGGCGATAGCGGCTTGAATGACCAGAGTGTAGTTATCAAAGCTCAACACCGCCGGAATAGGCGGTGCCTGAATATCCAGCGCCTGGAAGAGCCCCTTCCAGTCGAACCACTTGCTCGACAGCTCCGGCTTCAAATGCAGCATGGGCAGGCTGGCCAACATCTGTTTGGGGAGCGGCAATGTCATACCCTGAACAAGGCGCGGACTACAGACCGGGAAAACCTCTTCCCGAAACAAGGCCAGCGACTCACCATGTTTGAAGCGACCATCGCCAAAGGTCAGAGCTACATCGATGTCTTCACGCATCAGATTCATCATCCTGTCGCTTGTAATCAGGCTGACATCCAGCTCGGGGTGGGCAGCATGAAAGCGCGGCAGACGAGGCATCAGCCAGTAGGACGCAAAGGCAAAATCAGTCGCCACCTGCAAAACCTCATGGGCTGGGTGCTCCCTTAGCGTAGCCAATCCCGTTTCGATGTTTTCCATTCCCATCTGTACGTGGTGATGGAGCAACTTACCCGCTTCAGTCAGGACAAGGCCACGGTAGATTCGATCAAAAAGCCGTACGCCTAGGTCTTGCTCCAGACGCTTGATCTGCTGGCTGACCGCTGGCTGGGTTGTTCCTAATTCCAAGGCTGCGGCTGTAAAGCTGAGCAGGCGTGCAGCAACACTGAAAATTCTTAATGTATCCAAGGAGGGCGAGGCGTTAATCATGGCAATCCCTTTGACAGTGATCCATAGGGGCGAATCGGCTATGGCTCTCTCTGATAGGGAGGATCATCAACAACCATAAAGAAAAACTATGCGAACTGTTTCACAATTCTTCGCTCCAAGCTCGCGATATTAAATTGCCATCTTGCAGCAACTATCGAGGCTAATCCCATGAGCTGGTTTATGCAGTTAAAGCTCGCGTACAAGTTGACCCTGACATTTATCCTGTGTGCTTTCATTACTTTGGGCGTAGGAGCTTTAGGTCTGCAAGGTATCAATCGCCTGGCAGGCATGATGGATGAATTAACCACCAATAATCTGGTTTCGGTGAGCCGGGCCAACGAAGCGTTGGGAAGCGTCATCTCTCAAAACCGCTACCTTTATCGTCTATTGGCTGTCACGGTAGGCGGCGCGACGGAAGCTGAAAAAGCTGAAATTCTGCAAAACCTCAAGGCAGAACAAGCGGCAGGTGAAAATGCCTTTACCACCTACCGGAACACACGCCTGGCACCGGATGAAAAGCAGGCGGGTGATCATTTCGCACGTATCTGGCCTGCTTATTTGGTCAGCGTTGACCAATATTTGAACAACCTGGCTCAGGGTGATATCAGCCATGCCCGGGAACTACTGATCTCGACGATCCAGCCTCAATTCGAGCAACTGATTGGCGACCTCAAAACTATTCTTGCGTCTAATAACCGCCAGGTTGAAGAAAGCACCAAAGTATCTAAAGCATTGCAATCCAGCGCAATGCTGACCCTGTTTGGTGGTGTTGCATTGGCCTTTGTATTGGCAATTGGGCTGGGCCTCTTTATTACCCGCCTGATTACTCGTCCTATCGCTGAGGCAGTGGCCAGTGCCAAGCGTATCGCCGCGGGTGATCTGACTCAGCGTATTGAGACAACTCGTCAAGATGAGCCTGGCCAGATGTTGCTGGCCTTGGTGGATATGCAGGATAGCCTCAAGAGTACGCTCCAACAGATTGCCAGCGCATCGGATCAACTGGCTTCCGCTGCTGAAGAGCTGAGCGCTGTAACCGAGGAAAGCTCAAGAGGGCTGGTTCGCCAGAATGACGAAGTCCAGCTGGCAGCAACGGCCGTCAATCAAATGACTTCAGCCGTTGAAGAGGTAGCCCGTAACGCCGTGTCTACATCCGAAGCGTCGCAAAGCTCTACTGAAGAAGCACGTTTGGGTCGCCAGCAGGTACAGGAAGCGGCTACAGCCATCACCAGCATGGTCAATGAGCTTGATGTCTCGACAGGAACGGTTGAAAACCTGGCCGAGCAGGTACGCGATATCAGCAAGGTTGTGGATGTCATCCGTACTGTAGCGGAACAAACCAATCTACTCGCGCTTAATGCCGCCATTGAAGCCGCCCGTGCCGGTGAGCAAGGCCGTGGTTTTGCAGTGGTTGCAGATGAGGTCCGCTCGCTTGCTCACCGGACCCAGGCTTCGACAGGTGAGATTGAAACCATGATTGCTAGTGTGCAGGCGCGCGCCGAGGAAGCGGTTCGCGCTATGGAAAATAGCCAGACACTGGCTCGCAACACTCAGCAAATGGCGCAGTCGGCCGATCAGGCGCTGGAGCGGATCACCGACAAGATCGTTAGCATCAACGAGCGTAATCTGGTGATTGCCAGTGCAACGGAAGAACAAGCACTGGTTGCTCGTGAGGTAGACCGTAATCTGCTGAATATCCGCGACCTATCTACCCAGACTGCCACAGGCGCTCACCAGACCAGCGCCTCCAGCCAAGAGTTGTCACGTCTTGCTGGTTCCTTTAATGAGTTGGTTGCTCAGTTCAAATTGTAAGTACAGGATCCGGCTCCACGGATGGAGCCCGGTTATGGCATAAGCTGTACTTATCCAAGTCATGCCTCTCTATGCGGTTTACCGATCAGGAGCCCTCGTCTGATGATGATTGCAAATGTGAGTATGTAATCATCAACACAGGTCGGAGGGTATGTGAAAAAGCCAAACATCCTTTTCATCATGGCGGACCAGATGGCTGCGCCGCTGCTGCCGTTCCACCGTGCCGACTCGCCCATCAAGGTTCCCAATCTTGAGCGTCTGGCACAGCAGGCCGTGGTGTTCGATTCGGCATACTGCAACAGCCCGTTGTGTGCGCCCTCTCGCTTTGTCCTGATGAGTGGGCAATTGCCTTCCAGAATCGGAGCCTACGACAACGCCGCTGACTTTCCTGCGGACGTTCCGACCTATGCCCATTACCTGCGCCGCCTGGGCTATCGCACTGCCCTCTCCGGCAAGATGCATTTCTGCGGACCGGACCAGCTGCACGGCTTCGAGGAACGTCTGACCAGCGACATCTACCCTGCCGATTATGGCTGGGCGGTGAACTGGGACGAGCCGGATGTGCGTGCAAGCTGGTATCACAACATGTCATCCGTGCTGCAGGCCGGGCCTTCCATCCGCACCAATCAGCTGGACTTCGATGAGGAAGTGGTCTTCAAGGCCAGGCAATACCTCTACGACCATGTCCGCCGGGGGGATGACCAGCCCTTCTGCCTGACTGTCTCCATGACCCACCCGCATGACCCCTACACGATTACCAAGGAATTCTGGGATCTGTATGAGGAAACGGACATCGAGTTGCCACAGGTGACGTTGTCCCAGGATGAGCAGGACCCTCACAGCCAGCGCCTGCTCAAGGTCATCGACCTGTGGGATAAGCCGTTGCCGGAGCAAAAGATTCGGGATGCGCGCCGCGCCTACTATGGGGCATGCAGCTATGTGGATGCCAATATAGGCAAGTTGCTCAAGACTCTGGAAGAGTGCGGACTTGCAGAGGATACGATCATTGTCTTCTCGGGCGATCATGGCGACATGCTGGGTGAACGCGGCCTCTGGTACAAGATGCACTGGTTCGAGATGTCTGCCCGTGTACCCCTGCTTATCCACGCCCCCAAACAGTTTGCGGCGCGGCACGTCAGTGCGTCGGTTTCCACCATGGACCTCCTGCCGACCCTCGTGGAGCTGGCCGGAGGCTGTGTGCAGGACGGCCTGCCCCTGGATGGTCGATCACTGCTGCCGCACCTGGAAAACCGTGAGGGCCACGATGAAGTGATCGGCGAATACATGGCCGAAGGTACTCATAGCCCGCTGATGATGATTCGGCGTGGCCGCTACAAGTTCATCTACTCCGAGCAGGACCCGCTGCTTCTATTCGATCTTGCCAATGATCCCCAGGAGCTGGAAAACCTTGCAACCAGCGGTGAATACCAGAGCGTGTTGGATACCTTTGTACAGGAGGCCCGTACCCGATGGTCCATACCCCATATCCATGCCGATGTGCTGGCCAGCCAGCGGCGTCGCCGCTTTGTCGCCGAGGCGCTGAATAAGGGCATGCGCACGGCGTGGGACCACCAGCCGTTCGTGGATGCGAGCCAGCAATACATGCGCAACCACATCGACCTGGATGATCTGGAGCGGCGTGCCCGTTATCCACAGCCGCTGTAATCAACCCTTGCCCGAAGGATGCTGACGGGCCACTGTAGACCCGATAACACACGCTGAAGGACGCACGCATGAAACCAATACCCACGCTTTTGATGGTTGGCGCCGCCCTGTTTGGTATGCAGGTTCACGCTGAAGATGCCGCTTGCGGCACTGTTCGTATGGCTGATCCGGGTTGGAGCGATATATCCACTACCAACGCCGTTGCCGGCTTTCTGCTCGAATCGCTGGGCTACCAGAGCACGGTCGACACGCTTTCCGTCCCCATCGTGTTTGGCGGCTTGAAGGATGGCAAGATCGACGCCTTCCTGGGCAACTGGATGCCTGCGCAGCAAGGGTATTACGATCAATTCGTTAAAAGCGGCCAGGTGACCGACCTCAGGGAAAACCTGAACGGGACCGAATTCACTCTGGCCGTGCCCAAGTATGTCTGGGACGCCGGTGTGAAAGACTTTAGCGATCTGGCCAAGCATGCTGGCAAGTTCAACAAGAAAGTCTACGGCATCGGCTCGGGTGCCCCGGGTAACCAGTCGATCCAGAAGATGATCGACGGTAACGAGTTTGATCTGGGCGGCTGGCAACTGGTGGAATCGAGTGAGCAGGCCATGCTGGCGCAGGTAGGCCGCTCTGTGAAGCGCAACCAGTGGGTGGTCTTCCTGGGCTGGACGCCTCACCCCATGAACATCAATTACGAGATGAAGTACCTCACCGGCGGTGAGAAATACTTTGGCGAGGCGGGCACGGTTCATACGTTGACACGTAAAGGGTATGCCGAGCAGTGCCCGAACGTAGGCAAGCTACTCTCCAACCTTGCGTTCACGTTGGATATGGAAAACGCCATCATGAACGACGTGGTGGAGAAAAAGATCAGTTATGCCGACTCTGTACAGAACTGGCTCAAGGCTAATCCACAGGCCATTGAGCCCTGGCTGCAGGGTGTGAAAACCAAGGACGGCAACGATGGTCTGGACGCGGTCAAGGCAAAGTTGTAGAACATGATTGCGCAGGGAAAACGGGATGTATTACTAACCCGTTTTCCCTGCAGCTACAGGCTGAAACAGCCCCTATCGATAGCCATATTCACTAGGCTGTCACAACACGGCGATAGCCTTTATCGCACCGTGTGCAGCGGAAAAAAAATGTCCCTTATCGGCTATACCCCCTTATTTCCTGTATTCCATGAGCTTATGAAACGTCATACGTCAGACATCGTATGACTTAAAAGGCTGTGCGAAATCGCCAGATAAATAGTCATACCTATTGCTAACGAAGTGGGGCGGTTATGAGTAACTTCACTGGGTCGTGTAGCGAGCTTTAGAGAGCGCTACACATGATTTCGCGGCCTACATTGGAGGGAATATCGGCGGTTAAGGAGCATGTTGAGCGAAGCGATTTTGCTGCTTTTCTCTGTATTCAGTGGCATGAGTGTTTTGATGATGGGTATCGCGTAGCTCAACCCATCCTGCTCGTCACGCCAGCGCTTCTTTCAACGCCTCCAGTGTCTCAAACACAAACCGCGGCCCTTCCGCTTCCAGCTCTGCACGGCCTCCATAACCGTAGCTCACACCGGCTGCATCTACACCATTGCGTCGAGCACCTATGAGGTCGTGTTTGCGGTCTCCAATCATCAGGCAGGTCTCGGGCTGCAGCTTTTCCGTCTCCAGCACATGTTTGATCAGATCGCCCTTATCCGTACGCGTGCCATCCAGCTCGCTGCCATAAATGGCCTTGAAATACCCCGTTAGCTCAAAGTGGCGCGCGATTTCATTAGCAAACACCCAAGGCTTGGACGTCACCACATACAGGCTGTACCCCTTCTCTTTGAGCGCTGCCAGCGTTTCACGGATGGCTGGGTACGGCGTATTTTCATACAGGCCCTTCTCTTTAAAGCGCACCCGATAGTGCTCCACGGCCTGCCAGGCCTGGGCATCGTCGAATCCATAAGATGCCATGAAGGCGCTGTGCAGCGGTGGGCCGATAAAATGAGTGAGCGTGTCTGGATCCGGCTCATTGATACCCATCTGAGCCAGTGCATATTGGATGGACAGTGTGATGCCGAGCTTGGGATCGGTCAGTGTGCCGTCCAGATCGAACAGGAGATTGGCATAAGGCATAAAGTCTTCTCATCAAGGCTGTGGATAACAGAGCCTACCCTAACCGCGCGGGCTGGTTTAGGCTCAGGCCTTACCTAATAAGAAGAAGGATTCACGCATGAACGCAGCCGGTAAAGTCGCGCTTGTCACCGGGGCCTCCCAAGGGATCGGCAAGGCCGTTGCCCAGGCGCTATTGAATGATGGGTATCGCGTCTTAGTCGCTGCTCGCCGCGAAGCGCCATTGCAGGCGTTTATGGAAGAAGCCAAGGCTGCAGGTCAGGAAGCCCTGGCCGTTGTCTGCGATGTGACGGACGAGCAAAGCGTAGACGCCCTATTCGAGCGCATTAAGGCTACTTATGGCCGGCTCGACGTCCTATTCAACAATGCGGGTATCGGTGCCCAGGCCGTACCTATTGATGAGCTGGACGTCAGTGCCTGGCGCGCTACGGTCGACACCAACCTGACCGGCGTCTTTCTGTGCAGCCGCGCCGCCTTCCGCCTCATGCGCCACCAGACACCCCGCGGCGGTCGGATCATCAATAATGGCTCCATCTCCGCCCACGCCCCACGGCCTTTCAGCGTAGCCTATACCGCGACCAAACATGCCATTACCGGCCTGACCAAATCCCTCTCCCTCGACGGCCGCGCTTATGACATCGCGTGCAGCCAAATCGACATCGGCAACGCCGCCACCGAAATGACCGAGCGCATGAGCACAGGCATCTTGCAAGCCAACGGCGAAAAAGCCATCGAGCCACGCATGGATGTGCAGCACGTGGCAGACGCGGTGCGTTATATGGCCGGTTTGCCGCTGGAGGCGAATGTGCAATTCATGACAGTGATGGCGACTAAGATGCCGTATATAGGGCGGGGATAAACATAGCGGTTGTCTTCGATTAATTAAGAAAAGCTGTATAAGAAGCTTAACTGACCCTGAAAGCTAATTTTATTTAAAGGGGAGTTTGCGATGTTAGGTAGATTTAGTCGTTATATGAGGTCGCAGCTAAGTTGTTTTGGAAAAGAATCATTATGGTCTGCGCGTGATATAAATGTAGGAATGCTGATTATATTTTGCTGGGCTATTCCTGCTTTTTTAATAGTTTGTCTTGTGGAGTATTTTCATGATTATCTTCCTGCTAATTATTTGAAGGCGGCTGTTTCAGAGGGAATAGGCCCTCATTTGTGGAATGTAATTGGGGTCATATCTTTTGTTTTTGTTGGCTTCGCAATTTTGTTGCCTCGATCAAAGTTTATTGCAAGGTGTGCTTATCATCTTTTGGTAAATACTTATGCGATTGGGGGGCTTTCACTTGGTTTATTGACTGGACAATTGCTGATATATTCAGATCCAGTGGTTGGGAGTGTTGATTTATGGAAGGCTTGGATTATAAGCACAGGATTAATACTATTAGTTGCGCTAGCCTTTTTACTTAACTTTTCTTTTTGGTATCTTGGGGTTTTAATGAATTCACAAGGGAAAAGTGGTGGTTTTCTTCACTGTATGGAAAGTGTGGATTTATGGATAAGAGTATTTGCATTTATATTTTTATCTATTTTATCCACTGTTTTTTTGTTTATGGAAACTTAGAGCCGTATTTTTAAGCTAGGCAAGCTGTAGCTGAAAGAATTTTAGCTTCAAAAAACAATTTACTAACGAACCTAAGGCTGAGTAGGCAGCTGTAAAAATACTAACTCTTGTAGCTGCGATACGGTCCGTTTTAGGAATGTAGATTTTTCATACCTTTTTGATCAATCTCTACTGCTCTTGGTATATTTTAGTTTGTTTTATATTTACTCCAATTTTTCTAAGTTTCTATAAGAAACAAGCCCATCCAACAATAAGTTTTACTTAGCTTCTAGCTCGAATACAGAGTGATTATAAATCTAGTTCCTATATCTATGATTTGCAGCCATTAGCACTTATGAAGCCGGAAGTTTTGAGGAGTCGTATTGAGGAAATATTTTGCGAATGAAGGTAAAGATCTGAATTAGCTATTAGGTAAACTTGTTTGATGCAGAAACTATTAAGTCACTCAATTTCTTTGTTCGGCGATTTCTTTTCTGCTTCACATAGTCTCGCGCCTTATTTAAAAGCCCGTGCTATAAATTAATGGCTCCCTAATCTTTGCCTGCATAAGGATTTTCTACTTATATAAATAGACAAATTTAATTTTTAGTGCTGCATGTCTGAGGTCTTCTAGGTTTTCAATAGGTGTTCAAATTCCATAAAAGCTGAATTATTTATTCTGCGAATAGAAATTTACTTTTTATATAGAATTAAGCTGGGTGATTTCATCATTCCCATGCGCTTAACCATATAATGGGTAGTTCCTCATAGAAGCAGCTCAGTATTTTTTAAACTTGTGTAGTTGTTACAAGCTTTATATTTTTAAGCAAGACCATATGCGCCTCAGAAAAGGATGGTCATTTTAAGTGCGATACATTGTGGCCATTCTAAAAGCTGAATTGAGCGCATAGCCTGCTTATGCTAACTACACAAGAATGCATGTTCTTTTTTGACTTGCCTATTTGAAAATTGTTGCCTCACTTAGCCATATCAAGCATGCGTCAAATACCACCGCCAATCCTGCTCCCCTACCTCCCCCATGAACTGGCGGTACTCGGCCCATTTAATGGCGAGATAGACTTTCAAGAACTCCTCACCCAAAGCCTCCCGGGCCCAGGTTGAAGTTTCCAGACTGCGCAGCGCCGTGAGCCAATCGGTGGGCAGGGTTTCGCGGGCTTGTTGGTAGCCATTGCCGGTGATGGGCTCGCCGGGTTCGATTTCTTCACGAATCCCTTTATGAATACCGGAAAGAAGCGCGGCGGCGGCGAGGTACGGGTTGGCGTCGGCGCCGCAGATGCGGTGCTCGATGTGGCGGCTGGGTGCCGGGCCGCCAGGAACACGGAAAGAGACGGTGCGGTTGTTTACACCCCAGCTCTTGGCCAGCGGGGCGTAGCTGTTGGCCTGGAAACGACGGAACGAGTTGGCGTTGGGGCAGAAGATCGCCAAGGCGTCATTCAGCGTCGCCATCATGCCGCCAATACTGTGGCGCAGTAACGGCGTACCGTGTGGGTCTTCGCTGGCCATAAGGTTGTTACCGTTGGCATCGGCCAGGCTCACGTGCAAATGCAGGCCGCTGCCCGCCAGATCACCAAAGGGTTTGGCCATAAAGCAGGCCTGCAAGCCGTGCCGGTTGGCTACGCCACGGACCAGCCGCTTGTAACGTACGCCCTCATCTACCGCCTGCAGCGCATCGAAGCGGTGCTCCAGGGTCAGTTCAATCTGGGATGGAGCGTATTCGGAGATGGCTGTGCGTACCGGCAGCCCTTGCACCTGGCAGGCGGCGTACAGGTCATCCAGGAACGGCTGTAGCTGCTCCAGCTCATACACTCCGTATACCTGCGGAGCCTGTGGGCGGATGCCATTCATTTGCACGGCAGGCTGTGGGCGGCCCTGGGCGTCGCGCTGCTTGTCCAACAGATAGAACTCAAGCTCCACCGCCATGACCGGGTGATAACCGTCCGCCTTGAGTCGATCCACGGCGCGCACCAGCACATGCCGAGGGTCTGCCGGAGCGGCAGGCAGGCCCTTCTCCGGGTGCATGCTGACCTGCACCTGCCCGGTGGGCACGGTGCGCCAGGGTTGCAGCGTCAGGCTGCCGGGCAGTGGGTATGTCCAACAGTCGGCATCCGCCACGTCCCAGACGAGCCCTGTCTCGTCAACGTCCTCTCCCTGGATGGTCAGCGCCAGGATAGAGCTGGGCAGCGGGCGACCATTTTCATAAATGGCCAGCAGCTCATCGCGATGCAGGAGCTTGCCGCGTGGGACACCGTTGGCGTCGATCAATATCAGCTCAATGCTACGCACGTCAGGGTGCTGGGCAAGAAAATCGTGGGCTTCCTGGGGATCGGCAAAGGTCATGATCAGAGCTCTTGTTGTTAGGGTTATTCGCGGGCGTTGGGCAGGGCCAGCAGATCGATCAGGGCATTATCCAGCGTGGCGATGAGACGATCCACGTCTGCCTCGGTGGTGTCGGGGCAGCACAACGTCATGTTGTGAAACGGCGTGATCAGGATGCCGCGATTGATCAGATACAGGTGCAGCGCCATCTGTAATTCATCATGAAAGGCTGCCTCGGCTTCGGCACCCGTCTTGGGCAGGGTTGGGCAGAACTGAAACTCACACCGTGCGCCCAGCTCGGTCACAGACCACTTCAAGTCATGTCCGGCGATCAACCGGCGGAAGCCATCAGCGAGGCGCTTGGCTAGCGGCAGCATGTGAGCATAGGCAGCGGGTGTCATCACCTGTTCCAGGTTGGCGCGCATGCAGTGCATGGCCAGGGCGTTGGCGGAAAGTGTGGTGCCCATGCCGCTATGGCCGTGCCCGTGGCTATGTGCCTGCGCCTGTTCGCGCGCCGTGTGCATGCGTTCGGCCATTTCCGCACTGCAACCAAATACGCCGCAGGGTACGCCGCCAGCGATGGGTTTACCCATCACAAAAAAGTCTGGCTCAAGGTTCCACAGGCGGGTGCAGCCGCCAATATCGGTAGAGATCGTGTGAGTCTCGTCGATGATCAACAGCACGCCATACTGGCGGGTCAGCTGCCGACACTTTTGTAGAAAGCCTGTTTCCGGCAGGACCATGCCGATATTGGTCATGGCGGGCTCGCATAACAGCGCGCAGACATCCCCTTCGGCCAGGGCCGCCTCCAAAGCTGCCACATCGTTGAAGGGAATAGCGCGGCTGTATTCGGTCAGGTCATACGCTTGGCCAATCAGGCCAGAACGAGGCACCGTCCGACCGTTGCGGTGGCGCACCATCACATCGTCCACCGTGCCATGGTAGCAGCCATCGAATACCAGAAGCGTCTTGCGCCCGGTTACGGCACGCGCCCAGCGCAGCACGTAGCGATTGGCATCGGTTGCCGTGGCGGTGACCTGCCAATACGGCAAGCCGAAGCGTTCGGCCAGCAACTCGCCGCACACGACCGCATCCTCGCCCGGTAACATGGTGGTAAGGCCGTTGGACGCCTGTTCGGCCAATGCCTTGGCAATGGGGGCCGGTGAGTGACCAAACATGGTACCGGTATCGCCCAGGCAGAAGTCCATGTATTCATGGCCATCCACGTCGTAGAAGCGTGCGCCCTTGGCCCGCTCGACGAACAGGGGCACCGGTGTCGACCAGTCGGCCATCCAGTGCATGGGAACGCCCCCGTAAAGCGACTTTCGGGCGCGTTCGGCCAGTGCCACGGAGTTCGGATTGTTGGCGAGAAAACGCTCGCGCTCTTGAGCGGTAAAGGTTTCTACAGCAGATGGGTGGATGCCACTGGCGGTCATGCCGATCACCTCGCTTGGACGTCTCCTCATGCTATGAGTAACCGCGTAAAACGCAAGGTGTTGGCGAGAGGCCGTTTTCTATTAAAAGGGCCTTACAACGTGTTCATGTCCCGGACATTGTAAGATGACGTTTTTGCTGCCGTGCGGCCTGACTCCTGTATGAGGTTACAGCCTTGATTCTCTACGATCTGGAACGATCCGGTAATTGCTACAAGATCCGTCTGCTACTGTCCGTGCTGGAGTTGAACTATCAGCGGGTCAAGGTCGATCTCAATGCCGGCGAGAACCGGCAGCCGGAGTTTCTAGCCATCAACCCTCGGGGGCAGATTCCGGTTCTGGTGGATGACAGCGTGACGCTCTGGGACTCCACATCGATCCTGGTGTATCTGGCTCGTCAGTATGGACGTGGTTTGTGGCTGCCTACCGATCCCGTGACCATGGCCAAGGTGATGCAATGGCTGGCCTTCGAACAGAACGAAGGTCGCTATGGACTAGGCCGTGCCCGGTCGATCAGCCTTAACAACACGTCGGTCTTTGCGCGTACCGGCAACCTGACGGATTGTCAGGCCTTGGGTCTGGCTGGACTAGAGGTTCTGGAGAAACAGCTGACTGGCGAAGAGTGGCTGGTGCCGGAGGCCGGCGGCCCGACGATTGCCGATATCGCCTGCTACCCATACACCGCCATGGCGCCGGAAGGCGGCATTGACCTTGCCCCCTTTGTAGCCGTTCAGAAATGGCTACGTCGTGTGCAGGCGTTGAAGGGTTATGTAGAGCTGCCAACGGCTACCCCTGCCTGAGCTTGATCTTAGGAAAGGTCCTGCTCAGTCGGGGCCTTAAGGGCCGACGCTTTTATGAGCGCTGTGTCCTGGGTGATTTGGGTGGCAGCTGACTCATGGAAGTGAGCCCGGCCTTTACCGGCGCGCTTGGCGCTATACAGTGCTTGGTCAGCCAAGGTTATAGCCTCTTCGATGTCCATCGCATCCTGTGGCCACAGGGCTATGCCTATGCTGCACCCTACCTTGATTTTTTCGTTGGCCAAGAAGAAGGGGTTATCAAGGGAACGGATGATGCGCAGGGCGACGGCATCGATAACCTCTTTCGTATCGGTGATAGCGAACGGTACAAGCATCAGAAATTCGTCACCGCCTAGCCGTACAACTAGATCATTCTCTCGAAAACATGTGAGCAATCGTTGTGCAACGCCTTGCAGAAGCAGGTCTCCCGTACCATGGCCGAAACGGTCATTGACGGGCTTGAACCCATCAAGGTCCAGGCATAGCAAAGCAAGGCTACCGCCCTGCTGTTGGATATGTTGTTGAACCTGCGGTAGATAGCGTTCAAGCGCAGCTCTATTGGCTAAACCAGTCAATGTGTCCTGGTAGGCAATGCTTTCCATCGCATCCAGTTGGTCTCCCTGATGGCTCAGGCTCTGAACGAGTTGGCGGATGGCCTGGCTCAAGCTGTGTACTTCGACAGTTCCCTTCAATTCGGGAATTTCAACGTTTTCACCGGCTGATAGACGCCTGGCGGCCGTTACGATTTGATTGAGCGGTTTGGTAATGAACCCCGCCAGCAGCCAGCCGATGACGGCAAATATCACAGCCAGCACAATGCCCCCTGTGAGTATTTCTGTCTGTAGTTCATGGGCAGAGGCATATGCAGCGTCCAGTGGTTGGCGTGCTACAACAGTCCAGCCCAGGCCGGGATAGTCACCGTGCCCATCACTCATTGCGAAGCCGGTAAGGTAAACCTGTCCATCCGGCCAACGTTGAAGCGACCAAGACTGTTGTTCAATAGCGTCCCATTTGAAGTTCAGCTGTTGGCCAATCATCTCCTTCGGGCCTAAGAGGATGGTGTGGTCTTTGCTAACCACCATGAACTCAAGCCCTGGCAAGCGTTGCTGAATGGGCTTGAGCAAAGACTGCCTCACCTCATCAGCCCAGCCCCAGGAGAGATGCGACGCCAATACCCCAATCAATTTTCCATTGTCGTCCTTGATGGGCAGGCTTATATCCACAAATTTCATTGCCTCACCAGTAGGGTTAGGCAAAAGCTTGGCCAGCAGTACAGCTTCGTGCACGTCTCCTATAAAAGGCTCTTGCAGCGCGTTCAAGTAAACCGGACGCTTGGCAATGCTGGCGCCTTCCAGAATACCGTCATTGGATGCCATGACGTTTCCTTGGGCATCTGTGAGCCCAATCCAGGCAATACTGGGGAACTGCTCCTGCAGGTGATTAAGTAGCCGCTTCGCCTCTTTGTTGTGACTAGGATCGCGCAGTGCCTGGAGCTGGCTCAATACAGTCAGCTCTCGGGCGCGGCCATCCATGTCCCGGTCGAGATGATCGACCATGTCGAGCGCCGATTCGGCCAGTTCGCGTCCGATCTGATCCCTCAAGCGGTTGACCGAGGCGGTTCCGATGAGCGCGCCAAAGATCCAGCTTAGGGAAATAATGAGAAGCGCCACAATTAACGCGAATCGAGTACGTAAACTGGAGAAAATGAGCATTTGTTCAGGAGTGCATGTGAAAGAGCAACAAGAAGCGCTGCGGCTTGTTAAGGGGAGGAAGTGTGAGACTTATCGGCCATTAGTGGCAAAGCTGTAGGCCATCAAAAAAGTGCTGGAGGCCCACAACTATCTAGTATGAAGCGAAACGGCCAATAGACGTTAACCGTTTCGTGGGCGGTTCGCTTAGGCAGACTAACTGTTACAACGCGCGGAACATCACGTAGCAGTCCACAAGCCCCTGGGTGCGGTGGCGGTAGGCCTTGGGCAGCGTGCCGACGATCTCAAAGCCATGCTTTTTCCACAGGGCGACCGCCACCTGATTGGTGGAGACCACCGAGTTGAACTGCATCGCCAGAAAGCCCAGCTCGCGGCCTGTTCCCAGCGAATGGGCGCACAAGGCACTGGCGACTCCCTGCCCACGTGCGGCTTCGGCAGTCATGTAGCCGCAGTTGCACACATGGCTGCCCGGCCCGGCGGCATTGGGCTTAATATAATAGGTACCCAGAATCTGCCCGTCCCGCTCAGCGACAAAGGTGGCCTTGGGTAGCTCGACCCAGAGCTTCCAGGCGGCGTCACGGTCCATGGCCGGATCAAGCGCATAGGTTTCCTGGCTTTGGACGACTGCCTGGATGATCGGCCAGACCTGATCAAAGTCAGCGGCGGTAATGGGGCGAATATTCATAAGAGCACTCCTGCGTTCGTTCTGGCTTTGATAATGCCAGCTCACGCCTGAAAACGTTACGTTTGTCGCTTTGCGAAACGTTCTGTTTCATCTCCACACTTTGCACACAATCCCTCGACAGGCCAGCAAGGTTGCCTTTGCACAATGCATGGCAGTTGTCATCGCGCGTCTGCTGTAGACCACGGTGATCCTCACCCAATCGCAGTCTGGAGCAATCCATGAACAACGAAGCCTTGCTGGCTGACGAAGCCAAATACTGTTCTTTTGGCGACACCGTCCACTACGTTAATCCGCCCAAGATTTTTACTGGCTGCGAAGGCAGCTACATGTATGACGCCGAGGGCACACCCTACCTCGACCTGCAGATGTGGTACTCGGCCGTCAACTTCGGCTACAAGAATCCGCGTCTCGACGCCGTGATGCGCAAGCAGCTGGATGTCCTGCCCCAGGTTGCCAGCCAGTATCTACACCCCACCAAGATCGAGTTGGCCAAGACCATCGCTCAGGACGCCGAGCGCAAGTTTGGTTTGCCGGGCCGCGTGCATTTCAACGTTGGCGGCTCTCAGTCCGTTGAAGACTCCCTGAAGATCGTCCGTAACGCTACTGGCGGCAAGAGCCTGATGTTTGCCTTCGAAGGCGGCTACCATGGCCGTACGCTGGGCGCATCGAGCATTACCTCCAGCTACCGCTACCGTCGCCGTTACGGCCACTTTGGCGAGCGCGCCAACTTCGTGCCGTTCCCTTATCCCTTCCGCCGCCCGAAAGGCATGACGGCCGAAGAGTACGGCGAGCACCTGGTGAAGGACTTTGCCCGTAAGTTCGAGAACGAATACCACGCAGTGTGGGATCCCAAGGCGAAGGAGTCGGAATATGCGGCCTTCTACGTCGAGGCCATCCAGGGCACCGGCGGCTATATCGTTCCACCGAAAAACTACTATACCGGCCTGAAAAAGGTCTTGGACGATCACGGCATTCTGATGGTGGTCGACGAGATCCAGATGGGCTTCTACCGTACCGGCAAGCTGTGGTCGATCGAGCATTTTGGCGTGAAGCCGGACATCATCGTCTTCGGCAAGGCGCTCACCAACGGCATGAACCCGCTGGGCGGCGTGTGGGCCCGCGAAGAGCTGATCAACCCCGATGTATTCCCGCCGGGCTCCACGCACTCCACTTTCGCGTCCAACCCGTTGGGTACGGCGCTGGGCCTCGAAACCCTGCGCATGACCTCGGAA
This sequence comes from Pseudomonas sp. JZ114, assembly GCF_051027705.1. Lineage (NCBI taxonomy): Bacteria > Pseudomonadati > Pseudomonadota > Gammaproteobacteria > Pseudomonadales > Pseudomonadaceae > Pseudomonas > Pseudomonas sp. JZ114. The sequence goes on from NZ_CP069256.1 coordinate 70,255, forward strand.
GTGGACTACGAGAAGCACGTGATGGATCGCGGTGCGTACTTCCTGGAAGGCCTGAAGGACCTGCAGAAGCGTCACAAGGAAATCGGTGATGTCGACGGTCTGGGTCTGGCCCTGCGCGCCGAGATCTGCACCGAGGACGGCTTTACCCCGAACCGCGAGCTGTTGGACAAGATGGTGGACATCGGTCTGGCTGGCGATCTCGAATACCAGGGCAAGAAGACCGGTCTGGTGCTGGACGTGGGCGGCTACTACAAGAACGTCATCACGTTTGCACCGTCGCTGGAAATCTCCTTCGCCGAGATCGATCAGGCGATGGTACTGCTTGACCAGCTGATCACTCGCGCCAAGCAGGCCTGACGCGGTGGGGCTCGAACAAAGGTCCGGCTCTGCCGGACCGCTGTACGGCAATCAGCTCGAGCCTGGGGCGCTGATCAATCAGTTCAGCGCCCATCCGCCCGACGGGTTTCAGGTGCTGCGCCTGCCCCAGGCAACACCGGGCTTCGAGGCGGAGTTCGATCTGCTGACTACAGTAGACGGATCGCTCAAGCGCAGGATTGAATCACTCCCCCTTTATCGCCATTGGTCCAAATGGCTGCGTATCCGTACAGCCTTCATCGGCACGACGGTTTCCGAATATGCCCTCTTCCCGGCAGCCTGGTCGGCTCGCTCGCTGGTCAAGCGTCTGCGTAAGGCGCTGGGGTGGTGCTATCCGATGATGATCATCAAGGATATTCCCCAACACTCCCCCCTGCTGGACGACTCGGCCAACCGGTATGCGGAGCGGCTGCTTGAGGCCTGCAAGGCAGAGGGTTTCGTTCTGGTGGAAGGTCAGGCACTGGCCTATGTACCCATCGATTTCGCCTCCGTGGAGGAATACCTGGGCCGTCTTTCGTCGAGCCGCCGCAAGGATATTCGCCGTAAATGGCGCAAGCGCGAGGCGTTGACGATTTGTGAGGTGTCGACAGGCGATGCGCAGTTCCTGTGTGACGAGCTGATCGACGAGTATTACCGGCTATACCTGAATGTGTACGACCAGAGCGAGATTCACTTCGATCGTCTGTCTCGAGGGTTTTTCGAGCAGATGCTGCGAGATGCAGGCAGCGGTGGAATGGTATTCGAGTATCGCCATGAAGATCGTCTGATCGGCTATAACGTGTGCTTCGTGCATGACGGCAAGCTGATCGACAAGTACATCGGGCTGCAATATCCCGAAGCCCGGTCGTTCAACCTGTACTTCATCAGTTGGCTCATCAATCTGGACTATGCCCTCAGCCACGGCCTGACCCATTACGTAGCCGGCTGGACAGACCCGGAAATCAAATCCTACCTGGGTGCTTCCTTTACTTTCACCTGTCACGCCGTCTATGTGCGCAACACCCTGTTGCGTGGCCTGGCGCGACGCTTTTCCCGGTACTTTGAAAGTGACCGCCAATGGAGTGACAGCCGTGAACCAGCCTATCGTTCTGGATCTTGATGGCTCTATCGGTGCAGTAGACAACGCCCTGCGCCTGGACCTGCGTGACTGGCAGGCACGGGTGCGGTTTGGCTGCCGCGTCTCGACTCTCGATGCCTTCGGCCGTGATGTGGTGGCCCGCCTACCCGTCAACCACGGCCCTGTACTGATGGGTAGTGGTGATTTTCATCATTTGAGTTGGCCGCTCATTGCCCGGCAGACATCCCGTACACGGGGCGTTCGGGTCGTAGTGTTCGATAATCACCCGGACAACATGCGTTATCTGTTTGGTATCCATTGCGGTTCCTGGGTGCGTCGTGTCGCCCTGTTGCCGCAGGTCAGCCACGTTCATGTGGTGGGTATCACCTCGCCAGACATCGGCCGTGGACATGCTTGGGAGAATTACCTGACGCCACTGCGCAGCGGTAAGCTGAGCTACTGGAGCCTGGGCGTAGACACGGGGTGGGCGCGTTGGCTGGGTGTGCAGTCGGCCTTTCGCAACTTTGCCGATGCCGACACCCTGGCTGATACCCTGAGTGAGCTCCTGATCCGTGAGCAGCACCCCACGTACCTATCCATCGACAAGGATGTTTTCAGTCCTTCGGTCGTCCGCACCAACTGGGATCAGGGTGTCATGCTTGAGCATCATGTCATGCAGGCGATTGAGGCCTTGAAAGGGCAGCTCTTGGGCAGTGATATCACCGGTGATGTCTCAGTCTATCGGCACCCCAGTGCCTGGAAGCGTTGGCTAAGCGCCGGCGATGGCCAGACGCTGGAAATACCTGATTTGACCTTACAATCCTGGCAGGTGGAGCAGCATGTGCTCAATCAGCGTCTGGTTAGCCGGCTGAACACGGCGCAGGGCTATGAGCGTGTCATGCGCTCGGCGTGACAAGCCTCTTCAATCCCCCCATAGACCACATCGAAATCAGCCTCGCTCAACCAGGGGCTATTGCTGATGGCCAGGATTCGATCCGCCAGCCGGCGGGCTTCCTGGCATTCGACGGGCGGCTTGTAGGTAAGCGTCGTGTTCAGATAGTGGTAATCCGGCAAGGCATGCACGAAGGGAATGCTCAGACCATAGCCATTTCCCCAGAGTGCTTCCAGTACCGAGTCACGGGCCTCGCGGCTGGGCATGAGCACTAATAAAACGGGCCAGCTCCCCTCGCCCTCATGACCTACAAGGGGAACCAGCCCAGAAAGGGTGCGCAGGCGCTTGAGCCTGCGTTCGGCCTGCATGCGCTGTTGTGCGAGGAAGTCGGGCAGGCGCTTCAGGGCGCGAACGCCAACGGCCTGCCGCCAAGACCCAACCTGATGCAACGTAATGGGCAGGGAAAAATATTCATCGGCAGCGGCCACCCAATCCCCTTTCTTCAGCGCACGCCGCAGTGGCAGGCCGTAAGCGAGCCGCAGACCCGCAGGCCGATAGAGGGCGGCATAGCCCAGTAGCTCAACACTGCGCTTGAATTCCAGCCAGGGTTTTGGATGCGCCAGCGCCTGACTGGCATGACGCAAGGCCTGACGAATCGTCTCCTCGCGGGCGATAAGGGCGCCGCCTTCAAAAATCGTAAGCCCCTTGCCCACTGCCAGGCTGAAAAAGGCAATGTCGCTGCGTGTGCCGATGCTATGACCACCGACACGGCTGCCCAAGCCCTGGGCGGCATCCTCGATCACCCAGGCGCCTACCGCCCGGGCGCATTCAAGCGCTGGGTCGATATCGCTGATCCGGCCGCACAGGTGGGTTGGGACGACGGCCAAGGTCTGCTCGTTGCACAAAGCCTCGAGCATTAATGGATCAAGGTCGAGGCTGTCCGGCTTGAGGTCACAGAGTTGTAGCTCAAGCCCACACTGGACAACCGCCAGCGCCACCAGCGGGCAGGTATAGGCCGGAACGATAACGGTCGTACGTGCAGGTGACAGCCTTTTCAGCGCTGTAAGCGCAATGACCATTGCCGCGGTGCCAGAGCTTTCCAGCTGAACATGCTCCACGCCTAGAAAACGCGCCAGGGCGGTGCTCAGGTTACGCTCGCCGCCGGGCAGCAGGTCGCGCAACCGCAAGGGCAGGCCCGCTGTGGGCGGTGCGTCGAAGTAGGCTTTACGAGGAAGCGGCTTCACGGTGTTCACTCAGGGCCAGGCAAACGATGCCCAGGATGATCAAACCGGCAGCCAGCAGTTGCGGCCAGCCCAGATGCTCGTTGAACAGCCACACGGACAGCAGCATCACGGAGACGATCTCCAGATGCGAGGCCGCAAAGGCCGGGCCGACCGGCACGTGCTTGAGCAGGGTCATCCAGCAGAAAAAGGCGCCGATGTAGCCTACGAACGCACCGTAGATCCATGGATGGCCGAATACCCGCCACAGCCACTCGGTGGTCATCGACAGGGGTTCGGCCTGCATGGCGGCGTATTTGAAGCTCAGCTGCGCCAGCGTATCGAACGCCATGAGCAGCAGAAAACCAATCAGGTAGAAACGCTTCATGCCTGTATCCCCACTACGGCAACGCCAATGGAAATGAGGCTGATGCCCAACACCCGCAATGGCGTGAGCTTTTCAGCGAAGAAAAAGCGCCCCGCCAGCATGATGGCCACAATATTGATAGAGCCCAGCAGTACACCCTGGGACAGCGGCACCAACGACAGAAACGCCAGCCACACGACAAACTCCATCACGTAGCAGCCGATTCCCAGCCACAGCCACGGGCGACGGCTCATCTCTATCCAGTGCGCAAGTCCGTCCTTGTCCGCCGACTCGGTCGCTGCAGCCTTGAACGCCAGCTGGCCGACACTGTCGATCACCACATTGGCGATCCACAGCACGATGACGAGCCCCGGAAAGGTTTCGGCCGTCATGCCGTGACCCTGTCCGCCACAGGCGATACTGCCTGCTCGCCCAGCGCGCTCTTGATGAACGCAACCGTTTCGGAGGCCACCTTGCGCCGCTCACGGTCCACTGTGATCATGTGATAGCTGTCTTCCAGCCAGACCGTTGTCACCGGTCCCTTGACCGAGCGCTCTACCAGTCGCGCGTTGTAGTCGAGGCTGGCAATGTCGTCCTGGGTCGCGTGCATCACGAGACAGGGTGAGGTGATGTCGCCGAGCTGTTTGCGTACCTGGGTAGCCAGGGCATACATCTCTGCCACGGCCCACCAGGGATTGCCCGGCAAGCCTGCTGCGGCGCTGTCGCCAGAATTCATCTGGTCGACGATGTAGGTGCGCAGCATTTCATCCTTGATGCCATAGGGCGGCTGCTCGATGAACATGGTCTTGCGACCGATGCCCAGCGCCTTGCAGATCGGAAGGATGAAGCAGAAACGGGTGTAGAACGGCATGCTCCAGCCGTCGTGGCGGAACATGGTTGCCAGCGCGGCTACGCCGGCAATCCGGTCCGGCTGATCGGCTGCCAGCTTGAGTGCCAGTAGCGCGCCCATGGACAGGCCCGCCACGAAGACATGATCGACCTGCTCGCGCAGCTTGTCCGCTGCAGCGCAAACACTGGCATACCAGTCCTGCCAGCGTGTTTCGACCAGATCATCGGCTGTGCCGCAGTGGCCGGCCAGTTGAACACCATAGACTGTGAAGCCAGCCTTGTTCAGCCCACGGCCGAACAGGCGCATCTCGTTGGGCGTTCCGGTCAGGCCGTGGATCAGAAGGACGCCGGTGCGGCCGCCTTCCAGAAGAAATTCATGTTCAGTCATCGAGAGGGTTGCTCTTGAGGAACGAGCTCGTCCAGCCAGGACAGGGCGTCGTTGAAAGTGGAAATCGGTGCGAAGGGATAGCCGCGCTGGCGGCAATGATCGATCAGCTTGTACTTGGCCAGCACAAAGTCGGCACGGCCCGAGACGCAGAAGTCCGAAGTGCTGTCGCCAATGAATAACACGCGTTGCTGGCGCTGGTGCTGAAGGGCAAGCCGCTCGCACTTGCAGGTGCCGCTGTCGCGAAGGCAGTGCGGGCTGGCAAAGGGAGAGGCAAGTTCCCAGCTGCGCTCGCCGGTCTGGGTCAGGTAGTTAGCCTGCACGGGCAGCCCGCCCAGTCCGTGGCGGCGCAGGATATAGCGGATCGCATAATCCAGCCCGTCACTGATGACTTGAATCAGCAGCCCCCGCTCGCCAGCGGCCTCGACAAAAGCACGAAAGCCCGGATCGATGGCGATGCCGTCGAGATGCGCGTGGAACTCCTCCTGTGACATGTCCAGCAGTGCCACCTGGCCCTGCATGCAGTCCCGTGAGCCGATCCGACCGGCCTCCCAATCGTCTTCCAGCTCTTGCCAGCCGGGGCGGCCAAAGCGTTCGAGCAGGGAGTCGATCACATCGACCTGGCTGATGGTGCCGTCGAAATCGCACTGGATCATCCAGGGCTGCGAAGGGTTCGGCAAAACCTCGCGAACGACAGGCGTATAGGGCCTGAGCGATTCGTCGAGCACGGAGTGTGAAAGATTATTCATGGAAATTCACCCGTACATTCTGGCCGATACGAAGCGTCGGCGGCTGTTCGAACGCGAGCAGGCAGTCGACCACTCGCACGTTGGGATGTCCCTGGCTGTCGTCGTCCAGGTGGCTGCTGCCAAAGAGATCGCCCAGGCGTGTGACGTGCGCCTTCAGGGGCGGCTGGCCGGGTTCGGCTTCCAGCACAACATCTGCCGTCATGCCCGGCTTCACACGATGCACAAAGCTTTCATTGAGTTCGGCGCGGATTTGCAGCGGGCGCTCCGGCAGGATCACCAGCAGCGGCCTGGCATCCTCTGGCGAAACGAGCGAACCCTGGGTGGCGTTGACGCGCACTACCGTCCCGGCCTGCGGTGCGTGTAGAACGCGCTCGGCCAGCCGATCCTTGGCCAGCGCGACATGCTGGCGGGCAATCTCGACCCCTGCCTTGGCAACGGCCTGTGCCGATTCCAGCTGCTGAACCTGTTGCCGGGCCTCGGTTGCCTGTTGCGGGTCCACTGCACCCTGACGGGCGGCCTTCTGCAATTGCTGCGCGCGCTGGCGTGCTGGCGGCAGACGCTGCTCCGCCGCTTTCTGCCGGGCCTGCGCCTGCGCCAGCTCTGCTTCATAGGCCTTGAGTTCGGTACGGGCGCTCCGGTCGTCCAGCGCTGCCAGTTCGGCGCCGCGCTGGACCGTGTCGCCTTCGGCCACGGTAAGGCGTGCAAGTCGGCCGGCCTGCAGGGATTTAAGCTCCAGCAGCCCACCCTGCACCTCTACCTTGCCCCTCGCCATGGCTACATATTTTGCGGCTTCGGTCGCAGCCGGTTTCGCCGGTCGCGGAGGTTTCTTGTCCGAGCAGCCTACGACCGACGCGATCATCAAGGCGGCCAGCAGATTGTGGGTAATACGCATGTTCATCAGGCAAACTCCCTGCGGGCGTGGCTGCCCTGTTCGGAGGGTCGCCAGTCACGTTGAATCTGTCCGTCCTCCATCTCCAGCACCCGGTCGGCATGACGGATCAGGCGCGGATCGTGGCTGACGCACAACACGGTGGAGCCTTGCTCATGGGCGATGCGTTGCAGCATCCGGGCGACGTTTTGTCCGTTTTCGGCATCCAGGGCACTGGTAGGCTCATCGGCAAACAGCAGTTGGGGGCGCTTGGCCAAGGCGCGGGCAAGTGCCACACGCTGCCGCTCGCCGCCAGACAGCGAAGCCGGGCGCAGGTCGAGCCGGTGAGCCAGCCCCACTTCCTTGAGCACCTGCCGGGCGCGCTCCAAGGCGTCCTGGTTGGAAAAGCCCAGATAGCCCAACGGCAATGCCACCTGCTCGGTAGCGGTCAGCGCCGGAAACAGATTGAAGCCCTGAAAGACAAAGCCGGTGTGCTTGAGACGAAAGCGCTCAAGGGCACGCTTGGCCAGTCCACCTAGCTTCTGGCCCAGAGCGCGGGTCTCACCTTCGTCCGGCGCCTGCAACCCACTGAGCAGCGACAGCAAGGTGCTCTTGCCACAGCCCGAAGGCCCTGAAATCAGGGTCAGCTCACCCGGATAGATGGAGACGGACAGCCGTTGCAATACGTGCAGGCGAACCATGCCCATGAGGAAGGATTTGCTGACCTCATCGGCTTCCAGGCTGGGAGCGGGACGCTTCACAGGAGTCATGTCATTACCTCAACAGCAGTGCAGGGTCAGCGCGCAGCAGGCCGCGCATGGCAATGAGCCCGGACACGAGCGCAAGGCCCAGGACCAGGGCGGCGCAAATCAACGCGATCGGGGTGTTCATGGCCACGGGGACGTCATGGCGGGCGGCGACGCTTAGCAGGACCGTGCTGGTAAGCCCGGTAACAAGCAAGCCGAGCCCGCCAACCCAGCAGGACTGTTCAAGCACCACCTGACACAGTGATCGGAAGCTGGCGCCCAAGGCGTTGAGCACCGCATATTCGCGAGCAGAGGCGGCTACCATGGCCATCAGCGACTGGCTGGTGATCACCCCGCCGACCAGGCAGACAATGCCTGCCATGAACAGCACGGCTACCCCCGCGCCGGTATCGAACATCCAGTAGAGCTGGGAGCGCCAGGCAAACTGCTTGGCTGTCCAGACCTCGAAGGGACCGAAAGATGGGTTGGCGACCAGGCGGGCCTGGGCCGCCTCGACATGGCTGGGCTTGCGCACCTTGGCAACGTAATAGGTCGGTCCGCTGCCAGGATTGTCATCCCCCTGCAGCAGGCGGGCCGTGTCCAGTGAGGCCAGCACGTTGACGCCACCCAGGCCGCGCAGACCGGCAATGGCCGCGACGACATGAACGCGATGGCCATTGATCCATGCGGATTGATCCAGGCTGACGCCCAGCTGATTCAGTTCCGAGCGGTCGACAATGACGGCGTTGGGCTCTTCCAGGCGCTGGCGCAGTCCTGAGGAGAGCAGGCTGGAAAACATCATGCCCTGGCGGCCCGGATTGATCCCCGATACAAAGACCGAGACTCCACCGCTTTTCTCATGGGTGCCATGCCAGTCGCCTTCCACCCAGATATAGGGTTCTACATCGGTAACATCCGGGTCCATGCGCAGGCGCATTTCTACGTCAGGACTGATCGTCCGACCAAAGTTGACGCTCTGGGTACCTGGATAGCCCGCCCATAAATCGGCGGATGAGGACGAGACGTACACCGCCGCGCTGCCAAAGATACCCAGCACCAGTGCAGCCTGGACCGTCAGCAGCACACCGGAAAAGCCAATGGCCAGAATGGCGGGTAGAAAGCGGCGCCATTCGTGGAACAGCGTCTTGCGGGCCAAGGCAATCATGTGTGCTTCTCCCCGGCTCCGGCAGGAAGCGGTGCGCCGCCCAGCGCCTTATAGAGCGCCACGAATGCCAGGCTTCGACGAGCCTGGGCCGTGGTAAGTTGAAGCGAGGCCTGCAACTGGTCACGCTGGGCGTCTAGCTGCTCCCATTGGCTGGTCAGGCCTAGTTGAGTCAGGGTCAGGCCGTGCTGCGCCCGTTTGTCCAGTGCCGCTTCTGCCTGCTGCAGGTGCGTGACCCGCTCCTGCTCCTGGCCAAAGGCCGCCAGGGCTGCTTCGGTCTGGGCAACGCTGTCGAGCAAGACCTGGCGGTAACCCTGCAAGGCGGCCTTCATAGCGTACTTCTGGGCTTTCTCTGCGGCTTTGCGCTGGCCCCAATTGAAGATAGGCAGGTCGATAATCGGACCTACCATGGGAACGCTGTTTGAGCGGACCTTTTCGTGCATTGTCATGTTGTAGGCATACAGATAGGAAGTGCCCAGCGCGACGTGAGGATAGAGATTGGCATGGGCCAGACCCAGCTCACCGGCTGCCTGCAGGACGTCGGCTTCTGCCCTTTGGATATCGGGACGGGTGCGCAGGAGGTCACTGGGCACCTGCTGCACCGAGACCTGCTTGATGCGCGGCAGCGGCTGTACCGTATTCCAAGAGGCATCTGGTGAGGTCTGCCCCAGCAGGGCGGCCAGGGATTGCAGGGCTCGTGCCTGGACCTGGCGGGGTTGCGCCAGGCGTGCCAGGGTCTCGGCCTGTTGGGCCTGGAGTTGCAGGCGCTGATCGGGCGACGCCAGATGGCTGGGAATACGGATATCCAGCAGGGCCAGGGCCTTCTGATCCAGCGCCGCCAGGGCTTCAAGCGTCTGGATCTGTTGCTGGGCGGCGCGCAGTTCGAGGTACTGGCGCACCACTTCCGAAACTACAGTGACCTGGGCGGCCTGCTGCTCGGCTTTGGCCTGCTTTATCCTGGCTTCGGCCTGCTTTTCAGCACCTTCACGCGCGCCAAACAATCCCAGGTCCCAGACCGCGTCCAGGCTGATCTGGAAAAAGGTATCCGTGGCTGAGACTTCCTCGCTGCTGCGGGTTGCCAATGACAGTTGGGGCAGATAATCGGCGTCAGTCTGGCGTGTCAGCGCGCGGGCCTGCTTCAGACGGCTCGAGGCTTGGGCCAGCGTCAGGTTATCGGATACCGCACGTGCCAACAGCTTATCCAGTACGGGGTCGTTGAAGGACTTCCACCAGCCGTGCAGATCAACGGTCGGCGCTGCCGATGCAGGCTGGGCAACCTGTTGCTGCCACTGGCCCGGCAGCGTCTGGGGCAGCGCCGGTGCATCGATCTGCGAGCAACCCGCCAGCACCGTAAGTGCCAGGCTGCAGGTAGAGCAAAAACTGACCGGAAAGCGAACCATACGACAGCGAACCCTGGACAGCGAGTATCCAATCGAAAGAGGTTTGTGTAGCCCGAGGCTACGGCGTGAGGGAATTGTGCAAAGTCAAACTTGCGTGGCTTTGCAGGTTTTGTGGAGGAACGATGGAGACGCGAACGTCCGGTGCGGATGAATGAACGCGCAGGCATGAAGTCCAAGTCGATACGCTTGGTTTGCGCTAGTTTGGTAGTCCGCGGGCTACCCTCGTAGAGGTGTGAGCAGGTCCGTATACTGCTTCGGATTGAACTCAGAGGCGCTATGTATGAGTAACGACCCCCGGCCATCAGGTCCTCTCGTCCTGTTCGTGGAGGATGAGCCGAGCATCTCGGATATTCTGGTGGCTTATCTGCAACGTGACGGCTTGCGTACCGTGCATACGGCGGACGGGCTCGAAGCCCTCCAGCTGTTCCGTCGCCTGCGTCCGGATATCGTGCTGCTCGATATCCGCCTGCCCGGCATGGATGGTGTGGATATCCTCAAGACCATTCGCAACGAAAGCGAGACGCCGGTCATCATGGTCAGCGCCCTGGCCGACGATCTCGACAAAATGCTCAGCCTCCGCCTGGGGGCCGACGACTATGTGGTCAAGCCGTATAACCCGGCCGAGGTTGTGGCCCGTGTCCGGGCGGTATTGCGCCGCACCAGCGCTGTCCAGACGCAGACACATACGTCTGCCCCGCTGCGCGTAGGTCGTCTGGAAATCGACCAGCAGGCCTACATGGCCCGGGCATACAGCGAAGGCGGCGAAGCTCAGGTCCTGCCACTGACCCTGACCGAATTTCGTCTGTTGAGCACGCTGGCCAACCAGCCTCGCCGCTGCTTTTCGCGCAGCGAGCTGATCGAGTCCTGCCTGCCGGAAAGCGACGCGCTGGACCGGGTTATCGACTCGCACCTGAGCAAGCTGCGGCGCAAGCTTCAGGATGCCGGTTGTGATGATCTGATCGAAACTGTACGCGGCATTGGGTATCGACTATGGCCCGAGTCCTAGACCGCATATGGGTCCGCTTCGGGCTGAATATTGTTGCCACGGTCTTTGTGACCATCGGCCTGCTCTGGGCCACCATCTTCATCTACACACAGTACGAGTACGACCGCTTCTACAACAACCTACCCGTCAACGTCCGGCAGGAGATGGATCAGCTCGAGGCGCAGGATCAGGACAACAGTCCTCGGATGATTGAGATCTACAGCCAGTACTGGCGGGGCGATCCCTGGGACGGCGAGCAGCTGGCGCTTGTCCTGGGGCTGGTGTTCTGTCTGCCGTTCGGTCTGATCGCCGGGCTCTGGACGTCGCGACTCGTGACCTTGCCGGTGGGGTCCATTGCCGAGGCGGCCAACCGGATCGCCCTGGGCGATTTCAGCGTGCGGGCGCACAGCAAGAGCCAGCGTGGCGAGCTGGCGGATCTAGTACGCGATTTCAACCACATGACCGATTCCCTGGAATCTTTAGAGCATGAGCGCAAGGCCACTGCGGCTGCTATCTCCCATGAGCTGCGCACACCTATCGCTATCCTGCAGGCTCGGTTACATGCCTTGTGCGATGGCGTTATTCCGGCTGAGCCGCTGGAATTTCAAAAGCTACTCGAACAGGCTGAACACCTGGGGCGGCTGGTGGATGATCTGCATACCCTGTCGGTAGCCGATGCCGGGCGTTTGTCGCTCCATATGGTCACGGTGGATCTGGCTGAAGTGGCGCGGGACACCCTGGGCAAATATGCCAGCCGTCTGGACAGTTATGGGATTGAGGCCGAGCTGGCGGTGGAGGCCCCGGACCTCACGGTCAAGGCCGACGAGGATCGGCTGCGACAGATCCTTAACAACCTGATCGAAAATGCGCTGCGCTATGCACGGGAAGGCGGCTGGCTGGAGCTTCGCCTGAGTACCCATGCCGAACAGGCCGTAATCGTGCTGAGCGATGCCGGCCCCGGCCTGCCTGATGTCATCAAGGCCAATCTGTTCAAACGCTTTCAACGCGCGGATGCCTCGCGCAATCGGGCCAGTGGCGGAACCGGCCTGGGCCTTGCCATCGTCAAGACGCTCACGGTGCTGCAGGGTGGTCGCATTGAGGCCGGTGAGTCGGCGCGTGGCGGCGCACAGTTTCGTATCTATCTGCCGTTGAGCCGTGTCTGATCACGTATCAACATAGCCGATACCCAAGGCGATTGGCATAATCGCGCCGGCTTGCAGGCCTGAAACCGCAAGCCGGACCTTTCGACTGGCCGCGCCGCTGGTGCTCGACCGGCTGAAAATGGATTTTCACCCCTTATACGAGTTCTCTCATGAAAAAAGCAGCTGGAATTGCTGTCGGTGTTGCCCTGGTCGTTGGAGCGGTCGCTGTAGGCGGTGCCTGGTATACAAGTACCCAACTGGAAGGTGCGCTCAACCAGGCCATTGACCAGACCAATGCACAATGGGCCAAGACGCTACCTGATCAATCGGCGCATATGGAGCTGGTCAGTCTGGACAAGGGGCTCTTCAAGAGCACCGCCCATTACCGCATCGTCCTGCCGGGTAGCGGCTTGGGATTGGACACGCCGATTGAAGTGCTCATGGTCGACCACCTGGAGCACGGCCCTTTCCCTGCGTCCCGTCTGGCCTCCTTCAAGCTGGCGCCGGTCATGGCCAGCAGCCATTTTGCGCTGGAATCCAGCCCCAGCCTGCAGGCTTGGTTCACGGCTGCCAACAATGCGGTACCCGCGTACGGCACAGCGGTAATTGGTTACGACCAGCAGGTGAATGGCACGCTGACACTGCAGCCCTTCGAGCTTAATGAGGATGAGCGACACGTAGCCTTCGCTGGGGCAACGCTTGGGTTCAAGACTGACCTTGAGCTGAAACGCTATCAGCTCGACCTGTCGGCGGATAGCCTGGTATTGACCTCGCCGACCAAAAACGGAGCGATGGTCAGCACAACGTTGAAAGGCATGCGTGTTACCGCCGATCGCAGCCTGGGACAGAGCGGGCTGTATACGGGCCGCTCGGACCTGGGCCTCCAGTCGATGCAGATCCAGGGGGACACCCTTCCACCGGTGGTCATGCGCGATATTACCGCCCAGGACAATCTGCAGGAGCACGGCCTGAGGCTCGCCGATACCATCCACTACACACTGGGTGGTATGACGGTTGACGGTAAGGAGGTAGGAAGTGGCCGTATGTCCCTGAGTTTCAGGGATATCGATGCGGCAGCCTTGCAAGGCATGGCGACCACCTATTCGCAGTATGCCGAGCGTGTCCAAATCGATCCGGAAACCCAGCAGATGCCCGCAATGCTGCCGGAAGAGCGGGCCCGTATGCAGTCCTTTGGCAGTACGTTGCTGGCGGCCAATCCCGTGGTCACGCTGGACGAGTTGTCCTTCAAGACCGCCCACGGCGAGAGCCGCTTCAACATGGCGGTCAATCTGACGCGTCCGGCGGAATATGATCATCTGTCGCCCGCCGAGGTGTACCAGCAGATGATCAGCCGGCTGGATATGCAGCTTCGCCTTTCCAAGCCGATGATCGCTGACCTGCTTGCGCTCAAGAATGACCCGTCCCAGGATGTTGCCGACGCTGCCCAGGATGCCAAGGCGGCAGGTGAGGCGATAGGCGACATGGCGGCGTCGTCGCAGATGGCTCGGGTGGAAGGCGATGACATTGTCGCTACGCTCAACTATGCCGACCAGATGGTCGACTTCAACGGCCAGAAAATGACCCCGGAGCAGTTCGCCATGCTAATGCAGAACACCGCGCTGGCGGCTATCACCATGTCAGCACTGGCGCCCCAAGCACAGTGATTCTGGTGCACGCGGTGGCTGGCTGATGCCGCCGCGTTTCATCGGTCTCGGCAAATAGCACTCCCCGCCCCCGGACAATGGCGCTATAACTAACCCACCTTAGTCAGGGAGCGGTCGCCATGTTGTGGAGTCAGTTCGCCGAAACGCACGAGGTGTTAAATCAGGTCCCGCCGTTGGAAGGAGTCAACCTCTATCGGCTGGATACGCCACTTCAGGAGTGGATACACCGCTACCGCGGTGGTTGGGCGGATGACCGTCTCGGCGTCTATGGGGCGCTGGCGGGAGGACCTCTGATGGCGGCCGGTTTTCTGACGAACCGGTATCCCCCCGAATTTCACAGCCATGACCGGTACGGTCATCGTATCGACCAGGTCGAGTTTCACCCTGCCTACCACGAGTTGATGCGTACCGCCGTCGAGCACGGTATCCCTTCCCTGCCATGGACCGATCCGCAGCCTGGCGCTCATGTGGCACGGGCAGGCCTCATGTACCTGCATAATCAGGCCGAAGCCGGTACGAGCTGCCCGCTGACGATGACCTTTGCCAGCGTACCAGCCCTGTTGCACCAGCCGGAGCTGGCTGCGCGCTGGCTTCCCAAGGTCACGGCGCGCGTCTACGATCCGTCCCATGCGCCCATGGAGACCAAGGGCGGTGTGACACTTGGCATGGCCATGACCGAGAAGCAAGGCGGCACTGATGTGCGCGCCAACACCACTCAGGCTCACCCTGTGGGCTCCCCTGGCCCGGGCGAGGCCTATGAACTGGTTGGCCACAAGTGGTTCTGCTCGGCGCCCATGTGTGATGCCTTCCTGACGCTGGCACAGACCGCCCAAGGGCTCTCGTGCTTCCTGCTGCCACGCTTCCGGCCGGACGGCAGCCGCAATCAATTCTACATCCAGCGGCTCAAGGACAAGCTGGGTAACCGCTCCAATGCCTCCAGCGAGGTGGAGTACCGCGGTGCGCTGGCCTGGCTGATCGGCGAGGAAGGCCGTGGTGTGGCGAATATTCTGACCATGGTGGGGATGACCCGCTTCGACTGCATGATTGGCTCCAGCTCGCTCATGCGGCAGGCGCTTACGCAAGCCATGCACCATTGCGCCCATCGGCAGGTCAGTGGCAAACGGCTGATTGAGCAGCCGCTCATGCAAAATGTTCTGGCTGACCTGGCCCTGGAAAGCGAGGCCGCCCTGGCACTTACGCTGCGTCTGGCGCAAGCGCTGGATCAGCCGGACGATACGGGCGAACGGGCCTTCGCGCGGCTGGCCACAGCGGTGGGCAAATACTGGATCTGCAAGCGGGCTCCCGCCTTTATCAACGAGGCGCAGGAGTGCCTGGGCGGGGCGGGCTATATCGAGGACAGCCTCCTGCCACGGTTATATCGCGAGGCGCCGGTGAATTCCATCTGGGAGGGCTCCGGCAATGTGCAGTGTCTGGATGTGCTTCGTACGCTGTCACGTGATCCGGACGTGGCAGCCGTCCTGTTCCAACATCTGGATGAAGGCCGTGGAGATGTGCGGTTGCAAACCCATGTAGCGCGGTTGAAGGCCGCCTTGGCTAAGCAGGATGATCTGCCGTACCGCGCCCGACAGGTCACGGAGAGCATCGCCCTGGCCCTCCAGGCGCGTCTGCTGCTGGATGCGGGCAACCATGAGGTAAGCGATGCCTTTCTGGTCAGCCGGTTGGGCGAGCGCCACGGTTATGTCTATGGCACGCTGCCTCTGGGCGTGGCGCATGAGGCAATCCTGCGCCGCAGCGCACCCTTGATGGTATAGCGCCAGCTTTCCTGCCCAGGGATGAAACCTTGGGCGGCTCCTGCGGTTCATACCTGTATCGTGTACAAGCAGGTGACGACAGGCATGGGTATGCGCGCCTCCTTTCTGGTGCTGTTGCTGGGCTTCTTCCTTGGAAGTGGCTACGCCCAGGCATGCCGTGCGCCCGGATCTCCGTGCCCCTTCATGCAGGCCGAACAGATTGACGTTCGCTACTCGTCGCCCTCTCCTGCCTCTCAGAATACCCTGATGGTCAAGGCATGCTGCTGCGTTCCGGCACAGGCTGCTGCGGTACGACTAACATTTGCCCGTGCCCCCCTTCCTTCGGACCCTTACGCGCCGTTCTTCTACCACTCCGTATACCCCTCCCTGCCTGATCCACCTCCCAAGGCCGTGCCCGTTTGAGCCCATCGATTAACCCTTATTTCAAACGGAGAACGATCATGACGACTTCTGCTTACGACGCCTGCATCAAAGCCTGCTCCAACTGTGCCCTCGTCTGCGAAATGTGCGCATCGGCGTGCCTACGGGAAGAGGACGTGAAAATGATGGCACGCTGTATCCAGCTTGACCGG
Organism: Pseudomonas sp. JZ114; assembly: GCF_051027705.1. Lineage (NCBI taxonomy): Bacteria > Pseudomonadati > Pseudomonadota > Gammaproteobacteria > Pseudomonadales > Pseudomonadaceae > Pseudomonas > Pseudomonas sp. JZ114. The sequence continues at coordinate 86,460 of NZ_CP069256.1, forward strand.
GACTGCGCCGACCTGTGCGCCCTGGCAGCGGTGCTGATGCAGCGCGAGAGCCCTTTGGCCAAGGAGTTTTGTGCACTGTGCGCCAAGGCCTGCCGTGCTTGCGGTGAAGAGTGTGCCAAGCATGACATGGACCACTGCCAGGCCTGTGCCAAGGCTTGCCTGAGCTGCGCGGAAGAATGCGAGCGCATGGCGGCCTGATCCATCCGTACCCCGGCGCTCCGGCGCCGGGCCCTTTCGCTTTGGAATGTGGCCAACCGTGAGCTGACAAGGTCAGCGGCCATCTGCCTGCAAGGAGCTACGCGTGAACAAACCTCGTTTCAAGCCTTATAAATCAGCCTCTGGTGGCTGGGGTTCAGCTTTCTCAGTCGCGAATATCCTGATCCGTGAGAAGTCGCCTGTCGGCTCCGGTCTTCTTTTACTCAAGCAAAACAAGCCGATCGAAGGCTTTGCCTGCGTCAGCTGCGCCTGGGCCAAACCCCACCCGGCCCGCCCTTTTGAATTCTGCGAAAACGGGGCCAAGGCCACCGCCTGGGAAAACACCAGCAACCGCTGCGGACCTGATTTTTTCGCGCAGCATACCGTGACGGAATTACTCAACTGGCGTGACTACGACCTAGAGCAGCAGGGTCGACTTACTCACCCGCTGCGCTGGAATGCCGAGACGGACAAATACGAGCCGATTCGCTGGGACGTTGCCTTTCGCGAGATTGGCGATGAGCTGAGGGCCATGGCCGACCCAAACGACGTGGTGTTCTACACCTCGGGCCGGGCGGCGCTGGAAACTTCCTACATGTTCCAGCTGTTTGCCCGTATGTATGGGACAAACAACCTGCCCGACAGCTCCAACATGTGTCACGAGAGCACCTCCATCGCCCTGCCGGAAAGCATTGGTGTGCCGGTGGCCACTGTGACGCTTAACGACATGGAAAAAACCGACGGCCTGTTTTTCTTCGGTCAGAACGTCGGTACCAGCAGTCCGCGCATGCTTCACCAGCTTGAAGAGGCGCGTCAGCGCGGCGCGCCTATCGTTACCTTTAACCCGATCCGTGAGCGCGGGCTGGAGAAATTTACTAACCCGCAGTCCCCGACCGAGATGGCGACCGGCAAGGAAATCACCATCAGCACCCATTACAATCAGGTCGCCATTGGGGGTGATATTGCGGCCATGGCCGGGATGTGCAAAAAGCTGTTCGAGATGGACGACCAGGCGCGTGCCGCCGGGAAACCACGCGTGTTGGATGTAGACTTTATCGAACAGCATACCCATGGCCTGGAGGCTTTCGAAGCGAAGATTCGCAGCTATACCTGGGAAGAGCTGGAGCGTCGTTCCGGCCTTACCCGCAGTGCCATGGAGCTGGCGGCAATGGTCTATGCCCGCTGCGAGCGCGTCATTGGCGTATATGGCATGGGGCTTACCCAGCACCGCCAGGGCGTAATGAACATCCAGATGCTTGTCAATTTGCTGCTGCTGCGCGGCAACATGGGCAAGGAAGGCGCCGGTATCCTGCCCGTTCGTGGTCATTCGAACGTGCAAGGGCAGCGTACCGTCGGAATCACCGAGAAGGCCAGCCACGTCCCGGCGGAAAACCTCAAGAAGCAGTTCGGCTTCCAAGCGCCCCAGGATGACGGCGTGAACACCGTCGAGGCGTGCGAAGGCATTGTCAGCGGTAAGGTAAAGGCCTTTATCGGTTTGGGCGGCAACTTTGTACGGGCCGTTCCGGAAACACTGCTGATGGAGCCGGCCTGGCGCAGGCTCAGGCTTACCGTGCAGATTTCCACCAAGCTCAACCGTAACCATCTGGTGCACGGTGAGAAATCCTACATCCTGCCATGCCTGGGCCGTACGGAAATCGATGTGCAGGCCACCGGTGAACAGCGCCATACCACCGAAGACAGCACAGGGTGCATCCGGGCCTGGCGCGGCGTTGCCAAGCCGGCGGCGCCTAATCTGTTATCGGAGCCCGCCATCGTGGCGGCACTGGCCAAGGCGACACTGGAGCCCAATCCCCGGCTCGACTGGGATGCCTGGGTCGCCGACTACAGTCTGATCCGTGACGCCATCGCCGAGAGCTATCCCGATATCTTCCATGACTTCAACGTGCGGATGCTGGAGCCCGGCGGTTTCCATCGTCCACTCGGTGCCTCCGAGCGCAAGTGGGCCACCGAGACCGGCAAGGCCAACTTCATCACTCCCGACAAGCTCACGCCTGATGATGACATCGAGCCTGATCTCAAAAAGCAGGGCGTGCTGCAGCTGATGACGCTGCGCAGTAACGATCAGTTCAACACCACCGTTTATGGCTACAGCGACCGCTTCCGCGGCGTCTATGGGACGCGGGCGGTCATCCTCATGAACCGTCGTGATATGGCCCGCCACGGGCTGGCCGAAGGCGACATGATCCAGGCCATTACTGCGGTGGATGATGGCGTACACCGGGAAGTCGGCCCACTCCGGGTGACGCCGTACGACATCCCTGAGGGCTGTTGCGGTGGCTACTACCCCGAATGCAATCCGCTGATTCCGCTCTGGCATTACGCGGAGCGCAGCAAAGTGCCTGCCGCCAAGTCCATTCCGATTCGGCTGCGCAAGGTCATCGCCGTGGTGAAGGATCGCAACGTCCCGTCCGAGCCGGCTTCACCGGCCGGGGTGGGCGCGGTGTAAGTGAACTGAGCCCTGGCAGTCCGGCCAGGGCTCAGCGATTGATCAGCCACAGCACGATGGATACCACCGCACTGATCAGAATCATGGTGGTGATAGGGAAAAAGAACGAGACGTTCTCCCGTTTGACGACGATATCGCCCGGTAGATGACCCAGCGGTAAGCGTCCGATCCAGGGCCATAGCAGGCCAACGGCAACTATCAGCAGTCCTATGACGATCAGAGTACGAGACATATCATCATTCGATTCGAGAGCCATGCCTAAACAGATTTCACGAGTGTGCCTTGCGTTCCTTTTAATCCTTTCTCTAGGCCACGCCCTAGCGGCCGATCAATCCGCAACGGCTGATGAAACCATTTCTCCAGGCGATGCTCGCCGCGCTGTTAGCGTACTGCAGGATGAACAGCAGCGCGCCGAGGCGGTGCGGGCCCTCAAGGCGATTGCCGACACGGCTCCAGCCAAGGACGCCGATGCAGCGAAGTCCGATGATCAATTGGCGGACGATACTGCTGCCGATACCGCTGCCCCTGCCGAAGCACCTGCTGCCGTGGCGATCGAAGCGAACGGTCTGATTGCCAGAACGCTCCGTCAGGTCAGTCGGTGGGGTGATGGGCTGGAAGATCAGCTTCACCAGATCAAACAGGCCGCCCTGGCGTTCCCGGTGTGGTTACGAACCCATTCCGCCAGTGGCCAGGGCAAGCATATCCTGAGCGAGGCGCTGGTCGATCTAACCATTGTTTTCGGCGTAGGCCTCGCCCTTGAATGGGGGTTGCGCTACCTGTTGGGCAGACCCCGCCGCGCCTTGATCCAGCATGCTGAAGAAGCAGACGAACGCGCCCGACGCGAGCAGGCCGAGCGGGATGAAAGGCAACGACTGGCTCAGGCCCAGGCCAGGGCGCGGGCCGAGCGGGAACAGGCCGAGCAGGCAGCTGCCGTTAATGCTGCCGAGGTGGGCGGCATTCGCCCGGCCAGCGAAGAAGTGGCGCTGGTACAGACGACGCGTGATGGTGTCGAGCAGATCGAGGCCGTACCGGTCGGTGCGACAAATGCCGCCAAGGGTGGCCCTGCCAGTACCGCGTCCGACTCCGCAGCCCAGTCCCAACAGCAGGCGACTGCTGATGCCGCTACGCATGATACAGCTGCTTCACCCCGGCATACCGCCATGCCGGGCGAGCATTGGAGTACCCTGCGCCACCTGCCCTATGCACTGGGCTCGCTAATCTTCGACCTGTTGCCGCTGGCGTTATTCTTTGGTGCAGCGGCGCTGATCATGCGGGCACTGTCGGGTGATGAACAGAGCGTCATGACGGTTGTTCAGGGCTTCGTGGGCGCCTACGTTACAGTGCGCGTCTGCATGGCCGTGGTTCGCCTGCTGATCTCGCCGATAGGCCACGGGATGCGCATCATCCGCGTCAGAACCGATATTGCCCAAACCCTGGAAACCTGGATACGGTTCACCGTTGTGCTGGCGGCGTTCGGTATCGCCCTGGCTGAGGCAGTCGAGGCGCTGGGCGCAGGCCGGGCGGGCCATCTGGCAATCGTCAAACTGTTCTCGCTGCTGGTTCACCTCTGTCTGGTCGTGCTTATCTTCAAGGTCCGCAAGCCGGTCGGTGCGTTGATCGAAGCACCTGCCGAGGCAACCGGGCCGGTGGCCGCCCTGCGTAACTGGCTGGCGCTCGTCTGGGCCTTCTTTGCCGCAGCATTCGTTATCGGGCTGTGGGTGGTGTGGGCGCTGGGTGTCGAGAACGGCTTTCCCAAGCTGATCAACTTTATTGCCCTATCGGGGGCGGTGGTCATTGCAGCGCGGCTGCTGGCGATCCTCGTCCTGGGCGCAGTAGGGCGTGCTTTTCAACCTAAGACCGACGCGCCTTCAGATGAGAGCAATACGCCTGCCTCGTCTGTACGCAGCCGCTTGGCTGATCGTTACTACCCGCTCGCCCGCCGGTTGATCACCGCAGCCATCACCGTGTGCACCGTCATTGTCCTGTTTCAGCTCTGGGGCCTTGACGCGCTGAGCTGGTTTGCCAGTGGCACCATCGGGCGCAGTCTGCTTTCTGCCGTATTGACGATCCTGGTGGCGGCTCTTGTGGCGATTGTTGTCTGGGAGTCGGCCAACGCCTCGGTGCAGCGGCGTCTGACGCAGTGGACAAACGAGGGGGATCTGGTCCGGGCTGCGCGCCTGCGTACGCTCTTGCCCATGCTACGCAGCTTCCTGCTCATCATTATCGTACTGGTGGTCGGCCTGACAGCACTCAGCCAGATCGGTATCAACACCACGCCGCTGCTGGCCGGTGCCAGTATTATCGGTGTGGCTGTCGGTTTCGGCTCGCAGAAACTGGTGCAGGACTTCATTACCGGTATCTTCCTGCTGATGGAAAACGCCATGCAGGTGGGGGACTGGGTCACCGTGGCAGGCGTCTCCGGTACGGTAGAGTACCTGTCGATTCGGACGGTACGTATCCGGGCCGGTGACGGTTCGCTGCATATCGTGCCGTTCAGTTCGGTCTCGACGGTCAACAATATCAACCGTGGAATCGGCAATGCGTCCATTCGTATCAACGTGGGCTACAACACCGACATCGATCAGGTCTTTGACGAGCTGAAAGCCATCGGTGCGGAAATGCGACAGGACCCGGCCTTCAAGGATCTGATCATCAATGATCTGGAGGTCTGGGGGGTGGACGCGGTCGACGGCTCCATGGTGACAGTACTGGGTCAGATGCGGTGTATCGACAAGGGCCGCTGGGGTGTGCAACGCGAAACCAACCGCCGCATCCTCAAGCGCTTCCGCGAGCTGGGTATCACCATTGCCGACCCACGTACCTATCTGGTCATGCCAAGCGAAACTGCTGCCACGGATCGGTCGCCCCTGCCACACGGTAACTATTTGCCCAGCAACCAGCCAAGCCCTGACGCCTGAGGGCTTGGCTGATAGGAGGAGGAGCGCTGTGCTCCGGCAAAGCGCTCTTCCTCTTCCCAACCGTAAATCCGTTGCCGCCGTGGCTCAGGCGTCGTGTTGGTCGTAGCCCTCGGCAAGGTGTTGGTCCTTCAACTTCACGTAGTTGGCTGCGCTGTACTCAAAGAAGCTACGCTCCTTTTCCGTTAGCGGGCGCGCCTGCTTGACCGGGCTGCCTACATACAAGAACCCGCTTTCCAGTGTCTTGCCCGGCGGCACCAGACTACCGGCGCCGATGATCACCTGACTCTCCACTACGGCCCCGTCCATGACGATGCTGCCCATCCCCACCAGGACCTGATTGCCGATGGTGCAGCCGTGCAGGGTGACCTTGTGGCCGACCGTCACATCATCGCCTACGATCAGAGGATAGCCGTCCGGGTTGTATGGGCCGGCATGGGTGATGTGTAGCACGCTGCCGTCCTGAATGCTGGTACGCGCACCAATGCGCACGCGGTGCATGTCACCGCGGATCACGGTCAGCGGCCAGACGGAGCTGTCTGCGCCCAGCTCCACGTCACCGATGACCACGGCGGTTGCGTCTACAAAAGCGCGTTCGCCCAGGACGGGCGTTTTATTCTGGTAAGTGCGAATGGTCACGATAGATACCTTTTCTAATCAGGCGAGCCTTGAGTCTGGTTAAGATGGGCTCCATATAGTCTTCTTTGAGAGCCTTTCGTTGACTGGGCAGACCCGGCCAATGCGTCCTCTGAGGCAGCATAGCCGTATCCCGGTCGGCGTGGGGCTCAAGCTACCCGTATATATCCTTAAGGGGAACACCGTGAGCGCCAGCAATCCTCTGTTACAGCCCTACGATCTGCCACCCTATTCCGCGATCAAGCCTGAATTTGTCGAGCCGGCCATTGATCAGATTCTGGCAGACAACCGCGCCGCCATTGCCGAGCTGCTGAAGACCCAAAAGGAAAACCCGACCTGGCAGGGGCTGGTCGTGGCGTTCGACGAGCTGAACGACCGCTTGGGCCAGGCATGGAGCCCGGTTACTCATCTGAATGCCGTGTGTAACAATCCTGAGCTGCGTACGGCCTATGAGGCCTGCCTGCCTAAGCTTTCTGCTTACTCCACGGAGATCGGGCAGAACAAGGACCTTTTTGAGGCCTACCGGAAACTGTCTGAAAGCGAAGAGGCCAAGGGCTTCGACGCTGCTCAGAAGAAGATTCTCGACAACGCCCTGCGTGATTTCCGCTTATCGGGTATCGATCTGCCGCCTGAACAGCAGAAGCGCTACGGCGAGATCCAGTCGCGCAAGTCCGAGCTGTCCAGCAAATTTTCCAACCAATTGTTGGATGCTACCCAGGCCTGGACCAAGCATGTGACTGACGAATCTGCTTTGGCAGGTCTACCAGATTCCGCCAAGGCCCAGATGGCCGCTGCTGCCCAGGCCAAAGGGCTCGACGGCTGGCTGATCAATCTGGAATTTCCCAGCTACTACGCCGTGATGACCTACGCCGACGACCGTGCCCTGCGTGAGGAAGTCTATGCGGCTTACTGCACCCGTGCCTCCGACCAAGGCCCCAATGCCGGCCAGTTCAACAATGGTCCGGTGATGGAGGAGATCCTCGACCTGCGCCAGGAGCTGGCGCGCCTGCTGGGCTACGCCAACTATGCCGAGCTATCCCTGGCGACCAAGATGGCTGAATCCAGCGAGCAGGTCCTGAATTTCCTGCGTGATCTGGCCCAGCGCAGCAAACCTTTTGCCCAGCGCGATCTGAATCAGCTTAAGGCCTTTGCTGCTGAGCAGGGCGTAACTGATCTCAAGAGCTGGGACACCGGCTACTTCGCCGAGAAGCTGCGCCAGGCCCGCTATTCACTTTCCCAGGAAGAGCTACGCGCCTACTTCCCGGTCGACAAGGTACTGTCCGGTCTCTTCGCTGTGGTGCAAAAGCTTTACGGTATCGAGATCAGCGAGATCAAGGATGGCTTCGACAAATGGCACCCGGACGTCCGTCTATTCGAAATCACCGAAAACGGTAAGCACGTAGGTCGTTTCTTCTTCGACCTCTACGCCCGTGCCAACAAGCGTGGCGGTGCCTGGATGGACGGTGCTCGCGACAAGCGTCGCAACGCCCAGGGCGAGCTGATCAACCCGATTGCTTACCTGGTCTGCAACTTCACCCCGGCCAGCGGTGGCAAGCCTGCCCTGCTGACCCATGATGAAGTGACCACCCTGTTCCACGAGTTCGGTCATGGCCTGCATCATCTGTTGACCCGCATTGAGCATGCAGGTGTTTCCGGCATCAACGGTGTGGCATGGGATGCGGTCGAGCTGCCGAGCCAGTTCATGGAAAACTGGTGCTGGGAGCCAGAAGGTCTGGCATTGATCTCCGGCCATTACGAGACCGGCGAGCCACTGCCCCAGGAACTCCTGGACAAAATGCTGGCTGCGAAAAACTTCCAGTCCGGACTGATGATGGTGCGTCAGCTGGAGTTCTCGCTCTTCGACTTCGAGCTGCATGCCACCCACGGCGATGGCCGTAGCGTACTGGACGTGCTGGAATCCATCCGCGATGAAGTCTCGGTTATGCGTCCGCCGGCCTACAACCGCTTCGCCAATAGCTTTGCCCACATCTTTGCTGGCGGTTATGCCGCGGGGTACTACAGCTACAAGTGGGCGGAAGTCCTGTCAGCCGATGCCTTCTCCAAGTTCGAGGAAGAAGGTGTGTTCAATGCTGAAACCGGCCGCGCCTTCCGTGAGGCCGTCCTGGCTCGTGGTGGTTCGCTGGAACCTATGGTGCTGTTCGTGGACTTCCGCGGCCGTGAGCCCAGCATCGACGCGCTGCTACGCCACTCCGGTCTTACCGAGGAGGCTGCATGAGCGGACCGGTAAAACGCTTCATCGCCGGGGCCGTGTGCCCCGCCTGCCAATCGGTAGACACGATGAAGATGTGGAATGAGGATGGCGTACCGCATCGCGAGTGCGCCTCCTGTGGCTATGGGGATACGCTGGACGAGCGAGGCAATTCGGTTCCCAAGGAATTGCCTACGCGCGTCAATGCGCCCAAGCAGTCAAAGCCTGCCACGGCTCAGGTCAAGGTGGCTCAGTTCTTTCCGAATCCCAAGCTCAAGAAGGACAAGCTTGACTGATGTGGCACGTTGTCTGTGGTGATGTCGCGGCTGAAGGTGTCCGTCAGGTGATTGATACCGAGGCCACTTCATCGCTACGGATAATGCGTGACGATCTGGCCGTAGGGCCGCTGGTGGATGTACATCAGCCGCCCTGTCCGGTTCGGTCGGCATTCTGGGAGGCCGTCTGGCCAGACGATGTTCCCGCTCCCGACTTTTCCCGCCAACTGGCGGACGATGCCACGTGGCTTGAGCATGCAGCACAAGGCAATCGCCCCATTACTGTCTGGCACGGCGATAGTGCCTCTGAGCAGCTTCTGCTCTATCGTATCGCTGCCGCTCTGCATGATTCTTCTGTTGCGCTATACAGTGTTCCATGTGGAACACATCGTAGCGATGTACAGACTCGCCGTGCGGTTGGCCAATGCTCACCTGAGTTGTTGAAGCAACTGTATAGCCCTGTCCTCATCCTGCCCGAGCAGCAACAGGATCTGGCTAAAGCCTGGCATGAGGCAGTCGAAGCCAAGGCCGGTATCAGGCGATGGTTAGACGGTGGTTTTTGGTACAGCGACTACGAAACGGTCGACACTATCCTCCTCCAGCATTGCACGCCAGAATGGCAACCGCTCGCACGAGTGATAGCCGAAGTCATGGTACGCAGCGAAGGATTTTTCGCGACGGATACCTTTCTAGGCTGGCGTGCCCGCGAGCTTAGCCATAAAGGCCACCTTATTTTGCAAGGGCCTGAAAAGGGACATTACTCCCAACAAATGGTCTGCCTGCCAACGGCCTGAACAATGACAGGTACAGGCCGGTCTTATCATGGCCTTCTGCCTTGCTCCTCTGAATTTAACTGCAACGTAAGCGTCGAAGGGATACGCATTCGACCTGGAGGGAATCTGTGTACGCCCGTTTATTACTGCTGTCCTTCGTCCTGTTGACGGGTTGCGCTCAGGTCCAGACACCAACTCCCTCATCCATGCTCGCGCCAGCCGGCACGCACCTCAACAGTGTGCTTCAACGGCAGGCCGTCAAGCATCCCGGACAATCAGGGTTTCGCCTTCTGGAGTCCAGCACCGACGCCTTTACCGCTCGCGCCGAGCTGATCCGCATGGCCCAGCGCAGTTTGGATATTCAGTACTACATTGTTCACGATGGGGTGACCACGCGCATGCTGGTCAATGAGCTGTTGGCCGCTGCTGACCGTGGTGTGCGGATTCGCTTCCTGCTTGACGACACCAGCAGCGATGGTAATGACTATGCCCTGGCGGCACTGGCAGCCCATCCCAACATCGAAGTTCGCGTCTTCAACCCGCTGCATATCGGTCGCAGTACCGGCGTTACGCGTTACATGGGGCGCTTCCTGCACCTGTCGCAGCAGCATCGCCGCATGCATAACAAGCTGCTGCTTGCCGATAACAGCGTAGCCATTGTAGGCGGTCGCAACCTGGGGGATGAGTATTTCGATGCCAAGCCCGAAATGAATTTCACGGACCTCGACCTGCTTGGAGCGGGTCCTGTCGCCCATCAGCTCGGTGTAAGCTTCGACCAATACTGGAACAGCGAGATCAGCCAGCCCATTACAGGCTTTCTGCGCCGCCCGCCCACAGCTCACGCGCTGACTCGAATGCGCACAGGGCTCAAGCGCTATCTGGACAGCGAGCGGGTAAAGGATTCGGCGCTCTACAACCGATTGCGCCGTTACGACACTGCACCGCAAATGGAGGGTTGGCTTCATGAGCTGACCTGGGCCAATGGCAAGGCGCTCTGGGACGCGCCACGTAAAGTGTTGGCAGAGGGCGAGCCGGACCGAAATCTGTTACTGACGACTCAGTTGATGCCCAGCCTTGACGACATGCACAAGGAGCTTTTCCTGGTCTCTGCCTATTTCGTTCCAACCCAGACAGGAGTGGAATACTTGGGTGAGAAAGCCCACGAGGGGGTAGATATTCGCGTGCTGACCAACTCGCTGGAGGCAACGGACGTTCCCGCTGTTCATGGCGGATATGCGCCGTACCGCGACGAACTGCTCAAGCAGGGCATCAAGCTCTATGAAATGCGCAACCGCCCGGAAAAGGGCCTGCATGCCTCGCCTTATAGCTTTGGTCAGTCGGCTTCCAGCCTGCACAGCAAAGCCATGGTGATTGACCGTGAGCATACCTTTGTCGGGTCCTTCAACTTCGACCCGCGTTCTATCCTGTGGAATACCGAGGTTGGCATCATGGTAGACAGCCCTGCCCTTGCCGGCCGGGTCCGTCAGCTGATTCTCGATGGTATGGCCTTGGGTGTCAGCTATCAGGTGAAGCGGGTCGACCGCGACGGAACAACCAAGCTGATCTGGCTGGAAGAACGCGACGGCAAACTGTATGAGCTGGACCATGAGCCTGGCGGATTGTGGCGCCGATTCAACGCCTGGATCGTGCGTGCAGTAGGCCTTGAGCGTATGCTCTGATCAGCCTTTTGCCGCCTTTACGCATTCCAGAAAGAACGACAGCGCCGCTTGCTTGCGCAGCCCCCGGCGGCAAATGGCGACCAGCTCGCGGTGAAACGTGAGCGGCCCTAGGGAAAGCGTGCGCACGCGCGCCTGAGCCAGCTGCAGACCAGCCTGAGGAATCAACGCCACCCCCAGGCCACACTCGACCATTCTGACGATAGCTTCCAGCTCATCAAGCTCTAGCGCTTCGCGAACGGTAATCCGGTGCTCCTGAAGGAACCGGCTCACCTGTCGGCCACCAAAGGAGCCTCGGTCATAACGAACGAAGGGCTGTGTTGCCAATAAGGCCAGCGGATCGTCGCCTGGCAACGTGGCGGGCGTGATGAGCACGAATGGCTCCTGGGCCAACGGAATTTCATCCAGCTCCTTGGGTAAGGCAAATGGCGGTTTGATCAGTAGCGCCAGATCGATCTCGCCAGCGTCCACACGGCCCAGGAGCTGCAGCGAGACACCAGGAATCAGCTTGAGGTCTACCTGGGGAGCATCTTGGCGAAAGTGCATCAGCGCCTCGGGCAGCACGCCGGTTTGAACCGTGGCGATTGCGCCGATCTTTAGTTCACCCTGCCAGTGGGCGACATCTGTGGGGGCCGCCATCTGCTCGTACAGCGAGAGGATCTGCTCCGCCAGCGGAAGCGCTTGCTGGCCGGAAGCATTGAGCAGCGCCGCGCGGCCGGTCCGGTCAAAGAGCCGTACGCCCAGGTCGCGTTCCAGCTGGCGCATTTGTGCACTGACTGCCGACTGCGTCAGGCCAACCTGTTGCCCAGCCGCTGAGAAGGTGCCATGTCGTGCAACTGCAATAAAGGTTTTCAATTCCCGAAGCACTGTCAGCCTCAAAATAGTTGCTGCTCGGCAGCAAGAATATTCGTTTTTCCATCGAAACGCTTGTGGCTGACAATAGGGTCTTGCCCAATCTGATGAGATTTCTCATGGCGCTCTCCCCTTTCCACCTGGCTATTCCTGTGTACGACCTGGCGGCCGCCCGGCATTTTTATGGTGACGTTTTTGGCTGCCCTGAAGGTCGCAGCAGCGAGCAATGGGTCGATTTCGACTTTTTTGGCCATCAGTTGGTGATTCACGAGCACCCGCCTACCGCTGCGCAGGAACATGCCCATACCAATCCGGTGGATGGCCATGATGTGCCTGTGCCGCACTTTGGTGTCGTATTGAGATGGGAGGAATGGGAAGCGTTGGCGGATCGCCTGAAGGCACGTGAAACAGCGTTTGTTATCGAGCCCTACGTGCGCTTCAAGGGACAAGTAGGTGAACAGGCCACCATGTTCCTGCTGGACCCATGCGGTAACGCGCTGGAGTTCAAGGCGTTCAAGGACATCGGTCAACTATTCGCCAAGTGAGGCTATTAGCCGTCGCTATAGGGTTCGCCATAAAAGCGCAGCAGGCAGAAGCCATGGCCAAAAGGATCACGAAGCACGGCCATGTCTCGAAATGCCGAACGCCGGACGTCACCCTCCAATGTAGCCCCGGCGGCTAACACCCTTGCCAGGGCAGCATCAAGATTATCGACTACAACGTCGAGATGTACAGGTGTCCAGTGCTGGCCGTACTGGCGCACCTGTCCTGCGGTTTCGCTACCCGCTGGCTTTTGTAGCAGATAGATCGGAACATCTGCCCCGGCTAGCTCAACGACTTGTCCATCATAGAGCTTACGCTGCACCGTCAGATCCAGCGCCTGCGTATAAAACTGGATGCCGCGCTCCAGGTCGTCGACATCCAGATTGATCAGCAAGCGTATAGTCATTAGCGCTTGGCTTCCATCAGACGTGGCAATTGCTGGGCCAACAGATCCAGCTGCATGGGCTGGCGTACATAACCGACAGCACGGCCGTTCGGGTCGATCAGAACCAGATTGGCGCCATGGTCCACGGTGTAGCTCTGCTGGGTGGTATCGGCCGGAATGAAGGGAATCCCGACGGTATTGGCCAGCGTCTGGGTGTCGGCCATGTCACCTGCCAGGGCTTTGAAGCCTGGGTTGAAAAACTCTACGTATTGTTTCAGCCGCTCCGGTGTATCCCGGGCAGGATCGACGGTTACAAACGTTACGCCCAGCGCATTGCGATCCTTTTCAGGCAGTTTGGTGAACAGCTGCTTGAGTTGCGCCAGGGTCGCCGGACAGACGTCCGGGCAGAAGGTATAGCCGAAGAACATCAATCGCCACTGCCCTTTCAGCGAGTCGAGCGTAATCGCTTCCTTGTCCTGATTCGTAAAGTTGAGTGCAGGAAGTGCCTTGCCTTGAGGCAGCATGACGATGCCCGCGTCCATCAGCTCGGCAGGTGTTGGCGCCGCATCGGTTCGATAGGCACGGTAGCCGAGGGCTGCCACCGCAATCACGGCAAGAAAGATGGCAAGAATAAGAACGAGACGGCGAGCATTGGTCATGACGGACAACCTTGAGCAACGGAATGTGCATCAGGGTACTGGATGTAGGCCCGCCTCGCACCGTCAGCAGGCCGGATTGACCCGCGAAGCGTTTCAAGACGCTTCGCGAGCCTGTAACAGCATCAGGTGGTAGGTTCGGTGGTATTGATGTAGTCCGGCACCTTGGCGAGCGGCAGTGTACGCACCTGCGCCTGAGTAGGACCCTGGCGGGGCGGCAATGGCTCCAGCGTCTGGGTCTGTCCGGTTTCCAGCGCCCGCTCGATGGCAGCCAACACCCGAATGTCCCGCCAGCCTTCATCGCCGTCCATTTCAGGTGCCCGATCATTCAGGATGCAGTCGGAAAAATACTCGGTCTCGCCACCAAACTGGTCGACAACAGGATGTTTATGTTCCTGCGTTTCACCCTCGATGGTCGCACGATAGGTGATAGCTACACCTTCACCAAAACCGAAACAGGGCGACGCCTCGATTTCGCCTTTCGAGCCGACTACCTGGAAGCGCTCGGTATTGGGTGCACTGTAGCTGACGGTAAACTGCGCCAGGCGCTCCTGAGGGAAGCGCAGGGTGACGGACACTGCGTCATAGGTCGTGATGTCACGCCCGGGTGTATTGACCCCCACGGCATGCACTTCGATCGGCTCGTCACCAAACAGGTTGCGAACGGCATTGAGTGGATATGGCCCCATGTCCGGAACTGGCCCTGCCCAGTAACCATTCAGGGCGCGATGATTCTGAGGGTCTAAAGGCTGGGCGAACGTGGAGGTGAAGATACGCGGGTCGCCAATGTCGCCGTTGCGAATGCGCTCGACCATCTCGACCGTCCCCGGCTCGCAGTGCAGCCTGTAAGCGATCATGAGCTTGGCACCCGACTTCTTGGACGCCTCGATAATGGCCTTGCAGTCTTCCTCGCTGGTGGCCATGGGCTTTTCCAGCAGCACGTGGATACCTGCCTCAAGTGCCGGTACGGCAAATTCGCGGTGGCGGAAGTTGGGTGTAGCCAGGTAAATGGCGTCGATCTCACCGGAGGACAGCAGTGCCGGAAAGTCCTCGTAGCGATAGCTCTTGAGGTTGTACCGTTTGGCCAGTTCGTCGGCCTTGACCGGATCGCCTGTCACCAACGCTGTCATGACCGAATTGCTGGTCTGGCCGACACCCGGCATGAACGCACCCTGGGAAATCCAGCCACCCGCGACAACCGCATAACGGATCTTGCCCTCTGCACTTGGCATGTTGCTTGTCCTCCATTCGATGGGCAGGCGAAAAGCCTGACCCTTATTTCTGTCGGCAAGCAAGCGAGGGGTGAAGTTCCTCAGGCTGGACGACTGTTCATGAAGAAAGCCGTCTAGCCTGCAGTTTTTACTGAGGCAGTTGAGACGCCAGTTCGCGCAGGGCCGCTTCGGCACCCATGATGCGGCTCAGGCATTCCTGCGCCTTTTCAGGAGTCAGCCCCAGGCGCTCATACAGCTCAGGCGGAATGGGACGTGCCGGGCCGCTGCCAATGCCTTCAGCGCGCAGCAGTTGCACGGCCATGAAGGTCAGGTTGGCATAGATGGCGTTGGGCCCGTCATAGGCCGGATAGGCCTGGAAGCGAAGCGCGGCTACCAGTTCTTCCGGCATTTCCCAGTTACGCATCAGCCAGGCGCCGATCTGCTCACGGGTGATGCCGATCAGGTGGCGCTCAATCAGGCTGCTGTCCAGATGCGGGTTGGCTTCCACGTGACGGCAGATCAGTGAGAAATGCGGCGGGAATACATGAGCCAGCACCAGATAGCCAAAGTTATGTAACAGTCCGCACAGGTAGGCAATGCCCATCTCAGGACGAACCTTGCGTGGCATGGCGCGTGCCAGCCCTTCGATGACGGCGGCGGTAAAGATGGACTGCTTCCAGTACGGCGTTGCGCTTTGCGGCTTGTCCTTGGGCAACGTGATCGTCTTGCCGAGTGTCAGGCCCAACGCCAGGTTGATGACTAGGTCGAAACCCAGAACCCGGACGATTGCATCTTCCACGGAGCGAATCTTGCCGGGTGCCGCGTAATACGGAGAAGACGCCCAGCTGATAACCTGAGCGGCTAGCGCCGGGTCGGTTTCCACCACGCCGGCCAGATCATCGACCGTCGCTTCGGGATTGACGCGCAGCTTGATGATTTTCTCGGCTGTCTTGGACAGCGGCGGAATTTCCAGCGTCTCATCGAGGCGCTGCTTGATACGGCGCGCCGTGAAATGCGTGACGGCGCGGGTGATTTCCGCATCGTCCGCTTCCGGGCGCGTCTGATTGGGTTGAATGTCCAGCAACGGCTCGCCGAAACGGCCCGGGTTGGCCTCGGCCAGCAAGCGACGGAAATCATCCACAGAGACTTCCAGCAAGACATCTTCCTCGCCAGACTCCAACAGCAGGTTGGGCTCCTTGAGCAGGCGTTCGTCATACAGGCAGGGCGAACTACTCAACGTAGGCAGGCCCGGCAGCACCTTGAGTTCGTGCTTGTGCAGCGCCTGGGACAGCCGTTCAGGCTTCATGACGGTCAGCGTGCGGCCGGTTAATTCCGACAGACGGTTAAGGTCGAGCAGCTGGTTCTGCGGAAACAGAACCATCAGAACCCCAGTCGAGTCATCCAGCAGGACGGCCTGTACGCGTTGGGCATTGGAAGAGAGGCCCATCGTGGAATTCACTTCACGATAGGACACCCCCAGCTTATCCAGCATCTCCTTGATGGGCGCTGGTGCATGAGGGGTTGGCTCGGAGGTGTGGGCTACGTCAGTCATGGTATTTCCGCTAGGCCAGATGTAGCCAGTATAACTACCTCGCGCCGCACTGGAATGCCTCTGACCAAAGGTCACAAACTTTTATTTAGACCTGGCCGTATTGCTGACCATGGCGTAGCCAACGTTCCAACAGTGGACTGACATGGGCGGGCCATTTTGCCAGCAGTTCCTGAGCGGCATCCCGTACCGCCGGGAGCAGATCGGCATCGCGCATCAGATCGGCGACCTTGAATTGCAGGAGACCGGTTTGCCGGGTACCCAGCATTTCACCCGGGCCACGCAATTCCAGATCCCGTTCGGCAATCACGAAGCCGTCGTTCGTCTCCCGCATGATCGCCAGCCGCTCACGGCCAATATGCGACAGCGGAGGATGGAACAGCAGCACACAGTGGCTGACCGCACTGCCCCGCCCTACCCGGCCGCGCAACTGGTGCAACTGGGCAAGGCCCAGCCGCTCGGGGTTCTCGATGATCATGAGGCTCGCGTTGGGTACGTCCACGCCAACCTCGATCACTGTGGTGGCTACCAGCAGCTGCAACTCGCCCGCCTTGAACTGCGCCATGATCTCGGCCTTCTCAGCGGGCTTCATCCGGCCGTGGATCAAGCCGACCCGCAGCTCGCCCAGGGCCAGCGACAATTCCTCGAAGGTGGTTTCCGCGGCCTGACAGGTCAGCTCCTCAGACTCTTCAATCAGCGTACACACCCAATAGGCCTGTCGGCCTTCCAGGCAGGCGGCGCGCACACGCTCCACGACTTCTTCGCGACGGGTATCGGTAATGGTGACGGTATTGACCGGCGTACGGCCTGGGGGCAATTCGTCCAGCACCGAGGTATCCAGATCCGCATAGGCGCTCATGGCTAGTGTGCGCGGAATGGGCGTTGCGGTCATGATGAGCTGATGGGGGCTCAGGCGCCCTTCTACACCCTTCTGCCTCAAGGCCAGCCGCTGTTGAACACCGAAGCGGTGCTGCTCATCAATGATGACAAGGGCCAGCCGTGCAAAGTGGACTTCACTTTGAAAAAGAGCATGCGTGCCGACAACCATGGGCGTTCCGGCCGCAATGCGCTCCAGTGACGCGGTGCGCGCCTTGCCCTTGAGCTTGCCAGCCAGCCAGGCAACCTCCAGCCCCAGAGGCTCGAACCAACGTTGAAAATTCAGGTAGTGCTGCTCGGCTAGGATTTCTGTCGGTGCCATCAGGGCGACCTGATACCCAGCCTCAATGGCCTGCAGTGCAGCCATGGCCGCGACCACGGTCTTGCCTGCCCCTACGTCACCCTGTACCAGACGCAGCATGGGCTCATGCTGGGCCAGATCATGGGCAATTTCTGCACCGACCCGCTGCTGGGCGCCGGTAGGCTTGAAGCCCAGGTTGGCCAGGTATTGTTTGGGTAGTTTTTTAGCAGGTGGCAATGGCGGTGCCTGCTGCGCGCGCATGGTTTCACGCAGGCGTTGCAGGGAGAGCTGATGGGTCAACAGCTCCTCGAAAACCAGCCGGCGCTGTGCCCAATGATGACCTATTGCCAGCTCCTCAACATCGGCGTCCGGCGGCGGGCGGTGGAGATAGCGCAGGGCCTCGGCCAGAGGGCCAAGCTTGTACTGTTTTGCCATTTCCGGCGGCAGCCAGTCTGGCAGGCTATGCGGCCCCAGTCGCTCCAGTGCCTGTTCGGTCAACTGTCGCAGACGCAGCTGGGTCAGCCCTTCGGTGGTCGGATAGATCGGCGTCAGTGTCTGTTCGACAGGCGCTGGCGCGTCATCCTTCAGGGCCCGGTATTCCGGATGATAGATTTCAAGCCCCGATGCACCGGGCCTTACTTCACCGTAGCAGCGCAGGTGCGTGCCACGCTTCATGCCATCCTTCTGGGCCTGGCTGAAATGAAAGAAGCGCAGGCTCAATGTGCCACTGCCGTCCTGCAGGCGAACCAGTAGGCTGCGTCGGCGACCCATGATGACATCAGCGGTGGCTACGACGCCTTCTACAACAGCGTCCTGCCCAGGGCGCAAGGCCCCGATCGGGACGACTCGGGTACGGTCCTGGTAGCGCAAAGGCAGATGAAACAGGACATCCTGCAGATTCTCGAGCCCTACCCTGGCCAACTTCTCTGCCATGGCCGCGCCGATGCCTTTCAGCGCGGTAACCGGGATAGCAGACAGTTCGGTCATGCCGGTTGTACGACTCCTGCCGCTTCAGGTCGGGCCACGGAGCACAGGCGTACCGAGTCGGCCAGCACCTCGATGGCGCGTGGACGCGGGAAGCTGGCTCGCCAGGCAATGGCGACCGTACGATAAGGCACCGGCGCGGTGAACGGGCGAACCTCGATCACGCCCGGCGCATAATGATGGCTTTCCACTGCCGAGAACGGCAGAACAGACACGCCTAGCCCGGAGGCCACCATGTGGCGGATGGTTTCCAGCGACGAGGACTCGACCTGGGTATGCTTGGCTTCGTCCCCATGCTTGCGCACCGTCGGACAGGCCTCAAGCACCTGATCGCGGAAGCAGTGCCCTTCACCCAGCAGCAACAGGCTCTTGTCGCTGAGCTGGGCATTATCGATCGACTTGAGCTCCGTCCATGGGTGGCGTGCGGGCATCATGACGTAGAAGGGCTCGTCATAGAGCGCCTTGGTCAGAACGTCCGGCTCGCTGAACGGCAACGCGATGATGATGGCGTCGAGTTCACCGGTGCGCAACTTGTCCCGCAGGACGTGCGTGAAATTCTCTTCGATATACAGCGGCATTTCCGGCGCCACACGGTTCAGCTGGGGAACCAGGTGGGGAAACAGATAAGGGCCAATCGTATAGATGGCGCCGATCTTCAGCGGAGCGCTGAGCTGGTTCTTGCCCGCCTGGGCCAGCTCGCGAATACCCTGGGCCTGTTCCAGCACCTTCTGGGCCTGGGCCACAATGCTTTCACCCGTGGGTGTCAGGCGAACCGCACTCTTGCTGCGTTCAAAGATCAGGATGCCCAATTCGTCCTCAAGCTTTTTCACCCCGACCGACAGAGTCGGCTGGCTGACATGGCAACGTTCGGCGGCACGGCCGAAATGCTGCTCCTGGGCAAGAGTCACGATATAGCGCAGTTCAGTGAGGGTCATGATTGAATCAATCCTTAGAGCCTTTCCATACACAGCGGCGCACGAGGCTCGGCGAGGTGTCAGGCAAGGCGCCATTCCGAAATGACGGCGACGCTTGAAGGTCGTCCGTTCCGAGTCGTTCGCCAGACGGGTCAGCTAATGACCAATTAACAAATACTATCACTTGCAAGCATAACGGCTGCTCTTTTTTGAACCAAGCTGTGTTGCAAGGCTTGAGGCTTAAAACGTGACTGGGCAAGCTACTCCATTCGATCGCTATTGATGCAGGTATTCCTATGTCCGTCTCCCCTCGTGTTCTGATTGCCGGCTGTGGCGACGTTGGCAGCCGCCTGGGTATACGCCTGCAGGCAGCTGGCTGGACGGTGCATGGGCTGCGCCGCTCGGTGGAGCAACTGCCCAAGGCTATTCTACCGGTCGCAGGCGACCTGACCGCCGCGGAGGCGCCAGCGCAATGGCCAACCGAGCCGCTGGATTATGTCGTATACGCCGCTGCGGCGACGCAGCACGATGAGGTCGGTTACCGCACTGCCTACATCGAGGGCCTTCAGCATGTGCTGGCGTGGCTTGAACAGCACCAGCAAACGCCGCGTCGGCTGGTCTTTATTTCCAGCTCTGGCGTATACGGGCAGAAAAACGGCGAGTGGGTGGACGAGACCTCAGCGACCGAGCCCGAAGGTTATTCCGGAAAGATCCTGCTGGAGGCCGAGCAGGTGGCACAGGCAAGCGGCCTGCCTGCTACAGCTGTACGCTTGAGCGGTATTTATGGCCCTGGCCGCGAATGGCTACTCAATCAGGTTCGCCAGGGGTATCGCGTCGCCAGTGAGCCACCGCTGTATGGCAACCGTATTCACGTTGACGATGCTGCCGCGCTGCTCGCTCATCTGTTGAGCGCGGATCAACAGGGCGTTGCGCTGGAGTCTGTTTACCTGGGGGTGGATGATGAGCCCGCTCCGCTCCACGATGTCGTCATGTGGTTGCGTGAGCAACTGGGCGTTACCCATTGGGCGGAGGAATCTGCCGTACGCCGGGCCGGTAGCAAGCGCTGCCGCAATACGCGCGCCCGTGAATTAGGATGGACGCCGCAATACCCCAACTTTCGCGAAGGCTATTCCGCTATCCTGAATGCCTAGGACAAGCAGGCGCAGCCGTGGGGCTGCGCCCTGTCGTGCTTATTCCAGAACCAGGATACCGTCCATTTCAACCTGGGCACCCTTGGGCAGCGCTGCTACGCCAATGGCGGCACGCGCCGGATAGGGCTGCTGGAAGTAACGACCCATGATCTCGTTCACCTTGGCAAAGTGGCTGAGGTCAGTCAGGAAGATGTTCAGCTTGGCGATATCAGCCAGCGAACCGCCCGCGGCTTCCGCAACGGCTTTCAGGTTCTCGAATACCTGTACGGTCTGCGCCTCGAAGCCTTCTACCAGCTCCATGGTCTTGGGATCCAGCGGGATCTGCCCGGACAGGTAAACCGTATTCCCGACCTTGATCGCCTGGGAGTAGGTGCCGATGGCGGCCGGTGCATTCTCGGTATGGATCACGGTCTTGCTCATGGAGTCGCTCCTTTATCCAGATGACAAAAAGCCTGTCGATAGAACCGACAGGCTAGCAGGCATCAGGGACAGGTGGAAAGGCTCGTTAACTGCGAACGCGTGTGATGCTGGCGACGCCGGAAAGCGTACGCAGTTTTCGAATGACCCGAGCCAGGTGTACACGGTCATGCACGCTGACCACCAGCTGAACCACGCTGATGCGGCCGTCGCGCTCGTTCATGCTGATCTTTTCAACGTTGGCATCTACTGCCGTTACGCTGGTCGCCAGCATGGCGATCAGGCCGCGCTGATGCTCCAGTTGAACGCGTAGCTCCACATTGAATTCGCCAACCACATCCTTTGCCCAGGTGAGCGGGATGCATTTCTCGGGATTCTGACGAATCTCGGCGATGTTCTTGCAGGTGTCCAGGTGGACGACCATGCCCTTGCCCGCCGACAGGTGCCCAACGATCGGGTCGCCTGGAATCGGCGTACAGCACTTGGCATAGCTGAGGACCAGCCCTTCGGTACCCCGAATCGCGAGCGGGCCTTCGGTCTGCGCCTTATCTTCCTGGCTTTCGGCATCGGCCGATACCAGGCGACGGGCGACCACGTAGGCCATCTGGTTGCCCAGGCCGATCTCTTCCAGCAGGTCTTCGAGTACCACTACCTTGTATTCCGCCAAGACCGGCAGGATACGCGGCAGGGAAATCCTGGAGAGCTGGGTATTGAAGTTGGCCAGCGCCTTGTTGAGCAGACGCTCGCCCAGGCTGATCGATTCGGATCGGCGCTGCTGCTTGAGTGCATGGCGGATATTCGTCCGCGCTTTGCCGGTCACGACAAAATTCAGCCAGGCCGGATTAGGCCGTGTGCCAGGTGCAGTAATGATCTCTACCGTCTCGCCACTGTTGAGCGGCTGTGACAGCGGTGCCAGACGGCGGTTGATGCGGCAGGCAATGCAGCTGTTGCCCACATCGGTGTGTACCGCATAAGCAAAGTCGACCGGCGTGGAGCCCTTGGGCAGCTCCATGATCCGGCCTTTTGGCGTGAAGACGTAGACCTCGTCCGGGAACAGGTCGATCTTCACGTTCTCGATGAATTCAAGGGAGTTGCCGGCGCGCTGCTGGAGTTCAAGGATGCCCTTTACCCACTGGCGAGCACGGGCGTGGGAGCCCTTTGGCTCCTCTTCACCTGACTTGTAGAGCCAGTGCGCTGCAATGCCGTTGTTAGCCATGTCTTCCATTTCGCGGGTGCGAATCTGGATTTCAATCGGTACGCCATGCATGCCGAACAGGGTCGTATGCAGGGATTGGTACCCGTTGGCCTTGGGAATGGCGATGTAATCCTTGAAGCGGCCCGGAATCGGCTTGTACAGGCTGTGCACCGCGCCCAGGACGCGGTAGCAGGTGTCGACCTTGTCGACGATAAGGCGGAAGGCATAGACGTCCATGATTTCATTGAACGACTTACGCTTGCCCCGCATCTTCTGGTAGATGCTGTAGAGGTGCTTTTCGCGACCGATCACCTCGCCCGGAAGCCCTTCACGCTGCAGACAGCTGGTCAGCGACTCCTGGATCTTGCTGACGATCTCGCGGCGATTGCCCCGGGCGGCCTTGACTGCACGCCGGATACGCTCGGCGCGCATGGGATGCATGGCCCGAAAACCCAGATCCTCGAACTCGGCATACATATTGTGCATGCCCAGCCGGTTGGCGATCGGCGCGTAGATTTCCAGGGTTTCCTTGGCGATGCGACGGCTCTTGTCCGGCGGCATGGCATCAAGGGTACGCATGTTGTGCAGCCGGTCGGCCAGCTTGACCAGAATGACGCGAATGTCACGCGCCATGGCCATGGCCATTTTCTGAAAGTTTTCCGCCTGGGCTTCGGCTTTGGTCTCGAATTGCATCTGGGTCAGTTTGCTGACCCCGTCCACCAGCTCGGCCACGGTTTCGCCGAACTGCGCCGTGAGCGCCTCTTTGGCAATGCCGGTATCCTCGATGACGTCGTGCAGCATGGCGGCCATCAGGCTCTGATGGTCCATGTGCATATCGGCCAGGATATTGGCGACCGCAAGCGGGTGGGTCACGTAGGGCTCACCGCTGCGGCGGCGCTGCCCATCGTGAGCTTGCTCGGCGTAGTAATAGGCGCGGCGGACCAGGTTGACCTGATCAGGGCCCAAATAGGACGCGAGCCGTTCGGAGAACGTGTCTATGGCTGGCATAGATGGCTTATCTCCTGCCGGCCCACGTAACGGCTCGTCGGTCCGGCATCTTACAGCGCCTCGCTATCGGCCTCGTTGTTTTCTTCGAAAGCAGCGAACAGCGGCTCTTCTTCAACGATATCTTCCTGACGAACCACTTCGTCATCGACCAGGCCTTCAGCGATTTCACGCAGGGCCACTACGGTCGGCTTGTCATTATCCCACGGTACTTTGGGCTCTTTGCCGCCGGTTGCGAGCTGACGCGAGCGCTTGGTGGCGAGCATGACCAGTTCGAAACGGTTATCGACGTTATCCAGGCAGTCTTCAACGGTGACGCGGGCCATGGTGTTCCTCGGTGGTAATGTGATCCCGAAGCGGGAGGACTGTGTAGTCTAAAAAATCGGCAGTGCTAAGGGAAGTGCCGTTTGGCTCATGACCGCTGGATCAGGAGCTTTTCGAGCAATTCGTTGTGTCGGCGTTGCTGGCGGTCCAGACGCAGTTGCCTGGCTCGGAAGACGGACTTTAGATCTTCCAGTGCCGAGGCGAAGTCATCATTGATGATCAGGTAGTCATATTCGACATAGTGGCTCATCTCGCTGACCGCTTCGTGCATGCGTCGCTCGATCACCTCATGGCTATCCTGCCCGCGGTTGTTCAGTCGCTGGCGCAGGGCTTCCTGGCTGGGCGGCAGGATAAAGATGGACTGAGCATGAGGCATCTTGCGACGCACCTGTTGGGCACCCTGCCAATCGATCTCGAGGATCAGGTCGTGACCTTCGGCGAGGGTCTGCTCCAGCTGGCGCTGGGACGTGCCGTAATAATTGCCGAACACTTCGGCGTGCTCCAGGAAATCGCCATGCTCCAGCAGGCCCTGGAAGGTCGAGACATCCACGAAGTGATAGTTGACCCCATCAACCTCGCCCGGGCGCATGGCGCGTGTGGTGTGGGAGACGGATACACGGACTTCAGGCAGGGCATCGAGCAGGGCCTTGACCAGGCTGGTCTTGCCTGCACCCGAAGGCGCCGAAACGATGTAAAGGGTGCCAGGGAGGGCTGTCATAGTGAATGGCCTATTCGATGTTCTGCACTTGTTCGCGCATTTGTTCTATCAATACTTTGAGGTTGACCGCCGCCTGGGTGGAGCGCGGGTCAAAGGCTTTTGAGCCTAGGGTGTTGGCTTCGCGGTTGAGTTCCTGCATGAGGAAGTCCAGGCGACGGCCGGCGGCGCCTCCAGCCTTGAGCACACGGCTCACCTCGCCTACGTGCGTCGTCAGACGGTCCAGCTCTTCTGCCACGTCGCTTTTCTGGGCCAGCATGACCAGCTCCTGTTCGAGCCGCTGTGGATCGGCCTCAAGGCTTAGCTCGGCAAAGCGGTCGAGAATCTTCTGGCGCTGGGCGGCGAGCATCTCGGGAATCAGCTCACGAAGCGCGGCCACTTCGACCAGAATGGCCTGCAGGCGCTCCTCGATCAGGCGGGCCAGCTCCGCTCCCTCACGGTTGCGGCCGGCCTTGAGTTCATCCAGTGCGGCTGCAAACAGGGCTTTTGCCTCGGCATTCAGGGCCTGTGGGTCGGCGCTCTGGGAAATCAGTACACCCGGCCAGCTCAGGACGGTCATCGGATCGATCAGGGCGGGCTGTTGGATCATCGACGCCAGGCGTTCGGCTGCTGCAATCAGCTGACCGGCGCGCTGTTCATCAATCTGTAGGCTGGGTGCGGCATTCTCTTCGCTGAAACGCAGGGTGCATTCCACCTTGCCACGTGACAGGCCCTGGCGCAGTGCCTCGCGGACACTGCCTTCAAGGTCACGAAACGCTTCAGGCAAACGCAGGTGCGGCTCCAGATAGCGATGATTGACCGAGCGCAACTCCCAGCTCAGCGTACCGTACACACCCGCGCGTTCAACGCGGGCGAAGGCCGTCATGCTATGCACCATGGAATGTCCTCGCTTAAGCAGTGCGGGAATACCCGGCAACGATCACGGAAGCGTTTTCGCTGCAGAGCGGTCCGCAAAAAAGAGGTAAGTCTACCCCAGCCTGACGGTGGGCCCAACGTAGTGATGTCGCATGATCCTCTATGGGGCCTATAATGACGACCAGTTTTCTCCTGCAACAGGTATCCCTACATGAATCGTCCGAGTGGTCGCGCTGCCGACCAGTTACGCGAGATCCGCATCACCCGTCACTACACCAAGCATGCCGAAGGTTCGGTTCTGGTGGAGTTCGGTGACACCAAAGTGATCTGCACGGTCAGCGTCGAGGCCGGAGTGCCACGCTTCCTGAAGGGCAAGGGTCAAGGTTGGCTGACGGCCGAATACGGCATGCTGCCACGTGCGACCGGCGAACGTACCCAGCGTGAAGCCTCCCGTGGCAAGCAGGGTGGCCGTACCCTGGAAATCCAGCGCCTGATCGGCCGCTCGCTGCGTGCGGCGGTAGATCTGACCAAGCTGGGCGAGAACACCCTGTACATCGACTGCGACGTGATCCAGGCCGATGGCGGTACCCGTACGGCCTCTGTGACCGGAGCCTGTGTGGCGCTGGTCGATGCGCTGGCGGCGCTCAAGAAGCGTAGCGGGCTCAAGGGCAACCCGCTCAAGCAGATGGTTGCAGCCGTCTCTGTGGGTATCTACCAGGGCGCACCGGTGCTGGATCTGGACTATCTTGAAGATTCCACTGCCGAGACCGATCTAAACGTGATCATGACCGATGCTGGCGGCTTCATCGAAGTCCAGGGCACGGCGGAAGGTGCACCCTTCCAACCTGAAGAGTTCAACGCCATGCTGGCGCTGGCTCAGAAAGGCATCAAGGATCTGTTCGAGATACAAAAGGCCGCCTTGGCCGAATGACCTGACGAGGGCGTATGAACGAACTACAGCAAGTCCCCAGTGCAGATGCACGCCGTTGGGCCATGCTCTGCCATTATTCGGCGTTTCTGTGGTTCGTGGCGCCCATGATCGGCAATGTCATCGGACCGCTCGTCGTGTGGCAGTTCAAGCGGGAAGCTGATCCATTCATTGATGATCAGGGCAAGGAAGCACTCAACTTCCAGCTCACCATCACGGTGGCCACCCTGCTCTGCTGGCTGCTCGCCTGGGTACTGATCGGTTTTCCTCTGATGGTTCTCGTAGGCGTGTGGGCCTTTGTGCTGACCGTTATCGCGGGCCTCAAGGCCAACAAGGGCCGCCCTTACCGGTATCCCTTCTGCTGGCGACCGGTGGACTGAGCGTCAGACAATAAAAAACCGGCCCTGGGCCGGTTTTTTATTTATTACCAACAACTCTCAGATGCTGAGCGCCCAATCGTAATCGATCATCAGCGGAGCATGCTGTGAGAAGCGCGGCTGCCGAGGCAGGCGTGCCGAACGCACGAAACGGCGCAGACCCGGTGTCAGGATCTGATAGTCGAAGCGCCAGCCAAGGTTCAGGTGCTCGGCCTGCTCACTGTCCGGCCACCAGCTGAACTGGTCGCCATCACGGCTGATCTCGCGCAGGGCATCCACATAGCCCATATTGCCGATCACTTCGTCCATCCAGGCCCGCTCAGGTGCCAGGAAGCCCGGCATCTGCTGGCATTCGCGCCAGTTTTTCACATCGATCTTCTGATGTGCGACGTAGAGCGAACCGCAATAGATGTACTCGCGGCGCTTGCGGCGCTGCTTGTTCAGGTAATTGGTGAAGTCGTCCATGAACTTGAACTTGTGGTTCAGTTCATCATCACCGCCCATGCCGGAAGGCAAAAGCAGTGTGGCAATACTCACCTTGTCAAAATCAGCTTGCAGGTAGCGTCCGTAACGATCTGCAGTCTCAAAACCCAGGCCGCTGATGACCGCTTTGGGCTGGAGCTTGCTATACAGCGCAACACCGCCCTGGCTGGGTACCTCGGCGTCGCAGGCATAGAGGAAGTAGCCATCCAGTTGGTAGGCAGGATCTTCCAGATCGAAGGCGGAGGCGCGGGTGTCCTGCAAGCAGATCACGTCGGCATTCTGGCCTTGAAGCCAATTGAGCAACCCTCGCTCAACGGCAGCCTGAATACCATTCACGTTCATACTAATGATCCGCATAAATGGCCCCCAAAAAATCGTGGATGTATGATACCCGAGCTCAAACGCTTTAGCTAAATTCATGCCGCCCGGGATTTTCGTAATGCAGGCGTATCAACGCAATTTCATTCGTTTTGCTATCGAGCGCGGAGTTCTGCGCTTCGGTGAATTCACATTGAAGTCCGGACGTGTTAGTCCGTATTTCTTCAATGCCGGTTTGTTCAACAGCGGAAACGCCTTGGCTCAGCTAGGACGTTTCTACGCCGCTGCGGTCACAGACTCAGGCCTTAATTTCGACGTATTGTTCGGTCCGGCCTATAAAGGGATTCCGCTGGCTGCCTCTACAGCCGTTGCGCTGGCCGAAGAACATGGTCGTGACCTGCCTTGGTGCTTCAACCGAAAAGAGGCCAAGGATCACGGTGAAGGCGGCATGTTGGTGGGGGCTCCGCTGGCGGGTCGCGTCCTGATTATCGACGATGTCATCACGGCCGGTACTGCAATCCGCGAGGTCATGCAGATCATTCAGGCACAAGGTGCCACGCCTGCTGGCGTATTGATTGCATTGAATCGCCAGGAGCGTGGTAAAGGCGAGCTGTCGGCCATTCAAGAGGTCGAGCGGGACTTTGGAATGCCGGTCGTCAGTATCGTGGCCCTGGATCAGGTACTGGAGTATCTGGCCGGTGACACTGAGCTGAAGCAGCATCTGCCGGCTGTTGAAGCCTACCGCGCGAATTACGGTATCTGAACTGACGCATGAGGCGAGATGGCGGTGGCGAGAAGAAAAAAGGCGGTGCTTGGGAGCGCCCTGATTTTACTGACAAGTAGTGTTCTGGCTGCTGAGTCCACCCCCATCCAGCTGTATCGCTATGTGGATCGCAACGGTGTGACCGTGATCGATCGGCAGGGCGTGCCGGCCGAATATGCAGGCAAGGGATACGATATTCTCAACGAGCAGGGGCGCGTCATGAAGGTCGTGCCCCCTGCCCCGCCTGCTGAAGAAATTCTCCGACGGGCGGCAGCCAAACAGCAGGCCCAGGCGGACGCAAATCTCCTCAGGCTGTACAGCAGTGTGGCGGATGTCGATCGCGCCAAGGTGCGTAAACTGAACGAGCTGGACGGCTTGGCGGCCGTCAAGCGCGGGAATCTTCAGGCGCTCAACCAGCAGCGCGACACGCTCATGAGCCAGGCGGCCAGTTATCAGCGTGGTGGTCAGGCTGTGCCGGACGATCTGCTTCAGCGGATCGAGGCGCTCAAGGGGGAAGAGCATCGCCTGCAGAGCGAGCTGGACCGGTATATCAAGGATCGCCAGACGGCAGAGGCCAACTTCAATGCGGATCGCGCCCGGATCGTACAGCTTCTGGATGAGTAAGCGATTCCACTGAAAACGGGGCCTGAGCCCCGTTTTTAGGCTTACAGCTGCTGATTGGTAATCAATGTGCCCACACCGATATCGGTGAAGATCTCCAGCAGTACAGCATTAGGGACGCGGCCATCAATAATGTGGGCGCTTTGTACCCCACCCTGCACCGCTTCCAGAGCACAGCGAATCTTGGGCAGCATGCCCCCGTAAATGGTGCCGTCGGCAATCAGGCCGTTTACCTGCTCAGTGGTCAATCCGGTCAGAACCTGCCCTTCTTTGTCCATCAAACCGGCGATATTTGTGAGAAGCATCAACTTTTCAGCCTTGAGGGCTTCGGCTACCTTCCCTGCCACCAGGTCCGCGTTGATGTTGTAGGACTCCCCGTTTGCGCCCACACCAATGGGTGCAATGACGGGAATGAAATCGCCTGATACCAGCATGTTCAAAAGTTCGGTGTTTACACCGCTGACCTCTCCGACCTGACCGATATCGATGATTTCCGGCTTGGTCATTTCCGGTGTCTGACGGCTGACAGTGAGCTTGGTCGCTCGAATCAGGTTGGCATCTTTGCCGGTCAGGCCAATGGCACGACCGCCATGACGGTTGATCAGGTTGACGATGTCCTTGTTCACCTGACCGCCCAGCACCATTTCCACGACGTCCATGGTCTGACTGTCGGTGACGCGCATGCCGTCGATGAAATTACTTTCGATGCTCAGGCGCTTGAGCAGATCACCGATCTGGGGGCCGCCACCATGCACCACGACCGGGTTGATCCCCACGGCCTTCATCAACACGATGTCTCGGGCGAAGCCGGCCTTGAGCTCATCGCTTTCCATGGCGTTGCCGCCGTACTTGATTACCAGCGTCTTGCCGACGAAACGGCGAATATAGGGCAGCGCTTCGGAAAGCACTTGGGCGACATGCGAGGCATCATCGCGGCTCAGGGTCATGGCGTACTCCTCAGGTCGATAAAAATAAAGGGCGCCTGGGCGCCCTTTATTCTGCGGTTCGAATGTTAGAACGGCAGGTTCAGGTCAGGCTGAACGGCAAGCAGCTGCTTGCGGAAGACATCCTTGATACGGTCCAGCTCTTCTTGGGTTTCAGCCTCGAAGCGCAGCACCAGTACCGGCGTGGTGTTGGACGCACGGACCAGACCCCAGCCTTCTTGATAGTCGACACGCACGCCGTCCAGTGTGGTGATCTGTGCGTCACCCCACTTGGCATCGCGCTGCAGGGCATCGATGATGCCGAACTTGCCTTCTTCGGTCACCTGGATATTGATCTCGGGTGTAGAGATATCCACCGGGAAGGTATCAAATACTTGCTGGGCGGTGCCCTTCTCCTGGCTCAGGATCTCGAGCAGACGCACGGCGCTGTAGATGCCATCGTCAAAGCCATACCAGCGCTCTTTGAAGAACACATGACCGCTCATCTCGCCCGCCAGCAGCGCGCCGGTTTCCTTCATCTTCTTCTTGATGAGGGAGTGACCGGTCTTCCACATGATCGGACGACCGCCGTAGCCGGCGATGAGGTTGTTCAGGCGGCGGGTGCACTTGACGTCAAAGATGATATCGGCGCCCGGGTTGCGGGATACCACATCCTTGGCGAACAGCATCAGCAGCTGGTCTGGATAGATAATGTTGCCTTCGTTGGTCACGACGCCTACGCGGTCGCCGTCGCCATCAAAGGCCAGACCCAGGTCGGCGCCGGTTTCCTTGACCTTGGCGATCAGGTCTTCCAGGTTCTCGGGCTTGCCCGGATCCGGATGGTGATTCGGGAAGTTGCCGTCAACGTCGCAGAACAGCGGAATAACCGTGCAGCCCAGGGCTTCGATCAGCTGGGGTGCAACCACACCGGCCACACCGTTGCCGCAGTCGACCACGACTTTCAGCTTCTTGGCCAGGACGATGTCGTTCTTGATCTGGTCGAAATAGCGATCCAGTACGTTGATCTTTTCAACGGTACCCTGACCGGTTGCAACGTCGCCGGTCTCGATGCGCTCGCGTAGGCGCTGAATGCTTTCGTTGGCCAGGGTCTCGCCGGCGATCACGATTTTGAAACCGTTGTAATCCGGCGGATTGTGGCTACCTGTGAGCATCACACCGGACTTGCCAGCCAGAACGTTGGCTGCGTAGTACAGAACGGGTGTGGGCACCATGCCGATGTCGCTGACGGTTGCGCCGGTATCAGCGATCCCCTTGATCAGCTGCTCGACCAGTTCCGGGCCGGACAAGCGGCCATCACGGCCTACGGCCACGTTGGGCTCGTTACGGGCCAGACTTTCGGAGCCGATGGCGCGACCGATCCAGTACGCGGTTTCCGGCGTCAGGGAGTCGCCCACTACGCCACGGATGTCGTAGGCGCGGAAAATGCTGGTATTGAGTTTCGGGGCTTGAACGGTGTTGCTCATTAGGGGTTTCTCCAATCCCAGGAGATCCTGGTCTTCGTCGAGGATATCGATATCAAGTATGTCGTCACTGCTTGGAAACATCGGGTCTGTATACGACGCGCTGCCTTGCTTGGCCAATGCCGTTACGGTCGCCTCTACAGGCGCCGTGACCGAAGCGGCTGCTTCGGTGGATTTCGGCGGTGGCCCGACCAGTGCCTGTGTCAGGGGTTCGAGTTGTGAGAACCGCAAAACAGGCCGTTGGGCCACAAGACCGCTAACAAGTTCCTGATGAAAACGGGAGAGACTGCACACATCGTCAACGAGACGCCGTTGCAGGTGCCTGCGCAGCAGCAAAAGCCCGGCCCCGGCCCCGGCCAGCGACAGGATGAGCGCCGCTGGCAACGTCCATAACGGCCAGCCAGCACTGAACGAGGTGGCCGGTATTACTTCCAGCGTCCAGAGAGGGTTATTGGTCTTGAAGGTATGCGTATCGGCAGTGACCGGTATGCCGCCCTCTGCCAACCGTTGAGGCGCAGCCTGGTTGAAGCGCTGGGTCAGCTGCCAGTGGCCCGCCTCGATGGGCATGCCTGTCAGGCCGCTTAGCAGGACGCGCAGGTCCTGTACCAGCAGGACGGTGCCAACGACCCGGCTGTCGCTTGCAGTAACGGGGGCTGCGGTATAGACCAGCCATTTCTGGCCGACCCGGTAGGCTTCTGATCCGGCAGGCTGCCCTGAGCTGACACGACGTGCCAGATCCAGAGCGGCGAAGTTCAAGGGCCCCGGCCTTGTCTCGTTGGGCTGGCTGCTGTTCTGACGAACCAGATGGGCATCGATCAGGCCGCCGTGCTGAAGAATCTGCTCAGCTGATGAGCGCAAGTCCTCGTTGGACTGGGTCAGTGCCTGGACCACCATGGGCTCGGCAGCAGTCATGCGGGCGCGATTTTCCAGCTGGCTCAGCGCCTGGCTCACAGCGGCGGCCTGCCCTTGTCCCCAGGCCTGGGTCAATTGTGTCTGGGAGTCCCGCTGCAGCGGCTCGATGGCGAGACCCCACAGCAGGCCCAGTCCCAGGAGGGAGCCCGCCAGGGCAGGTAGAAGACTGGGTAGCAGAGAGACGTTCTTGTTCTTTTCTTGAGCGGGGCCTTTGGGCGTGGCCTTGCGCTTGGTGTTTTTCAATGCAGCACCTCGTTTCTGTCCCTGGGAGGCAGGCTCGGCGGTCAGCGGGTACCGGAGTGTCCGAAACCACCTGCGCCTCGCTCGGTTTGCTCGAACTCGTCCACCAGTTTGAAATGCGCCTGAACGACCGGTACCAGCATGAGCTGGGCGATGCGTTCACCCACAGTAATGGTGAAAGTGGTTTGACCACGGTTCCAGCATGAGACCATCAGTTCGCCCTGATAGTCCGAGTCGATCAGACCAACCAGATTGCCCAGCACGATGCCGTGCTTATGGCCCAGGCCCGAGCGCGGCAGAACAAGAGCCGCCAGGCCCGGATCGGCAATGTAGATGGACAGGCCGGTTGGAATCAGAACCGTCTGGCCCGGCTCCAGGGTTATGTCGTCCTTGAGCATGGCGCGCAGATCGAGCCCGGCAGAGCCGGACGTTGCGTAGGCTGGCAACGGAAAATCAGTACCGAGGCGGGGATCGAGAATCTTGGCTTGAAGGCTATGCATGAGTCTGTGTTTGTCTGAGTCGGTTGGCGATAAAGTCGATCAGCTGGCGGGCGATCTTGCCCTTGCTGGTCTGGGCGAAGCGGGTTTCGTGCAGGTCGCGGTCAATGACGCTGACGGCATTGTCTTCGCTGTTGAAGCCAATGGCCGGGTTGGCTACGTCGTTGGCGACGATGAGGTCGAGATTCTTGTCCACCAGCTTGCGCGAGGCGTAGTCGAGCAGGTGCTCCGTCTCGGCGGCAAAACCTACGCTGAACGGCCGATCCGGGCGGCGCGCCAGGGTGGCCAGGATATCTGGGTTGCGCACCATCTGAAGCAGCATGCCCTCGCCGCTGGCGGGATCTTTCTTGAGCTTGTGTGGCGCGACGACTTCTGGGCGAAAGTCAGCCACGGCGGCTGCGGCGATCAACACATCACATGGCATGGCCGCCTCACAGGCGGCCAGCATGTCGCGGGCACTGACGACATCCACACGGCTGACGCGATCAGGCGTCGGCAGGTGGACGGGGCCCGTCACCAGGGTGACGCGAGCCCCTGCTTCCACGGCCGCCTCGGCCAGGGCAAAGCCCATTTTCCCAGAGCTGTGATTGGTGATGTAGCGCACCGGGTCGATGTTTTCCTGCGTGGGGCCTGCAGTGATCAGCATGTGCTGACCCGTCAGGCTCTGCCGGGCGAAACAGTCAGCGGCAAGTTGCGCCAGATCATCCGGTTCGAGCATGCGACCCATGCCCACATCTCCGCAGGCCTGGCTGCCTGAGGCGGGGCCGAAGAGCTTGAAGCCACGGCTTTTCAGCAGTTCGGTGTTGGCCAGGGTCGCCGGGTCCCGCCACATGGCCTGGTTCATGGCTGGAGCCAGCGCCACGGGTGCATCGGTCGCCAGCACGACCGTGGTCAGCAGGTCATTGGCGATGCCCTGGCTCAGGCGGGCCATCAGGTCGGCTGTAGCCGGCGCGATCAGGACGAGGTCCGCCCAGCGGGCCAGCTCGATATGTCCCATCGCCGCTTCGGCTGCCGGATCGAGCAGATCAAGATGCACCGGGTGGCCCGATAGGGCCTGAAGGGTCAGGGGAGTGATGAATTCACGGCCGCCCTGAGTCATGACGACCCGGACTTCCGCGCCACAGGTGCGCAAGCGACGCACCAGCTCGGCACTCTTGTATGCGGCGATTCCGCCGCCGACGCCAAGCACGATGCGTTTACGATAAAGCCGTTGCATGAGCCTGCCTTATGTTGAG
Organism: Pseudomonas sp. JZ114; assembly: GCF_051027705.1. NCBI lineage: Bacteria > Pseudomonadati > Pseudomonadota > Gammaproteobacteria > Pseudomonadales > Pseudomonadaceae > Pseudomonas > Pseudomonas sp. JZ114. The sequence continues at coordinate 120,317 of NZ_CP069256.1, forward strand.
CCTGACTGGCCCGGAGGCCGGTTACAGGAGCTTTTTATGACGGATATCGCGTCTGTACGAACGGCGGTCGATAAGCCGTTCGCCAGGCAAAAAGTGCGGCTAAGATAGCACAGCGCCCGCCATGGAGTAGCGGGCCGATATCGACAAGGAGCGTTCGATGAGTATTCGCGACTGGCCCGCCAACGAGCGGCCCCGTGAGAAGTTGCTGGAGCAGGGCGCGGCTGCCCTGACCGATGCCGAGCTGCTGGCTATCTTTCTGCGTACCGGTGTGACCGGAAAGAGCGCGGTAGACCTGGCGCGCCACCTGTTGCAGGAATTCGGCAGCCTGCGGGCGCTTCTGGAGGCTGATCTGCCCTCGTTCAGCGCGCATTTGGGACTGGGGCCGGCCAAGTTCACCCAGCTGCAGGCCGTTCTGGAAATGGGCCGCCGCCACTTGGCAGAGCGTCTGCGGCGTGATTCCGCGCTGGAGAGTCCGCAAGCCGTCAAGGACTACCTGAAGGCCCGCCTGCGTCATGAGCCCCATGAGATCTTCGGCTGCCTGTTCCTGGACGCCAAACACCGTGTTCTGGCGTTCGAAGCGCTGTTTCACGGCACCATCGATGGCGCTAGCGTCTACCCACGACAAGTCGTCAAGCGCGCCCTGGCCCATAACGCGGCAGCCCTGATCCTCACCCATAACCACCCTTCCGGCATCGCGGAACCCAGCCAGTCGGATCGCATTCTCACCCAGCGGCTCAAGGAAGCGCTTTCGCTGATCGATGTGCGGGTGCTCGATCACTTCATCGTGGGCGAAGGCGAGCCGTTGTCCATGGCTGAATATGGTTGGCTGTAAAAGTATTGAGGCGACAGGCTATTGCATGACGCAAGCCTGCCGCCCTCGCCTCATCGTCTGACGCTGGCCTTGGAGAAGTCCTGGCGACCGAAGGGGTTGGCCTGATAACCCTCAACACCCTGACGGGTCAGAACCGAGACGGTGGGATGAGCCAGCGGTAGCCATAGGGCCTGATCGTGAATGATCTGCTGAGCCGTGTGATAACGCTTGGTGCGTTCCGCCTGATTGGATACTGCCTTGCCCTCGCGTATGGCCGTGTCGAGCGTCTGATCGCAATAACGGGCGAAGTTAAGGCCGGATTTGACCGAAGCACAGGAGAACTGCGGTGTCAGGTAGTTATCCGGGTCGCCGTTATCGCCTGCCCAACCCATGAACAGGAGGTCGTGCTCGCCATTCTTGGCGCGGCGGATCAGCTCACCCCATTCAATCACGCGGATGTCTGCTTTGACGCCAATCTTGGCCAGGTCCGCCTGCAGCATCTGGGCGCCCAGGCTGGGATTGGGGTTCAACAGGCTGCCGCTGGGGCGCGTCCAGATGGTGGTACTGAAACCCTCTTTCTGCCCTGCATCGGCCAGTAGCGCCTTGGCTTTTTCCGGATCGTAGGCATACGGCGTGATGTCCTTGGCATAGCCCCAGGTAGTGGGGGGGTAGATACCGTCAGCCGGGGTTGCGCTGTTTTCAAATACAGCCTTCACATAGTTTTTCTTGTCGAACGCCAGGTTGATGGCCTGCCGGACCTTGGGATTATCAAGGGGAGCATGCTGGGTATTGATTCCTACGAAGGCAGTCATGAATGCTGGCGTCTGGACAACCTTCAGGGTCGAATCCTTCTGAGCATCGGTGACATCCTGTGGTTTGGGGGAAAGTGCAACCTGGCACTCGCCACGCTTGAGACGCTGCATGCGCACAGCGGCATCGGGCGTGATGGCATAGATCAGGTTATCGACCTTGGGCTTGCCGCCAAAATAATTGGCATTGGCCTCGTAACGGATGGCTGCATCTTTTTGAAAGCGGTTAAACACAAACGGGCCGGTGCCGATGGGCTCGCTGTTGAGCTGTTCGGGCTTGCCTGCCTTGAGCAGCTGATCGGCGTACTCGGCGGAATAGATCGAGGCGAACCCCATACTCAACGTGGGCAGGAATGTCGCATCCGGACGGTTCAGGACGATACGCACCTGATGGTCGCCAACCTTTTCCACTGACTTGATCAGGTCAGGCCACTGCATGGATTGCGCATGAGGATAGCCACCCTTGGCGACCCCATGCCAGGGATGCTTGGGGTCGAGCATGCGCTCGAAGCTGAACACCACATCGTCTGCATTGAGGTCCCGACTGGGCTTGAAGTAGTCGGTCTGGTGAAATTTCACATCCGGGCGCAGCGTGAAATCATAGGTTAGACCGTCCTGGGAGACCTGCCACCGCTCGGCAAGGCTCGGGACCAGCTCTCCACGCGTCGGATCGAACTCCACCAGTCGGTTCATTAACACATCTGCTGAAGCATTCGTCGTGGTCAGCGAGTTATACTGCACCACATCAAAGCCGTCAGGGCTTGCTTCGGTACAGACGCTCAATGTGGCGGCCTGGGCCAGCAGCGGCGCGAACAGCAGTGGCAAAGCGGCAAAGCGCATGGGGTGCTCCTTCTGAAGAGGTAGGTGGTCGTCCATGGAGCTCATGGTGCCAAGGGTCTACGCTAGACCACTGCACCGTTCATCTCAATTCAATTTCACGACGAATGGTCGAATTGTTTTGGGAAGCCCCTCTGCAGCGCAGTATCCATGCGGGTCTCACCTGGTCGGCCCAATAGGTTATGTCCTTGATACATCAAGGCTCTTCTGGTATAAAACAGCGCTCTTTTTTCGGGGCATGGCTCTGTGAGTGTTGCAGAAAAGCCGACACCGCCCCGACTAAACGGAATTTTCAAACGATTCAAGCGGCCAACCCATGCCGGGTTTGGCATGTGGTTTATGAGGGCTGAGGCATGTCTAGAGTCTGTCAAGTGACCGGTAAGGGTCCGGTTACTGGGAACAATGTTTCCCACGCTAACAACAAAACCCGTCGTCGTTTCCTGCCGAATCTGCACTACCATCGTTTCTGGGTTGAGTCCGAGAAGCGTTTCGTGCGTCTGCGCGTTTCTGCCAAGGGCATGCGTATCATCGACAAGCGCGGTATTGATACCGTACTGTCCGAGCTGCGCACTCGCGGCGAAAAATTCTAAGGAGCTTCATCATGCGTGAATTGATCCGTTTGGTGTCCAGTGCCGGTACCGGTCACTTCTACACCACCGACAAGAACAAGCGCACCAAGCCCGAAAAGATCGAAATCAAAAAGTTCGATCCGGTTGTGCGTAAGCACGTGATGTACAAGGAAGCCAAGATCAAGTAATTGATCCTGTCTTTCGTGACCGCTTCGGCGGAATCACGGCACACAAAAAACCCAGCCTAACCGCTGGGTTTTTTGCTTTTTGATATCGAAAAATGGTGTGCTGAAGCCTTAGCCCTTGGGCTTGTAGGCGCAGTAGCCTGGACGCGGCCCAATCTGCGGGTGGTTGCGGCACGTATCGGGGCGCTTGTCGTAGATGGTGCACAGGCGGCTCTTGCGATCCAGATAGAGGCAGTCGTTATTGGCCAGGCGGGTCAGGGTAAAGATGCCGCTTTTCTGGTTGAAGCGTTCGACAATGCCTTCCTTCATGAGGCGCTTGGCGACGTTCTTGGGCGGCTCGCCCGCTTCGAACTCATCCACTACACCAATCCGTATCAGGTCCTTGATGCGGACCTCTACGGGAAGCGTGCAGCAGGTAGCCATGCAATCACGGCACAGCCCTTTGTAGTATTTGGCCCAGGTATCAAGACGGTCGAGTTCGGCCGCGGCGACCAGTTGCGGTTTTTTCATGGATCAATCAGCAGGAGAAGCGGGGCGCGGATCATACCGGGCCTGACGAGCGCTTGCTCGCCGATTGATCGATCACATACGGCGATCCGTCGCTTTTATCGCGGGGTGAAAGCCCTGCCTTCGCGGTGTTAAGCGGCAGGCAGGGTAGGCAGCCTCAGTGTCGGCGTCCTTTTACCAGCGCACCAATGACGAGACCGCCCAGCACAGCCAGGGCTGTGCTGGCAATCGGATGCTGGGAGGCCTGGGTGTACAGGCTGTGCTGCATCTTGGGGCCGGGATTGCGGCCGCTGGCCTGACCGTAATTGCCTGGGGTGTAATCGGCCGAATACATCTCGCCCTCACGGTTATTGTCGGAGCGTCCGCTGGGAATGACATTAGCCAGGAGCTTCTCGCTGATGAGGTCATACAGCTGCGGGAAGTTTTGAGCGATCTTGGTCATGGTCTTGGCGGGGCTGCCGACAAACACATCGCGTTGCGGGTGGACGGCTGCCTTCAGGATGGCTCTGGCGACGGTTTCCGGGGTATAGATGGGTGGGGGAAGCACAGGCGCACTGGACAGGTAGTTCTTGGCGTGGTCGTTGAACAGCGTGTCGATGGAGGCTGGGCGGATCAGCGTCACCGATACAGGTGCCTTCTCCTTGCGCAGTTCGACCCGCAATACATCCGTCATCGCCTTGATAGCGTGTTTGCTGGCGCTGTACATGGAGTGGTAGGGAAGCGGTGCGGCGGACTCGAGGCTACCGATGTTAATGATCGAACCGCCACGCTCACGCAGGTGGGCCGCCGCGATTTTTGAGCCATATACGGTACCCCAGAAATTGGTCTCGAACAGTTGGCGGCAGTCCTCGTCGCTGACCTCCTCAACCGTGCCCCAGACGGAGGTCGCCGCGTTATTGATCCACGTATCGAAGCCACCAAAGCGCTCCAGTGCCTTATCGGCCACCTTCTGCAGCTCGTCACGCTGGCCAACATCGGCAACAACCGTCACTACCGTATCGCCGCCTCCAAGGCTGCGCTCGATCTCCTGCAGCGCTTCTTCATTGCGTGCCGTCAGAACCAGACGGGCACCCTGCTGCGCAGCCATTCGGGCCGTCGCAAGACCGATACCACTGGAGGCACCGGTAATAACGATCACTTGCTCGTTGAGCGGTTTAAGCCTGACGTTCATGTGTCCTCCTTTCTGTGAGGAAAAGAAACCGAGCACAACCGCTGGCTGTGTCGGGCATTCACATCAGTAGAAGGTCAGGCATTCAGCGAGGTTCCTTGTTTCCGGGAACCGACTGTCGATCAATCGTGAAGGATCGCAACCGTTTATGGCAAAAGACGGCTGTTTTCGTGCTAACGGCTTCGCGCGTCGCTATCGAGGCCAGGATTACTCGACGAACGTGACCTGTCCGCCTTCCAGCGATTTCACTCGAGCCAGGGACTCGACACGATACCCTTGTTTCTCAAGCTCCTGACGGCCGACCTGGAAGGACTTCTCGATCACGATGCCCAGTCCGGCGATGCTGGCGCCAGCCTGCTGGATGATGGAGATCAGTGCCTGGGCCGCCTTACCGTTGGCCAGGAAGTCATCAATGATCAGGACGTGGTCGTCGCTGGACAGATGCGTCATGGAGATCGCGATGGTGCTCTCGACACGCTTGGTGAACGAGTAGACCGTGGAGGTCAGCAGGTTGTCGGTAAGCGTCAGGGACTGATGCTTGCGAGCGAAAATCACCGGCACACCCATCTTCAGACCAGTCATGATGGCGGGCGCGATGCCAGAGGCCTCGATCGTAACGATCTTGGTCACGCCTGCATCGGCGAACCGGCGGGCAAACTCGTCGCCAATTTCACCCATCAGGCTCGGATCGATCTGATGGTTTAGAAAGGCATCGACTTTCAGTACTTGGTCGGAAAGAACTTGGCCTTCAGCCTGGATCTTGCTTTTAAGGGTGTCCACACAGGTGTCCTTCAAAGGCGATCAGAGACGGTAAAAAAATACTGTCAACGCCTTGGTAAGAGGCGCTGCTGATCGAAATCGTTTAAGGGGAAAAGACAATTTTGCCGGATATTAAGACGTATCGACATACCACTAATAAAAAACAGCAGTAATTTTGTTTCATCTCATCGTTTTTTGGCGTTATTACGCCTGCAGATCACCTCTGAATTGACTCTGTGCATGGATTGTTTACAGCACACCGCCCATGTTGAACGCCAGCGTGATACAACCACTTTATCGAAAAGGCGCGTACCGCTTCGATGGCCTAAAGACTTCTTGCATGACAGCACCGGCTTGCTCACTCTTTAGCGATTACACCAATTTTCTGGAAACGCTGTGATCGAGCAAACTCTGGCCGATGTGTTCGGCTATACCTCTTTTCGCCCTGGTCAGGGTCAGGTAGTTCGTACCGTCATGGCTAGCCGTTCGGCTGCTGCTATCTTTCCAACCGGCTCGGGTAAGTCGCTGTGCTATCAATTGCCCGCCTTGCTTCTGCCACACCTCACTCTGGTCATTTCGCCTCTGCTGGCCCTGATGCAGGACCAGCTTGCGTTTCTGAAGGCCCGCGGGATCGCTGCTGCCAGTATCGATTCGGCACAGCGCCGTGAAGATATCCAAGCCACTATGGCCAGAGCCCGCTCCGGTGAATTGAAGATTCTGATGATCTCGGTAGAGCGGCTTAAGAATGAACGCTTTCGCCAGTTTATCGCCCAAGTACCTATCTCTCTGTTGGTAATCGACGAAGCCCATTGCCTATCCGAATGGGGCCATAATTTTCGTCCTGACTACCTTAAGCTCCCTGATTATCAACGTGATTTCAGGATCCCTCAGGTCTTGCTGCTAACTGCGACGGCAACGCCTCGGGTTATTGCAGACATGCAGGCCCGCTTTGGAATCGCTCATGACGATGTGGTGACGACCGGCTTCTATCGCTCCAATCTGGACCTGCAGGTCGAACCTGTCAGCGGGGAGGACAAACGACGTTATTTGCTGGATTGGATTGCGCCACGGACCAGTCAATCCAGCATTGTTTATGTCACGCAGCAGAAAACAGCCGAGCAGCTGGCGGATGAGTTGGTACGTGCCGGGATTCGTGCCGGGGCTTACCACGCTGGTCTGCCTCATGAACGGCGCGACAGCATTCAGCAGCAGTTCATGGCCGGCACACTGACCTGCATTGTGGCCACCATTGCTTTTGGCATGGGAATCGACAAGCGCGATATCCGTTACGTAGTGCACTACGACCTGCCCAAATCAATCGAGAGCTATAGCCAGGAAATCGGTCGCGCCGGACGTGATGGTGAGCGCTCCGAGTGCCTGGTACTGGCTAACCGCGATGCCTTGAATGTGCTGGAAAATTTTGTTTATGGTGACACACCGGAGCTGAGTGGTATCCGCAGCGTTCTTGAGGACTTGCAGGCGGCGCCGAAAGGCGAATGGGTGCTGCAGTTCAACAGCCTGTCCGATCAAAGTGACATTCGCCTGTTGCCGCTCAAGACTTTGCTCGTGCAACTGGAGCTTCAGGGCCTGATTGCGCCGCAATACAGTTATTTCGCTGATTATCGTTTCAAATACCTTCGTGAACCTGAAGCCTTGATTGAACGATTTGAAGGTGAGCGTCGGCAATTTGTTGAGGCTATTGTCGAAACCTCTGTTCGGGCGCGTACCTGGTGCACGGTCAATTTTGATCAGTTGCACCGTGAGTATCGCGCTGAACGTAGCCGGGTAATCACTGCGCTGGAGTGGCTTCACGAGCAAGGCTGGATTGAACTGGAAAGTAAGCAGATGACCGAGGTGTATCGTCGCTTACAGGCTGCAATCGACGTCGAGACACTAGGCGCTACGTTGCATCGGTACTTCCAGGAAAAAGAGCAGGCCGAGGTTGCACGAACCCACGCCATGCTTGATCTATTCGCCAGTGACCGTTGCCTGAGCCACCGTCTGGCTGAGTGGTTTGGTGATACGCAGGCGCCTGAGCAATGCGGGCATTGTTCCGTCTGCCGCGGCACGGTGGCAGTCCTTCCAGCCCCGGCCGCCTTACCGCCTTTGGATAGGCAAAACCCTGAAACGCTATGTGGCGCCTTTCGGGAGCACTATATGGCCTCCCGGGGAGAAGTACCCAGTGTTGAGTCCATGACACGGTTTCTATGTGGCCTCAACACACCCGCCTTCACTCGACTCAAAGCCAGAAGCTTGCCTGGTTTTGCTGCGCTGGAGGCTTATCCCTATGCGGAAGTAAGAGCCTGGCTGGCCCAGGCCGGCTTCAACGTCAAATGATGACGTGCCCGTGATGAGATCACTGCGTCTGCCCATAACAGACGCAACTGTGCCACGGCTGCCCTGTCATGAGGCTTGAGGGCTCGTTGCCAGGCTAGTCACGCCCCTCCAGCGGGGTGAGAGTCGATAGGGTGTGCCTGAATCAACGGCTTACGCGGTCCGGCAGCCTATGGGCATCACTCTGTGGTGCAGGGCAGCTTGATGCAGGTGTGATCCATCCTGTTTTGCGCCGCCATAAGGGGTCAGTACTTGCATCGCTAACGAAGGCCGTATAGAACGCAGCTTTTGCTGCTGAATAACCCTCTGATGATCACTTCTGCTGCATCCTCCAGACCTGAGGCCCACGTCCCGCTGGTGTTTCTTCCCGGACTTCTGTGCGATGCCGCCTTGTGGCGTTTGCAAGCCGAAGCGCTGGCCGACGTGGCCGATACGCACATTGCCGACCTGACCCGTGACGGAAGCATTCAAGGCATGGCGAGACGGGTACTGGCCGAGGCACCGGCCCGGTTTGCGCTGGCGGGGTTGTCCATGGGGGGATACGTGGCGTTCGAGATCATGCGACAGGCGCCGGAGCGGGTCATGCGGCTGGCGCTTGTCGACACCATGGCCAGCCTCGATGCCCCTGAGCGTACCCGCCAGCGGGTCGGCATGAAGGCCCTGGCCGAGCGTGGACGCTTCTTGGGAATCAGCCCTCAGTTGTTGCCAAATCTGATCCATCCAAGCCGGATCGGTACGCCGGTTGCCGATGAGGTGATCGCCATGGGCAAGCGGGTAGGGCGCGATGCGTTTCTACGCCAGCAGCAGGCCATTATCGATCGTCCGGATTCGATTCCGACCCTGGCGAGCATTACTGTGCCGACGCTGATTATCGTGGGTGAAAACGACAAGCTCACTCCCGTCGATGAGGCGCAGAAGATGCACGCCAGCATCCCGGGCTCATGCCTGGAGATACTGCCCGAGTGCGGTCATTTACCGCCCCTAGAATGGCCGGAGCGGACTACCGAGCTGCTGAGGAACTGGCTGCACGGCCTGTGAAACTTCCCACCCGGATAGCCCTTCGAATCTGTTATACCTATCGGGGGAATAGCTATGGGTTCCACACGCTCTACCTACAATGCGGTGCTGTTTGCCTTGAGTCTTGCGCCCGCGGTGTCGGCGCTGAGTATGCCCGCCCAGGCGGGCGAGCCGGATCGGTTGTTCTTCAAGGATGATGGACGTATTCCCAACAGCCCATTCCCGGTGCTGGTCTATCGTGCCGTACCGCTTGAGGGTAAGGACAACGCCGCGGCCTTCGAAAAGCTGTTCGCTGCGAACGGCTGGCCACCGCAATGGCGGGCAGGCATCTTCGACTATCACCATTACCACTCGACTGCTCACGAGGTGCTAGGTGTGGCATCCGGACACGCGCGGATCATTCTGGGAGGCGAGTCCGGCCAGGAGCTGACGGTGGAGGCAGGGGATGTGCTGGTGTTGCCCGCCGGAACCGGGCACTGCCGCATCGAGGAAAGCGATGACTTCGTGGTCGTTGGGGCCTATCCGCGCGGGCAGGAGGACTATGATATCCAGCGTGCCAATGCCGCCACTCATGATGCCTCGGTTACTCGTATTGCTCACGTGCCCATGCCAGAGGCCGATCCGGTCACAGGCAAGGACGGCGTACTGCTTAAGGCATGGCGTCTACAGCAGTGATCAGAGCAAGGCTTCGACTTGCAGGCAACGAAAACACACTTCATCGCCATGGTGCTGAAGGATGATATGTCCCTCTGTGAGACCAAAATCAGGATTGTGTTTGAACTTACTCTGGCTGATGGCCTCACGCAGGGCAGTATCGTACAGGTCGTAGCGTAATACACATCGTCCAGCGAGCCAGTGTTCAACGTGGTTTTCGCGAACGATGAGTTGGCCGCTCATGAATTCGCCGGGCTGAATCGGAGTGGGCTCGGTAGGTGCCAATAGCTGATAAAGCGCGCCATGGGTGGTGAGCGGATTCTGCCCGTCCGGGTGGCTGGCATTGTCCAGGAGCTGCATCTCTGGGCCGCCCTGCCAGGATTCGGGCCAGGATTCGGCAACCCGGTACAGCACCCCGGCATTTCCACCCGCCGCCAGGCTGAATTCAAACGTCAGGGAAAAGTTTCGATACGATTGCCGTGAGATCAGATCGACTCGCGCGGCAGCAGGATCGGCACGCAGGATTCCGTTGTCGTCTTTCCAGCTGCCAAGCGGGAAGTCTTCACCTTGATAAGCCCGCCACTGATGGGCATCGAGTACCTCGATCATGGTGTTGCGCCTCCTGTAAAGCGATACGCCTGACCATAAGACTGGCATCCCGTCTGCCCGGTTCAGAGCCGTAAACCCGATGGGCGTCATCGCAGCGGAGTGAACTGGCTTCCTGACAGGGCAGTCCGTTGAAGACACCTCCAACAATGTCGGGGCATCAACATGGCGCATGAATCACCTGTAGTCGTCATCACGGGCGGCACGGCCGGTATCGGTCGCGCAACCGCTCACTATTTTGCTCAAGCGGGTTACAAGGTCGCAGTCATCGCCCGGGGCGAGCAGGGGCTGACCGAGACGGTTGCCGAGCTGGAGGCCTTGGGTGCCAAGGCGTTGGGCTGCAAGGCTGATGTGGCTGATGCCGCCCAGGTCGAGCAGGCCGCGGAGCGTGTGGAAACAGAACTCGGACCGATCAACGTCTGGGTCAATGCGGCCATGACCACAGTTCTTGGGGCTTTTGGCTCGATGACGCCGGAGGAATACCGCCGCGTGACAGATGTGACCTACCTGGGCTGCACGTACGGCACCATGGCTGCCCTCAAGCGCATGAAGGTGCGGGACCGTGGCACTATCGTGCAGGTTGGCTCGGCGGTGGCGTACCGGTCGATCCCTTTGCAATCGGCCTATTGCGGTGCCAAGGCGGCCATTCGTGGATTTACTGATTCCCTGCGCAGTGAGCTGATCCATGACAAGAGTCGTGTCCGGCTTACCATGGTTCACCTGCCAGCCCTCAACACGCCGCAATTCGACTGGGCCCGCAACAAGTTGGGCAAGCGCGGCCAGCCATTGCCTCCCATCTATCAGCCGGAAGTCGCAGCACGGGCCATCTTTGATGCCGCCATGCGTGCGCCCCGCGAGATCTGGCTGGGCAAGACTACGATCCAGGCCATCCTGGGCAATATGGTGGCGCCAGGGCTTCTGGATACGGTCATGGCTAAACAGGCCTACAGCGGGCAGATGACCAACGAGCCGGAAAACCCCGAGCGGGCGGATTACCTGTTCGAGCCGGTCGAAGGGTTGCACCGCACCCACGGGCGCTTCAACCAAAAGGCCAGCAACAAGGCCGTTTCGGTGGATTCGGATATCGTCAGCATGGTGGCCCTTGTGGCTGCGGGTGCCGGACTGATGGCGCTGGCCAAGCTGCGTCGCCTGAAGCCCTTCTAAATGCCTGTGCGGGAGGCATAAGTCTCCCGCAGACGCAAAGGCTCACGGACGAGTCGGCCATCTATTTTCAGATATTGAGGACCTTCTCGCCGAGTGAGCCTGTCTAGGTCAGTAAGCACCCATTCCGCTTACAGCCGATCTAGGGAGGTTCTCATGGCGATGACCGTCGGTGATTTCATAGTCGAACGCTTGTACCAGTGGGGCGTACGCCGCATCTATGGCTACCCGGGTGACGGGATCAATGGTGTCTTTGGCGCACTGAACCGTTCGAACGAGAAGATCAAGTTCATCCAGGCCCGCCATGAGGAAATGGCCGCCTTCATGGCGGCAGCCGATGCGAAATTCACCGGTGAACTGGGTGTCTGCATCTCTACCTCAGGCCCTGGCGCCTCGCATTTGCTGACCGGCCTTTACGATGCCCGCATGGACCACGTACCGGTGCTGGCCATCTGCGGACAGCAGGCCCGCACTGCCTTGGGCGGCCATTACCAGCAGGAGCTGGATCTGGTCTCCATGTTCAAGGACGTAGCGGGTGCGTTCGTACAACAGGCTTCGGCGCCGTCTCAGGTTCGTCATCTGGTGGATCGTGCGATTCGTACGGCGGTAGGTGAGCGGCGTGTCACGGCCATCATCCTGCCCAATGACATTCAGGAGCTTGAGTACTCCGATCCGCCCCACAAGCACGGCACCATCCACTCCGGTGTGGGCTACAGCAAGCCCAAGGTCGTACCCTACGAGGCGGATCTGCAACGCGCCGCCGACGTCCTCAATGCGGGCGAGAAGGTTGCCATTCTGGTGGGCGCCGGCGCGCTGGGCGCAACGGATGAAGTGATTTCGGTAGCCGAAAAGCTGGGTGCCGGCGTCGCCAAGGCACTGCTGGGCAAAGCCGCGCTTCCCGATGCGCTGCCTTGGGTGACCGGCTCCATCGGCCTGCTTGGCACCGAGGCGAGCTACAAGCTGATGAGCGAATGCGACACGCTTCTAATGATCGGTTCCGGCTTTCCTTATTCTGAGTTCCTCCCTGAAGAGGGCAAGGCTCGCGGCGTGCAAATCGATTTGAAGGCCGACATGCTCAGCCTGCGCTATCCCATGGAGGTGAACCTTGAAGGTGACTCGGCCGAGACCCTGCGCGCCCTGTTGCCGCTGCTGCGCGAGAAGACAGATCGCGCCTGGCGCTCGTCCATCGAAAACTGGCGCAAGGACTCGGACGAGACGCTCAAGGCCCGTGCACTCACGGATGCCAAACCGATCAATCCACAGCGGGTGGCCTACGAGCTGTCGCCGCGCCTGCCGGATCGCGCCATCGTGACGAGTGACTCGGGCTCCTGCGCCAACTGGTTTGCCCGTGACGTCCAGATGCGCCGCGGCATGATGTGCTCGTTGTCCGGTGGCCTTGCCTCCATGGGCGCGGCAGTGCCATACGCCATCGCCGCCAAGTTTGCCCACCCAGACCGCCCGGTGGTGGCCCTGGTGGGTGACGGTGCGATGCAGATGAACAACATGGCCGAGCTGATCACGGTAGCGAAATACTGGCGCGAGTGGGGCAACGGCAAATGGATCTGCGCCGTCTTCAATAACGAAGACCTGAACCAGGTGACCTGGGAGCAGCGGGTCATGAACGGCGATCCCAAGTTCGAAGCCTCGCAGAACATTCCGGATGTGCCCTATCACCAGTTCGCCGAGTCCATCGGTCTCAAGGGTATCTATGTCGACAGCGCCGACCGGGTAGCTTCCGCCTGGGAAGAGGCACTCGCCTCCGAGCGTCCAGTCGTTATCACCTTCAAGACCGATCCGGATGTACCACCGCTGCCACCGCATTTCACTATCGAGCAGGCCAAGAGCTTTGCCTCATCGCTTCTGCATGGCGACCCGAATGAAGGCGGCATCATCAAGGAAACGGCCAAGCAGGTACTTAATTCAGTGCTGCCCGGACGCAAGAACAAAGACAAGTAGGACCGCCGTTTCGGCGCTGCCAATAGACCGGGGCGTGTAGCGAATACAGCGCCCCGATCTATCAATGTACTCTCCCTTGGCAAGATGGGTAGAGCAGGGCGATCCCCATCGCTTGATCAGCAGGGCACAGTCCTTGCGTAAGGAAATACGTGGTCACAACCACGTTTTCCCGGTTCACAGTAAGGACATTGCATGCCTGTTCGTTTTACCCCTGCGTTCCTGAGCGTTGCCCTTGCGCTCTCTACAGCCTCCCTGTTTGCCGCAGACGCCAAGCCCGGCGTCGTCATCTACGCCACTGGCGGCACCATTGCTGGCAGCTCGGCATCCAGCACCGATACCACTGACTACGACGCCGGTAAGCTGGGTATCGAAACCCTGATCAAGGCTGTGCCGGAGCTGAATCAGGTGGCTACGGTGACAGGCGAGCAACTCGCTAACATGCCCAGCCAGGACATGGACCAGAAGACACTGTTGAAGCTGTCAAAAACGATCAGCCAAAAACTGGAAGACCCGGCAGTACATGGCGTGGTCGTAACCCATGGTACCGATACGCTGGAAGAAACGGCTTTCTTCCTCGACCTGACCGTCAAAAGCGAAAAGCCTGTGGTAGTAGTGGGAGCGATGCGCCCTGCTACAGCTGTAGGGGCCGACGGGCCCATGAACCTGCTCGAGGCGGTCAGTCTGGCAGCCAATGACAAGGCCAACGGCCGTGGCACCCTGGTCGTTCTGAACGACCGCATCGGCTCGGCCTTCTATACCACTAAGACCAACTCCACCACGCCCGACACCTTCCGCGCGGCCGAGCAGGGCTACCTGGGCGGTTTTGTCGGCGTTACGCCCCGGTTCTACTATTCTCCTGCCACACCGACCGGCAAGAGGCATTTCGATGTCTCCAAGCAGGAAAGCCTGCCCAAGGTCGTAATTCTCTACAGCTACCAAGACCAAGACAGTGCACTAATCGATGCAGCGATCAAGGATGGTGCAAAAGGCATTGTGATCGCCGGTACGGGTAACGGCTCCATCCCCACGCGCACCAAGGAGACGGTCAAACGGCTCATGGAGCAGGGCATTCCCGTGATCCGCTCTACCCGTACCAGCTCTGGATTCGTCAGCAGGAAGGAAGAGGGCATTGGCAGCGGCTTTTCCAATCCTCAGAAGTCACGCATTCTCCTGTCGCTGGCCCTCGCAACCGGGGCGGACATGGCCACTATCGAACGGTATTTCAGAGCAGAGGAATAGGGCGCGGTTGAGGGCTGATGTGGCTAGTCAGGTTGGCATATGCGAGAGGGGTATCGCTTCGCCTATTCTCTGTATGTGCCACTCACCGGCCTCGTCACAAAACGCTTCGTAGGATGGTTTGAGCAGAGCCATACCTATCATTTCATTCTCAAAAGACACCCGTCGAGCTAGGCATTCCGCCAGACTAAACCCTCTCCGGGCTGTCCTTCATACCGAACGCTTCGCCATCGCGTTCGGTCTACCGCTTTCCTGATCATTTCCGGTCGGGCTGTTCAAATAATGATCAATACGCCTAGGAGCAAGCATGCCTGCGAGTGCTTCACATCCCCGTCGCGCCTTTATTTGGGTGGCCTGTGCCTTTCTGATCACGATGATGGGTACCACACTGCCCACGCCGCTGTATGTGTTTTATCAACGGGAGATGGGCTTTGGTGAAACATGGGTGACGCTGATCTTTTCGATCTATGCGGCCGGTGTGATTGCGGCGCTGCTGGTGGCTGGAAGCTGGTCCGATCAGCTGGGACGGCGGCCGATGCTGTTGGCCGGTATCGCGTTGTCGGCCATCAGTACGGTGATGTTTCTTTTCAGCCACAGCATTAGCGGATTAATGCTGGCACGGTTGTTCTCCGGTTTTTCCGCCGGGATTTATACCGGTACGGCCACCGTGGCGGTGTTGGAGCTGGCGCCTGAGCCGTGGCGCAATGTCTCGACCCTGGTGGCTACGGCTTCCAACATGCTCGGGCTGGGGTTGGGCCCTCTGGTGGCAGGCATCCTATCGATGTATCTGCCCTATCCAACGCATCTGGTGTTCAGCCTGTACCTGATCTTATTGGTTGTTGCAGCAGTGGGTGTGCTGTTGGCACACGAGACGGTCCAGCGCCCGGCTAAGCCGAGGTTACGAATACAGAAGCCTCATCTGCCGCGGGAGGTGCGAGCCCTGTTTATCCCGGCTGCCCTCTCGGGGATGGCGGGTTTTAGCGTGGCGGGGCTGTTTACGGCCGTCGTGCCGGCCATTATGGGCCAAGTCATGGGGCATACCCATGGCGTTACCATTGGCGCGGTTATCTGCCTGCTGTTTGTCTCATCCATCATCGGGCAGGCATTGCTGAAAAAGCTGCCCGCACACTTACACATGACGATTGGCTGCATTGCCCTATCACTGGGCACGGCCACTATTGGTGTCAGCATTGCCACTGCACAGGTCGGGTTTCTGCTCTTGGGAACGGTAATCGCAGGAGCGGGCCAGGGCATCGTATTTCGAGCCGGTATGAACGCCGTGACAGGTGCCAGCCCGCGGGAGCACAAGGCAGCTGTAACCTCAACGCTCTTTGTGACCTATTACGTGGCGATGTCGGTGCCGGTGATTGGCGTAGGGGTATCGGCGGAGGCATTCGGGCTACGGCAGACAGGGGAATTCTTTGCCGCCGTGGTGACGCTGGTGCCGCTTCTGGCGATGGTAATCATGTGGATCGTGCAGTCCCGTCAGCGCGAGACTGGCAGGGCGTAAGGAGAAATGGCCCAACCTCATGCGGTTGGGCCATGCCATGCAGCGTCAGTGGTCGTGGCGCTGCTGGTAAGGGTAGAAGCGGTGCTCGCGCAACTCGTGTTCGATCTTCTCCAGGCTCTTGCCACGGGTTTCAGGCACGAAGCGCCAGATGAAGACCAGAGCCAGCAACGAGATTCCGGCATAAACCCAGAACGTATGGGCAGCGCCCAGCCACGTTACTAGGCTCAGCGTAGTCAGCGTGACGACCAGATCGAAGAACCAGTGGCTGAAGGCCCCAACACTGGCGCCCTTGCCGCGCACGAACAGTGGGTAGACTTCCGAGTTGATCAGCCAGATGCACACACCGAAGCCGCCGCAGTTGAACATCAGGTAGGCCGCCAGACAACCCACGACCAGCCAGCGCTGCACGTCAGTGGTGGGGCCTGCACCCTGGAACAGGTAGCCCATGATGGCCAGCGCAATGATCGAGCCGGGGATCAGGATCAGCAGGTAGCGACGGCGGCCGATGCGGTCCACCAGGAGGCTGCCGATCACGGTCATGATCACCACCAGGATGGTGCTGCAGCCAGTGGCCAGAACCGCCGTCTGATCGGAAAAGCCCGCCTGAGTCAGAATAGTCGGTGCGTAATAGACAAGGGCGTTGTTGCCGGTGATCTGCGAGAACATAGAGATGCAGGCACCCACGAGCAACGCAGGGCGAACCCAGGGCTGGAGCAGGTCCCGCCAGGTGCCTTCCGGTGCATCGCTCACGGTCTTGATTTCGGTCAGCTCCCGGCGGGCAGCCGCCTCATCACCACGGACGCGCTCCAGGACCGCCAGTGCGTCCTGCTCGCGTCCACGGGACAGGAGCCAGCGTGGACTTTCAGGCAGTACCGACATACCGGCGAGCAGGATCACGGCCGGAACCACGCCCAGCGCAAACATCCAGCGCCAGTGCTCGTCCAGCGCAAAGCCGGTGAAGTAGGCGACGGTAATGCCGCTGACCACCATGAACTGGAACAGTACCACCAGCTTTCCGCGATGCTGTGGCGGGGCCACTTCGGCAATGTAGACCGGAATGATCTGCGTCGAGCTGCCGGCACTCAGGCCAAGCAGAAAGCGCGACAGGATCAGCAGCGTCACGTTGGGCGAGACGGCCGATAGAATCGACCCGAGCGCGAATACTATGCCCACCAGGATGATGGTTCGGCGTCGGCCGAGTCGATCGGAGATCGGGCCGGTGCCCAGGCAGCCAAACAGCGCACCAAAGATGATGGCGCCCGTGACGAGCTGTTTGAGGGTGTCATTCAGCGCAAACTCACGGCCAAGGCCGAGCAGGGCGACGCCAATAATGCCAGTGTCGTAACCGAAGAGAAGGCCACCCAGGGCGGCAATGATTGCGATGAGAAGGACGAGGCCTTTACGCGCCGGAGCGGCAGGGGCCGAGAGGGTGAGCGTGGGAGATTCCATGTAATGCTGCCTGCTTTTATTGTATCCAGACGCGCCTGCCAGAGCAGGCGAACCGCTAAAAGACTGCTCTGACGCCACAGGGTTCAGAAACAAATTGTCATCAAACGGGATTCGATCACCTTTTTGCGCAATCGTTTCAGCAAAAACAGCTAGCGAAGCGGTATTGGCGATATCGATGGAATGAATCAGTACGCTTGATTGGATAAATGCGCGGCTATCCTTTACGTTCTGCGCCACGATTTCCAAACGGCCGTTGCGGCTCCAAACGCTTGTGCTGGCCTGACTTTTATTTAAAGGAACGCAGTATGAATATCCTTGAAACCATCAATGCACGTCGCGCCATCCGTCATTACGATGCTTCTCACCGGATGACCGATGACGAGCAACGCCAACTGCTGAGTCATGCCCTGCTGGCGCCGACGTCGTTCAACCTGCAGCATGTGCGTCTGGTGGCAGTGACAGATCCGGCGCTGCGTCAGCAGATTCGTGCGGTAGGTTGGGATCAGGCCCAGATCACCGATTCCTCGTTGCTCGTCATCGTGTGTGCCGATGTTGCCAGCTGGGAGAAGAATGCCGCCCGTATCTGGAGCGAAGCTCCCCAGGCCGTGCAGGACTTCATGGTGCCCGCTATCGACGCGTACTATCGTGACAAGCCACAGACCCAGCGTGACGAAGCCATGCGCAGCACCGGCCTGGTGGCCCAGACGCTGATGCTCGCTGCTAAGGGCATGGGCTATGACAGCTGCCCTATGGTCGGCTTTGATTTCGAGGCCGTTGGCCAGCTGATCAATCTGCCGGACGACCATGTTGTCAGCCTGATGATTTCCGTCGGTAAGGCCGCCGAGCCGGCGCATGCGCGCACTGGCAAGCTGCCCTACGACGAAGTGGTCATTCGCGACCGCTTCTAAGCTGTCCGTTATCAGGAGCCTGATCTTCGAGATCAGGCTCCTGTGATGAGAGCCGCTGCGTTCAACCATCCTGTGTATGAAAGTCGGATAGCCATCCGCTTTTCCAACAAGACATCCCTCGCCACACCAACCGATGATCGGTTGCAACCTCCCGCTGCGATTACCGGACTAAGCTAAAACAGCATTCATCGGTATTTCCTGGGAGGGACTCAAGATGATTACCGGTATTCCTGCACACACCTGCCGCCTGGCCAACTACAGCACCCTGCTTGCGGCCAATGAGCTCTGGTGCGCGGATCAGGCTCCTCTTAATGACCTGGACGAAGCCGATGGGGAGCTGGAGGATCTCGATCCCGAGACTCGCAGCCTGCCGGTGGAAGATCGCAAGAAGTTAATGGACGAATGATTTGCTGCCCCTTTGGCGTCCTGCCACGGGTGTCAATCGACTAACGGTCACGTTCTTCATGAGCTGTACGTGACCCCACAGTTGACCTCATAACCCCTCGCAACACACTATCCCGTCCTCCGGTGCGAAGCCTTCTCTTCGTATAGCCCATTAAAACTATAAGGACGTCCCCATGTATCTCTCTGCGCCTTGCCTGTTTGCTCCGTCCTGTATGACGTACGAGTAATCGGCCACCCCTGCGCCTGTTTCACACCTTCCCGTCTGCTTTCCTTCCTGTACCTGCAGTATGAATGTGCCGACGGGCGGATTTTTGAGCCACTTCTGACGGCTCGCCTCCTGTTATCAGTACCCAAGCCATGACCGCAATAACCCATGCAACCGACGCATCGCCCCCGGGGCGCTCCGATTCACAGGCCCGCAAGGCCGCCCTTGGCAGTTTTGTCGGGGCGGTTGTGGACTGGTACGACTTTCTGCTCTACGGCATCGTGGCGGCGCTGATTTTCAACAAGGAATTCTTTCCCAACGTAAGCCCGGCCATGGGGACATTGGCTGCTTTTGCCACGTTTGGCGTGGGCTTTCTGTTCCGTCCCCTGGGTGGTTTTATATTCGGTCACTACGGCGACAAACTTGGCCGCAAACGCATGCTGGTGCTGACGGTCATGCTCATGGGCATTTCGACCGCCCTGATTGGCCTGTTACCGACTTATGCGAGCATTGGCTGGTGGGCACCTGTGCTGTTGGTTATTTTGCGTGCAATCCAGGGGTTTGCCGTAGGCGGCGAGTGGGGCGGCGCGGCCCTGATGGCCGTGGAGAGTGCACCGCCGCTCCGGCGTGCCTTCTACAGCAGCGGCGTGCAGGTAGGCTTTGGCGTAGGGTTGATCCTGGCCACGGGCAGCGTATCGCTACTTGATCGTTTTTTGAGCGACGAAGCCTTTCACAGCTGGGGCTGGCGCCTGCCGTTCCTGTTTAGCATCGTGCTTGTGCTGATTGCCTTATGGGTGCGCTCCAGCATGGAAGAATCCCGCGAGTTCGTGCGTGAGGTCAGACAGGCTCACAAGGCCGTCAAGCTACCCATCGTGGAAGCGCTACGTCGCCATCCACGCGCGTTCCTCCTGATCATCGCGTTGCGTATGGCCGAATTGTTCACCATGTACATCGTGACGACCTTTGCGCTCAGTTATTCGACTGCCAACCTGGGCCTTTCCCGCGAGCTGTTCCTGAATATCGGCCTGCTGGTGGGTGCCATCAGCTGCGTAACCATTCCCTGCTTCGCCTGGCTGGCGGACCGCTATGGGCTGCGCCGTATCTACCTGATCGGCGCCACGATTGGTGTGCTCTCGGCTGTGCCCTTCTTCCTGGCCCTGGAAGCGCGCTCGATTGGCTGGATTGTGTTCTTTGCCGTCATGCTTGCCAACATGGCCCATGACATGATCGTCAGCGTGCAACAGCCGCTGTTCACGGAAGCCTTTGGCACCGAGTATCGCTACAGCGGGGCCGGTGTCGGTTATCAGGTTGCCAGCGTGGTTGGCGGCGGCTTTACACCGTTCATTGCCGCCTCGCTGGTCAGTGCCAATAACGGGTCCTGGCATCTGGTCGCGGCGTATCTGGCTGGCGGCTGTCTTGTTTCCTTGCTCGTAGCGGCACAAATGCGTCATCGGTAAGCGGTTGCAACCTATTCTCGGGTGGCTGGACTAAACAAAAGAGCCCAGCCATGAGGATATGCCGATGCTAACGCACCCAAGTCCTTCAGCGTTCACGCCTGATCCGGCCGTTATAGGCCTCTATTGTGCTGATCAGGCGCCTTTGAACGATCTTGACGAAGCCGATAGTGAGCTGGAAAGCGAGCTTGATCCCGAGACCCGCCCGGAAGACCTGCCTGAGGAAGCACGCGAAAACCTGGAAGAGCCAGCCAAGATTCCTGGCCCGATTCCGGACCCCGGCCCGCTGTAGAGAGACTTAACCGACGGCGAGGCCCAGTGTGGCCTCGTCCCGATGAAAATGCAGGAATGATCCTTTGTAGGCTTCGCCGGTACTTAGTACGCAGTCTGCTCGCGTACTCCGATACGAGTATTCCAGCTCCTCCATCTCACGGCAGAAGCTGGAGCGCTGGCGGCGGTCTGGGTCGACAATGATGATGTCCACTTCATCTGCCGAGTGCCGGTCAATGAAGTCGGCCAGGATGGCAGGCTGGTCGCGCTCGTAGATCAGGTCACTGCCGATGATGAGATCGAACTGGCCCAGGTCCAGGTCGGCTCTACCCCAATCTGCCGCCTGGTATTTGATCGGCCCCAGGTTGTTGAGCCGCAGATTCTCGTTCAGAAAGGTCGGGATCAACGGGTGGTAGTCACTCACCGTCATGTTGCCGCCCCGGCTATGCACCACAAGGCTGGCCAAGGCAAGACCCGCACCCAACTCCAGGATACGTTTGCCCTTGAGATCAATGGTCTGCATGGCCGTAGCCAGTACATAGCTTGAAGGCCAGACCTGACCAAACAGCGGCCAGCTTTCGGGCGAGATGCCCAGCAGCTCCGCTTCGCCATTGGGGTCATAGTATTGCTGATGGTCTTTCAGGGACTGGATGTGAAAATCCACATCACCAACGGTGACGGTTTGATATTTGATTCGATAACCGGACATGCTGATCCATTAGGTTGGATGATGTTGGCGTCAAGACAGGGCTTGATCGAACAGGCACCACTCTGAAAGAGCAGCAGTACAGGACGAAGGGCTTGCCATTGAGGCGATAGCGGCGAACAGCCGACTTTAAAAAACGCAGGCAATAAAAAAGCCCCGCTAGGCGGGGCTTTTTGGATCAGGCGTCTTAGACGACTTGAACCTGATCAGCCTGCATGCCTTTCTGGCCCTTGACGGCCACGAAAGAAACGCGCTGACCTTCGCTCAGGCTCTTGAAGCCGGCGCTTTCGATCGAACGGTAATGAACGAACAGGTCAGGACCGCTCTCAGGCGTGATGAAGCCGAAACCTTTCTCATCGTTGAACCACTTGACGGTACCCGTTTGGCGAGTAGACATGATGTATCTCCAAGGTAAAAGTAAGACTGCGGCGCTGAACCGTTCAGGCCGAGACTGAGATGCGAAAGTAAAACGAGCCAAGGAGATGAAACGTGAAGCAGTACATCAAGCCAGGGTATCGAAGTGACAATTGCAGAGCAGTGACGTCACCATACGCGCTTTTGAGCCGTTGTATACCTTTATTTTCCGGCAAGCAGCGGCAGTAGGCACAATTCTCTTATTTATCAACGCTCTGCCTGTTTAATTATTTTTGTACTCCTCGCCTTCTTTTACCGGGCCCTCGTTCAGAGTTCAACCGTTACCTGTGTAATGCCATAGCCAAGCCGTTCTGCAAACTCTTCAAGAAAGGTGGGCTGAAAGACGGCTTTTGCCCAGCCGTTGAAAATAAAGCCCAGATTAGAAAAGCCACAGGGCTGCAGGAACAGGAACCCGTTGATGTCATCTTCGTGTCCACATTCGGGGCAGCGGAAATTGTCGGTATGGCCGGGCATCCAGTCTTCCAGGCTGTCGAACAGCGCCTCGCCGATCTCCCGGCGGCACTCAGGGCAACCCGCCTCTTCCTTGAATCCCTTGTCCGGCGTAAAGATGCAGCGGCGAGTGATGATTTCCAGTCCGTTGACAGGATGACCGAACGGCAGGCGTTCAGGGTATCTGACCACCCGTTCGGCGCCTGGAGCAATGCCATAGGCCATGCCCCACGAGCCGCGGCCGCAGGTCGTTACCTGTTCCTGCACGATGCCCCTGCGTATCAGCCAGCGCAGCGCGCTCAATGCCTTGGCTTCATGGCCTGGCAGGGTGGAAATGGATGGAACGAGGATGAGCTGGTTATCGTACATACGTGCAATCTGTATAAGGGCTGGAAAGACGCGAACTGAACAGCCGACATTCACGTCCGTGTCTGAAAACAACAAACCGTTATTTTCGCTCAGGTCGACCCGTTGTGCAGGAGATGTTATGCAGGTGCCGAAGCAGCACGATTCATGACAGTTGCCACGCTGTATGTAAACAGCAGGCATAAAAAATCCGGAACCCCGCAGGATTCCGGATTGATCGAATTCGGCAGTGTTCAGGCATCTCTACAAAAGAGAGCCAAAGCCTGCCAATAATGCTTACTTACCGACAGTCTTGCCCAGGAACCAGGCGCGCTCTTCAGCTTGGTCGATCCACTCTTCCAGCAGGCTGGTGGTCGCCACGTCGTTACCATCGCTGGTCAGGGTGTGGGTGGTGCGCATGAACGCAGCCAGCGCCTGGTTATCGGCATGCAGCTCTTCCAGCATCTGCTCAGCGGTCAGGTCTTCAGCTTCGCTGCTGGCCAGACGCTTTTGCTGCACCATCTGCTCCAGAGAGCGAATGGTAGGCTGACCGATCTTGCGTGCACGCTCGGCCATGGGGTCAGTCATGGCGAACAACTGGGTTGCCTGCTCTTCCAGCAACAGGTGATAGTCGCGAAAGTGGGTGCCGTGCATGTGCCAGTGGTAATTCTTGGTCTTGATGTACAGGGCGAAGACATCCGACAGCAGGACACTTAGCGCCTTACCAATTTCACCCTGTTGAGTCAGGGTAGCGTCCTGACCAGTGGACGCGCGGGCATTAATGGTTTCAACGGATTTCAGTTCTTGCTTGGCATTTGCAGTAGCCATATCTAGACCTCTCTGTTGAGAACGATACAAAGGCCATCATTAAGGCCGTACATAGCTTGTATATATGTGAACTCTAAAGGCTAGGATAGTTCATTATAGTTATAATTTTTTAGCTCAATTTCTTGGCTAAAGGCTGCGGTTGCTTTAGCGCTATTCTTTGTAAATTATTTTTTACTTCTGAAGTCAGTGGTTCGTGCTTCTCTAATTACGCTTAAATTATTTATTATAAAGAGAGGAGCTTTAGCTTAGTTGGTAGGTAGATGCTATATACTTCTCCATGCTTTAGAAAACTTGCAGATAATTTAAATTTATTAAAGCTAGAGATGAGCAGGCCAAAAATCTTTAGATATTAAGTTGATATGTTCGATTAGTAAATTAACGCATTGATCAATAGTCAGTATCTCGGTGTTAAGCAACAGGTCAGGCGCTATAGGTGGTTCATAAGGTGAGCCGATGCCTGTAAAATCTTTGATAAGCCCCATTCTAGCTTTTTTATAAAGACCTTTGCAGTCTCTTTTTTCGCACGTATCTAAACTAGTATTTACATATACCTCATAAAAGCGTGATTTCCCAATAATTTCTCTTGCTAGTAATCTGTCTTTAGCTAAAGGTGAAATAAAGGCACTTATAGTTATTAGGCCTGCATTGTTCATTAAGTTGGATACTTCTGCTACGCGTCTTATGTTCTCAGAGCGATCTTCTTCACTAAATCCTAGATCTTTACAAAGCCCATGCCTAAGGTTGTCTCCATCTAATACAAAGGCTAGTTTATTTATATTCAACAAGGCTTTTTCTAAAGCAAAGGCGATAGTAGATTTTCCTGATCCGCTAAGGCCTGTGAGCCAAATGGTGACAGGCTCTTGACGTAGAATGTTAGACCTAATGCGAGGTAGGACTAAACTGTTTTGCCAGACAATATTTTTATCTTTTATCATAAAACCAAAATTTAAAATAAAGTTGTATAAATGGGTTTCTGTAAGCCTGCGTTGAACGCGGTGGTATAGTTGCAAACACTACCATGCTGTAACTTCTAATCTAATTTATTATTCTTGTGCAACTGGTTAGCCATCCATTCAGCAGTTCTAGCTATACCATCTTTCAGATGCACAGTAGGTGACCATCCTAACTCATGCTGGGCTAAGCTGTTTCCTAATACGCTAACCGGAACATCGAATGGCCTTCCAGGTAGGTAATTACAATGTATAGGTTTCCCTAATACATCCTCAATTGTGCTTACCAATTGATTTAAACTAGTTCCTCTACCGGAGCTAATATTAAAAACCGATTTAGATCCATCGTAGTGAACAATTTTTGCAAAGGCATCTGCTACGTCGCCAACATATAGATAATCACGCGTAACAGTACCGTCCCCCCAGATATCAATAGCTTTATTCCGCAGAGCTCTACTAAGGAAAACTCCTACCGCCCCTTGCGCTGTTTCTATCCTTTGCCTCTCTCCAAATGGATTTGTTACGCGTAAAATATGGGCTTTAATCCCATGCAAATGCTCATACATTAATAAATATTTTTCTATGGCTAGTTTTGTTATTCCATAAGACACTAGGGGTTCAGTAGGATGTCTTTCATCAATAGGAAGGTAGCTTGGAGGGCCGTATACTGTTCCTCCTGAAGATATAAATACGATTCGTCGTACGCCCTGAGCATCCATGGCATTTAACATTTGTAAGGTAGCGACTAAATTAGTCTGCACATCATAAAGAGGATCGTCATTTGAACTTTTAGGCAAAGTAGTTGAGACAAGGTGTAATACGACATCCGCGCCTGAAACCGCTTGGCTTACGTCATGAGTGCTCATGAGGTCGCCTGTTACCCATTCAACATGTTCAGTTGGTCTGAACTTTCGATAAGGTTCTATGCGAGGCCTTTCAAAAATCCTTAGCTCATGGTTATCCATAAGCAAGCGATCAGCGATAGCTGAACCAATAAAACCACCGCCGCCAAAAATCACAATCTTCATCTTGATACACCTGAAATATAAGTCACTGCACTATAACTGTTTGACTTTTCTAAGACCAACGGAAATATTCTTTCCAGTGCATGAAGCAACGAGCCATCATAGGGCAGCGGTTCTTTAGGATAGTCCTGCCAGCTGAGATTCAAATCCCATAGTGGCTTTAGGGCCGCTACTCTAGCCCAAAACATTGTACCAACGGGAAAATTGAAGTGCTCTGGTAGCTCCTTCAGTTTCAGTCGTGCCTTTAACTTTTCAGCGAATAGCTTATTGGCCCCCCAGCCGATAACATTAGGATCATCAGGAAAAACTAAACCTAAACTTGAATCATTTGCAAAATGACTAATTATGATATCAATCATTTTATTATAGTTATTACCTAATAAATTATCTTGCAAGAACTCATACCAAGTTTTTCCTATCTCTTTATCTGCAATATCGGCACTTGCTTTAGTATGCATGTGTCCTATTAAGTCATAGGAACAGATGTCATTTCTGAATGTGGTCAGGAACGGTCCTATGTCTCTACCAATGTTAGGTACAACTTCAATTTTATTGACACGCCCTTGGTAGTTGGATAGATATTTTTCAATGAGATCTAGAGACGCGCTATCTTTTACACTTATAAAGAGATCAGGATGGAAGCTGTTCTTGTTAATTCTATTTAAAAGCTCGGGAAATAATGCTGGGTAATAAGCGTGTATATGTAAGGCTACTTTGCCTTGGAATTTATTCGATAATGAAATTGTTCGGCTTTTTGGTGTAATTACTTTTTGGAGCCAAGGACCTTTAGGGCATCCTGCTCTCAAATAATCTGCATAGGGGTCACCGCCCCTTATACTTGTGCCGTGTCGTTCAGTGTATACATCTGGATGAAAACCTGGAAAAGGCTTACGCTTACCAATACCGCTAGCCCATGACCTAATGTAAACTCGTAATGAACTATCAAGGTCGTTTGTACGGGGATAGCAGAATTCGATATTAAGGTCTCCGTATTCTCTAACAGTTTCTAAATCAGCTTTCTCCTGTATGTTTTTCATGGCTACATTTCTAGCTAGCTGGTCTAGCTCTTTAATGTATTTTTCCATGTTAAAGTATTTTGTAGCAGTGCTCTTTGAAACTTGTGAAGTGTGCTTATAGTGGTCTTCAGAAAAAATAAGATTAATAGCCTTTTCAGCCATGTCTTTTGTATCAAGGTAGCTAGCTACACAGCTGTTGGAAATAGTTGCTTGTTCTAAGAACTCAGATATACCAGTCGTTTTTTCAAAGCAGACTATAGGTAAACCTGCTGTTAAGGCGTCAATAGCTACGTTTGGTAGAGGATCTAAGCGGGATGTTAATAAAAGAATTTTTGCTAAGCTATATATGCTTTCTATTTCTTCTGTTTCTCTTAAAAAGGTTACTGTGCTTTCTAAGTTTGATCTTTGAATTTGATCTTTTAGGTAAACAGAATAGTTGGCGTCATGTATTGGATCATATCCCTTACCGATCCAAACAAAATGAAAATTAGAGTTTGGACGTTTGCTTACCATATGGGCCGCACAATCAATAAATAAATCCACCCCTTTGCGAAGTTGTACTGAGCCTGCACCAAGGATCAGTATTTTTTCTTCCCTGATAATTTTTCCAAGCACTTTGTCTTTGATTAATTCTAATTCATAAGTGTCTCTTTTATGGATTGAGTTTTTCTGAACAAGGGTACATTTTCCCTGAGGGATAATAGGAGAGTTTTCAATTTTTAATTCAGGGTGGTCCTTAATTGCACTTTGTAGAGTTAGTTTCGTTGAGAATACGGTTGAGTTAGACCAAAATATTGCATCCTTAAAAGCTCCTAGAGGTCTAGTATATGCAGAGAACTCATGTAGTAAGCTTATCGTAGGGATTAATCTGTTCGCTAATGAAGGAAGTACAAAGCGGGACTCTATACTGTTTACAAATGCATATTTTATTTCTAATTTATCTAGATTTTTCTCAAAAAAACCATTGAGCGCCCACGGGTTCCTACGTAAGTCTATTGGGCCAATTAGTATGTTGCTAAGTTTTGAGAAAGATTCTTTTAAAGGGCCGTCGCCTAAAATTATAGTTATTATATTATAAGTATTAGCAAAGCCTTTTACCAAGTTAAGACTTAGAACTGGCGCGCCAGTGAGCGAGGCTTCATGACTTACTATTAGAATAGTTTCTCGCTCAGGTGATAAATTTTCAAAACTACCGGACCAAATAAGCTTTTCAGGCTTGGCTAGACGGCCCTCCCTTAAACCATACCGAAGATAGTGTTCGGCAGGGTCAATGCCTGCATTTCTTACGTCTGGATACTGCTCTAAATAAAATAATCTATCAAAATTTTTTGCTTTTCCTGCTATATGTAGAAGGGTTGTAGCAACAATTCTTTTTAATATGCTCACTATTAATAACATTAGCCTATCCCTGTACTATCTGGCTAAGACATATTAGCGAGATACATCTTTTACATAAGTAAGTAAGACTTCAAAGCCGGCCTCTTTGCATACAAGAGGAAAGAGACGCTCTAGCGCGTGCAGCATGCTACCGTCATAAGGTAGTGGCTCTGCTGGGTAAAGGTCCCAGCTTTTGAATTCATTAAACATAATTTTTAAAGCTTGAGAGCGAGCCCAAAACATAGTTCCAACAGGAAAGCTAAAGCTTTTAGGGAGTTCGTTGAGATGCAAACGGTGGGCTAGGTTTTCTGCATAGAATTTATTTAGGCCCCAAGATACGACATGTGGATCATCAGGAAATACTATGCCTATATTCTTCCTAGATCTCATAGTGGCTAATATTGTATCAGCCGCTGTTAAGTCGTCACTGCCTATTAAATTGTCGAGTAGGAAGCGATACCATGTCTGCCCCATTGTTTGGTCTGCGACATCAGCAGTTTTTTTAGTATGCAAATGTCCTACAAACTCATAATTTAGTAGTTTTTCACCGAAGGCTGTTAAGAAAGGGCCAATATCCCTGCCGCAGTTTTTTACAGCTTGAATAACTACAACCTTTCCTTGGTAAGACTCTAGTAGAGCAGAAATATGATTTACTGCAGAATTATCTTTAGTGCTAATGAAAAGGTCGGGTAATAACTGGTTTTTCTCAAGTCGAGATAATATTTCTGATAAAAGCTCCGGATAATATGCATGAATATGCAAAGCCACTTCACTATTTTGAGGGAGCTCTGATTTATTGTTTGAAAGCGAAAGGGTAGGGCTCAGCCAAGGCCCTTTAGGTTGACCATCGCGTAAAAATTCTGCAAAAGGATCCGCTCGTAACTCAGAACCTCCTTTATGCTCTAAGTAAATTTCGGGGTTGAAACCAGGAAAGGGTTTTCTTTTATTTATACCGGTAGCCCACGAACGGACATACTTTCGTAATATTTCAGCGTGAGTTTTGTCTTTTTCATCAGGTGCAGTAAGGAAGCCAAAGTCAGTTAAATTAGATTTAGCAATTTCTTCAAGATCCAGCTGTTCTTGATTTGATAGATTAATAACATGGTGAGCAATATTTTTAATTTCTTTAATATACTTCTTCATATTGAAATATTCTAAAGATTTATTTTTCGACGCATCACTAACGGTATTATATAGTTCCTTGTTGTTAACTAGCTTCAAAATTTTACTAGCCATGTCTGATGTATCTAAATATTTTGCCACACATGAATCTTCTAATTTAGCAGATTTTAAAAAGTCTACTATTCCTGTTGTCTTATCGAAGCAGACAACAGGCAGACCATGTGCCATTGCGTCAATAGCTACATTAGGTAAAGGATCTAAACGCGAAGACAGTAAAAGTAAATCTGCTTGCTCATATACAGCATCTATAGCAGAGGTCTCTTCAATAAACGTCAGGTTTTTTTCCAAGCCTGCACGGTGAATTTGATCAGCTAAATATACTGAATAAGAGGCGTCATTTTCTGAGTCGAAGCCTTTACCAACCCAGACAAATCTACATTTGCTTCCAACGGCCGATTGCGCAATTTTTGAAGCACAATCTATAAAAAGGTCAACGCCTTTACGAAGCTGCACATAACCTGCGCCTAATATTATGAAAGAATCTGTATTGCCATTATTATTAGGTCGCATAGCATGTCGAATGCGCTTGATCTCGTCTTCAACTAGTTTCTCATCAACTTCATCATTTGGTACCAGGCTACGCCCTTGCGGAAGCACATGAAAATTACGATTCCTCATCTCAGGATATTCTTTCTGTGCACTTTCTAATGTAAGGGATGTGGAGAAAATCGCTTCTCCTGACCAAAATAGCGCTTCATAGAAAGCATGTCTAGGTCTGGTATATGAAGCGAATTCATGGATTAGACTTAAAGTAGGTACGAAATTCTTAGCTAAGCTAGAAAGAACAACACGAGATTCAATGCTATTGATTATTGCAAAATCAAATTTACACATACTTACTAGCTGATTCATCATGAGCTCAGCAAGTATAGGATGCCCTCTTAACTCCAAAGGTCCTATACAAATAGCACCAGCTTTGTAAAATTCATTTACTAGAGGACCTGGCCCAAGTAATAAGGCTACTACATTATTTTCCTTAATCAACTCCTGGACGATGTTTAGACTTAATACAGGCGCGCCTGTTCTTGATGCTTCATGACTAACGACAAGAATTGTTTTCTTATTTTGAGAGAGTTTTTCAAGGTTTCCCTTATAAATCAGATCGGGCATTCGGCCTAAGCGTTTTTCACTTCGGCCATGGTTTATATAATGCTGATACGGATCTATCCCAGCGTTCTTTAAATCAGGATATAAGGCAAGATAGAACTCAGGATCAAGTTCGTTATCATGTAAGTAGTGTTGTCTATGAAGTTCACTTTCTACATTATTCAGTTGTGCTGATTCTACACCGTGAATTTCAATGCTTTCGTTGTTAGATGTTTTTTCCATTAATGGATTTAGATTTATATTATTTAAGACATCATGTTCTTCGATTGAATTATCATTTTTTTGCGCTTCTTTAACCGAGTGATCTCCATGCTCTATCGTTCGGACCATGCCTCCGCCATATTCTGTATTTTTGTTAGGCTTCCTCCTTTCTAATGCTCCGTATAAAATAAAGTGGTCCTCTGCGGAGATTTTAGAGGCCGCTACGTCCTTGTATTGACTTAAGTAAAAACTCTTATCGAAATCATAAAATTTCGTAAGTAAATGATTTAAAGGGTGAGCTTTAGATTTAACTTTGCTTAGGTTTTTTATAGATGTTGAAAAGCGCCAAACCTTAGACTTTAATATTGCCTCTAAAGTGCTGGAGGAAAATTTTGAATATTTTTCAAGATAATTTATATGCTCTGAGAGTTTAAGCTCTGATCTGGTCTTCTGCTCTATTAAAGAGAGATATGATTTTTCTTTTTCTTTCTCAGCTTCGATCTCTGAAAGGAAAGAAGCTATTTCTTTATCTTTTTTTGCAAGTAAATTATTTAAAGCTTCAATTTCTTGTGACATTTCTTCGGTTTTTCTAATTTGTAGCGAGGTGTATAATTTTTCCTTTTCTTTTCCGCTATTAATTTCTGAGAGAAGAGAGGATATTTCTTTTTCTTTTTCAGTAAGTGAATTTTTTAATGCTTCAATTTCTTGGGACATGGCTTTTATTCTACTGCTTTGTAGCGCTAGATTATTATTTTGCTCTGTAATAATTTCTTGTGTTTTTTTCAGTTGATCAATAGTGCTTTCTATAAGGCTGCTTTGGTTGATGATTTCCTTTGCACGATCATCTATTAAATTTTCTAACTCTATATTTCTATCAGCAGCGCTTGCGAGTTTTTGTTCTAAAGAAATTATATGGTCATTTAGCTCTTCAATATTTTTATTAGCTAACTGTAGTTTCGTTTCCAGGCTTAGATAGTTTTCTGTTATGTGCTTAATAGAGCTATCTCTGCTTACTATTTGCTCATTTGCGGAAATTAGACTACTCTCCCTTTTGGCTATAAGTTTAAGGGCTGGCTCGATTTCATTTAAATTTTGAAGAAGCTCATTAATAGAGTTGATATATTGGGGAGAGCTTATATCGATATGATCTAATGCCGCTGTGTGTAAAAAATTATAAGTTCTCTTCACGAGTTCTGGGACATCCTGGGCGGTCTCTAGGTCGTCTTGAGTATGCGCCGTATGCCTTAAGGAATTATCTATAAAGCTTTTTTCAAATTCTTGAAGCTCATCATTCGATACTTTTAAATCTAAGGCTTCTGCTATACGGGTAAGCTGATCTCTAGGCGCACTGAGAACTTGGTCATAACTAACAATGACATGGTTTTCATTCTTTACTATGTTTAATGCGGGCAGTACATGCTCTAGCCACAAATAGTAAGATTTGGAGCTTTCAAACCCATTTCTCTTTTCGAGGGAGGCCGCGACACTGAGGGGGTTTCTTAAAGAGATTACGTATCTTATATCTATTTCTAATGTCTCAAAAACCTTTTTCCAAAAAGGGAGTAGTCTGGAAATTCGAGGATCCTTAACTCCCCATAAAGAAGTGTTTTCAATTTTTTTCTTTAAGATACCAACAGCACGGCTAAGATGCTCTTGGATAATAGGCTCGCTCATAAAAGCTGATGAAGTAAGTCCTAATCTATCGTAGGCTGAGCCAATATCTCTTAATAGAAGCTCGTTTAGCTGGATAACGTCTTCGTCCTCCCAAAAGCCTTTAGGATTATCAAAGCCAGCCGGATGCAACTTGTCTCCTAAAGATACTCCTAGCGCTTGAAGGCTGCGGGTTATAGTGCTGGTCCCACTTCTATGCATGCCTAATACAACAATAATTTTTTTGCTATTCATATGTTATCAACGCCAGAAATTTCAAAGTTAGGTTCACAGCTAAAATCAACAAGGCTGGTTGCCAGTAAATTTTCTTCTGGCTGAACCCTGAAGGTCGCTACATCCAACAATCTATGAAGATATGTTTCTGCGCCGTCTCTTGTTCCCTGTACTCCTGCATTTAAGAAATACAGGCCTGGGTTTAGGGCGCAGGTAAATTTGAATTGCACTATTATCTTTTGCCCAGCGGCGACATAGGGTATTCCTTCGCTAGTTTTACTAGCGGAAATTGCTCCGCCTAACTCAATCCCACTAAGGCTTTTTATAAGCATGCCGAAACGTACTAAAAAAGCTGGTTCACTAAAGGACACGGTATATTTGTAAAAATAGTTTTTCCCGCGAATTATGTTATTAACTTTTTTGCCGTCTAAAGTTTCGATTCTTGGTGCCTCAATACAAGCGCCTTTTTCTTCATAAGCTATTGTACTTGAAGGTACAAGCGACGCATCAAAAGTTTCATTTTGATGGAACTCATCTAATTTTAATTTTTCGGTTTTTTTGTTTTGACTATTCTTATTTTTAGATGAATCAATAGATCCATTTAATATACTGTTTCTTATTTCTTCGCGGTTCTGTGGTGATGCATATAGCAACTTTTGATATTTGCCTACTACTTCTTTAGGGGCAGCGTCAATTAGTAGCTGGCCAGAGTCTATAAGTATAGCTCTATCACATAATTCAATTACTGTACCACCTGAGTGGGATACAAATAGTATGGTTGCACCGTTTTTCTTTATCTGCTCTATACGAGAGAAGCATTTTCTCTGAAATAATTCATCTCCTACCGAGAGCGCTTCATCAATAACTAGTATCTCCGGATCAGCATTTATAGCTACTGCGAAAGCTAAGCGCACACTCATGCCGCTTGAGTAAGATTTCACCGGTTGCTCAATAAAATCTCCAATATCTGCGAAATGGACAATAGCTTCGAATCGCTGGTCAATTTCCTCTTTACTTAACCCAAGAACTGCTCCATTTAAATAAATATTTTCTCGACCTGTAAATTCTGGGTTAAAGCCGGAGCCTAGCTCAAGCAGTGCAGCTACTCTTCCATTTGTTTCTACTCTTCCGGACGTGGGTGTCAATGTCCCACAAATAATTTGTAGAAGGGTAGACTTACCGGATCCATTCTTTCCAATAATTCCAATCGTCTCTCCTCTATATATTTTAAAGCTTATATCGCGTAGAGCCCAAAATTCCTTATAGAGCTTTAGGTTTTTATTAAATATCGGAGCGAAAATTAACTGTTGGAGCCTGTGTCGCGGAAGGTCATAAATATGGAAGCATTTGCTCAGCGCTGTGACGTCAATAGCTAAACTGTCTTTTAATGACACTGTGTAAGGCTTAGTCTGATTTAATTCAGAGGACATCTGAAAATCCTTTACGTGTTATTTGAAACCAAGCATAACCAAACCAAGCTACAGCTAAAGCAGAAATAAAATATACTAATAATCCTAGAAAGTCAGGCAAAATTCCTTCGACTAAGACCAGTCTGGCCTGCTCTATTATGAAGGTTAACGGGTTTGCCAAAATAAATGGCTGAAATTCTTTTGGTAATGCACTGATAGGGAAAAATACAGGAGATAGAAACAGCATTATGGTTGTTACTATCCCAATAGTTTGTGCTACATCTCTAAGGTAAGTTCCTATGGATGCTAGAAACAGGGCCAAGCCTATCGTCAAGATCATTAAAGGAATAAAAATAATAGGTATAAGAAAAGCTGTTATTGGCGGAAGGCCTATAAAAATTGTCTGAGCGACTAATAGGACTACAGTGCTTATAATTGCATGGAAAAATGCTGTTCCCATGGATATGAAAGGCAGTATTTCAAGAGGAAATATTACTTTTTTTACATAATTTGAGTTGCTTATTATTAGGCTAGGGGCTTTGTTTAGAACCTCTGCAAAGATGCCGTGAATGATCAGTCCTACAAAAAGCATAATTGCAAATATTGCTTGGTTACTCTCGCTCTGTACGTTGCTAGTGCTCCATTTGGCTTTAAAGACAACTGAGAAAACAAATGTATATACACTCAACATGAGAATAGGATTCAAGAACGACCATGCTAGGCCTAATGCAGAGCCTCTATAGCGTCCGATCACTTCCCGCTTCGTCATTTGTAAAATTAATTGTTTGTTGCTCCATAAACTAGAAATAATTGATTGAGGCGAGACAGGCTGTCTTGTGTGCGGGTTCATTGCTCTTAACCTTGCGTTGTTTTGCTAATTTTTAGTTTATTTTTATACCTTAATTTAAAATTAGGTAAAATTTTATTAAAAGTAATCCGCAAAAAAGTTTCTCTAAAAGCCATATAAATATGTTCAAAAGTTTCTGTTTTTTACAAGGCTTAGATATAGTTTCACATTACCTGACTGATTGGCAGATGTAGATACTACTATGCTTTATCGCTTGAGCATCGCCCTCATCGCAGCCAGTGCGTCATTGCCCCGCGCCGCTTTGACTTCTACCGGAGCATCTTCCTGTCCTTCCCACTCTAGGTCTTCAGGTGGTAGTTCATCAAGGAAACGGCTCGGGGTGCAATCAATCACCTCGCCGTACTGCTTGCGCTTGGCGGCAAAGGTGAAGGCCAGCGTCTGGCGAGCGCGGGTAATACCTACATAGGCCAGACGGCGCTCTTCCTCCACGCTGTCCGTCTCGATGCTGGAGCGGTGCGGAAGGATTTCCTCTTCCATGCCCATGATGAACACGTAGGGAAACTCCAGACCCTTGGAGGCGTGCAGCGTCATCATCTGCACACCATCGGCGCCTTCCTCTTCTTCCTGCTGGCGTTCAAGCATGTCCCGCAGGACCAGCTTGGCGATGGCCTCTTCGATGGTCATGTCGCCGTCTTCGTCCTTTTCGAGCGTGTTCTTCAGCGCGTCGATCAGGAACCAGACGTTGCCCATGCGGAATTCGGCCACCTTGTCGCTGGAGGCGTTCTGGCGAATCCAATTCTCGTAGTCGATGTCCATGACCATGCTGCGCAACGCCATGATCGGATCGTTCTGAGCGCACTGCTGGCGCACACCATCAATGAAGCGCTTGAAGCGGGCAAGGCGCTCGGTGTAGCGCGCATCCAAGTGCTCGGACAGCCCCATCTCGTCGGCTGCGGCATACATGGAGATCTGCCGCTGCGTGGCGTAGTTGCCAAGCTTTTCAAGCGTTGTCGAGCCGATCTCGCGGCGCGGTACGTTGATCACACGCAAAAAGGCGTTGTCATCATCCGGGTTTACCAACAGGCGGAAATAGGACATCAGGTCCTTTACCTCCTGACGAGAGAAGAAGCTCGTGCCGCCCGACAGCCGATACGGAATCTGATGGTGCTGGAGCTTGAGCTCCATCAGCTTGGCTTGGTGGTTGCCTCGGTAGAGGATGGCAAAGTCCGAATATGGTCGTTGCGTCTTCAGGTGCAGGGTAAGGATTTCCAGCGCGATGCGCTCGGCCTCGGCATCCTCGTTGCGGCAGCGGATCACGCGGATCGGATCGCCATGACCCATCTCGCTCCACAGCTGCTTTTCGAATACGTGCGGGTTGTTAGCGATCAGGATATTTGCGCACTTGAGAATACGGCTGGTGGAGCGATAGTTCTGCTCCAGCATCACGACCTTGAGCGAAGGAAAGTCATCCTTGAGCTGCATGAGGTTTTCCGGCCGTGCCCCACGCCACGCATAAATGGACTGGTCATCATCGCCCACCACAGTGAACTGCGCGCGATCCTGCACCAGGAGCTTGACCAGCAGGTACTGGCTCGCGTTGGTGTCCTGGTATTCGTCCACCAGCATGTAACGGATGCGGTTGCGCCACTTCTCCAGCACGTCGGGGTTGTCCTGGAAGAGCTTGACCGGCAGCAGGATCAGGTCGTCAAAGTCTACGGCGTTATAGGCCTTGAGCGTGCGCTGATAATGCAGGTACACCACGGCGGCCGTCTGCTCCTTGGGCGTACGGGCCTTAGCCAGCGCTTCCTCAGGCAGCACGAGGTCATTCTTCCAGTTGCCGATGTAGTTCTTGATCTCATCGGCGCCGTCGTCTCCGGAATACTCCTTCTGCATGATGTCCGTGAGCAGCGCCTTGATGTCGCCCTCATCGAAGATGGAAAAGCCCGGCTTGTACCCCAGCTTGGCGTATTCCTTGCGGATAATGTTCAGGCCCAGGTTGTGGAAGGTCGACACGGTCAGACCCTTGCCTTCCCCGCCACGCAACAGGCTGCTGACCCGCTCCTTCATCTCCCGCGCGGCTTTGTTGGTAAAAGTCACGGCACAAATGTACTGGGCGCGGATACCGCACTGCTGGATCAGGTAGGCGATCTTGCGGGTGATCACGCTGGTCTTGCCGGAACCGGCACCGGCCAGCACCAGGAGCGGCCCGCTGATGTAATTTACGGCTTCCTGTTGACGAGGATTCAATCGGGACATGGAGACATCGAGGGCTGGTGGAACAGGCGGCGCATTCTACCAGCGGTGATGGCACGATAGGGCACCGGTTGGCTGACGGTAGTCATATAGCGCCGCAGCCTGGATCGGAGCACCTGACCCGTAGGCAAGGCGATATCCATCAAGGGAGAGGCATCCGGCACGGCCGTACCAAACGCCTCCCTCCAATCACGCCTGCACTCTATCAAGGTGCGGGTGCTATGAACCTCAGTCTTTTCGGATATCCCACCAATTCTGGATTCAATACGGGACTGTCCAGAAACACCGCCATGCTTGTCCCCACTACCTGGGCGGATTTCACCAGCAGCTCTTGCCCATCCCCCAGGCGAACAATTGCGCCGGGCTTGAAGCCCTTGCGGTTCATGGTAGTAACGGGAATGGAAAAACCGGCTGCCTTTCGATACACGCCCTTGAGCCAGTCCTCGTTCGTAAGGTTATTGATACGCGTGCTGAACTCTTCCTGCGGCACGACCTTGGGCGGGACGGGATCGCCGCCATTGAGCCCAACCGTCAGCCGACGCGGATAACCTACGGTGCTGCCATCCAGCAGCGGACCCTCTACCCATACGGCCATGTTCTTGTCGCCGACCTGCACCTGCTTGACCAACACAACCGCGCCCGTTGCCAAGAGCACCTTTGCTCCAGGCTTGAACGCATTCTGGTTGGTCTGCGTGGCCGGGATCGAAAAGCCGGCGGCCTTGCGATAGACCCCGTTCTGCCAGTCCTCATTGGTGAAGTCATTGATGGAGCTGGTAACAGAAGTATTCACCTGACTGACGGCTACCGGCGTTGCGGTAGACGGCTCGGCAGCCAGCGCCGCATGGCTCCCCAAGGCTAAGGTCGTGAAGGCCAGCACGTTCAGTAAGGGGCGGGAAAGGAAAGTAGGTAGTCTCATATTGTTTTAGGGTATGAGTGACGGAGCCCCTTTGAGTACAAAAATGTGAAATAAATCGCTCTTGGCAAAAAAATAATGGCCGTTTGCCAACGATGGTTAAAACAGCGTGTCGTCCACCTTTTTAGGCACCGGCTCTTTTCAACGGGGCCGCTAATCGGTACACCGGATAAACCCGACCTTAACCTGGAGCGCCCACCCATGTTCTCTGGTTTTCAAAAAGCGCAGTGCCATGTCAACGGTGTCGATATTGCCTACCGGATCGGAGGTAGTGGGCCTGGATTGCTCCTGCTGCATGGGCATCCGCAAACACATATTATCTGGCGCAAGGTAGCGCCTGTGCTGGCTGAGCGATTCACCGTTGTGGCGGCGGACCTGCGTGGTTATGGCGATAGCGGCAAGCCGCCTGCTGACCCGCAGCACCTGACGTATGCCAAGCGCACCCTGGCGCAAGACAATATCGAGCTCATGCAAACGTTGGGCTTCGACACATTTGATCTGCTCGCCCATGACCGCGGCGCCCGAGTGGCCCACCGCCTGGCGATGGATCACCCCGCCGCGGTACGGCGAATGATCCTGCTCGATATCGCTCCTACGCTGGCCATGTACAGCCAGACCGACGAAACCTTTGCTCGCGCTTATTGGCACTGGTTTTTCCTGATCCGCCCGGCGCCGTTGCCAGAAACTCTTATCGACGCCGACCCGGATCTCTACCTGCGCAGCGTTATGGGCACTCGCAGCGCAGGCCTTGCGCCGTTCATGGATGGCGCGTTTGAAGAGTATCTGCGCTGCCTCAAATTGCCCGGCACGGCCAGAGGCATCTGCGAAGACTACCGGGCTAGCGCCACGATTGACCTTGAGCACGACCGCGCCGATCGCGCCGCCAATCGAATGCTGACCATGCCCACCCTTGCACTCTGGGGCGCTAACGGCATCGTAGGCAAATGCTTCGACCCGCTTGCAGAGTGGAAAAAGGTAGCCAGCGATGTGCAGGGCAGGGCGCTACCCGGTGGGCATTACTTGCCGGAAGAAGTGCCGGAAGCGTTATTGGATGAGGTAACGGCGTTTTTATAGGCATGAATAAAAAGAAGGGTGTCGGCTCACTCGTCAGGCTGACTGTTTAAGTTTGCATACCTGCAACGCCTCGAGTGATTCGGGGCGTTGTCGTTTCCGGCCTTTATCTCGCAATTCGTGGCAGGCGGGATGCCGACGTAAGGTCAGGAATTGCCGCAAAGGCGCTACGGTCTAGTCATGACAGCCATCTGTGCTGCTCCTCGCTTGATGTTTCCCCCTCGTATTCCAAGGACCGCTATGCACGAACAACAACTCCTGTTCGCTTTTGCCGGTATCGGCATTATTGCCCTGATGTGCCAGTGGCTGGCCTGGCGGCTGCG
This sequence comes from Pseudomonas sp. JZ114, assembly GCF_051027705.1. NCBI lineage: Bacteria > Pseudomonadati > Pseudomonadota > Gammaproteobacteria > Pseudomonadales > Pseudomonadaceae > Pseudomonas > Pseudomonas sp. JZ114. Next base: position 159,389 of record NZ_CP069256.1, read on the forward strand.
CTTGCCGGCGATCTTGTTTCTGCTGGTCTGCGGCATCCTCGCTGGCCCGGTCACGGGCTGGCTCGATCCGCAGGCGCTGCTGGGACCCCTCCTGTTTCCTGTCGTCTCGATGGCGGTGGCGCTGATCCTGTTCGAAGGCAGCCTTACGCTGCATCTGTCCGAGTGGCGGGAAATCGGCAGTGTGGTGCATCGGCTGGTGACGGCCGGAGCACTGGTGACGTGGGCGGTCATTACCATTGCCACCCACTATCTGCTCGACTTTGCCTGGGATCTGGCGCTGCTGTTTGGCAGCATGACACTGGTAACCGGCCCAACGGTGATCGTGCCGATGCTAAGGGTGGTGCGCCCTCGGGCGTCGGTGGCCAACATCCTGCGTTGGGAAGGCATCGTCATCGACCCTATTGGCGCGCTGCTGGCGGTAGTGGTGTACAGCTTTGTGGTCGCCCGGGATGCCGGTAGCGGGGTCAGTCAGAGCCTGACGACGTTTGCCGCAGTGATTGTGTGCGGCTGTGTGTTCGGTCTGGCCGGAGGCTGGCTGCTGGGGCAGGTACTGAAGCGGCAGTGGTTGCCGGATTACCTGTACAACCTGGCGAGCCTGGCAGCGGTGTTGGGCGTCTTCATCGTATCCAATCACTTTGTGCATGAGTCGGGTCTCCTGGCGGTTACGCTGATGGGCATGTGCCTGGCGAACATGAAGGATGTCGATGTACGGGAGATCCTGCATTTCAAGGAGAACCTGAGCGTCCTGCTCATTTCCGGGCTGTTCATTCTCCTGGCGGCGCGGCTGGACCTGAATGCCTTGCTGGCGCTAGGACCTGCGGTACTCATCCTGCTGCTGGTAATCCTGTTCGTGGCGCGACCGCTGAACGTGCTGGTCTCGACCTGGGGGTCGACGCTGTCGTGGCGCGAGCGGGTACTGCTGGGCTGGATTGCGCCGCGTGGCATCGTGGCGGCCGCCGTCTCGGCAATCTTTGCGATTCGCCTGACCAGCGAAGGAAATGATGATGCCGCCTTACTGGTGCCGCTCACCTTTGCAGTCATCATCGGCACGGTGGTGCTGCAAAGCGCAACGGCCCGTCCGCTCGCTCGTCTGCTCAAGGTGGCCGAACCCGCGCCGACCGGCTTTCTCATCATCGGTGCCAACCCAGTGGCTCGCGCCTTGGGCAAAGCCCTGCAACAGCTGGGCGTGCACGTCATGTTGACCGATTCGAACTGGGATAACATCAGTAGCGCGCGCATGGATGAGCTGCCCACTTACTTTGGCAATCCGGCGTCTCAGCACGCCGAGGCGCATATGGATCTGGTAGGGATCGGCCGTCTGCTTGGCGTATCTCCCGCGGGCGAACTGAACACCCTCGCCAGCATGCGGTTTCGCCATGAGTTCGGTGCCAACGAGCTGTACACCGTGTACAGCGGCAAGGACAGCCAGCGGAGCGATAAGCATCGCGCGAGTGAAGAGCACCGTGGTCAGGCGCTTGGCAGTCCGGCCCTTACTTATCCACAGCTGGCCGGGCGACTGGCGCGGGGAGACGAGATCCGAACCACGCGGCTAACGGACGGTTTTGGCTGGGCTGACTATCAGGCGCTGCATGAAGGCAAGGCGCTGGTACTGTTCGCCCGCGACCCGCAGGACAAGATCCGTGTCGTCACACCGGACAGCAGCTGGCAGCCCCAGGCAAGCTGGACGGTAGTAGCACTTATTGAACCTGTACAGAAGTTAGCATCAAGCGAGCCAGCATGATGGATAGTTAAACACAGCTCTTAGCTCATTTAGAACTTTTAACCTATAGGTTAGCGAAGAATACTCTGTTGAATAAGTAAACATTTACTCAGCAAAGGGCATTACTTGCTTTGGAACATTGATGGTAGGGTCGGGCAATTATTTACCCGACAATCCGCATGGCAGACGGCCATGCATCGCTCCAAGGTAGGACATGAAAGATAGATCTCGCACCTTCGCCGAATACTGGCGTAACTCTCTCGCTGATGCCGCATTAGGGTGTGGCAGTCTCTCTAAAAATGATTTGAATGCATACACTCGGCTGGATAAAAACATTCTATACGAAGGGCGGTTACCGCTACCCTTGACCGAAAAGCTATTCGAGGAACAGTTGCCTTCGGTAGATAGCCTCAACGTTATCGTGCGGCCACTTTTGTATCAGGTAAAGCTTGAACATGGGAAGCAGCGTAATCGAGGGCTTCCTGAATTTGTTGCACCGATTTTAAGCAAGGCTTGTCTTAGGCGTGACGGACGCCTATATCCGCAAGCCTGTACAGTAATCCCACGTGATTTGCTAGAACCCGTTGAGCAGGGATCGTTTGCGCTGGGGACTATGGACGACCTAGATACATACTTGACGACTTATCCATTCGAGGCCGTGACGGTATTTGTCGAGGATGAAGATGATGAGCAGGCTGTAGCGCGCTATAGGCAAGCGTGGACAAAATATCTTGAAGCTTGCCGGCGATTGCTGGAGAAGGTTGGGCGGGGATTTTCTTCAGACGATACTGGCTTCCTGCCTTTGGATCATGGGCTGCTATTGCCAGAGAATCAGCTCTCTAGTCCGAGCCATAAGCATGTTCTGCCTCTATATGATCACTTGCGCGAGTCGAATCCCGCCGTACCGTTGTTTGATACCTACGCTAACGAAACGGTAAGCGAGCCTGAACCGTGCTTGCCCAAACATGCAGCCTTTTCCGCTCGGTTGGCACATTCTGGAAATACTTTCCCCCTGGCTGAAGCTCAGCGAGATGCGCTGGCGCATTTGTTAGTGGCGCGGCACGGAGACATTCTGGCCGTGAATGGCCCGCCGGGAACAGGTAAGACAACCATGTTGCTGTCGGTTGTCGCGACCCTCTGGGCCCGCGCGGCTTTGGCTGGAGGCGAGCCTCCAGTGATTGTGGCAGCCTCCACCAATAATCAGGCGGTCACTAATGTAATCGATGCCTTTGGTAAGGACTTTGCTGAGGGAGAAGGGCCTCTGGCTGGACGCTGGTTACCCTCGGTAAAGAGTTTTGGCGCTTATTTCCCCGCTATCGGCAAAGAAGGCAAACAAACGGAGCACTATCAGACTCGTGCATTTTTCGAGCGTGTCGAAACGTCCGGATATGCTGACCAAGCTGAAATTGATTATTTGAAGGCAGGACGGATCGCATTTCCAGAGCTGGGTGACGCTGATGTTGGTGTATTGGTAGCGCGACTACGAAAGGAACTGCAAGGTGAGGCCGATAAGTTAATAGCGCTGGAGTCTGCATGGGCAGCTCTGGCACAGGCACGCATGGCAGTACAGGCCGAGCTAGGCGAAAACCCGGTGCAGACCATGGCTCAGCGCCGCGAACAGGCCGCCAAGCTCGAAGCGGCTGTACAACGCTATGCACACCTGTTGCAGCAATGGGAAGCATGGCGAGCTAATGAGTCACTATTTTACGGCTTATTCGCTTGGCTACCGCCAGTAGCCGCAAAGCGACTACGCCGGGCGCGTCTGTTCGTGCATGAGCATTGGCCTAGAGAAAACGAGGAATCGCCTATCTGGACGAGCCTTAACCACATTGAATCTACCGTGCAGACGCGCTTGTCAGATGCCAAACAAGCTGAGCATGTCCAGCGGCAGCGCATATTGAATGCCGAGTTCCTGCAACAAGCCGAGCAGCGTGCTTTAGGGCGCTGGAAAGATGCTCTTGCTGTACTGAATATCTCCAGTTCTGCAGAAACGCTTACCTTGTCAGAAGCTGATGCGCTTGCCGATACGCAGATCCGCTTTCACGCCTTCCGGCTTGCAACGCACTATTGGGAGGGGCGTTGGTTACTTGAAATGCGCGAGCTAGATGTAGAAAAGGAGCGGCGCAGTCAAGGTCCCAAGGCCATGCAGCGCCGCTGGCATCGTCGCATGAAGCTCACGCCGTGTGTGGTGTCAACGTTCTTCATGTTACCCAGCCTCATGGCCGTCAAGCGGCATGTCGCCGACAAGGATTTCCGCACGGACTATCTGTATGACTTTGCCGATCTATTGATCGTGGACGAGGCGGGTCAGGTATTACCTGAAGTAGCTGGTGCGTCATTTGCCCTGGCGAGGCAGGCATTAGTCATTGGCGATACCTTGCAGATCGAGCCTATTTGGTCGGTTCCATCTCGCGTAGATGTTGGCAATTTAATCAGTACTGGACTAATTAACACCGATACTTACGAACAGTTCTACAAACGGCTATCTGACTTAGGTAAGACCGCTGCAAGCGGGAGTGTCATGCGAATCGCACAGCAAGCCACACGTTACCATTACGACCCAAACTTGGCCCGCGGTATGTTCCTGTACGAGCACCGCCGCTGTTATGACGATATTATTCGCTACTGCAACCGGCTCTGTTATCACGACAAGCTAATACCACGGCGAGGCCCCAAAAGCGTTCAGAGTCAGTGGCCTGCCTTGGGCTATCTGCACGTTGACGGGATCTGTCAGCAGGGCCATGGTGGTAGCCGGCAAAACAGGCTGGAAGCTGACACTTTGGCGGCTTGGCTGGTATCACAAAAAGCTGAGCTTGAGAGTATCTATAACAAACCACTGGCTGACATTATTGGCGTAGTCACGCCCTTTAGCGGGCAAGTGGCTGCTATTGCACATGCTTGTGAAAAACATGGTATCGCTGTGGGTGGCAAGGATGGCATGACAGTAGGTACGGTACATTCGCTACAGGGTGCTGAACGCCCCGTCGTTATTTTCTCCGCTGTATATTCCAAGCACGCTGACGGTGGTTTTATCGATCGCAGTCCAAGTATGTTGAACGTAGCGGTTTCGCGAGCCAAGGATAGCTTCCTGGTGTTTGGTGACATGGATGTATTCGAGCTTGTACCCAAAAGCCAGCCACGCGGTCTTTTGGCGCATTACCTTTTCGCCCGAGCTGATAATCGGTTGTCCTTTGAGTATCTACCGCGGCCAGATTTGCGTGGGGCTTCTCACGGGCTGACCGTTCTGCGTGACGCGGTCGAGCATGACGCTTTTTTATTAAAGCTTTTTGATGAGGCCTGCCAGGAAGTCCATCTAGTAACCCCTTGGATAAACCTTGACCGTATTCATGAAATTGGAGCAATGGAGGCTATGCGTTTGGCCGTACAGCGGGGTGTTCGTATTCATGTGTATACGGACCCAGGCTGGGTGACAAAAGCGACCGACCCGGAGGCTAATGCAAAGCAATGGCAACGGTTGGAAAAAACGCGGCATGCGCTTGGACAGGAGGGAGTTGAACTCCTCTTTGTGCACCGTGTGCATAGCAAATCGTTGACTGGTGATGACACCGTGTACTGCAACGGCTCGTTCAACTGGTTCAGTGCCAGTCGCCATGAGCAATACGTTAATCACGAGACGTCGTTTGCTTACCGCGGCCCACAAATGGCGCATGAAATCGAGGCGCTAGTCGAAAGTTTGCGTAAGCGGACTAAGCGGTTCCAACAGGAAAGTAACCGTTGAGTAGGGCTTGATTACAGGAGCAGGCAGCTACATATGATCCACTTTAAAGGAGCCCCTTCATGACCACATCAACCCGCCGCCCCGTTCCTCTCCCCAAGGCCTATCGGCTGCTTAACCATGGGCCGACGGTGCTGGTCAGTGCGGCACACGAAGGCAAGCGCAACATCATGGCGGCGGCCTGGGCGATGGCGATCGATTTCGAGCCGCCCAAGGTGGCGGTTGTCCTGGATAAGTCCACCTGGACGCGGGAGCTGCTGGAGCAGTCCGGCACCTTTGTGCTGAACGTGCCGGTGGTAACGCAGGCGGACATCGCCCAGACCGTGGGAACCACGTCGGGCCGCGAGCTGGATCGGGGCGGAAAGGATAAGTTTGCGCTGTATGGGCTGGAGACCTTTACCGGTGAGCAGGCCGAAGCGCCGCTGCTGGAAGGCTGCGTGGCGTGGCTGGAGTGCCGCCTGCTGCCGGAGCCGCACAATGAGCAGCAGTATGATTTGTTCCTGGGTGAGGTGATTGCTGCCCAGGCCGACGAGCGCGTCTTCAAGGATGGGCACTGGTCATTCGAGGGGCACGATGAGCTGCGCACGCTGCACCATATTGCGGGCGGACATTTCCTGGTGATTGGCGATTCGGTGGTGGGAACGCCGCTGTCCCCCAAACAGGAATAGCCCCGCATTCACCGGCCCGGCAGCCTGTCGGGTCAGCCTTGATGCCTGCACTTCGGCATCCGTTTTTGACTCCATCTACTGCATTACGGCAGAGTACGCGCCTTTTTGGGTAGGCTTGCACTCCGCTGGAGGATGGTAATGAATGCAGTAGTCGCGGCCGTAGGACTCATGTTGGTCCTCAGCCTGTGCCGCGTAAACGTGGTGATCGCCATGGTCGCCAGTGCGCTCGTCGGCGGGATGCTGGGCGGGTTGGGAATGGATGGCACGCTCAAGGCCTTCAATACGGGGCTGGGTTCAGGGGCCACGGTGGCGTTGTCCTACGCCATGTTGGGAGCCTTTGCGGTCGCTATCAGCAAATCCGGGCTGGCACATGCGTTGGCGAGCAAGGTGCTCGTCATGGTCGGTCGCAGCGAGAACAAGGGCGGCGGCATGGTGAAATGGATCTTGATGGCCCTGATCCTGGCGGTTTCCATTTCGTCGCAAAACATCCTGCCGATTCATATTGCGTTTATTCCGTTGCTGATTCCGCCGCTCCTGTATGTGCTGACACGTCTGCAGATCGACCGTCGGCTGATTGCTTGTGTGATGACGTTTGGTCTGGTGACGCCCTACATGTTTCTGCCGGTGGGGTTTGGCACCATCTTCCTGAACGATATCCTGCTGGCCAATGTGGCAAAGGCGGGCGTGGATATCAGTGGTATCAGCATCACGCACGCGATGGCCATTCCGGCGCTGGGGATGGTGTGTGGGCTGGCAATCGCCTCTTTCAGCTATCGCCGCAAGCGTGTCTATGATCTGGCGCGGCTGGAGCAGGCCGAGCATGTCGAGGCGAGCTACAACCCCAAGAGTCTGCTGATGGCGGGTGTGGCGGTTGCGGTCGCCTTTAGCGTACAGCTGTGGCTGGACTCCATGATCATCGGTGCACTGGCTGGCTTTCTGGTGTTTTCGGCCTCCGGCGTTGTGCGGTGGAAGGAGTCGGATGACCTCTTTACCGAAGGCATGAAGATGATGGCGGCTATCGGCTTTATCATGATTACCGCCCAGGGCTTTGCCGAGGTAATGACCGCAACAGGACAGGTGAAGAGCCTGGTGGATGCGTCTGCGGACTGGATTGGCCATAGCAAGGCGGTAGGGGCATTCCTGATGCTGCTGGTAGGCCTTCTGGTCACCATGGGGATTGGTTCGTCGTTCTCGACGGTCCCGATTATTGCCGCGATCTTTGTGCCGCTTAGCGTGCAGCTGGGCTTTAGCCCGCTGGCTATCGTGACCCTGATCGGAACCGCAGGTGCGCTGGGTGACGCGGGTTCGCCGGCGTCTGACTCCACCCTTGGCCCAACCGCTGGCCTCAACGTGGACGGTCAGCACAACCACATCTGGGATACCGTGGTGCCCACCTTTCTGCATTACAACCTGCCGCTGCTGGTGTTCGGCTGGGTTGCCGCGATGGTGTTGTAAGCCTCGCTGCATACAAAAAGCCGCCCTTTCAAGGCGGCTTTTTTGTGGGTTAAGAATGTAGGGCGTAGCGTTTGTTGATGGGTTGAACAACGCGATACCCATCACTCCCACATCCCTGCCCCTTACTCAACGCGGTGTCCCAAACACCTGCGTCCAGTAGATAACCTCGCTGCTCTTGGGATTGACGGCATAAGCCGTACCCATCTGGGTGTAGTCCGGGTTCATGATGTTGCTGCAATGGCCGGGGCTGGCCAGCCAGCCGGAGACGACCTGCTTGGGTGAGCCGGGACCACCGGCAATGTTCTCGCCGATCCGTCGCCATTGATAACCTTGTTGCTGGGCGCGCTTGTCCACCTGACTGCCATCCTTGCCGGCATGGCTGAAGTAATCGAGCGAGGCCATCTCGCGGCTGTGAGCGAGGGCGGCGTTGGCCAGCTTGGCGTCCCAGGTGAGCGGCTTGGCACTCTTGAAGGATTGATTCCCGCAGCGGCGCGGCTTGGCGCGCGCCTCGTTGACCAGCCTGAGGACTTCCTTACCGGCAGACTGCCAGTCGCCGATATTGCCCGACAACACCGGCTGGGCCAGGACGATTTGCCAGCGATTACCCGAATGCGAGACGCCAACCTCGGCGTAATGTGAGTCCAAGAGCGCCTTGCAATAACTCTGGGTCAACACCTGCATGGCAGCTTCCGCCCCGACCGGTGCCGAAATAGCCATGGCTTGCACCTGGGCTGCCTGATAACCCGCCCCGCGCAAGACCTCACGCAGCTGCATGCCCTGTGAAAGACGCACCTGGGCCAATTTTTCGTTGGCGGCCAGTGGACCGGCAGGAGCCGTACGCTGCCCGTTACAGTGTTGTGGCGCAGCACGGTACTGGTTGATCAGGCTGATGAGCTGGCTGCTGTCGCTGGCCTGCGCAAAAGGCATCATGGACAGGTTTGCCAGCAGCGCGGCACCCATCACGGTGGATAAACGAAGCGTGGAGCAGGACGAAGTAGGCATGATAGTCATTGGCAGAACGGCAACCGATAGAAACAGTGGCTGCTCCAGGCTGGAACAGTCATCACCGCGCAGGCATGACGATACGTCAATTTGCCTGTATGGCATTTGAAAAAAGCGATTTTCGTTTAGTCAATCACTGGAGTGTCATGGATTGACTCATGCCTTCCTGTAAACGGTAGGGTGCCAGAAGTCCTTCAGGATCAAGTGAAGCGGTCCGGCCCAGCCCTGTTTACGCAGGTGGTGAGCGATCAGCACGTTCATGATCCCATGGCCCATCAACAGAACCGAGCCATGTTCCTGGGCGAGGGCGATCAGCTTGTCGGCGGCCTGCTTGGCCCGTCGGTTGGACGCAAAGATGGACTCAGTGTGAGTGGATAAGCCTAGAAACCAGGCTGACCGCAGCATCAAACGCCACATTTTTACGGGGAGTTTGGGCCAAGGGAGATCGAACCCAGGCAGGTGTGCCTCAGCAAAGGTTTTATCGCATGTATAAGGACGCTCACCGGCCAGATGATTGAGCGATTGCATGCAGCGTGACAAGGAGCTGCAAACCAACACACCGGCACTGCTCGCCAGCTCGACGAGATCGGCTGGAAGCTTATGGCAGAGTACATCGGCCTTCTGGTAGCCCTCGACCCACTCCATCATCTCTCGGGGTGATAGCCATTTCGTGCCGGAGTGATCGGGTTTGCCATGGCGTACAAGGGTGATTTGCATGAAGTCTCCGCTCCCGCGGGTGAGTCCGTTCAAAGGCAGGCGATACCTGTGAAGCGATATGACGGCTGCGCTCGCGTTTTATTCCGTAGGGGATAAAAAATAGCTGCCCTGAGTGTCGTCGAGTCATGAAATTGAGCATCAGCACCGGAATGCTCAAAAGTCTTCTGACCGGTCAGAGTGGATTGCGTTTGAGTATGTCTTGGGTTACGCATTCGAACTTATTTCGCTCCTGAATGGACATGCAAGTTCGATCGATTCCAGGAAAGCTTTTGAAATATTCCGCTGCTTCAAACGAGTCCGGCCTAACGCCTAACTACATATTTATTTGCATGTAAAAGTACATATTAATGGACGCCAAAACGAAACGGTTACCGCTCCGCTATAAAGCAGACTAGATGCCGCCTTGATGAGTATTGCGTCATTTTGGTGCCAGTCACCTGAAACCTAAAAACACTTATAAATCAGCCGCTTCGCTTGTTCTGAGTGGTAGCTGAACAGCTCCTGTACCGCTCGTCTGCACCTGATCGAGACGGTTAAAAAGTAGGAACTCCCTTCAATAACAACCCTCAGAAATTACGAACGCTGACGGAAAACGGTTAGCGAAACACAAGGCATGACGTCCCAATCCATTAGGAGAAAGACAATGGCAAACAGTAACTCAGGCAACTTTGCAAACGATCGTGAAAAAGCATCTGAAGCTGGAAAGAAAGGTGGTCAGAACAGCGGCGGTAACTTCGCCAATGACCGCGAAAAAGCTTCTGAAGCGGGCCGCAAAGGTGGTCAGAACAGCCACGGCGGTGGTCGTAGCTAATTCCTGAGCCGAACAGGTTTTTACAGTCCGTCCCAATCCGAAAGAAAAGAGGAGCAAGACCATGACTCAGAATTCCAATCCGGGCAACTTTGCCAACGATCGCGAGAAAGCGTCTGAAGCCGGTAAAAAAGGCGGCCAAAACAGTGGCGGTAATTTTGCCAATGATCGTGAAAAGGCTTCCGAAGCAGGCAAGAAAGGTGGTCAGAACAGCCATGGCGGTGGCCGTAGCTGATTGATCACTAAGAGGATGGAGCATGTGACTCCATCCACTCTGAACTGAGATGTTTATCAGTCCAGTCCCAATCCGAAAGAGGAGCAAGACCATGACTCAGAACAGCAATCCAGGCAACTTTGCAAACGATCGTGAAAAAGCGTCCGAAGCCGGCAAGAAAGGCGGACAGAACAGCGGCGGTAATTTCGCCAATGATCGCGAGAAAGCATCCGAAGCAGGTAAGAAAGGCGGTCAGAATAGCCACGGCGGCGGCCGTAGCTAAGTGACCCCAGACAGGCGAAGCCTTGTGCTTCGCTCACCTAGCTGAACTGACACGTTGTATTTCAGTCCAGTCCCAATCCGTATATGAGGAGAAAGACAATGGCAAATAACAACCCAGGCAATTTCGCAAACGATCGTGAGAAAGCATCTGAAGCAGGTCGTAAAGGCGGTCACAACAGCGGCGGTAACTTTGCCAATGACCGTGAAAAGGCTTCCGAAGCTGGCCGCAAAGGCGGTCAGAACAGTCACGGCGGTGGCCGTAGCTAAGTAGCTAAGTAGTATCAGGGGCAGTGGCGTCAAGCCATTGCCCCATTTCTTCATCCGTCCTGTTCTTGGTCGGATTCAGTTTTTACTTTATACAGCCAGTCATGAGCATCCGTACGGCAGCTCTGTATGGCATACCGTCTGCCTCCTGATTTCGTACACACCACTCTGTTTTCAAGGCGCTGTTACCAAGCAGCTTTGAACAGAATTTAAGCCGTTTCGAGTTACCCACATGCCTTTTATTTAATGCACATGGTCTTCGCCATCAGCGTGCTTGTGTATAACTCTGGGTTGGTGAGTGGATGGAGCAATCTTTTCCACAGGCTGATTTTCCTGGGCTTCACGCTCATCCTGTGGATAGCTCAGCGTTCCGTGTGCATGGCGGTCCAGTTGTCCACCGCCGTGAGAATGCCCTTCGCTGGAAGCTACTAATACATGGTACTGCTGGGCATCCAAGGTTGGCAGTTTTTGCAGGAACGCGACAAGTCCCCAGATATAGTCGTCGCTCATGCTTTTGCCCCAAGCCGGCATACCGGTGGCCTTGACGCCATGCTTGATAATCCAGAACGCCTCTGCCGGATCGGTGATTCCCTGCTGGCTGAGGTTGGGAGGAGGCGGATAAAGGCCTTTGCTCAGCTCCGTCTCATTGATTCCGGGTGCAAGATGGCAGGCGGCACACATCGCATCGTAATTACCCGCGCCGCTGCGAATCAGTGCCTTGCTTTCCAGGTTGGGGACCGTAATCCGTTCGGATCGCACTTCAATAGAGCGATCACGCAACATGACGATCAAGCGGTGTACCGGCTCTACGTGAGGCGTATCCGCTCCTATGTTGATCACACCTGAATAGACTGCCACTGCAATGAGCGCCAGAACAGCAAGCGTCAGCAGCAGGGCAGCCTTCAGGATGGTCATGGGTTAGAACCACATACGAACACCGGCTACCAGCCGGGCATCGTGAGTATCTTCGCCTTCTTCTCGAGCATAGGATGCCGTCTGACCATGGGTGTTGTTCCATGACACGCCAACATAGGGTGCAAACTGCGGGGTGATTTCGTAGCGCAAGCGCAGACCGAACTCGGTTTCGGAAATACCGGACCCCGTGCCACGAGCCTCATCGTTCTTGCCGTAGAAGTTGAGCTCGGTATGCGGCTGCAAGATGAGATTGTTGGTCAGCATCATGTCGTACTCGGCCTCTATGCGCAGACCGGTCTGGCTGCCTTCGCCAAGGAAGGCCGTTATTTCCAGATCCAGATCCTTGATGGCTTCGCCCTGGATACCAAACGCTGCCCATGTTTGAGGCGAACCGGGTTTGAAATCCTGCCGGACACCGGCCACCGTTTCCCACCAGGGCGTGATGGCATGTCCCCAGAGTGCCTGAATTTCGGCTTCTTCGGTATGACCGTTGGTACGCTGGCCTTCGGAGCGGAAGTTAAATCGGTTTACATCGCCACCAATCCAACCTTCGGCCTGCCAGTTAAGCGTGCTGCCCTCCTTGGCGTCCTGCCACTCCAATTGGTCGAAGAGCAGGTAGCTGTGGATGGCGCTGTCATGCACCGCATGGCCGGCGAGGGGAGGAAAGGCCGCCTCGCGCATGGCCGCGGTGACAGGCGGGATGGGTGTACGGCTCTGGGATGTGGCCGTGCTGTCTGGAGTAGGGCTGCCGTGCGCCATGCCGTCATGATTCATCGAATGGGAGTCCATGGAGCCGTGCGACATCCGGCTATGGTCCATCTGCCCATGATCCATGCCACCATGCGCGTGTTGCGCCTGGGTGGGATTTCCCGTGGCGCCAGCCTGAGAAGCCGGATCTGCCGCATGGGCTACAGAGATGCTGCCCAATACCAGCGCAAACGTACAAGCCGGCAGGCGGGTCGATAATGTGCTCACAGGCCTCTCCTTAAACATCGACAATAACTTCGCGGAACATGCCGGTTTCCATGTGGAAGAGCATGTGGCAATGATAGGCCCAGCGGCCAAGCGCATCGGCGGTCACGCGGTAGCTGCGCTTCGACCCGGGCGGCATGTCGATGGTGTGTTTGCGGACCATAAAGCGGCCGTGTTCGTCTTCCAGGTCACTCCACATGCCGTGCAGGTGGATGGGGTGCATCATCATGGTGTCGTTGACCAGCACGATACGAACCCGCTCGCCGTAAGTAAGCCTGATGGGCTCGGCATCCGAGAATTTCATCCCGTCGAATGACCAGGCAAAGCGCTCCATATGCCCCGTCAGGTGCAGCTCCAGGGTGCGGGTTGGCTCACGGCCATCCGGGTCGGGAAAGGTACTTTTGAGATCGGCATAGGTAAGGACACGGCGGCCGTTGTCCCGCAGGCCCATTCCGGGGTCGTCCAGTTTGGGGGCAGGCATCATGGTCTGCATGTCTACCAGCGGATTGCCGTCTTCGCTGGCCGGGTGCGTCTGCATGGCTCCGGTGTCATGCCCGCCGTGTGGTGTGCCATGGTTCATGGCGCTGTGATCCATGCCGTGACTGCCGTGATCCATCCCTGCGTGGCCCTGGGACGACGGTGCGCTGTGGTCGCCGTGCCCCATGTCCGCCATGCTTACCAGCGGGCGGGGGTCCATGTCTGGTACCGGTGCGTTAAGGCCTTCGCGAAGGGCCAGCGTGCCGCGGGCATAACCGGTGCGGTCCAGGGACTGGGCGAAAATCGTGTAGGCCTGCTGGTCGGACGGCTCGACGATGACGTCATAGGTCTCCGCCACCGCGATACGGAATTCGTCTACGCTGACCGGCTCGATGGGTTGGCCATCTGCCGCCACGACTGTCATCTTCAGACCGGGAATGCGCACATCGAAATAGGACATGGCCGACCCATTGATGAAGCGCAGCCGAATCTTTTCCCCAGGCTTGAAAATACCGGTCCAGTTGCCGTCAGGCGCTGCCCCGTTCATGAGATAGGTGTAGGTAGCGCCTGTCACATCAGCCAGATCGGTAGGCGTCATCCGCATCTCGGCCCACATTGCGCGGTCCTTTACCGTGGCGGACCAGCCGTTCTCGCTCACATCGTTGACGAAGTCGACCACGGTGCGCTGGTTGTTGTTGTAGTAATCGGCCTGCTTCTTGAGCGTCGAGAGGATATGCTCGGGCTTCTCATCGCTCCAGTCCGTCAGCATCACTACATAATCACGGTCATAGGCAAAGGCCTCCGGTTCACGCGGCTCGATGATCAGCGGGCCATAGACCCCCCGCTGCTCCTGAAAGCCCGAGTGGCTGTGATACCAGTACGTGCCGTGCTGCTGGACCTTGAAGCGGTACTCGTACAGACCGTCAGGTGCGATGCCGCTAAAGCTCAGCCCGGGTACGCCATCCATCGTGGCCGGCAGGATGATGCCGTGCCAGTGGATCGAGGTGGCCTCATCGAGTTGGTTGCGAACGCGCAGCGTAACGGTATCCCCTTCGCGCCAGCGCAGAAGCGGGCCGGGCAGGCTGCCGTTGATGGTCAGGGCGGTGCGCTTGGCACCGGTGATGGTGACGGGCGTTTCGCCAATGACCAGATCGAATTCGGTACCGGACAGCACGGTGGGTTGTCCGGGGCTGGTCAATGCCCAGACGGGGGTTCGCCAGAGGCCTAGGCCGCTCAGCAGACTGCCTGCTGCCAAGCCTTTCACGAACGTGCGCCTCGATGTAGTGGATGCCATGCAGTTGTTATCCCGTCGGTGGGCTGTGAGGGCCTTGTTCTTTTCACATAATCCGTTTCGGCTGAGGCGTATAAACCGCTTCGCCGCTACCTGTGGACGTTGCATAGACTGCCGATACGGCTGAGCGCTCCGTAACATCCGGAAATATTTAGCCGCCCTCTGGCCGATGCCGTATCGATAGCCTGAGGGGATGACAGTAGCGGAGCCAGGAGATGGTGGAAACAGGCAGAGCGCATGGCTGAGCTGACGGTATATGTCGGGTTGTTTCTGGTTGCCCTAGCCGCTGCTACCTTGTTGCCAGCCCAGTCTGAGGCAGCGCTGGCCGCGTTGTTATTACAGGGCAGTTATTCCGTGCCCTTGTTACTCTTGGCGGCGATTCTTGGTAATACGCTGGGCTCGGTGGTGAACTGGTTTCTAGGGCGCTCAATCGAGCACTTTCGGGACCGCCGCTGGTTCCCTGTTTCGCCCTGTCAGCTCAAACGCGCGCAACGGGGGTATCGCCGTTATGGACGTTGGTCGCTGCTACTGAGCTGGGTACCGGTCATTGGCGATCCGCTGACGCTGGTAGCAGGCGTTATGCGCGAACCGCTGCCCGTCTTTATCCTGCTCGTCGGCTTCGCCAAGACGGCGCGTTATCTGGCCGTCTCGGCACTGCTCCTTGGCTGGTACTGAGCGGACCGCGTGTCACCGCGGCTGCCATGACTGGCAATTCTCGAAAAGGCGCGCTTAACTCTGGGTAGCCCATTGTTTTTCCGCAGGCGATTCGACGTTCTTATGGCAGAGCAGACCCCGCATATGCCGCTCGAAGGCCCAGGTGAGCGCAACCGCTGCGCAGGCCAGACCCAGAGCCATCCCCCACCAGACGCCACGAGCATCAAAGCCTAATACCAGCCCTAAGAGCCAGGCTGAGACAATTCCCACACAGCAGTAGCAAACCAGGCCGATCAGCATGGCCTGGCGAGCCTGCCGGATACCCCGCAGCGCGCCCGAGGCGATGCCCTGAATACCATCGAAGAACTCAAACCAGGCGGCGATCGCCAGCAGGCTTACGGCCAATGCCATAACGGTGCGGCCGGCAGGGTCGTCCCGATCAATGAACAGACCCACCAGGGTCTCCGGCATGAGCCAGAATGCAATGGCGACGGCCAGCATGCAGGTGGCACCAACGGTAATGCCGATACGGCCAGCCAGACGTGATTCCGCAAACCGGCCCGCACCAAAGTGCAGCCCGACCCGCAGGCTGGAGGCATAAGCCAACCCCACCGGAATCATGAAGGCAACGTACACCAGCTGATTGGCGATCTGGTGCGCGGCGAGCTGAGTGCTTCCCAGCGCGCCCATGCACAGGGCAGCGGCGGCAAACAGGGCGGTCTCGACGGCATAGGTGCCGCCGATAGGCAGGCCCAGGCGCAGGGTTTCGCTGATAGCGCCCCGGTTGAGGCTGAGCAGTTTTCGCGCGATCGGGTAGGCTACATAGGCGCTGCGTGCCCGGATGGTCAGTGCCATGGCTAGTGCCATGGCCGTCATGACCAGCGCTGTGATCAGGCCGATACCCTTCAAACCAAGAAACGGCAGACCCATCCAGCCTTCGATAAAGGCCAGATTGAGCACCAGATTGGCCAGTGCGCCGCCAATAGCAATCGACATCACCGGCCCGGGGCGGCCGATACCGCTGGTAAAGCCGCGCAGGGACATGAACACCAGATAGCCGGGCAGGGCAAAGCTTACGGCGTGGATAAAGCCCATGGCTTCGCCTGTTGTTGCAGGGGCCTGCCCCAGGGTCAGCAGCGCCGGTTCCAGACTCCAGAGGATAAGCCCGGCGATCAATGCAAGGCCAAGGGCGATCCAGACGCCTGCGCAGGCGACATCTGTTACGCCCTCGGTATCGTCTTGACCGTGCCGGATTGCCACCAGATTACCGACCGCGGCGATGATCCCCACGCAAACTACCGTCACGAAGGAATAAGTGGCGGCCCCTAGTCCTCCACTGGCCAGCGCCTCGGAGCCGATGCGGCCCATCATGACCGTGTCGGTAAAGACCATGGCCACGTAGGCCAGCTGGGCGGTAATCAGTGGAACGGCCAGACGAGCCAGCGCGGACAGTTCGGTACGTAGCAGGGTCATGAATGAGTCAAACTCACCAAGGCAGAGAAGACGTCTGCCGGTCAGGCAGAAAGGCAGGGTGATTGTGGGTACACTTGGGCTGGCCCACAAACCGAAAATAAACCTGCCTGCCATGAGTTTTAATCATGTCTGAGTCGACTCGTCTTCCTCCGCTTTATGCCTTGCGCGCCTTTGAGTCGGCGGCCCGGCATTCGTCTTTCACGCGTGCCGCGCAGGAGCTTTCACTGACCCAGAGCGCCGTGAGCCGACATATCCGCACCCTGGAGGCCCATTTTGGGTGTCGACTGTTCGAGCGCTCGGGGCGGCAGCTGATCCTTACGGAACCGGCCAAACTGTTGCTGCCGGGCATCAGCGAAGGTTTCGAGGCATTGGGCCGGGCGTGCTCCGTGTTGTCGGTGGACGAAGGTGCGCTCCGGCTCAAGGCGCCCTCCACGTTGTCCCTACGCTGGTTGCTGGCGCGACTGTCCCGCTTTCGGCAGGCGAATGAGGGGATCGAAGTGCAGCTGACCAGTGCCTGGATGGACAGTGATCATGTCGACTTCATCCACGAACCCTTCGATTGTGCGGTGCTGCTGAGCCACGGTCGTTTCCCGGAAGAGTGGGAAAGCACCTTGTTGTTTCAGGAATGGCTGATTCCAGTTTGCTCGCCTGAAGCCGCAGCGGAGGGTCCCTGGGATGTACAGCGGTTGCGGGAGACCGAGCTGCTGCATCCCACGCCCGATCGTCGCGACTGGCGTCGCTGGCTTCAAGCTATGGCGCTGTCGGACGACATACCGATCAGAGGCGGACAGGTATTCGATACGTTGGAGCTTGGAATGGCGGCCGCTGCCCGTGGGTATGGGGTATCCATTGGAGACCTGGTAATGGTCTCGGAGGATCTTCAGCTTGGGCGGACGGCGCTCCCCTGGCCTACAGCGGTGGCGAGTGGTGAGGCGTATTACCTGGTATGGCCCAAGGCTCGACGCAACCCGAAGCGTTTCTCTCTGCTAAGAGATTTTCTTCTGGCTGAGGTCAACGCCATGACCTTACCTGATGTGACCTACCACTCATAATAAACATTCCGACGTCCATCGTGCTGATGGGTCAAGTTGTCTTACATCCCGCCGATAATCAAACGACCGACTTAGAAGATTCGCCCCGAAGAGGGCCTTGCGTGTACAGCATCTCAGGTCGTCAAAAGCCAACCTAACGTGAATGCCAGTCGGGGAATGCTGGTGTTCTTGAGGAGAATACCCCCATGTCGGGACGTCGTTTCGGTATCGCCGGGCAGCTTGCGCTTGCTCTGACGGTCATATTGGTTGTGGTTATCACAGGAAGTGGGCTGTTTGCGTTGCGCTCCTTGAGTATGTCGACGGAAGAGGCTCACCATCAACATCTGGCCAGTGAGGCACGGTTACTTGCTGATCAGCTCAAGACTTTCCATGGCACATTGAAAATCAGTACCCAACGCTTGGCCGGGTTGTTTGAGCGTCGCTTTGCGGCCGGACTGACACGCGATACGAGCGAGCGTGTCACCGTGGGAAGTGCCTCCACCCCTGCGCTTAGCCTGCAAGGCAATCGCCTGAACGGCGATTTCACACTGGTCGACGAGTTCACCTCGCTTACAGGCGGCGCCGCTACGGTATTCGTCCGTGATGGTGACGAATTTGTCCGTATCACCACGTCGGTCAAAAAAGAAGACGGCTCCCGTGCCATCGGTACGCAACTGGACCATAAGCACCCAGCGTATGCGGGCCTGCTCCAGGGGCAACCCTATGTTGGACGCGCGGTACTGTTTGGCCGCAACTACATGAACCAGTACACGCCGGTGCGTGATGCCTCGGGTCAGGTCATGGCTGTTCTGTATGTCGGCTTCGACTACACCGACGCCCAGAAAGAGCAGTTCGATAACCTGTCCGCGTTCCGTATCGGTAAGACCGGCTCGCTGGCCCTGCTGGATGAACAGAATAAATGGCTGGTAACACCGGCAGGTACCGACAAACCTGATGCGGCGCTGGCTTCCATCAACCTGAACACCAAGCAGGGCACGACGGTTGAGTGGGAGGATGGCAAGGCGGCATTCCAGAGCGTTGTCGCTCAGGTGCCAGGTGATGCCTGGAAAGTGATCGCCACGCTGCCAAAAGCGGAAGTGGGCGAGCTGATCTGGAAAGTAGGTACGCAGCTGGCGCTGGGTAGCCTGCTGGCCATGATCCTGGCAATTGGCGCCTCGGTCGTGATGCTGCGTCACAAGCTCAAGCCGCTGGATAACCTCGTCAAGCAGGCCCAGGCGCTAGGCGAAGGTCAATTGAGTGTCCGTCTGAAGGTTGAAAGCCACGATGAAATCGGCAAGCTTTCCCACAGCTTCAACCAGATGGCTGAAGCTCTGTCGAACACGGTAGATCGCGTACGTCATTCATCCCACGATGTGACTACTCGCTCCGATCAGCTGAGCACCCTGTCCGGTGCTACCCAGCGCCGTTCGGCCGAGCAGTCTTCCCAGATCGACAGCATGGCGAGCGCCGTGGAAGAGTTCAGCGCCACTGCACAGAACATTGCCGACAGCATGCGTAAAACCGAGCAGCTGACTAACGAAAACGCCGCTGAGACTCGTAACGGTACGGCCTCCATGCGTGCTGCCTCAAAAGCACTGGAGCAGATCGCCCAATCGCTGGGCACGACGGCTACCGTGGTCAATAACCTGGGCGAGCGTTCACAACAGATTGGCGGGATCATTAGCGTGATCAGTGGCATCGCCGAGCAGACCAACCTGCTGGCGCTCAACGCCGCCATCGAGGCTGCGCGAGCGGGTGAGCAGGGCCGTGGCTTTGCCGTGGTGGCTGACGAGGTTCGCAGCCTGGCCGGCCGTACCAGTCAGGCGACGCGTGAAATTTCCGAGATGATCGGTTCGGTGCAGGAAGAAACCAACCGCGCCATGAGTTCTATCGATGAAGGCAACCGCCTGATGCAGCAAGGTTTGTCGCTTAACGGTGACGTTGCCCAGGCCCTGCAGCGTATTGAAGCGCAGATCGATCAGGCCGTAGAGCAGTTCACCAGCATTGCCCAGGCTACCCAGGAGCAGAGCAGCACGGCGACTGCCCTGAGCCGCAACATCCAGACCATTGCCGTCGATAACGCCTCCCAGCGCGAAGCGGCGGAAGAGCTAGCCAGCACGGCCTATGAGCTCAAGCGTCTGGCAGAAGAGCTGAGCCATGAGGTAAATCGCTTTAGCTGATCGATGCGGTAGCAGGCACAAAAAAGCCGGTGCAGAGGCACCGGCTTTTTTATGGGTAACGATCAGCGAACGATATGCAGGAAATGCATGTGCCGCTCGTACTGATCCAGAATGTCGCCGATCACGTCGTCCCGGCTCCAGCCCATCACGTCATAATCCTGACCGCCTTCCTTCAGGTGCACATCGGCGCGGAAGTATTTGCGATCCTCGCGCTCGTTCTGGTCGCTCTGTGTGTCCCCCATGACAAAGCTCGGCATGGCATACGCGCGCGGGCGAACCTCATACACGAACTCAGGGTTCTCCTCAGGACCGACCTCAATACGTACCCGGCCATCGTCGCCATCTTTTACGCTGACAAGATAGCTCTGCTTACGTAGTTCTTCAGCAACAGATTCACACGCAGGCTTAACCACCTCCCCGATGAAGCGCACCACGTGGGTACGACGCGGGAACATGGCCAGATTACGCAGGCGACGCTGCCAGCCACCGGCTGAACGAGGCGCAGGGCGAGAGATGTTCAGCGCCTGGTAGCGGATACCCCGCTTGGTGGCATCGAGCTTGAGCGCCTTGAGCAGACCCCACATCGAACAGAGCAGTGCGATGGTAAAGGGCAGCGCCGTGGCAATTGTCGCCGTTTGCAGGGCCTTGAGACCATCGGCCAGGAGCAGTGCAATCGCCACGATGCCCATGGAGGAGGCCCAAAATACTCGCTGCCAGATCGGTGTCTTGTCGAGCCCGCCTGAAGCAAGCATGTCGACGACCATGGCACCGGAGTCGGCCGAGGTAACAAAAAACACCACAACCATGATAATGGCCACTATTGAAATAGCCGACGCAAAGGGGAAATGCTCGAGGAAGGCAAATAGCGCCAGGGAGCTGTCTTTGTTCACGGCATCGCCTAGTGACGTAATGCCCTGCCAGGAGATCATGTGGATGGCGGTATCGCCAAACACCGTCATCCAGAACAATGTAAAGCCGGCCGGTACTAATAATACCCCGGAAACAAACTCGCGGATCGTGCGGCCACGGGAGATGCGGGCGATGAACAGGCCCACGAAAGGCGACCATGCCAGCCACCAGCCCCAGTAGAACAGCGTCCAGCCGCCGATCCAATCGTTGGGCTTATAGGCATAGAGGTTAAAGGTACGGCTGACAATCTCAGTCAGGTAGCCACCGGTGTTCTGCACAAAGGTTTGCAGAATGAACACGGTGGGCCCCAGGACCAGCACCATCAGGAGCAGCAGCACGGCCAGTCCCAGGTTCAGCTCTGACAGGCGACGAACCCCCTTGTCCAGGCCGGTAACCACCGACAGGGTCGCCAGGGCCGTAGTCGCAATGATCAGGCCGATCTGCACCGGTACCGACACTTCCAGGCCAAACAGGTAGTTGAGACCGGTATTGATCTGCGCGACGCCAAAGCCCAGGGATGTTGCCACCCCTAGAACGGTACCCAGGATGGCGAAAATATCCACCGCATGGCCGATTGGCCCGTAGATACGTTCACCAATCAGGGGATACAACGCTGAGCGCAGCGTTAGCGGCAGCCCGTGACGGAAGCTGAAGTACGCCAGGATCAGCGCCACGATGGCGTAGATGGCCCAGGCATGCAGGCCCCAGTGGAAGAAGGTGATGATCAACGCCTCACGGGCGGCGTCCACTGTGCCAGACTGGCCAGTGGGCGGCGACAGGAAGTGCATGACCGGCTCGGCCACGCCAAAGAACATCAGGCCGATCCCCATGCCCGCCGAAAACAACATGGCAAACCAGGTCGTGCTGCTGTAGTCCGGCTCGCTGTGGTCCGGGCCGAGCTTGATGTCGCCATAACGGCTGACGCCCAGAAAGACTACGGTCAAGAGGATCAGCGCCACCGCCAGAATGTAGAACCAGCTGACGTTCGTAATAATCCAGGACTGAATGAGACCAAAGACGCTTTGCGCGCTCTCGTGAAAGGCACTGGCATAGATGACCAGGATAAGGATAAGCAAGGTCGAGCCCCAGAAAACCGGGGGATTGAGGGTACGGGTAGGTGGTGATTGGCTTTCGGTGGCCATCAGGCACTTTCTCCTTTTCTGTCGGCGCCAAGGTGGCTGCAAAGGAGTGCCTAGCCGACCCGCTCCGAGGGTCGGCATTGAAACACGAGGTGGTTGTCGCTCAGGTCACCTCAGGCACTCGCGGGTCTGTACTGCAATGCTTCAGCCAGATGAGACCGCAAAATCTGCGGCTCTGCTGCAAGATCGGCTAACGTACGTGCCACCTTGATCACTCGGTGCAGGGCGCGCAGGGACAGCCCCAGCCGTTCACCTGCGCTCTCGATCCACCGCTGGTCGTCTGCCGTCAATGCACAGTGTTGGTGCAAGGCACGCAAATCCAGAAAGGCATTCGCCACCCCTTGGCGAGCCAGTTGCCGCTCACGGGCGGCGGCGACCTGTTCGGCAGCCTGTTGCGTTGTAAGGCGGCCGGAATCGTTCTTGGTGTCAGGGCCGCCCAGACGCACACTTTCCCGGGCGACAGTGATATGCATGTCGATCCGGTCCAGCAGTGGACCGGAAAGTTTACCACGATAACGTTGTACCTGATCGGGCGAGCAACGGCAGCGGCCGGCCGGATCACCCAGATAGCCGCATGGGCAGGGGTTCATGGCGGCGACCAGTTGGAAGCGGGCCGGAAAGCGGACACGGTCCCGGGCACGGGAAATCACGATCTCGCCACTTTCCAGCGGCTCGCGCAGGACTTCCAGCACCTTGCGGTCAAATTCGGGCAGCTCGTCCAGAAACAGCACGCCCTGATGCGCCAGAGTGATCTCGCCCGGGCGAGGGCGACTACCGCCACCCACCAGGGCGGGGCCCGAGGCCGAGTGATGCGGCTGCCGGAATGGCCGCTGCGGCCAGTGAGCCATGGGCGTGTGGCTGGCAACCGAATGAATTGCAGCCACTTCCAGGGCTTCGAATTCATTCAGGGGCGGCAGCAGACCGGGCAGCCGGCTGGCTAGCAGAGTTTTTCCAGTCCCAGGAGGGCCTGCCAGCAAGAGGTTGTGCGAGCCTGCCGCTGCAACCACCAGAGCGCGTTTGGCAGCCACTTGGCCCTGCACGTCAACAAGGTCGGGATAGGGTTGCTCCTGCCGTCTCAACCCCTGGGCTTCGTACGGCGTAAGGGGCGTCTGCCCGGTAAAGTGCGCTGCGATCTCCAGCAGATGGCCCACCGCGATGACTTTAAGCCCGCCAGCCAGGCTGGCTTCCTCGGCGTTTTCATGGGGCACGATCAGTGTGCGTCCGGCTTCCCGTGCGGCAAGCGCTGCGGGTAATACGCCCTGGACGGGGCGCAGTGCACCGGAGAGCGCCAGCTCACCCAGGCATTCGATATCGGCCAGGGCATCCGCGGGTAACTGCGCACTGGCCGCCAGAATGCCAAGAGCAATGGCCAGATCGAAGCGGCCACCATCCTTGGGCAGGTCGGCAGGAGCAAGATTTAGGGTGATGCGGCGTGCCGGAAAGTCGAAGCCTGAATTGAGGATGGCGCTACGCACGCGATCCTTACTCTCCTTGACGGCGGTTTCCGGCAGGCCGACCAGGGTTAATGCTGGCAGACCGTTGGCCAGATGCGCTTCTACAGTGACGCAGGGGGCTTCCACGCCCACCTGGGCGCGGCTACAAACGATGGCGAGGGACATGATCACTCCTTGATCAGTGTCCCGCCGGCCGGGTTATTCGGCGGTCGGCGGGGTGGGTTCCGTTTTGTTGTTCTGGAAAGCCATTTTGGCTGATGTCGGTGTGTCTTGTGCAGGCTGGGCGGCAGCAACAGGCTCTTTGCCCTGGCCTTCCAATTCGGCCAGGCGAGCTTCCAAGGCCTCAAGGCGAGCGCGGGTGCGTTCAAGGACCAGCATCTGGGTGTCGAATTCTTCACGGCTAACCAGATCGAGCTTGCTGAATCCGCTCTGCATCAGCGCCTTGAACTGGTTTTCGATATCGGCACGGGGCGAGCCTTCACCAAATAGACGGCTGGCTTGTTGGGTCAGGGAGTCGAGTAGCGCTTTGGGTGGGAACATACGCTTCATCCATTAAAAAGTGTTCGGACCAGTGTATCACGCTCCTTTCCAGCGCCAGGATGCCGGGCATCTGCACATTTTTTGGGCACTTCTTCCGGGCGCTGTGCGCCAAGATGGTGCGATCTGCTGTGAAATAGACGCTATCTCATTCAACCGAAGCGCATAGAGGCGTTGCGCCATGCGGCTTTGCACGAAATGGCAAGGTTTCTGCTTTAGCCGTTATGACAGAGGCATCACGCACCAGGGATGCGGAAGCGAAGCGGTGATTGCTTCGTAGGCGGGCGAGGGTGGCGGCGAACCGTTTTAGAGCGGGGCGACGTTACAAAGCCACAGACTGCGCTTAGACTTGAGACGGGGTTCGTTCCTGGGGCAAGTCCACTTTTCGGGAGAAGTTCATGAAACTAGTCACCGCCATCATCAAGCCGTTCAAGCTCGACGACGTCCGCGAGTCGTTGTCCGAGATCGGCGTTCAAGGCATTACCGTCACCGAGGTCAAGGGTTTCGGTCGCCAGAAGGGGCACACGGAGCTATACCGTGGCGCCGAGTACGTTGTCGATTTCCTGCCAAAGGTGAAGATCGACGTCGCCATTGCCGATGACCAGCTCGACCGTGTCATCGAGGCCATTACCAAGGCAGCCAACACCGGCAAGATCGGTGACGGCAAGATTTTCGTTGTAAATCTGGAACAAGCCATCCGCATCCGGACCGGCGAAACCGATACCGACGCTATTTAAAAAACACCGTACTCCATACCCCCAAAGCCCCAGGAGAACATCATGACTCTGCGCAAGTACGCAGGGCTAGGAGCCCTTTTGTCCCTCGCTATGCCGAGCCTTGCTATGGCTCAGGAAGCAGCGGCGGAGCCGACGTTGAATAGCGGCGATACGGCATGGATGCTGGTGTCTACAGCACTCGTGCTTTTCATGACCATTCCGGGTCTGGCGCTGTTTTATGGCGGCATGGTTCGTGCCAAGAACATCCTGTCGGTAATGATGCAGTGTTTCGCCATTACCGGCCTGATCAGTATTCTCTGGATGATCTACGGTTATAGCCTTGCCTTCGATACCACAGGCATGGAAAAAGGCGTAACCAATTTCAATTCCTTTATTGGCGGTTTCGGCAAGGCCTTCCTGAGTTCCATTACCCATGATGGGCTGACAGGACCGGCTGCGCTGTTCCCCGAAAGCATTTTCGTCACCTTTCAGATGACCTTTGCGATCATCACCCCGGCGCTGATCGTGGGTGCATTCGCCGAGCGCATGAAGTTCTCTGCCATGCTGGTCTTTACCGGTGTGTGGTTCACCCTGGTCTATGCACCGATCGCCCACATGGTGTGGAGCGGTGACGGTGGCCTGATGTGGGATTGGGGCGTGCTGGATTTTGCTGGCGGCACCGTGGTTCACATCAACGCCGGTATTGCTGGTCTCGTGGCTGCCCTGGTGCTGGGCAAGCGCAAGGGCTATCCGACCACCCCGATGGCACCGCACAACCTGGGGTATACCTTGGTCGGCGCCGCCATGCTGTGGGTGGGCTGGTTCGGTTTCAACGCAGGCTCCGCCGTTGCGGCAAACGGCACTGCCGGCATGGCGATGCTGGTTACCCAGATCGCAACCGCCTCGGCAGCTCTGGCCTGGATGTTTGCTGAATGGATCACCCACGGTAAGCCCAGCGCCCTGGGGATTGCCTCGGGTGTGGTTGCCGGTCTGGTGGCCATTACTCCGGCTGCCGGTACAGTCGGCCCGATGGGTGCGCTGATCATTGGTGCGGTCTCGGGTGTGATCTGTTTCTTCTGCGCCACCAGCCTCAAGCGCAAGATTGGGTATGACGATTCCCTGGACGCCTTTGGTGTGCATGGCGTCGGCGGTATCGTGGGCGCGCTGCTGACCGGTATCTTCGCAGCACCGGCTCTGGGCGGCTTCGGCACCGTGACCGATATTGGCGGCCAGCTGTGGATTCAGCTCAAAGGCGTGCTGTTCACACTGGTGTATACCGGCATCCTGACCTTTGTCATCCTGAAGGTGATCGACATGGTCATGGGCCTGCGTGTCAGCGATGAGGAAGAGACCGTGGGTCTGGACCTGACGCTGCACAACGAGCGTGGTTACAATATGTAATAGCGAGCCGGCTACCGTTTGTCGGTCAAAAAAGGGCGCCTTCGGGCGCTCTTTTCGTATGCGCGAAAGAAAGTCATTTTTCGTGCGTTATTGCCCGGAACACCCGCTCGCAGCCCCGGTCTGAACGTCAGCTTTAAAGAGCCTCTTTGTTTTTTCGAAAGCCGCGCTAGAATGCGCGCCCAGCAAGCCTAGGAGTCCGCCATGTGGCATCAGCGACAGATCACGCTGCGCGCCCGAAGCCGTGGATTCCATCTCATCACGGATGAGGTGGAATCGGCCTTGCCCGAACTGGAAAGCTGTCAGATCGGGCTGCTGAACCTGTGGCTGCAGCACACGTCGGCTTCATTGACGATCAATGAAAATGCCGACAGTGCGGTGCGTCGCGATTTCGAGCGGTTCTTCAACCAGCTTGTGCCGCAGAACGTGCCAGGGTACGAACACGATTACGAAGGGCCGGACGATCTACCGGCACACTTCAAGAGCAGCCTTCTGGGCTGCAGCCTGACCATACCTGTGCAGGCCGGAAGACTGGCGCTAGGGACGTGGCAGGGGATTTACCTGGGTGAGCACCGCGACCATGGCGGCGCTCGTCGGATAATGGCTACCTTACAGGGTGTGCCAGCATGAATTTTTCTTGAGCAGCCACGTCAAACTCGCGGCTGGTCAGTAACTAACCTGGTTTTCGAGGGTTTTTTATGAGTGATGAAGAGCTGGAACAGGACGATATCGAATCCACTGACGATGACGATACCGAGGACTTTGCTGCGGCCGCAGACGAGCCCGATGTAGAAGTCGACGACAGTGCCGAGGCGGAAGAACCTGCTGCAGGCAAAGGGAAGAAGAAAAAAGAAGCCGAGCCCGAGGAGTTGCCCTCCATCGAGGCCAAGCAGAAGGAGCGTGATGCGCTCGCCAAGGCCATGGAAGAGTTTCTGGCCCGTGGCGGTAAAGTGCAGGAGATCGACGCGAATGTTGTTGCTGACCCGCCTAAAAAGCCTGACAGCAAGTACGGCAGCCGCCCGATATGATTTTAAAACCCGCCTGTATGGCGGGTTTTTTATGGGTGGCGGATTCTGGCGTGGACATTATCCTGTGCAGTCCATCTGCAGGAAGACTTCATACCGATGACCTCAACCCCAACCCTTCAGGCGCGCTGGCAGAGCCTGCGTGACCTTGCCTCCAGTACCATTGTCCAGGAGCGCGCCCTGGAGCCCTGGCTGACCGAATCCATTCTGGAGCAGAAAGAGCTGGGGAGTGCCCTGGCGTTTCGCCTGAGCCGAACGCTTACCGTCGATGCGGTGCAACGGCAGACGCTGCACGCGCGTTTCGTGAGCGTGCAGCAGGAGCATCCTGCGCTGATCGAGAGCGCCTGGGCTGACCTTGAGGCCACTGTTACACGCGATCCTGCCTTCGATACCCCGTTGGAGGTTTTCCTGTTTTCCAAGGGCTTCCTGGCGATCCAGGCCTACCGCCTCGGACACCGGCTCTGGCTCGACGGGAACCGCATGCTGCCGCTTTATATACAGGCTCGCTGTAACGAGATGCTGGCTGTAGACATCCATCCGGCCAGCCGTATCGGGCAGGGCATCATGCTTGATCATGGTACCGGGATCGTGATTGGCGAGACGGCGGTGGTCGAGGATGACGTGTCCATTCTGCAGGCGGTCACCCTCGGCGGGACGGGCAAGGAGTGTGGTGACCGGCATCCCAAGGTGCGACGCGGCGTGATGATCGGCGCCGGCGCGAAGATTCTGGGCAACATCGAAATTGGCGAAGGAGCCAAAGTTGGGGCGGGCAGCATCGTGCTCAAGCCGGTCGCACCGCATACCACCGTGGTCGGCAACCCGGCCCGACCGGTTGGCACGCCACGCCACGAACAACCGGCACTGGTGATGGATCAGTCGTTCGATCAGGACTGATCCACCGTGTCGGTTAGCTCCAGCGCTCCAATACCACGGGGAGCTCGTTGAGGCTGCGGATCTCGGCATCCGGCGCATTTTCACCGGACCAGGGCTTGCCTGTAGGGTTGAACCAGATGGCCCGTAGCCCGGCCTGCTGAGCGCCCTGGATGTCATCGACAGGGTTATCGCCTACGTGCACCGCCGCATCGGCGGTCACGCCTGCCCGGCGTAGCGCTTCGTTGAAGGGGTGCGGGTCGGGCTTGCCGATACCCAGCTCTTCTGCGCATAGGGCAAAACGGAAATAGTCAGCCAGGCCGATCTCGTGAACATCAGCATTGCCATTGGTCAGTACGCCCAGGTCATAGCGCAGCGATAGCTGCTCCAGCGTCTCGTGCACGTCCTCGTACAGGGTGACCTGCTGACGAGCAGCCAGGTAGATGGCGAAACCGGCTTCGGCCAGCTGCCCGGCCTCAGGTTCTTCGTAACCAGCATCCTGCAAGGCCCCATGAATGACGCGGCGACGCAGTTCGCTGACGCGGTGCCGGAGGCCGGGGTCGCGCTCCAGGAGCCGATCCCTGATCTGCCACAGGTGCTCAACCGGGACCGGTCCCAGCCGTGATGCCTCGGTTTCCATCCAGGTACGAAGCGCATCTTCGGCGCTGTGGATGACCGGGGCTATATCCCAGAGGGTGTCATCGAGATCGAAGGTAATCAGGCGGATAGTCATGTGGATTCTGTTTTTCGCTTGGCACGTGGATGGGCATCATCATAGACCTGTGCCAGGTGCTGGAAATCCAGATGGGTATAGATCTGGGTTGTGGCGATGTCCGCGTGGCCCAGCAGCTCCTGTACGGCGCGCAGATCACGGGAAGTTTCCAGCATATGGCTGGCAAAGCTATGGCGCAGCATGTGTGGGTGCAGGTGCTGGCCCAGTTCGCGTACGCCCGCTTCACGGACGCGCAGCTGAATCGCTCTTGGCGTGAGGCGTCGGCCGCTCTGACCGATGAACACGGCATCATCCTGGGCGGCCAGGGCGCGTGGCGGCAGCCAGCGTTCCATAGCCTCCCGCGCCTTGCTGCCCACCGGGACGATACGCCGCTTGTTGCCCTTGCCGCGAACACTGATCAGGCCATCTTTAAGGTCCAGATCGACAATATCCAGCCCGACCAGCTCGGACAGGCGTAGACCAGAGGAGTAGAAGAGCTCAAGCATCGCCTGGTCGCGCAGGGCAATGAAGTCATCCTCCACAGCGCCATCCAGGAGCTGTGTGGTGCGGTCCACGTCGAGGTTCTTGGGTAGCTGTTTCTGGCCTTTGGGTGCACTGACACCATTGGCGGGATCATGCTGGCAGATCCCCTCGCGAATGAGGTACTGATAAAAGCCCCGGATAGCTGAGAGCAGACGGGAAAGACTGCGGCTGGACTGTCCCTTGCGGTGCAGCTGAACGATCAGGGCGCGCAGCCGACGCGCATCGAGGCTGCTCCAGTCGGTGAGCTGTTCCTCGCGGCAGAAGGCCAGGAGTTTCAGCAGGTCACGGCGGTAACCATCGAGAGTATGGACCGACACCTGACGCTCGCTGCGTAGGTGTTGGCAGTAAGCGTCGAGGCGTTCTTCCATGTCAGCGTACCGAGCGAAGGGGAGTGGGAAAGCGCAGCAGGGCGCGAGACAGCACTTCGGCAACATGGGTTAGAAACACCGTGCCTAGTGAACTCTTGTAATGCTGTGGATCAGGACTGCCAATGGCAAGTACGCCATGCATGCCTTGGTGAATCAAGGGTGCAACCGCGGCCGATCCAACCTCGTCCTGCGCGGCTTCGCCAAACAGGAATTTCAGTTCATGTGAGCGCAACGCCCCGCTGACCGCCTTGCCGCCCGACAGCAGTCCACCAATACACTGGTGCGCCTCGGCGCTGGTCACGCTGCGGCCTACCGGCAAGGGCGATTCATGGAACAGAATCAGCCCTACATAAGGCACCTTGAACTCATGGCGCAAGCTGTCTTCGACTGTGCTGATCACATCTTCCAATGTATTGGCATCCATGAGATCAAGCACGAGACGGCGGGTTTTATCGAACAACCGGTCATTATCACGAGCCACATCCATCAGATGCGCCAGCCGATGACGCATCTCGACGTTGCGGTCGCGCAGCAGACCCAGCTGGCGCTCCACAAGGGAGACCGCCGTGCCGCGCTGGTGCGGAATGCGCATCTCGGCCAGCAGGTCCTCGCGGTCTGCAAAGAAGTCCGGATGCTGTTCCAGCCAGGCCGCAACCTGATCGGCATCGAGCGGGGGCGTTTGGTCTGTCATAAACGTACCTGGCCTTCGTATACACGGACGGCGGGTCCTGTCATGAGCACCGGCTTGCCGGGGCCGGCCCATTCGATATCGAGCAGGCCGCCGGGCAGCTCGATCTGTACAGGCGAATTTAGCCAGCCCTGGCGAATACCCGCAACCACGGCTGCACAGGCGCCGGTCCCGCAGGCCTGGGTTTCACCGGCACCGCGCTCCCAGACGCGCAGGCGCGCCCGGTGTTCATCGATGACCTGGAGAAAACCGATATTGGCCCGGTTCGGAAAACGGGGATGATGCTCAAGTTTGGGGCCGAGTTCATGCACTGGCGCGGTATCGACATTGTCGACCCGCAGGACGCCGTGAGGGTTGCCCATGGACACCGCTGCAAGTTCGACGGTACGACCCTCGACCTGTACCGGGTAGCTGATCGCCTCGGCGTCGGCCTCGAATGGAATCTGCCTGGGCTCAAGGCGTGGCGCACCCATGTCGACCATCACCTGATTGTCGTTACGCAGCCGCAGCTCGATAATGCCGCCTTTGGTCTCGACCTTGATAACTTTCTTGACCGTCAGACGCTTGTCGAAGACAAAGCGGGCAAAGCAGCGAGCACCATTGCCGCACTGCTCGACCTCTGAGCCGTCGGAGTTGAAAATCCGATAGCGGAAATCGACATCCGGGTTGCTTGGCGTTTCGACGATCAGGAGCTGATCGAAGCCGACCCCCGTGTGCCGATCGCCCCACTGGCGGGCGTGCTTGGGCTGGATATGCGCGTGCTGGCTGATCAGGTCAAGGACCATGAAATCATTGCCAAGCCCGTGCATCTTGGTAAACCGCAATAGCATGAGAGGTCACTCCGGTAGCCGGCTTTCGCCTGCATAGAGTTCCTTGACCGTCTCACGGCGGCGCACCTCGAAGGCCTGCTCGCCATCTACCAGCACCTCAGCCGCACGACCGCGACTGTTGTAATTCGAACTCATGGTAAAGCCATAGGCACCTGCTGAGCGAATGGCCAGCAGATCACCTTCAGCCAGAGCCAGGTCGCGGTTCTTGGCTAGAAAGTCACCGGTCTCGCAGATAGGGCCGACCAGATCATACGCACGAGTTTGGCTGTCGCGAGGCGTAACCGGCACAACGTCCATCCAGGCGTCGTAAAGCGCTGGGCGGATCAGGTCGTTCATGGCTGCATCGATAATGGCGAAGTCCTTGTGCTCGGTGTGCTTGAGATATTCCACACGCGTAAGCAGCACGCCCGCATTGGCCACGATGAAGCGGCCGGGCTCGAAAACCAGAGCGATATTCCGTCCGGCAATGCGCTCGCGGATCGCCTTGATGTAATCGCTCGCCAGAGGCGGCTCCTCGTTGCGGTAGCGCACGCCCAGGCCGCCACCGAGGTCCAGGTGACGGATTGTGATGCCACGCTCGGCCAAGCGGTCAATCAGTGCCAGCAAACGATCCAGCGCATCGATGAACGGCTCGAGCGTGGTGAGCTGGGAGCCGATGTGGCAGTCCACTCCGATGATCTCAAGGTTTGGCAGCTCCGCTGCGCGGGCGTATACGGCCTCGGCCTCGGCGATATCGATACCAAACTTGTTTTCCTTGAGGCCGGTGGAGATGTACGGGTGGGTGCCGGCATCCACATCAGGATTCACCCGCAGCGAGACGGGTGCCTTGCGGCCCATTTCGGCGGCGACTTCCTGCAGGCGCTCAAGCTCCACCCGGGACTCCACATTGAAGCAGTGCACGCCGACTTCCAACGCACGGCGCATGTCGTCACGGGTCTTGCCGACCCCGGAGAACACCACCTTGGCGGCTTCGCCGCCAGCGGCCAGTACACGCTCCAGCTCGCCGCGGGACACGATGTCGAACCCTGCACCCATCCGTGCCAGGACGTTAAGAACGCCCAGGTTGGAGTTGGCCTTGACGGCAAAGCAGACGAGATGAGGCAGCCCGGCCAGCGCATCGGTATAGGCGCGGTACTGGCCCTCGATGTGTGCCCGGGAATACACGTAAGTGGGCGTGCCGAAGCGCTCTGCAATAGCGCTCAGCGGCACACCTTCCGCATGCAGACTACCTGCGCGGGATGTAAATGACTCCATGGAAGGCTCCCTGGTCAGAACGTGTCGTGGCGATGCTCGTGAGCCGCTTTTTCATCGTCCGGAAGGTACAGGTCACCTTTTTGGCCGCAGCCTGCCAGCAGGCATGCGAAAGCAATTAGAGCAAGGGAAAGGCGCTTCATGGCGAATCCTTTGAAAAGCATGATTGACCCGGAGTATACCCGGCACCTGCCCCCTTGCCTATGTAACGCCGCGCGTGCCTGACAGGCCTGGGCGGTGCAGCCGTCTTTGCGACTGGACGAGGGGCGGTCTCCGGGGTAACGTCGAGGTCTTTTCAATACCGATTCAAGGAATCCCATGAGCAGTCTGAGCGAAGCCCGCTTCCACGATCTTGTCGATACTACCCAGCAGGCGGTCGAAGACATCCTCGACGACAGCGATCTGGACCTGGATCTGGAGAACAGCGCCGGTGTCCTCACGATTCGCCTGGAAAACGGCAGTCAGGTCATTCTGAGTCGTCAGCCTCCGCTACGGCAGCTCTGGGTGGCGGCCCGCTCGGGTGGCTATCACTTCGATTATGACGAGGCGGGCAGCCAGTGGATCTGCGACAGCACCCAGGAGCCGCTGGGCGAACTGCTGACCCGTGTCATTCGCGAGCAGACGGGCGATGAGCTCGATTTCAGCCAGCTCTGATCTCTCGTTATCAGGGGAGGACGCCGAATCGGTGCCCTCGCCCTGCATTCGACGCTGTTGCCTGGACGGTCATGATATCTGCCTAGGCTGCGGCCGCACGCTGGATGAGATTCTGGCCTGGGGCGAAGCGTCAGCCGAAGCGCGTCGGGCCATCATTCTGGCCGCACAGGCGCGCAGGAACCATCGATCCGCTACTAGCTGACCGGTGGTTCCGTCTACCCTGATCCCTGTGTTACGGTCAGTCCATCTGCAGCCGAAGGGCTGCACTCCCAACGCCGCCCATGCGGCATCCGTTTCGGCATGAGACATGCTGTTCAGTACCTCGAAGCGCCGCCTGTAGCCGTTGCTGCAAGCGCGTTTCCGACATCCAGCCGCCAAAGGAGGCATCATGCGCCAGATCGCTCAGCCCATCATTACGCAGACTGACTATCAGCAGCTCGACCGCCTGCTCGATAGCCTTGAGGAATTTGGCCCTGCCGCCGAGGCGCTCGAAGAGGAGCTGGAGCGCGCCAAGGTGGTACCGCCTGATGAGGCGGAAGGTGTTGTGACCATGCATTCCCAAGTGCATTGCCGCGAAGAAGGCAGTGGCAAGGAATACCATCTGCGTCTGGTGTATCCCAACGAAGCCCGGGAAGAAGGCACCGTATCCGTGCTGACGCCCGTGGGCAGTGCACTGCTAGGGCAGACGGTAGGTCAGCGCGTTGAGTGCACGGCACCCGGCGGGAAAACGCTGCACCTATCGCTACTTGAGCTGGAGCCGACGGCCAAGGCAGTCGGCTACTGATCAGACTGCCATGAACGCCTGGTTGAGCGCCTCTTCCAGCTCTGCCTTGAGCCTCAGGTAGGCCAGGGTGTGCGGGCGAGGCTCGCCAGGCACGTGCAGAAGATCCAGATCCGTCAGGTAGCAGCGGTAACGTTCTCCGGTACGGCGGCGCGCCAGGATATGGCGTGCCACCTCCTGGTACAGCCGTGGGCCGTAGTCGAGCTCGGAAAACTCACGGTGATCGCAGTATAGGGTTACCAGACGGCGCCCGGCCTTGGTGGCGGTCACAATGGCCTGAACCGCATAGTACGGCACCGTTTCCAGGGGCAGATCAATCTGTCGCCGCTCCAGATGCCGCGCCCGTTGAGGTGCTGGGGGCAGGACCTGGAAATAGTGCATCTCAGCCAGCGGTACCCGACTGGCCTCCAGGGGCACTTGGGCACTCTGCCGGCGGTGAATGGAATGCAGGAAACGCTGCAGGGGGGCCAGCAGCGTATGCTCATCATGGAAAGGCAAGCGCTGTGACCAGAGGGCGTTGTGCTCATCCAGTACGTAGACACGTGCCGTTTCACCTTCCTGTCGATAAAACACCTGAATGCTGCCGGTACGGCCCAGCGGCAGGATAAGGCCGAGTTCGTCACCCTCCAGCGCATGGGGGTCCAGGCTCAGGGGCGTCCATTCCTGCTTTGGAGCGGACAGGTGCAGCAGCAACGAATCCCGGTCGGCCAGTGGCGTATGGCTCAGCTTGCCCTCGCGCAGCTCGAGCATGTGGAAACGCTGCTGGATCTGGAGCAGATAGCGCGTCTTGTGCTCACGCAGCATGGCCGTGCGGACTTCGTCGAACACTGCTTCCACGCGTTCTACGATCAGCGGTGCCCGGTTCCGGCAAAAGCTGCGTATCGACAGGCGAGGCAATGACTCCTGATCGCCAGAGGGCAGGCTGTTGAAGTAGGCGCATAAGCAGTCGAGCAGGGCATTGGCCCCTTCGAAGCGGTTGACGTACAGTTCGTTCCAGCTGTTGAGGGTGATCTGGTCCAGCGTCAGCACCAGGTTTTCACGCATCCCGGCGTAGCCCAGGGCGTCGATACGATCGCTGGTGAGGTAGACGTTGCGCTGACTGTGCTGGTAGAGCGGATCGATCCCTACGTTGATCAGCAGCAACACCTCGCGGGGCGCGGCCGGGCGTAGCAAGACGGCTTCCGGTACGGTGTCCGGTCGGTCGTTGAAGCTCTGCTGGAAACTCTGGATCAGATTGTTGAGTTCGAACGGGGTAAGGTCGCTCTCGCCGGCATGCAAGGTCAGGCGGGTGGCATTGTCGATAATGCCGTTGTAGCGACACCAGGCCAGCAGCTCGGCCAGTTCCCAGGTGCGCTTGAGTGGGGAGTGCGAATGGCACTCTTCTGCCGTCAGGTTGCCACGGTGCAATGACCACGGGCGGCGGCGCTCGCCAAAGGGGCGCTCTTCCTGCACCAGGGTAACGAACTCTTCGGCCAAGTCTGGCGCAATGCCCGGGTTGATAAAGTCGATTTTGCCGGCCTTGCGCTCGAACGCCGCATACAGGCGGCGCCCCAGAATACTCAGGTCGCGCGGGGCGAGGTGGCTTTCAACCTGCTGTTGCTGGGCGAACTGCGCCAGGAAGCGGTAGCTGTGAGTCAGGGCATTGACCAGAATCCGACGCTCGGCGCTGACGTCATCTACCTTCCAGCCCTGGCGCTCGTCCAGCTTGCGCAGCATATGCTCATCCCAGCCCCAGGACTGGGTCAGCTTTTCCATCAGCAGACGTTGCCAGCTCTTGCGGCCTTGCCGGGGCGGACGGCTCAGGGGCTTGCCAACCTTGAGGTACAGGCAACGACGGACCAGTTCGAGCCGATCCAGGTCGCCGCGCAGGAGCAGATATTCTTCCAGGCGCTGGTACACCAGCCTATAGGGATCGACCTGATCGAGATCCGTGACGCCCGAATGGACCAGCTGTTTGAGGCGTCGGCTGAGCGTGACCGTGTGCGGGTGCTCGCAGGCGTACAGCTCGGTCACCATGAGTTTCAGGACTGATTTGTAGGGCGAGCTGATCCCTTTGAATAGTTGCCACAGCCCGGCGCCAATGTATTCGCCTGGAGGGATGTGGTCGATATGGCCGAAATCCAGTACCTCGCGCGCCTTGATGAAGCGATGGTGCAATAGTCGCTGGGTAAAGCCTTCGTAGTCGCTCTCCTCCTGAGCGACCGGCACCTGCCACCATAAAGGCGTACGGCCGCCTAGCCAGATGGCGGTGCGATAGAACTCGTCGAGTAGCAGAAAGTGCTGCGCCGTACCGCAATCGTCCGACGTCAGGAGCCCCGGGCGCTGGCCCTGGCTGAACTGGTCGGCGTCAATCAGAAAGATATGCAGCTCGGCATTGAGCGAGGCCGCCCAGGTTTCAAGCAGGGCACACTTGCGCTGCAACTCGGCGAGCGCCTGTGCACTCATGCCGGGGGCATGGCAGAGCCAGATATCCAGGTCGCTGCTGTCGGCCTGGGTCAGGGTGCCCAGGCTGCCCATGAGGTAAAGGCCATGCAGCGGCTCGTCCCGATGTGTACGTGCGGGCTTATAGGCAAACGAGCGGGTCAGGCGACGGGCTTCTGCCAGCTGCTCGTCCGTCGGCTCAAAGCCGGTCAGGCCGGCCGGCGTACTGGCCGAGACATAGCCCGGCAGCATGGGATGATTGACGTGCAGCAACAGGGGCAGCAGGGTCAATACCGGCTGCTGTCGGCTGGGCAGGCCTTCCAGAGCGCGAACGAGGCGACCAGTGTTGATGGTCAGAAAGCGCGCGCGCACCTGCTTGAGGGCTTTGCGATCAATGCCCTCGTCGTCATCCAGTTGAAGGTCAGGGAAACGGGTCATGACGGGTCCATAGCTAAGCCGCAAGCGTACCAGTCGTACCCATAAAGTACGACTGGTTCACAGTGCGTTCGTCTCGCTGGACGCTACCGCCTGTCCAAAAGCACCGGTGGGCGGTTCGCTCTGTGCTACTCCACGTCCGTACCAGTTTCCGGCAGGTCCGGCAGCGCCCGCAGCAATTGTTCGTAGCGGGCCGTGTCGAAGGGGCGGTCTTCGGTCATCATGGTTTCGATCTCGTTGGCCAGCACGATCGCCATCAGGTGGACGATTTCCTCACGTTCGTGCCCTACCAGGGTCAGTTTATTGAAGACGGCCTGTGTAAAAGGCGGTTCGCCGGCCGCCAACTGGTTCTCGATCGCCGAGATCAGATGGGATTCGACAAAGGATTCTTCGTTGTCATCATGGTCAGACATGGTATTGGTTCACTCAGGACAGTTGATGCCAGTCACTGGCAGATAATGGAGTTCAAGCAGCAATGATTACCTGCTACACCCTCGTTAACGGTATGTTAACCCCTAAGACCATCACGCCCGACGAGCCTTTCCCTCAGGATGCCTTGTGGATCGATCTTTTATCGCCTACCGATGAGGAAGAGCAGTTCCTGGAAAAGAGCCTGGCGGTAAACATTCCGACCCGGGAAGAGATGGCCGAAATCGAAGAGTCGTCCCGTCTGTACGAGAGTGAGCGGGCCCTGCACATGACGACAACGGTCGTCAGCGGATTCAGCGAACACCAGCCGACGGCTTCGGTGCTCAACTTTGTTTTGACGCCCGAGTGGCTGGTAACGGTGCGTTACGCTGAGCTGTCAGCGTTTCGTGCGTTTCGCACCAAGCTCAGCCAGCACCCGGGACTGCACAAGCGCAGCGACACCATTTTCATCTCGCTGCTCGACAGTCTGGTCGACCGGATCGCTGATATTCTCGAATCGGTGCAGGCCCATCATAACCGGCTGGCCAATGCCATTTTTCGGGAGCCCAAGCCTGATGACGAAGGCCCCAAGGCACCCAAGTCGGATCTGCAATCCATTCTGAAGCAGTTAGGACGCAGCAGCCTGCTGCTGGCCCGGTTGAGCGATAGCCTTCTGGGCATCAATCGATTGCTCAGCTACCTGCGCCGAGCCGCCAGCGAGTGGATCTGTCGTGAAGCCAAAGCCTGGATGAAAACCGTCGAGCGTGACTCCCGCTCGCTGGGGGACTACCAGAACCGCATGAACAACGAAATCAGCTTTCTACTTGATGCCACCCTGGGCCTGATCAATATCGAGCAGAACGGCATCATCAAGGTGTTCTCGATTGCTGCCGTTCTGTTCCTGCCGCCCACGCTGGTCGGTACGGTGTACGGGATGAACTTTGAAAACATGCCCGAACTGAGCTGGCACTTCGGTTATCCCCTTGCCCTGGTGGCCATGGTGGTATCGGCCATCATTCCATATGCCTGGTTCAAATTCCGCGACTGGCTGTAAGAATCAGGTTGTCGTGCTGACAACGGAGCCCGTGCTACCGCTGGTGGCTTGCAGCAGCGCCGCATAGGCCTGTTGCAGCGAGGCACTGAGGCTGCTGATCTGGGCTTGCGCCGCCTGTACTCGTATCTGCTTTTCCTGCTCGGAGGCATTGCTGGCCTGGGCCTGCTGCAACTCCTTTTGTGCACGCTGCAGCTGTTTTTCCAGATCCTTGATGGTCTTCTTGAGCTTTTCGATCGTGCTATCGGAGTCACTGCCGCTCTGAACCTGACCGCCACCGGCAGGCGCATCCTTTAGTGTCAGGCCTTGATCGGTTTTCCCGCTCTTTTCCACGGACGTCGCAGAGGTGTCAGTGTCTGCAGAAGTGGCAGATGAAGGCGAAGTGGATGGCGGTTGGAAGGCAACGTTCAGCGAGGTGGCGAGTCGGTCGGTTATTGTGGACATGGCATCCTGTCTCTTCGAAAGGGTGCCATGCCATCGGCTGGTTATCGCGGAAGTTGATTCAGTATCGATGAGTGGTTGCTAACCGTTACTCGTCGGTCGTAACGGCGTTGTTGGCAACGTTTGTAGAGGCTGACCGATGATCAGCAGCTCACATCCGTAGCCTTTTACTTAGCCGTACAGCAGATGCAGCGAGACCGCCAGCACACCCAGAAACGCCCATACCACACTAAAGATAAGCGGGGAGCGCAGCGAAAACAGCAGCGATTTTCGGTAACGGCTGCCATTGAGAGGCTCGTTTCCTGCGCCGTAAAGCGGCGTCACGCGGATTACACAGGGTTCGTTCAGGGTGTCCAGCAGCTCGCATTGTTTGCGGTGCCAATGCTCGATTACATCAAAGGCAGCCTTGATGCCAGGCCAGGCGTGGATCGATGTCACCAACCCCAACAATGCCAGCAGAGTGGGCACATATAGGGTGAACTGAGTGCCCCATTGGCTGTTGGTATTGCTCATTGAAGACGCGAACGCAATCATCAGAAAGGACTGCGACGACAGATAGGCGTTGGTCCGGTTGGACAACATCGACGACTCAAACTGGATCTCCGCGCGGTAGAAATCAAGCTGCTCCCGGAGGCTGCCAAAGAGTGTTTCCGCCTTGTCCGTACGGGGATGCGCGGCTCCCGTAGAGCTCATCATGTGGATCGCTCCTGCTCAAAAAGCTCTCTTGTAGGGCTTTTAAGACCGTGTAGAGTTCCGGTTCAAAGGCAGCGCGCGAAGTCTTGTACAAGAAAAACTTTTCACCGACGCATTGGGCGTCTACGGTTATCTGGCTTATCTGTCCAATGCCTTGGAGGCATGTCGAATGCTCAAGCTCTATGGGTTTCCCGTCAGCAACTACTACAACATGGTTAAGTTTGCGTTGCTCGAAAAGGGGCTGGAATTCGAATCCGTTACGGTTTTCCCCAGCCAGGACGAACAGTTTCTTGCGATCAGCCCCTGCGGCAAGATACCGGTGCTGGAAACCGAACATGGCTTTATCAGCGAAACCAGCGTGATTCTCGAGTACATCGAGGAAACCCAACCGGGAACGCCGCTGTTGCCGACCGATCCGTTCGCGCGTGCCCGCGTGCGTACTCTCATGCGCGAAATCGAACTCTATATCGAGCTGCCGGCGCGCCAGTGTTACCCGGAAGTGTTCTTTGGCGCCAAGGTCGACGAAGCCATCAAGGAAAAGGCCCGTCACGAATTAAGGTCCGGTATCGCTACGCTCAAGCGGCAGGGGTCGTTCTCGCCTTATGTGGCAGGCGATACTCTGACCCTGGCCGATGTCTACTTTCTCTACAGCATCGACCTTGCCCGTGGGGTTGCCGAGCAATTGTTCAGTCTTGACCTGATGGCAGGCTTTCCGGCTGCCCAGGCGCTGCTGGATCGCCTGAAGCAGAACGCCCATGTGCAGCAGCTATATGAAGAAAAGGCTCAATCCATGAGCAGTTTCCTGGCCATGGTTCGCAAGCGTCTGGAAAGCGCCTGACCCAAGCGTTTTGTCGATCGCAGGGCACACTCGTCTGGCATGATGGTCAATCCAGCACTTAGCCATCAGTAACGAGGACATTGTCATGCGTATCGGATTCATCGGTTTGGGTGGAATGGGCAAGGGCATGGCCGGCAACCTGATCAAGGCCGGCCATGAGGTCCTGGTCTGGAATCGCTCGCAGCAGGCGGTTCAGGAAATGGTCAGCCAGGGTGCCAAGGCCGCCAGCGAGCCCGCGGACGCATTTGATGCCGAGGTGGTGGTGTCCATGCTGGCGGACGACGCCTCTACCCGCGCCGTCATTCTCGACAGTGGCGCGCTGG
Organism: Pseudomonas sp. JZ114; assembly: GCF_051027705.1. Taxonomy (NCBI): domain Bacteria; kingdom Pseudomonadati; phylum Pseudomonadota; class Gammaproteobacteria; order Pseudomonadales; family Pseudomonadaceae; genus Pseudomonas; species Pseudomonas sp. JZ114. Next base: position 199,733 of record NZ_CP069256.1, read on the forward strand.
ACCGTGCCCGCGCGGGGGCGATCCACCTCAGCATGGCCACGCTGTCGGTTGCCTTTGTAGCCGAATTGATCGAGCGTCATGCCAAGGCAGGCGTCGACTACATCTCCGCACCAGTCTTCGGGCGTACCGATGTGGCCGTGGCGGGCAAGCTGAACATTGTGGTGGCCGGCCCGCAGGCTGCGGTGGATAAGGTCCAACCGTTGTTGGATGCCATGGGCCAAACGACGTGGCCGCTGGGCGAGGACCCGCTACGGGCCAATATCGTCAAGATTGCCGGTAATTTCATGCTGGCAAGCGCTATCGAGACGATGGGCGAAGCGTCCGCCTTGACCAAGAGTTATGGCGTCGAGCCAGCCGATCTGCTGAATATCCTCACCAACACCCTGTTTGCGGCACCGGCTTACAAGAATTACGGAGCAATGATTGCTGAGCAGCGCTTCGAGCCGGCTGCCTTCAAGCTGACCCTTGGTCTGAAGGATGTCGGGCTGGCGCTGAGTGCTGGTCAGGCGAAGAACGTACCGCTGCCGTTTGGCAGTGTGCTGCGGGATAACTTGCTGGAAGCCGTCGCCCAGGGCGAGGGGCATCTGGACTGGTCTGCATTGGGCGGTCGTGCGCTCAAGCGCTCCGGGCAGGCATAGGCAGAGCAGGGCGCCATCACGTATATGGCGCCCTGTTCCGATTTACCGGCTCGCCAGTAATTCCCGGCCGCGCTGAACGGCGGCGCGGACCTGCGCCGGTGCGGTGCCGCCGATGTGGTCACGGGCGTTGACCGAGCCTTCCAGGGTGAGGACTTCAAATACGTCCTGCTCGATCTGGTCGCTAAAGCGGCGCAGTTCTTCCAGGCTCATCTCGGCCAGATCCTTGCCGGAATCCACGCCATACTTCACTGCATGTCCCACGATCTCGTGGCAGTCACGGAAGGGCAGCCCCTTGCGCACCAGATAATCAGCCAGGTCGGTAGCCGTGGAGAAACCACGACGGGCGGCTTCACGCATGACGTCGCGTTTGGGCTTGATAGCCGGGATCATATCGGCAAAGGCGCGCAGGGAGTCACGCAGCGTGTCGGCAGCGTCGAACAGCGGCTCCTTGTCTTCCTGGTTGTCCTTGTTGTAGGCCAGGGGCTGGCCCTTCATCAGCGTCAACAGGCCTGTGAGGGCACCGAATACGCGACCTGTCTTACCACGTACCAGCTCCGGCACATCCGGGTTCTTCTTTTGCGGCATGATCGAGGAGCCCGTGCAAAAGCGGTCGGGCAGGTCGATGAACTGGAACTGGGCGCTCGTCCACAGTACTAGCTCTTCAGAGAAGCGCGACAGGTGCATCATGGCCAGCGAGGCAGCTGAGCAGAATTCGATAGCGAAGTCACGATCGGATACACCATCCAGCGAATTACCGCCAACGGCCTCGAAGCCCAGCAGCTCGCATGTGATCTCGCGTTGGATCGGGTACGTGGTTCCGGCCAGGGCGGCGCTGCCCAGCGGCATGCGGTTCACGCGCTTGCGGCAGTCCACCAGACGCTCATGGTCGCGTGACAGCATCTCGAACCAGGCCAGCAGGTGATGCCCGAACGTCACGGGCTGCGCGGTCTGCAAATGTGTGAAGCCGGGCATGATGGTGTCGGCTTCACGCTCGGCCTGCTCCAGCAGACCCTGCTGCAAGCGGGTGATCTCTGCGAGGATCACATCGATCTCGTCGCGTAGCCACAACCGAATGTCTGTCGCGACTTGATCATTTCGACTGCGACCGGTGTGAAGTTTTTTACCAGTGATGCCGATACGGTCAGTAAGACGGGCTTCTATGTTCATGTGCACGTCTTCGAGATCGACGCGCCACTCGAACTGGCCTGTCTCGATTTCGTGCTGGATCTGGTTCAGTCCGTCTGCAATGGCGTCGCGTTCGGCATCCGTCAATACACCCACTTTGGCCAGCATGGTGGCGTGAGCGATGGAGCCCATGATGTCGTGGCGGTACAGGCGCTTATCGAAGTCGACCGAAGCGGTAAAACGTGCGACGAAGGCGTCGACGGGTTCGCTGAAGCGACCGCCCCAGGATTGATTGGTTTTTTCGTTGCTCATTGGTGGGCTCGCAAATGGCACTGAACGTGAATGGACGTAACGGGATGATAACAGCCTTGCGCTGGTGCAACGTGCACCACAGTTATCCCGTTAACTTTAAAACAACCTTGCCGTTCGTCGGATAGTAGTAAACACTTTGACCATGCCTATCAAATACCTGACCAAGCGCCGGCCTGCCCCGGTCGATGAGTTTTTCGTACCGGAGCTATGCGAGTCGGAAGCCCTGCTTGTCCTGATTGTGCTGGCGGAACTGCTGGTCCTGGTGCTCGTTTTGGCCGATCCCCTGACCACATCCTTCAACTGGGTACGGTTGGCGCTGGTCTCGCTGTTCGTGCAATGGAACGTGCTGCTCTCGGCTGCCGTTCTCTGCCGTTTGCGGCCTTTTCTGGCACGCCTGAAGCCGGCATTGGCTGGAGTTATCTGCTGCGCCCTGGTGGTGGGGCTGACCCTGGCCTGCACTGCCGTGGCTGACTGGCTGGAGCTGGCCGGCCCTATGCAGCAGTCCGGCGAGGTCAAGCTGTATGAGCGGCATGCCCTTATCGCGCTGATCATGTCGGCCTTGATGCTGCGGTATTTCTACCTGCAGAGCCAGTGGCGGCGCCAGCAGCAGGCCGAACTCAAGGCACGGATCGAGTCGCTTCAGGCCCGTATCCGTCCGCATTTTCTATTCAACAGCCTCAACAGTATTGCCAGCCTGATCGCCATCGATGCCGACAAGGCTGAGCGTGCCGTGCTAGACCTGTCCAGCCTGTTCAGGGCAAGCCTGTCCAAGCCTGGAACACGGGTTCGCTGGTCGGAAGAACTGGAGCTGTCACGTCGCTACCTGGAGATCGAGAAGCTACGCTTGGGAGATCGTCTTCAGGTCGACTGGCGCATCGATGGTGTGCCGGATGATCTGCCGATCCCGCAGTTGACGCTGCAACCGCTTCTGGAAAACGCCTTGATCTACGGGATTGCGCCGCGGATCGAGGGTGGATGTGTGGTGGTCGAGGCGACCTATGTCGCAGGGATATTCGAATTGTCGATGAGCAATCCATTCGATGAGCAGGCCGAGCAACATCCTCGGCCGCCAAAAGGTACGAAACAGGCTTTAACCAATATCGAATCGCGACTAACGGCACTTTTCGGCCCGGGAGCGAGTCTCAAAATCGAACGCCGTGACCAACGGCACATAACCTGTCTTCGCTATCCATGCGAGCGACTCACGCAGGAAGCCTGAGCCTATGAACGTCCTAATCGTCGATGACGAACCGTTGGCGCGCGAGCGTCTGGCCCGTCTGGTTGGGCAACTAGACGGCTATAAAGTCTTGGAGCCCTCCGCCAGCAATGGCGAAGAAGCGTTGGCCCTGGTCGAAAGCCTGAAGCCGGATATCGTATTGCTCGATATTCGTATGCCAGGTCTGGACGGGCTACAAGTAGCTGCCCGACTATGCGAGCGAGAAGCACCGCCTGCGGTTATTTTCGTAACCGCCCATGATGAATTTGCACTGGAGGCCTTCAAGGTCAGTGCCGTGGGGTATCTGGTCAAGCCGGTACGCCAGGAAGATCTTGAGGAGGCCCTGAAAAAAGCCGAACGCCCTAATCGCGTTCAGCTGGCTGCACTGACCAAGCCGCCGTCCAGCGGCGGTCCGGGGCCGCGCAGCCATATCAGCGCCCGGACCCGCAAGGGCATCGAGCTGATTCCGCTGGATGATGTCGTTTATTTCATTGCCGATCACAAATACGTGACCCTGCGTCACGGCAACGGTGAAGTCCTGCTGGACGAGCCGCTGAAGGCGCTGGAAGACGAGTTCGGTGACCGGTTCGTCCGTATCCACCGCAATGCCCTGGTGGCGCGGGAGCGGATCGAGCGCTTGCAGCGTACGCCGCTGGGCCATTTCCAGCTGTATCTGAAAGGGCTCAATGGCGATGCGTTGACGGTCAGCCGACGACATGTAGCCGGTGTACGACGCCTGATGCAGAACCTGTGACGCTGAGGGGCAGGACCTGCCGTTCTGTGCGCACGGCGCGCGGACGATTGGTCTTGCCTATCAGGGCGAAAGCGGCTTGCGACAGGAGAGCCTGTTATCATTCCGGTCATGTTTCAATCCCGGAATAGGCTCATGAACCGCGAGATTCGCATTGCCACGCGTCAAAGTGCGCTTGCCCTGTGGCAGGCCGAGTATGTAAAGGCCCGTCTGGAGGCAGCCCACCCGGGGTTGCACGTCAGTCTGTTGCCGATGACCAGCCGGGGCGACAAGCTGCTCGATGCACCGCTGGCGAAGATTGGTGGCAAGGGCTTGTTCGTCAAGGAGTTGGAAACGGCGCTGCTCGAAGGCGAGGCCGACATTGCCGTGCATTCCATGAAGGATGTGCCGATGGAGTTTCCCGAAGGCCTTGGGCTCTACGCCATCTGCGAGCGGGAAGATGCACGCGATGCCTTCGTTTCCAACACCTATTCCAGTCTGGCGGATCTGCCGGCCGGTAGCATTGTGGGTACTTCCAGTCTGCGCCGTCAGGCCCAGCTGCTGGCCCAACGCCCAGACCTTGAGATCCGTTTCCTAAGGGGCAACGTCAATACGCGCCTTGCCAAGCTGGATGCAGGCGATTATCACGCCATCATTCTGGCAGCGGCCGGGCTGATCCGTCTGGGTTTTCAGGACCGCATCCGTGAATCCATCAGTGTCGAAGACAGCCTTCCGGCAGGTGGACAGGGCGCGGTAGGCATCGAGTGCCGCACGGACGATGCCGAAGTCCACGAACTCCTGAAGCCGCTCCATCATCTGGAGACCGAGCAGCGCGTCATTGCCGAGCGCGCCATGAACCGCCATCTCAACGGCGGTTGCCAGGTGCCCATTGCCTGCTATGCCATCCGCGAAGGCGAAGAACTCTGGTTGCGTGGCCTGGTGGGTCAGCCGGATGGCACCCTGCTGCTGCGCGCCGAGGCGCGGGGATCGGTTATCGACCCGTCTGCATTGGGTATCCAGGTTGCGGATGAGCTACTTGCCCAGGGCGCCGGTGACATTCTACGGGCCGTTTACGACGAGGCTGCCCAGCCATGACGGCTTGGCGGCTGCTTCTGACCCGTCCGGCCGAAGAGTGCATACCCCTGGCGGCTGCACTGGACGAGCGGGGCATTTACAGCGCCAGCCTGCCGTTACTGGCCATCGAGCCGCTGCCTGAGACACCGGAGCAGCGCACCCTTATGCTGGATCTGGACCGCTACAAGGCGGTCATCGTGGTCAGCAAGCCGGCCGCCCGACTCGGCCTGGAGCGGCTTGACCAGTACTGGCCGCAGCTGCCCATTAACCAGACCTGGTTCGCCGTAGGCGCCGCCACGGCGGATATTCTCGAAGCGTATGGTCTTTCGATCATCACGCCCGACCAGAGCGAAGACAGCGAGGGCATCCTGGCCTTGCCGCAGCTTGATCAAGCCTTGCAGGAGGCCGATTCCCGCGTGCTGATCCTGCGGGGCGAAGGTGGCCGGGAAACCATGGCCGACACGCTGCGTGAGCGAGGCGTGCAGGTCGACTACCTTGAGTTGTACCGGCGCGTATTGCCGGATCATCCACAAAATGCCCTGACCGAGTGCCTTGCAGCGGAACGCCTCAATGGCATCATGGTCAGCAGTGGGCAGAGTTTCGCGCACCTGCGTACCCTGGCCGGCTCCGCATGGCCGGACGTGTGTTCGGTGCCGCTGCTGGTACCCAGCGAGCGTGTGGCCGAGCAGGCCCGCGCGGCCGGTATCCAGCGTGTCATTACCTGTCATGGCGCCAGTACCGCTGCGGTACTGGCGGCGCTTGAAGAGCATCATCCTTGAATAACCGATCAAAGGAAGGACTTGTGAGCGAAACAGTCACTCCCACTGACGATGCCGTACCGGCATCTGGCGAGACCGTCAACGCGACGCCTCCACCTGCCCCGACTCCGGAAAAGCCCCGGCGTGGCAGTGCCGGGCTGGCTCTGCTGGCATTGCTGGTAGGCGCTGCCGGCCTGGCGGCCGGTGGCTGGAGCCTCTGGCAGACACGGACCCTGCATGAGCAGGATCATGCCCAGCTGGCTCAGCTTGAAGATGCCCGTAGCCTGACGCGTCAGGTCGAGCAGCGTGAGCAGGCCCTGGCCGCTCAGCTGGAAAAACTGCCCAATGCAGAAGATTTCGAAAGCCGCCGCCGGCTGATGAGCCAGCTGCAGGCCGACCAGCAGCACCTGGCCCAGCAATTCAATGAAGTGGTTGGGCAGAGCCGGCAAGTCTGGCGCCTGACCGAGGCCGAGCACCTGATGCGCATGGCCACGCTGCGCCTGACAGCGCTGCAGGATGTGCCCAGCGCGCAAAACCTGCTCCAGGCGGTCGATGAGATTCTCAAGTCGCAGAACGATCCGGGCGCCTTTGCCGTGCGCCAGCAGCTGGCGAACAGTCAGCAGGCGCTGCGCCAGCTGCCGGACTTGGACCGCACCGGCCTGTTCGTTCAGCTGTCCGCTTTGCGAGATCAGGTACAAACGCTTGAGCCGCTGCCGCCGCGCTTTGTGCATCCCGAAGGGGATCAGCCCGGTGTCCAGGCCAGCGAGGAAAGCACGAACCGCTTCGTGCGTGCCTGGCAGCGTCTGCGCGAGCGTGTTTCCGGCTACTTCCGGATCGATTTTTCAGCGGACAAACCCATCAAGCCGCTGCTGGCTGAGGAAAGCCTGGCCCAGGTCCGCCTGGCCATGAACCTGGCCCTTGAGCAAGCTCAGTGGGGAGCACTCAATGGCAACCAGGCGGTCTACCAGCGTGCGCTGACCCAGGCGCAAGGCGTTCTTGAGGCTCACTTCAATAGCCAGAACGCTGAAAGCCGCGCGGTTCGTGAGACCTTGAGCGAGCTGGCGGACAAGCCTGTAACGCTCAATCCACCGGATCTCAGCCCGACGCTGTCGGCTCTTCAGGCGTATATCGCCCGCCGTCAGCAACCTGAATCGACTACTTCTGCCCAGCCTGCACCCCCGGCTGCGTCGCCTGCCCAGGAGGAGCAACTGTGAAACGATTGACCCTGCTGTTCCTATTTGCCGTACTGGTTGCCCTCGGGGTAGCCGTCATCATGGCGGATGAGTCAGGCTATGTGCTGTTCTCCTACAACAGCTTCCGTTACGAATCGAGCTTCTGGGGGTTCCTCGCCCTGATCGTAGCGGCCGTGATCGTCCTGTACCTGTTGCGGCTGGCCTTGTCGGCCCTTGGCGTTTCGGGCCGAGTGGTCAATCCCTGGTCGCGTTACAACAAGCAACGCCGTGTCGCCCAGGCCGCTCATCGTGGTCAGCTGGAGCTGGCTGAAGGTGACTGGTCGTCAGCGCTCAAGCACCTGAAGACTGCAGCGGAAAGCGATGCACACCCGCTGACTCACTATCTGGGTGCCGCCCGGGCTGCCAACGAGATGGGTCAGTACGAAGAAAGCGACGCGCTTCTGCAGAAGGCCCGAGAGCGCGAGCCCCATGCCGATGTGGCCATCGGTCTGACTCAGACTCAATTGCAGATCCATCGGGCGCAGTATTCCGAGGCACTGGCAAGCCTGGCGCCTTTGCATGCAAAGTATCCCAAGCATCCCTACGTACTCTCACTGATGCAGCGCCTGTATGTGACCACGCGTGATTGGCCGGCACTGATCGGCCTGTTGCCGGAGTTGCGCAAACAGCGGGTTCTGGGCGAATCGGAATTAAGTGATCTTGAGCGCCGCGCCTGGTTGGCCTCGCTGGATGAGGTTAGCCCCATTGGCGATGAGGCACCTACACAGGCAATAGCGCGCCAATGGCAGCAGGTCCCCAGTGCGCTGAAAAGCGACGTGGAAATCGCCCATGCCTACGCGGCTCGTTTGCATGAGCTGAACCGAGAGGATGATGCCGAGGACGTACTGCGTGCTGCCATCAAGCGTAATTACGACGACCGGTTGGTCCGCCTGTATGGCTACATCAAGAGCCGTGACCCGGCCAAACAGCTGCAGTTGGCCGAGGGTTGGCTGCGCAACCGTCCAAACGACCCCGTTCTGTTGCTGACGCTGGGCCGTCTGTGTCAGACCAACCAACTCTGGGGTAAGGCGCGGGATTATCTCGAGGCCAGCCTGAGCGCCCAGCGCACACCCGAGGCCTGCGGTGAATTGGCGCGTCTTCTGATCCATCTGGGCGAGACGGATCGCAGCAACCAATTGCTGCTGGAAAGCACCGGCAGCCGCCCGACTCCTCCGGCGCTGCGGGCTTAAGAGGTGTTCAGGCAGGGTCTGGTGCGGTTCTTCACGCCAGACCCTTTATCCCTCTTGCAGCACCTCTCATCCGCCCTACCGCGTATAAGCTGCTTTACTTCGCTTGAAAGGCCGCAACGCTTTCACTACCGTAGCGACCTCTATTTCTTTTGGAGCCGTCCTGCTCGTGACTAGCCCGCGTTTTATTTTTTCGCTGATCGCTATTGCTTGCGCCGTGCTCATGGCCGCCGGCCTTTACCTTGAGCACGTCCTCGGCCTTGAACCCTGCCCGCTCTGTATCGTCCAGCGGATATTCTTCATCATCGCCGGTATCCTGGCGTTCATCGCGGCCCTGCATAATCCGGCTACCCGCGGCCAGCGTGTCTATGCGGTCCTGATCTTTCTGTCCTCGGCCCTGGGCGCTGCGACCGCCGGTCGGCAAGTGTGGCTGCAGACATTACCGGCCGACCAGCTGCCTGCCTGCCTGCCCAGCCTGGATTACATGATGCAGGCCCTGCCATTCCAGGACGTTGTGCGCCTGGTTCTGCATGGCACGGCCGATTGCGCTGAAGTGAACTGGACATTGTTTGGCATGAGCGTGCCGGAGTGGAGCCTGCTGGCCTTTACCGGCTTTATTCTGCTTTCGATCTATCAGTTCTTCCGCCGCTCCCGTGGTGTCATTGTCCGATAATCGGAATGCCGTTCAGCAGGTCACAGGGGTTGCAGTCGATCACTGAACGGCACTACTCTGCTTCGACGGTGTCCGAACAGTCTCTGGTTGGATTAACCGGGTCGAACGCCTTACGACGAAGACCGTCGGGGCTATTGTTTCGCCGCTGAGGAAGAGTTCGTCATGCTTGAACGTTGCCGAAATGCACAAGAACGTTGGGGTGGGGTGCACCAGATGATTGATCGCTGGTTGCAGGAACGTCAAAAACTGGTAACGGCATATCAAGCCCTGCAGCTAGAGCCTCAGTTGGCTCCGATGGTAAACCACAAGGGCCTTGAGCAGCTGTGCGATCTGCTCGTGGACTATGTATCGGCAGGGCACTTCGAAATCTATGAGCAACTGATGAACGAGGCAAAGGCCTTTGATGATCAGCGTGCCATGGAATTTGCCCATACCGTTTATCCACGCCTGCAGGCCTTGACCGAGGCTGCCCTGAATTTCAATGACCGTTGCGACAGTGGCGACTGCCATGAGCCGGCTCGCCTGCTGGTTGAGCTGCAGCAACTGGGCAAACTGCTCGATGAGCGCTTCGAGCTTGAAGACTGCCTGATCGAAGTGCTGCACAATTCGCATCAGCTGCAGCCAATGTCCACGCCCGGCGTGGCCGCGTCTCAACAGCCGGTCTATTGAGTGACGCGCTGATCGATGCACATGAAAAACCCCGCCTAAGCGGGGTTTTTTGTGCCCGATGGATTAGCAGAATTCTGCCGGGTCCGGGCCCAGGCGCTTGCCTTCATCCAGAGCGGCGATCTTTTGCATGTCATCGCTGTCGAGGCTGAAGTCGAAAATATCGGCATTTTCGCGGATACGTTCGGGATTGGTGGATTTGGGAAAAATGATTGAACCAAGCTCGACATGCCAGCGCAGGATGACTTGGGCAGGCGTCTTGCCATGCTTTTTCGCCAGTTCCTGGAACAAGGGATGCTTGAGCAGCTCGCCGCCCTGAGCGAGCGGACTCCAGGCTTCGGTCAGGATATTCTTCTGACGGTTCACTTCGCGCAGGTCATTTTGCTGTAGCAGCGGATGAACTTCGATCTGGTTCACCACTGGGGTTACACCAGTCTCCAGAATGATCTGCTCCAGATCTTCCTGGCGGAAGTTGGATACGCCTACCGAGCGAACGCGACCCTCTTCACGCAGGCGCAGGAACGCTTTCCAGGTATCCAGAAACTTGCCAGCCTTGGGGCAGGGCCAGTGAATGAGGTAGAGGTCTACGTAGTCCAGCTTGAGCTTGGACAGGCTCTCGTCAAAGGCCTTGAGGGTTTCGTCGAAGCCCTGGCGCTCGTTCCACAGCTTGGTTGTCACGAAGAGTTCGCTGCGGTCGATGCCGGATTCGGCGATGCCCTGGCCTACGCCTTCCTCGTTGTTATAGGCAGCCGCTGTATCGATGTGGCGGTAGCCCATTTCGAGGGCTGAGCGGATCAGCTGGGGCGCTTCTTCGTTCGGGGTTTTCCAAGTGCCCAGGCCGAACTGGGGAATATGGTGACCGTCATTGAGTTGAAGGCTCGGAATCGAGGACATGATTACTCCTGTGTCGAGATGAAGGGAGTCGTATATTTCCGGCGGTATCGGTGATACGACCGGGGAGGAGCCGTTTCTATCCCGGCGCGTTACGAACGGGCTCGGGAGCATTGGGCAGGCGCGCCTCCAACGCTTGGGCCAGATAGCGGACAAAGACCTTGATACGGCGAGGCACGTGCCGGCGGTACGGGTAGACCGCGTAGATGTCGGCACGGGGTGCCTCGTACGCGGTCAGCAGCGGCAGCAGGGCGCCCGAGGCGAGGTGCTCATGGACATCCCACCAGGAGCGCAGGATCAGGCCATGGCCGTCCAGCGCCCATTGCAGGGCAACTTCTCCATCATTGCTCGACAGGCTGCCGCTGACCTTGTGAGCGTACTCACGTCCCTCCTTATGGAAACGCCAGATAGCGTAGTCGCTGCCATCCTGGCGCAGCACGATGCAGTTATGTGCACTCAGCTCGGATACCTCATGGGGCGTACCGGCGCGGCTCAGATAGGCTGGAGAGGCACAGAGCAGGCGCGGATTGCCCAGCAGGCGATGGCCGACCAGGCGTGAGTCCGGCGGCTCGCCCATGCGAATACCGATATCCATGCCCTGGTCCAGCAGGCTGAGCGGCTGGCTGGTCAGCTCAAGGGATAGCTCGACATCAGGGTACTCCTGGGCAAAGCGGGACAGGACAGGGGCGAGGTGGCGTCGCCCAAAGCCAAAGGTTGCGTTGATTCTGAGCTGCCCGCGCAAGGTCTGGCGTTGGTTGCCCAAGGCGCTTTCTAACTCCTCCAGCTGCTGGAGAATCGGCCGGGCGCCCTCCAGGTACAGCTCGCCTTCTGCCGTCAGGTCAAGCCGTCTCGTCGTGCGTTGTACCAGCTGAACACCCAGGCGCTGTTCCAGCTGCGTCAGTCGCTTGCTTACTGCAGGGAGTGACAGCCCCAGCTCACGCGCCACGGCGGTAAGGCTGCCCCGTGTGGCGACGCGCTGGAAAAAGCTGAGGTCATCAATGGCGGACATGCAATTCTTTACCTGAATTCAATAATGGCTTTCTTCAAAGGCGAATTGTGTGGATCGGAGGAGTGAATAACACTGGCCGGACTGTGTATCAACTACAAGAGGATTCGCCCATGAGCACGCCCTGTTACCGGATTGCAGTCATTCCCGGCGATGGCATCGGCAAGGAAGTCATGCCTGAGGGCATTCGGGTCATGGATGCCGCTGCAAAGGCATTCAACCTGACGCTGCAATGGGACTGGTTTGATTTTGCCTGTGCGGATTACTACGTGAAGCACGGCAAGATGATGCCGGACAACTGGTTCGAACGGCTCAAGGGCTACGACGCGATTTACTTTGGCGCGGTGGGCTGGCCCGAGGTGGTTCCTGATCATGTCTCCTTGTGGGAGTCGCTGCTGAAATTCCGCCGTGACTTCGACCAGTACGTGAACCTGCGCCCCTGCCGCCTGATGCCGGGCGTGAGAAGCCCGCTGGCCAACCGCAAGCCGGGTGATATCGATTTCTATGTGGTGCGCGAGAATACCGAAGGCGAATACTCCAGCATCGGCGGCAAGATGTTTGCCGGCACCGAGCGCGAAGTGGTCATGCAGGAAACGGTCATGAGCCGTATCGGGGTCGATCGCATCCTCAAGTTCGCCTTTGAGCTGGCGCAGCGGCGTCCGAAGAAACACCTGACCTCGGCCACCAAATCCAACGGCATTTCCATCACCATGCCTTACTGGGACGAGCGGGTGGAAGCCATGGCGGCAGGCTATCCAGAGGTCAAGATCGACAAATACCACATCGATATCCTGACGGCGAATTTTGTGCTGCATCCGAACTGGTTCGACGTCGTCGTGGCAAGCAATCTGTTCGGGGACATTCTTTCCGACCTTGGCCCGGCCTGCACGGGTACGATCGGTATTGCGCCTTCGGCCAACATCAATCCGGACCGCCGCTTCCCTAGCCTGTTCGAGCCCGTCCATGGCTCGGCGCCGGACATTGCAGGCCAGGGGATTGCCAATCCCATCGGGCAGATCTGGTGCGGCGCGATGATGCTGGAGCACCTGGGCCACCATGACGCTGGCGCGGCAGTACTGGCTGCCATCGAGACCGTTCTGGCAAAAGGTCCGGACAATGCACCGCTGACACGGGATATTGGCGGGACGGGAACGACCGAGGCGCTTGGCAAGGCCATTGCCGCGCAGTTCTAAAGAGTGTTCTCTGACCAATAAAAAAGCCCCGCCTAGGCGGGGCTTTTCAGGTCCAGTGACGCTTAAGCCCGTCGGGGCAGGGTAAAGCTGAGCAGGAAGAGCGCTGCGGCCGAGACCACGATGGAGGGGCCGGCAGGCGTGTCCTGATACCACGACAGCGATAGGCCCAGGCACACCGCAATGATCCCCAGCACACTGGCGCCAAAGGCCATTTGCTCGGGGCTGCGGGCATGGCGCTGCGCGGCAGCGGCGGGAATGATGAGCAGCGACGTGATCAGCAGGACGCCGACGATTTTCATCGCGACCGCAATCACGATGGCAATGAGCAGCATCAGGGCCATGCGGATGGCCGTAACCGGCAGGCCTTCCACCTGGGCCAATTCCTCGTGGACGGTAATGGCTAGCAGGGGGCGCCAGAGCGCGGCCAGCGCGGCCAGTACGATCACGCTGCCGATCAGAATCCACCACAGATCGCTCTGGCTGACGGCAAGCAGATCCCCAAAGAGATAGCTCATCAGGTCGATCCGTACGTCCTTCATGAAGGACAAAGCCACCAGGCCTAGCGACAAGGTGCTGTGGGACATGATGCCCAGCAGCGTATCGGCGGCCAGGCCCCGGCGGCGCTGGAGCAATACCAGAAGGACAGCCAGAACGACGCAGCCAACGGTAACCGCCAGGGTCGGGCTGACATCAAGCAAAAAGCCCATCGCCACACCGAGCAGGGCTGCGTGGGAAAGGGTGTCGCCAAAATAGGCCATACGTCGCCAGACCACGAACGAGCCCAGCGGCCCGGCAACAACCGCCAATGCAAGCCCGGCGAGCAAGGCGTAAAGAAGAAAATCAGCCATGCTTGCAGTGTTCACCATGGACGTGGGGTTTCATCACGACGCCGCCATGCAGTTCATGGGCATGGTCGTGGTGATGGTGGTAGATCGCGAGGCTGCGCGCGTCCTGGCCGAACAGTTCGACAAAGGCCGGATCGCCGCTGACCTGCTCGGGATGGCCGGAGCAGCAGATGTGATGATTCAGGCAGACGACCTGATCAGTGGTGCTCATGACCAGATGCAGGTCATGGGAAACCATCAGCACGCCACAGCCGTAGCGGTTGCGCAATTGGGTAATGAGCCGATAGAGCTCCGCCTGACCGCTTACGTCCACACCCTGGACCGGCTCGTCGAGCACCAGCAGCTCGGGCTTGCGCAAGAGCGCACGGGCCAGCAGCACGCGCTGCAACTCGCCTCCGGAAATGGTTTGCAAAGGGCTGTCGAGTAAGTGATCTGCACCTACCTCGGCCAGGGCGCTGGCGGCACTTGTACGGTCTACACCCGGCACGAGCCGCAGGAACCGCAGCACAGAGAGCGGAAGCGTTGCATCTACGTGCAGCTTTTGCGGCATGTAGCCAATCGTCAGGCGTGGCTGACGCCAGACGCTGCCGGTGTCCGGCTTGAGCAGACCCAGTACGGTGCGCACCAGTGTTGTCTTGCCGGCCCCGTTGGGCCCGATCAGCGTGACGATTTCGCCACGCGTGAGGGTCAGGTTTACCTGATCAAGAATGTTCTGCCCGGAAAAGCGCACGCCCACATCGGACAGCTGGATCAGCGCATCGCTCATTGAGCGTCCTGGCAGGCAGAGCAGAGGCCGATGACTTCAACTGTCTGGCCTTCGACCTTGAAGCCGACCGTGCCGGCACCTGCCTGAATAGCCTCATGAATGGCAGGCTGTTCAAGCTCGATTGCCACATGGCAATGGCGGCAGATCAGGAACTGACCCTGGTGGGCATGCCCTGGGTGATTGCAGCCAATAAAGGCGTTCAGGGAGGCGATGCGGTGCACCAGGCCGTTTTCGAGCAGGAAATCCAGCGCACGATAAACGGTCGGCGGTGCAGCACGGCGGCCGTCCTGCTCGCTGAGAACCGCCAGGATGTCATAGGCCCCGAGCGGCTTGTGGCTTTGCCAGACCAGCTCCAGCACGCGGCGGCGCAGGTCGGTCAGGCGTACACCGGACTTCGTGCACAGCGATTCGGCCTCACCCAGCGCATGGGTGACGCAATGGGAATGGTCATGCGGGCGAGAAGCCAGAGGGATACTCGTCATTGAAATGAGCCGTTTATGAATAGGGACGTTATTATATTGCAAACGTACTGCTTTGAGACCCTTCCGTGATCCGATCCCTGATTGCCGGCGCTCTGTTCGGCCTGACCGCTTTTGCAGCCTCGGCCCATGCCGAGGTCAACGTACTGACCAGCATCAAACCCCTACAGCTGATTGCTGCGGCGGTGCAAGAGGGTGTCGATACGCCCGATGTCCTGCTGCCACCAGGCGCCTCCCCGCACAACTACGCCCTGCGGCCTTCCGACATACGGCGCATCCGCGAGGCGCAGCTGTTCTATTGGGTAGGGCCGGACATGGAAGTCTTTCTCAAGGATGTGTTGCCCGGCCGGGACAAGCCCAGCGTCGCCATACAGGAGCTACCTGATCTGCACCTGCGGCGCTTCGTCAATTTCAGCGCCGAAGCAGATCACGAGCACGAACACGACCATGGCCATGACGAAGCTTTCGAGCACGACCATGACCATCGTCCCGGCTCCATCGATGCGCATCTCTGGCTCTCGCTGAACAACGCACGTGTGATCGCTGCCAGGATGGCGGCTGATCTTTCGGCCCAGGACAGTGCCAACGCCGACCGCTACAAGGCGAATCTGGCAGCCTTCAATCAGCGGCTCGACCGCCTCGATGGCCAGCTCAAGCAGGATCTGACGCCCTTGATCGGCAAGCCGTATTTCGTCTTCCATGAGGCCTTCGACTACCTCGAGGAAGCCTACGGCCTGTCACACCGTGGTGTATTTGCCATCAGTGGGGATGTGCAGCCGGGCGCCCGCCATGTTGCCGCAATGCGCGCCATGCTGAAGAGCGCCGGGCCCACCTGTGTCTTTACCGAGCCGCCGCTGCGCCCACGTCTGGCCGATACGCTAAGCCAGGGCCTGCCAGTCACGCTGTCCGAACTGGATCCGCTGGGCGCTGATGCGCCAGTCAATGCCTCCGGTTATGAGACGCTGCTGACCAACCTGACGGGCAAGCTGACGGATTGCCTGGGTAAAATTTAGGCAAAGGCGATTTTGACTAGCTGAGTCGTTGAGGCAGGGGCTTCGTATACAGGACGAAGCCCTCGAAAAGCTCACAGCGACAGGGGGAGTCGCAGCGCAACACTCTGGCGCTGGGCGAGACGGTGCTCGAACTCGGCAGGGTCGTGGATCAGCACATCCTGACCGGCAAAGGCCTTGGCGGCAATCAGGCGGGACAGCCAGAAGCGTACGCAGGCAATCCGCAGCATAACCGGCCAGAGTTCGACTTCGAGCGGCGTGAAGCGGCGCTTGGCGGCATAGGCGGCCAGTAATGAGCGGGCGCGCGGCTCGTCGAGCGAGCCGTCTTCGCGGGAGCACCAGTCATTCACCGTGATGGCGAGGTCATAGAGCATCCAGCCTGAGCAGGCATTGTAGAAGTCGATTACGCCAGACAGGTGCGGCCCGTCGAACATTACGTTGTCGCGGAACAGGTCGGCATGCAGGTTGGCGCATGGCAGGTTGGGGTTTCGCTCCTGCAGCGCGCGAATCTCCTCCAGTGTGTTATGCAACATCGCCTGGGCCGATTCGGGTAGCTCGTTTGCCAGTTGTGGGCCCTGCTCCAGCATCCAGGCAAGACCCCGGTCGCTTGGGCGCTCGATGATTCGATCGCGTGTTGCCAAGTGGATGCAGGCCAGCAGCGAGCCGACTTCCTGGCAGTGATGAGGGTTCGGTACGCGCTCATGCTTGCCTGGTAGCCGCGGCTGCAGCAGGGCAGGCTTGCCCTTCAGGGTCCGTAGTCCGTCTCCCGCCTCGGTGCGCAGCGCATACGGCACTGGCAGATCGGCTTCATGCAGCACATCCAGGAGCTGGATGAAAAACGGCAGATCGGCTGCCGGACCGCGCTCGACCAGTGTCAGCACGAACTCACCGCCTTCCAGGCTGATGAAGTAGTTGGTGTTCTCGGACCCTTCGGCAATACCGCGAAAGTCGCGCAGGCGGCCAAGGCCATAGTCTGCCAGGAAAGCTTCAAGCGTCGGGCGGTCGAGCGGGGTAAAGACAGACATGGGGCGAAGCTTTCCTCAAAGCGTCATGGACGAGAACGGCCTGCAAGCCGAAAAACGGCGGGCAGTTTACCGCCTGCTGCCGCCTGAGGAACAGCCACCCGTACCGACAGGGCCGAATAAAATCACCAGCGGAAGATTTCCCATTGGGGAATCAGCATGTCGGGCTGGTCCGAGCGGATGAAATTGCTGTCGCCATCGGCGCGCACCAGAAAATACGGCTTGCCGTGCTTGGGAGTGATTTTGATGGCATACAGAAAACCGTTCACGCGGTATTCCTGGATGGTCTTGTCGCCATCATGACGGATAGTCACGTCCGGCTCGGGCGAAGGGTCCTCCTGGGCCAGTACGGGTACGGTAGGGGCAGCTAAAAGACCGATGAGTAAAAGTCTGCTGAGCACTCGCATGGTAACCTTGTCCTTTTGAATAGGTCAGAGGAAATTCTACCTCTAGGCCTCGCGAAAAGGTTGATCTCGCTCATGAGCCAAGCGCCTCTCGTCCTGGTGGACGGTTCCTCCTATCTCTACCGTGCCTTCCATGCCCTGCCGCCGTTGATGACATCGACCGGCCGGCCGACCGGCGCCGTGAAAGGCGTCCTCAACATGCTGCTGTCCCTGCGCAGACAATACCCGGACAGCCCCTTTGCCGTAGTCTTCGATGCCAAGGGCCCAACGTTCCGCGATGAACTCTTCGCCGACTACAAGGCCCATCGCCCGGCCATGCCCGATGACCTGCGCAGTCAGGTCGAGCCGCTGCACGCCTGCATTCGCGCCCTGGGCCTGCCGCTGCTCAATGTGGAAGGCGTCGAGGCGGACGATGTGATCGGCACTCTGGCCCGCAGCTGCGCAGCTGCTTCTCGTCCGGTGGTGATTTCCACAGGCGACAAGGACATGGCCCAGCTGGTCTGCGAACATGTCACGCTGGTCAACACCATGAGCGGCAGCGTGCTGGACGTCGATGGTGTGAAAGAGAAGTTTGGTGTGGGGCCTGAGCACATTATCGACTTCCTGGCACTCATGGGCGACAAGATCGACAACATTCCCGGCGTACCGGGCATTGGCGAGAAGACGGCCTGTGGCCTGCTCAACGGGATTGGCGGCGGCTTGGACGCGCTGTATGCCAATTTGGACAAGGTGGCTACGCTACCGATCCGCGGCGCCAAGTCGCTGGCGGCCAAGCTCGAGCAGCACCGCGATCAGGCGTATCTTTCGTATCAGCTGGCAACTATCAAGATCGATGTTCCGCTCGACGTAAAATTCGATGAGCTGATGCCGGAGGAACCTCACCGCGAAGCGCTGATCGCCCTGTACAAGGAAATGGAATTCAAATCCTGGCTGGACGACCTGCTGCGGGAGGCCAAGGACAGCGGCGAACCGCTGCCACTGGGTGAAAGCGAGCAGGCGACACTGGAGCTCGATTACCAAACGGTCCTGACCCAGGACGAATTCGACGCCTGGCTGGAAAAGCTGAAGGCGGCCGACCTGTTTGCCCTGGACACCGAAACCAACAGCCTGGACGCTCATCAGGCGGATCTGGCCGGTATCTCGTTCGCGGTAACAGCAGGCGAGGCGGCCTATGTGCCGGTTGCGCACAATTACATGGGGGCGCCCGCCCAGCTTGACCGTGACGCCGTACTGGCTGCGCTCAAGCCATTGCTGGAAGACGAGACCAAGCTCAAGATCATGCAGCACGGCAAGTACGACAAGAACGTCTTTGCCCGCTATGGCATCACCCTGCGCGGCATTGCCTTCGACACCATGCTCGAATCCTACGTGCTGGACGCCACCGCCACCCGTCATGACATGGACAGCCTGGCGCTCAAATATCTTGGCCATAGCACCATCCGCTTCGAGGACATTGCCGGCAAGGGCGCCAAGCAGCTGACCTTCGACCAGATTGCCCTGGAGCAGGCCGGCCCTTACGCCGCCGAAGATGCTGACGTTACCCTGCGCCTGCATCAGGCCCTCTGGCCCAAGCTGGAGGCCGTTCCGGCGCTGGCCAGCGTGCTGAAAGACATCGAGATGCCACTGGTGCCGGTACTGGCGCGTATCGAGCAGAACGGGGCCTATGTGGACCGCGATCTGCTTGGCGTGCAGAGCCGCGAGCTGGGTGAAAAGATGATCGCGTTGGAGAAAGAGGCCTACGAATTGGCCGGCCAGGAGTTCAACCTGGGCTCGCCCAAGCAGCTCGGCGAGATCCTGTTTGTGAAGCTAGGCCTGCCGGTGGTATCCAAGACCGCGTCCGGCCAGCCGTCCACGGCTGAAGCGGTGCTTCAGGAGTTGGCTGATCAGGACTACCCACTGCCCAAGGTCATCATGCAGCACCGCTCGATGAGCAAGCTCAAGAGCACCTATACCGACAAGCTGCCCCAGCAGATCAACCCGCACACCGGGCGTATCCACACCTCTTATCATCAGGCGGTGACGGCGACGGGACGGCTGTCTTCGTCTGACCCGAACCTGCAGAATATCCCGATCCGCACCGCCGAGGGCCGCCGCATCCGTCAGGCCTTTATCGCGCCCAAGGGATACAAGCTGATGGCGGCGGACTATTCGCAGATTGAGCTGCGCATCATGGCGCATCTGGCCCAGGACGAAGGCCTTTTGCATGCATTCCAGAACGACCTGGACGTACACCGTGCCACGGCTGCCGAAGTCATGGGCGTAAGCCTGGACGAGGTAACCAACGAGCAGCGTCGCCGCGCCAAGGCCATCAACTTTGGCTTGATCTACGGCATGAGTTCGTTTGGCCTGGCCAAGCAGATCGGTGTGGATCGTAAGGAGGCCCAGGCCTATATCGACCGATACTTCCTGCGTTACCCCGGCGTGCTGGCCTACATGGAGCGCACCCGCGCCCAGGTCGTGGATCAGGGCTATGTGGAAACGCTGTTTGGCCGCCGTCTGTACCTGCCGGATATTCACTCCAAGAACCAGAACATCCGTCGTGGTGCCGAACGTGCGGCGATCAACGCGCCCATGCAGGGCACGGCGGCCGACATCATGAAGCGCGCCATGGTGCGTGTGGATGATTGGCTACAGCGTTCGGGTATTGATGCCCGCGTCATTTTGCAGGTACACGACGAACTGGTACTGGAAGTACGGGAAGATCTCGTCGAGACCGTACGTGAAGAACTCTGCCCGTTGATGAGTGGTGCGGCTGAACTGGACGTACCGCTGCTTGTGGAAGCAGGCGTTGGCTGTAATTGGGACGAGGCGCACTAAGAAGACATGCAGAAGGCTCCGCTGAGGCCTTTTGCAGCGTTTTATGGCGAAATAATGGCTAAAAGGAGCGAATTGGCCAGCATCTTGAGGTTCAGGAATGAGTCTTCGAAAAAATAACAAGCGGTTATGACATTTTTTCGATGAACGGAGAACTTTTGTGAAGCCGTTCTGTCTGATTTTGTGAATGGCTTGGAGAAGCCCTTCGATGCTCCTTTGCTGTTTAGTGTTGGCAGATTAACGGACCCCGCCCTAGCGGTCCGAACTTAAACCCCGATCTTTTCCCCTCCCCAATGAAGATCGGGGTTTTTTTTGCGTCCGGAAAAATGCGGCAGAGGTTTTTGCCTGAACAAGAGCGGTAGCGCTTCGATGGACATGTGCTGCCAGCCTATGGCGCACCCACAATTCAGTGCGCCATGCTCCTGTGCTTATTCCACGTCGCTGGCCGCTTCGTCCTCAAGCAGCCCCAGCCATTGAGCCAACACCTTGTGAGCTTCTTCGATTCCCTGACGCTTGGGAGCCGAGAACAGCTGTACGCTGGCGTTGTCGCCCCAGCCTTTCTTGATGTCGCGCTGCACCTTGAGCAGTGCATTCTTGGCTGCGCCAAAAGCCAGCTTGTCGGCCTTGGTCAACAGAACATGGATCGGCATATGGCTTGCCTTGCCCCAGTCCAGCATCAGGAGGTCAAACTCGGTCAGTGGGTGGCGTATATCCATCAGCAAGACGATACCCACAAGGCTCTCACGGCTGCCCAGATAGGCTTCCAGGTGCTGCTGCCAGTGCTGTTTGAGCGGAATCGGGACCTTGGCATAGCCATAGCCAGGCAGGTCGACCAGACGTCGCTCCTCATCCAACTGGAAAAAGTTGAGCATCTGGGTACGGCCAGGGGTTTTGGAGGTACGGGCCAGGCTGGCATGGGTCAGGGTATTGAGTGCACTGGATTTGCCCGCGTTAGAGCGGCCGGCAAAGGCGACTTCGTAGCCAATATCCGGCGGGCACTGGTCCACCCGGGTGGCGCTGATCTGGTAGGTCGCTTGTTGGCAAAGGCCGATAATAGGGTTTTTAAACGTCATAGTAGGTCTCGATGGCGCCGCAGCGCTGCGACTCCCGCTTTCGCTCAGCGGAGCCGTCTCTATAGAATGATGCAGATTCTGTACGCATAGTATGCCTGGGGTCGAGCAGGCTGGCTTGCGTCCCGTACACAGGCGTAATGGATCGACGGATGAAAACACTGATGGTGAGCCTTTTGCTCACCCTGGGAATCAGCATGACGGCCCAGGCCGCAGGCGATGTTGCCGCCGGACAAAGCAAGTCGATGGTCTGTGGCGCCTGCCATGGTCCCGATGGTAACAGCCCTATACCCAGTTTTCCCAAGATTGCCGGTCAGGGCGAGCGCTATCTGATCAAACAGCTCCACGATATCAAGAGCGGCGCCCGGCCCGTGCCTGAAATGATGGCGTTCATGCCAGGCCTGAGCGATCAGGATATAGAAGACCTGGCGGCCTATTTTGCCTCGCAGAAGCCGGTGATCGGTGCCGCTGACCCTGCGCTTGTGGCTGCTGGCGAAGCGCTTTATCGAGGCGGGCGTCTGGAAACGGGTCTGCCTGCCTGTACGGGCTGTCACGCGCCGGATGGTGTCGGCAATCGCCAGGCCGGTTTTCCATTGCTTTCAGGCCAGCACGCCGTTTATACCCTCAAGCAGTTGACCGCCTTTCGCGAAGGACAGCGTACCAATGATGGCGAAGCCATGATGATGCGCAGCATTGCCGGCAAGCTGTCTGACCAGGATATTTCAGCCTTGGCAACCTATATTGAAGGATTGCACTAGAGCTGTTTATGGTGCGTCCCATTGGGTGGACGCGTTGAGAAGTTGAATCAAGCCTGAATGTCACGTTAAAAAGCGCCGCACCGGCCGTCATTTTGGTGGTTATGACCGCTACAATGGCAGACCCCGTCGCACGCTTCGATTGAAGCATGGCTTTATCCGGCGTGGCCTGCCTGCTGCGGGCTTCGCAGTATGGCCTTTCAGCCCAGGAGTAGATTAATGCGTAACCTGATTCTTACCGCTGTATTAGCCTTTTCCGGCCTGTTTGGTACGTTTGCCAACGCCCAGGAGATTGAGGCTGGCAAACAATACACGGAAATGAGCAACCCGGTCCCAGTGGCTACACCGGGCAAGATCGAAGTGGTCGAACTGTTTTGGTATGGCTGCCCGCACTGCTATGCCTTCGAGCCGACGTTGAATGCCTGGGCCAAAAAGCTGCCTGACGATGTGAGTTTCCGTCGCGTGCCGGCCATGTTTGGTGGTGTCTGGAACGTTCATGGCCAGCTGTTCGTGACGCTGGAAGCCATGGGCGTCGAGCAGAAGGTGCATGAGGCGATTTTTGCGGCCATTCACAACGGCCAACAGAAGCTGGCCACTCCTGAGGAGATGGCGGACTTTCTGGCCAATCAGGGTGTTGATCGCGAGAAATTCCTGAGCACCTACAATTCCTTCGCTGTGAAGGGACAGGTCGAGAAGGACAAGAAACTGGCAATGGCCTACCAGATCAGCGGCGTTCCGACCATGGTCGTCAACGGTAAATACCGCTTTGACTTGGGTAGCGCAGGTGGTCCGGACCAGGCCCTGCAAGTGGCTGATTTCTTGATCCAGAAGGAACGCGCCGCCAAGTAATACCCTGCCGGGCCTGCCATTCTGGCGGGCCCTTCCAGGCGGCGCTGCTGGCTGAATCTTCCATGCTGCCCAACCAGCTGGCGCAGACCTGTCGCTATTTACAACCTGTATCACACTTCTGCTGTGTACGTTAAAGGCCGGGTTATTTCGGCCGTTACAACTGCCATGAACCTTATCGAAGCGATACAACCTGTGGCGTGTGCTAAAACATGCATAACGCTTTAGATTTACCCATGCTCTTCTCTCGGGGCCTGACATGAGCCAGGACGATCTCGAACGCTGGAAAAACAAGTACCTGGAGGTCGTCGAGCGCCAGGAGGAAGTGGAGGCGCGCTGGGAAGCGCGTCTTGACCTGGTACGCCGCGGCTTGACCCGCACCAGTATCGCAGCCGAAGGCAACGACAAGGCTGTGGATGAGTGTCTCCATGATCTGCGCAATATCCTGCGCCACGAGAACATGGACGACGAGCTCTCGCGCATGATTCCGCGTCTGGAGAAAACTGTACTCGAGTCGGAGCGTCGCCGTAGCGAGCGCGCCGAGCATGCGGCCAAGGCCTTTGCGGACCTGTCTCATATGCTGATGGCGCTACCGCTGCCTCGGGATATCCGCAAGTCGCTGAAGCGCTTTGCCAAGAAGGCGGCCAATTCAGCCGAGCAGCCAGGTGATTTCCCCAAACTGGTGATCGAGTTGAGCCGACTGCAGCGTCAGGCCCTGGAAGCTCAGGCCAATGCCCAGCCCCATAAGCCTGGTTTTCTGGAGCGGCTGCTGGGTAAGGGAAAGGAGGAGGCGCCTGTTGTTGCCAAACCCGTACCAGCCCCGCATGACGAGGCGGATGACGAAGACGACCTGGAGGACGAGCCGGCTTCGAACGCTGCCGACCTGCCAGTGGTTGCGGAGCCCGCTACGCCTGAGCAAGTCGTACTGCCCGTAGCAGAGACGCCTCAGCCCTCGCCTATCACTGTGCCGATCGAGGGAGCCAGCTCTGCGGGCGAGCAGGAACCGCTTGCCAAGCCTATTGCTCAGGCTGAGCCGATTGCTGCCATCGCACCGGATGTACCCAGCGAGACGCCAGCCAGCACACCCGTTGAGGCTGAGGCCGATAAGCTTGAGGTCGCTGAGCCTACAGAAACTGCTATTGAAACCGCTACTGTCGAAGACGAGAAGCCCGCCGAGCTAGAAGCCGCAGTAGAAGAGCCGTCTCAAGTCATGGAAAGTACTGAGGCCGAGCAGTCTAAAATGGCTACGGCTGAAGTTACGTCAGACGAGTCCCATTTTGATCTGCCACCACCGCCAGAGCCTGGATACAGCGCTATCGCTCCGCATATCGAGGCGACGCTGATTCATCTATTGGACGAGCTGCAGCTGCCGGATAGCCACAAACCGCAGGCTGAAGCCTTGCGACAGCGCATGTTCGGACGGTTGAACTGGTATGAGCTGGTGCCGTTGCTGGATGACCTGTCGGGCCTGGTGCTTTCACTCAACGACCAAGGCCATCGCGAGTTCGAGGGCTATCTCAAGCAGCTCAATCAGCGCCTGGACAGCTTCCAGAATCACCTGCAACAGGTCAACGAAGGCCATGACGAGGCTCGTGAGCAAGAGCGCTCCTTCAGCGAAGAGCTCCGTGAGCAGGTCAGCGACCTGCAGACTCATGTGCAGGAAGCCGCTGAGCCGGATAATGTGAAAAAGGCGCTGGAAAGCCGCCTGGATGGCATGCTGACTCACATGGAGCAGTATCAGCAACAGCGTGAGGCGCGCGAGCTGGAAATGGCCGAGCGGCTGAAAACGCTTTCGGAGCGTGTGGTCAGCATGGAGCAGGAGGCCAACGACTATCGCTCCCACGTCGAAGAGCAGCGCAAGAAAGCTCTGACCGATCCGCTGACCGGCCTGCCTAACCGTGCGGCCTGGACCGAGCGCCTGGATGCCGAAGTCTCGCTTTGGCAGCGTTACCATAGCAGTCTGCTGCTGGCAGTGATCGACGTGGATCACTTCAAGCGGGTCAACGATGATTTCGGCCATCTGGCGGGAGACAAGGTGCTCAAGATCATCGGTACCCAGTTGAGCAAGAAGCTACGGCGGACCGACTTTATTGCGCGCTTCGGTGGAGAGGAATTTGTCGTCCTGTTGCCTAACACGTCCATGGAGGAGGGCGAGCCCCTGATTCAGGCGTTACGTGCAGCCATTGAAGCCTGCCCATTTCATTTCAAGGGCGAGCGCGTCACCATAACCTGCTCGGCCGGCCTCACGGCGTTCCAGACAGGCGAAGGCAGCAAGCAGGCTTTCGAACGTGCGGATCAGGCGCTTTACCGCGCCAAGCGCGGAGGGCGGAACCGAATCGAGCTGGCCTGACGGCCTGCCATACCCTACAAAAGTTGTCCGAGGTTCTTGCGTCATGCGTCTGCTACTGCCCTTGTTATTGCTCTTCAGCACCTTGCTCGCCGGTTGTGCCGGCGGGCTTCGCATCAATACGGACCACACGGCCAAGGATCAGGATAGCCGTGTGCAGTACATCGTGCTGCACTACACCGCATCGGACTCGCAACGCTCCCTGGCCATGCTGACCCATGGCGGTGTAAGCGCCCACTACATGATTGACCGGGACGGCACGATCTACCGGTTGGTCGACGAAAATCGCCGTGCCTGGCACGCCGGGGAGAGCGAGTGGGAAGGGCGGACCTGGCTCAACGCGACGTCCATCGGGATCGAGATGGTAAACCTGGGCTTCCGTGACACGCCCACAGGACGTCAGTGGTATCCCTTCACGGAAGAGCAGATCAAGGCGCTTATCCCGCTACTCAAGGATATCCAGCAGCGTCACCGCCTGGGGCCGAATGCCGTGATTGGCCACAGCGACATCGCACCGTCCCGCAAGCAGGACCCGGGCCCGATGTTCCCTTGGGCGCGTCTGGCCGCTGCCGGTATCATCAACTGGCCAACCTCGGCCACGGTCGCACAGCGGCAGGCCAGCCTGGGTGGCGTTCTCCCTCCGCCTGCGTGGTTCCAGCAGCAGCTGGCCCGTGTTGGTTATGCCGTACCGCAGACCGGCCTGCTGGATAAGGCGACCCGCGATGTGATTGCGGCCTTCCAGATGAAGTACCGCCCAGGTCGATTCGACGGTGAGCCGGATCTGCAGACGGCAGCCTTGCTGCTCAGCCTGCCAACGGGCCGCTAACCTCCCTTCGGGTTCGCGTCACGAACCTTGCCGAGCAGGCGCAGCAGCTGCGCCTGCTCATCGGCTTCAAGCGGTGCAAAGACAGCCTCCAACGCCTGCCGACGGGGTGCCTGCGCGAGCGTAAGCGCATGCCGGCCGGCATCAGTCAGGTACACCAGGACCGCCCGGCGGTCATCCGGGTGGGGCTCACGGCGAACCAGTCCGTCACGTTCCAGTGCATCAATGGCATCTGTCAGGGTGCGGGGCGCGTGCTTCAAATGTTCCGCAAGCACACCGGGGCGACAGGGGCCTAGCTTATCCAGAAGGCTCATGACCTTATAACGGGCAAACGAGAGCCCCGAGGCTTGCAGCGCGCTATCCAGATGCTGACGCATGCTGCGCTTGATGTCGTGCAGGGCTTCGGCAATTTCAAAAATGGTTGACATGGTGCATCACTTATCTTGAATATAGTGAGGAACCTCAATGAATGGGTCCTCTTTAATGACTGCATCATTTCATAGCCGCACGGCAGATTCCAGTACACGTCACGTTTTTCAGCGCGTCCGCCATGAACTCAAACGTCGCTGGGCCCAGGTCGTCCGCCGTGAAAGCCTGGGTGGCGATATGCTGCGCCTGACCTTTGGCGGCCCGGATCTCGCGGATTTCAACAGCCCGGCCTTCGATGACCATATCAAACTGTTTCTCCCAGCCGATGGGGCGCCTATCCGCAGCGTTCCGCTGGATAGACTTGTGGGCCGCCATTACACGCCGCGCCGCTATGACTCTGCTACCGGTGAACTCGACATCGACTTTTACCTGCACGAAACAGGTGTAGTCACCGCGTGGGCTGCCCAGGCCCAGCCGGGCGATGAGATCGTGATTGGCGGTCCCAGAGGCTCGATGCTTCCGCCCAGCGACTTTGACTGGTATCTGCTGGCTGGTGACGAAACGGCCCTGCCGGCCATGGCACGCCGTCTTGAGGAGCTGCCCGCCGACAAGACAGCTATTGCGCTGGTAGAGGTAGCCCGACCAGGCGGCGAAATCCCCTTGCCGAGTCAGGCGGCCGTGACGCTGATCTGGGTCTACCGCGAGACGACGAGTGATTCGCTGGCGGACTCGCTGGCGCGATTGCAACTGCCCGCAGGTGAAGGCTACGCCTGGATCGCCAGTGAAGCCGGTGCTGCCCGCGCCGCTCGGCAGGTGATGATCGAACAGCACGGACTGCCTCGCGAATGGGTCAAGGCAGCCGGCTACTGGAAACGCGGCGAAAGCGATCAGCACGTGAAGCTTGAAGATTGAACACAACCACCTCTTCCTCAGCTCCTGCGGGCAGTGATGGCCTGCCAACGCCCCGGCGCTATCAGGCCATTGCGGCGCTGCTGGCGGCCATCAGCATGACAGTTCTGGATTCGGGCATTGCCAATCTGGCGCTGCCTACCATTGCCCAGGCACTTGATGTTTCCGCCGCGCAGTCAGTCTGGATCGTCAGTGCCTATCAGCTGGCGCTGGTGGCCCTGCTGCTGCCCTTGGCAGCGTTGTCTGAGCGCATCAGTCTGCGCCGTGTATTCGGCGCCGGGGTCTGTCTGTTCAGCCTGGCGTCGCTCGGGTGTGCCCTGGCGCCGGATCTCTTCTGGCTGGTGCTGGCGCGAGCACTTCAGGGCATTGGGGCTGCTGCCATCATGTGTGTCAGCGCTGGCATCGTAAAGCTGACCTATCCCAGGCATCTGCTGGGACGGGGCATCGGTATCAATGCACTTTGCGTTGCCCTGGGATCAGCCCTGGCACCCAGCCTGGGCGCCGGCATCCTGGCCTTGGGTGGATGGCCCTGGCTGTTTGCAATCAACCTGCCCATAGGACTGGCTGTCCTGATGCTGCTCAAGGCCTTGCCGGATAACCCACGGGCGCAGCGCCGTATCGATCCACTCAGCGCACTGCTCAATGTCGGCTTGTTCTGCGGTGCCATCGGTGGGCTTGAGCGACTGGCAGTAGAGCCCCTGCAAGGTGCTGCGCTATTGCTCTTGGCGGTCGGCTGCCTGTGGGGGTTGTTACGTCGTGAACGGGGTCAGACGGCGCCGCTGCTGCCGGTGGATCTGCTTGAACACTCAGCGTTCCGCCATGCGATCATGGCATCTATCTGCTCGTTCGCTGCACAAATGCTGTGCTTTCTGGCTATTCCGTTTTACCTGCAGCATCAACTGGGGCTCACACCGGTACACGTAGCCTTGCTGATGCTGTCCTGGCCGCTGACGGTGGCCGTGGCCGCTCAGGTCGCCGGGCGTCTGGCGGATCGTTACCGCCCCCAGACACTGTGCATGCTGGGTGGATTGGGTATCGCCCTGGGATTGGGAATTACCGCGGTCTGGCCGCTGGCACAAGGGCAAGGCCCACTGGTGGCTTTCATGATCATCGGCGGGCTGGGCTTCGGCTTTTTTCAGGTGCCCAACAACCGGGTCATGCTGACGTCCACGCCGTCTTCCCGGACCGGAGCGACAGGAGGCATGCAGGCGACTGCACGGCAAACCGGCATGGCCCTGGGCGCCGCCGCGCTGGCCATCTTGCTGCATCTGTGGCCGGAGGGAGCGCCTCGTCTGGGATTGGCCCTGGCTTCGGCATTGGGTCTGCTGGCGGCCTGGATCAACTGGCACGTGCCTAAGGAAGACAAGGCATGAAAAAAGCCGCCCGGTGGGCGGCTTTTGCGTTCAGGTCGGCAGGGTCATGAAGAATTGCGTACCCTGGCCCGGTCGCGAGACGACGCCAATACGCCCGCCATGGAGCTGAATGATCTCCTTGCAGAGCGCAAGGCCAAGACCGGCACCGCCTTTCTTGGAACCAATCTGCACAAACGGCTCGAATACCCGGCCTTGTTGGGCATAGGCGATCCCTTCACCGTTGTCCTGTACAGCCATGAGCAGGCGATCGTTCTGACGCATGGCCTGAAGCGAAACGCGGCCGCCCGCAGGGGTATGGCGAAGGGCATTGCTGATGAGGTTGTCCAGCACCCGGCCCATTTGTGCCGGGTCCAGCGTGACGCGGGGAAGCGGGGTGTGCAGCAATTCCACCACCAGCTCGACCGAC
Organism: Pseudomonas sp. JZ114; assembly: GCF_051027705.1. Lineage (NCBI taxonomy): Bacteria > Pseudomonadati > Pseudomonadota > Gammaproteobacteria > Pseudomonadales > Pseudomonadaceae > Pseudomonas > Pseudomonas sp. JZ114. Next base: position 228,672 of record NZ_CP069256.1, read on the forward strand.
TTGTCCCGAGCGGCATCGGCATGCCTTGCGCGGGCCTGATCGAGCAGCTCGCTGACTTCACTCGGGACCTTCTCGGGACGTTGCAGGCCGCTCTGGTAGCGTGAGAAGTCCAGCAGGTCGTTGATCAGGCGGACCAGGCGATGGGTTTCTTCATCCACTGTCTGCAGCAGGTAAGCCTCGCGCGAGTCTTCGGGAAACTTCAGGCGCTCCTGCAACAGGGCAAAGGCCATGTGCATGCCGGTTACCGGCGTCCGTAGCTCATGGGAGGCTCGCAGGACGAACTCGTTGCGGACCCGGTCGAAGGCACGCTGCTCGGTCACATCACGCAGGACCATCAAGGCACCAACACTGCGGCCGTCGGCATGGTTGACCGGCGTGACTGTCCAGGCAAGTAGGCGTGTCTCACCCGCAATATCGATCTGCAGATCTTCCGGGACGGCTTCCAGCGTCTTGCCGGACAGGACACGCTGGACGGCTTCGTCAATATCCGGGCGTTGCAGGGCCGCGCCCAGGAGCTGACCCTGACGCTCGTCATCCCAGCCTAGCTGACGGTTCGCCACCGGGTTGGCATGTTCGATATGCCCAAGGTAGTCCAGGATGATCAGGCCGTAATCGATACTGTCCAGCACCGCTTGCAGACGACGTTGCCCGGCCACCAGGGCCTCGATGTTGGTCTGGCTCAGCTGGCGCAGGGACTCCGCCATGGAACCGAAGCGGCGACTCAGCAAGGCCAGCTCGGTTACCTTGGAGGTCGGCAGGGTAATGTCGAAATGCCCTTGGCTGATCTGGTCGGCTGCCTTGGCCAGCGAGTCGATGGGACCGCCAAAGCGACGTGCAATGGTGTTGGCCGTTGCAAATCCAATCCCCAGGATAGCCAGCCCGACGAGCCCCAGCAGGACGGCAATCAGCGTGGCCCGGTTATGGGCGTGTTGCTGGGTACTGTCCATGTCGCTGATAAAGCTGGTCTGCAGGTCATACACCTGATTGCGCAGGCTGTTGACCAGGTCCAGAAAAACCTTGTTTTCCCTGAGCGCAGAGTATCCATCCGGTGGATTGCCCAGCATCTTGTAGTACTGGTTGTACTTGCTCTCGAGCTGACTCAGCTGCTGGATATCGTCCGGATGGCTGACCAGGCTCTGGGTCGTGGCCAGGTAGTTGCGAAACTCCTGATCATGATTGCGAAGCTGATTAGCGTCCGGCGCCCCATCCATGAGCGAGTACAGCTCGTTGCTCAGCTCCTGCCGCATGCCCAGTGAGGCGTTGATGAACAGCAGCGTGTGCTTGTTGTAACTCTCCTGGCTATTGGAGAACTGCAGGACACTGACCAACCCGATAATGAGTCCGAGCAGCGCAACGGTAATGAGCGCGGAAATGCTCAGGAACAGGCGTGTCCTAAGTTTTATCGGAAGCTTCATAGCCCGTACTGCTTGCGTTTACGGTAGAGCGTCGACGAGTCGATGCCGAGAATTTTGGCGGCCTGATCCAACGTCTCGCTTGTCGCCATGACCGCCGCAATATGCGCCTTCTCGAGCGCTTCCAGGCTCATGGTCTCACCCACACGCGGAGCGCTACTGGCGGAGCTGGGCTGTTCGGTCAGGCCAAGGTTGGTAACGTCCACCAGATCCTTGCTGCAGATAATGCTGGCGCGCTCGATTACGTTGCGCAGCTCGCGGACGTTGCCGGGCCAGTCATACTTGCGCAGCGCTTCCTTGGCTTCCTCACTGAATCCATGGGCCGGACGGCCATAGTCCTTGACGAAGCGCGCCAGGAAACGCTCGGCCAGATCAATGATGTCTTCCTTACGCTCGCGAAGCGGCGGCAGGGTCAGCACGATGACGTTCAGGCGGTAGAGCAGGTCTTCGCGGAACTCACCTTCGGCCACCATCTGCTCGAGGTTGCGGTTAGTCGCGGCAAGAATGCGTACATCCGCACGGCGCGTGACCGGATCGCCCACCCGCTCATATTCCTTATCCTGGATGAAGCGCAGCAGCTTGGGTTGCAGGGCAAGCGGGAAATCACCGATTTCGTCGAGAAACAGAGTACCGCCATCGGCTTGGCTGACGCGACCCAGGGTGCTTTCACTGGCTCCGGTAAACGCGCCGCGGGTGTGGCCAAACAACTCGCTTTCCATCAGGTCGGCGGACAGGGACGGGCAATTGATGGTGACAAAGGTTTTCTTGGCGCGGCGGCTCCAGGCATGGATGGAGCGGGCCAGCTCACCCTTGCCGGAACCGGATTCGCCCAGAATAAGAATATTGGCGTCGGTCGTAGCGACCTGTCGGGCCGTTTCCAGTATCGACATCATGGCCGGACTACGAGATTCCAGACCCAGGCTGGACTTGCGTACTTCACCTTCGAGCGCTTCAAGGCGAGCGGACAGCTGGCGAAACTCCAGCTGCTTGGCCGCGGCCATGCGCAGCTGATCAGGGCTGCAAGGTTTAACCAGGTAATCGGCAGCACCAGCCTGCATGGCATCGACCGCTGTATCCACCGCCGAATGGGCGGTAACGATGACTACCCGCATCCAGGGTGCCTGGATACGCATCTGTTGCAATACATCCAGACCGTTGTCCTCGCCCAGGCGTAGGTCGAGAAAACAAAGGTCGTATACCTGCCGCAGCAGCAGGGCTTCGGCCTGAGCGGCCGAGTTGGCCGTAGCGACACTATAACCAGCATCTTCAAGGCAGAAACGGAAAGTACGCAGGATCGCTGCCTCGACATCGACGAGAAGAATCCTTCCGCTCGGTTGATCCATGGAATGTTCTCCGTAGGTACATCCCGCACCTATATAAACAGAAGGGGGCGGGAGGTCTGTGCCTTAGTCAGTTGTAAGTCGTGCAAGTTGCAATATGCACGACAAACGATGCAAGTCTTTTGATGAGATGTCATGACGCGCTGACAGGGGCAGATGGAGGAGGGGCCATGCAAATTGCAGGGAAGCCTCGAAAAACACCAGCCTTACTACCGATCCGGCCAGGAATTCGGTACAGACAACGAGGCACTGACGCTGAGGTTTCGCCTTTTCCTTTAAGGAAGGCAACACAAGTAGAGGCCGTTTGGCTTGAGAAGTTCGCCAGGACGGTCAGTTTTTCTCTATAGGCATCATGCAAAACGCAATGCTTGAAACCCTGCATCTTGCAGTATGCAAGCGGCAGAAAGCGGATCTAATTTTTAACTTATTGATTTTAAAGGATTTTTTTTATTCAAAAACTTGGCATGCCGTCTGCAATATCTCTTGCATAGAGCCTGAAACGGCCAATAACAGTTGAAGGAGTAAACCCATGGTCAGCCAGATTGCACGTAACAATATGATCTGTTCGGCATTCTTCGCAGGTGTAGCAGCAGTGCTGTTCACCACTGGCCATACCTCTACTCCTGTTGCTGCTCCGCAAGCCGTACCTCACATTGAAGTGAAGGCACCGGCGGCCAAGCCTCTGGCAAGCCATATAAGCGTCGAGCAGCAAAAAGCTATTCCGGCTCAATCTACTGTTGACCGTTTCCCCCGTCAGACTCGCTGGGTTTTCTAAGGAGACGCTTGCGATGTCCGGGACCTACACAACCTTCGCTTTGACCTTCGCCAGCGCGATAGTTCTATTGGGCCTTGTAGCCAGCATGATTTTGATCGGCCGTGCGTTAAAACAGACGGATAGCCGGAACACACGCGATTTAGAAGTATCCATACCGAGGAGCCTATCTTTCTCGGAAAGCGGTGCCAGAGAGTCTCGGATAAGACAGTCGGCCTGGCCTGAGAAAGTAAGTGTGTCTCGATAATCAACTAGAAATCCAAACTAGAAACCAGAGAAAAGTAAGACGAGGAGAATCATCATGCTGAGCTGGGCTATCACGTTTCTAATCATCGCTATCATTGCAGGTGTTTTGGGCTTCGGCGGCATCGCCGGTACAGCAGCAGGTATTGCCAAGATCCTGTTCGTTCTGTTCCTGATCCTGTTTGTGGTGTCCTTCTTCTTCGGTCGCCGCCGACCCTGACACGGGGCCTGCGATTGTCATCAAATCGTAGCCGTAGGCCGGTTTAATGACCTGACCGAACACACGCCCCGACTTGTCGGGGCGTTTAGGCCAAGGGGCTTGGGTGCTTTGCGGTAAGAGGAGCATCCTCAGGGTACAGGGAGTACCTTCGTTGAAACGAGCCAGGCTGGACGATATATCCCCCAGACGTTTTGGGCCTCGACCGTGGGTCTTGAGGACTAAAACGCCTGGGGGGCATAATTTTGGGTTACTGCATTTTTACCGCCAGTTTGGCGACATGCTCGCCCTGATGGCTCGCCAGTTGTAGTTCCTTGGCGCTGGGCAATCGAGAGCCATCGGCTCCTGCCAGCGTGGCTGCGCCGTAAGGCGAGCCTCCCCTCACTTCAGTAATATCCGCCAGCATGGGGTCGGTATAAGGCATACCGACAATCAACATGCCATGGTGCGCCAGCGTGTTCCAGAAGGACGTAATGGTAGTCTCACTACCGCCCCCGGTTCCCGTCGAAACGAACACACTGCCCAGCTTGCCCACCAATGCACCCTTGACCCACAGACCGCCCGTCTGATCGAGGAAGGTGCGCATCTGGCCCGCCATGTTGCCGAAACGGGTTGGTGTTCCAAAGATGATTGCATCGTAGTCAGCCAGCTCTTGAGGCGTGGCGACTGGCGCTGCCTGATCAAGCTTGGCGCCAGCATTGCGGGCCACGTCTTCAGGCATGGTTTCGGGGACGCGCTTGATCGTCACTTCAACGCCCGGTACACGTCGCGCACCTTCTGCCATGGCTTCAGCCAGGCGCTCGATATGTCCATACATGGAATAGTACAGAACCAGAACTTTCTTCATGTCGTCTCCTTGGTTAAAACAGAGGGCCGAGTGACGGCCTTTTGATGGCTTAAGAAAGGACAACAGCGGTCAGGAATCGTCGGCAGGTTTCTCTTCCTGAACCATCTCAATTCTGATTGATACCTATCGACGCGTTCGACTTTTTACAGGCGCAGGGCTGCTCGACCTTCGCCATCGGGAGTCAACCCTCGTATCATCCCCGGCTGGTTTCGGGGAGATGCATCATGCTGAACGGGTTATGGCTGGGCTTTTTCATCGTGGCGGCGATCAGTGCGCTGGGACGATGGTTGATCGGAGACGATGCAGGCGTGTTTGCAGCCATGGTCGAGAGCCTGTTTGCCATGGCCAAGCTGTCGGTAGAGGTGATGATCCTGTTATTCGGCACACTGACGCTCTGGCTGGGTATCCTGCGTATTGCCGAGAAGGCCGGGCTGGTCGAAAAGCTGGCTTATGTCCTTGGGCCGCTGTTCCGCCGTTTGATGCCGGAAGTACCTGCCGGCCACCCGGCGCTGGGGCTGATCACGCTCAACTTTGCAGCTAACGGCCTGGGGCTCGATAATGCGGCTACGCCCATTGGCCTCAAGGCCATGCGGGCTTTACAGGACCTGAACCCCAAGCCGGAAACGGCCAGTAATGCACAGATTCTATTTCTGGTGCTCAATGCGTCCTCCCTGACATTACTGCCCGTCACTATCTTCATGTATCGCGCCCAACAGGGTGCGCCTGATCCAACCCTGGTCTTTCTGCCTATCCTGCTGGCGACCAGTGTCTCCTCGCTGGTCGGGCTGCTATCCGTTTCATTCATGCAACGGCTCAAGCTGTGGGATCCGGTCGTCCTGGCGTGGCTGGGTGGCGGCGCACTGCTTTTGGGCGGCTTCATGAGCATTCTGGTCACCTTGTCGGCAACGGCCCTGGCGGCATTGTCGTCGCTATTGGGTAATCTGGTGCTGTTCGGCCTGATCCTGATGTTCCTGATCTTTGGCGCGCTCAAGCGGGTGCCGGTTTACGAAACCTTTGTCGAGGGTGCAAAAGAAGGGTTCGAGGTTGCCAAGAACCTGTTGCCCTATCTGGTTGCCATGTTGTGCGCGGTGGGCGTGTTACGGGCATCAGGCGCACTGGAAATCATTCTTGACGGTGTTCGCCATGCCGTGGGCTGGCTGGGTTGGGATACCCGCTTCGTCGATGCGCTGCCTACAGCACTGGTCAAGCCGTTTTCGGGCAGCGCCGCCCGCGCCATGCTGATCGAGACGATGCAGGCCAAAGGCGTGGACAGTTTTCCAGCCCTGATTGCGGCCACTGTCCAGGGCAGTACCGAGACGACCTTTTATGTGCTGGCTGTCTACTTCGGTTCGGTAGGAATCCAGCGGGCTCGCCATGCTGTCGGATGCGCACTGTTGGCCGATGGCGCCGGGGTGCTGGCGTCCATCCTGGTCTGCTATTGGTTTTTCGGCTGAGTCATCAATTTTCGAATTCCGCCATCCAGTGCTTGCGAACGATGCGGCGCTGGCGACGGGTCGTGAACTGTTCTGTCTGCCGGCTTTCGGCAATCAGTGAACAGTAATGCCCTTTGTACTGACCCAGGCGGAAGCGGCGGCGTACACCGATGGGGTGCCTGTCGGAGCCATAAAATGCGATCACGTGGATTTCCAGACCATCAAAGACCCAGCCTTCCGGCGGGTGCATGCCATTGAGTTCCAGATCGTGTGCAGCGGCTACCCGGGAGATCAATCGTTGAAAGGTGCCAATGTGCGTAAAGTCACCCGTTTTCAGCGGTCCCTGGCGGGTGGCTTTATACAGCTCGGCATCCTGATCGAAATCATCCTCGCTGCTCTCGCGAACATCGGTCACATCCGCCTTGAGCGTACCGCGCGAGGTGTGCAGGTGCACGATCAGCTGGTTAATGAAGATCGGCTCGGCGCTCATGTTGGAAAGCAGACACAGGGCGCCTACTCCCTTGCCTGCGCCGCGGTTGATAATGAGCCGCGGTTGACGCTGGCGCTTGAAGCCGCTCAGCAGCAGCTGCGCATAAAAGATCCATACCAGCAACGTGCAACCGGAGATGAACAGCGTCAGGACGTCACGGTACTCGCGTAACCAATCCAGCATTGGGCTACCTTTAAGGGAAAATTTGCACCTTATTGGAAGAGTCCCCGGTAGGCTGGTTCCCCGCGTGTTGCCTTTCCGTGATCGGGTACTAGAAACTCAATGTGACGGCCCTAGTCAAAAACCAAGAAGGGCATTTCCCGCTCAAGGAGTGAAACCATGAAAACGCTTGGATTGTTCGTTGCAGCCAGCCTGTTTACAGCCCCGCTCTGGGCGGCACCGTTACCATGCGATCAGCTCAAATCTGAGATCGAGGTAAAGATCCAGGCTGCCGGAGTCAGCTCGTACACGCTGGAAATCGTACCGAACGCAGACGTCACCGATCCCAACATGGTAGTGGGCAGCTGTGAAAACGGCACCAAGAAGATCATTTACCAGCGTAACGACGGCTAGAGCGGGATGCACTGACGCTGACGAACCGTTCCAACCGACTGCCCCCGGCTATCGTGCAGCTCCAGCCGGGGCTGGTCCATGTAGGCTGATGCCTCGATGCGGTAGCGTTCGCCTGCCTTGAAATCACCGTACTGGACGATCATGTAACAGTTGATCTCCACCGGCTCGTAGCCAAAGCCCATCATGCCGCCGCCCGGAACCATGCCACCCAGCTCGAACTGATAGCGAACCTGTAGCTCATGCGCGCCGGGCGAGACCTGGAAATAGCGTCCATCGTCGAGCCGCTTGCCATCCAGACGATCCGCCATCAGCACGTTGCCTACCGAGGCCATCTGCATGTGCAGATCCACCCAGGCCATGTTGGGGTCTTTGGGCGGAAGAGGGCTGGCGCAGCCTGCCAGCAGTACGGCGGCGAACAACAGGTGCTTTTTCATGGCCTTTAGCCCGAGCGAGTCTAAGAGTATCGATTAGACATCGCCGCAGCGACTTTCTCCACCCCGTGCGACTTCTTGCTGACTGGCATCATACAGCTTGGCCCAGGCGCGGAACCCGGCTTGCTCAGCTTGTAGCCGATAGCGTTCGCCCGCCGAGAAATCCTTGTAATGGACATTGAGCAGGCAAGTGCGGACCAGGGGCGTGGCACTGGGGCCGATATTGGCCGGATCGACCTTGAACTGGTAGCGCACCTGAAGATCATGGCTACCGGGTTGCACCTGGAAGTAACGGTCGTCCTCAAGGGTCTGGCGATCGGCTTGCTGGGCTTGGAGCAGATCCGGTTTTTCGGTCTTGAGGTCGATCCAGGCCTGGGAAGGGTCCGGCTTGGGCAGCGGCATCAGGGAACAGGCAGTCAGTGCCAGGGCAGGGCACAACAGGAGAATACGACGCATGAATGAGCTCCAGACAAAGGTAATGCAACGGGGCAGGATTCTCGGCTTCCTTCCTCAGTGCCGGTTTCCATGGGGCCGATACTCATACTAGAGTGTCGCCTCCTCATACCGGCGCTCCAGGTTATTTACCATGTCCCGTCTCTGGTTAGCCCAAGTCGACCTTAAAAGCTTGAGATGGGTTCCATTTATCGCGGCCCTTTGGCTGTGCGGCTGCTCGTCTGTCGGATATTACGGGCAGATGGCAAAGGGGCAGGCGGCCCTGTTATGGCAGCGCACACCCATCACCCAGGTCATTGATGATCCTTCTACCGATCCGGCCCTGAGGCGTCGCCTTGAGCTGGCCCTGCGCGCCCGTGAGTTCGCCAGTCGGCAATTGGGCTTGCCGGATAACCGCAGCTATCGTCTGTTCGTAAAGCTGGACCGGCCCTACGTTGTCTGGAATGTCTTTGCAGCACCGGAGTTCTCACTCTCGCCCCTGACGCATTGCTTTCCCATTGCCGGTTGCGTGGCATATCGCGGTTACTACCATGAAGAGGCAGCGCAAAAGGCGGCAGAGCCGCTCAAGGCCAAGGGGTGGGATACCTATGTGGCAGGTGTGCCAGCGTATTCGACGCTGGGATGGTTCGATGACCCGCTGCTCAGCAGCATGCTGCGTTGGGATGACGATCAGTTGATTGCAACGATCTTCCACGAGCTGGCCCATCAGAACCTCTATGTGCAGGACGACACGACCTTTAATGAGTCCTATGCCAACTTCGTCCAGCAGGAAGGGCTTCGCCAGTGGTGTGCGGCTCAAGGGTTACCGCCACCTGATCCGCTCCGCGAACAACAGTACCGGCAATTCGTAGGGCTGATACTGGATACACGTAAGCAGCTTGAGTCGCTTTATGCTCAGCCGCTTGCAGTCGAGGCGATGCGACAAGCAAAGGGCAAGGTATTTGAGACGATGCGGCGTGACTACGCAGAGCTGAGGGATACACAGTGGCGAGGCGATCACCGCTTTGATGCCTGGATGGCGGGTCCGCTAAATAACGCAAAGCTCTTGCCGTTCGGGCTATATGAGCAGTGGGTGCCGGCCTTTGCTGCCTTGTATGCCGAGCATCCCGGAAACTGGCCAGCCTTTTATGCACGTGTCCGGGCGTTGGCAGCGTTACCAGCCGCCGACCGCCAGGCTCGGTTGAAAGCCCTGGCGGAGCGGCAGGCAGAACAAGACGATTAGAGCGGTTCGCTCCAGAGCGTGGCGCTGATCTGACCGGTCTCGCCGGGAGCCAGCACCATCACATCGTCCATGACACGGGCGGTCTCGATGCACAGCATGCGCTGCCAGGCATCATCGGCGAACGGTGTCAGACGCTTGGATTTTTCGATCCAGGGGTTCCATAGCACAGCAGACGAGGTGTTCTTGGTCTCGATGAAAATACGGCGATTCCACTGAGGGTCACGAATTCCCAGGCGGGAGGGCAGACCCTGATAGACGCGGTCCACTTCCTGGTCGATGACCGGCTCGCCGTTCTGGCGCTTGCGCTCCCAGCCGTCGAGGCAATCGTAGTAGTCAGCGTGGGTAAAGCCCTCGATACCGACCTGACGGGAGTCGCTCACGGCAAAGTAGGTATGCAGGGCCTGACTCAGGGTCAGCGTCTGATCACCAATGTTGCGGGTGGTAAGCGTCATGGTGAGACGATCGCTTACCTCAACCGACAGGGTCAAGTCGGCGGCATGGGGCCAGCCAGGCATGTGGGCGGCAGAGGTCTGGTAGTGGAAGTCCAGGCGGACGCGATCCACATCCACATCCATGTCACCGGTTGCCCACCCGGCCTGACGAACGAGGCCATGCTGCGGAGCGCCTTCTACCTCGGTCAGCATGTGCTGAACGGCCGGCGGGTTGCGCTTGATATCGCCAAACCAGGGCCAGCAGACCGGTACGCCGCCACGAATGGGTTGGCCATGAATGAATTCGGCATCCGGATTATCCCAGATGATCGGCTGCTCGCCATCAAGGCCGAAGCTGAGGATATGGGCGCCCTGGCAGGCAATCACGGCTTCGGCACGGCCGATACGGATACGCCAGCAGGGCAATTCGCCCTTCTGGATCTGTTCAACGAGGGGAGCGGCTTGGGTCATCAATAATTCCTTGGTCGTTATTATCAGTGAGCGCTGGGCCTGTTCGGTTTGGCCGCGTCAATCGGTTCCGGCAGGACATGACAAGACCTGCCGGATAAGGTGAGTAGAGTAGCGCTATCTCGCGCCACGGTGTGCGTTTCGAAGGCTACGACTCATGAAGGTCGGGTGGGGTTTCCATTGAAGCTGCGTGCTCGGTCTCATATCCGGATTCCGCCTGCTCCAGGACGCCATAGGCGATACTGCAGAACAGCGAATTGAGACGCTTCATGTCTGACAGCAGGCCAAGGTGTAGCGAGCTGGTCTCGATGCTTTGTACGACCTGATGGTGCAGGCGCTCCACATGGGCGTGGGCGTACCGCCGCTCTAGGACGCGAAAGCGCTGCTTGGCACGCCGCAGGCGACGGGCCGAGTCGGCATCGCCAGACAGAAAGACTGACAGGCATAGCCTCAGGTTGGCCATCAGGTGGCCGTGCAATGCGGCGAGTTCTTCAAGGCCTTGCTCGGAAAAGGAGCGATTGGCCGAGATTTTCTTGTTTTCCAAATCACTGGCCATGCGCTCGATGATATCTCCGGCCTGCTCAAGGTTGATGGCCAGTTCGATGATCTGCGCCCAGCGACGGCTGTCCCGATCCCCCAGATCTTCTCGCGGAATACGGGCCAGATAGAGCTTGATGGCGGTGTAGAGCGCATCAACATCATCATCCAGGCGGCGGACTTCCCGTCCCTGGGCCTTGGTGCCACCGCTTATCAAGGCCATCAGCTCCGTGAGCATATGCTCCACCACATCGCCCATGCGCAGCGCCTCACGGGCGGCGTTGGCAAGCGCCAGGGCGGGGGTATCCAGTACGGACGTATCCAGATGACGTGGGTTCATGGTGATGTCTGCCTGCGGCCGATCCGGCAGGACGAGTGTGCAGAAGCGCGCCATCGGACGTGTCAGGGGCAGGAACACCACACAGCGGACGAGGTTGTAGAGTACATGGAAGCCGATCACCAGCTCTGCGGCCGCCAGTTCCCAGTTGTCCATCCAGTCGGCCACGGTGTCGACCCACGGCAGTACCAGCGCGCAGCCGGCCAGCTTGAACAGCAGGCTGCCCAGGGCTACCCGTCGACCGGCCGGTGTCTGGCGGGACGCACTCAACATGGCCAGAAGACCGCTGCCCAGATTGGCACCCACCACCAGGCAGAGAGCCACTTTCAGCGAAATGACGCCTGAACCGGCCAGCGTTGCCGTCAGCAGGACAGCCGCAAGACTGGAGTAGGAGATCATGGCAAACAGAGCCCCGGTCAGGGCGTCGAGCATTTCGTCTCCGGTCAGTGAGGAGAACAGCACCTTGACGCCCGCAGCCTGGGTCATGGGTGTTGCGGCCGCTACGATCAACTCCAGCGCCAGAATGATCAGTCCCAGCCCGATCGCCACTCGGCCCAATTGCCCGGGACGGGACTGCTTGTGACCAATGAAAAGAATGACGCCCACCAGGATCAGCAGCGGAGAAAGCCACGACAGATCAAAGGTGAGCACACGGGCCATTAGTGCCGTCCCTACGTCGGCGCCCAACATGATCGCAAGGGCAGGCCTGAGGGTCATAAGCCCCTGGCCTACGAAGGAGGTTGCCAGCAGCGCGGTGGCATTGCTGCTTTGCACGAGTGCGGTAACCCCAATGCCAGCGGCAAAGGCTAGCGGGGTGTGACGTACGCTGCGGCTGAGTACGCGACGCAGGTTCGCCCCGTAGACCCGCATGATGCCGGTCCGGACGATGTGCGTTCCCCATACCAGCAGGGCCACCGCAGAAAGAAGGTTCAGTAGTGTCAGCATTCAGGCGCCCTCCCGGCGCAACTGCTTCCCGGCTGCCTGGCCAGGCTGTAACAAAAGTTTCACATTCATATGACATGCAGGCCGCAGCGTCTGCTGAGACGGCAGGACGGTAATCGGGGCTATACAGGGTTAGTCGCCTGTGTAAGGCATATGTTCAGCCTGTGGAGAGCGGCCTTTTCGCGCTAGGGGCGCAGGAGCACACCGTAAACGCTCTAGCTCGGCAGACGGCGCGAGTTAGGTCGGGAGCGTTTTCGCTGAATATGGCGTCTGACTGATTGTGAATCGACACAAGGTAAGGTGTTCGCGGCAGGGGTGCGTTATAGTCCGCCGCCGTGTCCATATGCCATTTTTGCCGCTGCATTTAGAAAACAAATATTAAGAAGATATAAACAGCCGCGGTAAACTGTGCGTTTATGTGGGCGCTTTGCCAGCGTCATATCGATAAATCAGGAGGCACAGCCGCTTATCAGGGCTGACCACGCCTACAGCAATACCCACAAGGTTTCGCGTTAAGTGATCGAATTTCAGAACGTTCAAAAGACCTACCTCGTTTCAGGTCGCCAGGTGCCGGCGCTCCAGTCGACCAACCTGCGCGTCGAGGCGGGCGAAGTCTTCGGCCTCATCGGCCACTCCGGGGCCGGCAAGAGCACCATGCTGCGCCTGATCAACCGGCTGGAAGCACCCAGCGGCGGCCGGATCATTGTGGATGGCGAAGACGTCACCGCGCTGGACAGCGCCGGTCTACGTGCCTTCCGCCGTCGCGTCGGCATGATCTTTCAGCATTTCAATCTGCTGTCATCCAAGACCGTGGCGGCCAATATCGCCATGCCGCTTGAGCTGGCAGGTGGACATTCCCGCGCCGAGATCAACGCGCGCGTGGATGAATTGCTGGCCCGTGTTGGCCTGACTGACCATGCCCGCAAATACCCGGCACAGCTCTCGGGCGGCCAGAAACAGCGGGTCGGCATTGCCCGTGCGCTGGCGACGCGGCCAAAGATCCTGTTGTGCGACGAGGCCACCAGTGCTCTCGACCCGCAGACCACCGGACAGGTGCTGCAGCTGCTGGCGGAGATCAACCGTGAGCTGGGTCTGACCATTGTGCTCATCACCCATGAGATGGATGTGATCCGTCGCGTCTGTGACCGCGTGGCGGTACTCGATGCCGGCACAGTTGTCGAGCAGGGCACGGTGGCGGATGTCTTCCTGCATCCCAAGCATGCCACCACTCGGCGCTTTGTGTTCGAGGCCGAACACGTGGACGAGGGCGATCTGATGTCGTCCTACAGCCATGTGGAGGGTCGTATCTTGCGCCTGACCTTCCGTGGCGAAGCCACCTATGCGCCTCTTCTGGGTCAGGTAGCCCGGGAAACCGGCGTGGATTACAGCATTCTGGGCGGTCGAATCGACCGTATTCGCGAAGAACCCTACGGCCAGCTGACCATTGCCCTCGTGGGAGGGGATCTGGACGCCGCTCTGGCTCGTTTCGACGCCGCTGATGTAACCGTGGAGGTCATTCGTTGATGGACGCTTTTCTCGCCTTTTTTGCCGATATCGACTGGCCTGAAATCTGGCAGGCTACCCTCGACACCCTGCAAATGCTGGGCTGGTCGATGTTGTTTACCGTACTGCTCGGCTTGCCGCTGGGCGTTCTGCTCTTTTTGACCGGCAAGCGGCAGTTGCTGGAACAGCCCATCGTGTATGGCCTGCTGTCGTTCCTGGTGAACGTCCTGCGTTCGATTCCCTTCATTATCCTGTTGATTCTGATGATCCCGATTACCGTATGGCTGATCGGCACCTCGCTGGGCGTCGAGGGTGCTATTCCGCCGCTGGTGGTGGGGGCTGCGCCCTTCCTGGCACGTCTGGTCGAGACGGCGCTGCGCGAAGTGGATCGTGGCATCATCGAGGCAACCCAGGCCATGGGCGCAAGCCTCTGGCAGATCGTGACCCGTACCCTGCTGCCCGAGGCCCTGCCTGGCCTGATCGCCGCTGCAACCGTTACAGCGATTGCGCTGGTGTCCTACACGGCCATGGCGGGCGTGATCGGTGGCGGTGGTTTGGGTGATCTGGCGATCCGCTTCGGATACCAGCGCTTCCAGACCAATGTCATGGTGGTCACCGTCGTACTTCTGCTGATCCTGGTACAGGTGCTGCAGATGGTTGGTGACCGTCTGGTTGTAAAGTTCAGCCGCCGCTAACAGGTTGCCCGCCGGGCCTCAAGGTCCGGCGGAAAACACTAGCATTACACGCTGTTCCCTCTTATTTTCGAAAGGAATCCGCTATGTCTCTGAAACGTACCCTGCTTTCCGTTGCGCTTGGTTTTGGTCTGGTGACAGCGGCTCATGCCGAGACCCTGAAGGTGGCAGCGAGCCCTATTCCCCACGCGGAGATCCTTGAGCTGGTCAAACCCCAGCTGGCAAAGGAAGGTGTAGATCTGGAGATCAAGGTCTTCAACGACTATATCCAGCCGGATCGCCAGACCGACCAGAAGCAGGTCGATGCCAACTATTTCCAGAGCAAGCCCTATTACGAGTCCTACCAGAAGAGCAACAAGGACAGTAATCAGGTGCCGGTCGTAGCCGTACACGTCGAGCCGTTTGGCGCCTATTCCCAGAAGATCAAGTCGGTTTCCGAACTGAAAGACGGCGCGACCATTGCCATCCCCAACGATCCAACCAACTCGGGTCGCGCGCTGCTGCTGATCGCCAAGCAGGGTTTGATCACCCTGAAAGACCCGAGCAACATCTCTGCTACCCAGCGCGACATCGTGGATAACCCCAAGCACCTGAAGTTCAAGGAGCTTGAAGCCGCTACGCTGCCGCGTGTACTGAACCAGGTGGACCTGGCGCTGATCAACGCCAACTATGCGCTGCAGGCCAAGCTGGTGCCGACCAAGGATGCGCTGTTCATCGAAAGCGCCGAGTCGCCCTACGCCAATTACCTGTACACCCGTGCGGAAAAAGCCAACGATCCAGCCATCCAGAAGCTGGCCAAGGCCCTGACCACACCTGAAGTGAAGAAATTCATTCAGGAGAAATATCAGGGTGGCGTTGTTCCCGCGTTCTGATCGTAATGACTTGATCGGGTATAAGGAGAGGGGTTGAGGGGTAGATCTTGAACCCCCATCTCCTGGACTGATCCGCGTGTCGTTGACATGCTTTTGAATCTGCCGAGGAGTTTGACCATGAAGAAACTGATTGCCGCTGCTGCCCTGCTGGCTGCCGCCGTCACTGCCCATGCGGCAGAAAAGCTGAGCGTGGCGGCAACGCCTGTTCCGCATGCCGAGATTCTGGAATTCGTAAAGCCCCAGCTGGCGAAGGAAGGCGTGGACCTGGACGTCAAGATTTTCACTGACTACGTTCAGCCCAACCTACAGGTAGCCCAGAAGCGTCTGGATGCCAACTTCTATCAGCACAAGCCTTACCTGGACGAATTCAACAAGAGCCGCGGAACCGATCTGGTGCCGGTCGCTCAAGTGCATGTGGAGCCGTTCGGTATCTACTCCCAGAAGGTCAAAAGCCTGGATGAGGTCAAGGAAGGCGCAACCGTTGCCATTCCTAGCGACGCCACCAATGGTGGCCGTGCCTTGCTGCTCCTGGAAAAAGCCGGTCTGATCGCTCTCAAGGATAACTCCAATATCCTGGCGACCCCGCGTGACATCGCCACCAATCCCAAGCACCTGAAGTTCAAGGAGCTTGAAGCCGCTACGCTGCCGCGTGTGCTGAACCAGGTGGACCTGGCGCTGATCAACACCAACTATGCGCTGGAAGCCAAGCTGAACCCGACCAAGGATGCGCTCCTGCTGGAAGGCAAGGAATCGCCTTATGCCAACCTGCTGGTTGCCCGCCCGGACAACAAGGACAGCGATGCCATGCAAAAGCTGGCCAAGGCCCTGACCAGCCCGGAAACCAAGAAATTCATCGAAGACAAGTACAACGGTGCGGTTGCTCCGGCGTTCTGATCGCTTCGATAACAAAAAGCCCGCCCTGAACCGGCGGGCTTTTTTTATGGGTACGATCCGGATTAGCCGGGCTGCATCAGCTCAACCACAACCCGATCGGGCCCGTGGATCGTCACGACTTGCCAGCCCTCACGGGGACCCTGGGTAATGATACGGGGCGCTGGCGCCTCATACCCCGCCTTGCGAATGTGCACCAGTCGCGCCTCAAGGTCATGGACCTGAAACAGGAGGGGAACGACCGCAGGGATTTCAGGCTCCGGTAGCTGATGCGCAGGGATAGGCTGCTCGATCAGCAGCACACGGTAGTCATGAACTTCAAGCTCGGCAACAGCGGTCGCCTGGGTGCCCGCAAGCGCTTCATCACAGGGGGACTTGCTCTGGCGGATGAGCGTAAAGCCAAGGGCAACCGCCCAAAAATTCAGCGACTCAGCCAGTGACGGAACAACAAGTCTGAGGTAATCGGAACGGCGTAAGACGGTAATAGGCTCGCTTGAAAACATCAAAAATATCCATGGCTAGTCGCCTAAGGGTATCTCGTTGAGCCTCTTGCACTGAGAACAGGTAAGTAAAGATTGAGTAAAGCTTGGCCGTTCAGGCTATACCGCGGATGAAAACCAAACTCCATTAAAGATGATGCAACAGACGGGGAAAGGCTTGAATCTGTGGGGCATTTACGTTCGGGCTCTTACCGGTAGTCAGCATTGGAGCGCTAAGGTCCTAATAGAAAGCCCGCTTCTTGAAAAGCGGGCTTCAGCTCTACACGGCGTTGAAAGCCTTTGTTACTTGAACCAGCTGGAAGCCTCTTTCTCTCTAGCTTGACCTTCGCTCTTGAGCAGGTCTTTACCGCCTTCTGACAGGTTTCGCGTTGCATCGGCCTGAGATTGAATGACCTCAGTTTCCGCCGCTTTCTGCTTGAGCTCTTGGTCGATGTAATCGTCCGTGCGATTGGTTTTTGCTTTGAGCGCAGTAAGCTTTAGCTTGCGCTCTTCAATCTCAAGCTGACGGAGCTCATCTTCGTATGCCTGATCACGTTTTTTATCGGAGTAGGCTTCGGCGGCCACTGCTGCGCGTTGCTGTTCAGCCTTTTTAATTTGTGCAGCTCTAGCCTGTTCAGCTCTTCTCTGCTCTGCCGCGCGGGCTTGTGCGGCGCGATCCAGCTCAGCTTGGCGGGCTTGTGCCGCAGCACGTTCTGCAGCTTGCTGGTTCAGCTCCGCCTGATGGATTGCAGAAATCTGATCCTGCAGACTAGGTGCGGCATGCGCTTGTGCCGCCAGAATCAACAGACAGGCACTGGCAAATCTTCTTTTCATCGACCTTACCCTTTTGTTGCGACAGGGCAGGTAGCGTTTGGCTGGATACGGGTCTCATTCATTTCAGTTGAAACTACAACCGCCATGCCAGGGCTGAACTCACAGGAGCGGCCAACCTGGGCAGAGTTGAATGTCTTACCTTCTTCTACATAGGTGATGGAAACACCGTCTACCAGCGTCGTGTCTTTAACCAGAGAACCTGTGGCAACACCGGCGACACCACCGCCAACAGCGCCAATTGTCGTGTTCGTGCCGCTGCGAGAACCTACATTATGTCCGATCGCGCCGCCTGCAAGAGCACCCAATACAGCGCCAAGGACCTGAGCGCCCTGCTTGGCCTGAGTATTGTCGACTTCGATCTTGGCAGGCATGACAGCCAGAATGTTTACCGTCTTGGCATCTTGACGGGCGTTGACTTGCCCAGCCTTGTAAACATTTGCAGCGTAATTTTCTCCGGTGGCTTGGCAACCGGAAAGGGCAATTACTGCAGCCGCGACAGCAGATAACGCGAGTCCATTTTTTCTCATTTCAATCCCTAGCATTTTTGAATTGGCAGAATAGGTAGCAGGTGAGTGCAGCCTGTCAAAGGTTGGGCCAAGGAAGACAGAGGGAGACGGACAAAAAGAGAGGCTAAAGTCCTTGTACATGCGTTCGCCTACCTTGGCGCGCGCAAAGATAGCATTAAAAGGCCATCATTAAAATTGAGAATTGAATCACGCAAAAAAAAATCTGCCAGTTCATATATCTCTAACAGGCTTTGCTTTTAGTCTCAGGCAGTATGCCGCGCAGCTGTGTAATAGCGATCAGTCCGAGTGCCCCTGCGGCCAGCACTAAGGGCATCGCATGACCGGTCAGCCATTGGCTGGCGGCTCCGGTGGTTAAGGGGCCGAGCAGGCAGCCGAAGCCCCAGAGCTGGGCGATACGGGCATTGGCCTGGACCAGCTCGGCGTCCCGGTAACGCTCGCCAATCAGGATCAGGGCGAGGGTGAAAATACCACCGGCGCTGGCACCAAAGATCACCAGTAGCGGCCAGATGTAGGTGGTGTGCAGCAGGAGCGGCATGGCGAGGCTGGTCAGCAGCAGTGTGACACCACATGCCTTGAACAGACCGGTGCGCGAAACACGGTCAGCCAGTGCGCCCAGCGGCAGTTGTAGCAGGGCGTCTCCGGTCACGACCGTGCTGGCCATGAGCAGGGCGGTACGCTGGTCAAAGCCCTGGTTCAATGCGTACACCGGCAGCAGTGTCAGCATCATGGCCTCGAAGGCGGCAAATAGCACAACAGCCCAGGCGATGGCGGGGAGTTGCCGGCAAAAGCGCAAAAGGCCGCGGCCAATGGAGCCATGATCGCTGGCTTTGGGCGCACCGCTGCGGCCTACAAGCGCAAGGGAGCCCATGATGAGCAGGGCGGTACTGATCCAGAAGCCGCCGTTGCCTTCAGTGCCAATCAGGGTCAGAACCAGGGGGCCGGTCAGCTGGCTCAGCGCATAGGCGCTGCCATACAACGCCACCAGTTTACCGCGCCACTGTTCAACGATGATCTGGTTGATCCAGCTTTCACCGAGCACGAAGACCATGGTCAGAATAACGCCCAGCAGTAACCGGAGCAGTACCCAGACGCTGTAATAGGGCAGGAGGGACAGCAGCAGTACGGACAGCGCACCCGCCAGAAGGCAGAGCTGCATCAGCCGCGGCGTACCGATACGAGCGGCCAGGCGCCCGGTTATACCGGCCCCCACGATGATACCGATGGCCGGCGTGGCCGCCATGAACCCAATGGCGAACGGGCCGTAGCCCCAGTTTTCCAGCCTCAATGATACCAGTGGCATGGTGATGCCCAATGCCAGACCCACACTGATGATGGCGCCCAGCACGGCAAAATAGGTCCCCCAGCGCATGAGCGCTCCTTGTGGTGCAGAGGGTAATAGGACAGCACGTGCCGGCGAGAGTTACGCCTTGTTCAGCTTGCCGAAATGCTCGCAGGCGGCATCGCAGAAACGCTCCAGCCGGTCGACGATATCCGGTGTCAGGCTGACCCAGCGCACCCGACGGTCAACATCGCCATTGGTTTCAGTCAGATAGCCCCGGTCGATCAGATGCTGGACATATTTGACGGCGGTGCGCCGGCTGATGCTGGGCATGAACGCATAGAGATCGGTTTTGCGCAGGGATTGATCCTGCCGCTGCCACATGTTGATGAACAAGTCGGAGTAGCTGAGATCGCTTAGCCCCAAATTGCCGAAATGAGCAATCCAGCTGTTGTCCATGGCCAGAATGGCGTGTGCAACAGCGCGGCGTTTGGTTTGACTGAAGCGACGGGTCATGTTCGTTACCGGTAAGTGCAGACAGGCAGGGCCTGTTTGTTGGCTTTCTTGTCTCGGTGGCTAACGCTTGGCACCCACCGTTTACAGGGCAACACAGGTTAAGCGGCTCGCGGCAGCTGACGAGCACGCGCAGTGTAATAGCTGGACGATATCCGCCGGTAGCGTTTGTATACAGGCGCGCGCCTGTTGTGCGCTAGTGGTCATGCGTGACACGCAGGACAGATGAACTAGAGGAGAAAATACGTTTCCGATAGGCTGAGAAGAACCGGTGACACGTGTGATGCCCAGAGCCTCACCTGATCACCAGCCCTGATGAGTTTTTAAGGACACGATAACGATGCGTAAGTGGCAATGTATTGTCTGCGGTTACATTTATGACGAAGCGGCAGGCTGGCCGGATGATGGTATTGCGCCTGGGACCCGTTGGGAGGATGTTCCAGAAGACTGGATGTGCCCGGATTGCGGCGTCGGCAAATCCGATTTTGAAATGATCGAGATCGCCTGATTTGCTCCTTCCCAAGCGGCCGACCGGTTGCTGTCTTCGTCCCGGGTCTGCGTTGATGACAGGCCCGGTGACACATTCAATAATGCGTGAACCTATCTGAGCGGGGCGCCCGGTGACGCCACGCCTGAACCAACGCAGAGAGAACGTTATGAGCGAAATTTTACCCCTGGTCATCATCGGCACAGGGTTGGCGGGCTACAACCTGGCCAAGGAATGGCGCAAGCTCGATAGCCAGACGCCTCTACTCATGATTACGGCCGATGACGGGCGTTCCTATTCCAAGCCCATGCTGTCCAACGGCTACGCCAAGAACAAGCAGCCGGATGAGCTAGTCATGGCGGAGCCGGGGGCAATGGCTGATCAGTTCAATGCCCGAATCTTTACCAATACCCGCGTCACGGCTATCGACCCTGGCCACAAGCGAATCTGGCTAGGTGAGGAAGAGATTCGCTACGAAAACCTTGTCCTGGCCTGGGGCGCAGAACCTATTCAGGTGCCCGTTGCAGGAGGGTGCGAGGACGCTTTCTTCCCAATCAACGACCTGCAGGACTATGCCCGTTTTCGTCAGGCAGCTGAAGGCAAGCAGCGCGTGCTGATTCTGGGGGCCGGGTTGATTGGCTGTGAGTTTGCCAATGACCTGCGAAGCGGCGGCTATGACGTGGATGTGGTCGCACCGTGTGAGCAGGTCATGCCCAATCTTGTTCCTGCCCAGGTGGCAGCAGCCGTTCAGAGCGGGTTGGAAAGCATTGGCGCGCGGTTTCACCTGGGGCAGACGGTGACACGGCTGGAGCGCGAAGGGGATGGGTATCTGGCGCACCTTTCCGATGGTGCGACTCTACCCTGCGACGTAGTGGTGTCGGCTGTAGGTCTCAAACCACGGGTTGATCTGGCGCAGGCGGCAGGCCTTGAGGTCGAGCGCGGCATTGTGGTCAATCGCGAGCTGCGTACCTCCCATGAAAACATCTATGCCTTGGGAGACTGCGCCGAAGTGGAAGGGCAAAGCCTGATGTATGTGATGCCGCTGATGGCCTGTGCCCGTGCTCTGGCCCAGACGCTGGCCGGAAAGCCCACGGCAGTTACTTATGGTCCGATGCCAGTAACGGTAAAAACGCCAGCCTGCCCGCTGGTTGTCGCATTGGTCAACAAAGGGGGCAAGGGTGAATGGCGGGTTGAAGGAAGTGGAGCGGATATCAAGGCGTTGTGCGTTGATAGTGAAGGTAAATTGCTGGGTTATGCCTTGAGCGGAGCAGCCGTCAGCGAAAAATTGGCGTTAAACAAGCAATTACCACCCGTTCTGGCGTAGTGACTGAAATACAACGTTACATTCAAGACGCATCAGTCGTATGGAAAAAGCGCTGAATGCGACTGGCGCGCGGGTTTGGGCCGTGCCATGCTCAGAGTGCCTGCTTAAACGCGGCTGCTCCGCTCCAGACAAGGGGTGGAGAGTACGGATACAACAACAATAAACACCTACAAGAGGCATCTTTATGCGCAAACCGGAACTCGCCAGCGCCATCGCTGAAAAAGTCGGTCTTTCCAAGGAACAGGCCAATACCGTTCTCAATGCCGTGCTTGATGAAATTGCCAATGCATTGCACCGCAAGGATAACGTCACGTTGGTAGGCTTCGGTACTTTCCTTCCCCGCCATCGCGGAGCCCGTACAGGCAAGAACCCGCAAACCGGTGAACCGGTCAAGATTCGCGCCAGCAATACCGTGGCCTTCAAGCCCGGCAAGGCCTTGCGCGACAGCATCAGCTGATCTCTCCTGCATTTGCCCGATGACGGTGTGTCAGGTATGCCTGTCTGGCCTTCTTCCGCCTTCCAGACAGTTTTATCCGGTTCTGACTGTTACAAGGCATTTGCTTTCAACTATCCGGCGGGCACCTCTGTACCCGCCGGACACACAGGCTAGGCGGCCGTCTGCACGCCGCCTGTCGAGGGTGATCCGCCCAGCGAAGCCGCTTTATGGTAGCGACCTTCCAGACGACGCTTGAGCGCGCGAGGCTCAATGATCAGCTTGACGCCATTGGACTCGTTGGTCCGTTCCCAGTCTGCCAGCAGCTCCATGCAGGCATGATCGATATAGCTCACGCGATCCAGTGGTACATGCAGGGTTGTACCCGGCTTAACGCCTTCCAGCACTTGAGTGATCTTGGGCACCTTCAGGAAGGTGGCCGAGCCGCTCATGCGCAGTTCTGCCTGGGTCTCGTCTTCCTTGTCATAGACCAGAGCCACTTTAAGGCGTGAGGCCTTGAACGCCAGGGTGGCTACCGACAGGGCAAAGCCTAGAACGACACCCGTGAGCAGGTCGGTAAAGACAATGGTCAGCGCCGTCACGGCATAGATCAGGATAGGCGTACGTCCATACTGCTTCAGGCCTTGCAACGCCGAAGGACTGGCCAGTTTTACGCCGGTATAGACCAGGACGCCTGCCAGGCTGGCAATCGGGATTTGCTTGAGCACGAAGGGGAGCGCGGCGACGAACGCCAGGAGCCAGGCACCATGCATAATGGCCGATGCACGTGTTTTAGCGCCAGCCTGAACATTGGCTGAGCTACGAACGATTACCCCGGTCATAGGTAGCGCACCGACGATACCGCACAGCAGGTTACCGACGCCCTGGGCTGACAGCTCACGATCGAACTGGGAACGGGGCCCCTGGTGCATCCGGTCAACCGCTGCGGCGGACAGCAGCGTTTCGGCACTGGCAATAAACGCCATGGCAACCGCTGCCATGAACAGTGTCGGGTTGGTCAGCATGCCCAGGTCGGCAAAGGTGATCCAGTCAATGGCATCGCCGAGGTTGTCCGGCACGTTGACCCGGTTGACGTCCAGATTCATCCACAGGCTGGCCATCGTAGCTGCCGTTACGGCGATCAGCGCGCCTGGCAAAAAGCGTAGCGAATGTGGCCGTTTCTTCTCCCAAAGCCACATGATGGCGATGGTGGCGATACCCAGCATGGCCGCATAGGCACCGCTGCCCTCGTGTCCGCCCCATTCACCGGCTGCCTGTACGGCGGCCTTCGGAAAACCGACCAGGTTGGAAAGGCCCGACGCTTGCGGTGAGGCATCGAGCATCACATGGACTTGGGACAAGACAATCAGAATACCGATACCGGCCAACATGCCGTACACCACGGCAGGCGAGGTGACGCGGAACCAGGCGCCCAGCCGGGCAAAGCCCGCTGCGACCTGAATGATCCCGGCCAGGATCAGCACCGGCCCGAGGGCCTTCATGCCATGCTGGTTGACCAGTTCGAATACCAGTACGGCAAGCCCTGCGGCCGGGCCGCTGACCTGCAAGGGGGAGCCGGCCAGAAAGCCGACGATGAGGCCACCAATGATGCCGGTCACCAAGCCCTTGGCTGGCGGCATTCCGGAGGCGATGGCGATGCCCATGCACAAGGGCAGGGCAACGAGAAAGACTACCAGCGAGGCCAAGGCATCGCGTGGAAAGGTCTGCTTGAGTGATGCTGCAGAAGTGTTTCCGAGCATGGTCCTATCCTCCGTAAAAACGCATAGCAACCTGTGCCAGAGCCCTCCCTAACCGGCTCTGGCAAAGTCGTTTACCCACACGAAGACGGACAGCGCCCATAACTGCAGGCAGCCATGGGCCTCGTCTGAAAATGACCAGCTATGTTGTTTTTATTGAGGTGCTGGCGACTTCGGCGCGCAAGGCGCGCCGAAGGCTTGGATCAGTTTGAGTTCAAACGGGGACGTGGCGTGGCGATTGGCATCGGACCTTCTCCATCCAAGGGACGGAAGCGGCCTTCGATAGCGTCGTATGCCTTGATTTCACTGGTTTCGATCGAGTAGACCCAGCCGTGAATGAACAATTGCCCACTTGCCAGACGCGAAGCCACGGATGGATGCGTTTGCAGGTGAGTCAACTGCGCCACAACGTTTTCCTCGGTGAGGAAGTTCAGCTCTCCATCATGAGTGTGTTCACACATCTGGTGGTCGGCAACAACCGTTCTGGCAATTTCAGCATGGCGTAGCCAGGCTCTCACAGTAGGCATTTTTTCCAGCGATGCCGGGTTCAACACCGCTTTCATGGCGCCGCAGTCGGAGTGACCGCAGACAATGATGTGCTGGACACCCAGTGCCGATACGGCGTATTCGATCGCCGTCGAAACACCGCCGTTCATTTGCCCATAGGGCGGAACGACGTTGCCAACGTTACGGGTAACGAACAGATCGCCTGGGGAGCTCTGGGTGATCAGCTCAGGCACGATGCGCGAGTCGGCACACGTAATGAACATGGCGCGTGGCGATTGTGCATTGGCCAGCTTTTTAAATAACTCCTCCTGTTCTGGGAACACTTCCTTTCGGAAGCGCTTGAAGCCATCGACAATTTGTTGCAAGGCGTCATCCGCACAAGGGATGTTCATGTTTTTCTCGTTCATGGTCCAACCTCTTTACGTGGACGAAACAACTAACCATTGTCCGATCGGGTACTGCTTGAAGCAGACGCTGCCCACCAACGTCTGGTTACAGCTTAATCCCGAAACCCTCCGGACCACGTAGCGTTGGGCATATGCCCCAGGCTCGAAACAAGCCTAGAGCGCGAAGCTTAATTCACCCTGAAGAAAAAGTAGTGAAAGGAACGGTTTGAAGATATTTCCAAATTTTATTGCGATCAAATAGCCATCATGTGGTGGCTAATTGCTTAAAAGAGGTTTTTGGAGCTATTGAATTTTTTAAGGCAGGGGTTAAATCTGGAATAGTTCACAGATAGAACATTTTTATTCAATGCTGAAGTGAGCAAATGTCTATTGCGCCACATTGCACGGCTTGAAGTGAGATAAAGGTGTAATGGGTTATCAGGTAAAGCAGTACGTCAGTACCAGGATACCGGGCAGGTAGATCATCAACCTGCCCAGCGAAATCCGATCAGCGGACACCGATTCCGCGCATGGCCGCGTCCAGCGCGTTAGCACTCAGGTACTGATGATCGGCGCCCAGACCACTCTGCAGGGCCTCTTCCAATGCAGGACGCAGCCGATTCCACTTGTGCTCATCCTCCATCCACTCGAACAGCTCCTGCCCCAGCGGCTTGATACCCCTGATCTCCGAATCCTTCTCGAACGGATAAGGCGCGTCGATAAAGCCGTTGCGGACCAGTTCATCCGCTGCTTTGAGAATGGCTTCGATGACTTGAGGATCATCGGCAGATGTGTCCTGACGGCGGGCAACGTCTACCGCAATGGTGCGTACCGAGACGCTGTCCTCGCGGGTGCCTGCGCGTAGTACGTCACGGGTGGTATCCCAATCAACCTTCAGCTTTTGCATGGTTCCTCCTGTAATTCAGGTAGTGGCTATAACTCCTGACCACAGAAAGAGGCCTTCGGCTCGTTCCAGCGATCGGCAGTCCACCATTAGACCGGCGGCATGGGCAGGGGTGAGTGTCGGGTGGAACGCAAGGTCCAACCGTTTACACGCCTGGTTTTTCTGGAGGCCGTATGCCGTTGCCTGATATCCAGCTTATCGAGTCGGCTGCCTTGCCATATCTGCTTTCCGTGCCCGAGGGCCTTCCACCCGCGGAAGGTTGGCCGGTGCTCTGTTTTCTGCATGGCTACGATGAGGGCGCGCCCATGGCGATCCATAAGGCGTTGACGGTGCATGGTCCGCTCAACCCGGGCAATCCGGAACAGGTAAGGGAGACCTTTATTGTGGTGGCGCCACAGATGCCATCCAAGGGTGATCGCTGGCATCGCTTTGCTGATGAGGTCAGCCGCCTTGTGGCAGACGTACAGACAGTTCATCACGGCGACCGCAGGCGAACCTACCTGACCGGCTTTAGCTTTGGCGGAAACGGTGTATTCGATCTGGCGCTCTCCCAGCCTGACTTCTGGGCGGCGTTATGGCCGGTAGACCTGACGCGCGTGCCTCAATCCGATCCGCAACGACCGGTCTGGATCAGTGTTGGCGAGGTGACGCGCGGGGCAACGCCTGCCTTTATCAGCCGCCTGGGCCTGACCTCGGCTGAGACCTCCCAGGAGGGAGACCGCCTGTATCTGGATCAGGGGCAGGACCATGTAGGTGCTGCTCGCCTGGCTTATCGGGACATGCGAATCTACCAGTGGCTGCTGGCCAGGCAGTTGTAACATGCATCCTTCCTGGCTTGCCGACAGGAAGGATGCTCAAGGCTGAACTACGCTGTGCAGAGGGCTTGATGTGCCCTTCAAGGAGAACCCGCAGTGAGATTTGCCCGACGTATCGCCCTTGCCCTTCCGGCTTGCCTGCTGGCCACACTAACCTTGGCGGCCGAGCCGTCACAGCCACCGTCCAGCCCTGAAAAGACCACGCAACCGATGCCTGCATCGTCACTAGCCTCGCCAGCCGATACCGGCGCGTCAGGGAGCACGGCTTCAGGCGTGCTGCTGACCATTATCCTGCGGCACGACCAGTCCAAGCCACTGACCGAAACCAAGCAGGAGCTCAGGCGTCAGGGCTTTTTTGACAATTTTCCGCCCCCGGGCACGGAGGTGGTGTCCTGGTATGTCGTGATGGGAATTGGTCAGATCGTGACCCTGCGCGTACCGCCGGACAAACTGCCGGACGTGAACATGGCGGTGGAAAAGGGCGCCTGGGGCTCCTTTCATACCGAGTTCTATCCGACCTATGACTACCGGGAGGCTGCCAAGAGCGAATACAAGTCGCTCAAGTAGACAGGGCGGGAGCCAGCGGGCTCCCGCTGTCACCCATTAGCCGGGATGCGGATGCAGGTCTTCTCCACGCTCCTGGGTGGGCAGGCCCAGCTCGGTAAACATACCTCGAGCAATCTCGCGCTCGCCCATGATGACAACGTTGGCGCCACTTTCCTGCAGGTGCTGCACCAACTCGTCGTAATGGGCGCGGGAAACGATATTGAGGGACGCATTCAGCTCTCGCGCACGCCTCGAGACCTCGCAGGCCTCAATCCCGTTCGGGATGGCGATCAGCAGCGTATGCGCCTGCTTGATATGAGCCTTTTGAAGCACGTTCGGCTGAGCAGCATTACCCAGCACGGCACTGATCTGCTCTGCCCGCAGCTCCTCGATATGATCGCGATCATTCTCGATCACCACGAACGGCATGTGTTCACGGCGCAGGCGAGCACTGACCAGCCTGCCAACCCGACCATGGCCGACCAGGACCACATGATCGGTTTCGGTAATCGGTGGCGGCTCTACCACTTCGGGCGCATGGGGCGCCTTGGCATTGGGAAGCGCCTGCCCTTCGCGTCGCTCGAGCCATGGCTGGAGACGGTCGATAATGCTGAACAGCGCAGGGTTCAGAATGATGGAAATGATCGCACCGCCCAGAATCAGGTCGCGGCCTTCCTCAGGCAGCAGCTCCAGGCTGACGCCCAGGCTCGCCAGGATGAATGAAAACTCACCAATCTGGGCAAGACTTGCTGAAATGGTCAGGGCTACGCTGAGTGGGCGCCGGGCCAGCAGTACGATGATCAGCGCCGCCAGGGACTTGCCAACGATGATGATCAGTACCGTGGCCAACAGGTGCAGCGGGTGCGAGAGCAGCACCTCCGGATTGAACAGCATGCCGACGGAAAAGAAGAACAGCACGGCAAAGGCTTCACGCAACGGCAGGGAATTGTCGGCTGCCTCGTGACTGAGTTCCGACTCGTTCAGGACCATGCCGGCAAAAAAGGCACCCAGCGCAAAGGACACGCCGAACAGGACCGATGAGCCAAAGGCAATCCCCATGGCCAGTGCCAGTACGGCGAGGGTAAACAACTCCCGTGATCCGGTGCGGGCGACACGCTTGAGTAGCCACGGGACTACTCTCCGGCCCACGATCAGCATCAGCGCTACGAAGGCGCTCACTTTCACCAGCGTCAGCAGAAGTTGCATGCTCAGGCTAGTGTCGCTTTCGGCGGCCTTGCCGCCCAGCATGCCGGAGAGTGCTGGCAGCAGAACCAGTGCCAGCACCATCATCAGGTCTTCCACAATCAGCCAGCCGACGGCGATGCGACCGCGGCGACTTTCCATCATCTGTCGTTCCTCCATGGCCCTGAGCAGCACCACGGTACTGGCGACCGAGAGTGATAGGCCAAAGACCAGCCCTGCACCCAACCCCCAGCCCAGGAGGTGCGCAAGGCCCATCCCCATAAGCGTGGCTACGGCAATTTGCCCAATGGCACCGGGAATGGCGATTTTGCGGACCGACATCAGGTCCTTGATGGAAAAATGCAGGCCTACGCCAAACATCAGCAGAATCACACCGATTTCGGACAGCTCATGGGCAATATCACTGTCGGCTACAAAGCCTGGCGTAAAGGGACCGGCCAGTACGCCGGCCAGAAGGTAGCCCGCCAGAGGAGGCAGGCGCAGGCGGTTGGCGAGGAGGCCTAGAAAAAAGGCCAGAACCAGGCCGGCAGCCAAGGTAGTAATCAGGGGCATTTCATGCATGCGGAGGCTCCATGTGGGGCTGGGGCAAAAAGAACCCGCAAGGCTTGGAGACCCAGCCTATGGACTGGCCTCACCATGGCGCTCAGATATTCAAGGCATCATGCACGCAGCGATAAAGTACGCACCGTATTGGAGTTATAGCTACAAAAATGCTGGCGCCAAACCTTATAAGGCCAGGCAGGGTGTAGTAAGGACAAGCGGTAAAGGCTGAAAGTTGCCGTTCTCTTTTCAGCGTGTCTGAATAAAGTGTTTTCAGGGTTATCTCAGATATTTCCCGATATTACGCACGCTTTACCAACAAAGGTCAGAACAGTGGCATCTGCTGACCGGGAGGGCTGAACTGGGTGCAGTCCAGCGAGATGCGTGCTTCGCGACGATTCAGGCCCAGGCGGCGCAGGGCGATACGAAATCGCTGCTCAAGCAGATCGGCAAATACCCCCTCGCCATGCATGCGCGTGGTAAAGCGACTGTCGTAGACCTCACCACCTCGACTCTGGCGAATCAGGCTCATGACGTGGGCCGCACGCTGCGGATAGTGAGCTCCGAGCCATTCCTCGAACAAGGGAGCCACTTCCCGCGGCAGGCGCAGCAGAACATACCCTGCCGAGCGAGCCCCGGCATCATGGGCTGCTTCAAGCAGATGCTCCAGTTCTCGGTCGTTAATCATTGGAATAATCGGGGCACACATGACGCCAACCGGAACCTCGGCCTCACGCAGGGTGCGAATAATCTTGAGCCGCGCGGACGGGGCCGCTGCCCTGGGCTCCAAGGTACGTTTCAGCTCATCGTCCAGTGTGGTCAGGCTGATTCCGACCTTGATCAGGCCACGGGCCGCCAGCTCGCTTAACAGGTCAAGGTCACGCAGGATAAGCGTACCCTTGGTAATAATCGTGGCCGGATGCCGATACCGGAGGAGTACCTCAAGCGCCTGGCGCGTCAGGCGCTGCTCGCGTTCGATGGGCTGATAGGGATCGGTATTACCCCCGATGGCGATGGGCTTGCAGATATAACCCGGTTTGGACAGCTCCCTCTCCAGAGTTTCGGCCAGATTGGTCTTGGCAATCAGCCGGGTCTCGAAGTCGAGGCCGGGCGAGAGGTCCCAATAGGCATGGGTTGGGCGGGCATAGCAGTAGATACAGCCATGTTCGCAGCCGCGATAGGGATTAAGAGACTGTTCGAAGGGAATGTCCGGCGAGGTATTACGCGAGATAACCGTCTTGGCCGTTTCCAGCCGAATCTCGGTTGCCTGGGTGGGAGGAATATCCTGGAACCAGCCATCGTCATAAGCTTCCGACCGGGTAGGGGCATAGCGGTTGTGCGGATTACTACCGGTCCCCCGACCGCGTGGAGGCTTTTGATGAGTCATGACCTTGTCTCAGAGATATACTGTTTGAATATACAGTATATCTTTAGCAGGTGTTAAGCCAGACGGTATAGCCGAAAAAGGCAGGACGGCGCGGAACGCCGCCCTGAAGGTCTTACGCGACCGGCGTGAACTGGATGATTTCTACCCAGTAGCCATCGGGGTCCTTGATAAACGCGATATCTTTCATGCTGCCGTCGGTCAGGCGCTTCTGGAAGGTAACGCCCAGCTCTTCGAAGCGCGCGCAGGCGGCGTGGATATCCGGTACGGCAACGCACAGGTGGCCAAAACCGCGCGGATCGCTGTTACCACTGTGGTAGCTGAAGTCCGCATCATCTTCGGTGCCGTGGTTGTGGGTCAGCTCCAGAATGCCTGGAATGGACTTGCGCCAGCGGTGACGTTCTTCCGGATCCGTCGGGATCTGGGACTTGTCGGCAATCAGCGCCAGGAAGTACAGGCTGAACTTGGCAGCCGGAAAGTCTTTCTTTTCCAGCATGGTGAAGCCCAGGACACGGGTATAGAAGTCCAGGGACTTCTCGATATCCTTTACCCGGACCATGGTGTGGTTGTAGACGTACTCGGCAGTGGCCGCGTCAGGCTGGGCCGTGACGCCCGGCAGGTTGTTCAGTTCGTTCAAGGTCATCGTATTTCTCCAGACGATCAATCCAGACGTTACTTAGATAGCCAGCTTATCACTTTCGCGTGTCGTTTAGGCTGAGTAGACCCTGGCTGTGGCAAATGGCCACGAAGGCCGTTGAGGATCAGGACAATTCCAGCAGAGCCTGCTGCTTTGCCTGCCAGACGATCTCATAGGACCGCAGACGCTCCTTAAAGTCATAGGTCTCGGTATGAATCAGGAGTTCATCGGCTTGGGTGCTTTCCAGCAATTTCTGCAAACCTGCCCGCACCTCATCAGGGTCTCCAATGATGGCCGCTGCATACTGGTCTTCCACGGCCAGCCGCTCTTGAGGCGTCCACTCCATCGTTTCGGGCGGAGGCTTCAGCCGGCTGGAGCGGCCGCGCCCGACATCCAGCGCCTTTTGATACAGGGAGTGCATCAAACGCTTGGCTCTTGACCGGGTATCCGCCGCCATGACGGGAACAGCCACGATGACCCGCGGCCGCGGCTGGTGCAGAGAAGGTTTGAAATGCTCGCGATAGGCCGCTATCGCCTCATGCAGGCGGGCCGGCGAAAAATGCGCGGCAAACGCATAGGGCAGCCCAAGCTCAGCGGCCAAGCGGGCACTGATCAGGCTGGAGCCCAGCATCCAGATCGGAACGCTCAGCCCTTCGCCTGGGGCGCGGGTGAAGGGCTGCGTATTCAAGGCTGATTCCGTGCCCTCGTCGAATAGCGCAAGCAGTTCACGGACGCGCTCAGGAAACTCCCGGCTCGCCGTGATCATGTTGACCCGCAGCGCTTCCATGGTGGCGTAATCCCCGCCGGGAGAGCGACCTATGCCCAAATCGATGCGGCCTGGGTACAGGATTTCCAGCGTACCGAACTGCTCGGCCACGTATTGAGGGGTATGGTTCGGCAACATGACACCGCCCGCTCCCACACGGATACGGTGGGTAACAGCGGCCACCTGCCCAATCAGCACGGCGGTGGCCGAGGCGGCTACACCGTCCATGTTGTGGTGTTCGGACAACCAGTAACGGTGATAACCCCAGCGATCGGCCTGCTCGGCCAGGGTAAGGGTGTTGCGAAGTGCCTCGCCTACCGACTGGCCAGCCGTGACAGGGGCAAGGTCAAGTATCGACAGGCGGGTCTTGGCTAATGTCCGCATGGGCCTCTCCTTGATGATCGGCAGCGCAACAGGCGCTTTCAGACAAAATCCGAGAGTCGCGTACGATGCGCTGCTCAGGCGGGAGAATCAAGGCGTGCAGGTGGTTGATGCCAAAAAGATCGCACACGTCTGGCATGTTCAGACCCGATGGAAACGGTTGGACTGAAGGCCCGGATCTGTCGAGCCTTCAGTTGGATCACACCTCGTCGAGCTCAGGATAATGGCGAAAGATGCCATTTTCGCTGAAGGGCAGGCGTCGATCGGAGGCCAGATAGGCCTTGATATTGGGACGCTGGGCTACCCGGGAGACCAGATCGACGACCTTGGGCATATCCGCCTCGATCCGCTGCATGGCCTTGGGCAGGGCATAACGCAGCCCGCTTACGACCTGAAAGAGCGACAGGTCGACATAGGAGAGTGAATCTCCAACCAGATAGCGATCTCCCTTGGGGTTGTCCTCTAGAACGTGCTCGAAATAGTCGAGAAACTTGGGGATACGTTCCTTGATGAACCCTTCCGCACGGCGCTTGGCTTCCGTCTTCTGGTCTTCGTAATACAGCGAAGAGCCTATGGGATGATGAATGTCGTGGGCTTCGGTTACAAGGTCGGCAAGGGTCAGCTGCAGACCATGGGCCCACAGGCGTAAGGCCTCATCTTCCGGAGCCAGCCCGAGGCGAGGTCCCAGGAACTGCAGGATATTGGCAACATGGGAGACGATCAGATCGCCCGCCTTGAGAAACGGCAGGGCGAAGGGGGGAAAGGGCGTTGCCTCACCGTTCAGATAGGATTCCATGGCAGGCATGCCCAGGCCATCCTCTTCGGAGCCATTGCCCACATCCACGTAGTCAGCGCCGGCTTCTTCCAGCGCGAGGCGGATGAACTCGCCTCGTCCCTGAATGGTGGGCCAGTAATGCAGTTCGTAACGCATTGCTCGTCTCCTTTCAATGAGGGTCTCCCTGTGGGACAGACGATCCCTCCAGGAGTTGTTTGCCTGTTTTCACGAACGAACAGCCGTCACAGTATCGGATTGCTCGGCTTATGGCGGGAAGGCGCGAACAGTCGTTTGATTCTTCTGCGGTGACATCTGCCGCTCAGTCCGGTCTACCCCCTACAAGGCTATGCCTTCACCTTTACAAACAGCCAAGTCCGGTTGCCTGTAGATAAAGTATGAGAGGAGATGGGGATGTTGGGATTCAGTCTTCGTGGGTTGGGCCCGCTGGACGTACTCAAGCGGGCGGTCAAGGAATTCAATGAAGACGATATGGCGACTTATGCTTCGGCATTGGCCTATCAGATGTTCTTTTCGATGTTTCCTTTCATTCTGTTCCTGATCTCGCTGGTGGGCTTTCTGCATCTGCCCGACTTCTTCAACTGGCTACGCGAGCAGGCCAACTATGTCCTGCCGGCGCAGGCACTGGAGCAAGTTAATCCAGTGATCGATCAGCTTCAGCAAAATCAGCAGGGCGGCTTGCTGTCGGTAGGGATCATCGTGGCGCTGTGGTCAGCTTCTGCGGCAGTGCGCTCGCTGATGACGGCCTTGAACATGGCCTATGATGTCGAGGAAGGACGACCCGTCTGGAAGCGGTTACCACTGTCGGTGTTTTATACTATCGGGCTGGCGCTGATGCTCATCAGCGCTGCCGCCCTGATGGTTACTGGCCCGCAGTTCCTGAATTGGCTGACCAGCTACATTGGCCTTGAACAGGTCTTTATCACGGTCTGGACCTGGATCCGCTGGCCCGTTGCTGTGATCCTCCTGATGCTGGCCGTGGCGATCATTTATTACGCAGCGCCCGATGTGGAGCAGGACTTTCGGTTCATTACACCCGGCTCGGTGCTCGCTGTAGTGGTTTGGATTGCCGCCTCCTTGGGCTTTGCCTTTTACGTCCAGAACTTTGGCAACTACAACGCCATGTATGGCGGGATCGGCACGATCATTATCATGCTCTTATACCTGTACATCTCATCAGCAGTGCTGCTGTTTGGCGCGGAAATCAACGCGGTGATCGAGCACCACTCCAACGAGGGCAAAGAAAAGGGCGACAAGAAGCTGGACGAGTAAACCACTCTAAGTTAGGGGCGCTGCCAGTCCGCATGGGTGAGCCGGTACAGGCAGTGCCGGCGCAGGGGGTGGCCAGCAGGGACACGGGGATGATCGAAATCTTCCTGGGTATTTCGCATTCCGAGCCGCTCCATCACGGCTCGGGAGCGGTGATTGCCTAGGGCTGTAAAGGCGACGATCTCGTCTAGCGCCAGTTGCTCGAACCCGATGCGCAAGGCTTCACGCGCGGCCTCTGAGGCATATCCCTTTCCCCAATAGGCCCTGGCCAATCGCCAGCTAATTTCCACGCACGGCGAGCAGGGCAGACCTTCTGAAGCATTCAGGCCGGTAAAGCCGATGAATGCGCCTGTCTCCTTCAGTTCGACTGCCCAGAAGCCCCAGCCCTGCTGTTCGATTCTGTCCTGGATACGCTCACGCTCGGCCTCGCTGCCGGCAAAATCCAGTACACCCGGAAAGTATTCACGTACTTCTGGATCAGCGTTCAGCGCGGCATAAGGGAGACGGTCTTCGTCACGCCATGGGCGAAGCCGCAGGCGGACCGTTTCGTAAAGGGCAGGCTCCAGAGGCGGGCGCATATGGCTACCTTTGTTGCAAGGCCGCCACGGTCAGGCCAGACGTGATGAAGGCAATACCCGCGCCCCAATTGAGACCGCCTACGACGCGTGGGCGATGCTTTAGCCAGCGGGCCAGCCGCGAAGCACAGGAGCCCATGATGGAAAAGCCGATAAAGGTCAGCAAGGCAAACCAGGCGCCGTAGACCAGCATCTGGATCGTCACGGAGCCGCGGGCAGGGCTTACGAATTGGGGTAGAAAGGCCAGGACAAACAGGCCCGGCTTGGGGTTGAGCACAGCCGACAGCAGCCCGGTAAGGAAGATGGTTTTCAGCGGCTGGTGAGCAGCCGGGGTGAAGGTGATCAGGTTGCGCGAACGCAATACCTTGATCCCCAGCCACAGCAGGTAGGCGGCGCCCACCAGCTTGACGACCCAGAACGCCACGGCTGATGTTTTCATCAGTAGCGTCAGGCCGAAGGTGGCGGCTGTGACGTGAAACAGGATGCCAACGCCTGAGGACAGTCCGGAAACGATGGCGGCCCGGCTACCCTGGCTCAGGCCACGGCCAATGGCAAGCAGATTGTCCGGGCCGGGAGACAGGATCAACAACGCGCAGGCTGCGGTATAGGCGAGCCAGATATCGATTGGAAACATGATCAGTCCTTGGATATTTTTTGTTCAGACCCAATAGTGATACAGGCGGATAAAGCCACGCCAGATCATACCCAGCCAACCGGGAAACAGGGTGGGCCAGATGAATGCTGCCAGCAAAAATAATCCCAGGCAGCCCCAGAAGTATCCTGTCCCGAGAAATCCGCCCGTGAAAGCCAGCCCCTGATTGAGCGCAAGCCATAGCAGCGCCGCTGTTACCAGGGTAAACGGCAGGGCGACCAGGAGGCTGATAATGCGGGTTTCAAGTGAGTGTCCGTCGTCCTTGCGGGCCATTGCAACTCCCTATCCATGAAAGGCACCTCCAGAGTATGGCAGTGTTCTGGTTGATCCAGCGTGCGGCAGTACCTGAATCGCGCCTATTCAGACGTTGCCCTTGTTGGCTTCGATCAGGCTAGACAATAGCTCGATGGCCCCTTCAGGATGCTCGACTTCGATGATCAGACGTTTGTACTGCTCATCTTCCAGGTCGATGATGATCGCCCGTTCCGCATGGCTGACATCCCAGAATACCTGCTCGCCCTCAAGGTAGAAGGTCCCGGCCGTCAGAATATTCGGAATCTTGGTGCCCGGCGCCTTCCAGCCTTTCCAGCCCTGCAGGACCGTATCGTCTTGGCGAGCCGCCAGGATATGCGATTGGGGGATCGTCAGCTGGCTCTTGAGTGCCCACAGCTTGTGAATGCCTTTGACGGTGAAGACGACGTTATTGCCTTCGATTTCGATCTCGACCATCCGCTGCTCCTCTCATCAGCCCGTTCTACAATAGGGCTGGCTAATACGTTTCTTGAATAGATAAGGAACAGCGTAGCCGCGGATCGTTCGTCGGGTAGAAAAGTGTCTATGCCGTTTCAAAACAGACAGGCTGGGCCAGAGTGCTCAAGCGTCCGGCACAGAGGATGTTGGCGCTGGGTCAGCCGCCGTCTGGTGGCTGATACCGTGAAACCAGAAAGCGGCCATCCGGCTGTAACACAACGCGATGGATCTCATCGAACCCTTCCTCGAAGCGTGGCCGCTCCAACCGTTTAAGGGTTCCGAAGAGTCCCGCTGGCGGCACCTGGCGGGCGCGTGACTGATTTCGCGCCTCGCAGCCACGCGGGTCCGGCTCGAAAAAATAGCCGATCACGGTAAAGCTGGCCGTTCGAGCGGGCTCGATGTAGCGTGCCCGCTCGGCAGCAGTGGGATTGGTGTTATCGATAACCACCTTCTGTTTGCCTTCCAGGCAGGCCGTCAGCAGAAGCCGCTCACGGTGGCGGGTGCGCAGCATGTCCCGGTTGATACGGACATGCGTGTCGAAAAAGCAGCGTTGGTAAAACGTCGACTTGCCCGCGGCCTGAATGCCTATGAATACGATCAGCTCCATGGCATCACAGTTCAGGCGATCCGGGCATATACGCGGGTGTTGCGTAGCGTGCCGTCCGGTGCCTTGCGCTCATGGTGCAGTGTCCCTTCAAGGCTGAAGCCTGCCCGTTCGCAGACCCGGCAGGAGGCAAGATTTTCCTCATCCGTGAGGATCTGGATGCGCTCGGCCTTGAGGTCAGTGAACGCCAGGTGCGTCATGGCGCTGACCGCTTCGGTGATGTAGCCCTGTCGGCACTGGCTGTCCCGGCACCAATAACCGATCTCCATGCTGGGTACGTTCCAGTCGATATGGTGAAAGCTGGCGCAGCCCACCAGCATACCGGTGGTTTTGTCGATCAACAGAAACGGAAGGTCCTTGCGTACGATAAAGCTCGATGCCGCAAGACGGCAGTAGGCTTCGGACGTATCGACTGATGGCTCGGTCATCACCCACGGCAGCGAGGCCGGAAAGCGGCGCAACGAGGCAAGCGACTCCACCACGGCCGCGTAGACCATGGGGCCATCACCGGCACGGGGAACCCGTAGCAACAGCCGTTGGGTTTCAAATTGTTCGGGAATGGTGCGCAGCAAGGGAGGAGTCATCGCAGTCCTTGGGGTATGTAATGGTTTAGACGCTGCTGGCCGGGTTGATCAAGGCGTTGAGGACGTGATCCTCCCAGACGCCATTGATCTTGAGATAGGCCCGTGCGTACCCCTCACGCTCGAAACCCAGACGCTTGAGCAGCCGCGCGCTGCGCTCGTTATGGGGAATATAGTTGGCCATGATGCGATGCAGCCTGCGCTGGGTGAACATGTAGTCGATACCGGTCCTGGCCGCTTCGAACATGAACCCCTTGCCCTGATGGCTTTCAGCGATGGAATAACCCAGGTGGCAGGCCAGAAACGAGCCCCGGATGATATTGGAAAAGTTGCAGCAGCCGATGATCGCCTCGGTGCGCTTGTCGACAATGCTGAAACAGCAGGAAGCACCGGCCATGAAATCCTGCAGGTTCAGGCGAATCCGCTGGCGAACCGTCTCGGGTGTATAGAAGGTCTCCTCCCGCAAGGGCTCCCAGATGCGCAGATGCTCGCGGTTTTCAAGCTCGAACCGCCGTCGCCGCACGACATCACGCTCGGTGGGGATGATCAGTCGGACCCGCTCTGCCTCTAACGTCAGGATGCTCATGGACTTTTATCTCTTATAAGCGCCTGAGCGTTATAACCGGAACATCACCCGGTTTTGTAGCGTTTTGGCAGATAAACCTCACTAGGCAAGCTCAAGTCGCATACGCTGTGGCTGATCTTCCCGTCCATCAGGCATGACGCGACCGGGCAGGTCGTGTTGCCACTTGAACCCGTGCGCTGCGTATACATGAATAGCCCGCCGATTGGATGTGTAGACATCCAGCTCAAGCGCGATAAAGCCGAATGCCCGGCTGCTTTCGATAAGTGTGCCCAGCAGGCGTGTGCCAAACCCCTGGTTACGAAAGGCTTTGTGAATCTGCATGCCCAGGAAACCCACTGAATCATCCCGGTCCGTCTGACCACAAACACTGGCCGGAAAGATTTCTCCCGAGCCGATAATCTGGCCCTCATGCTCAATAGCTTGATTGGGCCAGCCATGCGCCAGAGCCTGAATCAGGCTTTCCAGAATACGCTCCCGGGCAGGCGGCAGTTGCCGGTGAGTGTACAGCCCCTCCGCGCAGACGGAGGCGAAGAGACTGTAAAAGCCATCAAGGTCGGCAAGCTCCGTCTGACGTATCAGCATACGAGTCCTTTCAGACGCTGCCCTCGCGCTCCACCACCAGAATGCGCGCCTCGCCATGAGGATGTGCGACATGCTCACAGCCGATTCCGGCAAAGAACACATCTCCTGTTTCCAGGCGTACGGATTTCTCCTCTCCGGCTTCGCGGTAATGCATATCGACAACGCCGTCGAGAACAGCAAAGACCTCTTCGCCATCGTTGACATGCCATTTGTAGGGCTGATCCGTCCAATGCAGACGGGTAGTGATTCCGCCCATGTTGGCAATGTCGAGCGCTCCCCAGGCTCGGCTGGCGGTAAAGTGCTTGCTGCGGATGATGTTCATGTAGACCTTGTATGCGGCTCAGGGGTGGAATTGGCCCAACGCGGCCATGAGTGACACGGCCAGCGCAGCGATAGCAGTGGCTCGAACGCAGTTGGCTTGCATCGTCTCGTCCAGACATTTCTGGCCATGAGGATAGCGACCCAAGGTCAGAACCTTGACGATGGGCCAGCCGATCCAGAACAGAATGGCCGCGAAAAGGGTGCCGAAAACGAACTCCAGAATGAAGTTGCCAATGACACTCAGAAGTCCATCCATGGTTCGCCTGCCTCCATCAATCAGTGGTCCTAGACAAAGACCGTTGCCTTGAACGCGTCGAGTGTTTCTGCCTGCGCCGACAGCTCGCGCAGGTGTGGAAAGCTGTCGGCAATAACGGCATTGGGCGTCATGTGCTGGGTAAAGCGCCACGCTACAGCCGTGGTGATGCCAGCCTGATTGATGTCGTCGGCGCCTGCCTTGAGCGGGCGGTTCGCCACTTCGGCTTCCAGCGTACCGTAGGCAGCCAGCAACTGCCCGATTACGCGGTCAATCCAGGGTTCATGCACCTTGTCAGCCGGGCGCAGCTTGCGCTCGTAGACGATCTGGACGGTTTTCTCACAGGCGGTCAAGGCGAGCCCGATGATGCGCAGCGCATGCTGACGCTCGGCCAGATCGCGTGGCATGAGGGTGCGTCCCGACTCGGCCGCCAGCGCCTCCACGTAATCCAGGATCAATGTCGAGTCCATCAGCACCGTGCCGTCATCGCACACCAGTGACGGTGCCTTCACGACCGGGTTGATTGACCGGAACTCCTCGAAGGCGCTGAAGACCGAAAGGGGATTGTGCTCGAAGGGCTGGTCCAGCAGGTTCAGCGAGACGGCTACGCGACGGACGTAGGGCGAGTCGAACATTCCGATCAGTTGCATGGTGGCTCCTGTGAGGTAGAGGCAAATCCCTTTCCTTATAACGGCTGCCGAGGCGGACTGCACGCGTTGTGCTCGTGCCTTGGATGTCAGGTACAGGCCCCTGAAGCATGGAGACCGCACTGTGCGCTGGGACAGGCGTTCAGAACAGCCATGACCGTTCGTCGCCAGGACTAACTGGTCCATCTAAAGCACATCCGCTCTAGCCTGCGGTTGCCTGGTGGCCAACGGCTGCCATTGATCCCCAGCCCCTTCAAAACCGCTGAAAATGACCTTCAGGCCGCTTCAGTCGGCATGATGTCAAGCCGATAGCCTGGAAGTGAAAAGCCAGAATGCCTTCGATTCTGGCACCTCGCGCCGTGTTGTTGACCCCTGAATAATGACAAACGTACGGGTTACTATCATGACCATCCTCCAACGTGTGATTGGTGGTTTTGCGCTGCTGTTAGTACTGCTGCTCTCCATCGTGGGCATCAGCTACCAGAGCA
This sequence comes from Pseudomonas sp. JZ114, assembly GCF_051027705.1. NCBI lineage: Bacteria > Pseudomonadati > Pseudomonadota > Gammaproteobacteria > Pseudomonadales > Pseudomonadaceae > Pseudomonas > Pseudomonas sp. JZ114. Next base: position 268,581 of record NZ_CP069256.1, read on the forward strand.
CGCATTCCATCAGTGACCGGCTTTCCATCATTACCGGGCAATCGGCGCCGCTCAGTCAGGCCGCCAGTGAGCTCAACGTGCATATCTTGCGCGCCAATCAGGCTGTACTGGCCGTTCTTATCAGCCGTGACGGCCAACAGATTGCCGAAGGCAAGAAGCCCTTCGATGATAGCCTGGGGCGTTTCAATGAGCTCCTGGGAACCACGGTGCGTTACATTGACGATCGTCCCGAACTCAAGGAAAACCTGACTCAGCAGCGTGAGCTGAGCACGGCCTATGCCGAGCAGGCTGCCACGCTGATGAAGCTGCACGGCCAGCAGGTTGCCCTGAACATCCAGGCCCGTACGCTGCAAGGTTTTGCGACTCAGGAAGGCACGCGGCTGTCCAATATGCTGCGGGATTACATGGCCAGGCAGCGTGCCAATGGGTCCACTGACAGTGCAGCCGCTGCCGAGGCGCTGCTGCTGGAAATCGGTAAGACCTATGACCAGTTCGCCGGGCATGCGGCTGTTTCTGATATCGACAAGCTCAAACGCGCCTTGACGCTTCAGGATGAGGTCATCCGTGATCGACTCAAGGTGTTTGTCGCGCAGGATGGTCGGACTGGCCGGATTGTGACGGTGATGGTGAACCATTTGTTAAGGGACCTGACCGCTAACGATGGCCTTTTCTACATCTACCAGCAGGACGCAGCGCTGGCAGGGCAGGTTGCAGCCCAGCGTCAGGCTGTAGACGGCAATCTGCAAGCCGTGCTGGGCAAGATCGCTGAGTTTGGCAGTCAGGCCGTTGCCGTGGCCAACAGTGCCAAGGCCGGTGCCGATTCGACCATTTCCACCAGCCGCAGCCTGTTGCTGGTCGCTTGCGTCCTGGCTGTTCTGGCTGCCGTCCTGATCGGTGGTTGGGTCGCGCACAGTATCCGGCGTCCGCTGGCAACCTTCCGCGAGGTGCTCAAGCAGGTCACGAGCGGTGACATGCGCGTGCGCTTCGATGTCTCCCGCAAGGATGAGTTTGGCGAGCTGGGCGGCTATCTGAACGAGCTGACCGCCTCCCTGCAGGACACGCTGCGTGAGCTGACCCGCTCAGCCGACAGCCTGGCGCAGACGGCGGACAGTAATGCCGAGATCAGCGAGCGCACCACGCGTGCCGTGGATGAGCAGCGTGATCGCCTCAACTCTGCCGCCTCGGCCATGACCGAGATGGAAAGTACCGTGCATGAGGTCGCCAGACGGGCCAACGATACCCGTCAGGCGGTAGACGACACCCATGAGCTGACCAGTAAGGTGCAGGAGCGCGTCGCCGAAACCATCAGCAGCATTCGTCTGCAGGCCGACCAGATCAACAAGGCCTCGCTGGAAACCGACGAGCTTCAGGGCTACGGCAAGCAGATCGATGGCATTGTGGATGCGATTCGCACCATCGCCGAGCAGACCAACCTGCTGGCCCTCAACGCGGCCATCGAGGCGGCGCGCGCCGGTGAGCAGGGGCGTGGGTTTGCCGTGGTGGCGGACGAGGTGCGCTCCCTGGCGAGTCGTACACAGACCTCCACCAGCGAGATCCAGAAGATGATCGAGCAGATGCAGGGCAAGATCCACTCGGTCGTGAAGGTCATGAACGAGAGCCAGACCCAGTCCAACGACTGTGTTCGCCTGGCCTCCGGCGCAGATGAGCTGCTGGGCTCCATGAGCAGCGCGGTGAACAGCATCCGTGACATGAACATCCAGATCGCGGCGGCCACTGAAGAGCAAAGCGCGACCGTGCAGGAAACCAGCCGCATGGTCACGTACATCAACGATGCGGCCCAGCTGGCCGCCGAGGGTGCCGAGCGTACCGCACAAAGCAGCCAGGACCTGTCCGAAATGGCTCAGGTGCAGCGTCGGCTACTTCATCATTTCAGCGTGTGAGGCGAACATGAAACACTGGATGACCTCTCTACTCAGTGCCGGCCTGCTCCTGAGCAGTCTGGCCCAGGCCGCCACGCCCCTGATCGGCGTGGGTGTCGCCAAGAACAACGACAACTTCCAGGTCCTGCTGCGCAATAACGTACAGCGCCACGCCAGCAGTCTGGAGGCCGATGTCTTTATGGAGGATGCGCAGGATAACGGCACCTTGCAGATGCGACAGATTCGCAACCTGATCGCCTCTAAGGTGGATGCCATTATCGTGACCGTGGTGGACATGAAAACCGCACCGGAAATGACCCGGCTCGCCAACGAGGCGAAGATTCCGCTGGTTTTCATCAACCGTAATCCCGAACCAGCCGCCTGGGCGCCGCAGACTGCGTTCGTCGGTTCGAATGAGATCGAGTCAGGCACCTTGCAAATGGAAGAGCTGGCGCGCCGGGCCAACTACAAGGGCAACGTCGTTATTCTGGTTGGCGATCCAGGCAACAAGGCTTCGAAAATTCGTACCGAAGACGTAGAGAACGTTGTGGCCAAATATCCGAACATGAAGATCGTACAGAAGACCATTGCCCACTGGCAGCGTAGCGAGGCGGCGAGCACTGTCATGGACTGGCTCAAGCAAGGCGTGAGCTTTGACATCATCGCCGCAAATAATGATGAGATGGCTATCGGCGCTGTGATGGGGCTGGAGAAGGCAGGCAAGAATCCCAAGGACTACCTGATCGGCGGTATCGACGGCACACCCGATGCGCTCAAGTTGATGGATCAGGGCAAGCTGACCGTCAGCGTACTCCAGGATGCGGCAGGGCAAGCCAACGGTGCCGTAGAGGTTGCACTGCACATGATCCGGGGTGAGCGGGTCGAGCCTGCGAACTGGGTGCCTTTCAAGCTGATCACACCGGAAAACCGCAGTCAGTTCCAGTAACACAGACGAAAAAAGACCGGGCCAGGCCCGGTCTTTTCATATCAGTACCCTGCTGCCGCGCCGTTGCTACGGGGATCAAACGCGCCCTCGAACACACCGCTCGGATGGCGTACGGCCGCACCGGCATGGCCCATGGTCTCGCTGAAGGGGGGCAGGCTTTCCACGTCATGACCGCGCGCGCGCAGCGCCTCGAACACGTCTGCCGTAAAGCGGGACTCGAGCTTGAGCGTATCGGTGCTTTCACCCCAGGTCCGACCCAGCAGCCAGCGGGGCGCAGTGACTGCCTGCTGGAGCGGCTGATTGAAGATGGCGTAGCGGCTGAAAACCGCTGCCTGAGTTTGCGGCTGGCCATCGCCACCCATGGTGCCGTACACCAGGGTTCTTCCATCCTGGAGCCGTGCCGCGGCGGGGTTGAGGGTGTGAAAGGGCTTCTTGCCAGGCATGAGGGCCAGCAGATGATTGGGGTCCAGACTGAACGATGCGCCCCGGTTCTGCCAGTTGAGACCACTGGCTGGCAAGACCACACCGCTGCCGAACTCATGGTAGATGCTTTGGATAAACGAAACGGCCAGCCCGTTCCCATCGATCACGCCCATCCAAATGGTATCACCCGGCCCTTTGCCTTCGCCCCAGGGCGCCGCCTTTTGCGGGTCGATGGCCGCGGCCAGTCCTTCAAGATAGTCGGGGGTGAGGCACGCTTGTGGATCGATGGTCATGTGCTCGGGGTCGGTAATGTGCTCATCGCGTACCCGGAAGGCCAGTTTGGTCGCCTCGACCAGCGTATGAATGTGCTCGGCGCTGTCGGCCGTGCAGCTGTCCAGCCCGGCGTGGTCGGCAATGCCAAGAATGAGCTGGGAAACCAGACCCTGGGATGGAGGTGTCAGGTTGTAGACCATCCCGGCGCTATGCTGAAGCGCCAGTGGCTTTACCCGGCGGGCGTAGTAGGCGGCCAGATCATTGCGTGAAACAGGAGAGCCCAGCGCCTCCAGATCATGGGCGATACTGGCTGCCAGGGCGCCACGGTAGAAGGTATCCAGCCCTTCTTCCGCCAGCTGATGCAGGGTGGCGGCCAGTCGTGGTTGTCTGAATAGGCTTCCGGCTACGGGTGCCTCGCCATTTTCCAGAAAGGTTTCGGCAAAGCCGGGAACAGACTCCAACTCGTGCCGCTTGCTGGAGGTGGCAAGATGCTGGGACAGCGTGACCGGAATACCGTCTGCGGCGTAATGGATGGCATCAGCCAGAAGGCGTGGTAATGGCATCTTACCGCCCAGCTCCCCGGAAACCGCCAACGCCTCCTGCCAGCCACCAACTGTGCCCGCAACGGTAAGCGCGGCTTTCGGGCCGCGTGTTGGAATACGATCCATACCCGCGTAGTGCTCGAGGGTGGCGTGGCTGCCTGCCGGGCCGCTGGCATCAATGGCAACCGGATCACCTTCAGGCGGAACGATCAGCCAGAAGCCATCCCCACCCAGGCTGTTCATATGGGGATAGACAACGGCAATGCTGGCCGCCGCGGCGACCATGGCCTCGATGGCATTGCCACCTTCACGCAGCACGGCCAGGGCCGATTGAGCAGCAAGACTGTGAGGAGCGACGGCAATTCCGCGGGCAGCAACAGTGGTATTAAGCATTCTTCTTTTCCTTGACGAACAAAGGGTCCCGCCGGGAGAGCAGAGGGGGAGACTCCGCTTATCTGGAGCCTCCCAGCCACTTCAGTTAAGCGACGCTGGAGTTCTTGGCGAGCCATTGACGGCGCATGCGTTTGAGCACGAACAGGGCCAGGGCCGCTGTGATCAGGTCAAAGCTGATGGCCACGGCGAACACCGGCATCCAGCTGTCTGTGGACTGGTGGAGCAGGGCGGCCATCGGACCGCCAAAGATGGAGCCGATCCCTTGAGCCATGTACAGGAAACCGTAATTGGTCGTGGCGTTGCGGGTGCCAAAGGTGTCGGTCAGGGTGGAGGGAAACAGGGAGAAGATTTCGCCCCAGCCCAGGAAGACTACACCGGAGAGCAATACGAACAGCACAGGGTTATCGCTGGTCAGTAGCCACAGGGTCATGGCAATGCCTTCTGCGAAAAAGGCGAAGGCCATAGTGTTTTCGCGGCCATATCGGTCCGAGATCCAGCCAAACAGCGGGCGGGTCAGGCCATTGCAGACACGGTCGATGGTCATTGCGAGCGGCAGTGCAGCCATGCCAAAGACCATGACACCGGTCATGCCAAAATCCTTGGCAAAGCTGGCCATCTGCGACGTTACCATCAGGCCTGAGGTCGACATCATCGCGAACATGGCAAACATGAGCCAGAACAGCGGCGTCTTGAGCATAGCCTTGGGTGCAATGTCCGGTGCGGTGCTGGAGGCAGGGCTGGTGTCGGCAATCCGCTCTGCCAACTCGGCTGGCGGTTGGCGCAGGAACTGTGCGGCGAGCAGGCCGACAATCCCTAGGATCAGACCAAAGGTGACCAGGGTATTTTCCATGCCAGCCGCTGCGAGGCTATTGCTGATGGGAAAGGTCGTGATCATCGCACCCATGCCGTAACCTGCGGCAACCGCACCGGCTGCCAGCCCCCGGTGATCAGGAAACCAGCGAACCATCAAGCCAACGATGCCCACATACACGATGCCGGTTCCCAAGCCCCCCATTAGGCCGTAGGTCAGGTAGATCATGGCGAGTGAATTGGCCTGACTTGCCAGAATCCAGGACAGCCCTGTGAGGGCACAACCAAAGGCGATCAGTTTGCGTAAGCCGAAACGGTCAATCAGAAAACCTTGTACTGGCGAGAAAAACGTTTGCAGGACGATCAGAATGGAAAAGGTAATCTGGATCTGAGCCAGTGAGACACCCAGCTTTTGGGTCAATGGCGCCGTAAACAATGTCCAGACATATTGCGGGCTTGAAATGGCCATCATGCAGACAACGCCTGCGGCCAGTTGAAACCAGCGAGTGCCCAGAGCGCTGCCTGGCGCGCGACTATCTACCAATATCTTCGTATTCATGGAAGTTTCCGAGGGCTATATAACGATATGAATACGAGAGCAATGGATATGCCAGCTTTATATATTCCTTATGTTTTAAGGTGTTGGCGTTAAAATATAAGGATATGTTCATCCATAAGTATAATTTGCTGCTCTAACTTGGTGCGCTTGGCACTTTTTTGAAGCTATTTAATATCTTTGTGAAATAAAAAAGCCCGCTTTAAGGGCGGGCTTTTTTATTCGAAATCAATGGGATGCAGTCTTAATAAATGTGTAAGGTAAATTTGCTCTGCTTCAAGATAAGTTAAGCATTGGTTTGAATAATATATTCAACTAAATATTTAATGCATACATATTAAATATCACAGGTTAGAACTTAACCCGATTATGCTTTTCGGGATAGCGCTAAAAAGCCAATGTATAGCGTGAAACGGACATCTTGCGGCTTGATGTTTTCCAGACGCATATAACCGCCCTGCCAATGGCGTTTTGCCCCGGCGTTCAATGGGCGAGCGCAGGTCACTGTCCGGGCGGGGCGTAGGCATTATGGGGACGCATGAAGACCCACATCGGCTACGGCATTGCTCACGATAAGGTGTCGACAGGGATTGGTTCTGATCTGCGTGGTCGACCAATGCCACTATCGGCTCGAACGGCAAGGGCAGTGGCAGAAAATGTCTGGGTGGGCCTTGCCATCAGTTACCGATGCGCAATCGGCTATACGGACAACAGTCCAAGAGAAGCCAAGAGAAACTCCACGATTGAAGACGGGGCGGACTATAGGCCTGGAAAGGACCTACTCAGCCGCTTGGCTGGCTAACATATGGGCTTGTTCAGGTTTTATTCAGAGTCCTGGGTACGCTGTTGGACAAGGGGTAGTGACGGGGCGACAAAATAATAGGCGGTAGTATCAAGCCGGATCCGGCTCAGCCGATAGCATCGTTATCGCAAAAACCATAGGGCGGTTTTTTGCCCACGAATGCTACCGGAGAGAAATCCAATGAATGCCCCCCAAGACTTCAACGCTGACGCCCAGGCGGCGGAGTTCAATTCACTCTGGTCAGCGATTGATCGCTCCCAAGCCGTCATCGAGTTTAACCTTGATGGCACCATCCTGCGCGCCAACCAGAATTTCCTCGACGCCTTGGGGTATCGGCTTGAGGAGATCGCCGGGCAGCATCACCGGATCTTCTGCGATGCCGAATACGCCAGTAGCATGTCCTATCGCCAGTTCTGGGAAAAGCTTGGCCGCGGCGAGTTCGATGCAGGGCAGTACAAGCGCCTGGGTAAGGGCGGCCGGGAGGTTTGGATTCAGGCGACCTACAACCCGATTTTCAATGCCGAAGGCAAACCGTACAAGGTGGTCAAGTTCGCGTCCGATGTGACCGAGGCTGTATTACGCAGCACCGACCACCAGGGCAAGGTCAATGCTATCGAACGCGCCCAGGCGGTTATCGAGTTCGATCTGACCGGCCATGTGCTGCGGGCCAACGATAATTTCCTGTCTGTGCTGGGCTATAGCCTGGAAGAGATCAAGGGCAAGCATCACCGCATGTTCTGTGACGAAGAACATGCCAACTCCACTGCGTACCATCTGCTTTGGGAAAAGCTTGGCCGTGGTAAGTTCGACACAGGGGTCTACAAGCGCATCAGCAAGGAAGGGCGTGAAATCTGGATTCAAGCGACCTATAACCCGATCCTGGACGCCGAGGGCAAGCCTTACAAAATCGTGAAGTTCGCTACTGATATCACGGCCTTGCAGATCAAGAGTGCCGAGTATGAAGGCAAGATTGCGGCCATTGATCGTAGCCAGGCGGTCATCGAGTTCGATCTGCTGGGCAACATTCTCCATGCCAACCAGAACTTCCTGTCGACCCTGGGCTATCGCCTGGAAGAGATCGTCGGCAAGCACCACCGCATGTTCTGTGAGGAGCATTACGTCACTTCAACCGCGTATCGGGACTTCTGGCAGCGTCTGGGGCAGGGGCAGTTCTTCAGCGACCGTTACATGCGCCTGGGCAAGTTCGGACAGAAGATCTGGATCCAGGCGACTTATAACCCGATCTTCAATGCCGACGGCCAGCCATACAAAGTTATCAAGTTTGCGACAGACATTACCCAGCAGGTGGAAATGGAGCAGTTGGTCAAGGCCAAGACGCAAGCCATGAGCAGCTCCGTACAAAACCTGACGCAATCGATCAACCACATTGCCCAAAGCACCGGGGAGGCAAATGGGCTGGCGCGCATGACGCAGGAAGAGGCCGCCCAAGGCGCCGAGACGCTCAAGCGCTCCGTTGAAGCTATGGCCGTTATTGCCAAGTCTGCTGAGGACATCCAGGACATCATTCAGGTCATCAGCGACATCGCCAGCCAGACGAACATGCTGGCCTTCAACGCAGCCATCGAGGCGGCGCGGGCGGGCGAGCATGGCCTGGGCTTTTCGGTCGTGGCGGACGAGGTGCGCAAGCTGGCCGAGAAATCGTCCCAGGCGACCAAGGAGATCAACAAGCTGATTCAGGAGTCCTCCAAGCGCATCACGGTGGGTAATGAAATCTCTCGAAGCGTAGGCGAAGCCTTCGAGCGTATCGCCAAGGGTGTAGTGCGTACCACGCGCTCCATCGATGCCATCAACGCCTCGACGGGCGACCAGCTGACGACGGCAGGTGAAGTGAACGAGCTGATTCGTGACCTCAATAACGTCACGTCCGGTGTTGGACCGCGTGGATGACCGCCATCATGACTGGCAGCGCATATGGAGTAGTCCGTGTCGGTGGCATCGAGATCGCCATTCCGGCATCGGCCCTGCAACAGGTAGTGCGCTGGCCTGACCAGATACAGCCACGCCCTCCGGTAGCGTCTTACATGCGTGGTGTGTTCAGCCTGCGGGGCCGCGCGGTCCCGCTGGTGGACCTGCACGTGCTGCTCGGGCTCACACCGGCTGGGGAGGACGGAATGCCCAGCGAAGTGGCACTCCTGCATCATCAGGAAGGACGTTTTGGGATTGGGATTGACGCCGTGGCGGATGTCATCCACATCGATGAAAGGCAACTCAGCGAACTGGGCACCCACAAACGTGGACAGGGTTTGTTGCCGCGCCTTTTCATGGGCGGCAGCCAGGGCGAGCGCATCATCTACCTGCTTGATATCGAGGCGCTGGCGTCGCTGCCGGAGTTGTTCATGGCCTTCGATCATGCACAGGAGTTGCGTGAGCGCGGCCGTACGGCTCGCTTCAAGCTCAAGCATTACATACTGCTGGGCTGTGATGGTCGCCGGTTCTGCCTGGAGGCTACGGCAGTCAGTGAGCTGGTCGAACATCCCCGGATCGATACGACGTTCTTTCAGAGTGAGTATTGCCTGGGTGTCACGGAGCTGCGGGGTACCCCGATTCCAGTGCTCAATCTTTCCCGCATCCTAGGGCTTGAAGAGGTCCCCGGCGAGACCAAAAAACAGCTGCTGGTCATGACAGCCAACGGCCATGCTTTTGGTTTTGCCTTTACCGAACTTCTGGCCATGATGCGGCGCAACCCGGACGATCTTGTGCCTATGCCGCGTTTCGGCCTGCAGCACCCCGCCATGTTTTCCGGGGTCATGAGCGGCGAAGATGGCCATGATGCGTTGCTGCTCAACCATACGGCGCTGCTGCGTCGCAAGGATATCCAGGCGTTTTCCAAAATCTTTGAAAACGCCAAGGGCCGCAGCAGCGAGGCCTCCAGTATCGTGCCCAAGGCGCGATCCCGGCAGGCGTGTCTGGTATACGAGGCCGGTATCCAGTTTGCATCGCCGCTGCATCAGGTGGATGAGATTCTTCATATCCCCACGCAGTTCATGCGTCTCAAGCAAGCCCAAGGACATCTGATTGGGATGATCAACGTTCGCGGGCAACAGGTCTCGCTGATCTGCCTGAGCAGCCTGATCAATTCGTCGCCGCGTGAGGCAACCGAAAGCTCGCGTATTCTTTTAGTGACTGGCGAGGCAATGACCTTTGGCTTTGCGGTCTGCCAGATCGATGCGATCGAGACGTTCAACGATTTCGATCCCGGCATGCTCGAAAAGGGTTGGCAAACCCCGACAGGTGATTCCCTCTCCGTTGGGCAGCGGGCGCGAACGCTGGTAAGCATTGGCTCCGGCCTCAATCGCTGGCGCGCTACATTGCTGGACCTGAAAGCCGTGGCACGCGAACTGGAGGCAGAATTAGCTAGCCAGGAAATGCTGCCGGTATAGGACTGGTGCCTGAGAACAAGGTGATCGACAATGCGGCGATTACCTTGTCCGGGAGTTGCCCATGTCCATCCGCTGGATCGCCACACCGCAAACCGATCTCACCGTTCAGACCCTGTATGCCATTCTTGCGCTACGTACCGAGGTCTTCGTGGTAGAGCAGAAGTGTCCTTATCAGGAGGTGGACGGCCAGGACCTGACCGGCAATACCTATCACCTCATGGGCTGGGAAGGCGATACGCTGGCGGCTTATCTGCGAGTGCTGGATCCGGTACTGCATGACGGGCAAGTAGTGATTGGCCGCGTCGTAACCGCGCCCGCCGCACGGGGTCGCGGGCTGGGGCATGAGCTGATGAAGCAGGGCCTGACCTTTTGCGAGACGCACTGGGCCGGTCTTCCCATCTATTTATCTGCCCAGGCGCACCTGCAGGATTACTACGGCCGCTACGGCTTCGAGCCGGTTACAGACATCTACCTTGAAGATGACATCCCGCATATCGGGATGCGTCGTACGGCAACCTCCTGAGATGCTCACCGGCCTGAATCATCTCACCCTGGCCGTGAGCGACCTGGACCGCAGCGTTACCTTTTACCAGGCGCTGCTGGGTGGTCGGCTGGTTGCCCGATGGGCGCAAGGTGCTTATCTGGAGCTGGGATCGCTATGGTTGTGCCTTTCTCTGGACGCTATTGTGAAAGGACCGCGAGCAGACTACACGCACTATGCGTTTTCTATCTCCCAGCCTGACTTCGGGCCTTTCATGGATCGGCTCAAGACGCACGACGTTGACGTCTGGAAAGACAACCGCAGCGAGGGCGACTCGTTCTATTTTCTCGATCCGGATGGGCACAAGCTGGAGCTGCATGTCGGCACCCTGGCAACACGCCTGGCGCAGTGCCGTGTCAAACCCTATGCGGGAATGCAATTCTTCGATTAAAGCTCTATTGCTGCGCAAAGAGTATGAGATTCGCGCTCCCGGCAGGAGCGGCCCGGAAAGGGGGGCTTATTTAGCCGGAGGCTGTGCCTTATCCAGTGCAATGAGTTGCTGTTTCCCGTCCGCAATGATTTTATTGAATTCGGGCGCTATGTTCATCGTGCTGGCCTGGATAGCCTGCATGCTGTTTTGCATGGCAATGGGCATCTTGGTCACCACTGAGCGCCCTTCTTAAGACTGGTAGAACTTCATTTCGCGCTGGTTGAAGGACTTCTTATAGATGTCCGTCATCACAGGCTCCATGTTCTTCCATGACAGCGCCTTCTAGATAACGGCCAGGCTCTTGCGCTGCATATTGTCGACGATCTTCTGCTGTTCGGCAGTCAGCGTCTTGCCCGGCAGGCCTTGCTCAAGAACGGCCTTGAAATAACTGTTCATCTGGCTAATCGATGAGTCGATCAACTGTGAGGTATTGATCACCATCAGCAGCTCATGGACAGAGCTGTCGCTTGGCGCCGAGTCTGCCGCAAACGCATGTGCAGCTGAAAGCAGGACAAGGGCAGCGAGGGTCTTTTCATTTCAATTCCCTCTGTACGAGTTACGTCCTTATAGGACAGCAAGCGCGCGTCTCAACACGTCGTGCGCGTAACCATAACGTGCTTAAAACGATTTAAAAATCGAATCCGATCTGAGTCCGATTCGGTTCGGCCTTTCTATGGGGTTTGCGGTGGGGGGTAGTAACGTTGTTTTGGGCCTTGGGCGCCTTGAAGACAAGTGTGGTGAGGCGGATTGTTCGCATCGGGTCATCAGGCAGGCGGAGCGTTACCTCGCTACCGTGCTCAGGCTGCTCTTCCGGCGCCTCCTGGTAAGCGGGATGAGCACGGTTTTGTGCACGGACATCGTTGATCGTTCGGGTCAGCCGTTGACCTCTATAAAAAACCAGCAGGATAAGCCGAGCTTCCCGGCTCAACGGATGGGCCAGCAGGTAGTCAAGTTGCTCCCGATACGCCTCGGCACTCTTCCAAAACAGGCAGTCGGCCAGACAGGCGATCCGCTCCCGATGACGCAGGCCAAGTGCGCTATAGCCGACAGGCACAAAGGGCTCGATTGTTTCCGGGCGCTCGAACTGGCCGTTCAGTGCAATACCCAGGTAGTTTCTTAACGGCGCCTCATTCCATGTGGCGAACAGTGATGGACTGTAGGCCAGCAGCGTAATGGCGCTTTGCAAGGTTTCCACGATCTGCTCATGCTGATCACGGCTCAGCGCTGGCTCCGGCAAGTCGGGCCCATGGCCCATGCGAGGGAGCTCAGGAAACAGCTGCTCCTGTGAAACAGGCGTAAGCCGTGCCAGTGGACCGTCGGAGCGCTTGTGCAGTGGAATACCCAACGTTTGCGCCAGGGCCTGATGGGAGAGCAGCCGCGTGCGGCGGGTGTTGATGACCGTCTCCACGGTAGCCGACAGGCTGTCGTTGTAGGCATTCACTTCCTGTCGAATCCAGGCGAGCGCTTTTTCGATCTCGTTGACTTCACGGTCGATCAGCGCGCGTGCGGCCTGCTCCGCGCCGCGCTTGATCTCGAAGGTCAGAATCAGGGATTGCCCGCTGATCCGTACTGTACCTGACGTACCCGCCCAGGGACCGGCCTGTGCGCCAAACCACTCCGCGTCGCCATCGAAGGGTATATCGATATCGAGTCGATGGCTGGCCGCATTGCCCTCGAAATCCGCATGGTCATCGGTTTCAGCCTGCCACTCATGGCGACGCAGCGCCGGCGGCTCGATCCGATAGACCGCGATGAAGTAATCGATCAGCGCCTTTGGCGCCGTGTTGAGCAGGCGGTGTTCATCCAGCGCGGCCAATGCCTCGTCGAGGCGGCTCCGCTGGTTATCGAGTCGCTCCCTGGGGTCGAAAGTGGAAAACAGCTCGTCCTGCAACACGTGTGCACTCATTCGCCTGTCCCGGTGACTACTACCCGTCAACATCGTCTTTTATTGGAGCTGGAGAAGGCAAGGGAATATCCCGGACCGACCGTCAATAAAAGGGGCCATATAGGCCCCTTGCGAACCTTTCGTATCAGGCCTTCTTGAACTCCTCTTCAATGGCTTCCAGCGTCTTGTTCCGGGTCTCGGGTAAATAACGGACCACGAACGCAATGGCCAGCAGGCCGAACGCGAAGAACATGAAGAACGTCGTGGAGATACTGAACCACGCCACCAACTGCAGGAAGAAAAAGCCTACCAGGAATGTGGTCAGCCATAGCACGCCGCCGGTAAAGCCCAGGGCCAGGCCCCGGATACGCATGGGAAAGATCTCAGACAGCATCAACCAGGTCACTGGTGAGATGGCCCCTTGCTGGAAAGCCAGAAAGCTGACCGTAAGGCCCAGGATAATAAACGCGCGCTCCGTGCCTGGCGCCATGTTCATCGAGACCAGACCGATCAGCAGCAGACACGTAGTCGTGCCGATCAGGCCGGTGATCAGCATCGGCCGGCGGCCGACCCGGCCCAGTAGCCAGATGCCCAGAAAGGTAGCCAGTACGGAGATCACGCCATTGGCGATGTTGGCTGTGAGCGCAGCCTGCGTATCAAAGCCGGACTCCTTCAGGATCTGGGTGCCGTAATACATGATCGAGTTGACGCCGGTGATCTGCTGCACGACGGCGATACCTATACCAATCAGAAAGATCTTGCGAATCCAGGGCGTTTTCAGGTCTTCCCAACTACCCTCTTTGGCCTTGGAGTCCTCCTGCGCGGCTTGGCGTACTTCCTTGGCCTCCTTATGTGCCTGGTGCTCGGCGCGAACCTCTTTAAGCGTACGCAGCATTTCGCCGAAGCGGCCTTTGGACGCGAGCCAACGGGGACTTTCCGGCATGACCAGCATGCCTAGCCAGAGCACCACGGCTGGAAGCGTGGCAATGACCAGCATCCAGCGCCAGATATGGCTGCCCTCGAAGAAATGGGCGATCGCAGCGTTGCAGGTAAAGGCCAGTAACTGGCCCGACACGATCATCAGTTCATTGCGCGTCACCATCTGCCCGCGCTTGTGCGCAGGCGACATCTCCGCCAGGTAGACCGGAACGGTGACCGAGGCACCACCAACGGCAAGCCCCAGGATGAAGCGGGCCAGCACCATGATCTCGGCGTTGGGCGCAAGGGTGCTGCCCAATGTGCCAAGGATGAAAATGATCGACAGCAAGAGGATGATCTTGCGTCGGCCACGGGCGTCGGAGAGGCGGCCGCTGATAGCGGCACCGATGGCACCGCCAAAGACTAGGGAAGACGCCACCAGACTTTCAGAAAAAGGCGTGAGGCCAAAGTCTTCCTTGATGAAGGGAAGCGCGCCGTTGATGACGCCAGTATCATACCCAAACAGCAAGCCGCCAAAGGTTGAGATCGTGGTGATGATCTGCATCTTGCGCTTGTGGTTGGTAGGCGAGGAGTCTGTTGTCGAAGGCTCTGCATTTGCAGGCGAGGCGAGGGATGATGGGGTTTTTATCATAGATTTCTCTTTGCACGTTAAGCCGTGACGCTCATCCATCCCTGGTTGATCACGAGGCAGTCCAAGGTGCCTTGATACTGGGCGGGTCCGCTAAATGCACGTGCTTCGGCCGGGAGATTGATTGCCCGTGCGACGCTATCGATGCGTTTGGAACCCACGTTATCGAGCGTATGGGGCTCATAGGAATAGACTGACGTGCTTGGAGAGTGGTTTCAAAAAAAGCCACTGAGGAGTATCTGCATCACAGAATCCTGAGTGAAAGGCTGACGAATTCCCAGGCGGTGGGCGTCAGTGATGGCTGCCAGAACACGGCCTGAGGAAATCAATAGCCGGTAGGGTAAACATCGTCGAAAAGAGGCAATTACTTGATACCGAGTCGGTATCGGACCAGGCAGGTTAGCCAGGCGGCAAAACCGCCTGGCTGGCTTGACTCAGTTAAGGCTGACCATTTCCGCCGGAGGCGCCAAAGACTTGACCTGTGACATAGCTGGCCTCGGTGGAAGCCAACTGCACGTAAAGCGGTGCGATTTCCACAGGCTGGCCGGGACGCTTGAGCGGGGTGTCGCCTCCAAAGCTCTTGAGCTTTTCCATGGTCTGGCCACCGCAGACCTGCAAGGGTGTCCAGAACGGGCCGGGTGCTACGGCGTTGACGCGGATACCCTTGTCTGCCAGCTGTTTGGCCAATCCCTTGCTGAAGTTGGCAATGCCGGCCTTGGTCAACGCGTAATCGACCAGATTGGCCGAAGGATCGTAGGCATTGACCGATGATGTGTTGATGATCGAAGCGCCTTCCGGCAGATGCGGAATGGCAGCCTTGGTAATCCAGAACATGGCGTACAGATTGGTTTTGAGCGTCCAGTCGAACTGCTCATTGCTCAGGTCAAGAATCGAATCGTGGCTCTGCTGGCGCGCAGCATTGTTGACCAGGATATCCAGTCCACCCAGTTCCTTTACGGCGCGGTCCACCAGCTCGCGGCAGAATGCTTCGTCGCGAATGTCACCGGGAATGGCTACCGCCTTGCGGCCGGCCTGCTGGATCAGCTGAACCACTTCCTTTGCATCGGGTTCCTCATCCGGCAGGTAGTTGATGGCTACATCCGCGCCTTCGCGGGCAAAGGCGATGGCTGCGGCACGGCCGATACCCGAGTCGCCTCCGGTGATCAGGGCCTTGCGGCCGGCGAGGCGGTTATTGCCTTTGTAGCTTTCTTCACCGTGATCTGGCCGAGGCGTCATCTTGCTGGCCAGCCCTGGCCAGGGTTGGGTTTGCTCCTGAAACGGAGGGCGGGGATGGCCGCTCTTGGGATCGCTCAACGGGGCTGGGTCGGCTGCAGCCTTGCCATTGGCCGTCTGAGCAAAGGCGGGGGCCGCTGCGGCGGCGGCAATCGTGACAGCCGCACCTTGCATGAGTTTACGGCGGGACGTGGAGAGGTCGTTCGGATTCATGGCTGGCTCCTGAGAATGGGAATAAGCGGTGATCGAAACGGCAAGGCAGCAGCGCCCATCGGGGCATCTGCCGGGTAAGCACCTGATGCGATGCTTGAATCGTTGTGACCGGGATAGACGTACAGACCGTACGCATCGTTCCCCAACCAAGGCAATAATGGGCGAATGGTCTGTTAGGTAAGAGCCTGGAGCTAGAGCGGATGACAGTCGACGCGGACAGGGCAGGGGCTTTGCAGATAGGGCCCGTTCATGACTAAGGGCTGAACAACAGACAGGCAAACCTGCCTCGCGCCTGAAAGGCGCAAGCCAGGGTGCAGGGAGGCTTACAGCGTTGGGTCTACTTCACGTACCAGCACATAATGGCGACCGGTTTCGTCTTCACAGTAGTCGTACACATAGAACATCTCGACCACTCCGGCTCCTGGCATGGCAGCCACGAGGTCACCCGGCTCAGGTGTAAAAAAACCTGCCGTGCCCGGCTCGGCTTCGCTCTCGATGCGAGCAGTGGAAAACAATTCGGGGTCCATGTCGCCAAAAAAATCGTCGCGTGTTTCCTGGTCCCAGTCCTCGGGCACCTTGAATTCACCCGTAAACAGGATCTTGGCATCACCCAGGTCGTCAGCATCAACTTCCGGATTTTCGTCCGGGCGGTAGACCGTGCAGTCCAGAACGTTGCTGTCGCTCAGGATGGTTTCCCGTGCGGCAAGACGCTTTTTCGAGCCAAACGAATCTGCCGTATAGGATACGGAATCCGGGCCGTTGGTTATGCGATCGTTGGGACTCATAGCACTCTCCATGGTCATGGTTCTGCCTTCATAGCAGATAAGGCGAAAATTGCTGTGTTTTCCAGTCATTTTGGCGCTTTGTCATACGGCAGAACCATCTTTTTTGTGTAAGCGTCTGTCTTATGACTGCTTACGGGTGCGGTTTACGCCTGAGGGCTCTTCAATGACCGTTCAGGCACCGGAGCGGCGAGGGGCAATAAGGGTTGGGATACAAACGCGAACCGGCGCAGTCCAAGTTACAAATTCACTGTTCAGGGTCCGATATGACAGCGCCAGACACAGAAGAGCAGGTAAACGCGCCTGATCTAGAATACGTTCAATGGTTAGTCAACCAGTCGATGCTCTACAAGGCTCGTCAACGTGCCAAGGCGTATGGCGGTCAGGCGCGGCTCTGGATGCATCCCTATGCTGAAACGCGTCCGCGTCGGGCCACGGCCATTGCCTCCGTCTGGTTCACGGCCTACCCCAGCTCAGTGATCACCGGATCAGGCGATTCCGTCATCAAGACACTGGGGAGCGCTCCGCTATGGAATGCGTTGTCTTCCATTGGCGTGCAGGCGATCCATACGGGGCCGACCAAGCTGTCCGGCGGGCTCAAGGGACGGGAGATTACGCCTACCATCGACGGCAACTTCGACCGGATCAGTCTCGACATCGACCCGCTCTACGGAACGGAAGAAGAGTTCATCGCCCTGAGCCGAATGGCCTCTGCCCACAACGCGGTAGTTGTGGACGACATCATCCCGGCTCACACTGGCAAGGGCGCCGATTTTCGGCTCGCCGAATTGGGCTATGAAGATTATCCGGGCCTTTACCATATGGTGGAGATCAAGCCGGAGGACTGGGAATTGCTGCCGGAGGTGCCGGAAGGACGCGATGCAGTCAACCTGTCGCCCGAGGTCGTCGATGCCCTGAAAGAGAAGTGCTATATCGTCGGCCAGCTCCAGCGCGTCATCTTTTTCGAGCCGGGTGTGAAAGAGACTGACTGGAGTGCCACACCGGTCGTTACCGGTGTGGATGGCAAGAACCGGCGCTGGGTATACCTGCATTACTTCAAGGAAGGTCAACCTTCCCTGAACTGGCTCGACCCCAGTTTCGCTGCACAGCAACTGATCATTGGCGATGCACTGCATTCGCTGGATGTGCTTGGTGCACGCGGGTTGCGTCTGGATGCCAACGGCTTCTTGGGTGTTGAACGGCGCGCCAACGACAAAGCCTGGTCTGAAGGGCATCCCTTGTCCATCGTCGGCAACCAACTGATTGGCGGCATGGTGCGCAAGGCCGGCGGCTTTAGCTTTCAGGAGCTGAACCTGACCGTGGATGATATCGCGGCCATGGGCCAGGGCGGGGCAGATCTCTCTTACGACTTCATCACCCGTCCGGCCTACCATCACGCCGTGCTAACGGGCGATACCGAATTCCTGCGCCTGATGCTGCGTACCATGCATCAATTCAACATCGACCCGGCGTCGCTTATCCATGCCCTGCAAAACCACGATGAGCTGACCCTGGAGCTGGTGCACTTCTGGACCCTGCATGCCGACACTAATTTCGTCTACCAGGGCCAGACCTGGCGCGGCAGCATCTTGCGCGAGCATATTCGTGAGGTCATGTACGAGCGTCTTAGCGGTGAGCATGCGCCCTACAACCTGCGGTTTGTCACCAACGGCGTAGCCTGCACCACGGCGAGCGTGATTGCCGCAGCCCTGGGCATTCGTGAACTGGACAGCATGACCGACGAGGACAAGGAACGGGTCAAGCGGGTCCATCTGCTCCTTGCCATGTATAACGCCTTGCAACCTGGCGTATTCGCCCTGTCCGGGTGGGATCTGGTAGGGGCGTTGCCCTTGCCGTTCGGTCTGGTGGAAGACCGCATGCGCGATGGCGATACACGATGGATTCAGCGCGGTGCCTATGATCTGGCAGACGCCAATAACGAGGCGACCCATTCCGGCGAAGGTCTGCCCAAGGCCGTCAACCTTTATGGCAGCCTGACCGAGCAGCTGGCCGACCCGGACTCCTTTGCCAACAAGCTCAAGCGCATCCTCTCGGTACGCCAGGCCTATGGCATTGCGTCCAGCCACCAGATTGCGGTGCCGGATGTCACCTCGCCGGGGCTTCTGATCATGGTGCACGAGCTGCCCGCCGGGCGTGGCACCCAGATTACCGCGCTAAACTTTGGCGCCACCTCGATCCAGGAAACCATCACCCTGACCAACGTTACGCCGGGGCCGGTCGTGGATATGATCAACGAGACGGTTGAAGGTGATCTCACCGACAACGGCGAGCTGACGATCAATCTGGAAGGGTATGAGGGGCTGAGCCTGCGGATCGTAGGTGCCCTGCCCAACACGCCGTTCGACGTGTAAAGGCTGAAAAGGGCTGCGAGGCAAAATGTATTTGCTCGCAGCCCTTTATAGATTCAATCGTCCCGGGTGAGGACTTCCAGCAGCTCGATCTCGAAGATCAGGTTCGAGTTCGGTTTGATATGCGCGCCAATCTGGCGCTCACCATAGGCCAGGTGCGCCGGCACGAAAAGCCTGCGTTTGCCGCCCACCTTCATCCCCATTAACCCGATATCCCAACCCTTGATGACTCGGCCCGTGCCGATGACGCACTGGAACGGCCGACCCTTTTCGTATGAAGAGTCGAATACGGTGCCATCTTCCAGAGTGCCTCGGTACTGGGTCGTGATCAGGGCACCTTTGACAGCTTCCTTGCCTTCGCCCAGTTGGATATCTTCAATTGTCAGTTCGTCGCTCATGGGGTGTTCTCTGTGTTCGTTGGATTCTGCGGCTTTTCAGGCGTAACCGCAGGTTTGGGCGCTGCGTCCGGCAGGGGAGCGCCTTTTGGCCAGAGCATCCAGATCCGGCCGTCCTGCTTCATATGGCCGGCCAGCTCGCCGGCATCATCACCTGTGCCCCAGAAAAGATCGGCACGGACCTCTCCCGTAATGGCGCCACCGGTATCCTGTGCGGCTACCGGGCGAATCACGGGGCTGCCATCCGGGCGGGTAGTGGACAGCCAGAGCAGGCTGCCCAGCGGAATCACCTTGCGATCAATGGCCACGCTGTAGCCAGGCGTCAATGGAACGTTCAACGAGCCGCGGGGTGCTTCGTTGCTGTCCGGGCGTTGGCTGAAAAACACATAGCTCGGGTTACTGCCCAAGAGCTCCGGCACACGATCCGGGTTGGCCGTGGCCCACTCGCGAATCTTGCTCATGCTGACCTCTTCCTTTTGCAGCAGCCCCTGTTCCACCAGCCAGCGGCCGATAGGCTTGTAGGGATATCCGTTCTGATTTGCGTATCCGATACGCAGCTGTCGACCATCTTCCAGTTCAACACGGCCCGAGCCCTGGATCTGTAAGAATTGCAGGTCCATCGGATCACGCAGCCAGGCCAGTACAGGGGCATCTACACCCTGCTGCATGATGGTGGCGGCGTCGTCATAGGGTTTGAGCGTCTGGCCTTCGAGTCGGCCTCGCAGACGTTTCCCCTTGAGTTCAGGGTAAATGCTGGCCAGATCGACGGTAATCAGGTCGGTAGGTGTGCCATAGACCGGCACGGGATGGGCCTCATCCTGCACGAGGCTGCCGTGGTAGACCGGCTCGTAATAGCCCGTAATAAGGCCATGCTCGCCCTTCAGAGAGCGCAGGCTGTAGACCTGTAGCTGGCTTTTGAGAAAGTCCCGTACGGCGCGTGGATCATACGGGACCTGCGCGGCTGCCTGACATGGTCCACTCCAAGCCTCGTTGTTCTTGAGCTTCTCGCAGCCTGCCAGCCAAGCCTTGAAGCCTGCCATAAGGTCGGCGTCACTGGTGACAGGAAGATCCTCCCAGCGGACAGGAGTGTAGGTGGCAACTTCCGGCGGTTTGGGCGGCGGCTTTTGCTTGAACTTGGAGCCGTCGTCACAACCGGCCAGCAAGGCTAATAGAGATACGGCGGCACAGGCCATGAGCCGCCAGGGGTAACGATAGGCAAGCACGTCAACTGTTCTTGTCGATGAGTGAGCCGGTAGCTTGGTGAAATCAGGCCGTGACGTCAAATGCCGATCCTGACTTTCCCACCTGCTGAATCATGTTGCAAAACAGTCAGGTAGGCCTGCCGAGGCTGGTTGAATTATAACCAACTCTATACGGAAGATCATGGCGTTACAGTGCTTGGAATGCGTTCCAGCGGCATGCGCTGATGTTCTTTCCAGACGCCATTTTCCAAGGCGATACGGCCGGTGACATCCAGTGTCGGACAGCAGGACGCATCGGCTGCCTTGAAGGTGAGTCCCTGATACCAGAGGTCATCGTTTCGGATAAAAAGGCTACTGATGTGCTTGGGAAGTTCTGTTGAGCTCTGCTTGGGCATCGAGTAATCGGCATCGATGAAATAGTCGCCGCCCGGGCTCTGGCGCAGGATGGCCATGAGCGGCCGAGTGGCGGTAGGTGTGCCGCTGCAGCCGACATCCAGCTCGTACACCGCCAGGAAAACCGATTTTCCCTCCAGCTGGTAAGGGATGATATTGCGTGGGTCCATCGAGAAGGAGCAGCCCAGCGACTTGCCGAACTGTTCAACGATAGGCGGCAACTTGGTTGAGATCTCGGCCCGCTTGGGTTCCGAGGCCTGCGCGATGTAATCGGCCAGGTCAACTTTGATATCTGCCAGACAGCTCAGGGGTAAAAGTGACAAAGCCATCCAAAAGGCCTTAAAACGCATTAGGCTTCCTCTCCGTGGAACAGAACGCAAGGATCATTTCAGTTGGTCGATATTGACGCGCATAAAGGGCATCGGTTCGCCGGTTGTACAACTATTGTTCAATTGATCGGCAGATTCGCCTTTTGAGAGCGCCCTACCTATTGTTTGATCTGTCGACAAGGGTTTCTAAAACGCTCAAGCGTATATAACACCGCGCATACAGGCCTACATACAGCAGAGGGGAGCGCTAATTAGCCTATCCATCAGAGTGTGCTCTGGTTATCAGAAGGCGTTGCGCTCTTCCAGGCAATCGTCCCCACCCATCTCGAATTCGCGGCAGATCAAGGGGCGATTCTCATAGATGCTGCATCGCATGGTTTCTCGATCCAGCGCGGCGCACCAGCCGTCGTCCAGGCGCGCCATGGTCATCGAGCCCCATTGGTCCTCCTCGATAAAGCGCATGGGAACGCCGGTATCCGTAATCAGCATGACTTCCAGACGGCAGCACTTGGCCGCACAGGTGTCACAGGTGACACTGGGTTCGGGCTTGGTGGGCGGCGCAGAGGCAGGCAGGTTATGGAGCGGAATCACGTGATCACCGGGGTAAAGGCAGGCTGCAAGGTTACCGGCAGTTAAGGCCTGCTCAAAACGAAGAATGATCCATCAGGAGGAAAACTGACGGACCGCAGGCCTCTCATGTCTGCCTGCGTTCCGTCAGCGACCGATTACCGGGGCGTCGGATTCTGCTCCGGCTGATTGCCATACGCCGTTTGCCCGATGTCATCGCCCGAGGTGGTGCGATTATCGCTGTTGCGCAGTTTGGCGACGGCATCGGCATCCACCGGACCGCCCTTGTTGCCCCAACTGGTTCGGATAAAGGTCACCACATCCGCTACCTGCTGATCGCTCAACCGCCAGCCGAAGGCAGGCATGACGATGGTCGAGGGCGCACTCTTGAGACCCGGCAGCTTGCCCCCTTCCAGCACAATGTGGATAAGGGACGTCGGGTCTTCCGTCTGCACCACCGTGTTACCGGCCAGTGCCGGGAACGCCCGGGTGTAGCCCAGGCCATCCGAGCGGTGGCAGGCGTTGCAGTTGTCGATGTAGACCGCTGCGCCGCGCTTGCTTTCATCCCCTTTTACCAGCATTTCCGAAACGGCATTGTTGCGCTGATAGGGTGGGGCGTCCGGATGGACCGGCGAAAGCGTCTTCAGGTAACGGACGATTGCGGTCAAATCCTCGTCGCTCATGTACTGCAGGCTGTGCTCAACCACCTGCGTCATGCCACCAAAGACGGCCATGTCATCCGAGCGGCCTGTCTTGAGGAATTCCACCAGCTGCGCCTCGTCCCACCGGGCAATGCCTTCCTTGTGGTCATTGCGCAGGCTTTTGGCAACCCAGCCTTCCAGCGGGGCGCTACCCGCGAGGAAGTCCTTGCCGTCGGCATCGCTGAGGGCTTTTTCCTGCATGGCAATGCCGCGGGGTGTGTGGCAGGCACCGCAATGGCCCAGGCCCTCCACCAGATAGGCGCCACGGGCAACCACCGGGTCCATGCCCTGCGCCGGTTTGAAGTCGGCAACCTCCGGCGCGAACAGCTTGCGCCAGACAGCCAGGGGCCAGCGCATCGACAGCGGCCAGGGAATCGCCACGTCCTGGTTGGGCTGAGTCACCGGCTGAACGCCGTGCATGAAGTAGGCGTACAGGGCCCGCATGTCCTCTTCGATGACGCGTGCATAAGAGGGATACGGCATGGCCGGATAGAGCGAATGCCCTTCCTTGGCGATGCCGTGGCGTACCGCCTTGTCGAAATCCTCGAAACTGTAATTGCCAATGCCGGTTTCTTTATCCGGCGTGATGTTGGTCGAGTAAATAGTGCCGATGGGTGTTCCCATGGGCAGGCCGCCAGCGAAGGGCTTGCCACCGGCTGCCGTATGGCAGGCCACACAGTCACCAGCGCGGGCCAGGTATTCGCCTTTCTTGATCAATTCCTGATCAGGTCCGGCCTCTTGAGCAAAAGCAGGCAGAGCGATGAACCCCAGGGCCAGTGCAGAGATGAGTGCTTTCATGGTCGACGTCCTCATGCCTGCACCAGTGGGCCAGGGTTTTTCAGGTACTGCTCGCGGATGGCGCGTGCCGACCAGTAGGTGAGGGCTGCCACAAGGCCTGTCGGGTTGTAGCCCAGCCCCTGTGGGAAGGCCGAGGCGCCCGGAACGAACACGTTGTGCACATCCCAGCTCTGCAGGTAACGGTTGAGGGCGCTGGTCTTGGGGTCGGTTCCCATGATGGCGCCGCCGTTCAGGTGGGTAGTCTGATAGCTGACCGTATTGAAATGCGTTCCCGGCGCCTTGACTTGTACGTTGATGGCCTTGGGATTCATGGCTTCGGCGATGCGCTTCATCTTGTCGACCATGAAGTGCGTCATCTTGATGTCGTTTTCCTTCCAGTCGAAGGTCATGCGCAGGAGCGGCATTCCATACGCATCCTTGTAGGTCGGATCGAGGTCCAGGTAGTTGTCGCGGTAGGACTGGTGCGCTCCGTGGGCATCCATGGACAGTTGATGGTTGTAGTAATCGGCCGCTGCCGCCTTCCACTGGCTGCCCCAATTGGGTGTGCCCGGAGGATTGCTTACACCGGCGATGGGGCGCGTGCCCGCTTGGTTCACCCAGAACGGCGAGCCACCTACAAAGCCGTGAGGGCCGTGGTCGAAGTTATCGGCATTGAAGTCATCCACCGCCACGCCATTACCGCCCGCACCGATAAAGGGGTTGGTGAAGTGCTGGTCCTTGTCGAAATAGGCCTTGATGGTCGCCATGTTCTGGTAGGCGAAATTTTTGCCGACCACACCTTCGCCGGTTTTTGGGTCATAGGGCTTGCCGATGCCTGAAAGCAGCATCAGCCGCACGTTGTTGAACTGGAAAGCGCCGAGAATGACGATATCGGCTGGCTGCTCAATCTCGTTGCCCTGGGCGTCCACATAGGTCACGCCGGTGGCGAGCTTCTTGTCGTCGGTCAAGTTGACCTTCAGCACGTGGGTATCGGCGCGCAGTTCGAACTTGGGTTCCTGGCGCAGCGCCGGCAGGATGTTCAGGTTGGGCGAAGACTTGGAGTACATGTAGCAGACGTACCCGCTGCAATATCCGCAGAAATTGCACGGCCCCATCTGGCAGCCGTAGGGATTGGTGTAAGGGCCGGAGGTATTAGCCGAGGGCAGGTCATAGGGGTGGTAGCCCACATCCCAGGCGGCCTTCTGAAACAGCTGCGCTGACACCGTGTTCTTTTGCGGCGTGAGCGGAAAGTGATCGGAGCGGTCCGGTGCAAAGGGGTTACCGCCCTTGCCTTTGCCAACCAGCTCGCCCTTTACCGTCCAGGCCTGACCGGAGGTGCCGAAGACTTTTTCGGCAAAATCGAAATACGGCTCCAGCTCCTCGTAGGTCACGCCAAAGTCCTGGATGGTCATGCCATCCGGGATGAAGTTCTTGCCGTACCGCTCCTCATAGTGACTGCGCAGGCGCAGCTCTACCGGGTCGACCCGCAGATGCACGCCGGACCAGTGCAGACCCGCACCGCCTACGCCATCGCCGGGCAGAAAGGCGCCAAGCTGACGATAGGGCAGTGCCGTCTGGCTCACGTTGTGGCGAATGGTGACGGTTTCTTTGGACGTGTCCACGAACAGCTTGCGACGGATGCTGTAGGTCAGCTCGTCGATCACCTGTGGGTAGGAACCATCCGGGTAGGTGTCGCGCATCGGGCCACGCTCCAGCGCGACCACGGAAAGGCCCGCCTCGGTCAGTTCCTTGGCCATGATGGCCCCGGTCCAGCCAAAGCCCACGATCACCGCATCGGCTTTCTGCATCACTTTTGCCATGGATCAAGCCCTCTCGCCGCGGATGGAAACCGGCGGGAAGGGGTACGCCACATCGCGTTCCACCCAATCCATGAAGTCGGCACGGGCGCCGGGAAAGCCCACCAGCTTCCAGCCCACCATATCCTTGTTGCCACCATGAATCGGGTCGCAGAAAAAGCCCTCTTTAGTGCTTTGCAGCAGGGCGGCAAAGAAGGTCTTGGCAGGAAGCGGGGCGAACTCGGCCTCACCGGCTTCAAACTGACGAAGTGCGGCATCCTGGGTGCCGGTATCCAGCTCGGCAAACGGCTTGCCGTGTTGCTGGCGCGACCAGTCATCCGCGGCCTTGATGCCCAGGCGGAAAACCTGTTGCGGATTAAGCTTGAGCTGGTACCCCATCTCCGAAGGTGCATCGGGTTGGAAAGGCCCCTGCATGTACCACTTCGCCCCTTGGGCGTAAGGCGTGTTCATCTGCCGGTCGATGTACTCCGGTACACCAGCCTCCACCGCACCGGGGCCGCGATCATCAGCGGGAATCAGCCGGGCGACGGCGGCGTGGATAAACGTCCATTCTTCCGGCGTGAAAAAGGTGGGCTGATAGGCGTCTGCGCGGGCGCTCTGGCCCGGCTTGTCCTCGTCACGCTGTCGCTCCTTCGTCTCGGCCAGAGCCAGGCTGGCGCCGCCTGTAGTGGCAAGTGTCACCACGGGGATCAGGGTTAGAGACTTACGTAGAAAGTCGCGGCGGGCGTTAGACGTATCATCAGCGGACATGAGGGTTCCCATCAGCCATCAGGCTTTAAATGTTAGTAAGCTAAGCATTTAAGTGTAACAATTTGTGCGGATCTGCGACAGATTGCCTCATCATCGACCGGCGCGCCGCGGGCAGGTTCCTGATGACCCTTTAAAAGGTAGGGATAAGAATGTATAGCCCGTCAGGCCTGGGTATGCTCAAGCGCCTCCAGAAACCGCTGGAGGATCAGGTTGGGGCGGCGGCCCTTGCGCATCGCGGCACAGAGCGGAATAGAGTAGAAGAAACGCTCCGGCTTGAGGGGCCGCAGGACACCCTGCATCACCCAGCTAGCGGCATAATGATCTGGCAGATACCCGATGTAACTGCCGGTATGCAGTAGAAAGGCAATCCCTTCGCGGTCCGATGCAGTGGCCGTGCAGTTGAGCGTCTGGTGCCGCTCCAACGCCTCGGCCGTCAATCGATAGTTCGGCGCCACAGCATCGGCCATGCGTAGCGCCTCGTCCGGGATCTCTTCATCGGGCCGGTGGAACAAAGGGTGCTCATGGCTGCAATACAGTTGCGAGCGTTCCTCATAAAGCGCTGTGTATTCCAGGCCGGACAGCGGGTTGATCAGCGGGACCACGCCAATATGCAGCCGTCCATCCAGTACCCCGCGTTCGATTTCGCCCGGCGTCATCATGCCAATGTTCACCCGCACACCCGGTCCCAATGCCTTCAGTTTGCGCAGCGCATGGGTCACGCGCATTTGCGGCAAGGTGACGAGGTTGTTGATGATGCCGATGTTCAGCTCGCCCCGCAGTTGCTGGTGCAGGGCGTTTACTTCACTGCGAAAGCCTTCCAGCGCGGCCAGTAGGCTCTGGCTGGCCCGCAGCACTTCCCGGCCTTCATCCGTGAGTGCAAACCCGGCGCGGCCACGCTGGCACAAGCGCATCCCCAACCGTTTTTCCAGGTCGCCCATGTGCAGGCTGATGGCCGACCGGGTGATACCCAGGGCACTTTCTGCCGCTGCAAAGCTGCCGCACTCCGCCACCGTCTTGAACAGACGCAGGAGGCGGATATCGAAATCGCTGACTTGGCCAAGCGGGGCTTTGCGAGGTGTGCTCATTAGGTGAGTTTTTTCTTGAGTAAACGTAAGAAGAATACGCTTTAACTCATCCAAGGTCAGGCTCAAGCTGAGGCTTTCGTCGGGACGATTCCTATTGCCCCGTCCAGCTCATGTCTTGTACCCCGAGGCCCTGCATGAACCAGCCCCTGACCGTATCGCCACCGCTTGCCAGCGAACTCGACCTGACCCACCACTGGATGCCCTATACCGCCAACCGCGCGTTCAAGAAGGACCCACGCATTCTGGTGGCGGCTGAGGGCGCGTACCTGACGGACGATCAGGGCCGCAAGCTGTACGACAGCCTTTCCGCACTGTGGTGTGTAGGCGCCGGGCATGGGCGTAAGGAGATTGCCGAGGCGGTAGGCAAACAGGCCCTGCAACTCGACTATTCACCGGGCTTCCAGTACGGCCATCCGCTGTCCTTCAAGCTGGCCGAAAAGATCGCCAGCCTGACACCGGGCGACCTGAACCACGTGTTCTTTGTCAACTCAGGCTCCGAATGCGCCGACACGGCGGTAAAAATGGCCCGCGCCTACTGGCGCCTGAAAGGGCAGGCCACCAAGACCAAGATGATCGGCCGTGCCCGTGGCTATCATGGGGTGAACATCGCTGGCACTAGCCTGGGCGGCATTGGGGCTAACCGCAAGATGTACGGCCAGTTGATGGACGCAGACCACCTGCCGCATACCCTGCTGCCGGGCAACGAGTTCACCAAAGGCATGCCCAAGACTGGCGTCGAGCTGGCGAACGAAATGCTCAAGCTGATCGAACTGCACGATGCCTCCAACATTGCGGCGGTTATCGTCGAGCCTATGTCCGGTTCGGCCGGTGTAATCGTGCCGCCGGAGGGCTACCTGCAACGTCTGCGCGAGATCTGCACGCAGCACAATATCCTGCTGATCTTTGACGAAGTGATTACCGGCTTTGGCCGCACCGGTTCCATGTTTGGTGCGGACAGCTTTGGCGTTACGCCCGATATCATGAACCTTGCCAAGCAGATCACCAATGGCGTGATCCCCATGGGCGCGGTGGTAGCGACCAAGGAAATCCACGACACCTTTATGAACCAGGGCACGCCGGATTATGCCGTCGAGTTTGGTCATGGCTACACCTACTCCGCGCATCCAGTCGCCTGTGCGGCAGGTCTGGCTGCGCTGGAAATCCTGGAGCGGGACAACCTTATTCAGCGTGTGGCTGAACTGGCCCCGCATTTTGAGCAGCGTATCCATGGTGTGCGCGGTGCCAAGCACATCGTCGATATCCGTAACTACGGCCTGGCCGGCGCGATCCAGCTCGCTTCGCGTGATGGCGATGCGATCGTCCGCCCTTACGAGGCCTCGCTGAAACTGTGGAAGGCCGGGTTCTACGTCCGCTTCGGCGGCGACACCCTGCAATTCGGTCCGCCCTTTATCAGCACGCCGGAAGAACTGGATCGCCTGTTCGATGCCGTGGGCGAAGCCCTCAACGCCACAGCCTGATTATTTTTCGTACAGCGGCGCGCCACGGCTACCCGACGCGCCGCCTTTACAAGGAATCGATATGACCACCTTGAATCACCTCATCAACGGCGAAGCCTTTGCCGAGAACGGCCGCACGGCAGATGTCTACAACCCTTCGACTGGCGACGTCATTCATCAGGTGCCATTGGCTAGCCGCGACACGGTGCAAAAGGCCATCGACGCGGCCAAGGCGGCTTTCCCCGCGTGGCGCAACACCCCGCCGGCCAAGCGCGCCCAGGTCCTGTTCCGCTTCAAGCAACTGCTGGAGCAGAACGAGCAGCGCATCGTGCAGTTGATCAGCGAAGAGCACGGCAAGACGCTGGAAGACGCCTCCGGTGAACTCAAGCGCGGTATCGAGAACGTCGAGTACGCCACCGCCGCGCCCGAACTGCTCAAGGGCGAGTACAGCCGCAACGCCGGTCCCGCCATCGATAGCTGGTCCGACTTCCAGCCGCTGGGCGTGGTTGCCGGTATCACACCGTTCAACTTCCCGGCCATGGTGCCGCTGTGGATGTATCCGCTGGCGATTGCCTGCGGCAACTGCTTTATCCTCAAACCCTCCGAGCGCGACCCCAGCTCCACGCTGCTAATTGCCGAACTCCTATATGAAGCTGGCCTGCCCAAGGGCGTGCTCAACGTGGTGCATGGCGACAAGGATGCCGTGGATGCGCTGATCCAGGCGCCTGAGGTCAAGGCGCTGAGCTTTGTCGGCTCTACCCCAATTGCCGAATACATCTATAAGGAAGGCGCGGCCCGCGGCAAGCGCGTCCAGGCCCTGGGCGGTGCGAAGAACCATGCGGTGCTGATGCCTGATGCCGACCTGGACAACGCCGTCAGCGCACTGATGGGCGCTGCCTACGGCTCCTGCGGCGAGCGCTGCATGGCCATCTCCGTGGCCGTGTGTGTGGGCGACCAGATTGCCGATGCGCTGATCGAGCGCCTGACGCCACAAATCCAGAGCCTCAAGGTTGGCCCCGGCACCTGCAAAGGCCTCGACATGGGCCCACTGGTCACCAAGGCCGCGCTGGAAAAAGTCACCGGCTATGTACAAGACGGCGAAGCGGCAGGCGCCAAGCTGGTTGTTGATGGTCGCAGTCTCAAGGTTGCCGACCACAGCAACGGTTTCTTCCTCGGCGGCTGCCTGTTCGATCAGGTCACGCCGGAGATGCGTATCTATAAAGAAGAGATCTTTGGCCCGGTGCTATGCGTGGTGCGCGTCAACAGCCTGGAAGACGCCATCGCGCTGATCAACGCCCATGAATATGGCAACGGCACCTGTATCTTTACCCGCGACGGCGAGTCTGCCCGCCTCTTCAGCGATGAGATCGAAGTAGGCATGGTCGGCATCAATGTCCCGCTACCCGTTCCGGTGGCTTACCACAGCTTTGGCGGCTGGAAGCGCTCCATCTTCGGCGACCTCGCCGCCTACGGCCCGGACGGCGTACGCTTCTACACCCGCCGCAAAACCATCACCCAACGCTGGCCACAACGCGCCAGCCATGAAGCGGCGCAGTTTGCGTTTCCGAGTAATGAATAATTGAACTATAGGGACCAGCTAGTAGAGTGGCCCCTATATTTCTCTAATGATGTCTGCAAGCTTTCTTTTAATTCTCTTGTAAGAATTAGGTAGATTCCTGTTCTCTAGACTGTTTAGCGTATAGAGTATGTTATCAATTTTTTTTATTGCTTTGTGTCTTTGTGTCAGAAGAAAACACCTATTTCTATTGTCTCCGTTAATATTTAACTTGTCGCTCATAACTTCTACAGCGAAATCTGAGCAAAGTAGGTCCATTTCTAAGTTATAATTCATACAAATTATACTGTGTTGAGAAAGTAAATCTAAGGCTTTGCTGTGATTTTCTTTAAATGCATTTAGTATACCTGAGCGAGCCCTTTCGCTAGGTATTAGCTCTCCAAGAAGGTTTCCTGTTTTGAAGACATATCTATATTTTGGGAGGCCCTGATTGTCTCTGCTTTTTTCTAAATCGTCGTTCAGATAAGGGATAAAATAGTCTTTGTCTAATATTAAAAGGTGAGGTAGTCCGAGCTGCTTCACTATGTGATATGGATAAGGGAGATTATTAACTCCATCTATGTTGATAATAGTTATTCCGTAAAGGTCAAGGTCGACATTAATCTTCTTTGCAAGATGTTTTACTACCTCAGCATCGTTTTTGCTTTCACAGAAAATCACATAATTTGCATAAAAGAAGTCGCTATTTCTATATTGATGGAATTGATAATAGTTAAATTCTTCAATTTCGTTATCTTCAAAAAAACCTTCATTAATACTTCTTATTTCAGATTTAAATCCTCTATTTATGTCTGGCTGTTTTCTAACTAGTGATATATGTTTGTGATCTATGTTGTCAATTAGGACGGTTGAATGTGTTGTTAAAATTAATTGAGCTACTCCTTGTTGTGGGGGCGGATTAGATATTGAGCTTATTAGTTCACGCTGCGCTTGTGGGTGTAAGTTAGTTTCTGGCTCTTCTAGGCCTAATATGATGTTCTTATGTCTCAGCTTTGCTAGCGATCTATGCAGCGAGATGATTGTTAAGCTTTGTAAACCGGTTCCGCAATCATCTAAATTGTGCGTCATACCCGCTTCTTTTATAAAAAGCTGAATGCCCGTTAAAAAGTTCGCATAGTTTGTTTCTTTTCCAAAGTTGATGGAGAAATTGAATTTATGCCTAAGGGAATAAAATTTTTCTAATTCTTTGGATATTTTTGTAAGTGCTCCGTCTTCTAAATATTTAGTGGCACTTCTAAATTTGGGCGTCAGTGTGTCTCTGCGGAGTGTTTCGTTCTCTAGATATTCCTCAATAAGTTGCTTAATTAATGTGTTTTCTTCCCACTTCAACTCAGCTGAATTTCTGTTCGGAGGAACGTAGATAAAAGCAATGCTTGCGCTAACTAAATCTATTAGTTCCTGTGGGGCTGTCGAGAATTCATTAGCTTTTTTATATCTATATATTATTTTCTTAGATGAAGGATAATATTGCATCTGGATAGTAAGTACGCCTCCATGACAATATTGAGTGACGTCATTATTTTGAAAGTTTGAAAATGTTGCTGTTATCTTAGGTTGGGAGTTTGGAGTATATGCATGCTTTCCTTGAATGAAATTTATCTCTTCTTGGTCTTTATTGAAGAAAGCATTCATTGCTCTAATTATTGCGGATTTTCCGCTATTATTTTGACCTACAATTGCATTGATTTTATTAAATGATATAAAGCAGCTGTCGATTGATCTGAATTTTCTTATTTCAAGTGTTTTTATTTCCATTTTTAGATCTTCAAGTCTGGTGGTTGTGCTGCTTAAGCTGCGTTTTAAATTGAAAGGCTAGCAATGCTTTAATTAGTCGGCTGGCCAGCACAAGGGTTGAGTATCGCTTCGCTCAACGCGAACCTACGGCACGGTGCGTTTTGTAGGACGGCTCATACGATACCCATCAAAAAGGCAAGCGTTGCTGCCTACTTGTCGCCTTTCTTCCCCTGACGATTCCGCACATATAACGCCCGGCCGCCATTGATCCTGTGCTCTTT
Organism: Pseudomonas sp. JZ114; assembly: GCF_051027705.1. Lineage (NCBI taxonomy): Bacteria > Pseudomonadati > Pseudomonadota > Gammaproteobacteria > Pseudomonadales > Pseudomonadaceae > Pseudomonas > Pseudomonas sp. JZ114. The sequence continues at coordinate 300,691 of NZ_CP069256.1, forward strand.
CACTTCGAAGCGGTGTTGTTGCGCCTTGAGCAGTTCACTGAGTTTCTTGAAGCCGTACAGGCGTGGGTCAAAAGCAGGGCGGAGCTTAGTGATGTTCTGGCCGAGTGGGCTGAGGTAGGCCCAGCCGTCTTCGTCCGAAAGGTCGTCAATAACCTTGGCGATGAAGTCCACCGGGACTTTCTGCGGTTTGGGTTTTGCGGCAGGTTTGGGTTCTTCGCCAGTGGGTTGCCCTGGCGTACCCGCCTTGTCGGATGGGGTGGACTCGGGGGCTGGCTCGGCATCAGCGCGCAAGATTTCGGTGTAGATGAACTTGTCGCAGGCGGCGACGAAGGGCTTGGGCGTCTTTTCTTCACCAAAGCCGTAGACCGTCAAACCCTCTTCACGCAGGCGCATGGCCAGGCGAGTGAAGTCGCTGTCGCTGGAGACGAGACAGAAACCATCGAAGCGCCGGGTGTAAAGCAGGTCCATGGCGTCGATGATGAGAGAGCTGTCAGTCGAGTTCTTGCCCTTGGTATAGGCGAACTGCTGCATGGGCTGGATGGAATGGTCGAGCAGGACCTGCTTCCACTTGCCCAGCTGTGGGCCGGTCCAGTCACCATAGATACGCCGCACACTGGCGACGCCGTATTTGGCGATCTCTTCGAACAGCCCTTCGACAATGGCCGCCGGGGCGTTATCGGCATCGATGAGGACGGCGAGGTGTTTCTGTTGAGGCGACGCACTTCCTTTGCTTGGCATGGCTCGATCCGTGAGAGCAGGATTTCGCTAACATACGCTTAATTTAAAGTGTGTGCTATGTCTCGTTTGTCGGATTTTCAGCCAGCCTCCACAGAGACATGCGTGCGTCTGGCAGCCTCTTCTGAGAGGCAAAGCCATAACCCTTTCCGCTGATACAAAAAACCGCCTCTAAGGGCGGTTTTGTTTTTCCGTTAACACTGGGCAACGGTGGGTATGTTCAGGCCTGAGGACTCGGTTTGGTCACGGCCAGAAACTTGGCTTGCAGGTCATTGATCTGCGCGTGTGACACCGAGTACTGAACATTGCAGAGCTGAACGTTCAAGGTGTCATTACCTACCAGACGCTGCATCTGAGCGTTGCTCAGTGTCACGTCGTACGTGACGTTGTAGTCCGACTTGGTGTACTGCTGGCGTTGCACAACATCGGCCTGGAACTGGTCCGTGCCGGAGGTGATCAGCGCAGTGCTGCAATCCGAGTAGGAGGGGTGCTGCGCTGTTGTCGAGAGGCTCAGGACGTATTGTCCTGCAGCGGGCTCGATGCGATTGACGGTCAGCGATCCGCCCTGGGTTCTAGCCGGTGCCTGAACTGTGTTGCTTTCGGGGGCTGCGTTAAACGGGGCACTGATTGCACAGCCTGCCAGTAACAGGGGCGCGATCAGTAAGGCTGCCTTACCGTGTTGGATAAGCGTGTTCATGGTTGCCTCAGCAAGAAGATTCGATACGTTCATTATCGAATCAATCGCTTGATGCTAGAAATGAAGCGCAGAGATAACGACCATTGCGGAAATTGATGTTTCAGGGAAGGCGGTCGATGTGTGGCCAAGGTGTTTCAGCGCGCTAACACATCCTGCAACGAGCCGGCGTCCAATGTTGGCATAATGACGGTTCGATGACTGCTTTGATCGTTTCGCCTTCACTATGACCAAGCATTACTACGGCCTTGAATGGCTTCGTTTTCTGATGGCCCTTTACATGGTGGTCTACCACCTGGGCGGCCTGTACGGTGACGCACCGTGGCTTTTTCAAAAGCTCGTCGGCATGGGCTTTTACGCGACTAGCACTTTCTTCCTGTTGTCCGGCTTTCTGCTGGCGCATGTCTGCCTGGATGATCAGGGCAAAATGAAGGGCAGCCAGGCCGGCTTTATCGCGCGGCGATTGTGCAATCTCTATCCCATCCACCTGATGACGTTGGCCATCGCGCTGGGTGTACTGGCGATGAATGCCCCCTCGGCAGACGGTGTGCCGGTGTATTACAACCAGCATCCCTACGCGTCGCTGGAGGATGGCGAGGGGCTGGAGGAATTGCTGCCCATCTCCTGGCTCATGGCGGGTGTTCACATCCTAATGCAGATTCTGCTGCTTCAGTCCTGGGAGCCGCGCTTTCTCTGGCTCAACGGTGCGACCTGGTCCATTTCTGCACTGCTGTTCTTCTATATCCTGTTCCCCTTGCTCGCACCACGCCTGATGGCGGCGCGCCGCTGGATACTGATAGGGTTCGCATTATGGGGCGCTTACCTGCTGGTGCCTTTGTTGGCGACCTGGCTGCATGCCTATGACTATGTAACCGTAGGCGTTATCCATCGCAACCCGGTAATCCGCCTGCCGGAGTTTCTGATTGGCATCATTCTTTATCGCGCCTTGCAGGAGCCTTCTCTGGCCCAACTGGCAGAGCGCTACCGGTACTGCCTGATTGCCGTTGGCTTGAGTGGCCTTTTCATCGGGGCATGGCTCTTGCAGCAGGACGGCCGCCGCTGGTTCTATCTGGTTCACAATGGTCTGCTGACGCCTTTTCAGGGCTTGCTACTGCTGGCCTGCGCTACCTTCCGCGCACCGGAAAGCGCCTCCCTGCAACAACTGGCCCGGCGGCTGGGTGAGGCATCGCTGTGCATCTTTGCCATCCACACACCCATGATCAGCCTGATCGATCCGTGGACGCGGCATCTGTTAGCCTTCTTTACCCAGGCGCATGAGGCCGCTAGCGACGCGATCAGTGATGCCGTCAGCGATGTGTTGGGCGATGTGGTCACCATTCCCCTGTGGAGCCTCATCCCTCACCTGATCGTAGTTATTGGCCTGGGGCTGTTGATTCAACGTTTTCTGATCGGCCCCCTGCGCCGTTGGCTGGAGGCGCACCTGCCTCAGAAGTACCGGAAAGGTCGGGGCGCTTAGACGCACTCTGGATTAGCTATAAAAAACCGCCCTTAGAGGCGGTTTTTTATAGAGGTTACCGCGCGTCTGGCGGAGAGCCGGGCGGGGCGCCGTCTTTGGGTGGCGGTGGCATATGCTCAGGCATGGCGGCGAGCCGGCCTTGGAAGTCCTTGCAGACGCCTTTGAGTGCCTTGCCGTCAGGCAGAGTAAGCATGACTGGCGCGCCGACAGGCTTGCCTTCGCATACTTCAAACGCCGCGGGCGGCGGCATACGGTCATGCTGGCCGGGGGGAGGCGGCTCCTGATCGGCCAGCGCAACGCTGCCAAACAGGCCCAACGCCAGTGCAGCTGCAGAAAGAAGGGGTGCTTGTTTCATACCCGGTCCTTGTCGTGTTGTTGAGCTATCTAAGCACAGCCCTCCCGGCTGTCGTGCCGACTTTACCCAGGCGATACACAGCCGCATAGCAGGCGAAATGGCCGAAAGTCTACTGTAGAGCGGTTTTTACGCCTATTCAGAACGAAAGTAGCCGCGTGAGGCAGATCGCTTCTGTATCAGCGCCTTTACATGGCTTTTACCTACTCGAAACCTTAAATGGCGAGGGCCTCTGCTAGCCTTTTAGCCTTATCAGCCATGCGTATCTGCGGGTGGCTTGGCGCAGAATTCAGGCGGTACAAACAGGTATGTTGCAGCGGTATCTATGGAAGCTTATTCCCAAGGCGCAGCGAAGCTTTCTGCTGGGTCGTCTTTCGGTGGTCGATCGGCAGGTGGTGAACAAGGTAATGTCGGGGAAGGTAGTCTTTCCCAAACCATTTGCCGACCGAGGCTGCCTGTTCATCCATGTGCCCAAGTGCGCTGGAAGCAGCCTGTGCAAGGCCTTGTTTGATGGCTGGCGACCGGGGCATCTGCCGCTGTATTGGTATGAGCAGCAGTTTCCCGAGGCCTTCGAACAGAGTTTCAAATTTACCTTTGTGCGCCATCCGCTGGAGCGAGCGTATTCGGCATTTGCCTTTTTAAAGGGAAATGAGCCCATCGCGCGTGATCTTTCCGCATGGCGGTTGATGTCGCGCTATGACAATTTCAATACATTCGTCGCACAGTGGCTGCATGAGGACAACATCCGGCGGCAGATTCACTTCGCGCCGCAGACCGACTTTCTGACAGATTCCCTGGGGCGACTAGCAATGGATTTCATTGGGCGCCAGGAGTCGCTTGAGGAAGATTTCGCTCGACTGACGGATATCTTGGACCTGTCGGCGACGCTGCCACATATCAATCCGTCGCGGCAGCGGGAGGCGGGGCCTGCGCATGCCTTTTGTACGGCGCGCACACGGCGGCTGATTCGCCGGGTGTATGCACGTGATTTCGAATTATTAGGTTATGCGTGAGGACACTGATGGGAAGCTGTATCCGGCCTTATGATCTGACCCTGCCCGCCTCGGCGCGTGCACAGGCGTTGGGGCAAAAGCCTTGTTGCCTGTGGCTGACCGGGCTTTCCGGTGCGGGCAAGTCTACCCTGGCGAACAGCCTTGATCTGGCACTGCACCAGCGCGGGCTGCATGCCTACGTGCTGGACGGCGATAACCTGCGCAATGGGCTATGCCGTGACCTGGGGATGTCGGCGGCGGAGCGGAGCGAAAATATCCGGCGAATAGCCGAGGTGGCGAAGCTGATGGTAGAGGCGGGATTGGTGGTGATCGTCTCGGCGATTTCACCGTTCCAGGCCGATCGTGATGCCGCGCGGGCCTTGTTCGAGCCGGGCCAGTTTCGTTGCGTGTACGTCAGCACATCATTTGAGGAGTGTGCACGGCGTGATCCCAAGGGGCTGTACCGCGCCGCGCGGGAGGGAAGAATCCACAATTTTACCGGGTTCGATAGTCCCTATGAGCCACCTTATGATGCTGATTGCGAAATCGACACAGCGCGCCTGTCTATTCCCGAGGCAACGCAGGCATTGACCGGATTGCTGACGCCGGAGGCCTGAGCTGAACGGGTAAGTAAGACAGCCGAAAGGGTTGAGCGGAGGATGCGTTTCCGAAGTACTTAGAGGTAAGCGGATGGGTAGGGGCACGCAATACCCATCCACTGTCCGCCCTGTTACTGACTTCTGTCGTTCCGGTAGCATGCCTGCTTTTTCCAGGCAGAGCGGACGATGGAACAGCGCGGGACGTTGAAGAGCTGGAATGACGAAAAGGGCTTTGGGTTCATCCGGCCGGAGCAGGGCGGGGATGAGGTGTTCGCTCATATTTCAGCGGTACGGGGTGATCGGCGGCCGGTAGCCGGTGAAAAGGTCCTGTATGTCGCGAGGCCTGACGGCAAAGGGCGTCTGCGGGCGGAGCATATCCGTCTGAATGCAGGTATGACGCTGGACAAACCGTCCATTCGACAACGATCCAAGCCTGCCAGAACGGCTTCCCGGTCTACCCAGGCACCACGTCCGCGTCAACAGCGCCATGGCGGTATTCAGGACCTGCCGGTCAAGCTCGTCCTCTTCGCGGTACTTTGCGTGTTGCCTGTTTGGGGAAGTTTGCATGTTCTGTCTACACGATACAGTTTCTTCCCGATGGCCCTCTATGGTAGCGCAAGCCTGGTGGCCTTCCTGTTCTATTGGCATGACAAGCAGAGCGCACTGAAGGCGCAGCGGCGTATCCCTGAGAAAACCCTGCACATACTTGAGTTGGCCGGCGGTTGGCCGGGTGGTCTTGTGGCGCAACAGGTCTTTCGCCACAAGACCCGCAAGGTGAGCTATCAGGCTGTCTTCTGGATCATCGTGCTGCTGCATGAGGCGTTGTGGGCAGATGAGCTATTTTTTCACCGCTTGCATCTGTTTGACCGCGTGCCTCTGTTCTTTTAAACGAAATGAAACAGCCCGGCATAAAAGCCGGGCTGCAAGGACAGGCACAGTAAGCGATCAGCTCATGCCTAGCCAGTTAGGCAACGCCAGCGAGATCGCCGGGATGTAGGTGATGATCAGAAGGAAGCTGATCAGCAGCATCAGCCACGGCATGGCCGCGCGGATGACGTTGGCCAGCGGCATGCCTGTCACGGCGGATGTTACGAACAGGTTCAGCCCTACCGGCGGCGTAATCAGGCCGATCTCCATGTTTACGACCATGATAATGCCCAGGTGGATCGGATCTATCCCCAACTGCATGGCGATGGGGAAGAGGATCGGCGCCAGGATCAGAATGATGGCCGACGGCTCCATGAACGCACCGGCTACCAGCAGCAGAACGTTCACAACCAGTAGGAACTGCCAGGGTTGCAGGCCCATTTCAACCACCCAGGCGGTGATCTGCTGAGGTATCTGTTCCGTAGTCAGTACATGGGCAAAGAGCATGGCGTTGGCAATAATGAACATCAGCATGATGCTCAGCTTGCCGGACTCCAGCAGCACCTTTGGGCAGTCGCGGAAGGTCATGTCCTTGTACACGAACAGGGCCACGAATCCGGCATAAACCGCGGCGACAGCTGCGGCTTCGGTCGGAGTGAACATGCCCGAATAGATCCCGCCGAGGATGATCACCATCAACAGCAAGCCCCAGATCGCCTTGCGTCCCGTGGTAAGAAGCTCACGCAGCGACGCACGAGGCAAGGCGGGCAGGTTCATCTTTCGGGCGACAATATAGATCGCCACCATCAGCACCACGCCCAGCAGCAGACCGGGGATCACGCCGGCCATGAACAGTTTGCCAACCGACTGTTCGGTAGCTGCCGCATAGACCACCATCACGATAGATGGCGGAATCAGAATGCCCAGGGTACCCGCATTACAAACGATTCCCGCACCAAAAGCCTGTGGGTAGCCGGAGCGGACCATGCCGGCAATGGCAATGGAACCTACCGCCGCCACCGTGGCCGGAGACGAGCCGGACAGGGCTGCAAACAGCATGCACGCCAGTACGGCCGAAATCGCTAGGCCACCCCGAATATGACCTACGCAGGCGTTAGCGAAATCGATCAGCCGCTTTGCCACACCGCCCGTTGTCATGAACGCGCCAGACAGCAGGAAGAACGGAATCGCCAGCAGGGTGTAATGCTCGGACGTCTCGAACAGCTTGATCGCCAGTGAACGAACCGAGTCGGGGCTGAACAGCATGATGGTGACCGAGCCGGCCAGACCCAGCGACACGGCAATCGGAACGCCGATAAACATCAGTGCAAACAGCACGACGAAGAGAAAGATGACGGTCATGGTTTCTCTCCCTCATGCTCTTTGAGTTTCAAGGCATCGGCGGCCTCGTCGGCCAGCCCAAGGCCGGTTTGCTGGTTGCGTATGATCCTGACCAGAATTTCTAGGAAGCGAATGAATACCATGGCATAGCCGAACGGCACGATCAGGGTGATATGCCATTGTTTGATCCCGAAATGGCCCAGGTCCTCTGCGCCAATGCTGGCGCCTAGCAGAGTCTGGACCCAATCGAAGCTGGCAACGGCGATGAGGCCCGCATAACCCAGGCAGCACAGACAGGCGATCAGGCCAATGATGCGCTGGACCGGCTTGCTGGCCAGCTTGACCAGTGCGTCGACACCAATATGGCCTGCCGTGCGCACGCCATAGGCCAGACCGAAAAAGATCAGCCAGGCGAACAGGGCTTTGGTCAGGGCGCTGCTCCAGGTCATGGACTGCGCCATGTCGAGGATTTTGTCACCAATGGCCAGCACCGTTTCGTTGCCGCCCAGGTAGTCGCCCAGGGTATAGAAAGGCGTATAGAAGTTATTGAGGATTACGTAGGTGAAGGTCACAAGCGTCATGGCCGCCAGGAGAAAGGCAATGAAACCTTCCTCGAAGTGGTCCCAGATACGTCGTAGGGCGCTCATCGATTGATCTCCCGCCAAGCAGGGCAGACGTGGGATGGGCCAGCCGAGGGCCGCCCATCCGTCACTGCGCAGGCGGCACGGGGCTCGCCTGCGCTACAGGGGTGTGCTTAGATCTGGTTGGACGCGTCAGCGGCCTTGATCAAGTCAGCACCGATCTCGCCTTCGAACTTCTGCCAAACCGGCTTCATGGCATCGCGCCACTTGGCCCGCTCTTCAGGCGTCAGGGTGATGATCTCGGTGGTCTTGGCATCCAGGATGCGCTGCTTGTCGCCCTGGTTCAGGGCATCAGCCTGCTTGTTCACTTCAGCCGTGACTTCCACAACGATCTTGTCCAGCTCGCTGCGCACATCGGCAGGCAGACCATTCCAGAACTTGGTATTGGTGATCAGCATGTAGTCCAGAAGACCGTGGTTGGACTCGGTGATGTACTTCTGCACTTCATACATCTTCTGGCTGTAGATGTTGGAGTAAGGGTTTTCAGCACCATTGACCACACCGGTCTGCAGGCCCTGATACACCTCGGCAAAGCTCATCTTGCGCGGGTTAGCGCGCACTGCCTTGAACTGCTCTTCAAGCACGGCAGACGCCTGGACACGGAACTTCAATCCACGGGCATCTTTGGGTTCGCGTAAAGGCTTGTTGGCAGACAGCTGCTTCAGCCCGTTATGCCAGTACCCCAGCCCGGTGATGTTCTTGTCTTCCATGGACTTGAGCAGGTTCTGCCCCGCGGGGCTCTGCTGGAAGCGGTCCACGGCGGCCATGTCATTGAACAGGAAGGGCAGGTCAAATACCTGTATCTGCTTGGTGTAATGCTCGAACTTGGCCAGTGACGGCGCAATGATCTGCACATCACCCAGCAATAGCGCTTCCATTTCCTTGCCGTCGCCGAACAGGGACGAGTTCGGATAGACCTCGACCTTTACCTTGCCGGGTAGTCGCTCTTCCGCCAGCTTCTTGAACAGAATGGCGCCTTGCCCTTTGGGTGTGTGCTCGGCTACGACATGGGAGAACTTGATTACGATGGGATCTGCAGCATTAGCCAATCCGGCAGCACCAAGCGCGAGTGCGCAGGCCAGAGCCTTGAGCGTCATCTTGAACATACCTGTATTCCTTTGTTGTGATTATTGGTGAGGCAGTGAGGGCAGCATGTATATCAGAATTCGTTAATCATTAACGACCTTAGACGGCACACGCAGAGTTCGCCTCTACAAATCATAGGGCAAGCAATATGCCGAGAAACGGTAGGGATCGCTGGTGTGCAATACCATGTCACAATGATTTCAAGACAGGCGCTCTAGAGCACCGCCTGGAAGTCTCTTGGGTACCATCGGTCTAGCCCTCTTAACGAGGCGGCAGAGCTTTTGCTAAGCGTTGGCGGTAATCCGCCACTAATGTCGCTGGTTGGCGGTTTTTCGCCACTGCTGGACTGCCTAATTGCGACATATTTTGCTCAGTTGTGTCGTAATTGGCATTTTTTGCTAACTGTTTGAGTTGAAAACCGTGCGTCGATTAAACGCAGCATTTGCGAATCAGCACTTTTAAGGGCCGATCTTTATTTCCTAGGGGTATCGCACAGCATCAGGTGAGCGCATCGTTTTTACTGTCCGGCTGAACTGGCCTACCTTGCGCGGGACTAAGCGTCCGGGCAGTAATTGACGAAAGCCGATGATCTCTGTGTTTCCCTGTTTTTTTCCGCTCGCTGCGCTGATCCGACGCGTACAGCTGTACCGTCCTTGCTGCACAATGCTGCTGGTGGTTTCCCTGCTCTTCACGTTGGGCGGCTGCGGGCAGCTCAGCCATTCCGACATCATGAACAAGGATGATTCGGCTGATGCCGGCGAGTTCTTCCAGACCAATGTGGATCGTATGGCCACGCTGGCGATGCGTGACAACCTCAACAGCCTTTATCGACTGCTGGATAAGCTGTACCGCCGCAATCCGGCCGAGTGGCGCAAGACGGGTCAGCCAACGATCGAGGCGGCAGAAAAGCTCATCCAGACGGCTATCGAGCAGAACCGTGACCTGCCTTCGCTCAATGGCCTGAGGGATATCCAGGCGCTCAGCTATGCCTTGAGTCCCGAGTTTCAGGGCGACCGGGCCGGTGCGTTCATCTATGCCATTGGCACCATGCTGATCACCGCCCACGGCGGTCGGATGGAGTTCTATATCACCGATACGATCAGCGCCGAGTTCATCAACAATGCTGCCCGCAATATCGAAAAGGCAACCTGGATGCTGGGGCAGCGCAAGGACTTGCAGGGTAAGCGTTTGCTGCTGGCCAATCAGTTGTCCAAGGATGGACGCAACCTGAGCTTTGCGGTGGAGTTTGGCAAGATTGTGGCGCGGCTCGATCTTATCAGCGAGGTGCTGGACGAGCGTTATCGGCGCCTGGGGGTGAGTTATGCACAAAGCCTGCTATTCATGAACTTCCTGCCGGTTCAGTAATGCGGCGTGGCTGCCCTGTCTATTCACAGGGCACGCTAACCAAGGACGGCAGGATCAGCGAGGTATCAGACCTTTCTCACGAATTCCGACTTGAGCTTCATCGCACCAATGCCGTCGATCTTACAATCGATATCGTGATCGCCTTCAACCAGACGAATATTCTTGACCTTGGTGCCGACCTTCACGACCAGGGATGAGCCTTTCACTTTCAAATCCTTGATGACCGTTACGGTATCGCCGTCCTGCAGCGTATTGCCTACTGAATCCTTGATGACCTTACCGCCCTCGGAGGCTTCCGCCGTTTCGGTGGCAGACCACTCGTGTCCGCACTCTGGGCAAACGAGCTGGGTGCCATCTTCATAGGTGAATTCGGAGTTGCATTGAGGGCAGGGCGGCAATGTGCTCACTGGACTTCCTTGGTGGGCGATAAAAGCCTGACATTATATAGGGTTTTATTGGCTTTCGCTGACGCTGACGCTGAACGTTAGCGGAGCGCTATAGGTAAAGTTTCTTGGGAGGCCGCCAGCGCACCATAGAGCTGTTCGATATCTGCTCGTGTATAAGCTGCATTTGGCGGGATCGGGGCTATCCAGCCTCGAGCTGAATAATTGAGTACCTTTTTCAGCTCGCCAGCCAGTTTTTGCTTAAAAAGAGGGTTACGCTGAAAATCTTCCAGCGCTTCTTCGAATAGATTGACGGTAAAACCGTAGCACTCATGGCCGTTGCGGTAACGCTCGAAGGTAAGTCGACATCGGAGGCTTGCGTAGTTCTTGCAAACATAGCCTACGCGTTGTTTGCCAGGGAGGTTATTTACAAGCGCCAATGAGTACCTGACATTTTCTTCTGTGTGACGCGCCTGCTGTTCTAGTACGAAACGCTCAGCAGGGGCACCGCGCTTGATGCAGGCATGGGCCAAGGCCTCGGCTTCGCCCTGATAACCACTCGGAATGATGACGCGGGGTTTGGTTATCTGGATGATGATGTTCGCTGCCTGTGCAATCTCATCGATATGGTGCGGGCTGCCCATGATGATCAGTGCATCGACGGGCACCAGTACGTCTGCGCCAAAGAGCTGTGTGACGAGTGCGGTAACGCTATCTGAGTGCATGGCTCGTGGCTCTAAGGTCGGTAAGCGTGCGCCAGGCAAGCACGCGAGTATGAAGGAAACTGTCTTTGACAGTCTCCTTCCAGAGCGGTCAGCTTATTTCATCAGCGCCCGGGTGCGCTCGGCCGCCTTGGTAAAGCCTTTGAGTGACAGCGGGCCGTGGGCCTCGCCGCCGGTGGCGATGGCCGCCGTTACATTAAGCGCCTTGCCCTTGCGCAGGGCCTTGAGCTGGTTGTTGTCAAAGTCCAGTGGGGCGATGCAGCCTACTGGCAGACAGGTATGGAAATCCACCGTGCGGGTGTCCTGGTCGTCTACCTGCAAGCGCACGCCTTTGGTTACGGCAACGCCAAAGGGCAATACCATGAATCCGCCCAAGCCCTCTTTTCCAGGACGCAGCTCGATGGCCAGCATGCGCTGCCCATCCTTGTTGTTGATAACCTGAGACATGGCGCAAACCTTGCCTTCTTCAGGAACGTTCCGGCAGATCACCGACCAGTCACCGTAGGTCTCTGTCGCGGTAGGCTTGCCCTGTGCATCGCCAGGCGCGGTTTGTGCCTGTACCGTAGTGGACAGGCCGGCTCCCGTCAGCAGCATGGTCGAAAAGGCCAGCGCCGGGAGAAAGCCGTTCTGTTTCATGTTTCTTCCTTGCAGTTGTGAAGAGTGATGACGTACAGCATAGGTCATTTGACCCGATTGATGCTGCCCTTATGACGACCCAGGAAGATCAGAATGCCGTCACGGCAGGCTGATGGCGAGGCTACATAATGCCTCATGGCCTCCTCTAGAGGTGGCCGCTTCCTTATCAGACGTGATTGTGAGACCTCCAATGCCCCTCTACCGTGAAGCGACACCCGATGACATCGCTGAAATTTCCAGGCTGGGGCAGCTGCTCAATGATATGCACCACCAGGCTTGGCCGCAGATCTTTGCGTCGGCCGAAGACGTGCGACGTGACGAGGCGAATTGGCGGCGCGCGATTGGGGCGGCGAATGCCACAACCTTTGTGGCGCAAGAGGACAGTGAACTGATCGGGTTCATCAGCGTTTACCTCATCAGTGAAACGCATTCCTTTTTCAATCCAATGCGTTATGCCCACGTAGGCTCGATCTGTGTGGACGAAACGCGCCGGGGAGAGGGCGTTGGCCGTACGTTGATGGTTCTAGCCGAGCAATGGGCCCAGGAGAAAGGTGCAGTGGATATGCGCCTCACCGTGTGGGCCTTCAATGAGGACGCGCAGCGGCTGTATGAGGAGCTGGGCTACGGGATACGGTCGGTTTCGATGGGAAAGCAGCTGTCGTCACGTTAGGCAGCTATGTTCTTTAGCTGGTAAATAACACATAAAATTGCAAGGAGGTGCCGATGCGTTATCGCATTGCTGGGTTGCTAGGTCTTGTCCTCTCTGTCGGTATTACCCCTACGACGTCTGCAGAGACGCCGGTGACCATATTAGGCAAGACTTTTGGTTCGCTTGATTGCCTCTCTGTGCAGGACCTAGATAAGAAATTTGCATGCAATGCGGGTGGGCTATCCAATGGCAAAGGCTGCAAAAGCCTGGCCAATCCAGCGCTACGGGAGCAATGTCACGACCAGAAGTTTATTCCTCAAGGCTATGTTTCAAGTAAACCCAAGCTTGCCATATCGCTAGACAATGCCTCTTTGCACGAGACCGTTAATGAGCAGATAACTCAACCCGTTTCATCTAGCAAGGCCATAAAGGCCATCCCTTTGATGGATGATGAGTCTGCATTGAGTGAAGTGGAGCGCATCTTGAATCTGCACACGCTCCGGTAGTCTGGCATTTTGAAATCAGCCGAACCCTCCTGCGAGGCTCCTGTCAGGACTATAGATACCTTTCTGACAGGAGATGAACATGGCGAAGCTACCTCTCAAGCCTCTCAGCCAACAGGTGATAGTGATTACCGGGGCGTCCAGCGGCATTGGGCTGGTTACAGCCCGCATGGCTGGGCGTGCCGGTGCCAAGGTCGTTGTGGCGGCGCGGAATGAAGAGGCGCTCCAGCAATTGTGCGCCGAGATTCAGCAGCAGGGCGGTCAGGCGGCCTATGTGGTGGCGGATGTTGGCAAGGAAGAGGATGTTTCCCGCATTGCTGAGCAGGCTATCGAGACGTTTGGCGATATCGATACCTGGGTCAATAACGCTGGCGTTTCCATTTTTGGCGATTGCCTGGAAGTGACCATCGAAGACATGAAGCGCATGTTCGACACTAATTTCTGGGGTGTCGTCTACGGTTCGCGTCTGGCGGCCAGTTATTTCATCAAGCGCGGCGGCCCGGGTGCGATCATTAATGTGGGCAGCTTTTTCGGTGATCGGGCAACGCCGGTCCAGTCGACCTATTCGACCAGCAAGCATGCCCTGCACGGTTGGACCGATGCCCTGCGCATGGAGCTGGAACACAAGCAGTACCCTATCTCGGTCACGCTGGTGCATCCGGCGCGAATCGATACGCCCTATAACGAGCACGCCCGTAGCTACATGCCCAACCAGCCGGCACATCGGGGCATGATCTATCCCCCGGAGGCGGTGGCCGAGGCTATTTTGTTCGCTGCGGAAAATCCCAAACGGGATATGTTCGTGGGCAGCGAGGCCAAGGTTCTGGCATGGCTGTCGGCGCTGTCGCCGCGGCTGACCGACAAGCTGATGAACAAGATCATGTACCACTCCCAGTATGCCGACCGGCCCTCCCGTAGCCGGGAAGACAATGCCTTGTACGAGCCGGGTTATGGGCTGCATGAGCGTGGTACGCACCAGGGCTGCTCGTATCGCTCGCGCAGCTATTACGTGAAAATGTCCAAACACCCGGTGGTGTCATCGGTGGCGATTGCAGGATTGGGGCTAATGGCGTTGAGGCTGATGAAGCGCTCGTAAAGTCTACCCGGCAAAGGCTCAAGGCTTTTGCCGGGTATTAAGCACCAACGCGATACCGCCCAGCACTGCCAGGGCGGTGAGCAAAAGGCGTAACGTCAGGGCTTCGCCCAACAGCAGCGCGCCGGCCAGGGCCGTCAGTACCGGTACGCTGAGCTGTACCGTAGCGGCTTGCAATGAGCCCAGCCCTCGCAGGGCGGTATACCAGAGCGCATATCCCACTCCCGAGGTAACGGCACCCGAGAGTACGGCGTAGAGCACTCCCATTAGATCCGAATGGCTATAGGCAATCGAGGCCAGGCTGATGAGCAGCGCCGGAACAGACGCCAGCAGGAAGTTGCCTGCCGTAGCGGCCAGCGGGCTGGTAACCCCTCGGCCCTTGAGGGAGTAGAGCCCCCAGGCTACGCCAGATGTCAGCATCAACAGTGCACCCGTCAACGAAGGCGCGGTCGCGCCGGGTAGGAGCAGGACGACCAGCCCACCCAGCGCAAGGAGCAGCCCTGTTGTCGCCCAACGGTTCAGCCGCTCGCCACGTAACAGCCCGAGGCTGATCATGGTGACCTGCACTGCCCCAAAGAGCAGCAGTGCACCCGTACCTGCTTCCAGGTGCGTATAGGCAAAGGAAAAGGCCGCCGCATAGATAAAGAGATAGATTGCCGAAGGCCAGTTGCCGGCCGGTTTGCCGTTCTGCTGGCGTAGTAGAAGCCACAGCACGAGTGCGCCTGAAAAAATGCGTAGCGTTGTAAAACTGGCCGGGTCGATTTCAGCGTGCTTGAGCGCCAGACGGCAAAGCAGGGAGTTGCCCGCAAAGGCCAGCATGGCCAGCGCGGTGAAAGTCAGTGTGCGTATTGTTGTAGGCATGCGTGTTCTGCATCAGAAGACGTGCCTAGAGTGTAGGCTGAATTGGCAGGTGTGAAAGCGGATTGCGCGATTAAGGTTTGAGCAGTAGCGGAGCAGCCTGAGCTGCCCCGCCTCAGCATCAGGCCTGTGCCGCCTTCAGTGTCGCCATGTCGATGACGAAGCGGTATTTCACGTCGCCCTTGATCATGCGTTCGTAGGCGTCGTTGATGTTGCGGATATCCAGCATCTCGATATCGCAGGTAATGCCATGCTCGGCGCAGAAATCCAGTACTTCCTGGGTTTCCGCCATTCCGCCAATGAGCGAGCCGGCAATGACGCGGCGCTTCATGACCAGGTTGCCTGCATGAAGGGCGGGCTCGATAGGTTCGATCAGACCGACCAGGATATGCACACCGTCAAAGCGCAGGGTTTCGAGGTAGGGGTTCAGGTCATGCTGCACCGGAATGGTGTCGAGCAGGAAGTCGAAACGACCGGCTGCGGCCTTCATCTGGGCCTCGTCGGTAGAAACGATTACATGGTCCGCACCCTGACGCTTGGCCTCATCCACCTTGGATAGCGAACGGGTAAACACGGTGACTTCCGCGCCCATGGCCTTGGCGAACTTGATGCCCATGTGGCCCAGGCCACCCATGCCCAGCACGCCTACCTTGTCGCCTGCCTTTACACCGTAGTGCTTGAGCGGCGAATAGGTGGTGATACCGGCGCACAGGATGGGTGCTGCGGAAGCCAGATCCAGCTTTTCAGGAATGCTGACAACGAAGCGATCGCTGACCACGATGCTGTCGGAGTAGCCACCCATGGTATTGCTGCCATCCACGCGATCCGGGGAAGCGTAGGTCATGGTGGGGCCTTCCAGGCAGTACTGCTCAAGATCCTTCTGGCATGCTTCGCAATGACGGCAGGAGTCGACCATACAGCCTACACCAACCAGATCGCCCACCTTGTAGCGGCTGACATCGGCGCCCACGGCGGTCACCTTGCCTACGATTTCGTGGCCGGGCATCAGCGGATACACCGCAATTCCCCATTCGTTACGGGCCTGATGGATATCGGAGTGGCATACACCGCAATACAGGATCTCAATGGCTACATCGTCGTTGCGCGGAGCACGGCGCACAAAGGTGTGCGGGACAAGAGGGGTGGTAGGTGACAGGGCGGCATAGCCGAATGCTTTGGTCATATAGAGCCTCACAAGACAAAGGATAGCGCTTCGAATCTGGCGACTGCCTGGCATAGGCAACGCACATCACCGTTGGGCGATGGCAGGCGCCGCATCAGACTCATCGAAAAGGGGGGAGGCCTATTGTGAGGAATCGGCGAGGACAGGTCATGACGATTCCTCCTGAGCTTATGCCTATTTCTCCAGCATGTAGGTGTTATAGGCTCTTTACCTTTCTGTTTTTACGATTATGGTAATGCCTGTTTCTCTTGCCGATGCCGTTTCCATGCAGCTGACCCGCCATCTCGATGCCAATGCCACCCTGGTTTCCCTGGTCCAGCCACTTGCCACGCGCGAAGGGTTTTTGCCAACGCCTATGGAGCAGGTTCGAATCGTGACGGCGCGCAGCAATGTGTCGCGATCGCCTCAGATCTACGAGCCCAGCCTGATGGTGGTGGCGCAAGGCAGCAAGCTGGCCTATCTCGGCGAGCGAACCCTGGAATACGGTGCCGGCCATTACCTCGTCCAGGCGCTGCCCGTGCCGTTCGAGTGTGAGACGTTCGCAACACCTGAGGCCCCCTTACTGGGAGTGTCCATTGGCATTGACCGAAGCGTATTGGGCGAGCTGGTGCTGGCGATGGGACCGGAAGAGGTTCAGCCGGCCCGTGTGCAGACGCCAGAGTCCATGGTGTCTTCCCCACTCGACACCGCCATGCGGGAGGCGGTGGAGCGACTGCTGCGGTGCCTGCACGATCCGCTGGAATGCCGGATCTTGGGCGCGATGCGCCTGCGCGAGGTCTTGTTCGTGGCGCTGCGAGGGCCGCAGGGCGGAGCACTGAAAGCACTGGTCGAGCAGCGGGGGCAGTTTGCCCGGATCGCGGCCTCGTTGACGTATCTGCATCATCACTACGCCGAGCCGCTGAACGTCGATCAGCTGGCCCGCTGCGCTAATATGAGCACGTCGGCGTTTCATGAGCACTTCAAACGCAGCACCCTGGTGTCACCTGTGCAGTACCTGAAGCGGCTGCGGCTTATCAAGGCACAGCAACTGCTCGTGGCTCAGCGGTTCAACGTCTCCCAGGTAGCGCTCCAGGTTGGCTACCAGAGTGCGTCCCAGTTCAGCCGCGAGTACAAACGTTACTTCGACCACAGTCCGGCGGCCGAGCGCCATGAGCATCCATCTGCTGAGGCCGCCTCGTAAGGCCTGTCAGCTGACGGGGCGGCGAGCGGTAAACAACGCCACCTTGCCTTCTACAGTGATATTTACCTGCTCGAAATGAGTGCCTAAGGCGTGCTTCAATCCTGGCACGTCGTCATGACGGTTGGAAAAGATGCCCTTGCGGTTATAGACATTCATCAGTGTGCGTCCAAACCCGTTATGCCCGGCTCGGTCCCCCAGGATGGTTGCCCCAAACAAGACGCCTTCAGGTTTCAGGTGCGGCTTCAGGTTGGCAAAGACGCGAACCTTGTCGGTCAGGGTGCCTGGAAGGCAATGCAACAGATAGAAAAGCGAGATGGAATCGAACTGAGCGGGCACAGGCCAGGGCTGCATGACGTCATGCCGCACGGTTCGTGTCGACACGCGGCTCACCCTGCGCTTGGCAGCAGCAAGGCTGCTGGTATTGAGGTCCATCAGCGTGATATCAGCGGTGTCTGGCAGATCTGCCTTTGCCAGATAAAAGCCTGTCCCCACGCCAACGTCCAGATGCTGCGTACCGACATGGCGCTTGAAGAACGGTAATAGAACATCCCGTGTACCGCATTGCCAGGCAAAGCGGTTGGAAATTCCCAGCACCCAGACGTCATACAGGGCCAGGGTCAAGGGAGAATAGACTGCAGCGCCAGACTCTGTATCGATGTTCATCGGTACGGCTCGCCTTGAAGAAGAGCCTGAGCCTAGCCGCGGTCTGGCAGAGCGACAACTCCCAGTATCCAGCGACGGAACCTGGTTCCGTTTCGTTTGTGGCGAGGCCGGTCTGGTCTTGACCGACCCGTTTCCCAGCAACCGCTCCGGTGGAGCCATCTATACCTACCAGGTGCCGGCCCCTGTCGATTCAGGCAGCGTCAACTCGCCCTTGTCCTTGAACCGTACTGTTCCCAAAAGACCCCCTGCCAGCTTGCCGTGGATGGTATAGGGCACGCTTTTGGTAGGGGTATGCTCGGCAAAGCCCCAGAACTGGCGTACAGCCGAGAAAGCCGAGACGGTAACCGGAACGGTCAGTACCGTCTCGCCATACCGAGGTACGCTGCCACTCTGGCTGCTGACACCGCTGGCCAGCGGCTGGCCGTTGATGTCCATATCTAGCGCCAGGCCGTTGTAGTCGATGGCTGTATCGTTTGGGTTCTGCACACGCAGCTTCACATTGAAGCGCATTTCCAGCCCTTGTCCTGGCAGCGGCTCGATGCCTGCCACGGCAATTCGCAACGGATCCCGCTGGCCCAGGGTGCTACAGGCTGCAAGACCCAGTAGAAACAAGGCGCCGATCAACAGGCGAGCGCAAGTGCGGTAGGCAGATAACAACATGAAAAGGCTCCGGTCGGCGATACATCACGATACAGGTGGGACCGGTCATTGGTCGCTTCTACTCCTCGTCCACGGGGCGATATCGCAAAAGCGTGAACCAGCAAGCCTCGAACCTTTGTGCAGACTCGAGGCGCGCCGGGCTAAAGGGCAGCCGGTAAAGCGTTCTGACGCGCACGAAGGTTTTGCGCCACGCAGGCACCGATCACGAGTATCACCAGAATGGCGCCCAGGATGGCAGAGGAGCCGACCGTACCCAAATCCAGCCCACCCTTGTCATGCGCCTTGGTCAGGAAGTCGCCCAGCGTGGCGCCAAACGGACGGGTGAGAATAAACGCCATCCAGAACAGCAGAATGGTCGAGAGGCGTGTGAAAAAGTGGGCCAGTACGATCACACCGATAATGCTGCCAATCAGCAGCGCTCCCCCCGCAAAACCCAGGCCCGAGTCGTCGGCCAAGTAGTCACCCAGGGCGGTACCCAGCGTGTTAGAGAACAGAATCGTAACCCAGTAGAACAGCTCGGCTTTGAAGGTATGGATCCTGTCGACCGAGAACGATGGACCGCTCAGGCGCCACAGCACGAAAATTGCGATTAGGATCATGATCAGCACGGCCGAACCGGTGGCGTAGCCCAGCCCCAGGGCTCGATCCATAAAGTCGGAAATGGTCGTGCCTGCCGTGCTGGTAGACAGGATCACCGCCCAGTACAGCGGGGGGATGTAGCGTTTGACTGATAGCTGAGCAATCAAGGTGACCAAAAACGCACTGATCAGAATCAGGGAACTCAAGGCATAGCCTATATCCAGGGTCATTGACAGCAGGTCACCGGCCGTCTCGCCCAATGTCGTGGCGCAGATTTTCATGACCCAGAATGCAAGGGTAATCTGTGGAAGTTTGTTCATTGTTGTTCCCTGCTCAAGGGCTCGATGGGGGAGAGAAAGCTGAGCGCATGGATGGCACTTCAGAGGCCCTAAGGTGCAGGGGAGCAGGTCAAAAATCGGTCAAAAGCACATCAACGATTCGTGTAACAGAATATTTCGGCGTCAACTCAGTCGTATTCTGCCGGTTCATGCTCGCCGAGCAGACGTCGCTGTCGGGGCGTACAGGCATCCAGCACCGCCGGATTGAACTGCCAGGCGAGGTAAGGTGAGAACTTCTGAGCCACCATGCGCCGGCCATAATGAATCTGGAGAAGATAGCGGGTCCGGTCACGGGTGCGGTTGCGGCTGCCGGCATGCCACAGCTCGCTGCGCAGAAACAGCACGTCGCCCGGCTGGCAGAGCACCGGCTGCGCCTCCCGGCCTTGCCAGTTTGTCTCGCCTTCCAGTGGTTTACGACCTGCACGGTGGCTGCCTGGAATGACCAGCGTCGGGCACAGGTCCTCGGTGATCTCATCCAGATAGACCTGGGCGGTACAGATCTGTATGGGCAGTTCAAATGTCGGGTCTGCCAGCAGGGACCGGGGCAGTGTCATCGCCAGGTAATCCACGTGCAGGTCTGCGCCGATAAAGCCGGGGTGGCAGCGCCAGGCTGTCTGCCCAATGATATGGCAATCTTCGCCTAGGGACGCTTCGGCCAGTTCGATCACGCCGGGCAGATCCAGGTAAGGCAGCCATACGGGATCGCGATTGAAAACGCATTTGTAATGGTCAACGAGACCGGTGTAGTCCCAGTGGATGGCCTCCAGCTGATCAATGGCCGCGCGGACTTCGTCGACCAGAGCGGGACTCAGCACGCCATGCAGCAAGACGAAACCCTGTTCGTGCATGGCCTGCAGGCGATGATCAATAGCCGTATGGGCAGGAAGCGGATTCATGGCGACGTTTCATGGACGGTGCTTCATTAGAACCTGCCACGTTGCTCGGGTTGCACCTGAAGGCAATGCTTCATGGTGTCGCAGGCCTGTTGAATAAGTCATATATGCGACATTTTTGTGACTGATTCCTCGCTAGAGCCAGGGAAACGTCGTTTATAGAGTTGAAAAGCCGTCCAAGTATCGCTGATATGGCAGGGTTACTTAGCCTTGCGCTAAATCATTTCAGCAAGTGACAGGCACTATTATGACAATAACGAAACAGTCTTCTTCGGATGGAACCTCCCTTTCCCCGGCGCTGAAACCGCGCCACGTCACCATGCTTTCCATTGCCGGTGTTATCGGTGCCGGGCTCTTTGTGGGCTCAGGTCATGCCATTGCCGCGGCAGGGCCTGCCGTGCTGCTGGCCTATGCCTTGGCTGGAACCCTTGTGGTGCTGGTGATGCGAATGCTTGGTGAGATGGCCGTGGCCTCGCCAGATACCGGCTCCTTTTCATCCTATGCCCATCAGGCTATCGGACGCTGGGCCGGCTTTACCATTGGCTGGTTGTACTGGTGGTTCTGGGTATTGGTGATTCCGCTCGAAGCAGTGGCGGCTGCGGCCATCCTCAATGCCTGGTTTCCGGCAATTGCCACTTGGCAGTTCGCGCTGGCGATTACAGCCTTTCTGACGGTGACCAACCTCTTCAGCGTCGCCAAGTATGGTGAGTTTGAATTCTGGTTCGCGCTGCTCAAGGTACTCGCGATCATCGCATTCATCGTATTGGGTGCAGTGGCCATGGTCGGAGCACTGCCAGGGCGCGAAGTCAGCGGCCTGGGTACGCTGATGGCTGCCCATGGCGGCTTCATGCCCAACGGCTTCAATGCCGTTATCGGGGCACTGCTGACCACCATGTTCAGCTTCATGGGCACCGAGATCGTAACCATTGCTGCGGCCGAGTCGAAAAACCCTTCCAAGCAGATCGGCAAGGCGACCAACTCGGTCATCTGGCGTATCGGTCTGTTCTATATCGTCTCGATCTTCCTGGTCATCTCCATCGTGCCCTGGCAGGACCCACAGCTTCCGGTAGTAGGCTCCTACCAGCGTGCGCTGGAATTTCTGTCTATTCCCCACGCCAAGCTGATCGTTGATCTGGTGGTGCTGGTCGCGGTGGCGAGCTGCCTGAACTCGGCGCTTTATACGGCATCGCGCATGCTGTTCTCCCTGAGCCGCCGGGGTGATGCACCGGCTGCCTTTGGCCGGACGGCTGCCGGCGGCGTGCCGCGTGCCGCCGTTCTGGCAAGCACTGCTGTGGGCTTTGCAACGACGATCGCCAACTTCACCATGCCAGAGGCCGTGTTCAGCTTCCTATTGGCAACCTCCGGTGCAGTGGCCCTGCTGGTTTATCTGGTGATTGCCGTGTCGCAGCTGCGCATGCGTCGCAAGCTGAACGCAAGTGGTCAGCCCATCGAGTGCCGCATGTGGTTGTTCCCTTGGCTGACCTGGTTGGTGATCGGCTTCATCATCATGGCGCTGGGTATCATGCTAATGACAGAAGCGCACCGCATGGAAATCCTGGCCACCGGCCTGCTGGCCTTGGTTGTGGTTGCCATCGGTTCCTGGCTAGGCGCCAGGGATCGTAGCAACGCTACCCTGATGACGGCCTCGCAAAGCCGTTGATCCTCCAGGACCGGTAACGAGGGCTCGTTACCGGTCTCCCCTTCCTGGTTTCTTAATTAATAGCTACTCCCTTTTTGTAACGCCGGCACGTCTAATTTATACCGTGAGAGACTACCTGATCTGTTCTGTTGCTCTCGGCATAGTGGCAAGTTTTGTCAGAAAGAGCTACGCACCGTTTCAGGGCTTTTTTCTGAGACGAAGCGGCAAAAAGGTAGACATTTCTGCGACGCTTGGGTAAAAAAGGATTATCTCTCGGCGCCAAACGCGCCATGCTGTTATGAAAACGCAGGTCTTGTTTCCATCGGTAACGCAGAAATGCCCATTTATGGTGCGTTGCGTTACAGATTGACCCAATTTGGACCATAACAGTTACCATTTTCTCGCTTCTGCTCCTGCACAATTCTTCCTGACTGTTTATGGCGGTAACACTTCCGCGGCACGACAATGTGCGCATCTTAAATAGTTAGCTACCTGTCATAAGCAGGAAGGAAAGCATCATGGAACACACCCTACGTTCCAACTCATTTACCGCTTCAAACGCTTCTAAATCCGATACTTCGCTGGTGTTGCGCGTTCTGACAGCGCTGTCGGTCTGGCATCGTCGTATCGTCAGCCGCAACGAGCTGGCCCGCCTGGATGCCCGTATGCTGGCCGACGCCGGTATCACTGAAGCCCAGCGTTACGAAGAACTGCACAAGCCGTTCTGGCGTTAAGTGTTACGGTTACGCACACCATAACCGGCAAGACCTGTCGGGAGCCGTCATCGATAGCGGCTCCCATGACATCCCTCCCGCGTTTTTCTTCTCTTTCCTCTCTATTTAGCCGGCCTCTTGCCTTGCCGGATTTTCCTGCGTGCGCGTTTTTCAGCACCGTGCCCGGGCTTCTATTGAATTGCCGGAACCTTGCCTGAGGCTTAAAGTCAGTCGCCTATAACCAGAACAACCCCTGCGCAGCAGACCTTGATGGACGACTCGCGGGTAAATCGCCACGTCGACTGCTGGCATGCATATGGACTGTGAGGGAGGTTAATTGGCAATGCTTTTCTTTTCGCGGCGCGCTAGACCCCTGTTTCAGCGCACTTCCGCGTTGTTTCTGCTAGGGACGGCCCTGACCGGTATGGCAGGCTGCTCGGACGATTCACAACCGGCCCCCAATCCTCCTCACGTAAGAGTCCAGCGTGTAGCCCTGGAAGAGGTAGCGACTACTACCACCCTGACAGGCGATGTGCAGGCGCGTATTCAGACCACACTGTCATTTCGTATCAACGGCAAGATCAATGAGCGTCTGGTCGATGTGGGTGATCACGTCAAGCAGGGGCAGGTTCTTGCCCGTCTCGATCCGCAGGATCAGCGCAACAACGTAGCCGCCGCTGAAGCGCAGGTCTTTTCCCAGCAGTCCAGGGCGAATCTTGCCCGCGTGCAGTTCGAACGGCAAAAGGCGTTGATGCCCAAGGGCTACACCACCCAAAGCCAATATGACGAGGCCCTGGCTGCCCTGAAGGGCGCAGAAAGTGCCTTGAGTGCTGCGCGTGCTCAGCTGGACGATGCACGCAAGCAGCTCAGTTATGCCAATCTGGTATCGGCCGCCAGCGGCGTGATCACCGAGCGGCAGGCCGAGGTCGGGCAGGTCGTTCAGGCATCCATGCCGATCTTTACCCTGGCGCAGGAGGGCGACCGCGATGCCGTCTTCAATGTGCAGGAATCGCTACTTGCCCGCGATCCGGGCAACCAGCCTATCGAGGTCGCCCTGTTGAATGATCCGACGGTGCGCACTACCGGCCATGTGCGCGAGGTTTCGCCGGTCATTTCCCAGCAGAGCGGCACCGTGCGTGTGAAGGTGCTGCTCGACAAGGTCCCGCCGCAGATGGCGCTGGGGTCAACCGTTACGGCGTCATTGGGTACGCCAGACAAGCAGCGCGTCGTGCTGCCCTGGACAGCGCTCAATGGCACCGTGGAAAAGCCCGCCGTGTGGGTACTGGACGCTGACAACCGCGCCCACCTCAAACCGGTGACAGTTGCCCGGTACATCACCGGACAGGTCATGATCGATGACGGATTGGCACCTGATGACCGCGTCGTGACGGCTGGTGGTCAGCTGCTTTATGACGGACTCAAGGTCGAAGTCGTCGAGGTCACGGATCATGCGCCCCCTGTTCAGCCTGCTGCCATCCACCCTGATGATAACGCTAAGGCTCAACAGGGAGCGTCGTCATGAGCAGGGTACGTGTTCTTCTACTGGGCCTCGTAGCGCTGCTGGCCGCGTGCTCCGACAAGCAGGAGCCGCCGCCTCCGGTCCGCCCGGTACTGTTCGTTGAGGCCAAACCCCAGCAGGCACGCGCGCTCGGTGCCTTTACCGGGAATATTCAGGCACGGTATGAATCAACCTTGAGCTTTCGCGTAGGCGGGCGCATTGCCCAACGCAAGGCTGATGTAGGCGATGTGGTGAAGAAAGGCACCTTGCTGGCTGCGCTGGACCCGACCGATCAGCAGAATGCTTACCGCAGCAGCGAAGGTGATCTGGCCCAGGCTCAGGCCCAGTGGATGGACGCCGAGGCTGATGCCAAGCGGCAGCAGGCCTTGTATGCCAAGGGTGTCGGGTCCAAGGCTCAGCTGGATCAGGTCATGGCCCAGTTGCATACGGCTCGCGCTGCACGTGATCGTGCCCTGGCCGCCCGGGATCAGGCCCGCAACCAGCTCTCCTACAGTGAGCTGTATACCGATTTCGATGGTGTGATTACGGCCTGGCATGCCGAAACCGGGCAGGTGGTATCCCCTGGCCAACAGGTAGTCACCCTGGCGCGTCCCGAAGTGAAGGAGGCGGTTGTAGACCTGCCGGCAGGGCTGGCAGAGACACTGCCGGCTGACACGACGTTTACCATCACCTCGCAGTTGGAGCCTTCGGTCTCTACCACCGGCCGCATCCGTGAGCTGGCGCCTCAGGCCGACGCCATGACGCGAACCCGGAGGGTACGACTCACGCTGGCCGAACTGCCCCCAACGTTCCGCCTGGGCTCGCTGGTAACGGTAACGCTGACCAATGATGCGCCCCGTGAACTTACCGAGCTGCCGGCCAGTGCATTGCTCGAGCGGGATGGCAAGACGTGCGTCTGGATCGTCGACCCTGATACCAAAACCGTTTCACTGCGCGAGGTCCATGTGCTGACCCGAGATGAGCGGAGCATTACGGTCGATAACGGCCTGAACGCGGGCGAGCGGGTCGTGACGGCCGGCGTACACAGCCTCAAACCTGGACAAGACGTGAAAATGGATGTGGAACAGCGCTGATGAAATCCTTCAACCTTTCTGACTGGGCGCTGCGTCACCAGTCTTTTATCTGGTACATCATGTTTGTCGCGCTGTTGATGGGAACCTATTCCTACTTCAACCTTGGCCGCGAAGAGGACCCCTCCTTCACCATCAAGACCATGGTGATCCAGACCCAGTGGCCGGGCGCGACCACCCAGGAAACCCTGGAGCAGGTCACCGACCGGATCGAAAAGAAACTCGAAGAGCTGGATTCGCTGGATTACACCAAGAGCTTTACCCGGCCGGGCTTGAGCACGGTGTTTGTGTACCTGCGCGATACCACCAGCGATAAGGAAATCCCCAATATCTGGTATCAGGTCCGCAAGAAGATTTCCGATATCCAGGGGCAGTTTCCGCAAGGGATACAGGGACCGGCCTTCAATGACGAGTTCGGCGATGTATTCGGCAGCATTTATGCCTTTACTGGCGACGGTATCTCGTACCGGCAGCTGCGCGATTACGTAGAGCGGGTGCGCCTGGACATCCGCGCAGTGCCGGACCTGGGTAAGGTTGAGCTCATGGGGGCGCAGAACGAGGTCATCTACCTCGACTTCTCGACGCGCAAACTGGCAGCACTGGGGCTCGATCAGCGACAGATCATGCAGAGCCTGCAGGCACAGAATGCCGTGACGCCCTCCGGCGTAATCGAGGCCGGTCCAGAACGCGTTTCGGTACGTACCTCCGGTGAATTCAAGTCAGAGAAAGATCTGGAGGCTGTCAACCTTCGGATCAATGACCGCTTCTACCGTCTGGCTGATCTGGCCACCATCCACCGTGATTACGCCGATCCGCCTACATCCCTGTTCCGCTTCAACGGCGAGCCGGCCCTGGGCCTGGCAATTGCCATGCGCAAGGGCGGCAACGTGCAGACCTTTGGTGCGGCGCTGTCCGAACGGATGAAGGCGATTACCGGTGAGCTACCGGTCGGGGTGGGCGTGCATCAGGTGTCCAACCAAGCCGAGGTGGTAGAGAAGGCGTCCAGCAGCTTTACCCATGCGCTGTTCGAGGCGGTCATCATCGTGTTGGTGGTGAGCTTTATCAGCCTGGGTCTGCGTGCCGGGCTGGTGGTGGCCTGCTCAATCCCTCTCGTGCTCGCCATGGTGTTTCTGTTCATGGAATACAGCGGTATCACCATGCAGCGGATCTCCCTGGGCGCCTTAATCATTGCTCTAGGCCTTCTGGTGGATGACGCCATGATCACCGTCGAGATGATGGTGACTCGGCTGGAAGAGGGCGACTCGCTCCACAAGGCGGCCACCTACGCTTATGACCACACGGCCTTTCCGATGCTGACCGGCACGCTGGTTACCGTGGCGGGATTCGTGCCTATCGGCCTCAACAAGAGTACCGCCGGGCAATACACCTTTACGTTGTTTGCCGTGATTGCCGTGGCGCTGATCCTGTCGTGGATCGTGGCGGTGCTGTTCTCACCGGTGATGGGCGTACACCTGCTACCCAAGTCGCTCAAGCATAAAAAGGAAAAGGGGCCGGGACGACTGGCGCGCTGGTCCCAGAGCTCGCTGGTCTGGTCCATGCGGCACCGCTGGCTGACCATCATCATGACGGTGTTGCTCTTTGCGGCCGCGCTGTTCTGCATGCGTTTCGTGCAGAACCAGTTCTTCCCGTCCTCGGATCGGCCGGAAATTCTGGTGGACTTGAACCTGCCGCAGAACAGCTCCGTGCTGGAAACCCGTGCGCAAATGGATCGTTTCGAGGCATCCCTCAAGGGAGACCCAGACATTGCCCGCTGGAGTTCGTATGTAGGACAGGGCGCGGTGCGCTTCTACCTGCCGCTGGATCAGCAGCTCAATAACCCGTTTTATGGACAGGTCGTTATTGTCAGCAAGGACCTGGAAGCCCGTAATCGACTCATTCCCAAGCTCAAGGAGCGGCTCAAGAACGAATTCGTGGGGCTTGATGGGTATGTTCAGCCTCTGGAGATGGGGCCGCCAGTAGGACGGCCGATCCAGTATCGCGTCAGTGGTCCAAGCATTTCCGAGGTGCGTAAGCAGGCGCTGGCATTGGCCAGCGCCATCAGTACCAACCCGCATATCAGCGATATCCTTTTCGACTGGAACGAGCCGGGGCGGATGCTGAAAATCGATGTGAACCAGGACCGTGCCCGCCAGTTGGGGCTATCGTCCCAGGACGTGGCCCAAATCATGAACGGCGTGGTGAGTGGTACGCCCATTACCCAGGTGCGTGACAGCATCTACCTCGTCAACGTGGTAGGACGCTCTGAAGATGCCGAGCGCAGCTCTATCGAGACCGTGGAAAACCTGCAGATCGTGACGCCCTCGGGCACCTCGATTCCGCTCAAATCCTTTGCCACGGTGGGGTATGAGATGGAGCAGCCGCTAGTATGGCGGCGTAACCGCCAGCCAACCATTACGCTTAAGGCCACTATCGAGGGTTCTATCCAGGCGCCGGATCTGATCAAGGCTCTTCAGCCCAAGATTGATGAGTTCAAAGGTAACCTGCCACTCAACTATCAGGTCAACGTAGGCGGTACCGTAGAGGAAAGCGGCAAGGCGCAAAAGCCTATTGCAAGCGTAATCCCGCTCATGCTGTTCCTGATGGCCACGTTCCTGATGATCCAGCTCCAAAGCGTTCAGAAGATGTTCCTGGTTGCCAGTGTGGCGCCGCTGGGGCTGATCGGGGTCGTACTGGCGCTGGTGCCCACGGGAACGCCGCTGGGCTTCGTGGCCATTCTAGGGGTGCTGGCGTTGATTGGGATCATCATCCGCAACTCGGTCATCCTGGTAACCCAGATTGATGAGTTCGAGCAGGATGGGCGTCATCCCTGGGATGCGGTCATTGAGGCGACCAATCATCGACGTCGGCCGATTCTGCTGACAGCCGCTGCCGCTAGCCTAGGCATGATTCCCATCGCCCGGGAGGTCTTCTGGGGGCCGATGGCCTATGCGATGATCGGTGGCATTGTGGCAGCAACCCTGCTCACGCTGCTGTTCCTGCCAGCGTTATACGTGACCTGGTATCGCATCCGCGAACCAAGCAAAGCGCAATAAGGAAAGAAGGAAAAAACGGCAGCTGAACCGCCCCGGAGGGGTCGGGCGGTTCCAGCATGCCACAAGGAGCTATCTCCGGAGCTGCAGCAGGGTACGGGAGGGAGAAACCCAGTGCTAAAAGATTCTCGTCAGGGCTAACGAGAAGAGCACCGGCAGTACTGCAGCTCACATGGACAAGAATAAAAGCGTAACATCTGGAAATAAATAGGCTGCTAAGCGAAACAGCGTTACGGAGCAGGCAACAATAATGGATACGTTACAAGGCATGCGGATTTTTACCCGGGTGGTCGACGCGGGCAGTTTTACGGCCGCTGCGGCCTTGCTGGACTTATCGACGGCGCAGGTTTCCCGGGTGATTTCCGACCTGGAGACGCATCTACAAACACGGTTGTTACACCGTACCACCCGCCGGCTGGCGCTAACGGAGGCTGGGGAGCGCTATCTGGAGCGCTGCCGAGGCATTCTCGATTCGGTAGCCGAAGCCGAGGCTGAGGCCAGTGGTGCACACCTTAAGCCTTCCGGCCGGTTGCGCGTGCACTCCCTGACTGGCCTGGGAACCGAACACCTGGCGCCTCTGGCGGCGCTCTATGCCGAGCGCTATCCAGATGTCACGCTGGATTTCACCCTGTCCCAGAATCGTCCTGACCTGATCGAAGAAGGCTACGACGTTGCGATTACCATGGATCGGCATCTGCCTGACTCCGAACTGGTCGCCCAACGGCTTGGTGAGGTCTATAGCGTCGTCTGTGCCTCGCCCGATTACTTGGCCAAATGGGGCACGCCCCATCACCCACGCGATCTGGACCAGCACACATGCCTGTTGCTTCAGGACCCGACATTTCCCGAGGAGTGGGTATTTACCAAGCCGGACGAAGAAACGTCGATCAAGCCTCGCTCGATCTATCAGGTAAATGTTGCGGATGCACTGGCCAATACGGCCAAGGCCGGACTCGGCCTGTGCCTGTTGCCCAGCTTTATTGCTGCACCGGCCTTGCGGGAAGGCGGACTCGTGCGGGTATTGCCCGAGTATCGCCTGCGTGAGCGCAGTGTCTATGCGCTGTATCCGTCCCGACGCTTCCTGGATGCCAAGATCAAGGCGTGGGTGGATATCCTCAAGGAAGAGCTACCCAGACGTTTCAGCAACGATGATGACATCGTAGCCATGCATTCCTACTGGGCCATCTGAGCCTGCCTCGCCTGGAATACTTGCGCAATTGGTAAATCTCTATGTACCCAGGCGATATTTTTCAATAATTGTTACGCGTTATCCTAGTGATGAACCCAATCCAAGGGTGTCAGGAGTTCATCATGTTACGTTTGTTTACTGCCTCGATTCTTGCTGTATCTGCTGTTGCTTTTACCCAGGTGAGCTTTGCCCGTGATTCCTACGAGCAGAACTACAAGCTCGTTAACCAGAACCATGCTGTCATGGAGCGCTTCCAGCAAGCGCAACAGACTCAGAAAGCCCAGCAAGACCAGCAGGTTTCCCAGCGTTAATCCCGTTTGGCCCAGGCGCCCGCCGCGCCAAACGTCGTCTTCAGGACCTGCTCGTTTTCGGAGCGTTTCCGCCACTGCCAGAAGTTTCCCCCCTTATGGACCATGCTCACGGTGTGAGGATGTGCATTTCCATTGCCTTCAGGCGTGACGCAACTGCTTGTCGATAGCGCAGGTTCTCAAGGAAAAACCATTCTGCTCCTTTGGTTTTTCATGTTTTAGCCGCATCCCTTGATGCGGCTTTTTTATATCTGCGGTATTTATTGCAGGACTGCTTCAACTGCATCCCTTGCCTACCGGAGAGTACATGTCCCATCAAGACCTCGTTTCCATTCCTGATCGTCTGGCCGCCTTGCGTCAGGTCATGCATGAAGAGGGCGTCGATGCCTGCCTGATTCCGTCCGCCGATCCGCACCTGTCGGAGTACCTGCCCGAGCGTTGGCAAGGGCGGTCATGGCTATCGGGTTTCACGGGCTCGGCCGGTACGCTGATCGTGGCAAAGGATTTTGCTGGCGTCTGGACGGACAGCCGCTACTGGGAACAGGCCCAGGCTGAGCTGGCAGGTTCGGGCGTGGAGCTGATGAAGCTGGTGGCCGGCGGCATGCAGGCCCACATCGACTGGATGGCCGAGCATGTACCGACGGGTGGCGCCGTGGCGGTGGATGGGGCTGTGCTGTCGCTGGGTGCCGCCGAGGCGCTGCGCAAGGCTTTTGCCGATAAGAACATTTCGCTACGCACCACTATCGACCTGATCGACCGTATCTGGCCCGAGCGGCCCGCATTGCCTGCGGCGCCGGTATACGCTCACGAGGCGCCATACGCACCGGTATCCCGCACTGAAAAGCTGGAGCAGGTACGCAAGGCGATGGCCGGGCAAGGGGCTGACTGGCATTTCATTTCCAGCCTGGATGATATTGCCTGGCTGTTCAACCTGCGTGGTGCCGATGTGTCCTATAACCCGGTCTTTCTGGCCCATGCGTTGATCGGGCCGGGTCAGGTGCAGCTGTTCGTGGGTGCCGGGAAAATTCCGGCGGCTCTTGAGCGCACCCTGAACGAAGCCGGTATCCAGCTGGCCGCCTATGGCGCGGCCCATGGTGCTCTGGCGGCGCTGCCTGCCGGGTCAAGTCTGCTGGTCGATCCGGCGCGCGTCACCTACGGCCTGGTGGAAGGCGTGCCCTCCAGCGTCAAGCGCATCGAAGCGATCAACCCTTCCACCCTGTTCAAGTCCCGCAAGACGGCAGCCGAAGCACAGCATGTGCGTGAGGCCATGGAGCAGGATGGCGCGGCCTTGTGCGAATTCTTCGCCCAGTTCGAGGCGGCACTTGAGGCTGGAGAGCGGGTGACCGAGCTGACGGTGGATGAATGGCTGACCGCTGCCCGTGCACGCCGCCCCAATTTTGTCTCCCTGAGTTTCTCTACTATTGCAGGCTATAACGCAGGGGGGGCGCTGCCCCATTACCATGCAACAGAAGAGGCACATTCTGTTATCGAGGGCGACGGCCTCCTGCTGATCGACTCCGGCGGTCAGTACCTGGGAGGCACGACGGATATCACCCGCGTTGTGCCCATTGGCACGCCTAACGACGAGCAGAAGCGTGACTTCACCCGTGTACTCAAGGGCATGATCGCATTGTCCAGAGCACGTTTTCCGGCAGGCATCGCGTCACAGATGCTCGATGCGATTGCCCGTGCGCCCATCTGGGAAGCGGGCATCGATTACGGTCATGGAACCGGGCATGGGGTAGGATACTTCCTGAACGTACACGAGGGGCCGCAATCCATCACGTTCTATGGTCAACCATCCCCCAACAGTGCCATGCGGGAAGGTATGATCACGTCCAACGAACCCGGTATCTACCGGCCCGGGCAATGGGGCGTGCGGATCGAGAACCTGCTGCTCAACGTGGCCGAGCCTGAAACCGAGTTCGGCCAGTTCATGCGTTTCGAAACCTTGACGCTGTGCCCGATCGATACCCGCTGTATCGACCGTACGCTCATGCGTGAAGATGAGATCGCCTGGCTGAACGCCTACCACACCGAGGTGCGTGAGCGTGTCCGTCCGCTGGTCAGCGGTGCGGCGCGCGATTGGTTGGACACTCGAACCCGGCCGCTATAAGCGTCCGTTTATTTACCGCCATGGAAGTCGGCCACAAGCGGGCTTCCTCGGGTGGTTCTCAAGGAATACCCATGAACGACCATAGTCAGCAATTCGCCAGCGACAACTATTCAGGGATCTGCCCGGAAGCTTGGGCGGCCATGGCCGAAGCCAATCACGGGCACGATACCGCCTATGGTAATGATGCCTGGACGGCCCGCGCCGCAGATCATTTCCGCGAATTGTTCGAAACCGATTGCGAAGTCTTCTTTGCTTTCAACGGTACTGCTGCAAACTCCCTGGCCCTGGCGGCCCTATGCCAGTCCTATCACAGCGTAATCTGCGCCGAGACGGCCCACGTGGAGACGGACGAATGCGGTGCCCCGGAGTTCTTTTCCAACGGCTCCAAACTCCTGTTGGCCCCCACTACCCAAGGCAAGCTGACGCCTGATGCCATTCGCCAGATTGCCACCAAGCGCAAGGATATTCATTTTCCCAAGCCCCGAGCGGTCAGCATTACCCAGGTCACAGAAGTAGGCACGCTGTATAGCCTCGACGAGCTGAATGCAGTAGCCGATACCTGCCGCGACCTCGGCTTGCGTCTGCATATGGACGGCTCGCGCTTTTCCAACGCGGTGGCAAGCCTTGGCTGCACACCGGCCGAGGTGACGTGGAAGGCCGGCGTTGACGTACTCTGCTTTGGTGGCACCAAGAACGGCATGGCGGTAGGTGAGGCGATCCTGTTCTTCAACCGTGAGCTGGCCGAAGACTTTGAGTACCGCTGCAAGCAGGCCGGTCAGCTGGCGTCGAAGATGCGTTTTCTCTCCGCGCCATGGGTCGGCATCCTCGAAAACAATGCCTGGCTGCGTTATGCCGAACACGCCAACCACTGCGCCCAGCTCCTGGCTGATCTGGTGAAAGACGTGCCCGGGCTGAGCCTGATGTTTCCGGTGCAGGCCAACTCGGTGTTCCTGCAGCTTTCCGAGCCGGCACTGGAGCGGTTGCGTGCTCGTGGTTGGCGCTTCTATACCTTTATCGGTAGCGGTGGTGCCCGTTTCATGTGTTCCTGGGACACTCAGGAGTCCCGCGTACGTGAGCTGGCTCGGGATATCCGCGACGCCATGCAGTCCTGATCGGGCCTGCGCTCTTGAAAACGCCGTACAGCGATCCTGTACGGCGTTTTTGTTAGTGCGCGATATCTTCCAGCGCCAGGTTGCGAGTCTTGGGTCCGAAGCCGCCAATGGTAATCATCACGATCAGCATGCTGGTCACGATAAACGTGATCACGCCCGGCGTACCGAAGTGCTGGAGAAAGAGACCGATCAGTACACTGCTGAAGACTGTGGAAAGGCGACTGAAGGAATAGCAGAACCCGACAGCTCGGGCACGAATGGGCGTGGGAAACAGCTCGCTCTGGTAGGAGTGGAAGCTAAAGGTCAGCCAGGCGTTGCACAGGGTAATCATCACCCCACATGCGATCAGACCAGTGGCTGAGCTTTGAAACGCGAACAGGGTGCCGAACAGCATGGTGCCGATTGATGAACCCACGATCTGCCATTTGTTCTCGAAACGGTTGGCGATCTTTACGAACAACAAAGGTCCCAACGGGTAGGCCAGACTGATCACGAAGGCATAGGTCAGACTGTGGGTAACGCTGACGCCCTGGCCAGACAGCAAGGCTGGAAGCCAGTTGCCAAAACCGAAGAATCCAATAGCCTGGAAGATGTTGAAGACGATCAGCATGAGGGCGCGCCGGCGGTAGGGCGGCTGCCAGATTTCGGTAAAGCGCCCCTGGGTCTCGAACGTAACCGCTTCGACGTGTGGCTCGGGAAGCGGGGCCTTGATGTCCCTGGCACAGCGGGCTTCCAGGGTCGACAAAACCTGATCCGCCTCGTCCAGACGGCCACGTTGCGCGAGCCAGCGGGGCGACTCGGGCAAGCGTGAGCGCAGCCACCAGATAAACAAGGCGAATACTGCACTGGCCAGTACAACCCAGCGCCAGCCGGAAATTCCGAAGGGGTCCTGCGGCACCAGCCAGGCCGACATCAGGGCGACCGCGGGTACGGACAGGAACTGGACGAAAAAGGCAAAGGCGAAGGCTGACGTACGGATGCGCTTGGGCACCAGCTCGGATAGATAGGCGTCAATAGTGACCAGCTCGATTCCCAGCCCGATACCGACGAAGAACCGCATCACGATAATGCCTAGTGCTGTGCTTTGCAGACCCATGAGCACCGTAGCCGCGGTGTACCAGATAAGCGCAAAGGTAAAGATGCGCCGGCGGCCGAAACGGTCTGCGATAGGACTCAGCAGACTTGCCCCTACGAACAGGCCCAGAAAGGTTGCCGAAGCGAACGCGGCCTGGTCGGCGATACCGAATACACCGGCGCTGCCAGTGGCAAACAGCCCGGCGCGTATCAAGCCAGGGCTGATATAGGCGGTCTGAAACAGGTCGTACAGTTCGAAGAAACCGCCGATGGAAAGCAGGGCGATTAGTCGCCAGAGCGTTGCCGTGGCGGGTAGCCGGTCGATACGTGCCGGAATTTCGGCGGCACGCCGGTTGGAGAAAGCGGACGCTTCGGTGTCGGCAACCGATGAACCTGTCGTGAGCGAAGAAGAGGACATGCGCGAACATCCACAGAAGGGCGATACGCTCATCCTAGGAGAGTAGTGCTGATGTTAGGTTGCTAAAGATAAGGTTGGAAAGGGTATTTG
This sequence comes from Pseudomonas sp. JZ114, assembly GCF_051027705.1. Classification (NCBI taxonomy): domain Bacteria; kingdom Pseudomonadati; phylum Pseudomonadota; class Gammaproteobacteria; order Pseudomonadales; family Pseudomonadaceae; genus Pseudomonas; species Pseudomonas sp. JZ114. The sequence continues at coordinate 335,478 of NZ_CP069256.1, forward strand.
CGACACCTAAGCATAGGTTTTCAGCGGAAATTGGTGAATTCTGCTTTTCCTGAGCATCTTGTTGGCAGTAATAAAAAAGAGCAGAGCCCCTAGAGTCATTCCGAACCAGGGGCCTGTCTATTACTTCAGATGCTTGCGCAATTCATCACCCGCCTGGGCGATGGCGCTCTGTACCGCAGGAACATCGTGGAAGACGTTAAGCAGACCGTAGTCATGGATGAGGCCGTTGTAGCGGACCTGCACCACATCCACCCCGGCTGCATTAAGCTTGCGGGCGTATGCCTCACCCTCATCGCGCAGCACATCGTACTCTGCGGTCTGTACCAGTGCGGGCGGCAAGCCTTTGAGCTGCTCAGTCGTGGCCTGCAGCGGCGAGGCATGAATTTCCTGGCGCTGCTTGGGATCGGTGGTGTAGCTATCCCAGAACCACTTCATCATGTTGCGGGTCAGGAAGTGCCCTTCGGCATAGGTGTCATACGAGCCGGTGTCAAAGTTGGCATCGGTGACAGGCCAGAGCAGCACCTGATAGCGGAGCTTGGGCGTGCCTTGCTCTTTCGCCATCAAGCTGACAACTGCCGCCATATTGCCGCCTACGCTGTTGCCTGCGACAGCCAGGCGAGAGCCATCTACGTTGATTTCTTTGCCATGCTCGGCGACCCAGCGGGTAGCGGCATAGGCCTGATTGATGGCTACCGGATAATGCGCCTCAGGCGAAGGCGTGTAATTCACGAAAACGGCCACCGCACCCGAGTCGACCACCAGATCCCGCACCAGACGCTGGTGAGTGGGGAAGTCACCCAGCACCCAGCCGCCACCGTGGAAGAACATGAACGCCGGCAGCGCCTTGGTGACACCGGCAGGTCGGACGATGGTCAGCGAAATCCTCTGCCCATCAGCGGTAATAGTCTTCTCGCTCACCTCTACGTTGGACAGATCGACCTTCACGCCTGATTGGGCACCCGTCAGGACAGCACGGGCATCCTTGGGCGAAAGTTGCTCGAGAGGCTTACCCCCGCTCTGGTTCAAGGTGTTCAGAAAACCTTGGGTGGTACGTTCAAGGCCGGCGTCATCTGCGGCCAGGGCATGACCAACGACCAGGGAAAGGGCAGAAACAGTGAACAGCTGAGCAAGCATTTTCATGATCCGGTTCTCCAGGGACGCCGCGCTGGGGCGTCCCGCGTCAGGCTTAGACGAGGGTCAGGCGTACATCCACGTTGCCGCGGGTGGCATTTGAGTATGGGCAGACCTGATGGGCCTTCTCGATGATGTCCTGGGCTTTGGCACGATCCAGGCCCGGCACGCTGACGCGCAGTTCGATGTCCAGGGCAAAGCCGGTGGGGATCGGACCGATACCGACTTCTGCCGTCACGCTGAGATCACTGGGCAGCGCCACTTTTTCCTTAGCCGCTACAAACTTCATGGCGCCGATAAAGCAGGCCGAGTAACCCGCTGCAAACAGCTGCTCAGGATTGGTTGCTTCGCCGCCTTGTCCGCCCAGCGCTTTTGGGGTAGCCAGTTTTACATCGAGAATACCGTCGGCGCTGATGGAACGACCGTCACGGCCACCGGTGCTGGTTGCGGAAGTCTTGTACAGAATGTTCATGTGCATCGTCCTCGGATTAATTTGATTATTGCGATAATCATTTGGTCTTTAAAAAACGACGTGGAAGTCGTTGCTCGTTACCGCGTTGTCTACAGGAATTAAGTTATTACGATATTGATTATCGCGCAAACTATTTATTTGCGAGTCCGACGAACGGTTATTCCATGGGTTGGAGGGCGCGTCAGTGCTGCGGCCGCTTAGGCATGCCTCTATTGATTCAGGCTGTCGCGTAGCTTGATCAGGCTGGACCGAAGCTGCCCCATGTCATCATTACCCAGGCCACAGGCCAGTTGTACTGAGCCGTTGATTTCTTCGGCTTTCTTACGCAAGGTCTTCCCGGCAGCCGTCAGCTCGATCGAGAGGTTGCGTTCGTCCTGAAGGCTGCGCTTGCGGGTGACATAGCCTTCCGCTTCGAGCCGCTTGAGTACCGGTGTCAGCGCGCCGGAGTCCTGATGCAGGCGTTTGGCCAACTCCTTGAGCGTGAGACCGTCGCTTTCCCAGAGCACCAGCATCATCAGGTATTGCGGATAGGTCAGGCCGACGGCTTCCAGGAGCGGCTTGTAGACCTTCGTCATGGCGAGGGAGGTGGAATACAGGGCAAAGCAGAGCTGCTGATCAAGTTTCAAACGGTCTTCGTCTTTCATAGGATGGAGGTCTCGCAGGACGGCCCGGCTAATAGAAAAGAGCCATCATTCTAGCGTAGACGCTTCGCCAGGCGGAGCAACAATAAATACAAGGAATTCTGGGGTTGGGTGCCCATGGGGAAGTGGCATCCGGTACGATACGGGCTTGCCCTTGGCTATACCTGTTCGAGACCCCGCCCACCCCATGCGAATCCACGTCAGTTTTATCGACCGTGTCGGCATTACCCAGGAAGTGCTGGCGCTTCTGGGGGCGCGCAACCTCAATCTTGATGCAGTCGAGATGGTGCCGCCCAATGTCTACATCGATGCGCCGACTCTAAGTGCCGAGGTACTGGAAGAGCTGCGTGGTGCCCTGCTCACGGTGCGTGGGGTACAGGCTGTCCGAGTGGTGGATATCCTGCCAGGGCAGCGCCGTACGTTGCACCTGGATGCCTTACTTGCCGCTATGGCCGACCCGGTTCTGGCCGTGGACCGCGAAGGTAGCATTCTGTTGGCCAACCCGGCCTTTGCCGCCATGGTGGACGACCCGTCGCCCCAGGGCGCGACGGTGGCTACGCTGTTCGATGATCCAGCTCTACAGCGGGAACTGCTGGAGCAGGCCTTTCGGATTCCCATGCGCGAGGTCACCTTGCGCGGGCAGGCACTCCTGCTGGATTCGACCCCAATCAGCGAGGCTGCCGAAGGCAACGCCCAGCGGCTAGCCGGTGGTCTGCTGACGCTTTACGCCCCCAACCGGATAGGAGCCCGTCTTTCAGCGCTGCGCCATGACCCGGCCGAAGGCTTCGAATCGATCCTGGGCGACTCGGCACCGATACGTGCGCTCAAGGCCCGCGCCCAGCGAGTCGCGGCGCTGGATGCACCGCTGCTGATTCAGGGTGAGACAGGGACTGGTAAGGAGCTGGTAGCGCGGGCCTGTCATACGGTCAGCCCTCGTCGCAATGCGCCATTTCTGGCACTCAACTGTGCGGCTCTGCCGGAAAGCCTCGCGGAAAGCGAGCTGTTTGGCTATGCGCCGGGCGCGTTCACCGGTGCCCAGCGCGGCGGCAAGCCCGGTCTTCTCGAGCTGGCCGACAAGGGCACCGTGTTTCTCGACGAAATTGGGGAGATGTCCCCGTATCTTCAGGCCAAGTTACTGCGGTTTTTGTCCGACGGTACGTTTCGCCGGGTGGGCGGTGAGCGCGAACTGAAGGTCAATGTACGTATTTTGAGTGCCACGCACCGGGATCTGGAAAAGCGCGTTGCCGAAGGGACCTTTCGGGAGGATCTGTTCTACCGACTCAACGTCCTGAATCTCGACGTACCGCCGCTGCGTGAGCGTGGGCAGGATATTCTGGTGCTGGCCCGGCATTTCATGCAGCAGGCCTGCGCCCAGATCCAGCGGCCCCCTTGCCGACTGTCGCCGGGAACGTATCCGGCGCTTCTGAGCAATCGCTGGCCCGGCAATGTGCGGCAGCTTCAGAATGTCATTTTCCGGGCGGCGGCCATTAGCGAAAGCACCGTGGTGGATATTGGCGATCTGGATATTGCCGGTACGGAAGTCGCACGGCAGGTAGATGGCGAGGTAGACAGCTTGGATGAGGCAGTCTCAAGCTATGAGAAAGCCCTGCTCGAAAAACTCTACCCACATTACCCGTCCAGTCGTCAACTGGCGGCCCGTCTCAAGACCTCTCACACCGCCATTGCCCACCGGCTGCGCAAGTATGGCATTCCCGGCAAGAGCTGAGTGTTTTTCTACAAGGACACTGTTTGAAGACCTGGGCGAATTCGTCCGCGTCTTGCTGGTCTATGAGCCATAGACCGTTCGCGACGGACCTCCATGGAGGGGCTGTCATTAGTTTCTCAAGGATGAGCGGTGCTTATGCCCCCAAACACGACCCAGTTGTACATGACCAACGCTCACCAAGACCCCGAGCAGCCACCTGCTGCGCTACAGGATGCGCTTGAACGCTACGGCCTGTTAGCCCATCCACGTTTGCCCGAACTTGCCGATATTGCCCGGCGAGCCCAGGAGACCTATTCCGTTTCGCAAGCCGTCATCCACTTATGTGATGCAGAAGGGCTCTGGCTGGCCGCGGAGCAGGGCGGCTGTCCTACGGCCGAGGCCTATGCGCCCTGGGAAGAGGCATTAACGGCGACCGATATTCTGGAGTTCAGCGAGCCGAGGGGCGATCTGAGCTTTACTCCGCCATCGGCCCTGAATGCCAGTACCGGTTCGTCCTACTATGCAGGGGTTGCGCTGAAAACGGCTGCGGGTGTGCCTGTTGGTGTGCTCAGCCTCATGGACACAGTGCCACGCCGGCTGGATGCTACGCAGCGCCTGTTGCTTCAGGAACTGGCCCGTTCAACCGTGGCGCAACTGGAGATTCACGGCCTTACGGTCGAGCGAAACAGGGCCCGCCAGGCTGAAGAGCAGCAATATGCAGAACATGCGACTTCCCAACGCGAACAGATTCTCGACAGCGCGGTGGATTACGCCATTTTCTGCATGGACCTTGAGGGTCACATCACCACGTGGAACGAAGGTGCTCGTCGCACGCTTGGCTGGACAGAGGCGGAAGTGCTGGGCAAGCCTGCTGCGATCATCTTCACACCCGAAGACCGCGCTGCCAATATTCCTGAAAAAGAACGCGACACAGCCCTAGAACAGGGGCGCAGCATGGACGAGCGCTGGCATGTGCTCAAAAGCGGACAGCGCTTCTGGGCAAGTGGCGAACTCATGCCACTTAGGAATACATCCGGTCAGGTCGACGGATTCATCAAGATTCTCCGTGACCGTACCGAGCAGCGTCTGGCCGCACAGGAGCTTCGCGCCAGCCGCGACAGTTATCGCCTGCTGCTGGATTCGATTTCTGAAGGATTCTATTCAATCGACCAGCACGGCGTGGTTACCCTGTGCAACGTTGCTTTCGTCAGGCTGTTCGGCGCCGAAAGTGAAAAAGATATTGTCGGATGGCGCCTGGAGGAGCTGATTGATCCGGCTCATGAGGCGGCACGCCGGGCGATGGCGGACTATCCTATTTATCGCACGGCCCGCGAGGGGACTGCTGAATACGTGGCGGACGGTGCCTTCTACCGGCGTGACGGTATTTGTATTCCTGTAGAGTATCGGGCCCAGGCCATTTTCCAGAATGGCAAGCCGCAGGGCGCCATCTGCACGATCGTGGATAACAGCGAGCAGGTCCGTGCCTATGAGGGTTGGCGCCGGGCAATGATGATCGTTGAGCAGTCGGATGACTTCATTGGCATCGCTGCGCCGGACGGTCAGGCCTATTTTGTCAACGAAGCCGGACGCCGGCTGGTTGGGCTGGCCAGTGAAGAGGCGGTCAGGCAGAGCCATGTGCTGGATTATTTCCTGCCTGAGGATCGTGCCTTTGCCGAGTCGACCATTCTTCCGACCGTTTTGAACGAGGGCAAGTGGGTAGGCGAATTTCGGTTCCGCCATCATCACACCGGAGCGGCTATCCCGGTCCACTATTCCGTCTTCTCGATACGGGACGAACAAGACGAGGTCATGGGGATTGCTGCCATTGCGCGCGATCTGTCCGAACAGCGGCGGACCTTACGGCGGCTGGAAGTCAGCGAGACGCGACTAAGGCAAATGACAGACCTGTCACCTGCCATCGTCTGGTTCGGCAATCCTGATGGCTCGCTCAGCTACCTGAACAGTTACTGGTACGACTACACCGGCCAGACACCAGAAGAAGCGCTGCCGATGGGCTGGGCGCAAGTCATTCATCCTGATGACACCCAGCGGCTCCTGGATGTCTGGCTCGATGCCCGCAGCCGAGGCGTGTTCTATCAGCTTGAAGCACGGCTACGGCGCAAGGACGGAGCCTATCGCTGGTTCGATATCCGTGCGGAGGTCTTGCGTGATGAGGCCGGAAACGTCACCGGCTGGATGGGCAATAACAGTGACATCCATGACCGCAAGGAGGCCGAGGAAGCGTCCCGGCGTCTGACGGAGACCCTGGAGCAGCGGGTGGCCGAGCGTACCGCAGACCTTGACCGCATGTGGCGCCTGACTACCGATGTGATGCTGGTCGCGCGCTTTGACGGCGTCGTGATGGCCGCCAACCCGGCCTGGAAGCACCTGTTGGGCTGGCAGGAAGATGAACTGCTGGGCAAGGTACTGCTGGATTTCGTTCACCCCGACGATGTGGAAAGCACCCTGGCTGAAGTGGGCAAACTTTCCCTAGGACATACCACACTGCGGTTCGAGAACCGCTATCGGCACAAGGATGGTAGCTACCGGTGGCTTTCGTGGACCGCAGTGCCCGATGCGCGCTACATCCATGCGGTTGGCCGTGATATCGAGTCGGAAAAAGTGGCAGCAGCCGAGCTGGCCCAGGCGCAGGAGCAACTCCGCCAGAGCCAGAAAATGGAAGCGGTTGGCCAGCTCACAGGCGGTATTGCCCATGACTTCAACAACCTGTTGACCGGGATCATCGGCTCGCTCGACCTGATCCGCATGCGAATTCAGCAGGGCAAATTGGCGGATCTTGACCGCTTCGCCAGCACGGCCATGTCCTCGGCCAGTCGAGCGGCCGCTCTGACGCACCGGCTACTGGCCTTTTCCCGCCGGCAGCCGTTGGTGCCCAAAGTTGTCAATGCCAATGACCTGATCACCGGTATGGATGATCTATTGCACCGCACCATGGGTGAATCGGTGCAGCTGGAAATCGTCAAGACGGGCGCGCTCTGGCTGACGCTGTGTGATCCTCATCAGCTGGAAAACGCCATCCTTAATCTGGCCATCAATGCCCGCGCTGCCATGCCGGACGGAGGCAGGCTGACCATCGAAACCAGCAACACTCATCTGGACGAGGCCTATGCGTCCCGTGACCGGGACATCAAGCCTGGCCAGTACATCTGCATCAGCGTGACCGACACCGGAACCGGGATGACTCCAGATGTTATCGCCAAGGCGTTCGACCCGTTCTTTACGACCAAGCCGCTGGGCGAGGGGACCGGGCTTGGGCTGTCGATGATCTATGGCTTTGCCCGGCAATCGGAAGGGGCAGCCAAGATCTACTCGGAGGTTGGTCGGGGTACGACCATCAAGCTGTACCTGCCGCGCTACTACGGTGAGCGCAGGGAAGAACCTCAGGTCCGGCAGCCGGTATCGTTGAGTCGGCAGTCCGAGGCCAGCGAAGTCGTGCTGGTGGTCGAAGACGAGCATGCTGTCCGCAGCCTAGTGGTAGAGGTCTTGAGTGAGTTGGGTTACTGGGTGCTGGAGGCTGTCGACGGCCCTTCCGGTCTGGAGATACTCAAGTCCGATCTGCGCATCGACCTGCTGGTAACCGACGTTGGTCTACCGGGCATCAATGGGCGGCAGATGGCTGATGCGGCCCGAGTCACGCGGCCAGACCTCAAGGTCCTGTTCATGACCGGATATGCGGAAAATGCGGTGATTGCCAATGGTTTCCTGGAGCCAAACATGGCCATGATCACCAAGCCTTTCCCGATCGAGATGCTGGCAGCCCGCGTGCAGGACATGGTCCACCGTAGCAAGGGGGAGTGACCAGCGGAGCGGCTGGCGGATAGAGAGCATGGATGAACGGGCGCGAAGTTGCGAAAATGCGCGCCCCCGGCAGGTGCCTTAGCCTGCCGGCTCATTCGTGACAAGGAGTGTCCCATGCTTGCCAGCGTGCTTGACTACCTCAGTGGTCTGCCGGCGTTCGCCATTTATTTCATTCTCTCGCTCGCGCTTCTGGGCGCGTTTGCTTTCACTTTCAGCTGGCTTACTCCACACCGTGAGTGGCAGCTGATTCGCAACAACGTGCCAGCGGCGGCCCTGGCGTTCGGTGGTACGTTGCTGGGGTTTGTCCTGCCGTTGGCCAGCGCGATGCGGGTCTCGGTCAGTGCGCTGGACTACCTACTCTGGGCCCTGATCGCAGCAGTCGCTCAGCTGGTTACATTCGTCGTGCTGCGCCTTCTCGTGCCGGGGCTGCCCCAACGGCTCAGCAATAACGAAATGGCCAGCGGTATTCTCGTGGCGACGATGTCTGTATCGATTGGCGTGCTTAATGCCGCCGCCATCAGCGGGTGAGGGCAGGGCATGAAACGCAGCCGAGCCATCCAACTGGTACTGGTTGGAGTGACACCCCTCATGCTGGCCGGGTGTGATCAACCCAAGCCGGGTTATCTGTACCGATCCGTTGCCGAGTGCATCCGCGACGGCACTTTCACGCCCAGCCTCTGCTCCTCGGAGTATGAATCTTCCCGTGCGGTCCATCACCGTAGTGCGCCGCGTTATGCCTCCCTGGGTGAATGCGAGATCGACTTTGGTACCAATGGCTGCGAGCTGCTGGAGCCCCGGTCTTCGTTCTACGTTCCGCTCATGACCGGCTTTCTGCTGGGCCAGCGCCCGCCGCGGGAGAGTGAATCATCGTCCTCGGGCGGTGCCTCTTATGGTTATTCCAGTAGCGTCAGCGGAGGACAACGCCAGCGCGAGTACACGCGTACCTTTCCCAGCCAGCCGCTGTACCAGTCACGGGACGACCTGGCGCATTACCGCACTGCCAATAACGAGGTGGTCGGTTCACGACCGGGTATCGCCTATCTGAACAGGAGCGCCTATGCCTCCAGCGAGTCTAGGGTTGTCAGCCGGGGCGGTTTTGGAGCACGGGCAGCCTCTTACTCGTCACGGTCGAGCGGATCATGAAGCGGATCGATATGACCGAGCGCCCGGACTGGCGCGAGCAGGCGGAGCAGCTTGGCTTTCTGTTCCACACCTTTGATGGCGAACCCTATTGGGATGAGCGGGCCGCGTACCAGTTCAGCCTGAAGCAGATCGAAAACGATCTGGAAGCCCCCACGGCCGAGTTGCATCAGATGTGCATGGCACTGGTCGACGAGATCGTCGGCAGCGAGGCACTGCTCTCGCGTCTGGCTGTACCGGAGTACTTCTGGGCGTGTGCGGCTGCCAGCTGGAGACGTCGGGACCGCCATCTGTATGGCCGTATGGATCTGGTCTATAGCGGTCAGGGACCGGCCAAGCTGTTCGAGCTGAATTACGACACGCCGACCTCGCTGTACGAGGCAGCCTTTTTCCAGTGGCTATGGCTGGAGCAGATGCAACAGGCGGGCAGGCTTCCCGCCGGGGCGGATCAGTACAACAGCATTCAGGAGCAGCTAATCCAGACAATTCGTGCCTTGCGACCGCATCAGCCCCTGTATCTGGCCTCGGTCAGAGAGTCGCAGGAGGATCGCGGCACGGTCGAATATCTGCGGGACTGTGCCACCCAGGCGGGTATTCAGACGCGTTATATCGCTGTGGAGGATATCGGGCTGGACAGGTCACAGGGGTTTGTGGACCTGAACGATGAATTCATCCCGTCACTGTTCAAGCTCTACCCGTGGGAGTTCATGCTGGACGAGGCGTTTGGACATTCTATTCCCAGCTCCTTTACGCAATTCTATGAGCCGCCGTGGAAGGCGCTGCTCAGCAACAAAGGTATTCTGGCCTTGCTGTGGGAGCGACATGAAGGGCATCCCAATCTGCTTCCAGCCTTTTTCGATAAAGAGGCCGGTAGTCCGGTCGCGCCAGGCTGGGTGCGCAAGCCGCTGTTCTCACGGGAGGGTGCCAACATCGAACTGCACAGTCTGGACGGCACGCGTCTGGACGTGCCGGGCCCATACGCGGGCCCCAGCATCGTGCAGCAATGTCACCCGTTGCCTTGTTTTTCCGGTAACTACCCTGTTATTGGCAGTTGGGTGGTAGGTGACACGGCCTGTGGGGTGGGTATCCGTGAGGATGCAACATTAATTACCCAAGACAGCTCGCGCTTCCTGCCCCACTTCATCCTAGATTAAATCTGTATCGAATTCATTGCACTGTAATGGATTCGATACGAACGCTGACAATGCCTTATCTGTTCTAGGCTCGCATGGCCTCTGGGAGACTTCTTTCCATGGGGTGTAGCACTTTCGTTACACCGCCTTTTATTACCTCATTTTTCTGTAGGCCGCGCGTGCTCTGGCATTGCGCCATCGGTAAGACCTTGGCATCTGCCTTGCTATGAAGGAGGTCAGCTAGTGCCCAGCTGGGTTACCCCTATTCAGGAGTCTGCAATGGTTATGCGCTTTACCGAAGAACACGAATGGCTGCGTCTGGAAGCCGATGGCACTGTAACCGTAGGCATTACAGACTATGCTCAGGATGCGCTGGGCGACTTGGTCTTCGTGCAATTGCCGGAGCTGCGCACCTACGCCAAGGGCGAAGAGGTGGCGGTACTGGAGTCGGTCAAGGCCGCCAGCAACATTGCCATGCCGATCGATGGCGAGATCCTGGAAATCAACGAAGCGCTTGGCGATGCCCCTGAGAAAGTCAACCAGGACCCTCTCGACGCCGGCTGGTTCTTCCGCATGCGTCCTGCCGATCCAGAAGCACTCGGCACGCTGCTCACCGAAGACGGCTACGCTCAATTGATCAAGGCTTGAGGAGGTGACCATGACCGATTTTCGCGACTCATTCAGCACCGCTGACGAATTCATTTCGCGCCACATCGGCCCGCGCGAGCTGGACATCGTGTCCATGCTCGACCTGCTGGGCTACGATTCGCTGGACGCCATGACAGCCAAGGTCATCCCGGATAGCATCAAGGGCACCAGCGTACTGGATTTGCCCCAGGGGCTGTCCGAAGCCGACGCCCTGGCCGAATTGCGTGGCATCGCCCGCAAGAACAAGCTGTTCAAGTCCTTTATCGGACAGGGCTATTACAACTGCCATACCCCGGCGCCCATCCTGCGCAACCTGCTGGAAAATCCCGCCTGGTACACGGCCTATACGCCTTACCAGCCGGAAATCTCCCAGGGTCGTCTGGAGGCACTGCTGAACTTCCAGACATTGATCGGCGATCTGACCGGGCTACCTGTAGCCAATGCGTCCCTATTGGACGAGGCCACGGCTGCCGCCGAGGCCATGACATTCTGCCGTCGTCTGTCCAAAAGCAAGGCCGAGGCCTTCTTCGTTTCCCTGCATTGCCACCCGCAGACCATCGATGTGATCCGCACCCGCGCCGAGCCGCTGGGTATTGAAATCGTAGTGGGTGTGGAAACGGACATCGACGATCACGGCCGTTTCTTTGGTGCCCTGTTCCAGTACCCGATGACCACGGGCGAAATCCGCGATTACCGTGAAGTCATCGAGGCCTTCCATCAGGCGGGTGCCCTGGTCGCCGTCGCGGCTGACCTGATGGCCCTGACATTGTTGACCCCACCCGGCGAGTTTGGCGCGGATGTCGCTATCGGCACGGCCCAGCGCTTTGGCGTACCGCTCGGCTTTGGCGGCCCGCACGCTGCGTATTTTGCCACTCAGGACAAATACAAGCGTGACATGCCCGGCCGTGTGGTGGGCGTATCCATTGACCGTCATGGCAACCCGGCCTATCGGCTGGCGCTTCAGACCCGTGAGCAGCACATCCGTCGTGAGAAGGCGACGAGCAACATTTGCACAGCTCAGGTCCTGCTGGCCAACATTGCCAGCATGTATGCCGTCTACCACGGTCCGGAAGGTCTCAAGCACATCGCTACGCGCATTCATCGCCTGACTGCCCTGCTGGCGACCGGTCTGCATGCACTAGGCCATCGCACCCAGGAAACCTTTTTCGATACGCTGACGCTGGTATTTGGCGACAAAACCAATGCGATTCACGAAGCGGCCCGCGCCAAAGGCTTCAACCTGCGCGTGATCCGTGACACCGACCTGGGGGTTTCGCTGGACGAGACCACCACAGTCGAAGACGTCATGGCCCTGCTGGAGATTTTCAGCGATGGCCAGCCCGTGCCTTCCCTGGATAGCCTGCTGGACCAGGCCGAGGAGCATTTGCCTGCGACGCTGCGTCGTCAGTCCACCTTCCTGACGCACCCTGTTTTCTCCCAATACCGCTCCGAAACCCAGCTGATGCGCTACCTGCGCACCCTGGCGGACAAGGATCTGGCGCTGGATCGCACCATGATCCCGCTGGGCTCCTGCACCATGAAGCTCAACGCGGCCAGCGAGATGATTCCGATCACCTGGGCCGAATTTGGCAATCTGCATCCCTTCGCACCAGCCGACCAGACCGAGGGCTATGCCCAGATGACCGCCGAGCTGGAGCAGATGCTGTGCGCCGCTACGGGCTACGACGCCATCTCCCTGCAACCCAACGCCGGCTCCCAGGGTGAATACGCGGGCCTGTTGGCCATTCGCGCCTATCATGAAAGCCGCGGCGACACCCAGCGCGATATCTGCCTGATCCCGTCGTCTGCCCATGGCACCAACCCGGCAACCGCCTCGATGGCCGGTATGCGTGTGGTCGTGGTGGCCTGTGACAGCCGCGGCAACGTGGATGTGGGTGATCTGCGTGCCAAGGCCCAGCAGCACGCTGCCAATCTGGCCGCGCTGATGATTACGTATCCTTCCACTCACGGTGTGTTCGAAGAGGCGATCCGCGAGATCTGCAGCATCGTTCACGAGCATGGCGGTCAGGTCTACATCGATGGCGCCAACATGAACGCCATGGTGGGCCTGTGCGCGCCAGGCAAGTTTGGCGGCGATGTGTCTCACCTGAACCTGCACAAGACCTTTTGCATCCCGCACGGTGGTGGCGGTCCGGGCGTAGGCCCGATTGGTGTGAAGTCCCATCTGGCGCCGTTCATGCCGGGTCATGCCGGGCTCGAGCGCAAAGAAGGTGCAGTGTCGGCAGCGCCCTATGGCAGCGCGAGCATCCTGCCCATCTCCTGGATGTACATGAAGATGATGGGCGGCGAGGGGCTGACCCGCGCCTCGCAGATTGCGATCCTGAATGCCAACTACATCGCCCGTCGTCTGGAAACCCACTACCCAGTGCTGTACTCGGGTGAAGGCGGCCTGGTGGCGCACGAGTGCATTCTCGATCTGCGTCCGCTCAAGGAAACGAGTGGCGTGACCGTGGACGATGTGGCCAAGCGCCTGATCGACTTTGGCTTCCATGCGCCTACCATGTCCTTCCCGGTAGCCGGCACGCTGATGATCGAGCCGACCGAGAGCGAGTCCAAGGCCGAGCTGGATCGCTTCTGCGACGCCATGATCGCTATTCGCGAAGAGATTCGTGCCATCGAGGCCGGTACGCTGGATGCCAATGACAATCCGCTCAAGAACGCGCCGCATACCGCACGCGAGCTGACCGGCGAATGGACGCATCCCTACAGCCGCGAACAGGCGGTGTACCCGTTGCCATCGCTGGTGAACGGCAAGTACTTCCCGCCCGTGGCGCGGATCGACAATGTGTACGGTGACCGCAACCTGATCTGCTCCTGCCCGCCGATCGAGGCGTATCAGGACGCGTGATCCGCAGCGGATGCGTATCACCTTGCCCATCTCCTCCTGCCTATTCCACAGGAGGAGATGGAGCGCCGTGATGCCTGTCAACTGGCCGGGCACATGGCCTCAACGCGGTTTTCACCGTTACGGCTTTTACGGCTTTACTGTAAGGCACGTCCATGCTTGGCGCGGTGTGCCGTTAGCCATGCCTGACCGGCCCTTTTGCTCGCGTTGGACGCGACTGCACGACTCATGAAGGAGTCCCCGTGACCGAATCACTGCTCAAAACTCCACTCCATGCCCTGCACCTTGAACTGGGCGCACGCATGGTGCCGTTCGCCGGTTATGACATGCCGGTGCAATACCCCCTTGGCGTGCTCAAGGAGCACCAGTACACCCGCGCCCAGGCCGGATTGTTCGACGTTTCCCACATGGGCCAGATCCTGCTGACGGGCGACAGTACCGCCGCCGCGCTGGAAGGGCTCGTTCCGGTCGATATCGTAGGCCTGCCGGTAGGCATGCAGCGGTACGCCTTGTTCACCAACGAGCAGGGCGGCATTCTCGACGACCTCATGGTCGCGAACCTGGGCGATTGCCTGTATCTGGTCGTAAATGCCGCGTGCAAGCATCAGGATCTGGCTCACCTCAAAGAGCATATCGGCTCGCGCTGTCATGTCGAACCCCTGTTCGAAGAGCGGGCGCTCCTGGCCTTGCAGGGACCGGCAGCCGTGGCCGTGCTGGCGCGACTGGCGCCGCAGGTGTCCGGCATGACGTTCATGAACATTGCCCGCGTCACGCTGCTGGATTACGACTGCATCGTCAGCCGCAGCGGGTATACCGGTGAAGACGGCTTTGAAATTTCCGTGCCGGTAGAAGGCGCCGAAGCGTTGGCCCGGGCCCTGCTGGCCGAGCCGGAAGTACAAGCCATTGGCCTGGGCGCGCGTGACTCCCTGCGTCTGGAGGCAGGCCTGTGCCTGTACGGCCATGATATGGATACGCAGACAACGCCGGTTGAAGCCAGTCTGGTCTGGGCGCTATCCAAGCCGCGCCGTGCAGACGGTGCGAGGGCCGGTGGTTTTCCTGGCGCCGAGACCATCTTTGCCCAGCAACAGAATGGTGTGGCGCGTAAGCGTGTCGGTCTGCTGGTGCAGGAGCGGGTGCCGGTCCGTGAGGGTGCGGAACTGGTGGACGCAAACGGTGCGGTGATCGGAAAGGTGACCAGTGGCGGCTTTGGCCCAACCCTGGGTGCGCCGGTTGCGATGGGTTATGTCGACAGCGCCTATGCAGCTCTGGACACTGAGCTGTTTGCCATGGTGCGCAACAAGCCGGTTGCCGTTAAGGTCGCCAGGATGCCTTTCGTACCGCAGCGCTATTACCGAGGATAAGCCTTCCGGTTGTGGCGTCAGAAAGGCAGGTACAAAAAAGCCGTGCGCGGTCAAACCGGCACGGCTTTCTTACATCCATTGCTTCAGCGATTCAGCAGTTTACGACGGCCATCGGGCCAAACTTCCCACAACTGATCGTTGATCCGCTGGACCTGACTGGTCACGCGGTTGCGCTGTACATTGATAGCGGCCTGGATCGACTGGCTGACAGAACGATCGGCGTGCTGATAGCCCACCCCTTGCATGGCAGGCTGACCCAAAGTGTACTCTCTCATACGCATGTCCTGCTCGTTAAGGGATTGACCGGCGCGCATAGTACGCGCTGTCGCTAGAGACAGGCTAGAGAGGGATTTGCTCACACCGTTGGTCAGAAGCGTGATCGGCAAAGCAAATCAGGCCTTATTAATTCGCTTCGCCATAGGTTTCCACCCTGAACAGGTACGCGCCAGCAGCAACGATGACGCAAAACTACCCCTTATAGGAGCGCTGGGGCTGGGCTGGTAAGGGTACTGCGCTACGCTCAATTGCGGCAGGGCAATGATAAGCGCAGCGCAGAAAAGGTCGATCGGCTTATAGCTTGATCCAGGTCGCCTTGATCTCGGTGTACTTGTCAAAGGCATGCAGCGACTTGTCCCGCCCATTGCCCGACTGCTTGAAGCCACCGAAGGGAGCTGTCATGTCACCACCATCATATTGGTTGACCCATACGCTGCCGGCCCGTAGCGCCTTGGCTGTCAGATGCGCCTTGGAGATGTCACGCGTCCAGACCGCCGCGGCCAATCCGTACTGGGTGTCGTTGGCGATCTTGATCGCTTCCTCAGCCGTGTCAAAGGTAATGACAGACAATACCGGCCCGAAGATTTCTTCCTGAGCGATCTTCATGGCATTGGAAACGCCATCAAAAATGGTCGGCTCCACATACACACCACCGGTTTCCTCCAGGGTGCGCTTGCCCCCAGCTACCAGCTGAGCACCGTCAGCGTGACCGGCTTCGATGTAGCCGAGCACGGTATTGAGCTGCTGCGTATCCACCAGGGCGCCGACATTGGTTTCCGGGTCCAGCGGGTGGCCTGGTTTCCAGGTTTTCAACGCCTCGATCACCAACGGCAAGAACTGATCCTTGATCGAACGCTCGACCAGCAGGCGTGATCCGGCTGTACAGACTTCGCCCTGGTTGAAGGCGATGCCACTGGCTGCTGCCTTGGCGGCTTCCTCCAGGTCTGGTGCATCGGCAAACACGATGTTCGGGCTCTTGCCGCCCGCTTCCAGCCAAACGCGCTTCATGTTGGATTCGCCCGCGTAGACCATCAGCTGCTTGGCGGTGCGGGTCGACCCGGTAAACACAAGGGTGTCTACGTCCATGTGCAGGCCCAGCGCCTTGCCTACGGTATGACCATAGCCTGGCAGCACGTTGAGTACGCCCGCCGGAATGCCGGCCTCGATGGCCAGCTGGGCAATGCGGATAGCGGTCAGCGGGGACTTCTCGGAAGGTTTGAGCACAACCGAGTTACCGGTCGCCAGGGCCGGGCCGAGCTTCCAGCAGGCCATCATCAGCGGGAAATTCCACGGCACGATAGCGGCAACGACACCCACTGGCTCACGCGTGACGAGGCCCAGCTCGTCGTGGGCAGTGGCTGCGACTTCATCGTAGATCTTGTCGATGGCCTCGCCATTCCAGCGCAGGGCGCGGGCGGAGAGTGGAATATCGATGTGATAGGAGTCGCTGATGGGCTTGCCCATATCCAGCGTTTCCAGAAGGCCAAGCTCTGCAGCGTGCTGCTCGAGCAGATCGGCGAAACGGATGATGATCGCTTTGCGCTTGACGGGTGCCATGCGCGACCAGACGCCGGATTCGAACGTGGCACGGGCGCTAGCAACTGCCCGGTCGGCATCGGCAACATCACAGCTTGCTACCTTGGCCAGAAAGCGGCCGTCGACGGGGCTGATGCAGTCAAAGGTCTCACCGGAGGCAGCATCACAGTATTCGCCCTGGATGAAGGCGCGGCCTTCAATGGTTAGGCTCTGGAAGCGCTGTTCCCATTCGGCGCGGGTTGGCGTGCTCATGCTGGTTTCCTCTCAAACAGGGTAGAAGAGGCGGTGGCCGTGAAGCCTGGCGCATCCGCAAAGCTGTCAGCCACCCTAAACCAGCCCAAGGGTGTTAGCAATATTTAACAAAGCCTTTGTTACAAGGCTGATATGTTCAAATTATTGAACACTTTTCGATCCTAGCGGGTGGCCTCCAGCGTGACCTCGAAGACCAGTGGCGAATAAGGCGGGATCAAATCACCGGCGCCTTCATCGCCATAGGCCTGTGACGAGGGCACCACGATGCGCCATTGCGAGCCAACCGGCATTTGGGTAAGGGCTGTGCGCCAGCCGGGAATGACGCTGGACAGTTTGAACCATTGAGGAGTCTGCTGTTCATCGAAAGTGCTGCCATCAGGCAGTTTACCGATATAGCGGACCTGCACCTGGCCATCGGCTTTGGGCTGCGGCCCGGCACCCTGGCGGATAACGGTTACCAGCACGCCGCCTGGCAATTCCTTCACACCATAACGGGTCTTCTCATTGACCAGAAAGCGGGTTTCCGCCTGCCTGGCGGCTTCCACATTGCTGGATTCTTCCTGCTGGTCGATCGCTTCCTCATGTTGGGCCACCAGCTCATCGATCTTTTTCTGATCCAGTGCCAGCGGCTCGCCCTTGTAGGACTGGTTCAGGCCCTTGATCAGATCGTCGATTTGCAAATCCGGCAGCTCGCTTTTCAAGCGGTTGCCGATTTCGGTCCCCAGGCTATAGGCCAGCTCGTCCTTGACCTTGTCCTCGGCGTGCGCCGCCAGAGGAAGGAGCAGACACAGGCTTAACAGCGAAAGGCGTAACATCTACAACATCCTCATGCATGAAGAGCGGCCTGGATAAGCGTATCCAGGGCGCCAGGTTCAGCCGTACCCGCCGGACCAGCCAGTGCGGTCAGCCAGCCAGCCGGGTCAGGCTGGGAAGTAAGGGGCCAGCCTACACTGGCCTGCTCCAGTCGTGTAAGCAGTTCGTGCTCGGCGTCCAGCTCCAATTGTTTCAAGCGTTCACGCAGCGCGGCGAGTGCCGTATCGGTTTGCGCGGCTGGCTTCCAGTAAGTGCGTAGCACGCGCAGGGGCTCCACAACAGTCGACCGCCAGGGGGCCGCCATGATCTCCAATAGCCGCTGGCGCTCAATCATTGGTGTCACGCCTCGGTTGCCCAGCCAGGCACCGGTCAGCAGCAGGCAGACATCCGCGCCGGCGCTCTGTAACGTCAGGCAGGCCTGGGTGACATCGGGTCTGGCATACAGCGCAAGTGCATAGGGCCAGAGCATTTTTTCCATGATAAGAGTCCTGTAGGCAAGGCGGTCCTGTTAACGATGGGCATGACGGTCAGCGAAGAGTGCTTGCCAGCGGGCGCGAAACCGCCTTTACTCGCCAGTTTCCAAAGGCACCGGTGCTGTCCGGCTCGCCTCACCAGGTCAATAGGCTCTACACTCGCCGCCATGATTCGAATACATAACCTTACCTTACAACGTGGCCCACAGCGTTTGCTGGAAGGTGCCGAACTGACGCTGCACCCAGGCCAGAAGGCCGGTCTTGTGGGTGCCAACGGAGCGGGCAAGTCCAGTCTCTTTGCCCTGCTGCGGGGGCAGCTCGTGCCGGATGCCGGTGATTGCCAGCTACCGGCGGCCTGGCGAATTGCCCACATGCGCCAGGAAGTCGATACCCTTGATCGGCTGGCAGTCGACTATGTCCTGGATGGGGACGTTCACCTGCGTGATATTCAGACCGGGCTGGTAGCGGCAGAAGCCGCGCACGACGGCAATGCTCTGGCGCGCCTGCATGCCGAGCTGGAAGCGGCCGATGGGTATACTGCGGACGCCCGAGCCCGCAAACTGCTGGCTGGGCTTGGTTTCATGCCGGAGCAGATGGAGCGTCGTGTAGGCGACTTCTCAGGCGGCTGGCGGATGCGTCTGAACCTTGCACAGGCACTGATGTGTCCTTCCGACCTGCTGCTGCTTGATGAACCCACCAACCACCTTGATCTCGACGCCATCCTCTGGCTGGAAGACTGGCTCAAGGGCTATCCCGGTACGTTGCTGCTGATCTCCCACGACCGCGACTTCCTTGATGCCGTGGTCGATCAGATCGTTCACCTCGAACAGCAAAAGCTGACGCTTTACCGTGGCGGTTACTCTGCTTTCGAGCGTACCCGCGTCGAGCGGCTGGCCCAACAGCAGCAAGCGTACGAGAAGCAGCAGGCGCAACGCGCGCACATGGAAAAATTCATTGCGCGCTTCAAGGCACAGGCTACCAAGGCACGCCAGGCCCAGAGCCGGATCAAGGCCCTGGAGCGGCTGGAAGAACTGGCGCCTGCCCATGTGGATTCGCCGTTCGATTTCAGTTTTCGTGAGTCCGACAAGCTGTCCAATCCGCTGCTGGACCTGAGCGAAGGCCGTCTCGGCTATGGCGACAAGACCATTCTGCACCCGGTCAAGCTGCAGCTGGCGCCCGGTGCCCGTATCGGCCTGCTGGGGCCGAACGGGGCGGGTAAGTCCACCCTGATCAAGACCCTGGCTGGCGAACTGCAACCGCTGGGCGGCCGCCTGACCTGCGGTGAGAATCTGGCCATCGGCTACTTTGCCCAGCATCAGCTGGACTCGCTTGACCCCAAGGCCAGCCCGCTGTTGCACCTGCAGCGTATCGCGCCGGGTGAGCGTGAGCAGACGCTACGGGATTTCCTCGGAGGATTCGACTTCCGTGGCAATCGCTGCGATGAGGCTGTCCTGAATTTTTCCGGTGGTGAAAAGGCGCGTCTGGCCCTGGCATTGATCGCCTGGCAAAAGCCCAACCTTCTGTTGCTCGACGAACCGACCAACCACCTGGACCTCGATATGCGCCTGGCGCTGACCATGGCCCTGCAGGAGTTTTCCGGCGCGGTGCTGGTGGTCTCCCACGACCGTCATCTGCTCAAGAGCACGACGGATGAGTTCCTGCTGGTCGCCGATGGCCGCGTACAGGCTTTTGACGGCGACCTGGACGATTATGCCCGTTGGCTCGTGGAGTTTCGCGCCCGCCAGCAACCCGTGTCCGCCCCGGATGCCAATGCCGACAAGGTCGACAAGCGTGCCCAGCGCCAGGCGGCGGCTGCGCTGCGCCAGCAGCTCGCCCCGCTCAAGCGCGAGGCAGACAAGCTCGAAAAGGAGCTGGGCAAGGTCCAGGAAAAGCTGGCCGCACTCGAAACACGTCTGGGCGACAGTGGTCTGTATGAAGCATCACGTAAAGAGGAGCTTCGAGTGGCCTTGGCGGAACAGGCACAACTGAAATCACGCGAGAGCGAACTGGAAGAAGGCTGGCTGGAAGCCCTTGAGCGGCTGGAAAGTCTGCAGCTGGAACTGGAGAACGCCTCGTGATCGAAGAACTTCATTCTCTTATTCCGGCAGGTTGGGAGCGCGGCGTCATTCTGGGCGTGCAGGTCCTGGCTATCCTGCTTGCCGGGTATATCCTGCAACGCTTCATCGCACGGGCCATTACCCGCATCGGCGAGCGTTACCACTTGCCGCCGCAATTCGTACTGGTCATGCGGGGCTTGCTGCGCTGGCTGATCATGGGCAGTGCACTGCTCATGGTTCTAGAGCGCTTTGGTGTGTCCGGCTCGGTTCTCTGGGCGGCACTTTCCGGCTTTATCGCGGTGGCTGCAGTTGCGTTCTTTGCTATCTGGAGCGTCCTGTCCAACCTGTTCTGTGCGCTGCTCATCTTTACGGTGGGGCCGTTTCGGCTGGGCGATCGGGTCGAGATCATCGATGCGGCGGACAAGCCCGGCGTGAAAGGACGTGTCGTGGCGATCAACATGCTGTATACCACGCTGGAAGACATGACCGAAGGCGTCAACAGCGAGGAAGCTGCGCTGTTACAGATTCCCAATTCGCTGTTTTTCCAGAAGGCTGTTCGCCGCTGGCGTGGTACAGACGTACCCTTCACCTTCCTGGATCGCTGATAAAAGGAGTTCCCGATGGCGCTGCATACATGGCTGGCCTTTCTGCTGGCCTGCTGGGTGATCAGTCTTTCCCCTGGCGCAGGCGCCATTGCTTCCATGTCGGCGGGGTTGCGTCATGGTTTCTGGCATGGCTACTGGAACGCTATTGGCCTGCAGTTGGGGCTTGCTCTGCAGATTGCGATCGTGGCCGCCGGGGTAGGGGCTCTGCTCGCAACCTCGCAACTGGCGTTCGCGGTAATCAAATGGTTCGGCGTGCTGTACCTGGTCTACCTCGCCATCCGGCAGTGGAAAGCCGCACCCATGGACTTTTCCAACGCACCCAAACCCGGCGCTACCGCCAGCGCCTCTTCGCTAGTCTTTCGTGGTTTCCTGGTGAATGCCAGCAACCCCAAGGCCGTTGTGTTCATGCTGGCGGTATTGCCTCAGTTCATCAATCCCAGTCAGCCGTTGCTGGCTCAGTACCTGATCATTGGCGCTACCATGGTCACGGTCGACCTGATCGTTATGGCTGGCTATACCGGTCTTGCCGCCAGGGTGCTGCGCGTATTGCGCACGCCACGTCAGCAGCGGCTCACCAACCGCGTCTTCTCTGGCTTATTCATGGGCGCTGCCGGGCTGCTGGCCACGGTTCGGCAAGCTGTCAGCTGAGTCTGCTACACCGCTAATCCTTTCATGCCAGCTGATCCGCTTGCCAGAGCGGTTTGGCTGAGCGCTCTCGCCTGTTGATATCTCGTTGCGCGCCCTTGCGCCAATCCCGTCTCCCGACGAAAACCTGAAAACAGCGACTCGGCAGGCTTGTAACAAAGCATTACAAGTAGAACACTATGGCTAATGCCATCCATTCTTGTTTGGAATCCGTTCATGTTTAAGCTGTACCGGCTGTTTGCTGTACTGTTGTTGCCCATGCTTGCTTCACTCAGTCCGGCCGTGCAGGCCGAGCCTGAGGATGAGGCCGCCCACGCCTTGCATATCCTGGGCTACCTTGGCGCGGATTATCCCGCCACGGTGAGTAAGGGCGCCGTTATCAAGGAAGCGGAATACCGCGATCAGCTGGATCTCCTGCATACCTTGCAAACCCTGATCGAAGGTCTGCCGGCGCGTCCTGAACGGACCGAGTTGGAGCAGGGCGTCACCCACCTGCGCGAGGCCATCACGCAGAAGGCCGACGGCGATGCGGTCGGACAGGAAGCGAGGGCGCTAGCCGCTCGACTGGCTCAGCTGTACCACGTGGCGCAGGCGCCAGCTATTACCCCAGACCCAACCCGTGGCGCACCGCTCTACGCCCAACAGTGCGGGGTCTGTCATGGTAATACCGGGGCGGGCGACGGCCCGGCCGGCATCGGTCTGGAACCCCCTCCCGGCGATCTGCGCGATCCGGCGCGAATGGATCACCTGAGCCTCTACGATATCTACAACACCGTCACGCGAGGCATCGACGGCACGGACATGCCTTCCTTTGCCAATCAACTCGATGAACGTCAGCGTTGGGATGTGGCGTCCTACATTGCAAGCTTTAGTGCCGACCCGGCAAAAGCGGGTGCGGCCTCGTTCGATCTAGCGCAGCTGGCGGGCCGCACACCTGCCGAAGTGGCCGCCGCACAAGGGGATGAGGCTGCGGCCGCGTTCCGTGCCCAGCGTGCCAAGCCGCCTGTGCAGCAACGCGGCCCTGCCCAGCTGATCGATTACACCCGGGCAACCCTGGATAAAAGTCTGGCGGTCTATCGCGAAGGCGAACATGACCAGGCTTATGACCTGTCTGTGGCAGCCTATCTGGAAGGTTTCGAACTGGTGGAAAGCGCCCTGGATAACCTGGACGCGACCCTGCGCAAGGACACCGAAAAGGCGCTCATGGCTTATCGGCAGTCCTTACAGGATGGCCTTGCCGTGGAGGAAGCCCAGGCTCGCCTGGACATAGCCAAGACGAAACTGGCAGCAGCCAGCGACCTGTTGAGCGGTGGTGGCATGTCTACCTCGCTGAGCTTTTTCGCCAGCCTTCTGATTCTTGTCCGTGAAGGTCTGGAAGCCATTCTGGTATTGGCCGCTGTGCTGGCTTTCCTGCGTAAGACCGGCCAGCAGTCCGCCATCCGTAGCGTGAACATCGGCTGGGGCCTGGCCATGCTGGCTGGTGTCGCTACCTGGGCGGTGGCAGCGTATGCGCTCAATATCAGTGGTGCCCAGCGGGAATTGATGGAAGGCATTACCGGTCTGTTCGCCAGTGTAGTGCTGCTCTGGGTCGGTGTCTGGATGCATGACCGCCGCAACGCCGCCGCTTGGCAGGACTACATCAAGAACAGCCTCGTGGGTGGCGGTGGTCGTTTCGGCTTTGCCGTGCTGGCGTTCTTTTCGGTTTATCGCGAGCTATTCGAAGTGATCCTATTCTACGAGACCCTGTGGCTACAGGCCGGCCCGGCAGGTCATGCGGCGGTACTGGGCGGTGCGATTACCGCGGTTGTCCTGCTGGTAGGGCTTGCCTGGATCATCCTGCGGGGTTCCATGCGTCTGCCGCTGGGCCTGTTCTTCAGCGCCAATGCTGTCCTGTTGTGTCTGTTGTCAGTGATTTTCGCCGGGCATGGCGTCGCAGCGCTGCAAGAAGCAGGTGTGATCGGTACCCGTCCGGTACCGTTCTTTGATTTCGACTGGCTGGGTATCCACGCCGATGCCTATACCTTGACCGCCCAGGGCATCGCGATCGTGGCCATTGCGCTACTCTATGCCCGCAGCCGCTATGCCGAACGCCGTCGTGAGGTGTCAGGCGGCTCTGTCGGAAACGCGTAAGAGGTTTACATGCATATCTGGATCGACGCGGACGCCTGTCCGCGGGCTGCCAAAGAGCTGGTCTTTAAGTTTGCCCTGAAGCGCAAGCTCAACGTGATCATGGTGGCGGGCCAGCCACAGATCAAACCACCGTATGCCTGCGTGCGGTTGATTATTGTGGAAAGCGGGATGGATGCGGCAGACGACTACTTGGTCGAGCAGGCCCAACCGGGTGATCTGGTCATCTGCAGCGACGTGCCGCTGGCGGATCGGTTGGTGAAAAAGGGCGTGGATGCGCTCGACCCGCGCGGCAAGGAGTTCGATACCCGTAATATGGGCGAGCGTCTGGCGGTGCGTAACCTGATGACGGACCTGCGCGATCAAGGCCAGATGGGCGGTGGTCAGCCGCCCTATGGGGAAAAGGAAAAGCAGGCCTTTGCCAATTCGCTCGACCGCCTGCTTACCCGGTTGACCCGCTCGGCGTAGAGCTGGTTCAGGCTGGCTCTACGTTCTGCTCCTGGTCGGCTCTTGCCAGCCAGACTTGCAGCTGCGGCAATGATAGGGGCTTGCTGAAAAAATAACCCTGGATGAAGTCGCACTGGTTTTCCCTGAGGAAAGTCAGCTGCTCCAGGGTCTCCACACCTTCGGCCACAACTCTGAGCTGCAGTTTGTGCGCCATGGCAATAATCGCGGCAGTAATCTCCATATCGGTCTGCTGATTAGGAATATCACGCACAAACGAGCGATCGACCTTGAGCGTATCGACCTTGAACTTGCTTAGGTACGCCAGGGAGGAGTAGCCACTGCCAAAATCATCGATCGAAACCTTTACGCCAAGCGCTCGAATTCGTTCTAACAACTCAATCGCCAGGTTGAGGTTATGCATCAGAGCATTTTCAGTCAGCTCGAGCGTCAGCGCCTCGGGCGGCAGGTCGGCCGCGCTGAGCGCTTCTTCCACCCGCTTGGGAAGCGTGCGGTCGGTGAGGTTCAGCGGCGAGCAGTTTACAGCGACCCGTAGATCACTATAACCCAGCTCCCGTAGGGTTTTGAGGTCTCGACAGGCACGCCGCATGACCCAATGATCCAGCTCACCAATTTGCCCGCTCAGCTCTGCTACATGGACAAAGCGGTCAGGTCTAATGGGACCAAGCGTCGGATGATTCCAGCGAACCAACGCTTCCAAGCTGGCGGTAGTCCGCGCATCACTGGTAACAATAGGCTGGTAATGTACTTCCAGCGTGCCTTCAGTAATGGCCTGACGCAGTTCCTGCTCTAGATGAAGCGTTTCCTCCGCCTGGGTCTGCAATTCTGGAGCAAAATGCAGGAAGCGATTACGCCCGTTGCGCTTGCATTGCCCCAAGGCGAGGCCTGCATTGCGCAGCAGTTCATTGGCGGATCGGCCATCCTTGGGATAGTGGGCAATGCCGATGCTCAGCGTCATGCCTATCTGCTGTCCGCTCAGGTTGAAGGGCGGACGAAGCTGCTCCAACAGCCGCATGGCAAGGTTTTCGCTGTGCTCAGGCTGTGCCTCAGGAGCTAGGACTAGAAACTCGTTACCCTGACGAGCGACGTGCACGGTGCTATCAAGCACGGCCGTGATGCGTTGGGCAACCTGGGTAAGCAGATCGTCGCCCACGTTGTAACCCAGGCTGTCATTGATTCGCTTGAAGTGATCTAGATCCAGATTGAGCAGGGCAAGGCCTTCTTCAGGGGTGGCCTTGTTGATGATGCGCGCCAGCGTCTGGGTAAAGCTGTAATCGTTCAGCAGCTGGGTGAGCGGATCGAGCAGCGTAACCTGACTCAGCGCCGTCGATACTTCCTCCAGGCGCACGCTCTGCTCATGGAAGCGTTGCTCTAGGCGGGCGGCTGTCAGGCCTGCACAGATCACAGTCATGGTCAGAAACGCGATGATGGTGCCCAGAAGCCCATGATGGGTTTCATGGGACATCATGAGAGGCGTGTTTTCAGGCACTGCCAGTGTCAGGGCGGCCATGCCAGTGAAGTGCATAGACACGATCGCACCGCCTAGAATCAGGCTACCCAAGATCATAAGTAATTGGGTATGGCGACCGGCTTGGTTACGGACGTAAAACGCCATGATCAATGCCGCCAGAGACGCCAGGATAGCCACTAGGATCGAGACCAGGAACAGGAGCGGGTCGTACACCTGGACACCAATGGAATTGATTGCGGACATTCCGGTGTAGTGCATGGCTGCAATGCCGCAGCCCGCCGCGACCGATGCTGCCAGGTATTCCCAGGTAGCAAGCCGCTCACGACTGATAAGCCACATGACAACGCAGGACACGGCAACGGCGATGCCTAACGACAGCAACGTCATGCTGTAGCCGTACTGCATGCTGACCGGCGAGGCATAGGAAAGCATCGCAATGAAGTGCATTGACCAGATACCGCTGCCCAGCGCCAGGCCGCCTACACCACACCAGAGCAGACGGTTCTTACTCAAGGCGGCCGACGAGGCGCGTCTGGCCATATAAAGCGCGGTATAACCGGCCGCTGTTGCCACCAGATAGGACAGCAGAACCAGAACGAAATGATGATGATCGGAGCCGACCGGTACGAAGCCGTCAGGCAGGGATGTGGCAAGCAACATGATTACAGACTCGAAAGGACATCCTACTGCATCGATATCTTCAATATCGCCACGGCAAGGCTACTGAATACGTTGGTAATGGCCTTATCGGCCGCCCGTCGGCCAAGCTTGAGGGTGACCGACAGGTGGAGGCGGGAAAAAGAAAGAAAAACTATTTTTTCGGAGCGCGTATCCGGCGCCACAGCCAGAGTACCACGCCCAGGACCAGCAGGGCGCCGAGCACCATCAGTTCGTAGCGCTTGAGATTGCCCAAGGCCCCTTCGAGCACTGCTCCAAAGTGATAGGCCGCCAATCCCAGGACCGTGGCCCAGACAATGGCGCCGATACCATTGAGAAGCAGGTAGCGCGCCGGAGGATAGCCCGACATGCCAATGGCCACCGGCATTACCGTTCTCAGGCCGTAGACGAAGCGAAAGCTGAGCACCCACAGATCGGGATGACGGCGAATATGATCCAGCGCCTTGTCTCCCATGGCTTCCCAGCGAGGCTTTCGCTTGAGCAGCTTGCGACCGTGACGGCGACCCAGGAAATACCACAGCTGGTCGCCTGCATAACTTCCCATGAAGGCCACCATGATGACCGTCTGGATGTTCATGTATTCGCGGAAGGCTAGAAAACCTGCCAGAACCAGAATGGTTTCACCCTCGAAGAACGTGCCGAGGAAGAGGGCGAAATAACCGAAATCATGGAGGAATTGTTGCAGCATCGTCACGACAACAGGGCGAAATGAAGGCGCAGCCTAACTCGGTTAGCCGCCGGAAGGAAGCTATCGCTTCGTCTAACCCTTTTTAAAAGCAGGGGATTTGCATAGCGATGTGCCAAGCCGAAGCTAGAGGTCGTCTGCCTTAAACAGGGTTGATAGACATGCCTTATTGTCATCAGTTGTTACCATTCGGTCATGATAGTGACTTATAACTCATCACAATGACTCTGCTTGAGTCCGGGAGTACACCGTGAGTTTCACTTCAGTAAGCCGTTCCTTTCCATTCACGCGGATGCGCCGCCAGCGCCGGGATGACTTTTCCCGCCGTTTGATGCGTGAGCACACGCTGACCGTAGACGACCTGATCCTGCCGATGTTCGTGCTCGACGGCGAAAATCGCCGTGAAAGCGTGCCCTCCATGCCGGGCGTCGAGCGTCTATCCATCGATCTTCTACTGGAAGAAACGGCTGAGCTTGTAGCATTAGGCATTCCTGCCGTCGCTCTGTTCCCCGTCACACCGCCTGAGAAGAAATCTCTCGATGGTGCCGAGGCTTACAACCCTGATGGTATCGCCCAGCGGGCCACGCGTGCGCTCCGTGAACACTTTCCAGAGCTGGGCGTGATTACTGACGTTGCGCTCGATCCGTTTACCACCCACGGACAGGATGGCATTCTCGATGAGAAGGGCTATGTGCTGAACGACATATCCGTCGAGGTGCTGGTCAGGCAGGCGCTGTCCCATGCGGCCGCCGGTGCCCAAGTCGTTGCGCCGTCGGACATGATGGATGGCCGAGTAGGTGCCATTCGCGCGGCCCTGGAAGACGCGGGTTATCACAACGTGCAGATCATGGCCTACTCGGCCAAGTATGCGAGTGCCTATTATGGGCCTTTCCGGGATGCGGTCGGCTCGGCCGCCAACCTGGGCAAAGGCAACAAGGCGACCTACCAGATGGATCCGGCCAACAGTGACGAAGCCTTGCAGGAGGTGGCGGGCGATCTGGCCGAGGGGGCCGATTCCGTCATGGTTAAGCCGGGCATGCCTTACCTGGACATTGTGCGCCGGGTGAAGGACGAGTTCCGCGTGCCGACCTTTGTGTATCAGGTCAGCGGTGAATACGCCATGCACATGGCCGCAATCCAGAACGGCTGGCTATCCGAGGCGGTGATTCTGGAGTCTCTGCTCGCTTTCAAACGTGCCGGCGCTGATGGCATTCTGACTTACTTTGCCAAACGCGCTGCCCAACAATTACGTCAGGAGCGTTAACGCTCCCAAGGAGCTGCCATGAACAGCCAAGGACTCATTGATACTACTGCGCGCACCGAGGAGGCCGCATTGACCGACGCTACGCCCACCGTTGAAACCACGCCTGCGGTCGCGGTGCCAGAAGCACCGGCCGTGCCGGCCTTAAGTGTTGACGACAGTAGCCTGTATATTCACCGGGAACTGTCTCAGCTGCAATTCAACATCCGGGTGCTCGAACAGGCCCTCGATGAGTCCTATCCGCTGCTTGAGCGGCTCAAGTTCCTGCTGATCTTTTCCAGCAACCTGGACGAGTTTTTCGAGATTCGTGTCGCGGGTCTGAAAAAGCAGGTCGCCTTTGCCCGCGAGCAGGCCGGTGCCGACGGCTTGCTGCCGCATCAGGCCCTGGCCCGCATCAGCGACATCGTGCATGAGCAGGTGGCGCGCCAGTACACCATTCTCAACGATGTGCTGTTGCCGGAGCTGTCCAAACATCAGATCCGCTTCATTCGCCGCCGCAACTGGGACCTGAAGATCAAGGGCTGGGTGCGTAAGTTCTTCCGCGACGAGATCGCCCCAATTATCACGCCCATCGGGCTGGATCCGACACACCCGTTCCCGCTCCTGGTTAACAAGAGTCTCAACTTCATCGTTGAGCTGGAAGGGATGGACGCCTTTGGCCGCGACTCGGGTCTGGCCATTATTCCGGCGCCGCGTTCGCTGCCGCGTATCATCAGCGTGCCCGAAGAAATTGGCGGCCCGGGCGACAACTACGTTTTCCTATCTTCGATGATCCATGCTCATGCCGACGACCTGTTCCCCGGCATGAAGGTGAAGGGCTGCTTCCAGTTCCGTCTGACCCGTAACGCCGACCTGTCGGTGGACGCCGAAGATGTAGACGACCTGGCCCGCGCACTGCGAGGCGAGCTGTTCTCCCGCCGCTACGGGGATGCGGTACGCCTGGAGGTGGTCGAAAGCTGCCCGAAGAACCTTACGGACTATCTGCTCAAGCAGTTCAATCTGGCTGAAAGCGAGCTGTACAAGGTCAACGGCCCGGTCAACCTGACGCGCTTGTTCAGTGTGACGGGACTCGACAGCCACCCTGAGCTGCAGAACGCCCCGCTGACGCCCAGCATTCCCAAGCTGCTTCAGAAGAAGGAAAACCTCTTCAACGTACTGGGCAAGATCGATGTGCTGCTGATGCACCCGTTCGAGTCCTTTACGCCTGTGGTTGACCTGCTGCGCCAGGCTGCCAAGGATCCCAGCGTTCTGGCCATCAAACAGACCCTGTACCGCAGCGGTGCCAACTCGGAAATCGTCGATGCGTTGGTAGAAGCGGCGCGTAGCGGCAAGGAAGTGACGGCTGTCATCGAATTGCGGGCGCGTTTCGACGAGGAATCCAACCTGCAACTGGCGAGCCGTCTCCAGCAGGCAGGGGCCGTGGTGATCTATGGGGTGGTCGGCTTCAAGACTCACGCCAAGATGATGCTCATTCTGCGCCGTGAAAATGGTGAGTTGCGGCGTTATGCGCACCTGGGCACTGGTAACTACCATGCCGGCAACGCGAAGCTGTACACCGACTACAGCCTGCTGACGGCCGACATAGCCCTGACCGAAGACGTTCACAAGCTGTTCAACCAGTTGATCGGTATGGGCAAGACCCTGCGCATGAAAAAGCTCCTGCATGCGCCGTTTACGCTCAAGAAGAACCTGCTGGAAATGATCAATCGTGAGGCCGCCGCAGCCGCCGAGGGTCGCCCTGCGCACATCATGGCCAAGGTCAACGGTCTGACCGATCCCAAGGTCATCCGAGCGCTATACAAGGCAAGTCAGGCGGGTGTGAAAATCGATCTGGTCGTTCGCGGAATGTGCTGTCTGCGTCCGGGCGTACCGGGCGTGTCGCATAACATCCAGGTGCGTTCGATCATCGGCCGCTTCCTGGAGCACAGCCGGATCTATTACTTCCTCAATGGGGGAGACGAGCGTATGTACCTGTCCAGTGCGGACTGGATGGAGCGAAACCTCGACATGCGTGTGGAGACCTGCTTCCCGGTGGAAGGCAAAAAGCTCATTTCACGGGTCAAGAAGGATCTGGAAGCCTACCTCACTGACAACACCCAGAGCTGGGTGCTGCAGGAGGACGGGAGTTACCAGCGCATTTCGCCAACGGGCAACCAGAACCCGCGGACTGTGCAGGCGACGCTCATGGAGCGCCTGAGCAGTCCGGGTATCAACACACGGTAAGGGTATAGCCGATCCGCGTGAGCCACTGCGCTTCCTGTTCGAAATCAGCCTGGGTCAGCGGATTCTGCTCCAGCCAGCCGACCGGGAAGCATACCGCGAGGCTGCGCGGGCCTGCCTTGAGCGTCACGATGGGGCGCTCCTGGTTGCTGCGGATATGATGGAACAGAATGGCAAAGCGCAGCAGGATGCACAGGCGGATCAGGCTTTCGCCTTCTTCGTCACCCAGCTCGGCGAAGCGATCTCGCGGGATATTGCGGCGATGGCCGCGCACCAGAAGGGCCAGCATCTGCTGGTCGCGTCGGGAAAACCCAGGTAGATCGGAATGCTCGATCAGATAGGCGCCGTGCTTGTGATAGTGGTAGTGGGCAATGTCCAGCCCGATCTCATGCACGCGCGCTGCCCAGGTCAGCAGTTCCCGATAGCAAGGATTGCTCAGGTTCCAGGCTTCGGTAACCTGCTCGAAGGCCTTCAGAGCACGGCGCTCGACCCGTTCGGCCTGACGCTTGTCCACGTGGTAGCGCTCTGCCAGGGCTGACAGCGTACGCTCCCGTACATCCTCGTGGTGCTGGCGACCGATCATGTCATAGAGCACACCTTCACGCAGTGCGCCTTCGGACAGGTTCATCTCCTGCAGCTCCAGCGCCTTGAAGATTGCTTCAAGAATAGCCAGGCCGCCCGGTAGAATAGTGCGGCGGTCAGGTTTCACCCCCTCGATATCGAGCTTGTCGATCTCGCCCTGCTTGAAGATCTTGCGCTTGAGCCACTCGATACCTTCGGCATTGACCTCACCCTTGCCGCGTCCGGCGGCCTGGATGGCCAGGGCCACGGCACGGATGGTGCCGGAGGCGCCTACGGCTTCCTGCCAGCCTTTTTCGCGCAGGCTCTGGTCGATGTTCATCAATTCCAGCCGGGCGGCCGTGTAGGCCTGGGCATAGCGGGACGGCGTAATCTTGCCGTCCGCGAAGAACCGCTTGGTATAACTGACGCAGCCCATCTGCAGGCTTTCGCGCTGATGGGTTTCAAAGCGCTGGCCGATAATGAACTCGGTGCTGCCACCACCGATATCAGTCACCAGGCGACGGCCTTCCATATCTGGCATGGTATGGGAAACGCCCAGGTAGATCAGGCGGGCTTCTTCACGGCCGGAGATGACTTCCACGGAATGCCCCAGTACCTGCTGGGCACGCATGATGAAGTCGCTGCGGTTCCTGGCCTCGCGAAGCGCGTTGGTGCCCACGATACGTACGGCGCCCAGCGGCAGGCCGGTGATCAACTGGGCAAAGCGGCGCAGGCATTCAAGCCCGCGTTCCATGGCTTCTTCGCTGAGCATCCGTGATTCGTCCAGCCCAGCGGCCAGCTGAATCTTTTCGCCCATACGTTCAAGGATACGAATTTCGCCATGGTCAGTCCGCGCCCGAACAATGTGAAAGCTATTGGAGCCAAGATCGATGGCAGCAATCAGGGGAAACGGTTCTGCGGATGAATGCGGCATGCTGACGGTCTCATACATAAACGTCGACAATCGTGCCACGATCGAAGAGGTCTGCCAAACCTCAACGTGCAGTCAGACTGTTTCAGTCGATGGGCTGTGGCCTGGATCAATGAACCGAACCGATGAACTGTGCCAGCTCCGGCGTTCCGGGTTAGCGAATATTTTCTTGGGATTGCCCAGTTCATGCACCTTGCCTCGATGCATGAACACCTGCACATCGCCCGCTTGGCGGGCAAAGCGCGTCTCATGAGGCATCATGATCAGTGTCATGCCATCCTGGACCCGCTGCTTCCTGCTAAAGATTCTTGCCTAGGCTGAAAATCACTTAATCAACCTTGCCTTGATTTTAAAAGGAATACGATTGGTGCTGGTTATTGGTACCAGCTCGAGTCTGGTATCCAGCTTCTCGGCACCCGCTGTGCCGTGTCGATATTGAGACCATGCGGATAAGGCATGCTGCTCCGTTCTAGTGCGCAGCTTCACTGAGAAGGGCAAAACAAGGCGTATTCGTACAGGCAGCCCGCTGATTTTCCAATAGTCTGCCAAATGGTGTAATTGAGAGGCTTTAGCTGTCCCAATAAAGAGACTTAATGGCTTGTGCCTTCCTGTTAAGCGCTGGCAGGGCTATAGTGGTCGTTCTTTTTTGTCGTTTCCGAATTCGGAGAAAGTCCATGAGCGAATACATCACCAACGTCAGCGATGCCAGCTTCGAGCAGGACGTGCTCAAGGCTGACGGTCCCGTGCTGGTCGACTACTGGGCCGAATGGTGTGGTCCCTGCAAAATGATTGCGCCGGTTCTGGATGAAATCGCCAAGGACTATCAGGGCAAGCTGAAGGTTTGCAAACTCAACATTGATGAAAACCAGGACACCCCGCCGAAGTATGGCGTACGCGGTATCCCGACGCTGATGCTGTTCAAGAACGGCTCCGTTGAAGCCACCAAGGTGGGTGCGTTGTCCAAATCCCAGCTGGCGGCATTCCTCGATAGCAATATCTGATTTTATTGCTCTCGATCAAAGGCCCTGCGTTTAGCGGGGCTTTTTGTTATTTAGCACTAGACGTCCTGTCTAGCAGGGTGCTACATTCGATCTCGCAACGACACAAACGCGTGTCGCCCTCTGCATGCCTTCGCCGATTCTCTTACTAGAATAACCAACGCGATTCTGTCGTTAGCCGCGGCGAGGCCTCTCAAGCCAAAAAGATTCTTACTCCCTCCTTTTCTCAGTTAGCAACGTCTATGAACCTTACCGAACTCAAGCAAAAGCCAATCACGGAACTGTTGGAAATGGCGGAAGCCATGGGCCTGGAAAACATGGCTCGCTCCCGCAAGCAGGACGTGATTTTCTCTCTGCTGAAAAAACACGCAAAAAGCGGTGAAGAGATTTCCGGTGATGGCGTGCTGGAGATTCTGCAGGATGGCTTCGGCTTCCTGCGTAGTGCGGACTCCTCCTACCTGGCCGGCCCCGACGATATCTACGTCTCTCCCAGTCAGATCCGCCGTTTCAATCTGCGCACCGGTGATACCATCATCGGCAAGATTCGCCCGCCGAAAGAAGGCGAGCGTTACTTCGCGCTGCTCAAGGTCGATACCATCAACTATGATCGACCCGAGAATGCGAAGAACAAGATCCTGTTCGAAAACCTGACGCCGCTGTTCCCCAACAAGCGCCTGACGATGGAAGCCGGTAATGGTTCCACCGAAGACCTCACCGGCCGAGTGATCGACCTGTGTGCGCCGATTGGCAAGGGCCAGCGTGGTCTGATCGTCGCTCCGCCGAAAGCGGGCAAGACGCTGATGCTGCAGAACATCGCCAGCAACATCACCCGTAACAACCCCGAGTGCCACCTGATCGTTCTGTTGATCGACGAGCGCCCGGAAGAAGTAACCGAAATGCAGCGTACCGTGCGCGGCGAAGTAGTGGCGTCCACCTTTGACGAGCCGCCAACCCGCCACGTACAGGTTGCTGAAATGGTAATCGAGAAGGCCAAGCGTCTGGTCGAGCACAAGAAAGACGTGGTAATCCTGTTGGACTCCATTACCCGTCTGGCACGTGCCTACAACACCGTGATCCCGAGCTCCGGCAAGGTACTGACCGGTGGTGTGGACGCCCATGCGCTCGAAAAGCCCAAGCGTTTCTTCGGTGCGGCACGTAACATCGAAGAAGGCGGTAGCCTGACCATTCTGGCAACAGCTCTGGTCGATACCGGCTCGAAGATGGACGAAGTCATCTACGAAGAATTCAAGGGCACCGGTAACATGGAGCTTCAGCTGGATCGCAAGATCTCCGAGAAGCGCGTATTCCCTGCCATCAACATCAACCGCTCCGGCACCCGCCGCGAAGAGTTGCTGACCGGTGAGGAAGAGCTGCAGCGCATCTGGATTCTGCGCAAGATCCTGCATCCGATGGAAGAGATCGGTGCCATCGAGTTCCTGCTCGATAAGTTGCGTCAGACCAAGACCAACGACGAGTTCTTCGACTCGATGAAGCGCAAGTAAGACTAAAAAGGCCGGGGTTTCCCGGCCTTTTTACATTCCGGGCAGGCTTTTCATTTTCGAAAAGGGGGCCAGGAGCGGTACACTTTCCGCTTCATTCTCTGCCGAGATACCTCCCGCTATGCAATACCGCGACCTTCGCGACTTCATCCGCGGCCTGGAACAGCGTGGCGAGCTGAAGCGCATCCAGACCCCCGTCTCGCCCAACCTCGAAATGACCGAAGTGTGTGACCGTACCCTGCGTCGCAAGGGGCCGGCTCTGCTGTTCGAAAATCCGACCGGATACGACATGCCTGTGCTAGGCAACCTGTTTGGCACACCTGAGCGGGTTGCGATGGGCATGGGTGCAGAAGATGTCGGTGAACTGCGCGAGATTGGCAAGCTGCTGGCATTTCTGAAGGAGCCGGAGCCGCCCAAGGGATTGAAGGATGCCTGGTCAAAGCTGCCGATCTACAAGAAGGTCATCAGCATGGCGCCCAAGGTGATGAAGGACGCCCCTTGCCATGAGGTGATCGAAGAGGGCGAGGCGGTTGATCTGTCCCGCTTGCCGATCCAGCACTGCTGGCCGGGCGATGTCGGTCCGTTGATCACCTGGGGCCTGACCGTTACCAAAGGACCGAACAAGGAACGGCAGAACCTGGGTATCTACCGTCAGCAGGTCATTGGTCGCAACAAGGTCATCATGCGTTGGCTTAGCCATCGTGGCGGCGCCCTGGATTTTCGTGAATGGTGCGCCAAGTATCCAGGCAAGCCCTATCCCGTGGCGGTAGCCCTGGGTGCAGATCCGGCAACGATTCTGGGCGCTGTTACGCCGGTTCCGGATACGCTGTCCGAATATGCATTTGCTGGCCTTCTGCGTGGCAGCCGTACCGAGTTGGTGAAATGCATCGGCAGCGATCTGCAGGTTCCAGCCAGCGCCGAGATCATTCTGGAAGGCTTCATCTATCCCGGCGAGATGGCTGATGAGGGGCCTTACGGTGACCATACCGGCTATTACAATGAAGTAGATCGTTTCCCAGTGTTTACCGTCGAGCGTATCACTCGCCGCCGTGACGCGATCTACCACAGTACCTATACCGGACGTCCGCCGGATGAGCCGGCCATTCTTGGTGTGGCATTGAACGAAGTGTTCGTGCCGATCCTGCAAAAGCAATTTCCCGAGATCGTCGATTTCTACCTGCCGCCGGAAGGGTGCTCCTACCGCATGGCTGTGGTCACCATGAAAAAGCAGTACCCAGGCCATGCCAAGCGGGTAATGCTGGGCGTCTGGAGCTTCCTGCGCCAGTTCATGTACACCAAGTTCGTGATCGTGACCGATGATGACATCAACGCTCGGGACTGGAATGATGTGATCTGGGCTATCACGACCCGCATGGACCCCAAGCGCGACACCGTGATGATCGACAATACGCCTATCGACTATCTGGATTTCGCTTCACCGATTTCGGGCCTGGGCTCGAAGATGGGGTTGGATGCCACCAACAAGTGGCCCGGAGAGACCAATCGGGAATGGGGGCGGGCTATCGTCAAAGACGAAGCCGTGGTCAAGCGGGTCGATGAGATCTGGTCCAGCCTGGGGATCGATTGATGGATACTGTTGGCCCGACGGGGATAAGTTGCGCACATTGTGCGTCGAACCCTATGCATACAGAGGAATTTGCAGGCATGGGATTCGTGCAGAGCTATCCCCAGACATCCACTTCCATTCACAAGGCGTCCTGAGATGAAGGTCACGTTACGTCCCTCTGGGGCGGTACTCGAGACGTTACCTGGCGAGCGTATCCTGGATGCGGCACGCAGGCTGGGGTATGAGTGTCCGCACAGCTGCCGCAACGGTAATTGCCATGTCTGTGCAGCCTTGTTGATCGAAGGGCGGGTCAGGCAGCAGAACGATGTCATCGACCACGGTGAGATTTTTGTCTGCCTGGCCGAGCCGCTCGAAACATGCGAGTTGCATTGGGATGGAGTATTGGCGCCGGGCGAGCTTCCAGTAGGCACCTTTGCCTGTCAGGTTCTGGCATGTGAGGATGTGGGCGGAGATGTACGCCGTGTTCGGCTGCTGGCTCCAGCAGGCAAGCCCCCGCGCTATCACGCTGGACAATACCTGATGCTTGAGCGGGACGATGGCAAGCAGTCGGCCTTTTCGCTGGCATCCGCACCACATCAGGGGCGTGAGCTGGAGTTGCATATTCTGACGCGTGAAGAGAGCAGTCAGGCGATTATCCAGCAGCTTGAGCGAGAACGCATGGTGCGCGTCCAGCTGCCTTTTGGCGATGCGCATCTGGCCGATCTGCCTCCAGGTCCGCTTGTTCTGATCGCGGCCGGAACGGGAATGGCACAAATGCACAGCCTTATCGAGGATTGCCGCGCGCGCGGCTTCGATCAACCCCTGCACCTGTATTGGGGCGTGCGTCATCCCGATGACTTCTATGCATTACCCCATTGGGAAGAGTGGGAGCAGGACCCCCGTCTTCACTTGAACAAGGTAGTGAGTGACCTGTGTGGGTGGGAGGGACGTTGTGGCCTTCTGCATGAAGCGGTGCGAGAGGACTTCACCGATCTGAAGTCACTCCACGTGTATGCCAGTGGGTCGCCTGCCATGGTTTATGCCACATTGGATGCGCTGGTCGAAGGTGGGATGGATCCTCACCAAATGCGGGCCGACGTGTTCGCCTATGCGCCAAGAGAGGCGCTGGGGTTGTAAGCCGGACCGATCCAGCCCGTAGCTGGATCGGTCCGCTACCTTAACTCAATACCGGGTTTTTATGGCGCAGCGTCAAGGCCAGGAACACAATGGCCAATACGCATGACGCGACCAGCAGCATGAAGCCGCCGTCCCAGCCGTACAGGTCCACTGTGTAGCCAACCAGTGCGTTGGCGGCTACCGAGCCCCCCAGGTAGCCGAACAGGCCGGTAAAGCCGGCAGCTGTCCCGGCGGCTTTCTTGGGCACCAGCTCCAGGGCCTGCAAACCGATCAGCATCACCGGGCCGTAGATCAGAAAGCCAATGGCGATCAGTGCGAACATATCGACCATGGGATTTCCTGGCGGGTTGAGCCAGTAAACCACGGTGCCGACTGCCACCAGAGCCATAAACACTACACCGGTGGCGCCACGATTGCCCTTGAACAGTTTGTCCGATAGCCAGCCGCACAGCAGCGTGCCGGGAATACCGGCCCACTCATACAGAAAGTACGCCCAGGATGACTTGTCCACCGTGAAATGCTTGGCTTCCTTCAGGTAGGTAGGCGCCCAATCCAGCACGCCGTAACGCAGCAGATAGACGAATACGTTGGCCAGTGCGATGTACCAGAGCATGCGGTTTTTCAGCACGTATTTGACAAAGATTTCCTTTGTACTGAATTCGCGTTCATGGCTCTCGTTGTAGCCTTCCGGGTAGTCTTGCTTGTATTCCTCGATAGGTGGCAACCCACAGGACTGCGGCGTATCGCGCATGGTCAGGAACGCGAAAACTGCAACACCCAGCGCTACGGCCGCTGGAACATAGAAGGCTGAGTGCCAATCGTTGAACCAGCCGAGCCCCAGCAGAAACAGCGGGCCAATCAGGCCACCGCCTACGTTATGGGCAACGTTCCAGACCGAGACCACGCCGCCGCGTTCCTTCTGGGACCACCAATGCACCATGGTTCGCCCGCTGGGTGGCCAGCCCATCCCTTGCGCCCAACCATTGATGAACAGCAGGATGAACATGATGGTCACGCTTGAGGTTGCCCAATGTGCGAAACCGAAAATGAACATCACACCCGCCGAGACCAGCAGGCCGAAGGGCAGAAAGTAGCGGGGATTCGAGCGGTCGGACACCATGCCCATGAGGAATTTGGAAAGACCATAGGCGATGGCAACGGCCGATAACGCAATACCCAGCTCTCCTCGGCTGTAGCCTTCCTCTACTAGGTAGGGCATCGCCAGAGAAAAGTTTTTGCGCAGAAGGTAATACCCGGCATAACCGATGAAGATACCGGCAAAGATCTGCCAGCGCAGGCGTTTGTAAGCAGGATCGATGCGATCGGAAGGCAGGCGCGCCGTATGCGGGGCCGGACGAAAAATACCAAGCATTTGAGCTCCGAAGATCGTTGTTTTTATGAGAAGAGACGTGCAGGGCAAATATTACAGTTTCATTTCAGAAAAATGACCGATACCGCTGTGCGATAAACGAAAATAAACGCTCGCAAAAATGTTGCTTTCCGAACGTATAGGTCCTAATGGCCGTTCAGTCACAGGTTGTGACGTGTGAACTGAACGCGGTTGGCGTTCTATAAGGGGATGCGTATGCTGCCCCGCCGGACCGCACTTGACCGCACGTGATGGGTCTCAACCATAACCGCCTGTGTTCTGATCGTTATGCCCACCTGGAAGCGCTACGTATCACGTCTGGTTGATCTCGCTACCGTCCTGATCAACCGTTATCCACGCCTGATTGCCCTGGCAGGCTTTGTTTCGGGTGTGTGCAGCTTTTTGCTGGTTGATCGCCAGCATGGCTTTGCGAAGGTAATGGCCATCGTAATGTTGGCCAGCTGGTTATGGCTGATGGTAGAGAACGTGCTGCGTCAGTGGGTGACTAGGCGGTTTGGCTGGAACCTGCCCCCTGGGCTGTTTCGCTACGCAACCCAGATGATTCATCAGGAAAGCCTGTTCTTTGTCCTGCCGTTCCTGTTTGTCACAACCACCTGGAACAGCGGACAGGCCATCTTTACCGGCCTGCTGGCCGCCATGGCTGTCGTATCGATTGTCGACCCGCTGTACTACAAAGCGCTGTCGAGCCGGCGCTGGATCTTTCTGGGCTATCACACGCTGACGTTGTTTGCCGTTCTGCTTACGTCCCTGCCCATCATCCTGCAACTGACCACCACGCAGAGCTACCGGCTGGCATTAGGCGTGGCGGTATTGTTGTCGTTTCCAAGCATTCTTGTGGCGCTCTCG
This sequence comes from Pseudomonas sp. JZ114, assembly GCF_051027705.1. NCBI lineage: Bacteria > Pseudomonadati > Pseudomonadota > Gammaproteobacteria > Pseudomonadales > Pseudomonadaceae > Pseudomonas > Pseudomonas sp. JZ114. Next base: position 374,887 of record NZ_CP069256.1, read on the forward strand.
ATCCGACGCCTGTGGCAATGGCCTGTCGTGCTTGGTCTGAGCCTGATGGTGGGAGGCCTAGGATGGGTACTGCGTACCTGGGTGCCGCCCGCCACGCTGTGGCTGACCGATGTGGCGGTTACCAGCAGCTTTGACAACCTCAAGCGCGAACCGGGTAAGAGTCTGAAAAAAATCAGTGCTGTCCAGCTGCGTTCACAAGGTCTCTATGCCTATACGGCCATCAACGCGCCCCGTGGGCTGAGTGAGCGGATTTACCATGTCTGGCTGCATAATGGGGATGAGGTCGACCGTATCCCACTCGAGATCAGCGGAGGCCGCGAGGCTGGCTACCGGGCCTGGACACACAAGCAGAACTTCCCGAGTGATGTGGCCGGCCGATGGCAGGTACAGATCATAACCGAGGACGGGCAGATGATCGGCACCTTGCGCTTCGAGGTAACGCCCTAACGGCTATTTGGGCATGTAATGCAACTGCCAACGCCTAGGAATCCACAGGGATGCCAGGCCGATCAGGGCCGCCCAAGCGCTGCTGACAAAGAGAGCCTTGAGGCCAAGGTGGTGTTGGAGCCATGCGCCCATTATGGCGCCGGCTAGCATGCCGCCCCACGGAATCGCTTGCATCAGCCAGCCTGAATAGCGCTCACCCAGCAGCCAGCGTCCCAGGCCTCGTCCCAGTCGTGAAAGTGCACCCGTGACATAGGTCAGCCAATGGACTGCCCGTTCACCTGTTCCACGGCGGCGTTGATCATGCCCATGGCGAGCACGGCGGCTACAAGAGGTAGCAAGACTGCACCTGGAAGACCGCCGGTGGACCAGCCCGCCGCCGCGGCCAACAAGGCCGATGTCAGCAGCAGGAGAGGCAACGCCCGACGGCCGCTCACGCGCACCATGACAATTCCGAGTGCATTGCCGAGGACAAACAGGGCGACAATCAGGAGCAGCCGCAAGAGGGTGGTGCTGTCGCCCAAGGCAACGGCTACGGCCAGTCGCGTCGTATTGCCGCTCATGAAGGATACGTAGTCACCAGCCGACAAGAAGCCAATGGCATCTGTCATGCCAGCCAGGATCGACAAGGCGGCAACCAGTACCAGCCCTACACGGCAATGCCGATGCATGCTCAGGTAGAGAGGTTGGGTGTGAGCGTCTGCTGATGAAAGGTCAAGCGTGAGGCAGGTGCTATCCTGTTGTTTCAAAGCGCCATCCTGGGCGGAACCTGTCCGCGACGACTAAAGAGGCTGTTTTTATAGTCTGTCATATTCGGGTGGTTGCCCATCTGAATCCTATGGCTTCAGAAATGCACCGTTTAGTCGATAAGCTGTGACAGGCATAGCTATCGGTTGGCTATGCACCACTCTTTTTGTTCGAGGAATTGCCCCGTGAAAGCCCTGCTTGCGTTCGTACTTGCTTTCTCACTCGCTCTGCCAGCCTGGGCGGAGGAAAAAAAGGAGGCCGAAGAGGGCGCCCCACAACCTAACTACATCAACCTGACGCCCGCGCTGGTCGGTAATTACGGCTCTGGTCCAAAGCTCAAGTACTACAAAGCCGATATTGCCCTGATGACGATGAGCAAGGAAGACTCGGCGCGCGTGTCCTTTCATGAGCCCTTGATCCGCAATCAGCTCATCATGCTGTTCGAGCAGCAGACCGATGAGACCCTGACCGGTGCCGATGCCCGTGAAGCGCTGCGTCAGGCGGCGCTCAAGCAGGTCCAGGACATCATCAATGGCGAAGAAGGCAAACCAATGGTCGAGGACCTGTTGTTCAACAACCTGATCGTTCAGCCCTAAGTCATCGGCAGGCCAGGATGGCCTGCCATTCTTCGTCAGTTACTGGCATGACTGACAGGCGGCTGCCCTTTTGCAGCAATGCAAAACTGCTCAGGGCAGCCACCTCGCGCAGACGCGCCAGTGAAATGACCTGATCGAATACCTCGACAATACTGACGTCGCGGGCAATCCAGGGGTTTTTCTCCGGGGTGGCTTTCGACGAATGGTATGGGCTTTTCGGATCCAGCGCGGTCGGATCAGGAAAGGAATCATTTTCTATGCGGCCAATACCGGCTACGCCTGGTTCGGGGCAGCTGGAGTGGTAGAACAGAAAGAGATCCCCGGCAGCCATGGCCCGCATGAAGTTGCGTGCCTGATAGTTACGAACGCCATCCCAGCGCCCACTGCCGAGACGTTGCAAATCATGGATGGAAAACTCATCGGGTTCCGATTTCATCAGCCAATAAGGCACGAAGATTGCTCCTGGCAAAACGGTTCTGGACTTTCTGACGGTTGGTTGACGCAATGTTTGCGTCAGAAAACTGGTTAGCGCAGAATGCCGCGGTTTTTGAGTAGCCGTACGGCCTGGCATATAAACAGGTCGGCGGTGTCGTTAATTATGCCAATGAAGGGGTAGGCACATAGATGAAACGCAAGCCGGACTTGCTTTGGGTACTGGTCGCGCTGTTTAGCTTGGGCGTTGTGACGACAGGCTATACCCAAAGTCTCTGGGAAAAGCAGCAGGACAATTCACCGTCCGCTCATGTAATTCAGCAAGTGTCCCGCTGAATCTTCGCAACACGCTGTGGAATACCCTGCGTTGTAGTCTGGCGCAGGGTTCAGGCCTTCTCTTCCTTCCCGTACCATCCCTTATCCGTCACGGTTGCCTTCATCGGCACATCCCAACTGGCCAAGGCCAGCTGATCCACCTTCTGACATTCGTGGGCCAATCCTAACAATTTAGGTGAGCGCCAGGCGATGCGACGTTTGAGATAAGCCAGGCTCCGATCATAAAAGCCGCCACCCATACCCAGGCGACCGCCCTGTGCGTCAAATCCTACCAATGGCATCAGAATCAGATCGAGTGTCCAGGGTTTGCGCTGCTGTACCCGATTCGGTCTGGGTTCGACGATCCTGAAGCGATTGCGCACCCAGCGCTCGTGGGGGCGGACACGCTGAAAATTCATACGTGTGGCTGGCCAACGGCTCAATACAGGCAGGAAGGTGGCCTTGCCGCGGCGCTGGGCTGTTCGAAGCAGCGGACGCGGGTCGATTTCACCGTCATTGGGAAGATAAAAGGCAATCTGCCGGGCACGGCGAAACAAGGGATGATGGCTGAGCTGACGATGCAGCTGTCGAGCAGCCTGCTTTTGCTCGGTAGGGCTCAATGCCCGACGTTTCTGACGCAGGATTCGGCGCAGGGCCGGACGAGAATGATCAGAAGCTTTGATCATGAGTGAAGGTAGCTCCCCGGAATGCCGCTGCCGGTGTAGCCCTTGAACCCGAGAGTTCAAGGTGGGAGAAGTCGTGGGCCATTAGGCTTTCCGGCGTGCGGACATGCACACAAACCCAGCGAGCGACCCCCGTGGTGTTGCTTATCGGCTCAGGGACATGACCGACTGGCAAACACACCAGAGAGTGTGTCCAGTATACCCCTTCGCCACGAGAATCAAACCCCCCGTTCGTCCTGCTCTGTCGTCAGAGCCCGGTCGACACGGTCCAGCAGGTCGCGAACGCGCTCGCGCGTGCTGCTGACTTCGAAGTTCACGCCATCCTGGCGGTGCAGCAGGTCGTGAGTGATGTTAAGGGCTGCCATGACCGCAATGCGGTCGGCGCCAATCACTTTGCCGCTGGCACGGATTTCTCGCATCTTGCCGTCGAGGTAGCGCGCAGTGGTTTCAAGATTGGCGCGCTCGTCCGGTGGACAGCTGATGCAGTAGTCCTTGTCGAGGATGTGGACGGTGACGGTGTCGGTGCTCATGAGTCCTGCTCCAGGGCTTTCAGGCGTAAAATCATCGCTTCGACCTTATGTCGAGCCAAATCGTTCTTTTCGATTAGCTTGGCGCGTTCTTCTCGCCAGCCACGCTCATGGGCGCGCAGCTGGCGATTCTCTTTCCTAAGCTGTTCGATGTGTTCGAGCAGTTGCTCAATTTTATCGGTCAGTACTTGGAGATCGTTTTCGATCGAGGACTCGCGCATGGATGGCTGCTGCTCCGAGCTATACAAGGTTGGCCGGTAACAAGGTCAACGCGTAGGATACAAGGTTCATTCTAGCCATCACGTCGACTAACGACCATAGCCATCCATGACGAGTACATCATCTGCATACGCCGCGTTCACACAATTATTGAGCGAAGCGGCTCTTCCTGTCTCCCCGGCCGAGCTTCATGGCCATCTGATGGGCCGTATCTGCGCCGGCGCCGGGTTTGACGAATCCGACTGGCTCGTTGCCGCTACCGACCTCCTGGGCGGGGCGCCAAGCGACCGCCTGAAGTCAGCATTGATAGGGCTTCTGGGCATGGTACAGCAGGAATTTGCCACCAACGAAGTGGCCATCGTGCTGCTCCTGCCAACCGACGAAGCGCCGCTCAAGGAGCGCCTGGCCGCTATGGCGCAATGGTGCCAGGGCTTCCTGTCCGGCTTTGGGCTGGCCAGTCGTACGGCGGAGCTGTCCAACGAAGCCAAAGAAGTTTTGCAGGATCTTGCCGCCATCGCGCAGGTGCAGGACACGCTCGAGGAGTCCGAGGAGGGCGAAAACGATTACATGGAGGTCACCGAGTATCTTCGTGTGGCGCCTGTCATTCTTTATAGCGAGTACGGCAAGAATCCTTCGCCTGCACCCAAGCCTTCAATCCATTGAGGATTGACCCGGCGGGCGAGGGCGCGCTTTCCGTTAAGGAGTTCGCATGATCCGCATTCCGAAGGCCGAATTCGCCCGTCGGCGTCGAGCGCTCATGGCCGAGATGGCGGCGGGCAGTATTGCGATATTGCCCGCTGCGCCTGTGCGTGTGCGTAACCGCGATATTGAATATGCCTACCGTCAGGACAGCGACTTTCAATACCTGACCGGCTTTCCCGAGCCGGATGCCGTCATGGCGTTGATTCCGGGGCGGGAACACGGTGAGTACGTGCTGTTCTGCCGGGAGAAGGATCCTGTCCAGGAGATGTGGACGGGCCCGCGCGCCGGTCAGGAAGGCGCGATTCGTCAATACGGGGCTGACGATGCCTTTCCCATCAGCGACATCCACGACATCCTGCCGGGGCTGATCGAAGGGCGGGAGCGGGTCTATTACGCCATGGGCTCAAACCCCGATTTCGATCGTCAGTTACTGGACTGGATCAACCTGATCCGCGCCAAGGCCAACCAGGGGGCACAGCCACCCAAGGAGCTGATTGCACTTGATCCTCTCCTGCATGAAGCCCGTCTCTTCAAGACCGCGGCTGAGATCAAGGTTATGCGTGAGGCGGCAAGTGTGTCGGGTGATGCTCATATTCGGGCCATGCAGGCCTGTCGGCCGGGGCTCAGGGAGTATCATCTAGAGGCGGAGCTTGATTATGCGTTTCGCAAGGGCGGGGCGCGGATGCCAGCCTACGGTTCCATCGTCGCTTCCGGCCGCAACGCCTGTATCATGCACTACCAGCAGAACGATGCGCTGCTCAAGGACGGCGATCTGGTGTTGATCGACGCCGGCTGCGAGATTGACTGCTACGCCAGTGACATTACCCGTACCTTTCCGGTCAATGGTCGGTTTTCGCCTGAACAGAAGGCTATCTACGAGATCGTGCTGGCAGCCAACGAGGCGGCTTTTGCCTGCATTGCGCCCGGGCGCCATTGGGACGAGGCCCATGAGGTCACGGTCCGTATCATTACGGAAGGGCTGGTCGATCTTGGCCTGTTACGGGGTGAGATCAATACCCTGATCGAAGAGGGCGCGTATCGTGATTTTTACATGCATCGGGCCGGACACTGGCTGGGGCTGGATGTACACGACGTTGGCGACTACCGCATCGGTGATCAGTGGCGGATGCTGGAGCCGGGCATGACCATGACGGTTGAGCCGGGCATTTACGTGGCGTCAGACAATCTACGCGTAGCGAAGAAATGGCGGGGCATTGGCGTCCGTATCGAGGATGATGTCGTGGTCAACCGCCACGGCTGCGAAATTTTGAGCCGCCATGTACCCAAGGCGGTCGATGAGATTGAACGATTGATGGCTGATACCCGTGGCGCTTCGGCGTCCGACGCGGCCGTGTAAGGAGAGAAGACATGCAGCGCTGCACGGTGGCAATCATTGGTGGCGGATTGGTAGGCGCCAGCCTGGCCCTGTCGCTTCAGGAGCTGGCAAGGGCGCGTGGCTGGAAGATCGTGATGGTCGAGCCCTTCGCGCCGGGTGATGCCTTTCAGCCCAGCTATGATGCCCGCTCCTCGGCGCTGTCCTATGGCTCGCGTCTGATTTACGAACGGCTGGGCGTATGGAAGGCCCTGGCCGAGCGCGCCGAGGCGATCAAACACATCCATGTCTCGGATCGTGGACGCTTTGGTGCAGCTCGCCTGGATGCTGCCGAGCAGCGCGTCGATGCGCTGGGCTACGTCATCGAGAATGCCTGGCTGGGGCATTGCCTGTGGCGCGCCTTGGACCGTGACATCATCGAATGGCGTTGTCCTGCCGAGGTTCGTCGTCTGGTTGCAGGGCCGGATGGCTATACATTGACCCTGGATGATGACAGTGAGCTGACCTGCGATCTGGCGGTTCTGGCCGATGGCGGCCGCTCGGCGCTGCGCGAGCAGCTGAGCATTCATGTGGAACAGACGACCTATGACCAGACGGCCCTGATTGCCAACATCACTCCGGGTGATCCGCATCAGGGCTGGGCCTTCGAGCGCTTTACCGATACCGGGCCGCTGGCCCTGCTGCCGCTGCCTGAAAACCGCTGCGCCCTGATCTGGACCCGCCCGCAGGCTGATGCAGAACGGCTGGCCGCGATTGATGAACGATCGTTTCTGGCTGAGCTGCAACAGGCTTTCGGCTATCGACTGGGCACATTCCGGCAGGTAGGCGTACGCCACAGCTATCCGCTGACCCTGATCAAGTCGCAGGAGCAGGTAAGGCCGCACCTTGTGGTGCTGGGCAATGCCGCCCATAGTCTGCATCCGATTGCCGGACAGGGTTTCAACCTGTCGCTACGGGATGTGTCCGCGTTGGCTGAAGCACTGGAAAACAGCGAAGCCAAGCCCGGTGACTTTGCAACCTTGCAACAGTACCTGGAGGGCCAGCGTCTTGATCAGCAGCTGACCATCGGTTTCTCCGACCAGGTGACGCGGCTGTTTTCCAATGGCAATCCGTGGCTGGCGGCGGGGCGTAATGCCGGGCTGATCGGCCTGGAACTATGGCCCTCTGCAAAGGGGACGTTTGCCCGTCAGGCAATGGGACTTGGGACACGCCCGGCCCATGCCCTGTTTTGATCATTCCTGTCCTGTTAGATCTATAACCGCTGCAAAGGAGCTTTGACCGTGGAAACCCAAGTAGACATCGCGATTGTCGGTGCCGGCATGGTGGGTAGCGCCCTGGCGCTGGCATTGGAGGGCAGCGGCCTGAAGGTGCTCCTCCTGGACCGCGGTCCGATGACGGTAAAGCCCTTCGACTCCACCCAGCCCTTTGAGGCGCGTGTCAGTGCCTTGTCCGAAGCCAGCCGGCGTATCCTGCAGAACCTCGGGGCCTGGGAGGGTATTGCCTCTCGCCGTACCAGTCCCTATCGACGCATGCATGTCTGGGACGGCTCAGGCACCGGTGCCATTGATTTTACCGCCAGTAGCGTTCATGCCGATGTGCTGGGACACATCATTGAAAACCGTGTCATTCAGGATGCGCTGATGGAGCGCTTGCAGGCCTCCAGTGTCCAGCTGATGCCTGAAGCCCGCATGGAGCTGTTGCGTCATTCTGGTGACGATTGGCTGATTCAGCTGGCTGGCGGGCAGGCCGTCCGTACCTCGCTGGTCATTGCGGCGGATGGTGCCCACTCGGCGGTACGGCGTCTGGCCGGTGTCGAGACGCGGGAGTGGGATTATCTGCATAACGCCATCGTGACCAGTGTCCGCTGCGCGCATCCCCACCAGAAAACCGCCTGGCAACGCTTTACGGACGATGGCCCGCTGGCGTTCCTGCCTCTGGATCGCGAGGGGGACTTACATTGGTGCTCAATCGTCTGGTCCTGCACGCCCAAGGAAAGCGAGCGGTTGATGGCGATGGACGACAATGCATTCTGCGCCGCATTGGGTCGTGCATTTGAAAACCGACTGGGCGCGATCGAGCAGTCCGATCCGCGCGTCTGTATTCCGCTGCGCCAGCGCCATGCCAAGCGTTATGTCGAGCCGGGGCTGGCTCTGATTGGCGATGCCGCCCACGTCATTCATCCGTTGGCCGGGCAGGGGGTGAACCTGGGCTTTCTGGACGCCGCTGTCCTGGCTGAGGTCCTGCTGCATGCGCACAAGCGGGGCGAACATTTGGCCGATGTGCGTGTGCTGAGCCGCTATGAGCGCCGTCGCATGCCGCATAACCTTGCCATGATGGGCGCGATGGAAGGCTTTCAGCGCCTGTTCCAGAACGACAATTTGGCCGTGCGCTGGCTGCGTAACACCGGCCTCAAGCTGGTCAACGATCACTTTGAGGCGAAGGCTGTCTTTGTCCGTCAGGCATTGGGCCAGAACGGCGATCTGCCGACACTGGCCCGTGTCTGATGAGGGTAATGACACAACTCGACACATTTGTTGAGACGGCTCGATAAGCGAGAGTCTTTATCATTTGCACCTGTCTTTCACGGAGGTGCTTTACATGCCGTTTCGCAAAGTGGTTGCTGCGTGCGCAGTGTGGCTAACGGCTGGGGTCACCCAGGCGGCTGATGAGGTGGTGGTCTACTCATCGCGAATCGATGAGCTGATCAAGCCTGTGTTTGATGCCTATACCCAGCAGACCGGCGTAAGCGTCAAGTTCATCACCGACAAGGAAGCGCCCCTGATGGCCAGGATCAAGGCAGAGGGCGCCAACACGCCAGCTGATCTGCTGATCACCGTCGATGCTGGCAACCTCTGGCAGGCCGAGCAGATGGGTATTCTGCAACCGATGCAGTCGGCCATCATTGACCAGAACATTCCATCACAGTACCGCTCCTCGACGGGGCGCTGGACAGGGCTCACGCTCCGGGCGCGCACCATTGCATATGCACCGGACCGCGTTTCCGAGGACGAGCTGAGTACCTATGAAGCCTTGGCTGGCCCGGAATGGGAGGGCCGCCTGTGTCTGCGTACCGCCAAGAAGGTATACAACCAATCGCTGACGGCTACCCTGATCGAAGCCCATGGTGCCGCCAAGACTGAAGAAATCCTGGCGGGCTGGGTACGCAACCTGTCTACCAGCGTTTTCCCGGACGATAACGCCGTGTTGCAGGCTATCGATGCAGGGCAGTGCGATGTGGGTATCGTGAACACCTATTACTACGGCCGGATGCACAAGCAGAACCCTGATTTGGGCGTGAAGTTGTTCTGGCCCAACCAAGACGACCGTGGCGTGCACGTGAATCTGTCGGGTGTTGGCCTGACGCAGCATGCGCCTCATCCAGAAGCCGCCAAGGCATTGGTCGAATGGATGACCGGCCCAGACGCACAGGCACTGTTTGCCGGTATCAACCAGGAGTACCCGGCCAACCCGAGCGTACCGGCTTCGGCAGAGGTTGCCAGCTGGGGCCAGTTCAAGGCCGATACGATTCCTGTCGAGGTCGCAGGGCGGCGTCAGGCAGAAGCCATCAAAATGATGGACCGCGTCGGCTGGAATTGATATCCAGAGCACCGCTATCACGCGGTGCGCCCAGCCCTGACAGTTACGAATCTACTGCCATACCGTCCTGAGGCGATGCCTAGACCGCACGCCCTTGGACTGCTTTCAGGTATACCCCGTGTCTCATTTCGCTGCTCGCCGCTGGTATGTCATTGCTTTCATGGCAGCAGGTCTGGTGCTCATGCCACTGTGCGTGCTCCTGCTTAGCTGGCAGCACATCGATACCGAGATCTGGTCGCACCTGTGGAGCACGCAGCTGCCCCGCCTGCTAGGCAATACCGTGATGCTTCTGATTGGCGTTGGGGTGGGCGTCACACTGTTGGGGGTAAGCCTGGCTTGGCTGACTAGCCTTTGCGAGTTTCCAGGCCGGCGTTGGCTGGATTGGGCCCTAATGTTGCCCTTTGCGATCCCGGCCTATGTATTGGCGTTTGTGTTCGTAGGGCTGCTGGATTTTTCCGGTCCCGTACAGAGCTTTCTGCGCGAGCTGTTTCACATGCGCCTGCGGTTTCCACCAGTGCGATCAACGGGCGGTGTCATCGTCGTCCTGGTGCTGGTGTTCTATCCCTACGTGTATCTTTTGGCCCGCAGCGCCTTTCTGGCGCAGGGCAGAGGGCTTACAGAGGCAGCCCGCACACTGGGGCTTTCGCCCTGGCAGGCCTTCTGGCGGATAGCCTTACCGATGGCCTGGCCGGCCATCGGTGCTGGCCTGGCATTGGCCATCATGGAGACGCTGGCCGATTTTGGTGCCGTTTCGGTATTCAATTTCGACACGTTCACCACGGCAATCTACAAGACGTGGTATGGCTTTTTCAGCCTCTCCAGCGCGGCCCAGCTGGCCAGTCTGCTCCTGCTTGGGGTCGGTGTGGTGCTGCTGGGAGAGCGCAGGCTGCGTGGCGTAGCCCGGCCCGCCAATGAACGGGCTCGTAGCGGCGCGCTGTATCGGCTGACAGGCTGGAAGGCAATCCTTGCCACGGGCTGGTGCAGCCTTGTTTTTGCCTGCGCCTTTGCCGTTCCGGTCGTGCAGCTAGTCGTCTGGTTCTGGCAGCGTGGCCGTTTCGATCTGGATGAGCGCTATGTCGGTTTGATCCTGCATAGCCTGGGGCTGGGGCTGATTGCCGCGCTGCTGGCCGTAGGCGTAGGGTTGCTGCTGGTGTTTGCTCGTCGTCAGGCGCCGCGCCGCACGGTTCGCTCCGCTATCGGGCTCGCCAACCTGGGCTATGCACTGCCGGGCTCGGTACTGGCGGTGGCTATCATGCTAGCCTTCAGTCTGCTGGACCGTGAGCTGATCGTGCCGATGTCTCAATGGCTGGGCGGTGCGGGCAAGCCGCTTCTGCTGGGAAGTCTGGGTGCGCTGCTGCTGGCTTATCTGATCCGCTTTCTGGCAGTCGCTTACGGGCCGCTGGAATCCGCCCTGGCGCGTATCCGCCGGTCCCTGCCGGAGGCTTCCCGGAGTCTGGGTATCGGCGGACTGGGGCTGTTCATTCGCGTGTATCTTCCATTGCTGACGCCAGGAGCGCTGTCGGCTGCCTTGTTGGTCTTCGTGGATGTACTCAAGGAGATGCCCGCCACGCTGCTGATGCGCCCGTTCGGCTGGGACACACTGGCTGTACGGATCTTCGAGATGACCAGTGAAGGCGAATGGGCGCGTGCGGCGCTGCCGGCTCTGACGCTGGTCCTGGTAGGGTTGTTGCCGGTCATTGGACTGATTCGTCGTTCGGCACGGCACTGATCGCGTCTGCCGCGGTCTGTGTCTGCCATCAAGACAGACGGGAGAAATTCAAACGCCCGCTTGTCATCTCGAACGACTACAATGCCGGCCGCTGCAGCCAGCCGGACAACAAGGAGATCCCCATGGGACAGCGCACCCCGCTTTACGACTTGCATGTGGCCCTGGGCGCCAAGCTTGTGGATTTCGGTGGCTGGGATATGCCGCTGCACTATGGATCGCAAGTCGAAGAGCATCATCAGGTGCGGCGTGACTGTGGTGTGTTCGATGTCTCTCATATGACCATTGTCGATATCGACGGTGCGCAGGCTGAAAGCTATCTCTCCCGCCTGCTGGTCGGTGACGTGGCGCGTCTTTCCGCGCCGGGCAAGGCGCTGTACTCCATCATGCTCAACGCCCATGGCGGCGTGGTGGACGATCTGATCCTGTATCGCCTCGAACAGGGCTATCGACTGGTTACCAATGCTTCGACCCGCGAAAAGGTGCTCATTTGGCTGGACGTGCAGTCCGAGGGGTACGCCGTTACCCTCACGCCCCGCCCGGAGCTGGCTATCCTGGCCATTCAGGGTCCAGAGGCCCGCGAGAAGGTTGCGGATGTAGTCTCGCCGGAGCGCGCCGAGCTGATTCGCTCACTCAAGCCGTTCCAGGCCATGCCGGAGGGACAATGGTTCATTGCCCGGACCGGCTATACCGGCGAGGATGGACTGGAGATCATCCTGCCTGCGGATGAAGTCGTCAGCTTTATGAATGAGCTAGTAGGGGCCGGAATCGGGCCGGTGGGGTTGGGGGCGCGCGATACGTTACGCCTGGAAGCCGGTTTGAACTTGTATGGTCATGAGATGGATGAGCATGTCTCTCCTCTGGCCTCCAATCTGGACTGGACCATTGCCTGGGCACCGGAAGGACGTGATTTCATTGGCCGCAAGGCCCTTGAGGAAGAGCGTGATGCCGGACCCCGCTCACGGCTGGTGGGCCTGGTGCTGGAGGAGCGAGGTGTATTGCGCGCGCATCAGGTGGTACGTATCGCCGGTTGTGGCGAAGGCGAGATCACCAGCGGCAGCTATGCGCCTACCCTGGGAAAGTCCATTGCGCTGGCCCGAGTACCGGTAGAGACAGGAGACCGGGCTGAGGTCGAGATTCGTGGGAAATGGCTGCCGGTGCGTGTGGTCAAGCCGTGTTTTGTACGTTTTGGCAAGACACTTATTTGAGCACGTTGACAGGTAATCGGCTATTTTGCGCTTTTTTCACGTCAGGCGTGGCGAGCAGACCATTCGACACGCTACGCTTGGGCTATAACGATTAGCCGATTGCCTTACAAGGAGCCGAACATGAGCACGATTCCCGCTGAACTTCGCTATGCATCCAGTCACGAGTGGGCCCGCCAGGAAAGCGATGGCACTATCACGGTCGGCATTACTGACCATGCGCAGGAGGCGTTGGGTGATGTGGTGTTCATCGAGCTGCCTGAAGTGGGCAAAACATTGGCGGCTGGTCAGGAAGCAGGCGTTGTGGAATCGGTAAAGGCAGCATCGGATATCTATGCACCGGTTTCCGGTGAGGTCATCGCTGTAAACGAGGCGCTGGCTGATGCGCCTGAGCAAGTTAACACCGACGCCTACACGGCGTGGTTCTTCAAGCTCAAGCCCAGCGATACGGCTGAGCTGGACAAGCTGATGGATGCCGACGCCTATAGCGCCGCTAACGACTGATCCCATTCAAAGAAAAAGCCCCGCCGGGCGATTCCGGCGGGGCTTTTTCATGGCCGCATGGTTTTACTGCTGGGCCGTCAGGATCTTGGTCGCCAGGTCGATATCGCTGGCAGAGCTTCCTGGCGTTGCGTTGCGCATTTCGCGCAGGGCGGCTTCCAGGTAAGGACCGCGAATTTCACCATTGCTCGCGAGGAAGGCGCTGGCGTCGTCCTGGGTTGCAATGACCATCTTGTGGTCGTCACGGCTGCTCAGGTAGGTCGAGCCGGTTGTCGCTCCCGAGGTGGCGACATGACGCCAGAATTTGGCATCGGCCATAGCAGATCCGGCAGCAAACGGCAGCAGTACAAGGGGAACCAATGCAAACTTCTTGAGGCGCATAGCAACATCTCCTTCTAAAGGTTCCCTTTAGATAAGGCGCGGGCCAAACGAGTTCCTTTGAAGGCAAAGTGCCTTCAAAGGACGTGAGCCGCTTGGCTTTCGAGCGGGTACTTGGTTCTAGCTTTAGGGCGCCTGAATCATTTCGTGGATCTTGCTGGCCAATGCATCGATATCGAAGGGCTTGGTCAGCATGTCCATATCCTTCCCTAGGAATTGGCTACGGATCTCGGCATTCTTGGCATAACCGGTAATGAACAGGACTTTCAGATTCGGTCGGTGCTTGCGCGCCACCTCTGCCAGCTGGCGGCCATTCATGCCGGGCAGCCCCACATCACTTACCAGGAGATCGATTCGCTGGTCGCTCTGGAGGAGAGGAATGGCCTGTTCGGCATCGCCGGCCTCGAAGGCGGTGTAGCCAAGCTCGGACAGCACTTCGAGTACGATCATGCGTACCGCCGCCTCGTCCTCGACCACCAGTACCGTCTGGCCCTCCTGGGCGCGGGGCATTCCATGGGGTGTTTCGGTCACGAGAGTTTCCATTACAGGGTCGAGGTGGCGCGGCAACAACAAGGTGATGGCTGTTCCTCGTCCCACTTCACTATCGATCCGTACGTTTCCGCCGGATTGCTTGATAAAACCGTAGATCATCGCCAGACCAAGCCCAGTACCTTGTCCGGAGGGCTTGGTGGTAAAGAACGGCTCGAATGCCTTGGTCATGACTTCGGGTGTCATGCCTTGGCCGGTATCTTTGACCTGGATACGAATGTAATCGCCCGGTTCGATGGTTTCACGTCGTGCCGTTTCGGCGTCCAGGGTAACATTTGAGGTCTCGATGCTCAGGTCACCGCCATCCGGCATAGCATCGCGCGCGTTGATGACCAGATTGAGCAAGGCATTTTCAAGCTGGTGGGCATCGCTGAATGCCATCCACAGCTCAGTGTCCAGGTGTGTTCGGATTTTGATCTGCTCGCCTACGGTGCGGACGAACAGATCACACAGGGAATCGATAAGCTCGTTCAGATTGACCGGCTTCGTATCCAGGGTTTGACGGCGGGCAAATGCCAGCAACCGATGGGTCAACGCTGAGGCTCGGTCGGCTGAAGCTGTAGCGGCATTGATGTAGCGATCCAGATCATCGGTACGGCCACTGATGACACGCATGCGGATAAGATCGAGCGCTCCGACGATTCCGGTCAGCATATTATTGAAATCGTGCGCGATCCCACCGGTAAGCTGGCCGATGGCTTCCATCTTCTGAGACTGGCGCAAGGCCTCTTCCGCACGTTCACGCTCATAGATTTCCGTAATGAGTCGTGTATGGCTTTCGCCCAGCTCTTGCGTACGCTCGGCAATCTTGGCTTCCAGGGCATCGGTTGCTAGACGTGCCTCGGTAATGTCAACATTACAGCCGATGTAACCCAGGAACCCGCCTTTGTCGTCGAAGCGGGGGACGGCCTCGCAGCGTAACCAGCGAACCTCACCTTGGATGTCTCGCATCCGTATTTCACTGCGGTAGAGTTGACGCGCTTCGAAGGCCTGCTGGTACTCGGCAACGCAGTGTTCGCGGTCTTCCTCGAAAATCATGCGTGTCCATCCACCGTCCCGGGCACTTTCATAAGAAAGGCCATACTCGCGTTCGTAGCGGCTGTTGACGAAGAGGGTGTTACCTTCGGCATCCACGGCCCAGATCAGGGCCGGTGCGTTGTCCGCCATCAGCCGGAAGCGCGCCTCGCTCTGCCGGAGCGCCTGTTCAGAGTGGGCCCGCTCGATAGCCGCCCAGACGCGATCGGCGATATCGCGCAAAAAGCTGACTTCCTCATTGGACCAGGAGCGTACCTGGTTATCGCAGATGAACAGATAGGCTGCAAAGCGGCCATGCTCGATCAGAGGGACGCTGACAAAGGCCCTAACATCGTTGGGCTCATACAAGGCTTGATAGTCCCGGGTGCGCGGATCCTGCTCGACATCCTGAACCACAACAGCCTCGCCCCGTTGCAGTTCGTCAAGGTAGGTGCCGTAGTCACTAATATGGAACGTGCCGGTCAGGCTAGTTGTACTATGGCTCCAGTCATGGGTAACAACGGCTGTTTCACCGTCAGGCTCGACTTGGGCATAACCAACCCGTGAAACATTCAGGATGTGCGCGAGGGTGCGGGAGACAATACCGCCGATATCATCGGTGTCGCTTGCTTCACGCAGGGCGTCACCCAGCTCGATCAGCGCCGTTTGTCGCTCGGCGGCAGCGGTGCGCTCCTGAATCTGGCGAGTGAGCTCGCGATTGATGGCGTTGAGCGCATCGGCATTCCGGCGCTCTTTGCTGATGTCTCGCGCAATACCAATGATGCGGCGGGTGCCATCCGGGTCGGTCACACGGCGGCCTCTCACGCTTAGCCAGACCGGTTCGGTGCTGCTATGGGCGCGTACGCGAAATTCCAATTGTGCTTCGCTATCGCTATCGCCAGCGGTAGCCGTCCTGAACATAGCCTGGACGCTCTCGCTGTCCTCCGGGTGCAGAATGTTGATGAGCAGATCGGTCACGCTGCGGGAGGCGCTGGCTGGAATACCGGTCATCTCGGTGATTCGGTTGTCCCAGGTGATCACATCGCGGTCGATATCGTAATCCCAGACGCCCAGCGCCGCGACATCGACGGCAAGGCTGATCCGTTGTTCAGCCAGCCGCAGGTCTTCTGCAGCACGGGTACGCTCGACAACTACACGGATGCGTTCAGCCACTTCGCGAACCAGCGCAATATCTTCGGCCGACCAGCTGTGCGGGGTGCTGGCATGGACATACAGCACGCCCTTGAGCTGGCCCTTGTCATGCTGGGGAACCAGCATCATGGCGCGAATGGCCCATTGTTCGAGATTTTCCCGCTGGGCATGAGTACGTGGATCGGTAGCCGTATCGTCTACCACGATAATCGCACCGCTAATCAGGTCGGCATTCAGGTCCGCGCTGAAGTCACTGAGCGAAAAGCTGCCGATTTCTGGAGTAACACTATTATCGTTCCAGCTGCTCTCGGCATTAAGCGCGCCAAAGCGGTCGAGCAGCGCATAGCCGATACGCTGTACGCCCAGTACGTTGCCAAGACTTTGGCCCAGGGCGTCGGCCACGTCGGTAGGCGTCAGGGTGCCGTGCAGGCGGTCCCCCAGTTCAAGCAGGAAGCGCTGGCGGTCGTGGGTACGAATCCGCTCGCTGATATCCATGAACGTGCAGATGGCGCCCTGTAGCTCGCCGTCACGCCAGATGGGCTCGGAGCGGTATTCGACGGGGAAGCGGCTACCGTCCTGGCGGAAAAACCAATCCTGCTCGATATGGTGGGGCGTGCCGGTGTTGGCTGTTTGGAAAATCGGGCATTCGGTTTCTGGGAGCGGCGTCCCGTCTGCACGGCTGTGGTGGATGATGCCGTGCAGGGCTCGCCCGAGAACCTGGCTGCGGTCAGCAAAGCCCAACATGCGCAAGAACGCCTCATTGCACAGGGTGGTCCTGCCCTGCTGATCTACAGAGTAGAACCCTTCGCTGATCGAGTCGATCAAGAGGCGTGTGAAGGCTTCGCTTTCAAGGCGCGCCGCTTCTGCCCGCTTGCGGTCATCAATGTCCAGCGCCACACCCACCCAGCGCTCGATTTCGCCGGCTGCGTTGAACGCCGGGGTGACGCGCGCTTCAAACCAGCGGTATTGGCCGTCTGCGGCACGGAAGGGCGCCTCGATCTTGGCGGCTGTACGGCGAAGGATGGTGTCACGCCAGGTGCTTTTGACGCGCTGGATATGATCCGGATGGACCGCTCGCATCCAGCTGTCTGGATTCATGTCGTCCGGGTCAAGGCCGGTATAGGTGTACCAATAGCGGTTGGTGTATTCCATGAAACCGTGGCGGTCACCAAACCAGACGATCTGTGGGCTGACATCCATTAAAGCCCGGTAGCGGGCTTCGTTTTGCTCCGCTGTCCGCTGTTGCAGGCGTTCAGCTGTAAGGTCTTGCAGGGTCAGAAGGAATCCGTTGGTCTCGTCCCGCTCGGTCTGCAAGGCGTGGAGACTGTAGCTGGCCTGCAGGATGTGCTTGTCCTTGCGCAGGTAAAGCCCTTCGCCCTGATGACGCCCTTGCTGCCGAGCGTAGGTCAACAAGGTCTGGGTAAGCTGGCGG
Organism: Pseudomonas sp. JZ114; assembly: GCF_051027705.1. Lineage (NCBI taxonomy): Bacteria > Pseudomonadati > Pseudomonadota > Gammaproteobacteria > Pseudomonadales > Pseudomonadaceae > Pseudomonas > Pseudomonas sp. JZ114. Next base: position 392,439 of record NZ_CP069256.1, read on the forward strand.
GCTTGGTCTTCGGCCGTGAAGAGCAGTTCCAGCGACTGTCCGCTCAATTCATGCTCATCCCAACCCAGGGCCGATTCGGCGCCAGGGTTGCAGGCCAGTATGCGCCCCTGGTTATCCAGAATCAGCAGTGCCTGACCCGGCTGGTTATGCATCAGCTGACGGTTCATCGACTCGCTGCGTTCGTACGCAGCCTTCACCAGGCGCAGATCCAGGAGCTGCATGACCTGCCGGCCAAGTGCCTCAAGGGATTGCGTCTGGGCTGCAGTCAGAACGCGAGGCTGCCAGTCCAGCACACACAGCGTTCCAAGAGGTATGCCGGCAGATGAAACCAGCGGAACGCCGGCATAGAAGCGCAGACCGTCTGCGGTCTTGACGAGCGGATTGCTGGCGAAGCGATCATCCCCACGTAGATCGGGAATCACCACCGGGCCTGGGTGCTCAATGGTCTTGGCGCAAATGGAGAGATGCAAAGGCATCTCCCGCACGCCAAAGCCTTTTTCAGCCAGAAACCATTCCCGATTCTCGGCAATCAGGTTGATGACAGCGATGGGCGCATGGCAGATCTGCGAGGCCAGCTGGACGATATCGTCAAAGGCGGGCTCGGAGGGGGCGTCGAGGATGTCGTAACGGTCAAGCTCCGCGAGTCGCTCGCGTTCGCTCCAGCCTGTTGGCAGTACGGGGGCATTACTCAACACAGGCTCCGCATGATTCATCATCGTCCATAAAACCCATATACAACATCAGGGAATTTCCATTCTGCGTCACTTCATTATGCAGTGATACCCTTTTTTGGCGAAGTTCATAGATCATTCATCGCTCGCTTTGTGGTGTAACGCGGAGGACTTCTTCCATAGTAGTCAAACCTGCCGCAATTTTTTGCGCACCGGAAAGACGAAGGCTTCGCATGCCCTCTTTGAAGGCCTGTCGACGCAGCGCCGTGATATCGGTATCCGGTGAAATCAACTGTCGGGTCGCATCCGAAAGCACCATGATTTCGTACACGCCAGCCCGGCCTCGATAGCCCGTATCACGGCATTCAGAGCAGCCTACGGGCTGCATGGCACCGGTGGGAAGCGGCGCGCTCCAGGGGCGGGTAAGCTCCTGCCAGTCCTGCTCGTTGAGCTCGATCGGCGCTTTGCAATGGGGGCAGAGCGTCCGCACCAGACGCTGCGCCATGACGCCCAACACCGTTGCCCGAATCAGATAATAGGGCACACCGAGCTCGATCAGGCGGCTGATGGAGCTGGGTGCATCGTTGGTGTGCAGGGTGGAGAGCACCAGGTGGCCGGTGAGGGCTGCCTGGATGGCCATCTCTGCCGTCTCCAAGTCGCGGATCTCACCGATCATGATGATATCGGGGTCCTGGCGCATTAGAGCACGCACACCGCTGGCGAAATTCACATCGATATTGTGTTGCACCTGCATCTGATTGAACGAGTCCTCGACCATTTCGATCGGGTCTTCGATGGTGCACACGTTGACTTCCGGCGTCGCCAGCTGCTTGAGCGTGGTGTACAGCGTCGTGGTCTTGCCTGAGCCGGTCGGACCGGTTACCAGGATAATGCCGTTGGGCTGGCCGGTCATGGCGGACCAGCGGCGCAGGTCATCGGCCGAAAAGCCCAGCTGGTCAAAACTCTTGAGCAACACATCAGGGTCGAAGATACGCATCACCAGCTTTTCGCCAAAGGCGGTCGGCATGGTGGAAAGGCGTAGTTCCACTTCTTTGTCGCCGGGCATACGCGTCTTGACGCGACCGTCCTGCGGCTTGCGCTTCTCGGCCACATTCATGCGGCCCAGGTTCTTGATGCGGCTGATAACTGCCAGGGTTACCTGCGCTGGAAACTGGTAAACGCTATGGAGCACGCCGTCGATACGAAAGCGAACGGTACCCTGGTCACGGCGCGGCTCTACGTGAATATCACTGGCGCGCTGTTGGAAGGCGTACTGGAATAGCCAGTCCACGATGTTGACGATATGGGCATCGTTGGCGTCCGGTTCCTGATCGCTGGCGCCGAGGTTGACCAGCTGTTCGAAGTTGCCGACGTTGATGCCGCGCTGCTCGACTGCCGAGGCGCCGCTGACCGATTTGGCCAGGCGAAAGAATTCCTGTGTGTAGCGTTGAATGTCGACAGGGTTGGCCACTACACGCTTGATGGGTCGCTTGAGCACATGGGTGAGGTTGCTTTCCCAGCTGCTGACAAACGGCTGGGCGCTGGCAATGGTCACCTCATCGGGAGCAACGGCCACCGCCAGGATCTTGTTGCGCTGGGCAAAAGCATAGGACATCAGTGGTGTGATCGAGGCCACGTCGATCTTCAACGGATCGATTCGGAAGTAGGGCTGGCCAGAAAACTCTGCCAGCCACTGAGTCAGGGTTTCCAGGTCCAGTTTCTTCCCGGAACGCTTCAAATCCTCTACGTTCTGGGCGGCCAGAAATTCGAGCGGGTGCTGCTGGGGATTATTAGCGCCGCGGCGAATGGTCAGACATTGCTCGGCGGCCTGCTGGTCGATCCGACCTTGTGTAACCAATTCACGCAGGACGTCGGAGAGCTCCAGCCAACGGTCCTGAGCGGGGGATGCGATAGCGGACATGCAGGTCTCCTCGTCTGTAATGTACTGCTTTAACCTTCGATCGGGGCGCCTGGCCGTACGGATAACGGCAGACAGCAGTTTCGTTTGATCGTCAGGCTTGCGCTCGGCCGCTTATACACAGCTGAGCCTTTAGACTATAGGAAGTTCGGTGCGTCCGACGATACGTCAATGAGCGCCAGATAGGCGCCCAGAGGATGGCTGATCATTATATGAACAGCGCCGTCGCGGTGAAATCATGGCGCACCGCCATTAGGGCCGGTACGCCATGCTGTCTGATTAGCGGGGCAGGGCTTTCCAGGCTGGCAGTGAAATAAGCGTTCGTGCCTGGTTGGCTACTGCGTCGTGTTGCTCATGGGCGATCAGCGCTGGCAGCTTGGCAAGCTCGCCATAGAGACGATCCGTTTCGGGCAGGTCAAGCACCGGACGGGCGAGGCGTAGCCAGACCAGCATACGCTCGACGCGTGGCAACTGCTCTGCTACCAGCTCGGGCTGGTTCATGCCGCGCTGAAGAGGAATGGCATCAGCCTCTTCGCTCAAGGTTCGGGGCAACCACTTGCCCAACGACAGCTGGCCTAGCTTGTTGCCTCGGTCATTACGGGCTTCTGTCCAGCGACGATCATGCAGCCAGCGGGCCGCCACCAACGAGAAGTGGCCCCAGCGCGGCTTTGCCAACTCGTTGGCAAAGCGCTCTGGTGCCTGCTGACGTGCTTCTTCATCTTCTTGGCCAATGGTTGCAAACGTTTTCCAATCTGCCAGCAGCGCGTCCAGTGCCTGGCGCAGGTCACGGCTGGACGTACGGGGAACTGCTTGGCCCAGACTGCTCAGCAGCGCCCGCAGGTCGACGAGTTGATGTACCCACTCTACAAGCAGACGCCAGTGGCCATTCCAGCGATATTGTTCTGCCAGACGCTGGCTGCTGCCGAGCAGGTGCCAGGCAATGGCCGCGAATGCGTCATCCAAGGTGCTTTCCGCCGTCAGGGTAGGGGGCGTCAGATGCAGGGTGTAGCTGGCTGCATCGTGCAGGCGATAGCCGCGTTCGGCCTTGCTGATGTCGCAAGGCATTAGCGGCAGGTCAGCCGCCAGCTGTTCAGCCAGCTCAAGAAGGTCGGCCGGCTCGCCCTCGCGCAGCTCAAGCTCCAGCTCGCAGATGGCTTCCTGATGCTCGCCAGCCAGGACCGCACCCTGGTCCAGCGCTGCCTCGACTACCGCACGGCTCTTGCCGCGTTCCCATGCGATATCGGCATAGTCGCGAGTGAAATCGGTTGTGAAGATCGGCTTGAGCTGGTGCTTGTCCAGATCAGCCAAAGCCGCTGGCCAACATTCAGGGCCCAGCAGGCTGGTGTCCAGGTCTGGACCGCTCAGGTTCCACTCCCACTCGTTGCGCTCGGACAGGCCTGCCATGCTCTGGCCGCGGCTCTTGAGGGTCTGGATGTACTGGTCACCATCGCGACGGACCCGCAGCGCCACTCGGGCATGGGCCAGCTCACGGGTGTCGGTGTCGTAGTATTGGTTGTACAGCTCGCGGCGCTTCCAGCCTTCCTTGTTGCGTTTTTTCAGCACAGGGTGCTCACGCAGGGCAGCGAGGGTTTCGGGAGTCGCGCGTAATTTGATTTCGGTTTCTTTGGCCATGGCAAAAAGGTCTGGTGCCTGAAAGATCTGTGAAGTGAAGCGTTCGACCGGCGCCTTGGCGCAGCGGTATAGCTAGGCCGGCAAGGCTCGCTGGGCTATGAGTCGACTGATTGGGTATCAGTGTATCTAACCCTGCGGCCCATGACAGGAGATTCGCATGGCGCTGGCGTCATCTTTTCGAGGAGCGGCGTTGACCCAGTCATTCAGCACTCTAAGATGGGAGCTAGCCGAAGGAGTACGCCCATGCCCATCCCCGCGCTCAAACAGCAATTCAAGGCCCTGTTGGCCGAATCGTCCGTCAGTTGCACGCAACCACAGCTGGACCAGTCCAACGCGGGCGTCATTACGGAGTTGTCGAGCTGGTTGGGGGATCTGGGCTTTCGCTGTGAGACCCAGGAGATTCTGCCCGGCAAATACAACCTGATCGCGACCTATGGCAGCGGACCGGGTGGGCTGGTTCTATCCGGGCATACTGACACCGTGCCTTACGATGAGCCGCTCTGGGCCAGCGACCCGCTAACACTACGCGAGGCGGATGATCGCTGGTATGGGTTGGGTAGCTGCGACATGAAGGGCTTTTTCGCCTTGGTGATCGAGGCGGTTCGTACGCTGATCGACCAGCCGTTCCGTCATCCCCTGATCATCCTGGCGACCTGTGATGAAGAATGCTCCATGGACGGTGCCCGGGCGATCGCCGAGGCAGGCAGGCCATTGGGGCGTGCCGCGGTGATCGGCGAGCCGACCAGTCTCAGGCCCATCCGCATGCACAAAGGCATCATGATGGAGCGTATCGATATCCTGGGGCAGAGCGGCCATTCGTCTGACCCGAGCCTTGGGCGAAGCGCCATGGAGGCCATGCATGCCGTCATGGGCGAACTCATGGCGCTGCGGCAGCAGTGGCAGCATGAGCACCACAACCCTTTTTTCAACGTGCCGCAGCCGACCCTGAATCTGGGCTGTATCCACGGTGGTGACAATCCCAACCGGATCTGCGGGCAGTGTGCGTTGGAGTTTGACCTGCGTCCCCTGCCGGGCATGCAGGCGGACGAGCTGCGCAATCTGATCAAGGGGCGGCTGAGACCGATTGCAGAGCGCCATGCCGTCAAGATCGACTACCAACCCTTGTTTCCGGCGGTTCCACCCTTCGAGCAGTCAGCTACCAGCGAACTGGTCCGCATCGCCGAACAACTCACCGGCTGCGAGGCCCAGGCGGTAGCCTTTGGCACCGAAGCGCCGTATCTTCAACAGCTGGGGATCGAGACGTTGGTCATGGGGCCTGGAAATATTGCCTGCGCCCATCAGCCAGACGAACATCTGGAGCTTTCCCAGATCGAACCAACCGTAAAGGTGCTTCGTCAATTGATTCACCATTACTGCATAACGCTACCAATAGCCAAGGAGTGACCGTGTTGCTGCGACGACGATGAACGAGCCCTCACCGTTCACCTTTTACTTTTGCTGCACAAGGTTTTCTCTTTAATGCACGATTACGTTAATTGGCTTCGCCACGCGTCTCCCTACATTAATGCTCACCGTGACCGGACCTTTGTGGTCATGCTGCCTGGCGACGGGCTGGAGCATCCAAATTTCGGCAATATCGTCCACGACCTCGTGCTGCTGCACAGCCTGGGTGTGCGCCTGGTACTGGTGCATGGCTCGCGGCCACAGATCGAGACGCGACTGGCTGCGCGCGGAATTGCCCCACGCTTTCACCGTGACCTGCGCATCACCGACGCTGCGACGCTGGAGTGCGTGATCGATGCCGTGGGCAGTCTGCGCCTGTCCATCGAGGCCCGTCTGTCCATGGACATGGCTGCCTCCCCCATGCAGGGCGCGCGATTGCGGGTAGCCAGCGGCAACCTCGTCACCGCGCGACCCTACGGTATCCATGACGGTGTCGATTTTCACCATACCGGTGAGGTCCGCCGCATCGACCGCAAGGGCATCAGTCGTCTTCTGGATGAGCGCACTATTGTGCTGCTGTCACCGCTGGGGTATTCGCCCACCGGGGAGATTTTTAATATTGCCTGTGAAGACGTTGCGACCCGTGCCGCTGTCGATCTGGCCGCCGACAAGCTGGTGCTCTACAGTGCCGAGCAAGGTCTGCTGGATGCCGAAGGCAACCTGATCCGTGAGCTACGTCCTCAACAAGTGCCGCCGCATCTGGAGCGGCTTGGCAGTGGCAACTACCAGGCGGAGCTGCTGGATGCGGCCGCTCAGGCCTGCCGGGGTGGGGTGCGCCGCACGCATATCGTGAGCTACGCCGAGGATGGCGCACTGCTCAACGAGCTCTTTACCCGCAGCGGTAGCGGCACGCTGGTGGCGCAGGAGCAGTTCGAGTCCATTCGCGAGGCGGATATTGGCGATGTGGGCGGTCTGATCGAACTGATCCGTCCGCTGGAAGAACAGGGGATTCTGGTACGCCGCTCGCGGGAAGTGCTGGAGCGTGAGATCGACAAGTTCAGTATCGTCGAGCGGGAAGGGCTCATTATCGCCTGTGCCGCGCTGTATCCGATCGCTGATTCAAACGCAGGCGAGCTGGCCTGTCTGGCGGTCAATCCCGACTATCGACATGGTGGGCGGGGGGACGAGTTGCTGGAACGCATCGAGCAGAGGGCCCGCGCTCAGGGCATCAAGACCCTGTTCGTCCTGACGACCCGCACGGCTCACTGGTTTCGCGAGCGAGGCTTTGAGCCCAGCAGCGTCGATCGACTGCCCAGTGCTCGTGCATCGCTGTACAACTATCAGCGCAACTCAAAGATCTTTGAAAAAGCGCTATAGGTGATTCTGGCCGGATAGCCCGGCCAGAGCCCGAACGCTACACGCTCAGCGTGCCGAGGATGCTGGCTTGGTAGGCCGCTGCAAAAGTATCGAAGTCGCCTTGGTCGGCAGTCTCCAGTTCTTCTTGGTCCTTCAATGACTGTTCTGCCATCCGTTCGAAAAGGGCCTGCTGTTCGGGGCTTAGCTCCGCCTGGCGGAAGTAGTCAGCATGGACCTTGCTCTGCCGCAGAGAGAATTCGGCAAAGCTTTCGCCATGCTCGCGCATTTCAGCCAGGACTTGAGCCGAAGGCGTCAGGGCCGGGTTGATAAACTTGTGGCGCTGCTCTTCGACTGATGCATGGTAGGCGCTGCCACCGTAGGCGGTATCCAGCAGTTTGGCACAGCGATCAATGCAGCCCAGCAGCCGCTCGGCCCAGTCCAACATCGAAATCGGGGCGCCCTGGCGTTGTAGGAACAAGCCTGGCTTGCGGCCCTCCTTCACAACCTTGGTAAAGTTCTGCGTACATTCGCCACACTCGCCGTTCAGCGGCGGACTTTCCTCAAGTGCGCAGAACAGCAGGAACGCATCCAGGAAACGTGACTCCATCACGTCGATACCCAATGGCAGGAACGGGTTAATATCTAGGCACCGGACTTCGATGTACTGCACGCCCCGGGCAATCAGTGCCTGAACGGGGCGCTCGCCCGTACGGGTAACCCGCTTGGGCCGGATATTCGAGTAATACTCGTTTTCAATTTGCAGGATATTGGTGTTGAGCTGCACCCATTCACCATCGCGGTGAGTGCCGATTTCAGCGTAAGGCGGGTAGGGCGTCGCCACTGCCTTGCGCAGGCTCTCCGTGTAGCTCTGCAGGTCGTTGTAACACGGCGTCAGGCTGGCTTGCGCCTCGCTCTGATAGCCCAGGTCGCTCATGCGCAGACTGGTCGCGTACGGCAGGTACAGCGTGTCGGCATCAAAGGTCTCCAACTGATGCGGGCGGGCACGCATGAATCCGACATCCAGCGCAGGAGAGGCACCGAACAGGTACATCAGCATCCAGCTGTAACGGCGGAAGTTACGGATCAGCGCAATATAGCGGGAGGATTGGTAGTCACGATCGCTACGGGTATCGCCTTCGGCCTGGCGTAATAAGGGCCAGAGCGTTTCCGGCAGCGAAAAGTTGTAATGGATACCAGCGATGCACTGCATGGTCCGACCGTAGCGCACGGCCAGCCCGCGGCGGTAGACATGCTTGAGCTTGCCGATATGGGAATCGCCATAATGGGCAATCGGAATCTGCTCTTCCTCCGGTAGCGGACACGGCATCGACGGGCTCCACAGGAGCTCACCGTCAAGCTGTCGCGTAGCGAAGCGGTGAATGATGTCGAGCTGCTCAAGCACCTTGGCAGGGTCATGCGCCGTGGGAGTAATGAATTCAAGCAGGGCTTCGGAGTAGTCCGTCGTGATCTGAGGGTGAGTCAGAGCCGAGCCCAGGGCTGCCGGATGAGGTGTCTGAGCCAATTGGCCGTGCTCGTCCACACGCAGGGTTTCACGTTCGATGCCGTGCTGACACTCAGTCAACAGCGACAGATGGGCAGAATCGCCGAGCAGGGCCAGGCGGCGGGTCAAGATATCGCTCAAGATGTTTTCCTTCACTCGACAGTGGCCCCACTATGGGGATGAGTGAGCCGGTGTACAAGTCTGTCGAATAGACTTCAATAGGCCTACCGCGGTTGCATCCGAAAGTGGACGAAGTGCACCGCGGGTACGATCGCCGTTGTGGCAGGGTAAAAGCCCGGCGCAGAGCACGCCGGGCGAACGCATTACAGGCAGGCGAACGTTGCCTGGGCTTTAGCCACCAGTTTGTCGTTCTGATGCACTTCTGCTTCGATGACGTGCGTCTTGCGCCCGGGATGGATCACCTTGGCGCGGCAGACGATTTCACCGTCGCTGACGCCCCGAATGTAGTTGACCTTGCACTCCAGGGTCACGCTGCCCGGCTTGCCCTCGAACAGGCTGTGGCTCGCCTGCCCAAGCGCTGTATCGATCAGCGAGAACAACGCGCCACCATGCATCTTGCCGTGCAGATTGAGCAGCTTGTCCTGCATGCTCATCCGGACTTCGGATTCTCCCCGCTCGGCTTTGAGGATACGCATCCCCAGCAGCTGGCTGAACGCACTGTCATTACCTGCCACGGACTGGCTCATGTTACTTCCTCAATTGTTTAGCATTGGCAAACAGTGCTGCCATGGCACCGCTGGCAGCAGGCTTGCTTTCGTTATTGGATGCATTACGGTCACGTGATGGGTTGCTGCCAGGCTTACCGCTGCGGGGTTGCCCGCCACGTTGGCCTTCGACCTTTTCACCAGGCGTATCGCTCATGCGCATGGACAGACCCACACGGTTACGGGGAATGTCCACTTCCATGACCTTGACCTTGACGATATCGCCTGCCTTGACCACTTCGTACGGATCTTTGACAAACTTTTCGGACAGGGCGCTGATGTGGACCAAGCCATCCTGATGGACGCCAATATCGACGAACGCGCCAAAGTTGGTCACGTTGGTCACGACGCCTTCGAGAACCATGCCAGGCTTCAGATCCTTGAGGGATTCAACACCTTCCTGGAATTCCGCTGTCTTGAACTCGGGCCGCGGGTCGCGCCCTGGCTTGTCCAGCTCGCTCAGGATATCTGTCACGGTCGGCAGGCCGAAGGTTTCATCGGTAAACTTCTTCGGGTCCAGGCGCTTTAGGAAGCTGGAGTCTCCGATCAGGGATCGAATGTCTCGGCCGGTATCAGCGGCGATGCGCTCGACGACGGGGTAGGCTTCCGGGTGAACGCCAGAGGCATCCAGCGGATTGTTGCCGCTCATGACCCGCAAGAAGCCTGCTGCCTGCTCGAATGTCTTGTCTCCCAGGCGACTCACTTTCTTCAGCTCATTACGGGACTTAAAGGCGCCATTCAGGTCGCGGTAGGCCACGATATTCTGCGCCAGCGTTGCGTTCAGACCGGAGATACGGGCCAACAGCGCCGCCGAAGCCGTGTTCACGTCTACGCCCACGGCGTTTACGCAGTCTTCCACCACGGCATCCAGGCTACGAGCCAGCTTGAGTTGTGAGACATCATGCTGGTACTGGCCCACGCCAATGGACTTGGGCTCGATCTTGACCAGCTCAGCCAGCGGATCCTGCAAGCGGCGAGCGATAGATACAGCGCCACGCAAAGAAACATCCAAATCCGGAAATTCCTTGGCGGCGAGCTCGGAGGCCGAGTAAACCGAGGCGCCGGCTTCGCTGACCATGATCTTGGTCATCTTGAGGCCCGGGTATTTCTTGATCAGCTCACCCGCCAGTTTGTCGGTCTCGCGGCTAGCCGTGCCGTTGCCAATGGCAATCAGGTCGACGCCATGCTTGGCACACAGCTTCGCCAGCGTATCGATGGTCTGGTCCCACTGGTTTTTCGGGGCGTGCGGATACACGGTATCGGTGGCCAGCAGCTTGCCGGTTGAGTCGACCACGGCGACTTTCACGCCCGTCCGCAGTCCTGGGTCCAGACCCAGCGTGGCACGTGGGCCAGCAGGTGCTGCCAGTAACAGATCATGCAGGTTGCGTGCGAATACGCTGATGGCATCATCTTCAGCCTTTTCACGCAGCTCGCCCAGCAGATCGGTTTCCAGTGAGGTGTACAGCTTGACCTTCCAGGTCCAGCGTACGACTTCCGCCAGCCATTTGTCTGCTGCGCGATTCTGATTTTTCACCTCGAAATGCTCGGCAATCATTACCTCGCAAGGGTGCATGGTCCCAGGTGCTTCATCGCCTACCTTGAGCGAGGCACTCAGGATGCCTTCGTTACGGCCGCGGAAGATCGCAAGGGCTCGGTGGGACGGTACATTCCTGAAAAGCTCGTCATGTTCGAAATAGTCACTGAACTTGGCGCCTTCCTGCTCCTTCCCGGTCACCAGACGAGCTGAAAGTGTCGCCTCCTGCTTCAGGAATGCGCGCAGCTTTTCCAAAAGGTCGGCATCTTCGGCAAAACGCTCCATCAGAATATATTTGGCACCCTCCAGGGCCGCTTTTACATCGGCGACGCCTTTGTCCGCATCTATATAGCCAGCGGCTTCGGTCTCGGGAGAAAGCATTGGATCATTGAGCAGGGCATCCGCTAGCGGGCCAAGGCCAGCTTCCAAGGCAATCTGGCCTTTGGTACGACGCTTCTGCTTATAGGGCAGATAAAGATCTTCAAGACGGGTCTTGGTATCGGCCTGCTTGATCTCGCGGGCTAGCTCCGGCGTGAGTTTACCTTGCTCGTCGATGCTGGCCAGGATCGCCGTGCGACGCTCCTCCAGCTCGCGCAGGTAGCGCAGACGCTCTTCCAGATGACGCAGGTGCGTATCGTCAAGGCTGCCGGTGACTTCTTTTCTATAACGGGCGATGAAAGGAACCGTCGATCCCTCATCAAGCAGCGCCACGGCTGCGGCGACCTGTTGTGGGCGGACGCCGAGCTCTTCGGCGATGCGGGAGTTGATACTGTCCATGAAACCACCTGAAAACCAGAGAAGCGGGCCTGACCGGCAGGCTTGAAGCGCTGCATTATACCCGTCGGGTATCAACGCGCTGCGGCAATTTGCCAAGGATAAGTGTGTGCTTTCAACTTCTTATGCAGGCTAATCCCCCATTCTCAGGAAAAATCTGCTAACAATGGACTGTCCCTCTGCGGACGAGGCCTGCGCCATAATCCACTTCCCTATTTGAAGGAGTTGACATGAGCACCACCCCCGTTACGGAAGGTGAAAAGATTCTGGTCGTAGATGACGATGCTCGTCTGCGTCGCCTGCTCGAGCGTTTCCTGGCCGAGCAGGGCTACCGTGTGCGTACCGTGGAAAGCACCGAGCAGATGGACCGCCTGATGTCCCGTGAGCTTTTCCATCTGGTCGTGCTGGATCTGATGATGCCGGGCGAAGACGGTATGTCGGCCTGCGCCCGTCTGCGTGAGCAGAACAACCAGATCCCGATCATCATGCTGACGGCCAAGGGCGATGAGGGCAGTCGCATCCAGGGGCTTGAGCAGGGCGCCGATGACTATCTGGCCAAGCCTTTCAACCCTCGCGAACTTCTGGCTCGTATCAAGGCCGTTCTGCGCCGGCAAGCACCCCAGGTTCCGGGCGCACCGGGCAGCGAAGATGCCGTCGTAACCTTTGGTGATTATGAGCTTTCGCTGGCGACCCGCGAACTCAAACGCGGTGATGAAGTGCATATGCTGACCACCGGTGAATTTGCCGTGCTCAAGGCACTGGTCCAGCATGCGCGCGAGCCGCTGACCCGCGACAAGTTGATGAACCTGGCACGTGGCCGTGAGTGGGATGCGCTAGAACGGTCGATCGATGTACAGATTTCCCGTCTGCGCCGCATGATTGAGCCTGATCCCTCCAAGCCTCGCTATATCCAGACGGTTTGGGGTGTTGGCTACGTATTCGTGCCGGACGGCAACAAGTAACAGTCCGGCACACAAGGACGCCTTCAGGCGAACAAGCCGTTGTGAACACCTACCAACAGGAAGATGCCCAGCAGCGCTCGATAGACAATGAAGATCCAGGTCGAAAAGCGTTCCAGAAAGCGCATCAGACCCCAGATGGCAGCAAACGCCGAAAGGCTTGCCACCAGGATGCCTACCAGCAGAAGCGACCAGGCTTCTGCCGGGATGGACGCATGCCAGAGAACGACCAGTTCTTTCAAGCCAGCCAGGGCAATCGCGGGCAGGCCCAGCAGGAAAGAAAAGCGGGCTGCTTCTTCACGCTTTAAGTTGAGGAACATGGCGGCAGTCAATGTCGAGCCGGAGCGGGATACTCCTGGAATCAACGCGCCAATCTGGGCAATTCCAACAATCAGGGCGTCACGCAGGCGCATTTCACTCATGTCGCGCTTGTGCTTGCAGGTCAGCTCGGCAATGGCCAGCAACGCCGCCATGCCCAGACAGGCATAGCCAATGACATTCAAGCCCCGTAAAGGCGAGTCGCAGGCATTGAGCACAGGGGAAAGCGCAAGCCCGACCACACAGATAGGGATTGTCGCCAGAATGATTGCCATGGCCAGGACAAAGGCGCGACTGTTGTAGTCCTTATGACGAATTGCATTGACGCTGCCGGTGGTAACGGAGCTGACGTCACGCCAGAAATAACTGATGACAGCTGCCAGAGCTGCCATCTGCATTGCAGCGGAAAAGGCGGAACCAGGATCTTGCCAACCTAACAGGGCTGGAACGACACGCATGTGAGCAGTAGAGGAAATTGGCAGGAGCTCGGTGATACCCTGCACAACACCTAGGAAAATAACCTGGGCGTAACTAAGGGAAGCAAAGCCAATGTCCAAGCCGGTATGGCACATATCGGACACGAAATATCTCCAGTGTGGGAGGTCTTTGAAAAGAGTCGGGCAAATGTATCAAAGTGTTTCTTAGCGAAACGAGGCTGTGAGGCATTTAAAAAGCCGTTTTGTTCAGTCACTCAACAAAATCGATGCCTTTTCTATGAAGCAAGTCTTTATAGGGTGGCAATATGCTCGGAGCGTCAATGACGTGTGGTTACTATGAAAACGCCTGCCTGGTTCCCTCAAAGCTTCTTCGCACGCTCGCTCTGGCTGGTTCTGATTGCCGTACTGTTTTCCAAGGCGCTGACGCTGGTTTACCTGCTGCTCAACGAAGATGTATTGGTTGATCGCCAATACAGTCATGGCGCTGCACTGACGTTGCGGGCCTACTGGGCCGCTGATCCGGATGACCGTCCCGCTGTCGCTCAGGCATCCGGGCTGCACTATGAATCGCCGGAAACGGTGCCAGCGGGTGAGTATCATTGGCCTTACAGTGAAATTTTCGACCGCCAGATGCAGCAGGAGCTGGGGCCGGATACTCAAGTCAGGGTTCGTGTACAGCAGGGGCCTGCACTTTGGGTGCTGGCGCCATCGCTGGGGCCTGATTGGATCAAGATACCGCTGTACGCTCACCCCCTGCGAGGCCAGCGAATCTGGAGTGTGCTGGGTTGGTTCTTCGGGATTGGCCTGTTTTCTACTGCCGTGGCCTGGGTGTTTGTCGGCCAGCTGAACCGACCACTCAAACGGCTCGTCTATGCCGCCCGCGAGCTGGGTAAAGGGCATAGCGTACGCTTGCCGGAAAGTGATGCGCCAAGCGAGATCATGGAGGTCTATCATGCCTTCAATCAGATGGCTCACGATGTCGAGCAGGCTGGACGCGAGCGTGAGCTGATGCTGGCCGGCGTGTCCCACGACCTGCGCACGCCGCTTACCCGTCTACGCCTCTCAGTCGAATTGCTGCCTGAAATGGACGAGATGACTGAGGACATGGTCCGCGATATCGAGGATATGAACCTGATTCTCGATCAGTTCCTGGCATTTATACGTGATGGACGCGATGAGCCTTTAGAAGAAACGAACCTGAATGACCTGATTCAGGAAACCGTGGCGCCTTACAACCAGAATGAGGAGCGGGTCCGTCTCTCCCAAACCGATGTGCCGCCCGTGGCTTTGCGGCGTGTGTCGATCAAGCGGATGCTGACCAACCTCCTGGAAAATGCGTTCAAGCATGGAGGCGGCGCCGTGGAGGTCAGGGCTCACGTAGGTGGAGATTCGACAGCGCCCTATGTTGTGCTGAGCGTTCTGGACCAGGGACCGGGCATTGATCCCAGTGAGATAGAGGAAATTTTCAATCCCTTCATTCGCGGCAACCGGGCGCGTACCGGCTCTGGTACCGGGCTGGGGCTGGCCATCGTCAGGCGTATTGCCGCCCAACATGGTGGCAGCGTAGAGCTGCGTAATCGTGAAGGTGGCGGAGTCGAGGCACGCGTCCTGTTGCCACTAGGTCTGCTGCTGCCTCGTACCGCCAGCTGATCTGACGCTACCAGTGGAGTCCGTCATGATCGAGGCGGGCTTCCTGACCATATGGCCAGGCCTGGTTATCCGGGCCGTGTCCACTAGGCAGACCCGAGAACAACGGAACACCATAAGGCTCTAGCCATTCAGCAATAATCTCTTGAAGGCTGTGTGCCACACCCTTGCGTGGGCAATCCGTAAAGGTGCCCAGGCATACGGCGCCAAGCCTGGCGCTATCGATACTGTTCAATAGCTGCCACAGGCTACGCTCGATGCGATAGTACGGCTCACCTACATCCTCCAGGATCAGAATGGCGTCGTCAGGCGCATACAGTCCATAGCCGGTGCCCTCGGTACTGGCCAGTGCCGTCAGGTTGCCGCCAATCAGCGGTCCTTGTATGGACTTGAGCGAGTGATTGACCGATTGGGCTGGCAGATGCCCTCCGGCCGTTCTCAGCAGCCGATCGAGACTGCGAAACGAGTCCTCATGACGCAGCTGTTCTTCACCGTCATATCGTTTGGCCAACGCCGTAGCCACTGGACCATGTACCGCAGGCAGACTTTGCCGATGAAAGGCACTGAGCATGATCGAGATATCGGAGAAACCAATCAGCGGTTTAGGGCCAGCCCGCCTGATGCGCTCCCAATCAAGGTACGGTAAAAGCTGAGCGCATCCATAACCGCCCCGCAGACACCAGACTGCCTTGATCTCTGGATTCTCAAAGGCCGCATAAATATCGGCCAGGCGCTGGTCTACTGTGCCTGCGAGGTAGCGATGACGCGCTTGTACGTGCTTGCCTGCAACATACGGAACCCCCATTTCGCTCAGCCGAGCATAGGTGGTTTCCAGCGCATCGTTGGCAATCGCCGCCGCTGGTGCGATTAGCGCCACCTTGCCTCCAAAGCTGGAGGCATCAAGAAGAGACGTGCTGCCTGTCATCCCTTAGCCTTTGCCTTTGGTACGTGTCAGGTTGGGGCCACTGTTCTTTTCCAGATACTGGATGATCATGCCCGCAATGTCCTGGTTGGTCGTTTGCTCGATGCCTTCCAGGCCCGGTGAAGAGTTCACCTCCATGACCAGCGGACCATGATTGGAGCGAAGAATATCGACACCGGCCACATTCAGCCCCAGCACCTTGGCGGCTCTAATGGCGGCCATACGCTCTTCAGGCGTAATTTTCACCAGGCTTGCCGTTCCGCCGCGATGCAGGTTGGAGCGAAACTCACCGGGCTTGGCCTGGCGTTTCATGGCGGCAATCACCTTGTCACCCACCACAAAGCAGCGAATATCCGCACCGCCTGCCTCGCGGATGTACTCCTGCACCATGATGTTCTGCTTGAGTCCCATGAAGGCTTCCAGTACCGACTCGGCAGCCTTTTCGGTTTCACACAGCACCACGCCGATTCCCTGAGTACCCTCCAGCAGCTTGATGACCAGCGGAGCACCACCCACCATGCGGATAAGGTCCGGTACATCATCTGGAGAGTGCGCAAACCCTGTCACCGGCAGGCCAACACCCTTGCGTGACATCAACTGCAGGGAGCGCAGCTTGTCTCGGGCTCGGCTGATGGCGACGGACTCATTGAGCGGAAAGACGCCCATCATTTCGAACTGCCGCAGCACTGCGCAGCCATAAAACGTTACCGATGCCCCAATTCGCGGAATCACGGCATCGAAGTCTTCGAGCGGCTTGCCTCTATAGTGAATCTGCGGTTTGTGGCTTGCGATATTCATATACGCGCGCAACGTATCGATCACGACCATCTGATGACCACGTTGCTCCCCGGCTTCCACCAGGCGACGAGTGGAATACAGGCGAGGATTACGCGACAGCACAGCGATTTTCATGCAGCACCCGGAGCGGGAGAGAGGGATAGGATGGGTTTGTCTTGCGCATAGCTGACGGCCGGATTCACGATCAGGCCACCCTCGACCAAGGCTTTCGAGCCTAGAAGCATGCGGTAACGCATGCTCTTGCGGCAGGCCAGGGTAAATTCCACTGGCCAGGATCGATTACCCAGGGCGAGATTGGTTCGAATCACATAGCGGTTCTGAGCATGGCCATTGGAGCTTCGTATGGTCTTCTTGGCTACCAACGGCGCTTCGCAATGCCGGTGCCGGGACTGCACCAGTGTGCCCAGATGGACCGTAAAACGCACCCAGCGTTCACCGTTACGCTCAAAAGGAACAACTTCCGTTGCATGCAGGGCTGAAGTGCTCGCACCTGTGTCGATCTTGGCCCTCAGGCCGATTACGCCCAGGTCCGGCAGGGCGACCCATTCACGTAGGCCGATAATGGCCAGCTCGTCGAGTGTGTCCAAGCGTAATCCTTGAAGTCGGGATCAGTGTCCCCATATCTGCTTATCGATGGAGGCCAGCGCATTGAACGCAGGCTTGGCAAACCAGTAACCCTGCATCAACGTGATACCGATGTCACGCAGGCAATCACGCTCGGCAGCGGTTTCAATACCTTCGGCAATGATCCGGATGTTCAACTCCGTACACATGGAGACGACGGCTCGAACAATGGCCTGCCGGACTCGATCATGATCGATATTGCGAATCAAGGCCATATCCAGCTTGATCAGATCCGGTTGAAAAGCGGCTAGCAGGTTCAAGCCTGAATGTCCGGCACCAAAGTCGTCAATCGCCGTCATGAAGCCGAACTGCCGATATTCCTTCAGGATATGCGTTAGATGCTGGCTATCACCAATATGCTCGCTTTCAACTGTTTCAAAAATAAGATTGCTCAACGGAAAGTCATGCCGTTTGGCCGCCTCCAGTGTGCTGCGAATGCACAGCTCCGGTCGATAGACGGCATTTGGAAGAAAGTTGATGGAAAGTTTTTCCTTCATTCCAAGCTTTGCTGCGCCTGAAATCGCCTTGGTGCGGCATAACTGATCGAAACGATAGCGGTTATGCGCATCCACCCGCTCAAGCACTGAAAGCGCACCCTGGCCTTCCGGGCCACGGACCAGCGCCTCGTGAGCAAAGATACTGCGAGTGGTTACGTCAACAATAGGCTGATAGGCAAAGGCGAAATCGAACCCAAGGGGTTCACTCTGGTGGCAGCCTTGGCAGCGCATAGGGTTGGTTAATTCTTCAGGAAAGAAGGTCTTCATGATCGTACCGTTAGAATGCCCGTAACCAGCCCTGGTCTAATGGCAAAAATTGATAAGTATTCGGAGCGTTTTCGTTAATGACGTCTATTCAAGATATAGATGAAAAAGTCCGCCTGGATAAGTGGCTGTGGGCTGCACGGTTCTTCAAGACACGAGCACTGGCCAAGGCTGCTATAGAAGGAGGCAAGGTTCAATGTCGGGGTGAGCGGTGTAAGCCCAGCAAAGAGCCCAAGGTCGGTGATGAGCTGACGATTCGTCAGGGGTTCGATGAGAAGACCGTCATAGTCCTCTCCCTGTCTCAACAGCGTCGCGGAGCACCCGAGGCCCAGTTACTGTATCGGGAGACAGAGGAAAGTCTTGAGCGTCGCGAGCGGGCTACGGCCATGCGCAAGGCAGGAGCGCTTGGGTTGGCAACGGATGGAAGGCCAACCAAGAAACAGCGCCGTCAGATTCATCGATTCCGGGGCGACGCTGATTCTCGGGCCAATGACTAGATGAGCAGTCAGTAGTGCTTGACCAGGCTCATCTGCCGGATAACAGGAATATGAGCTGCTACACGAAACAGCGGCGCAGTTAAACGAAGGAACATGCGGCTACCGGCATTGGCCAGCGGCGTATAAAACCCCCAGGCCATTGCCAGTAGTGCAACGGCAATACCGCCCATATAGTCATCCGAAGCCCAGTGAGCACCGGCGACCAGGCGCGGCATCATGAAAAGCATTACCAGTAGCCAAGTGACGACAAGTTGTAATGGGTTGCGCGTAAAAGCCGTTAGAAAGAGGCCCCAGAGCAGAAGAACCGAAGCATGATCCCCCGGAAAGCTGGCGCCGGATCGATCCTTGAGCTCTCAGGCCCTTTCCCAGGACTGGAAGTAATCGCTCATGTGAATGGCATACGTCAGCATGTCGGATGGACTGGCATGCTGCAGGCCGGCGGCTTCGATAGCCTTGGTGAACAGGTTGCGGATCAGCAGCAAGGCTAGCAGTACCGTAAGCAAGCCGAAGAAGGCGCTACGGACCTGCTCTGGTTTGAACACCCAATTCCCACGTATCGTAAGTGTGAGAAGAATGATGCCCACAACGATGTCGAATGGCCTCAGGCTGGCAACGGCCCAGACGTGTAGCCAGACCGTATTGCTTTCCAGCGGTGCGTTCAGCGCACGGAAGAGATGCGCATCCAGATCCAGAAGAGTGGTGCGTACGGAAGGGATAAGCCAGAGAATAATCAACAGCAGCGCCACGAGGTGGCTGATTAGAAATGCTCGCCATTGCCACTTGGCTTGGAAGAGTGTGGCATTGTCCATAGAATGAAATGAATCCATATGAATAAACAGAAAGCGTGACCGCACGGGAGTGTTGTCACGCTTTTGTCATTTTCCCTGTTCAAGCGTACTTTTGTCATGACCCCATTCGATTACACACAGCGTTTCCTGTTTGAAGACACCGACGTTCGCGGCGAACTTGCATTGCTTGAAAGAAGCTATGTAGAGGTGCTTGCCAAACACCCCTATCCGGAACCCGTCGCGCAGCTGTTGGGTGAAATGCTTGCAGCAGCTGCCTTGCTGTGCGGCACGCTCAAGTTCGACGGTCTGCTGGTATTGCAGGCACGCTCCAGCGGTGCGATTCCTCTATTGATGGTGGAGTGCTCGAGCGCCCGAGAGGTGCGCGGTATCGCCCGCTACAATGCCGACGACATCGCTCCTGATGCCGCGCTGAAAGATCTAATGCCCGAAGGTATTCTTGCCATCACGATCGATCCGACCAACGGTCAGCGTTATCAAGGGATCGTTCCTCTCGAAGGCCAGACGCTCGCTGAATGCCTTTCAGGCTACTTCGCCACGTCCGAGCAGCTGCCTACCCGCTTCTGGCTCAATGCCGATGGACGGCGCGCTCGTGGGCTCCTGCTCCAACAGCTGCCAGCGGACAAACACAAGGACAAAGAGTCGCGCGACGCCAGCTGGGAGCACCTTACAACCCTTGGCAATACGCTGACTGCAGAAGAACTGTTGGGGTTACCCAACGAAACGGTACTTCATCGCCTCTATCATGAAGAAACCGTCAGAGTCTTTGATCCTCAAATCGTCGAATTCCATTGTGGCTGTTCTAGGGAACGTTCTGCCAATGCGCTTGTCTCTGTGGGCCAGGAAGATGTCGAACTGCTATTGCAGGAGCAGGGTGGTCAGATAGAAATCGACTGCCAGTTCTGCAATCAGCGATACCTGTTCGACGCTGCCGATGTCGCGCAGATTTTTGCAGGCGGTGGAAGCCAAACACCGCAAGAAACCCGTCACTAAGCATTGCATTCAGGAATAGGCTTTCTGGCATAATCGCGCGACTTCGTTTTTTATGTAGCCAAACTCGGGTTAAGCTACAAAACGCAAAAGGACCGGCCGAGGGCCGACGGGGAACTACATGACGCAAGCCAACGTTTATACCGATATTAGCGCCGCGCAGCTGGTAGAAGAGGCGCTTCGGCGCGGCGAGGGTGAGTTAGCCGCCAATGGCTCTCTTGTAGTCAAGACTGGACATCGCACCGGCCGCTCGCCAGCCGACCGCTTCATTGTTGAAGAGTCGTCTACCCGTGATGCCATCGATTGGGGTTCTATCAACCGTCCTTTTCCAGCGGAAAAGTTCGATGCGCTATGGGATCGCGTTTCAACCTATGTAGGTGAGCGGGATCACTTCGTTTCGCATGTGCATGTAGGCTCCGATCCAGAGCACTACCTTGCAGTCAAGATGACTACGGAAACCGCCTGGCACAACCTGTTTGGCCGTTGCCTGTTCATCAATCCGGAAAGTTACAACCCTCAGTCCCGCCAGGAGTGGGAAATCCTTAACGCCCCTTGGTTTGTCTGCGAGCCGGAGCGTGATGGAACCAATTCCGATGGCACCGTCATCATTAACTTTGCTGCTCGCAAGGTATTAATCGCGGGCATGCGTTATGCCGGTGAAATGAAGAAGGCCATGTTCTCGGTGCAAAATTTCCTGCTGCCTGAGCATGATGTACTTCCTATGCACTGTGCGGCCAACATGGGCGAAGAGGGCGACGTTACGCTGTTCTTTGGCCTGTCGGGAACAGGTAAGACGACGCTATCTGCCGATGAAAGCCGTTACCTGATCGGTGACGATGAGCATGGCTGGGGTGTCGGCACCGTCTTTAATATAGAAGGCGGCTGCTACGCTAAGTGTATCGACCTGTCCGAAAAGAATGAGCCTGTCATCTGGAAAGCCATTCAGTTCGGCGCTGTGCTGGAAAACGTGGTGCTTGATCCACAGTCGCGCCAGCCAGATTATTCGGACGATAGTCTGACCCAGAACAGCCGGGCGGCCTATCCTCGTGAGTTGATCGAAAAGCGTGCGGAACTGAACCGCGGTGGCGAGCCTAATGCAGTAATCTTTCTCACCTGCGATCTGACGGGTGTGCTGCCTCCTGTATCTATCCTTAATAACGAGCAGACGGCTTATCATTTTCTTTCGGGTTACACTGCGCTGGTGGGTTCTACTGAAATGGGATCGGGGGCTGGCATCAAATCCACTTTCTCTACCTGTTTCGGTGCACCCTTCTTCCCGCGTCCGGCGGCCGAGTACGCTGAGCTTCTCATCAAGCGTATCAATGGGTTCGGCTCCAAAGTTTACCTGGTGAACACTGGGTGGACCGGGGGCGGTTACGGTGTAGGCAAGCGCTTCAATATCCCAACGACACGAGCAGTGATTGCCGCTATTCAAAGTGGGGCGCTGGTCGATGTTGAAACCGAGCATTTGCCCATTATCAACCTTGATGTTCCCAAGGTCGTAGCTGGTGTCGATACTGCATTGCTCAACCCGCGTAACACTTGGGAAGATAAAAATGCCTATGATGAATCGGCCAAGGCGCTGGCAGGCAAGTTCATCGAGAACTTCAAAAAGTTCAGTGGCGTCTCCGAAGCGATTAAGGCAGCTGGTCCACAGTTATAATCGTTAGGCTGAAAACAAAGGGTCGCTTAAGCGACCCTTTGTTTTTTAAGAAAAAATTTAAGAAAACCGCATTTAATGATTGCATGTGAAAAATTAAATGCATAAAATGCGCCCGCCTTGAACATGTAAGTCCACTGGTTGGCGGTCAAGGCAACGTAAGTTGAGGAAAAGTAAGAAAATCCTTGACACGACGGCAGCAGACAAATAGAATGCTGCCTCCTTTGGAGGGATTCCCGAGCGGCCAAAGGGATCAGACTGTAAATCTGACGTCTACGACTTCGAAGGTTCGAATCCTTCTCCCTCCACCAAATTGCAAGAGCTACAGGCTCTGCGGGTATAGTTCAGTGGTAGAACCTCAGCCTTCCAAGCTGATGATGCGGGTTCGATTCCCGCTACCCGCTCCAGTTTGTTGTAGTTTGCTCATGTAGCTCAGTTGGTAGAGCACACCCTTGGTAAGGGTGAGGTCAGCGGTTCAAATCCGCTCATGAGCTCCATTATTAAGGGCAGATATGAGAATATCTGCCTTTATTTTATGGCGGCGTTACTTGCTCAATTCTTGATGGGAGAGAGTGTCGATGGCTAAAGAAAAATTTGAACGTAACAAACCGCACGTCAACGTCGGCACCATCGGCCACGTCGACCATGGTAAGACAACGCTGACTGCAGCACTGACCAAGGTTTGCTCTGAAACTTGGGGTGGTTCTGCTCGTAACTTCGACCAGATCGATAACGCTCCGGAAGAAAAAGCGCGCGGTATTACCATTAACACTTCCCACGTTGAGTACGATTCGGCCACTCGCCACTACGCTCACGTTGACTGCCCTGGCCACGCTGACTATGTGAAGAACATGATCACCGGTGCTGCGCAGATGGACGGTGCGATCCTGGTTTGCTCGGCAGCTGACGGCCCCATGCCGCAGACTCGTGAGCACATCCTGCTGTCCCGTCAGGTAGGCGTTCCTTACATTGTCGTGTTCCTGAACAAGGCTGACATGGTTGACGACGCTGAGCTGCTCGAGCTGGTAGAAATGGAAGTTCGCGATCTGCTGAACACCTATGACTTCCCAGGTGACGACACTCCGATCGTTGTAGGTTCCGCGCTGATGGCGCTGGAAGGCAAAGACGACAACGAAATCGGTGTTTCTGCTGTGCGTAAGCTGGTTGAAACTCTGGATGCCTATATCCCTGAGCCAGTTCGTGCAATCGACCAGCCGTTCCTGATGCCGATCGAAGACGTATTCTCCATCTCTGGTCGCGGTACTGTAGTAACAGGCCGTGTTGAGCGTGGTATCGTCAAGGTGGGTGAGGAAGTTGAAATCGTAGGTATCAAAGCTACGACCAAAACTACCTGCACCGGCGTTGAGATGTTCCGTAAGCTGCTAGACGAAGGTCGTGCAGGTGAGAACGTTGGCGCCCTGCTGCGTGGTACCAAGCGTGAAGACGTTGAGCGTGGTCAGGTTCTGGCCAAGCCGGGCACCATCAAGCCGCACACTAAGTTCGAGTGCGAAGTGTACGTTCTGTCCAAGGAAGAAGGTGGTCGTCATACTCCGTTCTTCAAGGGCTACCGTCCTCAGTTCTACTTCCGTACTACTGATGTGACTGGTAACTGCGAACTGCCGGAAGGCGTTGAGATGGTAATGCCGGGCGACAACATCAAGATGGTTGTTACCTTGATCGCTCCGATTGCCATGGAAGAAGGTCTGCGTTTCGCTATTCGCGAAGGCGGCCGTACCGTAGGCGCCGGCGTGGTTGCCAAGATCGTCGAATAAGTTCTTGATCTTGGGTTGTTAGGCCGGCATAATAGCCGGCCTGATTTAAGTTACAGGCCAGTAGCTCAATTGGCAGAGCGGCGGTCTCCAAAACCGCAGGTTGGGGGTTCGATTCCCTCCTGGCCTGCCAGATTTAATCTGGCATTTCCTGACAGGATTTCAATTGATGAGCGTCAAGGCGGAAGCCAAAGAGTCACGCTTCGATGCGATGAAGTGGCTTGTGGTCGTCTTGCTGGTAGCAGTAGGTGTTGTTGCTAACCACTACTACTCAGCCCAGCCGATCCTGTATCGCGTTATCGGTTTGCTGGTTCTGGGTGCTGTAGCTGCTTTCGTTGCATTACAGACTGTCAAAGGGCAAGCGTTTTTCACGCTGCTCAAAGAGGCGCGCACCGAGATTCGTAAGGTTGTCTGGCCTAGTAGGCAAGAGACAGCTCAGACCACATTGATTGTGGTTGCAGTAGTGCTGGTCATGGCGCTGCTGCTATGGGGATTAGATTCCCTGCTCGGATGGCTTGTTTCCATGATCGTAGGTTAAGGGTTCGCCGTGGCTAAGCGTTGGTACGTAGTGCATGCATACTCGGGTTACGAGAAGCATGTCATGCGCTCTTTGATTGAGCGCGTCAAGCTTGCCGGAATGGAAGATGAGTTCGGTGATATTCTGGTTCCCACTGAAGAAGTAGTGGAGATGCGTAATGGCCAGAAGCGCAAAAGCGAACGTAAATTCTTTCCAGGTTATGTGCTCGTTCAGATGGAAATGAGCGAAGGTACATGGCACCTCGTTAAAGATACCCCGCGGGTTATGGGTTTTATTGGTGGAACGGCTGATAAGCCAGCACCGATTACTGATCGTGAGGCAGAGGCGATTCTTCGTCGTGTTTCCGATAGTAGCGATAAGCCCAAGCCGAAAACATTGTTTGAGCCAGGTGAGACTGTTCGTGTTATCGATGGTCCGTTTGCTGACTTCAATGGTGTTGTGGAAGAAGTGAATTACGAAAAAAGCCGGATTCAAGTGGCTGTCCTGATTTTTGGACGTTCTACGCCGGTTGAGCTGGAATTCAGTCAGGTCGAAAAAGTCGTCTAACTGATGCCTGGTCCCATACCCCGCAGTTTAGGCTGCGGGGTTTTGTCGTCAGTGGGATAAGGTGAATCAAACCGGGGAGCCTTAAGGCGTTAGACCCGTCATTGGAGTAGCAAATGGCTAAGAAAATCCAAGCTTATATCAAGCTGCAAGTTAAAGCGGCTCAAGCTAACCCGAGCCCGCCAGTAGGTCCGGCGCTGGGTCAGCATGGCGTGAACATCATGGAATTCTGTAAGGCATTCAACGCCCGTACCCAAGGTATGGAACCAGGTCTGCCTACTCCGGTAATTATTACCGTTTACAGTGACCGTAGCTTCACGTTTGAGACCAAGAGTACTCCTGCTTCTGTTCTTCTGAAGAAGGCTGCGGGCATTCAGAGCGGTTCTAGCCGTCCTAACTCTCAGAAAGTAGGCACCGTAACGCGTGCTCAGCTTGAAGAGATTGCTAAGACCAAGAATGCTGATCTGACTGCTGCTGATATGGATGCAGCTGTACGTACTATCGCTGGCTCTGCTCGTAGCATGGGCCTCAATGTGGAGGGCGTGTAATGGCCAAGCTCACTAAGCGTCAAAAGGCTATTGCTGCCAAGATTGAAGCAGGCAAGCAGTACAGCTTTGAAGAGGCTGCTGCGCTTCTGTCTCAGCTGTCCACTGTCAAGTTCAAAGAGTCGGTAGACGTTTCAGTTAATCTGGGCGTCGATCCTCGTAAATCTGACCAGGTTGTTCGTGGTGCTACCGTTCTGCCAAACGGTACTGGCAAGAGCGTCCGTGTAGCCGTGTTTACTCAGGGCCCCAATGCTGAAGCAGCGCTGGCTGCTGGTGCAGAAAAAGTGGGTATGGACGACTTGGCTGCCGAGATGAAAGCTGGCGATCTGAGCTATGACGTCGTGATTGCTTCTCCAGATGCAATGCGCGTAGTAGGTCAGTTGGGTCAGATCCTTGGTCCTCGTGGTCTGATGCCTAACCCCAAAGTTGGCACTGTGACTCCGGACGTTGCTACTGCAGTCAAGAACGCAAAGGCCGGTCAGGTTCGTTTCCGTACCGACAAGAACGGCATCATCCATGCCTCCGTTGGCAAGGTTGATTTCGAACCCGTTAAGCTCAAGCAGAACGTTGAAGCGCTGCTGGCTGACCTGAAGAGACTCAAGCCGTCTACTTCCAAAGGTATTTATGTCAAGCGCGTGACTCTGAGCACCACTATGGGCCCAGGTCTGCAGATTGATCAGGCTTCCCTGGAAGCCTAAGTGATTCGAGCGAAGCACTGCTTCGCTCTCTTATTGGGGTCCCTGCCTGGCGGGGGCTGTCCAAGACCGTAGGTGACGAAAGTCTTAAATTAAGCCTACGCAGATGGTGCTCCCGATTCGGTTACCGAGTCAGACACCAAAACGACGTCCGGCTTAGGTTGGGCGATACGGTAACATCCAGGAGTAAAACCCGTGGCAATTAAACTCGAAGACAAGAAGGCTATCGTCGCTGAAGTCAACGAGGCTGCCCAAAGTGCCCTGTCTGCTGTCGTGGCTGATGCCCGTGGCGTGACAGTAGGTGCAATGACCGGACTCCGTAAAGAGGCCCGTGCGGCTGGTGTTTACGTGAAAGTTGTGCGTAACACACTGCTGCGTCGCGCTGTTGAAGGTACTTCATTTGACGTACTGAACGACGCGTTCAAAGGCCCGACCCTGATTGCTTTTTCCACTGAACATCCGGGCGCTGCTGCTCGCATTTTCAAGGAATTCGCCAAGGGTCAGGACAAGTTCGAGATCAAGGCGGCCGCGTTTGAAGGCAAGCTGATCCCAGCTAACCAGATCGACGTACTGGCAACTCTGCCAACCTACGACGAAGCTGTGTCCCAGCTGATGAGCGTTATCCAGGGCGCAACCAGCAAGCTGGCTCGTACTCTGGCAGCTATTCGCGACCAGAAAGAATCTGCTGCAGCCTAAGGCTAAGCATCTACTTTCTCGCTTTTTTGTTTAATTCTAGTGGCTACGAAGCCCCTAAACGATACAGGAATTAGAGTCATGGCTCTGACCAACGAAGATATCATCAACGCCGTATCCGAAATGTCCGTCATGCAAGTGGTCGAACTGATCAAGGCGATGGAAGAGAAGTTCGGTGTAACTGCTGCTGCCGCTGTAGCTGCTGGTCCGGCTGCTGCCGCTCCTGCTGCTGAAGAGCAGACTGAATTCACTATCATGTTGACCGAAGCTGGCGACAAGAAAGTGAACGTCATTAAGGTCGTTCGTGAACTGACTGGTCTGGGCCTGAAAGAAGCCAAGGCAGTTGTTGACGGCGCTCCTGGCGTTGTTAAAGAGGGCGTTTCCAAAGAGGAAGCCGAGGCTGCCAAGAAGTCTCTGGAAGAAGCTGGCGCCAAGGTCGAGCTCAAGTAAGCTCAGACATTGCGTCTACAGCCTGAGCGTTAAAGTTCGGCTGATGGCTGGTGGCAATAGCCACCGGCCTTTTTCTGTTTCGATGCAGCCCGGTCGGGCTTGTGATCAAATAGAAATAAAGAAGGCCATCATAGGTGATGGCGCAAACGATAACGTTTGCAAGATTTTCCGGCTGCTCCCGTCGGAGAGGCCAAACAAGCAGGTGACCAAGCTGGGGAACGCTGATGGCTTACTCATACACTGAGAAAAAACGTATCCGCAAGGACTTTAGCAAGTTGCCGCACGTTATGGACGTGCCGTATCTATTGGCTATCCAGCTGGATTCGTATCGCGAATTCCTGCAGGCGGGCGCAGGCAAAGATCAGCTCCGCGATATCGGTCTGCACGCGGCCTTCAAGTCCGTTTTCCCGATTATCAGTTATTCCGGCAATGCTGCCTTGGAATATGTCGGTTATCGCCTTGGCGAGCCGGCGTTCGATGTTAAAGAATGTGTTCTGCGCGGCGTGACATTTGCTGTTCCGCTGCGAGTAAAAGTGCGCCTGATTATTTTTGATCGTGAGTCGTCCAACAAGGCGATCAAAGACATCAAGGAGCAAGAAGTTTACATGGGGGAAATTCCCCTGATGACAGAAAACGGCACCTTCATTATCAATGGTACCGAGCGTGTCATCGTTTCCCAGTTGCACCGTTCTCCTGGTGTCTTCTTCGATCACGACCGTGGTAAGACCCACAGCTCCGGTAAGCTGCTGTATTCCGCTCGTATTATTCCTTACCGTGGTTCTTGGTTAGACTTCGAGTTCGACCCCAAGGACAGCGTATTCGTTCGTATCGACCGTCGCCGCAAACTACCTGCGACCGTTCTACTGCGCGCGCTTGGTTACGGTACTGAAGAAGTGCTGGATATGTTCTACGACACCAACGTGTTCCACATCAAGGGTGAAACCTTGAATCTGGAACTGGTGCCGCAGCGTCTGCGTGGCGAAATTGCCAGCTTTGATATTAAGGACAATGCAGGCAAGGTGATTGTAGAGCAGGGGCGTCGTGTTACTGCGCGCCATATCAATCAGCTTGAAAAATCAGGTATTACCGAGCTGGAAGTGCCATTCGATTATGTTATTGGCCGTACTACTGCCAAGGCGATCGTGCATCCTGCTACTGGTGAAATTATTGCCGAGTGCAATACCGAGTTAACCCTCGATATGCTGGCAAAAATTGCAAAGGCAAATGTCGTCCGCATCGAAACGTTGTACACCAACGACATTGACTGTGGTCCGTTTGTTTCCGATACGCTGAAGATCGATTCCACAACCAATCAACTCGAAGCATTGGTTGAAATCTATCGTATGATGCGTCCAGGCGAGCCTCCAACCAAGGAAGCTGCCGAGACACTATTTAACAACCTGTTCTTCAGCGCCGAGCGTTACGATCTATCTGCCGTTGGCCGTATGAAGTTCAACCGTCGTATCGGCCGTGACGAAATCGAAGGCCAGGGTGTACTGAGCCGCGAAGACATCGTTGACGTGCTCAGAACGCTGGTAGATATTCGGAACGGTAAAGGTATCGTCGATGATATCGATCACTTAGGTAACCGCCGTGTACGTTGCGTAGGTGAGATGGCTGAAAATCAGTTCCGTGTTGGCCTGGTGCGTGTTGAGCGCGCGGTCAAGGAACGTCTATCGATGGCCGAAAGTGAAGGACTGATGCCGCAAGACCTGATCAATGCAAAGCCGGTGGCTGCTGCGATCAAGGAGTTTTTCGGATCGAGCCAGTTGTCTCAGTTCATGGACCAGAACAACCCGCTTTCTGAGATCACGCACAAGCGTCGTGTCTCAGCACTCGGCCCGGGTGGTTTAACACGGGAGCGTGCGGGCTTTGAGGTTCGTGACGTTCACCCGACTCATTACGGTCGCGTATGTCCGATTGAGACACCAGAAGGCCCGAACATTGGTCTGATCAACTCGCTGGCAACCTATGCACGCACGAACCAGTATGGTTTCCTGGAAAGTCCTTATCGCGTAGTCAAGGATGCCGTGGCCTCTGATGAGATTGTGTTCCTGTCAGCGATCGAAGAAGCCAATCATGTCATCGCTCAGGCCTCTGCGGCTCTGGACGAAAATAACCGACTGGTCGATGAGCTTGTAGCGGTACGCCATCAGAACGAATTCACGGTTAAGAGCCCGGAAGACGTAACTCTGATGGATGTGTCACCCAAGCAGGTGGTTTCCGTTGCTGCTTCGCTGATTCCTTTCCTCGAGCACGATGATGCGAACCGTGCCCTTATGGGTTCGAACATGCAGCGTCAGGCTGTCCCGACTCTGCGTTCGGACAAGCCGCTAGTCGGAACAGGTATGGAGCGTAACGTAGCACGCGACTCTGGTGTTTGTGTTGTGGCACGTCGAGGCGGTGTGATCGACTCCGTTGACGCAAGCCGTATCGTGGTACGCGTTGCTAATGCCGAAGTTGAAACGGGCGAGGCGGGTGTAGATATCTACAACCTGACCAAATATACCCGCTCCAACCAGAACACCTGCATTAACCAGCGTCCGCTGGTAAATAAGGGTGACGTCATTGCGCGTGGCGACATTCTGGCTGATGGCCCGTCTACCGATATGGGTGAGCTGGCACTGGGTCAGAATATGCGCGTTGCGTTTATGACCTGGAACGGCTTCAACTTCGAAGACTCGATCCTGTTGTCTGAGCGCGTTGTGCAGGAAGACCGCTTTACTACGATCCACATTCAGGAGTTGACCTGTGTGGCTCGTGATACAAAGCTTGGCCCAGAAGAAATCACTTCTGATATCCCGAACGTAGGTGAGGCAGCGCTTAACAAGCTTGATGAAGCCGGTATTGTTTACGTTGGTGCCGAGGTACAAGCAGGTGACATTCTGGTCGGTAAGGTAACGCCGAAAGGTGAAACCCAGCTGACTCCAGAAGAAAAGCTGCTACGTGCCATCTTCGGCGAAAAGGCGTCCGATGTTAAGGATACTTCCCTGCGGGTACCAACGGGTACTAAGGGTACGGTCATTGATGTACAAGTCTTTACCCGTGATGGGGTAGAGCGTGACTCTCGTGCACTGGCAATCGAGAAGTCCCAGCTCGACGAGATTCGCAAAGACCTCAACGAGGAGTTCCGTATCGTTGAAGGTGCCACCTTCGAGCGTCTCCGTCAGGCACTTGTAGGTCAGGTTGCGGATGGCGGACCGAATGTCAAAAAAGGTTCTGTCATTACTGACGAATACCTGGATGGTCTGGAGCGTGGCCAGTGGTTCAAGCTGCGTATGGCAGAAGATGCGCAAAACGAGCAGTTGGAAAAGGCTCAAGCCTATCTATCCGATCGCCGTCAGCTCTTGGACGACAAGTTCGAGGACAAGAAGCGCAAGCTGCAGCAAGGCGATGACCTGGCACCTGGCGTGCTTAAGATCGTGAAGGTTTACCTGGCAATCCGTCGCCGTATCCAGCCTGGTGACAAGATGGCAGGTCGTCACGGTAACAAGGGTGTGGTATCGGTCATCATGCCGGTTGAAGACATGCCTTACGATGAGACGGGTACTCCGGTTGACATCGTATTGAACCCGCTGGGTGTTCCGTCACGGATGAACGTTGGTCAGATTCTTGAAACGCACCTAGGCCTTGCTGCCAAGGGGTTGGGCGAGAAGATCAATCGCATGCTTGAAGAGCAACGCAAAGTAGCTGAGCTGCGTAGTTTCCTGCATGAGCTCTATAACGAGATCGGTGGCCGCCAGGAAAACCTGGATGAGCTGAGCGACGAAGAAGTGTTGCGTTTGGCTAAAAACCTGCGTGGTGGCGTGCCGATGGCTACGCCGGTCTTCGATGGTGCTAAGGAACGTGAAATCAAGGCTATGCTGAAGCTGGCTGATCTGCCCGAAAGTGGTCAGATGTGCCTGTTTGACGGCCGTACCGGTAATCAGTTCGAGCGTCCGGTTACTGTCGGCTACATGTATATGCTGAAGCTCAACCACCTGGTCGATGACAAGATGCATGCCCGTTCCACAGGATCGTATAGCCTGGTTACTCAGCAGCCGCTGGGTGGTAAGGCGCAGTTCGGTGGACAGCGTTTCGGAGAGATGGAGGTCTGGGCGCTGGAAGCTTATGGTGCCGCCTACACCCT
Source organism: Pseudomonas sp. JZ114 (assembly GCF_051027705.1). Lineage (NCBI taxonomy): Bacteria > Pseudomonadati > Pseudomonadota > Gammaproteobacteria > Pseudomonadales > Pseudomonadaceae > Pseudomonas > Pseudomonas sp. JZ114. The sequence goes on from NZ_CP069256.1 coordinate 423,735, forward strand.
TCAGGAGATGCTGACGGTCAAGTCGGACGATGTGAATGGCCGGACCAAGATGTACAAGAACATCGTGGACGGAGATCATCGTATGGAGGCCGGTATGCCGGAGTCCTTCAACGTACTGATCAAGGAAATTCGCTCGCTCGGTATCGATATCGAATTGGAAACCGAATAACACGCGACGCCAAGAAGGCATGGCCGTCAAGGCGGTCATGCCTGGTCCGTGAGGAGGAAAGGCCTTGAAAGACTTGCTGAATCTGTTGAAAAACCAGGGTCAACTCGAAGAGTTCGATGCCATTCGTATCGGTCTGGCCTCGCCCGAGATGATCCGTTCCTGGTCCTTTGGCGAAGTGAAGAAGCCCGAGACCATCAATTACCGTACGTTCAAGCCTGAGCGTGATGGTCTTTTCTGTGCCAAGATCTTTGGTCCAGTAAAGGACTACGAGTGCCTGTGCGGAAAGTACAAGCGCCTTAAGCACCGTGGCGTTATTTGTGAAAAGTGTGGTGTAGAAGTTGCGCTGGCCAAAGTGCGTCGTGAGCGCATGGGTCATATTGAGCTGGCGTCCCCAGTTGCACACATTTGGTTTCTGAAGTCACTGCCGTCCCGTATCGGCCTGCTGCTGGACATGACTCTGCGGGATATCGAGCGAGTGCTCTATTTCGAGAGCTACGTTGTCATCGATCCGGGCATGACCACGCTTGAAAAATATCAGCTGCTCAATGACGAGCAGTACTTTGAAGCTCTTGAAGAGTTCGGTGACGATTTTGACGCCCGCATGGGCGCCGAAGCGGTTTTCGAATTGCTGGGCGGCATTGATCTGGAGCACGAAATTGGCCGCCTGCGCGAAGAAATTCCGCAAACCAATTCTGAAACCAAGATCAAGAAGCTATCCAAGCGCTTAAAGCTGATGGAAGCCTTCCAGGGCTCTGGCAATAAGCCTGAATGGATGGTCATGACGGTGCTGCCCGTTCTGCCTCCAGATCTGCGTCCGCTAGTTCCGCTGGATGGCGGCCGTTTTGCAACGTCTGATCTAAACGACCTTTATCGTCGCGTTATCAACCGTAATAACCGACTGAAGCGCCTGCTTGATCTGTCTGCGCCCGATATTATCGTGCGTAACGAAAAGCGGATGCTGCAGGAGGCGGTTGATGCACTGCTGGATAATGGCCGTCGCGGTCGCGCAATCACGGGCTCTAACAAGCGTCCGCTGAAATCGCTGGCTGATATGATCAAGGGTAAGCAGGGCCGCTTCCGTCAAAACCTGCTGGGTAAGCGCGTGGATTATTCAGGCCGTTCGGTTATTACCGTAGGTCCGACCTTGCGTCTGCATCAGTGCGGTCTGCCCAAGAAAATGGCGTTGGAGCTATTCAAGCCATTCATCTTTGGCAAGCTGGAAGCTCGCGGTATGGCGACTACCATCAAGGCCGCCAAGAAAATGGTTGAGCGTGAGCTGCCTGAGGTCTGGGACGTTCTCGCCGAAGTCATTCGCGAACACCCTGTATTGCTGAACCGTGCTCCGACGTTGCACCGTTTGGGTATTCAGGCGTTCGAGCCTGTGCTCATTGAAGGCAAGGCGATTCAGTTGCACCCATTGGTGTGTGCGGCTTATAACGCTGACTTCGATGGTGACCAGATGGCTGTCCACGTGCCGCTGACACTGGAAGCTCAGCTGGAAGCTCGCGCATTGATGATGTCGACCAACAACATCCTGTCGCCTGCTAATGGTGAGCCGATTATCGTGCCGTCGCAGGACGTGGTGCTGGGCCTTTATTACATGACGCGCGAGGCGGTGAACGCCAAGGGTGAAGGTCGTGTATTTGCTGACCTGCAGGAAGTCGATCGCGTATTCCGCGCTGGCGAAGCTGCGCTGCATGCCAAGATCAAGGTTCGTATCAATGAAAAGGTGAAGCAGAAGGACGGCTCTGTCGTTAGCAACACCCGTATCGTTGATACGACAGTAGGTCGTGCCTTGCTATTCCAGGTTGTTCCTGCCGGTTTGCCGTTCGATGTCGTAAACCAGTCGATGAAGAAAAAGGCGATCTCCAAACTGATCAACCATTGCTATCGCGTGGTAGGTCTAAAGGATACCGTCATTTTTGCAGACCAACTCATGTACACCGGTTTCGCCTATTCGACCTTGTCGGGCGTTTCCATTGGCGTGAACGACTTCGTTATTCCAGACGAGAAGGCTCGTATCATTGATGCCGCTACGTCTGAAGTAAAAGAGATCGAAAGCCAGTATGCCTCTGGTCTGGTTACTCAGGGTGAGAAGTACAACAAGGTGATCGACCTTTGGTCGAAGGCTAACGACGAAGTATCCAAGGCGATGATGACCAATCTCTCGAAGGAGAAGGTGATCGATCGTGAGGGTAAGGAAGTTGATCAGGAGTCATTTAACTCCATGTATATGATGGCTGACTCAGGTGCGCGGGGCTCCGCTGCACAGATTCGTCAGTTAGCCGGTATGCGTGGTTTGATGGCCAAGCCTGATGGCTCCATCATCGAGACGCCTATTACTGCGAACTTCCGTGAAGGTCTGAACGTACTCCAGTACTTCATTTCCACGCACGGTGCACGTAAAGGCTTGGCGGATACCGCCTTGAAAACTGCGAACTCAGGTTACCTGACTCGCCGTCTGGTTGACGTTGCGCAAGACTTGGTTGTAACCGAAGTCGACTGTGGTACCGAGCATGGCCTGGTTATGACGCCGCACATCGAAGGTGGCGACGTGGTCGAGCCGTTGGGCGAGCGCGTCCTTGGTCGGACCATTGCACGTGATGTCTTCAAGCCCGGTGCGGATGACGAAGTCATTGTTCCTGCAGGCACTCTGGTAGATGAGCGTTGGGTTGAGTTCCTCGAGCTGAATAGCGTAGACGAGGTAGTGGTTCGCTCTCCAATTACCTGTGAAACACGTCATGGTATCTGTGCCAAGTGCTACGGCCGTGATCTGGCTCGCGGACATCAGGTTAATATCGGTGAGGCGGTTGGTGTTATTGCTGCTCAGTCGATCGGTGAGCCTGGTACACAGCTGACCATGCGTACGTTCCACATTGGTGGCGCGGCCAGCCGTACATCCGCAGCGGACAATGTTCAGGTGAAGAACGGCGGTACCATCCGTCTGCATAACCTGAAACACGTTGAACGCGCTGACGGTGCGTTGGTTGCTGTATCCCGTTCCGGTGAGCTAGCTATTGCGGATGACTTTGGTCGTGAACGTGAGCGCTATCGTCTGCCGTACGGTGCAGTAATCTCTGTCAAGGAAGGTGACAAGGTTGAGCCGGGTGCTGTGGTGGCCAAGTGGGATCCGCATACCCACCCGATCGTAACCGAGATGGACGGTACCGTAGCCTTTGTCGGCATGGAAGAAGGTATCACGATCAAGCGTCAGACCGATGAGTTGACAGGTTTGACCAATATCGAAGTATTGGATATCAAAGATCGTCCAAGCTCCGGTAAAGACATTCGTCCGGCTGTAAAGTTGATTGATGCAAATGGTCGCGACTTACTGTTGCCAGGTACTGACGTACCGGCCCAGTACTTCCTGCCGCCCAATGCATTGGTTAACCTGAACGATGGTGCCAAGGTTCATGTGGGTGATGTCATTGCACGTATCCCGCAGGAAACATCGAAGACCCGAGATATTACGGGTGGTCTGCCGCGTGTGGCTGACCTGTTCGAAGCGCGTCGTCCAAAAGAGCCGGCTATTCTTGCGGAAATCAGCGGTACGATTTCTTTTGGTAAGGAAACAAAAGGCAAGCGTCGTTTGGTAATTACGCCTACCGACGGTAGTGAGCCGTACGAGGAGCTAATTCCTAAGTGGCGTCACCTTAACGTCTTTGAGGGCGAGCAGGTGAGTCGCGGTGAGGTTATCTCCGATGGCCCAAGCAATCCGCATGACATCCTTCGGTTGTTAGGCGTAAGTGCGCTGGCGAAATACATCGTGAACGAAATTCAGGATGTATATCGTCTGCAAGGCGTGAAGATCAACGACAAGCACATTGAGACCATCCTGCGCCAGATGCTGCGCAAGGTGGAGGTAAGTGAAGTTGGTGATTCAAGCTTCATCAAGGGTGATCAGATGGAGCTGACCCAGGTGCTGGAAGAAAATGAGCGCCTGGTTGCAGAAGATAAGTTCATTTCCAAGTACGAGCGTGTGCTGCTGGGTATCACGAAGGCATCCTTGTCAACGGAGTCCTTTATTTCGGCAGCTTCCTTCCAGGAGACAACGCGCGTTCTTACTGAGGCGGCGGTAACAGGTAAGCGTGACTTCCTGCGTGGCCTGAAGGAGAACGTTGTTGTGGGTCGTCTGATTCCGGCGGGTACTGGTCTGGCTTATCACAGCGAGCGCAAGCGTCAACGGGAGATTGGCAAGCCTCAGCGTGTGAGTGCGAGCGAGGCGGAAGCTGCGCTGACCGAAGCGTTGAACTCAAGTGGTAGCTAAGCAGTAAATCAAACGAAGCCTTGGCCGAGTGGTCAGGGCTTCGTATTGACGGTACGGGAGAACCTCTTTAGACTTTCGTACCCCGAAAATTGGCAGGGCCCATGGTCCTGCCATTTCGTTTGTGTCGTAAGACAATCAGTGGAGCTATAGATGGCAACTATCAACCAGCTGGTGCGTAAGCCGCGCAAGCGTCTCGTCGAAAAGAGCGACGTGCCTGCGCTGCAAAACTGCCCGCAACGTCGTGGTGTTTGCACCCGCGTATATACAACTACCCCTAAGAAGCCTAACTCGGCACTGCGTAAAGTATGCCGTGTACGTTTGACAAACGGCTTCGAAGTGACTTCCTACATTGGTGGTGAAGGTCACAACCTGCAAGAGCACAGCGTGGTACTGATCCGTGGCGGTCGTGTAAAGGACCTTCCGGGTGTGCGCTACCACACTGTACGCGGCTCTCTGGACACCTCTGGTGTTAAAGACCGTAAGCAGGGTCGTTCTAAGTACGGCGCGAAGCGTCCGAAGTAATCTATTCTTTTTGTTCGAGTCGATAAGAGTAAGGTCAGGCGTAACCTGCTTGTTACAGTCCTGAGCTAACCTGAAGACCGTTTTGAGGGCTTATCAATGCCAAGACGTCGTGTAGCGGCCAAGCGCGAAATACTTGACGATCCAAAATACGGAAGCCAGATCCTGGCCAAGTTCATGAACCACGTAATGGAAAGCGGCAAGAAAGCCGTTGCTGAGCGTATCGTTTATGGTGCTCTGGACAAGGTCAAAGAGCGTTCCAAGAATGCCGACCCCCTGGAAGTTTTCGAAAAAGCGCTCGACGCCATCGCTCCGCTGGTCGAAGTGAAGTCCCGCCGTGTAGGCGGTGCTACCTACCAGGTGCCGGTCGAAGTTCGTCCGTCCCGTCGTAACGCTCTGGCCATGCGCTGGCTTGTGGACTCTGCGCGTAAGCGTGGTGAGAAGTCCATGGCTCTGCGGCTGGCGGGAGAGCTCATGGATGCATTCGAAGGCAAGGGCGCCGCAGTCAAGAAGCGCGAAGACGTGCATCGCATGGCAGAGGCCAACAAGGCCTTCTCGCACTACCGCTTCTAATCAAGCGAGGACCTTATCGTGGCTCGTACTACCTCAATTAATCGCTACCGTAATATCGGTATCTGCGCCCACGTGGACGCAGGTAAAACGACTACCACGGAGCGTATTCTGTTCTACACCGGCGTGAACCATAAGATGGGTGAGGTTCATGACGGCGCAGCTACCATGGACTGGATGGTTCAGGAGCAGGAGCGTGGTATTACCATTACTTCTGCTGCTACCACAGCGTTCTGGTCCGGCTCCACTAAGCAGTATGACAAGTACCGTGTAAACATCATTGATACCCCTGGTCACGTTGACTTCACTATTGAAGTTGAGCGTTCCTTACGTGTGCTGGACGGTGCTGTTGTTGTTTTCTGCGGTACTTCGGGTGTTGAGCCTCAGTCTGAAACTGTATGGCGTCAGGCTAACAAGTACGGTGTTCCGCGTATTGTCTATGTCAACAAGATGGACCGCGCTGGTGCCAACTTCCTGCGTGTTGTTGAGCAGATCAAAAAGCGTCTAGGTCATACACCTGTCCCGGTTCAGCTGGCTATCGGTGCTGAAGATAACTTTCAGGGTCAGATTGACCTTCTGAAGATGAAAGCGATCTTCTGGAACGATGATGACCAGGGCATGACCTATCGCGAGGAAGAAATTCCTGCAGAGCTTCAGGACTTGGCTGATGAGTGGCGCTCCAACATGGTTGAAGCAGCAGCTGAAGCTAACGAAGAGCTGATGAACAAGTACCTGGAAGAAGGTGAGCTGTCGATCGAAGAGATCAAGGCTGGCCTGCGTCAGCGTACTATCGCATGCGAAATCGTTCCGGCTGTGTGTGGTTCCTCCTTCAAGAACAAGGGCGTTCCACTGGTTCTTGATGCCGTGATTGACTTCCTGCCGGCTCCGACAGAAATTCCTGCGATCAAAGGTGTCCATCCGGACAACGAGGAGCAGGAAGATGAGCGTCATGCTAATGACGAAGAGCCCTTCTCTGCTCTAGCGTTCAAGATTGCCACCGACCCGTTTGTAGGTACGCTGACTTTTGCGCGCGTTTATTCTGGTGTTCTGAATTCAGGTGATTCGGTTCTGAACTCTGTGAAGGGTAAGAAAGAGCGTGTGGGTCGTATGGTGCAGATGCACGCGAACACCCGTGAAGAGATCAAGGAAGTTCGTGCAGGTGACATTGCTGCTCTGATTGGTATGAAGGATGTTACTACGGGCGATACTCTTTGCTCGCTAGAAAAGCCGATTATCCTTGAGCGTATGGACTTCCCTGAGCCGGTAATCTCGGTTGCGGTTGAGCCGAAGACCAAGGCTGACCAGGAGAAAATGGGTATTGCATTGGGCAAGCTGGCCCAGGAAGACCCGTCTTTCCGAGTTAAGACCGACGAAGAGTCTGGTCAAACCATTATTTCCGGTATGGGTGAGCTGCACCTGGATATTCTGGTTGATCGTATGAAGCGCGAGTTTGGTGTTGAGGCTAACATCGGCAAGCCTCAGGTAGCCTACCGTGAAACTATCCGGAACAAGTGCGAAATCGAAGGTAAGTTCGTTCGCCAGTCCGGTGGTCGTGGTCAGTTCGGTCACTGCTGGATTCGTTTCGCCCCGGCTGATGAAGGTCAGGAAGGTCTCGAATTTACCAGTGAGGTAGTAGGTGGTGTGATTCCGAAAGAATACATCCCTGCTATTCAGAAGGGCATCGAAGAGCAGATGAAAAACGGTATCGTTGCCGGTTATCCGCTGCTTGGCCTGAAAGCAACTGTATTCGACGGCTCTTATCATGACGTCGACTCCAACGAAATGGCGTTCAAAATCGCTGCTTCGATGGCGACTAAGCAGTTGACCCAGAAGGGTGGTGCTGTTCTGCTTGAGCCAATCATGAAGGTCGAGGTGGTAACGCCTGAAGACTACATGGGCGACGTAATGGGTGACCTGAACCGTCGTCGCGGCCTGATCCAGGGTATGGAAGATACTGTATCCGGTAAGGTGATTCGTGCTGAAGTTCCGCTGGGCGAGATGTTTGGCTACGCTACTGATGTGCGTTCCATGTCTCAAGGTCGTGCTAGCTACTCCATGGAGTTCGCCAAGTACGCTGAAGCGCCATCGAACATCGCCGAAGCTATTATCAAGAAACAAGCTTAATAAACGCTTTCTAGTAGGGGTTTATACTCGTGGCTAAAGAAAAATTTGAACGTAACAAACCGCACGTCAACGTCGGCACCATCGGCCACGTCGACCATGGTAAGACAACGCTGACTGCAGCACTGACCAAGGTTTGCTCTGAAACTTGGGGTGGTTCTGCCCGTAACTTCGACCAGATCGATAACGCTCCGGAAGAAAAAGCGCGCGGTATTACCATTAACACTTCCCACGTTGAGTACGATTCGGCCACTCGCCACTACGCTCACGTTGACTGCCCTGGCCACGCTGACTATGTGAAGAACATGATCACCGGTGCTGCGCAGATGGACGGTGCGATCCTGGTTTGCTCGGCAGCTGACGGCCCCATGCCGCAGACTCGTGAGCACATCCTGCTGTCCCGTCAGGTAGGCGTTCCTTACATTGTCGTGTTCCTGAACAAGGCTGACATGGTTGACGACGCTGAGCTGCTCGAGCTGGTAGAAATGGAAGTTCGCGATCTGCTGAACACCTATGACTTCCCAGGTGACGACACTCCGATCGTTGTAGGTTCCGCGCTGATGGCGCTGGAAGGCAAAGACGACAACGAAATCGGTGTTTCTGCTGTGCGTAAGCTGGTTGAAACTCTGGATGCCTATATCCCTGAGCCAGTTCGTGCAATCGACCAGCCGTTCCTGATGCCGATCGAAGACGTATTCTCCATCTCTGGTCGCGGTACTGTAGTAACAGGCCGTGTTGAGCGTGGTATCGTCAAGGTGGGTGAGGAAGTTGAAATCGTAGGTATCAAAGCTACGACCAAAACTACCTGCACCGGCGTTGAAATGTTCCGTAAGCTGCTAGACGAAGGTCGTGCAGGTGAGAACGTTGGCGCCCTGCTGCGTGGTACCAAGCGTGAAGACGTTGAGCGTGGTCAGGTTCTGGCCAAGCCGGGCACCATCAAGCCGCACACCAAGTTCGAGTGCGAAGTGTACGTTCTGTCCAAGGAAGAAGGTGGTCGTCATACTCCGTTCTTCAAGGGCTACCGTCCTCAGTTCTACTTCCGTACTACTGATGTGACTGGTAACTGCGAACTGCCGGAAGGCGTTGAAATGGTAATGCCGGGCGACAACATCAAGATGGTTGTTACCCTGATCGCTCCGATCGCCATGGAAGAAGGTCTGCGTTTCGCTATTCGCGAAGGCGGCCGTACCGTAGGCGCCGGCGTGGTTGCCAAGATCGTCGAATAATATCGACGTTCGTCCAGAGAAGGCCCTTCGGGGCCTTTTCTGCTTTGTCTATTATTGACACCCCTCTGGCGTCTCTATAGAATTGCGCCTCCTTTTATCGGGCATATTCTGCCTGAGGGGAAAGCTTGGAGTCTGAGGTCAAATGCAAAACCAACAAATCCGTATTCGGTTGAAGGCTTTTGATCATCGCCTGATTGATCAGTCCACCCAGGAAATCGTGGAAACCGCGAAACGTACTGGTGCTCAGGTGCGTGGTCCGATTCCTCTGCCTACCCGCAAGGAACGTTACACAGTGCTGATTTCTCCGCACGTCAACAAGGATGCACGTGACCAGTACGAGATTCGTACTCACAAGCGTGTGCTGGATATCGTCCAGCCAACGGATAAAACCGTTGATGCGCTGATGAAGCTCGACCTTGCTGCTGGTGTAGAAGTACAAATCAGCCTCGGCTAAAACCTTGGGGTTTTAGTCGTGTAACGCTCTGAAATGGGCGGCCATAGCGGGTGAAAGCCCCGTACACTCAAGAGGTTTATACAATGACTATTGGTGTAGTCGGTCGTAAGTGCGGCATGACCCGCGTTTTCACCGAGGAAGGTGTTTCCGTTCCGGTTACAGTCATCGAGATTGAGCCGAACCGTGTAACACAGATGAAAGTAGAAGAGACTGATGGCTATCGTGCTGTTCAAGTGACAGTGGGTGAGCGTCGTGCTTCTCGTGTTAGCAAGGCTCAGGCAGGTCACTTTGCCAAAGCTAGCGTTGCTGCTGGTCGTAGCGTTCTGGAGTTTCGTCTTGAAGAAGGCGAGTACAACGCTGGTGATCAGATCACGGTTGATATTTTCCAAGCTGGACAGCTGGTCGATGTGACTGGTCAGTCCAAAGGTAAAGGCTATGCCGGTACCATTAAGCGTTGGAACTTCCGTGGCCAAGATAATACTCACGGTAACTCCGTTTCTCACCGCGCACCTGGCTCTATCGGCCAGTGCCAGACTCCTGGTCGAGTGTTCAAGGGCAAGAAGATGTCCGGTCACCTGGGTGCTGAGCGTGTAACTGTGCAGTCCCTTGAAATTGTCCGTGTTGATGCTGAGCGCAACCTGCTTCTGGTCAAGGGTGCCATTCCTGGCGCGCCTGGCGGTGATGTGGTTGTTCGTCCTGCAGCCAAGGCTCGCGGTTAAGAGGGGAACGGAACATGCAACTAAATGTAAATGGCTCGCAGGCTATTGAAGTCTCTGAGCGCGCCTTTGGTGGCGAATTCAACGAGACGCTGGTCCATCAGGCAGTAGTCGCCTACATGGCTGGCGGTCGTCAGGGTACTCGCGCTCAAAAGACTCGCTCCGAAGTATCTGGCGGCGGCAAAAAGCCCTGGCGTCAAAAGGGTAGCGGTCGTGCCCGTGCAGGTACTATTCGTAGCCCTATCTGGCGTGGCGGTGGTACCACTTTTGCTGCTAAGCCGCAGAACCATGAGCAGAAGCTCAACAAGAAGATGTATCGCGCCGCGCTGCGCTCCATTCTGGCGGAGCTGGTACGTCTGGATCGTCTGGTCGTAGTGGACGAGTTTTCTATCGATGCCCCTAAGACTAAAGGGTTGGTAAACAAGCTTGACGGCCTTGGCCTGAAAGATGTCCTGATTGTGACTGATAACGTCGATCAGAACCTTTACTTGGCTGCCCGCAACCTGCCTTTCGTTGACGTTCGTGATGTACAGGGTTCCGACCCTGTTAGCCTGATCGCTTACGACAAGGTTTTGGTCACAGTGTCTGCCGTGAAGAAATTCGAGGAGCTGCTGGGATGAACCAGGAACGTGTATTCAAGGTACTGCTTGGTCCGCACATCTCCGAGAAGGCAACTGTGCTAGCGGAAAACCAAAAGCAGTTTATTTTCAAGGTTGCTACTGATGCAACCAAGCTGGAAATCAAGAAGGCGGTCGAGCAGCTGTTCGACGTTAAAGTGCGCAGCGTTAGCACCCTGAATGTAAAGGGTAAGACTAAGCGTACCGCACGTGGTCTGGGCAAGCGTAACGATTGGAAGAAGGCATATATTGCTCTCCAGCCGGGCCAAGACCTCGATTTCTCCAGCAATGCTGAGTAAGTAAGGGGGCATCATGGCAATCGTAAAATGCAAGCCGACCTCCGCTGGCCGCCGTTTCGTGGTCAAGGTTGTCAATGCTGATCTGCACAAGGGCGCCCCGTATGCTCCTCTTCTGGAGAAGCAGGGTAAGTCCGGTGGCCGTAATAACAACGGTCGTATCACCACTCGTCACAAGGGTGGTGGTCATAAGCAGCACTATCGTCTAGTTGATTTCCGTCGCGATAAGGATGGTATCCCGGCTGTTGTTGAGCGCGTTGAGTACGATCCAAACCGTACTGCTCACATCGCGCTGCTGAAGTACGCTGATGGCGAACGTCGTTACATCATCGCTCCGAAAGGTGTGACAGCAGGTGATCAGCTGATCTCTGGTGCTGGTGCTCCAATCAAAGCAGGTAATAGCTTGCCTCTGCGCAATATCCCGGTAGGTAGTACTGTTCACGGTATTGAGCTCAAGCCAGGCAAAGGCGCACAGATCGCCCGCTCAGCTGGTGCTTCCGCCCAGCTAGTTGCCCGTGAAGGCGCTTATGTAACGCTGCGTCTACGCTCCGGCGAGATGCGCAAGGTTCTAAGTGAATGTCGCGCAACGTTGGGTGAAGTATCCAATACCGAGCACAGCCTGCGTTCCCTGGGTAAAGCAGGTGCTAAGCGCTGGCGTGGTATTCGTCCAACCGTCCGCGGTGTGGCGATGAACCCTGTTGATCACCCGCATGGTGGTGGTGAGGGTCGTACCTCCGGTGGCCGTCATCCGGTGTCTCCATGGGGCTTCCCGACCAAGGGCGCGAAGACCCGTGCGAACAAGCGCACTGACAAGATGATCGTCCGTCGCCGCAAGTAACGAATTGAGGATACGACTGTGCCACGTTCTCTTAAGAAAGGTCCTTTTATCGATCTTCACCTACTGAAGAAGATCGAAGTTGCGGTAGAGAAGAACGATCGTAAGCCAATTAAGACTTGGTCGCGTCGTTCGATGATTCTTCCGCAGATGGTCGGCCTGACCATCGCTGTACACAACGGCCGCCAGCATGTCCCGGTGCTAGTCAACGAAGACATGGTTGGTCATAAACTCGGCGAGTTCGCTGCTACCCGCACTTATCGCGGTCATGCGGCTGACAAGAAAGCCAAGCGTTAAGGGGTAAGGAAAGATGGAAGTAGCCGCTAAGCTGTCGGGCGCTCGAATCTCCGCCCAGAAAGCCCGCTTGGTCGCCGACCAGATTCGCGGGAAGAAGGTGGGCGAGGCGCTCAACCTCCTGGCTTTCAGCAGTAAGAAAGCTGCCGAGATCATGAAAAAAGTGTTGGAGTCGGCTGTTGCCAATGCCGAGCACAACGAAGGCGCAGACGTGGATGACCTAAAAGTCTCCACGGTTTTCGTCAACGAAGGGCGTTCGCTGAAGCGCATCATGCCGCGCGCCAAAGGTCGTGCTGATCGCATCGTGAAGCGGTCTTGCCATATCACGGTCAAGGTTGCGGACAAGTAACGGAGTCGATCAGATGGGTCAGAAAGTACATCCCAATGGCATTCGCCTGGGCATCGTCAAGGAGCATACTTCCGTTTGGTATGCAGATAAGCGCACTTATGCTGATTATCTGCTCTCCGACCTGAAGGTTCGTGAGTACCTCCAAGACAAACTAAAAAGCGCGTCCGTAAGCCGTATCGATATTCATCGTCCGGCGCAAACTGCACGCATTACCATCCACACTGCTCGTCCCGGTATCGTTATCGGCAAGAAAGGTGAGGATGTAGAAAAGCTGCGTCAGGACCTGACCAAGCAAATGGGTGTGCCTGTGCACATCAACATCGAAGAGATCCGTAAGCCGGAACTCGACGGTGCGCTGGTTGCGCAAAGCGTGGCTCAGCAGCTCGAGCGTCGCGTTATGTTCCGTCGTGCGATGAAGCGCGCGGTGCAGAGTGCGATGCGTCTAGGTGCCAAAGGCATCAAGATTCAGGTGAGTGGTCGTCTTGGCGGGGCAGAAATTGCTCGTACCGAGTGGTATCGCGAAGGTCGTGTGCCGCTGCACACACTGCGTGCCGATATTGACTACGCAACTGCGGAAGCGCACACCACTTATGGTGTGATCGGTGTGAAGGTTTGGATCTTCAAGGGCGAGGTCATTGGTGGCCGCCAGGAAGAGCTTAAGCCTGTAGCTCCTGCTCCGCGTAAAAAAGCTGCTAAGTAAGGAGTACGCATCATGCTGCAACCTAAGCGTACAAAATTCCGCAAGCAGATGACTGGTCACAACCGTGGCTTGGCTCATCGCGGTAGTAAAGTAAGCTTTGGCGAATATGCGCTGAAAGCTGTTGGCCGTGGCCGTCTTACTGCTCGCCAGATCGAAGCAGCTCGTCGTGCCTTGACTCGTCACGTTAAGCGTGGCGGTAAAATCTGGATCCGTGTGTTCCCGGACAAGCCTGTTACCAAGAAGCCCCTTGAAGTGCGTATGGGTAAAGGTAAGGGTAGTGTTGAGTACTGGGTAGCCCAGATCCAGCCGGGCAAGGTCCTCTACGAGATCGAGGGTGTTTCTGAGGTTCTGGCTCGTGAAGCTTTTGCGCTCGCGGCTGCCAAGCTTCCCGTTGAAACCTCCTTTGTTAAGCGGACGGTGATGTAATGAAAGCGCAAGAATTACGTGAGAAATCCGTCGAGGAGCTGAACGAGCAGCTCCTCAGCCTGCTGCGTGACCAGTTTAATCTGCGTATGCAGAAGGCAACTGGCCAATTGGGGCAGTCTCACATGCTCTCGCAAGTGAAGCGCGACATTGCTCGTGTCAAGACTGTGCTGAACCAGCAAGCAGGTAAGTGATCATGGCTGAAGCTGAAAAGACCGTCCGTACACTGACCGGCCGAGTGGTCAGTGATAAAATGGACAAAACCATCACTGTATTGATCGAGCGTCGCGTTAAGCACCCGATCTACGGTAAATACGTCAAGCGTTCCACTAAGCTGCACGCCCACGACGAAAACAATCAGTGCCGCGCTGGTGACCTGGTCACCATTCGTGAAACCCGCCCTCTGGCAAAGACCAAGGCGTGGACGCTGGTTGATGTCGTTGAGCGCGCCGTACAAGTGTAAGGGTGAAGAGCCATGATTCAGACTCAATCCATGCTCGATGTGGCCGATAACAGCGGCGCTCGTCGTGTTATGTGCATCAAGGTGCTGGGTGGTTCGCATCGCCGCTACGCAGGTATTGGCGACATCATCAAGGTCACCGTAAAAGAAGCCATTCCTCGTGGAAAGGTGAAGAAGGGCCAGGTGATGACGGCTGTTGTGGTACGTACTAAGCACGGTGTGCGCCGTACTGACGGCTCCATCATCCGCTTCGACGGTAACGCGGCTGTTCTGTTGAACAACAAGCAGGAGCCTATCGGTACCCGTATCTTTGGGCCGGTGACGCGTGAACTTCGCTCTGAGAAGTTCATGAAGATCGTCTCCCTTGCCCCCGAAGTGCTGTAAGGAGTAGCCGTCATGCAAAAGATTCGTCGTGACGATGAAGTAATCGTCATCGCAGGCAAGGACAAGGGCAAGCGCGGTAAGGTGCTCAAGGTTCTGGCTGATGACCGTTTGGTTGTTGGTGGTGTTAACCTTGTCAAGCGTCACACCAAGCCTAACCCCATGCTGGGCGCGCAAGGTGGCATTGTTGAGAAGGAAGCTCCTCTGCATGTCTCCAACGTTGCTATCTTCAACCCTGAAACTAACAAGGCTGACCGCGTAGGTTTCAAGGTAGAGGACGGTAAAAAAATTCGTATCTTTAAGTCGAACCAGAAAGCGGTTCAGGCTTAAGGTTGCTAGGTAGATCACCATGGCACGATTGAAAGAAGTTTATCGGAAGGACATCGCGCCCAAGCTGAAAGAACAGCTTCAGCTGGCTAACGTGATGGAAGTTCCGCGTATCACTAAAATCACTCTGAATATGGGTGTTGGTGAGGCGGTAGGCGATAAGAAGATTATCGACAATGCGCTGGCTGACCTTGAGAAAATTGCTGGTCAGAAGCCGGTTGTAACTTATGCGCGTAAGTCGATCGCTGGTTTTAAGATCCGTGATGGTTGGCCGATTGGCGTCAAGGTAACTCTGCGTAGCGATCGCATGTACGAGTTCCTGGATCGTCTGCTGGCTATCTCTTTGCCGCGCGTTCGTGACTTCCGTGGTCTGAATGCCAAGTCCTTTGATGGTCGCGGTAACTACAGCATGGGTGTTAAAGAGCAAATCATCTTCCCGGAAATCGATTACGATAAAATCGATGCGCTCCGCGGTATGGATATTACTCTGACTACAACTGCTCGTACGGATGAGGAAGGTCGTGCACTGCTTCGTGCATTTAACTTCCCGTTCCGTAACTGATAGGAGCTACGTATGGCTAAGCAAAGCATGAAGAACCGTGAGCTGAAGCGTCAGCAAACGGTTGCTAAGTTTGCAGCTAAGCGCGCTGAGTTAAAGGCAGCTATTGCCAATCCCAACACTTCTCCGGAAGATCGTTGGGCTGCACAGGTTGCACTTCAAAAGCAGCCTCGCGACGCTAGCGCCAGTCGTCTGCGTAATCGCTGCCGTTTGACTGGTCGTCCGCACGGTGTATACCGTAAGTTCGGTCTGTCGCGTATTATGTTGCGCGAAGCTGCAATGCGTGGTGATGTTCCTGGTCTGGTTAAAGCCAGCTGGTAATTTCATAGCAATTTGCAGTAAGTATGCGAATCAAGCCCCTTTTGGGGCTTGATTCGTTTTTGTATGCCTACTAGAATATCCGGCTCGCCCGAGTCGGCATGTTTTCGGCTGGGCAGTTTCAGAGCTATAGGCTCATTTATGCATTTAGGAGCTACAAGCCCATGAGTATGCAGGACCCGTTAGCAGATATGCTAACTCGTATCCGTAATGCCCAGATGGCTGAAAAGTCCGTCGTAAGCATGCCTTCCTCCAAGCTGAAGGTGGCGGTAGCTAAAGTCCTTAAGGACGAAGGTTACATCGCGGGTTTTCAGGTCAGCACGGAAGTTAAGCCGCTGCTGTCCATCGAGCTGAAGTACTTCGAAGGTAAGCCTGTAATCGAAGAGCTTAAGCGTTCTAGCCGTCCTGGCCTTCGCCAGTACAAATCTGTTGACCAGTTGCCGAAAGTGCGCGGCGGTTTGGGTGTATCGATCGTGTCCACCAACAAGGGTGTGATGACTGATCGTGCAGCCCGTGCTGCTGGTGTTGGCGGCGAAGTGCTCTGCACTGTTTTCTAAGGGGAAGAAGCATGTCTCGCGTTGCTAAAAACCCCGTTAAGCTTCCTGCCGGTGTTGAAATTAACCTGGCTGGTCAACAGCTTTCTATTAAGGGTTCCAAAGGCTCTCTTGAGCTTAAGGTTCATCCTTCTGTTGAAGTCTCTCAAGAGTCCGGTGAGCTTCGTTTCGCCGCTCGTAATGGTGATCAGCAGACTCGTGCCATGGCTGGTACTACCCGTGCGCTGGTCAACAATATGGTCATTGGCGTGAGCCAAGGCTTTGAGCGCAAGCTTCAGCTGGTTGGTGTTGGTTATAAAGCTCAGGCCAAGGGCCAGGTTCTTTCGCTTTCCCTGGGTTTCTCTCATCCGGTCGACTATGAATTGCCGCAAGGCATTACTGCTGAGACCCCGAGCCAGACTGATATCCTGATTAAGGGTATTGATAAGCAGCTCGTTGGACAGGTGGCAGCAGAGATTCGTGATTTCCGTCCGCCAGAGCCCTATAAGGGCAAAGGTGTACGTTATTCCGATGAAGTCGTTCGCCGTAAAGAAGCCAAGAAAAAGTAGGGCATAGCAAATGAGCGTAAAGAAAGAAACTCGACTGCGTCGCGCTCGCAAGGCACGCCTGAGAATGCGCGAGCTGGAAACTGTACGCCTGTGCGTCTACCGTTCCTCTCAGCACATCTATGCCCAGGTCATCGCGGCCGACGGCAGCAAGGTTCTGGCCAGTGCGTCTACGCTGGACAAAGACCTGCGCGAAGGCGCAACCAGCAACATCGAAGCGGCGCAAAAGGTCGGCAAGCTGGTAGCAGAGCGTGCCAAAGCGGCTGGCGTTACTCAAGTAGCGTTTGATCGTTCTGGCTTCAAGTATCATGGTCGCGTTAAGGCGCTGGCCGATGCCGCTCGTGAAGGCGGGCTGGAGTTCTAAGTCATGGCAAACAACGATCAAAAGCGCGACGAAGGTTACATCGAGAAGCTCGTTCAAGTTAACCGTGTTGCTAAAACCGTTAAAGGTGGCCGTATCTTCGCTTTCACTGCACTAACCGTGGTGGGTGATGGTAAGGGTCGTGTTGGTTTTGGCCGTGGTAAGGCGCGCGAAGTTCCTGCAGCTATTCAAAAGGCTATGGAAGCTGCGCGCCGTAACATGATTCAGGTTGATCTGAACGGCAACACACTTCAATACCCAGTGAAGTCTGCTCATGGCGCATCCAAAGTTTTCATGCAGCCTGCTTCTGAAGGTACGGGTATCATTGCCGGCGGTGCCATGCGTGCCGTTCTAGAGGTGGCTGGCGTTCAGAACGTTCTGGCTAAGTGCTATGGCTCCACTAATCCAGTAAACGTTGTCTATGCAACGTTTGAGGGTTTGAAGCACATGCAGTCGCCTGAGTCGGTCGCGGCCAAGCGTGGCAAGAGCGTCGAGGAGATTCTCTGATCATGGCTACTTCAACTGTTAAAGTTACGCTGATCAAAAGCGTGAATGGCCGTTTGGCTAATCACAAAGCCTGCGTCAAGGGTCTCGGCCTGCGTCGCATCGGTCATACCGTTGAAGTTCTGGATACTCCAGAAAACCGCGGCATGATTAATAAGGCTTACTATTTACTGCGTGTGGAGGGTTAAGTTATGAAACTTAACGATCTACGTTCCGCTCCTGGTGCACGTCGTGAAAAGCTGCGTCCAGGTCGTGGTATCGGTAGCGGTCTTGGTAAGACTGGCGGCCGTGGCCACAAGGGTGCTACTTCCCGTTCCGGCGGTAAGGTTGCTCCTGGTTTCGAGGGTGGTCAACAGCCCCTTCACCGTCGTCTGCCGAAGTTTGGTTTCGTATCGCTGAAAGCCCTTGATCGCGCTGAGGTTCGTACTTCAGAGCTGGCAAAGGTAGAAGGCGGCGTGATCACTTTGCAAGCGCTGAAAGATGCCAATGTTATCAATCGTAGCGTTGTGCGCGTTAAGGTCGTTCTCTCTGGCGAAATCGGTCACGCTATTACCTTGAAGGGCATTCCTGCCACTAAGGGCGCTCGCGCGGCTATCGAAGCAGCTGGCGGTAAGATCGAGGAATAAATGGCTAAGCAAGGTTCTCTCTCTGCGCTCAACAATGGCGGTTTGTCGGAACTGTGGGCGCGCTTGCGCTTCCTGTTTCTGGCAATCATCGTTTATCGAATTGGTGCGCATATTCCAGTTCCAGGTATAAATCCTGATCAATTGGCTGCACTGTTTCGGCAGAACGAGGGGACCATTCTTAGCCTGTTCAACATGTTCTCTGGCGGTGCGCTGGAGCGGATGAGTATATTTGCACTTGGGATCATGCCGTATATCTCGGCGTCGATCATCATGCAGCTTCTCACTGCTATCAGCCCACAGCTAGAGCAGTTGAAAAAAGAAGGCGAGTCTGGTCGCCGCAAGATCAGTCAGTACACTCGTTACGGTACGCTCGTGCTTGCGCTGGTTCAGGCTACGGGTATGTCTGTAGGACTGGCGAGTCAAGGTGTAGCCTTTTCAGCAGGGTTCAGCTTCTATTTTGTTGCTGTAACCACGTTTGTTGCAGGCGCACTTTTTATGATGTGGCTGGGTGAGCAGATAACCGAGCGAGGTGTTGGTAATGGAATTTCCATGCTGATCTTCTCGGGTATCGTTGCTGGCTTACCGCGAGCGATTGGTCAATCCTTCGAGTCTGCTCGTCAAGGCGATATTAATATCTTCGCTCTGATAGCGGTGGGCCTTGTTGCTGTTGCTATCATTGCGTTCGTGGTCTTCATCGAGCGCGGCCAGCGTCGTATCGCTGTTCATTATGCTAAGCGCCAGCAAGGCCGCAAGGTGTTTGCAGCGCAAAATAGTCATTTGCCACTGAAAGTAAATATGGCGGGTGTCATACCTGCTATCTTTGCAAGTAGCATTTTGCTATTCCCGGCCTCGCTAGGCTCGTGGTTCGGTCAGTCTCAAGGGCTCGGTTGGCTTCAGGATGTGGCTCAGGCCATTGCTCCAGGACAGCCGCTTAATATCTTGCTGTTTAGTGCAGGGATCATATTCTTCTGCTTCTTCTATACAGCCTTGATGTTTAACCCCAAAGACGTTGCCGAGAACCTAAAGAAGTCTGGTGCGTTTATTCCAGGAATCCGTCCTGGTGAGCAGTCTGCACGCTATATAGATGGTGTGTTGACGCGTTTGACCATGTTCGGCGCCCTGTATATGACGGCGGTCTGCTTGTTGCCCCAGTTTCTGGTGGTTGCAGCCAACGTGCCGTTTTACCTCGGCGGGACTTCGCTGCTGATCGTAGTTGTGGTGGTCATGGACTTTATGTCCCAGGTCCAATCGCATCTTGTATCCCACCAGTATGAGTCTCTGATGAAGAAAGCCAACCTGAAGGGCTACGGCGGCGGAATGCTCCGCTGATCAGTACCCGTAAGGTTAAGGAGTTGGTGATGAAAGTTCGTGCATCGGTCAAGAAGCTGTGCCGTAACTGCAAAATCATCCGTCGCGACGGCGTCGTTCGGGTGATCTGCAGCGCGGAGCCGCGTCACAAGCAGCGCCAAGGCTGAGTGTGAATACACGCGTATAACCCGACAGCTAGTGTGCTGTCGGGTTGATCATTTTTTATTACAGCGTTAATATCTCGCGCCCTTTTCTTGGCTTCCAGGGCGTGGGTTGCTGTCACATGGAGTTTTTCTAGAATGGCCCGTATTGCAGGCGTTAACATTCCGGATAACAAGCATACTGTTATCTCGCTGACCTATATCTATGGTATTGGTCGCACTACTGCTCAGAATATCTGTGCGGCCACAGGCATCAGCCCGTCCGCCAAAATCAAGGATCTGAGCGACGAGCAGATCGATCAGCTGCGTAATGAAGTCGCTAAGCTCGTCACTGAAGGTGACCTGCGTCGCGAACTCAACATGAACATCAAGCGCTTGATGGACCTGGGTTGCTACCGTGGCCTTCGCCATCGTCGCGGTCTGCCGGTTCGTGGTCAGCGTACCAAGACCAACGCGCGTACCCGTAAGGGCCCGCGTAAGCCGATCCGCAAGTAATCGCATCCGCGAATCGACAGGAATTTAGTCATGGCAAAACCTGCTGCTCGTCCTCGTAAGAAAGTCAAAAAGACAGTGGTTGATGGCATCGCCCACATCCATGCGTCTTTCAATAACACCATCGTAACCATTACTGATCGTCAAGGTAATGCGTTGTCCTGGGCTACTTCTGGTGGTTCCGGTTTCCGTGGCTCCCGTAAGAGCACTCCGTTCGCTGCCCAGGTTGCAGCTGAGCGTGCCGGACAGGCAGCTCTTGAGTACGGTCTCAAGAACCTTGACGTAAACGTCAAAGGCCCAGGCCCGGGCCGTGAATCTGCAGTGCGTGCATTGAACGCCTGTGGTTACAAGATCGCCAGCATTACCGACGTGACGCCCATCCCGCATAATGGATGCCGTCCGCCGAAGAAGCGTCGCGTGTAATAGGAGACAGTAAGAAATGGCTCGTTACATTGGTCCCAAGTGCAAACTGTCCCGCCGTGAAGGCACCGATCTCTTCCTGAAGAGCGGTGTGCGCGCGATTGAATCCAAGTGCAATATTGAAACTGCTCCTGGAGCTCACGGTCAGCGTCGTGGTCGTCTATCCGACTATGGTCTGCAGTTACGTGAGAAGCAAAAAGTTCGTCGTATCTACGGCGTCCTGGAGCGTCAGTTTGCTGGTTATTACAAAGAAGCTGCTCGTCGCAAAGGTGCAACAGGCGAAAACCTGCTGCAGCTGCTAGAAACTCGTTTGGATAACGTTGTTTACCGTATGGGTTTCGGTGCTACTCGTGCAGAGTCTCGCCAGCTGGTTTCTCACAAGTCCATTACTGTTAATGGCCAGACTGTAAACATCCCGTCCTACCAAGTTAAGCCTGGTGATGTGGTAGCAGTACGCGAGAAGGCAAAGAATCAACTGCGTATCGCCCAAGCTCTCGAGCTTTGCGCCCAGCGCGGTCGTGTTGAGTGGGTAGAAGTCGACTCCGAGAAGAAGTCTGGTACGTTCAAGAGCGTTCCGGCTCGTGGCGACCTTTCCGCCGACATCAACGAAAACCTGATTGTCGAGCTCTACTCCAAGTAAGGGCTAGAAAATAGGTGCATCCATGCAGAGTTCGGTAAATGAGTTCCTGACCCCCCGGCACATTGATGTGCAGGCGGTCAGTCCAACCCGCGCCAAAATCACGCTCGAGCCTCTCGAGCGCGGTTTTGGTCATACCTTGGGCAACGCGCTTCGTCGCATCTTGTTGTCCTCCATGCCTGGCTGCGCGGTGGTCGAAGCCGAAATTGATGGCGTACTACACGAGTACAGCGCAATCGAAGGCGTGCAGGAAGACGTTATTGAAATCCTGCTTAACCTTAAAGGTCTGGCTATCAAGCTTCATGGTCGTGACGAGGTGACTCTGACCCTTTCCAAGAAAGGCCAAGGTCCCGTTCTGGCTTCCGATATTCAGCTTGAGCATGACGTTGAAATCGTCAACGGCGATCATGTCATTGCTCATCTGGCTGATAACGGTTCGCTGAACATGCGGCTTAAGATTGCTCGTGGCCGTGGCTATGAGCCGGCTGATGCTCGCCAGAGTGAAGAAGACGAGACGCGTGCCATTGGTCGCCTGCAGCTCGATTCCTCTTTTAGCCCGGTTCGCCGTGTGGCCTATGTGGTCGAAAACGCTCGTGTTGAGCAGCGTACTAACCTGGATAAGCTGGTTCTTGATCTTGAGACCAATGGTACTCTAGATCCTGAGGAAGCTATCCGTCGTGCTGCAACCATCTTGCAACAGCAATTGGCTGCTTTCGTTGATCTCAAAGGTGACAGTGAGCCTGTTGTCGTTGAGCAGGAAGACGAAATTGATCCGATTCTGCTGCGTCCGGTTGATGACCTTGAACTGACCGTCCGTTCGGCTAACTGCTTGAAAGCTGAGAATATCTACTATATCGGTGATCTGATTCAGCGTACCGAAGTAGAGCTGCTCAAGACGCCTAACCTAGGTAAGAAGTCGCTTACCGAGATTAAGGATGTCCTAGCTTCACGTGGTTTGTCGCTTGGCATGCGCCTGGACAACTGGCCCCCGGCAAGTCTTAAGAAGGACGATAAGGCTACAGCCTGATCGTTATTAGTCACCGAACGTTAGTTTGGTAAGGAATTTAACCATGCGTCATCGTAAAAGTGGTCGTCACCTGAACCGCACGAGCGCACACCGCAAGGCTATGTTCCAGAACATGGCTGTGTCGCTGTTCGAGCATGAACTGATCAAAACTACTCTTCCGAAAGCCAAGGAACTGCGTCGCGTTGCCGAGCCGCTGATTACTCTGGCCAAAGAAGATAGCGTTGCCAACCGTCGTCTGGCTTTCGACCGTACTCGTTCGAAAGCTGCTGTCGGCAAGCTGTTTAACGATCTGGGCAAGCGTTATGCAAATCGTCCAGGTGGTTACCTGCGTATTCTCAAGTGCGGCTTCCGTGCTGGTGATAACGCTCCTATGGCCTATGTTGAGCTGGTTGACCGTCCTATTGGCGGCACAGTTGAGGCTGAATCTGCTGAATAAGCAGTGAGTGTTATCAAAAGCCGGGCCTAGTGTCCGGCTTTTTTATGCTTAAAGTAGTTGGGTTTTCTATCACAAGGCTAGATCTAATAAATTAGATCTACCGTCCCGCTTTTAACATACTTCTCTGCAAGACGCGCTGAAGCGCAATTCCAAGGGAGAAGTTTTTCATGAGCCAGAACAATACGCTCACTACTGCTAGCGGCATTCCAGTTGCCGACAATCAAAACTCTCGCTCTGCCGGTGAACGTGGCCCGTTGCTGTTAGATGATTTTCATCTTGTTGAAAAGCTGGCTCACTTCAACCGTGAAGTGATTCCTGAGCGTCGTGTACATGCGAAAGGTTCTGGGGCTTACGGCACTTTTACCGTTACTCAAAATATTACCCATCTATCCTCTGCTCGGCTTTTTGAAAGCGTAGGTAAGCAGACGCCGGTATTCTTGCGCTTTTCTACTGTTGGCGGTGAGCGTGGCTCGGCAGATACCGAACGTGATCCTCGTGGTTTTGCCTTGAAGTTTTATACGGAAGAGGGCAACTGGGATATTGTTGGTAACAACACGCCTGTTTTCTTCCTGCGTGATCCACTGAAGTTTCCCGATTTCATACATACGCAGAAGCGCAATCCGCAGACTAACCTAAAGAGCCCGCAAATGATGTGGGACTTCTGGTCGCATTCTCCGGAGTCACTGCACCAGGTAACCATTCTATTCTCTGATCGTGGTATTCCTGACGGCTATCGCTTCATGCATGGCTTTGGGAGCCATACGTTTAGCGTTATCAATGAAGCGGGTGAGCGGCGCTTCGTGAAGTGGCATTTTAAGAGCAAGCAGGGCATCAAGAACCTATCTCCCGCGGAAGCTACGAGGTTGGCCGGTACTGATCCAGATTATGCTCAGCGTGATCTGTTCGATGCAATCGAGCGGGGTGACTTTCCGAAATGGCGCGTTTGCATTCAGGTGATGGACGAAGCTGAAGCGTTTAGCCGCACAGAGAATCCGTTCGATGTCACCAAGGTATGGTCGCAAAAAGCGTTTCCGTTGATTGAAGTGGGTGAGCTGGTGCTTAACCGTAATCCGCTCAACTATTTTGCAGAGGTTGAACAGGCAGCTTTTGCTCCTAGCAATGTAGTGCCAGGGGTTGGTCTGTCGCCTGATCGAATGTTGCAGGGGCGCGTGTTCGCTTATGCTGATGCTCAGCGTTATCGCGTCGGAACCAACTATCAGCAGCTGCCTGTAAATGTTCCGCGTTCGCCTTACCAGAACTACCAGCGTGATGGTGCCATGCGTTTTGATGGTAATGGTGGGGCAGCACCCAACTATGAGCCAAACAGCTTTAGCAATGCACCCAAGCAGGCCCCTCAGTACCGTGAGCCTGCAATGACATTGAGTGGTGCAGCGGATCGTTATGATCATCGCCTGGACGAGGATTATTATTCTCAAGCAGGAGCGTTGTTCCGCCTGATGTCCGATGCGCAAAAGGCATTGTTGATCGATAACATCACTGGTGCTATGCGTTCTGTTACGCGTGACGTTCAATGCCGCCAGATTGCTCATTTCCTTAAGGCGGATCGCGCTTATGGTGAGGGGATCGCCAGTGGTTTGGGTGTGTCCTTAAGCGAAGTGGAATAAGTATCGTCAGTTCAGAAGGCCCCTCCTACGAGGGGCTTTTTTATTGTCTGCAAATAAATGTACAGATAGAGGAAACACCTGACGCCCGCGGTGTGTCGCAATAAAAGAACCACACTGGGATTGATCTCATGCGTATACATCATCTTAACTGCGGTTGTATGTGTCCGTGGGGCGGTGCGCTTTTTGATGGATTCAGCAAAGGCCTGACAGGACATCTTGTTTGTCATTGTCTGTTGATTGAGACAGACAACGATGGCCTTGTCTTGGTTGATACAGGGTTTGGTGCCCGTGATGTTCATGCACCGCACAAGCGTCTTAGCGGATTTTTCATTGGGTTCAACAATATCCAGTTTGAGATGCGTTATACCGCTATCGAGCAAATTCGGCAGCTTGGATTCCAGGCCAGCGATGTACGCCATATTGTGCTTACCCATCTGGACTTCGACCATGCGGGTGGTCTGGAGGATTTTCCAGACGCCACGGTTCATGTGCTAGAACGTGAGATAAGTATGGCCCGTTTGCCTCATGGCTATATAGGCAAGCGACGCTACCGTTTTCATCAATGGGACCAGGTAAGGCGCTGGGAACTATATGAGTCTCAAGGCGAGGCATGGTATGGCTTTTCTGCAGTTCGGGATTTGAAAGGTCTGCCTCCAGAAATTCTCATGATTCCATTGGCAGGCCATACTTGGGGGCATGCGGGGATTGCCATTCAGACACCGACAGGTTGGTTGCTTCACGCTGGCGATGCTTACTTTTATCGTGAAGAAGTCGGGCAGCCGAAGCGTTCCTGTACGCCAGGTTTGCGTTTTTATCAAACGATGATGGAAGTTAACCGAGAGCTACGTCTGCGTAATCAGCAGCGGCTGCGTGAGCTTTCGTTGACACATAAGAGTGAGGTGGAGCTTTTTTGTAGTCATGATGCAAAGGAGCTGGAGCGCTGCCAGCAAAGTAGACCGACAGAGCTCCAAGTTGTAGATGCAACGCCTACTAACCTATAAAGGTTAGTAGGGGGCATCACGCCCGGTCACGCTCCAGCAATGGTTGCAGAAACCGTCCGGTATGCGAGGCTGGATTCTCGGCTACGTCTTCTGGTGTACCTGTTGCGATGATCTGACCGCCCTTCGAGCCGCCTTCAGGTCCTAGGTCCACCAGCCAGTCTGCCGTCTTGATAACATCCAGGTTATGCTCGATCACTACGACGGTATTGCCGTGGTCACGTAGGCGGTGAAGTACGTCAAGCAATTGCTGGATATCCGCAAAGTGAAGACCGGTTGTGGGCTCGTCAAGGATATAGAGTGTCTTGCCTGTATCACGCTTGGATAGCTCTCGAGCCAGTTTGACGCGCTGGGCTTCTCCACCAGAGAGCGTGGTTGCGCTTTGGCCCAGGCGGATATAGGACAGGCCGACATCCATCAGGGTTTGAAGCTTACGCGCCAGGGCAGGCACTGCATCAAAGAACTCACGCGCTTCTTCGATGGTCATGTCCAACACCTCTGTGATGGTCTTACCCTTGTATTTGACCTCAAGTGTTTCACGGTTATAGCGCTTGCCTTTACAGACATCGCATGACACATAAATGTCGGGCAAGAAGTGCATCTCTACCTTGATAACGCCGTCACCCTGACACGCCTCACAGCGGCCACCTTTCACGTTAAAGGAGAAGCGGCCCGGCCCGTATCCTCTGGAGCGCGCCTCTGGCACACCCGCGAACAGCTCACGTATGGGTGTGAAAATGCCCGTATAAGTCGCCGGGTTTGATCGAGGGGTGCGTCCAATAGGGCTTTGGTCGATATCGACAACTTTGTCGATATGCTGCAGGCCATCGAACGAATCATAGGGTGCTACTTCCAGCGTAGTGGCGCCGTTGAGTGCGGTAGCTGTAATAGGGAACAGGGTATTATTGATGAGGGTTGACTTGCCTGAGCCTGAAACACCTGTAATGCATGTGAACAAGCCTACTGGAATACGCAGCTCAACGTTCTGTAGGTTATTGCCGCGGGCACCTTTAATGACCAGTTCTTTCTTCTTGTCACGCTTGGTGCGCTCGGCAGGCACGACGATTTTCTTTCGTCCTGAAAGATACATCCCCGTTACGGACTCTGGGTGTGCCATGACTTCTGCCGGTGTACCTTGGGCAATGATCTGGCCGCCGTGTACGCCTGCCCCTGGGCCAATATCTACAACATAATCGGCAAGGCGGATTGCATCCTCATCGTGCTCTACGACGATGACAGTATTGCCCAGGTTACGCAGGTGCGTAAGTGTTCCTAACAGG
This sequence comes from Pseudomonas sp. JZ114, assembly GCF_051027705.1. Lineage (NCBI taxonomy): Bacteria > Pseudomonadati > Pseudomonadota > Gammaproteobacteria > Pseudomonadales > Pseudomonadaceae > Pseudomonas > Pseudomonas sp. JZ114. Next base: position 450,310 of record NZ_CP069256.1, read on the forward strand.
CGTTCGTTGTCCCGTTGATGCAGGCCAATAGAAGGCTCATCAAGAATGTACATGACCCCGACAAGGCCTGCGCCAATCTGGCTGGCGAGGCGAATACGCTGAGCCTCGCCCCCGGAAAGTGTGTCGGCGCTGCGGTCCAGGGTGAGGTAGTCCAGTCCTACATTGACCAGGAACTGCAAGCGCTCGCGGATTTCCTTGAGAATCTTGTCTGCGATCTGGCCTTTATGTCCGGCCAGGGTCAGGTCCGCAAAGTAGCTGGTTGCATCTCCTACCGGTAAGCGCGTCACGGCAGGTAGCGTTTTGTCCCCGACCCATACGTGACGTGACTCACGGCGCAGACGTGTACCATTACACTCCGAACACGGCTGTGTGCTCAGGTATTTGGCCAGCTCGTCCCGTACGCTTTGTGATTCGGTTTCACGATAGCGTCGCTCCAGATTCGGCAGAATGCCTTCGAATGGGTGAGAGCGCTTGACAATGTCTCCGCGATCGTTGAGATAGCGAAACTCTACGCCCTCACGACCAGAGCCGTTGAGCACCGCTTTCTGATGGTTGGCGCTGAGGTTCTTAAAGGGTTCTTCAAGGCTGAAGCCGTAATGGGCTGCGAGTGAACCCAGCATTTGGAAGTAATAGACGTTGCGGCGATCCCACCCGCGTACGGCCCCTTCTGCCAGGGAAAGCTCGCTATTTACAACCCGGCGTGCATCGAAAAACTGCCTAACGCCTAGGCCGTCACAGGTAGGGCAGGCACCGGCCGGGTTGTTGAACGAGAATAGCTTGGGCTCAAGCTCGCCGATGGAAAATCCGCAAATCGGGCAGGAGAAGCGAGCTGAAAAGAGCACTTCTTCACCGTCCTCGCCCTCCAAGGGAGCGATTACGGCAATATCATCGGCCAGTTTAAGCGCTGTCTCAAACGATTCTGCCAAGCGCTGCTGGATGTCGCCGCGTACTTTAAAGCGATCGACCACGATTTCGATGGTGTGCTTTTTTTGCTTGTCTAGCTTGGGCAGGTCGTCTAATTCGTACAGGCGACCATCTACCCGAGCACGAACAAAGCCCTGCGCACGCATCTCTTCGAAGATAGCCTGATGCTCACCCTTGCGCTCACGGATGACAGGAGCCAGCAACATAAGGCGGCGACCTTCCGGCATGCTGACGACCTGATCGACCATCTGACTGACGGTCTGTGCTTCCAGAGGCACGTCGTGATCGGGACACCGTGGCGTGCCTACACGCGCGTAAAGCAGGCGCAGGTAATCGTAGATCTCGGTGATAGTCCCTACCGTTGAGCGAGGGTTGTGCGAGGTAGACTTCTGCTCAATGGAAATCGCAGGTGACAAGCCTTCTATGCTATCGACCTCAGGCTTTTCCATCATTGATAGGAATTGGCGAGCATAAGCCGATAATGATTCGACGTAGCGGCGCTGCCCTTCGGCATAAAGCGTATCGAATGCCAGAGACGATTTGCCCGAGCCGGACAAGCCTGTAATGACGATGAGCTGATCGCGGGGTAGGGTAAGGTCGAAATTTTTTAGATTGTGGGTTCGCGCCCCACGGATAAGGATCTTATCCACGTATGTTATGGCCTCGCTTGGCGGGCATCTGAGAACCCGCAATTGTACGACGTCGGCCGGGTGCGCGTCGAAACGTCGCGCCTGTGCCGGACAGGTCAAGACTGGTAAAATTGTGAGTGCTCTTCAGCAGTAATTGCCGCGTTGCCAAATTGGCAACGGTACAGCCAAGGGACAGCATGTCTGGGGTATAAGTCGGCATGCTTGGGCTTCGTCCCGCTTTCCTATATGTGGTCATTCTTTCGCTATTTTTAAAGTTATCCGGCACGATGAATTTTGAGGTGCCGACAAGAGGAGTATTCATGCACGATAAGCTCAGCGACCGCATGAGCGCTTTAGAGCGCCGCGCGGCGGTCGGACTGGCCCTTGTGTTTGCCTTTCGCATGCTTGGTATGTTCATGGTGTTACCGGTGCTAGCCACCTATGGTCAGGAGCTGGCATATGCGACGCCAGCCCTCATCGGTTTGGCAATCGGTGCTTATGGTTTGACCCAGGCTGTACTGCAAATTCCCTTCGGTACGCTTTCTGATCGTATTGGTCGGCGGCCGGTTATCATTGCAGGCCTGCTGGTGTTTGCTGCAGGTGCTGCAGTGGCTGCTAATGCGCACAGCATATGGGGTGTTATTCTGGGTCGTGTCATTCAAGGGGGCGGAGCTATTTCTGCCGCTGTGATGGCACTGCTGTCCGATCTGACTCGCGAACAGCATCGTACGAAGGCCATGGCTACCATTGGAATGAGTATTGGCGTGTCCTTTGCAGTTGCAATGGTGTCCGGTCCTCTGCTGACGCGCTCGTTTGGTTTGTCAGGTCTCTTCTGGGCGACTTCTGCGCTGGCGCTGATTGGACTCCTGTTGATTCTTTTCCTCGTGCCCAAGGGGTCGCGCGTCATGCAACATCGCGAGTCCAGTGTTGCCAAACAGGCATTGGGCAAAACGTTGCGCAACAAGGATCTTTTGCGGCTGGACCTTGGCATTGGCGTATTGCATGCCGTGCTGATGTCCAGCTTTGTAGCGCTGCCATTAGCGCTGGCTGAGCATGCCGGGTTGGCCAAGGAGCAGCACTGGTGGGTTTATCTGACTGCCTTGGTCGTAGGGTTCTTTGCCATGGTGCCCTTTATCATCTATGGCGAAAAGAAGCGGCAGATGAAGCGGGTGCTCGTGGGCGCTATTGCGGTACTGGCTTTGTGTGAGCTGTTTTTCTTTGCCTTTGATGAAAGTCTGACGGCACTGGTAATTGGCATCGTTGTGTTCTTTGCTGCCTTTAATCTGTTGGAAGCTTCACTGCCCTCGCTAGTAAGCAAGGTGGCCCCTGCTGGAGGAAAGGGGACGGCAATGGGCATCTATTCCACCAGTCAGTTTCTAGGTTCGGCGGCCGGTGGCATTCTGGGTGGCTGGCTGTTCCAGCATGGGGGGTTGAATACCGTTTTTCTAGGGTGTGCGGCGCTTTGTGTCGTTTGGCTGCTAATAGCTGTTACGATGCGCGAACCCCCTTATGTCACCAGTCTGCGCATGCCGTTGGCGCCATCCGTTGCCCAGGATGCGGCATTGACTGATAGGCTAATGGCTTTGCCCGGCGTTACTGACGCGGTAGTCGTAGCGGAAGAAGCTGCGGTCTACGTTAAAATAGATACCAAACAGGTCAATCGTGAGGCCTTGGAGCGGTTGGTAAATCCCGCGGCGGTAGCTCATTGATTGATGAAGATTTCAGGAGAAGTAAATGGCTCGTGGTGTTAATAAAGTAATCCTGGTCGGGAACGTCGGCGGCGACCCGGAAACTCGTTATATGCCCAATGGCAATGCAGTGACCAATGTCACGTTGGCAACCAGTGATAGCTGGAAAGACAAGCAGACCGGCCAGCAGCAAGAGCGTACCGAGTGGCACCGCGTGGTTTTCTTTGGCAAGTTGGCTGAAATTGCCGGGGAATACCTGCGTAAAGGCTCACAGGTCTATGTGGAAGGTAGCTTGCGCACCCGTAAGTGGCAGGGCCAGGACGGACAGGACCGCTATACCACCGAGATCGTGGTAGATATCAACGGTACCATGCAGCTCCTGGGCGGCCGTGGTGGCGCGTCTGCTAGTGGTGGCGATGAATACAATCAGACTCAACAGGCGCCTCGGGCACCTCGTCCCCAGCAAGCTGCGGCGCCTCAGCGTGAAAACCGTCCGGCACCTGCGCCACAGCAGCCGGCACCAGACTACGACAGCTTTGATGACGATATCCCGTTCTAGGGGATACCTTAGATAGGAATGTATAGTTCTGGCTCAAAGCCCTCGCATTGCGGGGGTTTTTTGTTTTTGTGTGTATAAAAAATTATTGACGTAAATATGAAGTAAAATACTGTGTAAATATGTATGTTTTTAGGGGCAGTAATGAAGCTTTCGGTTAGGCATATCCTTTTTGATGACGGTGAGCGCTACATGCTTCTCGTTGACGAAAGGGGCACGCCTCTTTACTTCCCGACTCTGTACATCACCGTGGTTGTCCGTGGTAGCAGCAGGGCGGCGAATACCGTCAGAAATGCTTTGCATGCAATTAAGGCTCTTTATGACTGGCAGGTCGACTACAAGATCAATCTTGAATCGAGCTTTGCCTGTGGCGAGCTTCTTGAGGCCTATCAAATTCACGCATTGCGCGATTTCATGCAGCGCTCAATCAGGGATGATGCGCAGCCCGAAAAAAAAGTCGCATCAATTTCGGCGCGTAGGCGTCAGCAACCGATCGTCTCGACAAAGGTGCAATATGCTCGCCTGACGGTGATTGCTGATTACCTTGGCTTTCTAGCGGTTCAGCTTCAGCATGGCTCTGAGGAAAGCAAGAAGCGTGTTCAGGCCATGGTCAACACGATCAAGGCCAACCGCCCGAGAATTTCCGACAAGTCGCAAAAAGATCGAGATGAGATGAATCTTGACGTTGAGTTGCTCCACAGGCTCGAAAATGCACTCAAACCTGGCTCTAAGAACAATCCGGTTAAAGACTATGGCGCTCAAGTTCGCAATGCGCTGATGTTCGCCATTTTGCGCGTCACAGGCATGCGGCGCGGCGAAATGTTGAGCTTGAAAGTCGAAGACATCGACTTTGCTGCCAATACGTTGTCGGTTGTGCGACGGCCAGATGCAAAAGGCGATCTGCGCTCATATCAGCCCGTTGCGAAGACGCGGGAGCGCACCATTCCCGTCGATCCTTTATTGGCTGGTCGAATTCATGACTACGTGCTCAAGTATCGGAGCAAAGTGTCTGGAGCGAAGAGGCACGGCTATCTATTTGTGACGCACAAATCCGGCCCTTCCTGCGGGCGTCCATTGTCGATTGCCGGATTTGCCAAGTTCATGCGTGAAATCAAAAGCATAGGACCAGAGTTTAGCGGCGTGCATGCTCATGCTTTGCGCCATGCTTGGAATTATGTGTTCTCGAAGCAGTTGGATGACAACGGAGTGACTCCTGAACGCGAGCAGCAAGTGCGCTCCTATCTGATGGGGTGGAGCCCAACATCTGGCACTGCGGGGACATACAACAAGCGGCACATAAAAGAAGAAGCGGCTAAGGCGGTGCTTGGATTGCAAGAGCGCTATTTGAACAACAAGGACAAGACATGAACCGGTGGGCTGAGCAGGCGGAGGCAGATGAAGAGCTTATTTCCCGAGACGGCTACAAGTTCAGGTTTGGCGATGATCGTTGGAGACTTAGCAAGGACGAGGCGGTTCCGGTTTATGCGGTCAAAGAACTGCTGAGTCCGGACCTGTATCTGGCATTTCGACTAGTGCTTGCGTTCTATGCCACTACAACCTCAGCTGGGTTTGTTAGAAGTTGTTTTTACCATTGTAAAATCTATTTAAAGGCCACCAATGGGCAACAGCCATTTAGCGTCGAGTCGCTGATATCGTACAGATCCATGCTCGACAAAAAGACCGAGTGGTATCTAGGTAATCTGCGTATTGTCATCAAGCAGTGGCATGCAATGGGGTACCCAGGCATTGCCGAAGAGGTTATTCAGGTGCTGTCCAAGTGGCGCCTCAAAGCCGGTGAAAAAGGCTACGCAGTCCAGTCAATGTGCCCTGAGAGCGGACCTTTGACGGATACAGAAATGCAAGGTGTGATCCAAGCCATAACCACTGCCTTTAGCGAAGGGCGCTTGGCGCTTGTGGACACCGCTCTGACGCTCACTTTTGCGCTGACAGGTCGGCGTCCAGTACAGGTTACTGCACTGAAGATCAAAGATCTCATCAAGCAGACCGGCAAAGACGGAATCGACAGGTTTGTTATCAGCTTTCCGCGTGCTAAGCAGTTTTATCAGGGCTGGCGTAGGTCATTCAGTAAGTTCCCAATCAGCGAAGACCTCTGGCTTGTTTTGCAGCAGCAAGCAACGGCTGTTCAGCAAGAATTCACGAACATGATCGGCGGTAAAGTGCCCGCCAAGTTGATTCCCGAGTTGCCGCTGTTCCCCAATCTGAGTGTGCTCAATCCCAATATCAGTTTAGAAGAACAGTTGAGGATGGATTACTTGCACATGCGAACCAGCAAAACGGGCAACTTGATGTGTAAGGTCTCAAAGGCAATTAATGTAACCAGCGAGCGCACCGGCCAGCCGATCAAGCTCTTTCCCTATCGCTTCCGGTATACGCTGGGTACGAACCTAGCGCGTGAAGGCAAGCGTGAATACTTGATTGCTGAAGCACTGGATCACACTGATACACAGCATGTTGGTGTTTATGTCAAAAACATTCCCGATATCGTCAAGCATATCAACAAGGCTGTAGCCCTGCGGCTTGCGCCGCTAGCTCAGGCATTTCAGGGAGTTATTGTTGTATCTGAGAAAGATGCGGTGCGCGGCAATGACCAAGCTAGTCGCATCACTAATGGGTCGAAAGGCCTCGGCACGTGCGGGAGCTATGGCTTTTGTGGAGCGATTGCCCCCATTGCCTGTTACACCTGCAACAGATTCCAACCGTGGCTCGACGGCCCTCACGAAACAGTCCTTGAGAGGCTAATCAATGAAAGAGACCTCGTTCTTAAACAGACCAACGACTTAGAAATTGCGTCAGTCAATGACCGCTTGATACTTGCGGTTAGCGATGTTGTGAGTCGTTGCAAGGCTCTGAAGGAGGAGGCCGAGTATGTCTGATATTCTGCTTTTTAAGCCTAAAGCAGAGCTTGATGCTCGGACTAACTTGGAAGCGTTCATTGCCATGTGCCGTGACAAGCTGACAGTGTTCGGGGTTAATTGGGACTGGGAAAGCCATGCTTGGCCAAAAGTATGCAATTTTACTGTCATGGGAGCGCCCTCGCGTGGGTACTCACAAGAACAGTTGCTGAGCGCAGAGATTATCCCGTTCGCCAAGGCTTATATACGTTACCAGCAGGGCCACAATCCAACAAAGCTCAAAATGAAATCAAGGCCATTCGCTGCATTGAAAAAGCCTTGTTGCAAGTCAAAGGCAAAGCCGATATCACCTTGGCAGATGCAAATGTCATGGATATTGCTGTGGATGTTGCGCGTGCATCCCCTGCGACTGCTTATCAATCTGGAATTGCCCTTCGCAAGCTCGTTGAGTTCCTCAATGACAGTGGAATAGTCTCGTGCCAAATTATCTGGAAAAATCCGATCTCAAAGCCTGCAGAGCTCATACGAACAGACTCAGATAGTAAGGCTAAGCGCAATGCGAAGATCCCAGCTGAGCAATGGTTAGACTGGATGGCCGAGATGTTCGCAAATGACCTTCAGGCGCCGCGAGACCGATTCACCACGTCTATCTTCGCTCTGTTGATGTGCGCGCCTTCGCGCATTACTGAGATTCAGGATTTACCTGTTAACTGCTTGCACTACGAAGATGATGACCAGCACACCAAATGCATTGGTCTTCGGTTTTATGGCGGAAAGGGGTTTGGCTCTGACATCAAATGGTCTTCTGAAGTCTTTAACGAGACGGCCATCGAGGCTGTTCGGCGGCTCACCGAGTTGTCCAAAAAAGGGCGCGATTTAGCCAAATGGTACGAACAGAACCCTGATAAGTTCTTTCGCCATGAGAGCTGCCCCAATGTGGGGGAGACGCAGTCGTTGACTGATGAACAGGCATGCATGGCGCTGGGCTTGACTAATGAAAATTCACGCACCGCCATAAGGCAATATTTTAAGGCATATGAGCCTTATCAGATGCTTAAGGCTAAAGGCGAGCCGTTGACTCTCGCGTTTCTTAATGCCTATTGCCGAAGTCAGTTGCCCAAAGGCTGGCCTTGGAAAAACAAGGAGCGGCATATCAAGTACTCCGATGCGCTCTGCTGCTTTCGCTGGAACGAACTGCGTGGAGATATGAGCCCAAGCCCAGTGCTGTTGTGGGTGCCTTCCAAGAGTACCTTCACAACCGACTTGAATTATATCAATGGCCAAGAAAGAAGCATCTGGAAGCGTAATGGCTATAAGAATTTAGATGGGTCCGACATATCGATGACCTCTCATCAAGTTAGGCACTATTTGAATACCATTGGTCAGCAGAACGCCCTTGGTGAGCTTTACATTGCTCGCTGGTCTGGGCGGGCAAATATTCACCAAAATGCCACTTACAACCACATGACCACCGATGAGTACGTGACTCTAGCTAAAGGGGTTGGTGTCGGCTCGGCGCTAGCAAAGATCAAGGCCAACATGCCGGTGAGCTTTGCCGATCTTGAAGCTGCCGGCGAGGGTATTGCTCATGTGACTGAGTACGGTTTCTGTGTTCATGATTTTTCAATGTTGCCCTGTCAAAAGTATAGGGACTGTCTTAATTGCACGGAGCAGGTATGCGTGAAAGGCGATGACAGCAAATTGCAGCGTTTGAAGCAGCAGCGCGAGGGTATTCGATTGCAACTCAAGAAAGCGCAGGACGCCAGCAGTTCTGGTGAATTCGATATAGGCAGTGTTGACCGTTGGACAGCGCACCAGATCAAGACGCTTGAGCGAGTTGAACAACTCATTCAAATTCTTGAGTCGCCTGACACTACAGATGGTGCAGTCATTCGTATGCGACATGATCAGGAATTCAGTCCGCTAAAGCGGGCACTCACCGCTAAGTCCGCAACACCTAAGCTTTCAGCTCCAGCTAAAGATATTGAGGAGCCGAAAATCGATGAACTGCGCGCGCTGCTGGGGGTTTAGGTCATGGCCAAACATCTAGCGGGAAAAGATATCGATATCATTATCAACCAGATCGACAGTACGCGGGACAAGCTGACCTGGGATGGCTTATGTGACGCCGTTGCTCCATTGATCGGTACGCGGCCTACTAGACAGACATTGAATGCCCAGGAGCGCGTCAAGACGGCATTCGCTCTCAAAAAACAGCAGATTAAGTCCGGATTCCAAAGCTCAAAGAGACCTGCAAGCTTAGCTATTGCGGAGCAGCGTATCAGTCGTCTGGAAAGCGAAAATGATCGGCTCAGGCGTGAAAATCAGCTTCTGCTGCAACGGTTCGCTACTTGGCAGTACAACGCCTACAAGCACGGAATGACACCCGCAAAGCTCAATGCGCCACTCCCTACCATTGATCGCGATTCATCAAAAAGGAACTGACCAAGGCACGCTAACAGCCGGCTGCGGTGTTTCAGGATAAGAAAACTAAATGAGCCATATCCTTTCGCTAGGTATGCAGGGGGGCTACCTTGCTGAATCCCGGGCCTAGTACGATTGCTATTCGTGGCTTTTGCTTGGTTTTTAAGGGTAATGCTCGGGCCTAAAACTGACGCAATACGTGCAAGAAGGCGGCGATGTATCATGGTAGGGCTGATTACACCCTGTCACGCAATAGACCGAGTCTGGCTCCGAATGCCGCCCTCTCTTATTCGTACCGGCTGCAGGTCTTGTGCTTCGGAGTTTTAGCCTGAGAAGAAGGACTAAGGAGTGGCCTAATGGCATCTGAAGCAGATACCCGAGCCAACTATATCGATCCAGCCTTACGGGCAGCGAACTGGCAACCAAGCAATATCATTCGGGAGCATTACTTCACCGACGGTAGAAAGATGGCTGGCGGTGTACGTGGGAGACGTTGCTTTGTGGACTACCTACTTCACAAAGACAACCGCTATCTGGCCGTTGTAGAAGCCAAGAAAGAATCCGAACATCCAACCAAAGGCCTGCAACAAGCCATCGCCTATGCGAACAAGCTTCGCGTACGTTTCGTCTATTCCAGTAATGGCAAGCAAACCTACGAATTCGATCTGGAAACAGGCAAAGGCGAATACATTGAGTTTTACCCAACACCTGCTGAGCTGGAAAAGCGCTATGATGGTGAAACAACGGATTTAAGCCAAGAACTAAGAAACATCCCTTTCCATTTGGAAGGGGCTATGCAACCGCGTTACTACCAAGAGCTGGCAGTTCATGCTGCCACAGATGCCATCGGCCAAGGCAAATCCCGCGTCTTGCTCACACTGGCCACCGGTACCGGTAAAACATTTATTGCATTTCAAATCGTTCACAAAGTATTTCAGGCTCGCTGGAACCGCGATAATGCTGGTTCACGCAGGCCGCGCGTCCTGTTCCTGGCCGACCGTAATATCCTGGCCGACCAAGCCATTAACACGTTCAACCCCTATGAAAAAGACCTAATCAAAATCAATGGGGAAGAAGTGCGCAAGCGCAATGGAGTGGTACCCACCAATGCGCACATCTTTTTTGCGATTTATCAGGCGATTGCGGAGCGAGAAAACATTGGTGGCTATTACAAAGCCTATCCCAAGAATTTCTTTGATCTGGTGTTGATTGATGAATGTCACCGTGGTGCTGCCAATGAAGCTGGATCTTGGCGGGCCATTCTCGATCACTTCAGCAGCGCCGTTCACCTGGGTTTAACGGCCACCCCCAAACGCACAGACAACGTGGACACCTATGAATATTTTGGCCAGCCCGCTTATGTGTATTCACTTAAAAACGGTATCAACGACGGCTTCTTAACGCCCTACCGGGTTAAGCGTATAAGAACCAACCTTGATGAGTTGGTGCTTACCAAAGATGACGTGATAGTCGAAGGTGAGTCCGGTCAGGGTATATATCAGGTCGAAGATTACGACCGCAAAATAATTGTTGATGAACGCACTGAATTGGTCGCCAAAGCCATCTTGCAAAACATCAACCCGTTGGAAAAAACCATAGTCTTCTGTGAGAACCAGAACCACGCGCTGACCATGCGCGACATGATCAACAAATACAAAGCCGTTAAAGACCCGCATTACTGTGTGCGAGTGACCAGTGACGAAGGCAAGGTTGGCCGCGAGCTGCTGGAAAAATTTCAGGACAACGACAAAGACATCCCAACCATTATTACCTCATCACAAATGCTCACTACCGGTGTCGATGCCCGAAATGTGCGAAATGTGGTACTGGATCGAACCATTGGTACGATGGTGGAATTCAAGCAGATTGTTGGACGTGGCACCCGAGTATTTGACGGGAAAGACTACTTCACTATCGTCGATTTTCGAGGCGCTACCAACAACTTTTATGATGAAGAATGGGACGGCGAGCCCGAGGCGCCGGAACCAGGCGGAATCAGAGAACCAACCACACCGCCCAACACACCTGAACCGCCCGAAGGCGGCGATAGTGAACCAAGTGAGCCGCGTCCAAGGTTGAAGATAAAACTTGGCAAGCACCGCGAGCTCAAGGTCATCGATATTGAAACCCGTTATATCGACGAAAACGGTAGGCCCCTTACTATTCAAGAGTTTGTTGAACGGTTAATTGAACAACTGCCGGGCCTGTTCAAAAGTGTTGATGATCTTCGTGATATCTGGTCAGACCCAGACCTGCGTGAACAAATCTTGGCCAAGCTGGTGCAGGCGGGCTTTGACAAAGAGCAGCTCACAACCTTGCGCCGTATGTTTGAGGCCGACGACTGCGACATGTTCGATCTGCTGGCGTTTTTAGCGTTCGAACAACCCATGGCTACCCGTAAATCACGAGCGGAAGCAGTAAGAGCCAATAATGCCTTCTTCAATCAGTACCAACAGGAAAAGGCCAGGCAGTTCCTGCATTTTGTGCTGAATCGCTACGAGCAGACGGGTGTGACCGAGCTGGCGCGTGAGCGCCTGCCAGCGCTGATTGAGCTATCTGACCTTGGCACCAATAAAGAGGCCTCCATGGCTTTTGGTGGAAAACCTGCTCAATTGCTCGCTGCATTTAAACAACTACAACACCAGTTATACCATTTGAGCTAACCAATGGAACTTAACTTAGCCCCAAATCCATTACATGAACAAGTGCAGACCTTAACGATTGATAAGGTCGCAACGCTGATCGGCGAGAATGGCTCAGGCAAATCCAGTATTTTGCAGTCGGTGTTTGAACAACGATTAGCCGGGCGCGACCACGAAAACCTAAAGGTTGTGTGCTTCTCGTCTGGCCAGAACGAGAACTACTCAGAAAAATTCAGGGCGTATTTGAAAAGAGAAAGGCAAGCTGGGCGCGGTCTCAATCTTGACTGCTTTTATTTCGACAAATCTTGGTCGAAGCTTCTGATTTTTTTAGCTACAGCCATCAAACGCAATGGCAAAGTTAGATCTTTCCTGGTTGAGCATGAATACGTTAATGAGTCGCAGCCAGATAAAGATGATCTGAGCACAGTCTTCAAATGCGCCTTTAAAGTGGATAAAAACTACATCGCACGTGTGCAAGATGCACTCAAGCGTGAGGAGCGCGGTGAGGCTGACACGCTGCGTGCAACGCCATACTTTCGCTCACTTGAAAGCTTTATTACCAACCTGATATCTCATAATTATGAGTTTGAAGAGCCACTGCGAAAGCGAGCCGTTGATCTCACAGCCAATGGGTTAATCCAAGTCTCTTTCGACTATCCACGGCAAGTTCAAGCTGGTGATGATGAAGCCGGTGAGCCAAACGCCCAAGCCATGACTACCAACTGGGACCCGGAAGTGGCTTTTTTCACTCAGGCTGCCGACAACAACTACTTTATAGATAAACCGCGTTGTCAGCTCGTATTCAACAATAATATCGAGTTGGATCAGCTAAGCGACGGCGAATACCAGCTCTTATTCTTGTATGCCCTCATTGACCTATTCGACTCAGAAAATACGCTGTTCTTATTCGATGAGGCAGATTCGCATCTTCACTATAAAAACGTCGAAAAGCTTTGGGCATTGCTGCACAGCATAAAAGGGCACGCCATCACTACCACACACTTACTCGACTCCATTTCAGCAAAAGAGAATCGTATAGAGCACCTGAAAGTCGTCGAAAAAGGCAAGATCAACGAAGACAACAAAATTAAGCAATTGATCAATCGCCTGAGTGTGCTGTCACGAGCGAAATCGGTGGAATTTGAGGTGTGCGGTAAACTGCCAAACATCGCCTTGCTAGATGACTATAACGACTGGATTATCTTCACCAAACTCGCGGCACGTGCAGGGCTAGACGTAAACCGGCTAGCCGCTGTGCATGCCATGAAAAAGTCATCCAGTTACGCTACTTCCAACGAAACCTTTGGCAAGGGCAAGATTGATTGGCTACATGGCCTTAGCAAGATCGAGTCCACGCTGGTCACAACCAAAATTTTTATGATTTGCGATCGTGACGAGGCCACCCTCGATTGGAATGCTGCCAATGGCGTTCAGGTGAATGGGCAAGTGTACCGCGACTTACTGACTGCCATTCTCTGGCCGCAAACCATAAGGGTGACACCTTATTTGCTCGCGTGGAAACGCCGCGAAATTAAAAACTATTTGCTCTCCTACACCGCATTGGCGCACCGCAATCTGCTTGGACAAATAAACAATGTTGATATTGCGCAGCGCAATCACCTGCAACCAAATAACCCTGGTGATAACGATGATATTCGCAGGTTGAATGTCAAAGATGTTATCAATCCGCTGATTAATACCGATGGTGAGGGTTTAGACCCTGCAAAACTCCAAGCCTATATTGACCTGATTCCACCCGCAGAAATCAGCGAAGACATCACCAATATGTACAATTTTATTATCGGAAAGCTCTAAGCATGTCACTGCAACAGAAAATTGATCGCATTACCGACATCCTGCGCCGCGACGATGGAATCAGCGGTGCCATGCATTATACAGAGCAAACTTCATGGGTTTTATTCCTGAAGTTTCTCGATGATTATGAGTCAGAGAAAGAAGACGAAGCGGTATTTTCCGGCAAGAACTATCAGCCGGTATTGGATGATGAACACCGTTGGTCAAACTGGGCTTGCCCTAAAACAACTGATGGCAAGTTGGATCTTGCACGTGCTAAAACCGGGGATGACCTCACCTATTATGTAAACAAGCAGCTATTCCCTTACTTGAAAAGCTTTTCCAATGCAGCCGCAACCGGTGCAGACCCAAAATCCTTTACCTATAAAATTGGTGCGATATTTCAGTATCTGGATAATAAGGTAGCATCCGGCCATACCTTGCGTGAAGTGCTGGATATTGTGGATAGCCTGAGCTTCCAGTCAGAATCTGATCTGTTTGAGCTCTCGTTAGTCTATGAAGGCTTACTCCAGAATATGGGGGATGCAGGTGGTTATGCTGGTGAATTCTATACGCCGCGTCCTGTCGTACGCGCGATGGTGCAGGCAGTTGATCCAAAACCCGGCAAGACCATTTATGACGCGGCAGCCGGTTCCTGTGGATTTTTGGTGGAAGCTTTTGAACACCTGAAGAGGAAAAAGAAGCAGCTCTCTACCGAGCAGTGGGAGTTTATCCAGCGCGATACTTTCTTCGGTTACGAGAAAACCTCGCTGGCTTATGTGATGGGGATGATGAACATGATTTTGCATGGCATCGAGTCACCCAATCTGTTCCGTGGTAATACTCTGACCCAGAATATTCGCGACATTCAGGAGAAAGATCGATACGACATTATTCTGGCTAACCCGCCGTTTGGCGGTAAAGAGAAGTCGCAGATCCAGCAGAACTTCCCTATCCAGAGTAACGCTACCGAATTGCTGTTCTTACAGCACTTTATGAAAACTCTAAAAAGCGGGGGCAAGGCCGCGGTTGTCGTGCCTGAGGGTGTGTTGTTCCAAACCAACAGCGCTTTTAAACAGGTTAAACAAGAACTGCTAGAAAACTTCAACCTGCACACTATTTTGAGCCTGCCTGCCGGGGTGTTTTTGCCTTACTCGGGTGTAAAAACCAACGTGCTATTTTTTGAGCGCAGCGGCGGCACTAGCGATGTTTGGTACTACGAGTGCGAACCCGAGCAAAAGCTCACCAAAAACAAACCTATCACCGATCAGCACTTAAAAGAATTTGTTGAGTTGTATATCAGTCGCGAAGTCACTGATCGCTCTTGGATAGTCTCGGCTAGCAAACTGGCTGAAGACTATGACTTGTCCGTTAAAAACCCCACCAAGCAAAAAGATGCCGAGCATTTAGCACCAAGCGATATTCTGAAGCGGATCCGCATCAAGGAGGAACTGGTATCTGGGCTGCTGAATGAAATTGAAGATCTGCTGGCGGAGAAATAAGCATGGAACAGGTTTTATCTCCATTGCCGGATGGATGGAAATACACGGAATTAGCCTCACTCTGTAAGTTTGAAAATGGAGATCGAGGAAAAAACTATCCATCCAAAGATGCTTTTGTAAACTCGGGGATTCCTGTCATTAACGCAGGAAGCTTGGATGGACGAAAAATAGTTGAGGCTGGTTTAAATTACATAACCCGTGAGCGTTACGATATTTTGGGTTCCGGGAAAGTTCGCCAGGGCGATCTTCTGTTCTGCTTAAGAGGATCACTTGGAAAGTGCGCTATAGTAAATAATCTTACCGAGGGTGCAATTGCCTCATCTTTGGTGATTGTTAGACCATCTGACGCTCTCGATCCAAATTACTTGCTGTATTATTTTAATAGTTCGCTGTGCGCAAATTTCATTGAGCGCTACAATAATGGCGCTGCGCAGCCTAATTTGTCTGCTAAAAGTTTATCAAGATTTCTTATTCCACTGGCTCCGCAAAAAGAACAAAAACGTATTGTCGAAAAACTCGATGAACTGCTTACCCGCGTCGACACCGCCATCGAGCATTTGCAGGAAAGCGCTGCGCTAAAAAGCAGCCTTCTTCAATCAGCACTCGACGGGCAATTCTCGGCCATCGCCGAGCGCATGACGATTGATTCGCTGGCCGAGGTAAAAGGTGGAAAGCGCTTGCCAAAAGGTGAAAAACTAAGTGATGAAGCGACTGCGCATCCTTATATCCGAGTGGCAGATTTTACTGATAAAGGAACGATAGACCTATGTGATATCAAGTACATATCCAAAGAAGTCCATGAGCAAATAAAGCGCTATGTTATTTCTAAGGATGATCTGTATATCAGTATCGCCGGCACTATCGGTAAGACAGGCTTTGTACCACCAGAATTAAACGGCGCAAACTTGACGGAAAACGCAGCCAAATTAGTTATCAAAGACAAGCAGCAGTTGAACTTAAACTACCTGTATCTGTTCACTTTAACTTCGGATTTCTCTGCGCAAGCAGGGCTAGCCACAAAAACAGTTGCTCAGCCAAAGTTAGCGTTAACTCGCTTAGGCAAAATTGAGGTTCCGATGTGCTGCTTAGAGGACCAAAAAGCTTTAGTGGCAACTATTGAAGCACTGAAAAGCAAAGTTCACGATGCAGAAGAAGTCCTGCTCGGAAAAATAGAAGATCTTAAAAGCTTGAAAGCATCGATTCTCGACTCTGCCTTTAAAGGGGATCTCTAATTCAATAAAGTGAATGGAGTTTACAAACTAAACTCAAAGACCGCTTGCGAAACACCTCTTTTCCGAAAAGCCACGGTCTAACGCCGGTGTTGAGGTGGTTGAAAACTCCATTCACTCTATCGAAGAAAAAGCGAATGCCGAAAATGGCAAGATTGTTCTTCGTATCAATCACGCTAGCTAGGGCGGTCTGGATTGAGACGTTAAATCTCTATCCACAATCATCGGCTTCGCTATCTCCGACAATGGCTGCGTTTTTGACCAGGCCAATTTGAAACCATTTAAAACCCTCGATTCCGACCATAAAATTGACAAGTAGGGCCGAGGATTTGGTCGCCTGATGTATCTAAAGGTGTCTGATCTGGTTGAAGTGGATAGCCACTTTCTCGATGTTTATGGTGAACTTCAAATAGCGCTATTCTGCTTTGATAATAAATTGGCTTTCCATGCTTAAAAGTTGAGGCGGCTACCGCACAGCAATTAGGTACTATTATCAAGCTATTAGGATTTGATGAGAACTTTAAAAAGCAGGCTCCCGCCGCGGGACGATTTAGTGCGCCTTAATGAGGCACTGAGCTTAGACGTCGCTCAACCTATCTATAGAGCAATACCTACGAAACCATGGGCGACTTCATCACTGCTGCCTACCGTTCAATAATAGTAATTTACTTCCCATCTCAAGGACTCACTATCAGGAACGGTGATTGGCAGTCGGCGTCGTTGTATACGGCATCTTCAATGAGGAGCATGCTGGAGTCTCTGCTTTGTACAGCGGGTAGGTGGCTGACCTAAATCAGCATAGGCAAGAGGTTTTCCCTCCAAGCATTTTAATGCTCGGCCGGCCCTATAGGGCAAGAAATGTAAAGATTCTGGCTCCTTTAGGTTGGTGATTTTACAAAAAACCTTACAGAATTTCTTTTTTTGTTTTTTTATTTATTAAAAATCAATAAGTTACGGCTAATTAAAATGATCTGTGGTATGTACAACCGTTCTGATACGTATTGAGCTGGTTCTGAACGAAAAGCCCGACTTGAAAGAGTTGGGCTTTTTTATTTTTACCGCTCAAGACGTGTGTTTCAGTTATTCCTGTTCGAGCCGATCTTTAAGGCTGCTTGTCCTTGTATTGGTGGATTGGCCTGGAAACAATAAAAACACTTTCATCTGTAGGATGTCTTTTCCTCTTTGCCCAGCGTCTATTGGTAACAGCCTCGCTGAAGAGGCACAACGGAGCTAACGAAGCCTCACTATGACTTTATTCGGCAAACCTCTGCGTCATTTGTGGGCCCATGATAAGGCCAGCTACAGTGTTCGTGTGTTTGTCGCCCTGACAGGGGCTATGGCCGTATGCTGGTATCTAGGGGATCTACGCTCCATTTCTCCTGTCTTTCTCGGAATTATTGCCAGTGCCCTGGCCGAGACCGATGACAATTGGCTGGGACGATTGAAGTCCCTGCTGGTAACGCTGGTCTGCTTTGCCATCGCTGCATTTTCTGTGGAGATACTGTTCCCCTATCCTTGGATCTTTGTCTGCGGGCTGGCGCTGGCTACATTCTTGTTGACGTTGCTGGGCGCGCTTGGCGAGAGGTATGGCTCAATAGCCCAAGCAACAGTGATCTTGTCCATCTACGGAATGATCGGTGTGGATCAGCGGCTTGGAGGCGAGGTGCCGATCTGGCATGAGCCCGCGCTTTTGTTGGCGGGTGCCACGTGGTACGGCTTTCTATCGGTGTTATGGTGTGCCTTGTTTGCGCATCAGCCGGTGCGGCAGCACCTAGCAGCTTTGTATTATGAACTGGGTCTCTTTCTACGCTACAAGGCTGATCTGCTTGAGCCGGTGCGTCAGGTAGATCTCCATGAGCGCCGTTTGAAACTGGCGCAGCAGAATGGGCGTGTTGTCGATGCACTGAACAAGGCCAAGGCCACTATTCTGATTCGCTTTGGCCGCTCAGGTAGACCAGGCGTACGTTCGGGGTTCTATTTCAAGCTCTATTTCATGGCTCAGGATATTCACGAGCGGGCCAGCTCTTCCCATTATCCTTATAGCGCATTGACCGAGGCGTTTTTCCATAGCGATGTGCTGTTTCGTTGCCAGCGCTTGCTGAGTCTGCAGGCAAAGGCTTGTGCCTTGCTAGGTGAGGCTACTCGATTGCGTCAGCCCTTTGAGTATGGCCAGCAGAGTCATCAGGCTATGGCTGATCTGCACGCATCGATCGAACACCTCAAACAGCAGAACAACCCCCGTTGGCGTGGGCTGTTACGTTCTCTGGATTCGTTATCCACCAATCTGACGACTCTGGAGCGCCAGCTTTCCAATGCCAGCCAGCCTGATGTCAATATAGGAGAGTTGGATACCAGCCTGCTTGATCCAACGCCGCGCTCCCTCAAGGACATGTTGCAACGCATACGGCTGCAACTTACGCCAACATCGCTTCTGTTTCGCCATGGGCTGAGAATGGCTATTGCTCTGGCTGCCGGCTATGGCATCTTGCATCTGATTCACCCGAACTACGGCTATTGGATATTGCTCACGACTGTTTTCGTATGCCGTCCAAATTATGGCGCTACACGGGTGCGCCTGGTTCAGCGAATAGTGGGTACCGTCATAGGTCTATTGTTGGGAAATGCCTTGCTGCAGCTTTTTGGCAGTACCGAGGCTCAGCTGTCGTTGGCGGTTATCGCAGGTACGGTCTTTTTCGTGACCCGGACCGATCGATATACCATCGCCACAGCGGCTATCACGGTCATGGTGCTGTTCTGCTTCAACCAGGTGGGCGATGGTTTCGGCCTGATCTGGCCGCGTCTGATCGATACCCTTATCGGTTGCCTAATTGCAGTATTGGCTGTCTTCTTTATCTTGCCCGACTGGCAGGGAAGACGCTTGCATCAGGTGATGGCCAACACACTGCTGACCAGCAATAACTACCTGCGTAGCGTTATCGACCAGTATCGCCACGGCAAGCGGGATGATCTGAACTACCGGGTGGCGCGGCGTAACGTACACAACGCAGACGCGACGTTATCGGCAGCACTGGCTAACATGTTGCGAGAGCCTGGGCATTTTCGCCGTAATTTAGAGGCAGGGTTTCGCTTTCTGGCGTTATCCAATACCTTGTTGGGTTATCTCTCAGCATTAGGGGCTCACCGTATACAGCTGGCTGAGCATCCCGTAGATGTCCTGATTGAAAAAGCCATGGAACGCTTGAGCGCAGGGCTGCTTGAAATAGCCCAAGCGCTCAATGAGCGGCGTTCTCTGGTGCCTACGGCAGAAGAAGAAAATGCCTTGGCTGATGAGCTGGAACAGTTTCCGGATGATCTTGACGATGGGCATCGTCTGGTACTGACCCAATTGGCCTTGATCAGCCGTCTGCTACCCAACCTCAAGAGCGCAGCGGCCTATGTGCTACGTGCGCCAAAAGAAAATACCGAAGATGAGACAACCGTTGAGGCTGTCCCATCCTGACGCGGATGACGAAAGCTTCCGCTATGCTGCACAATGATGACACTGTCGGCGTGCCTGTTTTCAGGCACGCCATTTATGATTAGATTTTGGAAGATACCCGAACTCCATGCGCATGCGCCTCATGCTGTTGGGCGGCGGTAATGCCCTGGGTCAGGCGCTGATCCGTCTGGGTGCTGAAGAAGATATTCACTTTCTTGCACCTCGTCCGCCAGCGCAGGGCTGGAACGCCAGCCACCTGACTCAGTTGCTTGATGACACCCGTCCCGATGTAATTATCAACCTGGCCTATTATTTCGACTGGTTTCAGGCCGAGCACGTCGATGATGACCAGCTCTCTCGGCAGGCCAGCGCTATCGAGCGGCTGGCTGAACTCTGCCAACATTACTCAATTGCCTTGATACAGCCCTCCAGCTACCGTGTTTTCGATGGGAGTAGAGCGAGTGCGTATAGCGAGAAAGATGAGCCCAATCCTCTTGGTGTGCGCGGACAGGCGCTATTGACTATAGAGCAAACAGTACGTGCCTTGTGCCCCCAGCATGTTCTGTTGCGATTGGGATGGCTTCTGGATGAAAGCCCGCAAGGTGAACTGGACCGTTTCCTGTCGCGGGCTGAGGTAGGGCAATTGATGCCGCTTGCTGATGACCGTCGTGGAAGCCCAACCCCTGTCGATGACGCCGGGCGGGTTATCCTAGCCGTCATCAAGCAACTGGATTGCAGTGCTCCTCTGTGGGGGACCTATCATTACGGCGGTATTGAGGCTGTTACTCAATTGACGCTGGGACAGGCGATTATTGCCGAGGCCCTGACTCTGCACGGGATGCCAGAGCCGAACCTTGAGCCAAGAGCTCATGGCGCGACTCTTGATGCTTCTGAAGAGCCGCAAAATGCAGTGTTAGCTTGCAGAAAGATTTTGAACACGTTTGGCGTCAAGCCGCGTAACTGGCGTAGCGGAATGTCCGCTTTGCTGGACCGTTATTATCGGCAAACAGGAAGTCGCCATGACTGAGCAACCAATTCTCATAACGGGCGGAGCCGGGTTCATCGGTTCTCATCTGGTTGATGTGCTACTAGCCAAAGGCAAACGTGTCCGGGTACTGGACGATTTCTCTACCGGTAAACGGGACAATCTCCCAGCAGATAATGCTTGGTTGGAAATCATTCAAGGGGACGTGGCCGATACCGATACGGTCCACCAAGCGATGACAGGTTGCTGTGCTGTTGTGCATTTGGCAGCTGTCGCCTCGGTTCAGGCGTCGGTAGACAACCCAGTTAGTACACATCAGAGCAATTTTATAGGCACGTTGAATGTCTGCGAAGCCATGCGCAAGCATCATGTTCGCCGTGTGGTTTTTGCTTCAAGTGCTGCGGTATATGGGCCGAACGGAGAAGGGCAGGCCATTGCCGAGGAAACGCCCAAGGCGCCGCTTACGCCCTATGCAGCTGATAAGCTGGCTGGCGAGTATTACTTTGATTTCTACCGCCGTGAGCACGCTCTGGAGCCGGTCGTCTTCCGATTCTTCAATATATATGGCCCTCGGCAGGATCCGTCTTCACCATACTCGGGGGTCATCAGTATCTTTACAAATCGAGCACGTCAGGGAGAGCCAATAACCGTTTACGGCGATGGCGAGCAGACCCGCGATTTTGTATATGTGGGCGATCTGGTAGGGCTTATTGTCCAAGGCCTTGAAAGGGCTGAACCCGTGGTTGGGGCTGTCAATGTAGGACACGGCCAAGTCGTTAGCCTGAATCAATTGTTACAGGAAGTTGGCGACTTAGTAGGCGGTCTTCCCAAGATCACACATGCAGCAACACGCGCAGGTGATATCCGTCATTCAAAAGCAGATAACTCGCGTCTCAAGGCATATTTCACTTTTGATCACGTTACGTCTATGCGTGAGGGGCTGAGCCTGTTGTTAAAGACAGACAGCTAACCATGGCGCCCCTATAAAAAAGCCCCGTCAACCGGGGCTTTTTTATTTGAAATAGATAATGGAATCTATTCGTTCTGTGTATCAATGGGGGCTGGCGTAGGGACTGGAGTCGACTGTGTTCTATCGATTTCCTGCTGGATCTGCTCTTCAACTGAGCCAGGTGCTGGCGGTTGATCAACCGGCTGCTGAGGTTGTTGTTGAGCGGGCTGGTCCGCTGGGCTGGAAGTCTCTGGAGCAGCGGTTTGACCGTCTGTGCCCATGATTTCCTGCTCCCGGGTAACACCCGGTTTGAAGTCGCCGGCGAGGCCTACAAGATGATCGCTGTCATCGAAAACCAGGCTCACACGCTCCTGCTGGCGCTGACCGCCACCCGGCTGCATGCTATAGAGGTAATCCCAGCGATTAGCGTGAAAAGTATCGGTAATCAGGGGGCTCCCCATGATAAACCTTACTTGTCGTCGGGTCATTCCTGGGCGAAGCTGGTCTATCATGTCCTGCGTGACAACGTTGCCCTGCTGGATATCAATTTTGTAGACCCCCGGAAAAGAACATCCGGCGAGCGTGGCGAGGCTCAGAAAGGTAAGCCCGGTCAGCGTTAGCTTGAGGTTTTGCATCGGGGGAAGACTTCCACTATCTTGCTAGGCAATGAACTCTGATCATACCTGCATTCCGAAGTGCTGCGAAGCGTTCGAAGCCGAGAAAGAACATGGTTGAAAATAACGAGCTCCGTAAAGCCGGGCTAAAAGTGACTCTTCCAAGGGTCAAGATCCTGCAAATGCTGGATTCCGCCGGTCAGCGCCATATGAGTGCTGAAGATGTATACAAGGCGTTAATGGAGGCCGGCGAGGATGTCGGGCTCGCTACTGTTTATCGTGTATTGACCCAGTTTGAAGCCGCTGGACTGGTGGATCGCCACAATTTCGATGGTGGCCATGCTGTGTTTGAGCTGGCAGATACGGGACATCACGATCACATGGTGTGTGTAGACTCAGGCGAGGTCATCGAGTTCACAGATGCCTCAATCGAAAAGCGTCAGCGTGAGATTGTTGAAGAGCACGGCTATGAGCTGGTCGATCACAATCTTGTGCTGTACGTCAAAAAAAGAAAATAAGCCTTGCTGCGCAATAAAAAACAGCGGCCTTTGCCGCTGTTTTTGTTTCGTCTTAACGCTGTTATTTCGCTGTAACCATCTTTTTGGCATGCGCAAGGGATTCGCGCGTCAGGTCGATGCCCCCTAGCATGCGGGCCACTTCCTCAATGCGGCGCTGTTTGTCGAGTATCGCAACCGCCGTCCGTGTTTCACTGACGCCACGCTCCTTGTGAACAAAGAGGTGGTGATGTCCCTGAGCCGCTACTTGTGGCAGGTGAGTAACGGTTAAAACCTGTCCATCTTCGCCGAGGCGTCGTAGCAATTGACCTACAATTTCAGCGGTAGGCCCGCCGATCCCTACATCCACTTCGTCGAATACAAGCGTAGGGACGCGTGACGTCTGGGCTGTGATGACCTGAATGGCCAAGCTGATACGAGACAGCTCGCCTCCTGACGCTACCTTAGCCAGAGTTTTCAACGGCTGACCAGGGTTTGCGCTTACGCGAAACTCCACCGTTTCTTGACCGTAAGGTTGCAGGTCGTCTGAGGGTTCAGGCTGTAGCGTAATAGAGAAACGACCACCAGGCATGCCGAGGCGCTGCATCTCTGTCTCTACGGCTGCCGCCAACTCGGGCGCACGGGTTTGTCGCCGTTCGCTCAGTTCATTGGCCTTTTCTTGATAATGACGTGCATACGCTGCCAGCTCTTCCTGGAGGCGCTCAACCGCTGCATCATCAGCATTAAGCGACTCGAGCTCACTCTGAAGCTGTGTCTGCAAGTGAACAAGTTCTTCGGGCTGTACGCGATGTTTACGCGCCATGGTGTAGATGGCATCCAGGCGCTCCTGTACTACCTGTTGGCGCTCTGGATCGGCCTCGAAGTTATCGATAAAGCGGTTGAGTTCGGACACGGCTTCTTCGATCTGTATCTGCGCCGAACCAATTAGGTTTGTCGCTTCCTCCAGCGGTTTGGGCGCATGACTGAATCCGCCCAGGCGGTGAGTGCTTGTGTTCAGGGCCGACAGGACGTTGCCGCCTTCACCCTCACTGCATAGGTCGATGACCTGACGACAGGCAACAAGAAGCTGCTCTGCGCTGGCTAGTGTCTTCTGCTCCTGTTCAAGTGCTTCGATTTCCCCTTCGCTCAAAGCGAGATTTGCCAGCTCTTCAAGCTGGTAACTCAGCAACTGATAGCGAGCTCGTTGTTCTTCACTGCTACTCGACAGTCGCTCAAGGGTTTGCTTGGTCTGGCGCCACCGCTGTGAAGCCAGCTGTACCTGGCGTGCCAGCTCTTTTGCCTCGGCAAATTCATCCAGCAAGCGGCGATGGGTATCCGTTTTCAGCAGAGACTGATGTTCATGCTGGCTATGGATGTCGATGAGCAGGCTGCCCAATGCTTTAAGGTCCCCTTGAGGGCAGGGCGACCCGTTGATGTAGGCCCGCGAGCGACCTTCGGCTGTAATAACACGACGCAAAATACACAACCCATCATTATCAAGGTCTCGCTCGGCCAGCCAGCTTTGCGCCTCGGGGATGCGTTTCAGATCAAAGGTGGCCAGGATGTCCGCCTTGTCAGCGCCAGGGCGTACTACGCCGCTATCTGCCCTGTCGCCCATGGTAAGGCCGAGCGCATCGAGCATGATCGATTTGCCGGCGCCCGTTTCGCCGGTAATCACTGTCATGCCACGCTCAAGTTCAAGATCGAGATGTTCAACAATCGCGTAATTACGGACGGACAGATGCACCAGCATGTGGGTGGGCTCCGAAATCTGTTGATCTGGTTATTTATTCAGTGGTGTTCATTTATACAGTTTTTCTTTTCGTTCTGGCAATAAGCTCAACCCTTGAAGCTTTAAATGCCGGCCCCATATAGCGGGCAGAACCGCAGGCTTTGCAGCGCTTTATATGGTGCCTCGCCTGCCAACTGATTCGACAGGAGGACGACATGGCTGACGAACAAAATCCAGATATTCAAAAGCCTGAAACCAATCAAGACGCCCAGGCTTCTCAGGGAGATGACCTGGCTGCTCGCGTAGCGTCATTGGAAGAGCAGCTAGCGGCTGCACAAGATCAGATGCTGCGTAGCGCAGCTGAGTTGCAGAACGTCCGTCGCCGCGCTGAGCAGGATGTCGAGAAAGCGCACAAGTTTGCCTTGGAAAAGTTCGCGGGCGACCTATTGGCTGTGATCGATAGCCTTGAGCGTGGTCTTGAGATGTCGGATGCCAACAACGAGGCGCTGCGCCCTATGCGTGAAGGCATGGAGCTGACGCTCAAGGTTTTCCAGGACACGCTCAAGCGTTACCAGGTAGAGGTTATTGATCCGCATGGTGCGCCCTTTAATCCAGAGCATCACCAGGCTATGGCAATGGAGGAAAGTGCCAATGTCGAGCCGGGCAGTGTGCTGAAAGTTTTCCAGAAGGGCTATTCCATCAATGGACGCCTGTTGCGTCCGGCCATGGTGGTTGTCAGCAAGGCGCCTTCGAGTCAGCAGCCGACAATTAACGAAAAGGCTTGAAATAATCTGCTCGATCCCCATTTGGTGAAACAACCGAGCAAAAAAGATCCGCAGACGGATCGCACGGAATCAAGATTTCTGGAGAGTGAACATGGGTAAGATCATTGGTATCGACCTGGGGACGACCAACTCCTGCGTGGCCATCCTCGAAAACGGCAATGTAAAGGTGCTTGAGAACGCTGAAGGCGCTCGCACCACGCCGTCCATTATTGCCTACACCAACGATGGCGAAACACTGGTAGGTCAGCCTGCTAAGCGTCAGGCGGTGACTAACCCGCAAAACACGCTGTACGCCGTCAAGCGTCTGATCGGCCGCCGCTTCGAAGAGAATGTGGTACAGAAAGATATCCAGATGGTGCCCTACAGCATCGTCAAGGCAGACAATGGTGATGCGTGGGTAGAAGTGAAGGGCCAGAAGATGGCTCCTCCGCAGATTTCTGCCGAAGTGCTGAAGAAGATGAAGAAAACCGCCGAGGATTACCTGGGCGAGACAGTAAGCGAAGCGGTAATTACCGTTCCGGCCTACTTCAATGATAGCCAGCGTCAGGCTACCAAGGATGCCGGTCGTATCGCAGGCTTGGATGTTAAGCGAATCATCAACGAGCCGACGGCTGCTGCGCTGGCGTATGGCCTGGACAAGGCCAAGGGCGACCACACCGTTATCGTGTACGATCTGGGTGGCGGTACCTTCGACGTGTCCGTGATTGAAATCGCGGAAGTGGATGGGGAACACCAGTTCGAAGTACTGGCGACCAATGGTGATACCTTCCTGGGTGGTGAAGACTTCGATATTCGTCTGATCGACTATCTGGTAGACGAATTCAAAAAAGAAAGCGGCATCAACCTCAAGGGCGATCCGCTAGCTATGCAGCGTCTGAAAGAAGCTGCTGAGAAAGCCAAGATCGAGCTTTCTTCTGCTCAACAGACTGATGTGAACCTGCCGTACATTACCGCAGACGCAACAGGTCCCAAGCACCTGAACGTGAAGATCTCCCGTGCCAAGTTGGAGTCGCTGGTTGAGGACTTGGTCGAGCGCACCATCGAGCCCTGCCGTACGGCACTGAAGGATGCCGGTATCGATGTGTCCAGCATCGATGAGGTGATCCTGGTTGGTGGTCAGACGCGTATGCCTCTGGTTCAGAAGCGTGTAGCTGAGTTCTTTGGCAAAGAAGCACGTAAAGATGTCAATCCTGACGAAGCGGTAGCTATCGGCGCTGCGATTCAGGGTGCCGTACTGGCAGGTGACGTTAAAGATGTTCTGCTGCTGGACGTAAGTCCGCTGACGCTGGGCATCGAAACCATGGGCGGCGTGATGACTCCGCTGATCGAGAAAAACACTACGATTCCAACCAAAAAGTCGCAGGTGTTCTCGACGGCAGATGATAACCAGAGCGCTGTGACTATTCATGTGCTGCAGGGTGAGCGTAAGCAGGCTGCACAGAACAAGTCCCTGGGTAAGTTTGACCTGGCTGAGATTCCGCCAGCACCCCGCGGCGTACCGCAGATCGAGGTCACATTCGATATTGATGCCAACGGCATTCTGCATGTGTCTGCCAAGGACAAGGCCACTGGTAAGCAGCAGTCCATTGTCATCAAGGCGTCTTCTGGTCTTTCCGAAGAAGAGATCCAGCAGATGGTTCGTGATGCCGAGGCCAATGCTGATGAGGACCGTAAGTTCGAAGAGCTGGTAACTGCACGTAACCAGGGCGATGCGCTGGCGCACGGCACGCGCAAGATGCTTACCGAAGCGGGTGACAAGGCGAGCGCTGACGAAAAAGCGGCCATCGAAAAAGCGCTTGGTGAGCTTGAAGCAGCGGTGAAGGGTGATGACAAAGAGGCCATCGAGGCCAAGATGAACGCTTTGTCTCAGGCTTCTGCTCCGTTGGCTCAGAAGATGTATGCTGAGCAGCCTGCTCCAAATGCAGAAGGCGCAGCCAAGGCAGATACCAACAGCGACAAGCCTGCCGGCGATGACGTTGTGGATGCCGAGTTCGAAGAGGTCAAGGACAATAAGTAAGCCTCGCGCTTGCTTGAGCCCCGGCAGGTCACTTGACCTGCCTGATCCGCTGCGCGGGAGCCTGCCTCCCGCGTTGGCGTGTCTGGAGGGTTGAAAAATGAAGGTGCAGGAAACTTATGGCCAAGCGTGATTATTACGAGATTCTTGGTGTCGAGCGTGGCGCTAGTGATGCTGACCTGAAAAAGGCTTACAGGCGCCTTGCGATGAAATATCACCCGGACCGTAATCCGGGCGATAAGGCCGCTGAGGAAAAATTCAAAGAGGCCAATGAGGCCTATGAAGTGCTGTCTGATGCGGGTAAGCGCTCTGCATACGACCAATATGGGCATGCAGGGGTTGATCCCAGCATGGGGGCTGGTGGCTTCGGCGCCGGAGCAGCAGGCGCCAGCTTCTCCGACATATTTGGCGATGTGTTTAGTGATTTCTTTGGTAACGCTCGTGGAGGCGGACGTGGTGGTCCGCAGCGTGGCGCAGACCTGCGTTATACGCTGGATCTAGACCTTGAAGAGGCTGTACGTGGCACTAATGTCACGATCCGTGTCCCAACACTGGTCGGGTGTAAGACCTGTGATGGCAGCGGTGCAAAGCCCGGCACGTCGCCAACTACCTGTACGACCTGTGGTGGTATTGGTCAGGTTCGCATGCAGCAAGGCTTCTTTTCGGTTCAACAGACCTGTCCGCGGTGTCATGGCACTGGCAAGATCATTCCTGAGCCATGCCAGACCTGTCATGGTCAGGGGCGTATCGAAGAGCAGAAGACGCTGTCGGTCAAGGTTCCGGCAGGTGTTGATACCGGTGACCGCATCCGCCTTTCTGGCGAGGGCGAGGCGGGAACAATGGGTGGCCCGGCCGGCGATCTATACGTGGTTGTGAACGTTCGTGAGCATGCCATCTTCCAACGTGACGGTAAGCATCTCTATTGTGAAGTGCCGATCAGCTTTGCCGATGCGGCGCTGGGAGGCGAACTAGAGGTGCCAACGCTCGACGGCCGCGTGAAGCTCAAGATTCCAGAAGCCACCCAGACAGGCAAAATGTTCCGCTTGCGCGGTAAGGGTGTTGTGCCTGTGCGCGGGGGTGGTGCGGGTGATCTGATGTGCCGTGTGGTGGTCGAGACGCCTGTTAATCTGGACAAGCGCCAGCGTGAGCTGCTCGAAGAGTTCCGTAATACACTTCAAGGCAATAGCTCGCACTCGCCGCGTGCCAGTGGGTGGTTCGATGGTATGAAGCGGTTTTTCGACGATCTATAAGCTAGGCGGGCACAGGCCTGGCGGCGTGTCGGCCTGTTGCTAGCGGCATGGAGCATAACAATGCGACGTATAGCAGTAATGGGCGCCGCCGGGCGCATGGGTAAGACGCTGGTTGAAGCCGTGCAGCAAACCAGTGGCGCGGCGGGACTGACGGCAGCGGTGGATCGTCCTGACAGTACCTTGGTTGGAGCGGATGCCGGTGAGTTGGCTGGCATTGGTCGTATCGGTGTGCCTTTATCTGGCGATCTGGCGCGGGTTGCCGATGAGTTCGATGTGCTGATTGATTTTACTCATCCAACCGTAACGCTACAGAATCTGACTTATTGCCGTCAGGCAGGCAAAGCCATGGTCATTGGGACCACCGGCTTTACTGCAGAGCAGAAACTTATGCTCATGGAGGCGAGTAAACAGGTTCCGATCGTGTTTGCAGCCAATTTCAGTGTAGGCGTCAACCTGTGTTTGAAGCTTCTTGACACGGCTGCTCGTGTGCTTGGAGATGAAGTTGACATTGAAGTCATTGAGGCTCACCACCGGCATAAAGTTGATGCTCCTTCCGGTACAGCGTTGCGTATGGGCGAAGTCGTTGCGCAGGCCTTGGGCCGAGATCTGAATGAGGTGGCTGTATACGGTCGTGAAGGTCAAACCGGAGCACGTGACCGCAAGACGATTGGTTTTGCTACTGTCCGGGCGGGCGATGTGGTTGGAGACCATACGGTATTGTTTGCTGCCGAGGGTGAGCGAGTCGAGATTACCCACAAGGCGTCAAGTCGCATGACCTTTGCAAAGGGTGCGGTCCGCGCAGCGCTGTGGCTGGAGGGGAAAGAGCCTGGCCTTTACGACATGCAGGATGTTTTAGGGCTGCGTTAAATTATCTTTTCGCTAGGCACTTATGAGGTGCGCTTAGAGGTGCTTTAGATTATCTAGTTTCGTTTTAGCATCTAAGCCGATGAGTTGCATCAATAAGTGTGGATTTGCTCAAGTAATTTCCGTATAATGCAGCTTTAGTGTGTCCACTAAAGCCAGCGCGGCATAATCTAATAAAAAAGCGGGATGCGGTTCATACCACATCCCGCTTTTTTACAGCCTGCGTTTGCCTCTTCAGACTAGATTTTGGGAGGTCTCTTGACTAAGCCAGCCATTCTCGCACTTGCCGATGGCACGATTTTCCACGGAGAATCCATCGGTGCCGACGGTCTTACAGTCGGTGAGGTGGTGTTTAATACCGCTATGACCGGCTATCAGGAAATCCTCACCGATCCTTCCTATGCCAAGCAACTCGTAACCCTTACTTATCCTCATATTGGCAACACCGGTACGACACCTGAAGACGGTGAGGCCAATCAGGTATGGGCCTCCGGCCTGATTATTCGTGATCTTCCCCTGGTAGCCAGCAACTGGCGTAACAAGCAGTCACTTCCTGACTATCTTCGTACCAATCAGACCGTAGCCATTGCTGGAATTGATACCCGCAAGCTGACCCGGATTCTGCGTGAAAAGGGCGCTCAAAACGGCTGCATTCTTGCGGGTGATAACATCACTGAGGCGCAGGCGCTTGAAGCAGCCCGTGCGTTCCCAGGCCTCAAGGGAATGGATCTTGCCAAAGAGGTGAGCGTCAAGCAGTCCTACGAATGGCGCCGCTCTGTTTGGGGGCTGGAGACAGATAGTGCTCCAGAGATTCCGGCTGACCAGTTGCCTTACCATGTGGTTGCGTTTGACTACGGTGTCAAATACAACATCCTCAGGATGTTGGTTGCTCGTGGCTGCCGAATTACTGTTCTGCCCGCGCAAACCCCAGCTAGCGAAGCCTTGGCGTTAAATCCTGATGGTATATTCCTAGCCAATGGTCCGGGAGATCCTGAGCCTTGTGATTATGCAATCCGGGCTATTCAGGAAGTGCTCGAAACAGACATTCCCGTTTTCGGTATCTGTTTGGGGCATCAGCTTTTAGCGTTGGCCTCTGGTGCGCGTACAGTGAAAATGCCTAACGGGCACCATGGTGCAAACCACCCGGTGCAGGACCTCGATACGGGTGTTGTGATGATCACCAGTCAAAACCACGGTTTTGCTGTAGATGAAGCGACATTGCCGGGCAACGTTCGTGCAACTCACAAGTCGCTGTTCGACGGTACCCTCCAGGGCATCGAGCGTACTGATAAGGTCGCGTTCAGCTTCCAGGGTCATCCGGAAGCAAGTCCGGGGCCGCATGATGTGGCGCCACTGTTTGATCGCTTCATCAATGCCATGGCGGGGCGGCGTTAATAAATGGCCTGGTCGGAGTTGGGTATCACTGACCTTTGGACATATATAGCGGGTGTGATTTTCGTCGTATTGCTGCCCGGTCCCAACTCCCTCTTTGTGCTGGCGTCCTCTGCAAGAAGAGGCGTGGCAGCCGGTTATCGTGCTGCCTTTGGCGTCTTCTTTGGGGATGCGTTGCTTATGACGCTATCCGCGTTGGGAGTAGCCTCACTCCTGAAAGCCGAGCCCCTGTTTTTCATGGGACTCAAGTACCTGGGCGCAGCTTATCTACTGTATCTAGGTGTAGGAATATTACGTGGCGCTTGGCGTCAGTGGCGTTATCCCCTGTCGCCCATTGAGCAGCAGACTCAAGAAGAGGGCATCGACAAGCCTTTTAGAAAGGCACTTCTATTGAGTTTGTCGAATCCAAAGGCCATTTTGTTCTTTGTGTCTTTCTTCATACAGTTTGTCGATCCCGGGTACGCTCATCCAGGGTTGGCATTCGGGGTGCTCGGGCTGATTCTTGAAGTGATTAGCGCGATATACCTCAGTTTTCTGATTTTTACCGGTGTGCGTTTGGCGGCCTGGTTCCGCCAGCGGCAGCGGCTCGCCGCCAGTGCCAATACTGGTGTAGGCGCATTATTCGTTGGCTTTGGTGTGAAGCTGGCGACCGCAACTCTGACTTGATTACTGCAACGAGAATCCCATGCCCAAGCGTACAGACATAAAGAGCATCCTGATCCTCGGTGCCGGCCCTATCGTTATCGGCCAGGCCTGCGAATTCGATTACTCCGGTGCACAGGCCTGTAAGGCCCTGAAAGAAGAAGGTTTCCGCGTCATTCTGGTGAACTCCAATCCGGCCACCATTATGACTGACCCATCCATGGCTGATGCGACCTACATCGAGCCTATCAAGTGGGCGACGGTAGCTAAAATCATTGAGAAAGAGCGCCCTGACGCGCTGCTGCCTACCATGGGTGGCCAGACAGCGTTGAACTGTGCGCTGGACCTTGAGCGTCATGGCGTCCTGGAAAAGTTTGGCGTCGAAATGATCGGTGCCAATGCTGATACGATTGATAAGGCAGAGGACCGCTCCCGTTTCGACAAGGCCATGCGTGCCATCGGCCTGGCCTGTCCGCGCTCGGGTATTGCCCACAGCATGGAAGAGGCGTACGGCGTGCTGGAGCAGGTTGGTTTCCCTTGTATCATCCGCCCATCCTTCACTATGGGTGGCAGTGGTGGCGGTATTGCCTATAACCGTGAAGAATTCGAAGAGATTTGCTCTCGCGGTCTGGACCTTTCACCAACCAACGAGCTTTTGATCGATGAGTCTCTGATCGGTTGGAAAGAATACGAAATGGAAGTTGTCCGCGACAAAAAGGACAACTGCATCATCGTCTGCTCCATCGAAAACTTCGATCCTATGGGGGTGCATACGGGCGACTCCATCACCGTTGCGCCTGCGCAGACGCTAACCGATAAGGAATACCAGATCATGCGTAACGCCTCCCTGGCGGTGCTGCGTGAAATTGGTGTAGAAACCGGTGGCTCCAACGTGCAGTTCGGTATCTGCCCTGATACAGGTCGCATGGTTGTCATCGAGATGAACCCGCGTGTCAGCCGCTCTTCAGCGCTGGCATCCAAGGCCACAGGTTTCCCGATTGCCAAAATTGCAGCCAAACTCGCAGTTGGCTACACGCTGGACGAGCTGCAGAACGACATTACCGGTGGGCGCACCCCGGCATCGTTCGAGCCGGCTATCGATTATGTCGTAACCAAGATACCGCGCTTTGCCTTTGAGAAATTCCCTAAGGCTGATGCTCGCCTGACTACCCAGATGAAGTCAGTGGGTGAGGTAATGGCGATCGGTCGTACCTTCCAGGAATCGGTCCAAAAAGCATTGCGTGGCCTGGAGGTTGGCGTAAATGGATTTGATCCCAAGCTCAATCCAGAAGATCCTGAAGCCGATAGCATTCTCAAGCGCGAACTTACAGTGCCTGGCGCAGAGCGTATCTGGTACGTCGGAGATGCGTTCCGACGTGGTCTGAGCGTTGAGCGTGTGTTTGAGCTGACCAAGATCGATCCGTGGTTCCTGGTGCAGATCGAGGACCTGATCAAGGATGAAGAAAAGGTCAAAACCCTGGGGTTGGCGGATGTCGATCGTAATCTCATGTGGAAGCTCAAGCGCAAGGGCTTCTCGGACGCACGTCTGGCCAAGCTGCTCGGTGTGACGGAAAAAAGCCTGCGTCGCCATCGCTACAAGCTGGAAGTGCTCCCGGTCTACAAGCGTGTCGATACCTGCGCCGCAGAGTTCGCGACCGACACTGCGTACATGTACTCCACGTATGAGGAGGAGTGTGAGGCCAACCCATCCAGCCGTGACAAGATCATGGTGATTGGGGGTGGCCCCAACCGTATCGGACAAGGTATCGAGTTCGACTACTGCTGTGTTCATGCGGCTCTGGCTATGCGTGAAGATGGTTACGAAACCATCATGATCAACTGCAACCCCGAAACCGTGTCGACGGATTACGACACGTCTGACCGCCTGTATTTTGAGCCGGTTACGCTTGAGGACGTGTTGGAAATCGTGCGTGTCGAGCAGCCTAAGGGTGTAATCGTTCAGTTCGGTGGCCAGACACCGTTGAAGCTGGCTCGCGCGCTGGAGGAGGCCGGGGTTCCGATTATCGGTACCAGTCCCGATGCAATCGATCGTGCTGAGGATCGTGAGCGCTTCCAGCAGATGATCGAGCGTTTGAATCTGCGCCAGCCGCCGAATGCTACTGCTCGCAGCGAAGAAGAAGCGATTGCTGGTGCCAAGCGTATCGGTTATCCGTTGGTGGTTCGCCCTTCATATGTGTTGGGTGGCCGTGCCATGGAAATCGTTTACGAAGAAGAAGAGCTCAAGCGCTACATGCGCGAAGCGGTGCAGGTGTCCAATGATAGCCCTGTGTTGCTGGATCACTTCCTGAACTGCGCGATAGAAGTAGACGTGGATGCAGTATGTGACGGCAAGGACGTAGTCATTGGCGCTATCATGCAGCACATCGAGCAGGCGGGTATCCACTCGGGTGATTCGGCGTGCTCATTGCCTCCGTACTCCCTGCCGGCACACATACAGGATGAAATGCGTGAGCAGATCCGGAAAATGGCGCTGGAGCTTGGCGTGGTCGGACTGATGAACGTGCAGTTGGCCCTTCAGGGGAACGATGTTTATGTGCTGGAAGTAAACCCGCGTGCCTCCCGTACAGTGCCATTCGTTTCCAAGTGCATTGGCGAGTCACTGGCCAAGGTAGCGGCACGTGTAATGGCGGGTAAAACCCTGGAAGAGATCGGGTTTACCAAGGAGATCATTCCGCCTTATTACAGTGTTAAGGAGGCAGTGTTCCCCTTCGCCAAATTCCCTGGCGTCGATCCGCTTCTCGGCCCAGAAATGAAATCTACCGGAGAGGTCATGGGCGTAGGCGACAGCTTCGCCGAGGCATTCTCGAAAGCCCAGTTGGGTGCGAGTGAGATTCTTCCTAATAGTGGTTGTGCCTTTATCAGTGTTCGGGATGACGATAAGCCTTTTGTCGCTGAAGTGGCTAAAGAGCTGGTTGAGCTGGGCTTTGAGGTTGTTGCTACAGCTGGTACGGCCCGTGTCATTGAGGAAGCTGGCCTGCCGGTTCGCCGTGTTAACAAGGTGACTGAAGGTCGCCCACACGTTGTCGACATGATCAAAAATGATGAAATTACATTGGTGATCAATACAACCGAAGGTCGTCAGTCTATTGCTGACTCCTACTCAATTCGCCGGAATGCGCTTCAACACAAGATCTGCTGCACGACAACGCTTGCAGGCGGCCAAGCGATTTGTGAAGCTTTGAAGTTTGGTGCAGAAAAGACTGTGCGCCGGCTTCAAGATTTACATGCAGGAATCAAGGCATGAACAAATATCCTATGACAATCCAGGGCGCTCGCGCCCTGGAGGAAGAGCTCAAGCATCTCAAGACGGAGCTTCGTCCCCAAATTACACAGGCGATTGCCGAGGCGCGCGAGCTGGGTGATTTGAAAGAAAATGCGGAATATCATGCGGCTCGCGAGCAGCAGGGCATGGTCGAGGCGCGTATTCGTGATATCGAAGGGCGTTTATCCAATGCCCAGGTAATCGATATCACAACGATTCCGCGCTCGGGCAAGGTGATTTTTGGTACAACCGTTGAGATCATAAATGTTGATACGGACGAGTCGGTGACGTATCAGATCGTTGGTGACGACGAGGCAGATATAAAGTCTGGCAAGATCTCAGTTAGTTCTCCAATTGCTCGCGCATTAATCGGCAAGCAAGAGGGCGACGCGGTGATCGTTAAGACCCCGGGCGGCGATGTTGAATACGAAATCGTCGAAGTGCGTCATATCTGATGTAGGTAGCCAGCTGTCCAATCGCTTCCCTTGAGGTAGCGATTGGAGGCGGGTAGGCAGGTTGTCAAAAGATGACTTGCCGAACAAGCATTAAGGTGAGAGGTCTGCCCAAGGTGGGCCTGCTTTCTCTTCCCATCAGACAGAATGCAATTATCTGTATGCCTGATTCGTCCCGGGCATTACAGGCTGTGGCGGACTACGTTTGAAAGCGAACGGTTCTGCGGCTGAGCCTTGCGATAGATAAGTGCCATTTTGCCAATGGTCTGAATCAGGTCGCATTTGGCGGACTGGCAAAGTTCTTCCATTAGGGTTCGCCGATCTTCGCGCTCACTTAAATTGAACTTGACCTTGATGAGTTCATGATCGTTGAGTGCCCGCTCAAGCTCAGCCAGTACACCTTCAGTAAGACCATTTTCACCTACTATCAATACAGGCTTTAAATGGTGTCCGATAGATTTGAATTGCTTTTTCTGCTCTTGATTGAGAGCCATAATTAAACCCCAGAGAAAAGGTATCTATTGTACCCTAGCGGCTAGGTATAGCCCAGAAGGACAGGATAAAGTACGCGTGGCTCGATCAGAAAAGCAGCGTGTTTTTGCTCAGGTAACATTGTTCAGAGTGTTTTCGCGCAACATAAAGTTTTGAACGAATTGGCGAGGCGACTAGTGGAGCTTCCGAAGACCTTGTTATTTCTGATAGGGCCCCAATATGTGGGGTTTGAGTACAGTAAGTCAGCTGCAAGCTAAGTATTTTGTAAGCTGGCGCCTGATCCTGCGCAGTGTCTACTGCGTCCGGCTGGTGAATTCTTAATCAAAATATTTCAAGACGAGGGGTTTGGCAGTTACCTGAAGCTGGAGCGGGAGAACTTCGACAAGGTTGTTATGCGCACGTCTTCTGCGTCACAAGATCGTCTGCATGAGCAGTATTTGCTGGTGCGAGGCCTAAAGGTAACGCGCAGTCAGATGCAACGGCAGACTCTTCTGAAAGTCTCAGCTAAAGTGAGAAGAGCGACGGATCTCATAAAGGGTTACAGACGGCCGCTGCTCAGCGTCAGCGTTGTGTAGTAACTTACCGGCCAATAGCCGGTTTCGATACGAACGGTTCCAAGCGAAGCCGGCTCAGAGGGTAGTCAATTGAACGATATGGCAAAGAATCTGATTCTATGGCTCATCATCGCAGCCGTACTGGTCACGGTGATGAACAATTTCTCCAGTCCCAATGAGCCGCAAACGCTCAATTATTCTGACTTCATTCAGCAAGTGAAGGACGGTCAGGTTGAGCGTGTGACTGTCGACGGTTACGTCATCACGGGAAAACATCGTGGCGGCGATACGTTCAAGACGGTTCGGCCTGCTATTCAGGACAACGGTCTGATTGGTGATCTGGTCAACAATAATGTGGTCATTGAAGGCAAAATGCCTGAACAGCAGAGCATCTGGACGCAGCTACTTGTAGCGAGCTTCCCGATTCTGGTGATCATTGCCGTGTTCATGTTCTTTATGAGGCAGATGCAAGGCGGCGCAGGTGGACGCGGCGGCCCCATGAGCTTCGGCAAGAGCAAGGCACGACTACTATCTGAAGATCAGGTGCGAACAACGTTTGCAGACGTTGCTGGCTGTGATGAGGCGAAAGAAGAAGTTACCGAGCTGGTAGAGTTTCTGCGTGACCCCGGTAAGTTTCAGCGTCTGGGTGGACGTATTCCTCGTGGTGTGCTGATGGTAGGTCCGCCCGGTACAGGCAAGACCCTGTTGGCAAAGGCTGTTGCCGGTGAGGCCAAGGTACCTTTTTTCACTATTTCAGGTTCCGACTTCGTTGAAATGTTCGTGGGCGTTGGTGCTAGCCGCGTTCGTGACATGTTTGATCAGGCGAAAAAACATGCGCCCTGCATTATTTTTATCGACGAGATCGATGCGGTTGGCCGCCACCGTGGAGCGGGTATGGGCGGTGGTCATGATGAGCGTGAGCAGACCCTGAACCAATTGCTGGTTGAGATGGACGGCTTCGAAATGAATGACGGTATTATCGTCATAGCTGCTACCAACCGTCCTGATGTACTTGACCCTGCTTTACTACGCCCGGGTCGCTTCGATCGTCAGGTCGTAGTAGGTCTTCCAGATATTCGTGGTCGTGAGCAAATCCTTAAGGTTCACATGCGGAAAGTTCCAATGGGAGATCGTGTGGATGCCGCTGTTATTGCGCGTGGCACCCCGGGGTTTTCGGGCGCTGACCTTGCCAATCTGGTAAACGAAGCCTCTCTATTTGCAGCGCGTTCCAATAAGCGCACCGTAGATATGCGTGAATTCGAGTTGGCCAAAGACAAGATCATGATGGGCGCAGAGCGCAAGACAATGGTCATGTCCGAGAAGGAGAAGCGCAACACTGCTTATCACGAGGCGGGGCACGCTATCGTAGGTCGCCTGGTGCCTGAGCATGACCCTGTCTACAAGGTCTCGATTATTCCTCGTGGACGCGCTTTAGGTGTAACCATGTTCCTGCCTGAGGAGGATCGTTACAGTCTGTCCAAACGGGCGTTGGAGAGTCAGATCTGCTCGCTGTTTGGAGGACGAATCGCTGAGGAGATGACGCTTGGCTTCGAAGGTGTCACTACTGGCGCTTCGAATGACATCATGCGCGCTACTCAGTTGGCTCGCAATATGGTCACCAAGTGGGGCTTGTCTGAAAAGCTCGGCCCGCTACTCTACGGTGAGGAAGAAAGTGAAAGCTTCCTGGGTCGTGGTTCGGGTGGTGGTAGCGGCAGCATGTCAGGTGAGACAGCCAAAGAGATCGACTCTGAAATCCGGCGAATCATCAATGACTGTTACAACACAGCCAAGCGTCTGTTGGATGAGAATCGAGACAAGCTGGAAATGATGTCTGACGCTCTGATGAAGTACGAGACGATTGATGCTGATCAGATCGACGACATCATGGCAGGTCGTGTACCGAGGGAGCCGCGTGATTGGCAGGACGGTTCAGGTCCTACCGGCACCAATGCTACTCAAGGAGATAGTCGTCCCGAAACACCAATAGGTGGACCGGCAGGCGAGCACTAATTTCTCCATGATTCCTGTTTCAATCCAAACCCGACTGCTTTGCGGCAGTCGGGTTCTTGATTTATCACATCCCCATGTCATGGGGATCCTCAATGTCACCCCTGATTCCTTTTCTGATGGCGGCCGGTTCAATACCTTGGATAGCGCGCTGTTTCATGCACGTGCTTTGGTATCGGCAGGTGCCACCCTTGTTGATATTGGCGGCGAGTCAACAAGGCCTGGAGCTCCTGCTGTTTCAGAGGACGAAGAGCTCAGTCGGGTAGTGCCTGTAGTTGAAGCTATATCTAAAGAATTGGACGTTATCATTTCGGTTGATACCTCTTCACCTCAGGTGATGCTTGAGAGTGCAAAGGTGGGGGCGGGACTGATTAATGACGTGCGTGCCTTGAAGCGTCCCGGTGCGCTTGAGGCTGCCGCTGCAGCAGGCTTACCTGTCTGTCTGATGCATATGCAGGGTGAGCCTGGGACAATGCAGCAAAACCCTCATTATGAGGATGTGGTTACCGATGTGATTGCCTTCTTGAGTGAGCGGGTTGCTGCTTGTGAAAATGAAGGGATTCGTCGCGACCAACTTATTCTTGATCCTGGCTTCGGGTTTGCCAAAACGCTTGAGCATAACCTTGTTCTGTTCAAGCGTATGCCAGAGTTGTTTGAGCTAGCGTTGCCGCTGTTAGTAGGCGTTTCACGTAAGAGCATGATCGGGGCGGTCCTGACCAAACCTGTCGAAGAGCGTTTATATGGCAGTCTCGCTTTAGCTGCACTCGCGGTTGCCAAGGGAGCCAGTATTATCCGGGTGCATGATGTAGAGCAGACGGTTGATGTTATAAAAATGATTGCTGCGGTAGAGCAGGCTTAAGGCAAGGCGATAGCAATGGCTAGAAAGTATTTTGGAACAGATGGAATTCGTGGTCGCGTAGGTGAGTATCCCATTACGCCTGACTTTATGTTGAAGTTGGGATGGGCTGCGGGCATTGCGTTTCGTAGTCAGGGTATCTGTCGTGTCTTAGTAGGTAAGGATACGCGTAACTCTGGTTATATGTTCGAATCTGCACTTGAGGCCGGCCTTTCAGCCGCTGGCGCAGATGTCATGCTTTTAGGGCCGATGCCAACGCCAGGTATCGCTTATCTTACACGTACATTCCAGGCTAATGCCGGCATTGTTATCAGTGCCTCCCATAACCCGTTCTACGATAACGGGATCAAGTTCTTTTCCGGGTTGGGCACTAAGTTGCCTGATGAGGTAGAGCTGATGATTGAGGAGTTACTGGATCAGCCGATGACTGTTGTGGAGTCTGCTCGCATCGGTAAAGTGTCTCGTATCAATGATGCCGCAGGGCGCTATATAGAGTTCTGCAAAAGTAGTGTGCCAGCGGGTACCAGTTTTGCTGGTATGCGGATCGTAGTCGACTGTGCTCACGGTGCGACTTACAAGATTGCCCCAAGTGTCTTCCGTGAGCTGGGTGCTCAGGTTAGTGTTATCGGTGCTCAGCCAGATGGTCTCAATATCAACAAAAATTGCGGCTCTACTCATTTAGGCGAGCTGCAGAAGGCTGTGCGGGATCAGCATGCTGACCTTGGTATTGCCTTTGATGGCGATGGTGATCGTGTGTTGATGGTTGATCATACAGGCGCAATCGTTGATGGGGACGAGCTCTTGTTCCTGATTGCGAAGGATCTCAAGGGCCGCAATCGCCTTGATGGTGGGGTCGTGGGTACTCAGATGAGCAATCTGGGGTTGGAGCTTGGTCTGGCTGAGTTGGGAATTCCATTTGCCAGGGCCAAGGTCGGCGACCGCTATGTCATGGCTGAGCTCTTGTCCAAGAAATGGACGCTAGGTGGCGAGAGTTCTGGTCACATTGTATGTTGCCAGTACACCACAACGGGCGATGCCATTATTTCCGCTTTGCAGGTTTTGATGGCATTGAGGCGCGCTGGGCAAACATTGGCAGAGGCGCGTAAGGGCCTCAAAAAGTATCCTCAAGTGCTTATCAATGTGCGCTACTCCGGAGACGTAGATCCCTTGGCGCATCCTGACGTACAAAAAGCATGTACAGAAGTGACCGAGCAAATGGCGGGTAAAGGGCGTGTTTTACTGCGTAAGTCGGGAACAGAACCGCTTGTTCGAGTAATGGTTGAAGGCAGCGACGAACGCCAGGTTCACAAGCATGCAGAAGCCTTGGCTAAGCTGGTAAGTGAGGTATGTGCTTGATTTGGCTTGTCAAAGCAAAAAAACTTAGATAATATCTGCGCCCACTTCGCTCACTGAGGCATTAGCATGCGCAAGCCTTTGGTCGCTGGTAACTGGAAAATGCACGGAACACGTGCAGATGTAGCCGAGCTGATAGAAGGGTTGAGTAAGCTCGCCTTGTCTGATGAAGTTGAGATGGTAGTGTTTCCGCCATTTCTGTTTATTGATCAGGTAGAGGTAGGCCTTGCGGATAGTAGTATAGGCCTCGGCGCGCAAGATTGTGCCGTGCAGCCTGAGCAAGGTGCGCTCACTGGTGAGATAGCAGCTTCTCAGTTGCGTGATGTGGGCTGTGGATATGTCCTTGTAGGGCATTCCGAGCGTCGTTTGATCTTGCTAGAAGATGACGATACGGTTGCAAAAAAGTTTGCTTCAGCCCAAAAGATGGGTATAGTGCCGGTCCTTTGTGTTGGTGAGACTCGAGAGCAGCGAGAAGCTGGTAAGACCTTTGACGTTGTTAAAGGGCAGCTCAAATCTGTAATAGATGTGCTGGGTATCGAGGCTTTTGAGTCTGCGGTTGTAGCCTATGAGCCTGTATGGGCGATAGGTACAGGATTGACAGCAACTCCTGATGAAGCTCAGGCGGTGCATCAGGAACTGCGACAGTTTATCCGCTCTTATAGCAATGTTGTGGCTGATAAAGTTCGGCTGCTATACGGTGGAAGTGTAAAGGGCGGTAATGCTGCCGAATTGTTCGGTATGCCTGATATCGATGGTGGGCTTGTAGGTGGAGCCTCCCTAAATGCGAATGAATTTGGCGTGATTTATCACGCTGCTGGAAGTAAATGATGTTAGAAACTCTAGTTGTTGTCGTGCATCTGCTAATGGCGCTGGGACTGGTTGTCCTAGTTCTTCTTCAGCAGGGTAAAGGTGCGGACGCTGGTGCTTCTTTTGGTGCAGGTGCTTCGGGTACTGTTTTTGGAAGCCAAGGTTCTGCTACCTTTTTGAGTCGTTTTACTGCTATACTGGCGGCGGTTTTTTTTGCTACTAGTTTAGGTTTGGCTTATTTCGCTAAGGAAAAAGCCAACGCGTTGCAGGAAGTGGGGCTTCCTAAGCCTGCAGCCATGCAGCAGGCGCCTGAAGTTCAGAAGCCTGCGGCAAATGATGATGTTCCCATGCCACAGCAGAAACCTTCGGCATCCTCAGAAGGTGATGTTCCGGGAAATCAGAAATAGTAAGAAGTTTTTGCCGAAGTGGTGGAATTGGTAGACACGCTATCTTGAGGGGGTAGTGGCCAACGGCTGTATGGGTTCGAGTCCCATCTTCGGCACCATATTTAGACACTGAAAATAGTGTCGTGAGCGTAAGTAGATTGACCTGAAAGAGACTCTTTCTTATACTTTCGCTCCAGCTTTGACGCGGGGTGGAGCAGTCTGGTAGCTCGTCGGGCTCATAACCCGAAGGTCGTAGGTTCAAATCCTGCCCCCGCAACCAGTCAACAAAGGCCCCTTTATAGGGGCTTTTTGTTAGCTGAACAATCAGGTCGTGCGTTCTTGCAGCGACCACAAGGGATGGGCGTTATCGCCCATTTTTTATTTGCACAGCATGCGTGAGGCAACCAGGTGTCGAGCAAGCTAGAACAGTTGCAAGCCATGCTGGCCCCCGTCATCGAAGCGCTTGGCTATGAATGCTGGGGCATCGAGTACATTTCCCAGGGCCGGCATTCTCTGCTAAGGGTCTATATCGATCATTCAAACGGAATTCTGGTTGAGGACTGTGAAAAAGTCAGTCGTCAAGTTAGCGGGATTTTAGACGTAGAAGATCCTATTCCGGGCGAATACACCTTGGAGGTTTCATCTCCAGGTATGGATAGACCTTTATTCACTCTTGAGCAATTCAACGCTTTTGTCGGTGAGCAAGTAAAAATAAGGCTTCGTTCGCCTTATGAAGGCCGCCGCAATTTTCAAGGCCTTTTGCGCGGTGTGGAAGAACAGGATGTCGTGGTTCAGGTTGATGACCATGAATATCTGCTTCCCGTCGAGATGATCGATAAGGCTAATGTCATTCCCCGATTTGAATAAGGCGCAAATCCGCGGATCCCAAAGGATTGCGACAGGCGAGGCGTACGATGAGTAAAGAAGTTCTACTGGTAGTGGAATCGGTTTCCAATGAAAAAGGTGTTCCGCCCGGTGTCATTTTCGAGGCATTGGAGCTAGCCCTGGCCACTGCCACAAAGAAACGCTACGAAGAAGATGTAGAGCTGCGTGTGGCTATTAATCGCCACAACGGTAGTTATGAAACGTTTCGCTGCTGGACAGTTGTCAAAGATGAAGACTTTGATAATCCAGCAGCAAACCTGACGCTCGATGAGGCTCAGGAAATCAATCCAGATGCCAAGATTGGCGATCTGATTGAAGAAAAGATCGAATCCATAGAGTTCGGCCGCATCGCGGCTCAAACAGCCAAGCAAGTTATTGTCCAGAAAGTGCGTGAAGCTGAGCGTGCTCAGATTGTTGATGCTTACCGGGAAAAAGTGGGTGAGATCATTTCTGGTACAGTCAAAAAAGTTACGCGAGACAATGTAATCGTCGACTTGGGCAACAATGCAGAAGCCTTACTGGCTCGTGATCAGATCATCCCACGGGAAAACTTCCGTGTTGGCGTTCGGGTTCGTGCACTGCTCAAGGAAATCCGTACGGAAAATCGTGGCCCTCAGCTAATCCTGTCGCGCACAGCGCCTGAAATGTTGATTGAGCTGTTCCGGATTGAAGTACCGGAAATATCTGAGCAGCTGATTGATGTTATGGCCGCTGCTCGGGATCCAGGCTCGCGTGCAAAAATTGCCGTGCGCTCGAAAGACAAG
Source organism: Pseudomonas sp. JZ114 (assembly GCF_051027705.1). Lineage (NCBI taxonomy): Bacteria > Pseudomonadati > Pseudomonadota > Gammaproteobacteria > Pseudomonadales > Pseudomonadaceae > Pseudomonas > Pseudomonas sp. JZ114. The sequence continues at coordinate 493,570 of NZ_CP069256.1, forward strand.
CGTATCGATCCGCAGGGTGCCTGTATCGGCATGCGGGGATCGCGTGTCCAGGCCGTGTCTGGCGAATTGGGCGGTGAGCGAGTAGACATCGTTTTGTGGGATGACAACCCTGCTCAGTTCGTTATCAATGCCATGGCGCCTGCTGAGGTTGCGTCAATCATTGTTGATGAAGATACCCACACCATGGATATCGCAGTTGCCGCTGATAATTTGGCTCAGGCTATTGGTCGTAGTGGCCAAAACGTTCGCCTTGCAAGTCAATTGACAGGCTGGACGCTGAACGTGATGACCGAAGAGGACATCATGGCCAAGCAGCAGGCAGAGACGGGCGATATTCTTCAGCAGTTTGTAGACGAACTGGACGTAGATGAAGAGTTGGCTCAAGTGTTGGTTGAAGAAGGTTTCACCACGCTCGAAGAAATCGCCTACGTTCCCATGGAGGAAATGCTCAATATTGATGGTTTCGATGAAGACATCGTCAATGAGCTTCGTAATAGGGCTAAGGACCGCCTGTTAACCCGTGCCATCGCGACGGAAGAACAACTGGCTGACAAGAAGCCGGAAGAAGATTTGCTTAGTCTCGAAGGCATGACTGAGGAACTCGCGCTTGAGCTGGCGCAGCGAGGCGTTGCCAATCGCGAAGATCTTGCCGAGCAGTCCATTGATGATCTGCTCGATATTAACGGCATGAATGAAGAGCGTGCCGGCAAGTTGATCATGGCTGCCCGTGCCCATTGGTTTGAGTGAGCGGTGCTGCCTGAGGAGAAGAGTGCATGACGCAAGTCACGGTGAAAGAACTGGCCCAAACGGTCAATACACCGGTTGAACGCCTGCTGCAGCAAATGCGGGAAGCGGGTCTGTCCCATAGCAGTGCAGACCAGGTTGTGACCGACACTGAAAAGCAAAAACTGCTGTCTCATCTGAAAGGAAACACCAAGCTGGACGAACCGCGTAAAATAACGCTCCAGCGCAAGACTCAAACGACATTGAAGGTGTCTGGAAGCAAGACGGTTAATGTCGAAGTCCGTAAAAAGAAGACCTACGTCAAGCAAAGTCCCGATGAGTTGGCGACCGAACAGCAGCGTGAGCTTGAGGCGCAGCGCGAGGCCGAAGAGGCTGCTCGCTTGAAGGCCGAAGAAGAAGCTCGCCAGCGAGCAGAAGAAGAGATTCGCTTGAAGGCCGAAGAGGAAGCTCGCCTTAAAGCTGAAGAAGAAGCTCGCCAGCAAGCTGCTGCCAAGGCCGCTCAAGAAGTGGCAGAAGCGGCTGCGAAAGCCGCTACAGAAACCAAGCCCGAGGAAGTAGTGGAAGAAGTGGTTGCAAATAAAGCAGCACCGGCAGCGCCGGCAGCTGCATCTGATGAGCGTAAGCGCGAAGAACCGCGTCGTCCCGTAGCGCCGCCTGTAGCAGGCAAGCGGGATGAGGATGAGCGTCGCGATCGCAAGCATGCACAGCACCGTCCTTCCTTGAAGGAGAAGGATAAGGTTAGTAGTCCGCGCGTTGTTCGTAGCGCCGGCGATGATGAAGATGATGGTTTTGGCGGTCGCCGTGGCGGCCGAAACAAGTCCAAGCTCAAAAAGCGTAACCAGCATGGCTTCCAGAACCCTACAGGGCCGGTTGTTCGTGAAGTCGCTTTAGGCGAAACAATTACTGTTGCTGAGCTGGCCCAGCAGATGTCTGTCAAGGCAGCTGAAGTCATCAAGTTCATGTTTAAGATGGGCTCGCCTGCCACGATCAACCAAGTGCTGGATCGTGAAACCGCTCAGCTGGTTGCTGAGGAGCTTGGTCACAAGGTTAAGCTGGTTAGCGAAAATGCATTGGAAGAGCAGCTGGCTGAGTCCCTCAAGTTCGAGGGCGAGCAGGTTCACCGTGCGCCGGTGGTTACGGTCATGGGTCACGTTGACCATGGCAAGACTTCCTTGCTGGACTACATCCGTCGCGCCAAGGTTGCAGCAGGCGAAGCGGGTGGCATTACCCAGCATATCGGCGCCTACCATGTAAACACTGATCGTGGCATGGTGACGTTCCTGGATACCCCTGGTCACGCAGCATTTACCGCCATGCGTGCTCGTGGTGCTCAGGCAACCGACATTGTTATTCTGGTTGTCGCTGCCGATGACGGTGTCATGCCACAGACAGAAGAAGCTATCCAGCACGCTAAGGCTGCTGGTGTGCCGATCGTTGTTGCAGTAAACAAGATCGACAAGCCTGATGCAGATCCGGACCGTGTTAAACATGATCTGGCTGGGCGTGATGTCATCCCAGAAGAGTGGGGCGGTGATACTCAGTTTGTTCATGTATCTGCCAAAGCAGGTACTGGCGTTGATGAGCTGTTAGAAGCCATTCTTCTGCAGGCTGAAGTTCTTGAATTGACTGCAACACCTTCGGCTCCAGGTCGTGGTGTAGTAATTGAGTCGCGCCTTGATAAGGGTCGCGGACCGGTTGCTACTGTTCTGGTGCAAAACGGTACTCTGCGTCAGGGTGATATGGCCCTGGTCGGTGTTAACTTCGGTCGTATCCGTGCCATGCTCGATGAGAACGGCAAGCCGATCAAAGAGGCAGGCCCATCCATCCCCGTCGAAATTCTTGGCTTGGATGGCACGCCGGATGCCGGTGATGAGCTGACTGTTCTGACCGATGAGAAAAAAGCGCGTGAAGTTGCCTTGTTCCGTCAGGGTAAGTTCCGTGAGGTCAAGCTGGCACGTGCTCAGGCAGGCAAGCTCGAAAATATTTTCGAAAACATGGGCCAAGACGAGAAAAAGACGCTTAACATCGTTCTCAAGTCCGATGTGCGCGGTTCTCTAGAGGCTCTGCAAAGCTCGCTAAGTGGTCTGGGTAACGATGAAGTTCAGGTGCGTGTTGTTGCTGGTGGTGTAGGGGGTATCACTGAAAGTGATGCGAACTTAGCGCTGGCTTCTAATGCGGTTCTCTTCGGCTTTAACGTTCGTGCCGATGCTGGTGCTCGTAAGATCATTGAGCAGGAAGGTTTGGATCTACGTTATTACAACGTGATCTACGACATTATCGAAGATGTTAAGAAAGCGCTAACGGGTATGCTGGGCAGCGATGTTCGCGAGAACATTCTGGGCATTGCAGAAGTTCGTGACGTCTTCCGCTCGCCGAAGTTTGGTGCTGTTGCAGGCTGTATGGTTGTTGAAGGCATGGTCCATCGCAATCGTCCGATTCGTGTTCTACGTGAAGATATTGTGATCTTTGAAGGTGAACTTGAATCTCTGCGTCGCTTCAAAGATGACGTGGCTGAAGTTCGTGCCGGCATGGAATGCGGTATCGGTGTGAAGAGCTATAACGACGTTAAGGTCGGCGATAAGATCGAAGTTTTCGAGAAGGTCGAAGTAGCACGCTCGCTGTAATTCACGCAAGCGAAAAGCCAGGAGCTGGAAGTTGCCGCAAGGCAGCTTCCAGCTTCGTCTTTTTAACAGCACCTGGCTTTAAGAGAGAGCGAAGATGGCTAAAGAATACACTCGTACTCAGCGCATCGGTGATCAGATGCAGCGTGAGTTAGCGCTTTTGATTCAGCGGGAAATTAAAGATCCTCGTCTGGGCCTGGTAACGATTACTGGCGTCAATGTGGCGCGTGATCTTTCCCACGCCAAAGTATTTATTACTGTTTTGGGTAAAGATTCGTCTAAGGATATTGCCCAGAATTTAGGGATTCTGAATGAAGCCTCTGGCTTTTTGCGTCAGCAGTTAGGACGCGCAATGAAGCTTAGGACGATCCCGCAAATGCGCTTTCATTATGATGAGAGCATCCGTCGCGGAGCGGAACTGTCTGCGTTGATCGAGCGTGCAGTATCTGAAGATCGTCGTCACGAGGATGGAGAGTAAGCGTGGCGCAAGTGAAACGAATCCGTCGATCGGTTAACGGTATTCTGGTACTCGACAAGCCGAGAGGCCTGACCTCTAATGCGGCCCTGCAGAAGGTACGCTGGTTGCTTAATGCTGAAAAAGCGGGGCATACCGGTAGCCTTGATCCATTGGCAACAGGTGTTTTGCCGTTGTGCTTTGGTGAGGCAACAAAGTTCTCCCAGTATCTGCTTGATGCGGATAAAGGGTATGAAACGGTTATGCAGCTAGGTGTCACTACAACGACAGGTGATGCCGAGGGAGAAATAGTTGACCGTCGAGAGGTAAACCTTGACGCCTCGGCTGTAGAAGCAGCCCTGCCAGTGTTTCGAGGTGATATCCTACAGGTTCCGCCTATGTATTCGGCACTGAAGCGAGACGGTCAGCCGCTCTATAAGCTGGCTCGTGCAGGCGAGGTGGTGGAGCGTGAACCGCGTTCTGTTACTATTAGCCGTCTCGAGCTGCTGGCGCTGACAACGGATCGCGCTACACTCGATGTGCACTGTAGCAAGGGCACCTACATTCGGTCCCTGGTCGAAGACTTAGGCCAGACGCTTGGTTGCGGAGCTCATGTAGCGGAACTACGCAGAACTCAGGCAGGCCCCTTCGCTCTGGCTCAGTCTGTAAGCCTTGAGGTGCTTGAAAAAGCGCACGAAGAAGGTGGTGCAGAAGCGTTGGATGCCTTCCTGCTCCCGGTTGATAGTGGTCTGGAGCACTGGCCGCTGCTACAACTGACCGAGCACACAGCCTACTATTGGTTGCATGGTCAGCCGGTGCGAGCGGCGAACGCGCCCAAATTTGGCTGGATGCGAGTACAGGATAATGAAGGTCGCTTCATCGGTATCGGTGAGGTGACTGACGACGGGCGTATTGCGCCGCGTCGTTTGGTTCGGTCGTAAGACTGATATGAGGGTGGCTGTTAACAGGCATGGTCATTCCTCTTCTCTGAACACGGGGGTAGTTCCCTCGGCCTGTTATATCTAGGAGCCCTATCATGGCACTTAGCGTTGAAGAAAAAGCCCAGATCGTTAACGACTACAAGCGCGGCGAAGGCGATACCGGTTCTCCGGAAGTGCAGGTTGCTCTGCTGTCTGCCAATATCGACAAGCTGCAGGGTCACTTCAAGGCCAACAGCAAGGACCACCACAGCCGTCGTGGTCTGATCCGTATGGTTAACCAGCGTCGTAAGCTGCTGGACTACCTGAAGGCCAAGGACACTACTCGTTACAGTGACCTGATCAGCCGTCTGGGCCTGCGTCGTTGATCACGATGCAAGCTGGACGCTAGTCGCTTAAAAGCTGGGGGTCGGCTATGCCGGTTTCCAGCTTTTTTGCTTCATGCGTCCCCTGAGATCGCGCCGGGTCCGATACCCCGCCGCTCTCAAGATTTCCCCAAGGGCAATACAAGAAGGAAATACTGTGAATCCAGTAATCAAGACATTCAAATTCGGTCAGCAGACCGTAACCCTGGAGACGGGCCGTATTGCGCGTCAGGCCAGTGGTGCAGTACTTGTCAGTACTGAAGACGTTAGCGTTCTGGTCACTGTTGTGGGTGCCAAGTCTCCAGCAGAAGGCCGTGACTTCTTCCCGCTGTCTGTCCACTATCAGGAAAAGACGTATGCGGCAGGTCGTATCCCCGGTGGCTATTTCAAGCGTGAAGGTCGTCCAAGCGAAAAGGAAACATTGACCTCCCGCCTGATCGATCGCCCGATTCGTCCTCTATTCCCCGAAGGCTTCATGAACGAAGTACAGGTTGTCTGTACTGTAGTTTCTACCAACAAGAAGTCTGATCCGGATATTGCTGCCATGATCGGTACGTCTGCCGCTCTGGCTATTTCCGGCATTCCGTTCGCAGGTCCGATTGGTGCTGCACGCGTAGGGTTCCACCCAGAGCTGGGCTATATCATCAACCCAAGCTATGAGCAGCTTCAGAGTTCCAGCCTGGACATGGTTGTCGCAGGTACCTCTGACGCGGTTCTAATGGTTGAGTCCGAAGCGGACGAGCTGACTGAAGACCAGATGCTGGGCGCTGTACTGTTTGCCCATGAAGAGTTCCAGGTTGTCATCGAGGCAATTAAGGCATTTGCTGCTGAAGCAGGCAAGCCTACGTGGGACTGGCAAGCTCCGGTCGAGAACACAGCTTTGGTTAACCAGCTGCGTGCCGAATTTGGTGAGGCAATCTCTCAGGCTTATACCATTACCATCAAGCAGGACCGTTATGCGGCTCTGGGTGAGCTGCGCGATCAGGCTGTGGCCAAGTTTGCGGGTGAGGAAGAGGGTCAGTACAGTGCCGCCGAGGTCAAGGAAATTTTTGGCCTGCTGGAATATCGCACTGTACGTGAGAACATCGTAGGCGGTAAGCCGCGTATCGATGGTCGTGATACCCGTACTGTTCGTCCGCTGAATATTGAAGTGGGTGTGCTGCCCAAGACTCACGGCTCCGCATTGTTTACGCGTGGTGAAACTCAGGCGCTGGTAGCGACTACCCTGGGTACTGCCCGCGATGCTCAGATCCTCGACATGCTGGAAGGCGAGCGCCGTGACACCTTTATGCTGCACTACAACTTCCCGCCTTTCTCGGTCGGTGAGTGCGGACGTATGGGTAGCCCAGGCCGCCGTGAAATTGGTCATGGCCGTCTGGCACGCCGTGGTGTGCAGGCTATGCTGCCTTCTCAGGAAGAGTTTCCCTACAGCATTCGTGTTGTTTCAGAGATCACTGAGTCAAACGGCTCAAGCTCCATGGCTTCTGTCTGCGGTGCCTCGTTGGCATTGATGGATGCTGGTGTTCCAGTTCGCGCTCCGGTTGCTGGCGTTGCGATGGGCCTGGTAAAGGAAGGCGACAGATTTGCTGTTCTGACCGATATTCTAGGTGATGAAGATCACCTCGGCGATATGGACTTCAAGGTGGCCGGTACTGACAAGGGCGTTACCGCTCTGCAGATGGACATCAAGATCAACGGTATTACCGAAGAGATCATGGAAGTCGCTTTGGCTCAGGCTCTAGAGGCTCGCCTCAATATCCTGTCCCAAATGAATCAGATAATCGCCAAGCCGCGTGCAGAGCTGTCTGCCAATGCACCGACCATGATTGCCATGAAGATCGAGCCGGACAAGATCCGCGACGTCATCGGTAAAGGCGGCGCTGTTATTCGTGGAATCTGTGAAGAAACCAAGGCGTCGATCGACATCGAAGATGATGGCAGCGTCAAGATTTACGGCGAAACCCGTGAAGCTGCCGAGGCCGCCAAACAGCGCGTTCTGGGTATTACTGCAGAAGCTGAAATCGGCAAGATCTACGTTGGTAAGGTCGAGCGCATTGTCGATTTCGGTGCGTTCGTAAATATTCTGCCTGGCAAAGATGGTCTGGTACACATTTCCCAGATCAGCGATCAGCGCATCGAGAAGGTTTCCGATGTACTGAAAGAAGGACAGGAAGTGAAGGTATTGGTATTGGACGTGGATAACCGCGGCCGTATCAAGCTCTCTATCAAGGATGTCGCAGCAGCTGAAGCTTCTGGCGCCTGATAGTTAGTAAGTTGAAAGCCCAGCCTTGGCTGGGCTTTTTTATGTCCGTTGTTCATGCAACTTGCATGTATTGCATGAACGATTTATTGCAATGTGCAACGGTTTATTAAAAAGCTAAATTATTAACTTATTGATATTTAATGATTTTTTTGTGAAGCCGACTTGGCATGCTGATTGCGATCATGATTAGTGCTAGCGCCAGGATACGGCGTACACTCAAAACAGGAGTCACACCATGAAGAAGACTTTCAGCCATTTCGCTCTTGCCGCCGCTGCTGTTACCGCTCTAAGCATGCCGCTTGCCGGAGGTGCGTTTGCTGCCACAAACCATCAAACGATGACGTTGGCCGCTAATGACAACGTGGAGAAGGCAGAGGAAACAGTTTCCGACACATGGATCACTGGAAAGGTGAAATCTTCTTTCCTTGCTGATGATCATATCAAAGGGACCGATATCAAGGTCGAGACCAACAAAGGTGTAGTCTCCCTTTCAGGTACCGTTGCGACAGACGCTCAGCGTGAGCTGGCTGTTGAAAAAGCGAAAAATATCAAAGGTGTTAAAGCCGTATCGGCTGATGGCTTGAAATCGGCCGAGTAATCTAAGGTGGCGGGCTTGAAGCCCGCCACTTTTAGTATCTGTGAGGTAAGTGCCATGTCTGGAAAAGCAGATGCCTTTGTGGATCTGATTGAAGTTTCTCGTAATGGCAGAACATTCTACGAGTCAGCGATCAATGCAGTGAGCAGTCCCCAGCTCAAAGCGTTGTTCTCTGAGATGGCTCAGATGAAAGCGGGTCTGGTTATCCTGTTAAGTAGCCAGACATCCTTGCATGGCAGGCAGCCTGCTAATGACAGTCTTTTTGTAAGCTCTTTCAAAGTGCTTTATGAACAGACTAGAGCTGCTCTGGCAGAAGCGGGGGATACCACCTATATTCAAGTATTAGAGGAGTCTGAGGACCAGCTTCTCCACCTGCTGGAGCAGGCCATACACGATATGCCCGAACTGGAAGCCAAGCCGCTGGTTCAGGAGCAGCTACAAAAAGCCAAGCTGTGCCATGATCACCTTTTAGAGCTCAAGCTTCGCCTTAACGTGGCCTAATTACTGGCCGCGCTTGCTTTCAATCTTGAACAGCCGGTCGCCGCGAAACGTCAAATAGTGATACATGCCGTTCCATGGGCCATACACCCATTCTTCGACTTTAACGTCGCTGCGTCTTCTGTAACTGTCTACGACCTCAATGTAACCCAGGTTAGCACGGCTGCCGGGCCTTCCACATTTACGGTAAATTTCGCTGATATGGTCATCTGTATTGACCAGCTGACTACCGCATCGTAAGGACTCGGCATGAGCAGGCCACACTATGGTAGAGAGGATGAGCAGTACAGAGACTCGAAGAGCATTAAAGGGCATGAACAGGCTCTAATCACGTGTGAATTCGATGCTGACAAGTCGGTTGGCTTCAAATGTCAAAATGTAGGTTCCACCATTCCAGGGACCGTAAACCCATTCTTCCCGTGTCGATTCCCTACGACCATAGTCACCCTGCGTGTAGCCTATAAAATCTCGATGCGCAGGTTCGCCGCATTTCCGTTGTACCTCAAACGTACGGTCGCCCCGGTTAACCAAGTTACTGCCGCAGCGGAGCGTGTCACCTAGCGCCACCGAGGCGGAGAGCGCTAGTAATAGGGCTATGGCGGTTGTGGTGTATCTCATCTGCTGTCCTAGCTACTGCCAAGATGAAGTTGTGCCGCGATACGCCCATTATTGCCTTGCTGGCTTGTATTGACATCAATTAAATAAATACGCCCTTCCTCAAGCCCGGTCTTTTCTACGAGGTATTGCTTGATGTTTTGAGCACGCGCCTGTGCCAGTCGTCGCAGAAGCAGATCACTCGTTTTCCATGAGTCAAGAATGGCGGCACTCAGACGCTGCTGCCGCTCGGTATCGCTCAGGTGTGTCCACTCGGCAGGCGGCTGTTGTTTAAGGCGGGTACGGTAAATCCCTTCTAGCAAGGCAGGTCGCATATCTTCCGGTACGGCAAGCTGGGTGGCATCTGCGGGAACCTTGTCGCCTCGCCGCTGCAGCAAATTGTAGTACTGTGTCTGGAATTCGCGCTCCAAGCGCTGCGCAGAAAGTGAAGGGCCGTCGATCTCAACCGCGCTACGGCCTTCTACATCCAGTTGCAGCTGCGGACGCCTTTTTAGCGCCTGGGCCAGCGTATCGAGCGACTGACGCGCCTCACCCGTTAAGTTGACCGAGGCCGCTTCAAAGGGTATCTCGTTGAGGTCCGTTTCTGCTCGACCTGCCAGGCCTGCCAGCATCTTGAAGGGCGATTGGACGGCCCTTGCAATGACGTTGCGCATCGTTTGCCAGATGATGGGCGCCACGCTGAAGTTAGGGTCGTTGAGGTTACCCGCGACAGGGAGAGTCAGGTCAATTCTGCCGTGGGAGTCCTTGAGTAGCGCAACCGCAAGCCTGACAGGCAGGTCGACGGCATCAGGGCTGTCAATCCGTTCACCTAGCTCAAGTTGATCCAATACCAGATGGTTTTGAGCATCCAGCTTGCTGTTGTCGATCCGGTAGTTGAGATCCAAGTCCAGGCGCCCTTTGCGGATAGCATAGCCGGCGAATTTTCCGGAATAGGGCGTGAGGGTTGTAAGTTCAACATGACGGAATGCCGCTGTCACGTTGAGTTTGTTGAGCGGATCCAGTGGGTTCAGACGACCTTTGATATTGACGGGTGCAAAGCGATCCACCTTGCCGGTCAGGCTTATTTCCGCCGGATCGGAGGCCTTTGTATCCAGCGTGCCGATCTGACCGTTCAGCTCCTGAATAGCCGTTATGAAGCTGGGCGTAAGGCTATAGTCTGCAAAATTGGCCGAGCCGTTAACGACATGAATACCGCCGATGTGCAGGGTTAGCGGAGGGGTGTTGTCAGGTGCTTCGTCTTTGGGTTGAGGAATCAGCAGCTGACGAAAGTTGGTGGTCAGGTCTTCGTTGATAATAAGACGGGCATAGGGGCGCAGCAGGGTAATGTCATCAATGGCGAGACGCTGGCCATGCTCGTAGCTGATACCTTTGAGCGTAAGCGTTTGCCAGCGCAGGAAGTCACGCTGGCGCTGGGTATCTAGAGTATGCAGCTGGGTGAGCTGGGCCTGCCCGGTCACGGACAAGGCAAGAGGCGCTGTATCATGGAGAGAGAGGTTGATGTCGCTTGCCAGCATGCCGCTCCGCACTTCAAGACGGATATAGGGGGCAATATAGGCTTGGGCTAGGCGTAGATCGATATCATTGTTAATGATATGCAGGCGAGCAGTCACAGGATTCAATGCCAGCTCACCGCTAACCTCAAGCTGCCCATGTAGACCAACTTGAGCGTTGAGGTTGACCGTGGTCGGCATTTGGCCTGCCAGATCAAGGCTGGATAACGCCAGGTTGATGTTCTTTATATCCAGATCTACAGGTGCTGAAGCGGCCAGGTCTTTTAGATGAAGGCGGCCGCCTTGTAGGTCAGTCTTGCCAATGCTGATCTGCCAATTCGGTGTGTCGGGCAACGCCTCGGGTTGCTTCGGGAAGGTGAACAACTTGGCCCAATCCAGCTGACCGTCCCGATCCTGAGATACCCAGGCCTCCAAGTTTCGGGTCTCGAGCTTTCCCAGATGAATCTGGCGTTTGGTCAGGTCCAGTGTGGCATCGGCAATAGCGAGGTGGTTTAGATGTATCTGTGGCGTGGCATTGACTGCTTTGCTGGAAAACTCATCAAGGCTCAGGCTGGTCTTGGACAGTTGTAGTTGAAAGGTTTTTCCTCTTTCGAGGTGGTACTGAGCATGCCCATTCAACCGACCCTTATCGAGTGAAAGCGGTAGCGCTTCGCTGACATAGGCCCACCAGGGGGCCAGCGCAGCCTCCTTGAGTTCCAGGGAGCCATTAAGGGTGAAAGGGACCAGCTGGAGAGCTCCTTCGCTTGTGAGTGCACCATCCTGGCCTGCTTGGGCACTCAGGCTGTAGCGGCCTGGATTTTCTGTGCGGGTGCCGATGTTTTCCAGGGTCAGATCAATGGGGTTGAAACTGACTTCGACGGGCTGTTTGAGCTGTTGATCTCGGTAATGCACTTGGGCCCTCTGAAGGACAAGAGCATCGATGGTCAAGGGAAAGGGTGGTTCGGTTGCATTTGTCGTAGGCTTGCCTTGAGGGTCGGTATTCTCAGGCGTTTTAAACAGCTCGGTAAGATTTAGCGTACCGTCTTTCTCTAGCGTAACGTCGACAACGGGCTCTTTCAGCTCCAGACGCGCCAGATGCGCTTCCCTTCGCCATAAGCTGTTCAGTTCAAGGTCAGCATAGAGGCGCTTGGCTGCCAAGACAGGGTGTTCGGGAGAACCAATGCGAAACCCCTTCAGTTCTACTTCAAATGTGAAGGGATTGAAGGTGATCTCATCAATCTGAGCAGGCTGCGTGGTGTAACGCGTCAACTGTTGGTTTGCAACGTGCAACGCAACGCGCGGGAGAATCAAAAAACCAAGCAGGCAATACAGCAGGAGGAGCGACAACACAATGGCGGCGCGTTTCAATGCTTTGGGCATGGCGTCTATCCATCAAGAGTGCTCTCCAGTATCGCACGTGCCGCTGTGGTGCCAACGGCAGCATGCGCAAAGCGTGATCGTTACAACTGTAAAATCAAGGTCTTAAGGGGCGGTTGGCCGTCAAAGGACGGGAAGTCCTCGTCTGGCGCGATAACCTGACAGTCACGTACCGGTCTTCCTTGTTTGCTGGCGCAGAGCAGGACAGACTCGCGCCATTCTGCCATGGAGACTTTGGCCAGGTTGTTACAGCACACCAGGGTGCCGTTTTCGGCAGTAGCCAGGAGCGCTGGTTTAAGCAGGCTTTGATAGTCACGCTGAAGATCTACCGTTCCAAAGGCACTTTTGGCCCAGGCCGGTGGATCAAGAAACACAAGGTCGAATTGCTTTGGGTCCAGGCGAGGATAACTGGGCAAGCGCTGGCCTCGACGATGAGTGATAGGTAAGCCGGCTAGCTGGCGAATAGCGGGGAAATAGTCCGACTGAACGAACTGCATGGGCGGCAATGAAGGATTGAGAGTACCGTTTTCCTGACCTACAGCCAGATTGCGCGTAGCGAAGTCCAGATTCCAGACCTCCTGCGCTCCACCAGCCGCCGCGCAGAGTCCTACACCGCAGGTATAGGCAAAGAGATTCAGGACTGACTTGCCCTGGCTGTTCTGCTTGACCCAGCCTCGCGCGTTACGCAAGTCAAGAAAGAGTAACGGGTCTTGGCCAGCATGGCGGCCCCGCACACGATAGGTCAAGCCCCATTCGTGAGCGGTAGTGGCCTCCAGTGCATCTGGTTCGGTTGTATGGGCGGTGCTGCTGCGATCAATTCGGGAATTGCCTTGCGACCGGTCGTTATAGACGAGAAATAATTCCTGGCCCAAAAAACGCTGGACCTGCTGATGCAGTGCAAGGATTACGTCATTTTCGACAGGGGCGTGAAAGCTCTGAATCAGTAATTGTGGGCCGTACCGGTCGAGCGTAAGTCCTGCTGCTCCCTCCTGTGATCCATGAAACAGTCGATAGCAGTCCGTACCCTGGGTGTGGAGTCGTGCCAGGAGCGACTCACGGCGGGACAATGCTGCGTCCAGAGCGGAGAAAAGGGTTTGCATGGGCAGGCCTTGAAGCGAAGAGCAATAAAGGCGTACAGAATACAGATTATTGTGGGCTGCCGTGCGACCGATCAGGGCTTGGTGGGCTGACCCATGCGGCGGCGTGCCCGATGTGAAGAGCCGTTGCGAACCGCCCAGCGTAGCAGGGGAGCTGTACGGTTGACTCCAGCCCTTACCAGATGCCGCTCCGCATGGCCGGGCAGGATATCCAATTGCTGGGCGGCCCATTCAGGTAGCAGATCAATCCCTGCTCTCATGATCAGTGAACCGAACGGCTTGGCCAGCGCACTGGGTGCCGGCGCTGAAAGCAGGATCTGCGTAATCTCACGCGTACGTTCGTCACAGACCAGCTCTGGGCGCATCGTATTGAGGTAATGTTCGATTTCTACCCGTGATACCGGGACTTGCTGAGCGCCCAGTTGCCTGGCAATCAGAGAAACTTCGCGGTAATAGCGGTCCTGCTCCGCAAGGGAAAAGTGGGGATTGAAATAGCGAAGGTAGGCTTTTAGGAAGCTGCTCACCTCCGCGACATGTACCCACGTCAAAAGATCAGGGTCATCGGCTGCGTAAGGGCGTCCATCCAGAGCAACTCCTTTGATATGGCCATGAATCATCCGGACTTTTTCGATCAACCGTTGTGCATCGGCCTGGTTGCCAAAGGTAGTGGCGGCAATGAATTGGCCGGTACGCCGTAATCGGCCCAGCATATCTTCTCGAAAGCGGGAGTGATCCCAGACACCTGCCAGTGCCAAGGGATGCAGCATTTGCAGAAGCAGGGCGGCGACCCCGCCGATCATCATGCAGGTAAAGTCACTGTGTACCTTCCAGCAGGCGGAATCAGGTCCGAATAGGCCAGGGTCCCCAGGTGGGTTTTCGTAATCGACTCCGCCCAGGCTTAGCCCGGTAAGGCTCATGACCTGACTTTCAATACGGCGTCGCAGGATTTCCATTACAGCCCCAAATGATGCTTCATCACGTAAAGCTTAATGGATAACGAGCCGCCAGACATCCAACGCTATGCCCGGCGGCGGTTTTACTCACTTTTTGGCTGCAAGATTCTGCCGATGCTCAATCAGCTCCTGCACGACGGAAGGATCGGCCAGGGTGGAGGTATCGCCCAGAGTATCCAGCTCATCACAGGCAATCTTGCGCAGGATACGTCGCATGATTTTGCCAGAGCGTGTCTTGGGTAGCCGCGGTGCCCACTGGAGGAAGTCCGGTTTTGCAAAGCTGCCAATCTCGGAACTGACCTGAGCCAGCAGGCGCTTTTTCAGCTCATCCGTGGGTTGCACACCGCCCATTGGGGTGACAAATGCATAGACGCACTGGCCTTTCACATCATGGGGGCAGCCTACTACAGCGGCCTCGGCCACTTCGTCATGTAAAGCCAGCACGCTTTCCACTTCTGCCGTGCCGATCCGGTGGCCGGATACGTTGATTACGTCATCCACGCGGCCGGTAATCCAGTAATACCCATCTTCATCACGGCGGGCACCGTCACCGGTGAAATAGTAGCCGGGGTAAGCCTTGAAGTAGGTATCGATCATACGTTGATGATCGCCATAGATGCTTCGGATCTGGCTGGGCCAGCTGGCCTTGATAGCCAGAACACCCGCGGCAGGACCTTCGACCTCCTTGCCCTTGTCATCCAGAAGAACAGGCTGAACGCCAAAGAAGGGGAGTGTAGCCGAGCCGGGCTTGAGGTCCGTTGCGCCAGGGAGCGGTGCGATCAGGATGCTGCCTGTTTCGGTCTGCCACCATGTGTCGACAATAGGGCAGCGCTTTTCACCTACGACGCGGTAGTACCATTCCCACGCTTCAGGGTTAATGGGCTCGCCTACACTACCCAGCAAGCGGAGGCTGGCGCGGGAGCTTTTGTGCACATGGGCGTCTCCCTCACGCATTAGTGCCCGAATGGCGGTAGGGGCTGTATAGAAGATATTGACCTGATGCTTATCCACGACCTGCCAGAAGCGTGAGGCATCCGGATAACTGGGCATGCCTTCGTACATCAGCGTTGTTGCCCCATTGGCCAAGGGACCATAAACGATGTAACTGTGGCCGGTTACCCAGCCGACGTCCGCGGTGCACCAGAAGATCTCACCTTCGTGATAATCGAATACATACTTGAAGGTCATTGCAGAGCCCAGCAGGTAACCCCCGGTGGTATGTAACACCCCTTTGGGTTTGCCGGTCGAGCCCGAGGTGTAGAGGATGAAGAGCGGATCTTCCGCATCCACCGGTTCGGCTGGACATTCATCACTGACGTTTTGCACGGCGTCGTGGTACCAAACGTCCCGACCTTCGGTCCATGCAATATTGCCCTTGGTGCGCTGTACTACGATCACGTTGGAAACATTCGGGCATGAGGCCAAGGCCTTATCCACATTGTTTTTGAGCGGGACACATTTGCCGCCGCGGGTCCCTTCATCGGCGGTAATGACGGTACGGCAATCGGCATCCAGGATACGGTCGCGCAGGGCATCGGGAGAAAAACCGCCAAACACCACGGAGTGGACCGCACCCAGCCGGGAGCAGGCCAGCATGGCATAGGCCGCTTCGGGAATCATGGGGAGATACAGGCACACACGGTCGCCTTTCTTGACGCCATGCGCCTTCAGAACGTTAGCCAGCCTGCAAACATTCTGGTGCAACTCACGGTAGGTGATTTTCTGGGAGTCGGAGGGATTGTCGCCTTCCCAGATAATGGCGACCTGGTCCGCACGCTTGTCCAGATGGCGGTCGACACAGTTGTAGGACACATTCAGTTGACCACCCTTGAACCATGAGGCTTCACCCTTGGCCAGATCGCTATGGTGAACTTCATCCCACGGTTTGAACCAGTCAAGCATGGCTTTGGCCTGCTCACCCCAAAAGCGCTCAGGGTTTTCAATGGACTGGCGATAGAGACGCTCATAGCCTTCTTTATCCAGAAGGGCTTGCTTTTGCACTGTTTCGGGCACGGGGTAGCGATGGTGTTCCGACATGGCGGGCTCCTGTTGTGGTTGTTCTCCGCTTCCATCCACATTAGGCGCTATTTGGGCGATGGGGTTCAGCCAGGCGATAGAGTGTGTGTATTTCTGGCCGAAAGTCGTAGGTGAAAATAAAAAAACGCCGCAAGAGCGGCGTTTTGAGCGGAGCGGATTGGTCAGCCGCGATGGTGCTGGCGGAAGTACTCGATCAGGCCTTGAGTCGAGGCATCTTCCGCATCCTCTTCTCCATTGCCAACCAAATGCTGATAGACGCTGTTACCCAGCTCTTTACCCAGCTCTACGCCCCACTGGTCAAAGGCATTGATACCCCAGATCACGCTTTGTACGAATACCTTGTGCTCATAGAGCGCCACCAGGGCGCCTAGGCTGCTCGGGGTTACGCGCTCGAATACCAGCGTATTGCTGGGGCGGTTGCCCGGGATGACCTTGTGCGGAGCCAGGAATGCTACTTGCTCATCAGGCAGGCCCTTAGCGCGCAGTTCGGCTTCCGCTTCTTCAAGCGTCTTGCCGCGCATGAGGGCCTGGCTCTGGGAGAGGCAATTGGCATACAACCAGGGGTGATGGTCAGCAATGGGATGATGGCTGGAGGCCGGCACGATGAAATCGCATGGAATCATCGGGGTGCCCTGGTGCATCAGCTGGTGATACGCGTGTTGCCCATTGGTGCCTACGCCACCCCAGATGACCGGGCCGGTTGCCGTGGCGACGGGAGTACCGTCCTGGCGAACACGCTTGCCATTGGACTCCATATCCAGCTGCTGCAAATGCTTAGTGAAGTCGCGCAGATAGTAATCGTAGGTCAGTACAGCGTGGCTCTGAGCATCCCAGAAGTTGCCATACCACACACCCAGCAGGCCCAGCAGCACGGGCAGGTTGCTTTCGAAGGGCGTGTTCAGGAAGTGCTGGTCCATAGCATAGGCGCCGGCCAGCAATTCCTTGAAATTGGATACACCGATGGCAATGGCAACAGGCAGGCCGATTGCCGACCACAGCGAGTAACGGCCGCCGACCCAATCCCACATCGGGAAAATGTTTTCTTCGCTGATCCCGAATTCAACGGCTGTCTTCACGTTGCTGGAAACCGCAATGAAATGCTTATGCAGATCCTGCTCGGCGCAACCCTGACCGAGGCACCAGGCACGTGCAGCCTGGGCGTTTTTCAGGGTTTCCAGGGTACCGAAGGATTTGGAGGAAACGATGAATAAGGTCGTTTCGGCTTCCAAGCCGGTCACCAGCTCATGGAATTCGCTGCCATCGATGTTTGCGAGGTAATGGCAGCGGACCTGCGACTGTGCGTAAGGCGTGAGTGCCTCGGCAACCTGCTGGGGCCCGAGGAAGGAGCCGCCGATTCCGATATTGACGACATCTGTGATCGGCTTGCCTGTGTGTCCTCGCCAGAGGCGGTTATGGATACGGTTGACCAAGTCGGTCATGCGGCCCAGTACGCGATGTACCTCCGGCATGACATCCTGCCCGTTCACCATCACCTTGTCGCCTAGCGGGCGGCGCAGGGCTGTATGGAGTGCAGGACGATTTTCCGAGGAATTGACGGGCTCGCCTGACAATAACGCCTTGATCGCGCCTTCAAGGTTTGCTTCACGTGCCAGGTTGATTAGCAGGTCGCGAGTCTGCTGAGTTAGCAGATTCTTGGAGTAGTCCAGAAACAGCCCGCAGGCGCTCAATGAAAATTGCTTGAAGCGTCCTGGGTCCGCCGCGAACGCATTACGCATAGTGAAGGACTGCATCTCCTGACGATGTTCTGTCAGTGCCTGCCAGGACTTCAACTCGGTAACGTTGATAGGCTGTTTGTAATACTCCATTGGGATTCGCTTCCTTCTGTAGGTATTGTCGTACGTTGTGCACTACATCTTGGGGTAAAGCTTGTGGCACGCCCGGCTATAGCACGCCAGATAGAGCGCGTCAGTCAAGCTAATGATGGCCGTCAGACACGAAAAAGCCCGGGGTGTTCCGGGCTTTAGCGAAGCGGTGCTCATCCTGCTGATTAGATATCAAGCTCGAGTGACAAATTATCAATCAACCGCGTGTTTCCAACATAGACGGCCAATAGTATTACCAGTTGCCGATCGGCTTCTGCCGCCGGGCGCAATGTGCCTTGCTGACGAAGCTCCAGATAATCCACTCGCAGGCCATCCGCTTCAAGCTGCTGTCTGGCCTCGTCGAGCAGGGCAGGGTAATCGCGGCGACCTGCCTGGATACGCTCGGCCACTTGTTTCAGCAGGCTGTACAGGCAAGGGGCCGTGGCGCGCTGTTCGCCATTGAGGTAGCCGTTACGTGATGATAGTGCCAGCCCATCGGTGTCTCGAACGGTAGGCTGACCTATGATCTCGATAGGCATGTTCAGGTCATTGACCATCTTGCGGATAACAGCGAGCTGCTGGTAGTCCTTTTCACCAAACACAGCGACATCAGGCTGGACCATGTTGAACAGCTTGCTGACAACCGTGGCGACGCCTTCGAAATGACCGGGGCGGCTGGCGCCACACAGGCCTTCTGGAACGACCGGGACGCTGACCCGCGTCTGGTGGTCCATCCCTTCGGGATACATCTCCGATACGGTAGGTGCAAACAGAACTGCGCAGCCGGCCGCTGCCAGTTTCTCCTGGTCAGCGGCAAGCGTTCTCGGGTATTTGTCCAAGTCTTCGGTGGGACCGAACTGCAGCGGATTGACGAAAATACTGGCAACCACAAAATCGCTATGGGCCCGCGCTGTATCAACCAGGGCGACATGGCCTGCATGCAGATTGCCCATGGTGGGAACAAAGCCGATGCGCTTGCCTGAGCGACGGGCCTCGGCGACTGCGTTTCGCAGCTCGCTGATAGTGTGTACGGTAATCATGCCGAAAATCCGTGTTCTGGTGCGGGAAAGGTGCCGCTCTTGACAGCCTGAACATAGGCTGTGAAGGCTTCCTGGATACTGCTCTGGCCGGCCATGAAATTCTTCACGAACTTGGGTGAGCGGCCTGTCAGAGCAAGGCCTAGCATGTCGTGCATGACCAGTACCTGCCCATCCGTGTCCGCGCCAGCACCGATACCGATGACCGGTATGTTGGCAGCGCGTGTGATGTCGGCCGCCAGCGGGCTGGGGACACACTCAAGCACAATCATGGCAGCTCCGGCTGCCTCAAGCGCCTTGGCATCTTCACGCAGCTGCTGGGCGCGAGCCTCATCACGCCCTTGTACCTTGAAGCCACCAAACACATTTACTGACTGAGGCGTAAGGCCCAGGTGCGCGCAGACCGGAACGCCCCGTTCAGCCAGCTGGCGAATAGGCTCTGCCAGCCAGGCAGCGCCTTCCAGCTTGATCATGTGCGCGCCGGCCTGCATCAGTGCGCCAGCATTCTGGAAGGTCTGCTCCAGTGTCGAGTAAGCCATAAAGGACATATCGGCCACGATAAGTGCGCCACGATTGCCGCGTTTTACACAGGCCGTGTGATAGGCCATATCGGCCGTGGTAACAGGCAGGGTGCTGTCGTGGCCCTGAAGGACCATGCCCAGGGAGTCGCCTACCAGCAGTATTTCGACGCCCGCCTGGCTAGCCGTATGGGCAAAGGTCGCGTCATAGCAGGTCAGCATGGTGATTTTTTCACCACGCTGTTTCAGCGCCTGCAAAGTGGTGAGGGTAACCTCAGGCATATCAAACTTCCTCTTCAGGCTGTGTCCTGAATGGCTGGGGACATACAGTCGTATCTTTTTATTCTGGTTGATGGCTGTAGCGAACTACAGATCTCATCGCTTGCCTGCCAATTCTGCAGAGGACACAGCCTGTCTGTAGGCAGTAACAAAGGGATGGCCAGGCAAGTGGGTGCCTATAGTCTCGGCGAGTTCAGGGGAAGTCAATCACGATGTGTTACCGGAACGTTACGGTAACACTATGACTTGCAAGTCCCTTATTCCAGTCGCTCCAGGCCCACGAACGGGCACTGGTCCAGCAGAGCCTGCAACAGGCTGCCATCGGGCAGGCGCAACTCATCCGAGGCAATTTCGGCCAGAGGGTAGAGAACGAACGCCCGGGCATGCATATGATAGTGCGGTACGGTCAGGCGGGGCTCATTGATCGTGTGGCTGCCGAATAGCAGGATATCAAGGTCTAGTGTTCTGGGGCCCCAGCGCTCATCCTTGCGGACTCGACCCTGCTGTTGCTCGATGGCTTGCAGCTCATCCAGCAGCGCAAGTGGTTCCAGAGCGGTATCAAGCGCTGCGACAGCATTTACATAGCGGGGCTGATCAGCCGGACCCAATGGGTCGCTTCCATAAAAGGAGGATCGGGAGACAAGTCGGCTTTGCGGAAGTGTACTCAACGCCGCCAGCGCTGATTCAAGCTGGGTACGGGGCTCCGCCAGATTACTGCCGAGCCCGATGTAAACACGCTCCATCGATTACTCCGCTGACGGGGTAGGTTTGTCGGTGCCAGGTGTGCGACGCTTGCGTGACCCACCGCCACGGCGGCGCTTGCGGACCGCGCCCTTGCCGTCTTCCTGACTCAATTCACGAATCATCTCTCGACGTTGACTGTCGCTGACTTCCTGATAACGCGTCCACCATTGACCCAGGTTACCGGTACGCTCGCCGGCGCTCTCACGCAACAGAAGGAAGTCATAGCCTGCCCGGAAGCGGGGGTTTTCCAAGAGCATATCGGCGCGTTTGCCCTGACGACGAGGCAAGCGTTCCTGCATGTCCCAGATCTCGCGCATGGGAATAGTAAAGCGCTTGGGAATGGCGATCCGGCGACACTGTTCAAGCGTAATGTCGTGAGCCGCTTCCTGCATGGCTGGAATCGGTGGCAGCCCCTTTTCCTGATGGTAATCCACGCGGGCGGGAAGGGCAGGCCAGAGCAGCGCTGCAAACAGGAAGGCGGGTGTTACCGGCTTGCCTTCACGAATACGTGCGTCCGTATTGGCCAACGCCTGCTTGATGAGACGGCCTGTGTATTCAGGGTTCTTTTCGAGCGCTTCAGCTGTTGCCGGGAATAGAGGGGCAAAGAGATCATAGGTGACCAGCAGCTCATAGGTGCGCTCTGCGTTACCGCTCAGGAACAACTTGAGCACTTCATCGAACAGACGGGAGGCTGGGATATCCCTTAACAGGTGTGCCAGGCGGCGAATAGGTGCTGCTGTCTGCTCTTCGATCTCGAAGCCCAGCTTAGCCGCGAAGCGTACGGCTCGCAGCATGCGCACTGGATCTTCCTGGTAGCGCTGCTCGGGATCTCCAATCAGGCGAATCAGGCGATTACGAATATCCGAGGCGCCATTGGCATAATCGAAGATACGTTCCTGGGTAGCTTCGTAGTACAGGGCATTGATCGTGAAGTCACGCCGCTGTGCATCCTGCTCCTGATTGCCATAGATGTTGTCACGAAGGATGCGTCCACTTTCGTGGCGGGCGGAGTGAACGGAGTCTTCATCCTCTTCTTCTTCGGGGTGATTGGCGCGGAAAGTCGCCACTTCAATGATCTCTCGGCCAAAATGTACGTGGACCAGCTTGAAGCGACGTCCAATGACGCGTGCATTGCGAAATTCAGCGCGTACCTGCTCAGGCGTTGCGTTGGTCGCGACGTCGAAATCCTTCGGCTCAACGCCCAGCATCAGATCTCTTACGCAACCACCGACCAGATAGGCCTGGTAGCCAGCCTTCTCCAGCCGATCCACAACGCTCAGGGCATGGCGACTAATCTGTTCACGCTCCAGCGCGTGCTGGCTACGAGGAATCACGATAGGTAGTTCAGGCTTACTGGGTGCGCGACGTAATGGCGAACGCAGGGACTGGATCAGCTTTTTCAGCATTGATAGCACTGTTCTTGAGGTCGGCGGAGCGAGCGGAAACCCGCGGTTATGGCGGATTCTAGCATTATAGGAGGGGATCTTGAATGATGGCTGGCGTGAAGCTTAAGGCACTGGGGGAGCCGAAGCTCCCCCCCAAATTGGTACGTGCTTTGTTTTTATTGTTATATCGAACCTGTTGTTTTTCTTGTCTGGTCCGTCCTGGTCGGATACCTGCCGCCAGGAGGGCTCCCAAATTCGGGGCCAAGAGCAAACGGATTACTTTGGACGCTGATGTCGTCATGATCACAATTGATCTATCCAGTGCAGGTGCTGCCTCAGGGCAGTTTTATTGTTCTCGGCCTGGTACGGGGCAAATGCTCCGCAATCGACTCTTCTCCAAAATGATCAGTTAGCTACGCCTCCGCCTGCTTGTTCTTATTGTGCTGGAGTCGTTACGTCTTATTTTTATTAGGGGTTTTACTGATTTTTTATTTTTGTTGTGCCAGATATAAAGCAGATGCTGTGCCAACTTTTAAAAATCGTTTTAAAACAATGGCTTATGAAAATATGTAGTGTTTTTTGAGGCGGGCAACATGAGAAATTCGTTACCGTTAACCTCGCCTGATGTTACGGCGGTAACACATTCTGAAACGATGGCCCTGTGTTACCCGCAAAAAAAACGCATCGGTAACGATGCGTTTTCTGTCTATCAGGACAGGTCGGTGCTGGTAGCGCCCGTTTTTCGGCGCGGAATACCAAGCCGTTGACGTCGCTCCCACAAGCACTTGCGACTTATGCCAAGCTTGCGGGCTAATTCGGTCTCGGTCATGTGGTCCTGGTGTTCAAGCACAAAGTGCTGGAAATAGTCCTCCAGGGAGAGGTCTTCCGTAGGCTCATGGCTGACATTGGAGGAGCCCAGAGGCGTCTCGAGTGGATCAAGGAAGTGTTCGGAAAGGTCCAAATCTTCCAGTTCAATATCGATGCCGAGCAGGTCCGGTTCGATTTCGTTCTTCTCGCTGAGAATGACGGCTCGTTCGATTGCATTCTCCAGCTCCCGAACGTTACCCGGCCAGCTGTAATGGCGAATGGCGAGTTCAGCTTCCTGGCTGAAATGCATGGTCTCGCGACCCATGCGGTTGGACTGGCGGGCCAGAAATACGCGGGCGATTTCTAGCACGTCATTGCTTCGCTCACGCAACGGCGGAAGGCGCAGGGAAATAACATTCAGACGATAATAGAGGTCTTCCCGGAATTGCCCGGTCTTGGCCAACGTCTTCAAATCACGGTGAGTGGCTGCAATCAGGCGGACATTGACCTTTTGCGACTGCACCGAGCCGACGCGGCGAATCTCGCCCTCCTGCAAGACACGCAGCAGGCGTGCCTGAGCTTCCAGCGGCAGCTCGCCGATTTCGTCCAAAAAGAGCGTACCGC
Organism: Pseudomonas sp. JZ114; assembly: GCF_051027705.1. Lineage (NCBI taxonomy): Bacteria > Pseudomonadati > Pseudomonadota > Gammaproteobacteria > Pseudomonadales > Pseudomonadaceae > Pseudomonas > Pseudomonas sp. JZ114. The sequence continues at coordinate 516,834 of NZ_CP069256.1, forward strand.
CATCAGCTGCCTCGACCAGGCCAGTGCGGCTTGCGCTAGCACCTGTAAAGGCACCTTTCTCATGGCCGAACAGTTCGGACTCGATCAACGTTTCGGGAATGGCAGCGCAGTTCACAGAAATCAGAGGCGCTTTTACCCGGCGTGACAGGTTATGAAGTGCACGAGCCACCAGCTCCTTGCCCGTACCGGACTCCCCCTGAATGAGCACGGTGGAATCGGTAGGGGCAACCTTGCGAATCTTGCCATACAGATCCTGCATGGGAGCACAACTGCCGATGATACCAATGTCGCTGTCGTGGACTGGCAGCGCTTCGCCGCGAGTGGCTGGACGCTCCGGCGGTGTCTGCTGCGGGGCCTGTTCGCGCTCGATGAGAATGCGCGCAACCGCTTGCAGCATCTCGTCATGGTCGAATGGCTTGGCGATGTAGTCGACAGCGCCTTGCTTCATGGAGTCTACGGCAGAGCGCAGGCTGGCATAGCTGGTCATGATCAGCACCGGCTTGCCTGCCGCCAGGTCGATCAGCTCAGTCCCAGGGGCACCGGGCAGGCGCAGGTCACTGATAATCAGGTCGAACGATGGAATGTCGTAACGATCCTGCGCTTCCTGCACAGAGCCAGCCTCGCTGACCTGAAACTGATTGCGCTCGAGCAATCGGCGCAGGGCCGAGCGAATGATGGTTTCGTCTTCGACGATCAAAATATGTGCCATATTGGGCTCTCTCGACGGTGGCAGAGCGGAGGCGCCAGGCAGTGGCGCATCTCGTTTCCGCTCTACGTTCCGGTTACGGCTCGATCAGGTTGTTCAAAATGACGCGGCAAATTCACACGTATACGCGTACCGCGGCCTTGCACAAGGTCGATCGGGCTGTCGATCATTATGTCTCCATAATGCTCTTCCACGATGGAATAGACCAGAGCAAGGCCAAGTCCCGTCCCTTTACCAGGGTCTTTGGTTGTAAAGAAGGGCTCGAAAAGACGGCTGATTATGGCTTTTGGGATGCCGGAGCCTTCGTCCTCGACGATAAGCGTTACCGTCTGCCCACGGGCTTCGCTACGCACCTTAATCGTGCCGGTGGGTGGCGAGGCATCGCGAGCATTGGACAATAGATTGATCAATACCTGAGCAAGCCGCTGCGGGTCGCCTTTGACCCAGTGCTCCGGATCGCACAGGTTCTGGAACTCGACATCGACGCTGCGGCGGTTAAGCGACAACAGCGAGATGGCTTCTTGTGCAGTATCTAACAGTCTGACCGGCTCTGGGTCATGTTGCCGACCACCGGCATGGGCAAAGCTCATCAGCGATTGAACGATGCGGGTGATGCGGCGTGTCTGCTCGACGATCTGTCCGCTAATCTCCTGAATTTCTGCATCCGCTTCGCGTTCTTCCTGAAGGATCTGTGCCAGGCAGGCAATACCGGTAACCGGATTACCAATCTCGTGGGCGACTCCTGCTGCGAGGCGGCCAATAGAGGCGAGGCGCTCGGAGTGAATCAGTCGATCTTCGAGCAGCTGGGTCTCACTGATGTCTTCCACGACCAGAACGTTGCCGCTGTTACCGGGGGCAAGGGGCTCGTCGATGGCCGCCTTGTGCAAATTGAGCCAGCGCTGGTTGCTGTCGAGTGCCAGGCGCTGTTTGTATAGATGCTGGTCGGGAGAGCGGAGAAAGCGTTCGAACAGGGCTTTCCAGGGCTCAGGTAGTGCCGAAAGGCGCGAGCCTACAACTTGCACTGAGTCGATGTTTGTCAGCCGCTCCATGGCCCGGTTCCACATCAGGATCTCGCAGTCCTGGGCTAGCGCGCAAACACCCATGGGCAGTTCCTGCAGGGTTTGCCGGTGGTAACGACGCAATGCGTCCAGTTCGGCTGCAAGACCTGTAAGACGGGACTGATAATCTTCCAGACGGCTTTCAATAAAATGGATGTCTTCGGTGACATAGGCCTCGCTGCCTTCCTTGTAAGGCAGGAACGTTTCGACGATATCCTGGGCGACCCGTGGCCCCATCAGGCCTGACAGGTTGGCCTCGATACGGTCTCTGAGCCGACGTAGCGCGTACGGGCGGCGCTCGTCGAAGGGAAGCAGCAGATCGCTGAGGGCGCGCTCTACTTCCTTCTGGGCGGTCTTGGCACCCAGGGGCTTGGCCAGCTGAGTAGCGAACTCCTGGGGCGAGGCGGCAATCAGCTCCCGTCGCTGGGGCCGTCTGACATTGTCTACCGCACAGGCTTCCGCCGCGCTTTTTTCCTCATCGCTGGCTTCGGTGAACAGAGAGACCAGTGCAAACACCAGAACGTTAGCGGCCAGTGACGCCAGGGCTGCCAAGTGCCAGTTGGTGGCATCGATGTAGTAGGAGAAAGGACCGACTTCGAAGCCTTTCATGAAGCCAAGCGCCGGCAGCAGCATGGTCAGCGTCCACAGGCCCATGCCGGTCAGAAGGCCTGCGATGAAGCCGCGGTGATTGGCGGTCTGCCAGTAGAGAACAGATAATGCGCCTGGTAGAAACTGCACCGTGGCCACAAAGGCAACAATGCCAAGGCTCGACAGGTCGCTATGATTACCGATCAGACGGTAGAACCCATAGGCGGCCATGATGATGGCTGCAATCAATCCGCGGCGCGTCCAGCGTAACCAGCGATAGATATTGCCATCGGTAGGTGGCTGATACAGGGGCAGCACCAGGTGGTTGAGCACCATGCCAGACAAGGCCATGGTCATCACGATGATCACGCCGCTGGCGGCGGACAGGCCTCCTACAAACGCTACCAGCGCCAGCAGCGGTTTATCCAGCGCCATGCCCACACCCAATGTGAAATATTCCGGGCTCGTGGGCGCTCCAAGAGCAAGACCGCCCCAGAGAATCGGTGGAATAGCCAGGCTCATCAATAACAGGAATAACGGAAGGCCCCAGCTGGCGCTGACAAGGGCACGGGGGCTCAGATTTTCCGTGAACGCCATGTGATACATGTGTGGCATCACGATGGCCGCCGCAAAAAAGACAAGGAGCAGGATCCGCCAGGGGCCTTCCTGCAAGGGTGTATGCAGTGTGGAAAGTGCTGTCTGATTCTGGGTCAGCCAGGTTTCAAGCCCAGAGGGACCATCGAACACGGTATAGAGCGTTACCAGGCCAACAGCACCTAGCGCGATGAGCTTGACCAGCGATTCGAAAGCAATCGCTACCACGAGTCCTTCATGACGTTCGCGAGCGGTAATCTGTCGCGCGCCAAACAGCATGGCGAACAGCGTAATCAGAAAGCAGAAGGCCAGTGCCGGGCCGTCCTGTGCCGGTGCGCTGATCAGAATGCCGGTGCTGGTAGCGACCGCCTGGATCTGAAGGGCCAATAATGGCAGAACGGCAACCACCATCAGCAGGGCCGTGAGTGCGCCTGCCCAGGTACTTCGAAAGCGAAAGGCGAAAAGGTCTGCCAGTGAAGACAGCTGATAGACACGGGTCAGCCGCAGAATGGGGTAGAGCAGCACAGGCGCCAGCAGAAATGCGCCACATAGACCCAGATAATAGGAAAGAAAGCCGTACCCATAGTCATAAGCCAGGCCAACCGTTCCATAAAAGGCCCAGGCACTGGTATAGACACCTAACGACAGGGTATAGATGATCGGATGTCTGACCAGGCGGCGGGGGACCCAGCCTCGCTCGGTCATCCAGGCTACGCCAAAGAAAATCAGCAGATAACCTGCGCTAATGGCAAGCAGTTGGGAAATACTAAAGCTCATCGGCATCGCGTTGGCTCTGAAGAATAAAAGTAACCACGATCAGAATCAGCCAGAGCAGGTAAGGGCGATACCAGGCACCAGTCGGGTCGATCCACCAATCCATGATGGCAGGGGAAAACAGGTAGATGCCCACAACCAGGAGCAGGACCAACCGGTAGATATACATACTGCATTCTCAAATAGGCCTTGGCTCGATGGTAGCCGATGGACGGGGGGCCTGCATCCGTTAACGCAGGTCTGCCTTATCCGTTTTGAGACAATCTGCGTTGTTACCGGAGTTCAGCTTCGGCAAGTGTATGGGTATGTGGTATCCGGGCAGGCTGCCAGGATTGTATACCCCAGGTCAGAATCTCTCCGGCGCTGGCGCCATGGAGCTCGGAGGATGGCTGCTGGCCTAGCGCACGCAGGGCTCTGAGCAGTAGCGGTCCGGCTTGATCGTGCGGAAGAGGCGGGGAGCGGTACGATTTGCCCAGCTTGTGTCCGTCAGGCTGAATGATCAGCGGGACGTGCAGGTAGCGAGGCTGGGGAAAGCCCAGCAGTTCCTGCAGATAGAGCTGACGCGGCGTGGAGTCGAGAAGGTCTGCACCTCGGACGATATCGGTAATGCCCTGCCAGGCATCGTCCAGTACCACGGCGAGTTGATACGCAAACAAGCCATCACGCCGACGGATAATAAAGTCGCCTACGTCCCGTCCTAGATGCTGGCGGAATTCGCCTTGTACCCTGTCGGTAAAGGCATATTCGAGCTCAGGAACCCGGATGCGTATCGCGGCCATGTCATGGGCATGCTGGGCGTTACGGCAGTGGCCTGGATACAGTCCCCCATAGCCTTCCAGCTGTTTGCGCGAGCAGGTACAGGCATAGGCCAGGCCGCTATGCAGCAGGCGCGCTACGGTAGCCTCATAGGCATCATGACGATCACTTTGCCGCTCTACGGCGCCATCCCATTCGAAGCCATAGCGTTCCAGCGTGTCGAGAATGGCTGTTTGGGCGCCTGGAACCTCACGAGGCGGATCGAGATCCTCCATGCGTACAAGCCAGCGCCCTCCTGCGGCACGGGCGTCCAGATAAGACGCAACGGCTGCAACCAGTGACCCGAAATGCAGGTAACCGCTAGGTGTCGGGGCAAACCGGCCTATATAGGATGAGGTCGTCATGGTGGGGAATGACAATCGTTAAAAAGCAAGCGGGGCGCCTGAGCGCCCCTTGATCGATCAGGAACCGATCTGCTTTTCCTTGATTTCCGCCAGTGTCTTGCAGTCGATGCACAGACTGGCAGTCGGACGGGCTTCAAGGCGGCGGATACCTATTTCGATACCGCAAGAGTCGCACCAGCCGTATTCGTTGTCTTCGATCAGCTGAAGCGTCTCGTCGATCTTCTTGATCAGCTTGCGCTCACGATCACGGGTACGTAGCTCGAAGCTGAACTCTTCTTCCTGGGTCGCACGGTCGGCCGGGTCGGCATGGCTGCCGGCATCTTCCTTCATGTGACTTACAGTGCGGTCTACTTCTTCCCGCAGTTCCTGCTTCCATTTATTCAGGATGTTAGTGAAATGGGCGCGCATGCGCTCACTCATGTACTCCTCGCCAGACTCCTCCTGATAAGGTTCGAAGCCACGGGTCAAAGGGGTGTTTTGCTGTTTTTCGTCGGTCGCCATGGATGACCCTCTCACTTTCGCTAATCCTGTCCGCAGGCTGGATACGTCTACTGGGCAAGAGGCCCCCGCGGATGCAAGCGGGCGAACTTACCAGAAGCCTTGGTGCGGCGCTACTACCTGAAGTCCTTGTTATCAAGCCCCAAGGCATATCTTGTGGGTCTTGCTCGAGTTATATGTATTGGTGCCGTCTTTATAGCCTTGGTTAGAATCCCCTCTCTCTAACAAGTTCGGATAGACCATGACCAAATCATTTAGTGCGCGTAGCCGTGCCATTGAGCCCTTCCATGTCATGGCCCTGCTGGCTCGTGCCAATCAGTTACAGGCCGCTGGACATGATGTCATTCACCTGGAGATCGGCGAGCCGGATTTCACGACAGCAGAACCCATCGTCCAGGCTGGGCAGGCGGCGCTGGCGAATGGTAATACCCGTTACACCGCTGCGCGAGGTCTGCCTGAGCTGCGCGAAGCCATTGCCGAATTCTATGCCAAGCGCTATGCCGTCAATATTGATCCCGAACGCATTATGATTACGCCCGGAGGCTCAGGCGCACTTCTGCTAACCAGTGCGCTTCTGGTCGACCCGGGCAAGCACTGGCTGATGGCTGATCCCGGTTATCCCTGTAATCGCCATTTCCTGCGCCTGATCGAAGGGGCGGCCCAGTTGGTCCCGGCTGGTCCGCAGACGCGCTACCAGTTGACGCCCGAGCTCGTCGACGCCCATTGGACGCAAGACAGCGTAGGTGCTCTAGTAGCATCGCCTGCCAATCCCACGGGAACGGTCCTGCACAGGGATGAGTTGGAGGCGCTCTCCAGGAGTCTATCCACGCGAGGCGGTCATCTGGTAGTGGATGAGATCTACCATGGTCTGACCTATGGGTTGGACGCGGCAAGCGTGTTGGAAGTCGATGACGAGGCCTTCGTTCTGAACAGTTTTTCCAAATACTTTGGAATGACCGGCTGGCGCCTGGGCTGGCTTGTCGCACCGTCGGAGGCTATTCCAGAGCTCGAGAAGCTCGCACAAAATCTTTATATCAGCGCACCCACGATTGCTCAGCATGCGGCCTTGGCCTGTTTCAAGCCAGACGCGATCGAGATTTTCGAGGCCCGGCGTACAGCGTTTCAGCAGCGTCGCGACTTCCTGCTGCCAGCCTTGCGGGCGCTGGGCTTTAAAGTTGAGGTCGAGCCGGAAGGCGCGTTTTACCTCTACGCCGATATGTCTGCCTTTGGCGGTGATGCGTATGCTTTTTGCCAGCACTTTATCGAGACCGAGCATGTAGCCTTTACTCCGGGGCTCGACTTCGGACGCTACCGTGCCGGTCAGCATGTCCGCTTTGCCTATACCCAAAGCCTGCCGCGGTTGGAGGAGGCCGTCACACGCATTGCTCGCGGCCTCAAAACCTGGCGTCCCTGATCATCGAAGCGGAAGTAGTCCATGCAGTTTGATCCACCTCTGGAAGAGGGGCTTTTGATCCGGCGTTATAAACGTTTTTTAGCTGATATCGAGACGGTGACGGGCGAGACTCTGACGATTCATTGCCCGAATACGGGATCAATGCTCAATTGTCAGGCAGAGGGTGCTCGTGTCTGGTTCAGCCGTTCCAATGATCCCAAGCGCAAGCTTCCTGGGACATGGGAGCTTGTAGAGACGCCTCACGGGCGGCTCGCCTGCATCAATACCAGCAGAGCGAACCGGTTGGTGGAGGAAGCGCTATTGGCTGGGGCAATTCCAGAACTTGCCGGCTTTAGCGCGTTGCGTCGTGAGGTGGCTTATGGCGCTGAAAATAGCCGGGCGGATTTTCGTTTGACGTATCCCTCAGGAGAGGTTTTTGTCGAGGTGAAGAGCGTAACGCTCGGCTACAACATGGACTGTGTGGCAGCTTTCCCGGACGCCGTTACGGTTCGGGGAGCCAAGCATCTACGTGAATTGTCGGCGCTGGCGCGTGAGGGCGCGCGTGCGGTGCTGTTGTATTGCGTCAATCTCACAGGTATCGAGGCGGTTCGTCCTGCCGATGATATCGATCCTGTCTACGGACGTGCATTGCGCGAGGCGCTGGAGGCCGGAGTCGAGATTCTGGCTTACGGTGCTGATGTTACGCCACAGGCCATACAGGTGACTCGTCGGCTTAAGGTCGTGATGTAACTCTCGGTGGGATGAGCTCGACCACGCCGTTGTGCCCTTCACAGGGCACGAATGAGTCATGACGGTGCAGCGACCAATGGATTCAGTAATGTGAGGCCGACTGATTCCGGTGTGCATGGGGAAAATGCGGGCCGGCAGCGGCTCTTGCCTGAATCCTGTTCAGCGAGTCAGGTTTGGCACATCCCGTGCTTACGCTCCCTCCCACTTTACAAACGTATCAATACGTAACCTTTTTGTAATGCGGTTACTCCGTACAGGGTAAAGCTTATGGCCTTCTGCTGTGCCTAATCTGGCGGGTGATGTAACCCTTCGAAGGAGTGCAACATTGGAGTACGCGGTTATTTCTCGTTTCTTCACCTGTTTACCTATGACCAAGCGGACTCAAAAGGTCTTGTTAGGTGTCTCGCTGACTGCAGGCATTGGCATGCCCGTGTTTGGAGCGACGCCACCTGCGCAAGGAGAGGAGAGTGCCCAGGGCGAGGACCTCAGCTACGAAGTCGCTCCGCCGGAGAAAGGAACCTATCTGTCCTCCTGGTATAACCAGAACGTGACACTGATCGGTAGCAAGGACATCAGCTTCGGTCCACGGCCCGTCGATGATATCTATCTCGAATATGAATATTTCGGGCGTAAAGGGCCTTTCGAGCTCTATGGGTATGTCGATATCCCCAAGGTGTTAGGGATCGGTAACAGTCACGACAGCGGTGTATGGGATAAAGGCTCTCCCGTGTTCATGGAGCATGAGCCGCGGGTATCCATCGATGAGCTGCTGGGTCGCAAGCTGGGGTTCGGCCCTTTCAAGGAGTTCTATGTTGCGTTTGACTGGATTTATGATCACGGTCATAACCGCGAGAACCGGGGCAACACGCTTTATAGCGGCCTGGGAACGGATATCGAGACGGGGACGCGTCTCAACCTCTCCGCTAACCTGTATGTGCGCCGTCAGTGGGAAAATTATGGCGCTGCCAATGAAAACTCCTGGGATGGCTACCGGGCGCAGCTAAAGTACATTCTACCCTTGGGGACGTTCGACAACGGAGCGTCCCTAACATATGTCGGCTTTACCAACGTTGACTTCGGCTCGGATCTGCATGACAAGGCAGGCCCTGCTCGTACCGCCAACGCGACCGTTGCTACCAACGTCCTTTTGTATTCCTTTACGCACCTGCGCCTGATGGCAGTGGGGCGCTATTTCCATAATGGCGGACAATGGAAGGATGGCACCGAACTGAATTTTGGTGACGGCCCCTTCAGGGCTCGCTCGAACGGTTGGGGCTATTACTTCGGCGTGGGTTATCAATTCTGATTCATAAAACGAGGCTGGAACGTTTAAAGTGCCGGCCTTTTATCTGCGAGGACCTCCTTATGAGCGAGCATGCCGCCACTGAGCATGAACAATTGTTGGAAGAAGCCAAGCTGGCTGCTGACCAAACTTACTCACCGTATTCTCAGTTCCCCGTGGGCGCAGCACTGCTGACCGAGAACGGACGCGTAATTCGCGGCGTAAACGTCGAAAATATTTCCTACGGCCTCACCAACTGTGCCGAGCGTAGCGCATTGTTTTCGGCCATCAGTCAGGGATTTGCTCCACGCAGCTTCAAGGCAATTGCCGTTTATGCTCCCAAGGTTCCGCTGATCAGCCCGTGCGGTGCCTGCCGTCAGGTCCTGCTCGAACTTATGGCGCCTGATGCAGTGATCATCTGCCAGGGTAGCGACGCGTTGGCCACCAAGGTCTGGACACTCAAGGAATTGCTTCCGGGCGCCTTTGATTCTTTCTAACGTCACCGAAGGCTTGCCGGCGTTCGAGTCGGCGCTTGAGGTCCTATTGTGTTCGGAGACAACACCATGATCAGTCTTGTCGGGATGGCTGTGCTCGTCGCTATTGCCGTCGTGCTATCCAGCCATCGCCGCGCCATCCGGCCGCGTACGGTTCTCTGTGCCTTTGGCATTCAGGTCGCGCTAGGGGCCTTTGCACTCTATATCCCCTGGGGCCAGACCGTGTTGGCATCGATCTCCAGTGGCGTCTCGTCGCTACAGCTCTATGCGGACAAGGGCATCGAGTTTCTCTTCGGCGGGTTGAGCAGTGCCCGCATGTTCGAGGTGTTCGGCAATGGCGGCTTTGTATTTGCCATCAAAGTACTGCCGGTCATTGTCTTCTTTGGAAGCTTTATCTCCGTACTCTACTACCTGGGGATCATGGGTTGGATCATTCGGCTGATCGGAGGGGGCTTGAGGCTGATGCTGGGGACCAGCCGGATTGAGTCGATGGCAGTAACGTCGGCCATCTTTATTGGTCAGTCTGAGGTACCGCTTGTCGTTCGGCCATTTATCGCCGATATGACCCGGTCAGAGTTATTTGCAGTGATGGTTGGCGGGTTTGCAGCCGTTGCCGGATCGGTATTGCTGGGCTATGCCGGGCTGGGTGTTGATCTCAAATATCTGATCGCTGCCAGCTTCATGGCCGCACCGGGAGGCTTGCTTATGGCCAAGCTGATGGAGCCTGAAACCGAGGCGACCCGGGACGAAACCATCGTGGGTAACCTGGGGCAGGGCGAGAATCGGCCAGCCAACGTTATTGATGCTGCCGCAGAAGGCGCTCAGGCGGGTTTGAAGCTTGCCGTGGCCGTAGGCGCAATGTTGCTGTCGTTCATTGCGCTCATTGCCATGCTTAACGGATTGCTCGGCTGGGCTGGCAGTTGGCTGGGTTATCCGCAGATCACGATGCAGCTGATTTTGGGTTATCTGCTGGCGCCTGTCGCATTTCTCCTCGGCGTGCCGTGGAATGAAGCGGTTCAGGCAGGCGGTTTCATCGGCCAGAAAATCGTTCTGAATGAGTTCGTGGCCTATGTGGATCTTGCCAACTATATGGATCCTGCCAAGGCGGCTGCTGCAGGCGTGCAGGTCTTGTCTACCCATACACAAATCATTGTGACTTTTGCTTTGTGCGGCTTCGCCAATTTGGCATCCATTGCCATTCAATTGGGTGGCTTGAGTTCCATTGCTCCGCAACGCCGCTCTGAACTGGCACGGCTTGGACTGCGCGCCATGATTGGCGGGACGCTTTCCAACTTCATGAGCGCAGCGATTGTGGGATTTTTCATCTCGATATGAACCAGGCGGCGCGGTAGTTATATGCTGCGCCTACCTCGTGATGGTGGATTAGCCCGGAGGACTGCCAGGATGTGGTTGGCTCAGGAAGTGATTCGTCGCAAGCGTGACGGCTTGGTACTGGAGCGCTCGGATATCAAGCGTTTCGTTGCAGGAATAACGGACGGAACCCTCAGCGAAGGCCAGATCGCGGCGTTCGCCATGGCTGTTTTTCTCAAGGGCATGACGGTCGACGAGCGCATTTTCCTTACGACTGCCATGCGCGATTCGGGACAAACGCTCTCCTGGATCCTGCCCGGTCCTGTAGTCGACAAGCACTCCACCGGCGGTGTGGGTGATGTGGTAAGCCTCGTTCTTGCGCCATTGCTGGCAGCTTGTGGCTGTTACGTGCCGATGATCTCAGGTCGCGGCTTGGGCCATACCGGCGGTACGCTGGACAAGCTGGACAGTATTCCCGGTTATAACTGCCAGCCATCGCCTGAACAGTTGAGGCGAGTCGTAGCTGAAGTGGGCTGCGCCATCATTGGGCAGACCGCTGACTTGGCACCGGCGGATAAACGGCTTTATGCCATTCGCGATGTGACCGGTACGGTTGAGTCCATTGATCTTATTACCGGGTCGATCCTGGCCAAGAAGCTGGCGGCAGGACTGGATGTTCTGGTCATGGACGTCAAGATGGGTAACGGTGCCTTCATGGCAGAGACTAGCCAGGCGCAAGCGCTGGCACAGAGCATTGTCGCGGTAGCCAACGGGGCAGGTGTCAAAACCCGGGCATTGGTTACCGATATGAACCAGCCGCTGGCACGCAGTGCGGGAAACTCCCTGGAAGTGGCTGAGGCTATCGCGCTTCTCAAAGGCGAGATCCGTAGTCAGCGACTTTGGGAGGTAACAATGGCCTTGGCTGCACAGGCCCTGGTTTTGGCAGGGCAGGCCAATACAATAGTCCAGGCCCATGAACAATTGCTCGGGGTCTGGAGAGACGGTTCCGCCCTAGAGTGTTTCGCTCGTATGGTGGCCGCGCTGGGCGGCCCGGTTAACCTGACCAAAGCACCGGAGCGGTATCTACAGCAAGCGCCTGTCGTCATGCCTGTTTTCAGTGAGCGACCGGGACGTGTGGTGTCCATCGATACACGTTCGGTAGGCCTGGCAGTTGTAGTCCTGGGTGGCGGTCGTCAGCACCCGGCCGATCAGATCGATCTGTCGGTTGGTTTAAGTGAGCTGGCTTTTGTGGGCGAGGCCGTAGACGAGCAGAAACCTCTCTGCTGGGTTCATGCTGCCAATAAGGACAAAGCCCAGGAAGCAGCTGTCTCGATCAAGCGTGCCTACCGCTTGGGAATGGAGAGCCCTGTGCCCGGCAGACTGATTCACGAGTACATCTGAAGGCTGGATAACCAGTTACGCACTCAGCGCAGTCGCTTTTCTCCAGACAAAAAAAGACCCGGCAGAGCCGGGTCGAAACCGTGATTAGCCTGATGAGGAGATAACCTGAAAGGCCGACCTGCTAGTCTCTCAGTTATCAGAGCCAGTCTCGCGACCAGCTGATTCAAATAATAGCTATTCTCATTTCTGTGTCAAGCTATTCGAGAATATTTCTTATTCTCAAATAGGAAGCAGGCTTATGATTTGAGCTGCTGGCGCAACTGCGTGACTTCCTTATTGAGCAGATCGATGCGGCGAGCCATATTCTCAATAAGGTTGTGAGCGATACGGGGCGTGCTGTACATCAGGCTTAAGAACTGATCCTTGGGAATGATCATCACTGTGCAGGGCTCTGTCGCTACTACAGTCGCACTGCGTTTCTCCTGGGTGAAAACCGCCATGGCGCCAAAGATTTCGTCTTTGCACACATCGCCTACCTTCTGATCATTGACCCGCGCCTCGGCGTGGCCTTCGATAATAATGAAGACGTGGTCAGCCTCATCCCCCTGACGGATCAACTCTTCGCCTATGGCAAATTGCTTGAAGCCTGTGCTGGGGCGTACTTCCTGGGGCTTGAGTCGCACCAGTGCATCGGAAAGCAGCGCGTTTTGACCAATAAGGTATTGAAGCAGCAGCTCCTGGCGCTGTTCGCTGCTGTGGATATGGCGAAACACATCCGAGCGCCGATAGGGAATGAGCGTGACGGGCTCGTCGCTTTTATAGGTGCACTCGGGAAGGTCCAGCCCTTGTCTCATGCCAACCAGGTCGCCTTCCTGCAAATAAAACAGGGGACGCCCCTCCACTAAGGCATGCACCATGCCTTTCTGTATCAAAAAAAGATGGTTGGCTGGCTCAAGCTCGCTCAAGCCATACAGGCAGTAAACGGAAATAGGCTCGCCTGAAGGGGAAAGTCCTTCGAGCAACTGCGCCGGAATGCCCTGTAGACGGCTGATCAGCTGGTCGGCATAGGTAGGCTGCTCGCCAAGGAGATACATGGCCCTGAATCCTTTATATCAGAGGTGTGAAATAGCTCGCACAATAAGCAAGCCGGTGGACGGCGTAAATCCTCATCAGCGGAGCTTGTGAGCTATCTCGTGTTCCTGAGCCAAGGCTCTGGCCTGAGCGAGTAGGGCCTGCTTGTGTTGAGGTGTCAGTTCATTCCAGTGAATGTTGAGCAGAGCGCCCTCCAGGGCATAAAGCAGAACTTTCGATGTACGAAAACCGCGTGCACATACCGCCATGTAAGCTCCCGCCGAGCCCCGATTGCGCAACTCGTCTACCGTACGGATACCTACCGCATGTAACCAAAGTACTGACGTCTTGCCGAGATTCTTCAACAACAGTAAGTCATTACTCATCGTGCCCTCCAGGCCCGTTTTGCCTAGTGCTCACTGAATGCACTCGCCTGAGTACCTCTTCAGTGTAGCGGTCTCTCCGGGCGCTGGAGGAGGAAACGATGTGTGGAGCCTGCAGTCAGTTGACCGGTAGCTTGTCTTGCATGGCCTTGACGAGCGCATCCAGGTTGGTCGGATCGGTCATGTCAACATGCCGTGTTCGGATCAATTCCTGCTCTGTCAGTGCTTCACGGCCTTGCTGCTGAGCCTGGACGACCGCCAGGGTTGCATCAGACGGATCACGGCCTTCAGCCTGGCGCTCGGCAAGCCACTGGGCAATCACGGTATCCGGGGCGTGGCAGTCGATAATCAGGAAGGGGACGGCTGCCGTTTCTGCCACCTGAGCAGCTGCTTCGCGCTGGGCCTGTTTCAGATAGGTTGCATCCAGTACTACCGGATAGCCGGCCTGAAGGATATCTGCCGCTAGGTGATGCAGGCGATCATAGGTTGCCTTCCCGGACTCAGCGCTATACAGCACGTCAGGCGTAGCGTCTTGAATCAACCGCTTGCGCTCGACATCCGAGCGAATACGAATCGCGCCCAGTGCCTCCACCAGTTTGAGCGCTGCGCTGCTTTTGCCTACAGCGGATACGCCATGGGTAATGGCCAACAGGCAGTACGGAATGGCGCAGTAACTTTCTGCCAGAGACGCATAATTGCGGTAGCGTGCCAGGATTTCAGCCTTTTGAGCCGGATCGGAGGTCTGTCCGTACTGGAAGAGGTTGACCTTGGCCCGAACCATGGCCCGGTAAGCCTTATAGAACGGCAGAACATGCAGCCCGTCATAATCGCCGGTCATCTCGAAATAGGCATTGATGAAGCGGCGGGCTAGCGTCTTGTGCTTGCGGTCTTCCAGGTCCATCGCCAGGAAGGCGGTATCGGCAATCACATCCGTCATACGGAAAGGCTCGTTGAACTCGATGCAGTCAAAGAGTACGACCTGTCCGTCCAGTTGGGTCACATTGGCAAGGTAGATGTCGCCATGGCATTCACGAATGAAACCCTCCGCCTTGCGCCGCTCGAACAGGGGATGCAGCCGGGCAAAATGTTCCTCTGCCCAGGCCTCCAGGTGATCCAGTTGGGCAAGGTCTTGTGCATGCTCAAGCATCGGGCGGATCTGCTCGAAGTTCTGACGCACAGGTGCCATCACCGCATCGGGCGACCCCAGTTCGTTTGAAGCATCGACAACCGGTGCGCTCAAATGGAAGCGCGCAATCTGCTCGGCCAGTGCATCAATATGCTGCTCGGTGAGTTCGCCGCGCTTTTCAATCTCGCTTAATAGCTGACTCTGAGGAAACTCGCGCATCTTGATGGCATATTCAATAACCGGACCTTCGCCACTTATCTGGGGTGCCTCCGGACGGCCTGTAATGGGAACGACATCCAGATACAGTCCTTTCGTCAGGCGTTGGTTGAGGCGTAGTTCCTCGCTACAGAAATGCTCTCTGGCTTTCAGGTCAGTAAAGTCAAGAAAGCCGAAGTTCACCGGCTTCTTGATCTTGTAGGCATACTCCCCTGTCAGAACAACCCAGGAAATATGCGTCTCGATAACATTGAACGCGGTAACCGGGTGCGGATAGAGGGCCGGGTTCTGCAGCGCAGCGATCAGGGTCTGACTCACAAGCGGTCCTTAGCGTAGCCATGAAAAAGTGATCGCCATTATGGCCGCTGTGAGTGACCCTGCAAACCGCTGGCTGGCGTCTGCCCGCTAGAAGCAAAGTGCGTATAATGCGCCGCCATGAAACGCACCCGATCCTCTCGCTCAAAAAAACCGTCCCGCCAATTCTTCAACTGGCGCTCCCTGTCCGGCTGGGCTCTTAAATTAGGCCTGGTGGGCTTGGTCGTCCTTGCGGGATTTTCCATTTATCTCGACGCTATCGTGCAGGAGAAATTTTCCGGCAAGCGCTGGATGGTTCCTGCCAAGGTATATGCACGGCCGCTTGAGCTGTTTACAGGGCTTAAGCTCAGCAAGGATGACTTCCTGACCGAGCTTGATGCACTAGGCTATCGCCGTGAAAAAGCCATTCAGGGGCCGGGTGACGTCTCGGTAGCAGGCTCCAGCGTTGAGCTGGATACCCGAGGCTTTCAGTTTTACGAGGGTGAGGAACCTCCTCGCTCGATCAAGGTGAACTTCTCTGGCGATTTTGTCTCGGGGCTAAGTAGCAAGGACGGCTCAGATCTGGCTGTGGCGCGTCTTGAGCCTCTGCTGATCGGCGGAATATACCCCGCCCACAACGAAGACCGAATCCTCGTTAAGCTGGATCAGGTTCCGCCTGCACTTATCAATGGACTGGTCTCGGTCGAAGACCGTGAGTTCTGGGATCACCATGGTGTTTCGCTAAAGTCGATTGGGCGAGCCGCCTGGATCAACGTCACCACAGGGCAGTTGCGTCAGGGCGGCAGTACGCTGACTCAGCAGTTGGTCAAGAACTTCTACCTCTCCAGTGAGCGCAGTCTGACGCGTAAGCTTACCGAAGCCCTGATGGCGGTATTGCTGGAGCTGCATTACGACAAGAACGAAATCCTTCAGGCCTACCTCAATGAGGTTTTCCTGGGGCAGGATGGCACCCGCGCCATTCATGGTTTCGGTCTGGCCAGTCAGTATTTCTTTAGCCAGCCGTTGTCCGAGCTTAAACTGCACCAGGTCGCTCTGCTGGTAGGAATGGTAAAAGGACCTTCCTACTACAATCCGCGGCGTTATCCGGAGCGTGCCCTGGCTCGTCGTAATCTGGTCATCGACCTGATGGCCGAACAGGGTGCGGTTACAAAGGAAGATGCGGAAGCGGCCAAGCAGCGGCCCTTGGGGATCAGTAAGGCAGGCTCGCTGACAAACAGCTCCTATCCCGCCTTCATCGATCTGGTTAAGCGTCAGCTCCAACAAGACTACCGGGAAGAAGATTTGACTGGTGAAGGGCTGCGTATTTTCACCAGCTTCGATCCAATTCTTCAGCTCAAGGCCGAGACCTCCATGACCGAGGCCTTGAAGCGCCTCGACGGCCGCAAGGGTGTGGAAGGCATTGAGGCGGCCATGGTGGTCACCAACCCGGAAACCGGTGAAGTTCAGGCATTGCTGGGCGGGCGTGATCCTCGCTTTGCCGGCTATAACCGGGCACTGGATGCAGTTCGGCAGGTCGGCTCCATCATCAAGCCTGCGGTATACCTGACAGCACTGGAAAGGCCGAGTCAGTACACCCTGACCACGTTCATCAAGGACGAACCGTTCTCCGTTAAGACCGGTGATGGTCAGGTTTGGCGTCCGCAAAATTACGAACGTGATTCCCACGGGACGATTTTCCTGTATCAGGGACTGGCTCATTCCTACAACCTGTCTACTGCCCGGCTGGGCCTGGATCTGGGCGTGCCTGAGGTGCTCAAGACCATCGAGCGTCTGGGGGTGAGTCGCTCGTTGCCGCCTTATCCTTCAACGCTTCTGGGTGCTGGTGCGTTGACTCCCATGGAAGTCGCCACCATGTATCAGACGCTGGCCAATGGCGGGTTCAATACACCGCTGCGTAGCATTCGTAGCGTTCTGGCATCTGACGGTGAGCCGCTCAAGCGTTATCCGTTCCAGATTCAGCAGCGTTTCGATCCGGGGGCTATTTACCTGACCCAATACGCGATGCAGCGTGTCGTGCGCGAGGGCACAGCTCGCTCGGTCTATAACCAGCTGCCTTCATCCTTGAATCTGGCGGGCAAGACCGGTACGACCAACGATTCACGAGACAGTTGGTTCTCGGGCTTCAGTCAGGACTTGCTTGCCGTAGTCTGGCTGGGTCGTGATGACAATGGCAAGACGCCGTTGACCGGCGCGACAGGAGCCCTGCAGGTATGGACCGGATTCATGAAGCGTGCCAAGCCAACCTCGCTGGACCTTCCGCTGCCCGATAATGTTGTTCAGGCATGGGTTAATCCGGCCACAGGGCAGGGGACCGATCCAAATTGCCCCGGCGCGGTCCAAATGCCCTATATTCAGGGAAGTGAGCCGCCCCCTGGGCCGGCATGTGGTGGACAGAACCCTTCCGACTCTGTCATGGACTGGGTCCGCGGTTGGTTGAATTAAGAGGGTAGAACGTGACTAAAGCGGTATGGGCGGCACTGGCCGCTACGGTAGTTCTGGCTGGTTGTGCCACGCCACAGCAAGGTGCTATTCCGGTTGTGGATTCAAGCACGCCTGTTTCCAATCAGGAGCTGGCGCGTAGTGGCGGTCGCATGCCGACTAATTCACTGCCGCCTATGGCTGCCCAGGCGCCACAGCAGCAGGATGGCGGTGTAACGGTGATGGTGCCCGGTGATAATCCGGCGCCCATCCAGACCTTTGCGGCAGCTCCGGCTACAGCGCCTATTTCGACGGGGCCTATAACGGTGGGACCCTCTACCGGTGCGCCAGCTGCTCAGGGGTATGACAGCTACTCAGCGCCCCAGCCGGCACCCAGCGCGCCTACGGGAATTCCTTCCGGCCGTAGTAGTGCGCTGTCGGCCGATGAGCAGCTCGATGGTCCCGTATTGGCCTTGCTGACAACAGCACAGCAACAGCAGGGCGGCGGCGATCTTAACGGAGCTTCCTCAAGCTTGGAGCGTGCCATGCGCATCGCGCCTCGCGAGCCGCAAGTGCTATATCGGCTGGCTGAAGTCCGCTTGGCCCAAGGCGATGCCGCGCAGGCTGAGCAGCTGGCTCGACGTGGACTGACGTACGCCAATGGCCGTCCTGCCCTGCAAGCCAGTCTGTGGGAATTAATCGCTCAATCGCGCGAACGCCAAGGCGATGCCGCGGGTGCGGCTACAGCACGTCAGCGTGCCAAGGTGGGTGCCTGATGGATGCTCGCCTGTCTGATCTGGCGGAGCAATTGCTTCTGATCGAGCGAGAGTTGCGTGTACTGGGATGGTGGGAAAGCGTGCCACCCAGCGATCAGGATCTGGCCAGCCAAGAGCCGTTCTGTGTAGACACGTTGAGCTTTGCGCAATGGCTTCAGTGGATTTTTCTACCACGGATGAAGGTCATCATTGAGTCGGACAGCGGGTTACCTGGACGCTCAGGCATCCGTCCTATGGCGGAAGTGGTCTATCAAAACGACATGCGCAACGTGGCAACGCTTTTGGAGGCGCTGGGCGAGTTCGATCGTCTGATCGAACATCGCTAAGGCTTAATTGCAGTTCTGATTGATCGAGAATTCGGCTTCGCTGATACGCTGCTGGCGTTCTTCCTCGGTGAGCCGTCTCATTTGTCCCCGACCCTCTTCGATCATGACCCGAGGATTACTGCGCAGCTGTGCCAGGTTGGTTCGCGCAGCCTTGCAGTACTCCTCACGCTTCTTTTCTTGTTCTCTGACGTCTTGCTGAACCTTCTGCTCGATAGAGCGCTGTTCTGCGTTGTTTACGGCGTCGCCCGTACCATTCCCGGCTCCCGGTGTGTTGGCCTGGCCTGAAAGACTGGGTGCCGGTTTTACCTTCATTTCATCTGCACTGCGGTCAGCAGGCGGTTGCGCGCTGAAGTGGGTGACGCCTTGGGCATCGACCCACTTGTAGACCTGAGCGGCGTGAACGGAGCCCATCAAGACAAAGGCACTGCTAATGGCTAAAAACGTACGCCACATGTTGAATCCTTTAGCGTAAGGGTTAGAGCGCTCTACTATAGCGAAACTTGCCTCTAAAAAATGAGACTTCGATCTGTGCATAAATTAAGTGCATAGACGGCTTGACTTGCACCGGCTGAATGCGAAGAATCCAAAGTTCGCTGTAGAAAGCCGGCCCAAAGCTAGCTTCTCGGCAGACCATGAGGTGCCTACCCGCGCCGCCGCAGTCATACCCGTAACGCGTTACCTCGCGCTGGGTGGAGGAACTCGGTAACTCTAGAGCTCTTCCAACACGGCTTTCTTGGCAGCTGTCCCGTCGGCGATCACCGTCGCCCATGCTCTGCCTTGCAGTCGATCGAACCCCGAAAGCCCACTCGTGGGCGCTCGTATTGCGTTGAGAGGTGAAACGTGGAGCTCTTATCCGGCGCTGAAATGGTCGTCCGTTTTTTGCGTGACGAAGGCGTTAAATACATTTATGGGTATCCTGGTGGTGCCCTGCTGCACATCTACGATGCCCTCTTTAAAGAAAAAGAAGTAACCCATATTCTTGTTCGCCATGAGCAGTCAGCCACGCATATGGCAGACGGCTATGCGCGTGCGACCGGAAAGGCAGGCGTCGTTCTGGTAACGTCAGGCCCCGGTGCCACCAACGCCATTACAGGTATCGCTACGGCGTATATGGATTCCATTCCGATGGTAATCCTGTCTGGGCAGGTTGGCAGCAACATGATCGGCTCCGATGCGTTCCAGGAAGTCGACATGGTGGGGATTTCCCGGCCTATCGTTAAACACAGCTTCATGATCAAGCACCCCTCTGAAATTCCAGAGGTCATGAAAAAGGCCTTCTATCTGGCGGAGTCGGGTCGTCCCGGGCCGGTTGTGGTTGATATCCCGAAGGATATGACCAGCCCCACGGAGAAGTTCGAATACGTATACCCCAAAAAGGTCAAGCTGCGTTCCTATAATCCGGCTGTTCGTGGCCATTCAGGACAGATTCGCAAGGCCGCTGAAATGCTGTTGGCGGCCAAGCGGCCTATCCTGTATTCGGGCGGCGGCGTCATCATGGGGAACGGTGCAGCCCAGCTGACCGAGCTTGCCAAGATGCTCAACCTGCCAGTTACCAACACGTTGATGGGGCTGGGCGGTTTTCCAGGCAGCGATCGTCAGTTCCTGGGTATGCTAGGTATGCACGGCAGTTACACAGCCAACCTGGCAATGCACCATAGCGATGTCATCCTGGCAGTAGGTGCCCGCTTTGATGATCGCGTCATCAATGGCGCCAAACGTTTCTGCCCCAATGCCAAGATCATTCACGTCGATATCGATCCGGCCTCCATCTCCAAAATGATCAAGGCGGATGTTCCGATTGTTGGACCTGTCGATAGCGTTCTGACGGAAATGGTTGCCATCCTCAAGGAAATTGGCGAGAAACCCGCGGCAGAAGCTCAGGCCAATTGGTGGAAGCAGATTGAGGAATGGCGCAGCTCGCAGGGCGGCCTGTTCCCCTATGACAAGGGGGATGGAAGCATCATCAAGCCGCAGACGGTGATCGAGACGCTTTACGAAGTAACCCATGGAGATGCGTTCATCACTTCTGACGTAGGTCAGCATCAGATGTTCGCTGCACAGTACTATCTGTATGACAAGCCAAACCGCTGGATCAACTCCGGAGGCCTGGGCACCATGGGGTTCGGCCTGCCAGCGGCGATGGGCGTCAAGCTGAACTTCCCCGACGTCGACGTCGCTTGTGTAACAGGCGAGGGCAGTATCCAGATGAATATTCAGGAGCTGTCCACCTGTTTGCAGTATGACCTTCCCGTCAAGATCATTACGCTGAACAACCAGGCCCTGGGCATGGTTCGCCAGTGGCAAGACATGCAGTACAACAGCCGTTACTCGCATTCCTATATGGAATCGCTCCCTGACTTCGTCAAGGTGGCTGAGGCATACGGGCATGCCGGTATGCGCATCACGCGTCTGGCTGATCTCAAGCCCATGATGGAAGAGGCCTTTGCCATGAAGGACCGTCTGGTCTTCCTGGATATTCAGGTCGATACCAGCGAGCACGTCTATCCGATGCAGATTAAAGATGGGTCGATGCGCGAAATGTGGCTGAGCAAGACGGAGCGGACTTAATCATGCGGCACATCATTTCCCTTCTACTAGAAAACGAGCCAGGCGCATTGTCCCGTGTGGTCGGCCTGTTCTCGCAGCGCAACTACAACATCGAAAGCCTGACCGTTGCTCCGACAGAAGACCCAACGCTCTCGCGTCTGACACTGACAACCGTGGGGCACGATGAAACCATCGAGCAGATTACCAAGAACCTCAATAAGCTGATCGAGGTTGTAAAGCTGGTGAATCTGTCCGAGGGCTCCCACATTGAGCGTGAGCTTTTGCTGATCAAGGTCAAGGCGACCGGAGCTCAACGCGATGAAGTCAAACGCACCACGGATATCTTCCGTGGACAGATAGTGGATGTAACGAGTAGCGTCTATACGATTCAGCTGGCTGGTACGAGTGAAAAACTCGACAGCTTTATCCAGGCGATCGGTACGACGTCTATTCTGGAAGTCGTACGCAGTGGTGTCACAGGGATTTCCCGTGGCGACAAGGCTCTGAGCATTTAAATTTGATAAAGCCACGCGGCTAATTCTAAGGAGAATTTCATGCGCGTTTATTACGATAAAGATTGTGATCTTTCCATCATTCAGGGCAAGAAAGTCGCCATTATCGGCTATGGCTCTCAGGGCCACGCTCATGCAAACAACCTGAAAGACTCAGGTGTAGACGTTGTCGTCGCGCTGCGCCCGGGCTCTGCCTCTGCCAAGAAGGCCGAAGCGGCTGGACTGGCTGTTAAAAGCGTTCCAGAAGCCGTTAGCTCTTCCGATGTCATCATGATTCTGACGCCTGACGAATTTCAGGCTCAGCTATACAAGAATGAAATCGAACCTAACCTGAAGCAGGGCGCTACCCTGGCCTTCGCTCACGGCTTTGCAATCCATTACAACCAGGTTGTGCCGCGTGCGGATCTGGACGTCATTATGATTGCACCCAAGGCCCCGGGTCATACTGTTCGCTCCGAGTTCGTCAAGGGCGGCGGTATTCCTGACCTGATCGCCGTTTACCAGGATGCCTCCGGCAATGCCAAGAACGTAGCGCTGTCCTACGCTTGCGGCGTGGGTGGTGGGCGTACCGGTATCATCGAAACCACATTCAAGGACGAGACCGAGACCGACCTGTTCGGTGAGCAGGCTGTCCTGTGCGGTGGTACCGTTGAATTGGTTAAAGCAGGTTTCGAAACACTGGTTGAAGCGGGCTACGCTCCTGAGATGGCCTACTTCGAGTGCCTGCACGAGCTGAAGCTGATCGTGGACCTCATGTATGAAGGCGGTATCGCCAACATGAACTACTCCATCTCCAACAATGCGGAGTATGGCGAGTACGTGACAGGTCCTGAAATTATCAATGCCGAATCTCGCCAAGCTATGCGCAATGCGCTCAAGCGTATTCAGGATGGCGAATATGCCAAGATGTTTATCAGCGAAGGCGCAAGCAACTACCCATCCATGACGGCATATCGTCGCAATAATGCGGCGCACGGTATCGAGCAGATCGGTGAAAAACTGCGCGCCATGATGCCTTGGATTGCTGCTAACAAGATCGTCGACAAGAGCAAAAACTAATCATTAGGGCCATTAAAGGTCCTGTTGATCTCAGTTTCGGAAAAACGCGGCCACGGCCGCGTTTTTTCGTTTCAGCTCGTCTTCTGATATAAAAGCTGTAACGTGTTAAGGATGAACCCTGAGAGGAGGGGATCATCCAAGACTTCAAGTCCTATGCAAGGAATTTTCATGAGCGAGCGTCCCGACGAAGCTAACGAAACAGCTTCCTCAAGCACTGAAAGCATTATTCCCGTCGATGAGCATTTCGAAGAAACACACGATGCCCAGGGACGAAAGATTCGCCGTCGAGGCGTCTATTTACTTCCGAACCTCTTCACGACAGCCGCGCTTTTTGCAGGACTTTATTCAATCATCAAGTCCATTGCGGCACAGACTGCGTTTATCCAAGGGCAGTCGGAAGAGGCTGCTGTAGGGTTTGCAGCAGCAGCGGCAGCCATTTTTATCGCCATGATCCTTGATGGACTGGATGGTCGTGTTGCACGCTTGACCAATACCCAGAGTGCTTTTGGGGAACAGTACGATTCGCTGTCCGACATGGTGGCCTTTGGTGTGGCGCCGGCCATTCTTGCATTTGAATGGGCTCTGATCAGTCTAGGTAATGTAGGTTGGGCTGTGGCCTTTATCTATGTGGCAGGTGCAGCACTTCGACTGGCGCGTTTCAACACTCAGATCGGCTCCGTCGATAAGCGTTATTTCATTGGATTAGCCAGTCCGTCCGCCGCTGCGCTAGTTGCCGGAACAGTATGGTGCTTTAGCGACTTTGGTATTCAGGGTTCCAAACTCTCATTCCTGGTTGCGTTCATGGTTGCTGCTGCAGGAATGCTCATGGTTAGTAATTTCAAGTACTGGAGCTTCAAGACCCTGGATATGAAAGGGCGTGTTCCGTTCGTGGGCATCCTCATCGCTGTCCTGATCTTCGCCATTATCTTTACTGATCCGCCACGTGTCCTGCTGCTGGGTTTCCTTGCTTATGCTGTGTCAGGTCCCGTCAAGGCATTAATGCGCTTCCGCCGTCATCGCGACCGCGCGCATTGATTAATTCCCTGATTATCTCCACAGTGAGACTACGTATCGACAGTAGTCGCTGTGGAGATTGCCATGCTGATCAACGTCCCTCCGCGTTCTGCCTGCACGCCATCTGAAATCACTCCAGAAAATATCTATTTGTCTCGCCGTCAATTCATGGGTGCAGCCAGTGCTGCTGTCACTGCTACGATGCTGCCCGGCTGGGCGCTTGCTGACGGATCTGTTTATTCAGATGTGGAACCAGGCAAAGCGCCTGATTGGTTTGCCGAGAAGCAGTCTGCTATTCATTGGAAAGCGGTAGATGTAAAAGGTGAGTCTATAACGCCTTTCAAAGACGCCACGCAATACAATAACTTTTATGAGTTCGGCCCTGATAAAGGGGATCCCTATGCCAATGCAGAGCAGATGGTGATCGAGCCTTGGACAGTTAAGGTAGACGGAGAGGTTGGTAAGCCAGGTACCTATTCGCTGGAGGACATTATCCGGCCTCAGCAGTTGGAGGAAAGGATATACCGCCTGCGTTGTGTCGAAGCTTGGTCCATGGTTATCCCGTGGCTGGGTATTCCACTGGCGGATGTCATTAAACAGTTCCAGCCAACAGCTAATGCCAAATACGTTCGTTTTGAAACATTGAATGATCCCCAGCATATGCCAGGGCAGCGTTCCAGTTTCTCTCTACTGGATTGGCCTTATCGAGAAGGTCTGCGTATGGATGAAGCCATGCATCCATTGGCTATATTGGCGGTAGGCATGTATGGGCGAGTACTGCCTAATCAGAACGGCGCACCCATTAGATTAGTTGTGCCGTGGAAGTATGGATTCAAAAGTATCAAGTCGATTGTTCGCATCAGCTTGGTGAGTGATCAACCGCAGACAACTTGGCAAAGCATGGCGCCAAATGAGTATGGCTTTTACGCCAACGTCAATCCGCAGGTCGATCATCCCCGTTGGAGTCAGGCTAAAGAGCGACGGCTTCCTAGCGGTTTATTTAGTCCTAATATTAAAGAAACACAGATGTTTAACGGTTATGCAGAGGAGGTTGCTGGCCTATACGCCGGAATGGACCTAAGGACGCAGTATTAATGATGTTGCAAGTATGGCGAGTGGTCGTTTTTATCAGTGCGTTTTCGGTGCTTGGTGTTTGGCTGTACGAGGCATGGAGTTCTGCCTTGGGCCCTGACCCTGGTAAAGTAATCATTGATAGGCTTGGCCTGGGGGCGCTAGTGCTCTTACTGATAACGCTCAGCTTGACGCCCTTGCAGAAAATGACGAGCTGGAAAGGATGGGCATTGGTTCGCCGCCAGTTAGGCTTGTGGACATTCACCTATGTAGCGCTTCATTTCTGCTCTTACCTGGCCTTTGTATTAGGCTGGGATTTTTCCCGCTTGGGTATTGAATTGCAGAAGCGTCCCTATGTGATTGTAGGGTTCATTGCCGTGCTGGGGCTGCTTCCTCTAGCTCTGACCTCGAACCGTTACAGCATGCGTAAATTAGGCAAGCAGTGGAAGCGGCTGCATCGCCTCATTTATATAGCATTGGTTATGGCCTTGCTGCACATGTTCTGGATAACTCGCTCGGATATCCGCGAGTGGCTGATATACGCCTCGATAGGAGGCCTGCTGCTTGTGCTTCGCTTACCATTCATCGCCACTCAGCTAAGACAAAAGAAGATTTTTCAGTCCGGTCAAAATAAAGCTTGACCTGTGAGCGGAGGGGCCTATAATGCGCCCCACTTCCGTTGCAACGGAACGGCAAAAAGCCTTGTATATCAATGGCTTAGCTGTTTAGTTAAGGTCAGGCCTCCGGTCTGGCAGAAGCGGAAAGAGGGAAGCGGTAGTTGACAAGCCCCTGGGCTTGTGTAGAATACGCCTCCCGCTGCCAGAACAGGTTTCCTGATCCGGCAGGTCCGGCAAGCGGTTCAGCAGGTTAGACCGGTTGAACAAAATGCTTGACAGGACAAGAGGTTAGCGTAGAATGCGCGCCTCGGTTGAGACAAGGTCTTAACCAACCGCTCTTTAACAAGTTGAATCAAGCAATTCGTGTGGGTGCTTGTGCTGTAAGACTGATGGATCGACAAGATTATCAGCAAGACAAGTAACACTCGTGAATTCGAGAGTTTATTTGCGATTGCTGAGCCAAGTTTAGGGTTTTCTCAAAACCCGGATATGTTTGAACTGAAGAGTTTGATCATGGCTCAGATTGAACGCTGGCGGCAGGCCTAACACATGCAAGTCGAGCGGATGAGGAGAGCTTGCTCTCTGATTCAGCGGCGGACGGGTGAGTAATGCCTAGGAATCTGCCTGGTAGTGGGGGACAACGTTTCGAAAGGAACGCTAATACCGCATACGTCCTACGGGAGAAAGTGGGGGATCTTCGGACCTCACGCTATCAGATGAGCCTAGGTCGGATTAGCTAGTTGGTGGGGTAACGGCTCACCAAGGCGACGATCCGTAACTGGTCTGAGAGGATGATCAGTCACACTGGAACTGAGACACGGTCCAGACTCCTACGGGAGGCAGCAGTGGGGAATATTGGACAATGGGCGAAAGCCTGATCCAGCCATGCCGCGTGTGTGAAGAAGGCCCTCGGGTCGTAAAGCACTTTAAGCTGGGAGGAAGGGTTGTAACCTAATACGTTGCAATTTTGACGTTACCAGCAGAATAAGCACCGGCTAACTCTGTGCCAGCAGCCGCGGTAATACAGAGGGTGCAAGCGTTAATCGGAATTACTGGGCGTAAAGCGCGCGTAGGTGGCTTGGTAAGTTGAATGTGAAATCCCCGGGCTCAACCTGGGAACTGCATCCAAAACTGCCTGGCTAGAGTACGGTAGAGGGTGGTGGAATTTCCTGTGTAGCGGTGAAATGCGTAGATATAGGAAGGAACACCAGTGGCGAAGGCGACCACCTGGACTGATACTGACACTGAGGTGCGAAAGCGTGGGGAGCAAACAGGATTAGATACCCTGGTAGTCCACGCCGTAAACGATGTCAACTAGCCGTTGGGGTCCTTGAGACTTTAGTGGCGCAGCTAACGCAATAAGTTGACCGCCTGGGGAGTACGGCCGCAAGGTTAAAACTCAAATGAATTGACGGGGGCCCGCACAAGCGGTGGAGCATGTGGTTTAATTCGAAGCAACGCGAAGAACCTTACCAGGCCTTGACATGCAGAGAACTTTCCAGAGATGGATTGGTGCCTTCGGGAACTCTGACACAGGTGCTGCATGGCTGTCGTCAGCTCGTGTCGTGAGATGTTGGGTTAAGTCCCGTAACGAGCGCAACCCTTGTCCTTAGTTACCAGCACATCATGGTGGGCACTCTAAGGAGACTGCCGGTGACAAACCGGAGGAAGGTGGGGATGACGTCAAGTCATCATGGCCCTTACGGCCTGGGCTACACACGTGCTACAATGGTCGGTACAAAGGGTTGCCAAACCGCGAGGTGGAGCTAATCCCATAAAACCGATCGTAGTCCGGATCGCAGTCTGCAACTCGACTGCGTGAAGTCGGAATCGCTAGTAATCGTGAATCAGAACGTCACGGTGAATACGTTCCCGGGCCTTGTACACACCGCCCGTCACACCATGGGAGTGGGTTGCACCAGAAGTAGCTAGTCTAACCTTCGGGAGGACGGTTACCACGGTGTGATTCATGACTGGGGTGAAGTCGTAACAAGGTAGCCGTAGGGGAACCTGCGGCTGGATCACCTCCTTAATCGATAGATCCCAGCTTTGGCATAAGCTCCCACACGAATTGCTTGATTCACTGAAATAAAGACGCGAGATGAGTCAAGACTCAAGCGTTAGACGATTGGGTCTGTAGCTCAGTTGGTTAGAGCGCACCCCTGATAAGGGTGAGGTCGGCAGTTCGAATCTGCCCAGACCCACCAATCGATGGGGCCATAGCTCAGCTGGGAGAGCGCCTGCTTTGCACGCAGGAGGTCAGGAGTTCGATCCTCCTTGGCTCCACCATCTAACACCGCGTTAAAGCTCAGAACTGAGTGCTTACCCCCCCCTAAGGGTTGGGTCGGAGCATTGACTTCTGAACTTTGTTTTCAGACTGTTCTTTAAAAATTTGGGTATGTGATAGAAGTACGAACACATAGGCTGTTTCACTGCAGACTATGTGGTCAAGGTAAATTTGCGAGTTCAAGCGCAAGTTTTCGGCGAATGTCGTGTTCCAAGCCAGACATAACTTCAGATTCTTTGGGGTTATATGGTCAAGTGAATAAGCGCATACGGTGGATGCCTTGGCAGTCAGAGGCGATGAAAGACGTGATAGCCTGCGATAAGCTTCGGGGAGTCGGCAAATAGACTGTGATCCGGAGATCTCTGAATGGGGGAACCCACCTGACATAAGTCAGGTATCTCACACTGAATCCATAGGTGTGAGAGGCGAACCAGGGGAACTGAAACATCTAAGTACCCTGAGGAAAAGAAATCAACCGAGATTCCCTAAGTAGTGGCGAGCGAACGGGGACTAGCCCTTAAGCTCAATTGATTTTAACCGAACGCTCTGGAAAGTGCGGCCATAGTGGGTGATAGCCCCGTAGGTGAAAGGATCTTTTGAGTGAAATCGAGTAGGACGGCGCACGTGAAACGTTGTCTGAATATGGGGGGACCATCCTCCAAGGCTAAATACTACTGACTGACCGATAGTGAACCAGTACCGTGAGGGAAAGGCGAAAAGAACCCCGGAGAGGGGAGTGAAATAGAACCTGAAACCGTATGCGTACAAGCAGTGGGAGCCTACTTTGTTGGGTGACTGCGTACCTTTTGTATAATGGGTCAGCGACTTATATTCAGTGGCAAGCTTAACCGTATAGGGAAGGCGTAGCGAAAGCGAGTCTTAATAGGGCGTTTTAGTCGCTGGGTATAGACCCGAAACCGGGCGATCTATCCATGAGCAGGTTGAAGGTTAGGTAACACTGACTGGAGGACCGAACCCACTTCCGTTGAAAAGGCAGGGGATGACTTGTGGATCGGAGTGAAAGGCTAATCAAGCTCGGAGATAGCTGGTTCTCCTCGAAAGCTATTTAGGTAGCGCCTCATGTATCACTCTGGGGGGTAGAGCACTGTTTCGGCTAGGGGGTCATCCCGACTTACCAAACCGATGCAAACTCCGAATACCCAGAAGTGCAAGCATGGGAGACACACGGCGGGTGCTAACGTCCGTCGTGAAAAGGGAAACAACCCAGACCGTCAGCTAAGGTCCCAAAGTTGTAGTTAAGTGGTAAACGATGTGGGAAGGCTTAGACAGCTAGGAGGTTGGCTTAGAAGCAGCCACCCTTTAAAGAAAGCGTAATAGCTCACTAGTCGAGTCGGCCTGCGCGGAAGATGTAACGGGGCTCAAACTACACACCGAAGCTACGGGTTCATCGCAAGATGAGCGGTAGAGGAGCGTTCTGTAAGCCTGTGAAGGTGAGTTGAGAAGCTTGCTGGAGGTATCAGAAGTGCGAATGCTGACATGAGTAACGACAATGCGAGTGAAAAACTCGCACGCCGAAAGACCAAGGGTTCCTGCGCAACGTTAATCGACGCAGGGTGAGTCGACCCCTAAGGCGAGGCTGAAAGGCGTAGTCGATGGGAAACAGGTTAATATTCCTGTACTTCTAATTACTGCGATGGGGGGACGGAGAAGGCTAGGCCAGCTTGGCGTTGGTTGTCCAAGTTTAAGGCGGTAGGCTGACTGTTTAGGTAAATCCGGACAGTTAAGGCCGAGAGCTGATGACGACTCTTCTTATGAAGAGGAAGTGGTTGATGCCATGCTTCCAGGAAAAGCCTCTAAGCTTCAGGTAATTAGAAATCGTACCCCAAACCGACACAGGTGGTCGGGTAGAGAATACCAAGGCGCTTGAGAGAACTCGGGTGAAGGAACTAGGCAAAATGGCACCGTAACTTCGGGAGAAGGTGCGCCGGTGAGGGTGAAGGACTTGCTCCGTAAGCCCATGCCGGTCGAAGATACCAGGCCGCTGCGACTGTTTATTAAAAACACAGCACTCTGCAAACACGAAAGTGGACGTATAGGGTGTGACGCCTGCCCGGTGCCGGAAGGTTAATTGATGGGGTTAGCGCAAGCGAAGCTCTTGATCGAAGCCCCGGTAAACGGCGGCCGTAACTATAACGGTCCTAAGGTAGCGAAATTCCTTGTCGGGTAAGTTCCGACCTGCACGAATGGCGTAACGATGGCGGCGCTGTCTCCACCCGAGACTCAGTGAAATTGAAATCGCTGTGAAGATGCAGTGTATCCGCGGCTAGACGGAAAGACCCCGTGAACCTTTACTGTAGCTTTGCACTGGACTTTGAGCCTGCTTGTGTAGGATAGGTGGGAGGCTTTGAAGCGAGGACGCCAGTTCTCGTGGAGCCATCCTTGAAATACCACCCTGGCATGCTTGAGGTTCTAACTCTGGTCCGTTATCCGGATCGAGGACAGTGTATGGTGGGCAGTTTGACTGGGGCGGTCTCCTCCTAAAGAGTAACGGAGGAGTACGAAGGTGCGCTCAGACCGGTCGGAAATCGGTCGCAGAGTATAAAGGCAAAAGCGCGCTTGACTGCGAGACAGACACGTCGAGCAGGTACGAAAGTAGGTCTTAGTGATCCGGTGGTTCTGTATGGAAGGGCCATCGCTCAACGGATAAAAGGTACTCCGGGGATAACAGGCTGATACCGCCCAAGAGTTCATATCGACGGCGGTGTTTGGCACCTCGATGTCGGCTCATCACATCCTGGGGCTGAAGCCGGTCCCAAGGGTATGGCTGTTCGCCATTTAAAGTGGTACGCGAGCTGGGTTTAGAACGTCGTGAGACAGTTCGGTCCCTATCTGCCGTGGACGTTTGAGATTTGAGAGGGGCTGCTCCTAGTACGAGAGGACCGGAGTGGACGAACCTCTGGTGTTCCGGTTGTCACGCCAGTGGCATTGCCGGGTAGCTATGTTCGGAAAAGATAACCGCTGAAAGCATCTAAGCGGGAAACTTGCCTCAAGATGAGATCTCACTGGAGCCTTGAGCTTCCTGAAGGGCCGTTGAAGACTACAACGTTGATAGGTCGGGTGTGTAAGCGCTGTGAGGCGTTGAGCTAACCGATACTAATTGCCCGTGAGGCTTGACCATATAACACCCAAACAATCTGTTGTTTGGTAAAGACCAGCCGAAAGCTTGGTTGAACCGCAAAATACCAATCACATATCCATTCGGGGAAACGACTAGACACCGGTTCCCCACCCGAATTGCTTGACGACCATAGAGCGTTGGAACCACCTGATCCCTTTCCGAACTCAGAAGTGAAACGATGCATCGCCGATGGTAGTGTGGGGTTTCCCCATGTGAGAGTAGGTCATCGTCAAGCACCTATACCCAAAACCCCCAGGCCTAACCGCCCGGGGGTTTTGCTTTGCGGCAGAAAATAAAAAAGATAGGCTGCTTTTCCTACGCGGCCTACAAGAGCTGCTTATTTGCTGCCACCTGTCTCTCCGCCTGGTTTGCGGATCAGGGATAATGCCTGGTTGGCCGAGGCGATGCACTTCTTGGTATCACCTGCTTGTTGATGCTTTACCGCCTCTTCATGAAGCTCTTTGATACGTTGCACCTGGACATTGGAGTCTGTTGCGGTAGCGGTTGCCATTGATGGTGTGGTTTTCATGGCGTCATCAATTTTTTGCAGCTGAATAGCGCAAAGATCTTCAGCAAAAACAGGTGAAGCCATTAGGGCAGCTACGGCAGCTACTAAAGCGGTGCGTTTCATAGACATCTCCTTGAACATGAATGACGTAAGCGAATTTCCAGGCTAAGTCAGAAGGACCTTGCTGGCTCCATTAAAGGACTAACCAGCCTCATACGAGTGGACTGCTATCGGCCGCTTACGTTTCATTTATCTTTTAAAGAAATACTTCAAATACCCTTACAGAAGCGCGCTCCAAACCGCTATGTAAGTTAAGCATCTTCAATTATTAGGACGACCAAATCCTTGGGACCATGTGCGCCGTACGCTAGTACTTGTTCTATGTCAGCGGTTTTGGATGGCCCGGAGATGAGCAATGCATTGGTAGGCATACTTTCCGGCCACTGGTATTTGTCGTGAAACGTATAAAGGTTGTCTTCGATCTTGCTGGCCTGTAGGAGAGCAATGTGAACGGGTGGAACCAGACTCATTAGTCGAGGTTCTTCACGGGTTGGCCAGAGCACTAGGCTACCTGTTGCTGCTATGGCTCCGAGCGTCCCCGTTAAGCTGGCTGGGGTCTCGTTGAAGAGTTCCGCTTTCCATTCCTCAATTGGGCGGTCATAGGCCTTGAGAAAAGGAAGTCCCGCTTTATCTTTCCAATAGGCCGTAAGCTGGTCGCCATGGGGTGTCTGAGGGGCTATAAGCAGGCTAGGAATTTGTTTGTCGTGAAGAAGTTGTTCGACCAGTGCGGGCCAACGTTCTTTTGTGGTGAGGTGTATCTCTGTATGAACCGCCTCCATAAGTGCTCGTAGTCGACTGATGCGCTCCTCAGGCGCATAGCTCCAGGGTTGGGTTACTAGTGATACGTCATAGTCATCTTTCACAGGCGTTGTGCCAGCCAAGCTTTTCCGAAGTTTGCCTAAAATATTGCTGCGGGCATTCATGCTTTGTCCTCCCCTAGGTGCTCACGAGCCAACTCGTGAAGTGATCTTGAGGCGGGTTTGGGCGCAGCATGGTTCTCGCTCCATGGCCCAACATTTCCGGGAGTAAGATTTCGAAAGCGTGTTGCGAGGTAGGCAAAAGATTTATAGAGCGTTGGGGATGTGTAGAGTGTCTTCCAGCCTTTCCAGGTCAGTCTTTCACGCGGAGAGAACTTGCTGCCTTGGCCGCGCATGAGATAAGGGGTAGCTTCCGGTGGCTTAACGTTTTCTTCCCTTAAGCGGCGTAACAGCGCGGGAATGGGGATTTTTACGGGGCAGACTTCTCCGCAGGCACCACACAGCGATGAAGCACTGGGGTGATCCGGCGTGTTTTCCAGCCCCAGTAAGTGTGGCGATATGATCTTCCCAATAGGGCCAGGGTATACCGTGCCGTAGGCGTGACCACCAATACGGGTATAGACCGGGCAGTGATTCATGCAGGCCCCACAGCGAATGCAGTTAAGTGTCTGTCGCAACTCTCCATCAGCAAAGGCCTGACTGCGGCCATTGTCTAGAAGAACAAGGTGCACTTCTCGTGGCCCATCCAGCTCATCGGATTTGCGTGGGCTTGAGATCATATTCACGTAGGTAGTTATCGGCTGGCCTAATGCTGAGCGTGTCAAAAGCGATAGCAACGGCACGACGTCACGCAGGTTTTCCACAACTTTTTCTATTCCAGTGACAGCGATATGTACGTTAGGAACGCTTGTGGACATGCGGCCGTTCCCTTCGTTTTCAACAAGCAGCAGAGTGCCTGTTTCAGCTACTGCGAAGTTAACGCCTGATATGCCGATATCTGCTTCGAAAAATTTTTGTCGTAATACGCGCCGGCCCGTTTGAATTAGTTCATCGACATCTGTGGTGTATTCGGTGCCAAGGGTGTTGCTGAATAGTGAGGCCACCTGGGCAGCATTCATGTGAATCGCAGGCATGATGATATGCGAAGGTTTCTGCCCGGCCAGCTGGATGATGTACTCACCCATGTCTGACTCAAGGCACTCTATACCTTGCTTTTCCAGCACATGGTTCATGTTCATCTCTTCGCTGACCATGGACTTTCCCTTGATCAGGCGTGTGGCCTTGTGTGCCTCGGCGATTGACTGAACGATAGCGTTGGCTTCGTCTGTCGTTTCTGCCCAATGAACCTGAATACCGTTGCGTGCCAGGTTGGCTTCCAGCTTTTCAAGGAGGTCAGGCAGCTTGGAAAGCGCCCTTGCACGAATGCGATTGCCCATCTCTCGTAGCCGCTCACGCTCATCAGGATCACTCATAATGGCCAGGCGTTTGGTCATCAGTGAATCCATGGCAACACGGAAATTACGGCGCAGCTGCTCATCGTTCAGCGCTTGGCGCGCTCGCGTCTTGAAGGGTGGTGTGGGAATCTCCAGAGCGGGAATTCGGGTCATCTGGTTCATACGCTATCTCCGGTTCGCTGCCAGATGAAACTGGCAAGATGCTGCCCACGCAATGTAGCGTTCTGCTTTTCCAGGGCACCATTGATGTTCATCAGGCAGCCGCAGTCAGCGGTCACGATTTGAGCAGCACCCGATTCCTGAAGAGCACGTGTCTTGTCTGCCACCATGGCACCAGAGATATCTGGCATACGGACCGAGAAAGTGCCGCCAAAGCCGCAGCATTCGCTTTCATGGTCATGATCCACCCGTTGGACCGCCTCTAGCTGAGCGAGTAAGGCTCTGCCATGGAGGTGTGTATTCATCTCGCGGCGTGCGCTGCAGGAGGTATGAAGTGCAACCTTGGTAGGCGCCCCGCGATCCTTGAGGTCAACTTTACAAACGTTGAGCAGGAATTCGGCCAATTCATAGGTTCGGTCGGCCAGTGCTTCGATTTGACGAAGCGTAGCAGGCTCATGTTTGAACAATTCCGAATAGTGATGACGAATCATGCCTGCGCATGATCCCGAAACAACAACCAGCGGCCAGTCCTGACGGAACAGGCCCAGCTGTGCTCGTGCGACTTCGCGTGCTTCCTCGGTATAACCGGAAGTATAGGCAGGCTGCCCGCAGCAACTTTGACTTTGGGGAAAATGGACCGTAATACCTTCACGTTCCAGCAGACGGATACTGTCCATGCCTGCTTCTGGATAAAACAAATCGACAACACAGGTACCAAATAAATAAACGTGTTGCGGCTTCTGCGCGGGGTATTCCCGCTGCTTTGGAATGGGTGGCGCGATGCGGGTGGCATTGGGCGCTGCGTTATAAAAAAGCTCACTCATTCAGGCGTCTCCGGGTTTGCCCGGTTATCCATCCTGTGGGATGGGGTTATGGCAGTGCCGGGACGAGCCCGGCACCGGTGTCTTGGCGGCAACTTCTTAATTCGCCTTTATCTGTTAGTGAAGGATCATGCCGGTGAGTACATAGGCTTGGACCAGCGTGATAAGGCCTACAATAGTGGCGAAGATCAGGCTGTGTTTCAGGGTGAAACGGAACAGGTCAGATTCTTTCCCAACCATGCCGGTAGCAGCACAGGCAACGGCAATCGACTGTGGTGAAATCATTTTGCCTGTTACGCCGCCGCTGCTGTTAGCCGCAACCAGCAGGGTGTCCGATACTCCAATTTGATGGGCAGTGGTGGCCTGTAGAGAGCCGAAGAGAGCGTTTGAAGAGGTATCCGATCCTGTTAGAAAAACCCCGAGCCAACCGAGAAATGGTGAAAAGAATGGGAAGAGCGCTCCTGTTCCCGCCAGTACTAAAGCGAGTGTTGTCGACATGCCGGAATAGTTGGTTACGAACGCAAAGGCCAGCACCATGCCAATCGAAAGGATTGGCCATCGCAACTCCACCAGCGTTTCCTTGAATGTGGACAGTGCTACGCCAGGCTTGATCTTGAGGATTGCCATGGAGATAAGAGCCGAAATCAGGATCGCTGTACCTGTGGCAGAAACAGGATCGAATTTGAAGACCGCAGCTATTGGAGTAGGGTCTGTCGCAATCGGTGCAGTCTTGAGAACAAGCTTGTCCAGGAACGGCACCGAAATATTAATGACCAGACTGTAGAGTGAGCCACCTGCGACAAACATTGCTTTGAAGGGTTTGAGTGTCCAGACGGTAACCAGCGCGGTCAGGATCAGGAAGGGCGACCAGGCTTTGATGATCTGTCCCAGTGTATAGGGCGAAGGTGTGCGGTTGCCTGGTGCTCGGCCAAAGCCGGGGCCGCCGCCCAGGGTTGCTGCCCCGCCTGCACTGACCCCGACCACCTCTTGGGCGACGGCGTGACGGCTTTGACGCAGCTTCAGGTAGGCGGTCAGCGAAGCCATGCTGAACAGGGCCGAGGTGATGTCGGGTAGCTCAGGGCCAATGTAGTTCGAGGTAAAGTACTGGGAAACGGCAAAGCTGCTACCGCATACGAGGGCTGCCTGCCAGGTTTCACGCAGACCACGCATGCCATCCATCATGGCCATGAGCCAAAAGGGGACCAGCAGAGACAGCAGTGGAAGCTGGCGACCGGTCATGGCGCCCAGTTTGAAAGCATCAATGCCGGTTACCTGGCCCGCTACGATTGTTGGAATACCTAGAGCGCCGAATGCAACCGGGGCGGTATTGGCAATCAGGCATAGACCTGCCGCCTTGAGCGGATTATGTCCCAGACCCACCAACAGGGCTGCGGTAATGGCGACGGGTGCGCCAAAGCCTGCGGCGCCTTCAAGAAAGGCTCCAAAGCAGAACCCAATAAGCAGCACCTGCAGACGTTGGTCATCCGTAATGGAAAGGACTGAGCTGCGGATGACATCGAACTGACCGCTTTTGACGGTCAGTTTGTAGAGAAAAACCGCTGCGACGATGATCCAGGCGATTGGCCATAGGCCATAAAGGAATCCATACCCGGCCGCTGCCAGCGCTTTTTCTACCGGCATCCGGTAGACCAGAATGGCAATACCAAGGGATAGCGCCAGGGTAATGGTTCCGGCGAGATGGCCCTTCATGCGAAAGACAGCCAATGCAAGAAAGAAAAACACGATAGGGACAAGTGCTGCCGTCGCGGACAAGCCCAGACTGCCAAGCGGTGTATACAGCTGTTGCCAGGTTTCCATGTAGAGCTCCCTTGATTGTTGTTGTGTAGGGGGCGGTGCTTCCGATAGGCGTATCGGTTTCTTAATGCCTAAATTGGTCATACCAATTTACAATGGCTGACAGTTGAGGTTAAAAGTTGCCTAGCAAGTCTGTCAAACCTTGCTTTTTAAGACTTTAGTCTGGATGCGCGAAGGCCGTTTGGCTCAAAATCAACGCCGCCGCTCTGGCAGGCACATCAGAGGATGGAGATGGGGTTCGATCAGGTACGCCAACGTCGTTTGTCGGATGACATCGTTGAACATATTGAAGCGCTGCTTGTTGAGGGTTCACTGAAGGCCGGTGAGCGGTTGCCGGCCGAGCGGGTGCTGGCGGAGCGCTTTGGTGTGTCACGGCCCTCGCTACGCGAGGCGATTCAGAAGCTGGTTGCTCGGGGAGTATTGATCAGTCGCCAGGGCGGCGGAACTTACGTTGCTGCCTCGTTCGGCTCCACGTTTAGCGATCCCTTGCTTCAGTTACTCGAAAGTCGTGAAGAAACACGGCAGGACCTGCTCGAGTTTCGCCACATGCTTGAGGGTTCTTGCGCTTATTACGCCGCCTTGCGTGCGACCGAACTCGATCATCAGCGTTTGACGCAGGCCTTCAAGGCTTTGCAGGACTGCTATGCGCAACCTGAAACGATCTCCCGCTCGGAAGAGGGATCAGCAGACGCCAGCTTTCACCTGGCTATTGCCGAAGCCAGCCACAATGCTATCCTGCTGCATACCATTCGCGGTCTGTTCGATTTGCTCAAGCGCAATGTAGTGACCAATATCGGCGGTATGTACGCACAGCGTAGCGAGACACGGGATATGTTGATGCAGCAGCACCGGGAGCTGTATCAGGCCATCATCGAGCGGCGTGCTGACGATGCACGGGAAATTGCCAGCCGACACATTCATTATGTGCAGGAAGTGCTGGAAGAAGCACAGGAAGAAGCGCAGCGTATCGCACGCTCACAGCGCCGACAGAAGACGGAAGACTTTTCGAAGGTATAAAAAGGCGCTTGGAGCGCCTTTTATTATTTCTGATCCTTGTGCATAGCACGTTGGATCTCTCGATTCGAGTCGCGCTCTTTCTCTGTCGCACGCTTGTCGAATTCTTTTTTACCTTTCGCCAGGGCAATTTCGCATTTGATCAGGTGCTTTTTCCAGTAAATGGACAACGCAACGCAGGCGAAGCCTTTCTGTTGCACTGCACCAAACAGCTTGCCTAGCTCTCGTTTGTGTAGAAGCAGCTTGCGAGTGCGCTGAGGATCGGCAATGACGTGGGTGCTGGCTGTCTGCAGGGGGGTGATGTGGCTACCAAGCAGCCAGGCCTCGCCATCCTTGAGCAGAACATAGCTGTCTGTCAGTTGTGCCTTGCCTGCGCGCAGGCTTTTGACTTCCCAGCCGGACAGGGCAATGCCTGCCTCGAAGCGGGTTTCGATGAAGTAGTCGTGCAGCGCTTTCTTGTTCTGCACGATGGTTCCGGAAGAGATTTTCTTTTGTTTGGCCATAGACGCGCATTATAGGGGAGTCAGTGGGGCAACCGCCATGTGCTTGAGAGGGAGCGGTGAAAGTCGGACAATAGCCAACTTTTTTGAGTACCGATAACTTCAATGGCAAATGATCAGGTTTCCGTGCATGGCGGGTGGGCTAGCCGCTGGGTGTTTATATTAGCCGCGACCGGCTCCGCTGTAGGCCTGGGGAGCATCTGGAAGTTCCCTTATATGACAGGGATTTATGGTGGCGGTGCATTTGTCATTATGTTCCTTGTCTGCATCGCCTTGATTGGCTTGCCTGTCATGTTGGCGGAAACGCTGATTGGACGGCGTGCCCGGCAAAGTCCGGCCAATGCCATGCGTGATCTGGCAGTAGCCGCTGCCCGATCACCAAGATGGTCCTGGGCAGCGCTGGCCGGCATGGTCAATGCCTTGCTCATCCTATCGTTCTACAGCGTCGTTGGCGGTTGGTCGCTTGACTATATTCTTGGTGTCGGCCGTGGCGATTTTCAAGGTGTCGATGGACCTAAAGCCGGTGCACTGTTTGGTGCGTTGACCTCCGATCCCTGGCGAATGACCTTGTGGCACACCCTGTTCATGGTGTTGTCCGCCTGGGTTATTGCCAAGGGGGTGGTGAATGGCCTGGAAAAAACCTTGCGTATCCTGATGCCGCTGTTGTTTGTGCTGTTGCTGCTTCTGCTGGGCTATAGCATGACAACGGGACATTTCATGGAAGGGCTGCACTTCATGTTCCATTTTGATACCTCGCGGCTCATGGAGGGCCTGCTTCCTGCGATGGGGCATGCGTTCTTTTCGCTGAGCGTAGGCGTAGGTTCGTTGATGATCTACGGTGCGTACATGCCGAAGTCCTCTTCTTTGGGCAAGACCGTCGTAGCGGTTGCCTTGCTGGATACATTCGTCTCGCTCCTGGCGGGTGTGGCGCTCTTTCCAATCGTCTTTGCGGCAGGCCTGAATCCTGGTGAGGGACCGGGATTGATGTTCGTGACGCTGCCGTTGGCGTTCGGCAGTGTGACCATGGGGCAGATCGTGGGTCTGGTGTTCTTTGTTCTGGTGGCGATTGCCGCTTGGACCTCGGCAATCTCTTTGCTTGAGCCGATGGTGGCCTACCTGATCGAGCGCACCCGACTGAGCCGCGTCTGGGTGACTGTCATTCTGGCTTTCATCTGCTGGCTGGTCGGGCTAGGCACAGTGTTATCGTTCAACCTGTGGGAGCAGGCCAAGTTCTTCGTAAGCGAGGCGGGGCACTTCCACTTGTATCAATGGGGCGCTGAAGGCGGGTTGAATTTCTTTGGCGTCATCGACTTTCTGACGTCGCGAATCATGTTGCCGCTCGGCGGTCTGTTCTTTGTAGTGTTCGCAGCGTGGGTAATGGGGCGTGAGCAGGTGAGGGATGAGTTGTCGGTGCGCAGCCCGGCCTTATTCGCTCTGGCGCTTTTCCTGATGCGCTACGTTGCCCCTCTAGGCATTCTCATTGTGTTTGCCGCACAGTTTTGGAATTGAGGTACCAATGACTACGCATATACAACGCTCGGCTTTATTGCCTTACCCCGCCTCGGCGCTCTATGCGCTGGTAAATGACGTGGAGCGTTACCCGGAATTTCTGCCCTGGTGTTCGTCTGCCCAGATACTGGAGCAGGGCGAAAACGAAATGCGTGCAGGATTGACGGTCGCCAAAGGTGGGCTTAGCCAGCAGTTCACGACACGCAATACGCTGACGCCGGATCAATGCATCGTCATGGATCTGGAAAAGGGGCCTTTTAGTCAGCTGCATGGCGTCTGGCAGTTCAAGGCACTGGGTGAGAAAGCCTGCAAGATCTCGCTGGACCTGTCGTTCGAGTATCAGGGCGCTTTGATTCGGGCTACCTTGGGCCCGCTGTTCAATCAGGCTGCAAACACCATGGTTGATGCCTTCTGCCAACGGGCTAAGCAGCTGTATGGCTGAGCGGATAACCATCGAGGTTGCGCTGGCCTTGCCTGACGAGCAGGCCCTGATTGCGCAGGAGGTTCCGGTAGGTACCACCGTACGTGAAGCCTTGGAGCTGTCCGGAATGGCTGAGCGCTTTCCAAAGGTGCCGATCGATACCTTAGCTGTCGGGCTCTTTGGAAAGGTCATTCCTGATGCAGATACGCGCGTACTGGAGGCAGGTGATCGGATTGAGCTTTATCGACCGCTGATTGCAGACCCCAAGGAAGCCCGCAAGCGGCGCGCCGAGTTGGCAAAGGCCAGGAAGGAAGGCGGGGCGGATTAGCCAAGAATAAAAAGGCCTTCATATGAAGGCCTTTTTGCCGGGTACTGATTAGAACTTGTAGCCCAGACCTACCATGTAGACCCAGGGATCGATATCGACATCAACCTTTACGCGACCCAGCGCCGAGTCGGCGGTCGCCTTGGTGTCGATATCGGCGTACCAGACGGCGGCGTTGAACAGCAGATGATCCGTTAACTGATAATCCACGCCTGCCTGAAACGCATAACCCCAGGAATCGTCCAGGCTCAGATTGCTGAAGCCGCCACCGGCTGCGGATTTGCGGCTGCTGGTCAGATCCTCGTCAAAGAAGAGGGTGTAGTTGATACCGGCGCCTACGTACGGCTGAATACGGGACTGAGGGTTCAGCGGATAGTATTGAAGCGAAAGGGTGGGTGGCAGCTGCTTGACATCTGCCAGCTTGCCATCCAGAGCGCCCAGGCCTTTTACACCGATCCGATGATTGAACGGCGTTGCGGCCAGCAGCTCGATGCCGACGTGGTCTGTGATCATATAGGCCGCTGCCAAGCCAAGCTGAGTATCGGAGTCAACGGTGGCCTTGGTCCCTGCAACCTTGCCGCCCGCTGCTGCGGCCGAGATATTGCCGCTGTCTTCATGTGGATCCACGGTCGCTGCGCCAGCACGGATGATGATGTCACCGGCCTGGTGGGCAAGGGCGAGCGGAGAAACAGCGGTGAGGGCCAGCAGGGCGGCGGTTAGGGGCAGCTTGCGCATGATGCACTCCAAAGCATGTTGTTTAGTTGGCTAACGACATGTTAAGGATGAGAGATGCATCATATGTTGACTTGGCTCAACGAAACGCTGATTACAGCGAATAATGAGTTACCTGAGTGGCTTGCATCTGATAACCGACTTCAGCCATGTCCGTACTGGCTGAATCAACATGCAACGTACCTTCTACCCAGTACGGAAGATGTAGCTGGGCCAGTTCAACGCCCTTGGCGCCTTTGACATAGACGATCTGGTTGGACGGAGGCGGAGGTACATGAATGCAGGCACCGTAATAAGGTACAAGCAGGAACTCGGTGACTTCCCCTTCCTCAGTCACCATGATTGGCACGATGTAGCCTGGGAGCTTGACCTCCTGACCTTCCAGCGCTTTTACCACGGGAGCATTGGGTGATTGCTGCAAGGCGGCAGGCCCACTTTCATCCAGTGAGCCCTGATGCAAGGGTACAGGTGGCGGAGGCGGCGGTGCGCCCTCCGGGATCAGCTCCCCCCAGGAAAGCGCGCGAGGCGCTGCCCAGATGGAGGAGGTGAACAGCAGGGCAAGCACCAACAGCACGCGATACATGGACGCTCCGGTCTTTGAGGCTATAAGCGAACGGACAGGCCGTCGGCCAGGGATTGACGGTAAGCGCGCCAGGCAGGAACACAGCCCATCAACAGCGCAGCGATCAGGATACCGCCCAGTAACGTCCACTCGTAACGTGAAGGCCATTCCAGAGGCAGATACAGGCCATAATAAGCCTGTACGGGTGCCTGCGCGATAGCAATCGCCACATAGAGAAGGGCAAGCCCGGCCACGACACCTGCCAGTGCCAGCGCGAAGGCTTCGGCTACCAGCAGACTGAAGATATGCCACGGGCGGGCGCCCACCGAACGCAGGATAGCCATCTCTCGCCGCCGCTCATTAAGGCTGGTCAGAATAGCCGTCAGCATGCCGATCAGGCCGGTTAGAACCACAAACAACGAAACGATGAACAGCGCCTGCTCGGCGGTGCCCATCAGGCTCCAGAGTTCCTGGAGCGCAACACCGGGCAATATGGCCATCAACGGCTCTCCCCGGTATTCATTGATGGCGCGCTGGAGACCAAAAGTGGCGACTTTACTATTGAGGCCGAGTAGCACGGCGGTAATGGCCTTGGGTGTCAGGTCCATCTGGCGGGCTTGGTCTGCGCTAATCTTGCCTGCGCCACGTGCCGGTGCACCGTTCTGCCAGTCCACATGAAGAGCCTCCATGCCCTGAAGGGAGATATGCAGTGTTCTATCCACTGGCGTGCCCGTCCGCGCGAGGATACCCACTACCGTGAACGGCTTGTCCCCATGCTCGACCAGGCTGATTGTGCTGACTCCATGGGCCAGGACAATGTGGTCGCCCAGCTTGTAATGCAGGGCTTGAGCGACTTCGGCACCGAGCACTACATCATAGATATCCTGGAAAGGCTTGCCTTCGCTGAGCGTGAGCGCCTGGTTGCGCCCATAGTGGTAATGCTCGAAATAGGCCTGGCTGGTACCCAGCACCCGATAGCCGCGGTGGGAGTCGCCCAGTGAAAGCGGAATGGCCCATTTGACTTTGGGGTTTTCGGCCAGCTGGGTATAGCTGTCCCAGCGAATGTTGTTGGTAGCGTTGCCAATGCGAAACACCGAATACAGGAGCAGGTTGACCGCTCCGGAGCGTGCGCCAACCACTAGGTCAGTTCCGGAAATGGTACTGGCAAAGCTGGCCTTGGCCTCGGTGCGAACACGTTCGACTGCCAGCAAAAGACAGGCTGATAGCGCGATGGCGAATACGGTCAGGAGGGCAGTAAAGCGACGATTGGAAAGGCTGGCGAGTGCCAGGCGAAACAAGTACATCTCACACCTCTGCCGGTCGCGCCGCGCGGTTGAGTTCAAGCAGGGACAGGCTTCGGTCAAAAAGCGGAGCCAATCCCTGGTCATGGCTGACAAAGAGCAGGCTTGAGCCGGCGGCGCGGCATTCGGCGAATAACAGGTTCAAAAAGGCCTCTCGAGTATCGGCATCAAGCGCTGAAGTGGGTTCGTCTGCAATAACCAGTTCGGGTTGACCGATCAGGGCGCGCGCTGCCGCTACACGTTGCTGTTGCCCAATCGAAAGAGCTCCTGCGCGACGCTCTCCCAGGGTACGCTCACCCAGCCCCAGAGCGGAAAGCAGGGCACGCGCCGCTTCTGCCTGGCTGCCATGGCGCTCTTTGGCGCGCTGCGAGCGCAGGGCCGAAAAATGGCAGGGGAGTTCGACATTCTCCTGAACAGATAGAAAGGGCAGCAGGTTGAACTGCTGAAAGATATAGCCGGTATGGTCGACGCGGAAGTGATCACGACGCGCAGAAGACAGGCTGGAGAGGTCTTCTCCTAATAACCTGACGTGTCCACGGTTTGGCTTGTTTACACCGCCGAGCAGGCCCAGCAGGGTAGTCTTGCCACTACCTGAGGGGCCTTTTAGAAAGGCGGCTTCGCCGCGCTGCAACTGAAAATGAGGGATATCCAGTAGCTCGGGCTGATCGGGCCAGGCGAAGCCCAAGTCGTTGAGTTCGATTAATGCGCTCATGGTGGCCTTGGCATAAAAAGAACGGGCAGCAAAGTAGGGAGGCTACCCGTTTTAAGGGGAACGGTTATAGCGCGAGGCGAGTTTGGGCAGGCGTCAGCTCTTCACCTTTCTGGCCTTGAGCGGTAATGGCTTGGACATTGACCTTGTGTGTGGCCGGGAATTGCTTGAACAGGCCCGCCAGGTCCAGCGCAGTCAGCGCTTTTGGATTTTCACAGGCGAGGGTGTAGTCCGCGTCGATGTCGCTATGAGCGTGCTCGTGCTCGCCCTTGGCATGGCTATCATGATCGTCATGGTCATGGTCATGGTCATGGTCATGGTGCTCTTCAGAACCAAATAGGGGGCTGTCCAGATCAGTCTTGCTTACTTTGCAGCCTGCGGCGGCTGGGATGCCAAACAAGGTAATCGGGTTGGCCAGCTGCTGCTTGGCCATTTCGACGGCTTTCTTGTCCTGATCGGACTGGGCCTTATGCTCAAAGCCCACCAGGTTCATGGCAGGGCTGTGTAGTTCCAGTTCCAGCGAGTTGCCATCCAGCGCGACGTTGAGTTGTGCGACGCCATGCTCATGGGCGCTCAGGCTTCCATGTGAGTGATCATGTTCATCGTGGGCAAAGGCAGCAGTAAGAGGCAATACGGCAAACGGCAGGGCAAGCAGCAACGAACGCATGGTCAGCTCCATTGATGGATTTGACTGTATGTTATGTCGTAACAAAAGATGACCGCAATAGAAATGCTCTCACTCGATGGCACGTGGCATCATAAGACATGGTTCAAAAAAGGCGATAACGATGATCCGTATCCAAGGGAAAATAGGCACGTGGCCAGTGGATCTGACGGTCGAATTGGAAGCAGAAGACTGGACGCGTCTTGCCGAGGGGCTTAACCATGCTCAGCCTGTGCCGTCCAATACACTTGTTCCGGTGCCAAAGACCCATAGCGATCCCCTGTGGGAGTCGGTGCTTGCGTTGGTTGAGCAGGAGCGGCGTATCGAGGGGCCTCATCTGCTGAGTGCGCTGGAAAAGCTGGCGGGTAACGTGGGGTCAGCCAAGCAGCTGATTGTACGGCTGCGGCATAACCCGAATATCCGGATCGAGAAAACAGACGAGGCACAGGTGTTTGTGTGGGCGGGCACCGGCCAGGAGCCAGCGCCCGACGGGCATCAGTAAAGCGCCTGATAGAGACGACGACGGTAGGTTGCAACCAGCGGGTGTTCGTTGCCGAGTAGATCGAACACCTGCACCATGGTCTTGCGAGGAAGGTCCTCACCATAGGTGCGGTTGCGCATGAATAGCTTGAGCAGGGCATCCAGGGCCGCTTCATATTGCTGGCGCGCCAGTTGCTGGACGGCAAGCTGATAGGTGGCTTCGTCATCGGATGGATCCTGAGCCAGGCGCGCCTTCAGATCGGCTGCATCAGGCAGGCTGGCAGCTTGGCGCAGGAACGTCAGCTGTGCCTTTGCACCT
This sequence comes from Pseudomonas sp. JZ114, assembly GCF_051027705.1. Taxonomy (NCBI): domain Bacteria; kingdom Pseudomonadati; phylum Pseudomonadota; class Gammaproteobacteria; order Pseudomonadales; family Pseudomonadaceae; genus Pseudomonas; species Pseudomonas sp. JZ114. The sequence continues at coordinate 561,771 of NZ_CP069256.1, forward strand.
GCCAGCGCCTGCTTGTGATCGTCACCAGTGACTGCACCCAGTACCGTTTCAGCCTCATCCAGTTCGCCGCGCTCGGCAAGGCAGCGCGCATAGAGAATCAGCGCGGGCGCATTGGTATTGTCTTCACCTAAGAGCTGCTTGAGTACGGCCTCCGCTTCGCCAGCACGACCTTCATCAAACAGCAACTGTGCGGCGTCCAGCGGGTTCTCGGCCTCGGGTGCAGGCGCCTGTACATGCGGCTCCAGCATGGCGCGAACGGCAGATTCAGGCTGTGCACCCGCAAAGCCGTCAACCGGTTGGCCGTCCTTGAACAGGACGACCGTCGGCAGGCTGCGAATGCCGAAACGCATTACCAGTTCCTGCTCGATATCACAGTTGACCTTGGCCAGATGCAGTGCACCGCCAAAGGACTCGGTGATGCTGGCCAGCATAGGCATCAGTACCTTGCAGGGCGCACACCACTCGGCCCAGAAATCAACCAGTACGGGCGTGTTGAACGACTGCTCCATGACCTTCTGTTCGAAGTTCTCAAGCGTCGCATCAAAAATGTAGGACGTGTCCTGGCTCATAGACAGACTCGGGTAACGAAAAGATGAACTATATGTGGAGACGCGCCTGCCGAAAACAACCTTCAGCAAGTACGTTGTGCGTGGTAGAGATTAACCCATCTGAATTCAGCCGGCTCGGCAAGGTCCGGCCAGGTGCAGGCCTCCCGGCTTGCTAGCGCTGTATACCTAGGGTGGTCAAAATTCTTGACTCGGGAATCCGCTATCAGCACGCTTTGTCCGCGGCTCAGAAAATCGTCCAGCAAGGGCAGGTTCGCACGGTCGTACAGCACATCGGCCACAATGATCAAATCGAAACGGTCGGCCTCAGCAAAGAAGTCGTCGAAGTATTCCAGCGTCACCTGATTCAGGTCCGCATTCGCTCGGCTGGCGGCCAAGGCCAGCGGATCGCAGTCACAGGCCACTACTTCAGCGGCCCCCGCCTTGGCAGCAGCAATCGCGGCAACCCCTGACCCGCTGCCAAAATCGAGCACGCGCCTGCCTTGTACCCACTCCGGCTGCTCGGCCAGCCAACGGGCCAGTACCAGACCGCTGGCCCAGCAAAAACTCCAGTAGGGTGGGGACGCCAGCAGTCGTTGTGTTTCTTCGGGTGAAAAGGCCCGCTCCATGTTGGCGGGATCGATCAACCAGAGCGCGATGTCGCATCCCGGCAGGGATTGAATACTCAGTTCAGCATCACCCAGCAGATCCCTTAGCGCTGCTCGCAGGGTGGCGGGTGGGGTCATGGAGTCTGATCCAGCACTAATTCGCCCAGAACCTGGGTATTAGGCTGACTGATCTTGACGGGAGACAGGTAGCAGACCAGCTGACCGGATTGACTGACGCGAGCGTGCAGTTCGACCTTGGCGTTCTGGGGAAATACCTCTGGATTAAAGGGCAGGCGGAACGCCAGGGCCTTGCCATTGCCTGTCAATGTCTCGCTGGCGAGCAGCCGCTGGGGACGGTCCTGACTGTCGATCACCAGCATGGCCACTTCAACTTGTGCACCTGGTGCGATGGCGCCGTCTGGTGTCCGTAACGTTCCAGAGACCTCCCGCAGATTTCCGGGACGCGGCGCACCGGCCACCGGCTCGGGTTCTTTGGCAGGTTCTGCCGGTGCAACAGGCTTTTCAGAGCAGGCTGCAAGCAGGCTTATCAACAACACGGGCAACAGCGGGCGCAACGACATGGTAACGGCTCCAGGGCAGATTCGGCGGCGCATTCTTATACAACCCACGACCGGCGGGAAGAGGATTGTGTCACGGAGCCGCCAGACGTGTTCTGTCGATTCTTGAGGCCTTGCAAGGTTCCTTCTCAGGCAGGATGCGCTACCATGGCCCTCCGTTTATTTCGGCTGCTTCTGACATGCACTGTCCTTTTTGCGGTGCCCACGATACCAAGGTCATCGACTCACGCCTGGTTGCAGCAGGCGAGCAGGTGCGCCGTCGTCGTGAGTGCCTGAACTGCCAGGAACGTTTTACAACGTTCGAGACCGCTGAGCTGGTCATGCCGCGCCTGATCAAGCAGGACGGTACTCGCCAGCCTTTCGACGAAGAAAAACTCAGGGCCGGTATGCAGCGTGCGCTGGAAAAGCGCCCGGTCAGTATCGAGCGTCTGGAAGAGGCGATTGCCTATATCAAGCACAAGCTGCGCGCGACGGGCGAACGCGAGATCAAATCCCGTGTCGTGGGTGAATTGGTGATGGAAGAGCTACGCAAGCTTGATGAGGTTGCCTTTATCCGCTTCGCGTCCGTTTATCGTCAGTTTCAGGACCTGTCCGAGTTTCGTGAGGAAATTGATCGGCTGGCCCGTGATCCGAGTAAAGCCTGACCGCTGCAGTGGGTCATTTGTCGCTAGCCCATTGCTGGCAGAGGCTCTACTTCGCTATAGTCGCTCCGGTCTTCAGGGCGGGGCGAGATTCCCCACCGGCGGTAAACCACGTGGTGGCAAGCCCGCGAGCGCTCCGATGCGTCGGAGGTCAGCAGATCTGGTGTGATTCCAGGGCCGACGGTCATAGTCCGGATGAAAGAAGATGCGTCTGTCTGCGCGTGCCGGAAAGCGTACGCGTGCAGCTTTTGCCTATTTGCCCTGAAACGTTCACTCATGTTTAGCGAGGACGTTTCATGTCTACTGTCGATTCCTCTGATCATGCTGGCGCCGCCGGCCGCGGAGGCAATCCCAACGCTTCGGAACCGGCCGATCAGTTCTACATGACCCGTGCGCTTGAGTTGGCGCGTCAGGGTTTGTACTCCACCCATCCCAACCCCCGCGTGGGCTGTGTCATCGTCAAAGATGGCCAGGTCATTGGTGAGGGCTGGCATGTGCGTGCTGGCGAACCCCATGCCGAAGTCCATGCGCTGCGTCAGGCAGGCGCGCGTGCACAGGGCGCGTCCGCCTATGTCACGCTGGAACCCTGCAGTCACTTTGGCCGTACGCCGCCCTGTGCCGACGCCTTGGTCAGTGCTCGGGTCGGACGCGTGGTGGCTGCCATGCAGGATCCGAATCCACAGGTGGCCGGCCGTGGTCTCAAGCGGCTCGCAGAGGCAGGTATTCAGGTGGCCTGTGGCGTACTCGAAAATGAAGCCAGGGCGCTTAACCAGGGATTTATCAAGCGTATGGTCACGGGCCTTCCGTTCGTACGCGTTAAGCTCGCCATGAGTCTGGATGGCCGAACAGCGATGGCCAGCGGTGAAAGCCAATGGATTACCGGCCCGGCCGCTCGTACTCAGGTGCAGCGGTTGCGTGCGCAGTCCAGCGTCGTATTGACCGGTGCCGATACGGTATTGATGGACAAGGCTCGGCTGACCGTGCGCGCTGAAGAGCTTGGCGAGACGGTGGAGCAGGCTGCGCTTGCCATGGGCCGCCAACCCCAGCGTGTACTGGTGGACAGCCGATATCGCGTCCCGCTGGATGCGGCGTTCTTTCAAGCAGGACCTGCCTGGGTCGCGGCCCTTTCAACTGAGCGAGCAGCGCAGTACCAGTCCCAAGGGCATGAGCTGCTGGCGCTTCCCGGGGATCAGGGGCATATCGCCCTGCTGCCGTTATTACAGCTTCTGGCTGACCGTGGCGTGAATGAGGTGCTGGTCGAGGCTGGCCCCCAGCTGGCCGGTGCGTTCGCGCGGCAGGGGTTGGTCGACGAATTCCATTTCTTCATGGCGCCCAAGCTGCTGGGCTCGACGGCGCGTCCGTTGCTGGCGTGGCCGCTCGAGATCATGAGCGAAGCGCCTGAGCTTGAAATCATCGAGATCACGCCCGTGGGCCGTGACTGGCATATCGTGGCCAAACCCATTTCAGGCGCCCCGGCGCCCCTTATTTCTGACGTTTCGAGGTAGACATGTTCACTGGCATCATCGAAGCCATAGGCTCGATCGCCGCGCTGACGCCTAAAGGTGGCGACATGCGCGTGTATGTACAGACCGGCAAGCTGGATCTTGCCGATGTAAAGCTGGGTGACAGTATTGCCGTCAGTGGCGTATGCCTGACGGCCGTAGAGCTTCCCGGTGATGGCTTCTGGGCGGACGTAAGCCGCGAGACACTGGCGCGTACGGCCTTTGTTGATCTGAAGATTGGCAGTCGGGTCAATCTTGAGAAGGCTCTGATGCCAACCAGCCGTCTGGGTGGTCATCTGGTTAGCGGGCATGTGGATGGCGTGGGTGAAGTGGTTTCACGCCAGGATAATGCCCGCGCCGTACAGTTCCGTATCCGTGCTCCTCGCGAGCTGGCGCGCTATATTGCCCTGAAGGGGTCGATCACCGTTGATGGCACCAGCCTGACCGTTAATGCGGTGGATGGCGCCGAGTTTGAACTGACCATCGTACCGCATACCCTGGCCGAGACCATCATGGCGGACTATCGCCCCGGCCGTAAGGTCAACCTGGAGGTAGATCTGCTGGCCCGCTACCTGGAGCGCCTGCTCATGGGTGACAAGGCTGCCGAACCGCAGAAGGGTAGCGGTATTACCGAACAATTCCTGGCCCAACACGGCTATCTCAACTCCTGAGCGTAAAGGAAGACCTCCGTGGCACTGAACAGTATCGAAGAAATTATCCAGGACATCCGTGAAGGCAAGATGGTCATCCTCATGGATGATGAGGATCGCGAGAACGAAGGCGATATCATCATGGCGTCTGAATGCGTGCAGGCTGAGCACATCAACTTCATGGCCAAGCATGCTCGTGGTTTGATCTGCATGCCGATGAGCAAGGAGCGCTGCGAGGCGCTGAACCTGCCGTTGATGGCAGCCCGCAATGGCTCGGGTTTCGGCACCAAGTTCACCATCTCCATCGAGGCGGCCGAAGGGGTGACGACAGGTATTTCCGCTGCAGACCGCGCACGTACCGTACAGGTGGCTGCGGCTAAAAAAGCAACGGCCGCCGATATCGTCAGCCCAGGCCATATCTTCCCGCTCATGGCTCAGCCGGGCGGTGTGCTGGCCCGTGCCGGACATACCGAGGCGGCTTGCGATCTGGCGCGCATGGCAGGCTTTGAGCCGACCGGGGTGATCTGTGAGGTCATGAACGATGACGGCACCATGGCCCGTCGTCCGGAGCTCGAAGCCTTTGCCGAAGAGCATGGGCTGAAGATCGGTACGATTGCCGATTTGATCCACTATCGTCTGCTGCACGAGCATACCGTCAAGCGGATCGACGAACAGCCACTGGAAACCGAGCTGGGACGCTTTAATCTGGTCACCTACCGTGACGAGGTGGAAGGTGACGTTCATCTGGCGCTGACTATGGGTACCATCAAGAGTGATGAACCGACCCTGGTGCGCGTGCATAATATGGACCCGCTGCGCGATCTGCTGCTGGTGAATCAGGAAGGCCGTTGGAGTCTGCGCGATGCCATGACCAAGGTCGCGGAAGCTGGCAAAGGCGTGGTGTTACTGCTGGGGCATTCCCTGGCAGGCGACGACTTGCTCACTCACCTGCGCGAGCCGGTCAGCAAGCCCAAGCCGCAGAGCACATACAGCACCGTAGGCGCTGGTTCGCAGATCCTGCGTGACCTGGGCATACGTAAGCTTCGTCTGCTCAGTGCACCGATGAAGTTCAATGCCATATCCGGCTTTGACCTTGAAGTTGTAGAATACCTGCCTCCCGTATAAACCGGCCTACGGATGGCCTGAACGGTGCGATGGTTGATGACCGTCGCGCCGACGATCGGATTTATTTGCGGGGCGTACGAAAACGCCCCGGTTCTTTAACAGACGAGACCTGCTCATGACCGTGAAGACCATTGAAGGTACTTTCATTGCCCCAAAAGGCCGCTTTGCCCTGGTGGTTGGCCGCTTCAACAGCTTTGTGGTTGAAAGCTTGGTTGAAGGTGCCGTAGATGCCCTGGTACGCCATGGTATCCGCAAGGAAGACATCACCATTATCCGCGTTCCTGGCGCCTTTGAAATTCCGCTGGCTACCCTGAAGGCTGCTCAGCGTGACGAATATTCCGCCATCATCGCGCTGGGCGCTGTGATTCGTGGTAGCACTCCGCATTTTGACTACGTTGCTGGCGAGTGCACCAAGGGCCTGGCGCAGGTTTCCATGGAGTTCGGTGTGCCGGTCTCCTTTGGCGTGTTGACGGTTGATTCTATCGAGCAGGCCATCGAGCGTTCGGGCACCAAGGCGGGTAACAAGGGTGCCGAAGCGGCGCTGTCTGCTCTTGAAATGGTGAGCCTGCTGTCGCAGCTGGAGGCCAAGTGAGCGCTGTAGACGGCCAAAAGCCCAAAGCTCCGCGCGGCAAGATTGCTGCGCGTCGTGAAGCCCGCAGCCTTTCGGTTCAGGCGTTGTATCAGTGGCATATGGCGGGGCAGGCGATCAACGAGATCGAAGCCCAGTTCCGTGTGGACAACGATTTCGCCAATGTTGATGGCGCTTATTTCCATGAGATCCTGCATGGCATTCCCGGCCTGAAAACCGAGATCGATGATCTGATCACCCCTTGCCTGGACCGCCCACTGGAAGACGTTGATCCGGTTGAACTTGCGATCCTGCGCATGTCCTGCTACGAACTGCGCAACCGTATCGATGTTCCCTATAAGGTCGTTATCAACGAGGGTATCGAGCTGGCGAAGGTGTTTGGTGCAACCGACGGGCACAAGTTCGTCAACGGTGTACTGGATAAGTTGGCGCCCAAGCTGCGCGCTGCTGAATTACGCGCCAAGCGTTGACTGTAGCCATGACCGAGTTCGAGTTGATCCGCCGTTATTTTGCTGCCGCGCGCTGCGCACAGCCACGTAAGGATATCGCGCTCGGTCTGGGCGACGATTGTGCCTTGCTGATGCCTCGCCCGGGCGAGCAACTAGCGATTTCTACCGATACGCTGACAGCCGGGGTGCATTTTCCTGAAGTCTGCGATGGCTTTCTGCTGGGGCAACGTGCCCTGGCTGTCAGCGCCAGCGATCTGGCCGCCATGGGGGCCGCACCCCTTGGTTTCACCCTGGCGTTGACGCTGCCGGATGTTGATCCAGGCTGGCTGGAGCGGTTTGCTCAAGGACTCGATCACATGGCTGCGGCCTGTGGCCTGGCCTTGATCGGCGGTGATACAACCCGTGGGCCGCTCTCTCTGACCCTGACTGTCTTTGGCTCCGTACCCCACATGCAGGCGTTGACGCGGTCGGGTGCCCAGCCGGGCAATTTACTCTGTGTCGGCGGTGCGCCTGGAGAGGCTGGCGGAGCCTTGCCCTTTGTCTTGGGACAACGCCAGGAGCGGGGCGCCTACGTTGATACGCTCGTGGCGCGCTACTGGTCGCCGGCGCCTCAGTTCGAGTTGGGGCTTGCGCTAAGAGGTCGGGCTACCGCAGCGCTGGATATATCCGATGGACTCCTAGCTGACTGCGGTCATATCGCGGCCGCTTCGAACGTCAAGCTGATCATTGAGAATGAAAGGTTGCCGGTCAGCCCTGCATTGGCGGCACTGTTCGAGCCTGAGCAGATTCGCTCACTGGCAATGTCCGCCGGTGATGATTACCTGCTTGCCTTTACATTGCCTGCACAGTATCTCAAGTCATTGCAGGCAGACTTCCCCCAGGTAGGTGTCATTGGGCGCGTTGCCTCTGGGCAGGGGGTCCAGGTACAGGACGCCATTGGCCGGGATGTCACACCCTTGCGGGGCGGTTATCAACATTTTGCGATGAAGCCATGACGTATCGTGCTGGTGATTTATCTGTCCTGGGAGCCCTCTCGTGAACAGACCTGTTACCTCAGGGCCGGCTACACCGGCGGTGTGGCGTAATCCCTGGCATTTTCTAGCCTTTGGCTTTGGCTCAGGTACGTTGCCTAAGGCACCTGGTACCTGGGGCTCCCTGGTGGCGTTGCCCTTTGTCCCGCTTTGGCATCTGTTGCCGGACTGGGGCTATTGGCTGCTGCTGGTTGCGCTGATGATATTCGGTTTCTGGCTGTGTGGCCGTGTTGCGGATGACATGGGTGTGCACGATCACGAAGGTATCGTCTGGGACGAAATGGTAGGCATCTGGATCACTTTCTGGATGGCTCCGGCCGGCTGGGCCTGGTGGCTGGTGGGGTTTGCCGTGTTTCGTTTCATGGATATTCTGAAGCCCTGGCCGATCAGCTGGCTTGATCGTCATGTTCAAGGCGGCGTCGGTATCATGATTGATGATGTGCTGGCCGGTGTGTTTGCCTGGGCAGTTATGCAGGGACTGGGCTGGAGCTGGGCGCATATCGGGACGCTGTCCTGATCGCAGGCGCTACAAGGAGGCGGTGTGGTGCGCAAATGGATCGGTATCGGTGTATTGAGTCTGCTGCCTGCGCTGGTAACTGCCGCGCCTCAGGTTCAGGTGGTAGGTCTGTTCAACGGCGCAGCCGTAATCAATATCGATGGTCAGCGCAAAATGCTCAAAGTCGGTCAGCGACAGGGCGAGGTCGAGCTGGTCAGCGCGACGAGCCGGGAAGCGGTGCTGCGGATTGGAGAAACCAATCAAACGTTCATGCTTTCACGTGAATACAGTGACGGCTTTGCTGCGCCGCATAAGCGCCAACTTAGCATTGCTCGCCGAAATGACGGCCACTATTGGACGTCGGGCTCTATAAATGGCCAGCCTATCGAGTTTCTGATCGACACCGGCGCTTCGACTGTTGCCATGAACGAAGAGCAGGCGAACCGTCTTGGGTTGGATTACCAGAAAGGGCGGCCGGTACAGGTCAACACGGCAGGCGGAACCCGAAGGGCCTGGCTTGTACGCCTGGATCGCGTCAAGGTTGGCACCATTGAGGTGCTGGGTGTCGAGGCCATGGTGTTGGCAGGCGGTCATCCGACAGAAACGCTACTGGGCATGAGTTTTCTCAACCGGGTTGGCTGGCGCGAGGATCAGGGCGTTCTGTATGTCGAGGCCAAGAACTGACGTGATAGCTTCAAGCGCAATAGCCTCATAGCCTTTATGACTGAGCCGTCTCTGTTCATGGATGGTATACTATAACCCTCTTTCCGATAGGAGCCTGACGGTGTCTGTCGTTTTCGTCGCCGCATCCCAATTACCTACGCCCTTTGGCATTTTTACCATGCATGGCTTTCTCGATGAGTCCGATGGTAAGGAGCACGTGGCGCTGACCTTTGGCGATATTGCCAACGGTGAGCCGGTGCTGGGGCGTCTACATTCCGAGTGTCTGACGGGTGATGCCCTGTTCAGCCTACGCTGCGACTGCGGCTTTCAGCTGGAGGCGGCAATGCGGGCCATTGCTGAAGAAGGCCGTGGCGTTATCCTGTACTTGCGTCAGGAGGGGCGTGGTATTGGTCTCTTGAACAAGATCCGCGCGTATGAGCTGCAGGACGCAGGAGCTGATACGGTTGAGGCCAATGAACGTTTGGGATTTGGTGCAGACCAGCGTAACTACAGCCTGTGCAAACCAATGCTCAAGCATCTGGGCGTCAATGCATTGAAGCTGATGACCAATAACCCTCGCAAGGTCAAAGCCCTAGAGGATCTGGGAATTACCGTAGCACAGCGTGTACCGCTGCAGACGGGCCTCAACCCTCATAACAAGCGTTACCTGGCCACCAAGGCTGGCAAGCTGGGCCATATGCTCGGCAATATCCATCAAGGCGAAGTCCTTCCTTCCTGATGAAGGCAGGCAGGCGCTGTTCGGTTCTGACCGGCGTCTGCCTGCTGTTCTGCTGCGTTCTCTCCCAGGCCGCCGAACGCGTCATCAGTCTGGCGCCTTCGATGACCGATATCATGCTGGAGCTGGGCGTAGAGAGCCGCTTGGTAGGTGTACTGGATGCAGGCAAGCGTCCTGCTTCCTTGTCCGGGCTGCCTTCCGTTGGGCGTTATGGTCAGGTCAACATCGAAAAGATTGTCTCATTGCACCCTGACCTTATTCTGCTCTGGCCTGGTGCAGTTCCGCTTGCCCAGCGCGAGCAGCTCAGGCAGTTGGGCTATACCATTGAAACCCTGGATGTTCATCGGTTGGATGACCTGGCAGACGGGCTCGCTCGAATCGCTCAGGTGGTAGGTGTTCCTGATAAAGGGCAGCACTTGGCGATCCAGTTTCGTGAGCGACTCGCCGATATGCACGAGCGCTACAGGCAATTACCGACAGTGCGCGTGTTCTATCAAGTCTGGGACAAACCACTGTATACCGTAGGAAGCACGCAAATTATCAGCGATGCCATACAGGTATGTGGGGGCAGGAATATATTCGCTAATCTCTCACAACCGGCGCCGCAGGTGGGTGTAGAAGCTGTGCTCACAAGAAACCCCGAGGTGATACTGGCCATGGATCAGGCTCAGCTCGAACCATGGCGACAGTGGCCAACATTAAAGGCGGTGGCACACCACCAACTCTGGGCTGTAGGTGACAAGCGGCTTGAACGGCCCAGCTATGGCATGCTGGACGCAGTGGTCAGGCTGTGTGAGCTGATAGACAAGGCCCGCTAAGCGGGCCTGTCCCAACGTGTCCCGTCAGGGATTGCGTGAAGCGAGTACAAGCGGAACGGGCTCGGAAGCTGTATTGGCTTCAAGCTGTGCCAGGCGCTGCGTAACGGCCTTTTCGATGCCAAGTGCATCCAGTCCGCATTCAGCCAACATTTCACTCGGCTTGGCATGCTCGACGTAGTAATCGGGCAGGCCCAGATTCAAGATCGGCTTGAGCAGGTTTTCTCGGGCAAGGAACTCATTCACGGCGCTGCCTGCACCGCCCATGATGCTGTTTTCCTCGATCGTAACCAGCAGGTCGTGGCTGTCTGCGAGTGCCCGGATCAGGGCTTCGTCCAATGGCTTGACGAAGCGCATGTCGGCCACGCTTGCATCAAGGCCTTCTGCTACCTGCAAGGCCTCTTTCAACTGTACGCCAAATACCAGGAAAGCAACCCTGTGGCCTTGACGGCGAAGAACGCCTTTGCCGATTTCCAGTGGCTCAAGCCCTGGCTCAATGGCTGCGTTAGGGCCGCTGCCCCGTGGATAGCGAACAGCCGCAGGCCCCTTGAACTGGTAACCCGTTGTCAGCATACGGCGCATTTCGTTCTCATCGCTGGGCGCCATGATCACCATACCGGGAATACAGCGCAGGAACGACAGGTCGAAACTGCCGGCATGTGTAGGGCCGTCTTCACCCACCAGACCGGCGCGATCGATGGCAAACAGCACATCGAGGTTCTGTACGGCTACGTCATGGATCAGCTGGTCGTAGGCGCGCTGCAGGAAGGTGGAGTAGATCGCCACTACCGGCTTGGCACCATCACAGGCCAGACCAGCTGCCAGCGTCACGGCGTGCTGTTCGGCGATCGCAACATCGAAATAGCGGTCTGGATACTGCTCGCTGAAGCGGATGAGGTCGGAGCCTTCCTTCATGGCAGGTGTTATACCTACCAGTTTTGGGTCAGCTGCCGCCATGTCACATAGCCAGTCGCCGAAGATGTTCGAATATTTAGGACTACTAGGCTTCTTGGGTGCCGCATTTAAGGGCTCAAGCTTGGTGATGGCGTGATATTCGATAGGTGCTGCTTCGGCAGCGCTGAAACCCTTGCCTTTCTTGGTCACGATATGCAGGAACTGCGGACCTTTGGCGTCACGCAGGTTGCGCAGGGTAGTGATCAGCGTCGGCAGGTCATGCCCATCGACGGGGCCAATGTAGTTCCAGCCCAGCTCTTCAAACAGGGTGCCCGGAACCAGCATTCCTTTGGCAGCCTCTTCGGTACGGCGGGCGATTTCCCACGCACCAGGCAGCTTGGCCAGTACCTTTTTCCCACCCTCGCGCATGTTCTGATACGTGCGACTGGACAGGAGCTTGGCAAGGTAATTCGACAGACCTCCCACGTTATGGGAGATCGACATGTCGTTGTCATTGAGAACGACGAGCATGTCGGCTTCTACGTCGGAGGCGTGATTGAGCGCTTCGAATGCCATGCCTGCGGTCAGGGCGCCATCACCGATCACCGCAACGGACTTGCGCTTGCTGCCTTGCATGCGGGCAGCAATGGCCATGCCCAGCGCCGCGCTTATCGAGGTGCTGGAGTGGCCAACCCCAAAGGTGTCGTACTCACTTTCAGAGCGACGCGGAAAGGCAGCGACCCCGCCTTTCTGGCGCAGTGTACCCATCTGGTCACGGCGTCCGGTCAGGATTTTGTGCGGGTAAGCCTGATGGCCGACATCCCAGACAAGGCGGTCGTCGGGTGTATCGAACACATAATGCAGCGCAACGGTCAGTTCGATGACCCCGAGGCCGGCACCAAAATGCCCGCCGGTCTGCCCGACGGTATAGAGCAGATAGTGGCGCAACTCATCGGCGAGCGTTTCCAGCTCGTGCTCGCTCAGGTGGCGCAGCGCAGCCGGGGTGTCGATGCGGTCGAGCAATGGCGTGGCGGGCCGCTCGCGTGGAATCTCGTGCAGCGTCTTGGGCATCAGGTCATCGTTATAAGGTATGAAAGATCGAAGTTTACCCGAAGCCCTCCAGTCACCCAACAGTGAACCGTCATATAGAGCTTCGAGCTGTTCTGTGTGTGACTAGTGGCGGCGTTGGACGATGTAGAGTGCTAATGCCCGCAAGGGTTCGGCAGACTCGCCAAAGTGCTGCAAGGCCTGCTGGGCTTGTTCACACAATAGCTGCGCATAATGCTTGGCCTCATCCAGGCCCAGCAGGGCCGGGTAGGTTGGCTTGTCCCGCGCAACATCTGCGCCCTGGCGCTTGCCCAAGGTGGCGGTGTCGCTTTCTACATCCAGCACATCGTCCTGTACCTGAAAGGCCAATCCTACTGCGCGGGCATAGTGGCTCAGGGCATCCAGCTGCTCGAGCGTGGCCTTGCCGCTGGCCAATGCACCCAGGCGGACACTGGCCTCGATCAGTGCGCCAGTCTTGTGACGATGCATGATTTCAAGCGCCGTCTGGTCTATCTGTCTACCAACGGACTCAAGGTCAATGGCCTGACCGCCTACCATGCCGGCAGGGCCAGAAGCCTGAGCCAGGACATTAAGCATTTCCAAACGTGTCTCGGCCGTTTGCGGTGCGTTGGTCAGTATTTCAACTGCAAATGTTTGCAGTGCATCGCCTGCCAGAATGGCACACGCTTCGTCGTAAGCCTTGTGCGTAGTCGGACGGCCACGACGCAAGTCGTCGTCATCCATAGCCGGCAAGTCGTCATGCACAAGTGAGTATGCGTGGATCAGCTCGACGGCGCACGCAGCATTGTCGGCCTGAGAGGGCTCTCCCCCAAGGGCTTCGCAGGCGGCATAAACCAACAGGGGGCGCACACGCTTGCCGCCACCCATGACGCTATAACGCATTGCCTCATACAGGCGATCGAGCTCCGGACGTGGCGAGACGAACAGGGTGTCCAGCATGGCGTCGACACGTGCCTGACTGCGAGCCTGATAATCCTTGATCATGTGTCGTCGCCCTGTACGTCGAAGGGGGCTTCGGTCATGACTCCGTCGCGCTCGAGCAGAATCTGGACTTTCTGCTCAGCCTGACTCAGTGCACTCTGGCATTCACGGGTCAGGCGAATACCCTGTTCGAAGGCGCCCAGTGATTCTTCGAGGGAAAGCTCACCGCTTTCCAGGCGCTCGACCAGGGTTTGCAGTTCTGCCAGGGAGTGTTCGAAATCGGGAGCTTTCTTGCGGGCCATTGGCAATCTCGGGGGTGATACACAATCGCGGGACACTAGCAGAGGCGTGGAAGCCGAGTAAATACTTGCAGCGGAAATAAGAACGGCCCTGTCCAGGAGCCGATGGGGTAAGCGCCAGGACAAGGCCGTATACGGCTGGACAGACGCCAAGGCATCGGTCCGGGAGGAAGTGCACTCTATAAGGTGTTACCAAGCGAAACTGTTTGCTCGCTGGCCAATACACATAGCAACTATCGCGCCAGGGCATGACAATTTGATTTCAGGGGCTTTCTACCTGAAAAAATAGAAAACAGATGCGCTTTTGTGGAGCAAAAACCGCTGTCTGAGTATTTCATGGCGCAGTTGAAACTATCTCCTCGCTACAGCGTTACGTGAGCGTCGAGCACGGGATCTGCTTTTTGCTAAGCGAGGTGACGTTCCTGATATCGGCTATCGACTCAGCTCATACGCACACATGTTGACTGTTGATGCCAGGTTCAGCGATTCGATAGCGCCGCATCCGGGAATGGTAAAAGGTCGCGCATTAAGTACGGTCAATTGCTCATGGGGTACGCCGCGTGCTTCATTGCCGAACAGATAGCAATCGAATGTCTTAAACGCTGCCGATTGAACGTGATCACCACTCATATCCAGACAGGCAATGCGGTCAAACCGTGTGCGCAGCGAATCTATTTTCACGTCCAACTCAATGGATGCATGAAAAATGGCGCCCATGCTGGAGCGAACAACTTTAGGGTTGTACGGATCAACACTGCCAGGGCTAAGCAAGCAGCGAAAGTTACCGAACCATACCAGCGTGCGCAGGATGGTGCCGAGATTGCCCGGATCCTGAATTTCATGCAGGTAAATGGCGCGCTCGTTATCAGCAAGCGCGCAACCCGGTGCGTTAGTGGCCGGCATCGGTACCAGCGCAATAACGCCTTGCGGTGTTTTGGTATCGGATATCTGCGCCATTTGGCGGTCACTGATCACATGGGTTTCAAACGAGCTTGCCCAGTGTTCATAGGCCTCGGTTACATAGAGCTGACTGCTCTGTAGCAGCGGATTCTGTAGCGCCGCCTTTTGTAACTCCAGCAGCAGGTGTTCGCCCTCCACCAGAAAATAACCGAACTCGGCCCGGTATTTCTTCTGGTGAAGTTTTTTGACGTCATCGAATTTCATCAAGACGCCGCTCGGCTGGGCTGCATGTTCGCCATCTCAAAGTCCGATAGAAGCGATTTGGCCAAAGCCTCGGCAACTTTAATTCCATCTACGCCCGCCGACAAAATGCCCCCCGCATAACCGGCACCTTCACCAGCCGGATACAGGCCGCGCAGGTTGAGGCTTTGCAAGGTCTCGTTGTCGCGAGTAATGCGGACTGGAGAGGACGTGCGGGTTTCGATACCTGTGAGAATGGCATCATCACGATCAAAGCCACGAATCTGCTTGCCGAATGCCGGCAACGCTTCGCGGATGGCCTCGATGGCATAGTCTGGCAGCGAGGGCGCAAGATCACCCAAGCGTACGCCGGGTTTGTAGGAGGGCTCTACCTCGCCAAGTTCGGTCGACGGCACTCCACGGATGAAGTCGCCCACCAATTGTGCTGGTGCGCAGTAATCGCTGCCCCCCAGCTCGTAGGCCCGGGACTCAAGGCGTTCTTGCAGATCCAGGCCAGCCAACGGGTCGCCTGGGAAATCCTGCTCCGGGTTGATACCCACAACAATGCCTGAGTTTGCATTGCGCTCGTTGCGCGAGTACTGGCTCATGCCATTGGTCACGACGCGCCCCGGCTCGGAGGTGGCGGCCACTACGGTTCCGCCGGGACACATGCAGAAACTGTAGACGGCACGACCGTTTTTGGCGTGATGCACTAATTTGTAATCGGCGGCGCCCAGCTCCGGATGGCCGGCGTATTTGCCCAGGCGAGCCTGATCGATCATGCCTTGCGGATGCTCGATGCGGAAACCCACCGCAAAAGGTTTGGCTTCGATATATACGCCCTGGCGATGTAGCATGCGGAAGGTATCGCGAGAGCTGTGGCCCAGCGCGAGCACCACATGGCGGCTGCGGATTGTCTCGCCATTGGCTAACACCACACCTTCAAGCTGGCCGTTGTCGATCAGCAGATCGGTCACTTTACTCTCGAAGCGCACCTCGCCACCCAAGGCGATGATCTCCTCACGCATCGCTGCGACCACGCCAGTGAGACGGAAGGTGCCGATATGCGGCTTGCTCACATACATGATCTCTTCCGGCGCGCCAGCGCGGACGAACTCGTGCATCACTTTGCGGGCGTAGAACTTGGGGTCCTTGATCTGGCTATAAAGTTTACCGTCCGAGAACAGGCCGGCTCCTCCC
The DNA here is from genome assembly GCF_051027705.1 of Pseudomonas sp. JZ114. Classification (NCBI taxonomy): domain Bacteria; kingdom Pseudomonadati; phylum Pseudomonadota; class Gammaproteobacteria; order Pseudomonadales; family Pseudomonadaceae; genus Pseudomonas; species Pseudomonas sp. JZ114. Next base: position 577,721 of record NZ_CP069256.1, read on the forward strand.
TCACCAAACTGCACGTTGGATTCCGGCGTCAGGATCTTTTTACGCCACAGCGCCCAGGTATCCTTGGTGCGTTTACGTACATCCTTGCCGCGCTCCAGTACGATGGGCTTGAATCCCATCTGTGCGAGCAGCAGCGCTGCGAACAATCCACAAGGACCAAAGCCTACGATTATCGGGCGCTCCCACAAGTGGGCGGGCGCCTGAGCTACTGGGTAGTAGTGGGTATCCGGTGCTGGACGTACATGATTGTCATCGGCAAAGCGCGCCAGGATTGCCGCCTCGTTGCGTGCCTCTAGATCGATGATATAGATGAACAGAATGACGCTGTTTTTCTTGCGTGCATCGTAGCTGCGCTTGAATACAGTGAAGTTCAGCAAGTCGGCGTCGCTGATGCCCAGGCGTTTGACAATAGTCTTGCGCAACTCATCCGAGGAGTGATCAAGAGGCAGGGACAGTTCGTTGATGCGAATCATGGCGGTAATCCTGGCCGGTGACTCCGGCAAAGGAAGCTTTAGAAGGGATGGGGTAAGAGGAGAATTATACATCTCTCTATCCATCCCCGACAGCCCTGCCTAAGAAAGTGCTGCACGATCCCCGCCCACCAGTCGTGCATTATCGGTTTATAATTATCGCTATTGTGCGTCCAATCGCTTTCTGTTTTTTCCAGGCGTTGGTCTGCTTCTCCCATTGAATTTTCCGTGCTTGGCTCCCTCATGAAACGATCCAAAAGCAGCCGCCGTTGGCTGGATGAACACGTCAACGATCCTTATGTTAAGCGGGCTCAGAAGGATGGCTTGCGTTCTCGTGCCAGTTACAAGCTGATCGAGCTGAACGAGAAGGACAAGCTGATACGTCCCGGCATGCTGGTCATGGACCTTGGCTCCGCACCGGGCGGTTGGTCACAGGTGGCTGGCGGTCTCGTAGGCGAGAAGGGACGGGTTCTGGCTAGTGACATTCTGCCGATGGACCCGCTGGAGAACGTCGACTTCATCCAGGGCGATTTCACCGACGACGCGGTGTTCCAACAGATCCTCGACAAGCTCGATGGCAATCAACCTGATCTGATCATTTCTGACATCGCTCCCAATATCAGTGGCATCGCTGCTGCCGACCAGGCGTCCTCGATGTATCTGGTCGAGCTCGTCCTTGATATGGCGCGTCAGGTCCTCAAGCCCAACGGCAATCTTGTAGCCAAGGTATTCCAGGGAGAGGGCTCCGACGAGTTTCTGAAAGACGTTCGCACCTCATTCGAGAAGGTGATGATACGCAAGCCAGAGGCATCTCGGCCGCGCTCAAGGGAGGTCTATCTGGTGGCAAAGGGGTTTAAAGGATAAGGCCCCGCGGTGTGCTCTTCAGAGCTTGACGCATCGCTGGATTGCGCACAGTCCAGCGATGACAAAAAAACAAAAGGGCACCTTTCGCTGAGCGTTATGCCCTCCCGCACTATTCGCTAGATGACCGCCTTGGATAGCGCTCAACGAGTCGATGCAGAACTAAAGGTCTGGCTTTGTTCAGGTTTGACCGAAACCGGGTAAAACGATAGGCATTAAAAAGCCGGCTTGTGGCCGGCTTCGTGAGGTAGTAGCGACTTATTTTTGGTAAGCCGCGACTGCCTTTAAGATCTCCGCACGGGCTTCTTCAGCATTGCCCCAGCGTTCAACTTTTACCCACTTGCCTTTTTCAAGATCCTTGTAGTTCTCGAAGAAGTGCTTGATCTGCTCCAACAGCAGAGCCGGCAAGTCGGTATATTCCTTTACATCATGGTACAGCACAGACAGTTTGTCATGCGGAACGGCAACTAATTTTGCATCGCCACCGGCTTCGTCGGTCATGTGCAGTACGCCAACCGGACGTGCGCGAATGACGGCGCCTGGTGTAACCGGGTAAGGCGTTACGACGAGCACGTCGAGGGGATCGCCATCATCAGCCAGCGTGTTGGGGATATAGCCATAGTTGGCCGGATAGAACATCGGGGTCGCCATGAACCGGTCGACAAACAGAGTATCGCTATCCTTGTCGATTTCGTATTTGATGGGTGCATGGTTAGCCGGGATTTCAATCGCGACGTAGATGTCGTTCGGCACGTCTTTGCCGGCCGGAATCTTGCTATAGCTCATAGAGCGACTCACCTTTGTTGGTAGGCCAAATTGATGTGGTTTGGAGTATAGGCATATTTGACTCGCGATTCGAGCCTTGGGGTGGGATAAGGTTCAAAGCAGGAACTTTGTAACGGTAAAGGACCCGAAAAAAGAGGCCTGCCTGTTAGAGGGTGGGGCAGCTTTCCTCTGAATCGGAGACAACATCGGCATGTTCCAATGGATCAATGAGGCGACAGCCATCAACTTGGCGCTTGCACTTGTCATTACTATCATCAGCTATGGCGTCATTCGCCGGCTCGTTACAGCCGTTACCAGTCGCGTTGTGAATTGGTCCTCCCGAGCAAACAGCGGTTGGGCACATTACGTAGGCGAGATCATTGGTCGAACCAGTCGCTTGCTGATTCTGCTCATGGCTATTCAGATCGGACTGTATGTCATTGATCTGAGCCCAAGCTGGGAGGCACGCGTCAGCCATATCTGGTTCCTGGTCCTGGCTCTACAGTTCGGGCTGTGGGTCGATGGCGCAATTCTGCTGTGGGCACGTTCGGCACTGCAGAACAGGAATGGCCATCAGCGCAGTCAGCTCACCATGACCATGATTTCGCTGATGGTCCGGGTAGCCTTGTGGACGGTGGTTCTGCTTGCAGTACTCTCCAACCTGGGTGTGGATATCACGGCGTTCGTCGCCAGCCTGGGTATTGGTGGTATTGCCGTCGCGCTGGCCGTTCAGAATGTGCTGAGTGACCTGTTTGCCTCGCTGTCCATTGGTATCGACAAGCCTTTCGAACAGGGTGATTTCGTCGTATTTGGCGATATTGCCGGCTCCATTGAATACATCGGTCTCAAGACCACGCGGATTCGCAGCCTTAGCGGTGAGCAGGTGGTTTGCTCCAACACGAAGCTGCTGCAGCAGACGATCCATAACTATAAGCGGATGTCCGAACGGCGGGTGCTGTTCCAGTTCGATATCAGTTACCGTACACCTGCCGATCAAGTGGGTGAAATTGCTCCACTCGTAAAGCAGATTGTCACGTCATTGGAGAACACCCGTTTCGATCGTGCGCATCTGCTGGCACTGGAAAGCAGCGCCTTGAAATTCGAGGTGGTGTATTACGTGTTGAGCGCGGACTACAACCAGTACATGGATATTCAACAGAACATCAATCTGGCACTGCTCAAGGAACTGGACCAGCGTGGCATCAAGTTCGGTATGCCTGTTCGGTCGCTGGAGTTTCTGGAGGAGGTTCCCTTGGCCTATCAGAGTTCGCCGGACGCTCCTCGTGGAGGTGACTCGGCTGCGGGAATTGAAATCCGCTGAGCCAATGTCTGTAGCCGCGTCAGTGGATCCTGACGGAAAAACTGACGTAGCTGCATATAAACATCTGGGTATGCCTGATCGAGTACATCGGGTGCGGTAAAGAAGTATTCACAGCAGACGGCAAAGAACTCAGCAGGATGCTCGCTGGCATAGGGATCGATCAGTGTTTCCTTATGGGTATCAATCTGTCGGTTGAGGTCATCGTAAGCAGCCTGCATGACCTCAGCCCAGCGAGGAAGCGACATGTCCCGGTGCAGTGGGGGCAGGCCATTGGCATCGCCGTTGAGCATGTCGAGCTTATGCGCCAATTCATGAATGACCAAGTTGTAACCCGTCCAGTCACCGCTCTCCTGAACACCCGACCACGCCAGAATCACTGGACCTTGTAGCCAAGCCTCACCGCTATGGCTTTCGCTTTCCTCATGTTCGATTCCGCTATCGTCACGGTAGCGTTGTGGGCTGACAAAGTCCGAGGGGTAGAGGATCAGCTCGTGGAAGTTGCCATACCAGTCTTCCTCAGGCAGGTATAGCAAGGGCAGTTGGGCCTGGGCAGCCAGGGCCAGGCGGTCAACGTCAGCAAGCGCAATGTCACCCAGTAGCGTCAGGCGTTTATGCGCCAGAAAAAGGATGCTGCGCTGTTGAAGCCGTTGATCAGATTCAGGCGGGAGTCCGTCGAGGAAAGGCAGGCGGGAATGAACTTCATCCCAGAGCGCCGGCGGGATAACGGTCCGTTCAAGGACACGTCGATCCCGCCAGGCGCGCAGGGACCACATGCGTTAGCCGATTTCGCTGCGGCTGGGGCTCGGCCGCAGGCGACGGCTGACCATGCTGATGACCATGGGCAGCAGCGAGATGGCAATGATGGCGATAACAAGCATGGACAGGTGCTGCTTGATGAACGGCACATTGCCAAAGAAGTAACCCAGCGTGACCAGGCCGCCTACCCAGAGGAACGTGCCCAGGACGCTGAAGCCCAGAAAACGGAGATAGTGCATGCGACCGATGCCCGCCACGAATGGCGCGAACGTTCGGATGATGGGCAGGAATCGCGCCAGGGTAATGGTCTTGCCGCCATGCAGGGCATAGAACGCCTGGGTGCGCTCCAGATAGTCACGACGGAATATCTTGGAGTTTGGTCGCGAGAAAAGCTTTTCACCCAGGGTTCGGCCAATGACATAGTTTGTACTGTCACCGGCAACGGCCGCAAAGGCAAGAAGACTACCCAGAAGCCAAGGGTCCATGCCGCCTGTTGCGCAAATGGCACCAGCAATGAACAGCAATGAGTCACCGGGCAGGAAGGGCATGACTACCAAGCCCGTTTCGCAAAAAATGACCAGGAACAGGATGAAATAGATCCATGACCCATAGTTGCTGACCAGCATTTCCAGGTAAACGTCGAGGTGGAGGATCAGATCGATCGGGTTAAAGTCCATGTACAGCCTATCTATGGCAGCGGGTCGAAGCTCCATTATAGGGCGAAGGCTCTAGGTCGCGAGTAGCCATTAGGGTAAACGGTAGGGTGGGATTTGCGATCTACCGCACGGATATCTGCTTTCTTCTCTTTCAAGGTCGGAGCTCGGCTGGGATCAGATGGAATTTCGTGATTCACGAGGCGGATGAACCCATAGAGTCCTGACGGCGCTGTGCTAACCTTCGGCTCGTTTTCAATGGGGCTGCCAGGGCCTCGCTTGTCAGGGGTTATTCATGCATATCCACATTCTCGGCATCTGCGGGACATTCATGGGCTCTCTGGCCGTGCTGGCCAAGGAGTTGGGTCATCGGGTGACCGGTTCCGATGCCAATGTCTATCCGCCCATGAGTACGCAGCTGGAGGCACAGGGTATCGAGCTGATGCAGGGATACGAGCCTGCCCACCTTGAACCGGCGCCGGATCTGGTCGTGATCGGCAACGCACTCTCCCGGGGTAATCCGGCTGTGGAGCATGTCCTGAACAAGGGGTTGCCCTATGTATCCGGACCGCAATGGCTGGCAGATCATGTATTGCAGGGACGCTGGGTTCTGGCTGTAGCGGGTACCCACGGCAAGACCACCACCACGAGCATGCTAGCCTGGGTGCTGGAGCATGCAGGCATGAGCCCGGGCTTCTTGATTGGCGGTGTACCCCAAAATTTTGGGATATCCGCCCGGCTGGGCGGAACGCCTTTCTTTGTCGTAGAGGCTGACGAGTACGATAGCGCCTTTTTCGATAAGCGCTCCAAGTTCGTCCATTATCGACCGCGCACCGCTATCCTGAATAATCTTGAGTTCGATCATGCCGATATCTTTCCTGATCTGGCAGCGATCGAGCGGCAGTTTCATCATCTGGTGCGTACGATTCCAAGTGAAGGACTCATCATTCATCCAACTGCTGAAAAAGCGCTGTCTCATGTCCTGACGATGGGGTGCTGGACGCCGGTTCAGACGACAGGAGAGGGCGGGCAGTGGCAGGCCCGCTTGCTCCATGAGGACGGCTCGTGGTTTGAGGTAATCTTCGATGGGAAGACACAGGGAACGGTTGAGTGGAGTCTGACCGGCCAGCATAACGTAGCCAATGCTCTGGCCACCTTGGCCGCCGCGCGGCATGTAGGCGTCGTGCCGCCTCAAGGGATCGAGGCGTTGAATGCATTCAAGAGCGTCAAGCGCCGAATGGAAACGGTTGCCGAAATCAACGGCGTCACGATCTATGATGACTTCGCCCATCATCCCACGGCCATTGCCACTACGCTTCAGGGATTGCGAGCACGTGTAGGAGAGGAATCCATCATTGCAGTCATCGAGCCTCGGTCCAACTCGATGAAGTTGGGCGCCCACCGTGACGGCCTGCCGGACAGTGTTCGACAGGCCGACTCCGTTATCTGGTATGCGCCGCCGAACCTGGGGTGGGATCTGGCCGAGACAGCAGCGAATTGCCCTGTGCCGGCGGTTGTTTGCGACTCGCTTGAGGCCATTATCGCGCGCGTTAAAGAGGCGGCGAAAGGCAGGACCCATGTAGTCATCATGAGTAACGGCGGGTTTGGTGGCTTACATAAAAAATTAGCTGAAGCATTGCGTTAAGCTTTGCATTACGCTGCTGCCTTTTGTCTTCAATGGAGTGAAATCATGGAGTATTTGTTGATTCTGTTAGCCCTAGTCGTGGCGCTAGCAGTTTGGGTCGTCTCGCAATACAACAGCCTGCAAGCGGCAATGCAGGCGATTCGCGAAGCCTCCTCAAACTTGCAGGCTTCGATGCGCAAGCGGGTCGACTTGGCTAATCAGGTGATCGATATAGCCTCTGGGTATGGCGAGCACGAAAAGCTAACCCACGTTACCCTTTCAAACAATATTGAGGGCGCGATGGAGCGGGTATCTGCGTTGGCGCAGAATTATCCGCAATTGCGTGCCAATGAAACCTACCAGACGCTAATGGAGCAGCTAGAGCGGCTGGAGCAGACAATCTTCGAGAGGCGCGAGTTCTATAACGAGCAGGTCAAAGGCTATAACGTCAAGCGCAACAGCTTTCCTACTGTGTTGATTGCCAACAAACTGAATTTCGACACGGTGCCTTACTTTGATAGCGAAGACCCAGAAGCGTTAAACAATATCAAGTTATTTGCACGGGATGACTCTGAGGCCCTACGGTTAGCTTTAAATAAAGGAAGTGATGCTGTAGTCCGCTCAGTTGCGACAGCTAAAACTAAACTAGCCAGCAAGCTTGAGGACAAGCGCGATACATCTTCTACCCCCAGTAATCCGGAGTAAGGAGACATGATGGCTGGCCCTGAACGCATTACTTTGGCAATGACCGGCGCTTCTGGTGCTCAATACGGATTACGGCTGCTTGACTGTCTGGTGCAGGAGGAGCGTGAGGTTCACTTCCTGATCTCCAAGGCTGCACAGCTGGTCATGGCCACTGAGACCGATGTGGCGCTACCGGCTAAACCTCAGGCCATGCAGGCGTTTTTGACGGAATACACTGGTGCTGCGCCCGGGCAGATTCGAGTCTTTGGCCAGAGCGACTGGATGGCGCCTCCGGCGTCAGGTTCCAGTGCGCCGGCAGCCATGGTGGTTTGCCCATGCTCGACCGGTACGCTGTCCGCCATTGCAACTGGTGCCTGCAATAACCTGATCGAGCGCGCTGCCGATGTGGCCATCAAGGAGCGGCGTACCTTGGTTCTAGTGCCTAGGGAATCACCGTTTTCCAGTATTCATCTGGAAAACATGCTCAAGCTGTCCAACCTGGGCGCGACGATTCTCCCGGCTGCGCCAGGCTTCTATCACCAGCCGCAAACGGTGGATGATCTGATCGACTTTGTCGTGGCCCGGATTCTTAATACATTGAGTATTCCCCAAGACATGCTGCCCCGGTGGGGCGAGCATCATCTGGTGAGCGATGAGTAAGTTCCTCTGTGCGTGCCTGGTGCTTGTGCTGAGTGGCTGCGCCAGCGTCAGCACGCTCAACGCCAGCAAGCCGGGCGCTCCGATCGTTTACTCGGGAACCCGGCTGGACTGGTATGCCATTCAAGGGGGCTGCTGTCCAACGGAGCGCTTTGGCGTAGAGGCTCCCGCCTATCCCGGGTTCGATCTGCCGGGCAGTCTGCTGGTGGACACGGTGTTATTCCCCCTTGCCCTGGCAAAGGTGTTGGGTATCGGGCTGAACGTTCGCGGAGGCAGTTGAGCTATCCCCAGGCATTGGCGAAGGCGGCTTCACTTCGTTATAGTCGGTCGGGTCTTCAGGGCGGGGTGAGATTCCCCACCGGCGGTAAACCACATGGTGGCAAGCCCGCGAGCGCTCCGATACGTCGGAGGTCAGCAGACCTGGTGTGATTCCAGGGCCGACGGTTATAGTCCGGATGAAAGAAGATGCGTTTGTCTGCCTATGCCGCCTGGCATAAGTAGCGTCTGCGCTTTTTGCCCTGAAACGTTCACTCACTCCAACGAGGACGTTTCATGCCTATGCTCGACCCACAACGCCATTCCCGCCTGCATGCTGCTGTAGCAGCCTACCGCGAGGGGCGTCCAGTGCTTCTGCTTGATGATGCCGACCGCGAAAACGAAGCTGATCTGGTAGCCGCTGCCGAAAACCTCACCTTGAGCACGATGGTAAAGATGATCCGGGATGGCAGCGGTATTGTCTGCCTGTGCCTGGATGATGCCAGTGTGCGGTGCCTAGACCTGCCGCCCATGGTCAAGAATAACCAGGCGCGCCATGGTACGGGATTTACAGTATCCATCGAGGCGGCTGAGGGCGTGACAACCGGTGTGTCGGCGGCTGATCGCATGACGACTATTCGCGCGGCGCTGGCTTCTTGTGAAGGTAAGAGCCGGATTGTCAGCCCGGGGCATATCTTCCCATTGCGTGCACGAGAGGGCGGCGTTCTGACGCGGCGAGGGCATACCGAGGGCTCGGTGGAGCTGGCCATGCTGGCAGGGCTACGTCCGGCGGCCGTATTGTGCGAGCTGATGAACCCTGATGGCAGCATGGCGCGTGGTACTGATGTCGAGCACTACGCGCAGCAGCACGGGATACCGGTGCTGACCATTGAGGAGATCGTGCGTTACCGTGAGGAGGAAGCACTATTGGCATCCCAGTCGGTCAGCCTCGTCTGATGTAGCGCCAATGTCTGCCAGCTACTCGGTCGGTTCCTGGCAGACATCCACCCATTGGGCCTCGACCAGTTCGGCCAGCCGTTGCGGGGTAATGCGCACGGCGCTGTGGATTGCGCCAGCTGCCGGCAGGACCTCATCAAAAGCTTTGAGCGAGCAATCGCAATATACCGGCATGGGCGTTGCCAGTCCGAATGGGCAAACGCCGCCTACCGGATGGCTGGTCAGCAGCTGCACGCGCTCGCCATCCAGCATCTTGGCTTTGCCGCCAAACGTAGCCTTGAGCTTTTTATTGTCCAATCGTGCATCGCCTCGTGCCACGAGCAGCACCTCACGCTCACCAATCTTCAGTCCAAGCGTTTTGGCAATTCGCCCCGGTTCGACGCCATGTGCCTCGGCCGCCAAGGCAACGGTTGCGGTGCTGGTTTCAAGCTCAATGATGTGAATATCCGGGGCGTAGGTCGTGAAAAAGTCGCGGACTGAATCCAGGCTCATGAGGGGCTCCCATTCGGTAGAGCCTGGATTCTTGAAAAGCCGGGCGCGTGCGTCAACCCTTGATCAGCATTCAACCATGCTGACAGCGAGCCCGCCCCGAGAGGTTTCCTTGTATTTGTCCTGCATGTCGGCACCGGTATCACGCATGGTGCGAATGACTCGATCCAGCGAGATGAAATGTTCTCCGTCACCGCGTAGCGCCATCTGGGCGGCATTGATAGCTTTCACGGCGGCAATGGCATTGCGCTCGATACAGGGCACCTGAACCAGTCCTCCCACCGGGTCGCATGTCAGGCCTAGGTTATGCTCGAGGCCGATTTCCGCAGCATTTTCCACCTGTTCTGGCGTTGCGCCCAGCAGCTCGGCCAGCCCGGCAGCCGCCATGGCACAGGCCGAGCCCACTTCGCCCTGACACCCCACCTCGGCGCCCGAGATCGAGGCATTCTTTTTACACAGAATACCTACTGCGGCTGCGGCCAGCAGATAGCGCACAACATCTTCATCGTTAGCATCCGGGTTGAATTTCATGTAGTACATCAGTACCGCAGGAATGATGCCCGCCGCGCCGTTGGTAGGCGCCGTTACCATGCGACCTCCCGCGGCATTTTCCTCGTTGACCGCCAAGGCGAACAGGTTGACCCACTCCATGGCTGAAAGCGTCGAGCTGATAACGCTCGGGTTGGTCATCGCCCGCAGGCTACGGTGTAGGCGAGCAGCGCGACGTGGGACTTTAAGGCCGCCCGGCAGTACACCTTCGTGAGCCAGCCCATTCCGGATACATTCGCGCATGGTCTGCCAGATATGTAAAAGGTTTGCGCGAATGTCATCCTCGCTGCGCCAGGCTTTTTCATTGGCGAGCATGAGGGCGGAAATGGATAACCCATGCTCACGGCACAGGCGTAGCAGTTCTGCTGCGCTGGAGAAGTCATAGGGCAGGGCAGTGGTATCCTGATCACGCTGACCGCTGGCCGCCTGTTGGCTGTCGATAACAAAACCGCCGCCCACGGAATAGTAGGTTTCCTCGAACAGCTCTCCAGTCTCGCCAAATGCGGTAAGGGTCATTGCATTGGGATGGTAAGGCAGGTTCTCATGGAGCAGATGCAGGTCTCGTGTCCAAACGAACTCTATGGGGTGGCTACCCCCGAGCATAAGCGTGTTTTCAAGCTTGAGCGTCTGGATACAGGGCTCGATCCGGTCGGGATCAACCCGGTCTGGCCACTCTCCCATCAGCCCCATCAACGTTGCACGGTCAGTCCCGTGCCCGACACCTGTTGCGGACAGGGAGCCATACAGGCGTACTTCTACCCGGCGAGTCTGCTCCAGGCATTGTTGCTCACGTAAGGTGGAGACGAATAATGCACCGGCTCGCATGGGGCCTACCGTGTGAGAGCTGGAAGGACCCACGCCGATTTTAAACAGGTCGAATACGCTGATGGCCATGCTGAAGTCCTGAATATGAGGTTCAATGGTGACCGTAACGTACGTAACAGTCTGAGGATCATCATGGGAAAAGCGGCCTCCCTGCACAATCGATACGTTCTAAGCGACCCTTTAGTAGAGCTAAACCCATGAGCCGGATCCTAAACGCGCAAACGCAAGCTTGGCTTCAAGTATTTGCCTGTGCGGCACGCCACCTGTCCTTTACCCGCTGTGCCGAGGAGTTGCACGTAACGCCAGGCGCCATTAGCCAGCAGATGCGACAGCTGGAAGAGCGGTTGGGGTTCAAGCTGTTTCACCGAATAGCCCGTGGGCTGGAGCTGACGGCGGAGGGGCAACGGCTGGCCTCAACGGTCAATCAGGCCTCAGGACTTGTGGATGCGGAGCTGCGACGGCTGAATGCCGGTCAGTTTGGCGGCGTGCTCCGGCTACGCTCGATTCCTTCCTTTCTCGGCAAATGGGTCATGCCGCGGCTACCCAAGCTGCAGGCTCGCTTTCCGGATATCCAGCTTCGGGTCGTTGCTGAGGACAGTTCATGGTCGCTGCGCGAGGGCGAGTTTGACCTTGCCATTGATCTTAATGACGGTAGTTATCCTGGTCTTGCATCCACGTCGTTGCTGGACGAGCAGATATTTCCGGTGTGTGCTCCTTCGCTGTTGGAGGGGCGCCCGTCACTTGATCGTCCCGAGGCGCTGGATCATTACCCATTGCTGCATGACATCACTGCCTGGCGCGGCAGTTATGAGTATGCCGAGTGGGAGTTTTACCTAGCGTCCATTGGCGCCCCTGCACTGGATGTCAGGCGAGGTCATACGTTCAATCGCAATCACCTGACTATTGAGGCGGCCATTGCCGGCATGGGGGTTGCCATCGCGCGGCGCCATTTGATCACTAACGAGCTGGAGCGGGGTGCGTTGGTTATTCCCTTCGGGGTATCCGTACCGGCGCGCAAGCGTTATGTTCTGCTTTATGCGCAAGGTGCTCTCGCTGATCCACGTGTACGTTCACTGCATGACTGGCTGGTTGAGGAGGCCCTGGCCAGTGCGTCAACGCCCCAGCCGGCGTAACTCGTCCGACTCGACAAAACGAACACCGTCGCCTTCCTCCAACGCGAGTCGCCAGAGTGCTCGTGCCAACACGCAGACCTCAATGCCATGCCACTTGCCAGGCAGCAGCTGGGAGAGCGGGGCGGCAATCTGCTCGCCCAACCGCGGCTCGTTACGGGGGCCGAGCAACAGCGAGGGGCGTGCAAAGGTGATCTGCGGCCAGCCTTGATCCTGTAGTGCCTCTTCAAGCTCACCTTTTACCCGGTTGTAAAAGATCGAAGAGGAAGCATCGGCACCAATGGCACTGATAACCACAAAGTGTCTGGCACCCAGTTCGCGTGCGCGACGTCCGACAGCGATGGGCAGGTCATAATCAATGGCGCGAAAGGCTTCCTGTGAGCCAGCTTTCTTGATCGTGGTGCCCAGGCAGCAAAAGGCCGTGTCCAGCGGGCCGGTGAGCTGAGACAGCATATCCAGCAATTCGCCGACCGGGTTTTCCAGGCGTGGATGAGCAGGAAGTGGTCGGCGGGTGGGCGCCAGGACACGTTGAATGGTTGGCTCATTCAGCAGGCGATCCAGTAAGTGTTCGCCGGTAAGCCCCGTGGCGCCTGCAATCAGGACATGTTGCGGAGTCAGGTGCATCGCAAAGCTCCTTTCGATGAGCATGACTGGCGGAGCAGGTAGGCGGCCCGCGCTTCTGTCCGGTCCGCTTCGTTGTAATGCCCGCCCTTATCCCATCGGACAACATTTAAGGGCGAAAGGCTCATTGCTCTGCAACGTGGCTGGTTGATCCGGCGCGATAGGCCTGCCATTTTTTCAGAACAGCAGGCGGCGCCCAGATCTGCGGCTCCGATGGCTCGAACCCTTGTGCCGCCTCGCGCTCGGCGACACGCTTGCTGGCGATCGAAAATGCCTGCTCGGGATCGTCTGTTGCCTGGAAGGCTTCTGCAAACAAGGCCTTGCCAAAATAAGTGAAGTCCGCTTCGTCCGTGCAGCCAAAAGACGTCCGGTCCGCGCGTGAGGCGGTAATGACCATGGTATGGTCATCCTGCAGCGGGGGAAGGAAGCCGCCGCTGTAGCAGGCTGAAACGACAACGATCTTGTCACGGTTCTTCAGCGGCTCAAGCAGGGACGCAAACTCAATGGCCGGCAAGCTGGCCAGTTGCAGACCCGGCTCGCTCAAGGATAAACGATGGTCGGAGGAGCCATGGCTGGTGAGGTAGACAAAGATCAAATCCTCAGGCCCTGAGCGCTCGGCCAGGGTGGCAATGGCGCGATGAAGATTTTCCCGCGTTGCCAGTGGGGTTACGCTTTTAAGATCACGCTGATTGATCAGGCGAACCACGCTACGGGCATTAAAACGATTGACCATCAGCTTGGCGACATAATCGGCTTCACGTTGAAACACGCGCTGATCGCCATCGCCTGCTAGAGTAATACCGTAAAGCTCGGTACTGGCCGTAGAGGGACGGACGTTATTGAGTTCCTGACCCAGGCGCTCGCCTTGTTCCAGTAGCGCAACTTCCATGGGGTCAGGTTGGTAAACACCGTCATCGCTGCGGATGAACTGGCCTTCGCTCCAGAGCCCGCTTTCGCGGCGCCCATCGGCATGGGTGTAGGTGCCATTGCCATCGAACTGGCCGTTCAGGAAGTCACCGATATACACGCTGCCGTCTGCCTCGGTGTATTGCCCCAGCCCATGGTACTGCCAGCTTTTGAAGCTGCCGCTGTAACGGCTGCCATCGCTGCCATGGTACTTGCCTTGGCCGGTCATTTCCCCTTTCTGGAAGGACCCTTCCCAGACATTACCATCTACGCTTTGATAGCGACCCTGGCCGGAGAAAGCACTGTCAACAAAGTTGCCTTCGTACAGATTGCCTTCCTGATCGACCCATTGACCTCTGCCGTTCAGGCGGCCATCCGTGAAAATGCCGTTATATTGACTGCCGTCGCTTTCAGTCCGCGCGCCGCGGCCCTGCATGCGGCCCTCGAAGAAATCACCTTCGTAACGCCAGCCGTCATTGGACTCCAAGACCCCTTTGCCATGGTACATCCCCCGGTGGAAGGAGCCTTCGTAACGTCCGCTGGGGGAGGTCAGCTGCCCCTGGCCTTCATAGAGGCCATGGTGAAAGCGGCCTCGATAGCGGGTGCCATCCACAAAAAACCGCTCGCCCAGGCCTTCGGCCAGGCCGTCTCTGAACGAGGCCCGCAGCCAGTTGCCATTGGCCCAATCGAGGCGCCCCTCACCTTGCAGGCGTCCGCGCTCCACATCGCCGTGGTAGACCGAGCCATCCGGCAGACGGATCTCGGCTGCCTGAGCGAAAGGGGCGGGAAGAATTACGAGGCTCATGGCGAGCCCCAGGGGAAGAAGCGCTCGGGTCGCCCGATAGGGCGGCCTTACCATCCAGAGGGAACGGCCCTGATGGATGCGGGCCGCCAGCCGGCGTGTGCCGGCTTTAACGGGATTCGAGACGAACCAGATGGCGTTCAAGGGTAGACGAATAGGGTTCAAGCAGGCGTTCGACACAGCTGGCACCTTCTGGACTCGCAATAGAGCGGATTCGGGCACGCTGGCGCAGCAGTTCATCATCGGCGATGCTGTGCTCGACCAGGAGCAGGTTGCGACTGTGCCGACTGAGTGCGATAGCGTTCCGGACCGTATCGTTATTGAGCAGCTCGGGCAGCTTCAGGTTCACCAGACGTTCGCCCTGCGTCAGACCCAGCTGCAGCTGCAGCGTGATCCCGCTGTCGGCTACTTCGACCTGAAGGGCATGGCCTAGCGCTCGCATGATTTCACCGCAGCACAAGGCATGAGTCAGATAATCATCTTCGCCCTGGGTTTCGTGGAAAAGGATCAGGCTGCCGCCATCGATGAGGCTATGCAGTTCACCCTTGTACAGCGAGGTGGCCTGCTCCAGGCAATCCCTGTAACGCTCCAGAAGACTGACCAGGCGCGCACGGGGCAGCTTGCGTAACTGCTCTTGAGACCCGAGCTGGATCGCCAGTACCGCGCTGGAAACGATGTCGGGTTCTGACGCCATGGCCGGTGTAACGGGCTCGGCGGCTGCCGCTGTCTCTACAACTTCGTTTTCTGCCTCGTCCGGCATGACATCGGCAAAGGCGTCTTCGTCGAACTCGTCGTCACCGTCTTCGGTAGTCACCGGTGCTTTGGCCGGTTTCTTAGCGGCTGCGGCAGCCTTGCGTGGTGAGGTGGAGCGAACCTTGATACCGGCGCTTTCATCGAGGAACGGGTTGTCCTCGTCGCCTTCTACCGGAGCTGCTGCCTTAGCTTTCTTGGACGGTTTAACCGGTGCCGGTTTGGGTTTTTCCGGGACCAACCGCGCCTGGAGCTGACGTGCCAAGTCACCAATTTCATCCTGACGACCAACGCTGGGAGCCGGATCATCCGGGTCACGCAGCCAGACGCGCAGCTCCAGCAGGGGCGTGGAAATGTTGCGGCCCAGGCGAAGGCTGAGAATCAGAGTCAGCATTAACAGGATAAGCGCCAACAATCCCATGTTTTGCAGGCTGATCACCATGGGTTGCTGGAACTGATTCATGTCCAGACTGATACGCAGCTGGCCAGTGGTCACGTCTTGAAACTTGATTGATGTGGAGTAGATGCCTTCCGCCTCGCCCAGAAGATTGCGCGTCGGGCGGGTGCCTGCTTCGGCCAGTACACGATTATCCGGGCTGAACACTGCCGCATGGGCAACCAGCGGATTACGCGCCAGATTGCCCAAGAGCACGTTGAGGCTCAGCGTATCGTTGGATACCAGCAGCTCCGTCGCTGAGGCGGCCGTCTGGGTAACCAGCGTCTGACCTACGGCATCGGCCTGTTGCTGCATGGCATGCCGGAACTGCAAGGCCACGACAACGGCATAGATCACCAGGGCGGCGATGACGAGAATAAGGCTATGGGAAACAATGCGGAGCGCGATAGGAACACGGCGCTGGCGCATTGCACGAAACAGCAGAACGAAGAAATTGTCGGGCTTGACGGTCGCGTGCCGGGTCACTGGTGAATTCTTTGGGCAAAAATGTGGAGCGAAGTATAACCAGCGACCAGAGGTCGTTAAAGCGTACTAACCGAGTCCGTCAACCACTCGTCTGCGTATGGGTGGTTCTGCACCGTTTTCGGAAACAGGTAGAATCGAGTTTTTGACCCCTTGGTGGAGGCTGCGCCTTGCGAGACATTCTTCTCATTACCAGCACCGGGTATGCCGGCCCCGGCTTGAGTGCTGCATTGACGAGCGTAGTGGCCGAGTCAGGCGCAGCGTTGCTGGATATTCGTCAGAGTCGTGTGCAGGGGGCCGTAACACTTGCGTTGCTCATCAAGTTGCCCGAAGGCGCTGATGCCGCTGCCTTGGGTGAAGCGCTCGAACTACGCGCTGCGGCCGTGGGGGCCAGAGTGCACCTGGCTGCTCTGGATGCAGAGGCTTATGCCGCGTGGCAGGCCAACGAGTTGGCTCCTCGCCATATCCTGACGCTCATGGGACGCCAGCTGGACGCCCACCAGGTTCAACATGTGAGCGAACTTGTCGAGTCCCACGGTATGACCATTGAGCGTATCGAGCGGCTGTCGGCACCTGACGCCAGGGAGCGTGCTGCGCTGGAATTCACGCTGGCGGGTGAGCCGCAGGATCTGGAGGGGCTCAAGGCTGCCTTTTTCACTGCGACCCAGAACCTTGAGATGGATATCGGATTTCAGGCTGACACGCTGTTCCGCCGCCATCGGCGACTGGCCGTATTCGACATGGATTCAACATTGATCCAGGCGGAAGTCATTGATGAGCTGGCCAAGGCCGCTGGTATCGGAGAGCGGGTTGCCGCCATCACCGAGCGAGCCATGCGCGGTGAGCTCGATTTCAGGGCCAGCTTCAAGGAGCGACTCGCCCTGCTCAACGGCCTGCCTGAAACGGTACTCGAAGACATCGGTGCAGGGCTGCGTCTGACCGAAGGCGCCGAGCGACTGTTTTCCGAGCTCAAGCGATTGGGATACAAGACCGCCATCCTGTCCGGCGGTTTTACTTACTTTGCCCGTCAGATCCAGGCTCGGCTGGGCATCGATTATGTCTATGCCAACGAGTTGGAAACAGTGGACGGCAAGGTGACCGGTGTGGCGGTAGAGCCCATTGTGGACGCGCAGCGCAAGGCCGATCTGCTGCGTGAACTGGCCATGAAGGAAGGGCTGAGCCTTGAACAGACCATTGCCGTAGGGGATGGGGCAAACGACTTGCCTATGCTGGGTCTGGCCGGGTTGGGCGTTGCCTTTCGCGCCAAGCCGCTTGTGCGTCAGTCGGCGCGCCAGTCAATTACAACACTGGGTTTGGATGGCGTGCTGTATCTGCTGGGTGTCAGAGACCGAGACCACGTGCTTTGATCAGGCGCTGAAAGAAAAGCCGGCTATTGCCGGCTTTTTCATGTCTGTCGCTTATTCGTCCGCGACGAATTCATAGTTCATTGCCTGGCTGGGTTCCTGCAGGTAGTAACCCTGGATGTAATTCACACCGGACTGCCAGAGCGTTGCGAGGATCGTGGCGTTTTCAACGAACGGCACGATGCACAGCTTTTTGTGTTCCTGAATGCCGCTAATGAGGTTTTTCAGCGTTTCCTGGTTTTCCGGATTGCCCAGGTCGCGGACAAACGAGCCGTCTACCTTGAGGAAATCGATTGGAACCTGCTTGAGAATATTGAACGGCGCCAATGCACAGCCGAATTGACCCAGAGTGACGCGATGCCCCAGCTTTTTCAGGCCGTTGGCCATGATCTTGGTCTGGTTGAGGTGAGCCAGAGCATTGGCCTCGCTAATTTGGAAGATCAGGGATTCAGACGGTAAGCGAGCGGCCTGCAAGGCCGCCTGCAGCCAGAGCAGGAGTCTTGCGTCCTGTAGCGAGGCGGCGGACAGGTGAATGAACAGGCAGGTATCGTGCCCACGGGCGCGGTGGTCGACCAATACCTTGATGGCGTTATGGATTACCCATCGGTCTATCTTTGCACTTAGTCCGCTTTCTTCCGCTACCCGGAAGAACTCGGCCGGCGGTACTTCTTCGTTCTGAGTATTGTTCAGGCGGAGCAGCACTTCATAGTGCTCGCGGCTGTCACCACGCAGGCTGATGAGTGGCTGGAAGAGCAGGCGGAAACGGCTCTGTTCCAGCGCCTGTTGCACAATGGCAATCAGGCTGCCTCGGCTGGCTGCTGCGGCCAGTTCTTCTGCCGGGTCGTATCGTTTGATGGCATTACCGCCCTGTTTAGCAATCGCCAGGGCGCAGCGGTGAGCGCGGTCCATGATTTCGTGCGCATTGACGGTCTGCTCATCAAGAGCCGTCAAGCCAATGGAATAGGAGGGTTGCAAGGCCCGCTTGTTGATTTCGATAGGCTGTGACACCGCTTGACGGAGCAGTGGTTTCAGGCGGCTTTCAAGCTGCTCGGCAGTGCTGCCCTGAACCAGGACGGCAAATGCATCGTCGCTGAACCGTGCAAGCAGTGCTGGCGGTGCGAAGTGCTCTTTCAGCTGGTTGGCCAGGGCGGCCAGCAGCGCATCAATGTCGGAAATGCCGATTTCAGCGAGGATGGCCGCGTACCGGTCCAGCTGCAGGTAGGCGAAGCTGGCTGTCTGACCGTGCTGGACCACTTTCTCCATTTCCGCTTCCAGCGCCTCTACAAGCCGGGTGCGATTCAGCAGGCCGGTGACAGGGTCTACGCTGGTGGCTTCCCGCAACTTTTCTTCCAGCTCGGCATCGTTCTGGTTGCCGTCACGGATGACAACCTGAATGCAGGGCTCATCTTCGTAGGTGGCTGGAGAGAAGCTCATGTCCGCCGTGAAGGTAGAGCCATCGGCGCGCAAGCCCTGGCAGAGGAATCGGGCTGTGCCGTTGGCTTCGGGATCGTTGGAGTATTGCTTGAGAAAATCGCGAAACGCCTGCTGATCATCGCTTGCCACCAGATCAATGACCGGCATCCCTTCCAGTTCTTCCACATCCGTATACCCGAATAGCTGCAGGTAAATGGGATTGGCATGAACATGCATCCCGTCATGGACATAGGCGATGGCATCTTCGGAGCTTTGCAAAAGTAATTGGCATCGCTTTTCTGCTTCATGCAGGGCTAGTTCGGCGGTGCGATAGGCACGCCGCACTTCCAGATTGCCAATCTCGCGCCGGGATACGAGCACGAGTCGTTCGTCTTCACCCAGCGGAACGGCATCCTGAGCCCCATTCAGTAAAGCCTGGGTAATCGCGTCGGGCTCTTCAGGGTCGACCAGCTGGATAACCGGAATATCCTTGGCCTGGCGCTTGATGGTCTTGAGCGCCTCGTGAGGAGAAAGCTCTTCACAGTTGGGCGCCGCAATGAGCAGGTCCCAACTCTGCTGAAGTGCAGTGGCCAGCTCGTCCGGCTCTGTGACGCACTGTGCCCGGGTTGCGCAGCCCGCATTTCGAAACAGACTTACCAGTCGCTCGGCTTCATTCTGTGACTCCTCAACAATGAGCAGGCGGATGGTCTTCTTTTCGATAGCCATAGGTCTACGTATGAACCCGGACAGTTAAAGCGGTTAATAATCGAAGAGGCTGGAATCTACAGAGACTTCCATAAGGAGTCAAAATCGTCCTCTGTGTTGGAGGACGGTCCCTGGCTTCCCGGCCTGGGTGTTTCTGGCGTCGGTCGCGCCTGCTCCAGCAGACGGTATTCGAAGACGCTGAAGCTAACGGTAGCATTTTGACGCCTTGTCAGCATGCCTTGTTGCTCGACTCCCTTCTGATTGATCTGAATCTTGCTGCCTTCTTGGAAGGGCAGACGCGGGGCAACGAGAGAGGGAGACTGGTCTATGGCCTTGATTTCTGGAAGCAGCAGGCCTCTCAGATATTGGCTGTGTTGCTCGGTCTTGCGAAGCAGCTGCAATCCACAGGGGCGAGCCGTAGGCGCCAACAGCTCGACGCCCATCTGGGTACCGCTGCCAGGGACCTGGCGTATCCAGCGAATGACTGCAATCCCCCAGCTGTTCTCGTTCAGGCCGCGCAGCCCCAGCACTTCACCCGCTTGCAGTTGGTCCGGCACTTCCCCAGGCCAGCTGACGCAGTAGCCGCCCGGACTGTGATTGACGATGGGCAGCGAGAAGAGGGGGTAGGTTTTATCCAGCTCAATCTGTTCGCTTTTCACATCCACAGGCGTGTCGTAGTGGATTTCCTCATGCGCGTCCAAACTTGTATTGTGCTCGGCATCGAAGGCCAGTGACCATACATCCGACGTCTTCTCGGCCGGGGCAAAGTCCGGCTTGGACTTGGGCGGTTCCGGCAGGTTGAGCGTCTGGGCAAAGGCTACGCGACCCGAAAGGTGATAGTGCAGCGCACTCATGCCAATGCAGATCTCCAGGCGTCCTTGACCCGGGGTGCGCTGAAAGGCCCGGTCGGATTCCTGCCCCCATGCCGCGCGCAGGTGTTGCAGCAGGTCCGTGCTGATGTCCGGCTGCACTGGCAGGCGTGCACGGCTGCGCTCCTCCGGTGGCAATGCCAGATAATCAGAAATCTGGCTGACCAATACCTGTGTTGACAGGCCTAGCAGGCCGCTCAGGCTGGCCTCCTTGAGGAGGGTTCGGTAACGTGGCGGCGCATCGATCTGAGGTGCGACTACAAACAGTACGCCTGGCTGGTCAGCGGGTTTTATCTGCACGAGATTTGCCCATTGATCGAGGTACTCGACCAGCTGGGCAATCTGACGCTGGCGCATCTGGTTACACCGCGCTGCCCCAAATAACAGCGGGACAGCATAGGCCTCCTGCAAACTCTGGCCGTCAGGGCGCGTCAGTAGGTCGTCCCGTACACGCTGGCCCTGCAGGTTGAGACGCAGGGCGATCTGGAAGAGCTGATGCAGCTCCAGCCAGAGATGATCGGCTGCTGGGGTATACAATTGGGCTGCGCGAATCAGCGGGCCGTAAAGGCCTTTCATGGCGCGCTGTAGGGCCAATGGCAACAGGCTGGCCCGATCACGCGAGGGCGTATTGAGTTCGTCGACCACCACCAACTTGTAGCCTGCCGCCATATGGTTCTGTAGCGCCTGACACAGGTTGGCTACCTTGCGTGAGCGCTCGTCCAGCACAATGGGCTGGTCAAGAACATGGCGTTCGAGCATGACACACGTCCGGTTCACTTCCGGTCGCAATAACTCAAGCATGCGCAGACGTTGATCGTTCGACTGGATCAGCTGGTTGATTTCCAGCATCCCCTGGTACAACAGACGCGCCACTTCCCCGAGCTTTGCTCGCGGCAATTGGTCCAGCCAGCGTTTCAATCCGGCGGGGCTGGCTTCGCAGAACGTAAGGCTCCGCTGCGTGGGCGTCGGTACCCGCAGCAACTGCTGAGGGCCTTTACTATCCATTGACTGTCGGTTCTCCAGACTGAGCGGCGATAACAGTCATTATCCCCAATATTCAACTACTGGACGCCAGCGGTATCGGGCTAGCGTCCCTGTGTCGCAGGTGTCAGACGTCTCCCAACAGAGGCTCGATAACCTCGGCGACCTTGGGCGAGCCAATCTGCTGTCCCATATTGACCGTGCTGAAGGCGCCTAGCTCCTGAGCCCAGTTCACTTGATCAGGGCCAAACAGGACGATAACCGTGGAGCCCAGCTTGAAACGGCCCATTTCTTCACCTTTTTCCAGATGAATGAGCGCACGTGCCGCTTCGTCGTAACGTGTTGTTTTCAACATGCGCTTGGGTGGTGTCACCATACCGGCCCAAACGGTCTCGATACTGGCCACGATCATGGCACCGACCAGAATCATGGCCATCGGACCGCGTTCGGTATCGAAGATGCACACGACACGTTCATTGCGGGCAAACAATTCCGGAACGTTCTCGGCGGTCAGGTGATTGACCGAAAAGATTCGCCCGGGCACATACACCATCTCTTTCAGCGTGCCGGAAATGGGCATGTGTACGCGGTGATAGTCCTTGGGCGATAAGTAGATCGTCGCGAACGATCCACCCATGAACGGTGCAGCCCGTTGGGCATCACCACCTACAAGCTCCAGCAGACTGTAGCTATGCCCCTTGGCCTGAAAAATACGGCCATGCTCGACCTGACCGATCTGGCTGACTTCGCCGTCGCTCGGGCTAACAATGGCTGTCGGATCTTCCGGTAGCGGACGTGCATCTGGCTTTAAGCTGCGGGTAAAGAATGCATTGAAGTTTTCGTATGCCGTCAGGTCTTCGACCTGAGCCTGGCGCATATCCACGTCGTAGCGACGGGCAAACCATGCCGTCAGGGCATTCTTGAACCAAGGCATCCGGCACTCGGCGAAGCCGCCAATCAACCGTGAAAGGAAGTGATGAGGCAGTACGTGCTGGCTAAGAATGAACAGGCGGTCTTTCAAATTCATGGTGTGTCCTTGAGCGGCAATATATGAAGCGTGAACCCGCGGGCGAGGCCAGACAAGGCAAAACAGAAAAGGCCGGGTCAGATTGCTGTGACCCGGTTCTCGTTTCATTGTACAGCCATTCGGCTCGCCGCTGGAAACCCGCTATCAGCGTTCGACCGGTGTATCCGGATGATTTCCCCATTCTCCCCAGGAGCCGGCATAACCCTTGATTCGGGGGTAGCCCAGCGCCTTGGCGACCAGATAGGTAAATCCCGAGCGGTGGTGCGTCTGGCAATGGGTAATCACTTCCTTATCGGGCGTGATCCCCAAGGCATTAAGTGTTTCGGCCATATCGCTGCGGATACGCAGGCTATGTGCCGGGTCCATGCCGGCCGTCCACTCGAAATTGATGGCGCCCGGGATATGCCCGCCCTTGGCTGCCAGGACTTTTTCGCCTCGATATTCCTGTGGCCCGCGTGCATCCCAGATGGCCAGATCTTCCGCACCCAAGCGGCTCTGCAGATACTCACGCGTTGCAGTAGGCTCATCATGCAGCGTGAGGTTAACCGGCGTATCCACCGGCGGTGGCACATCCTGCGTCAATGGCAGGCCCGCTTCGATCCAGGCATGACGGCCGCCGTTAAGGTAATGGTAGCGGTGATGACCGATCACATCCAGCAACCAGATGAACCGTCCTGCCCAGCCACCGCCTTCGTCGTCATACACGACATAAACGGCCTCAGGGCGATGGCCCAGTTCGCTGAACAACATTTCCAGGTCGGCTTTTTCAGGGAGAAGCCCTGGCGCTGGAGGTTTGCCCAATTGTGTACGCTGGGGCGCAATGAAGTGGGCGCCGGGCACATGCCCCTCGGCATAATGCGCAGCGCTGGATAGATCGACCAGAATCAGCTCCGGCGTGTCGAGGCGGGCGGCAAGGTCGGCAGGCTCGATCACGAGCGGCAGGTCTGTAAAGGACATATCAGGTCATCCGGTCTGAAATCATGGGTTCGATTGTAGCGATCATGTGAGTCGTTGGGCGTAACTCGTCACGCCACGCTCGATGCAGGTGACAGTTTTATTGATAGCCTGCTGGTCGCGCTCGGAAAACGGCTCGCCTCCGTTGTCAATGATAGCCAGCATCGAAACGCGACCTTTGTTGCCCATCGAGCGCAGCACCATGTGTGAGTGTGGAAACAGGGCTTGCAGATTACCAGGCAGGTGAGGGCGAAACTGAGCGCTGTTCTCCGGGGTAATACGAAGTTGGGCGGGATCGCTCATCAGCTTGCGCAGCAGGGGATGATTGTTGATAGGCAGCTGAAGCCCCTTGGCTGCCTCGGGCAGGCCATGGATGCCTTGGGCCATGAGCACTGTTTGGTCCGCATCGGGTGTCAACAGGAGCAGGCGTGGCAGGCCGGTTGCCGCCAAGGCATCCCTGGCGCAAGCCGTCAGCTGGATGCCGTTGCTAAAGGAACTGGGCGTCTTTACCAGTTCGGCACAATATCGGCGCCATGCGTCCAGCCCATCGCCTGGCGTTTGGTTATTGGCCGCGGCTGATTGGGTGTCAGGCGCGGCCTTCCTGTTTGAGTGCAGGCGTCTTGCATCCCAGGGCCAGATCAGGGCTTCGGCCGGATGCCAAAGGCCTGGAATGAACTGTTGGCGAGCATGCTGCGCGGCGGCCTGATGGGTGACCTGCTGAATATGATCCAGTGACTCATGCATATAGAGGCCGACCAGCCGTTGCCAGCGGAGGATGTGCGGGTTGCTCCAGCTCTGGTGGGCGGCCACGGCCAGGCCATTCGCCAACAGAATTGTGTTGCCGGGCTGGGTGAGCCACCGACGTAGCGGCAAGTCCTCATCCAGGCGCTGTTGCTGCTGAAGAGGATGGGCATCGTTGTGGGCAATGTGCAGCGCCTTGACCAGGCGGCGACGGTCCTTCACCAGCAGGCGATATCCGTCTACAACCCAGGCGGGCAGGCTCCAGCGCTCGGCTAGGGTCAGGCACAGGTCCAGAAGGGGTACGCCAAGCAGCTCCTGCTCGACCGTGATGGCCGGCTCGTTGTTGCCCAGTACCCGCTGCTCCCATTCTTCCCAGAGTTCTGGATAAGCCTGAGCCAGTGGCCACACGGGCGCCAGGAACAGAAGCGTAGAGAGACGAACCTCCTGGCGCAGGCGAGCCAGGGTATTGCCGAAGAGGCCATTGGCCTGCGCCATGGCGTGTTCGCTGATCAACAAGAGCTGCGAAAGGGCTGGCGAGTATTTCTCTTTAGCTTCCGACGGAAGTGCCGATAACAGGTACTCAGTAGGACCCAGCCCGAGCCGGCTCAAGGCTACTTCCAGCGAAACCGCAGGATTCTCCCGGCCAAGCTGGCTTCGATTGGACTCCCTTAGCAGCACCAGCGACAGGATCGGTGACTGAAGCGCCACCTCGGCAATTTCAGGAACGGTCTTGTTGCCATTGGCCAGAGCCCTGCGGACATCTTCCTTGACTTCCTGGGGTACGGATAAACGTACGCTTTCCAGCCTTTTCAGCCAGGCGTCGAGCGTATTTGGACGAGCGGTAGTAATGGACATAGAGAGCTCGCATGAATGGCTTACAGAAATACCTACAGTCTGGCGCAGATTATCCGATAACTAAATCAGCAGCCTCTTTGTGGGCCCTTGTTTAACTAGAAGTGTTTGAAAATCATGGTCAAGATCATCGGCATTATCGTTGTCATCGGTAGCATACTCGCAGGCTTCGTGCTATCGGGCGGCAGTATCATGGCTCTCGTGCATCCTTACGAAGTGCTGACGATTGGTGGCGCTTCGTTGGGTGCCTTTTTACAGGCCAACTCGGGCAGCACCTTCAAGATCGTGTTTAAGAAGTCTTTGTCCATGTTTGGTCATCGCTTCACTCATGCGTACTACCTGGACGTGCTCAAGCTACTCTACGAAATCCTCAACAAGAGCCGTCGTGAGGGCATGATGTCCATCGAGGGCGATATTGAAGAGCCTAACGAAAGCCCAATCTTCAGCAAATACCCAGCCATCCTCAAAGATGCACGGATGACAGCCTTCATCACTGATTATCTGCGTCTGATGTCGTCTGGCAATATGGCTCCGCACGAATTGGAAGGGTTATTCGACATGGAGCTGAACAGCACCAAGGCTGACCTTGAGCACCCCTCTCATGCCGTAGCCAAGATCGCCGACGGTATGCCAGCCATGGGTATTGTGGCAGCGGTACTGGGTATCGTAATTACCATGGGCCTGTTGGCCGAAGGGGACACCATCAAGATTGGTGCGAGCGTAGGTACTGCCCTGGTAGGTACTTTCCTGGGTATTCTGGCGTCCTACGGCTTCTTTGCACCCTTGGCTGCCTCGCTCGAGCATGACGCCAAGGAAGAACTGAACGTTCTCGAGTCCATCAAGGCCACCCTGGTTGCTTCCGCATCGGGCATGCCGCCAACCGTGGCTGTCGAGTTCGGTCGTAAAGTCCTGTATCCCGCCCATCGCCCAAGCTTCATCGAGCTTGAGCAAGCAATGCGCGGCGCGTGAGGTTAAGCCGTCATGGATAACAACCAGCCCATTATCATAAAGCGCGTCAAGAAAGTTGAAGGCGGGCACCATGGCGGCGCCTGGAAGATTGCCTTCGCCGACTTCATGACAGCCCTGATGGCGTTCTTCCTGGTGATGTGGCTGTTGATTTCGACCACTCCCGAGCAGCGGATCGCCATTTCAGGCTACTTTCAGGACCCGATCGGGTTTACGGAAAGCGGAAGTCCTTATGTGATCGACCTTGGCGGTACGCCAACACCGTCTCCCAATCAGACGCTGAACCCGACGATGGAAAATGACCCCAAGACGCCGGATTCACCTGATAGCACTGATGAGGAACAGATCGACCAGACTACCAAGCCGAGTCCGGCTGATGCGGGCGGCATTGATGCTCAGCAGGCCGAGAACATCGCGGAGAAGATCGACAAGGAGCGCCTGCAACTGCTCCTGCAGGAATTGCAGAACAAGATCAACGATAACCCGGATCTGCAGCGTTTCAAGGATCAGATCCTGCTCGAGATCACTCAGGACGGCCTGCGTATCCAGATCGTCGATGCGGAAAATCGGCCGATGTTCGACTCGGGCAGTGCTGAGCTGAAGATGTACTTCGAGAATATCCTGCTGGCCATGGCGGATACGATCAGGGAAGTTCCGAACAAGATCAGCATCAGCGGTCACACCGATGCCAAGCCGTTCGTAGGGAAGGGGTACTACGGCAACTGGGAATTGTCGGCTGCTCGTGCCAATGCGGCCCGTCGAGCGCTGGTGGCAGGTAGTTACCCAGAGAACCAGGTGGCCCGTGTAGTAGGGTATGCCTCGTCGGCACTGTTCGATCGCAAGGACCCGCTCGACCCGGTCAACCGTCGTATCGACATTGTTGTTCTGACCAAGAAGGCTCAGAAGGCCATCGAGGGTGACAATGGCGGCCAAGCCGATACCCCGCCGACCGCGACTCCGGGCCAGGCTCCGGCAGGCAGCGACACGGGTGCCTCGACCGATAGCCCCGGTAGCGTGAAGGCTACGAGTAATCTGGCCAACCCGCTCAAGGGCATCGACCTGAAGAAGGAAATCAATGCCTTCGACGACGGTGCTCTGCAAATGAGCCCGCCGCCTAAGCCCTAGCGGTAAAGAGGGTCTGCCCGGACCTAGTACTCAGGTTCGGGCAGGCTGGCGATAATGTGACGGTAACTGGCCATGCGTTGAGGGTGAATTCGTCCCTCTTCCTGCGCCGCTAGAAAAGCACAGCCCGGCTCCCGGTCGTGCTTACAGTCACGGAAGCGGCAATGCCCGATAAGGTCGGCGAACTCGATAAAGCCGGCTTCCACATCCTGACGGCTTACATGACCCAGGCCGAACTCGCGGATACCGGGTGAGTCGATCAGATCGCCACCGCCCGGGAAGTGGAACAGGCGGGCAGTGGTGGTCGTATGCGTTCCTTTGCCAGTTATCTCGGACAAAGCCCCGACACGCGTGTCCACGCCCGGCAGCAAGGCGTTTACCAGCGATGATTTGCCTACACCGGACTGCCCTACGAAAACACTGATGTGTCCATCGAGCGTCTCTTTCAGCTTGTCCAGGCTTAGGCCGTTCAACGCCGATACTTCGAGCAAGGGGTAGCCCAGGTTGTTGTAGATGCCCAGCAGGTTATCCATCCGCTCGGCATTACTTTCATCGATCAGATCAGCCTTGTTCAACAGTAGAATAGGCTGAATGCTGGCATGCTCGGCTGCGACCAGATAGCGGTCGATCAGGTTGCTGTGGGGCTCGGGAATCGGCGCAAATACAATGATCAATCGATCGACGTTGGCCGCAACTGGCTTCAGGACACCCCGCATGTCGGGACGGCACAGCTCCGAAATTCGAGGCAGCTGGGCGACGATAACGCCAATGCCCTGATTACCCGCCCGCCAGACTACCCTGTCTCCCGTCACCAGGGCTGGCAGGTTGGCGCGCAAGTGGCAGCGCTGGAGCTGGCCGTCTTCGCCCTCCACCTCTACCTGTACACCAAAGTGGGCAATGATCCGACCCGTCAACTCCGGGCCCAGGTCGCCACCCTCAAGCTCTTCGATCAACCGGGACTCCCGACGCTCGGCGCGAGCCGCACGTTCGGTCTGAATCTTTTCAATACGCCAGCTTTGCCGGCGAGTGAGGTGGCGTTTGGCCATTAAGTAGCTCGATAAACCTGAAGTAAAGATAAAGTCTAACAGGCGGTTCGTCTGCCGGGGCAGAGATCGTCCAGCGGTCGGATCTTGGCTAGACTGCACAGCATTATCCGCTGTTATGACTTGGCCATATGCTCGACACCTTACGCCGCCGATATCCCGCTATCCTTGCATTACTGGTGCAGGTGCTTGCACTGCTTGTTACCTGGATTGTTCTACAGGTTGGTCTGGTTACGCTCCATTACCGCGCACCGTTGATCGGTGCGGCGTGCCTGCAAGGGGTCCTGGCCGCAGCGCTTGGGCAGTGGATGGGCCTGCACCGTTGGTGGCTCTTCATCAATCTGGCTTTCGTACCAGCCCTGGTTGCCTTCGCCGGTTATGCCATTCCCGGTTGGGTCTTTCTCGCAGGATTTTTCGTTATTCTGCTCTTGAACTGGAACAGCCTGACCGAACGGGTTCCGCTCTATCTGACCGGGCATGAGACACAGCGAAAGCTCAGTGAGCTGATAGCTGAACGATCAGACAAGGTGTCTTTCATCGACCTGGGAAGCGGTCTGGCCGGAACGCTCGTCTATCTGTCGCGTTTACACCCTAAGAGCCATTTTACGGGCGTCGAGACCGCGCCGATGAGTTTTCTGCTCTCCTGGCTGCGCTGCCTACCGCGGCGTAACTGTCGGATTCGTTATCAGAGCCTCTGGAAAGTCGATCTGGCTGAATACGATGTCGTCTACTGTTTTCTCTCGCCCGCCCCAATGCCTGACCTATGGAAAAAAGCGCAGGCCGAAATGCGTCCGGGTGCGCTGTTTGTCAGCAACACGTTCGAGATTCCGGGTGTGCCTCCCCGGCAGGTCATCGAGCTGAATGACTGGCGCCAGTCAAAAATTCTCATCTGGCAACGCTGACGGCGTGGCGCAAGGCCAGCCGAGCTGTATTTATTCCGCTAAACTGCCTGCATTGCTTAAGGAGTATTGCCATGCAGAATGACCAGAACCTGATCTGGATCGACCTCGAAATGACCGGCCTGGATCCGGAAAACGATGTGATCATAGAAATGGCCACCATCGTGACGGACAGTGAGCTGAACACCTTGGCCGAAGGTCCGGTCATCGCGATTCATCAGCCGGACGAGATTCTGAACGGCATGGACGAGTGGAACACACGTCAGCACGGCCAGTCAGGCCTGACCCAGCGGGTCCGCGAAAGCACCATCAGCATGGCGGAGGCCGAGCGCCAGACCCTGGCCTTCCTCGAGCAGTGGGTGCCGGCGCGCAAGTCGCCTATTTGCGGAAACAGCATTTGCCAGGACCGCCGCTTTCTTTATCGGCACATGCCGCAGCTGGAAGCCTATTTCCACTATCGCAACCTGGATGTTTCAACCCTGAAAGAGCTGGCGGCGCGATGGGCTCCTCATGTCCGTGATGGCGTAAAGAAGACCGGCAGTCATCTGGCGTTGGACGATATCCGTGACTCCATTGAGGAGCTGCGCTACTACCGCAAGCATTTCATCAAGGTCTAGGCATAGCCGTGACGACCCAGCGCCCACTCCACATGTTCACGTACAAGTGGGGATGGGTGTTGCTGGTGCACCTTCAATGCTTCGACCACCGGAATGCTGGTAGGCGCGTTGCCCAGCGCCACCGCCAGGTTGCGCAGCCAGCGCTCGTAGCCTGCCCGGCGCAAGGGCGAACCCTCCGTACGGCTTAGAAATTCGTCTTCCGTCCAACGAAATAGCGTCACCAGATCACTGTTGTCCAGGTTATGCCGTGGCTGGAAGTCCGGTTGCGCGGTGGGTTTGGCGAATCGGTTCCAGGGGCAGACAATCTGGCAGTCATCGCAGCCAAAGACCCGGTTGCCGATCAACGGGCGCAGTTCCTCGGGAATCGAGCCCTTGAACTCGATCGTCAGGTAGGAAATGCAGCGCCGCGCATCCAGTACATAGGGGGCAACGAACGCCTGTGTCGGACAGATATCCATGCAGGCGCTGCATCGGCCACAGTGATTGCTGGGATGAGGCTCATCGACAGGTAAGGGTAGGTCGGTAAAGAGTTCTCCCAGAAAGAAATAACTGCCTGCCTTGCGGTTGAGCACCAGCGTGTTCTTGCCGATCCAGCCCAGGCCGGCCTTTTCCGCCAGCGCTTTCTCAAGCACAGGGGCGCTGTCGACGAATGCACGGTAGCCGAACGGGCCAATCGCGGCTTGAATACGTTCGGCCAGCTGTTGCAGCCGTTTGCGGATCAGTTTGTGATAATCGCGGCCCAGAGCGTAGCGAGAGATATAGGCGTGTGCAGGGTCCGCCAGTCGCTTCGCCATGTCGGTATCGCCCGGCAGATAATCCATACGAAGCGAAACGATCCGTAGCGTACCTGGCACCAGTTCGTCCGGGCGCGAACGTTTTTGCCCGTGTGCGGCCATATAGTCCATCTCGCCGTGATAGCCCGCGGCCAGCCAGCGCTCGAGGTACGCTTCGTGGTCGCCCAGCGCTACACCGGTAATGCCGGTCTGCTGAAAGCCCAGCTCGCGACCCCATTCCTTGATGGAGGCTGCTAGCGTATCGAGATCGAGTGCGTAAGAAGACATGACGTGTTTAAGTTACTGACGAGAACCTATTTTGCCAGACCTTGGAGCTTGGTATCGCATGCACGACGAACTGCCGCTTTCCCTCTATAGCGCTGCGCAGGTACGAGCGCTCGACGCGCGTCTGATCGAATCGGGTACTTCCGGTTTCGAACTTATGCACCGTGCCGCGCGAGCCGCCTGGCGGTCCCTGCGTCAACGCTGGCCCGATGCCGGTGCACTGACTGTTTTTGCCGGGGGCGGTAACAATGGCGCAGACGGTTATCTAATCGCCTCGCTTGCTCAGCGGAGTGGCTGGCCGGTAAACGTGTATTACCTGAGCGACCCTGAAAAGCTCGAAGGCGATGCGGCCAAGGCATATATGGAGGCCAAGGGTACCGGTATCAACCCGGAGCCTTGGCGAGCGGGCGTAAAGCTGACAGGCGTTGTAGTGGACGCCCTGCTGGGTACCGGCTTTTCCGGCGAGGTACGTGAGCCGTATGCCAAGGCCATCGAGCAGATCAATAGCTGCGACCTTCCGGTCGTGGCCGTCGATATTCCCTCGGGGCTCAACGCTGATACAGGCTTTGTCAAGGATCAAGCCGTCAAAGCCAACCTTACCATTACCTTTATCGGTCTCAAGCTTGGCCTGTTGACAGGCAATGGGCCTGACTACTGCGGCAGTATCGAGTTTGCCGCCCTGGTTGAGGAACCCCAGAATCCTGCCGATGCCATGGCGCAACGCCTGGCGCCCCGTAATCTGCCCAAGCTTAAGCCGCGTAAGCGCAGCTCGCACAAGGGCAACTTCGGCCATGTGTTGGTCATTGGAGGGGATGAGGGCACTGGAGGCGCTGCGCTCATGACCTCCGAGGCAGCGCTCCGCTGCGGCGCCGGCATGATTTCCCTGGCTACGCGACCTTCGAATGTGGCGCCTGTGCTGGCACGTCGACCTGAAGTGATGGTGGCAGGTGTCGAGTCCGCGGGTAAAGTCATTGCCCTGGCAGAAAAAGCCGATGTCCTGGCCGTCGGGCCTGGTCTGGGGCAGGGCGCCTGGAGCCGCAGTGTGATCAGCGTGGCGGCGTCCCGAGAAGTACCTCAGGTATGGGATGCCGATGCGCTCAACCTGCTGGCCAGCCAGGCGGTCACCAAGCCCAGGGGCGAGTGGATCATGACCCCTCACCCAGGTGAGGCTGCGCGCCTGTTGCGCAGCGATATTGCCACGATTCAGAGTCGACGCCCGGCCGCAGCCCGAAAGCTGGCGGAGCACTATGGCGCAGTGGTACTGCTCAAAGGCCTCGGGACGCTTATTGCTGCACCGGATGGCCGCATGGCGCTCTGCGGGCGTGGTCACCCGGCGATGTCTACCGGTGGCGCAGGTGATGTGCTCACAGGCATTATTGCTGCCTTACTGGCACAACACCTCTCGGTGTTCGATGCTGCCTGCCTGGGCGCCTGGCTACATGGCCGTGCAGGAGAGCTGCTGGGACAGCATGGTCGAGGACTGGCTGCCAGTGATTTACCCGATACCGTTCGTCAGCTTTTAGAGAGTTACAATCCATGTCTGCAGTAACGCCTTCGTCCGAGACGATAACCCTGTTCGCGCCTGACGAGGACGCCATGACAGCCCTGGGCAGCATGATAGCCCAGGCCAGCGGCGGCCGTGGAACGCTTTATCTTCACGGAGACCTCGGAGCCGGCAAGACGACCTTGTCACGCGGCATCGTGCGGGGTCTAGGCCATACAGGTGCGGTCAAGAGCCCTACCTTTACGCTGGTCGAGCCGTACGAGATCGGTGAGATCCGGGTCTACCATTTCGATCTGTATCGTCTGGCTGATCCGGAAGAACTCGAGTTCATGGGAATCCGGGATTACTTCACCGGTGATGCCCTTTGTCTGATCGAATGGCCTGAACGGGGCATGGGGCTTTTGCCAAAGCCGGACCTGGACATTACCATTACGCCGCATGCGGGCGGCCGTAACGTGCAGTTGGTTTTTCAAGGCTCACATGGTGATGCCTGGCGTGCCGCCCTATCCACAGGAGTTTGATGCAAATGGGGTGGGGGAAGCGTGTACGCCTGGGATGGGCAACGTTGGGAGTCATTTTGTGTTGTCTGGCCAGCCAAGTGTTGGCAGCGTCAGATATCAAGGATATGCGTGTCTGGCGTGCACCGGACAATACGCGCCTGGTATTCGATCTGTCAGGGCCGGTCAAAGCCAATGTCTTTACTCTGACGTCGCCCAACCGGATCGTCATTGATGTCAGCGGAGCCAAACTGGCGACCAAGCTCAACGAGGCTCGCCTGAAGGGTACACCGATTACCGGACTGCGCTCGGCCCAACGCTCAGCCGACGAGCTGCGCATGGTGCTCGATGTGTCCCAGCAGGTTACGCCCAAGAGCTTTACGCTTGCGCCTAATCAGCAGTACGGAAATCGTCTGGTAGTCGATCTGTTCGATCAGGGCGCGGACCTGTCATCCGACATTCCCGCGACGCCTACGCCGGGTGAGCCATCTGCGCCGGTAACCCCTGCGCAGCCCAAGGTCACCGTGCCGGCTGGTCCCTCTGGCAAGCGCGACATCATTGTAGTGATCGACCCTGGTCATGGCGGTGAAGACCCTGGTGCAATTGCCAAGGGTGGCGGCCTTTATGAAAAGAACATCACGTTGGCCATCGGGCGAAAACTGCAAGCCCAGATCAACAGCATGAAGGGCTTCAAGGCCGAGCTGACCCGTACGGGTGACTATTACATCCCCTTGCGCAAGCGTACCGAGATAGCGCGTAAGAAAGGGGCTGATCTGTTTGTGTCCATTCATGCCGACGCAGCGCCCAACCGAACCGCCTCGGGTGTATCGGTATTTGCGCTTTCTCAGCGGGGCGCCACGTCTGAAACAGCGCGCTGGCTGGCAGATACTGAAAACAGCTCGGACCTTGTAGGCGGGGTGGGCAGTGCTCTGGACAACAAGGATCAGATGCTTGCCGGTGTTTTGCTGGATCTGTCCATGACCTCTACCATGTCCGCAAGTCTGGATGTCGGGCAGAAGGTTCTGGCCAACATCGGGCAACAGACCAAGCTCCTGCATAATCGCGTGGAGCAGGCTGCCTTCGTGGTGTTGAAATCGCCGGATATTCCTTCGATCCTGGTTGAAACCGGGTTCATCTCCAACCCGACCGAGTCCGTCAAGCTTGCAACGGCCTCACATCAGGAGTTGCTGGCACGGCAGATCCGCAGCGGTATTTCCACGTACTTCCAGAAGAGTCCGCCGCCAGGTACATACCTGGCCTGGCTGCGTGACCAAAAAGCACAGCAAGTGGCAACCGGCTCGCGCTAAAATAGCGAGATGCCTACGCCATAGCGGTTCGAATCGGCCGGCTGCCACTGCCTCGGGCAGCGCGGCCGGTTTCGTTTTGGCACTGCTTTCCATTCGACTCTCAGACCAGCCTGGCTAATTCCATGACTGAACTTCGTCGTATTCAACTGCTCAGCCCACGTCTGGCTAACCAGATTGCCGCCGGCGAGGTGGTTGAGCGCCCGGCCTCGGTAGCCAAGGAACTGTTGGAAAACAGTCTGGATGCCGGGGCACGCCGTATCGACATCGATGTCGAGCAGGGCGGTGTCAAGCTGCTGCGAATCAGGGACGATGGTAGCGGTATTCCCTCTGACGACCTGCCTCTGGCGCTGGAGCGCCATGCGACCAGCAAGATCTATAACCTGGATGAACTTGAGCATGTCATCAGCCTGGGCTTTCGAGGAGAAGCGCTTGCCTCGATCAGCTCGGTCTCGCGCCTGACCCTTACATCACGCCACCAGGATGCCGATCAGGCGTGGCAGGTCGAGACCGAAGGGCGAGAAATGCACTCATCAGTCAAACCGGCCGCGCATCCGCAAGGCACCACGGTCGAAGTGCGCGACCTTTTCTTCAATACACCGGCGCGTCGTAAATTCCTGCGTTCGGAAAAAACTGAATTCGATCATCTGCAGGAAGTTATCAAGCGCCTGGCCCTGGCCCGCTTTGACGTGGGGTTCAATCTTCGCCACAACGGCAAGAGCATTCTAGCCCTGCGTGAGGCTACGGATGACCTTACCCAGGCCCGCCGTGTCGCGGCGGTCTGTGGGCCGAATTTTCTGGAGCAGGCCCTGCCTATTCAGAATGAACGCGGCGAGCTGCGCCTGTGGGGCTGGGTCGGCATGCCGACCTTCTCTCGCAGCCAGGCGGACCTGCAGTACTTCTATGTGAATGGTCGCATGGTGCGCGACAAGCTGGTCGCGCATGCTATCCGGCAGGCCTATCGTGATGTGCTCTATAACGGGCGGCACCCTGCATTCGTGTTGTTTCTCGAACTCGACCCAGGCGTGGTGGATGTGAACGTACATCCCACCAAGCATGAAGTTCGGTTCCGGGATACGCGGATGGTGCATGATTTCCTTTACGGCACCTTGCACCGTGCGCTGGCCGATGTGCGTCCGGACGATCAGGTGACGGCACCGGCATCGGCTGTTACCGTGCCGCCTCGCGCCACAGGCTCCGCTGCAGGGGAATTTGGTCCCCAAGGTGAGATGAGCCTGGCGGCGCATGCACTGGAAAGTAGCCAGCCTGCGCCTGCATCGTATCGCATCGAACCGGCCATGCCGGAAACATCGCCACGGCCAGTTGCTGGCGGTGGTTCTGGTGGAAGCTACGGCGGCTCCGGCAGCTATTCGCCCAAGCCGGCATACCCTACCCAGAGTGTGGCCGAGCTGCAGGGAGCCTACCAGACCTTTTTTGCTCCGTTGCCTTCTACAGTCAGTAGCACAGGAGCTGCGCCAGCTGCCTTGCCGGAAAGCCAGGGTGATATTCCTCCATTGGGCTATGCACTGGCTCAACTCAAGGGCATTTATATCCTGGCGGAAAATGCTCACGGTCTGGTGCTGGTCGACATGCACGCCGCCCATGAGCGTATTACCTATGAGCGTCTAAAGGTTGCCATGGCCAGCGAAGGCCTGCGTGGACAGCCACTTCTGGTGCCTGAGTCATTGGCGGTCAGCGAGCGGGAGGCCGATTGTGCAGAAGAGCATGCCCAATGGTTTTCCAAGCTGGGTTTTGAGCTGCAGCGGCTAGGGCCGGAAACCCTGGCTATCCGACAAATACCTGCGCTGCTGAAACAAGCCGAAGCAGGTGATCTGGTTCGAGATGTTCTAACAGATCTCTTAGAGTACGGCACGAGTGATCGTATCCAGGCGCATATCAACGAACTGCTGGGCACCATGGCCTGTCACGGCTCCGTCAGAGCCAACCGGCGTTTGACAGTGCCTGAAATGAACGCTTTGCTACGGGATATGGAGATCACCGAGCGAAGCGGCCAATGCAATCATGGTCGACCCACATGGGCGCAGATGGGCCTTGATGATCTCGATAAATTATTCCTGCGTGGCAGGTAATCGATGTCGCATGACGCGGCGTCGACTTTCATGAGAGTTTCCATGTCTTTTCCAC
Organism: Pseudomonas sp. JZ114; assembly: GCF_051027705.1. Lineage (NCBI taxonomy): Bacteria > Pseudomonadati > Pseudomonadota > Gammaproteobacteria > Pseudomonadales > Pseudomonadaceae > Pseudomonas > Pseudomonas sp. JZ114. The sequence continues at coordinate 613,776 of NZ_CP069256.1, forward strand.
CTGCCATTTTTCTGATGGGACCTACAGCCTCCGGCAAGACCGATCTAGCCCTTGAGCTTGCCAGGGTTCTGCCGTGCGACTTGATCAGTGTCGACTCGGCGCTGGTGTATCGCGAGATGGATATCGGTACGGCCAAGCCCTCGAAAGCACTTCTGGAGGCTTTTCCCCATCGTCTGATCGACATCCGCGAGCCCAGCGAGACCTATTCGGCAGCTAATTTCTGTGCCGATGCCCGTCAGGCAATGGCAGACATCACGGCGGCAGGGCGTATTCCTCTGCTGGTAGGCGGCACCATGCTGTATTTCAAGGCGCTCCTTGAGGGGTTAGCGGACATGCCCAGCGCCGATCCAACCATTCGTGCCGAAATCGAAGCCGTTGCGGCAGAGCAGGGGTGGGGTGAGGTTCATCGGCAACTGGCAGAGGTCGATCCTGAGTCAGCGGCGCGCATCCATCCCAATGACCCCCAGCGCCTGACCCGTGCACTGGAAGTCCATCGCGTCAGTGGAATGACGATGACCGAGCATCGGGAGCGTCAAAGACAAGGAAATGCAGATTCCGACGCGCCGTTTGTCGCACATTTCCCGTATACTGCCGTTCATCTGGCTATTGCTCCTCAAGAGCGTGCGCTGTTGCATGCGCGAATAGCCCAGCGTTTCCGCCACATGCTGGAACAGGGCTTTGTCGATGAGGTCTCACGTCTACGGGCGCGAGGTGATTTGCAGCCTGAACTACCCTCCATGCGTGCCGTAGGCTACCGTCAAGTATGGGAGTATCTGGACGGCGGAATGAGTTACGACGAAATGACAGAGCGCGGCATTATCGCCACGCGTCAGCTGGCTAAACGGCAGCTTACCTGGCTACGCAGCTGGGGCCAGCTACAGTGGTTGGACAGTATGGCCCGTGACAATGTGTCGCGTGTCTTGAAAAGCCTTAAGGCGGTCTCCATATGCAGTTGAGTCTCAAGAAGAACCACGCCGGTGATGGCGAACCTTCTGACCTTGCAACAAACGAATCTTTTACCTTTGAGGAGAGCGGCACAATGTCAAAAGGGCATTCGCTACAAGACCCTTACCTGAATACTTTGCGTAAGGAACGCGTTCCAGTTTCCATTTACCTGGTCAATGGCATCAAGTTGCAAGGTCAGATCGAGTCCTTTGATCAGTTCGTCATCCTGCTGAAAAACACTGTCAGCCAGATGGTTTACAAGCACGCAATCTCAACGGTAGTTCCTAGTCGTCCTGTTCGTCTGCCTAGCAGTGATCAGCCGGCTGAACCCGGTAACATGTAAATAGGAGTCGCCTTTGTTCTTTGAACGCCCGGGTGGTGGTGAACGGGCCATTCTGGTCCATCTCGAAGGCCAAGATCCTGAATCCCGCGAGGATCCTCAGGAGTTCCAAGAACTTGCGCACTCTGCTGGCGCTGACACGGTGGCGATGGTTACCGTGTCGCGACATCAGCCTTCTGCACGTTTTCTCATCGGTACCGGCAAGGTCGATGAACTCCATGACTTGGTGAAGGCCGATGAAGCCGAACTGGTCATCTTTAACCATACCCTTACGCCCAGTCAGGAGCGCAACCTCGAGCGCGCCCTGGAGTGCCGGGTGCTTGATCGTACTGGGTTGATTCTCGATATCTTTGCCCAGCGTGCTCGAACCCATGAAGGTAAGCTTCAGGTTGAGCTGGCACAGCTTGAGCACATGAGTACTCGTCTGGTGCGTGGCTGGACCCACCTTGAGCGACAAAAAGGTGGTATCGGTCTTCGAGGGCCGGGCGAAACACAGCTCGAGACGGACCGTCGCCTTTTGCGTGTTCGTATCCGCCAGATCAAACAGCGCCTTGAAAAGGTACGCAGTCAACGTGAGCAGGCCCGAAGAGGGCGGCGACGTGCCGAAGTTCCAGCGGTATCGCTTGTTGGCTATACCAACGCTGGCAAGTCTACGCTATTCAACACCCTGACCTCTTCCGAGGTCTATGCAGCGAATCAGTTGTTCGCGACGTTGGATCCTACATTGCGTCGTCTAGAACTGGCTGACCTGGGACCGGTGGTACTGGCTGATACCGTGGGTTTCATCCGACATCTGCCACACAAGCTGGTTGAGGCGTTTCGCGCCACGCTGGAAGAATCAAGCAACGCGGATCTGCTACTGCATGTGATCGACTCTCACGAAGAGGATCGCATGCTGCAAATCGAGCAGGTGAACGTCGTGCTGGAAGAGATCGGTGCTAACGAGATTCCCATGCTGGAGGTCTATAACAAGATCGACCTGCTTGAGAATGTCGAGCCGCACATCCAGCGCGACGAGGAAACTGGTCGTCCGATCAGAGTTTGGGCTTCTGCTCGGGAAAACCGGGGCTTGGAACTGATTCGTCAAGCTGTGGCCGAATTGTTGGGCGACGACCTGTTCGTAGGTAAATTGCGGCTGCCTCAGGCTATGGGACGTCTGCGTGCGCTATTGTTCAGTCAAGGTGCTGTACAGGAAGAATCGCATGACGAAGAAGGGTATACGGTGTTGTCAGTACGTTTACCTCGTGCAGAACTTAATCGTCTCGTCAGTCGTGAAGGTTTCAAGCCGGATGACTTCGTGGCGCAACATACTTTGCAATAAAGCCTTTATCGACGTTTTTGGTCCGGGTGCCCGGCATCCGGTAGCATTGGTCGGCGCGCCAACCGGCGCGTTTTCGCTTTAGTCAGTAGGGAGAGCGCTATGGCTTGGAACGAGCCGGGTGGCAACTCAAATAATCAAGACCCCTGGGGCGATCGCCGTGGCGGTGGTAATGGTAATGGTGGCGGCCGTCAAGGTCCACCGGACTTGGATGAAGCGCTTCGTAAGCTGCAGAACAAGCTGAATCGCTTGTTTGGCGGTAAAAAGCGCCCGGATTCCAGCGGAGGTAACCGTCAGGCGGGCAGCAGTGCGGGTCTGATTTTAATTGGCTTGGCCTTGCTGTTTGGCTTGTGGCTATACAACGCTATTTATGTCGTTGACGAGCAGGAGCAAGCAGTTGTGCTGCGCTTCGGCAAGTATTACGAAACGGTAGGTCCTGGCCTGAATATTTACTTCCCTCCAATGGATCGCAAGTTCCAGGAAAACGTGACGCGTGAGCGTGCGTATAGCAAGCAGGGGCAAATGCTGACTCAGGACGAGAATATCGTCGAGGTACCGCTGACCGTTCAGTACAAGATTACCGATTTGGAGTCTTTTGTATTAAACGTGGATCAGCCGGAACTCAGTCTTCAGCATGCTACTGATAGTGCTCTGCGTCATGTGGCTGGCTCTTCGACCATGGATCAGCTGCTGACATCTGGCCGTGAGCAGGTCGCAGGTGAGGTGCGTGAGCGCTTACAGCGTTTCCTGGATACCTACAAAACAGGTATTACGGTAACTCAGGTAAACATCCAGAGTGCTGCTGCACCTCGCGAGGTGCAGGAAGCATTTGATGATGTTATTCGTGCACGTGAAGACGAGCAGCGTGAGCGTAACCAAGCCGAAGCTTATGCTAACGGCGTGATTCCCGAGGCGCGTGGTCAGGCTCAGCGTTTAATTGAAGATGCCAATGGTTACCGTGAGGAGGTCATTGCACGCGCTCAGGGTGAAGCGGATCGCTTTAATAACTTGGTAGCCGAGTATGAGAAAGCACCTCAGGTAACGCGCGAGCGTCTGTATCTTGAGGCTATGCAAGATATGCTGAGCCAATCGAGCAAGGTTCTGATCACAGCACAGGGCGGTCAGAATAATATGCTCTATCTGCCGCTAGATAAGATGGTGCAAAACCGTCCTGCCGAATCGAGTGATTCATCGACCTCGCCTTCTTCAGGCAATAACAGCTCGAATAATCCTTCGCCATCGGTAAGGGCTTTGCCGCAGCTGCCTGAAGTACGGACAAGGGAGAGCCGCTGATGAGTAACAAGTCTATCGCCGCTCTGGTTGTAGTGGTCATTCTAGGACTATTTGCCTGGAGCAGCCTGTTTATCGTTCAGCAGACCGAACGTGCAGTTATGTTGCAGTTTGGTCGTGTAGTAGATGCTGACCTTAAGCCTGGTTTGCACTTCAAGCTGCCCTTTGTAAATAAGGTGCGTAAGTTCGATGCCCGTCTTATGACGCTAGACTCTCCAACACAGCGGTTTTTGACCTTGGAAAAGAAAGCTGTGATGGTTGATGCCTATGCCAAATGGCGTGTCTTTAATGCTGAGCGTTTCTATACGGCAACCTCAGGTATGAAGCAGATTGCCGATGAGCGTCTGATGCGTCGTTTAGAAGCCGGACTGCGTGATCAGTTTGGTAAGCGTACTTTGCATGAAGTGGTTTCTGGCGAGCGTGATGCCATGGTGGCCGAGTTAACAGGCTCACTTAACAAAATGGCTAATGCAGAGCTGGGCATCGAAGTATTGGATGTCCGAGTCAAGGCTATTGATCTGCCGAAAGAGGTGAGCCGTAGCGTCTATGAGCGTATGGGCACTGAGCGTGAGCGTGAAGCGCGTGAGCACCGTGCCAAGGGGCGTGAGCTGGCTGAAGGTATTCGTGCAGATGCAGATCGTCAGCGTCGCGTTATTCTGGCGGAAGCCTATCGCGAGGCAGAAGAAACACGAGGCGATGGTGATGCTCGTGCTGCTGCGATCTATGCCCAGGCTTATACAAAAAACCCTGAGTTCTACTCTTTTACGCGTAGCTTGCAGGCTTATCGCAACAGTTTCTCTAATAAGAGCGACATCTTAGTGATGGATCCGAAGAACGAGTTCTTCAAATACTTGGGTGATCCAACCCCGTAAAAAGGTTGGCGGGCGCTCGTCGCCCGCCGCTGACCTTTTTGTATTTCGTGGTATCATGAGTCAGCCGGGAACATCCCGGCTTTTTTGCGTCTGCATGAACCATTGCATGGCGGCGAGGTTGTATCACGGGGATGGCTTAGGCGATCTACCGTCGCTGCGCGCTTTGCTCGCTACTGTACCGTGCTCTGTGCGGCAGGTTTTGCCTGCGCGTGCATAAGGTCTTCATGACAGGCTGCTGCTCGCATGATGGAGAAAGGCTAAATGGCAACGGTAGACCGCTGGCTGCTGCCTGACGGAATTGAAGAAATCCTGCCTCCCGAGGCTGCCAGCATCGAGATCGCGCGTCGACGGGTGTTGGAGTTGTTTCAACAGTGGGGATACGAATTTGTCGTAACGCCCCATGTCGAGTTTATGGAGTCGTTGCTGACGGCGGCGGGCCAGGATCTGGAGCTGCGCACCTTCAAGGTAACCGATCCGCTGTCGGGGCGCCTGATGGGATTCCGCGCCGATATCACACCCCAGGTCGCTCGAATGGATGCCCATGCGTTGCATAGGGAAGGCCCGAGTCGCCTGTGCTATGCCGGCAGTGTCCTGCATTCCCGTCCGCGCGCGCTGTCTACGTCGCGCAGTCCGATTCAGATCGGGGCTGAGTTATATGGTGCCAAGGACACGGCCGGTGATCTTGAAATCATCAGCCTGATGCTGGGTGTGCTTGAACTGGCTCAAATCCCGGATGTGCACATGGACCTTGGACATGTCGGAATCTATCGTGGTTTGTGCGAAGCGGCAGGCCTATCCGGCGCAGCAGAAGAGGCGCTTTTTGATGCGCTGCAGCGCAAGGCGGTAGATGAAGTTATTACCCTGACCCAAGAGCTTTCTGCGCCTTATGGCGACATGTTGCGTAGCCTGGTTGAGCTGTGCGGTGGGCGTCAGGCCCTGGAGGCTGCGCGTCAGCGCCTGGCGGAAGCGCCGCCTGCCGTTGTCTCTGCCCTGGAGGCGCTGTGCTCCCTGGCTGATACGTTAGCTCAACGGTTTCCAGATATTCCGCTGTATTTTGATCTGGGCGAGCTGCGTGGGTATCACTATCACACCGGCGTTGTTTTCGCGGCGTTTGTCCCAGGTAGCGGTCAGGCTATTGCTCAAGGGGGGCGCTACGACAATATCGGCGCGAATTTTGGCCGGGCACGCCCAGCAACAGGCTTTTCTACCGATCTGAAAACATTGGTTATGCTGGGTCAGGCGGAAATGACCGAGCCGCTAACAGGTATCTGGGCACCTCATGGCGAGGATGCTCAGCTATGGAATGCGATTCGCCAGTTACGTTCAGGCGGTGAGCGCGTGGTGCAGGCGTTGCCTGGCCAGGCGGATTCGGATGCGCGCGAGTCGGGCTGTGACCGACAGCTGACGTGGCAGGATGGAAGTTGGCAGGTGGCGCCCCTGGCGTCGTGAGAGTTCGCCGGGTTAGCCGGCTCCAGAGATTCCTATAGGGGAAAGGTTATGGGTAAGAATGTCGTCGTCCTGGGCACCCAATGGGGTGATGAGGGCAAAGGCAAAATTGTCGATCTGTTGACTGATCAGGCGGCAGCGGTTGTTCGTTACCAAGGTGGCCACAATGCTGGGCATACATTGGTTATCGATGGTGAAAAAACCATTCTGCGATTGATTCCGTCCGGTATTTTGCGTGCCGACACGCAGTGCCTGATCGGTAACGGCGTGGTGCTGGCGCCGGACGCCTTGTTCAAGGAAGTTGCCGAGCTTGAGGCGAGAGGCGTTCCGGTTCGTGAGCGACTGCGTATCAGTTCGGCCTGCCAATTGATTCTGCCTTATCACGTGGCGCTTGATCAGGCGCGCGAAAAGGCCCGAGGTGATGCCAAGATCGGAACGACCGGTCGTGGAATCGGCCCGGCTTATGAAGACAAGATTGCCCGTCGCGGCTTGCGCGTAGGTGATCTGTTCCATCCTGAGCGCTTCGCTCAAAAGCTGCGTGAAGTGCTGGAGTATCATAACTTTGTGCTGCAGAACTTCTTCAACGAGCAGCCTGTTGATTTCCAGAAGACCTATGATGATGCAATGGAGCACGCCAAGGTACTCAAGCCGCTGATGTTGGATGTAGTGTCGCGTTTGCACGAGCTGCGTAGAGCCGGCGAGAACATCATGTTCGAAGGGGCTCAGGGTACGCTGCTGGATATCGATCACGGTACTTATCCATTTGTTACCAGTTCTAACACCACGGCAGGCGGTGTAGCGACGGGTTCTGGCGTAGGGCCTTTGTACCTGGATTACATCCTTGGAATCACCAAGGCCTATACCACGCGTGTAGGTTCCGGTCCGTTCCCAACGGAACTGTTTGACGAGACTGGCGCTTATCTGGCCAAGAAAGGTCATGAGTTTGGTTCGGTAACAGGTCGTCCGCGTCGTTGTGGTTGGTTCGATGCAGTCATCCTGCGTCGCTCTATCGAGGTAAACAGCATTTCTGGTCTATGCCTGACCAAGCTGGACGTTCTCGATGGTCTGGAAACCGTGCGTATCTGTGTAGGTTATCGCAATGCTGAAGGCGAGCTGACCGAAGCGCCGACCGATGCTGACAGCTATATCGGCTTGGAGCCTATCTATGAGGAAATGCCGGGCTGGTCCGAGTCTACCGTAGGTGCTCGCAGCATGGATGAGCTGCCTGCAAATGCGCGCGCTTATATTGCGCGTATTCAAGAGCTGGTTGGTGCGCCTATCGATATTATCTCGACAGGCCCTGACCGCAACGAAACGATTACGCTTCGTCATCCGTTTGCCTGATCTGATCGGGTAGATAGAAGGGAGGGTCGCTTAGGCGGCCCTTTTTTATAGGCGTCAGTAAAAGCAACTGAGAAAGGGGAGGGAATTAAAAAGCATAACCCCAGAAACGACAAAACCGAGCTATTTAGCTCGGTTGTCTGTAAAGTGGTGCCCAGGAGAAGACTCGAACTTCCACGGTGTTGCCACCGCTAGGACCTGAACCTAGTGCGTCTACCAATTCCGCCACCTGGGCACTCTGCGATATGCGATGATCTCATCGTATTTCGCGTTAGCAACGTTGTTGCCGTTGCTGTGGCGCGAACTATACGAGGCTTTTTTAAACCTGTAAACCCTTGAAGTGGAAAATTTTTATTATTTTTCGAAGACTAACCTTTAAGGCATTTTCGAGCTTCAATATATAGAGAGCTCTTAACCAGACAAAAGGTAACTCTAAACTGATGGCCGATTGGCAATCCCTCGATCCCGAGGCCGCTAGAGAAGCGGAAAAATATGAAAACCCTGTTCCAAGTCGCGAGCTTATTCTGGCGCATCTGGCGCAGCGGGGCGGCCCTGCCTCGCGCACGCAGCTGATAGAAGAGTTCGGTTTGACGGAAGAGGATCAGTTTGAAGCATTGCGCCGTCGCCTTCGTGCCATGGAGCGGGATGGGCAGCTTCTTTATACGCGTCGCGGAGCTTACGCCCCCGTTGATAAGCTCGATCTTGTCTGTGGGCGAGTCAGCGGTCACCGTGACGGCTTTGGCTTTCTTATCCCGGACGACGGCAGTGATGACCTTTTCCTGAGCCCTGCGCAAATGCGGCTCGTGTTCGATGGTGACAAGGCGCTGGCGCGTGTGTCCGGTCTGGATCGTCGAGGCCGCCGTGAAGGCGCTCTGGTCGAAGTCGTACACCGTGCCCATGAGAGCGTGGTCGGCCGGTTCTTTGAAGAGAGCGGCATCGCGTATGTAGTGGCGGACAGCCCCAGGATCCAACAGCAGGTGCTGGTCCCCGCTGGCAAGCATGGCGGAGCGCAGCATGGGCAGTTTGTTCAGGTTCATATCACCGACTGGCCTACCACTCATCGCCAGGCTCAGGGCGAGGTGGTTGAGGTGCTGGGTGATTACCTCGCGCCGGGGATGGAAATCGAAGTGGCATTGCGCAGCTACGATATTCCCCATGAGTGGCCGGCCGATGTAGAGAAAGAGGCGGCCAAGCTCAAGCCTGAAGTCTCTGAGAAAGATAAGGAAAAGCGGGTCGATCTGCGCAACGTACCGTTCGTGACAATTGACGGTGAAGATGCGCGTGACTTTGATGACGCGGTCTATGCCGAGAAGAAAAAGTCCGGAGGCTGGCGGCTCTTCGTCGCGATTGCAGACGTGTCTCATTATGTGAAGGTCGGCTCTGCGCTAGACACCGAGGCCGCACGCCGGGGCAACTCGGTATATTTCCCGGGGCGCGTAGTGCCCATGCTGCCTGAGATATTGTCCAATGGGCTGTGCTCCCTGAACCCCTTGGTGGATCGCCTGGCCATGGTATGCGAGATGACCATCTCGGCTACGGGCAAGCTTACGGGCTATCAGTTCTACGAGGCGGTGATCCACTCCCATGCGCGCCTGACCTATACCCGGGTCAGTCAGTTACTGGAAACGCCGGAAAGCACTGAGGCGCAGCAGTTCCGTGAGCAGCTGCCGCAGCTGGTGCCGCATATCCAGGAACTGTATGCCTTATATGAGGTGCTCGTGATTACCCGGCAGGAGCGGGGTGCTATCGATTTCGAGACACAGGAGACGCGAATCGTCTTTGGTGCCGACAAGAAGATTTCGGAAATCCGGCCTACTCAGCGTAACGACGCCCACAAGCTGATCGAAGAATGCATGCTGTGCGCGAACGTAGCGACAGCCAAGTTTCTCGAGAAGCACAGCATTCCAGCCCTGTACCGGGTTCACGATGCGCCGCCGCTTGAGAAACAGACCAAGTTGCGGCAGTTCCTGGGTGAGATCGGCCTGACTTTGACGAAGGGCAAGGCTACACCGACGCCCAAAGACTACCAGGCGCTACTCAAAGCCGTTCATGACCGTCCCGATTACCGTCTGATCCAGACGGTAATGCTGCGCTCACTGAGCCAAGCGGTTTACAGCCCGGACAATGAGGGCCATTTTGGTCTCAATTACGAAGCCTATACACACTTCACATCGCCCATTCGGCGTTATCCGGACCTATTGGTTCACCGTGCAATTCGCAGCGTCATTCGTTCCAAGCTTGAAACACGGCATGTGAAGCGTGCCGGCGCCGCTGCCATGCCCAAGTCGCGTATCTATCCGTATGATGAGGCGCAGCTGGATCAGCTGGGTGAGCAGTGCTCCATGACCGAACGCCGTGCCGACGAAGCTACACGAGACGTTGCGAACTGGCTCAAGTGCGAGTACATGCGTGATCGGGTCGGCGAGACGTACCCGGGTGTCATCACCGCTGTGACGGGATTTGGCGTGTTTGTCGAGCTGAGCGATATCTACGTCGAGGGGCTTGTTCACGTCACGGCGCTGCCAAGCGACTATTATCATTTCGATGCCGTACACCATAGGCTTTCAGGTGAGCGTAGCGGGCGCAGTTATCGGCTGGGTGACTTGGTCGAAATCGTGGTGGCGCGTGTGGATCTGGATGAGCGCAAGATCGACTTCGAGCTGTCCGAGACGGCACAATCGGCTCCGGCAGGTCGTCGCCAGCGAGGCGATGCCAAGTCCTCAAGAGATAAGTCTCGAAAGCGCGAGAAAACCCAGGTACCTGCCCAGAATTCAGCAGTAGGGATCGAGGTCTCGCCTGAATTGCTCAAGCAGGCAGAAGTGTTGTTGGGCAATACGGACGTCAAGCGCAGTCGTGCAGTCAAGCGCGCCCTGCTGGATGAGGCCAAGACCGGTGGAGAAAAGCCCGGCAGGGCGCAACCTGCCAGACAGGAGGCCACCCCGGCGCGCACGCCAGCAAAGAAAGGTAAAAAGGCAGACAGCGCTAAACCCGGCAAGCCAGCTAAATCGGCCAAGGCAACGAAGCCGGGCAAACATCGCAAGGGGCCTTCCAAGGCCAAGGCACAGGCGGCTTCTGGTGAAGTCCGTAAACGTAAGGTCAAGTCATGAGTCAGTGGGAAATGGTCTATGGCATCCATGCCGTAGAAGCGTTGTTGCGTCATCATCCAAAGCGGGTGAAGCAACTATGGATAGCCGAAGGTCGTCAGGAACCGCGCATACAGGCAGTGGTCACATTGGCCGATGCTGCACGTGTGCCGGTGCAGACCCATAGCCGTCAATCGCTCGACGAGCAGGTGGACGGTGTGCATCAGGGGATCGTGGCGCATGTAAGTCCGAGCCAGATCTGGGGCGAGGCGATGCTTGAAGAACTTTTGGATAGAGCCGAAGGCCCGCCGCTGCTTCTGATGCTGGATGGGGTGACGGATCCGCATAACCTGGGGGCCTGCCTGCGTACAGCCGACGCGGCAGGTGTTCAGGCGGTCATCATACCCAAGGACAAGTCAGCCAGTCTGAATGCTACGGTTCGTAAGGTAGCGTGTGGTGCCGCTGAGGTTATTCCATTGGTAGCGGTTACCAATCTGGCGCGTACGCTGGAAAAGCTCAAGAAGCGAGGGCTGTGGGTTGTGGGCACGGCAGGAGAAGCAGAACAGGATGTCTATGATGTAGACATGACCGGACCGACCGTTCTCGTCATGGGTGCAGAGGGCAAGGGAATGCGCCGATTGACACGTGAGCTGTGCGATTTTCTGGTGCGTTTGCCTATGTCCGGCAGTGTCAGCAGTTTGAACGTCTCCGTAGCGACAGGGGTTTGCCTGTTCGAAGCCGTTCGTCAACGTCGTTCTCGCTAGAGGGATCGGCTCGCCCGCTGAAAGTAGTTAGGTTACATGCTCGATTTTGAAAGCATTTTCAGGGCTTCGCCGAATTCGTATGTTCTGCTGAACAGCGCTTTGACCGTCGTGGACGCCAACGAGGCGTACCTGAGGGCCGTGGGGCGGCAGCGTCAGGAGTTGCTTGGGGTCCATTTGTTCGAGGCCTTTCCTGTCGATCCGTTGCAGGGCAACGTGCCATCACAGCAGGCCCTGAAAGCCTCCATCGAGCGAGCTGTTACGCTCAGGCAGGAAGATGCCCTCCCTGTCATTCGTTACGCGATACCGCGTAGCAGTGCCAGGGGGGTAATGTTTGAAGACCATGTCTGGAGTGTTACGCATACGCCACTCTTCGATGCTGAAGGTCGATTGCAGCATGTCCTCCAGCACGCTACGGATATCAGTGAACTCCAGGCCATGCGTGCCGATGTAGTTCGTTCTCCCAGCCTGACATCGACGAACATTCAACTGGGGCAGCGCCTGATCAATCGAGCGAAAGCCTTACAGGATGAAGGGGCCCAGCTGAGACGGCTGTTTCAGCAGGCGCCGGGTTTCATCTGTGTCTTGAGCGGGCCTGACCATGTGTTTGAGCTGGCTAACGATGCGTTTCTGCACCTTGTAGCGCGAGGAGACGTTGTCGGTCATCCTCTTCGTACTGTCTTTCCCGAATTGGTAGAGCAAGGTGCTCTCAGGTTATTTGATGAGGCGCTAGTCTCTCTCAAAACGTTTTCCGGACGCGGCGTTCGCCTGGATATTCAACGTACCGCCTTGGGGCCTTCTAACGAAATCTATGTAGACTTCATCCTGCAGCCGATTATTGATAACGGGCAGGTGGCAGGGCTTTTTATCCAGGGTAACGATGTCACCCAGCAGAAGCGGGCGGAAACCGAGCTGGCCAATTACCGGCTGCACCTTGAAGATCTGGTGCAGGAGCGGACGCGCGAGCTCAAACGCAGTGAAGATGAGCGACAGGCCGCTATGGTTCAGGCGCAAAAGCTGGAAGCCGTTGCCAAACTGACGGGGGGCGTTGCCCATGATTTCAATAACGTCCTGCAGATCATCGGAGGCAACCTGCAGTTGCTGAAAACCCGACTGGCAGGCGATGAGGTTGGCCAGCGTCGGCTGCAGGCGGCCAATACAGCCGTAGAGCGGGGTGCAAGCCTTGCTTCTCAGCTCTTGTCCTTTGCGCGGCGGCAGCCCCTGCAGCCAATGTCAGTCGATACGAAGAGTCTCCTGGATGGCATGAGTGATTTGCTGCATCAGGCGTTGGGCGAGTCCATCACGCTGACTGTGCTTGCTGACCCTGATGTCTGGTCGATATTTGTCGATGCAGGTCAGTTGGAAAACGTGCTGGTCAGTCTGTTACTCAATGCCCGCGAAGCAATGGCTAATGAGGGGCATGTCACTGTTGAGCTACATAACGTGTTGCTTTCCCAGGAGCAGTGGCAGACCGCTGACGAGTTGATTCCAGGCGAGTACGTGCAGCTGATCATCACGGATACCGGGCGCGGAATGTCCGAAGAGGTCAAGGCGCAAGCCTTCGAGCCCTTTTTCTCGACCAAGCGTGAAGAGCATGGCACCGGGCTTGGCCTGTCCATGGTCTATGGTTTCGTGAAGCAGAGTGGCGGACATATCTTGATCAACAGTACCTTGGGCAAGGGAACATCGATCACTCTTTATCTGCCACGCTCGCTACCGAATACCGATACAGCCGATAGTTCCATGGCCTTGCCGTCGGTTGAGGAAGGTGGAAGCGAATGTATCCTTGTAGTGGAAGACGACCCTGATGTTCGTCACATCGTGGTGGATATGCTGAGTGAGCTAGGCTATGACGTGCTGGAAGCCGGTGATGGGCAGGCTGCCCTGACGATGCTTGAGCAGGGGGCGCCTGTAGATTTATTGTTTACAGACATTGTGATGCCGGGCCCGGTACGCAGCACCGAGCTGGCACGCAGAGCAGGGGCGCTCAGGCCTTCCTTGAAGGTACTGTTTACCTCGGGCTATACACAGGACGCTGTAATACAGGGCGGACGGCTCGAGGCAGGAGGCAACCTGCTCAGTAAACCCTATCGTCGGGATGAGTTAGCCCAAAAGGTGCGTATGATGCTCGGTATGCACAGACAGCACACCCCTACTACAGCTGTAACAGAAGAGGACATGGCGTTGGAGGAAACCGCAAGTAACAAGGTATTGAATATTCTGCTGGTCGAGGATGACCTGACGCTACGTAGCCTGACTAGCGAGGTGATGGAAGAGCTGGGCTATCAGGTTACGGCCGTGGCTTCTGCCGAAGAGGCACTGGACGCGCTGCAGAGCAGTACCTTTGATGTCCTTTTCACAGATATCGGGCTTGGAGGCATGTCAGGGCTGGACCTGAGCCGTCAGGCGCTCAAGCGTTATCCCGGACTGCATGTCGTAGTGGCTTCCGGTTATGCCTTTGACAAGGACGACGAACTCAAACATGTAAAGGCGCTGCTCAAGCCATACGATCTTTTCAAGATCCGGCAGCTGCTCGATGATCTGTCCGTCAGATAGTTGTACCGGCGAGCCGGTTGGCTCGTGATCTTCCTTGCGCCACCCGGTGCCCTTCTCTAGAATACCGCCCCTTGCCTGTAGCGGGCCTCCGCTTGCAGGCAAGTCAAAACGAAACATTCACTCCTTGTCTGACCGCATCATGTGGCAGGCTATAACCCGTAAGGAGCATTTATGCGTCATTACGAAGTTGTGTTTCTGGTTCATCCTGACCAGAGCGAACAGGTGGGCGGCATGGTTGAGCGCTACACCAAAGCGATTGAAGAAGACGGTGGCAAGGTTCATCGTCTGGAAGACTGGGGCCGTCGTCAGCTGGCTTACGCTATCGACAACGTGCACAAGGCTCACTATGTTCTGATGAACATTGAGTGCAGCGCCAAAGCACTGGCTGAACTGGAAGACAACTTCCGTTACAACGACGCCGTGATCCGTAACATGATCCTCCGTCGCGATGAAGCCGTTACCGGCCAGTCTGAAATGCTCAAGGCCGAAGAGAACCGTAGCGAGCGCCGTGAGCGTCGCGAGCGTCCTGCCGAGTCCGAGTCCGCCGATGGCAGCGACAATGCTGACGTCGATGGCGACGATAGCGCCGAGTAAGCCTGGATTATTGAGGAATCATTGTTATGGCACGTTTCTTCCGTCGTCGTAAATTCTGCCGTTTCACCGCTGAAGGCGTGAAAGAGATCGATTACAAAGATCTGAACACCCTGAAAGCCTACGTCTCCGAAACCGGCAAGATCGTTCCGAGCCGTATCACTGGCACCAAGGCCAAGTACCAGCGTCAGCTGGGTACTGCCATCAAGCGTGCTCGTTATCTGGCCCTGTTGCCCTACACCGACAGCCACGGCCGTTGAGACCGGGCATCGACACGAACTAACGGATAATTCGCATGCGAGCCCTTGCTGATTTCATCATGCGCGGTCGCATGCAAGCCACCCTTACGGTGGTGATTGCAGCGGTTGTGCCATTTCTGTACTGGCTCAGCGCTGCAGCAGGGAGTCTGGTCGTCCTGCGCCGTGGCGCAAGTGACGCTGCAGGTGTAGTGGTCTGGGCATTGCTGCCGGCCGCGTTCTGGTGGTATCTGGGGGATCCGAGCATTGCGCTCGTATTCGTCGGTACCCTGGCGCTGGCGCTGGTTTTACGCAGCAGTGTTTCCTGGCCGCGTGTCCTGCTCGCCAGCATCCTGGTCGGTCTGGCGTTTGCTGTGACCATTGGTCATGTCTACGCAGAGCCCATCAACCTCTTGGCAGAGGAAATTCAAAAGCTTCTGCCTCAGATGGCGGGTCAGTCACCGGATGCTTTGCCGGAAGCCAAGCAGGCCCAGCTGCATGACATGCTGGTGCCTGTATTGACCGGTCTGATGGCGAGTCTTTTCCAGATTGTCTGTCTGCTGTGCCTGATGTTGGGACGTTATTGGCAAGCTGCGCTGTATAACCCAGGCGGTTTCGCGCGTGAGTTTCATGCGCTGAGATTGTCGCCCGCCCTGGCACTGGGAATGCTGTTGGTCATGCTACTGGCACCCAACATCAACCTGGGACTTGGGATGTTGACACCGCTGTGCAGTGTACCCCTGGCGATAGCTGGCGTTGCCCTGCTTCACGGACTGGTAAGACAGAAGCATATGGCCACGTTCTGGCTGGTGGGGTTGTACGTGACACTGCTGATTTTTGGGCAGTTGATCTATCCGTTGTTGGTGATCGTAGCCGTGGTCGACAGTCTGTTTGATTTTCGTGGGCGCCTGGGCAATACGCCCAAGGACTCCACGAACGGTGAAGGTTAAAAGTTAAGAGGTAAGACTCAAATGGAAGTCATCCTGCTGGAAAAGATCGCCAACCTGGGCAACCTGGGCGATAAAGTGAACGTCAAGGGCGGTTACGCTCGTAACTTCCTGCTGCCGCAGGGCAAGGCAACTGCCGCTACTGCTGACAACGTTGCTGCGTTCGAAGCACGTCGTGCAGAGCTCGAGAAGCAGGCTGCCGATAAGAAGGCTTCTGCTGAAGCTCGTGCTGCCAAGCTGAACGAACTGACCGTTACCATCGCTGCCAACTCTGGCGACGAAGGCAAGCTGTTCGGCTCTATCGGTACTCGCGATATCGCCGAAGCTGTTTCTGCTGCTGGCGTTGAGCTGGACAAGAGCGAAGTTCGTCTGCCCAACGGCGCTCTGCGTAACGTTGGCGAGTTCGACGTAGATGTGCAGCTGCACACCGACGTTGAAACTACCGTCAAGGTGGTCGTGGTTGCTGAATAAGCGGTCATGACAACTGACTAGCGGGCTTGCACGAACATGCAAGCCTGCCGACAATCGGGCACGTCATTCTCGTAATGACGTGCCCGTTTTTTTTCAGGCCATGAAGGCCTGTCTTCTCTGATCGAACTTTCGGTGCCAATCGCTACGCCATGAATGAGATCGCCATCGCTGAACAATACGATTTGCAAACTGCCGCGCTGAAGGTGCCACCGCACTCCATCGAGGCCGAGCAGGCCGTGCTGGGTGGCTTGATGCTGGATAACAATGCGTGGGAACGCGTCTCGGACCAGGTATCGGACGGCGACTTCTATCGCCATGACCATCGCCTGATCTTTCGTGCCATTGCTCGTCTGGCTGAAAGCAACCAGCCTTTCGATGTGGTTACGTTATCCGAGCAGCTCGACAAGGAAGGACAACTACCCCAGGTAGGGGGGCTGGCTTATCTGGGTGAGCTGGCAAAAAACACCCCCTCTGTTGCAAACATCAAGGCCTATGGCCAGATCGTGCGCGAGCGCGCCACGCTGCGCCAGCTGATCGGCATCAGCAATGACATTGCCGACAGTGCCTATAACCCTGAAGGTCGGGGCGCCAATGAGCTTCTTGATGAGGCGGAGCGCAAGATTTTCGAAATTGCCGAGGCCCGTCCCAAGACAGGAGGTCCGATTGGCGTTAATGACATCCTGACCAAGGCCATTGATCGAATCGATACCCTGTTCAACTCGGATAATGCCATTACGGGTGTTTCCACAGGATTCGTGGATCTGGATGATAAAACCAGCGGCCTTCAACCGTCGGACCTGGTTATCGTGGCGGGACGTCCCTCGATGGGTAAGACGACCTTTGCCATGAACCTGGTCGAAAATGCGGTACTGCGTACTGACAAGGCCGTGCTTGTATTTTCACTGGAAATGCCAGCTGATTCGATCGTGATGCGTATGTTGTCGTCCCTTGGGCGAATCGATCAGACCAAGGTCCGCTCGGGTAAGCTGGAGGACGATGACTGGCCAAGGCTGACCTCAGCGGTCAACCTCCTGAATGACCGCAAGCTGTTTATCGACGACACGGCAGGTATCAGCCCGTCGGAAATGCGTGCACGTACGCGGCGTTTGGTGCGTGAACACGGTGACTTGGCGCTGATCATGGTCGACTACCTGCAATTGATGCGGATTGGCGGGGCAGCCAGCGAAAACCGGACCAATGAGATTTCCGAAATTTCGCGCTCGCTCAAAGCGCTGGCCAAGGAGTTCAACTGTCCGGTGGTCGCGTTGTCCCAGCTTAACCGCTCGCTGGAACAGCGGCCGAACAAGCGCCCGGTGAACTCCGACTTGCGTGAATCCGGAGCGATCGAGCAGGACGCCGACGTAATCATGTTTGTGTACCGGGATGAGGTGTATCACCCTGAAACCGAGTACAAGGGTGTAGCCGAAATCATTATCGGTAAACAGCGTAACGGTCCTATCGGTACGGTGCGACTCGCCTTTATCGGCAAATACACCCGTTTCGAGAACTTGGCGCCCGGCAGTTATAACTTCGACGACGACTAAGTTGTCGAGAGCGCAAAAAAGCCGCACACCTGTGCGGCTTTTTTATAAGCGCCTTGGCCTTGCATGTGGTAATCCAGGCGTGGATGCGCGCGTTCGGCAAACTCAGCAGTCCAGTAACCATGCGGCTGTCAGGCGACGGATAGCGGTTCGCCTCTCTTAACTGGCTATTTTTTGTGCTATTCTTGCACCTCCTCCCGCACCACTTTTAATCCCCGGAAGCCTTCATGCTCGCTGCCAAGCCGTTGTTCGACTATCCCAAATATTGGGCTGAGTGTTTTGGACCTGCGCCTTTCCTGCCGATGAGCAGGGAGGAGATGGACCTGCTCGGCTGGGACAGTTGCGACATCATTGTCGTGACAGGCGATGCCTATGTGGATCATCCATCCTTTGGCATGGCTATCATTGGACGTCTTCTGGAAGCGCAAGGCTTTCGGGTAGGGATTATCTCCCAGCCAGACTGGCAGTCCAAAGACGACTTTATGAAGCTTGGCAAGCCGAACCTGTTTTTTGGCGTGGCGGCAGGCAACATGGATTCGATGATCAACCGCTATACAGCCGATCGCAAGATTCGCTCCGATGACGCCTATACACCAGGCGGTTTGGCCGGCAAGCGTCCCGATCGTGCCAGCATGGTCTACAGCCAGCGTTGCCGTGAAGCCTATAAGGGGGTACCGATTGTCCTGGGCGGTATCGAGGCATCACTGCGCCGGATTGCTCACTACGACTACTGGCAGGACAAGGTACGCCATTCCATCCTGATGGATGCAAAGGCGGATATTCTGCTATACGGCAATGCCGAACGTGCAGTCGTGGAGATTGCTCACCGCTTGGCTGCGGGTGAACCCATCCAGGCGATCACCGATATTCGCGGCACTGCGTTTATCCGCAAGGACACGCCGGAAGGTTGGTTCGAGCTGGACTCGACGCGTATTGACCGTCCGGGGAAGGTCGACAAGATCATCAACCCCTACGTCAATACACAGGATTTGCAGGCGTGTGCCATTGAGCAGTCCAAGGGGCCGCAGGAAGATCCTGAGGAAGCGAAGGTTGTTCAGCTGCTGCCCAGCCCGAAGCTTACCCGTGACAAGACGGTCATTCGGCTGCCGTCGTTCGAGAAAGTAAAGGGCGATCCGGTCCTGTATGCCCACGCCAACCGCGTGCTGCACCTGGAGACCAACCCGGGCAATGCCCGCGCGCTGGTTCAGCGTCATGGCGATCAGGACGTATGGCTCAATGCGCCGCCAATTCCGCTGACCACTGAAGAGATGGACTACGTCTTCGGGCTGACCTATGCCCGTGTTCCGCATCCTGCTTATAAAGGCGAGCGGATTCCTGCGTACGAGATGATCCGCTTCTCGGTCAACATCATGCGCGGCTGTTTTGGCGGCTGCACTTTCTGCTCCATTACCGAGCACGAAGGCCGCATTATCCAGAACCGTTCGGAAGAGTCCATTATTCGAGAAATCGAGGAAATTCGCGACAAAGTGCCAGGGTTTACCGGGGTTATTTCCGACTTGGGTGGCCCGACGGCCAACATGTACCGGATTGCGTGCAAGGACCCGGAAATCGAGAAGCATTGCCGCAAGCCGTCCTGCGTGTGGCCGGGTATCTGCGAAAACCTGAACACCGACCACTCGGCGCTGATTCAGTTGTATCGCTCTGCGCGTGCCCTGCCGGGTGTGAAGAAGATCCTGATTGCGTCGGGCTTGCGGTATGACCTGGCGGTAGAGTCGCCAGAGTACGTAAAGGAGCTGGTAACCCATCACGTGGGAGGCTACTTGAAGATTGCACCGGAGCACACCGAGGAAGGTCCGCTTTCCAAGATGATGAAACCGGGCATCGGCAGTTACGATCGCTTCAAGCAGATGTTCGAGAAGTATACGAAGGAAGCCGGTAAGGAACAGTACCTGATTCCTTATTTCATCGCTGCGCATCCGGGTACGACTGACGAAGACATGATGAACCTGGCGCTCTGGCTCAAGCGTAACGGCTTCCGGGCGGATCAGGTACAGGCGTTCTATCCGTCGCCAATGGCAACCGCGACTGCGATGTACCATTCGGGCAAGAATCCGCTGCGCAAGGTAACTTACAAGAGCGATGGCGTACCGATCGTGAAGGGGGAGCGTCAACGCCGCCTGCACAAGGCATTCCTGCGCTATCACGACCCAAACAACTGGCCGATGCTGCGTGAAGCGCTCAAGGATATGGGGCGTGCCGACTTGATCGGTAACGGCAAGCATCACCTGATTCCCACGTTCCAGCCCGCTGTGGATGGTACTTATCAAAGTGCACGTCGTAAGAATTCGACGCCACTGGGTAGCAAAAAAGCAGGCAAGCCGCTGCTGACTCAGCATACCGGCTTACCGCCGCGGGCAGCGGATGGCAGCAAGGGATGGGACAAGAAGCAGGAAGGTCAGGCGGTGGCGTTTGCCAAAGGCAAGAAAAAGCCCCGGCGAGAACCCAATATTCCGCGTTGATGAAACGGCGAGCCTCAGGCTCGCCGTTTTGCTATCAGCGGATCGTCAACGCGCCGGTAAGATCGCCCAAGGGGGCGAGACCGTAGGTGACGCGTGCGATGTCGCGCTCCACCAGACCCTTGAGCGGCGGCAAGCCGTGGAGCCGGGTGATCAGGCGCAGGATTGAGGTGGTGTCGTACAGGTCGTGATCGACATGTCCTTTGCGTGCGAAAGGTGACACGACAAGGGCCGGAATACGTGTGCCTGGACCCCAGCGATCACCCTTGGGCGGTGCTACGTGATCCCACCAGCCGCCGTTCTCATCGAACGTAATGACGACTACGGTGTTTTCCCATTGCGGGCCTTTCTGCAGATGTTCGATAACCTTGGCAATGTGCTGATCGCCTGAAGCGACATCGGCATAACCGGCATGCAGGTTGAGGCTGCCCTGGGGCTTGTAGAAGGTTACAGGCGGCAGGCGACCGGCATCGATGTCTGCCAGGAAGCGGTTGGTACTCGGATCATCGCCAATTCCGCCGTCGCGGATGTGCTGCTCGCGTGCTGCCGTGCCCGGGGCGAAGCGCTTGAAGTAGTTGAATGGCTGGTGGTGCGCCTGAAACCGGGTATCGGCGCCATTGCCCTCCAACGCTGCCTGCCAGCCTCCCGAGTACCAAGCCCAGTCCACACCCTTGGCTGACAGCAGGTCGCCAATGGTGGCATGGGTCTGTGGTGGCAGTACGCTCGGGTTGGTCGGGTCGGACAGGGCTGGGTCGCCTCCTGCCGGCGGCGGAATCTGGCTGGGCTGATAGGGCGGCAACATGGTATTGATGGCATAGCCGTCAGGGCTAAGCGCGCCCGGATTGACGAATACCGGGCGTCCGTCCAGGGCCGAGGCAGGAGAGTTGTCCGCCAGAGCCAACTCATAGTCCAGCGGATTCTTCCCTTTAAGCACCGCCACCTTGTCCTTTGCCGGGCTGGTGGTGTGGTTGGGGTAGAACGGCGCGCGACCCGAGATCAGGAACTGATGGTTCAGGAAAGAGCCACCAAAAGCAGCCATGAAGAAGTTATCGCAGAGGGTGAATTCCTGGGCCAGTTTCCACAAGCGCAATTTCTCGGGCTGGCTGTAGTAACCCATGACCAGTGCACCCGAGTCACCCCAGGCGACAAAGCCGTCATTGCGCCCGCCGTTGATCTGCATCTGGTTCTGGTAGAACGCATGTACGAGATCACGAGTGATCAAGCCCGGGTTAAGCGGCTTGCCTTGAGCATCCTTCAGAGGAAAGGGTGCATTGGAAAGCCCACTGATCTGATCTTCAGTAATCAGGTATTGCTGACCGTCAATGGTCTGAGCCATAGGCACCAGGCCACCCCAGATCTTGGGTAAGTGCGGTAGCGGCTGTCCGTTACGGTCCTTCTGCTGGAAATGCTTGGCGTTGACCGCAGACAGTGGCTTCGAGACGCCAGGAAAATTGCCAAACAGGTTATTGAAGCTGCGGTTTTCCGCGTAGATAACAACGACATTTTTGATTTGCCGTTTCAGTGAATGGTCGAATGCCTTGCGCTCGGCAGCTTCAGCCATTCCCATGCGGTCAAGACCGGGCAAACCTAGCCCTAACCCGACGACACCTGCTCCGATCAGGAAGCGGCGTCTTGATTTCTCGAGGGTGGAATCGGGCTTATTACGGTCGTCATCTTTCATCGGAGGAAACCTCAGTAACGGAGCTGGCCTCTACAGTAGTAACAAAATATTTCAGATTTTCGAGCGATACGTTCTTATTAAGTCAGTTATTTGTATGCCTAGCTAACTTTTTTGCAGGCGCTGGCTGATCAGTTTTATCACTGAGAGCATGCGAGCCAGTAAGGGCAGGCGGACTACCGCTGCAGTCCGTAGATGAAGCGCCATGTTACATAGCATGGCGCTAAGAAGGGTCATATCAGCCACGCTTACAAGCGTTGAATACGTCCGGCAGGTTTAGCTTGGCCGGCCGGCTTGCCGGACGTGTCCCGTTCAACGAGATAGTGTTCAAGCGCATCGACATCAAGAATGCCGGTCTCCTGTACGTGGCGGGCGTGCTTGAGGATCTCAAGTCCATCCCCTCCCTGGGCCATGAAGTTGTTCACTGTAATGCGGTAATCCTGGTCGAGCCGGATCGGCTGTCCATTCAGCTTCATGCTTCCGGAAACCACTTTCTGGCCCGGTTTGCCTGCCGGATTCCAGCGGTAGCTGAAGCCTTCCGAAACCTGCATCAGACTGGCGCTGTCGTCACTGCTCCATTGCTCCTCCATGAGCTGATAGAGCTGGGCACCGCTCAAGGTCAGCAAGGTCAGGGTATTGCCGAATGGCTGATTGGCGGCCAGTTGGGCGTAGGTCAGCCTGGATTGGCCAGGCTCCAGAGCCAGATTACTGCGGATGCCGCCTGCGTTCATGAGGGCAATCTGGGCGCCCAGCTTGCGTGTCGCCTGAAGTTGGGCGTCGGCAATGAGATCGCCTAGCGTCGATTCGCCATTCGCATCGGTCATGCGAGTGATCTGGGGGACAGCAATACGTGCGATAGGCCGCTGAAGCACATGCTGGCTACGCTTTTCAACTTCCTGACGCAGCGCGGCGAGCGCAGGATCGGGAGTGTAGCGATGGGCGTCCACGGTCAGGTTTTCGCTGCTGGCCGAGATGATATCGTGGGTCTTGGGGTTAATGCCGAGCCGTACATGGCTAACGAACTGCCCGTAGGAGCCGCCCTGAAAGACAAGGCGATTGTCCACGTGACAGGTATAAGACTGATGCGTGTGGGCACTGGCAACGACATCGACTGCCGGATCAAGGCGCTTGGTAATCTCGACGATAGGGCCGCGCAGGCGGGTGCAGTCTGGCGCGTTGTAGGATTCATTCGTGCCTCCGCCCTGGTGAATCACTGCGATGATGGCCTCTACACCCTGGGCCTTGAGGGCAGGGATCTGGGCGTTGATGGCATCGGCTTCGTCCTGAACGCTCAGTCCGTTCATGCCAGCCGGCGAGACGATCCGGGCTACGTCTTTCAGCACGGCACCCACGAATGCGATTTTTTGTCCGTGGGCTTCCAGGATCTGGTAGGCCGGAAACACGGGTTTACCCGTCTGGTTATCGATCAGGTTTGCAGCCAGGTAGGTAAAGTGCGCCCCCTGATAGTTTTTGTGCAGCTGGCAGGCTTTCTGGGGTCGGTTGGAAGCGCAGCCGCCATTGATGATACGCAGCAGTTCATCCTTTCCGTTGTCCAGCTCATGATTACCTACCGCCGAGAGTTGCAGCCCCAATAGGTTCATGGCTTCGATGGTGGGCTCGTCCGCCCAGAGCGATGAGATGGGTGGGCTGCCACCGATGAGGTCACCGCTGGCAACGACCAGTAGCTCTGGATCCTGTTGACGCAGATAGTTGATAACGCCACCCAGCACCTCTATACCACCCGCTTCGATTGTGCGTTTGCCGTCGGGTGCGGTGGAGTCAGGGTAGGTCAGTCTGGCGGGTTGCAGGTAGCCGTGAAAGTCATTGAATACGGCCAGGTTGATCTCTAACGGTTGGGTCGGGGCCGAAGAGCAGGCCGTCAGCAGGAGGGACAAGGCCACAGGGCCCAGGGCAGCATAAGAGCGAACAGGCATCATCTAGCGCTTCCAGGTGCAGAGGGATATGCATGCCAGAGAGGCATACCAAGCGGATCGCTTCATCCTTTAAGCAATAGCATGCTTTCAACGAAACGGTAGGCGCAGTATGAAGCGGAGAGATGACAGAACAGCGTAAGAAGCCGGCTGGGCCGTTAGACAGCCCAGCCGTGATCGATCAGAGCACGGGCGAGCCGCCAGTGACAGGCACCATGGCACCGGAGACGTAGCTGGATTCATCCGAGGCCAGCATTACATAGACTGGCGCCAGTTCGACAGGCTGGCCAGGACGACCCAGCGGCGCCATCTTGCCGAAGCTTTCCACCTGTTCGGCTGGCATGGTGCAGGGGATCAGCGGCGTCCAGATCGGTCCGGGTGCCACGCTGTTTGCGCGAATACCTTTTTCGGCCAGAAGTTGCGCCAGACCTGCCGTGAAGTTAGCGATTGCTCCTTTGGTGGCAGAGTAAGCCAGCAGTGAAGGCGGCGCGATGTCCGCATTGATCGAGGAGGTATTGATGATGGAGCCGCCCTTGGGCATGTGCTTCACAGCCGCCTGGGTAATGCGGAACATGGCGGTGATGTTCACATCGAACGTGTGCACCCACTCTTCATCCGGAATTTCTTCCAGCGACTGGCGGGTCATCTGAAACGCGGCGTTGTTGACCAGCACGTCGATACGGCCAAACGCTTCAACGGTTTTCTGCACGACGGCCAGGCAGTTTTCGCGCTGACTCAAGTCACCTGGAATCAGGATTGCCTTGCGGCCTGCTTCGGTCACGAGACGCGCGGTTTCACGGGCGTCCTCGTCTTCGCTCAGGTAGGAGATAGCAACGTCCGCACCTTCGCGAGCAAAGGCCAGAGCCACCGCGCGACCGATACCGCTGTCACCGCCGGTAATGAGTGCGGCCTTGCCTTTCAGGCGGCCGGAGCCTTTGTAGCTCTGCTCGCCAAAGTCCGGACGCGGATTCATCTGGCTTTCATAGCCCGGATAGGGTTGGGTTTCGGCTGGCATGGGTGGCGTTGGATAGTCGGACATAAAGACCTCCTTTCAAGTGGTTAGAAAAATGGGTTAATGCGTGGCGCCCAGCACTGCAAAGGCTTGATCACCGTAGCCTGCAGCGCGCAAGGGCGTCCGAATGTCTTGCTCAAGGTCAGGTACGTAGCCGAACAGGACGTCAGCCGGTCCGGCTAACTGAATTTCTCCTAGCGCGGCAGGCAGCAAAAGGGTTTCGGCAGCGCCCAGGACGCCAGACCAGTTACCGGCCTGAATGCGGATGGGTGTGCCGACGTTGCTGAGCAGCGTGGCCTTGTTGAAACGGTAGGTAAGTGGCCTGGCGCCCGCACCGGCTACACGCCAGCGCTCCAAGGCAAAGTAAGGGCTAGCAGTACAGATTAAGCGATCAATGTCATTGCCTTGGGGCAGCCGGAAGCCGGGTGTGAATTCGGGTTGGGGTTCGAGATAGCACTCTTCGAGCAGCTGATCGATACCGTCAATCCAGTCCTGATGGCTGAGTGGCGAGCCGTCGGACATCTGCCAGGGCATTGCCTGTTGTTGGGTGTCCGAAGTCTGCTCGATCTCATAGATCAGCGTACCGGGGCCAAAGCTGTGCAGCGTGCCTCCAGGCACATAGATGGTTTCGCCTGCACGGACCGGCAGACGGCGCATGACGGCGTCGTAATCCTGGGCAATCAGGGCGCTGCGCAAGGTATCGCGATTAATCCCCGGCTTGATTCCGACCAGTGCGGTGGCACCGGGCTCGGCCCAAAGGATATGCCAGGCTTCGGTCTTGCCGTTGGGCTGGCATTCGAGACGGCGAGCGGTTTCGTCATCAGCATGCAAATGCACCGGCAACATGCCGCAGCCATCGATAAACTTGCTGAGCAGGGGAAAATAGGGACCATCAAACCCCGGGCCCACCAGCTCGGTGGGATAACGCTTCACCAGATCACGAAGCGATTGACCGGCAAGCGAGCCCTCGGTGACATTTGCAATGCTGCCTTCGACATCGCTGACTTCCCATGTCTCGGCAATACGGCCAGCAGGCAGCCCGCGGCGACCCAGTATTTCAGCAATGGCGTGACCGCCAAACATGTGGCTACGGATAGGGGTAGATAACCGAAGAGGGTACCAGTCCATGTGTGCTCCTTAGTACAGATGAGGAACAGGCAGGCAAAACAATCCCGTACGCTCACAAGGGCGCATGAGTCATTAAGAGCATGTAGATGTTTGGTCTGGCCACGGTCGGCCGGTTTGTAGCCGACCATGGCGCAGTAGGTCTTACAGAATCGGCTTGCCGCCAGTGACTGCAACGCGAGCGCCGGACACATAGCTGGCTTCATCAGAGGCCAACATGACATATACAGGTGCAAGCTCGGCCGGTTGACCTGCTCGTCCCAGCGGAACCTGGCTACCGAACTGCGAGGCCTGTTCAGGCGGCATGGTGGACGGAATCAGCGGTGTCCAGATCGGGCCGGGTGCTACGCTGTTCGCACGGATGCCTTTTTCGGCCAGGAGCTGAGCCAGACCTGCCGTAAAGTTGGCAATCGCTCCCTTCGTGGTGGCATAGGGCAGCAGAGTGGCCTTGGGCATGTCCGAATTCACAGAGGTGGTGTTGATGATCGAACCACCTTTGCCCATGTGTTTGACGGCTGCCTGGGTGATACGAAACATGGCCGTGATGTTGGTATCGAACGTGTATACCCATTCTTCATCCGGAATCTCTTCCAGCGACTCGTGGGACATCTGGAATGCGGCGTTATTGACGAGTACATCGATGCGGCCGAACTCGGACACGGTCTTTTGAACGATATCCAGGCATTGCTGGCGCTTGCTGATATCGCCTGGCAGCAGCAGAACCTTGCGTCCGGCTTCTTTCACGTAGCGCGCAGTATCCTCGGCATCTTCATGTTCGTTCAGGTAGGAAATGGCAACATCGGCACCTTCCCGAGCGAAGGCTATGGCCACTGCACGACCGATGCCGCTGTCTCCCCCGGTGATGAGTGCAACCTTACCAGCCAGACGACCGGAACCCTTGTAGCTCTGCTCGCCACAGTCCGGGACGGGTGTCATTTTGGATTGAAGCGCTGGCGGCTCTTGAGGTTGTTCGGGGAAAGGTGGGCGTGGGTAATCGGTCATGATGAATTCCTCCAAACGTGTTAGGGCGATGTAAAAATGCGACATGCCATACGTTGAGCGGGTTCACCAAAAGAGATGAGTGGTGCTGAAACGATAAAACGAGGCCATACGCCTCGCTTTATCGACTGAAGCGATCTACTTGGGCGCGTTGGCGTGCCAGCGAGGCGCTACGGTGGGCTTCCATTGCTCGAGCGCATCGAGCAGCTCATCCGGCGACTGGCTGACCTGAAGCATCTCGCGATGAGGGCCGGCCACAAAACCTTGACTCACTGCATGATCCAGAAATTGCGCAAGGGGCGCGTAAAAGTTGTTTACTTCCAGAAGGCCCAGCGGCTTGGCGTGATAGCCGAGCTGACCCCAAGTCCAGACTTCAAATAGCTCTTCCAGTGTGCCCAACCCCCCCGGCAGGGCTACAAACGCATCGGCCAGTTCTGACATCCGTGCCTTACGGGCATGCATGCCATCGACTACTTCAAGGCGGGTCAGTCCCTTGTGGCCGACTTCGGCATCCTGGAGGCTTTTGGGGATGATGCCTATCACCTCGCCTCCGGCTGCGAGGGTCGCGTCGGCCACGATGCCCATCAGGCCCACGGCACCGCCACCATAGACGAGCGTAAGACCGCGCTTGGCCAGGGCGCGACCCAAGGCTTCGGCAGCTTCACGGTAGATCGGGTCGGCGCCTGTCTTGGCGCCACAAAATACACAAACGGCTTTCAACGACATTGCTGATCCTTGGCTGGTAGGAGGCGTAAGCGTAATCCTCACGCCGAGGTTAACCAAGTCTTGTCATGATCAGTGCCGTAGTGCATGCGGGAGAGGTGGCCATGAAGCAATCGGCTGATCGCAGGTGCGCGCGTGCCGATTACTTCAGGCTGGAGGGAGCATCAGGCAGAGACCTGTTCAGGACAGGTGCCGCTGGCACCCAGAGCGTAGGCGATGAAAAGCTGGTTGATGTAGTCCGGGAATTTCATGGTGGGTACTCCTCAAGACGGCAAGTGACAGGGGCATCCTCTCAATATCAGGCTGGCCTTGCCGCTCAAAAGTTTCGATGGCAGCCATAGCCGTTTCGTTGCAAACCATGTTCCAGGCGTTTTAGCGATTGGAACTCGCTTTCAAACATGCCAGTCTTCACTAAGTGAACACATGCGTTAGGAGATTTCATGAAACGTTCGCTTTTCGCTGTCTCTCTGCTTGCTCTGGCCAGCTCATCCGTATGGGCAGCCGACCAGTGCTCGGTCGATATTCAGGGAACTGATCAGATGACCTTCAGCACGGACAAGATCAAGGTCAATGAGGACTGCAAGCAATTCACGGTCAACCTGATCCATCCCGGCACGCTTCCCAAGAATGTGATGGGGCATAACTGGGTCTTGACCACAAAGGATGATGTCCAGGGCGTCGCCACTGACGGTATCGCGGCCGGTATGGACAAGGATTACCTCAAGGAAAACGATTCCCGCGTGATCGCCCATACCAAGGTGATTGGAGGTGGCGAAAAGACGTCCGTGACGTTTGAGACCTCCAAATTGCAGAAGGGAGAGGACTATGAATATTTCTGCTCCTTCCCCGGTCATGCGGCCATCATGAAGGGCACGCTCACGATCGACGACTGAATGTCGAAAGACCGATAGAAAGCCCGGCATTGACCGGGCTTTTGCATTTCAGGCTAACGGGGCTTCAAACCGTCCAGAATCAGTGCCTGTACACTGCTCAGCACCTCTTCGAAAAACACAAGATCATCGAGGGTCTTGCCCAGGATGGCCTGAACCTGGACACGAAAGTCGGCGTAGTGCTGGGTGGTTGCCCAGAGCGTAAAGATCAGGTGATGCGGGTCGACCGGAGCCAGTTGACCGGCGTCGATCCAGGCGCGGATTACTGCAGCTTTGGCCTCGACCGTCTCCCGCAGGGGCACTTCCAGTTCGCTCAGGAGCAGCGGCGCGCCTTGCAGGATTTCCATGCAGAACAGGCGGGATTCGGCTGGGTAGTCACGAGAGATTTCCAGCTTGTGCCTGATGTAGCCCTTGATGGCGTCGATTGGGTCCTGCTCTGTGCTAAAGGTCTTCAAGGGGGCCAGCCAGATCACCAACAGCTGGCGTAGCACGTTGAGGTAGAGGTCTTCCTTGCTGCCAAAGTAGTACAGCAGGTTGGTCTTGGAAACCTCTGCCTGGGCGGCTATCTGGTCAAGACTGGTCCCATGCAGGCCGTACCGGGAAAACAAGTCCAGCGCTGCCTCAAGGATGATGCCGCGCTTTTCCTCGATCTGCCGTCGGCGGCGCTCCAGTGTCGCAGCACTGGGCTTGCGAGTGGGCTTGCTGGGTGTGGATGAACGGTCCTGACTCACAACGACTCCTGCCTCTACAGCACGAACTGCACTTTACCGCGAGCGGCCTTGAGTGAGTACCGTCAGTCGAATTTCATGCTCGCCAGAGTAGCAGGTCGCCTGCGGTTTTCGCCCCATCATCGTGCGGGCTGCACAAACCAGGTGCTCTTGTTTGGACCAAATGGTCCACGCTAAGAAGCAGGTTTTGACCTAACTCCTTGTTTGCCCTGCAGAAACCTAAAGCTGGCAGAGTTTGTGCTCTGTCCTTCGTATTCCTGGCTTGCGGTACGGGCGGGAAATCACTTCGACCCACGAGCGAATCCGAGGCTGAGCATGACTCTAGACATTGGCGTATTCATCCCGATCGGCAACAACGGCTGGCTCCTCTCCGAGAACGCACCGCAGTACAAACCTACCTTCGAGTTGAATAAGAACATTGTGCAGCGCGCCGAGCACTATGGCTTCGACTTTGCCCTGTCGATGATCAAGTTGCGTGGTTTTGGTGGCAAGACCGAGTTCTGGGATCACAACCTGGAATCCTTCACCCTGATGGCAGGCCTTGCCGCCGTGACATCCCGCATCAAGCTATTTGCTACTGCCGCTACATTGACCCTGCCGCCTGCCATCGTGGCGCGGATGGCCTCTACCATTGACTCTATTTCCGGTGGCCGCTTCGGCGTGAACCTTGTGACCGGTTGGCAAAAGCCTGAATACAGCCAGATGGGCCTCTGGCCGGGCGATGAGTTCTTTGCTACCCGCTACAACTACCTGGGTGAGTACGCCCAGATCCTGCGCGACTTGTGGGGAACCGGTCGCTCCGACTTCAAGGGCGAACATTTCCAGATGGAGGACTGTCGTGTCAGCCCGCAACCGCAAGCTGATATGCAGATCGTGTGTGCTGGCTCCAGCGACGCCGGTATGGCGTTCTCGGCACAGTACGCCGATTACAATTTTGTCTTTGGCAAAGGTGTGAACACGCCCAAGGCTTTTGCGCCGACCTCCGAGCGTCTTATGGCCGCCACCGCCAAGACAGGCCGCGACGTAAGCTCCATCGTGCTGTTCATGGTGATTGCCGGCGAAACCGATGAAGCGGCACGTGCCAAGTGGGAACACTACAAGGCCGGCGCCGACGAAGAGGCCATCAAATGGCTGGGGGCTCAGGCGGCAGCTGATACCAAGTCAGGCGGCGATACGAATGTACGACAGATGTCGGACCCGACGTCCGCGGTCAACATCAACATGGGTACGCTGGTGGGCTCCTACGCCAACGTCGCCCGCATGCTGGATGAGATCGCCGAGGTACCCGGGGCCAGTGGCGTGTTGCTGACCTTTGACGACTTCATGCAGGGCGTTACCGAATTTGGTGAAAAGATCCAGCCCTTGATGCAGAGCCGCCGTCATGTCACTCGGCTGCAGGAGAGTGCCTGATGAACGCGCTTGAATCCGTGGCAGGGTATGCCGTGCCGACAGGCAGCCAGAACGCGGTCACACTACCTGCACGCCCTGAGCCCCTGCGGCTGAAGGCCAGCGAGACGGCAGTCATAGTCGTCGATATGCAGAACGCCTATGCAAGCAAGGGTGGCTATCTGGACCTTGCCGGTTTTGATGTAGACGCAACCGGTCCGGTCATCGAAAACATTGCCGGGGTGGTGGAAACCGCGCGTGCGACCGGTATCCAGGTTGTCTGGTTTCAGAATGGCTGGGACCCGGCCTATCAGGAAGCCGGTGGCCCCGGATCGCCCAACTGGCATAAGTCCAATGCGCTCAAGACCATGCGCCGCCAGCCTGAACTGCAGGGCCGACTCCTGGCGCGGGGCGGCTGGGATTATGCGCTGGTGGATCAGCTTCAGCCGCGGGAGGGGGATCTGGTCGTACCCAAAACCCGCTACAGCGGTTTCTACAATACGCCTCTCGATAGCCTCCTGCGTGCCCGCGGCATTCGTAACCTCGTGTTCGTAGGGATCGCCACCAATGTCTGCGTGGAGTCCACGCTGCGAGACGGGTTCTTTCTCGAATACTTTGGCGTCTGCCTGGGCGATGCCTGCCATCAGGCCGGGCCGCGCTCGGCGCACGAGGCGGCGCTATTCAATATCGAGACGTTTTTTGGCTGGGTTTCAACCGTTGCCGATTTCCACGCCACCTTCAAAAAGGACTGACCATGCCCAAGCACAGCGTGATTCCCGCCGGAAGCGGAAAACCCCTTGCGCCCTTTGTTCCAGGCTCGCTGGCTGATGGAGTTCTGTATGTTTCCGGCACCCTGCCGTTTGACAAGGACAACAACGTTGTACACGTAGGCGATGCCGCTGCACAGGCGCGGCATGTGCTGGAAACCATCAAGAGGGTCGTGGAGGAGGCCGGCGGAACGATGGATGACGTGACCTTTAACATGATCATGATCACCGACTGGGCGAACTACGGGGCGATCAACGCGGTATACGCCGAGTATTTCCCAGGCGAGAAGCCCGCGCGTTATTGCATCCAGTGCGGCCTGGTAAAGCCGGATGCGTTGATCGAGATCGCCAGTATCGCCCATGTGGGAACGTAAGTAAGCAAGTGAAGTGATGGGTATCGCTTCACTCAACCCATCTTATGAGTCTGTAGGTTGGGTCGAGCCGTCAGGCGATACCTGCTACCAGGGGACTCCCCGTCACGCACCTCATGAAACAACCCATGCGCTTTATCCAACGGTATACAGGGGAGCCTTGCATGCACTACGAGATCCATGGCCGGCAGGATGCCGAGGCCGATACCATCGTACTGTCATCCGGTCTTGGCGGTGCCGGAGCATTCTGGACGCCGCAGCTCGCGGCGCTGGGCGAGTACTTCCGCGTGGTGACTTACGACCAGACCGGCACAGGCAAGAGCCCGGCGGTTATCCCTGAGGGCTATACCATCAAGGCCATGGCCCAGGATGTACTGGACATGGTCGATGCGCTGGGTATCGCGCGTTGCCATTTCATGGGGCACGCCCTGGGCGGTCTTGTAGGGCTTCAGATCGGCTTGATGCGGCCTGAACTCTTGATCAGCCAGATTCTGGTCAACGGCTGGAGCAAGCCTAATCCGCACAGCGCCCGCTGTTTTGCTGTA
This sequence comes from Pseudomonas sp. JZ114, assembly GCF_051027705.1. Taxonomy (NCBI): domain Bacteria; kingdom Pseudomonadati; phylum Pseudomonadota; class Gammaproteobacteria; order Pseudomonadales; family Pseudomonadaceae; genus Pseudomonas; species Pseudomonas sp. JZ114. The sequence continues at coordinate 646,146 of NZ_CP069256.1, forward strand.
CGACTCGCTCTTTTGAACGATACAGGCCCGGCCGCCTACGTACAGGCCCAGCCCCTGTTTTTGTATCCCGCCGACTGGATGCTGCAAAACACCAAACGCCTCGAGGCTGACGAAGCCCATGCCCTGGCGCATTTTCCCGATAGCGAGAATGTGCGCCGACGTATCGCTGCATTACAGGCATTCGATGTGGATACCCAGCTGGCGCAGATCAGAACACCCACCCTGATCGTCGCCAACCAGGACGATCTGCTAGTACCGTGGGTGTGTTCCGAGCATCTGGCCAAACACCTGCCCGATGCGCAGTTCGAGCTACTCAGCTACGGCGGGCATGCCTCCAGCGTGACGGACCCCGATACCTTCAATGCCTTGATGCTCGACTACCTGACCTGAATCCGATGACAGGAGCGTCGCTCCTGCAGTGAGGCTATGCCATGTCACTTGCCAACCTGAATATCGTTTCGCCCGTACAACCTCTGCTTGTACCCAAGCAGGACTATCGCGATGCCATGGCCCGGCTGGGCGCGGCGGTCAATATCGTGACGACTGATGGTCCCCAAGGCCGTGCCGGCTTCACGGCAACAGCCGTGTGCAGCGTGACCGACGAGCCGCCTACCTTGCTGGTCTGCCTGAACCGTTCAGGCTCGGTCTATCCGATCTTCAAGGCCAACGGCACCCTGTGCGTGAATACCTTGAGCAGTGAGCACAAGGCACTCTCCAATCTGTTTGGCGGTAAAACCGGTATGCAGGATCGATTTGCCGCGGCGTGCTGGAGTACCCTGATCACCGGCTCGCCAGCGCTGGAAGGAGCGGTAGTCTCCTTTGATTGTCGAATCGCTTCGATCAATACCGTAGGCACTCACGACGTACTCCTGTGCGAAGTGGTCGCTATCGAGCGCCAGGACGATGTAGATGGGCTGGTCTACTTCAACCGGGGGTATCAGGACCTGCTGACATCCGCTCCCTGCGGATAACTATGGTAGGGATGTGCTGAGCCGCTTATTCCTCGTAGAGTATGGGCTGACACATGGGTCGATTAGGCTGTGTCGGTTCTTACAAGAAAGGGTCGAGGATAAGAGTCCATGAGAGGTATCGTTTCTGTGCTGCAGTGCTGTAGCGCGGCACTGTTGCTGGCTGCCGGTTCGGCCATGGCAGAGCCGGAGCTGCTGCAGGGCACTGTCGGGCAGGCCAAGGTACTGGTTGAGCTGGATCTGGCTAAACCCGACGAGGTGACCGGGCGCTATTTCTACCAGAAGTACCACACCGATATTGCGCTCGACGGAGCGTTGGACAAGCAGCGTACCCTGCGTCTGAGTGAGAATCGTCCTTTTTTCAGCACGAAAAGCGTGCCCATGCAGTGGACGCTCAAACAGGGCGCCAATGGTCGCTGGACCGGCCGCTGGGCCAGCAAAGGCAAGACGCTCGATATCAGTCTTTCCCCTGTAGCGCTGCCGCCAGCACGTCCTGATGATTTACCCGCCCTGGACGAGCTGCGGCGTACATCACCCTATGAGTATCTGCGCCTGAAAGGGCTGAGCCTGAAGAAAGACAGGCAAGACACCTTTATGGGATATGGCTTGCAGTGGTGGGTGGAGCCTGTTTCCCGCATTCGCCTATTCCAGCTGGTTTCATCCCCTACGGCGATGGATCTGAGCGCTGCCAACAGGACGTTGCAGAATCGGCAGTGGCAGGAGGTGAACAGCTACTTTGGGTGTCTGTCCGGGGCACGTGATCGTGAGACAGAGTTCGATCAGACGGTCAAACCGGTATTTATCAATGACTCTGTACTGAGCGTCAGTCTGTTCACCAGCTACGACTGCGGCGGTGCGCATCCAGACTTTGGTGATGCGCCGCTCAACATGGAGTTGGCCACCGGCAAGATTCTAGAGTTGGAAGACGTGTTCTGGCTGGGCAAGGGACCATCTATCCATTACGAGCGGGGCATGGATAATCTGGAGGCGTACTCCAACTACCGCGAGCAGTTGTTTGCCCCGTGGGTGGTTGACCAGTTCAAGCGTCTGTATCCCGAGCTGATGAACGACGACCCGAACGAATGCAATTACCAGGACCCTTCTGTCTGGCAGTTTTCGGTGTGGTATTTCGAGCCTCGTGGAATTTACCTGGGGCCTACTTTTGCCCGGGCCGCCAGAAGCTGCGATGAGCCAGGCGATACGGTGATTCCCTACAAGACCATCAAGGCGCATCCGGGGCCGGTCAAGGTCACGCTACCGGAGTGATTGGATCAGACTAGAGGCAGCCGGAGCGGCCTCTAGTCTACTCACTCAATGAGCCTGTGAAGGTGCGCCCACAGTACGAACAGGGGCAGACAGTTTGAGCAGAAGCACCGTAGCCGCCGCCAATACAAACACCACGGCGTAGCCCTGATACAGCTGAGCCGGACCCCACTGCAGGTCAATCAGCCCACCGGCCACCAGTGGCGAGAGAATAGCCCCGAAGCGGCCAATGCCAATACCCCAGCCCATACCCGTTGCGCGTACCGAGGCGTCATATGCCATGGAGGCCAAGGCATACAACCCGGCAATGCAGCCGTTACTGAAGAGGCCAATGAGCAGACCCAGGGTAAAGGCCGTGGTCAGTGAGGAGGTGGAGGAAACGAACAGGCTGAGCAGCACGGCTGTGCAGGCCATGAAAACGGCCAGCAGGTGGCTGATCTTAAAGCGTGCAGCGAGCATACCGATCAAGGCTGCACCAAAGATGCCGCCAATGCTCAGCAATACTCCACCCGTCACGCCCTGCTGTGCGGAAAGACCGGCCGACACCAGCAGCTTGGGTGTCCAGCTCATAATGAAGTAGAAACCGAACATCGTCAGGAAGAATGAGCCCCAGATCAGCAGGGTGGTGCGTAGCAGCGCGGGTGAAAATAGCTGCTTGAAGCTGCTGCCCTTGTGCGCCTCGCGCAGGGGCTGCGGAGGCAGCTCGGTAAGCGGTGCATAGCCCAATTTCTGGGCCAGGCGATTGACCCGCACCAGGGCATTGTCCGGGCGCTTGGCCAGTAGAAAATCCAACGATTCGGGCAGACGCCACAGTACGAAGGGAATGATAGCGAACGTCACCAGACCACCAAAGACAAAGACCGAGCGCCAGCCCCAGGCAGACAGCAATGCCACGGCAATAAGCCCGCCAATGGTGGCCCCGAGGGCATAGCCGGTGGATTGCAGGGTCACTGCAAGCCCACGCCACCGCTTGGATGAGTACTCGCTGGCAATCACATTACTGCTGGCCAGGATGCCACCGATACCAAGCCCAGTAATGGCCCGCAATACAGCCAGCTGAGTAGCTGACTGACTAAATGCAGACAGCAACATGCCAAGGCCTGCAACGGTTACGCACGCCAGAATGAGCGGGCGACGGCCAAAGCGATCCGCCCAGGGAGCAATAAATAGCGAGCCCGCAGCCATGCCAAACAGTCCTGCGCTGAGCAGTACGCCCAGCTGAGCGCCAGAGAGCTTCCATTCAGCGGAAACGGACGCGGCGGTAAAGGCCATGACCAGCACGTCGAAGCCGTCGATCATGTTTAACGCGATACAAATGATAATGGCGGTCCATTGAAAGCCGTTCATGCGGCCTTCATCGACAGCCCGGCGAAGGTCGTTATGCATGGCCCGCCTCCCGAATAGTGGTGGCGCGCAAGTGACGTGCATAACAGAGCAGAGATAGCGGTGTCATGAGCATGGGGGTGCCTCTTGTTATTGTTGTAGTGCTGGAAGTCTGCTCGAAGCGTTCAAGCCTTGATCGCGATATTCGAGGCAGACCGGATGCAGTACTTATACGACACCGCGGCCCTCTCGACGTAGAAGAGTGGCCGCTTAACGAACAGCTTTTGATGGCGATCTGATGACCTGACGGGCTTCCATCAGGCCTATCAGATATCCAGGACCAGCACAGCGCTCTTGGCGCGTGAGCAACAGGGCGTGAATTGATCGTTCGCAGCCTGTTCATCCTCTGTCATGAACATGTCCCGGTGCTCTGGCGTACCGTCCAGCACGCGGGTCAGACAGGTGCCGCAGATACCTTGCTCACAGGACATCGGAATGTCGAACCCTGCCTCCAGCAGAACGTCGAGTGCGGTACGTTCAGCGGGAACATGCAGGGTCTGTCCGGTGCTGGCAATCCTGAGGTCGAAGCTGCCATCGTTGGAGGTGTCGGTGGGTGCTGCCGCAAAATATTCACGATGCAGTTGCTCCTCCGGCCAACCGTTGGCTTTGGCTGTGCTGAGAACGTACTCCATGAAGCCTGTCGGGCCGCACACGTACACGTGTACATCCGGCTCCGGCTGGCCCAGCACTTGAGTGGCGTCCAGCTTCTGCTGCGCGGGGCCATCGTCATGGTGAAAATGTACCTGACCGGCAAACGGTGAGGTGCTGATTCGCTCGACGAATGCCGTGCGATCGGCGGAGCGGGTGCAGTAATGCATCTCGAAGTCTGCGGCCATATTCGACAGACGCTCGGCCATGCACAGAATGGGCGTCACGCCGATACCGCCAGCAAACAGCAGGCTGCGTTTGGCGCCATGTGCCAGGGGAAACAGATTGCGCGGCTCGCTGATAGTGAGGTGTGTACCTTCCTTGAGCTGATGAACACCGAGCGAGCCGCCACGGGAGGCGGGGTCCTTGAGAACGGCAATCTGATAGCGATGGCGCTCGCTTGGCGGGTTGCAGAGCGAATATTGCCGAACGATGCCATCCGGCAAGTGCACATCGATATGCGAGCCGGCACTGAATTCCGGCAAGGGTGAGCCATCGACACTGGCCAGCTCGAGGCTGCAGATGTCCGTGGCTTCGGTTTTCTTCGAAACGATCAGAACGTCGATCACGATAAAGTCCTCGGCTGAGTGGCCTGCCATGCAAGCCACCTCAATAGCAGGCGCCTCTGTACGAAGGAGGCGCCAGGGGCATCAGGCGGTAGCAATCATGCCCAGCGGGGCAGCTGCGCTACGCTCGCTTTCGATGAGGCGATCCAGAATCCGGCGCGACTGTACGCCGCCCGCGTCGATGTTCAGCTTCAGCAGTTGCCGTTCGGGATAGGCCAGCAGGTTCTGTTGCTGACGTTCCAGCATTTCCAGGTCTTCGGAGAAGATCTTGCCCTGGCCTTCACGGATGGTCGCCGTCAGCGCCTCGTCTTCAGGTCTGAAATTGCGCGCCATGCCCCAGAAGTACCAGATAGAGGTCTCGGTCTCCGGTGTAATGAAATCGACCACAATGCTGGAGGCCTTGTATTTGGGATCGGCCTCGTAACCGCCATGCCCGGCATGGGCCACACCCACTTCAATCAGGACATGGCTTGGTGGCGTGAAGCGGCAGATCTGCCAGCGATCCACGGGGACGTCATCCGCCAGGTTGTTGCCACGCAAGGCCATGCGCCAGAAGGGCGGGGCCATGATGTTTTCCATATGGCGGCTAGTGATGACGGTATCGCCTTCCACTTTCGTGATGGGTGCGGCTTCATCGATCTCCTTCTGCCCGATGCTGCTGGCATGGACATAGGTCTCATGGGTCAGGTCCATGAGGTTGTCGATCATCAGGCGATAGTCACAGTTGATGTGATACAGGCCGCCGCCATATGCCCACTCGGGGTTGTCGGCCCATTCCAGATGATGAATCAGGGCAGGATCGGCTTTTTCGGCCTCGCCGGTCCAGACCCAGATGAAGCCGTAGCGCTCTTCGACCGGATACTGACGGATACAGGGGAAACCACGAACGCGCTGGCCTGGCATGGCAACGGTCTTGCCATCGCAGCCCATCTCCAGGCCGTGATAGCCGCATACAAGGACACCGTCACGTACAAAGCCCAGCGAGAGCGGGGCGCCACGGTGAGGGCAAAAATCCTCCAGGGCCGCGACCTTGCCTTCCGGACCACGGTAGAAAACGATCTTTTCACCACAAATCTGACGACCGAGCGGTTTATCGGCGATCTCGTCAGGCGTACAGGCTACATACCACGTATTTTTCGGGAACATGGTGGGCTCCTCGCAGGGCTGTTTTGTTTTTATTGGATCCAATACTTCGCGCTATACAGATCCTGAGTCAATCTATAAGTCACTATTGGATCCATTTTTGGTGCGATTAACGGCCATTGGGTTCGACGAACGCCGGGTTGCTCCCTGACGATAGCTGCCGCAGGTGTCGTGCCCAGCCGGAAGCTGCCTGCGCTAAGATGAATTGATTACAGCGCCGAGAGGACCTCATGAGCAAGCCAGGACAACGGGTGTTGGTCACATTACGGAAAATGATCGTGTCCGGTGAATTACCGGCCGGTGAGCGGCTGGTGGAAATTCCTACCGCCGAGCGGCTGGGAGTTTCGCGCATGCCGGTGCGTATGGCCTTTCGGACGCTGGAGCAGGAAGGATTGCTGTCCAAGAACGAAGGCCGTGGTTATACCGTGCGGACGGTGACTGGCGAAGAGATTGCAGGTGCGGTGGAAGTCCGGGGTGTATTGGAGGGGCTGGCGGCGCGACAGGCGGCAGAACGCGGTTTGGATCCAACGACTCAGGAAGCCTTGCAGCAGTGCCTTGCCACGGGAGATGTCCTGTTTGCCAAAGGTTATGTCACCGAGGAAGACATGGAGGTTTACCATGATTTCAATCGGCGCTTTCATCAGGTCATTATTGAGGCCAGCGGTAATCCTGCGATCAGTCATGCCTTGGCGCGTAACGATCACTTGCCGTTTGCCTCGGTCAGCTCGCTGGCAGTGGATCGCAACGACATGGCCCGAGAATATCGGCGCTTCAACTTTGCGCACATGCAGCACCATGCCATCGTCGATGCCCTGGTAAACAGACAGGGCGCGCGTGCAGAAGCTCTCATGCGCGAACATGCTAATGCGACGATGCGCTATGCCGACCTGTTTGGCTCCCCGCACACCGATCACGAGGGGCTCAAGGTCATTCGCGATATGTAACAGCACCTGTCCTATCCGCCTTGCCGCTCGCACCCTCATCAATTCCTGCCTAAGCTGAGCGGACTTTCCGAACAAGAGAGGCCTCCATGAGCAAGATTATTCTGATTACCGGCGCCAGCCGGGGTATCGGTCGTGAAGCAGCGCGACTGGCCGGTGCACGCGGCTGGCGTGTGGGTGTGAACTACACGGCTGACGAGACGGCGGCTAATGAATGTGTGGCGCTGGTAGAGCAGGCTGGTGGCGAGGCGATTGCCATTCGCGGCGATGTATCCGTCGAGGCGGACGTTCTGGCCATGTTCGATACCATTCAGCACAAATTCGGCGGGCTGGACGGGTTGGTCAACAACGCCGGTATTACGGGGCAGTCCCTGCAGCTCGCCGATATGCCCATCGACCGTATGCGGCGTATGTTCGAGGTGAACATCCTGGGCGCCTTCCTGTGCGCGCGTGAGGCTGCACGGCGCATGTCTACCGAGCGAGGCGGCCGGGGCGGGGTGATCGTAAATGTGTCTTCGGTTGCCTCGCGGCTGGGTTCGCCCAATGAATACATCGACTATGCCGCGTCCAAAGGCGCAATCGACACCATGACGCTGGGGCTTTCCAAAGAGCTGGGACCGCAGGGCGTGCGCGTCAACGCGGTACGTCCTGGTTTGACTCTGACCGAGATTCATGCCAGTGGCGGCGATCCTGATCGCGGTTTGCGGCTTGGTGTCACGACGCCCATAGGCCGGGCAGGTGAGCCGCAAGAGATTGCAGCCGGAATCATCTGGTTGCTGTCGGATGAGGCCTCTTATGCCAGCGGTGCGATACTCGACATTTCTGGAGGTCGCTGAGCGAGCGGTTGAACCACTGCCGTTCGTCGTTGACGTAGTAGGTACATGGCATAACGCCGTGACCTTCTGATGGCTGGCGAAACGGAGAAAAGGCGTGACACGGACCCGGAAAATCATCGTCTGGACGCTAGGCATCCTGGTGGCGTTAATCGTCGTAATGATCGTCTTCGTCTCGACGTTCGACTGGAACCGGCTCAAGCCTACCATCAACGACAAGGCGTCAGCCGCACTCAACCGTTCGTTCGCCATCAACGGCAATCTGGGTGTGGACTGGCGCCGCGAAACAGATCAAGGCGGCTGGCGGGCCTGGGTCCCGTGGCCGCACATCTCGGCGGAAAACATCGAGATCGGCAATCCCTCCTGGGCAAGCAATCCACGCTTCGTGCACCTGGACCGGGTACAGTTGCGGATCTCGCCTCTGGCGCTTTTGAGCAAGCAGGTCTATATCCCACGTATCGACGTGACCAAGCCGGAAGCCAACCTGCAACGCCTGGCCGATGGCCGTAATACCTGGACCTTTGACCAGGGCGACAAACAGGAAAAGAATCCAAACGAAGTATCCTCAGCCTGGACCGTAGACATCGGCACCATTGGTTTTGATGCAGGCCAGGTCGCCTATGACGATGACATCGTACAGGCCCACGTCAAAACCACGATCACCTCACTGGATGCACCCATTGCCTATGCCGACATCGTTGGGCAGGCCGGGACTCAGCGGCAGCGGGCCAATGTCAAACAGACCCAGGCACTGCAATTTGGCTGGACCGTAAAGGGCCGATACAAAGAACAACCCGTGGAGGGCAGCGGCAAGATCGGTGGGCTGCTGGCATTGCATGATCCGGACGCACCCTTTCCCATTCAGGCCGATGTCCGCGCGGGTGCCACGCACCTGAATGTCTTCGGAACGCTGACCGAACCGCTCAAGCTGGGGGCTCTGGATCTGCGGCTCAAGCTGTCCGGGCAGAGCCTGGGGCATCTCTATCGCCTGACGGGCGTAACGCTCCCGGAAACGGCGCCATACTCGACAGATGGACACCTTACCGTTGTCCTCAACGACCCGGCCGGGCCACGTTTCCAATACGAGGACTTTTCTGGAAAGGTAGGGCAGAGCGATCTTCATGGAGATCTGCAATATACAGGGGGCAAGCCACGGCCAAAACTGACCGGCGAGCTGACCTCCAATCAGCTGCTTTTTGCTGATCTGGCGCCTCTTATCGGCGCCGACTCTGCCGAGCAGAAGCAGGCCCGCGGTGAAGAGAACAAGCAGCCCGCAAACAAGGCGCTACCTGTTTCCGAGTTTCGTACCGAACGGTGGCGCGCCATGGATGCCGACGTGAAGTTTACCGGCCAGCGCATCGTTCAGAATGCCTCATTGCCGCTGTCTGATCTGTATCTGCATCTGAAGCTGACCGATGGCGTCCTGCTCATCGATCCACTGCGCTTTGGCGCCGCAGGCGGTGCGCTGAATAGCACGGTTCGCCTGGAGGGAGACAAGAGCCCCATGCCCGCCCGGATGGATCTGCACATACGGGGCGTCAAACTCAAGCAGCTGTTCCCTACGGTTGAAGCCATGCGTGACAGCTTTGGCGAACTCAACGGTGATGCCACCCTGACGGGAACGGGTAACTCGGTCGCAGCACTGCTGGGCAGCAGCAATGGTGAACTCAAGGTGCTGATGAATGATGGCTCCATCAGTCGTAGTCTGATGGAAATCGCTGGCCTCAATGTGGGCAACTATCTGGTCAGCCGTCTGTTTGGTGACGATGAGGTGGCGATCAATTGCGCTGCGTCGGATCTGCAGGTCACGAATGGACTGATGAAGACGCGTGTCTTCGTATTCGATACGGAAAACGCTTTGATCAACATCGACGGCACCGTCAACTTTGCCAACGAGCAGATTGACCTGTCCATTGAGCCGCACAGCAAGGGCTATCGCATCTTCTCGCTCCGCTCGCCTTTATATGTGAGGGGAACATTGAAGAATCCTTCGCCAGGCGTCAAACCCTTGCCCTTGGCTGCACGGGGCGCCGCTGCCGCACTGCTTGCCACATTTGCCGCCCCGGCTGCGGGCCTGCTGGCACTTGTGGCCCCGAGCAATAACAGTCAGGACAACCAGTGCAAGGCCCTGCTTCAGCAGATGAAAAGAGGGAACTAATCAGGCTTTACCGTTTATCTGCCAAGCCGCAACGAAGCGACCGTTCAGCGGGCGTGACAGAACAAGTGAAGGGTTATACCTCTCAAAACAGGTGTATCTCACTCAGGGAGACCGAAGCCATGAGCGATATGGGCCAGGAGTACGAAATTCACTACAAACTGCTGGGCGAACCCCACACCGACCGCATTGCCGACCTGAATGTACCGGTCACCGATGTGGTTCGTGAGCTGGCCGTCAAGCATCTGATTGCCGTCAACGATGCACAATACCTGCTGTTCGATCTCGAACCGGGCTTGCCTATCGTGGGCATCAGTGATGTTTCGATCCACCGACTGGATGATGGAGTAGCGCAATGATTCGCGCATTCAGGGAAAACCTGACACAGAGTTTTGCGGGTGTATTACTGCTGCTGAGCGCTGTTGTTTTGGGCGGTTGTTCCACCGCCACGGTTGTGACCCTGCAGGATGGTACCGAGTACATCACCCAGGACAAACCCAACACTAAAACTGCCGATGGTTTCTATGAATTCAAAGACGTTTCCGGTCGCCAGATTCGCGTCCGGGCTGATGACGTAGCAACGATCAAAGCCGAAGACTGATCCGTCTGAACAGGAGGCACCTATGCCACGCGGCGACAAGTCAACCTACAGCGATAAACAAAAGCGCAAGGCCGAGCACATTGAGGAAAGCTACGAAGCCAAGGGCATGTCGGAAGATCAGGCGGAGGCGCGTGCCTGGGCTACCGTCAACAAGCAGTCTGGTGGCGGCAACAAGAGTGGCTCCGGCACACAGAAAAGCGAGACGGCCAAGCGCGCCGATCGTAAGGACTCTGCTCGCCGTGCGGTCGCAACCAAGCATGGGCATTCGCCGAATTCAGGACGCTCACCCAGTCGTAGCGCGTCGACGCGCGGACGTCGCGGCAGTACATCGCTGAGTGACATGACACGTGATGAACTAATGAAGAAAGCCGCAGAGCAAGGCGTTACCGGTCGCTCGCGCATGAAGAAAGACGAGTTGATCAAGGCCCTGAGCTGACCAACCCGATTTCGAGTTACGCAGACCTCTTCTGCATACCGTGGGTATGTGGTCTGTGCGGGAGCAGTTGGCGCATTAGGTGACCCTGCCCCACCTTGAGAGCGTATAAAAAAGCCCCAGCATCTATCAGGCGCTGGGGCTTTTTCGTCAGGGCAGGATCAATCCTGTGCCTGATTGGCTTCCGGACGGAACATGCTGCCCGTCACCAGATAGCGTTCATGCCAGGAGAGGGCTTCCGGCAACAGGTGAGGCGTATGTTTGCCGTAGCTACCACTGTTGGCCCGATCGATGTAGTCCGCCAGCATGTCGCGGTAGCTGGGGTGAACGCATTTTTCCAGGATGACCTTGGCACGCTGCTTAGGACTGAGCATGCGCAGGTCAGCCAGACCCTGATCGGTCACGATGACACTGACATCATGCTCGGTGTGATCGACGTGACTCACCATCGGCACAATCGTGGAGATCAGGCCATTTTTTGCCGTGCTCGGTGCCATAAAGACTGACAGGTAGGCATTACGGGCAAAGTCGCCTGAGCCACCGATGCCGTTCATCATCTGTGTGCCCATGAGGTGCGTGGAGTTCACGTTGCCGTAAATGTCGGCCTCGATCATTCCGTTGAGTGCGATACAGCCCAGGCGACGCACCAGCTCGGGGTGGTTGCTCACGCCTTGCTGGCGCAGGATGATTTTCTTGCGCAGCATTTCCGAGTGTTCGAGGAAACGCTCGATACCGGCCGGGCTCAGGGAGAACGAGGTAGCAGCAGCCAGGTCCATCTTGCCGCTGATCAGGAGTTCAAGCATGCCGTCCTGGATCACTTCGGTAAAAGCGGTCAGGCCCGCGAATTCGCTTTCGCCCAGCCCCTGCATGAAGGCATTGGCGATGTTGCCGACCCCGGACTGGATCGGTAGCAGGTTGGCCGGAATACGCCCCTGACGCACTTCGAAGCGCAGGAAATCGATCATATGCTCGGCAATGGCCTTGGAGGCAGCATCCGGTGCCTTGAACGGGCTGTTGCGGTCTGGCGCGTCGGTCTCGACCACGGCCACTACTTTCTCCAACGGCACCTGCAAATAAGGCTCACCTACACGCTCACCCGGATGGGTCAGTGGGATAGGGGTACGGTTGGGCGGCAGGGCGGTGTCATAGAAGATGTCGTGCATACCGTCGAGCGCATCCGGCTGCCAGCGGTTCACCTCCAGAATCACGGCATCGGCCATGTCCAGCCAGGTCTTGTTGTTGCCGACCGAGGAGGAGGGCACCAGGCTGCCGTCTTCACGAATGGCGGTTACTTCCACCACGGCAATGTCAACCTTGCCGAAAAAGCCGTAGCGAACCTTTTCAGCCAGTTGCCCCAGATGAATATCCATGTAATCCAGCTGGCCGGCATTGATGCGGCTGCGCAGCTCGGGGTCGGACTGGAACGGTACACGCAACTCGATACCGTCGACGCGGGCCAGCGCACCGTCCAGTTCAGGCGCAGTGGATGCGCCCGTCAGGACACGAATACGAAACGGCTCGCCTCGGCCATGGACTTCGGTAATGTGCTGGGCCAGGGCACCAGGAACGGCCTTGGGGTAACCTGCGCCGGTAAAACCGCTCATGCCAACGGTCATGCCATGGCGAATATGGCGAGCTGCCTGCTCGGCAGACATGCGTAGGGCAGCGAACGCGGGGTGGCGGATGCGATCACTCATCAGTGGAACCTCACAGCAAGGATAGAAGCATGCCCGCTTTCCAGTCTTATCATTGTCATGACGGGGCGGAGCTGCGGGCACCGTAGACCAAAACTAACGTTAGCGCCCTAATCAATAGGTCGTATTCTGCCCCATTGATAAGCGCGCTAGAGCGGCCAATTGTCGCAGATTAGTCGATCAGTTGCCGCTGATAATCTTTCCTGAACTGCATCAGTGAGCTACGCACGACTGTTACTGCGCCGTCGATCAAGCCGCAGCGCCCGCTGCCGGGCAGTAACTCGCACAAGCTTTCCAGGGCACGCAGATCACTGTGCAGGCCGCCGCCGGTATCGATCCGTCGCAGCAGGCGAGACAGCTGATAAGTGCCTGTTTTACAAGGTGGACATTGCCCGCAGGAACCTGCAGCAAAGAAGTCCACATACTCGGCCACCTTGCGTACGATGCTGGTGCCTTCGGAGATCACAATCATGGCCCCGGTCCCCAGGCTGGATCCGCGTGCCTTCACAGAATCGAAATCCAGCGCTACATCAAGGTGCTGTTCGGTTAACAGTGTATTAGATGGACCGCCGGTAAAGACGGCCTTGAAGGCGCGGCCCTGCAGCATGCCGCCGCCGTGCTCGAAAATGAGCGCGCGCAGCGACGTACCCATCGGCAGTTCGTACAGCCCCGGCTTGAGCACATCGCCGGAAAGCGAGTAGAGCTTGGTACCTGCAGCGCTGCCCATACCCAGATGGTGATACCAGTCTGCACCGTGCCGCAGGATATGCGAGACGTTGGCCAGCGTCTCGGTGTTGTTGATAAGGGTAGGCTTGTTATCCACCCCGCACTCGGCCGGGTAAGGCGGCTTGCGATGGGGGAAGGGAAAGCCTCCGTCGAGGGTGGCAATAACGGCTGTTTCTTCGCCCCCAATGTACAGCCCCGAGCTTTCCACTACGCGCAGGTCAATTGGTCGACCCTGCAGAGCTGCCAGCTCCTGAAAGAGCGGCTCTGTCTGCCATTGCTGTACGGCCTGTCTCAATGACACGACGGACGCGTGCTGATGGGGGTTCACATAGAGCAGTACATGGTTGGCCCCAATGGCCGTGGCGGCAATCAGTGCACCTTCGATAACTTGATGCGGGGATTTTTCCAGCAGTACGCGATCCTTGAAGGTGCCGGGCTCATCTTCATTGCCGTTGCAGACGACGTATTTATCCAGGTATGACGGTTGCGCAGCCGCAGGTGCCCATTTGCGATGGGTAGGAAAGCCGGCACCTCCCATACCCTTTAGGCCGGCTTCTTCCAGAAGGGGGATGATGGCGTGTGGCGCGGCCAGTGCCTGACGTAATCCCTGGCCGCCGCCCTGAGCAAACCAGGCTTGCAGATTGGCTCCGACCTGGGCTGAGGGTGAGAGCAGAACAGGTGTGAAACTCATGACGGTACTCCTCAGGACGGCGTCATGCCGGCCAGCATGGCCTGAACGGCACCGGGTGCGCTGGCACGCAGGGCCACGTCGCGGCGCAGATCGAAATTGCCGTAATCAGGAAACAGACAGGGGCCGCAGACATGGGTGGGCAGCCCTGCCAATGTGATTTGCCGCTGCCAGTCGTACAGGTGATACAGACCTACCTTGGGGGCGGGTTTCGGACTGGCTGTCGCGCCTGCATGCTGCCCCGCCCGGCGGCCGAACGCGATGATTTCCAGCAAGGCATTGCCCATCATGCGGTTACGGCCGTGGATGCCACCGCTGATTTCGCCTGCGCAATACAGGCCGGGTATGGCTGTCGCGCCGTGTTCGTCGATTTCCACACCGCCGTTCTGGTAGTGCAGGGTAGGCCGTACCATCATGGGCTCGATCTTGGGATCGATTCCGCAGCGATGGGCCAGATGCCCCAGACTGACCAGTCGCTCTTCCAGGATGCCCGGACGCCTGCGCTCAAGACCGGGGGTATCCAGGAAGACGCCCAGATTACCGTCACGCTCCACCCCACGGCCTTCTGCGCACTCCTTGAGAATGGCAGCGGCCACTACATCGCGTGGTTGCAGCTCATCAACAAAGCGCCTGCCTTCACCATTGATCAGCCAGGCGCCAGCAGAGCGCGCCGCCTCGGAAATCAAGCCGCCAACCAGGTGCGAAGGCCAGGCTAGGCCGGTCGGGTGGTACTGGAACGAATCCAGCTCCCGCAGTCGAGCACCCATCCGATACGCGAGCACCAGTCCGTCTGCGGTTGCACCGTAGTGGTTGGATGTTGGGAAGTCGTTCAGGTGCAGCCGTCCCGCGCCGCCTGTCGCCAGGATTACCCGGCTGGCGCGTACCAGAATGAACCCATGCCAGTCGAGGTTGTACAGCACGGCTCCTACGCATTGGCCGCTCTCGTCGGAGAGCAGCTCTACCAGCGGGCAGCGATTCCACAGCGAGATACGGTCATCCAGCTCCACGGCCTCACGCAGGACGCGCATCAGCTCAAGGCCGGTATAGTCGCGGTAGGAAAGGATGCGGGCGCATGTTGCACCGCCGGGTTTCTTGCGCAAGAGTTTGCCACCCACCGGGCTGCCTTCGGCCAGGTCGAACAGCATGCCGCGGCTAATCAGCCAACGAATGCAATCAGGTCCCGACTCTGCCAGGCGAGCCACCAGCGTACGGTCTGCACACAGGTGGCCGGCGCGCAGGGTGTCCTCGAAGTGACGCTGCAGGCTGTCCTCTTCACCGACAGCGGCCTGGATCCCGCCTTCCGCCATGACGGTATTGCTGTCACCCAGGCGTAGCTTGGTCGCCAGGATGACGCGTCGCCCCTGTTCGGCGGCTGTCAGCGCGGCCGCACAGCCCGCACCGCCGCCTCCGATGACCAGTACTTCGGTATTGATGACCGGTGCACCTGCCAGATCGGCATCACTGATCTGCGCATTGCTCTGCAGTAGGGCGGCCAGCCGGGAGGGGCATTCATCACCGCGGTTGGCCCCGATGCTCAGGCGAGTACGAGTACCCTCCTGGTAATCCGGGTGATAGCGTTGCAACAATGGTGTTTTGTCCACTGCCGGGGGCGCCATGCCGTCGCACCGGCTCAGGTTCGCCAGGGCAAGTTCGTAGGCAATTCCGCTCATGGCCAAATCCTCAGGTGAGCTCGACGTTTGGATCGACCGGCATGACGCCCAAGTCGATCTGACGTAGTCGCAGCAGCAGGTCGGAAGGACGCAACATCACGGATGCCGTCATCCGGCGAATGTACAGCCCCAGGTGGTTGGGCGAGATGTGTTCCGGGCAGGCAATGGTGCAGAGGTTGCACATGATGCATTCATCGAACACCTTGGCTGCGCTCAAATCGCCCGACGCGGCCAGGTTTACGCCTTTCTGGACTTCAAGATGCTTGGGACAGGCACGGTCGCATCCGCCGCAGTGTCGACAGTGGCTGGCTTCGGGAAAGGCGCTGTTGATGCGGTCCAGCAGATTCCAGGTATCGTCCCAGTCATTGGTGGTGTAGGTGTGATGGCGGTTCATCGGCAGATGATCCAGAAAGCTGACCTGCATGCCGTCCTCCACGGCGGTTTCACAAGCCAGGGCCGTCGTGACTTCACGCGAATCCTTGCGGCGCAGCAGCACGCGGCAGGAGCCGCATACACCTTGGCCCATGCAGCCGACACCATCGGTGAGCGGCTGTCCTGAGTCGATCACCGCCTCTAGAAGCGAGCGGCTGGTTGAAGTCTCAATACTGTGGCCGTTGATGGTCACGCGGGCGCTGAGGTCTGTCATAACACCTCCCTGACAGTCAGTGCGGGCGCGGAGTACGCCTTGATTAGCGCAAGGATAGACAGGCAGCCGTCAGTGCATACTGACCTGGCTCAATAGGCGGGAGGAATGGCTGGGTGACCGACGAAAGGCCACCCGGGCGGTGCTACGGTCAGGACGGCCGTAGCACCGGTGACGCTTAGTGCCCGTGCTGATCAGGCTCCGAGGGAGCGTTACCTGTCACGCGACGTACGACGCGTCCGATGGTCAGGCCCTGCATGAGAATCGAGAACAGCACCAATATGTAAGTGATGGTCAGGATCAGGTCCCGCTCCGGACCTACCGGTAGAGACAGGGCCAGCGCCACTGAAATCCCGCCCCGCAGTGCGCCCCAGGTCAGAATGCCCATGGTGCCCTTGGCCATGTGTCGCCAGTGCGGCGTCAGCATCACGACCGGTGTCACGCTGATCCAGCGGATAAGCAGGATGGCTAGGGTAAAGGCCACAGCGGCGGCCAGGTGCAGTCCTGTCACAGGCAGTAGCAAAAGCTCCATGCCGATGAGCACGAACAGCATGGCATTGAGTATCTCGTCGATCAGCTCCCAGAAGCCGTCCACATAGCGGCGTGTGGTATCGGACATCGCTTTTTCACGGCCACGATTGCCGATGAACAGGCCGGCCACGACCATCGCAATCGGACCGGATACATGCAGGTGGGGAGCCACGGCAGCGCCGCCAATAACCAGCGCAAGCGTCAGGAGCACCTCGATCTGGTACTGATCGATGCTTTTGAGCATCCGGTAGGTGACATAGCCGATCACCGAGCCGAACAGGATGCCGCCCAAGGCTTCCTCGACAAACAGCATGACGGCGTGCCCGGCGGAGGGTGTCTCGCCGGAGGCGAGAATGCCGAGCAGCACGGTAAACACCACAACGGCAACGCCGTCATTGAACAGGGACTCACCCACGATGGTGATTTCCAATGACTTTGGCGCCTTGGCTGAACGCAGGATTCCAAGAACGGCAATCGGGTCGGTTGGAGAAATCAGCGCGCCAAACAGCAGGCAATACACCAGGTCTACATGCCAGCCCAGCAAGGGAAAGACGTAATAGGCCGTTCCGCCGATCAGGGCGGTAGAAACGAGAACGCCCAGGGTAGCCAGAAGGCCGATCGGCCAGCGGTAGCTGCGAAGATCCTGAACATTGACGTGCAAGGCACCGGCAAACAACAGGAATGACAACATCCAGTTCATCAATAGTTCGTTGAAGTCGATTCTCTGGATCAGCTGTTCAATGATTTCCTCCAGCATGGGAAACCCCAGCGCCGACGCAATTTGCAGCAGCACACTGAACACCAGTGCAATCACCATGACGCCGATCGTGGGCGGCAGACCGACGAACCGGTAGTTCACATAAGTGAGCAGCGCAGTAAAACAGATAAAGGCAGCGGCGAGTTCAAGCATTGAACATCCTTTCAGTACAGCGGATAGAAAGTAGAGGCCATGATGGCCATTAGGTAATTCTCATTAAGAACACCTATAGACGCGGAAAGTTACAGTTTTTTAGGGCACCGGCTGCGGACAAAAGTCACAACGGTAGCCAGGGCCATGAGGGTGCCTGGATCATCTTGTTGATATGTCCGTCTCGCTGGAAAGCGGATATCAAGCGTGCAGAGTCTGGAAAAGCCTTAACCTTTGGCTTATAAACAGGTCACTATCAGGTCTGCCAATTCAAGGAATTCCCATGACGTTCGGCTACTGGTGCATCCTATTCGCCTACCTCATTCCCTATGGCGCCGCGGCGTACGCAAAATTTACCGGCAGTGGCTTTACGCCGGACAACAACCGGCATCCACGTGATTTCCTTGCCAAGCTGGAAGGGCCCCAGGCGCGTGCCAACGCAGCGCAGCAGAATGCGTTTGAAATTACACCGCTGTTTGCCGCTGCCGTGATCGTGGCGCATGTCACCGGAGGTGCGGCTCAGGGAACGATCAATTTCCTGGCGCTCCTGTTCGTGGTCAGCCGTATCATTTATACCTGGCTGTATATCAAGGACCGTGCAACCCAGCGCTCCAAGGTATGGGCCCTCGGCATGCTGTGTATTGTTTTTCTTTTCTTCGCTGCGGTCTGATTTGCGTCGACTAATCAATCGCCAAAACAAAAGGCCGGCATGTTTCCATGCCGGCCTTTTTGTCAGTGATCGCCGCCTGCAGGAGCGGGGCCCTTGGCGCCGAAAGGTGGCTTGGCCAGCCAGATGATCAGGAACAGGCCCATGAACATCCAGCCGAGCAGCGTGAAATAATCAATGGTGGACAGCATATAGGCCTGACTTTCGACCACGCGATCGAGCTGGGCGTACGTGGCGTGAGAAGGGCCCCCCAGCATCGAAATGTAGTCCCGTGTCGCTGGGTCGTACACCGTTACCTGCTCGGTCAGCTGAGCATGGTGGAACGTGGCGCGGCGTGCCCAGATCCAGGTCGTCAGTGACGACGCGAAACTACCGCCCAGTACCCGTAAAAATGTCGCAAGCCCGGAGCCGTCCGCAATGTCTTTAGGCGGCAGGCTGGACAACAGAATGCTAGTCGTAGGCATGAAAAACAGCGCAATTCCCAGCCCCATGAACATCTGCACTTCGGCGATATGGCGATAATCAACCTCGGTATTGAACGTGGCACGCATGAAGCACGAGGCACCGATCACCAGGAAGGAGCCCCCGGCAAGCAGGCGCAGGTCTGTCTTATGGGCGAACCGGCCAACCAGCGGCGACAGGAACACAGGCAAAAATCCCATCGGCGCAGCGGCAAGACCCGCCCAGACCGGCGTATAACCCAACTGAGTTTGCAGCCATTGGGGCAGAAGCAGGTTGATGCCAAAGAAGCCTGAATAGCCCAGTACCAGGGCCAGCGTTCCGAACGTGAAGTTACGGTATTTGAACAGCCGCAGGTTCACGATGGGGTGTTTGTCGGTCAGCTCCCAGATTACACAGGCTATCAACGCGATGACGGCAATCAAGCTGCCAATAACAATGAAGTTCGATTCGAACCAATCCAGGTCGTTGCCTTTATCCAGTACAACCTGTAGCGCACCTACGCCGATTACCAGAAGCGTCAGGCCCACATAGTCGATCGGCTGCCGAATGATCTGCTCCGGCTTTTTGCCCAGCTGTGCCCAAACCACCAGGGTGGCAAAGATACCGATGGGAACGTTGATAAAGAAAATCCAGGGCCAGGTGTAGTTATCCGTGATCCATCCACCGGCAATCGGGCCAATGATGGGAGCCACCACCGTGACCATGGCCAGGAGCGCCAGGGCCATCCCTCGCTTGGCGGCCGGAAAGATTGATAGCAGCAGCGTCTGGGCCATGGGATATAGCGGCCCGGCCACGAACCCTTGCAGCGCCCGGAAAAATACAAGTTGTGGCATCGATTGCGCGATGCCACACAGGAACGAAGTGATGACGAATAGCACCACCGCAGCAAGGAACAGCTTTACCTCACCGAAGCGACGTGCCATCCAGCCGGTCAGGGGCAGGGCAATCGCGTTGCTGACAGCAAAGGATGTGATTACCCATGTACCCTGCTCGGAGCTTACGCCCAGATTGCCTGAAATCGTGGTCAGGGCCACGTTGGCAATGGTGGTATCCAGCACCTGCATGAAGGTGGCCAGCGACAGGCCGACCGTGGCGAGCACCAGGCTCGCCGGGCGGAATGCAGAATCGCTCATGTGATCTCCGATTAGCGCTTGGCTACATCACGGGAGGCCGGGCCGTTCTCGTGGATCAGACGCTCGATCAGGCGATCGGCATCCTCCAGCTGGCGGGTATAGACGTCGGTAGCATAACGGGGCTGGGCCAGCGGCTTCTGTGCCAGGACCGGGCCGTCCAGATCATGCAGGTCGACGTCGACGTTCATCGACAGGCCAATGCGCAGCGGGTGCTTTTCCAGCGCATCCTGATCCAGGCGAATCCGCACGGGTAGGCGCTGCACGATCTTGATCCAGTTGCCGCTGGCATTCTGGGCGGGCAGCAGGGAAAACGCGCTGCCGGTGCCGACCCCCAGGCTCTCTACCGTACCGTGGTACTTCACATCTTCACCGTACAGGTCGGAATGAATTTCAACCGGCTGACCGATGCGCATGTCGCTGAGCTGGGTTTCCTTGAAGTTGGCGTCGATCCAGATCTGATCCAGCGGCACCACGGCCATCAGCGCTGTGCCCGGCTGTACGCGGCTGCCAACCTGTACCGAGCGCTGGGCTACATAGCCTGTCACCGGCGCAATGATGGTGCTACGGGCATTGTTCAGATAGGCCTGACGCAGCTGGGCGGCGGCGGCTTTCACATCGGGATGGGACGCGATCACCGTATCGTCTACCAGCGCGCGGCTGGTACTGAGTTGTTGCTCGGCGCTGGTCAGTGCATTTTCGGCTGCGTTCAGCGTATCACGGGCGTGGGACAGTTCTTCCTGCGAGATCGCACCGCCGCGTGCCAGATCCTGACGACGCTTGTAGTCAGATCGTGCACGCTCCAGTTCGACCTTGCGTGAAGCTACCTGAGCCTTGTAGCTGTCCACGTTGCTGTACAGGCCGCGGACCTGACGAACCGTCTTGGCCAGATTGGCCTCAGCGCTCTGCAGCGCGACTTCGGTGTCGCTCGGGTCGAACTTCACCAGGACCTGACCCTCATGCACCAAGTCACCATCGTCAGCGGTAATGCTGACAACCGTACCGGTCACCTGCGGCATGATCTGGACGACGTTGCCGCTCACATAGGCATCATCGGTGCCCTCATGAAAACGGCCATAGAGTGTGTGATAGAAGTAAGCGCCCACTGCTCCCAGGATGACGAGCAGAAGCAGGAGCAAAAGAAAGAACTTGCGCTTGCCGGATTTGGGCTTGCTGTTCTCGTTAGTGGCGGTTTGTGCGTTTGATTCAGCCATGTCTTACGTCTCAGCGATCCGAAGTTACACGTGGGCCCGGTTGCAGAGCCGGTGTGTCAGAAGAGGGTTCAAAGCCACCACCTAGCGCCTGCATCAGCAGGACGGAGGTATCAATACGCTCCGTCGCGAGGCTGGCCAGTTGGCGGTCTGCCTGAAGCAGTTGTTGCTCGACACTCAGCGCATCGAGATAACTGCCGATACCGGCGCCGTAACGCTGCATCGCGATGTCGAAAGACGCCTGAGCAATGTCGCGGGCACGCTGCTGTTCCTGAATCTGCTGATTCAGCGAGCGCAGCCGGGAAATACTGTCGCCGATATCACCAAGAGCATTGACCAGCGTCTGGTTGTACTGGGCGACGGCCAGGTCGTAATCGGCGTTGCGGCTGGCCAGATCAGCCCGGCGGCGACCACCGTCAAAGATCGGCAGCGACAGGGCCGGACCGATATTGAAGAAGCGGCTGGGTGCTCCAAACAGGGTGTCGCCCAGCAGGGCATCGGTACCGGCCGCGGCGACCAGGTTGAGGTTTGGATAGAAATTGGTCCGGCTTGAATCAATGTCCTGCGAAGCGGCCTCCACACGCCAGCGTGCGGCTACCAGGTCGGGACGACGACCGATCAGCTCGGCAGGCAGTTGGCTGGGCAGTGCGATTGTCTTGGGTGCAATCAGTTGTGGACGACCAATGCTGGCACCCCGGTCAGGACCTTTACCCAACAGGACGGCCAGACGGATCTGCGCACTTTCTACAGACTGCTTGGCAGCAGTGAGCTGCGCCTCCGAGGCGGCTTCCAGGCTCTGGGTCTGTTGCAGCTGGAACTCACTGTCCAGGCCCGCCGAGACACGCCGCTGGGCAAGATCGAGCATGCCGCGGGTACGCTTGAGGTCTTGCTCGGCTAGGTCGAGCATGACGTAAGCCTGACCCAGTTGGTTGTAGGCGCGTGTAACGTTGGCGGCCACGGTCAGCTCAGCGGCCTTGCGGTCTACCTCGCTGGCGCGGGCACGGCCCAAAGCGGCTTCCCAGGCGGCACGTTGGCCACCCCAGAGGTCGAAGGTATAACTGCCATTAACGGATAGCTCGCGCAGCGTGCTATAGCGCCCGCCCTGGCCGGTCGGATCATCGCGACGTGACAGCCGGGAGCGGGTTATCGAGGCGTTGCCATCGAGCGTCGGCTGGCGATCGGCGTTTGCAGCAATCACCGCTGCATTGGCCTGACGGGAGCGGGCATCGGCCACTTGGAGGTCCGGGCTCGATTGCAGCGCCTCACGGATGAGGCTGTCGAGTTGGCGATCTCCCAAGGTGTTCCACCAGTCGCTTTTCGGCCAGGCAGCCGGTGACAGGGCAGAACCCGCAACGGTCTGCTCGCTGTGCAGGCTCGCTGCGTCAAGCGCCCGGCCTTCTGTATGCAGGCCTGTGGGTGACGCGCAACCCGACAGCACCAGGGCAATGGCCAGGGC
Organism: Pseudomonas sp. JZ114; assembly: GCF_051027705.1. Classification (NCBI taxonomy): domain Bacteria; kingdom Pseudomonadati; phylum Pseudomonadota; class Gammaproteobacteria; order Pseudomonadales; family Pseudomonadaceae; genus Pseudomonas; species Pseudomonas sp. JZ114. Next base: position 668,865 of record NZ_CP069256.1, read on the forward strand.
TGAGAGAGGGTATTTAAGGCACATGGCGTTATTGTTCTCCTTCATTGGCCGGGACCAGGCCGGCCGGAACCAATATCTTCTTGAGCAGGCGCTCCAGCTCATCGATCTCGGAATGGGTCAGCTCGCCGGTCAGGTCGTTCATGGCGTCAGCTGCAATCTGCGGAATCTGTTTGCTCAAGCTGTGGCCCTGCTCGGTGAGCTCGAGGCGAACCTGTCGTCTATCGGTGGTGCTGCGCACGCGAGCAATCAGGTCCTTGCTTTCCAGCCGGTCGATCATGCGGGTCATGGCGCCACTGTCGAGGGACAGGCAACGGCACAGCTCTGCAGGCGTATCCGCCGTATTGCGTGCCAGCATCAGCAACACCTTGAACTGGGCAGCCGTGATGTCATAAGTGACAAGGTGCTTGTCCAGCAGGCGATCCTTGAGCGAATTGACCAAGTGGATCAGATGGCCGAGCGAGTAACGCAGCGAAAAATTATCTGGTTTGAAACGTGTCATGGCAGTATCTGCCCAGGCAGCTAAGTCTGAGTAGAATACTGCCTAGGCAGCTATCTGTTTAGCAACATTTTGCAAAAGTCTCTGTTGCTAAGAGCGCAACAATGATTAGAAGTGCCTGAGAGGAAGAACAGTGAAAATGAAAAGGCCGGGCAGTCGATGCGATGCCCGGCCTTTGGCGTTACAAGAAAAGGGTCAGCCCTGCCAGTTGCAGTAGCAGCCTACCGACAAGGTATTGGTCGACCGTACGCTGCGCCCTGACACGAGCGCTTCGAGAATAGGCTCGATAAAGCTGTTACCAGCTGTACAGATCATGCCCTCGCTATAGGGGCCGACATAAGCCAGCTTGCCAGCATTATCCCAGATGGCCACGGCTGGGCTGGCGGGGAGGGTATCGGCTCCAGGAATCGTCGATAGGGCCTTCAGACGTCCATCCAGCATGGACGGCAGCTTTCCTTCGCTCCCTGGTTTCTGCACGCTGTAGAACTCGACGCCCCGATCACCAAAGCGTGCAGTCAGGTTACGCAGGTGCGCCTGATTGCCTTCGTTGCATGGGCAGTCCGGGTCCCAGAAGTGCACCAGCCGGATCGGTCCCGGACCCGCAAGCTCGGGTGGGAGTTGTAGATGACTGCCATCAAAAAAGGCGGTCTGCTCGGCAAACGAACGTAAATAGCGCAGCTCGAACCACCAGTAGGCAGCACCCGAACCAGCAATGACAAGGATGGTGAACAGGCAGAGCAGAATAGTGAATCGACGAGAGGGCATGGCGTGACTGTTAATGCAAAAGAAGACATAGCTTGCCACGCCAGGGCGTGAAGCAGAACATGATTAAGTGTCCAAGCTTTACATGGGCAGGCCTCTCTTTTTAGTGTGACGACCATGACCATGCTGTTTCATCCAGAACAACTGCGACCGCTATTGGCGGAACTGTCCCTCGATCCTGGCGAGTCTGGCCCGGCTATCCTGGCGTATCAGTCCTTTTATGGACTCGACATGAGCCAGCAGCACCCAGGCGTCCAGGCTCGCCTGGGCCGCATGCGCGTGGCTGATTACGAGATCGCCGTGCAAGGGTGGTGGCATGACCAGCCGCGGGCCACGCTTCTGGTGCTCCATGGCTATTACGACCACATGGGGTTGTATCGCCATGCGATCGACTGGGCGCTGTCGATGAATTTCGCCGTGCTGTCTTGCGACCTGCCGGGGCACGGGTTATCCAGCGGTCCGCGCGCAAGTATCGATGATTTTGCCGAGTATCAAGCGGTATTAAAGGCTCTGCTCGATCAGGCCAGACGCCTTGATCTGCCGCAACCCTGGCATCTGCTGGGGCAGAGCACGGGAGGTGCGATCGTACTGGACCATCTGTTGAACGGGCAGCCCGGTGCGGAGATAGGCGAAGCGATTCTGCTGGCGCCGCTGGTTCGCCCCTGCAGCTGGAAGATGTCACATCTGACCTACCGGCTGGTTGGCCCCTTTGTCCGAGCATTGCCCAGGCGGTTTTCGGCCAACTCCGGTGACGAAGCGTTTCTTACCTTTCTACAGCATCATGATCTGCTGCAACCGCGCGAGCTGCCCAGTCGCTGGGTAGGAGCGCTAGCCCGTTGGATTCCACGTATTGAAAAGGCTTCGCCCAGTCTGCATCGGCCCATCATCATCCAGGGTGAGCAGGACTTCACCGTGGATTGGCGACACAATCTGCAGGTGCTGGAACAGAAGTTCGACAAGCCAGAGGTGCTGCGCCTGCCTGAAGCGCGGCACCATCTGGTCAACGAAACCGAAGCGTTACGCCAGCGCTACTTTGATTTTCTAAGGGAGCGGCTGACGTAGAGGAAGGGTTTAGTTGCTGCCTGAGCCAAGGCCTGCTCGCAGCGCGGCCAGGGCGGCCTGGTAATAGCGATTGCCCTCAGGCGAGCTGGCAAAGTCGGCAAACTGGGTCAGCTCGGTGTCGGAAAGGGTGCGATAAACGTAGAGCAACGTGTTTTCCAGGTCGCCATTGTTCATCTGCTGCATGATGCGCTCGCGTTGCTGGCCGATCATGCCCTGAGCTTGCCCCATTAGCCCAGGGAGCATCTGGCTCAGGCTGTCAGCCGCCAGACCTGCCAACGCCATGCTGACTTCCGCGCCGGCTTCACGAGCCGGAATCACGGCCGCGATTCGTTTGATCTGTGTCTGACGGGCGGCGCTGGCCTGGATCTTGGGCAGGCCACCCGAGCTGCGGGCGATCTGATCGCTACGGGTGGCGCTGACCTCCGCCGCGACGACCTTCTGGCCTACAGGCGATTGGAAAAACTGCAAGGCAGGATTGGTCTCTGGCAGCGACTGGCGCAGTTGACCAATGGCACGCTGGTCGATGACATCGGCCGAGAAGCGGCGGTTACTGTTATCCACCAGCGTCTGGTACAACGCTGGCGGCAGGCTGTTCTGGTAGCGCTGCTGTGCCGCTTGCAGCGCATCGCGGAAGTGGCTGCGCTGTTCGGGCCAGCCCGCGGTCTGGTAAAGGGTTTGATAGTTATCGGCCAGCGCGGGAAGACCGATGGCGAGTAGCAGACCAGCAATAAAAACGCGCATGAACTCTCCTGCAAGGGCATGTCTTGAGCTGCAGCATGCCAGAAAAAAGACAGTATTCTGGGTAGGTATCACGTTGCTGTCGAGGTTGGAAAGGGCCGATTCGTCGGAGCGTATAAATTTGAGCAGAAGCGTTGACGACTTATTACAATGCCGACGCCGCCAGCCGCTCTTGTCTATGCTGGTTATCTCGTTGCGATGTCTCGCAGGAATTCGATATGCCCATTCGCCCTGATCATCCCTTGTTGCAGCGTATCGTCGATGATCTGGCCGATGTCGGCTGGTCCCATCAGACTGTGTTTCTACCCGATGATCTGACCCGTGCGCTGGCGCAAGAGTGCCACAAACGTGCGCAGCACGGACTGTTGGCTCCAGCCGCTATCGGGCGTGGCGACAGCCAGGTCATTCGCGAAGGTGTCCGTGGTGATCAGATTGCCTGGTTAGAGGGCGATGAGTCTTCGCCTGCTATTGCCCGCTATCTGGCGCTTATGGATGCGCTCCGGCTGTCCTTCAATCAGAGCCTCTTCATGGGTCTCGAAGACTATGAAAGCCATTTTGCAATGTATCCGCCAGGGGCTTTTTATGCCACTCACCTGGATCGCTTCAAGGACGACGACAGGCGTATGGTATCTCTGGTGTTGTACCTGAATGAGGCGTGGCTGCCCGAGCATGGGGGCGCACTGCGCATGCACCTGCCTGACGGACAGACCCGCGATGTATTGCCTGCTGGTGGCAGCCTGGTCTGCTTCATGTCTGGCGATTTGCCCCATGAAGTCCTGCCTGCGACGCGTGAGCGTATGTCATTAACGGGCTGGTTTCGCCGGCGGGGTGAAAACGTACTGGAAAACGTTTTGTAAATGGAAAAGATACTGATCAGCCGCTGCCTGCTGGGCCACCGGGTCCGCTATGACGGGGGCGCTCATGGCCCCTATGATCAGTTGAGTTCCTGGCTGGCGGAAGGACGTGTCGTCGCCGTGTGTCCAGAGGTTGCCGGTGGCCTGCCTACACCTCGGCCGCCGGCTGAAACCCCTGGCGGACAAGGCGCTGCTGTACTGGACGGCTACCAGCCCGTGATGACCGATACCGGTGAGGACGTCAGTGCGAAATTTCTGGCTGGAGCCTGTCAGGCTGTTGAGCTGGTCAGGCAGCATCGTATCCAGATGGCGGTGCTCAAGGCGCGTAGCCCCTCGTGCGGTAATAATGAGAATTACGATGGCACCTTTTCCGGACACCGAGTCCCGGGTGAGGGCGTAACAGCTGCAGCTTTGCGGCGTGCCGGTGTAAAGGTCTTCAATGAAAGCGAGCTGAACGAGGCTGTAGCCTACCTGCAGGCGCTCGAAGCGAAATAGTCTTCATGTACAAAACAAAAAGGAGGCCGAAGCCTCCTTTTGTTGGATGAACGTTTAGAACAACACGCGGCAGCGAATGGTGCCCTTGACGTTCTGCAGCTTCTCCTGAGCCATGTCGGAGTAGGCGGCATCTACGTCGACTACCACGTAACCGACCTTTTCGTCGGTCTGCAGGTACTGACCGGAAATGTTGATGCCGTTTTCAGACAGCACACGGTTGATTTCGCTCAGCACACCCGGCACGTTCTGGTGGATGTGCAGCAGGCGATGCTTGCCCGGATGGGAGGGCAACGCCACTTCCGGGAAGTTGACGGAAGACACGGACGTACCGTTGTCGCTGTACTTCACCAGCTTCTCGGCCACTTCCAGACCGATGTTGGCCTGGGCTTCCATGGTGGAGCCGCCTACATGCGGGGTCAGGATGACATTGTCCAGGCCGCGTAGCGGACTGACGAACTCGTCATTGTTGGAGCGCGGCTCGACTGGGAACACGTCGATGGCAGCACCCAGCAGATGTTCGTCTTTGATGGCTGCTGCCAGCGCTTCAAGATCAACTACAGTGCCACGTGCAGCGTTAAGCAGGATGCTGCCTTTTTTCATGGCGCGGATTTCACGTTCGCCAATCATCAGTTTGGTCGAGGGCGTTTCCGGTACGTGAAGCGTTACGATGTCGGCCATGCCGAGCAGCTCGGTGATGGAAGCAACCTGTTGTGCATTACCCAGCGGCAGCTTGGTAACTACATCGTAGAAGTAGACCTGCATACCCAGGCCTTCGGCCAGGACGGACAGCTGCGTACCGATGGAACCGTAGCCGATGATGCCCAGCTTCTTACCGCGAATCTCAAAGGAGTTGTTGGCGCTCTTGAGCCAGCCGCCACGGTGGCAGGAAGCGTTCTTGGCAGGAATGCCACGCAGCAGCAGAATGGCTTCAGCCAATACCAGTTCAGCGACCGAACGGGTATTGGAGTAGGGCGCATTGAACACGACGATACCGCGTTCACGGGCGGCGTTCAGGTCCACCTGGTTGGTACCGATGCAGAAGCAGCCAACGGCGATCAGCTTCTTGGCGCAGTCGAACACTTCTTCGGTCAGTTGAGTACGGGAGCGAATGCCCACAAAGTGCGCATCGGCGATCTTCTCTTTAAGCTCAGCCTCGGGCAGCGCTTTGGAGATGTACTCGATGTTGGAGTAGCCAGCCGCTTTCAGCGTGTCTACTGCCGATTGGTGTACGCCTTCGAGAAGAAGAAATCTGATCTTGCTCTTGTCGAGTGAGGTCTTGCTCATCTGCGTTGAACCCGTAGTCCCGAGGAAGTGTGAATCGGCTGCCGGCTGGCGTCGCCGAAGGGTAGGCATATGCTAGCATGTTCTCCCTTTTCCTTGCCCGGATACGACCTGAGCGGTTCTCAGGACGACCATGAATGCCACGAGAGTTTCAACATGATTGACGCTGCTTTGATCGAATCGCTGAAAACCCTGGTCGAGCCCGGAAAGGTGCTCACGGATGCGGCCTCGCTGGAGTCTTACGGCAAGGACTGGACCAAGCACTTTGCCCCGGCACCGTCTGCCATTGTCTTTCCCAAGACGATAGAAGAAGTGCAGGCCATTGTGCGCTGGGCCAATGAACATCGGGTGGCCCTGGTGCCTTCTGGTGGCCGTACCGGTCTTTCGGCGGCAGCGGTCGCAGCTAATGGCGAAGTCGTCGTGGCATTCGATTACATGAACCGGATTCTCGACTTCAACACGTTCGATCGTACCGTGGTCTGCCAGCCGGGCGTGATCACCGAGCAGTTGCAGGCCTTTGCTGAAGACAAAGGTCTCTATTACCCCGTCGACTTTGCCTCGGCCGGCTCCAGTCAGCTGGGTGGCAACATCGGTACCAATGCGGGTGGCATCAAGGTGATCCGCTACGGCATGACCCGTAACTGGGTAGCCGGCCTCAAGGTCGTGACCGGTACGGGCGAGCTGCTCGAGCTGAACAAGGGCCTGATGAAAAACGCGACCGGCTATGATTTCCGTCATCTTTTCATTGGTGCCGAAGGCACGCTGGGTTTCGTGGTCGAGGCTACGATGCGGCTGGAGCGTCAACCGACCAACCTGACGGCTCTAGTGCTCGGTACGCCGGATTTTGATTCGATCATGCCGGTACTGCATGCCTTCCAGGACAAGCTGGACCTGACGGCCTTTGAGTTCTTTTCCGACAAGGCCATGGACAAGGTTCTGGCCCGTGGTGACGTGCCTGCGCCGTTCGATACCCGCTGCCCGTTCTATGCACTGCTGGAGTTTGAAGCAACAACGGACGAGCGCGCCGATCAGGCCTTGGCTACCTTCGAGCATTGTGTCAATGAAGGCTGGGTGCTCGATGGCGTCATGAGCCAGAGCGATCAGCAGTTGCAAAACCTGTGGCGTCTGCGAGAAGACATCTCCGAGACGATTTCCCACTGGACGCCCTACAAGAATGACATCTCTGTAACGGTTTCGAACGTACCATCCTTCCTGCGTGATATCGACGACATCGTGGGCGAGCACTATCCGGATTTCGAGATCATCTGGTTCGGCCATATCGGTGACGGCAACCTGCACCTGAACATTCTCAAGCCTGATGATCTCTCCAAGGATGAGTTCTTTGACAAGTGCAAGGTCGTGAACAAGTGGGTATTCGAGACCGTTGCGAAATACAACGGCTCCATTTCGGCCGAGCATGGCGTGGGCATGACCAAGCGGGATTACCTGACCTACTCCCGCTCAGAAGCCGAAATCGCCTACATGAAAGCTGTCAAGGCAGTCTTCGACCCCAATAACATCATGAATCCGGGCAAGGTCATCGCCTGATAGCCCTTGAGGATCAGGCGATAAACCGACCGTTCCGCTAACGTTCAGGTTCGTGTCGTTATGCTTGGCCGCCTGCCTTGGTAATGCGGCCAAGCTTTTGGTTATAAAGGATTAAACGGGACTTTTCCTCTTTCGGAGTCGGTTCACCATGAGCTACCAACACCAGTACGTCGATGGTACGAAGATCCACTTCCCGCTGGGCAAGGTGGTCTGTATTGGCCGCAACTATGCTGAGCATGCCAAGGAACTGAACAACCCTGTACCCACCGAGCCGCTCATCTTTATCAAACCGGCCAGTTCGGTCGTGCCGATTGAAGGTGGCTTCAGTATTCCTGAAGACCGTGGTGCGGTGCATTACGAGGCGGAAATCGCCGTATTGATCGGCAAGCCCCTGTCACGCACGCCAAGCGAAGAAGAGGTCCGGGATGCTATTTCGGGTTTCGCGCCAGCGCTGGACCTGACCTTGCGTGATGTGCAAGCCCGCTTGAAGGAAAAGGGTTATCCCTGGGAAATCGCCAAGGGGTTCGACGGCGCCTGTGTCCTGGCGCCTTTCGTGCCGGGTGATGCCTACAGCGATCTGGCTGATATCGATGTTCGCCTCACCATCAATGGCGAGGTACGCCAGGACGGTAACAGCCGTGAAATGCTCAACCCGATCATCCCGTTGATCCAGCACCTGTGCACACACTTCTCCCTGCAACCCGGCGATGTGGTACTGACCGGTACGCCCAAGGGAGTCGGCGCATTGAACAAAGGTGAGGAACTGGTCTTGGAGTTGCCTGGCAAAAGCCGCTTTACGAGTCGTGTTCTCTAACATCCACCCTTGAGTAATCCGGAAGCATCAGGCGACGGATCCAAACCGCTAAGCAGTCGAAACCGTCGTCATGCCAAAAGTATTACAACGTCGATCCCTCAAATGGTGGCTGGCCGGCTTCGTGCTGGTCGTCGCCGCCACGCTCACATACCTGTTTCACTGGGACCAGCGTGCCCGGCTCTGGTGGCAGGAACGTAACACGCCTGCCAACCAGCATGCGGACAATATCTGGCTTCCAGGCTATACCGCGGTCATTCAGGCCAAGCCCTTGCCCGGCATGGAAAAGGCCGAGGCATCGGACATCGCCTATAACCCGGCGACCGGCACCCTGTTCATTGTCATGGGCAAGGAGCCTTTGCTGGTGGAAACCAACCTGAGCGGTGATATTCTCAGGCAGATTCCCATAACCGGGCTTTCCAACCCTGAGGGCCTAGTGGTCCTGGATGGAAATCGCATGGGTATTGTCGATGAGCGTCAGCGTACGCTGGCCCTGTTCAATCTGACCCCCGAGACCCGCCAGCTGCAGCCCGCAGATTTCCAGTTTTTCGACCTGGGCTTTGCCGATGCCGGCAACAAGGGGTTCGAAGGCGTTGCCTGGGATGCACGACAGCAACGTCTACTGCTCAGCAAGGAGCGAGATCCTGCAGCACTGTTCAGCCTGTCCAGCGATGGTGATCAGATCCTGGGTGAGATGACGGATCTTCCCGATCAGCCCGACCTGATGAATGATTATTCTGCGCTAAGCGTTGATCCCCGTACCGGCCATACACTGGTGCTCTCGGATGAGTCGCACCTGTTGCTTGAACTGGACGAAAGCGGAAAGCCGGTCAGTTTCATCAGCCTGATCGGGGGGCTCAATGGACTCAGTAAAAATATCCCTCAGGCTGAAGGTGTTGCGATTGATGAAGAAGGAACCGTTTACATCGTGAGCGAGCCTAACCTGTTCTATGTCTTCCGGAAATCTGACTGACATAAAATATCCGTAGGCTTGTCGTCGAGCGCGGGCATGCAGGTCGCCCGGATGATCGATCCCTCGACGGCAACGGGCCTACCCATGCAGCGTATCTATCCTTACCGCATTCCTCTGGCTGGCCTGCTGATGGCAGTGCTCATCGCAACCATAGCCAGCCAGCAGACCCCGCTCCTGGCGCGTCTCTGGTATGGCGTTCAGCAGCACTGGCATGCCGATGAGCGCCGTGAGGTCTCGGTTTGGCTTCCTGATTATCATGTCGATATCGAGGCCAAGCCTGTGCCAGGGCACGCGGATTTGTCGGCGCTGACCTATGACCCGAGCCGGGGCACGCTTGCGAGCCTAACCAACAAGTCATCCCATTTCATCGAGCTATCACTCGACGGTGAAATTCTTCGGCAAATCCCTATGCAGGGATTCGATGACCCCGAGGCGATTGAGTACATTCGCCCGGGCGTTTTCGTCGTGGCAGAAGAGGGCCGGCAACGGTTGGTTCAGATTCATGTCGATGACACAACGCGCGTCATCGATGCGAATGACCCTCGCAATCAGACACGTCTCTCTCTGGAATTGGCTGCGTTCGATAATCGGGGTTTCGAAGGGCTCGCCTATGACAGTCGACACAAGCGACTCTATGTAGCTAAAGAAAAGGACCCTGTGCAGATCTATGAGGTCGATGGTTTTGCCGATCCTGAGCCCGGCGCACCGGTCAGCATTACGATCAGGTCCAATGTGCTGCGTGACAGAGGCCTGTTTGTCGACGATCTGTCGAGCCTCCACTTTAGTGCCAGCACGAATCACCTGCTGGCGCTCTCGGATGAGTCGAGGCTGGTTATTGAGCTGGATAGCGAGGGGAAGCCCTTGAGCACCCTGCCGCTCGATGCCGGGCGGCAGGGTCTGACGAAAAGCGTGCCGCAGGCCGAGGGCCTGGCCATGGACGACCAGGGCACGCTGTATATCGTGAGCGAACCGAACCTCTTTTATCGATTCAAGCGTAACTAAACTGCGTTATACGGATCAGAACCGCCACTGGGCACCCAAGCTGTATCCGGTCTGGCTACCCTCGGAATGGCCCAGGCGACTGTTGACCTCGGCATAGACGCCAATCTCCGGTGTGATCGCCCACTGAGCCCCGATCTGAGCGCGGGCAAAGTGCTTGTCTACCGAATCCAGCGCTGCCGTACGCAGCCGACCATCTCCACGGCTGATAACATCCAGCCGACTCTTGCGGCCATCACCCAGTTCTTCGACCCAGGCGACATGAGCATAGGGTTGTAGGGCCATGCCACGGCTCATGGGGAGATCGCCATAGACCCGCCAACCCAGGCTTGCCTGAATGGAGTCATAGGTCTGATCATCAAATGACATGGCGGTCCGGCGGCTGTCGTCTTCATCGAAGCTATCGATGTGGTAACGGGTATAGTCCAGTCCCAGCTGAGGACCGGTTCGCAGCTGACCGACCGTCATGTCGTAGCCCCCAGTCAGGCGAGCACCGAAGAAGCGGGCCCTGGTATCGCCAGATAACGTCTGGTTCAGGAGAACCGGCCCGCCACTGGCCTGAAGGAACACGGAGCGATCCGTATCGAAGCGGGTGTGACCCGCGCTCAGCTCACCTGCAGCCCAAAGCGGCCCGCCGTTGCTGACCAGACCATACAGCCCGGCCTGCCATGTCTCGTTACGAACCTTGCCAGAATGCTCCAGGTCATCCTTGCCACGCTGAATGCTCAGGCTACCGCCTACGGTCAGCCATTCACTGGCCCGATAATCGCCAATGGCATAGGCGGTGGCCCGCTTGGAGCGCTGGCTCGGATCTACATCAAACCCATGCTCAGGCTGGTACTCGCCCTCGATTCCCACGCTGCCACTGAATTGGTTGAGTGCAAGTGGTGCGAGCTGAAGGCCCAGCCAACGGCGGTCATGCAGCCGAGTAAGGGTTTCATGCTGGCTGCGCAGGTTGTCCTCCATGGCCCGTGCCAGCGCACCGCTGGAGGCGGTGGAAGCGAGCAGGTCGGCATTTGTCAGCTCTAGCAGGAGACGCGTCAGCAGGCGTGAATAATCACGAAGACGCTGCTGGATGCGCTCTGCACCCAAGGCGCCGGTCAGCACCGTCTCGTTGTCCAGTGATGGTGTATGCCAGGTGGCGCCGCCAGGAATGGCTGGATTGGTGGTCTGCTCATAGCCGTCCAACTCGCCGATTTCCCAGTTGGTCGCTTCGACGAACAGCACCGGAATACCGAGCGCCTCGAAGCTTGCTGCATCACTGCAACAGCCGGTGCCGGCAGGGTATTCCGAATTCAGTCCGGGATTCGTGCGCAGATCGATCCCCAGTTCCTGTGCGATACGAAGCGTCTGCTCGCGTATGGACGCCAGGGCGGGATTATCGACGCTGTTGGCACCGGCATGGGCATACATCAGGTCGCCCGTGATCAGGCTGTCGAGGTTGATCATGCCCAGCAGGCTGGCCCGCTCGCTATCGCTCAAGCCGGCTACATAGGCGCGTGAGCCGCGCAGGCCTTCCTCTTCAGCTCCGAAGGCAACCACATTGATACCATTTTCCAGCGCGATCCCGCTGAGGTTGCGCGTGATCTCCGTAAGGACGGCGGCACCGGAACCGTTGTCATCCAAGCCTTGGAGTGTCGGGCGGCCAAAGTAGGTATCAAAGTGTGCCCCTAGTACAAGGGTGTTGCCGCTGGTGCCTGCCAGCTGAGCCACTACGTTCTGTGAGTTCCGGTTTCCGTTCCAGGTGAAGGACTGGAGAGTGGCGTTGTTACCTATACGCTGCTGCATCCAGGCCGAGGCGCCCTCAAAACTCGTAGTGCCTCGATAACGACCCGGATACTCATTGATCAGAACGTCCAGTGTCTCGTCGGCGTATTCACCAAAGTCATAGGCACCCGCGGTACCCCCTATCAAGATACAGCCGACTGCAAGCGCTAGTTTGGAAAAGGAATGCACAAGCGATCCTCATTGTTATGGTTTGTTGTGTTGTAGTTATGGGTAGTGCGGAGCTGCATGGAGCAGATAGCGTGCCGACTTGAAAAGCGGACAGGCAGGCGACGCCTGGCAGACTGACAGCGCTGCCTGAGCGTAACTATAGATGGGGATGGAAAAAATGCCGGGCAGGCTGTGCACTGTGATCGTGCACAGCCTGAGGTGCGTGTCTCGTCGTGGGACGTAGGTGCTTAACGCTTGAGTGTCTGAACGCCTTCGGCGGTTCCCAGCAACAGGACATCCGCCGAGCGAGCCGCAAACAGGCCAACCGTGACTACGCCGACGATGTTATTGATCTTGGACTCCAGATCGATCGGGTCAAGGATATGCATGTTATGCACGTCCAGGATCACGTTGCCGTTGTCGGTTTTAACACCTTCACGGTAGACCGGATCGCCGCCCAGCTTGACCAACTCGCGGGCTACGTAGCTGCGTGCCATGGGGATGACCTCGACGGGGAGCGGAAACTCGCCCAGCACATCCACGCGTTTACTGCCGTCGGCAATGCAGATAAAGGTCTGTGCCACGGCCGCTACGATTTTTTCACGCGTCAATGCTGCACCGCCCCCTTTGATCAGTTGCAGGTGCTCGTTGGCCTCGTCGGCGCCATCGATGTAGAACTCAAGATAGTTGACGCCATTGAGGTCATACACCGGAATGCCATGTTTCTTGAGTCGCTCGGCCGTTGCCTCGGAGCTGGCTACTGCGCCGTCGAATTCCATTTTGTGTTGGGCCAGCAGGTCGATGAAGAAGTTGGCGGTGGAGCCGGTGCCGACCCCAATGACGCTGTCACGCGAGAGGTGCGGGAGAATATAGTCCACCGCGGCCTGCGCCACGGCTTGCTTGAGCTGATCCTGGTTCATGATCGATTCCGGCAAAGGAGAAGTAGAGGTTCGATTATAGCCGGGCTGACCCTATCAGCGGTGAACAGGGTGGTTGACGCATTGTGGGTGGCTTGTCGTGCTGCTTGCGCAGTAGACTGACTGTTCCCCGCAAAAGCCCTGCCGAGAAAAGTCGATGCTCGAACAGTACGTCAAGAAAATGCTGACCTCGCCCGTCTATGATGTGGCCGTTGAAACACCTCTGCACCCTGCGCATAGCCTGTCGGAGCGTCTGGGTAACCGGATTCTGCTCAAGCGCGAAGACCTACAGCCCGTCTTCTCGTTCAAGATTCGGGGCGCCTACAACAAGGTGGCCCAGCTCACTGACGAGGAAAAGGCTCACGGCGTGATCGCGGCATCCGCCGGCAACCATGCCCAAGGCCTGGCCTTAGCTGCTCAGAAGCTGGGTATCAAGGCCGTTATCGTCATGCCCAAGACGACGCCAGAAATCAAGATCAAGGCGGTACGTGCCCGCGGTGCCAAGGCTGTCCTGCACGGCGATGCCTTTCCTGAGGCGCTGGCTCATGCGCTGAAACTGGTAGAAGAAAAGGGATACACCTTTATTCACCCGTACGATGATCCGGATACGATTGCCGGGCAGGGCACTGTCGCCATGGAAATCCTGCGCCAGCAGCCAGGGCAGCTGGACGCCATTTTCGTGCCGGTAGGCGGTGGAGGGCTGATCGCGGGGATCGCCGCCTACGTCAAGTACCTGCGTCCTGACATTAAGATTATTGGTGTTGAACCAGACGACTCCAATTGCCTCCAGGCCGCCATGCAGGCAGGTGACCGGGTGGTGCTGAGTCAAGTGGGTATCTTTGCCGATGGCGTGGCGGTCGGGCAGATCGGTCATCACACCTTCGAGATCTGCCGACACTATGTGGATGACGTGATTACCGTCAGCTCCGATGAGATCTGCGCAGCTATCAAGGACATCTACGACGATACGCGCTCCATCACCGAGCCGGCTGGTGCCCTAGGCGTGGCGGGGATCAAGAAGTATGTCGCTACCCGCGGCGTAAAAGGGGAGACCCTGGTAGCCATCGACTCGGGTGCCAACGTCAACTTCGACCGCCTGCGTCACGTGGCAGAGCGTGCCGAGCTGGGGGAACAGCGTGAGGCTATCATCGCCGTGACCATTCCTGAGCGTCCCGGCAGTTTCAAAGCGTTCTGCGAGGCACTGGGCAAGCGCCAGATCACCGAATTCAACTATCGCTATAACACGGATAGGGAAGCCCATATCTTTGTCGGCGTACAAACCCATCCGGAAACCGATCCACGCGGCAAGCTCATCGAAAGCCTGCGTGAGCAAGGGTTTCCTGTATTGGATCTGACCGACAATGAGCTGGCCAAGCTGCACATACGGCATACCGTAGGTGGACATGCGGCCCATGTGGATACCGAGCAGGTCTTCCGTTTCGAGTTTCCCGAGCGGCCTGGCGCATTGTTCAACTTCCTCAATCGCCTGGGTGGGCGGTGGAATATCACCATGTTCCACTATCGCAATCACGGCTCGGCTGATGGCCGCGTATTGGCGGCGCTTGAGGTTCCGGAAGAGGAGCGGCACCGTGTGCCCGAAGCGCTGGCAGAGATCGGTTATCGCTATTGGGATGAGACCAATAACCCTGCGTATAAACTGTTTCTGAGTTAACGCTTAGGGTGGCGGCGGGCGTCTGGTAGGGAACCAAGCGCCCGGGCCGTGTTCGATGAAAGGCTGGCCACGTTTACTGGCCAGCTGATACCAGTCATCGAACCGAGTCGGAATGTCTTCACCTACGTTTCCACACCACCGTGGCCTGCTGATGCTCAGCATCACGCTGATGGTCACCGTCTATTTTCTCGACAGCCTCTCCATCGCGCTGGCCAACCGCTATGTATCCGGCGGCCTGGGTGCTGATCAGCGCAGCTATGTCTATGCCACGGCAGCCTATAGCGTCGCGGTCATCGTCTTCACGGCGCCTCACCAGTGGTTTGTACAGCATCTGGGGTACCGGCACCTGATGATGGCGGCGACAGTTGTCCATACCATAGGCCAGCTGCTCTGCCTGGCCGGCGACCACCTGTGGGTCTTTGCCGCGGGCAGAGTCTTCATGGGGGCGGCCGCCGCGACCTTTTTTGCCGGTGCGCGGGTGCTGGTGCTCATGTTCTTCCCCGGGCCGCAAACCCCCACAGGCATACGAGCCTTTGCCAGCGGCGTGCCGCTTGGCGCGGCGATGGCTTCTTTTTGTACGGCGCAACTGCTGGCGCATGAGGAGTGGCGCGGTATCTTTGCCGTGCCGCTGGTGGTCTGTCTGGTCATGGCGGTGTGCATCTGGATGGCCATTCCTTCGCGCGTCATACCCGAAAAGTTGTCGGCCAGACCAGCACTGCTGCCCATGGCTATCCTGCTGGTTGGAAGCATCATTGTCGAAACCACTATCCAGCGGATGAGTTTTGATTTCTACAGCGATACCTGGGAGCTGCTCGGACTCTTTCTGCTGGGTATCTGCCTCATGGCCGTCTTCATCTATTGTGAGCGGCAGCGGGAGCGGCCAACCCTCGACTTTCGTAACGCCATCAATCCGGCCTTTCTGCTCGGCATGCTGTTCATGATGCTGAACTACTTCATGCTCGGTGCCTATAACTACGTTATTCCCCAATATGTCCTGAACGCCCTGCAGGTACCGATCTACACTGCTGGAACGGTCATGGCTATCGGCTGGCTGTGTGGGATAGTGCCGCTCATGGCCATTACCTCCGGCACGCTCAAGCGGTATTTCCCGTGGGGTGGCTTCAAGAAGTTTCTGGTGCTCGGCTATTCGCTGCTGGCCGGCTATGGCTTTTGGATGTCCAGCCAGAATGGGGAGGTGCCGCTTGTGCAGCAGCTTCAGCCTGCGCTCATGATGCATGGTGTGTTTCTGATCTCGACCTTTGCGGTGATCATCATGTACACCTTTATGACCATTCCTCCGCGTTATTTCAGCCAGGCATATCAGATCAAGAACATGACGCAGCAGATCGTCATGCCGCTGGGAATCGTCATGGCCAACGTCTTTCTGCAATGGCGCGATGCGTTCCACGCCAATGTCCTGCGCAGTCACATCACCTCATTCAATCCGCTTTATCAGCAGTATAGGGAACAGCTGAACGAGGCGATGGGGCATGCCTCCATGAGCCAGATGGCCTCGCTGGTCAATCGCCAGGCTGCGATCCTGGGCTTCCTGGACTATTTCTACCTGATCGGCTGGGTAGGTGTAATTCTGGCTATCTACATGCTTCTGCAGCGGCACTTTCGCTGATAGGAGTGGGAAACGGGTCATGCTTTACCCGTCAGAATCCATTGATTGCTTGGCTATGTAAGCTTTTGTTCAGCAAGGGCTGAGGATACTGCTGGCGGATTTTCAGGCGCTCCGGCGGGATTACCCCAATGTAATGTCCATATGGACAAGCAGGCAGGAGTGGCACTTGCCAGCGTATTGCCACAGACGGCAAAAATACAGGCAGGGAGCTGCGTTGCCGCTCCAACAAGCTTTATGGAACAATGCAAGTCTATTGACTTTCCAGGGGTGTCAGCCGTGATCGATTCTGATGGTTTTCGCCCGAATGTCGGCATCATCCTCGCGAATGACGCTGGCCAAGTGCTGTGGGCTCGGCGCATCAACCAGGACGCCTGGCAGTTTCCACAGGGAGGTATCGATGATCGTGAAACGCCGGAAGAAGCGCTTTATCGCGAATTGAACGAAGAAGTGGGGCTGAGTCCGGATGATGTCCGGATTTTGGCCTGTACGCGGGGTTGGTTGCGTTATCGCTTGCCCCAACGCATGGTGCGTACGCATAGTAGGCCCCTGTGCATCGGTCAAAAGCAGAAATGGTTTCTGCTCCGGCTGATGTCTGAGGATCAGAGGGTACGCATGGATGTGACAGGCAAGCCGGAGTTCGACGGTTGGCGCTGGGTCAGCTACTGGTACCCATTAGGGCAGGTGGTGACGTTCAAGCGGGAAGTGTATCGTCGAGCCCTCAAGGAGTTGGCCCCGCGCCTGCTCGCCTGATCGATATGTTAAGCCTGTACCATACGTGTACGTATGGAAGACGGAAGAGGCACCGTTTGCATTGCCTCACCGGCCCGCCCGGTTATGCCGGGCCTGCCGTGGACGGAGGAAATGCTGTGGCCATGCTGGATGAACGATTTGTGACGTTGAATGGCAATACGCTGTCAGATAGGCGTTGCTGTCCACCTTCATCGATCGTGGCTATCAGGTCGGTGGCCGGAACTCAATTTGCTCGCGCCTCGAAATCCTTTACCAGGATGTCGTCCAACGTCACCAGAGCCCAGGGCTTCTAGCATGCTGAATACGCTGCGTAAGGTCGTTCAAGAAGTAAACGGCGCCAAGGATCTCAAAACAGCGTTATCGATCATCGTTCAGCGCGTTCGGGCGGCCATGGGCACTCAGGTGTGCTCGGTCTATCTGCTGGACCCTGAAACCAATCGATTTGTTCTCATGTCGACCGAGGGCCTGAACAAGCGCTCCATCGGGCGAGTCAGCATGGCGCCCAATGAAGGCCTGGTCGGCCTGGTCGGCACGCGCGAAGAGCCGCTCAACCTTGAAGATGCCTCCAGTCATCCGCGCTTCCGCTATTTCGCCGAAACGGGCGAGGAGCGCTATGCCTCTTTCCTGGGGGCGCCAATCATTCACCATCGTCGTGTGATGGGTGTTCTGGTTGTTCAGCAAAAGGAGCGGCGCCAGTTCGACGAAGGTGAAGAAGCCTTCCTTGTGACCATGAGCGCCCAATTGGCCGGCGTTATCGCACATGCTGAAGCCACGGGTACCATTCGTGGACTCGGACGGCAGGGCAAGGGTATCCAGGAGGCTCGTTTCGTAGGTATTCCCGGTGCTCCCGGTGTTGGTGTGGGTACGGCTGTAGTCGTGCTGCCTCCAGCTGATCTGGAAGTCGTTCCTGACAAGACCGTTACGGACATCGAGGCAGAGCTGGCCCTGTTCCAGCATGCGCTGGAGTCTGTACGTGAAGATATGCGCCAGCTGTCAGAGCGTCTGTCGACCCAGCTTCGCAAGGAAGAGCGCGCCCTGTTCGACGTCTATCTTATGATGCTCGACGACGCGGCATTGGGTAACGAGGTTACTCAGATCATCAAGAGAGGCCAGTGGGCACAGGGTGCACTGCGTCAGGTTGTGACCGAGCATGTTCGTCGTTTCGAGATGATGGACGATGCCTATCTGAGCGAGCGTGCCGCTGATGTAAAGGACCTTGGCCGTCGATTGCTGGCTTATCTGCAGCAGGCACGGCAACAATGTCTGGTCTATCCCGACCAGACCATCCTGGTCAGTGAGGAGCTGTCACCCGCCATGCTGGGCGAGGTGCCTGAAGGCAAGCTGGCCGGCATGATTTCCGTGCTCGGCTCTGGCAACTCCCACGTTGCCATCCTGGCACGCGCGATGGGTATTCCCACCGTCATGGGCGCGGTAGACCTGCCTTATTCAAAAGTCGATGGTATTTCGTTGATTGTCGACGGCTATCACGGCGAAGTCTTTACCAACCCTTCACCTCAGCTGCTCAAGCAGTACAGCGCTGTGGTCGAGGAGGAGCGTCAGCTGACCCAGGGGCTGGAAGCCCTGCGCAGCCTGCCGTGCGAAACCCTGGATGGCCATCGTATGCCGCTCTGGGTGAACACGGGGCTGCTGGCCGATGTTGCCCGGGCGCAGCAGCGTGGCGCGGAAGGGGTGGGGCTGTATCGGACTGAGGTCCCGTTCATGATCAACGACCGCTTCCCCAGTGAGAAGGAGCAGCTGTCCATCTACCGGGAGCAACTGGCGGCGTTCCATCCCCAGCCGGTCACCATGCGCATGCTGGATATCGGCGGAGATAAATCCCTGTCCTATTTCCCCATCAAGGAAGACAACCCCTTCCTGGGATGGCGCGGGATTCGTGTCACGCTGGACCATCCGGAAATCTTCCTGGTACAGGCGCGAGCCATGCTCAAGGCCAGTGAAGGTCTGGATAACCTGCGAATCATGCTACCCATGATCTCGGGGGTACACGAGCTGGACGAGGCTCAGCATCTCCTGCATCGCGCCTGGTGCGAGGTGCGTGATGAAGGGGTCAATATTCCCATGCCGCCTGTCGGTGTGATGGTAGAGGTGCCTTCGGCGGTCTATCAGGCCCGGGATCTGGCCCGTGAGGTGGACTTTATCTCGGTGGGCTCCAACGATCTGACCCAGTATCTGCTGGCGGTAGATCGTAATAACCCACGCGTGGCTGACCTGTATGACTACTTCCATCCAGCCGTGCTGCAAGCACTCAAGAGCGTGGTGGAGGATGCTCATGCGGAAAACGTTCCGGTGAGTATCTGTGGCGAGATGGCAGGCGATCCGGCCGCAGCGGTATTGCTCATGGCCATGGGATACGACTCCCTTTCCATGAATGCAACCAACCTCCCCAAGGTGAAGTGGTTGCTGCGTCAGATGAGCCTGTCCAAGGCAAAGGAGCTCCTGGATCAGCTGCTCAAGATTGACAATCCGCAAGTGGTGCACAGTGCGCTGCATCTAGCCCTGCGTAACCTGGGGCTAGGGCGCGTCATCAACCCGGCTTCCACCGTCCAGAGCTGACAGCACGCCGGACTACAGCGTCCGGCGGCTTTCTCCAAGCGACTTGCCGTAGGCTCCAAAGCGACGTTCCGTAATGACGGTCTGTCCGTCTACCTGTTGCCGCAGCACAGTGCTGGCCCGTGTGCCGTAGTGTTCGCTGGAGATGAAAACGCTGGACAAGAGCATTTCCAGTTCATGGCTGATGCCGGTATGCGGAAGCGTTACGGGATCAGGTCGCCAGGTGTCGGCCAACAGTGCAAATAAAGCCTCGTCCGAAGGGGTTTCCAGGGCCTGTTCGAGACTTGCTCTGGCTCTGAGCAACTTGGGCCATGGCGTGTTCAAATCGGCATTGGATACGCCGTAAACGCCCGGCGGCAGTCGATGCGGTTTTCGGCTGCGAGCATTCAAATGCCATAACGACTGGCGATCGCCTAGAAGCAGGTTGAACCCTGTATATTCATCGCTACGTTGAGCCACTTCATGTACATACTCTTCGGCCGAGATATCACGTTCCAGAAAGCGTACAGGCAGTTCGCCCCGTGAGCGGTCGGATACCGGCTGACCAGAATCCCTGATATTAGTCACGGTGGCAAAGCGACCATCCCTTCCTACCGCGAGCCAGGTCCCACCTGCGGTCAGGTCTCTTCCTCCAATAATGTCTGGTTGATCGTCCCATGTATCCAACGGAGCGCTGGGGCGTGCATAAAACTCGTCACGGTTGGCGGCCAGGATAAGTGACTCGTTATCTTCAGGGCGCCACGCAAAGACAATCAGACACATCAGTTGGGCTCCGTAAGGCCTTGATCATTGAGGGTTCGCTCGTTTGCGTTGGCCGATTGGGCTACCATTGCCGTTTTGTTCGGCAGGATTCGATATGGAATTCGTGCTCTATCTGATTCTTGGCGCATGTGCAGGCGTTCTGGCGGGTCTGTTCGGCGTCGGGGGCGGATTGATCATCGTACCGGTTCTGGTGTTCAGCTTCACTGCCCATGGAATGGATACCGATGTGCTGACGCATCTGGCCGTCGGTACTTCACTGGCAACAATCGTCTTTACGTCAATCAATTCCATTCTGGCGCATCATCGCCAGAAAGCGGTCCAGTGGCCACTCGTGGTGTGGATGACGGTTGGCATCATCCTGGGCAGCTTTGTCGGCGGGGTTACGGCATCTTATATTCAGGGGCCAATTCTGCAGAAAATAATCGGTACCTTTGCCATCCTCGTGTCGCTACAGATGGTGCTTGACCTTCGTCCCAAAAGCGGCAGACCGTTACCGGGCAAGCCGGTTCTGACACTCGCCGGTGTGGTCATTGGCTGGGCGTCTGCCATCTTCGGCATCGGAGGCGGCTCGCTGACTGTGCCTTTCCTGACCTGGCGAGGCGTCAGTATGCAAAGGGCGGTGGCAACCTCATCTGCGTGTGGGTTGCCGATCGCGCTCTCCGGAGCCCTTTCGTTCATGGTGGTGGGCTGGAGTGAGCCTGGCTTGCCTGAGTGGAGTCTGGGATATGTCTACCTGCCGGCCCTGGTAGGTATTGCGCTGACCAGCATGTTCTTTGCCCGTTTTGGTGCGCGTTTGGCGCACACGCTTTCTCCACGGCTGCTCAAGCGGCTATTTGCGTTGTTGTTGTTCAGTGTAGGGCTCAGCTTTCTGGTCTGAGAACCCTTTTATCAAGGAGTCGTAATGCTGCCTTATCCACAGATCGACCCGGTAGCGGTCGCGATCGGTCCACTCAAGATTCACTGGTACGGTCTGATGTACCTCATTGGTATTGGCGGGGCTTGGCTGCTGGCCTCACGTCGCTTGAACCGATTCGATCCCACCTGGAACAAAGACAAACTTTCGGATCTGGTCTTCTGGGTGGCGTGCGGCGTCATCATCGGGGGACGGTTGGGGTATGTCCTTTTCTATAACCTGGATGAGTACCTTGCCAATCCCACGCTGATCTTTGAGGTCTGGAAGGGCGGCATGGCCTTTCATGGCGGCCTGCTGGGCGTAATTCTGGCGGTGTGGTGGTTTGGTCGCCGCAACAACAAGAGCTTTTTCGAGCTGATGGATTTCATCGCCCCGCTGGTTCCAATCGGCCTGGGCGCCGGGCGGATTGGTAACTTCATCAATGCCGAACTGTGGGGCAAGCCGAGCGATGTGCCGTGGGCAATGATTTTTCCGCCCTTCAGCGATCCGGCCCAGTTGCCGCGCCATCCTTCCCAGCTCTATCAGTTTGCGCTGGAAGGCGTCGCCTTGTTCGTTATTCTCTGGTTCTTCTCACGCAAGCCACGTCCAACAATGGCGGTATCAGGGCTTTTCGTCCTGTGTTATGGCATTTTCCGTTTCCTGGTGGAATTCGTCCGTATGCCGGATGCGCAGCTGGGTTATCTGGCCTGGGGCTGGCTCACAATGGGGCAGGTCTTGTGCGTACCGATGATTCTGGGTGGGGCCTTCCTGATGGTTCTGGCCTATCGGCATCAGGGAAAGACCAGAACTCTGACGGAATGACCTGATCTTCAGGTGAAAGGTCACTGACAAGTCGAGAGGTGGTGCTTATAGTTAATGGTTAATCGCCTCTCACTTAAAGGACAGAAGTATGAGCCCGTTCCGCGCATTGGCCACCACGTTGGCCTTCTCCATGGCTTTATGGAGTGCTGCCGCACCGGCACTAGCCGATTCGGGTTATGAGACGGAAACCGTTAACAATGCCAGTGGCGATCCGAACTACCAAGCGAATGCACCAAAAGCCTTTTCGATGATCGGTGATCTGCTGATTGCCCGGCCGCTTTTGATTGCTGCCACTGCTATTGGCGCGGGTGCCTTTGTGGTCAGTCTGCCGTTTACCGCTGCAGGCGGTAATGTAGGCGAGGCAGGCAGGGCCTTGGTCGTCGAGCCGGGTAAGGCTGCTTTTGTTCGTTGCCTGGGCTGCACCCGCACAGGATATGGCCAGTCGGACTGAATCCATAAAAAAAGCCGGTCAATTGACCGGCTTTTTTTATTGGGCCTGTAAATACACTGATAGTGTCGCGCTGCCAACAGCCAGGATCAGGCCTGACCGCTAATTTTCAGATACTTTTCGTGCAGTTTTTCCTTGCTCTCGACGTTTTCCGGGTCGAGTGGGATGCAATCCACCGGGCAAACCTGCTGACACTGCGGCTCGTCGTAATGGCCTACACACTCGGTACAGAGGTTCGGGTCGATCACATAAATCTCTTCGCCCTGAGAGATGGCACCATTAGGGCACTCAGGCTCACATACATCGCAATTGATGCAGTCTTCAGTAATCTTGAGGGACATGAATTGCTCCCGCCGCTCACGGATGACGGCGATACAGAAAAGGTAAACGCGAATTGTGCCTTATCGGCGCGCGTGGTGCACGTCTGCGCCGATATATGTGCCCTAACGGCAAAATTTCAAGGGGCTGGCTTGAAACGTTCGGCCAGCGCTTCCTTGACAAGCGGGTGCACGAACTTGGTGACGTCGCCACCCAGTGCTGCAATTTCACGTACCAGCGTCGAAGAGATGTAGGAGTAATTTTCCGACGGAGTAAGAAACATGCTTTCTGCGTCAGGCGCCAGCACACGGTTCATGTTGGCCAACTGAAACTCGAATTCGAAATCCGAAACAGCACGCAATCCTCGCAGGAGGATCGTGGCTTTCTGCTCCTTGACGAGATTGGCCAGCAGGCAAGAAAAGCCAATGACCTCGACATTAGGCAGGTGTGCCGTAACCGCTCGAGCCAACTCTACCCGCCTTTCCAGCGGAAACAGCGGATTCTTCTTCGGACTGGCCGCTACGGCGACGACGACATGCTCAAACAAACGTGAGGCGCGTTCGACGAGATCACCATGACCCCTGGTGATCGGGTCGAAGGTTCCCGGGTACAGCACTCGATTCATCGCGGCGTCCTTACGGTCCGTGGGGGCTTGGATGGTAGCTCAGCCAGATCAGATGTCCAAGTCGAAAGGTGGATAAGCGGCCTGGTATTCATCAAAGGTGAGCTTTAAGCGTTGAGGAGTGTAGAAAAAATTGTCGAAAAACGCAGCCTTCTCGGGTTGCCTGTTTTCATCTGACGCGGATAGCGTTCGCTGATCGGCTATAGCCGCCACGTCTATGTCAGTCTCTCCTGCTGCCACAAGAGCCACTGCGGTATGCGGCGCTCCAGGTAGTAATCAGGGTTTCGCCATGTACCTGCGACAAAGCCTACATGCCCTCCATGAGCATGGCGCTCGAAGCATATCGTATTGGATAGCTCTCCTGGTGTTGGCAGGCTTTCACGTCCAATGAAAGGATCATCTTCCGCTTGAATCATAAGGGTCGGTATTCGGACGTCTTTCAGGTAATAACGGCTTGATGCCTGCTGGTAGTAATCGTGAGCATCCTTGAATCCGTGGAGCGGGGCGGTGATGCGTCCGTCAAAATCCCAAAAGCTCTTCATGTCCTCCAGGCTACCCAAGGCATCCAGCGAGGCTACATGGTCGTGTTGCTGGCGCTGCTGCAAAGCCTCTCGCTTGCGCTTTACATAGCTCACCAGCTCTCGCATGAAGTGCGCCTGATACACACGGGAAAACCCAATGGCGATACGGTCTGCGCAAAGGTCGAGCCGGAAAGGAACCGACACGGAGGCAGCCGCCTGGAGTGGGCAATTCAAGCCTGCTTCGCCCAGGTACTTGAGCAGCACGTTACCGCCAAGCGAGTAGCCAACAGCATAGAGCGGTGCCAAAGGGCGCTTGGCCTGAAGGTGGGCGATAACAGCGGCAAGGTCTTCGGTGACGCCTGAGTGGTAGCCCCGCGGTAACAGGTTCGGCTCGCCTGAGCACCCTCGCCAGTTCAATCCAACGCTGGCCCAGCCATGCTCGGCAAGTGCCAGTTGCAAACCCAGAATATAGTGTGACGAAGAGCTGCCTGTCAGTCCGTGGATAGCCAGTACCAGCGGCGCATAAGGATCTTCCGGTCCGTACCAGTCAAGGTCGAGAAAGTCACCGTCGTCCAGCCAGATACGCTCGCGTGGGCGCGTTATCAGGGGAAGACGACGCCAGAGTGATCCCCATAAAGTCTGCAGGTGAGGACCTGGCAGCCACCAAGCGGGCCGGAAAGCATCTGCCTGAGCTGATAGGTCCTCCACGATAGGGTGCATGGGCATCCCGTTACGCGGTTCGATGCCAGAGCGCGTAATGTACGCTTCCCGCCTTCTTTTCCCTGTGCAGGTGCCAGTTGGCGGGCATGGGAAGCGATGAGGGCTGACTTTCGCTTTCAGTGTAAATCCATGCATCCCTGGCCAGCCAGCCTTGCTCCTCGAGCAGTTGGCAGGCGGGCTCCAGCAGACCTTTCTGGAAGGGAGGGTCAAGGAACACTACGTCAAAAGGCGTGGCCTCATTGTGCTGAAGGTAGTGCAGGGCATCGTTCTGTACGACCTGAGCATTGGTGCATCCGAGTGACGCCAGATGACCGCGCAGCGAGCCTACCGCTGCAGGGTTCAAGTCCAGCCCTAGCGCCTGACTGGCACCCCGGGACAGCGCTTCAAGCAATAGCGCACCACTGCCCAGGAACGGATCCAGTACCCGTGCACCGGGCACATGGGGCATCAGCCAGTTGAACAGCGTCTCCCGGACCCGATCAGGCGTAGGTCTGAGCCCTGGTGCTTCTGGAAAGCTGAAGCGTCGGCTGCGCCAGTCGCCTCCAATGATACGCAGCTGGCTGCTGCCTTTACTCTGCGCCATGCTCAATGCTCCGGTACGCTGGGAGGCGGTGTATTGCCGCGCTCAACCGGCGCTGGCAAAGGTTGCTGGGCAACGGTTGGGCCTGCCGTCACGATGACAAAGCCATCAGGATTCAAATGCCGGGCCATGGCTTCGCGCACCTGATCCGTAGTCACGGCTTGCGTCTGCTTCATGAAGGTGTCCAGAAAGTCGAGTGGCAGGTCGTAGAAACCAATCATGCCGAGCTGGGCGACGATCGCACTGTTACTGGCGGTCGAGAGCGGGAAGCTGCCTGATATTTCACGCTTGGCATCATCCAGCTCCTTCTGTGTCGGCCCTTCCTTGAGGTATTGGCGGACGATGTTTTGCACAAGCCCCAATGTGTTCTGGCTCATCTCGGCTCGGGTTTGCAGGCCGATCGTGAAGGGGCCCGCGACCTGCATCGGCGTAAAGCCGGAATAAACACCATAGGTCAATCCGCGCTTTTCGCGGACTTCTGTCATCAGACGAGTGCCGAACCCGCCCCCACCCAGGATCTGGTTGCCCAGATATAGCGCGGCGTAATCAGGGTCCCGGCGGTCGATACCCTGCTCGGCCAGCATGAGGTGCGTCTGCTGTGAGGGAAACTCGATATGCGTAACGCCCGGTTTAGGTGGTTGCGGCTTGGCTACCGACGGCAGGGCAGGGCCCTTGGGTAGAGCGCGGGATACCTTGGCGGCAATGGCTTCGGCCTGGGGGCGGGTCAGATTACCTGTCAACGCGATGACCACATTGCCTGCTGTATACGCACGCTGATGAAAGGTGCGTAGCTGAGCAGGTGTGATCGACCTCAGCGATTCAGCCGTACCCATGCTGGGGTGCGCATAGGGGTGACTGCCGTAGAGCTGTTTCATCAGCGCATCACCTGCCTGAGCGCCGGGGTCCTGTTTCTTGTATTCGATGCTGGTCAACAATTGATTTCGAATACGCTCCAGCGGGGCGGCAGGAAACGTAGGATGACCTACCACCTTGGTGAAGAGATCGAGCGCCGGGTCACTTTTAGTCGGGTCGGACAGGGTACGCAGCCCGGCAACGGCCATGTCGCGATAGGCACCGTTTGAGAAATTGGCACCCAGATTTTCGAAGCCAATGGCTATTGCGGTAGTGTCCATTCCTGCAATGCCTTCGTTGAGCATGCCATTGGTCATCGTGGCGATGCCTGGTGTGTTGCCGTCCTGGCTGCTACCGGCTGCAAATGTCAGGCGGAGGTCATACATGGGCAGCTCATTGGCTTCTACAAACATGACGCGCGCGCCTTCTGGAGTTCTCCAGCTTTGGATATCGAGCTTGCGGGTAACCGGAGCTGTCTTGCTCAGCGCCTGCAGTGATTCCAGTTTAGGATGGGCCGCTGCACTGTCCGCCACGGGGGAAGTGTTCTGGCAGCCGCCAAGCAGCGTCAGGCTGAGCAAGGTGCCCCATGCATAAGAAAAGCGGACGTTCATGGGCGAGCCTCCTGCTGTGTCTGGGTCTCGGGAATCACGTGGGCGACTGTCAGGCGATCGCGAGTGAAGTAAGTGCGTGCAACACGCTGTAGATCAGCCGGAGTGACAGATTGCAAATCTGCAAGCTCGTTATCCATCTCGTGCCAGGACACGCCGATGCTTTCCAATTGACCAATATTGCTGGCCTGGGCTGTAATTGAGTCGCGCTCATAGACAAGGCTGGCGATCACCTGCGCTCTGACGCGCTCAAGTTCGGCGGTGCTCGGTGGCGTTTGCTTGAGCGCATCCAGTTGCGCCCAAAGGCCGGCTTCGACATCTGCCAGGGTCTTGCCCTTTTGCAGGTTGGGCATGGCGCTGAGCATGAACAGACTGTCGCCGCGAGTGTAGGACTCGTATGAGGCCGAGGCGCCGGTAACCAGCTCCTGCTCACGCTCCAGTTGAGTGGAGAGACGGGCGCTGTAGCCACCATCGAGCAGCGCTGAGATCAGGCGCAAGGCATGCACATCCCGTTGATTCTCTGCACTGGCAAAACCGGGCACGTTGAATCCCATCATGAGGCTGGGGATTTGCGTACGAACGGGAAGGATCAGACGGCGTTCACCTGGTGCCTGGAGTTCAAGCGGGCGCTTGGCAGGTGGCAGGTCCCGCTTGGGAATCTGGCCAAAGTACTGTTGAGCCATCTGTCTTACGTCTTCCCCGGTCACATCGCCCACTACAACCAGAGTCGCATTGTTGGGCGCGTACCAGGATTGATACCAGTGCCGCAGATCGTCGATGTTCATGCGTTTAAGATCAGCAGGCCAGCCAATGGTTGGCGTGCGGTAGCCACTGGCAGGATAGGCCGCCGCGCTGAAACGCTCGTAGGCCAGTGCCATTGGCTGATCGTCAGTGCGCAGGCGACGCTCCTCCTTGATGACTTCTATCTCGCGGCTGAATTCATCGGCAGGTAGGCGTAAGGTGGCCATGCGATCGGCTTCGAGCTCAAGCGCCACAGGCAAACGATCCTTGGCCATCACCTGGTAATAGGCTGTGTAATCGTCCGTGGTGAAGGCATTCTCGGTTGCTCCGAGATCACGCAGAACCAGGGAGGCCTCTCCAGGACCCATCTTGCTGCTGCCCTTGAACATCATGTGTTCCAAGGCATGGGAAAGGCCGGTCGATCCGGGCGTCTCGTAGCTTGAGCCGATCTTGTACCAGAGTTGTGAAACCACGACAGGAGCACGATGATCTTCTCGAACAACCACTTTCAAACCATTGTCGAGTGTGTATTCGTGCGTGGGTTGGGTCTCGGCGGCCAGGACGGTAAGCGGCGCGCAGAGCAGGCTGAACAGCAGACCAGTAGTACGTCGAGAGAAGACTGTCATCAATCTATGAACTCATTCCAGGGCTTGCCGGTCTTTAGCGCCAGCAAGCGATGAGGTGCTAGGATACGCATCCCTTTTCATGCCGGCCACGCCTGGCAGCACATCTTTATGGATTTGCCACAGCGTGCCCGCCCCTTGAGATAGACCTTTGCATGTTTGGTTCCGACGATAAAAAGTCCCCTCCCGCAGGGGAAAAGAAAGGGTTCTTCAGTTGGTTTCGCAAGAAGCCGCAGGAGACAACCGAGGCTAAGCCAGAAACGGCTGTCGAGCCGGTAGTACACCCGGAGCCGGTCCCCGAGCCGGCTGACGCTATTCCTTCAACCCAGCTACCTCCTGCTGAGGAGACCGAGACGCCCGCACCGGTAGCCGAGCAGGATGAAAGCGTAGAAGCCTTTCAGCCGGAGCCGATTCAGGCGCAGCCGGTCGAGCCGCCACGCCAGCCTGAAACGGTGCAGCCTTCTTTGCAAGCGCCTGCAGTTGAGCCAGAGCCTGAGCCTGCTATGCCGGCGCCTGTTGAGCCTGTATTCATTGAGCCCGAGCGGCTGGACGAATCGAGGACGGCCGAGCTCCAACCAGTTGCTGAGCCTGAGCCTGAGCCTGAGCCAGTAGCCGAGCCTGTCGTGTCGGTTGTAGAGCCAGAGCCAGAGTTAGAAGCAGAACCGGAGTCCGAACCGGAGCTGGCACCACAGCCCGCGGCACCGACAAAACTGGGCTTTTTCGCTCGCCTCAAGCAAGGGCTGAGCAAGACCAGCGCCAGCATTGGCGAAGGGATGGCCAGCCTGTTCCTGGGCAAGAAAGCCATCGACGATGATTTGCTCGATGAGCTGGAGACCCGGCTATTGATGGCTGATGTGGGGGTCGAGGCGACTACCACCATCATGAAGAACCTTACCCAGCGGGTTGCACGTAAACAGCTTGCGGACAGTGAGGCGCTTTATCAGGCATTGCAGGAAGAGTTAACTGGCTTGTTGACACCTGTCGAGCTGCCGTTGGCCATCGATAAGTCCACACAGCCATTCGTTATCCTGGTCGTTGGCGTGAACGGTGTGGGTAAAACCACCACCATTGGCAAACTGGCCAAAAAACTCCAGCTTGAGGGCAAGAAGGTCATGCTGGCTGCTGGCGATACATTCCGTGCCGCAGCGGTCGAGCAGTTGCAGGTCTGGGGGGAGCGTAACCGCATTCCCGTCATCGCACAGCACACCGGCGCTGACTCTGCCTCGGTTATCTATGATGCCGTGCAGGCTGCGAAGGCGCGTGGCATCGATGTTCTGATTGCCGATACGGCCGGTCGTCTGCACACCAAGGACAACCTGATGGAAGAGCTGCGCAAGGTGCGCCGCGTCATTGGCAAGCTGGACGAATCCGCCCCGCATGAGACTTTATTGGTGCTGGATGCAGGTACCGGCCAGAACGCCATGAATCAGGCCAAGCAATTCCATGCTGCCGTTCCGCTCTCCGGCCTTGCGCTGACCAAGCTCGACGGTACTGCCAAGGGTGGCGTCATTTTCGCGCTGGCCAAGCAGATGAGCCTGCCTATCCGTTACATCGGTGTAGGTGAAGGCATTGACGATCTGCGTGAGTTCGAAGCCAAGCCCTTCGTTCGAGCGTTGTTCGCTGAGCGGGAGACGACATGATTCATTTCGATCGGGTCAGTAAACGTTACCCGAACGGGCATATCGGTTTGCATGAGTTATCGTTCCGTGCGGAGCGCGGGGAGATCCTGTTCATTACCGGTCACTCCGGTGCCGGCAAGAGCACCCTGATGCGCCTGATCCTGGCGATGGAGCGACCCACCAGTGGCAAGCTTTCGCTGGCTGGACAGGATATTTCGCGGATCAGCAATGCGCAGATTCCATTCCTGCGTCGTCAGATCGGTGTGGTGTTTCAGAACCACCAGCTCCTGTTCGACCGTACCGTGTTCGACAATGTAGCCTTGCCTCTACAGATCCTGGGGTTGTCCAAGGCCGAGATTGCCAAACGTGTGACCATGGCGCTGGAGCGGGTCAGTCTGAAGGACAAGCTCGAAGACTATCCGTCGGACCTGTCTACCGGTCAGCAACAGCGCGTCGGGATCGCGCGGGCTGTCGTACACCGACCAGCCTTGCTGCTGGCGGATGAGCCAACCGGTAACCTCGATCCGCGGCTTGCCTCCGAAATCATGGGTGTGTTCGAGGACATCAACAGCCTTGGCACCACTGTACTGATTGCCAGCCACGACCATGCCCTGATCGCACGCCTGCGTCATCGTATGCTGACGCTGCAGCGTGGCCGTCTGATCGGGGATGAGGAGAGTCCTACATGAGTGCCAAGGAACTTCCACGCGGCGACGTACAGGGTGAAAAACCGGAAAAGCCCAAACGTCGCAAGACAGCCAAGCCGAAGCAGGATTGGCGCAGCCCGTTACATGCCTATTTCGAAGCGCATCTTATTGGCTTGCGTGACAGTCTGTGGCGGATGGGCCGACAGCCGATCGGAAGCTTTCTGACCTGCCTGGTTATGGGAATTGCCCTTGCGCTGCCGATGGGTGTATCGCTGCTGCTGAACAATGTGGAGCGGCTCGGCGGCTCATGGCAGCGCGCGGCCCAAATTTCTGTCTTTCTTGACCTTAATCTGGACGAAGCTCAAGGCAAGCAATTACAGGAACAGATTGCAGCGCTACCTGATGTCAGTGAGGTGCACTGGATCGGACGTGACGAGGCTCTGCAAGAGCTTCAACAGCAGGCTGGTCTGGGCGAAGCCTTGAAGGAACTGCCAGAAAATCCGTTGCCTTCGGTGATCTCCGTGACGCCGCAGGAGATTGATAAAGGTCGGCTGGACATGCTGCGCAGTCGTCTGGCTGAGCTATCTGGCGTACAGCAGGTACAGCTCGATATGCAATGGGTCGAGCGACTGACCGCCATTCTGAAGCTGGGTGAGCGGTTCGTGTTTGGGCTTACAATCGTTCTGATCGTAGCCCTGCTACTCGTCATCGGGAATACAATTCGTCTGGCCATCGAAAACCGCAGGACCGAAATCGAGGTCATAAAGTTGGTAGGCGGTACTGACGGTTATGTGCGGCGACCTTTCCTGTACATGGGCGCCATGTATGGGATAGGCGCCGGTATTGCAGCCTGGGCACTACTGGCTTTTGGCTTGAACTGGCTTAACGAGGCTGTCATCGAGCTGGCCGGTCTTTACGGCAGCGATTTTGCGCTGGCCAGCGTGTCCATGGATGAAGGCATCCAGTTACTTATTGGTGCAATACTGCTGGGTTACATTGGCGCCTGGCTGGCGGTGGCTCGCCATCTGAGAGAGTTGGCGCCCCGATAAGGGCGCCGATTCATGAATCAAACAACTGTCTCAAATTATGATGTAAAGCTATCGATTTGATTGATAGTGACTATTTAAGTGATTGATTTTAAAGGCTATAGGTTCTTTTTTGGGGAACTGTTAGTCTTGTTTTCTGTCTGATTCTTCAGTGATACACTGCCCTGTGCATAAGTGAATCGGAGGATTCGCATGACCAATTCTCTGCAACCTGTTCCAACATTGGTTCCTGGCGCTAGCCTGGAGGCCTATGTCAACTCTGTGAACAGCATTCCCATGCTGACGCCGGAGCGGGAGCGCGAACTGGCCGAACGCCTCTTCTATAACCAGGATTTAGAGGCGGCACGGCAAATGGTGCTCGCGCACCTGCGTTTTGTCGTACATATTGCCAAAAGTTATTCGGGCTATGGTTTGGCCCAGTCAGATCTGATCCAGGAAGGTAACGTCGGCCTGATGAAGGCTGTAAAGCGTTTCAACCCTGAAATGGGTGTCCGTCTCGTATCGTTTGCCGTCCACTGGATCAAGGCTGAGATACACGAGTTCATCCTGCGTAACTGGCGCATCGTGAAAGTGGCTACTACCAAGGCCCAGCGCAAGTTGTTCTTCAACCTGCGTAGCCAAAAGAAGCGTCTTGCCTGGCTGAACAATGACGAGGTTCAGGCGGTTGCCAGCACGCTGGGCGTCGAGCCGCGTGAAGTACGCGAAATGGAAAGTCGTCTGACGGGCCAGGATATGGCTTTTGATCCGGCTTCCGATGCAGACGACGATACGGCGTTCCAATCGCCCGCGCAGTATCTTGAAGACAATCGCTACGATCCGGCTCGTCAGCTGGAGGAGTCCGACTGGAGCGATAACTCTTCGGCCAATCTGCATGAGGCGTTGGAAGGCCTGGATGAGCGTAGCCGTGACATTCTCTACCAGCGCTGGCTGGCTGAAGACAAGGCTACACTGCACGAGTTGGCTGCCAAGTACAACGTATCGGCTGAGCGTATTCGTCAGCTCGAGAAAAATGCAATGAACAAGCTCAAGGGCAAGATCGCTGCCTAAGGGTTGATTCAAAAGCGAACCCCGCCTCAAGCGGGGTTTTTTATTGCCCGGAAATAACGAACCCCTTGTATAAGGTTAGGTTCTAAATGCTGCTGAGGGAGATGGGGACTGCTATGAAATCATTTTTACTGATGCTTTTTACATCGGTTCTTCTCGCCGGTTGTGGCAGTCATGACGATTTTGAAGGCAAGTGGAAAAGTCTCAATGCAGGTCAGGTCAAGTTGCAAATCGCGCCGGAGGAAGTCGCATGGCGTGTGACGGTCACGGGCGATGCGCTTTCCCCACAAACCTATGGTGCCACCCTGGTCGATGAGGGGCTGCGTGTCGATATGCCGCCTACTTCTGAAGTCTGGACCATAGATGACAACGGGCATTTGAAAGGGCTCGGTCAGGAGTTCATCAGAGAGTGAGGATGGTGTCAGCCCTCCGGTCCAGGTTAGGAGTCAGGATGAAGTTTCGCGTGTTCGTAGTGATGCTGAGCTGCTTGTGGCTGATCAGCTGCAGCAAGATCAATCAGGAAAATTACAATCGGCTCAAGGCTGGCCAAACCAAGGCCGAGGTCGAAGAGCTATTGGGCAAGCCTACAGAGTGTTCCGGTGCGTTGGGGTTATCAAGCTGCACATGGGGTGATCAGTCTTCCGCGTTCATCAGCGTGCAGTATGTCAACGACAAGGTTGTCATGTATGCAGGACAGGGGTTGCGATGAAAACATCTACCAAGCTTTTACTACTGGCTGGCGCGGCAGGATTGTTGGTCGCCTGTGCCAGTTCGACCAAGACACCACCGCCTGAAACCGTCGGTTCGCTTGATCTGAAGCGCTATCAGGGGACATGGTATGAGCAGGCGCGCCTGCCCATGTTTTTCCAGCGCAGCTGCGTTCAGTCCGAGGCGCATTACCATCTGCGTGACGATGGGAATGTTGCGGTGCTCAATCGCTGTCTGACGAACTCTGGCGATTGGGATCAGGCGACCGGTGTTGCCTCGCCAATGAAGCCTGGTGTAACGGACCGACTGGAAGTGCGCTTCGATACTTGGTTCAGCGGCGTATTTCCCAATATAGCCAAGGGCCCTTATTGGGTCTTTTATATTGACCCTGAATACCATAATGCCGTGGTAGGGAGCCCTGATCGCAAGTATCTCTGGTTCCTATCTCGCTCAGCCGAGATCACCCAGCAGCAGCGCGATACCTTTCTTGGCATCGCTAAAGCCAAAGGATTTGATACATCCAGGCTGGTCTGGCGAGGCCAGCCATCCAACTAAAGGGGGCAAGCATGGCCGATTCGGAGTTTCGCCTGTGGACCGATGCGTTCGCTGATAATGGTTTGATGTCAAAGCGCCAGGAATTTGATGTTGAGGCCTTTGGCGTATCGGGTGAAAATATTTCACCAGCGCTCATGTGGGAGAATCCTCCGCCGGGAACCAAGAGTTTCGCCTTGACGGTGTACGATCCCGACGCTCCAACCGGCAGCGGGTTCTGGCACTGGGTTGTGGTGAACATACCTGCCGATGTCACAAACTTGCCGGAAGGCGCAGGCTACGCGGATGGAAGCCTGCTGCCAAAAGGCGCTCTACAGCTGCGCAATGACTATGGAACCGTTGGATTTGGTGGGGCCGCGCCGCCAAAAGGCGATAAAGCGCACCGGTATATCTTTCAAATCCACGCGCTGGCAGTCGAAAGCCTGCCTGTGCCGGCAGAGGCTACCAATGCAGTAGCACGGTTCATGACGCATCTGAACCAGATCGCCTCCGCAACTTATACCGGTCTGTATGAGTTGAAATAAAGCGTATCGGCCATTGCACAAAGCGATGGCCGATCGTTATGTACGTCTTATGACGCGGCGAGTAGGGGCTCAGCCTCTTTGCTGGTCAGGCATCTGACGCCCTTGGTCTTCATTTCTTCAATAAAGCATTCCGCCAGATGTTCGAAGCCGGGTACTGCATGCGAGCAGTCGGTGAGCAGCACGAGGCGGTGAAGATTGGTCTCGCCCAAGTGATCCGCGATATCTCTTATGGTTCCTGCGACGCAGTGAGAGAGGGCTTCGCCGGCGATCAGTACAGTCTGAGCCTGTTCCAGTTGATTCAACAGATGGATATTGGATCGTGTACCTGGATCGTCAGGATCTGGCACTTCAGCGGCAATAGCGGAGTAATGCTCTGTGTTGGGATTGCTGCCCTTCGGAATGTAATGGACCGTCTTCAAGCGCGTCCTGCCCCATTCATTGAGTGCTTTGAGCAGGGGCGTATAGACATTATGCCCCCAGCTTCCGATCAGGCAATGCTCCGGCCATATGGTCAACTGATATCGCCCACGCTCGGCCAGAGCTTTCACATATTCAAGGCTATAGCTCTGCTTTTCCGACACGCAGGCTGTCCAGCGGCCCTGCTCGATATCATCCACAGAAATAACCGTGAACGGAGGAGGGGAGTGCCCTTCGGCATCCTGCCACCAGGACGGATGCGCTATGTGCAAGGGTTGGTGAGAATCCAGCGTGACATGAATGGCGTCCAGCCTGTGTCCCCACATGTGGATTAAGCTGGCAACCTTTCGGAGATCGGCACTTGCCTCTGGGACGGGAAGCGCAGCATCCGCAATATCACAAAAGTCATTTTGTGGATCGATAATCAGCAGGTGTACAGAGTCGGCTGAAGACATGGAAACGTTCCGATCAGAGAATGAGTGTGTCTCGTACGTGAGTGTACACGTGGGGTATAACAATCATTTACTGCCAATCCGCTCGCGCCAGCTTCCAGTCGTCGCCTTCTTTCCACCACTCCAGCCTTACACTGTAGTGGCGGGCCGCATCAGGCAGAAGGCCTTCAGCCCCTGTCATGCCTACCTCGGCATCCGTATAGCCTTTGTTCTGGTAAGTGGCATCGATCTGACTGTGTTTGCGGAAGGTAACGATATGGATATTGCGATATTTTAGAAACATACCTGCCATGGTTTGGCGGGCCCACGCACGATCGTTCTGTTGCTGGGCCAGAAACTGTGGGTGCAGTTGCTCATATACCGCTCCGGTTTTCTTGGCTTCCAGGCTGGCTTGCAATTGATCAGCTGCCTTGTCGAGTGCTTGCTGAGGATCGCTTTTGCAGCCCACGATAAATAACGGAAGTGAAGAAATGAGCAGACAGGTGGTCAAACGCATCACGAGAATTCCTTTTCCTGGTTAGGTTAGCGCTATGATGGCTATAGCACGGACAAACACGACGATGCTTTATCGCCACTGACAAGCCCGAAGGGGAGTAACATGCACAGCCTCTATCCGGAAATCAAGCCATACGCCCGCCACACACTTGCTGTAGATGATCCTCATGTCCTTTATCTGGACGAAAGCGGTTCACCGGATGGCCTACCTGTGCTGTTCATTCATGGAGGACCCGGTGCAGGCTGCGACGCGTTGAGCCGGCGGTTCTTTGATCCAGGTCTTTACCGGATTGTCACATTCGATCAGCGTGGGTGCGGGCGCTCAACCCCTTATGCCAGTCTGGAGCGCAATACAACCTGGGACCTGGTTGCTGACATGGAACGTATCCGTGAGCATCTGGGAATTGAAAAATGGGTACTTTTTGGCGGCTCTTGGGGATCGACTCTGGCGCTGGCCTATGCGCAGACGCACCCGGATCGTGTACATGCCCTGATCCTTCGAGGCATCTTTCTATGTCGGCCTGAGGACTTCCACTGGTTCTATCAGGATGGGGCGAGCCGTCTGTTCCCCGACTACTGGCAA
This sequence comes from Pseudomonas sp. JZ114, assembly GCF_051027705.1. NCBI lineage: Bacteria > Pseudomonadati > Pseudomonadota > Gammaproteobacteria > Pseudomonadales > Pseudomonadaceae > Pseudomonas > Pseudomonas sp. JZ114. The sequence continues at coordinate 704,952 of NZ_CP069256.1, forward strand.
GACTATCTCGCACCGATTCCTGAACAGGAGCGAGGCAACCTGATGCAGGCCTATTACAAGCGGCTCAGTTGCCCTGATGAAATTGCCCAGATGGGCGCTGCCAGAGCCTGGTCCTGTTGGGAGGGGCGTACGGCGACGCTTCGACCAAATCCTGATGTGGTCGAGCGATTTTCAGAGCACGCATTGTCCATTGCGCGCATAGAGTGCCACTACTTTGTCAACAATGCGTTTCTTGAGCCCAACCAATTGATCAGGGATATGCCCAAGATCGCCCATATTCCCGGTGTCATCGTTCATGGACGATATGACGTGGTCTGTCCGCTGGATAATGCCTGGGCCTTGCACAAGGCCTGGTCTAATAGTGAGTTGCAAATCGTGCGCGACGCAGGTCATGCCGGTGGCGAACCGGGCATCTGTGATGCCTTGGTACGTGCAACCGATGCCATGGCACGACAGTTGCTCGATGTTCCCCCGGAGGCTGAATGAAAGTCCTTATACAGCGCGTCACGCAGGCGCGTGTAGAGGTAGACGGTGAGATAGTCGGTGAGATCAACCAGGGGCTTCTGGCCTTGGTGGGCATAGAACCGACGGACAATGAAGTAACTTGCGAAAAAATGCTGCACAAAGTTCTTAATTACCGGGTTTTTTCGGACGCGGAAGGGCGAATGAATCGCTCGCTTACGGATGCAGGAGGTGGGTTGCTACTGGTTTCGCAGTTTACGCTGGTGGCGGATACGCAAAGTGGTTTGCGTCCAAGCTTCTCGACCGCAGCGCCGCCTGCACAGGGCGCGGCGGTGTTCTCGCATCTGGTAGGACTTGCGCGTTACCGCCACGCCCATGTGGCAACAGGTCGTTTTGGGGCCGATATGCAAGTTTCACTGACCAATGATGGTCCGGTAACATTTTTATTATCTATTTGAGCAACAGACTCTTACAGGTTTTCTGGAAGTGTCTATGATTGCGCAGTTTGGAACGACCGACACGCTTTGTGCGGAATCATTCGCGATCTTGTCAGTCCGACGACTGCTTATCCGTGAATGGCCATGCGTCGTTCAACGATTCGTACGCTGATTAAGGGGGCTGCGTTGTATTTGAATACTAATTCCAAGCCAGGTAAGGCTAAGGCTATCGTGCTGAGTTTTACGGCCATCATGGCAATGTTTGGGGCCAAGGCCTGGGCGTTTAGCCTCGATGACGTATCAGTGCAGGCCAAAAGCCTTGCCGAACAAAAATTCGCTGCGCCCAAGAGCAATCTGCCTGCCGTTCTCCGTGACATGAAGTTCGCTGATTACCAGCAGATCCGTTTCCGCCAGGACAAGGCGCTCTGGTCTGGAGAGAAAACGCCGTTCCAGCTGAACCTCTATCATCAGGGCATGCATTTCGACGTGCCAGTGAAGATCAATGAAGTCACGGCAACGGGTGTCAACGAGGTCAAGTACGATCCATCCTATTTCGATTTCGGCAATCTGCAGCTGGATCAGGCTGCCCTCAAGGATTTGGGATTTGCCGGTTTCCGCATAACCTATCCGCTGAACAAGCCCGACAAGCAGGATGAGTTTGTGACCATGTTGGGCGCCAGCTATTTCCGTGTAGTAGGCAAGGATCAGGTGTATGGCCTGTCTGCGCGTGGCCTGGCGATCGATACCGCCCTGCCGTCCGGCGAAGAATTCCCTCGCTTCCGTGAGTTCTGGGTCGAGCACCCACAGCCGGACCGCCGTAACCTGGTGATTTACGCCTTGCTGGATTCTCCCCGTGCTACGGGTGCCTACAAGATGGTCGTTACCCCTGGTAGCGACAGCACAGTTGATGTGCAGGCGCGCGTTTACCTGCGCGATAATGTAGGCAAGCTGGGCATTGCGCCACTCACCAGCATGTACCTGTTCGGACCCAATCAGCCAAGCCCGCAGGTCAACTATCGTCCAGCCCTGCACGATTCCAATGGCCTGGCCATTCATGCGGGTAATGACGAGTGGATCTGGCGTCCGCTGAATAATCCCAAGCGTCTTTCCATCAGCACCTATACAGTCGAAAACCCCAAGGGCTTCGGTCTTCTACAGCGCGGCCGTGAGTTCAGCCGTTACGAAGATCTGGATGATCGTTACGATCTGCGGCCAAGCGGTTGGGTTGAAACCAAGGGTGACTGGGGCAAAGGCAAAGTCGAGCTGGTCGAGATACCGACACCAGACGAAACCAACGACAACATCGTTGCCTTCTGGACACCAGACACCATACCTCAGGCCGGTGAGCCGATTGATCTGAGCTATCGTCTGCATTTCACCATGGACGAGCCTGCTCTGCACTCGCCTGATGTGGCCTGGGTTCAGCAAACTCGCCTCTCGACCGGCGACGTCAAGCAGCCCAATCTGGTTCGCCAGGCAGATGGAAGCACCGCCTTCATCATTGACTTTGAAGGCCCAGTTCTCAAGAACCTGCCGGAAAGTGCACAGGTGGCCTCGCAGGTCAGCCTTAACGACAATGGTGATCTGATTGAAAACAATGTTCGTTATAACCCTGTCACCAAAGGCTGGCGTTTGACGCTGCGTCTGAAGGTCAAGGACGCTACCAAGCCCGTAGAGATACGTGCTGCGTTGGCGGAAGGCGATAAGACGCTGACCGAAACCTGGAGCTATCAGTTGCCTGCCAATGAATAACCGTAAAGAAACAACACCCGTTCAGGACTACCTCGAGCGCTTGCCGCTCGGGGAGGCCGAGCGGCAGCAACTCGCGAGCGGTGTAGGCAGTACCGACGCTGAGGGCCTGGCTTCCCTGCATGGAAAGCTTGCGTCCACTGAGTCTGTTGGAAATGATCCTGCACTGAGTTCTGTAGAAGCACGCTTGAAAATGGGTTGGGGTGATGCCCTGTCCGAAGGTGACCTGCTTACCGTTGATACTCAGGGGCGGACCAATATCCGTACCATGCCTGCCATCACGCGGTCCCAGATGTTGCCGGAGCCATGGCGTACCAATCCCGTAGTACGTATATGGCATCGTCTGCTGGGTCGCAAACAGGAGGCTCGTCAGGTACCTGATGAGGAGGCGGACGCACACGCTCACTGGCGCAAAGTAGGGGCTTTCCGTCGTTTCATCCTGCTGGTTCTCATGCTCCTTCAGACAGGTATCGCTACCTGGTACATGAAAGCTGTTCTGCCCTATCAAGGGTGGTCACTGGTCGATCTTGGAGAGGTCTGGGATCAAGGGCTTCTGGAGTCTGCCAGGCAGGTGCTTCCCTATGTGTTGCAGACCAGTATCCTTCTGCTGTTTGCAACCTTGTTCTGCTGGGTTTCTGCCGGTTTTTGGACGGCCCTGATGGGCTTCTGGCAGCTACTGACCGGACGGGATAAGTACAGTATTTCCGCCAGTACTGTCGGGGACGAAGTGATTGCGCCTGAGGCGCGTACCGCCATTGTCATGCCGATCGCCAACGAAGACGTCGCTCGGGTGTTTGCCGGTTTGCGTGCGACCTATGAGTCTGTAGCGGCGACCGGGCAGCTTGAGCATTTCGACTTCTTTATCCTGAGTGACAGTAACAATCCGGACAAATGTGTTGCCGAGCAGAAGTCCTGGCTTGAGCTCTGCCATGCGGTAAAAGGTTACGGCAAGATTTTCTATCGCCGTCGTCGCCGCCGTGTGAAGCGCAAGAGCGGTAATATCGATGACTTCTGCCGCCGTTGGGGCAGCCAGTACCGCTATATGGTCGTGCTGGATGCTGATAGCGTCATGAGCGGTGAATGTCTCACGGGCCTTGTGCGCCTGATGGAAGCTAATCCGCGAGCAGGTATCATCCAGTCCGCACCCAAAGCTTCAGGTATGGATACGCTTTATGCGCGTCTCCAGCAGTTTGCTACCCGGGTGTACGGGCCGCTCTTCACGGCGGGCCTGCATTTCTGGCAGCTGGGTGAATCCCACTATTGGGGACATAACGCAATCATTCGCGTGAAGCCGTTCATCGAGCATTGCGCATTGGCGCCTCTACCCGGTAAAGGCTCGTTTGCAGGTGCCATCCTTTCCCACGACTTCGTTGAGGCTGCATTGATGCGTCGTGCAGGGTGGGGAGTCTGGATTGCATACGACATGCCCGGTAGCTACGAAGAGCTTCCGCCTAACCTGCTGGATGAGCTCAAGCGTGACCGCCGTTGGTGCCATGGCAACCTGATGAATTTCCGGCTGTTCCTGGTAAAGGGTATGCACCCGGTACACCGGGCCGTGTTCCTGACCGGTGTGATGTCTTATTTGTCGGCACCGCTCTGGTTCCTGTTCCTGGTGCTATCCACTGCACTTCTAGCCGTACACAAGCTCATGGAGCCGCAGTACTTCCTGCAGCCAAGGCAGTTGTTCCCAGTCTGGCCACAGTGGCATCCCGAGCAGGCAATTGCCTTGTTCTCGACCACGTTGATTCTGTTGTTCCTGCCAAAGCTGCTCAGCGTCATCCTGATCTGGGCCAAGGGGGCAAAAGAATTCGGCGGCGGTTTCAAGTTGCTGTGTTCGATGCTCTTGGAAATGCTGTTCTCGGTTCTGCTGGCGCCTGTACGCATGCTGTTCCATACGGTATTCGTGACTGCCGCCTTCCTGGGCTGGTCAGTGCAATGGAATTCGCCTCAGCGTGACGATGATGCCACGCCTTGGAGCGAGGCCTTCAAGCGTCATGGCTCACAAATGCTGCTAGGTATTATCTGGACGGCCGGTGTAGCCTGGTTGGACCCACGTTTCCTCTGGTGGCTATCGCCTATTGTGGTGTCACTGATGCTTTCCGCTCCGGTGTCAGTCATCTCAAGCCGTACCAATTACGGCATGGCGGCGCGTCGTTCCAGCTTCTTCCTGATTCCGGAAGAATACAATCCGCCTCGTGAGCTGGTGGCGACCGACGAGTACTTGCAGCAGAATAACCAAACCGTTCTTCGTCATGGTTTCCTGCAGGCCGTAGTCGATCCGCTGATTAACGCACTGGCATGTGGAATGGCCAAGGCAAGACATGCCAAGGTTGTGCCTCAGGCCGAAGCACTACGTCAGCAGCGCCTGGAAAAAGTACTAGCAGACGGTCCCGAGAAGCACTCGGATGCACAGTGGGCTATCTTGAGCGATCCTGTTGGAATGTCGCGTCTGCATCTGCAGGTGTGGCAATCAGGTGAAGCACGTGATCGTTGGGTGGAGGCGTACAGACGCATTCTGCCCGCACCTGCATCTGCCGAAACAAGTGCGCTTCCTGACGCAGACAGTGCTTCACTTGCAGTGAATCCTGCTCGCTAAGGTTGAGAAGGCATATGAAAAGCCCCAGTCAGAATATGGCTGGGGCTTTTTTATTGGCGACAGATGTTAGAACAGGCGGGCCAGGAGCGCTGTAACGGCTGTTTCTACACGCAGGATACGTTCACCCAGTTGAACAGGGTCAAGCCCTGCCTCTTGCAGCATATCCACCTCATAAGGGATCCAGCCGCCTTCCGGGCCGATTGCCAGCGTTACGGGGCCTTTTACTTCACGAGGGCAGGGTGGGTAATAGCCAGGATGGCCAGTCAGCCCAATCGTCCCTTTCGCCAATGATGGAAGACGATCCTCGACAAAGGGCTTGAACCGTTTCTCTATGATGACTTCAGGTAAAACGGTATCTCGTGCTTGCTCCAAGCCAAGAATCAGCTGCTCTCGAATAGCGGAGGGGGCAAGAAAGGGGGTTTGCCAGAAGCTCTTTTCAACCCGATAGCTGTTGATGAGAACCAACCGGGCTACACCCATCGAAGAGATGCCTTGCAATACTCGACGCAGCATCTTGGGTCGCGGCAGCGCCAAAATGAGTGTTATGGGCAGTTTAGGCGGGGCAGGTTGGTGCAGCTGAAGTTTGATGCGTGCTGAATCAGGCGTGAGGTCAAGAATTTCGCCTTCGCCCATCAAACCATTCAACATGCCGACCCTCAGTGAATCACCACGCTCAGCTTGGTGAATGTCTTTCAGGTGGGCAAAGCGCCGGTCTTTAAGGAGGACTTCATTGTCTCCGACGAAGTCCTCCTGTTCTAGCAGCAGCAGATTCACGAATGAGTCGCTGGTGGCTGATCCTCGTGCGAGGTCTTTTCTTCGTGTGGCTCACGTTTTCGAACGAAGCGTCCAAACAGGAGGCCAATTTCAAACAGGAGCCACATGGGAATCGCCAGCATGGTCTGGGAAAGCACATCCGGTGGCGTCAGGATCATGCCTACTACGAAGCATCCGATAATGACGTACGGACGTACCTTCTTGAGGTAGGCCACATCGACGATACCGATCCAGATCAGCAGAACGGTTGCGACAGGGATTTCAAAGGCAGCGCCAAATGCAAAGAATAGCGTCAGTATGAAATCCAAGTAGCTGTTCAGGTCCGGCATCATCATGGCGCCTTCCGGCGTGATGCTTGAGAAAAAGTGGAAAATCAGCGGGAAGACCAGGAAATAGGCAAACGCCATTCCAGCGTAAAACAGCAAAATACTTGAAATCAGCAAGGGAAGCGCGACGCGCTTTTCATGCTTGTAAAGACCTGGCGCAATGAATCCCCAGACCTGATAAAGGATGACGGGCATGGCCAGAAAAAGGGAAACAATAAGCGTCAACTTGAAGGGCGCAAGGAACGGCGACGTGACGTCTGTCGAGATCATCGTGGCGCCTTCGGGCAGAAACCTGCGGATAGGTTCCGACGCGAAAGCGTAGATCTTCTGGGCGAAGTAGAACAGACAGGCGAAAATCAGGAACGTCGCCAGCACACAGCGCAGCAAGCGTGACCGCAGTTCAGTCAGGTGAGAGACCAGAGGCATTTCCTGGTCTTCATATTCAGGTTTTTTTTCGCTCATGGGGCTCGCGGTGGAGAAGGCTGATCCTTTGACTCGCTGGCGGGCGGAGTCACGTTACTGGGCGGAGCCGATTTGACGACAGGTAAGTCATCCTTGACGACAGATGAGTCATCGCTAGGCGGCGTAGGTGTTTCAGCCGACGGTGCTGGATTACCTGTCTCCTGGCGGGTCTTGTCGCGTTGCTCCCAGGACAAGAGATTCTCAGTGTGAAGCTGGCGCCGTATTTCGTCGGCACCAATTTCACGTTCCACCTCTTGCCGTATGTTATTGAAGCTACGCTTGAGACGACCGATCCACAGGCCTGCAGTGCGTGCAGCGCCTGGCAGGCGCTCTGGGCCTAAAACCAGCAAGGCGACCAGGCTTATCAGGGCTAACTCACTGAAGCTGATGCCAAACATAATAGGTACTCAATCCTTACGGGCGGGCTCTTCAACCTTGTGGTGTTGAGCGTCAATCGTATGGGGCTGATTGAGTGGAGGCTTCTGCTGATCTTGCGCAGGCTTCTCCTCTTCTTCCGTATTCATCGCCTTACGGAAGCCCTTGATCGACTCGCCTACATCGGTGCCTAGGGTTTTAAGGCGTTTGGTACCAAATACCAGTACCACAACGATCAGGATGACGATCCAGTGTTTCCAGTCAAAAATACCCATAACATTACCTCATCAAGAATCAGGATTCGGATCGAGCAGCTTTTTCAGCGTGTCCAGATAGCCCAAAGCGGCGATCCAATTCATCAAGCACTGCCTGCGGATGTTGGCCTAGCGCAGCCAGCATGACCATACTATGAAACCAGAGATCTGCTGTTTCATAGATAAGGTCCGTCGAGTCTCCATTGCTGGCCGCATCTTTGGCCGCCAGGATGGTTTCTATGGATTCTTCTCCTACCTTTTCAAGGATCTTGTTCAGCCCCTTGTGGTAAAGGCTGGCGACATAGGAGCTTTCAGGCGCTGCGCCCTTGCGGGATTCAAGCACCTCTGCAATTTTGTTTAGCGTATCACTCATGGCTATGACCTGGCGTGTATATCGCGTCGGGATCTTTCAGAACCGGATCAATCGTTTTCCAGGCTCCCTCTTCAAACCGACGATAAAAACAACTTTCACGTCCTGTGTGACAGGCAATACCACCTAACTGCTCAACTATGAGGATGACGACATCAGCATCGCAGTCCAGACGCAGCTCATGCAGCTTCTGTACATGACCCGAGTCCTCCCCCTTACGCCATAGCTTACGCCTTGAACGTGACCAATAGATGGCACGATTCTCAGCTACCGTCAAAGCGAGGGACTCACGGTTCATCCAGGCCATCATCAAGACGCGCCCGCTCTGATAATCCTGAGCGATTGCCGGTACGAGTCCGTCACTGTTCCAGTTGATTTCTTCAAGCCAGTCTTTCATGGTCTACCCGGCAAATTACACACATTATTAGTCTGACAGCGCTGGCACGACCTGCCTAGCCACGAATGACCAGATAGATGCCTGTTACCAGCATGATCCAGGCGGGCCAGCCTTCAGGCGTGGACTGAAATCCAGTCTGGAAGGCACCGCCAATCAGCAGGACTCCAAATAGCCGGGGCAACCAGGCGTTGTCTCGTCTTCCCCACGGGTTGGGTGGATCATTGCGATGGGGTTGGGTGATGCGCTCCAGTGTGTCACGGGTCATCTGGGCCAGGTGCGGGATCTGCTCGATCTGCTGCTGGATATTGCGTAGTACCTGGGTAGGTCCCATGCGCTGGCGCATCCAGCGCTCAAGATAGGGTTTGGCTGTCGCCCACAGGTCCAGGTCAGGATAAAGCTGGCGTCCAAGCCCTTCAATATTCAGAAGCGTTTTTTGAAGCAGTACCAGCTGAGGCTGAATCTCCATGTTGAACCGGCGTGCCACTTGGAACAGACGCAGTAGCAATTGGCCAAACGAAATATCTTTCAGTGGTTTTTCAAAAATCGGCTCGCACACAGTTCGAATCGCTGCTTCGAACTCGTTGACCTGTGTAGTTGCCGGCACCCAGCCTGAATCGATATGGAGCTGGGCCACCTTGCGGTAGTCGCGCTGAAAGAACGCCATCAAGTTTCTGGCCAGATAATTCTGATCCTCAGGTGTAAGGCTCCCGATGATGCCGCAGTCTACCGCGATGTATTTCGGATCCCAGGGGTGCGCCGTACTGACAAAGATATTGCCAGGATGCATGTCCGCGTGGAAAAAGCTGTCGCGAAACACCTGGGTAAAAAAGATCTCGACCCCTCGCTCGGCCAGGAGCTTGAAATCTGTGCCTTGGTCTCGCAGGGCATTCAGGTCAGTCACAGGGATGCCATAGATGCGCTCCATGACCAGTACCCGAGGGCGGCACCAGTCCCAGTAAACCTGCGGAACGTAAAGCAGAGAAGAGTCTTCGAAGTTTCTTCTGAGCTGACTGGAGTTGGCTGCTTCACGTAAGAGATCGAGCTCATCGTAGATGGTCTTCTCATAATCCGTGACGACTTCGACGGGGTGCAGACGGCGCGCTTCGGCCGAAACGCGTTCTGCCATACGTGCCAGCAGAAACAGCCAGGCCAGGTCTTGAGAAATAACAGGCTTCAGGCCTGGTCGCACGACCTTGACGACTACCTCTTCACCTGTTCGGAGCTGTGCTGCATGTACCTGAGCGACGGAAGCGGAGGCCAGCGGCGTGATATCGAAGCGGCTGAAAACCTGGGCAATGGGCGCGCCCAGTTGAGACTCGATCAGCGCAATGGCTTTCTCCCCAGGAAAGGGAGGAACCTTGTCCTGGAGAAACATAAGCTCATTGGCCACGTCTTCCGGTAAAAGATCGCGGCGCGTAGAAAGAATCTGGCCAAACTTGATGAAAACAGGGCCCAGACCTTCTAGCGCAAGGCGCAACCGAGCACCTCGGGACAGCGACTTGCGAGGGCGAGGCAACCAACGCCATGGCAGAAAGTAACCTGTCAGGCGTAAATACCAGGGCAGTGGAAGCGCATAAACCAGATCATCCAGGCGGTAGCGAACAACAACCAGGAAAATACGCAGCAGGCGTCGAAGGGCAGCAAACAGCTTCATTGGTTATTTATGTCTGCGTTGAGCAAGGCGGGCGATACGCGCCTCGAGACGATCTACAGTTAGACGCAAGGCATCGATTTCCGCAAAGCGAGCATCACCTTCCCGACGTCCAACCAGGGTGCGACTTTCTTCAGATAGCCAGTCAGACAGGCTTTGACGCAAACTCTCATGGCTTTGATCCGTCCACCCGCGCCCTTTTCGGACGAATTGTCCAAGCAGTGCAGCAGGCACTGGACCCAGCCAGCGAGAGAGCTCGTATTCCCAGTCCAGCTCCAGGCTCTGCAGGATATCGGATAGCTCTATCAGTGCTGCACTATCCCCCTCAAGCGTTACATCGGTGCTGTGCAAGATCGCTGTTTTGTTCTGACTCAAGGCCAGCTGAGCCAATCGAGACGCAGGTGCTTTCAGCGTGCAGTCGACTTCTGCTTCATGGTGGGCGGCAAAATGCAGACCATCATAGGCCGGAAGGATGAACAGCGTGAAACGGGGAGCCGCACAATCTATGGCAATGACCTTGCCTTGCAGGCGTGCAAGACGGCGGCCCGCCACAGCGTCCATTGCCAGTAAGGGATTCAGGCCGCGCTCCAGCGCAGCCAGTACGGCCTGGGTCAGTAGGATCATCAGGGTTTTATGCCACGGTGCAGGGCAACAATGCCACCTGTCATATTGTGGTAGGTCACGCGCTCAAATCCAGCGGTTTCCATCATGGCTTTAAGCGTGTCCTGATCAGGATGCATGCGAATCGACTCCGCCAGGTAACGGTAACTGGCCGAATCATTGGCGATCAGCTTGCCCATGAACGGCAGAAGGCTGAAGGAGTAAGCATCATAGGCCTTGGACAGGAGCTGGCTGGTCGGCTTGGAGAACTCCAGTACCAGAAGACGCCCGCCCGGCTTGAGTACGCGTAGCATGGATGCGATAGCGGCTTCCTTGTGGGTCACGTTACGCAATCCAAAGGCGATGGTCACACAATCAAAGTGATTATTTGGGAAGGGCAGCTTTTCAGCATCTGCCTGTACGAAGCTGACATTGTTGGCAATACCTTCGTCCATCAGGCGATCACGACCGACCTTTAGCATCGAGTCGTTGATATCTGCCAGCACGACCTCACCACGTGGGCCCACCAGGCGGGAAAACTGTTTAGTCAGGTCGCCTGTGCCGCCAGCAATATCCAGCACGCGGTTACCACTTCGAACCCCGGACAGTTCGATCGTGAAACGTTTCCACAAGCGATGAACGCCTGCAGACATCAAGTCATTCATCACGTCATATTTGGCTGCAACCGAGTGGAACACTTCGGCCACTTTTTGAGCTTTCTGACTTTCCGGCACACTCTGGTAGCCGAAATGAGTGACGGGATCGGCCTCCGGGCCCTTGCGCTGATCGCTCATGACGCTTCACCTGCATTTGAATAAGCAACCATTCTAGCAGTGCTGATGCGCTGAGATGTCCATTCTTGCCGGATAAAGTCATTAGAAAATAGGTATTCCATGAGATGGGTCATCCTGACTTGGTAGTTCTCGTGCTTTTCGTGCATGACAGCCCCCGCTATAGTCGCAGGCGAATTCGCTGGAGTACTTCCTATGTCCCAAATCAGTGTCGAACGTTCCCATTCACTAGGCCTTGAAACTGCGCGTGCCAAGGCGGGGGCGCTGGCCGAAAAGCTAACGCGTGATTACGGTGTGGAGTGCCGTTGGGAGGGTGATACGCTGCAATTTTCCCGTACAGGTGTTGATGGGCGTATCGAGGTAGGCGAAGACAAGGTGCGTGTCGACGCAACCTTGGGGTTCTTCTTCTCGGCCCTGAGCTCACAGATTGAGCATGAAATCGAGAAGAAGTTGGATAAAGCGCTACAGGCTTGAGCGTTATAGCATCAGTTTGACGACGGATACATCCGGATCTCTGGACTTGCCTTCCCGGGCCAGTGCAAACAAGTACTCGGCCCACATCTGCTCCTGATTGCGGCCGAGTTCATACAGGTATTCCCAAGTGAACAAGCCACTGTCGTGACCGTCATCGAACGTAATTTTCAATGCGTACTGACCGGCTGCCTCGATTTGGCTGATGCCTACGTTCTTCTTGCCAAATTGCAGGACGGGGTTGCCGTGACCCTGTACTTCTGCAGAGGGCGAGTGAACGCGCAGAAATTCAGCAGGCAGCGTAAAGGACTCGGTATCGTATTGAACGGTGAGGGTTTTGGATGCTTTGTGCAGCTGGATGGCCGTGGGCAAACGCATGGCAATAGGTCTCGCTGATAAGCTCGCAGCCTTGAGGCTGCGAGCGATAGGTTGTCGACGTCCTTACAGAATATAGCGCGACAGATCCTCATCCTGTGCCAACTCGCCCAGATGGCCGTTGACATAGGCAGCATCGATCCGAATAGGCTCGCCATTCTGCTGGCCTGCCAGATCAGCAGCGCTGAACGAGACTTCCTCCAGCAGTCGCTCCAATAGCGTATGCAGGCGGCGCGCACCAATATTTTCCGTCTTCTCATTGACCTGCCAGGCAATTTCCGCAATGCGGCTGATCCCTTCAGGCGTGAACTCGACGTCCAGGCCTTCAGTCTTGAGCAGCTCACGGTATTGCTCTGTCAGTGAAGCGTGCGGTTCAGTGAGAATGCGCTCGAAGTCCTGAGGTGTTAGGGCCTTGAGTTCTACACGGATTGGCAGACGTCCCTGAAGCTCAGGTACCAGATCGCTGGGCTTGGACAAGTGGAACGCGCCCGAGGCGATAAACAGGATGTGGTCGGTTTTGACCATACCTAGCTTGGTATTTACCGTGCAACCTTCGATCAGTGGCAGCAGATCGCGCTGTACGCCCTCGCGGGATACGTCAGCGCCACTGGTGTTGCCACGCTTGGCAACCTTGTCGATCTCGTCGATGAAGACGATACCGTTCTGCTCGACCGCTTCCAGGGCACGTGCCTTGAGTTCTTCCTCGTTGACCAGACGAGCAGCTTCCTCGTCACGGATCAGCTTGAAGGCTTCTTTAACCTTGAGCTTGCGAGCCTTCATCTTGCCTTTGTTCAGGCCGGAGAAGAGGTTTTGCAACTGGCTGGTCATTTCCTCCATGCCGGGCGGAGTCATGATCTCGATACCTGCTGGCGCTTCAGCCACTTCGATATCAATCTCCTTGTCATCCAGCTGGCCTTCACGCAGGCGCTTGCGGAAGAGTTGACGCGTGTTGGAGTCTTCGCTGCGAGTCGGCTCTTCACTGAAACCTACTGCACGTGCAGGCGGTAGCAGTGCATCAAGAATCCGCTCTTCGGCAGCATCTTCTGCACGATGACGGACTTTGACGATTTCCTGCTCACGCAGCATTTTAACGGCAGCATCAGCCAGATCGCGGATGATGGACTCAACGTCGCGGCCTACATAGCCCACTTCAGTGAACTTGGTGGCTTCTACCTTCAGGAAGGGTGCATTCGCCAGTTTGGCCAGTCGACGGGCGATCTCGGTTTTACCTACACCTGTCGGGCCAATCATCAGAATGTTCTTGGGAGTGACTTCAGCGCGCAGCTCCAGTGGAAGCTGCATGCGACGCCAGCGATTACGCAGAGCGATGGCTACGGCGCGCTTTGCATCATCCTGGCCAATGATATGGCGATTAAGTTCGTGAACGATTTCACGTGGAGTCATAGACATGTCGTTATTCCGGCCGGACTCAGGAAGCGTCCAGCTCCTCAATAGTCAGGTTACGGTTAGTGAAGACACAAATGTCTCCCGCAATGTTCAACGCAGTCTCGGCAATTTCTCGAGCACTCAGCTCGGTATGCGTGAGCAGGGCACGAGCGGCCGCTTGTGCATAGGGGCCACCGGAGCCCATGGCAATCAGGCCTTCTTCTGGTTCGACGACATCGCCGTTACCGGTAATGATCAGCGAGGCATCCTTGTTGGCTACTGCCAGCATGGCTTCCAGGCGGCGAAGTGCACGATCGGTACGCCAGTCTTTGGCCAGTTCTACCGCGGCACGGACCAGATGGCCCTGATGTTTGTCGAGTTGCTGCTCGAAGCGCTCGAACAGAGTGAACGCATCCGCGGTGCCGCCGGCGAAACCTGCCAGCACCTGGCCGTGGTAAAGGCGACGGACTTTACGTGCGTTACCCTTCATGACGGTATTACCCAGGGATACCTGGCCATCGCCGCCAATGACGACTTTGCCGTTGCGACGCACTGAAACGATAGTGGTCAAGGGTGTTCTCCTGCTATGCCTTAAGCGATTGCCGGAGATATGGGGACGGCCTTCCAAGGCTTCAAGCCTTTTCCGGCCGCCATGTGTCATCGACCTTGGCGTTGCTGGAGCAGCAGGTTCTTGAAACCGTTGCTGGCCAGCTGGCTCTGGGCTTGGGTCAGTTGGTTGCGATCTCTGAAGGGACCGACCAGGACACGATACCATGTGTCATCCTTGACCTTGCCTGACTCTACCCGCACATCCTGACCAATCAGGATGATCTGCGCTCTCACCCGATCAGCGTCAGCCTGTGTTCTAAACGAGCCTGCCTGGAGGAAGAACAGCGTCACAGGTGGCTGTGCTGCTGTCTTGGGCTGTTGAGCAGGTGTCTGCGTAGCAGCCTGCGCAGGTGTCTGAGCTTGCTGTGGCGAGCCTGCAGGCAGCTGAGCTGTCGTCGCAGGCGACGTTTCAGGCTTGGGCGGAGTAGGGGTTGGGCTCGTCTGCGGCACGGCGTCCGGAGGCACGATTACTTCGGACTCCGGTAGCAGTGTGTAGAAGTCATACTTGGGCTTGACCGGGGTTGGCGTAGTAGGAGCCTCCTGCTTGGTCTTGGACGCAACTTGTGCCTCCTCACCCTTGGAGCGACGAACGGCATCGTTGCCCGGCTCAAGCTTCATCAGAAAGACCACGAAGCCACCAATGGCAAGACCTGAAGCCAACCATACCCAACCGGGAATAGGCTGCTTCTTGGCGGCTGGCTGATTTCGGCTTGCGCCTCGTTTAGGTGCTGCTTTCTTTGCCATATACGTCCGTTTACATACGTTCCAGTGTATTCAGGCCTAGCAGTTCGAGACCTTGTTTGAGGGTGCGTCCGGTCAGGGCGGCCAGGCGTAGGCGGCTTTGCCGTTGAGCAGGATCTTCTGCGCTGAGAATGGGGCAGTTTTCGTAAAAGCTGGAGAAGAGACCGGCAATGTCGTAGAGATAGGCGCATAGAAGATGCGGCACCCCTTTCTCCGCTACCGAATTCAGGGTTTCGCCAAACTGGGCCAGACGAGCACCCAGATCTTGCTCCTGAGGAGCTTCCAGGCGAATCTGGCCTTCGACCTCATCGTATCCCTGGCCAAGCTTGCGAAAGATACTGGCGACGCGGGTATAGGCGTAGAGCAGATAGGGTGCCGTATTGCCTTCAAAGCTGAGCATCAGCTCGAAATTGAAGCTGTAGTCACTTGTTCTGTGCTTGGACAGATCTGCGTATTTGACGGCGCCGATACCCACTGCGCGAGCAATTTCACGCAGCTCGGTTTCTTCCAGGGAGGGGTTTTTTTCCTTGACCAAGGTGTAGGCGCGCTCTTCTGCCTCATCAAGCAGGTCGATCAGCTTGACCGTGCCGCCGTCGCGCGTCTTGAAAGGGCGGCCATCTGCACCATTCATGGTCCCGAACCCCATATGTTCAAGACTCATGGATGGGGCAACGAAACCAGCCAGACGAGCAACTTCAAAGGCCATCTGGAAGTGCAATGCTTGGCGCTGGTCGACAAAGTAAAGGACTCGATCGGCATTCAGAACCTGGCTACGGTAGCGCATGGCTGCCAGATCGGTCGTGGCGTACAGGTAGCCGCCTCCTGCCTTCTGCACGATCACCGGAAGTGGATTGCCTTCCGCATTCTTGAACTCTTCAAGGAAAACGCAGCGGGCGCCATCGCTTTCGGTAAGCAGGCCCTTGGCATCGAGTTCGGTCACGATACCAGGTAGCTCGCTGTTGTAGGCGCTCTCTCCTTTTACGTCCGCAGGCGTGAGTTTGACGTTCAGGCGGTCATAGACCTTCTGGCAGTGACTCAGGGAGATCTCATTGAAGCGGTGCCATAGTTTCAGGCAGGCTTCATCGCCCGCTTGCAGCTTGACGACCAGCTCGCGAGCGCGATCGGCAAATTCAGGAGACTCATCGAAGCGCTTCTTAGCGGCTCGATAAAATGTTTCCAGGTCGGAAAGCTCGCTTTCAGCTGCCGCAGGCTGTTCTTCAAGATAGGCGAGAAGCATGCCGAACTGGGTTCCCCAGTCGCCGACATGATTTTGCCGGATAACATCATCCCCTAGAAATTCGAGTACACGTGCAACGGCGTCACCAATGATGGTGGAGCGCAGGTGACCCACATGCATTTCCTTGGCCAGGTTGGGAGAGGAGAGGTCTACAACAACCCGCTGTTTGGGCGCGGACTTCTGAATGGCCAGATGCGTATCAGCCAGCGCAGCATCCAGGCGCTGGGCCAGTTGTTCGTGATTCTGGAAGAAGTTCAAAAAACCTGGGCCCGCAATTTGCACCTGGCTGACGCTCGAGTCGGCAGGCAGGGCTGCAATCAGTTTTTCTGCAAGGTCACGGGGCTTCATGCCGGCAGGTTTTGCCAGCATCATGGCGATATTGCTCGCAAAGTCGCCGTGACTTTTGTCCTTGGTATTTTCGACCTGGATGGTCGGCGTCAGACCATCTGGCAAGATGCCTTCGGCAGTAAGGCGCTCCAAGGCGTTCTGAATAAGCTGTCGAATAGTGTCTTTCATGATCGTCTGGCCTTTGGCTCGCGCCTGGGCGCGTAATGAAAACCCTGCATTATCCGCAGGCTAGGATCACTTGCCAACGTGTAGACGTCATTGAGGCCTGCGGAGCCCGAAATTAAGGTGAAAAAAGTCCTAATAAAGATCTATGGGATCAACGTCCAGTGACCAACGCACCTGCCTTCCGGCTGGCAGACTTTCCAGACGTAAGACCCAGCTGGTCAGTAACCGGTGAAGCGGGGCCCGGAGTGATGCTTGTAATAAAAGCTGTGCACGAAAGCGGCCCGCCCGACGCTCCATGGGCGCGGGGATAGGACCGAGAAGCTCAATATGGGGCAAGTCCAGCTCTGCTGCCAGCTGATCGGCTTCAGCATAGGCCAGCTCTAGGAATTCTTCTGCCTGTCCAGGCTTGTAAGCTTCGGCACGTAACAGCGCCAGGTGAGTAAACGGGGGAAGGCCAGCTGCACGACGTTCTGCCAGGGCTTGCTGGGCGAAGGCCACGTACCCTTGCTCGGTTAGCTGTACCAGCAAGGGATGATCCGCCAGATGAGTCTGAATCAACACTTGGCCCTGTACCTCTGCACGGCCTGAGCGACCGGCTACCTGAACCACTTGTTGGGCCATGCGCTCGCTGGCACGAAAATCTGCTGAAAAGAGGCCCCCATCGGCATCCAGAATGGCTACCAGCGTGACGCGGGGGAAATGATGCCCCTTGGCCAGCATTTGTGTTCCTACCAGGATGCAGGGCTCGCCGCGCTGAATGATGGAGAAGATATTGGCCATGGCATCCTTGCGCATGGTGCTATCCCGATCGATACGCAACACTGGAAATTGCGGGAAGAGAATCCGAAGCCGCTCTTCCGCACGCTCCGTACCTGCACCCAATGGGCGTAGATCCAGCTTGCCGCAGGCAGGACAGTGTTGTGACGGGCGTTGACGATGATCGCAATGGTGACAACGCAGCTCGCCTGACCGCTGGTGAATGGTCATACGGGCATCGCAGCGTGGACACTGGGCGATCCAGCCGCAGTCATGACACAGCAGCGTAGGCGCAAAGCCACGGCGATTTAAAAAGACCAGGACCTGTTGGCCCTTGCTCAGCGTGTCGCCAATCGCTTGCGCCAATGGCTGTGAGAGACCTGAATCAAGAGGGCGGCTCCTGACATCCAGGCGCTGAAACTTTGGGGCAGTAGCACTGCCGGCACGCTGAGTGAGGCGAAGCAGGCCATAGCGACCGATTTCAGCGTTATGAAGACTTTCCAAGGAAGGAGTAGCGGAGCCTAGAAGCAGCGGGACTCTTTCAAGCCGAGCCCTGACGACAGCTAGGTCGCGGGCATGGTAGCGCAAGCCTTCCTGCTGTTTATAAGACGCATCGTGCTCTTCATCGACAATGATAAGGCCTGGGTTTTTCAGCGGAGTGAAAAGGGCGGAGCGTGTTCCTATGACGATATCGACATCGCCGTCGCGTGCAGCCAACCAGGCGTCCGTGCGCTCCCGGTCGGTAAGCGCCGAGTGGATCAGCACGATACGGGCATTGAAGCGTTTCTCGAAGCGGGACAGTGTTTGTGGTCCCAGGTTGATTTCCGGGATCAGGACCAAGGCCTGCCGTCCTGTTTCGAGTGTCCGGCGTATGAGCTGAAGATAAACCTCGGTTTTGCCGCTTCCCGTCACACCATCCAATAAAAAGCAGTGAAAGCTACCAAGTCTCGCTTTGACCGCTTCGTAGGCAATACGCTGCTCGTGGTTGAATGGGAGTTCTGCTTGTGCCAGCCAGGCGCCGTGATGTTTGGCTGGCATGATTTGGCGGGACTCGACATCGACCAGTCCCTTTGCCTGCAAGGTATCGAGTGCATCCTTGGCAAGGCCGAGCTGGCTGAGCAATTCATGGGCAACGCCATGTGGGTGCTGTTTGACGACTTTCAAGGCTTCGCGCTGGCGTGGCGCTCGTACCAGGCGTGGGTCCGATACATCAGCTTCAGGCCTGGCTATCCAGAACCGCTGGACCCGCCGCTCGGCAGGGTCGCCCTGTCGCAGGAGTCCTGGCAGGGCACACGTAAAGGTATCGCCCAGGCTGTGCTGGTAATACTGGGCTGTCCACTTGCAAAGCTCGATCAGGCTGGCCGGCATTGGGGGGGTGGTATCCAACAGCGCAATGGCGGGCTTTAGTTTATCTCGCGGAACATCGGTTTCGGACACGATCTGCACCAGAATGCCCACGATCTCCCTGCGCCCAAAGGGTACGCGTAGCCGAACACCTGGGATCAGTTCCGAGGCGTCGACGCCGGCTGGCGCTCGGTAGTCGAATAGCCGGCGTAAAGGAGAGGGCAGCGCAAGGCGCAGCAGGACTTCAGACACGTCTGGACTCGGAGGCAAAAAGAGGCAGATATTAGCAGACCATTGGTAGACGTAACGGCTTGCATCGTCGTAAGCCTCTGTTATGATGCGCGGCCTATTATCCGTGCGGTATTCGGCAATGACGCCGGGTGGCGGCACGGCACGAACTCGAGGATTTCGTAATGAAAGCCGATATTCATCCTACGTATACTAATATCGAAGCAAGCTGCAGCTGTGGCAATGTCATCAAGACGCGCTCCACACTGGCTAAGAACATCAACCTGGACGTGTGCTCTGAATGCCACCCGTTCTATACAGGTAAGCAGAAGGTGCTGGATGCAGGTGGTCGTATCGATCGCTTCAAGCAGCGCTTCGGTGTTTTCGGTACTGCTCAGAAGTAATACGTTTGATCGCTCATGTCGTACCTGAGCGATCGACCAAAAGGCGTCCATATGGACGCCTTTTTTATTGCCTTGCAAAAGACGAATTGTATCGTCAAGGTCGGCTGTGACATTGGGGCAGGTGTCAAATCCGCATTGATGACGCATAATCAGTTCACGAGCTTGGCTCACCCATCCCGTAGCCGCTCTGCAACCTCACACAATGAGAACATGTACGCGATAGGGCATTGTCGCAGTCAGGTTTGAAATGCTGGCTGTTACCCTTGCAATGCGCTGCTGGCAGAACAAACCGTTCACGCCTGTTATCGATGTTCCGATCTACCTGAGCCTGTCTTGCAAAGCACGTTTAGCCTCAAGGCGGTTCGTCTCGTTACATGTGGATGAAGGCTACACAGGATTGGCCTAAAGTCGTATACAACAGCTATTGACTATTGGGGCCATTGCTTGTGGGGCGTAATCTTCTTGCGTATCCTCCATCCACTTTTGACCCAACACGCCATAGCGGATACTTATAATGTCTGACTTGAAAACAGCCGCTCTCGAATACCATGCTCAACCCCGTCCAGGTAAGTTGAGCGTTGAACTGACCAAGCCTACCGCTACCGCTCGTGATCTATCTCTGGCTTACAGCCCGGGTGTAGCAGAGCCTGTCCGCGAAATCGCTCGTGATGCCGAGCTCGCCTACCAGTACACCGGTAAAGGTAACCTGGTTGCTGTGATCTCTGACGGTACAGCCATCCTTGGTCTGGGTAATCTGGGACCATTGGCGTCAAAGCCGGTTATGGAAGGCAAGGGTGTCCTGTTCAAGCGCTTTGCCGGTATCGACGTGTTCGATATCGAAGTCGATGCCGAAAGTCCACAGGCGTTCATTGATACCGTAAAACGCATTTCCATTACCTTCGGTGGTATCAACCTGGAAGACATCAAAGCGCCTGAGTGCTTCGAGATCGAAAAGGCTCTGATCGAGCAGTGCAATATTCCGGTTTTCCATGATGATCAGCACGGTACGGCTATCGTGACTGCGGCTGGTATGCTGAACGCGCTGGAAATTGCTGGCAAGAGTATAGAAGACGCTAAGATCGTTTGTCTGGGGGCAGGTGCGGCAGCCATTTCCTGCATGAAGCTGCTAATTAGCATGGGCGCCAAGGTCGAAAATATCTTCATGCTGGATCGTCAGGGTGTGATCCATTCTGGTCGTACCGATCTCAACCAGTACAAGGCTATCTTTGCGACCGAGACTGACAAGCGTACCTTGTCTGACGCGCTGGATGGCGCTGATGTGTTCGTTGGTCTGTCTGGTGCGAACCTGCTGAGCGCTAAGGATTTGCAGCGCATGGCGCCGAATCCCATCGTATTCGCCTGCTCTAACCCGGATCCGGAGATCAAGCCGGAATTGGCTCATGAAACCCGTTCAGATGTCATTATGGCCACTGGCCGTTCCGACTATCCGAACCAGGTGAACAACGTGTTGGGTTTCCCCTTCATTTTCCGAGGTGCACTGGATGTGCGGGCTACGGTTATCAATGAGGAAATGAAGATTGCAGCGGCTCATGCGCTACGGGATCTTGCCAAGCTTCCAGTACCGAAGGAAGTATGTGAGGCCTATGGTGTTGATGAGTTGAGCTTTGGCCGTGGATATATCATTCCAAAGCCTATGGATCCTCGTCTGATCACAGTGGTCTCCGATGCAGTCGCCAAAGCGGCTATCGAGTCGGGCGTAGCGACCCGTGCATACCCGGCACACTATCCGCTCAAGTCGGTTAGTGACGTTTTTAGTCACTAACCAGGACAATAAAAAAACCCCCGCTTAGGCGGGGTTTTTTATTGTCCTTTAGAACAGGTCCATTGGGGCAGACTCATCGGACGGAAGTGGCGTGCCAGGCGAGCTGCCTGGGCCTAGCTCATCCATAGGCGGCGGTGTGTCTTCATTCTTGAACAGCTCGAAGTACGCGTCAGGGGTACCAGGCGGAGCCGCTCGGCCACTGACAGGATCAATGCGCAGGGTGGCAATTCCCGGTGGTTCCGCTGGCAGGTGGTCGGGTTTGCCTTCCAAAGCACTGCCCATGTACTGCATCCAGATGGGAAGTGCCACATTACCGCCAAACTCATGACGACCCAGCGTGTCTGGCTGATCAAAGCCTACCCATACCGTAGTAACGTAATCAGCGTTATAGCCGGAGAACCATGTGTCTTTTGAGTCGTTTGTCGTTCCGGTTTTACCTGCTAAGTCCCCGCGCTTCAGCTCAAGCGCTCGACGACCCGTGCCGCGCTTGATCACATCCTGCAGCATGCTAGTCATGATATAGGCGTTACGCGGATCAATGATTTGCGGTGCAATGGCAGGTGTCTGACTCATCGTGCCGTCGGCGTTGGTTACGCTGGCAGGTGTTACCTGAACATTCTCCGGGGCAGCTGCCGCAGTATTTGCGTTCTGCGGAACATGTGGCGGATTAGCCTGATAAAGCAGTTGTCCGTCGCGACTCTCAACCTTCGAGATAATGTAAGAGTTGACCTTGTAGCCGCCGTTTGCAAAAGCTGTCCAGCCATTGGCAATTTCCATTGGCGTAAGGCCGGGTGTACCCAACGCCAACGAAAGGTTGCGTGGCAGAAGGTCTTTTTCAAAGCCGAAGCGGGTTACATAGTTAATCGCATAATCGATACCAATGGCTTGTAGAAGGCGAATGGAGACCAGGTTGCGCGAGCGATACAGTGCCTCACGCAGGCGTATAGGGCCCAAGAAGGTGTTCGTATCGTTCTTGGGACGCCACGCCTCGTCCATGCTGCTGTCCATAAACACGATAGGCGCGTCATTAACGAGCGAGGCTGCGGTATAGCCTTTATCCAGGGCGGCACTGTAAATGAATGGCTTGAAGCTCGAGCCCGGCTGACGACGAGCCTGGGTGGCGCGATTGTAGTTGCTTTGCTCGAACGAGAACCCACCCACCAAGGCCTGAATGGCACCGTCTTGTGGATCAAGCGATACCAGCGCGCTTTGGGCCTTGGGGACCTGAACAAATCGCAAGCTGCCATCTTCTTGACGCAGAATACGAATCAGGTCACCTACTTTGACGACATCGCCAGGCGCATTCGGTTTAGGCCCCATGCTGTTGGCACTAATATAAGGGCGAGCCCATTTCATATTTTCCCAGGCTACAGCTTCTTCCTTGTCGTTTGCTGTCAGGACCAATATGCCGCTTTTTTCGGTCTGGGTGACGATGGCTGGCTCCAATCCTCCAACAGTACGATGGGATTGCAGCAGGTTTAACCATTCACTGCGCGACTTGTTCGGATAATGCGCTTCAGCTCCACGATAGCCGTGGCGCTGGTCATAGTCGATCAAGCCGTTGCGCACGGCGGCATTGGCAACGTTCTGCAGGTGGCTATCGATAGTCGTCGTAACCTTATAACCCTCTGTATAGGCATCGCTACCATACCGTCCGACCATTTCCGCTCGAGCCATCTCAGCGACATAGGGCGCTGCGAGCTCCGGTACGGCGACGTGATGGTAGGCGTCGATAGGTTCAGCCACGGCCGTTTCGTAGGCGCGCTGATCGATATAACCCAGCTTTAGCATCCGCTCGAGAATCCAGTTTCGTCTCTCCTTGCTGCGCTCGGGGTTTACGATCGGGTTATAGCGTGACGGTGCTTTTGGCAGGCCGGCAATCATCGCTTTCTGCGCTAGCGTCAGCTCATTGATTGATTTGCCGTAGTACACCTGTGCAGCGGCCTCGATTCCATAGGCGCGGTTGCCTAGATAGATCTTGTTGACATAGAGCTGCAGAATTTCATCCTTTGTAAGCTGGCGCTCAATTTGCAAGGCCAACAGTATCTCGGTGAATTTACGTGAAAAACTGCGTTCGCTGGTCAGGAAATAGTTCTTGGCCACCTGCATGGTGATGGTGCTGCCGCCGGTCTGAATGTGACCTGTTTTGACCAATTGTGCTACGGCACGCATCAGACTTTTAACGTCTACACCGTAGTGGTTGGCAAAATTGTCGTCCTCAGCCGAAAGCAGCGCATGGATGAAATCTGGAGGGATTTCGGAGAAACGTAAAGGCGAGCGCCGCATTTCTCCAAATTCGGCGATCAGCTTTCCATCTGCGCTGTAAATGCGAAGGGGGATCTGCAACTGCACGTTCCGCAGGGCATCTACCGAGGGTAGGCTCGGGCTAAGGTAGAGGAAGGCGCCGCTAAGCCCAAGAAAGACGCTGCAGACGATGCCAAGACAAGACCACCAGATAAATTTTAACAAACGCATTGGATATGGCTTTTTCAGCTATAAAGAAGTGAATCTGGCAACAATTTTGCGAGCCAAGAAGTAGGCGCATTATAGGCAGTTTTTGGGACAGATCGCCATTTGCGCGTATGTCAAGTCTGCCAGCTAATGCCGATGAATACGAATCGCCCAATGCGTGGCGAATACAGATAGGGAAACTGTTGTGCTAGGGCTATTCAAAAAGAAGACGAATACGCTACTGGGAATCGATATCAGCTCAACGTCTGTCAAGTTGCTTGAGCTGAGTCGTGCTGGTGGACGGTATAGGGTCGAAGCCTATGCCGTTGAGCCGTTGCCGCCGAACGCCGTGGTGGAAAAGAACATTGCCGAGCTTGAAGGCGTAGGGCAAGCGCTGGGCCGGGTTCTGGCCAAGGCTCGAACGAATGCTCGAAATGCAGCAGTGGCGGTAGCGGGTTCGGCTGTTATTGCAAAGACCATCGAAATGGATGCGGGTCTTTCGGATGACGAGCTTGAAAACCAGATCAAGCTTGAGGCGGATCAGTATATTCCTTATCCCCTTGAGGAAGTGGCGATTGACTTCGAGGTTCAAGGCCAGTCGGCGCGTAATCCAGGCCGTGTTGAAGTTCTCCTTGCGGCATGTCGCAAGGAGAACGTTGAAGTTCGTGAGGCCGCGTTAGCGTTGGCCGGGCTTTCCGCCAGGGTTATTGATGTAGAAGCTTATGCTCTTGAGCGTGCTTATACGCTAATGGCCGGGCAGCTAGGCGGTAATGTCGATGAATTGACGGTTGCGATTGTTGATATTGGCGCCACGATGACTACCCTTAGCGTTCTGCATAATGGCCGTACCATTTATACGCGCGAGCAGCTCTTTGGCGGACGTCAGCTGACCGAGGAAATCCAGCGTCGTTACGGGCTGTCCATCGAAGAAGCCGGTCTTGCCAAAAAGCAGGGCGGTCTGCCTGATGATTATCAGGTCGAAGTGTTGACCCCTTTTCGGGATGCGGTTGTCCAGCAGGTTGCTCGCTCGCTGCAATTCTTCTTTGCAGCCGGACAATACAACGATGTGGACTATATCTTGCTTGCAGGAGGAACCGCGTCAATTTCCGGCCTGGATCGGCTGATCCAACAGAAAATTGGCACTCCGACCCTAGTTGCTAATCCGTTTGCTGATATGACGCTAAATAGCAAAGTCAATGCAAGTGCTCTGGCCAGCGACGCTCCGGCGCTCATGATTGCCTGCGGTCTGGCTATGAGGAGCTTCGACTGATGGCCCATATTAACCTATTACCTTGGCGTGAACAGCTAAGGGAAGAGCGCAAGAAGCGCTTTCTGGTGGTTATTGGCGGGATGTTTGTCCTGTCGGCCGCAATCATCTTTCTAGGTGATAAGTACTTTACCTCTGCAATTGAGAACCAGGACGCCCGTAATGCCTATATACAAGGCGAAATTGCCGTTCTGGACTCTCGCATCAAGGAAATCAGTGAACTGAAAACACGCAGACAGCAGCTCCTTGAGCGAATGAAGATCATTCAGGACTTGCAGGGCAACAGGCCTGTCATTGGCCATGTGTTTGATCAATTGGTGCGCACGTTGCCGGATGGCGTGTATTTCACTGGTCTTAAGATGCAGGGCGATACCATTTCCATTGTTGGTGAAGCGGAGTCCAACAACCGTGTTTCCAACCTTATGCGTAACTTCGAAAATTCCGAATGGCTGGCTTCGCCTAATCTGACAGAGGTCAAGGCGCTGACGTCAGGTGCAGTTGACCAGAACAATGCCTTCCAAATGACGGTAAAACAGACAAAGCCGGCTGTGCCAACGCCTGCGGTGCCCGCACAAGGAGGTAAGTCATGAGTTTGGCCGATACTCTGGCAAGCCTTCGCAAGATCGATCTGAATGATCTTGATATGGATAACCTGGGTGCATGGCCCCCAGCAGCCAAGGTGATTACCTGCATTCTGATTGTCGCTGTGGTGCTGGCGCTAGGCTATAACTTCTATCTGAAGGACATGCAGACAGAGCTGGAAAGCAAGCAGGCTCAGGAAGAAACCCTCAAGCAGCAGTTTGGGAGCAAGGCATTTCAAGCCGCTAACCTGGATGCCTACAAGGTTCAGATGACTGAAATGGAGGAGTCATTTGGTGCCATGCTGCGTCAGTTGCCCAGCGATACAGAGGTACCTGCACTGCTCGAAGATATTACGCGTACCGGGTTGAAAAGCGGTCTTGAGTTCGAGCAGATTCGTTTGCTTCCTGAAAACGTACAGCAGTTCTACGTTGAGTTGCCCATCCAGATTACGGTGGTGGGGAGCTATCACGATCTGGCGACATTTGTCAGCAGTGCCTCAAGCCTGCCGCGTATCGTGACGTTGCATGATTTCGATATCAGCCGTGTATCGCCTGACAGCGGAGCGCAGCTGCGAATGAACATTCTGGCCAAGACGTATCGCTATAACGACAAGGGATTGCACCAATGAGAGCCCGAATTCTGATGTGTGGGCTTTTGCTTGCTGCGCTGTCAGGGTGCGGTGGCGGGGATGATGTGTCCGATCTTCAAAGTTATATGGATGAAGTTCGGGCAAGGCCGAAGGGGAGTATAGAGCCATTGCCCCAGTTTCAGCCTTATGAGCCATTTGCTTATGGCGCGGCTGATATGCGCAGCCCATTCCAGCCACCTATAAAAATTGATTTAACGGCGAAGCAAAGAGGATCAAAGAACATCAAGCCTGATGAAACCAGGCCGAAACAATTTCTGGAAGGCTTCAATATTGAAACCTTCCAGATGGTGGGCACGCTTTCCAATGCATCAGGTCGTTTTGCCTTGATCAAGGGAGCTGGAGGAGTTCACCGCGTCAAGGTGGGTGATTATCTGGGTAGAAACGATGGGCGTATCGTTTCTATTACCGAAAGTCAGATTGATGTGATTGAGATCGTTCCTGATGGAGAGGGCGGCTGGCTCGAAAGACCCCGTACTCTTTCGCTAATAGAGAGTTCTTAAGGACGGGGCATGATGTTGCACAAAACTATTCTACAAAGGGTCTCAGGGAAGAGCGCCCTCACGCTGGCCATACTCTTGAGCGGAATCTGTCCCTCTTTGCTGCTGGCGGCAGATCTCAAGGCCTTGAACGTGGCCTCTTTGCCGGGCGACAGAGTCGAACTCAAACTATCGTTCGATCAGCCAGTAACAGCCCCCAAGGGCTATACCATTGAGCAACCTGCGCGCATCGCTTTGGATCTGCCTGGCGTTAATAACAAGCTAGGCGTTCGCAACAAGGAGTTGGGATCGGGGAATGCCAGAAGCGTTACCGTAGTCGAGGCGGGTGACCGCACGCGTCTTATCGTGAATCTGACTGCATTGGCGCCTTACTCGACCCGCGTTCAGGGTAACGACCTGTTCGTTGTCATTGGCGGCGACCAGGCTGCTCGCACGACTAGTGCTTCTGTCCCGGCACCATCCTTGCCGCGCTCCGGTGCTGCGCAAGCCCCAGCGCCTGCAACCAACCCTGCCGGCCGTGTCTTTTCCAGCGTGCCGAGATTGGCTGGGAAAGCCATCAGGAATATCGACTTCAAGCGAGGTGATGACGGAGAAGGTAACGTTATCATTGACCTTTCAGAAACAGGTATCAGCCCTGACATACAGGAGCAGGGTGGAAAGATTCGTCTTAACTTCGGCAAGACGCAGCTCCCTGATGCTCTACGTGTTCGGCTTGACGTCAAAGACTTTGCTACGCCAGTACAGTTTGTAAACGCCTCAAGTCAGGCTGGTGACACGGTCATTACAATTGAGCCTACAGGCGTATATGACTATCTGGCCTACCAGACAGATAACAAGCTGACCATTAGCGTCAAGCCACTGACTGCCAAGGAAAAGGAACAGCGTGCCGCTGAGCGTTTCACCTATACCGGTGAAAAATTGTCTTTGAATTTCCAAGATATCGATGTTCGCTCGGTCCTTCAGTTAATTGCTGACTTCA
Organism: Pseudomonas sp. JZ114; assembly: GCF_051027705.1. NCBI lineage: Bacteria > Pseudomonadati > Pseudomonadota > Gammaproteobacteria > Pseudomonadales > Pseudomonadaceae > Pseudomonas > Pseudomonas sp. JZ114. The sequence continues at coordinate 732,468 of NZ_CP069256.1, forward strand.
CCGGTTTGAACCTGGTGGCCAGTGACACTGTACAAGGCAACATCACGCTGCGCCTGCAGAACGTGCCGTGGGATCAAGCGCTTGACCTTGTTCTGAAAACCAAGGGACTCGACAAGCGACAAATAGGCAACGTGCTGTTGATTGCGCCAGCGGATGAGATTGCGGCGCGTGAGCGCCAGGAATTGGAGTCACAAAAGCAGATTCAGGAGCTGGCGCCGCTACGCAGAGAGCTGATCCAGGTTAATTACGCCAAGGCTGCCGATATGGCCAAGCTGTTCCAGTCGGTTACTAAGGCTGATGCCGGACAAAGCGAGCGTGGCTCTATCACTGTCGATGATCGAACCAATAGCATCATTGCTTACCAGACCCAAGATCGCCTGGATGAGCTAAGACGAATTGTCTCTCAGCTCGATATTCCGGTTCGTCAGGTGATGATCGAGGCGAGGATCGTTGAGGCAAACGTCAACTACAACAAACAGCTAGGTGTTAACTGGTCAGGTTCTCGGTCTGGCAATGGCAACTTTACTATCAGTGGAGGCGCTGGCTCTACTACTGGGACGTCTTCACCTTTTGTAGATTTGGGTGTAGGTAGTGCAACGTCCGGTATTGGGATCGGGTTCTTGACGGGCAGTACTACTTTGGATCTTCAGTTGTCTGCCATGGAGGCTACTGGTAATGGTGAGATAGTCTCTCAACCCAAGGTAGTAACGTCTGATAAAGAAACAGCAAAAATCTTGCGTGGTACCGAGATTCCTTATCAGGAGGCCAGTTCGAGCGGTGCAACAAGTACCTCCTTTAAGGAAGCGGCGCTTTCGTTAGAGGTAACGCCTCAGATCACGCCTGATAATCGAATTATCATGGAAGTTAAGGTGAATAAGGATGCACCTGACTATCAGAATCGCCTGGATAATGGCGCTCCGCCTATTTCAAAAAACGAGGTGAATGCCAAAGTACTAGTGGCTGATGGTGAAACTATCGTAATCGGGGGCGTTTTCTCGAATACTCAAAGCAAGTCGACGAGTAAAGTACCTTTATTGGGCGATGTTCCCTATGTCGGTCGCCTATTTAGACGCGACTCGGTTACGGATGAAAAAGTAGAGCTGCTTGTCTTCCTCACTCCGCGTATCATGAACAACCAAGCTATTGCCGTTGGTCGTTGATTGAAGTGCTGAATGTGTTTCTCGTGGGTCCGATGGGTGCTGGTAAAAGCACCATCGGACGCCTGCTCGCTAAAGAGCTCCATCTCCCGTTCAAAGACGCTGACAGAGAAATCGAGCAGCGGACCGGAGCTAATATTCCCTGGATTTTTGATGTTGAGGGGGAGCAGGGCTTTCGTGAGCGGGAACGCCTGGTTCTGGAGGACCTTTGTAAATCATCAGGGCTGGTGCTTGCTACCGGAGGCGGCTCGGTACTGCATGAAGATAACAGGCGCATCCTGAAAGCAAGCGGGCATGTGATCTATTTACATGCCTCCGTCGAGCAGCAGATCGAAAGAACGGCCCGTGATCGGAACCGCCCCCTTTTGCAGACGCCCGATCCTGCACAGGTCTTGCGTAATCTGATGGCTGTTCGCGATCCGCTCTACCGTGAGATAGCGGCCACCATCATAGAAACGGACGAGCGGCCCCCTCGACTGGTCGTTCAGCAAATACTTGAGCGTTTAAAAGCACTCATCCCTCGTTAAAGGCTCTGGCGTTCTGCGTTATCCTAGCGGCCTTTCATTGGGGGGATTTATGCGAACACTAAACGTCAATTTGGGCGAGCGTAGTTATCCCATCTTCATAGGTCAGGACGTGCTGTCCCAGCAGCAGTACATTCTGCCCTACATAAAAGGCCGAAAGGTCGCCGTCGTTACCAACGAGACGGTAGCGCCTCTTTATTTGGAAAAGCTCAAAGCCACACTGCAGGGTAAAGAAGTAACCGCTGTCGTGCTGCCTGATGGAGAGCGCTATAAGACATGGGAAGTTCTACAAAAAATCTTTGATGCCTTGCTTGAAGACAAACATGACCGTGCCACCACTATCATTGCCCTGGGCGGGGGTGTGATCGGTGACATGGCAGGGTTTGCAGCCGCATGTTATCAACGGGGCGTTGATTTCATTCAGGTTCCAACCACTCTGTTGTCACAGGTGGATTCCTCCGTGGGGGGTAAAACCGGAATCAATCATCCGCTTGGCAAGAATATGGTAGGCGCGTTCTATCAACCCAAGGCTGTAGTGATCGATACCTCCAGCCTTGTTACGCTACCTGAACGTGAGCTGTCAGCTGGGCTTGCTGAAGTCATCAAGTATGGATTGATCTGCGATGAGCCTTTCCTGGTAAGGCTGGAAGAAAGCATCGATCAATTACGCTTGCTAGATCAATCCAAGCTGAGCGAGGCTATAGAGCGCTCCTGTGCAGCGAAGGCTGATGTGGTTGGCGCGGATGAGCGGGAGTCCGGCATTCGAGCCACGCTGAACTTGGGGCATACGTTTGGGCATGCAATCGAGGCGCACCAGGGGTATGGCTCATGGCTGCATGGTGAGGCGGTTGCTGCCGGTACGGCGATGGCGCTGGAAATGTCTTGTCGTCTGGGTTGGCTGAGCCGTGATGATCAGATTCGAGCCCTACGGTTATTCAAGCGTGCGGGGCTTCCTGTCGTTCCTCCTGCTAGCATGTCGCCTGACGATTTCATGAAATACATGGCGGTTGATAAAAAGGTTCTGGATGGCCAGTTGCGCCTTGTGCTGCTCAAGCGGTTGGGCGAGGCCGTGGTAACCAGTGATTTCCCTTATGACACCCTCAAGCAGACGCTAAGTGCCGATTATCAGGCTTTGGCGGAACAGCTCGGAGATTGAAAGAAGTCTTATGTCCAGTCTGCATGCCGACGAGGCCTTCCTCGGCCATTACGAATTTACTCACGATCCTTTTGCGCCACGCGTGCCAGGATTCAAGTTTTATCCTGCCCAGCGCAAAACGGTTCTCGGGCAGTTACATCATCTTGCTCGCTATAGCCATCTTCTGCTTGCGGTAACAGGGCCTGCCGGAAGCGGGAAAACCTTGCTGAGACAGGCGCTTGTTGCCAGTACCAAAAAGGATGCGGTCCATAATGTTGTCGTGTCGGCACGTGAGGTGCAGGACAAGAACACACTATTGCGCAAGTTAAGTCAGGGATTGGGCACGCCTCAAGCGAGCATCGAAGCGGTGCTATCTCAGGTTGGTCAAGTGACATTGACTGGCCAGGAAGTCTATTTTCTGGTCGACGATGCCCATGAGTTGGATGATGACGCACTGGAAGCCCTGTTGGCATTGGCAGAAGGTGATGAGAAGAATCGCCCTCATGTATTCCTGTTTGGGGACGCCGAGCTGACAGGTAAGCTGGAAAGCCTTGCGCAAGGCGAGGAGCGCTACCACGCCATCGAGCTTTTGCCTTATACCGAAGAGGAAACTCAAGGGTATCTGGCGCAGCGCCTGGAAGGTGCTGGCCAAAGTATTGATATTTTTACGCCAGAGCAGATCGAGACCATTCACCAGACCTCCGGTGGATGGCCGGGGGAGATCAACGAAGCTGCGCGAGACGTGTTGATCAGCGGCATGCTGAGTCAGCGTGGCGGTGGTGGTAGCAAATTCAAGGGTGGTCAACAGCTATTGGCTAACCTGCCTCGCAAGCACCTGATCATTGTGGCAGTCATCGCTGTCGGTGTCTTGGCGGCGTTGCTCATGAAGGGTAATGATTCATCGCCCAAGATGGCCTCGACTGACGGGACCGAACAATCCCAAGGGGATGGCAAGTCGGGAACGGCAATTAAGTTCGATGGTTCTTCCCAGCCTTTGCCGTTGCCTTTGGTCGGTGAGGCCCAGCCCGTCATCCGTGAGCCGCTGGCTCAGGCAGCAGGGCAGGAGGAGTCTGAAGGCAATGGCGTGAGCGGCTCTATTCAGTCTGGCGAAGACGATTTTTCCTCAACGCCACCTGAGATGCCTTCTGCCCAGGCGCCTGTCAGTGTAACGGCTCCAACGCGTCCCCTGGCGCCGGCCGCAACACCTGCTCCAGCCGAGCCTGTACATACAACACCCAGACAGGTTGCTTCTGCGCCGGTCAAGCCTGAAGTCAAGGTTGAGCCCAAGCCTGCGCCGGCAAAGCCTGCAGCTCAGGAAACACCCAAGACAGCTCAGGGCAATGGCGGTGGCTGGTACAGCACTCAGGGTGGAACGCACTATGCGCTTCAGGTGTTAGGAACCAGCTCTGAAAGCAGTGCGCAAGCCTTTATTCAGCAGCAAAGCGATAGCGCCAATTATCGTTATTTCAAAAAGCAGTACCAAGGTAAGGCGCTTTATGTTGTGACCTATGGTAGTTTCGCTAACCGTGCGGCAGCTGAGGCAGCTGTGAAACAATTGCCTGCCAAGGTTCAGTCGGCCAAGCCATGGCCTCGCACGTTTGCCAGCATCCAGCAGGATATCGCTTCAACGCGATAATTCTTTAGACAGCGCCCATGTTGCATATATCATTTTGCGACATGGGCGTATTTCATTTTTAGGACTCTAAGATTCAGGATCGCGACAAAAACTTTGTCTTGTTCTGATATCCGGTATACAATGTCATCCCTTTGCCTGCCGTAAAAGTAGCGTGCCCAAGCGCCTGGCAGTGACAAGTGGATTGACTAGAAATAGATTGCCGGTGAGAGTTCCCATGAAAGCAGGCCTGTACAATCCTGAAACGTTCAAGGATAACTGCGGCTTCGGCCTGATTGCCCATATGCAGGGCCAGGCGAGTCACCATTTGCTGCAAACGGCCATCGAGGCCCTGACCTGCATGACGCATCGCGGCGGTATCAATGCAGACGGCAAAACCGGCGACGGTTGCGGTCTGTTGATACAAAAGCCCGACGCGTTCCTTCGCGCTGTCGCTTTAGAAACATTCGGCGTTGAGCTACCCGCCCAATACGCCGTTGGCATGGTTTTCCTCAATCAGGACGACCAAAAGGCCGATGTGGCCAGAAACCACATGAATTCCGAATTTGCTGCTGCTGGCCTTACCGTGGTCGGGTGGCGCAAGGTTCCCGTGGATACCTCTGTATTAGGACCTTTGGCGCTTGAGCGCCTACCTAAGATCGAGCAGGTATTCATTAGCGGCGAAGGTCTCGATGATCAGCAGTTCGCCGTAAAGTTATTCACATCCCGCCGCCGTTCTTCGGTATTGAACAAGAACGATGCGGAGCATTATGTCTGCAGTTTGTCCAGTAAGGTCATCATCTATAAAGGCTTGATGATGCCAGCAGATCTGGCTGCGTTTTTCCCTGACCTCGGCGATGAACGTCTGCAAACTGCCATTTGCGTGTTCCATCAGCGTTTCTCGACCAACACGCTGCCCAAGTGGCCGTTGGCGCAGCCGTTCCGCTACCTGGCGCACAATGGCGAGATCAATACCATCACGGGCAACCGTAACTGGGCCCGAGCGCGGCGTACCAAGTTCGTCAATGAGCTGCTTCCTGATCTGGATAGCCTGGGTGATTTGGTCAATACCGTAGGGTCCGACTCCTCAAGCATGGATAACATGCTCGAATTGCTGGTGACCGGCGGAATGGACCTGTTCCGTGCCGTGCGCATGATCATTCCGCCAGCCTGGCAGAACGTCGAAACGATGGACTCAGGGCTTCGCGCATTCTATGAATTCAACTCCATGCACATGGAGCCATGGGATGGTCCGGCTGGAGTTGTATTGACAGACGGGCGCTATGCCGTCTGCCTGCTTGATCGCAACGGCTTGCGTCCTGCCCGCTGGGTGACAACCAAGAATGGCTATATCACCCTGGCCTCGGAAGTGGGTGTCTGGGATTACGAGCCCAGTGATGTGATTGCCAAGGGACGTGTCGGTCCGGGTCAGATCCTTGCGGTCGATACCGAAACCGGACAGGTGCTTGAGGCAGATGATATCGATAACCGTCTGAAATCACGCCATCCTTACAAGCAGTGGCTGCGCAAGAATGCCCTGCGTATTCAGGCTACATTGGACGATAAGGATCATGGATCGCCTTTCTACGATTCGGATCGTCTGCGTCAGTACATGAAAATGTTCCAGGTCACGTTCGAAGAACGCGATCAAGTGCTGCGTCCATTGGCCGAGCAGGGGCAGGAAGCCGTCGGTTCCATGGGTGACGATACGCCGATGGCCGTGCTGTCCAAGCGTATCCGTTCGAACTATGACTACTTCCGTCAGCAGTTTGCGCAGGTGACCAACCCGCCTATCGACCCGCTGCGTGAAGCCATTGTCATGTCGCTCGAGACTTGTCTAGGTGCCGAGCGCAACGTGTTCGAGGAGACGGCCGAACATGCCAACCGCGCAATCCTAAGTTCGCCGGTTATATCGCCCGCCAAGTGGCGTACCCTGATGACGCTGGAGCGTCCCGGGTTTGATCGTTTCGTCATTGATCTCAACTATGATGAAAGCGTGGGGCTGGAAGCGGCGGTACGAAATATTGCCGATCAGGCCGAGGAAGCGGTTCGTGCAGGAAAAGTCCTGATTGTACTGTCGGACCGTGCAATCGAGCCGGGCAAGCTGCCTGTGCATGCGTCCCTGGCAGTAGGTGCTGTTCATCACCGCCTGGTGCACACTGGCTTGCGCACCGACTGCAACATCCTGGTTGAAACCGCAACTGCCCGCGATCCTCATCACTTTGCGGTACTGATTGGTTTTGGCGCGACAGCGGTTTATCCCTTCCTGGCCTATGAGGTATTGGGTGACCTGATCCGTACGGGCGAAGTCCTGGGTGATCTTTATGAGGTCTTCAAGTACTACCGCAAGGGAATTACCAAAGGGCTGCTGAAAATCCTGTCCAAGATGGGCATTTCCACTGTGGCTTCCTACCGTGGCGCCCAGTTGTTTGAGGCGGTTGGTTTGTCCAGTGAGGTGACGGATCTATGCTTCCCGGGCGTCACTAGCCGCATACAGGGCGCCCGCTTTGCCGACATTGAGGTCGAGCAGAAGCTGCTGGCGAACGAAGCCTGGAGCAACCGTAAGCCGATCCAGCAGGGCGGCTTGCTGAAGTATGTCTACGGTGGTGAATATCACGCGTATAACCCGGATGTTGTCAATCTGCTCCAGGCAGCTGTTCAGCAAGGCGACTATGCACGGTTCCGTGAGTATTCCGCCCTGGTTGACCAGCGTCCCGTAGCCATGATTCGTGACCTGCTCAAGGTTAAGGTCAGCGACACGCCGCTGGCGCTTGAAGAAGTCGAGCCGCTGGAAAGCATTTTCAAGCGTTTCGATGCCGCCGGTATCTCGCTCGGTGCCCTGTCTCCAGAGGCGCATGAGGCACTGGCCGAGGCAATGAACCGCTTGGGCGGCCGCTCTAACTCGGGTGAGGGCGGTGAAGACCCGGCGCGTTACGGCACGCTGAAAAGCTCCAAGATTAAGCAAGTAGCCACGGGACGTTTCGGTGTAACACCAGAATACCTGGTCAATGCCGAAGTCCTGCAAATCAAGGTGGCCCAGGGCGCCAAGCCGGGCGAAGGTGGCCAGTTGCCGGGCGGCAAGGTGAATGGCCTGATCGCTCAGTTGCGCTATGCCGTACCGGGCGTAACCCTGATTTCCCCTCCGCCCCATCACGATATCTACTCGATTGAGGACTTGGCCCAGCTGATCTTTGATCTCAAGCAGGTCAATCCAAAGGCGCTGGTGTCCGTTAAACTGGTATCGGAGCCTGGCGTTGGTACGGTAGCGGCCGGTGTCGCCAAGGCTTATGCCGATCTGATTACCATCTCCGGCTATGACGGTGGTACAGGTGCATCACCAGTAACGTCCATCAAGTACGCGGGCAGTCCTTGGGAGTTGGGACTGGCCGAGGCGCATCAGACATTGCGTGGCAATGACCTGCGTGGAAAGGTTCGCGTACAGACCGATGGCGGTCTCAAAACCGGCCTCGACGTGATCAAGGCGGCGATTCTAGGTGCAGAAAGCTTTGGCTTTGGTACCGCGCCGATGATTGCATTGGGTTGTAAGTACCTGCGTATCTGTCACCTGAACAACTGCGCTACCGGCGTGGCGACCCAGAACGATAAGCTGCGCAAGAACCATTTCATCGGTACCGTTGAGATGGTGACCAACTTCTTCACCTTTGTGGCAGAAGAAACACGCGAGTGGCTGGCGCGCCTGGGTGTAAGAAGCTTGGGTGAGTTGATCGGCCGTACCGATCTGTTAGAGATCCTGCCTGGCGAAACGGCCAAGCAGCACAACCTGGATTTGACACCACTTCTGGGTAGCGACCATATTCCGGCAGACAAGCCCCAGCACTGCCTTGTTGAGAAGAACCCGCCATTTGACCAGGGTCTCCTGGCTGAGGAAATGGTCCGCCTGGCCCAGTCAGCTATCGAAGGTAAGACGGGCGGTGAGTTCAGTCTGAAGGTAAGCAACTGTGACCGCTCCATTGGCGCACGTGTATCCGGTGAGATTGCTCGTCAGCATGGCAACCAGGGTATGACGTCGGCGCCTATCACGTTCCGCTTTACAGGAACGGCAGGGCAGAGCTTTGGCGTATGGAATGCCGGTGGCCTGAACCTCTATCTTGAGGGTGACGCCAACGATTATGTGGGCAAGGGTATGACAGGCGGCAAGCTGGTCATCACTCCGCCCAAGGGTAGCGCCTTCAAAAGTCAGGAGTCGGCCATCATTGGTAACACCTGCTTGTACGGTGCCACGGGTGGCAAACTGTTTGCGGCGGGTACCGCGGGCGAGCGATTTGGTGTTCGTAACTCTGGTGCCCATGCGGTCGTCGAGGGAACCGGTGATCACTGCTGCGAATATATGACCGGTGGCTTCATCTGCGTTCTGGGCAAGACGGGTTACAACTTCGGCTCCGGTATGACAGGCGGCTTCGCCTACGTGCTGGACATGGATAACAGCTTTGTTGACCGTGTTAACCATGAACTCGTGGAAATTCAGCGTATCAGCAACGAGGCCATGGAGGCTTATCGCAGTCACCTGAGCCGCGTGCTGACCGAGTACGCCGAGGAAACGAGCAGTGAGTGGGGACACTATCTGCTCGAAAACCTGGATGATTATTTCCGCAAGTTCTGGTTGGTGAAGCCCAAGGCTGCCAGCCTGGCCTCACTGCTATCCACTACTCGGGCAAATCCGCAGTAATGCTATAGGCAACCAGCGCCTGACACTTTGTCAGGCGCTGGTTGCGACCGTGAGTTTTCCTGCAGCAGCGAGACTGAACGCTGCCGTGATGAGGTTTAGGTAATGGCTGAACGTCTGAATAACGACTTCCAGTTCATAGAGGTCGTCCGCAAGGACCCGAAGAAGAAACTCCTGCGTCAGCGCAAGAAAGAATTCGTTGAGATTTACGATCCGTTTAAGCCGCAGCAGGCATCTGAGCAGGCGCACCGCTGCCTGGGATGCGGCAACCCTTACTGCGAGTGGAAGTGCCCGGTTCACAACTACATACCAAACTGGCTGAAGCTGGTTTCGGAAGGCAATATCCTGGCTGCAGCCGAGCTGGTCCATCAGACCAATACGCTGCCCGAAGTTTGTGGTCGTGTGTGTCCGCAGGACCGCTTGTGTGAAGGCGCGTGTACCCTGAACGATGGTTTCGGTGCCGTTACTATCGGTTCGGTAGAGAAATATATCGCTGATACCGCTTTTGCCATGGGTTGGCGGCCGGATATGTCCAAGGTGGTGCCAACCGGCAAGCGGGTTGCCATCATTGGTGCAGGTCCTGCAGGTCTTGGCTGCGCCGATATTCTAGTCCGCAACGGCGTTACGCCTGTTGTATTCGACAAGAATCCGGAAATTGGCGGTCTGGTAACGTTTGGCATTCCCGAATTCAAGCTTGAGAAAAGCGTGATGGCGCGCCGCCGCGAGGTCTTTACCGGTATGGGGATAGAGTTCCGCCTCAATACCGAGATAGGCAAGGACATCACAGTGGAGCAGCTGCTTGAGGAATACGATGCGCTCTTCATGGGGATGGGAACTTATACCTACATGAAAGGCGGTTTCCCTGGCGAAGATTTGCCAGGTGTGCACGATGCCCTGGATTTTCTGGTGGCTAACGTCAACCGTAACCTGGGCTTCGAGAAGTCTGCTGACGAGTTTGTCGATATGAAAGGCAAGCGCGTTGTGGTTCTGGGCGGCGGTGATACCGCGATGGATTGCAACCGCACCTCGATTCGCCAGGGTGCCAAGAGCGTAACCTGTGCTTACCGTCGCGATGCCGAGAACATGCCGGGCTCGCGTCGTGAGGTGAAGAATGCCAAGGAGGAGGGTGTTAAGTTCCTCTTCAATCGCCAGCCGATTGCGATCATTGGTGAAGACAAGGTGGAAGGCGTCAAGGTTGTCGAGACGCGTCTGGGCGAGCCGGATGCCCGGGGCCGTCGCAGTCCTGAACCGATTCCGGGATCCGAAGAGATCCTGCCGGCAGATGCGGTAGTCATCGCTTTCGGTTTCCGCCCAAGCCCCGCAGAGTGGTTCGAGCAACATACGATTGCAATGGATAATCAGGGCCGTGTAGTCGCTCCTTCTGTCGGTCAGTTCAAGCATCAAACCAGCAACCCCAAGATTTTTGCGGGCGGCGATATGGTGCGAGGTTCGGATCTGGTGGTGACTGCAGTATTCGAAGGTCGTACTGCAGCTGAAGGTATCCTGGATTACCTGGGCGTTTGAAGCACCAGCCATAAGCTGCTTTGCAGTTCAAGGGCAAAGCGGTTAAGGGCTCGATAGATAAAAGGCACGGATCTCTCCGTGCCTTTTATTTTTGTGTCTGAGAAAATGACAGTACTTTCTTGACGGATATTTTCCATGACTGCTTTGAAGAACGACCGTTTTCTCCGTGCCTTGCTCAAGCAACCCGTCGATGTGACGCCCGTCTGGATGATGCGGCAGGCCGGTCGTTATCTCCCGGAGTATCGCGCTACGCGTGGCCGTGCCGGTGACTTCATGAGTCTGTGCATGAACCCTGAGTTGGCCTGCGAAGTCACACTGCAGCCGCTCGAGCGTTATCCGCTGGATGCCGCCATCCTCTTTTCAGACATTCTGACCATCCCGGACGCCATGGGATTAGGCCTCTATTTCGAGACAGGTGAGGGGCCCCGCTTCAAGAAGCGTATTGAGTCCGCTGCGGATATCGAAGCCTTACCGGTACCGGACCCGGAAGCGGATCTGGGCTATGTCATGAATGCGGTCCGCACCATTCGCCGTGAGCTCAATGGGCGTGTGCCTCTGATCGGATTCTCAGGAAGCCCTTGGACGTTGGCGACTTACATGGTCGAAGGAGGCTCATCCAAGGACTTTCGGCGTAGCAAGGCGATGCTTTATGACAATCCGCAAGCCATGCACAACCTGCTCGATAAACTGGCCCGCTCGGTAACCGCCTATCTGAATGGTCAGATTCAGGCAGGTGCCCAGGCGGTACAGATCTTTGATACATGGGGAGGCAATCTGTCTTCGGCGGCTTATCAGGAGTTTTCTCTCGCCTACATGCGCAGGATTGTTGATGGCCTGATTCGTGAGCGTGAAGGCCGCAAGATTCCTGTCATCCTGTTTACCAAGAATGGCGGTCTTTGGTTGGAGAGCATGGCGGCCTCTGGCGCAGACGCATTGGGACTGGATTGGACATGCGACATTGGCGATGCCCGTAGCCGTGTAGGTGACAAGGTGGCGCTACAAGGCAATATGGACCCAGCGGTACTGTATGCCAAGCCTGACGCGATCCGTTCAGAGGTAGCGCGAATTCTGGCTTGCTACGGTAAAGGCTCCGGACATGTTTTCAATCTGGGGCACGGAATCACGCCGGAGGTAGACCCTGCGCATGCAGGTGCCTTCATCGAAGCTGTTCATGAGCTCTCGGCGTTTTATCACGAGGCATAAGGCGGTCGACAAAGACCGGGCCATGCGCCCGATCCATTAAAAAGGCAAAGCCGCTCATCGAGCGGCTTTAACATTCAAGGGGAGGGCTGGCAGGCGAGCCAGGTGTAACGCAACAGCCAGTGCTCCGACCAGGAGTGTGGCGATGAACAGTCCGACACCATTCCATCCCGCTTCGTGCCAGAACACGCCGCCTAATGTTCCTGCGATGCTTGAGCCCACGTAGTAGCAGAACAGGTAAAGCGACGAAGCTTGTCCCTTTGCTTGCCGAGCACGGCGACCGATCCAGCTGCTGGCGACCGAATGAGCCCCGAAAAAGCCAAAGGTAAACAGCAGCATGCCCACCAGAACCAACGGCAGGGGGGTGAACAGTGTCAGCACCACGCCACCCAGCATCAGAAGAATCACCGCCCAAAAGACGCGGCGGCGACCAAGTTTATCCGCTAATGAGCCTACTTGGGCCGAGCTGTAGATACCCGACAGGTAGACGACTGACAAGACGCCCACAACGGCTTGACTGAGATGATAAGGCTCACCTAACAGGCGATAGCCAATATAATTAAACAACGTGACAAAGGCGCCCATTAACAGAAAGCCCTCGAGAAAGAGCCAAGGTAGCCCAGCGTCTCGAAAGTGTTGGGTAAAGCCATTGACCAGTGTGCGAGGCTTCAGGGGAGTCGGGCGGAAGTGACGTGACTCCGGCAAACGCCGCCAGAATACGATAGCGGCAATCAGCGCCAGACTGCCCAGGATTGCTAGAGCAATCCGCCAAGAGACAAAGTCCACCAAAACGCCGCTGATGACGCGCCCACTCATCCCACCCAGCGCGTTGCCGCTGATATACAGCCCCATGGATAGGCCGATGTGCTGGGGATGGATTTCCTCAGACAGATAGGTCATGGCAACGGCGGCCAGGCCGGATAGCGATAGACCAACCAATGCCCGCGTGACGAGAACACCTTCCCAGGTGGGCATGATGGCGCTGAGTAGCGTAAAGAAAGCGGCGGCGAAGAGTGAGACCACCATGACCGGCTTGCGGCCGATGGCATCTGAAATAGGACCTGTAACCAGTAGCCCGACCGCCATGAGCCCAGTTGATACGGAGAGCACGAGGCTGCTTTTGGCCGCCGTTATACCAAAGGCTTCGGAAAAAATGGGCATCATGGGCTGTACACAGTACAGCAGGGCAAACGTGGCGAAGCCGCCACAGAAAAGTGCAAGGGCTGTATGGATGAACTGGCGAGTGCCTTTCTCAATGTACAAATCGGCATCTTCTACTACCTGGTTGGCAGCTTCACGTGCTGCCTGAATAGGCGCAGGTTCTTCTTCAGGCTGGGCATGCTCGTGACGAGCAGGTAAAGCAGACTTACTCACGTTAAACCTCAAAATCTGGACGAACGAAAGGACGGCGCAGCGAAAGCGCTGCACAATCTGAAATTTATTATTGGTTACTGAAAGAATAAGAGCTGATCTTTATTCTTTCCAATATATTATTCGACCGGTTTGATATGTATTAAATATCAATCGAGGCGCTATGGAATTAAGACATTTACGGTACTTTGTAGCCGTCGCAGATGAGTTGCATTTTGGTCGAGCGGCTGAACTCCTGGGTATTTCACAGCCACCACTGAGTCAGCAGATACAAGCCTTGGAAGAGGAGCTGGGGGCACGCCTGTTTGAGCGCACGAACCGTCGTGTTGCATTGACTGAGGCTGGCCGGCTCTTTCTGGATGAGGCTCGGCAGGTGTTGGCGCAGGTAGATAAGGCCACCGACATTGCACGGCGAGCGCAACGCGGAGAGTTGGGTGAGTTACAAGTGGGTTTTACGGTCTCCGCGCCCTTTATTGCTACCGTGCCACGTTCTATTTTCAATTTTCGCCAGCGTTTTCCGGCGGTACATCTGGCCTTGCAGGAAATGAGCAGCCGAGAGCAGACCGAGGCGCTGATGGATCGCAAGCTTCAGGTAGGACTGATCCGGCCTATTACCATGTCGGATGCGCTGGTCTCGATAGAGCTGTTTCGAGAGCCCCTCGTCGCTGTGATGCGGGCGGACCATCCCTTGGCCCTACAAACCCACGAAAGCATTGCTATCAAACAGTTGGCCGAGGAACCCTTTGTTTACTTTCCTCGTACCTACGGTACAGGTCTATATGACCAATTGATCAGCTTGTCTCAACAAGCTGGATTCAGCCCGCGAATCGTTCAGGAAGCTCGAGAAACTACGATCATTATTGGACTGGTGGCGGCCGGATTAGGTGTTTCGGTTTTGCCAGCAACCTACCGGCGAATGCATATCGAAGGTGTTGTCTACAGAACCCTGGTGGACGAGGGCGCCACCTCCGCATTGTGGCTTATTCACCGTCGTGACGAGCGCTCATCACTTGCACGTGCGTTCATTGAGTTGTTGACGCAAGGCGCCGGTATTATGAAGAGCAGCTGATTTCCAGGTGTTTGCCCCAATCCGGTGGGCGTTGAGCGAATCGGTCGTTGCCCGGTTGCTCTTCAAAGGGCCGGGTCAGAACCTTATGAAGCTGGCGAACTTCTTCATAATTACCCGCCTCAGCCTGCTCGATCGCCTGTTGGGCCAGATAGTTACGCAGTACATAGAGTGGATTGACTGCGTGCATGCGCTCCTGGCGTGCCGGTTGATCGCCGCCTTCCTGCTCGGTGCGGCTCAGGTACTGGCGACTCCACTCATCAAATCCAGCCAAATCTACAAAGTCGTTTCGAAGAGCCGCAATCGCCTGCTCCGGAACCTCATCGCCCAGACGTCGGAAGAAGAGTGAGTAGTCAACGGCGCTGCCTTGCATCAGGCTGAGCAGCCGCTCAATCAGCTCCTTATCCGCCGCTTGCTCTGTCATAAGGCCGAGTCGACGTCGCATCAATGCCTGGTAATGCGCCTCATAAAGCGGCAAAAATAATTCGAGTATTCCTTTCAGCGTTTCGACAGGCACCCTCGGCGTCAACGCCTGCGCCAGTGCCGCCAGGTTCCAGTGCGCAATGGGGACCTGATTGCTGTAGGAGTATCGGCCACTGTAGTCAGAGTGGTTACAGATAAAATGCGCGTCAAAGTCATCCAGGAAGGCATAAGGGCCGAAATCGAATGTAATGCCGAGAATAGACATGTTGTCTGTGTTCATCACGCCGTGGCAAAAGCCGTAAGCCTGCCAGTAGGCGATCAGCTCGGCGTTGCGCTCGACGACTTCACGGAAAAAAGCCGCATAAGGATCAGGTTGCTCCAGGCATTTTGGGTAGTGCGCCTCAAGCACATGCTGGCCAAGCTTTTCCAACAAATCATTGCGCTGCGTATAGTAGAAGTATTCGAAATGCCCGAAGCGTATATGGCTTTGGGCAAGCCGTAGCAGCATGGCGCCGGTTTCGACTCGTTCGCGTATGACCTCTGTAGTGGAGCCGGTCACACACAGCGCGCGGCTTGAAGGGATACCCAGTGCATAAAGTGCTTCTGAGGCCAGAAACTCTCGAATGGACGAGCGTAAGACTGCACGTCCGTCTCCCATTCTTGAGTAGGGTGTCATGCCGGCACCCTTGAGGTGAAGATCCCAGTGCTCTCCCTTGTCGTTTATGACCTCGCCAAGCAAAAGGCCGCGGCCATCACCCAGGCGAGGATTGTAGGAGCCGAACTGATGCCCCGAATAAACCATGGCGCGTGAGTCGGCTGTATCCCAGAGCTTGTGCCCGGAAAAGATTTCCGTGAATTCCGGTCGTTGCGCCTCGGCAACATCCAGATCCAGCAGTGCCATGGCGGCCTCCGAGACGACCACCAACTTTGGATTTTCAATAGGCTTGGGTTGGATGGCCGTCGAAAAATCATCGCCCAGACGGGCAAAGCGGTTATCGAACTCAAGCGCTTCAAGGGTTTTCACGGCACTCTCCGGACTGCAAATGTATTTATCTAGACAGCGTAAAACGTGCCCTGATCATTCCTTCTGTCCAGAGTAGGTCGGAGAAGGCACTTCATCCTTGCTCAAGGTGCGCTCAGATCCTTCCCTATTCTTTACAGACACTTCCAGCTGGCGAAAGGCGATCTCTATATTGTTCTCCCTGAACAGTCGCTCGATGCTGCGGTTGATTTCATCAGTAGCAAAGCCGCGATCGCCCAACTCCCGCACGTGAACGCGTAACTCATGATTCAGTGTGTTCTCACCAAACGCCTGTAGCAGGACCATTGGTTCTGGATCATGCAAAACCCTGGGGTTGTCGTAGGCGGCCTTATAGAGCAGCTCGCGTACTTTTTCCAGATCGGAGCCGTTGGCCACATTAACCAGCAGCGTGATACGCGTCATGGTGTCTGTTAGCGTCCAGTTGATGAGCTGACTCGTCACGAACGTCTTGTTGGGCACAATGACGGATTTGTTGTCAGCATCGGTGATATGGGTCGCCCGAATCTGAATGCGTTTGACTGTGCCTGTAACATTACCGATGGTAATCAGGTCGCCGATTCGAACAGGGCGTTCGAACAGAATGATCAGGCCGGAAATGAAGTTACCGAATATCTCCTGAAGGCCAAAACCCAAACCAACCGAGAGGGCCGCTGCCAGCCACTGGAGTTTGTCCCAGCTAACGCCCAGCGTGGAGAGCGAACTGATAACACCCACGCTGATGATGACATAGGACAATAGCGTCGTGGTTGCATACGCGGTCCCTTGAGCCAGGCTCAGGCGGGAAAGTACCACAACCTCAAGCAGGCCGGGCAGGTTGCGTGCCAGTGCAAAGGTGAGGCCTGCAAAGATGACCGCTTTGATGACGTCTCGCAGGGTAATCGGCATCATGGTTGCCGACTCACCCGTACCGCTGCTGTACTGGTAAAGCGTGACGTTATCCAGGTATGAGAAGACTGCCACCACGTCCACCCAGACCCAATACAGTACTCCCAGGAAGCCTAACCATAGGGCAAGGCGGATTAGACGTAAGGACTGTTGATTGACCTGCTCCATATCCAGCGCAGGCTCTTCTATGGCTTCACCGGTTTCACCTGCCTCCTGCATGCTCTGTCGCTTGGCCAGGGCGCGATGATAGGCGAGGCGCCTTGCGGCCACGCTTAAGCCCCGCGAGAAGGCGGCTTCGAGAATGACCCAGCAGAGCAGCAGATACAGCGTATCGATAAGCCGGTCGGTCAGTTTCAGTGAGGTGTAGTAGTAGCCTAGGCAAACAGCCAGGAACAGTCCGGCCGGAATGGCGGTAATGATTAGTCCAAACATCAGCCGGAAGAAGGGCAGACGTTCTCGAGCCGCCGTGTTAAGCAAGGAGCGACCCAGCATCCAAGACATGCTGGCATAGCAGATCAGAACAATAAGAATACCCAGTACGTCTTCAGACAGGCTTGTCAGCTGACGTTGGGCAATGGCTGCTACGGCCATTAATGCCAAGGCCAAAAGGCCTAGACGCCTGACCAGGCGGCGCATGGAATCTACTTGCGCGCGTGACCAGCGGAAATGGGTCTCTGCAACACCTCCACCTTCCAGTAGGCGGTAAACGGTATAGAACACCAGCCAGCCGGCGGCCATCTCCATAAGCGCTGCGCCAATGGATGCGTTCACGCCCCGTTTGTCGCCCTCAAGGGCGACGCCGATCAAACCTAGCGACAGGCTGACAGGAAGAGTCAGCAGCACGGTCAGAAGGATCGCGAGCGGCGTGTGTAGCTGGCTGTCACGTTGGAAGTGCCCAATGCCCTTGTTCAAGGCATTGAGTTTTTCGTAAAGATACCGACGCTTCCACAGCAGCGTTGCAATAGCAAGAATGAGAGGCAGAAACAGCCAGGGGCGTTCGGCCAGACCGGCTGACAATTCGCCTGCACTGGCGCGCCAGGGCACATTTGCAATCTGTTCGACCAGCGACTTGGGCGCATCCTTGAGCCAGCCCCAATCCAGCGGGCGATTGCTGGGAATCCAGAACATCTGCTCATCAAGCGTTGAGCGGAGACTTTCGCTGGTTGCTAATAGCTGCTGCTGGTTTAGCTGAAGCGTGATTGACTCACTTAACAACGCACTTAGTTCGGTACTTAGGCGATCCTGCAGGTCCGCTCGAGTTCTGATCAGCTCCAGTAGCTTCTTGCGAAGCTCAGGTGTCGTCTGCTCGGGTGGCATCTGAGCCATGACCTTGTCCAAGTAATCCCAAGGGTTGGCGATTTGCGTGCGCTGCTGGTTCAAGTCGAACTGGTATAGACGTATATCGGCAATCTCGTCCGTCAGTCCCTTGGTTGCCTCAACCGTTGGCAGGGAGGCCCGCTGTTGATAGAGCAGTTTGGAAAGCAGCAGGCTGCCTTTCAGGACATTGATCTGCTGCTGCATGGTCTCGCCGGTCTGCTTGAGCTGATCAAGTCGCTGCTTGATTTCAAGATTGTTTCGAGTGAGCTCATTCAGGCGATCCGTCGCACGCAAGAGGTAGTCGGAAAGCTTGAGGTTAAGATTTGTTTCGCTGGTCAGGACATCGTTACTACCTGCTGTCTTCTGCGATTCACGAGACAGGGCGGCAAAGGTTTCCTCTGACTGCTGGCGACGTTTGCTGCTGATGAGGGCTTGCAGATCGAGACTTTCTTTCTCGATCAGTTTGACACGCTCCGTGTAGAGTTCACGTTGAATGGTGCCAAGATCTTGCAGCGTGCTGTTGCCCGAAAGTTCCTGCTTGCGCAGTTGAATCAGTGCGTTGCGTTCCGCCTGTTCGGCTAATAGCTGATTGCGACGTTCAGGCGTAATGGGCTTACCGCTTTCCTTGCCACTCTTGAGAATGTCGGCAATGGTCTGTACCCGCATTTGCGCATTGCTGATTTCGACCTGGGCACGCTCGGGTCGTGTTTGCGATGTGATGACCAGTGTATTGGCATCATTCAGGGCGTTCTGCCAGTCGTTGAGCTGTGAGTTGCGCTGGCTTTGAAGATTCTCCAACTCCTGGGGACTGGCGTTGGCATAGCGTTGGGTAACCGGGGGCTTGTCCTGCTCGGTCTGGAGCTTGGCCAGGTCCTTCTGAGCATCCTTGATCAGCTGCGGTGCTTGTGTGATCTTGCGTTTTACATCCGCTAGGCCCTGCTCATGCTGATCCCTCTGGTCCAGTAGCTGCAGCGTATTTTTCAGAATGTCCTGAACGGTCTGCTGATCGGAGGCAGAAAGCTTCCGGTCCGCCAACGTGTCCAGGCTATGCTGAATCTGCTTGGCATCAGGCAGGTTGGATTCTTGTGAATAAGCGAGCGGAAAGTTGAGACAAAAGCCCAACAACACGATCTTGAGCAGAATACGCAAGGCGAGCATGATCACATCTTGGCAGCAGGAAAGGCGAGGAGGTTAAATCCCCGCCTTTGCTGACGCAACCGCTCTTGTCGGTCGAGCCGACTACCGCACGAATCAGAGGAAAAGAGCAGGCCCTGAACGGCCCTCTGGGAACTTGACCCCAATTTTTCTCACACGATTGCCTTCAAGCGAAGCGACTGTCCAGGTCAGACCGCTCCATTCGATCTGGTCGCCAATGACTGGCTCGCCACCAATGCGCTGGGTAATAAAGCTTCCCAACGTCTGCTCCCCATCCAGCTCGCCAAGGTTAAGACCATACAGCGAGGCCACCGCCTTAAGCTCTGCGTTGGCTTCCAGTACGAAATCACCAAAGAAGCGTTGGCCTCGCTCCGGCGCCTGACTGAACAGCTTGCCCAGGGCGGGGAGATCATGTTCATGACCAATGACACACAGGATATCGCCTGCCTCCAGCTTGGTACTGCCGGAAGGGTGCAGGAGTTGCTCCCCGCGAAACAGCGCCGCGATACGTGTATTAGGCGGCATTTTCAACTCGCGAAGCGCCGCGCCAATACACCATTTCTCCTTGCCCAGGCGGTAGACGAAAAGCTCCCACTCACTGGTGGGATGCACCTGCAGGCCAGAGCGCGAGAACGGGGCGGGTTCGGGCGGTACAGTGACGCGTAGCCACTTTGCCGCGAGTGGGAGGCTTGAACCTTGTAGCAGCAGCGAAACCAGAACGATAAAGAAGGCTACGTTAAAAAACAGTTGAGCCTGGGGCAGCCCTGCCATCATAGGGAAGACAGCCAGAATGATGGGTACCGCTCCGCGTAAACCTACCCATGAAATGAATAACTTTTCGCGGCCGTGGAAAGCCTTGAAGGGAAGCAGACCCACGAAGACTGAAAGGGGACGTGCGATCACGATCATCCAGAGAGCCAGACCCAGGGCAGGTAGGGCAATGGGAAGCAGGTTGTGCGGCTCTACTAGAAGTCCCAGCACCAGGAACATACCGATTTGCGCCAGCCAGGCCATACCATCCAGCATATGTAACATGCCATGGCGGCTCCGAATTGGTCGATTGCCCATGACCAGACCCGCCAGATACACCGCCAGGATGCCACTGCCATGGGCTGCGTTGGTAATGGCGAAAATGAATAGACCACCACTGACTGCCAGTAGCGGATAGAGCCCATCTGCCAGCTGCATACGGTTGATAAGTTGAAGCAGCAACCAGCCGCCACCCAGTCCGAGCAGGCTGCCAATGGCAAATTCGCGAACGAAGTTCCAGACGAGCCCCCAGCTGAAGCCCGTTTGACCGCTGGCCAGAAGCTCAATCAGCGTGACGGTGAGAAAAACCGCCATGGGATCATTGCTGCCTGACTCGATTTCAAGGGTTGCGGTGACACGCTCATTGAGCCCGCGTCCGCCCAGTAGTGAAAACACCGCGGCAGCATCGGTTGAGCCGACAATAGCGCCGATCAGCAGCCCTTGCAGCAGGCTCAGGTCAAGAAGCCACGCCGCCATGGCGCCCGTTAACCCGGCAGTGATCATTACACCCACGGTTGCCAGGGACAATGCTGGCCAGAGCGCCACCCGGAAACTGGATACGCGTGTACGCATACCACCGTCCAGCAGAATGATCGCCAGGGCAAGGTTACCTACCAGGTAGGCGAGGGGGTAGTTGTTGAAATTGATATGACCAGGGCCGTCTACGCCTGCCAGCATCCCGACTGCAAGAAAAATCACAAGAATGGGAATGCCCAGGCGTGAGGAAAGCGAGCTGACCAGAATGGAGAGACCGACCAGGACCGCGCCAATCAAAAATAGGCTATTGATTGTGACGGCATCCAAATCGAAACTCCTGCATAGTGGGTAGGCGCGATGCGCTGGATTCTTGATTTAACCTGTTGATTCGGCAAGCTGTCAAAATTAATGCCAGATTCTTTTGAGCCATGCGACGAACAGGGGACTTCCAGTACACTGCGCGCCTTCACAGGAGCGAATCATGAATTACCGACACGCCTTCCATGCCGGAAACCATGCCGATGTGCTGAAGCACTTTGTACTGTCTCGCGTATTGATGTTGCTGGGGCGCAAGGAAACACCCTACGCCTATCTGGACACACATTCGGGCATAGGGCTTTACGATCTGCTGGGAGATCAGGCTAGCCGTACCGGTGAATGGCAAGGTGGAATAGGCCGACTCTGGGAGGCGAAAGACCTCCCTGATCCGCTTGTCGCTTACAAGGAGGCTGTCGCTGCTCTTAATAGTGATGGGGCGTTGCGCTTCTACCCGGGGTCACCCGAAATCGCTCGGCGCTTTTCCCGTCCCCAGGATCGTTTGCACTTGAATGAGCTGCATCCTGAAGATGCTCTGCTGCTCAAGGAAAACATGGGGCAAGAAAGACGGATCGCTGTTCATCATCGGGACGGCTGGCTGTTACCCAAAGCACTGCTGCCCGTGCAGGAGAAACGCGCTGTGCTCTTGATCGATCCGCCTTTTGAAAAGGTGGACGAGTTTGAGCGGTGTTCAATGGCATTAAAGGAAAGCATTGCCCGTATGCGGCAGATCGTGACCGCTATCTGGTATCCCATCAAGGACCAGCGTCAGCTCAAGCGGTTTTATCAGGATCTGCAAAAAAGTAATGCGCCCAAACTTTTGCGAGCCGAGCTTTGGGTGCATCCCACCGACAATCCGGTGGGACTCAATGGCTCTGGTATGGTGATTTCCAATCCTCCGTGGGGATTGGAGGACGAGCTTAGAAGCGTCTTGCCCTGGCTTGCCAAACAATTGGGACAAAGCCAGCCTGGCTGGAAGCTGGACTGGCTGATCGAGGAAAAAAGCACCTGATGTAGCCGGGGTTGGCTACCTTCTTCGATTCCAAGGCCTTACAACAGGCGGCGCGACTAGATCTTGTTGAGGTTCAGATAGCGACGAAGGCTATCAAGCAGCTCGTTACCAGGAATGGGACGGTCAAACAGATAACCCTGGCCTACGTCGCAATGATGGCGACGTAGAAAGCTCAGCTGTTGCGTCGTTTCGATACCTTCAGCCACAACTTTGAGTCGCAGGTTATGGGCCATGGCCACTACGGCCGACGTGATCTCCATATCGTCCTGATTGGCCGGAATATCCTTGATAAAGCTTCGGTCGATCTTGATGACATCGATCGGGAATTTCTTGAGGTAGCTGAGTGAAGAATAGCCTGTGCCGAAATCGTCCATGGCCAAGCTGAGCCCGATTTGCTTCATTTCCTCTAGCTGCTGGCGTGTCTCATCGGTTGCATCCAGGAGCAGGCTTTCGGTCAGTTCAAGTTCAAGGCGATGAGGAGGGAGGCGCTCTTCAATCAGAATGCTTCTGATTGAGCTGACAAGCTCCTGATCAGTGAACTGCTTGGGAGAAAGGTTGATCGCCATCTGCAAATGGCCCAGACCAGCGGCATCCAGCGCCTTGATTTGCCTGCAGGCTTCCCGAATGACCCATTTACCAATCGGGATGATCAGGCCGGTCTCTTCCGCCACGCTGATGAACTGATCGGGTCGTATCATGCCCCGTTCGGGGTGATTCCAGCGCAACAGCGCTTCAAGCCCCAACAGTTGGGCACTTTTGAGGCAGATCTTTGGCTGGTAATGAACTTCCAGCTCGTTGAGCTCGAGGGCTCGTCGAAGGTTATTCTGCATGAACAGCTTGTGACTGGCTTCGGTCACCAGCGATTGTGTATAGACCTGTACCCGGTTTCCGCCGCTAGCCTTGGCCTTGTGCAACGCCAGGCCGGCATGCTTCATGAGTGTCTGCGAGTCCTTGCCGTGATCAGGGGTGACGGTCAGACCAATCGAGCAACTGACCAGCGTTGGCTGGCTTTCAACATAAATGGGCTTTTCGAGCATGCTTAGCAGTGCGCTCGCAACATCCAACCCTTCCTGGGCATCCATCTGCTCAAGCAGCACGGCGAACTCATTGCTGGCGATCCGCGCGATCAGCGTACTTTGCCCCAGTGAGCTTTGCAGGCGCCTGGCCAGGCTGACCAGCAGGTTATCGCCGGCTTCATGGCCAAGGCTGTCATTGATGCGCTTGAAATGATCGATATCGATCAGCATCAGGCAGTTATGGATGTCTTCCCGTCCTGCCAGGCGCTTTTCCAGGCGATCGATGAAATAGTGACGGTTGGCCAGCCCTGTCAGGCTGTCACGATAGGCCAGCTTTTCCATGTTTTGCTGGGTCAGCTTTGCCTGCGTGATGTCCTCGAAGATACCAATGTAGTGGGTCAGCTCACCGTTATCTGAGTAGACTTTGGAGAGCGAAAGATGACCCCAGTAGGAGATCTGGTCCTTGCGCTGGCAGCGAAGCTCGCCTTGCCAGCTGTTCTGTTTTTCCAGAGCTGCATAGGCGTCAGGCAGGAGTTCTGACCAGTTGGTCAATGCCGGTAGCTCACTGATGGGCTGACCGCAGACTTCTTCGGCAGTGTACTGGGTAATGGTTGTAAAGCTGGGGTTGATGTATTCGATCTCTCCTTTGCGATTGACCAGCAGAAAAGCATTGGCGCTCTGCTCAACCGCCCGTTGGAACAGATGCAGGGCATGGGTGGCACTGCGGCGCTCCTGGCTATCAAGCACTTTGGCGTACTGATCGGCCAGTTCGCAGGCAAACGCAATTTCATCATTCTGCCAGATTCTGGGCTGGCCGGTTTGCTCAAGGCGAAGGATGCCTAATACCCGGCCATCTACACGTATGCAGATATCCAGAAGCGAGCGAATGTCATGGGCGAGCAGATACGGCTTGGTCCATTCGCGTGTACGAGGATCATGTTGAGCATCCTGCGCATCGATTGATCGGGCCTTATGAAGCGCCTCCACATACGCTGGAAAATCATCCAATGACCACGAGGAGACAGACGACGTATTAGGAGATTCGCCATGAATGTAGACAGAGCGTAAATGGTTTTCGCCCACCTGCCACACACTGGCTCGTTTCACGCTACAGGTTTCACTGGCTGCACGAGTGATCAGTTGGGCCGCTTCCTGAAGCGGGTCGCTGGAGCTGTAGGCGTGTTGTGTCAATTCAAGCAAAAGATTGCGGTGTGCTCTTACCCGATCAACACGAGCTTGTTCCTGTACGCAGGACTGCTCAAGAAGATCCAGCGAGGCTTTAAGATCCCTGTTTTGCGCCATCAGCGTAGTAGTCAGTCGCTCGGCCTCTGAAGCCAGCTCCACAGGAATCAGGTAGCCGTGCAGGATTTCACGACCATGGCGGGAGATTGCCTCGCCAATTTCAACCATTGACGTCGCGCCTGCCGGTGCGTGCAGGGTATAGCGAATGACGTAATGGCGGCGCTTGAGCAATTGCTGCTGTATGGCATCGTGCAGGTGATAGCGTGCCGCAGGCTCCATGAGGCTGGCGTAAGGCGACTCGAGAAGCGAGCAAAGCTCATAGGCAGGCAGCCCCAGACTTTTTTCACATGCCTGGTCTAGATCCAGCAGCGCCCAGCTGGGCTCATTGAGCCGCTCGAAGCGCAACATCCCCAGCTGTGCGGGCACAGGCGGCTGCGTAGCAACCTCGGCCACTGAGAGACTGGCAGCATCAGGATGAATCTTCATGCGGCGGTTCGCTTCCAACGGCCCTTGATAAGGGGCGCGTACTTATGGGTTATGCCAAGTCGACTTAACGAAAGGGCGTACAGTAAGCCAATCCGGTTTTATTTGCAGTGACTGTCTTCTGGATTCCGCCAGAACGAGGCACCCATAAGTCCTTTCAGGGAGCAAGGGTGCATCAAGCCAACCACACTGACAAGCGTCTCGATAAAACAGACAGCAGCTTTCTACTAAGAAGCTTTATCGATCCAGCAAGTCAAATTCTTTAAAAAAAACCCTGCCGGGGTGGCAGGGTTTCAGATGACCGAGCATTTCATCGGCCAGACGGTTGCCGGCAGAGGCCGGCATCGTCTCTTTACAGCAGCAGGCCGCGAATCTCAGCCAGCAGATCGCCCAGGCGCTTGGTGAAGCGGGCCGCAGCAGCGCCATTGATCACGCGGTGATCATAGGAGAGCGAAAGCGGCAGCATCAGGCGCGGCTGGAAGGCCTTGCCGTCCCATACCGGTTGCATGGTGGCCTTGGATACTCCCAGGATCGCCACTTCCGGTGCGTTGACGATCGGCGTGAAGCCGGTGCCGCCAATGTGGCCGAGGCTGGAGATCGTGAAGCAGGCACCCTGCATGTCGTCGCCGGAAAGCTTCTTGTTGCGTGCTTTCTCAGCCAGTTGAGCGGCTTCGGCAGCCAGCTGCAGAAGACTCTTCTGATCGACGTTGCGAATGACAGGTACCAGCAGCCCATCCGGCGTGTCCACGGCAAAGCCAATGTGCACGTATTTCTTGCGGATAATGGCCTTGCCACTGGGTGCGAGCGAGGCATTGAAGTCCGGCAGCTCTTTGAGCACATGGGCGCAGGCCTTGAGCAGGAACGGCAGAATGGTCAGCTTGACGCCCGCTTTTTCTGCCACAGCCTTCTGACCCACACGGAAGGCTTCAAGATCAGTGACATCAGACTGATCGAACTGCGTTACGTGAGGCACGTTCAGCCAGCTGCGATGCAGATTGGCAGCACCTACCTGCATCAGGCGTGTCATCGGAACTTCTTCGATTTCGCCAAACTTGCTGAAGTCCACGGTCGGGACCGGAGGAATCCCGGCGCCACCGGTAGCTGCCGCTGCGGCCGGAGCAGATTTGCTCTTTTGCAGCTGATCCTTTACGTACGACTGGACGTCTTCCTTGAGAATACGTCCCTTCGGGCCGGTTGGCGTCACTTCGCTCAGCTCGACGCCGAACTCGCGTGCCAGCATCCGTACAGCCGGGCCAGCATGCACTTTCTTGCCAGGCTGGCCGGTGGGCGTGGGCGCTTGCGGTGCCTTGGCCGGCGCTGGGCTTGGACTCGCCTGCTTTTGTGCCGGAGCTGCGTTTTGCTGAGCCGGTGCAGGCTTCTCAGCCTTTTTCTTCGGTGCTGCGCCTTGAACCTTCAAGGTCAGGATCAGATCGCCAGTTTTGGCCTGGTCACCTACCTTGATGGAAACGCTTTCCACCACGCCCGCCTTGGGCGCCGGGATTTCCATGCTGGCCTTGTCGGATTCCAGGGTAATCAGCGACTGGTCCGCTTCTACCGTGTCACCCGCTTTGACCATCACTTCGATCACATTGGCGCTACCGGTCGAGCCGATGTCAGGCACCTTGATCTCTTCAGTGCTCTCGCCAGCAGGCTCTTCGTCGGCCGTCTCGTGCAATTCAGGCTCGGCTGCCTGCACGGCAGGCTTGTCACTGGTGGATTGAGCCGGTGCAGAGGAAGCGTTGCCGCTTCCCTTGAGTACCAGAATCAGGTCACCTGTACCTACTTCATCACCCACCTTGACGGCGATACTTTCAATCACGCCGGCAGCAGGTGAGGGGATCTCCATGCTGGCCTTGTCAGACTCCAGGGTAATCAAGGTCTGCTCGGCTTCGATACGATCACCAACCTTGACCGGAAGCTCGATAATGTTGGCCTTGCCACTGGTGCCGATATCCGGCACATGGATTTCCTGAGCAGTGCCTGTTCCAGCTTGGTCGTCTTCCTTGGCAGACGCGGACGGGTCCTCGTCGCCTGGAGGCGTCGGCATTTCAACTTCTTCGTCAGCAGAGCCGGCCGCAACTGCCATGGGCTCGGCTGCATCGGTTTCACCCGATGCGCCATCTTCCATGTCCAGCAGCAGGTCGCCGGTTTTCAGCGTATCGCCCAGCTTGACGTGCAGCGCAGCGATCTTGCCGGCTTTCGGGGCCGGGATCTCCATGCTGGCCTTGTCGGATTCGAGCACGACGAGGCTTTGTTCAGCCTCGACGGTGTCGCCCACCTTGACCAGAATTTCGATGATCTCGCCTTCGCCACTGCCGATATCAGGTACGCGAATGGTTTCACTCACAATAATTTCTCCTTTTCACCGTCGGCATCAGCAATCAAGCGGGTTGCGCTTGAGCGGATCGATACCGAACTTGGTGATGGCATCCGCTACGACCTGACGCTCGATAGCGCCACGATCGGCCAGGGCTTGCAGAGCAGCCAGGGCGACCCAGTGGCGATCCACTTCGAAGAAGTGACGCAGTTTTTTGCGCGAGTCGCTGCGGCCGAAACCGTCAGTGCCCAGCACTTGGTATTCCTTGGATGGAACCCACTGGCGAACCTGGTCGGCGAACAGCTTCATGTAGTCGGTAGAGGCAATGACCGGGCCTTCACGTCCTTCCAGACACTGCTGGATATAGGCCTTGCGGGGCTCCTCCAGCGGATGCAGGCGGTTCCAGTGATCAACTGCCAGGCCATCACGGCGCAGCTCGTTGAAGCTGGTGACGCTCCAGATGTCTGCACCGATACCCAGTTCGCGCAGTAGGGCTTTTGCTTCGCGAACCTCACGCAGGATGGTGCCCGAGCCCAGAAGCTGAACGCGATGCTTGAAATCGCCGGTTTCTTCTTCCAGGAGATACATACCCTTGATGATGCCTTCCTCGGCACCTTCAGGCAGCGCGGGCTGCTGGTAGTTCTCGTTCATGACCGTGATGTAGAAGAACACGTTCTTCTGCTCTTCGGTCATCTGGCGAATGCCTTCGCGAATGATGACCGCCAGCTCGTAGGCATAGGTGGGGTCGTACGTGCGGCAGTTCGGAATGGTTGCTGCCAGGATATGGCTGTGACCGTCTTCGTGCTGCAGACCTTCACCGTTCAGCGTAGTACGACCGGCAGTACCACCAATCAGGAAGCCACGCACCTGGCTATCACCAGCGGCCCAGGCCAAATCGCCGATACGCTGGAAGCCGAACATCGAATAGTAGATGTAGAACGGCAGCATCGGCTGGTTGTAAGTGCTGTAGGACGTACCGGCTGCAATGAAGGAGCTCATGGCGCCTGCTTCGTTGATGCCTTCCTCGAGGATCTGGCCTTTCTTGTCCTCGCGGTAGAACATCACCTGATCCTTGTCGACAGGCTCGTAGAGCTGACCGACGGAGGAGTAAATGCCAAGCTGACGGAACATGCCTTCCATACCAAAGGTACGGGCTTCGTCCGGGATGATCGGGACGATGCGGCTGCCCAGATCCTTGTCCTTGACCAGCTGGGACAGGATGCGTACGAAGGCCATGGTGGTGGAGATCTCGCGATCGCCAGAGCCGTCCAGGATAGCTTTCAGCGTATCCAGCGGTGGTGTCGGAATGCTGATGCTGGTAGTACGACGCTGCGGTACCGAGCCGCCCAGCGCTTCGCGACGCTTGCGCAGGTACTTCATTTCCGGGCTGTCTTCGGCAGGACGGAAGAAGGGCAGGTCGGCCAGCTGATCATCGTTCAGCGGAATGTCGAAGCGGTCGCGGAATTTCTTCAGGCTCTCCACATCGATCTTCTTGGTGTTGTGGGCGATGTTCTTCGCTTCACCCGCACCGGTGCCATAACCCTTGATGGTCTTGGCAAGAATGACCGTCGGCTGACCCTTGTGGTTGACCGCCTGATGGTAGGCTGCATACACCTTATACGGATCATGACCGCCGCGGTTGAGCTTCCAGATGTCCTCATCGGACATGTCCTCAACCATCTTCAGCAGCTCAGGGTTGGCGCCGAAGAAGTGCTTACGAACGAACGCGCCGTCCTTAGCCTTGTAGTTCTGGTATTCACCGTCGATGGCTTCATCCATGCGCTGCTGCATGAGGCCGTTTTCGTCACGGGCGAACAGGGGATCCCAGAGGCGACCCCAGATAACCTTGTTCACGTTCCACTGGGCGCCGCGGAAGACGCCTTCCAGTTCCTGGATGATCTTCGCGTTACCACGAACCGGACCGTCCAGGCGCTGCAGGTTGCAGTTGATCACGAAGATCAGGTTGTCCAGCTTTTCACGACCTGCCAGAGAGATGGCGCCCAGGGTCTCTGGCTCGTCAGTCTCGCCGTCACCGATAAAGCACCAGACCTTCTGCTTGCCGGCCGGGATGAAGCCGCGGTCTTCCAGGTACTTCATGAAGCGTGCCTGATAGATTGCCGTGATCGGACCTAGACCCATGGATACGGTCGGGAACTGCCAGAAATCGGGCATCAGGTGCGGGTGCGGATAGCTCGACAGACCGTTGCCATCTACTTCCTGGCGGAAGTTGTTCATCTGGTCTTCGGTCAGGCGGCCCTCAAGGAAGGCACGTGCGTAAACGCCAGGAGAAGCGTGGCCCTGGTAATACACCAGGTCGCCGCCATGCTCTTCGGTTGGCGCTTTGAAGAAGTAGTTAAAACCAATGTCGTATAGCGTAGCGGACGAAGCAAAGGTAGAAATGTGGCCGCCAAGGTCCGGGTCGCGGAGGTTGGTACGAACCACCATGGCCAACGCATTCCAGCGTACCAGCGAGCGAATCCGCCGCTCCATGAAGAGGTCGCCCGGCATCTGGACTTCTTTGGTAACCGGGATCGTGTTGCGATACGGGGTGGTGATCGCGTAGGGAAGCTGTGTACCTGTCCGAGTGGCCAGCTCACCCATACGGGTCAGCAGATAATGAGCTCGGTCTTCACCTTCGCAGTCTAGTACGGACTCCAGGGCGTCCAGCCATTCCTGGGTTTCGACGGGATCAAGGTCTTGCATGGCTTGCTCCAGGGCGGAAAGGCTTCCAGAATCGGTTGCCTCGGTATCGCCGCCATCCTCTTGGGGGCAGCGTGAATTCTTGGATTATGACCGGGTGGTTCCCGGCCGGCGTGTAGTTTTACTACAAAACGGCGGTCGTTTCAGCTGCTCAGGTCAATGTCCGTTATAAAACAACGACAAATTGTCGTGCGGTTTGACCTTCTCCTCAGCCGTTGACTCCACAGGATAGACCATGAGCCTGCCTTCTCTCACTGCTATTCCTGATTCACTTGCCGAACCTGTAAGGTGTGCGCAGGCACGCCTCATGGAGGCATTGAACGCACAGCCTGAACGTTTGCAATATTTTTCAGCATGGCCGCCAGCGCGGCGCAGCGACCTGTCACGGGTGATAGCGGCCAGCGAGTTTGTCGCTGAGCAGATTCAGCGCGATCCGGCATTAATGCTGGATCTGGCAGACGAGGGCCTATTCGAGCGATCGCTGCCAGCCGGCACTATTCACCAACAACTGACCGACTGTCTAGCCGGATGTTCGGATGAAAACCAACTCGGACAGCGCTTACGCCGCTTTCGGCTGCGGCACCAGGTTCGCATTATCTGGCGCGATCTGACACGTCAGGCCGACCTGCTCGAGACGTGCCGTGACCTGACCGAACTGGCCGATGCCTGTATCGATGAGGCCTACCAATGGCTGTACAAGGACCAATGCCGTCAATCCGGGGTCCCGACGGGGCATCGGACTGGAGAGCCGCAGCATATGGTTATCTTGGGGATGGGCAAGCTGGGAGCGGGCGAGCTTAACCTTTCGTCCGATATCGATCTCATTTTTGCCTACCCCGAGGGTGGCGAGACAGTAGGGGCGCGTCGTGCACTGGACAATCAACAGTTCTTCATTCGCCTAGGCCAACGGCTTATCAAGGCCCTTGATACGATTACCGTAGATGGCTTTGTCTTCAGGGTTGATATGCGCTTGCGTCCCTATGGCTCGTCAGGCGCGCTGGCGCTGAGCTTTTCGGCCATGGAGCAGTATTACCAGGACCAGGGTCGGGACTGGGAACGTTACGCCATGATCAAGGCGCGCGTTGTGGGAGGCGATCAGCAGGCCGGAGCGCAGCTGCTCAGCATGTTGCGCCCCTTCGTCTACCGGCGTTACCTGGACTTCTCGGCGATTGAAGCGCTGCGCAACATGAAGCAACTGATCCAGCAGGAGGTCAGGCGCCGTGGGATGGATGACAACATCAAGCTGGGCGCAGGCGGCATTCGAGAGGTGGAATTTATTGCACAGGCCTATCAGCTGATTCATGGCGGACGGGAGCTAAGCCTGCAGCAGCGCCCATTGCTGGTAATCCTGAGCGTACTGAAGGATCTGGGCTATCTTCCCGCCGAGGCAGCCGAGGAGATGCGAGAGGCATACTGCTTTCTCCGCTACGTGGAACATGCGCTACAGGCGATTGGAGACCGACAAACACAGAAATTGCCTGACAGCGAGCTGGATCGTGAGCGGGTAGCTTTCATGATGGGCTTCGATAGCTGGACTGCTTTTTTAAGCCGGCTGACCCATTGGCGCACCCGTATCAACTGGCATTTTCAGCAGGTTATTGCTGACCCGGACGAGGGAGCGGACAGTCAGTCAGAAATTGGGCAGGAGTGGCTACCCCTCTGGGAAGGCAGCCTTGAGGATGCAGCAGCTATCCAGCAGTTGAAGGAAGCAGGCTTGAGCAGTCCTGAGTCAGCCTGGTCACGGTTGTGTGCGCTACGCAGCAGCAGTCAGGTTCGGACCATGCAGCGAATGGGGCGGGAACGGTTGGATGCCTTTATGCCTCGGCTGTTGACTCAGATTGTTTCTCATGACGAGCCCGACCAAGCCCTGGATCGCGTTCTACCATTGATCGAGGCCGTCGCCAGACGCTCGGCATACTTAGTGCTGCTCACCGAAAACCCCGGAGCACTGGAGCGTCTGCTCCAGCTCTGCAGTGCAAGTGTATGGATTGCAGAGCAAATCACGCGTTTCCCCGCCTTGCTGGATGAGTTGCTTAACGAGGGCCGCTTGTATCGCCCACCTCAAAAGCCTGAGCTGGTCGCGGAGCTGCGGGAGCGGATGGCACGCATCCCTGAGGATGATCTGGAGCAGCAGATGGAAATGCTCCGGCATTTCAAGCGCGCTCATGGACTGCGAGTGGCAGCGTCCGAGATTGCAGGCACGCTAGCCTTGATGAAGGTCAGTGATTACCTGACCTGGATGGCGGAGGCGATTCTTGATCAAGTGCTTGAGCTGGCCTGGCGACAGATGGTTCAGCGCCATGGCCGTCCGCAACGTGCCGATGGGTCGCCATGTGATCCGGACTTCGTGATCGTAGGCTACGGCAAGGTGGGCGGTATTGAGTTAGGGCACGGTTCCGACCTTGATCTTGTCTTCATTCACGATGGTGATCCGTTAGCCGAGACGGATGGCGGCAAGCCTATTGATGGTGCTCAGTTCTATACACGTCTCGGTCAGCGCATCATCCACTTCCTGACCACATCGACCACCGCCGGAACGCTGTATGAAGTCGACATGCGCCTAAGGCCTTCTGGTGCTGCCGGGCTTCTGGTCAGTACGATCAAGGCGTTCGAGCAGTACCAGCAGAACGAGGCCTGGACTTGGGAGCACCAAGCATTGGTGCGGGCGCGGGTGCTGGCCGGCTGTCCAGTCGTCACGGCACGGTTCGAGGCTGTACGGGCTGCTGTCCTGAGCCGGCGCCGCGATGAGGTTACACTGCGCCGTGAGGTCGGTGAGATGCGGATGAAGATGCGGGAAAACCTGGGAACCAAGGCTACCTCCGGTGGATCGTCGCCGATTGCCTTCGAGGCAGGCAGGGCATTTGACCTCAAGCAGGATGCAGGCGGTATCGTCGATATTGAATTTATGGTGCAATATGCGGTTCTTGTCTGGTCCTGGCAGCATCCTGATCTGCTGCGCTTCACCGACAATATCCGCATTCTGGAAGAACTGGAGCGGGCTGGATTGATCTCGAGTCCAGATGTCCATCTGTTGCAAGAGGCTTACAAAGCCTACCGTGCTGCCGCACACCGCCAAGCCCTGCAGAAGCAGGCAGGCGTAGTGGATGGCAGCCTCTTCCATGACGAGCGACACGGCGTCATGCGGATCTGGAAGTCGCTTGCGCTCGACCCACTCGCTGCGCAGCAGTACGAATCGAATTCTTGAGGAGCTGCAAATTATGTCGATGTCCGATCGTGACGGTGTGATCTGGTATGACGGTGAAATGGTGCCGTGGCGCGATGCGACCACCCATGTTCTGACCCATACGCTGCATTATGGAATGGGTGTGTTCGAAGGCGTTCGCGCTTACAACACCCCTCAGGGCACAGCAATCTTCCGTCTACAGGCGCACACGGATCGTCTGTTCGACTCCGCCCACATCATGGGCATGAAGATGCCTTTCACCAAAGACGAGATCAACGAAGCGCACCGTGCGGTGATTCGTGATAATAACCTTGAAAGCGCCTATCTGCGTCCGATGGTGTTCTACGGATCGGAAGGCATGGGACTGCGTGCGACCGGTCTGAAGGTGCATGTGATCGTGGCTGCCTGGCACTGGGGCGCCTACATGGGTGAGGAGGCGCTGGAACAGGGCATCAAGGTACGTACCAGCTCCTATACCCGTCACCACGTGAACATCTCCATGACCCGTGCAAAGGCCAACGGACACTACATCAACTCGATGCTGGCACTGCAGGAAGCCATTTCCGGCGGTGCAGACGAGGCCCTACTGCTGGATCCGGAAGGTTATGTGGCTGAAGGCTCCGGTGAGAATATCTTCATCATCAAGGACAATGTCATCTACACGCCTGAAGTAACGGCATGCCTCAACGGCATCACCCGTAACACCGTGCTGACACTGGCCAAGGAGCATGGCTACGCATTGGTTGAAAAGCGTATTACGCGTGACGAAGTCTATATTGCGGATGAAGCATTCTTTACTGGTACTGCCGCTGAAGTGACCCCCATCCGTGAAGTCGATGGACGCACCATCGGAGCCGGCCGCCGTGGTCCGGTGACCGAAACGCTGCAAAAGGCCTACTTCGATCTGGTCACCGGCAAGACTGATAGCCATGCCGAGTGGCGTACCGCAGTGAAATAAGCCGCACGTACAAGGCTCATGGTAGATACTATGAGCCTTGTACGTTGTAGCGTGAGCCTATGAGAATTCTGATAATCGGTCCTTCCTGGGTCGGCGACATGGTGATGGCGCAGACGCTGTTCAAGAGTCTGCAGGCGCTTCATCCCGGTTGTGCCATTGATGTGCTGGCGCCTGATTGGAGCCGTCCTCTGCTTGAGCGGATGCCCGAAGTACGCTCGGCGCTGAGTTTTCCGCTTGGGCATGGTGCTTTTGAGCTGGCAACGCGTCGGCGTATCGGTCGTAGTCTGCGCGGTCAGTACGATCAGGCCATTCTGCTGCCAAATTCGCTCAAGTCGGCCCTGGTTCCCTATTTTGCGGGCATTCCCAAGCGCACCGGCTGGCGCGGCGAGATGCGTTTCGGCCTGCTCAATGACATACGAACACTGGATAAGGCGCGCTACCCGCTGATGATTGAGCGCTTTATCGCACTGGCCTATCCGCCTGGGGCTGAGTTGCCCAAGCCTTATCCACATCCCCAACTGCGAATCGAGTCTGCCAGCCGCGACGCGGCACTTGGCAAGTTTGGCCTGGAGCTGGACAGGCCGGTGTTGGCGTTATGTCCAGGTGCCGAGTTTGGTGAATCCAAGCGCTGGCCAGCGGCTCACTACGCTGAGGTGGCCAATGTAAAGATCAGGGCAGGGTGGCAGGTCTGGCTGTTCGGCTCGCAAAAGGATAATGCAGGCTGCGAGGAAATCCGCGAGCGGTTGATTCCAGGCCTGCGCGAAGAGGTCATGAACCTGGCGGGTCAGACGGCACTGGCCGAGGCTATCGACCTTATGTCCTGCGCGTCGGCAGTAGTCAGCAACGATTCTGGCCTCATGCATGTCGCCGCCGCACTGGATCGCCCACTGGTGGCGGTCTATGGATCGACGTCCCCAGGTTTTACACCACCCCTGGCCGAAGAGGTTGAGGTCGTACGGTTGGGTATTGAGTGCAGCCCGTGTTTTGATCGGACCTGTCGATTCGGACACTACAACTGCATGCGTCTTCTGGAGCCTGCTGCCGTGCTGCGTGCACTGGATCAACTGGTTGCTGATCCTGTCGAGGTGGAATAAGTGCGGGTGCTTTTGATCAAGACATCGTCATTGGGCGATGTGATTCATACGTTGCCGGCTCTGACGGATGCCAGTCGCGCGTTTCCGGGAATCCGCTTCGACTGGGTTGTTGAAGAAGGCTTTGCCGAGATTCCATCCTGGCACCCAGCGGTGTCTCAAGTCATTCCTGTAGCGATTCGCCGGTGGCGTAAAAACCTTTTCCAGACACTGAAAAACGGAGAGTGGTCGCGCTTTAAGGAGCGTCTGCGAGATACTCACTACGATGTGGTGATCGATGCCCAGGGGCTTCTGAAAAGTGCATGGTTGACTCGGTACGTCAAAGCGCCGGTGGTGGGGCTTTCGCGCGAGTCGATTCGCGAGCCGCTCGCAAGCCGGTTTTATGACCGAACCTGCCAGGTTGCCTGGGGGCAGCATGCCGTCGAACGACTCAGGCAACTGTTTGCTCAGGCCCTGAGCTATCCCTTGCCAGAGTCCACTGGCGATTACGGCCTGGATCGCACACGTCTTGCCGAGCCCCAGGCAAGCGGACCTTATGTATTGTTTCTGCATGGAACGACCTGGGCGACCAAGCACTGGCCGGAGCGCTATTGGCGTGAGCTGGCTGAAGCGGCTCGGCAGCTCGGAGTGCTGGTAAGCTTACCGTGGGGAAATGATGTCGAGCGAGAAAGAGCAGAACGTATCGCCTCGGGACTTGAACATGTGTCAGTTCTCCCCAAGATGTCATTGGCTGGGGTGTCCCGCGTACTGGCTGGCGCCAGCGCTTGCGTGGCAGTCGATACAGGACTGGGGCATCTGGCTGCTGCGCTGGATGTGCCGACACTGTCACTGTTCGGGCCGACCGATGCCAGACTGACGGGTGCCTATGGTCGTTCCCAGGTGCACCTCACCAGCGACTGGGTCTGTGCGCCTTGCCTGCAGAAGCAGTGTACCTACGCTCCCACTGAGGACGACCGGAGACTGTTTGATATTTCCGAAGAACAGCCCTTGTGCTTCTCGCGTGTCAATCCGGCACGGGTTTTCGCCTCTCTGGAAGCGATGCTGTCCAGCAAAGGACAGCGTTTGTGCTGAGTTATCATGGTTCGACAGGTTTGAACATCATCACCTGCCACGGTGATCCGCTATTTTTTATGGGCATATGCTGATGCGTCTGGCTTTTGTTCTTTACAAATACTTTCCCTTCGGGGGGCTACAGCGTGACTTCATGCGCATTGCCCAGGAGTGCCAGCGTCGTGGTCACTCCATTCGTGTCTATACGTTGATCTGGGAGGGTCCTGTACCTGACGGATTCGACGTGCGCGTTGGATCGGCCAAGGCGCTGTTCAACCACAAGCGCAATGAAAAGTTTACAGCCTGGTTCCAGCGCGATCTGACCAATGATCCAGTGGATCGCATCATTGGCTTCAACAAGATGCCTGGTCTGGACGTGTATTACGCGGCCGATCCCTGCTTTGAGGAAAAGGCGCAGACACTGCGTAACCCGCTGTACCGCAAGTGGAGTCGCTATCGTCATTTTGCCGAGTACGAGCGGGCCGTGTTTGCGCCCGAGTCCAAGACCCAGGTTCTGATGATCTCGGAGGTCCAGCAGCCGTTCTTCGTCAAGCACTACGGGACGCCTGCCGAGCGTTTTCATCTGCTTCCGCCTGGTATCGCAGCAGACCGCCGCGCACCGCCCAATGCCGAAGAAATACGCAAGGCGTTTCGCCAGGAGTTCGGTCTGGACGCTACGTCACTGCTGGTTGTGCAGATCGGTTCGGGCTTTAAGACCAAGGGGCTGGATCGCTCTCTGCGAGCAGTCGCCTCGCTTCCCAAGGCACTCAAGAAACGGGTGCGCCTGATTGTTATCGGGCAGGACGATCCCAAGCCGTTTCTGTTGCAGACCAAGGCGCTGGGCATTTCCGATCAGGTGGATATCCTCAAGGGACGCAGCGATATCCCGCGTTTTCTTTTGGGGGCGGATCTGTTGATTCACCCAGCTTATAACGAGAACACGGGAACGGTACTGCTGGAGGCATTGGTGGCCGGTTTGCCTGTGCTGGTGACCGATGTCTGTGGCTATGCTCACTACATCACGGACGCCGACTGCGGCCGGGTAGTGCCTAGCCCATTTGAGCAGGAGCAGCTCAATACCCTGTTGGCCGACATGCTAAGCGATGATTCGCAGCGCACTGCATGGTCCCGTAATGCCCTCGCTTATGCCGAGACTGCCGATCTGTACAGCATGCCCGAGCGGGCGGCTGATGTCATTCTGGAGCCGCGCTTGTGAAGCTTGTGCTTGAAGAGCCTTTTCGCTCCCTGTGGGCGGGTCGCGATGCCTTTGAAGCGGTAGAAGCGCTTCAGGGAGAAGTTTTTCGGGAGTTGGAAGGGCGACGTACCCTGCGTACCGAAGTCAATGGCAAGGGGTATTTCGTCAAAATCCATCGAGGGATTGGATGGGGTGAAATTGCCAAAAACTTGTTGCAGTTGAAACAGCCGGTACTGGGTGCGGGGCAGGAGTGGCAGGCTTTGCAGCGCCTGCATGAGGCTGGTGTGCCTACCATGAACGCCGTGGCTTTTGGTGAGCGAGGCAGTAACCCGGCCGAGCAGCACTCTTTCATTATCACGGAGGAATTGGCACCTACCGTCAGCCTGGAAGACTACACGCTGGCTTGGCCTGTTCAGCCTCCCAAGGCGAGTACCAAATGGGCTCTGATCGATGAGGTGGCCAAGATGACAGGCACGATGCACCGTGCAGGGGTCAACCATCGAGACTGCTACATCTGTCACTTTCTATTGCATACCGATCGGCCCGTTGAGCCGGGTACATTGAGGCTGTCACTCATCGACCTGCATCGCGCTCATACGCGAGACCAGGTGCCTAGACGCTGGCGCGACAAGGACCTGGCTGGTCTGTATTTCTCTGCACTGGGTATCGGGCTGACTCAGCGGGATTTCCTGAGGTTTCTTCGTGTGTATTTTCAGCGGCCATTGCGGCAGATTCTGCGAGAAGAGGCCGCGCTCCTGCAGCGATTGCAGCGCAAGGCCGAACGGCTCTACGAACGCAAGCAGCGTTACGGAGACAGGCTCTGATGGCCCAGTGGCGTATTGATCCCTCTGTAGAGCATATAGCGGAGTTTGCCAGTCTTGAACGGGTATTCACCTTGCAAGGCGAGCATTTGACCAATGACCCTCTGTCTGAAGTGATACGTGTCACTTATGAGGGGATTCGTTATTACGTTAAGCGCTATACCGGCGCAGGCAAGGGCCTGCGTCGGTATATGGGCCGTCCTCGCGTCAAGTCTGAGTGGCAAAATCTTAAACGCTTTGCCAGATGGGGTATTCCAACAGCGCCTGTCGTGGCCTGGGGACTTGAGCGCTCAGGCGGACAATTTACCCGCGGCGCCATGATAACTCGTGAAATTCCCCAGACCGATGACCTGGCTGTCATGGCCAATCACGATGATCCGCGCTTGAGTGATCCGGCCTGGGTCGATCAGTTGAGCCTGCAGTTAGCACGTGCTACTCGCACCATGCATGACCATCACTTCGCTCATAATGATTTGAAGTGGCGCAATCTGCTGGTTGATCAAGCCGGTACGCTGTACCTCATCGATTGTCCGGCAGGGGCCTTTTGGTTTGGTTCCTGGCTCAGGCGACGCATCATCAAGGATTTGGCCTGCCTGGATAAGGTCGCTAAATACAAGCTTTCACGTACGCAGCGGCTGCGATTCTACTTGCGTTACAAGGGGCGGCAGCGGCTAAGAGACTCCGACAAGGAGCGAATCGTACATGTATTGAATTACTTCAAGGGGCGCGAATGAGCGATTTCCTGTCTGCCAAAGATGCCGCCATACTAGAGCGGCACGGGCTCTCAACGTTCGAAGCGCTCTGGTCGCTTCAGCTGGAGGCGGTCGACGAGCCTAACGCCAGGCGTGGCGGCTGGAGCACCGTCTACCGGCTCGATCTCGACGAGGCGTCCTATTTCCTCAAGCGTCAAAGCAATTACCTGACGCATGAACTGCTTCACCCCCTGGGAGAGCCCACCTTTGCTCGGGAGTTTCGTAACATCCAGCGTTACAGCACGCTCGGTATTCCGGCACTGGAAGCTTCGTTCTTTGGCGAGCGCAAGGTAGGGAATGAACGGCAGGCCATTCTGCTGACGCGAGCATTGGATGGATGGCGGGATCTGGATAGCTGGCTGGCCGAATGGCCAGAGCTACCCGAGCGGACACGCCATACGCTCCTGGCGGCTATAGGCGTACTTGCCAGAACCCTGCATGCAGCGGGGCGTATTCATGGCTGTTTTTATCCCAAGCACATCTTTCTTCAGGAGCAGGAAAGCGGGTTTCTAACGCGCCTAATTGACCTTGAAAAAACACGCCTGTTGCTATTAGGGCGTAAGGACAGGGTTAAGGACCTGGAGCCGTTACTAAGGCGCGCACCGGTCTGGAGCGAGGCGGAAGTCCGGCTGTTCCTGGCGGCTTATCTACAGATGGCGCCTGATAGCCGTGAAGTCGATACTTGGTTACGCAAGCTCAGCGTGCGTCGTCGCAGCAAGGAAGCGCGTCCATGAAACTGGATGAGCTAGCCCGGTCTGGGCGAGCCCCAGCGCTGCCTGTTCAGATTGAATTGCCTGAGGGCTCGCTGACTCTGATATCACTCCTGCGCGTGTTACCTGGACAACGCTATGTAGGTGAGGCTCGGTGGCAGGGCCGCTCGGTGCTGGCCAAGCTGTTTGTAGGCGCTCGCTCGGAGCGACACTATACGCGTGAGCGTGAAGGTTGCCGTTTACTGATCGACAACCAGCTGACAACGCCGGCTGTTGTGGCTGAAGGCTTCGAGGCCGACAAGGGCGGCTGGTTGCTGTTTGAGTTTCTGGAGAACGCAGTGAGCCTGGATGCCTTGTGGCGAAGGGTCGATCAGGAACCTCCTCTTTCTGATAGTCAGCAGGACGTCTTGGGGATGTCGCTGGCTGCCATTGGCGAGTTACATGCCAAGGGTCTCTGGCAGGACGACTTGCATCTGGACAACCTTCTTCAACAGGACGGGAACATCTACGTTATAGATGGGGCTGACATTCACGCCGAGTCCCAGGGAAAGCCCCTTCCTCAAAAGCAGGTTATGCAAAACCTAGGCGTCTTTTTCGGACAGCTGCCTGCCCGGTTTGACGCCTATATCGAAGAGTTGCTGGTGCATTACCTGCTGGTGAATGGCGAGCATGCCCTGAGACCGGAAGCGATCCAGCAGGAAGCGATCCGCATTCGCACATGGCGCCTAAAAGACTTTCTGGAAAAAGCCGGACGAGATTGCAGCCTGTTCAAAGTGAGCCGATCCAGTGAAGGCATCCTGGCCATGCGCCGGGACAGCGAGGCGGTGGTGGAACCGCTGTTGGCCGATCCAGACCGTTTCATTGCCCAGGGACACCGCTACAAGGATGGCGGCGCCGCCACGGTGGCGCGTGTGGAGCATGCTGGGAATATTTATATTCTGAAGCGCTATAACATCAAGGGCTTTGGGCATTGGTTGACGCGCTTTTGGCGGCCCAGCCGCGCCTGGCATAGCTGGATCCAGGGGAATCGCCTGCGCTTTCTGGGCATCGACACGCCTAAACCCTTGGGCGTAATGGAAAAGCGCTGGCTAGGTTTGCGCCGGCGTGCCTACCTGATTACCGATTATGCGTCAGGGCAGGATATACTGGCGCGCTTTGAGCCGTACCGGGATAGCGCCCCACCTGAGCAAGACTTGGCCGCGCTGGATGTTCTTTTTGAGGGACTGATTCGCGAACGAATCAGTCATGGCGATTTAAAAGGGAATAATGTGCTCTGGAATGGTGATCACTGGTCATTGATCGACCTGGATGCCATGACTCAGCACACGAGCCAGCAGCAATTTGAGAAAGCCTTTGCACGAGATCGTGAGCGCTTTCTGCGGAACTGGCCCAAGAGCAGTGCCCTGTACCGGCTGCTTGATGAACGCATTCCATCCCTGCCTGGGCGCAGGGATGATTACTCTAGAGGTTGAACCTGTGGCATTGACGATTCTGGGCCTGTCCGGCGCCCTGAGCCATGATCCTTCCGCTGCACTTTATATCGACGGCAAGTTGATCGCGGCGGCTGAAGAAGAGCGCTTCGTGCGTGACAAGCATGCCAAGAACCGCATGCCCTATGAGTCGGCCAAATTCTGCCTGGAGCAGGCCGGTATCAAGCCAAAGGATGTAGATGTCGTAGCTATTCCATTTGCGCCGATTAGCCTGTTTGGTGAGGCTCGCTGGCATTATGCCAAACGCTATGCCTATGCCCCTGATCGCGCATTGGATGCCATTCTCTTTGGTAATCGCCGCTACAAGCGCTACCACAAGCGCATCCAGTGGTGCCTGCAGCAGTTGGGCTTTGATTTGAAAAAAATCAAGATCGAGCCTGTCGAGCATCACCTGGCCCATGCCTCCAGTGCCTACCATTGCTCCGGTTTTACTGAAAAGACCGCCATTCTAGGCATTGATGGCAAGGGTGAGTACGCGACTACCTTTTTTGGCTATGGCGAGAACGGTAGGATCCACAAAATCAAGGAGTTCTATGATCCGGACTCCCTGGGTGGGCTCTACGGTGCGATTACTGAATTCCTCGGCTTTGAAATGCTTGATGGCGAATTCAAGGTCATGGGGATGGCACCCTATGGCGACGCAAGCAAGTATGATTTCTCCAGGCTGGCGAAATTCGAGAACGGCGAGCTGATCATCAATACCGATTACGCTAACGTCATCGGCTTCCGTCGCTATAAAGAAAAGGGCAAGGGCTACTACTTCTCGCCCAAGCTGATCGAGTGGCTTGGCCCGAAGCGGGAAGGGGATATCGCCGATGATCCCTATATTCATTATGCAGCCAGCATGCAAGCGCTCTTCGAAAAGCTGGCGCTGGAGATGATGGATTACTACCTGGGCGATATCATCAAGGAAGCCGGCAAGATTGCCTTTGCTGGCGGCTGCGCCTTGAACGTCAAGCTCAACCAGAAGATTATTGCGCGTCCAGAGGTCAAGGAGCTGTTCGTTCAGCCGGCGTCTGGTGATGCAGGAACGGCAGTCGGTGCGGCAGCCTACGTATCGCACCAGCGCGGTGTGCCGGTCGAGAAAATGGAACACGTCTACCTCGGGCCGTCCTATAGTAACGAGGACGTAATTGCCGCCTGTGCCCGTCACCCTAATGCACCCAAGTGGCGCAAGCTCGACGACGTCCCCCAGCGTATCGCTAAAATCATGGTGGACGGCAATCCGGTGGCCTGGTTCCAGGGCCGCATGGAGTTCGGCCCGCGTGCGCTGGGCGGCCGTTCCATCATTGGCTGCCCGAGCGTTCCGGGTGTGGCCGACCGTATCAATGAGCAGATCAAGTTTCGCGAACGGTGGAGACCTTTCTGCCCTTCGATGCTCGACACCGTGGCACATGAGATGCTCAAAGTCGACCATCCTTCACCCTTCATGACGTTTACCTTTGAGGTCAACGAAGAGTGGAAAAACCGTGTAGGCGAGGTTGTCCATGAGGACGGTACTTCCCGCGCCCAGGTGCTGGAGCGTCGACACAATCCACGCTGGTATGACCTGATGAAGGAGCTGGAAAACCTGACGGGCAACGGCGTTTCGTTGAACACCTCATTGAATCGTCGTGGTGAGCCGATGATCTGCTCACCGACTGATGCGCTCGATATGTTCTACGGATCGGATTTGCAATACCTGATCATGGAAGACATCCTCGTAGTCAAAGACGGTGCGGATGCCTATGACTCGATCAGCTGAACCAAGGGTTTTACAATTTTGCCATGGCTATGATGGTCCCTTTCTGGATTGTGCCCGGCAATACGCAAGCCTGTTCAAGGGAACAGGCTATCGGGTCACGACAGTCTTTCTGACCGGCGCTGCCGATGCCGAGGTTGCCACCCAGTGCGCCTCGGATGAGGTGCTGTTCATGGAGTACAGCTCCAAGGATATTCGTGGATTGAAGCTTGGTGCTATCCGTGCACTGCGAGAGATTGTTCGCTCCAGAGGCATACGGTTCATCATTGCCCATCGCTTCAAGCCGATCTGGATTGCCTGCCTGGCTACCAAACTACCTGTCATCGGCGTCCATCACGCCTTTGGAGATTACGATCGCTTGGGGCGTAGGCTCTTCGCCAATGCCATGAGCAAACGGCTAAGACTTCTGGCGGTTTCCGATGCCGTTCGTGATGAGCTCCGACAGCGTTTGACCAAATGGCCAGCCGATTACATTGAAACGCTATACAACCGTATCGATGTTGCTGCGATACAGGGCCAGGTACTACATGGTGAGCAGGCGCGAGAGGCTTTGAAGTTACCTCAGGATGCCTGGATTGTAGGAAACGTAGGGCGGCTGCATCCGGACAAGGATCAAGCCACTCTACTAAAGGGCTTTGCCCAAGCGCTTCCTTCTCTCCCCGCACACGCTCTGCTGGCTATTGTGGGGAAGGGCCGACTGGAGGAAGAACTCAAAGACCTGGCTCGTGAACTTGCTATTGCTGATCGTGTAGTGTTTCTGGGGCAGGTAGCCGATGCGCGATGCTATTTCAAGGCCTTCGATGCGTTTGCATTGAGCTCCGATCACGAACCCTTTGGGATGGTACTGCTGGAAGCCATGGCGGCAGGCGTACCCATTATTGCAACCGCTTGTGGCGGCGCACGTGAAATCATCGATGGTGTCGGTTTGCTATTCCCTCTGCGGGATACCGAAGCGCTGAGTGGCGGGTTGATGCACTTATCACGCCTAAGTCCAAGTCAGCAGAGTGCGTGTGTTCAGCATATGCGGGAGCGGTTGGATGATCGTTTCAGTGACGAAGCGGGTAGGGCTGCTTTCTGGCGTTTGCCTATGATCAGGCAGCTTTCAAAAGATATAGAACTGGCTGCAATACACTCATGATGTGTTCTCTGTTTATCGCCAACAGTCATTGACCGGCGCTCTCGTATGAAAGTATTGATGCTTGTACAAAAAGAGCAGCGTGTCATCCTGGATGCGCTATACCAGGCTATAGCCGAGCAGTG
The DNA here is from genome assembly GCF_051027705.1 of Pseudomonas sp. JZ114. Taxonomy (NCBI): domain Bacteria; kingdom Pseudomonadati; phylum Pseudomonadota; class Gammaproteobacteria; order Pseudomonadales; family Pseudomonadaceae; genus Pseudomonas; species Pseudomonas sp. JZ114. Next base: position 776,406 of record NZ_CP069256.1, read on the forward strand.
CGACTGTGATCTACGGTGGTTGGACAGTGAGGAGCAAGCCAACCTCAAGCGCTACTTCCGTGAGCATGTCGATCTGGCGCGCTATGAGCGGGTAGTTCTTTTTCTGCGCTTCAAAAAACAACTCAAGCAAGTCGGTTTTATCCGGACTTTGCCCAACCTTGTCGAACTGGAGCATGACGCCTACCAGAACTATATTCGCTGTAAGTACACCGGCAAGTTCAGCGCGTATTACCGGCGGATGCCCTGGGTCCGGGTACTTTGCTCGGGTGCTGGCGTGACCCAACGCTTGCAACAGGAAAATGTAGATGCTGTCTTTGCTCCCAAAGGCTATGACGCAGCAGGACTCTGGAATATGGGTGTGCCCAGGGACATTGAGCTCGGTTTTGTCGGAAGTCTTAAAAGCGTTGCCTATAGTGGACGTAAACAGCTTTTGGAAGAGCTGGGTAAGGTTGAACCGCTCACCGTTACGCGTACTGAGTCAGGCGATGAATACCGAGAAATGCTGAATCGCATCCGGTTCTTCGTCAGTGCTGATGTAGGTATGGGTGAATACATGATCAAGAACTTCGAAGCCATGGCGTGTGGCTGTGTTCTGTTCGCTTACGATCAGGGGAGCGTAGAAAACAATGCGCTTGGTTTCGTCGACATGCAGAATGTTGTGCTGTATTCATCCGTTGATGAGCTCAGACAAAAGCTTGCCTTGCTTAGACAAAACGCCGAGCTTGCCGAGCGTATTGCCCAAGAGGGTCAGGCTCTCGCACAAACCCATTACAGTTTTCAGGCCTTAGGCAGGCATATTGTCAAAGCTTTGGAAGCTCCGTTGCGTGAACGGCAGCCAGCTAACTGGCGCGATCGCTGGCTACCTTGGTTTCAACGCTGAACCGGCGTTCTGCTTCTAGATTTGCGGGTACAGTAATTGGAGCCCTCTATGTCCTCATTCTTCGAGCCCAACCGCTTGGTATACCTGGCGTTCGGCTCAGAAACCTATCATCAGGAAGCTTTTTTCAGCATCGTCAGTGCATTGTCTCGCCTTGATAAAACGAACCTGTCGAAGCTGGCAATTCATGTATACAGTGATCGTGAATTCATCTATGACGAGCTGCCTGTTACCGTCCATATCATTTCAGCAGAGCAGTTGGCTGAGTGGGCGCGTCCTATCGATTATCACTTCCGTGCCAAACATGTATTGCTGAGACAAGTGCTGGATACAAGCGAGAAAGCCATCTTAATCGATACAGACACCTTTTTTCGTCAATCTCCACAGGCATTGTTTGATCGTGTTGCGCCAGGAGCGTTGCTCTGTAACGCCATCGGTCCCTGCTTTGGCGAGGATCGGTCAGGGTTGCTTTACCAGACATTGGCAAGTCCACTGCAGCAGGAGGGGCTGGCCGATGATGACATGCCTATGACCAACTCGGGCGTTATAGGATTATGCCGTTCCGACGCTGACTTGCTGGATCATTCGATTTTTCTAATGGACCATTACCGAGCCCAGTCTCCTAAGGCATACACGCTAGAGGAGTTCATGCTGGCAGTGGCCGCGCGTAAGAAGCAGCTCCGACTGGCTGAGTGTACCGACATCATTCATCACTACTGGAGCCGCAAGCGGCTTTTTCGCGCTAAGGTTTGCGCTTGGTATGCCAAACACAGGAGTGATCCGCTTGGCCAGGCTGCGCTAGCAGATATCGATAATGTCTCGGATAAGTTACCGCGCCCGCCTGGTTTGCAGCGATTGCTCTATAAAATCCGAACCTCATATCTGAAGCCTGAGCAACGGCAGTTCGCACGTGAATTGCTTTACGGCTGCTATCCTTACTCCAATGAATTTGACCGTGCTTGCGGACCTGCCTGGTGGGAAAAGGCATTTGAAAACGCATGTGAGCGCTCTCGAATAGAAGTACCGCAGGACATGCTTTGGAAGTGGCTTGATGAGCCGGCCTTATGCAAGGCTGTTGGCGAAAAAAACCTATCGAAGATCAAAAAGCATCTGAGTAGGGTGAATAAATAAACAATGCGCTTTCTTGGCTTTGAGGGAGGCTCAAGAAACAAGGCGCTTTGAATACGGAGCTATCAGCTATGAGCAGTCAGGAAGGGCTATCAGAGGAAAACTGTCCGTTAGTGACAGTCATTATCGCATCCTACAACCATGCCCCATATATAGAGGCAAGCATTCTTAGCGTCCTCAAGCAGAGCTATCCTCATATTGAGCTCTTAGTGATTGATGACGGTTCTACGGACGATAGCGTTCAAAGAATTTTGCGTCTGCAAAAAGAGTACGGATTTGATTTCAGGCAGCAGCAAAACATCGGACTTAGCCGTACGCTAAACGGTGCGATTGAGCGGGCTTCTGGCGGCTTGATTGTTCCTTTTGGGTCGGATGATATCATGCTGCCCCAGCGCATCGAGCAACAGGTTACGTACATCAAAGATAAGCCCGAGGTGGGAATCTGTGCCGCTAATATCGACCTGATTGACGCGCACGGGCAACTCTATCCAGAAAAGCAGCAGAAGCATCGATATTTACCGTTCAGAAGGCTTAATTTCGAAGACCTTTTTTTGGATCTCAAGCCAGGCCCAATGGCTGCTACGCTCATGTTTCGCCGGGAAGCATTATTGAGAGTGGGCTGTTTCGACCCTAGCATCCGTCTTGAAGATCTCTATATCACGCTCAAAATTACGCAGGCGGGATATTACATTGATATTCTGGATGAGGTGCTTGCGCTTTATCGAAAGCATGAAAGCAATACATACAAGAATTTGCCGTTCATGGTCGAGAATGTACTGAAAACTTATGAGCGATTCAGTGATCATCCTGCTTATGGGCAGGTTAAAACGCAATTCCTGAATTCCATGTTTCTCAAGGCATCCAGCCGAAACAAGCCATTGGCCAGGGCGCTGCTACGAGACATTCCCATTCAGGCCTGGACACGCAAGACGGTGCGTGGCCTTTTGCGGCTGATGGTTCCAACTCACTAGACTTCATTCACTGCCTGAGGCTTTCGGGCAGTGAGGTGATAAATGACGGCTACGTTAAGTAAAGCCAGCGGGATCCATACTAGAAACCAGTGCTCCTTGGGGCGAGAAAGAAAAGAGCTTCCTTCTGTCATACCTGCCGCCAAGCCAAATACTACAAGCGTGCCGGTGATGAGTACGGCAGGCTCACGGCGTAAACGCCAGCCTTGTACCAGCGCAGTTAGATAAAGCACCATCCACAACGCAAGGCCGGTCAGGCCAGTTTGATACATGACGCCAAGGCTCAGGTTATGTGGATCCGCCAACATATGACCTACTTCTGGCAAGTCAATACGCATGGCTGCATCGAAGCCGTGCCCGAGCCAGAAGTCCTGCTGAATTTGCCGCCAGGCATCAGCCCATATGGCGGGCCGGAAAGAGGCTCCGCGCTGGGTGACTAGGCTTGGGTCAATCAATATCAGTCCAACAAATCCTATAATGACGCTGCCGACGATAAAAAGCGTTCGCCGGTTGGGATGTGCGAAACTGAGCCAGAGCATACTCATCGCAAGCGCAAACAAGGGAGTCCGCGAGCCCGTACAAAGAATCAACAAAAGTACCACTGCAAGGGCGGGCAGTGTGATCCAGGAGCTTATGCGTATCTTGGAGCACCAAGTGGCCAGCCAGAAGGCTGCGTAGAAGCCATAAATGTGAGTTGTCAGTAGCGGATTATAAAGCGCTCCATAACCTTCAAGACGGCCATGCGCGCCCTCTTTAACGTACCAAAGTAATGTCAGTAGGGCGCTAAGCGAAGCCAGTACGGCGCCCAGGAGCGTGGTTTTTATCATAAGGTCTGGGTAATGCCTTGCCATCAGGGCTGTGGCGAGAAGCATCATGAGCACATAGAGCGGGTACTTGATCAACGACAGCTCACCGCTGTTGGGCGACCAAGCCAGACTGAGCGACACATAGAGTGCAAAAAGCACATACGCCCGTAGCAATGGGCTTTGGAATAGTTGACGCAACTGAGAAGGAGTCAACGAAACGGCTACCAATGTCGGGAAAGCCAGAAAAACATAGAACAACTTGTGATAAAGCGAGCGATCGCCAATCCAGAACATGCCTGTCAAAAGTGCTAGCCAGCCCACGGGCAGTACGAAGCGGACAATCCAGAGAGAAAGTTTCTCAGTACGAGGTGGTGGCGCTACGGTTCCTGATACATGAGAAGTCACTGGAAGAACTCTCTGGGCAGGTTTAACTGATGTCTGAGGGTCTTGCGTGTAAAAACGATGGATGAGTGAGCCAGATAGGCATTGAAAAAGGCTCGGCCATCATCCGTCATCAACCAAGCCCTGTCGTTTTCATAGCGCAACAGATGGTTGAAATTGCGTAGTCGCAAACGCTGTGACAATGAGCGTGACTGGCAGCGCAGGTCGGCTATATCGATCAGGCCCAATTCATATGCTGGCGTCTGAACAATGTTGCCTAGGTGGAGCGAGCGGAAATAAACACCTTGCTCATGTAACAAGGCTACAAAGCGACCCAGTTCGGTTTTGAGCTTTTCTGGCTCATCATTATTGAATAGCTGTCGGATCGTTTGTCCAGGTAATGGTAAATAGTGAACGATATCCCGCTCGATCGCGGCGACGCGATATACCCCGATAATGGTAGGCGTTTGAATATGACGTCGTTGCAACTGGCTGGCATTGTCTGCAAACCGTTGTGCGTAGGGATAAAACGCAGCTGAAGTCAGTAACCGCTTGCGCCTGAATAGCTTAAGGAAGCTGCCATCGGTCAATTGCAACACCTTGTCACCGTACTGGTCCGCTTCTATGACGTGCGCCGCCTCGCGGAGTTTCAGGTAGTCTGTCTTTTCAAGCTGTTGCATGTTGCTTCCGTCAAGTCTGGGACGTGCATCTTAACTCATCTTCTAGTGATGCCTAGCCGCAATGAAGGTAAGGAAATCGCAAGAAGTCCAAGAAGCTGTGCCATGTAAGGTATTGGTATCTCATGCCAATACTATCGATCTTATTACGTACCGATGCTCCTATTTGGAGTACTACCATGTTCGTTTCTGATATGCAGAGTTGGACGTGATAATATCGGCCGTTTACTCAAGACAGTTATTTCAATCATGCAGACGACTCCTACGTCCCCGCGTGCAGAGCATTCAAGTCTCAAAATCTATCTACGCCTCTTAGGCTATGTGCGTCCCTACATCGGACAGTTTGCCCTCAGTATCGTAGGCTTTCTGATCTTTGCCTCGACTCAGCCCATGCTGGCCGGAATTCTCAAATATTTCGTCGATGGCCTGAACAACCCGAACGCGTCGATGTTTCCTGGCTGGCCTGTTATCGGCGAGCTGCATCTGCTGCAGGCTGTTCCGCTTCTCATTATCCTGATTGCTGCCTGGCAGGGCATCGGCTCGTTTCTGGGCAACTATTTTATTGCAAAGGTTTCGCTGGGGTTGGTTCACGATCTCCGTGTGGCACTGTTCAATCATCTGTTGATACTGCCCAACCGGTATTTCGACGCGAACAACTCTGGTCACCTGATCTCTCGTATCACCTTCAACGTCACCATGGTAACTGGCGCAGCGACTGATGCGATTAAGGTGGTGATCCGAGAGGGGATGACGGTAGTGTTCCTGTTCGCATCCCTACTATGGATGAACTGGAAATTGACCCTCGTGATGCTGGCTATCCTGCCTATTATTGCCATGATGGTGACATCCGCCAGTCGCAAGTTTCGCAAGCAGAGCAAGAAAATCCAGTCGGCCATGGGAGATGTTACCCATGTAACGTCCGAGGCCATTCAGGGCTACCGCGTGGTTCGCAGCTTTGGTGGTGAGGCGTACGAGCGTAAGCGGTTCTTCGAGGCCAGCGAAAGCAATACTCAAAAGCAGCTGACCATGAACAGAACCGGTGCGGTTTATACGCCGATGTTGCAGCTGCTGATCTATACCGCCATGGCCGCCTTGATGTTCCTGGTGCTTTATCTTCGTGGTGATTCATCGGCCGGTGATCTGGTCGCCTACATCACCATGGCGGGACTGCTGCCCAAACCCATTCGCCAGTTATCCGAGGTGAGCTCGACGATCCAGCGTGGCGTCGCAGGTGCTGAAAGCATTTTCGAGCAGTTGGATGAAGTCCCGGAAGTGGACGAAGGAACTGAAGAGCGAGCTCGAGCGCAAGGGCGTCTGGAAGTCAGGAATCTGAACTTCACCTATCCCGGTACCGAAAAGCCGGTTCTGGACGATATCTCGTTCGTGGCGGAACCTGGGCAAATGGTGGCGCTGGTAGGACGCTCGGGCAGCGGAAAGTCGACACTGGCCAACCTGATTCCCCGTTTCTATCAGCACACGCAGGGCCAGATTCTGCTGGATGATCTGGACATCCAGCGTTATCGGTTGCCCAATCTGCGTCGGCACATTGCTCTAGTGACACAGCAGGTCACGCTGTTCAACGACACGGTCACCAATAATATTGCTTATGGTGATCTGGCTGGTGCGCCATTCGAGCAGGTGCTCGAAGCTGCCAAGGCCGCCTATGCCGACGAATTCATCCAGCGTTTGCCTGAGGGTTATGAAACACTGGTCGGTGAGAACGGTGTACTGCTTTCGGGCGGTCAGCGTCAGCGTCTGGCCATTGCACGGGCGCTTTTGAAGAATGCGCCCCTGCTGATCCTGGATGAAGCCACCTCTGCATTGGATACCGAATCCGAGCGGCATATCCAGGCGGCGCTGGACAGGGTTATGACTGGCCGAACCACATTGGTGATTGCGCACCGGCTGAGCACCATTGAAAAGGCCGATCTGATTCTAGTCATGGATCAGGGGCGTATCGTGGAACGTGGTACGCATGCCGAGCTATTGGCGCAGAATGGCTATTATGCCCGCCTGCATAACAGTCAGGTTGAAAAAGGCGCAACGACACTCGATGAAGAAGGCACACACGTTTCATGATGGGGTTGTTTAGGGCGTGGCGTGAGCGGGGCTGGGTTGAGATTGATGCGCCAGCCTATGCCCGGGCGTGGCAAACATGGGGAGGCAGTGTTGCCACCCATCCAGAGATCGTTGCACGCCTGTCTGATCTGGTTGGGCTTCCGGTCCGCTATCTGGGATGGCCAGCCAGCGGCGAGCTGCAGATGGCGGTAGCGTGCTGGGATGGGCACATTGCGCTGTCTCGCGATGTGCTCAAGCGCAAGGGTAAACGTGACTACTTCGACCTGGGGAACGCAGAAATCATTCTGCCAGCTCAGGAGAATGCTCAGGCTCCGCTGCGCCAGAAGGCCCGGTATTTATCTTCGCTAAGTGCCGCGCATATCTCGACTGCACGTCAGCAAAAAGAATGTCTGGCAATTGCACGTGCGCCGGAGGAGCTTTCAAAGAAGTTTCGTTACAACCAGCGCCGCGAGTTGCGTCTGCTGGAAGAGGCGGGTGGGCAGGTTCGGCCTGTCAGTGACTTCACACCAGCAGAACTGGCAGCGTTCTATGCCGATCTGTTCGAGCGCCGTTGGGCCTTCGAGGTGCCTGCCAAAGCTCATCTGGTTGACGTTTTTTCGCTGTTACGCGAATTCATGATGGGTTCCGTCATCTTTCTGGACGATGCTCCAGCTGCCATTCAGGTGCTTTACCGTGTCGAATCCCCTCGGTGGATCAGTGTTGAATACGTTAATGGTGGTGTGGCGCCGGAAAGTCGAGACTTCAGTCCGGGCAGTGTACTGAGCTTCCTCAATACCCAGGCGGCCTGGGAGGAGGCTCGTGCGCTAGGCAAGGACTTGCGCTTTTCGTTTGGCCGTGCGGATCGTGAGTACAAGGATCGCTGGTGCAACCGAGTGCCGGTCCACAAGGTGAAGTGATGAGTGCGCGTAAACAAAGGTTACTCAAGCGGCACCGGCGCCATAAGCGGATCGCACTAGGTATCATTGCGTTGTTTCTGCTTGCTTTGCTCGGTGCTGCGTTTGTACAGGTGCTGCCTTGGTGGCTGGTACCTCTTGCGATAGTGGCTGTCTGGATTGTTCATGAGGCCTGGTTCGCGGATCATCTGTTCTATGCGCCACATGATGATTACCGGTATGACTTTCCTGAGAGCAGTGTACGCCTGCCGATCGAGATCACGGACAACGTCTTGACGTTGAAAGGACATGAGCTTTCAGATGAGTTGCAATCCCTGGTATTGGAATGCGAAATCAAGGCAGGCTTTTTAGGCCACTTGTTCGACCCTTACGTTGTGATTCGTGCCGGTAGCCAGGAGGATCGTCAGGATTTCGAGCGGGGCGTACAGGGTCGCCGCTACCTTAACCTGTCAGGCTTTTCCGAGGCCTTGCGTGAAGGGCGAGTATCTGTCCGGGGCCGTTTTTGCCGGGTCGTTGGTTCTATGACACTGCATGGGTTTTCAAATCCAGATTATGCCTCCAAACGTGTAATGGTAATTGCGCCCCATGCGGACGATGCGGAGTTGGCTGCGTTCGGCCTTTACAGTGGTTGTGCCGAGGCTTCGATTGTTACCTTGACGCAAGGAGAGATCGAGGCCGAGTACTATGAGCGACTTGGCCTCAGTACTGCTGAAGCAGCCAGGCTCAAAGGACGCTTGCGGACATGGGACAGCCTGGCTGTACCGCTATGGGGCGGTGTACCCATGACGCGTTGCGTTCAGCTGGGCTATTTTTGCCTTCAGCTACCGGCCATGCATGCTGCGCCAGAGCAGGCGTTTGGCTCACGCGAGTCAGGTGATGTAGATATTCGTCCGGTACGGCGCTTTAATCCGTTGCGTCTTCCGGGTGACACGGACGGGCAACCCTCCTGGAATAATCTGATTGCCGACCTGGTTGCGCTCATCGAACATTTTCAGCCGGAAGTAATGGTGTTTCCCCATCCCCAGCTGGACCCTCATGCGGACCATGTTCAGGCAGCCCAGGCGGTAGAGGAGGCCATCCAGTTCAGTAGCTGGAAGCCAGATACGGCGTTGCTTTATGCGAACCACCTGCACGACAACGACCGCTGGCCCATGGGACCGTCGGGTAACGGTATCGCATTGCCGCCGGCCATCGAGCCTTTGCCGATGCTACCTGTCTGGAGTCCAGTGTTGAGTGCGGAGACTCAGCTCGATAAGGCCATGGCGCTGGGCATGCAGCATGATCTGCTTGTTCCGCCACCACTCAAGAAACGTTTGCGCCGACTGCTTCAGTCTGTTTTGACAGGGCGTCGATGGCCAGTGACGGGAGAGGACGAATTTTTTCGTAAAGCTGTTCGCCGTCATGAGCTGTTTTTCGTAAAAGATCTGAGGCATGGGCCGCTCGGGGACTGATTTAACCCTGTGGTATCATCGCCGCCGTTTTGACGTTTGGAGTCTTTCCATGAAGCTGACCATGCCCCGTTTTGATCAAGCCCCCGTGCTCGTGGTCGGCGATGTCATGCTCGATCGTTATTGGCATGGTGCAACGTCGCGAATCTCGCCCGAGGCGCCTGTGCCTGTCGTACGGGTTGATCAGAATGAAGATCGCCCCGGTGGTGCTGCCAACGTGGCGCTCAATATTGCTGCCTTGGGGGCACCGGCTTATCTGGTCGGTGTAACAGGCCAGGACGAGGCCGCCGACGCCTTGGCTGACAGCCTGAAGGCCGCCAAGGTCGAGGCACGTTTTCAGCGTATTGCCGGACAGCCGACCATCGTCAAGCTGCGGATCATGAGCCGTCACCAGCAACTACTGCGTGTCGATTTTGAAGAATCATTCAAGACCGATACCCAAGCGTTAGCAGCAGATACGCGCTCCATGCTGGCAGGTGTAAAGGTGCTGGTCCTTTCCGACTACGGCAAAGGCGCGCTCAGAAACCATCAGGACCTGATCCAGCTGGCCCGTGCTCGCAATATTCCGGTACTGGCAGATCCCAAAGGCAAGGATTTTTCGATCTACCGGGGCGCCAGCCTGATTACGCCCAACTTAAGCGAGTTCGAGGCGATTGTAGGACCTTGCACCGACGAAGCTGATCTGGTCGCCAAAGGCTGCAAACTGATCGCTGACCTGGAGCTGGGGGCACTGCTGGTAACCCGTGGCGAAAACGGGATGACGCTGCTGCGGCCTGACCAGCAGCCGTTCCATCTGCCCGCTCGTGCACGGGAGGTCTTCGATGTAACCGGCGCGGGCGATACCGTTATTTCGACTCTGGCGGCCGCGCTGGCTGCGGGTGAGGAGCTGCACAATGCGGTCGCTCTGGCGAACCTTGCTGCAGGTATTGTAGTGGGCAAGCTGGGCACTGCTGCAATCAGCGCTCCAGAGCTTCGCCGTGCGGTGCAGCGAGAGGAAGGCTCGGAGCGAGGGGTATTGGCTCTGGAACAGTTGCAGGTTGCTATTGAGGATGCACGTGCCCATGGCGAGAAAATTGTTTTCACCAACGGCTGCTTCGATATCCTCCATGCTGGTCATGTAGCTTATCTTGAGCAGGCACGTGCACTGGGTGACCGCCTGATTGTAGCGGTGAACGATGACGCATCCGTAACCCGCCTGAAGGGGCCGGGCCGGCCTATCAATACTGTCGATCGTCGAATGGCGGTGTTGGCCGGCTTGGGCGCGGTGGATTGGGTCATTCCTTTCAGCGAAAGCACTCCCGAGGAGCTGCTCAAGCAGGTAAAGCCCGATGTACTGGTAAAGGGCGGAGATTACAAGAGCGTCGATGAGGTAGTAGGAGCACCCCTGGTTCAAGCCTATGGTGGTGAAGTAAAGGTATTGGGCGTCGTCGAAAACAGTTCAACCACCGCGATTGTCGAGCGAATTCGCGGAAGCTCCTGATACAAACGGCGTCCGTCAGGACGCCTTCTCCTTGACTGTGCCCAGGCGGCTCAGCCAATCCTGCCAGCGTACCCGTTCTTCATGCACGAGCCAGCCGCGCTGTTCGGCAAAGCTTTCCGAGAGCCAGAGGCCTCGGGTGCTTACAGGCTGGCGTTGCCCCTCGTGTAAGGTAAACAGCTCGCCGGTAGGACGACCCTGATCCACTGCCAGCAGATAAATATCCGGGCGGCGCCTGTCCAGGCGTGCGATGAGCTGTCCATCCTCCACCTTGTCATCCACATGGAAAAGACTGGGCGTGCGGATATCCTTGGGTAGCTCCATCTGCATGTCATAGACCAGCTGCAGCGATGCGGTAGGCGTATGCACGTAAGCGCGTGGCCGCTCGATCAGCGCTAGACTGCCGCACTGGACAGGACGTGCGGCCCCGGTACGAGGGGTGAGGGTGAAATGGCCGTTTTCCCGGTACTTCAGTGCTCCCTCGTAAGGCGTAGGCAACCAGGTTTCGGTAAAACGGCCCTGTAGCCAGCCGTCGGGGGTTTCAAATAGGCATTCTTCAGCCACTTCTTGAACGGCCGTAAGCAGTGGAAGGTTAAGCTCATGGGCAGGTACGTAACCGGATATCAGTTTCAGTACGGTATCGCCACGATCGACCCGCTTCTGACGGACCAATAGCCAATGATCATGCCCTTGCCAGTTCAGCGTGATCCTGACCGAAACGCCCAGGTTTGCCAGCTCAAGTGAAAAGCGTTGTTCATCTTCGACGACAATCGGACGGCGGCGCTCCAGCACCTCGTTGAAATTCAGGGGTTGGCCCAAGGCCTGGTAAACCAGCTTTTCCGGGCTGCCTTCAACCAGCAGCGGCAGGGTCTTGAATGCCTTGGGGTTCTGACGCGCAATGAGTTGAGGCATGGCAGACTCCTGAAATTGTTATCATGGATGCCCCGTGCGCGTTAACGTCTGGACTCGATCACGCTAGCAGCGACACGGACATTATGCGACAGGTGCAACGGATTGATGGTTCCGATGATAGCGCTGGCCACTCCTGGATGACCAAGTACCAGTTCAAAACTGGCCTGGACGGGGTCCACGCCACTCCCAAGACAGACATGTCCGCTGGCCAGCGCCTTTTTGATGAGAATCGCCTTGCCAATAGCGGTCGCATGGTCGATGACCGGCCGCTCGCTCTGCTCGTTGAGGTTGTACGTCACCATGGCGCAATCGCCTTTGTCGAGCGCCAGCAGGCCACCCTCTACTGTCTTGCCGGAAAGGCCGAAAGCGCGAATGGAGCCCTCGCGCTTGAGCGTCTCCAGGGTCGTGTAGACATCTGAGTGCTCCAGAATATCGAGATCGTGTCCGTTGGAGTGTACGAGTACCAAGTCAATGCAGTCGGTCCCCAATCGCCTCAGGCTGCGCTCGACGGAAAACCGAGTGTGCTGAGCACTGAAGTCGTATCGTGATTGGCCGGACTCGAACTCTTCTCCCACTTTGCTGACGATAACCCAATTGTCGCGTTGCCCCTTGAGCAGCTTGCCAAGGCGTTCTTCGCTATGACCATAGGCGGGAGCAGTATCGATGAGGTTGATACCAAGCTCATGGGCAAGGGTCAGTAGGTCAGCAGCTTCACGGTCATCAGGAATCGTGAAGCCATTAGGATATTTCACACCCTGATCACGGCCCAGCTTCACGGTACCAAGCCCCAGTGGTGAAACCATGAGTCCGGTCGCGCCCAGGGGGCGGTAGTAATCGTGCAAGGTTTTCATGGCAACAGCGCCTCCCAAACTGGGATACCCATCGGTGGCATAGGGTGCGGAGGAAGGGCGGGGTGCGTACCGGGGCGAATACCTTCTCGCTCAAGGACCGCAAAGACTCGATCAGAAAAATCGGGCGCCAGGGCCAGTTTGGTTGGCCAGCCGACCAGTAAATTGCCGTGTTCCGCCACAAAGGCATTATCTGGACGGGCCATGCTGGATTGTGCCGGCTCTGCACGGTCTACCCGCAAGGTGGCCCACCGCGCTTGGGAGAGGTCTATCCAGGGCAGCAGCTTTTCCAGTTCATGACGAGCCACTGCAATCTGCTCGTCTTCTGAACGTGCTACACCTTCGGCTTCAGCCAGTTCACCTCCCAAGTACCAGACCCATTGCCCGTCAGCTGAGGGGTGTGTGGTCACTGTAATACGGGGCTTCGAACCGCCGCCCAGGCAGTGGGCATAAAGTGGTTTGAGTGTAGGCGCCTTGACCAGCACCATATGCAATGGGCGGCGCTGCATGGCCGGTTGCTCAAGGCCCAGGTCACGTAGCAGGGCTTCGGTGCCTCCGCCTGAGCTCAGTACTACTCGCTGAGCGCGGATAGGCTGGCCGTCCACGATCAGCCCCACCAGTTGCCCATCCTCAAGGATGGGGTCAAGGCGTTGTCCTTTCATCACGCTGTCACCTGCCAGCTCTGCCAGACGCGCAATGAGGCTCGGCACATCCAATACCAGCTCTGCCAAGCGATAGGCCTTGCCCTTGAAGGCACGATCCTGCAGGGCAGGAGGCAGGTCCGATCCCTTGACGGGCTCGACTCGACCGCGAACGGCCTTGCTTGCAAAAAAGCTGGTGAGGTTGCCGGCGAGCGTGCCGGGAGACCAGAGATAATGTGCTTCCGAAAGGATGCGGACACCCTGCAGATCCAGCTCGCCCGTCCCGGCCAAGCTGTCGCGCCAGCGGCGAGGCATTTCGGCAATGGCCTCCGAAGCACCTGTCAGCGCGCCGTGCAGGGCATATTTGGCACCGCCATGGATAATGCCCTGGGACTTCATGCTTTGCCCGCCCCCCAGGGTGCCCGACTCGATCAGGATTGTGGCAAAACCCGCTCGGCGTAGACGGGCGTTCAGCCACAGGCCGGCAATGCCTCCGCCGACGATCAGAATATCGGTGCTCAGTGCTGGGCTCATGTGCAGGACTCTTTCAAAAACAGGCGTGCAGTATAACGTGAGGCGATTGCAGGCGTAGGTCTCAGGTCAATGTCCTGTACTCTTTGAAAACAGTTGAATGACGATAACGCCCAGGATGATAAGACCCATGCCCAGTATGGCGGCCAGATCAAGTGTCTGCTTGTAGATGACGGCAGCCGCTATGCTGACCAACACGATTCCCATGCCTGACCAGATGGCGTAAGCAATACCGACTGGAATGATTTTGACCACCTGAGAAAGAAAACCAATGGCAACGGCGTAGCCAACGATAACCAGCACCAGCGGGAGCGGTTTGTTGAAGCCATCCAAAGCCTTCATTGCGGTTGTCGCAACGATTTCAGCGGCGATAGCAATAGCCAGATAAATGTAGCCGATCATAAGAAGCATCCTGATTGAAAACGCCCAGTCTAGTTTTTCTTGTGATGGGATAAAGTGATTACCTATCTGTAATGGAGATAGGTAATGCAGTGGAGCCTGGATCAGGTCCGTCTGTTTGTGAGTGTGGCCGAGACGTGTTCGTTCTCTGCGGCGGCCCGTCGATTAGGGCGCGCCCAGTCAGCTATCAGTAGCTCAATTGCCTTGCTGGAAGCAGACCTTGGGGTCCTGCTGTTCGAGCGCAGCAGCGGACGGCAGCCTCGGCTGACCGAGTCGGGACGGGCGCTGCTTGATGAGGCGCGGGAAATTCTGAGGCATTGTGAACGCCTCGAAAGTCGGGCGCTAGGGCTGACGCAGGGCGAGGAAACTCGCTTGCGCTTGGCTCATGATGAAGCGATGCCGTATCAGCCTATCGTCAACAGCCTTGAGACCCTGGCAGCGATCTATCCTTTTCTGGATGTACAGCTTGCCAGTGGCGCCCAGGGAGAGGTTGCGCGAAAGCTGCTTGATCGCCGAGCTGACCTTGGCCTCATGTTCCATCACGAGCACATGCCTGATGCCCTGGAGCGCAGGCGGCTTAGTCTGGTGGAGATGGTTACGGTGTGTGGGGCAGGTCATCCCTTAGCTCACTATGCTCGCATCACGCGTCAGCAACTGGCTCAGCACCGGCAGATTCTCATTGCGCCTTATCAGAGCGGTTACCCGGGCGGCGAGCCGATCAGTCCACACGTCTGGCGAGCCGACAGTTTCTATGTGACAGCAGAACTGGTCATGCGTGACATTGGTTGGGCCTGGCTGCCTCGTCATGTGGCCCGCTATCCTACTTACTTGAATCACTTGGTGGAGCTGGCCAGTGACTGGACGCCACCTCCGCTGGTAGTTGAGCTGGTCTGGCGGCGTGACGAGCCCCAGGGGCCTGCGGCGCGCTGGTTGGGTGAGCACTTTGCCGAGCAGCTGCAAGCCATTGGTTAAGGCCGTCCTAGGATCAACAGAGGGCTTTGCCATCGCCTTTCCATGCAAAGCGGGCTAAGCTCCGCCGCCATGAACAGAATTCTCTATAGCCTGCTTTTCTATATTGCTCTTCCTTTCATTGCCGTGCGCTTAGTGCTCCGCTCGCGTAAGGCGCCGCTCTATCGTCAGCGCATGGGGGAGCGGTTTTCCCTTGGCCTTCCGCCCATGCGGCCTGGTGGTCTTTGGATACATGCGGTTTCAGTGGGAGAAAGTATTGCCGCTGCGCCAATGGTACGGGCTCTGATCGAACGGCACCCCGATTTGCCCGTCACGGTAACTTGTATGACGCCTACCGGTTCAGAGCGAATTCGGGCGCTGTTTGGTGACCAGGTCCAGCATTGTTATCTACCTTATGATGTGCCCTGTGCAGTCGCACGATTTCTGGATCATGTACGACCGACGCTAGCTGTCATTATGGAGACTGAGCTCTGGCCCAACTATATCTATCAGTGCTCCCGTCGAGGGATTCCGGTAGCACTGGCCAATGCCCGCCTGTCTGCACGATCGGCAAAAGGATATGGTCGTCTGGAGGGTGTCACGCGCCCCATGCTGTCATCCATGGACTGGATCGCGGTCCAGACACCGGCGGAGGCCGGGCGGTTTACCTCGCTTGGGGCCCGGCCTGAGTGTGTCACTGTGACAGGATCCATCAAATTCGACCTGAGTATCGATCCGGCGCTGATTAGTCGTGCAGAGGTGTTGCGAGAGGCCTGGGGACATCGCCCTGTCTGGATTGCAGCCAGTACCCATGCCGGCGAGGACGAGATTCTTCTGGCGGCCCATACGCGGTTACGCCAGCACTTGCCTGACGCGCTGATGATACTGGTGCCGCGTCATCCTGAGCGTTTCGATGATGTTTACAAGCATTGTCAGCAGAGCCAGTTGAGCACTGCGCGCCGCTCGAAGGACGAGCCGGTTGCTCACGACACGGCCGTTTACCTAGGCGATACGATGGGCGAGTTGCTCTTCTTATATGCCGCAGCGGATGTCGCTTTTGTAGGAGGTAGCCTGATCGAGCGGGGCGGGCATAATCTTCTGGAGCCGGCAGCCCTGGGTAAGCCGGTTCTTTCCGGACCGCATGTATTTAACTTTCTGGACATCGCGGCGCAACTGCGCGATGCGCAGGCCTTGCGTGATGTAAGGAGCGCCGAGGATATTGCTGAGGCGCTCCAGCTGCTGCTGATGGATGAGCATGTAGCCGGCCAGATGCGGCAGGGCGGACTGGCTGTACTCAAAGCCAACCAGGGCGCCTTGCAGCGCCTGCTGGATGGGCTGGATCGGTTGATCAGGCATTCGTCAGGGTCTTAACGAGGGGCGCTGCGTCATACTGATGGGTTTGGCCAGATCCGGAGGCAGGAAGTCACGGTCCGGATCGTAGTCAGGTTTCAAATAGCGCGACAGCTCAAGCAGGTCGTTCGGGCTCAGAAGGCCGGCTGACTGCTTCAGGCGCAGGTTATCCAGGATATAGTCATAGCGAGCATTGTTGTATTCACGAACGGCGTTATAGAGCTGGCGCTGTATGTCGAGTACATCAACGATACTGCGTGTGCCTACTTGATAAGCGATCTGGGTCGCTTCGAGAGCGCGCTGGCTGGACGCAATGTTCTGCTTGCGTGCCGCGATCTGTTCGACATCGGTGTTGATGGCACGATGATAATTGCGCGTATTTTGCACCACTTCACGGCGCATGCTCTCGCGCTGCTGCTCGCTCTGGTCCAGCCGCTGATAGGCTTCGCGTACCTGGGAGCTGGTCAGTCCGCCGGTATAAATAGGTACGTTTATCTGCACGCCTATGCTGCGCTGGCTGACGGGGCTGTCGAAAATATCGACACCCGGGTTGGGCAGGTTGAAAGCGTCATTGTCGCCGCGCTGGTAGCGCGCCACCGCATCTACGGTGGGTAAGTGTCCGGCCTTGCGCTGGCGCAAGGTTTCCTGCGCCGTGTCTACGGCTGAGTTGGAGGCCAGCAGCTGGAGGTTCTGCGCCACGGCGCGATCGACCCAGGCCTTGGCATCGTTGGGCATGGGTGGCAGGATCGGCAGATCGTGGCGAATACCTTCGAGCGCGTTGTACTCCCGGTTGGTCAGACGGACCAGCCCCTGAAAGGCATCCTGGACATTACGCGAAGCCAGAGAGCTGTTGGCCTTGGCTGTGTCATAACTGGCCTGGGCCTGGAGTACATCGGTCTCGTCCGTTAGCCCCACCTTGAACCGCTCCCGGGTCTGGTCGAGCTGGCGGAAGAGGGCTGCCTCCTCAGCCCTGGCAGTCGCCAGGGCATCTTGGGCACGCAAGGCGCTGAAGTAACCCTCCGCCGTTTGCAGGATCAGGTTCTGCTGGGCAGCTGAAAACTGGTACTCGGCCTGTTCCGTACCGGCCTTGGCTGCCTGGAGTTGAAACCAACGATCTGCCCGGAACAGCGGCTGGCTGAGGTTGGCCTGGATCATCTGACTGCTGCGATCACTCTTATAGCGACCTTCTGCAATCCCTAATGTGTCGTTCTGTTTCAGCCCCAGACTCATATGGGTGTCATTGACTTGAGCGCCCAAGCTGAGCTGTGGTAGCAGGCCTGCACGGGCTTGCGGAATGGCTTCCCGCTGCGCGGCAAGGCCGGCACGCTCGGCTGCCAGATCGGAGTTGTTGCTGAGGGCTTCCTGGTAAACCGCGACCAGTCCGTTCTGTGTGGTAGCCGGCTCTACTGACTGAGCCATGACCAGGCTGCAGGCACAGCTCAGGGTTGAAAAGAGAACGATACGCAGCATGTGAGGTCCTGGCATAGCTTTCCATGTTGTAGGGCGAGTGTAGCCGTATCGGCCATACGAGAGAAAATATGCTGTGAAGTTTCCTGGCGGGTAACGCATTCTGTGTTTACACTGCAGACGTTCTTGTCGGGGTGCGTCATACGAAGCGCTGAGATCGGGTAGTCCCGGATCCCGTTGAACCTGATCGGGCTAGACTCGTCGCGTGCGACGTGCCAACCCGCGTAGGGAACAAGAGGTCTGTTCGCTCGAACAGACCACCTTGCAGGCATCCGCCTGTTCCTGTGTATCAGGTTCTTCCCCGGCACCGTGCCTACCAGGAGAGCCTCGATGAACAAGCAGAACAATGTCACCGATTTCACTCAGGTCGATCGCCAGTCCACCCAGCCGTTTCCCAATTCCCGAAAGGTCTACCTGACCGGCTCCCGGCCGGATATCCGCGTGCCGGTTCGTGAGATCCGTCTGGCTGACACGCCAACCGCGTTCGGCGGCGAGAAGAATGCGCCGGTATTTGTCTACGACACATCAGGCCCGTATACGGACCCTGACGTACGCATCGATCTACGCAAGGGACTGCCGGATGTTCGCTCGCGCTGGATCGATGAGCGTGGTGACACCGAGATTCTACCGGGGCTTTCCTCCGAGTTCGGGCGTGCTCGCCTGGATGATCCGGCCCTTGACGCCCTGCGGTTCGCCCATGTTCGGACTCCACGACGGGCCAAGGCAGGGCACAACGTCAGTCAGATGCATTACGCCAGGAAAGGCATCATCACGCCGGAAATGGAATACATTGCCCTTCGCGAGAGCATGAAGCTTCAGGTGGCTCGGGAGGCGGGTCTTTTGACGCAGCAACACGGCGGGCAAAGCTTTGGTGCTGCCATCCCGAAAGAAATTACCGCGGAGTTCGTCCGGGACGAAGTGGCCCGTGGCCGCGCCATCATCCCTGCAAACATCAACCATATTGAACTGGAGCCGATGATTATCGGCCGCAACTTCCTGGTGAAGATCAACGGCAACATCGGTAACAGTGCGCTGGGGTCCTCAATCGAGGAAGAGGTGGAAAAACTGACCTGGGGCATCCGCTGGGGCGCTGATACGGTGATGGACCTGTCTACCGGTAAGCATATTCACGAGACGCGTGAGTGGATCCTGCGTAACAGTCCGGTCCCGATCGGGACGGTTCCGATCTATCAGGCGCTGGAAAAAGTCGGTGGTGTAGCCGAGGACCTGACTTGGGAGATCTTCCGCGACACGCTTATCGAGCAGGCCGAACAGGGCGTGGACTACTTCACCATTCATGCGGGGGTACTGTTGCGCTACGTGCCGCTGACGGCCAAGCGCGTGACCGGTATCGTTTCGCGCGGCGGTTCCATCATGGCCAAGTGGTGTCTGGCGCATCACCAGGAGAACTTCCTGTATACGCATTTCGAAGAAATCTGCGAAATCATGAAGGCTTATGACGTCAGCTTCTCCCTGGGGGATGGCCTGCGGCCTGGCTCTATTGCGGATGCCAATGATGCCGCCCAGTTTGGTGAGCTGGAAACGTTGGGCGAGCTGACCAAGCTGGCCTGGAAGCATGACGTCCAGTGCATGATCGAAGGTCCGGGCCATGTGCCGATGCAGCTGATCAAGGAAAACATGGACAAGCAGCTCGAATGCTGCGACGAGGCGCCGTTCTACACACTTGGCCCCCTGACCACCGACATCGCCCCCGGCTATGACCACATTACTTCTGGTATCGGCGCCGCCATGATCGGTTGGTTCGGCTGTGCCATGTTGTGCTATGTCACGCCCAAGGAACACCTGGGCTTGCCCAACAAGGACGACGTCAAAACCGGCATCATCACTTATAAGATCGCTGCCCACGCCGCTGACCTCGCCAAGGGTCATCCTGGCGCCCAGATCCGAGATAACGCACTAAGCAAGGCACGCTTCGAATTTCGCTGGGAAGACCAGTTCAACCTGGGCCTGGACCCGGACACAGCGCGTGCTTTCCACGACGAGACCCTGCCCAAGGACTCTGCCAAGGTGGCGCACTTCTGCTCGATGTGCGGGCCCAAGTTCTGTTCCATGAAGATCACTCAGGAAGTGCGTGATTACGCCAAGGAGAATGGATTGACCGATGAACAAAGAGCCATCGAAGCCGGGTTTCAGGAGCAGGCAGCACGGTTCAAGGAAGAGGGCAGTGTGATTTACAAGCAGGTTTAACGCGCGGGTCGTTGTTGTGTAGTGCCAAGCCGCGTCCCTGGGCGCGGCTTCTTGTTATGTTCCGGGCGACTCAAAAGCGCGCCTGTCCCCGTTGATTACCCGAGATATCGTTTATCGTGAGTACGACTAGCACCTATTCACCCGACATCGTGGTGCCTGACGCACGCCGTGTATTAGGCGGGCGTGATTTCTTTTCCCTGTGGTTTTCGCTCAGCGTCGGGCTCATGGTGGTTCAGACCGGGGCGCTTCTGGCTCCCGGACTTGGCCTTGCCCAGGGCTGGCTTACGATTCTATGTGGTTCGGTTGCCGGCTCACTGCTCCTGGCCGTTGTTGGGACCATCGGGAGCCGCACCGGCCTTTCAGCCATGTCGGCGCTCAAGCTGAGCCTTGGGCGTTACGGTGCGGTAGTTCCTGCCGTACTAAACATCCTGCAGCTGGTAGGATGGGGCAGCTTCGAGCTGGTGGTTATGAGAGATGCAGCCCTTCTCCTAACGGACCGTTACCTGGGGGCGGGTGGCTGGCTGGCCAATCCGGTCTTCTGGACGCTGACATTCGGCGTACTGGTCACGATTCTGGCGGTCGCCGGTCCGCTTACCTTCGTTCGCCGCATTCTGCGCCGCTGGGGTATTTGGCTGCTCCTGGCCGCCTGCATTTGGCTGACCTGGAATTTTTTCTCCAAGGCAGATCTGGCTGCGCTGTGGGCGCGTCCTGGTGATGGATCGCTGAATTTTGCAGCCGGATTCGATATCGCTATTGCCATGCCGCTGTCCTGGTTACCACTGATTGCCGACTATGCTCGGTTTGGCCGCGGGCAGGCTGGCGTGTTTGGCGGCACGGCCATTGGTTACTGCCTGGGCAACTTCTGGCTGATGGGACTGGGTGTGGCCTATACCCTGGCTTTCGCTGATGCAAGCCAGACCAATGCTCTGTTACTGGCCCTGGCGGGCGCAGGCGTAGGCATACCCCTGCTGCTGATCCTGCTGGATGAGTCGGAAAATACATTTGCGGCTATTCATTCAGCTGCCGTGTCTTCCGGCATTTTGGTTCGGCTCAAGGTCGAGCATCTGTCACTGGCTTTCGGCGTGCTGTGTACACTCATCGCGTGGCAGGTTGCCCTGGCTGAATACGAGCACTTTCTACTGCTCATCGGGTCGGTATTCGCCCCACTTTTTGGCGTGGTACTGGTCGACCATTTTATCCTTCGTACCCAGCACGCCGATCATGTAGCCATGACGACGCTGCGCTGGGATACCCTCATCGCCTGGGGCTGCGGTGTAGCGATCTATCATCTGCTTGCTGCTTTCTGGCCCGTACTGGGGGCAACCCTGCCGGCGCTGATCCTGGCGGGTCTACTTCAGTTGGTGCTGGGGAGACTGATTGCACGGTAGGAGTCGGTAGCCTGGCGATTCGCATCGCCAGGCTAGCAGGCTTACAGCGCGCGGCGGCCTGGAAAGTATTCAGGGCGCACGATGCCGTTCAGCTTGGGATAGGGAATCTTGATAAGCGGATGGCCCATGGAGTAGGGCGCAATGCTGGTGACATCATACTTCAGCGTGACGGCACCGAAATCCAGTGCAATGTTGGATGTCTTGACGAAGGGCCATTCTTTCTCGAAGGCACCGTCGTCCTTGAGTCCGTTGGCTATCAGCCATGCCTGGTGGGCGGTTTTGGCTACATCCCAGAAAGCCTGTTCCTGTCCTGGCACCAGGATGTCCTGAAGCGTCAGGACTTTCTTTTGCTGACGATCATAATTGATGATGCTGCGGCCCGGCTGGCCGTGGGCACCGCCTGTGTCCAGATAGGATGACAGCTCGACAATCACCAGCCCGTCATGCTGCTCGCGTATGTTGGCCTGCAGGTAACTGCTCCAGCGCGGCTGCGCATTGCGCAGGAAGTCCTGCTCGTAAGCGTCCAGCGACTGTGCTACCGGGGCTCCCGGTTCCGGTCGGGTTTCCTCAAGCAAGGCTTGCTCGATGATCGCATTAAGGTGTTCATCGTCGAACTTCAGCGTATCGACATTGACGAAGGGGCAGTCAGCATTGGCGCAGCCCGCCGGACGGTGCTCCCACGCCACACGCTTGGGCTTGAGCGGTTCGTTCAGGTCAGGCTTGAAAAAGCTTTGGCAGGCACTCAATAAAACGGCCGTGCTGGCGATAACGAGTAGTTTGGACAGTCGCATGGGGCTCCTTGGTAGGTAGAGGGGCTGTGCTCAGGATGTGCTTCGAGTGCATCCGGTGCAATGAGTTCGGCATCAAACCGTTCAGTCATCCGCATATCTTCCTGTCTTCCGGGCGGTACTGCCAAGGGGCTGCATCCTTCAAGCGGTCACGCTAGGATGGCGCGATTGTCACGACTGAAGTCCGGAGAGGCTTAGATGAGCGAAAACGTAAAGTCAGCCCCAGGCGACTTCGAAATTGAGCGCCGCGAAGAGTGTTTCAAAGGGTTTTATCGCGTAGACCGTCTATATTTACGGCATCGGTTGTTTTCCGGCGAAATGGGTCGCCGGTTGGATCGGGAGCTTTTTGTTCGGCACGATGCGGTCTGCGTACTGCCCTACGATCCCAAGCGGGATAAGGTAGTGCTGGTAGAGCAGTTCAGGGTTGGGGCCATCGATAAAAGTGATAATCCGTGGCTGCTTGAGCCGATAGCCGGGCTGATCGACAAGAGCCATGAGGTGCCCGAAGAGGTCGCTCATCGCGAAGCGCAAGAAGAGGCTGGTCTGGCCTTGCAATCGCTATGGCCCATCTCCACTTACTTCCCCTCTCCAGGTGGCAGTGACGAGCTGGTGCATCTCTTCCTGGCCCGTGTGGACAGCGACGAGGCTGGCGGTGTGCACGGCTTGCCTGAAGAAGGGGAAGATATTCGTGTTCACGTCATGCCTTTCGAGGATGCGCTGGACGCCGTCAAGAATGGAAAAATCAATAACGCAGCGGCAATGATTGCCTTGCAATGGCTGGCGCTCAATCGCGCCGAGGTACGTGGTTTATGGGTTTGAAAGGGCGGGATCGCTACCGAGTTGACTTGCCGGGGCTGCAGGCCACGTGCGAGTCCAACTATCTGCGACTGATGCAGCTTCTTCCCAAGATGCGCGAGGCACTGATTTCCCGTCGTGTGGCGCTTTCGCAGGGAGAAAAGCTGTTGGGCATACTGGCCTTGGAAGTGACCGAGGCGTGTCCATATACAACAACACTGCAGGTCAGCCAGGAGCTTGGGCTTCCCTGGTTGCCTGTGCCCAGGCTTGAAGTGCGTGTTTACCATGATGCACGCATGGCAGAGGTCATCAGCGCGGGGCCGACCCGCCGGTTACAGGCAATCTATCCGTATCCGAACGAGCTGATGAACCATCCTGACGAAAAGACGCAGCTGAATTTGTTTCTAGGCGAATGGTTGAGCCACTGCATGGCATGCGGACACGAGTCCGAACCTGTCCTGCAACGCTGATTACTGCTTTGTCCTCCGGCGCGCGTGTCTCGCCGCCATAGAAACTCCCAGCCACGGATCGATACGCAAATAATGGCTTTGTGCTAGCATTTAATTTGATGCTGCTACCGTCGCCTGCTGCCGTAAAACGACCTTTTGTCGCTGCGTGATGTAATACCTTGTCAAACAGGGGTCGGCATACAGTTCATCGGTTACAAGTGTGAACTGTGCACCATCTGTTAGGTGCGCTTACATGCACTCTCTACACTTTGATTTGTTGTAGACGCCGCGATTCAAGGAGATGGCTTTGGCTACGTCGCCAGATTTCCTCGCTGCACCGCTTGTGGTCCAGCTTACCGATAGTCACCTGTTTTCCTCTCCCGAGGGGCGCCTGTTGGGGTTGGATACCCGCTATAGCCTGGAACAGGTTGTAGAGCGCGTACGAGCCGAGCAGCCGACGATAGACCTGATACTGGCCAGCGGAGACCTGGCACAGGAAAGTACGCCCGAGGCCTACCAGTCCTTCAAGGAGCTTACGGCTTGCCTTGATGCGCCTGCCCGCTGGTTGCCGGGCAACCATGACAAGGTCAAGGTAATGCAAACCTTCTGTGCCGGAACAGACCTCATGGACCCCGTGCTCGATATGGGGCAGTGGCGGCTGATCATGCTGGATTCGACTATTAATGGTGCCGTGCCCGGGCGGTTCGACCAGGAGCAGCTCGAGCTGCTCGAAAAGGCACTGAGCGAAGCACCGGATCGACACGTGCTGGTGTCTTTCCATCACCACCCTGTTCAGGTGGGCTGCCAGTGGATGGAGCCGTTAGGGGTTCTCAATCCTGAGGCGCTTTTTGAAGTGCTGGATCGGTATTCGCAGGTGCGCGTCATTCTCTGGGGCCATATCCATCAGGAATTCGATCAGATACGTAACGGCGTACGCCTGTTGGCATCACCGTCAACAGGGCTGCAGTTTGAGCCGAACAGCATTGATTTCAAAGTGGGCATGCAAGCCCCGGGCTACCGCTGGCTCAGGCTATTACCGGACGGTACGATTGAAACCGGCATCTCGCGGGTAGAAGGTGTGGATTTCAATGTGGATTTCCAGGGCAGTGGTTATTAGCCGATAGGCCTTCAAGAGGAGGCAAAAAAAGGTTAATATAGCACTGGTTATTTATACAGGATTAACCAGTGCCTTCTGTACTGTATATCCACGGCTTCAATAGCTCGTCGGCTTCCCTCAAAGCCCGCCAGCTCCATGCCTGCATGCAGCGGCTCGGCCTGCAGGGGTGCGTTCGCGTGCCTGATCTTCATTATGACCCTGTCATTGCCATGTCTCAGCTTGAGACATCTCTGGCTGCTTTGGACCAGCCTTTACTGGTCGGCAGTTCATTAGGCGGCTACTATGCCACCGTTCTTGCCGAGCGTTATGGCCTGAAGGCCCTACTGGTTAATCCGGCAGTGCGCCCCTGGCGTTTGATCGATGCTTATCGGGGGCCGCAGAAAAACTATTACAGCGGTGAGGAGTGGGTATTGACGGACGCTCACGTTGACGCGCTGGCGGCGCTCGATGTGGGCGCGCCTCAGGATCCTTCCCGCTACCAGGTGTGGCTGCAGACGGCTGACGAGACGCTCGACTATCGCGACGCCCAGGCGCTTTATCAAGGATGTGCATTGCGCATCGAAGCGGGTGGAGACCATGGTTTCCAGAACTTCGCTGAAAAGCTGCCTTCGCTATTGTCCTTTGCCGGTTTCTCGCCTGTCTTGTGGCATGGCATCGATTTTTCGACTTTCAAATAGAGATTATGGCCCAGCAAAACGCCTATACCGCAGAAGCTATCGAGGTCCTGTCCGGACTGGATCCGGTGCGCAAGCGCCCGGGCATGTACACCGACACGACTCGTCCCAATCACCTGGCGCAGGAAGTGATCGACAACAGTGTCGACGAGGCGCTGGCCGGTCATGCCCGTAGTGTGCAGGTCATCCTTCATGAGGATAACTCCCTGGAAGTGCTCGATGACGGCCGTGGTATGCCGGTCGACATCCATCCGGAAGAAGGCGTTTCAGGCGTCGAATTGATTCTGACCAAGCTGCACGCCGGCGGTAAGTTTTCCAACAAGAACTACCAGTTCTCCGGTGGCTTGCACGGGGTGGGTATTTCTGTAGTGAATGCGCTGTCCACCCGTGTCGAGATCAAGGTCAAGCGTGATGGCAGCGAGTATGCCATGGCATTTGCCGATGGCTTCAAGGCGAGTGAGCTGGCCGTAGTGGGCAGTGTCGGCAAGCGCAACACCGGCACCAGCGTTCATTTCTGGCCTGACCCCAAATACTTTGACTCGCCAAAGTTTTCTGTCAGCCGGTTGAAGCATATTCTCAAGGCAAAGGCCGTGCTCTGCCCTGGCCTTGCGGTCAGTTTCGAGGACAAGGCCAGCGGTGAGCGCATCGAGTGGCATTATGAAGATGGCCTGCGCTCCTATCTGGTTGATGCGGTAGGTGACGCCTTACGCCTGCCGGAGGCTCCGTTCTTCGGCAGCCTGGCGTCAGACAAGGAAGCCGTCGATTGGGCGCTTTTGTGGCTGCCCGAAGGCGGCGAGTCGGTTCAGGAAAGCTACGTCAACCTGATTCCTACAGCCCAGGGCGGAACGCACGTCAATGGTCTGCGTCAGGGGCTGCTCGACGCCATTCGTGAGTTCTGCGAGTTTCGCAATCTTTTGCCGCGTGGTCTCAAGCTTGCGCCCGAGGATATCTGGGAGCGCATCGCCTTCGTCCTGTCGATGAAGATGCAGGAGCCTCAGTTCTCTGGTCAGACCAAGGAGCGTCTCTCCTCGCGTGAGGCTTCGGCGTTCGTCTCGGGCGTCGTTAAGGATGCCTTCAGCCTTTGGCTCAATGCCAATCCGGAGCTGGGTCTGCAAGTCGCTGAGCTGGCCATTAATAATGCCGGGCGTCGTCTGAAGGCTGGCAAGAAGGTTGAGCGTAAGAAGATCACTCAAGGCCCCGCACTGCCCGGTAAGCTCGCGGACTGCGTAGGGCAGGAGCCGCTGCGCTGTGAGCTGTTCCTGGTTGAAGGGGACTCAGCAGGCGGTAGCGCCAAGCAGGCTCGCAATAAGGAGTTTCAGGCGATCATGCCGTTGCGCGGCAAGATCCTGAACACCTGGGAAGTCGACGGTGGTGAGGTTCTGGGTAGCCAGGAGGTTCATGACATCGCGGTTGCGATTGGCGTGGACCCCGGTGCTGCGGACCTTTCCCAGCTACGGTACGGTAAAATCTGCATCCTGGCGGATGCCGACTCTGACGGTCTGCATATCGCCACGCTGCTGTGTGCACTGTTTGTGCGCCACTTCCGACCGTTGGTGGAGGCCGGGCATGTCTATGTCGCCATGCCTCCCCTGTATCGGATTGACCTGGGTAAGGAGGTCTACTATGCGCTGGATGAGGCCGAGCGAGACGGTATCCTTGATCGCCTTGCGGCCGAGAAGAAGCGTGGCAAGCCACAGGTGACCAGATTCAAGGGACTGGGTGAGATGAACCCGCTTCAGTTGCGTGAGACCACGATGGATCCCAATACGCGACGGCTGGTGCAGCTTACCCTCGAGGACACCCCTGGGACGCTCGAAATCATGGATATGCTGTTGGCAAAAAAACGCTCTGGGGATCGCAAAAGCTGGCTGGAGAGCAAGGGGAACCTGGCTGAGGTGCTTGTTTGAGTAAGCATTGGCGCCTGTGGGCTCTATTAATACTGCTAGGTCTCGGTTTGCAGCAGGCCAGGGCAGCGGAAGAGCTGCGCCTGGAAGCAGAATATCCTGTGGAAGGGATGCGAGGCGGCAATCTGTCCGGTCTGGCACTGTGCAAGGGTGAATTCTGGACGGTATCGGATCGCGACGATGACCAATATTATCGTCTGGACTCGAGCGGCGAGATCTGGAAGGCCGAAGCTCATCCGATTTCGGCGGGCCCTCCGCCTTCAGCAGGGCTGCCTTGGAACCTTCGCCTGTTTGTCCGCCTAGCGGAGTACAAGCGAGGCGGGACGGTCGATCTTGAGGGCATCACCTGTGATGAGGCGGGTAACCGTTATCTGGTCAGCGAAGGATACGCGGCAGTATTGCTCGATCCTGTGCAGGGTGGTCAGTCCTGGCTGAAGCTGCCTTGGAACCTGATGTCACAGGCAAACCGTCATGGTCTTCTTACACACTTCAATTCCATTTATGAAGGTGTCTCTGTAAGCCCGGATGGCCAGCAGATCTGGCTGGCAGCAGAGCGGCAGCGCCGCGGAATCCTGACGCTGTTCAAGCAGGGCGATAAGTGGGTCTGCCATGGTAGCTGCGTCATGTTTGCCGAGGGGGGGACCACACCGATTCCGCCTGCGTTGGGTAAGCGCGGCCCGTTACCTGTCGACTTTTCCGACATGGTCTATTACCACGGAAAGCTCTTTACCCTGGAGCGTGCGGCTCATCAACTCTGTCGTCGTAGCGCTGAGTCGGGTATTGCCGAACGCTGTTGGTCATTCGCTAAAACACTGCTGGCCCCTGTTCGGCATTACCGGCAGAACTGGGGATTGGCCGAGGCGCTATGGATAGACGAGCGAGGCGCCTGGATTGGCCTGGATACCGGTGATCTGGCGCGCGAGGATGGTGACAAGCGGCCTTACGTTCTGCATTACGCTGCACCCGCCGCGGGCTGGGACGCACCGTGAGTCATCAGACGGCAGGCCAGCGTGCCGGACGCGTCATGCTCTTTCTTGCGTGGGGGGCAGGGCTATGGCTCTTGGCGCACTGGTTTGGCGGCCTTGAGCTGCAGCGGCAGAACCCTAATCAGGTGCCTGTTTCCCAGCACGGCGATGGCTATATCGAGGTTAGTCTGGCCGGTAATGGTGCAGGACACTTTCTGGCCAACGGATCGCTGAATGGCAAGGACGTCACCTTTGTAGTCGATACGGGCGCAACTGATGTTGCCCTGTCAGCTGAGCTGGCGGCCACGCTGAAACTGCCCCATGGCGGCCCTGTTCTGTTGAGCACAGCCAATGGTCGGGCCGAAGGCTGGCGTACCCGTATCAATGAGCTTCGATTGGGCGATATCGTGCTGCACGACGTACGTGCGCTGGTTGCGCCCAATATCGATGGTGATCAGGTGCTGCTTGGTATGAGCGCCCTGCGCCAACTTGAATTCACCCAGCGCGGCGGCACCTTGCTGCTGCGCCAGTATACGAAACAAGAGTAAACCGCATGAGCGACTCTCTCGATCTGAGTATGGACGGTGTAGAACGCCGTTCGCTGGCCGATTTTACCGAGCAGGCGTACCTGAATTATTCCATGTACGTCATCATGGACCGAGCCCTTCCTCATATCGGCGACGGTTTGAAGCCTGTGCAGCGGCGCATCATTTATGCGATGAGCGAGCTTGGCCTGAGCGCCGATGCCAAGCACAAAAAGTCAGCCCGTACCGTAGGTGATGTGCTGGGTAAGTACCATCCGCATGGCGACAGTGCCTGCTACGAGGCCATGGTGCTCATGGCGCAGCCATTCTCCTACCGGTATCCACTGGTTGATGGCCAAGGCAACTGGGGCGCCCCTGACGATCCCAAGTCGTTTGCCGCCATGCGTTATACCGAGGCGCGGCTGTCCCGCTATTCCGAAGTCCTGCTGACTGAGCTGGGGCAGGGTACTGTGGATTGGGTGCCCAATTTCGACGGCACCATGGATGAGCCCGCGGTATTGCCTGCTCGGCTGCCCAATCTGTTGCTCAACGGCACGACCGGTATCGCCGTAGGGATGGCTACCGATATTCCTCCCCATAACCTTCGGGAAGTCGCCGCCGCGTGTATCCGTCTGCTGGATGAGCCGCAGTCAACGGTTAATCAGTTGACCGAGCATGTACCAGGTCCGGATTTTCCGACCGAGGCAGAGATCGTCACCCCACGTGCGGATCTTCTGAAGCTTTACGAGACAGGTCGCGGCTCCGTACGCATGCGTGCCGTATACCGCAAGGAAGATGGCGAGGTTGTCATCACAGCGCTGCCGCATCAGGTGTCGGGCGCCAAGGTGCTGGAGCAGATCGCTGCCCAGATGCAAGCCAAAAAGTTGCCGATGGTCGCTGACCTGCGTGACGAATCCGACCATGAAAACCCGACCCGTATTGTTGTGGTGCCACGCTCCAATCGGGTCGACCTCGACGAGCTGATGCAGCATCTGTTTGCCACAACCGATCTGGAGTCCAGCTATCGCGTAAACCTCAACGTGATCGGGTTGGATGGCAAGCCGCAGGTCAAGAACCTTCGGCAGGTATTGGGTGAGTGGTTGACGTACCGTATCGGCACTGTACGCCGTCGCCTGCAGTTCCGTCTGGACAAGGTCGAGCGCCGCTTGCATCTGCTCGAAGGTTTGATGATCGCCTTCCTCAATCTGGACGAAGTGATTCATATCATCCGTACCGAGGAGCAGCCCAAGGCTGTGCTGATGGCTCGTTTCGGGTTGAGCGAGACCCAGGCTGACTACATCCTCGATACCCGGCTGCGTCAGCTGGCGCGCCTGGAGGAAATGAAGATCAAGAGCGAGCAGGACGAACTCCTCAAAGAGCAGAAGCGACTTCAAGGGCTATTAGGCAGCGACAAGAAGCTACGCAAGCTGGTGCGCGATGAGCTGATCCAGGATGCCGAGGCGTATGGCGATGAGCGGCGTTCGCCGATTGTCGAGCGTGCGGAAGCGCGCGCGTTGTCTGAAACCGAACTTATGCCTACTGAGCCGGTAACGGTTGTCCTGTCTGAAAAGGGATGGGTTCGCAGCGCCAAAGGGCACGACATCGATGCCACCGGCCTTTCCTACAAGGCGGGAGATGGATTCAAGGCCGCGGCGCCAGGGCGATCCAATCAGTTTGCCGTCTTTATCGACTCCACAGGGCGAAGCTATTCACTGGCTGCACATTCGCTGCCTTCTGCGCGGGGACAAGGTGAGCCCTTGACGGGGCGTCTTACGCCGCCGCCGGGCGCTACGTTCGAAACGGTACTTCTGCCGGATGACGGGCAGCTGTATGTCATGGCATCCGATGCAGGATATGGGTTCGTTGTCAAAGGCGAAGATCTGCAGGCCAAGAACAAGGCGGGCAAGGCCTTGATTAACTTGCCGGCGGGGGCGCAGGTCATGGTGCCTAAGGTGGTTCGCAATGCTGAGCAGGATCTGCTTGCAGCAGTTACGACTGAAGGGCGTCTGCTGGTCTTCAATGTGTCTGATCTGCCTCAGCTGGCCAAGGGTAAAGGCAACAAGATCATTGGGATTCCCGGTGATAAGGTCGCCAGTCGTGAGGAGTACATGGTGGGCTTTGCCATCGTACCGCCAGGTGGTCAGCTGGTGTTGCAGGCAGGCAAGCGGACCCTGTCCCTCAAGGGCGATGACCTTGAGCATTACAGAGGTGAGCGCGGGCGTCGCGGCAACAAACTGCCACGCGGTTTCCAGCGTGTTGATGCCTTGGATGTCGAGATTTGATCGGATTGGCTGGAAGACGGCGTAAAATTCTAGGATGATTCGCCGTCTGTTTTCGTCCGACGTAATCGGTTTCAGCCAGGACGTGGCTCGACAGTAGGTACTCAATGAAGCGAACGTGTTTGATGGCATTGCTTGCAGCTACCATGACCTTGGGTCTGGGCGGCTGCGCTAGCCTATATCCGGCTCATTATTATCAGCTGGACAGCGGGACGGCTTCGGTCCCCAAAACCAGGGCCGGCACCGCCGTGCAAATTCGCAGCCTGAACATTGCCAATTATCTGCAGCACGACACCCTGCTGCAGCGGCACCCCGATGGTTCCTTATCGGACAGCAAGGCGCGCTGGGCAGGCTCTCTCACTGATGATATGCAGCATGTACTGCTCCGTCAGATGGCGTGGCGTCTCAACAGTAACAGGATCGTGATAGGAGATGCCCCCGAAGGGTACAAACCTGAGATCATGGTTGAACTGGAGATTTCTCGCCTGGACTCCGGCCCGAAGCAGTCTGCTGTGCTCGATGCACGCTGGCATCTGCTGGATAGTAATGAAAAGCTCAGGGGCAGTCGGATGGTTCACCTTGAGGAGAATCACAACGGAACAGAAGCAGATCAGGTCAGAGCCCAGAGCCTTCTGTTGCAGCAGCTGGCCAAGCAGCTATCCGGTGCGGTCACTGCGGCTGAGCAGGCTTCCAGGAAGGCCGCCAAGTCATCTTCCAGGCAGTCCAGGACACAAGTGGCTCAAGAAGTTGAGGCACCTGCAAAGCTTCCCAAGATCATTCCCATTCGTACGGGTGCGGAAGTTTATCGCTTCTAAATGTGACGTTTTTCGGGTCCGCCATTGCACGTGGCGGACTTAAAGGCGTCAATAGGCAATCCTGACGATAGATCGAGATGCCTTATGAAGCTTCCCTTGTTTCCCCTGTCGACCACACTTTTTCCAGGCTGCCCCTTGGATCTGCAGCTGTTCGAGCCTCGCTACCTCGACATGATCAGTCGCTGTCTCAAGCAGAACATCGGTTTTGGTGTGGTGACTATCCTTGAAGGAGAGGAAGTGGGTGCTGCACCAACCCGTCTAGGAGGCTTCGGTTGTGAAGCGGTAGTCAGGGACTGGCAGCAGCAGTCCAATGGGTTGCTGGGCGTCAGGGTCGAGGGTGTACGGCGGTTTCGACTGTTGGATACCGAAGTTCAGGATGATCAGCTGACTATAGGTATGGTTGAATGGTTGGACGAGCCGGCCGAGCGCCCTTTGAGCGATCAGCATGATGACTTGGCGGCCCTGTTGCAGGCATTGGCCGAGCATCCTATGGTGGCTGCGCTGGACCTGGATGGGACGGCCAGTGGGCAGCGCGAATTGGGTTACCAGCTAGGATACCTGCTGCCTTTTACGCCTGATCAGAAAAACGAGCTGCTTTCGCTCGACGATCCAGGTGAGCGCCTGGATCGCCTTCATGAACTGCTGTCCAGCCTGCAGGAGTGAGGTGGGCTATTACGTAGCAGGCATATAGCGTTCTATGGCAACCGGCAAGGCCCAGGCGGCTGCAAAGGTGAAGACCGCGAGTATGATTGGAATGAATATCCACCAGAAGCGAAGCGTCAGCGGCTGAAGCCTTGCCTGCCGTTGCATGACAGCCAGACTCAGGGCGCAGAAACTGCCCGCCAACAGTGCTCCTGCCAGGACATCGGTGGGCCAATGCACGCCTAGGTAGACACGCGTTGTGGCAATCGTGAGAGCGGGCAGGGCGGCTACGGCTAGCCATGTCAGTCTCACTCGCGGGGATTGGCCGCGCGAGACAAGAATACCCAGGGTCAGGAAGA
Source organism: Pseudomonas sp. JZ114 (assembly GCF_051027705.1). Classification (NCBI taxonomy): domain Bacteria; kingdom Pseudomonadati; phylum Pseudomonadota; class Gammaproteobacteria; order Pseudomonadales; family Pseudomonadaceae; genus Pseudomonas; species Pseudomonas sp. JZ114. The sequence goes on from NZ_CP069256.1 coordinate 809,143, forward strand.
AGGCAAACGATGCCGAGCTATGTCCGCTAGGCAAACTATAGGTTGTCAGTGGTTCGGCCAGGATGTCTGGACGCGCTCGCGCCAGCAGGTTTTTCAGTGTGCCGTTGGCTACCGCAGTTCCCAGCAATGAGCCCAGGGAAAAGAACATACCGCGCCACTGGCGCATCGCTCCCAGCAGCGCGATCAGAATGATTGCCGCAACCAATTGGGTTCGGAAGTCGCCCAGGCGGGTAATGATGACCGCAACACTGTTCAGGTAGGGCTGCCGGTGCTCCTGAACGAGGGTCATGATGCCTTCATCCAGCGAACGCAAATGCTGCCAGCCCAGTAACAAGGCAAGCAGAAGCACAAAGGTCAGCACAGCAATCATGAGGGTCGAGCCGCTGCGCTCGCGCAAGGTGGCATGCATGATGAATACAAGCAAAACGGCTGCACTGCCGGCTATGATTCCGGCTTGGGGCCAGAAGTCAGGCGGCAGAGGAAGGCGAAAGGCCGCACCGGTCATCCAGCCCGGGAGCAGGTATACAACCGACCAGCCTGCCGCGGCGATGAGGCTGACGACCGTAAAGCGGATGACAGGCATGTCCAGCATTCCGGCAATCATGGGCAGCATGGGCCTCAGCGGCCCAATGAAGCGGCCTATCAACAAGCTGGTAATGCCGTTGCGCTGGAAAAAGGTCTCCGCTGACGAAATCCATTCTGGATGGGTGCGCAGCCCGGGAAGGCTCCGGATATTCTGATGGAATCGTCTGCCCAGATAATACGAGGCGGCATCCCCCAGCAGACCACCCAGGTAGCCCAGGATAAGAGTCTCGCTAAGACCCAACACACCGCTGCCTGCCAGTACGCTGATGCCAAACAGGGCAAAGGTGCCAGGCACCAGTAGGCCTGCCAGTGCGAGGCACTCGAGAAAGGCCGTGATGAATACGGCAGCTCCCAACCAATGGGGATGCGCACTTAACCAGGCATTCAGGTCGGCAAGAAAGGCTGTCATGAGAGAGAGGGTAGGTCCTTTGCTATAACGCGTTTTCGACTAATCTGGCGATGAGCGGTTCAGTAGGCGTTATGTGGAATAGGAACCGGTTCGCCGTCTCGATAATACCCAGGCGCTTCCGTTTCGGGTCCAGGGCTGAAGCGTTAAAGCTTTTCAATCTATGACGGCTGCATGTCATGACTGTCCGTCTTGGGTTTACCCCGGTATAATTGTTTAATTTTCAGCCAAACTCATTTTTGCCATGACCGAGTCCGTGCACGACTATATGACCCGCTTGGGCCGTGCGGCCCGTGAAGCTTCGCGCCTTTTGGCCAGAGCTTCGACTGCACAGAAGAACAATGCGCTTCTATCTGTTGCAGATGCGCTGGATCGTGCGCGACCGTTACTGGTTGAGGCCAATGAGAGAGATCTGGCTGCAGGTCGCGTAGCAGGACTCGACTCAGCACTGCTGGATCGTCTGGCGCTGACCCCAGCGCGTATCGATGGCATGATCGCTGGATTACGTCAGGTCGCCGCCTTGCCGGATCTTGTGGGTGCTATCCGTGATATGAGCTATCGCCCTTCAGGTATCCAGATCGGTAAGATGCGTGTCCCGTTGGGTGTCATTGGCATCATTTACGAGTCACGTCCCAATGTGACCATCGATGCGGCCAGCCTGTGTCTGAAGTCCGGTAATGCCACAATTCTGCGAGGTGGCTCCGAAGCCATTCACTCCAATCGGGCCATTGCGCTGTGCATCCAGGAAGGGCTTGCTTCGGCAGGACTGCCGGCAGCAGCGGTTCAGGTTGTCGAAACAACGGATCGTGCTGCGGTTGGTGCCCTGATCACCATGCCCGAATATGTAGATGTGATCGTTCCCCGGGGCGGTAAAGGGCTGATCGAGCGAATCAGTCAGGATGCTCGGGTTCCTGTGATCAAGCACCTGGATGGTATCTGCCATGTTTATGTGGACGAGCATGCCGATCTGGAAAAGGCGCATCGCATTGCACTCAATGCCAAGTGCTATCGCTATGGTATCTGCGGGGCGATGGAAACTCTTCTGGTGCAAGCCGCAGTTGCCAATGCCTTTTTGCCGAACATGGCTGCCTCGTTGCGGGAAAAGGGCGTGGAACTCAGGGGATGTGAGCGCACGCGTGATATCATCAATGCCGTCCCTGCTCATGATGCGGACTGGAGTACTGAATATCTGGCTCCTGTGCTGTCAATCAAGGTAGTGGCCGACATCGAAGAGGCTATTACACATATTAACCATTATGGCTCGCATCACACCGATGCCATTGTAACGGAGCACTTGGGTCGTTCGCGGCAGTTCCTGGCGGAAGTGGATTCAAGTTCCGTGATGGTCAATGCGCCCACATGCTTTGCCGACGGGTTTGAATATGGACTCGGCGCAGAAATCGGAATTTCGACCGACAAGCTGCATGCCCGCGGACCGGTAGGGCTGGAAGGTCTTACCAGCGAAAAGTATATCGTCCTTGGTGACGGGCAAGTTCGTTCTTGATGGTCACACGTATCGGATTGTTCGGCGGCACTTTCGATCCGATTCACATCGGCCATTTGCGCAGTGCGCTGGAAGTGGCCGAACAGCTCGGGCTTGATGAGTTGCGGCTGATTCCCGGGGCGCGTCCACCTCATCGTAACGCTCCGCAGGTTTCGGCTCAGCAGCGGTTAGAAATGGTCAGGTTGGCCGTTGAAGGTGTCGAGTATTTGCGTGTGGATGATATTGAGTTTCGACGTGAACGCCCCTCCTATACGATCGAAACGCTTGAAGCGCTGCGCCGGGATATGGGGCCACATGTACAGCTTTTACTGATGTTGGGCTGGGACGCCTTCTGTGGATTGCCAGGATGGCATCGATGGACTGAACTCCTGGATCATTGCCACATTCTGGTCCTGCAGCGTCCCGATGCGGACAGCGAGCCACCCCAGGCACTCTGTGATCTGATCGCTGCGCGTACGCAGTCTGATCCCCAGGCGCTTTCCGGGCCAGCGGGGCAGATCACCTACATCTGGCAGACGCCCCTGGCGGTATCTGCCACTCAAATACGGGGCCTGCTTGCTGCAGGAAAGTCGGTACGTTTCCTCGTGCCGGACGCGGTAATGAACTATATCGAAACGCATGGCCTGTACCGTGCTACGACTTGAATATGAGGTTTATACGTAGTTATGCAAAGTGAACAACTCGTTCAGCTCGCGGTTGACGCGCTGGAAGACATGAAAGCCCAAGACATTACCGTGCTGGATGTGCGCGACAAGACCAGCGTCACAGATGTCATGGTTATTGCCAGCGGCACCTCGAGCCGTCATGTGAAATCACTGGCGGATAACGTTGTGGAAAAGGTCAAGAAGAACGGCGTCCAGCCCTTGGGTAGTGAAGGGTTGGAAGCAGGTGAATGGGCACTGCTGGATCTGGGTGACGTTGTGGTGCACGTCATGTTGCCGGCTACCCGTGAATTCTATGATCTGGAGCGCCTCTGGCGCGGTGCAGAGCAAAGTCGCGCAGCCCATGGCGAGTAAGTGATACCGTGCGTGTGCGATTGATTGCTGTCGGCTCGCGCATGCCGCGTTGGGTCGAAGAAGGCTGGCAAGAGTACGTCAAGCGTCTCCCGCCTGAACTGCCTCTGGAACTGGTGGAAATTCCACTTAATACCCGAGGCAAGAATGCTGATGTGGCCAGACTTATCCGTCAGGAAGGTGAAGCCATGTTGGCAAAGGTTCAGCCTGGAGAGCGTATAGTAACGTTGGAGGTGGGCGGTCGACCGTGGAGCACGGAGCAACTGGCCGAAACACTTTCCCGCTGGCGACTTGATGCCCGTAACGTCAATCTCATGGTCGGTGGCCCGGAAGGGCTCGCGCCGGAGGTCATGGCGCGCAGTGAGCAGCGTTGGTCATTGTCACCCTTGACCTTGCCTCACCCGCTTGTACGTATTCTGGTCGGCGAGCAGATTTATCGAGCCTGGACGCTTTTGGCTGGGCACCCTTACCACAAGTAATCTCGTTTCCACTCGTCGATGCCGCAACCGATTCGTCTCAAGGACCACGAAAAAGACGCTCGCCAGGTCCGTTCGCGCGTGTTCATCGGCATGGCCGTGATTGCGTTTTTGTCGTGCCTGCTGGTAGCGCGTATGTACTACCTGCAGGTTATGCAGTACGACTATCACTCTACGCTTTCTGAAAACAACCGCGTGCATGTTCAGCCGATTCCGCCGACGCGGGGGCTGATCTATGACCGAAACGGGGTCATTCTGGCGGATAACAGACCCAGCTTTAGCCTGACCGTGACACGTGAGCGGGCAGGTGACTGGAAGAAGACCCTCGACACGGTTGTTGAGGTGCTGGGGCTGCAACCCGAGGACAAGGAGCTTTTCGAAAAGCGAATGAAGCAGGGGCGGCGGCCTTTCGAGCCGGTTCCCATCCTGTTTGAGCTGACTGAAGACCAGATTGCCCGTATTGCAGTCAACCAGTTCAGATTGCCGGGCGTCGATGTCGCTGCCCAATTGGTACGGCATTATCCTCTGGGTGAGCACTTTGCGCATTCGGTTGGATATGTCGGCCGTATCAACGAGCAAGAGCTGAAAAAGCTGGACCCGGTCAACTACAGCGGTACCCACCATATCGGCAAGACCGGCATCGAACGGTTCTATGAAAGCGAGCTTCATGGACAAGTAGGGTATGAAGAAGTCGAAACCAATGCGCGGGGGCGCGTGCTGCGTGTTCTGAATCGTACCGATCCAAAGCCTGGAAAGGATATCGTTCTGACGCTGGATGCCAACCTGCAGGCCGCTGCGGAGAAGGCTCTGGGAGGACGACGTGGAGCCATAGTCGCTATCCAGCCACGTACTGGGGAAGTGCTGGCCATGGTCAGTCAGCCCAGCTATGACCCCAATCTGTTCGTGGCCGGCATCAGTTTCAAGGACTATGCAGAGCTTCGTGACTCTATTGACCGGCCACTGTATAACCGCGTCTTGCGCGGTTTATACCCGCCAGGCTCCACCATCAAGCCTGCTGTAGCACTGTCTGGGTTGGATGCCGGTGTGGTGACACCCAGTACCCGGGTATTTGACCCGGGCTATTACCAGCTGCCCAATTACGATCACAAATATCGCAACTGGAACCACAGTGGTGATGGATGGGTGGATCTCGAAACCGCCATCATGCGTTCCAATGACACCTATTTCTATGATCTTGCCCACAAGATCGGCATTGATCGGCTGCATGATTACCTGAGCCGTTTTGGCGTTGGGCAGCGGGTCTCGCTGGATATGTTCGAGGAGGCCTCGGGCCTGATGCCCTCTCGGGAGTGGAAACGTGTCACGCGCCGTCAGGTGTGGTTCCCCGGTGAGACGCTGATCCTGGGAATTGGCCAGGGCTATATGCAGACAACGCCTTTGCAATTGGCTCAGGTCACCAGCCTCATTGCTACCCACGGTAAGTGGATTCGCCCGCATTTGGCCAAGACCATTGAGAATCAAAAGCCCGTTGATCCAAACCCGATGCCGGATATCCTGCTCAAGGACCCTGCGAACTGGGAGCGCGTCACTCAGGGCATGGAGGCGGTAGTTCATGCCGCACGTGGTACGGCGCACAAGATGGGCGCTACTGCCGCTTACAGAATCGCAGGCAAGAGCGGTACTGCACAGGTGGTCGCGATTCGCCAGAACGAGCGTTACAACTCCGCCGCGCTCAAGGAACGCCACCGTGACCATGCGCTGTTCGTAGGGTTTGCACCAGCTGACAACCCGCAGATAGCCATCTCCGTTATGGTTGAAAACGGCGAATCCGGCAGCGGGATTGCTGCTCCCGTACTTAAGGAAGTGGCTGATGCCTGGCTGCTGGATGAAAACGGTAAGCTTAAGGCTGAATACGCCAAACCGGTTGTTGCGGAGTCAACCAAGCCATGAACACTAACTTCGACCGGACGATACCCGAAGGCGACGTCATGCGCCGCCGCTCCACCCTGCTGCAGCGGATGCACATTGATGGCCCATTGCTGTTGATATTGCTCATGCTCGGGGCTGTCGGTCTGTTTGTACTCTACTCAGCAAGCGGTAAAAGCTGGGACTTGGTGATCAAACAGGGCACATCGTTCGGGCTGGGTCTGGTGGCCATGATCGTGATTGCACAATTCGAGCCACGCTTCATGGCTCGCTGGGTGCCGTTGGGTTATCTCATTGGGGTGGCACTACTGGTGGTCGTGGATGTCATGGGCCATAACGCCATGGGGGCTACCCGCTGGATCAATATTCCGGGAGTCATACGTTTTCAGCCATCCGAATTCATGAAGCTGCTCATGCCCATGATGGTGGCCTGGTATCTGTCCAAGCGCAGCCTTCCCCCCAGCTTCAAGCATATTGTTGTCAGCCTGATCACAATCGGCATCCCCTTTGTGTTGATCCTTGATCAACCGGACCTTGGGACCGCCATGCTCATTCTCGCTTCGGGTGGCTTCGTCCTGTTCGTCGGAGGTATGCAGTGGCGCTGGCTTATCGGTGCAGTGGCGGCGGCGGCACCGGTTGCGGTAGCCATGTGGTTTTTCGTCATGCACGATTATCAGAAGCGGCGAGTACTAACGTTTTTGGATCCTGAAATGGACCCCCTAGGGTCTGGATGGAACATCATTCAGTCGAAAGCGGCCATTGGATCAGGTGGCGTATTTGGCAAAGGTTGGCTTCTGGGAACGCAATCTCATCTGGATTTTTTGCCCGAAAGCCATACGGACTTTATCATTGCCGTCCTCGGAGAAGAGTTCGGCATGGTCGGCGTATGTCTGCTGCTGTGCTTGTATCTGCTGCTGATAGGGCGAGGGCTGACGATTACCATCCAGGCGCAAACATTGTTTGGCAAGCTATTGGCTGGTAGCGTGACGATGACATTTTTCGTTTATGTCTTCGTCAATATTGGCATGGTCAGCGGTTTGCTGCCCGTGGTTGGAGTGCCGTTACCGTTTATCAGCTATGGCGGTACGTCCGTAGTGACGTTGCTGTGCGGTTTTGGAGTTTTGATGGCGATCCACACACATCGGAAGTGGATCGCCCAATCGTGATTTAAGTGAAGGACGCAATGCTGACACCGTTTGGATGGATGGGCCGCTGCCTTCAGTGCTTCGGTCTGCTGGGAGCGATAGGGATTACGGGCGCCGCAACGGCCGGCGACTATGATGATTCGCCTCAGGTTGCCAGCTTCATCAACGAGATGACGCGCAACTATGGCTTTGCCGGACAGCAGTTAAAGGAGCTGTTCGGTGAAGTCGAGCGCAAGCAGAGCATTCTCGATGCCATTTCTCGTCCTGCGGAGCGAGTAAAGCCATGGAGCGAGTACCGCCCTATCTTCGTAACCGACAAGCGAATCGATCAGGGCGTCACGTTCTGGAACGAAAATGCCGAGTCGCTGGCGAAGGCTGAGCGGGAATATGGCGTTCCGCCTCAATTCATCGTTGCCATCATTGGCGTCGAAACCTTCTATGGTCGAAACAAGGGCAACTACCGGGTGCTGGATGCGCTGTCGACGCTGGCCTTTGATTACCCTCAGCGAGCGCCATTCTTCAGAGATCAGCTGCGTGAATTCCTGCTTTTGAGTCGTGAGCAACAGTTCGATCCGCTCAGCTTGACCGGCTCTTATGCCGGTGCCATGGGCCTTCCGCAGTTCATGCCAGGCAGTTTCCGTGCCTACGCTGTAGATTTCGATAACAGTGGCCATATCGATATCTGGAACGACAAGGCCGATGCCATCGGCAGCGTCGCCAGCTATTTCAAACGCCACGGCTGGACTGCGGGTGGCAGCGTGGCGGTGCGCGCTCAGGTACGTGGCGATAAAGTGGAACAGGGTGTTGTTCAGGGTATCGAACCGGTTAAAAGCGTGGCAGAGTTGCGTGCGCTGGGCTGGAATCCATCCGAGCCGTTAAGAGATGACCTGCGTGTCACCTCATTCCGGCTGGACGGTGAGGCAGGTCCTGAATACTGGATGGGACTGCCCAATTTCTATGCAATCACACGCTACAACCGTAGCGTCATGTATGCCATGGCTGTAAATCAGCTGGCGGAGGCTATTGCTGAGCGTCATACGCATGGGGCGTCGCAATGAGTTATTTTAATCGCGGTTTGACCGCCGCAACCTGTCTTGCCCTGGCAGGGCTAGTGGCAAGTTGCTCAAGCCCATCCCCAAAAAGTCCGACCACCTATGGGGCCAATGCAAGTGCTGGTAGTTACTCACGCCCGCATAAGGACGGTGCTCCTTGGTGGGATGTGGATGTTTCACGTATTCCTGATGCCGTTCCGATGCCCAACTACGGGCCTATCAAGAACAACCCCTACACGGTGCTGGGCAAGACCTATTTCCCGCTGAACGATGCTACGAGCTATCGTGTCACCGGGACTGCCTCCTGGTATGGCACCAAGTTTCATGGTCAGGCCACGGCGAACGGCGAGACCTATGACCTCTATGGAATGACTGCCGCTCACAAGACCCTGCCGCTACCCAGCTACGTTCGTGTAACCAACCTGGATAATGGCAAAAGCGTTATTGTTCGGGTCAATGATCGTGGTCCGTTCTATTCAGATCGTGTGATTGACCTGTCTTTTGCGGCTGCCAAGAAGCTTGGTTATGCCGAGACAGGAACGGCCCATGTGCGTGTCGAGGGTATCGATCCGGCACAATGGTGGGCTCAGCAAGGCCGCCCGATGCCAATGGTGCTGGCGCAGCCGCAACGTGCGCCTGCCGCTCCGACACCTGTAAAACCACAGACAGTGGCTACGGTTGAAACCTATAATCCGCCTCCGCAACAGCATGCCGCGCCGGTTGTGCCGCTTGAGATCGACTCAAAAAAAAACGCTTCTGCACAAGCCGGTGGGCTGTATCTCCAGGTGGGCGCCTTCGCCAACCCGGACGCTGCGGAGCTCCTGAAGGACAAACTCAGCGAGCTGACAGCTGCCCCGGTCTTTATCAGCTCGGTCGTGCGCAACCAGCAGACTCTGCACCGCGTGAGACTCGGGCCGATCGGCACGCAGGGTGAGGCCAGTCAGCTGCAAAATACCGTGCGTCTTGCCAATCTGGGGCAAGCCTCGCTGGTACGTCCGGATTAGGAGCAAGGACGCTCTGTGTATATGCCCTCTGGGCTTGTTTAATTAGTCTGCTTAACCATTAGAGAGTCGGATGAACATCACCACCTTAGCTCAACGCGTCTTTTTGCTCGTTCTGCTCATCGCTGCGCCAGCCGCCTGGGCGGCCGAGCCGATGATTCCTTCGCCCCCGCAGCTTGCTGCCAAGTCCTGGGTTCTCATGGATGCGAGCAGTGGCCAGATCATCACGGAATATAATTCCGACCAGCGCCTGCCTCCAGCCAGTCTGACCAAGTTGATGACTGCCTACATCGCGACCTTGGAGATCCAGCGTGGCCGTATCAAGGAAAGCGATATGGTCAATGTGAGCGAGCATGCCTGGCGTACCGGTGGTTCCCGGATGTTCATTCAGGTGGGCAATCAGGTTTCGGTTAGCGATTTGCTCCACGGCATCATTATCCAGTCAGGCAACGACGCGAGCGTGGCCATGTCTGAGCATATTGCTGGCAGTGAAGACGCGTTCGCCGACATGATGAACACCACGGCGCAGCGTCTGGGTATGAGCAATACCCATTACATGAATGCTACGGGTCTGCCTAACCCGGACCATTACTCTTCTGCCCATGACATTGCCAAACTGTCTCGTGCAATCATCTATGAAGAGCCGACTCACTATGCCATTTACTCCCAGAAGGAATTCTTCTGGAATAACATCAAGCAGCCTAACCGCAATCTGCTGCTATGGCGTGACAAGACCGTTGACGGTCTGAAGACCGGCCACACTGATGAAGCAGGCTATTGCCTGGCCGCCTCTGCTGTCCGTGACGGTATGCGCTTGATCGCGGTGGTATTCGGTACGAACAGTGAGCAGGCCCGTGCAGCCGAAACCCAGAAGCTTCTAACCTATGGTTTCCGTTTCTTCGAAACCCAGTCCTTCTACAAGAAGGGTGTAGAGCTTGCGCGTGCGCCGGTCTGGAAAGGCACCGAGCATGAGGTTTCAGCGGGTCTGGCAGACGACCTGACCATGACGCTGCCCCGCGGTCAGCTGAAAAAGCTGAAAGCTGAAATTGTTATGAACCCGCAGATCACTGCACCGATTGCCAAGGGTCAGCCTATTGGTAAGGTGGAAGTGAAGCTGGATGACAAGGTCATGCACACAGCTGACCTGGTAGCCTTGCAGCCGGTCGAAGAGGGTGGTTTCTTCCGTAAGTTGTGGGATAGCATTCGTCTATTCTTCTACGGATTGTTCAACTGATCTCAAGACGCCCGCTTTAGCGGGCGTCTCTACCTTCGGGCCCCAGACCTGCGAATGCCATGACTGATACCGACACTCAAGCTCCAAAAATTGAATTTCCTTGCGATAACTATCCGATCAAGGTGATCGGTGATGCCGGAGACGGTTTTACTGATCTGGTAGTTGAAATCATTCAGCGCCACGCACCGGATCTGGACGTTACGACGCTGGTAACGCGTGATAGCCGTAACGGCCGCTTTCTGTCAGTACAGGTCCTGATCCGTGCTACCGGTGTCGAGCAGTTGCAATCGATCCATTCGGACCTGCGCACCACTGGCCGCGTCCATATGGTGCTGTAATGGATAAGACGCTCGGCTTCCGAGAGCTGGGCCTGGTCTCCTATGAGCCGACCTGGCAGGCCATGCGGCGCTTTACTGACGAGCGCAATCCTTCGGCGCTGGACGAGGTCTGGTTGCTACAGCATCCCGCCGTATTCACCCAAGGGCAGGCAGGCAAGGCCGAGCATCTGCTCAATGCCGGTGAAATTCCTGTCATACAGGTCGATAGAGGCGGCCAAGTAACGTACCATGGTCCGGGACAACTGATTGCCTATCTGCTTCTGGATGTCAGGCGATTGGGGTTGGGGGTTCGTGAGCTTGTATCCCGAATCGAGCAAAGCCTGGTTGGCGTGCTGGCCAGCTACGGGGTCGAGTCGTATGCAAAGCCTGATGCCCCTGGTGTTTATGTCAAGGGTGCAAAGATCGCATCCCTTGGCTTGCGTATCCGTAACGGACGCTCCTTCCATGGTCTGGCCTTGAATGTCGACATGGACTTGGCGCCGTTCCGTCGAATCAACCCCTGCGGTTATGCCGGCCTGGCCATGACCCAGCTACGCGATCATGCCGGGCCGATCGAATTTGCCGAGGTGACCCAGCGGCTGCGTGAGCAGCTCGTGTCACAGCTTGGCTATGCTGACCAGATCACCCTGGAAAAGAGCTGACATGACAACAGTGCAAGACAGTGTGAACGTCGAGACGCCCATCGCTGAAGCGCCTGCGCGCAAGAAAGTTGAAATGGGCGTCAAACTGCGTGGTGCAGAAAAGGTTGCCCGCATCCCGGTCAAAATCATCCCGACCGAAGAGCTGCCACGTAAACCTGACTGGATTCGCGTACGAATTCCAGTGACGCCAGAAGTGGAGCGCATCAAGCAGCTGCTTCGCAAGCATAAGCTGCATAGCGTCTGTGAAGAGGCCTCTTGCCCCAACCTGGGTGAATGCTTCTCTGGCGGTACAGCTACATTCATGATCATGGGCGACATCTGTACACGTCGTTGCCCCTTCTGTGACGTGGGGCATGGCCGTCCGAAGCCTCTGGATGTCGATGAGCCACGAAATCTGGCTGTCGCGATTGCCGACCTTCGTCTGAAGTATGTCGTCATTACATCGGTAGATCGTGATGACCTGCGAGACGGCGGCGCTCAGCATTTTGCCGACTGTCTGCGGGAGATCCGCCAGCTGTCTCCCGGCATCCAGCTGGAAACATTGGTACCTGACTACCGTGGCCGTATGGATATCGCGCTGGATATTACCGCTACCGAGCCGCCGGATGTCTTCAACCACAACCTGGAAACGGTGCCGCGCCTGTACAAGTCATCTCGTCCGGGCTCCGATTTCGAGTGGTCGCTGGACCTGCTGCAGAAGTTCAAGCAGCGTGTACCACACGTCCCCACCAAATCAGGCCTGATGCTGGGGCTTGGCGAGACAGACGATGAGGTCATTGAAGTCATGAAGCGCATGCGCGAGCATGACATCGACATGCTGACCCTGGGCCAGTATTTACAGCCTTCTCGTAATCACTTGCCGGTACAGCGCTTTGTTCATCCGGATACCTTCGCCTGGTTTGCCGAGGAAGGCGAAAAGATGGGCTTCAAGAATGTGGCATCCGGCCCGCTGGTTCGCTCCTCCTATCATGCCGACCAGCAAGCTCATGGCAGCAAGATCTCCTGATCGAACGGCAATAAAAAAGGCGCTTTAAGCGCCTTTTTTATTGCCTGTCAGGAACGTAAACGAGCCAGCAGGGATGGGGTAGGGTAGCCGTCTGCTGGCCAGCCAAGTGTCTGCTGGAACGCTCGTATGGCTTTGCGGGTATTGGCACCTATGATGCCGTCAGCAGCACCAGGCGTAAAACCTCGGTCTGCCAGGCGCTGCTGAAGTTCGACTCGCTCGCTGCGGCTGAGTGGAACGTCCTCAAGCGGCCAAGCTGCGCTGACTTTCCCGGCGCCCTTATAGCTATCTGATAGAAGCCCCACGGCTAGCGCATAGGATGATGAGTTGTTATATCGAAGAATGGTCCGGAAATTGTTGAAGACCAAAAAGGCTGGCCCTCGATGTCCCGCTGGAAGCAGTAGAGAAGCCTGCTCCATGGAGTACGCAGGGGAGAGGGGCGTCGTTGCGCCTTGAACACCCATGGCCTGCCAATCTGACAAGGGCTTGCGGATGTCCATGTCTGCTTGAGCATAATCGAAGCCCTGCGGCAGGCGAACTTCAAAACCCCATGGCTTTCCGTCCTGCCAACCGGAGGCTTTCAGATAGTTGGCCGTTGAGGCCAATGCATCAGCATTGGAGCCCCAGATATCCCGACGACCGTCACCATCAAAGTCGACGGCATGTTCATTGTAGGTCGTTGGAATGAACTGCGTTTGACCCATGGCACCAGCCCAGGAGCCAATCATGCGCTCAGGCGTAATATCGCCATTTTGGATGATGGTCAGTGCGGCCAGCAGTTGCGCCTGCGCGAAGGCGGGGCGCCGTCCCTCATAAGCCAGGGTTGCCAAAGAACGAATAACGCTCTTGGTGCCCATGTTGTTGCCATAGTTGCTTTCGATACCCCAGAAGGCCACAAGGCGTTCTGGCTCGATGCCGTAACGTGCCTCGAGTTGCGCCAGAAGGCTCGAATATTGGGTTAGTAGCTTCTGGCCGTTTGCAATGCGCTGCTGGGAAACTGCAGACGACAGGTATTCCCACACAGGACGGGTAAATTCGGGTTGGCTGCGGTCCGCTGTAATCACGGCATCGTCAGGAGTCACGCCTGCGAAAGCCTGATTGAAGGTTGCGGTAGTAATACCGGCCGCTTGAGCGTCCTGCCGGAAGCGGTCTCGCCATTGCTCGAAGCTTTCCTGAGGAGCAGGCTCAGGCGTCGTATTGGCGGAGCGGCTTTGTGAGGCAGAGGTAGGTGCGTTCGTGACGGCTGGCGTGGCCGTTTCGCTCTGCGTCTGTGTTTGTGCACAGGCAGCAATGACCCCTGTGATCAATGTCGCCAGAGTGCCTGCGATAAGGCTGCCGTGTTTCAGCCTGCGTTTTTTCCCGTGTTGCATGAATCTCCACCGGGTGCGTCAACAGACTCGTCACCATAACATGCCTGAATCGAGGCGTCTTCGTTTGGAGAAGGGAGTACGGATGGAATTATGCGGCTACCAATAAAAAAGCCTTCCCATCATCGATTGGGAAGGCTTCACGGCGATAACTGCCTTTGCCTTTTTTGGGCTTTTCCTGTCGACAGCGAAACAGGGGCTGGGCAATAGTGGATTTGGCCTTGTTGGGCCTTCGCTGTTTTTTGGTCATGAGAGTACTCGGTCTGAATGCGCGTTTGCGCGAAGACCGGCATCTTACGATTATCGTGAGAATGTATCCAGAGCGGCAGAAGGCAAGGAGAAGCGTTGACCCGCCAACAGCAAGGTCAACTGGCGCAGGGTTGTCCAGGTATCACCCGGGGCCTGGCCCTTGATCTGCGCATCCACAAGCTGGGCATCCAGCAATAGGCGACTCAGTTTGGCCGTGGAGTGTCGTTGCAGGGCGCGGCTTATAAGTGGACGTCTTTTCTCCCAGACCGGGGGCTTTGCCTGCGCAAACGCGCGGTCAAGTGGTATACCCTGTTCCTGCTGTTGCGCAAGGTTGGCCAGTTGCCGCAGCTCTCGGGCCAGTGCCCACAGGATCACTGGCGGCTCGACACCCTCGCCGCGAAGGCCCTCCAGAATACGTAACGCGTGATTGGCCTCCCCTGCTAGAACCGCATCGATGAGGCCAAAAACGTCGAAGCGGGCACTATCACCAACGCTTGCCTGTACAGTGGCGACATCAATTTGGTTGCCTTCGGCCAAGAGCTTGAGTTTTTCAATTTCCTGGGCGGCTGCAAGCAGGTTGCCTTCTACCCGGACGGCAATCAGTTCGACCGCTTCCTGCGAGGCGGCCAGACCTGCCTGGGAAAGGCGTTGGCGGATCCATTGAGGCAGTTGATGAACATCGATGGGCCAGATCTGAATGAACAGAACGTCAGCATGTTCAATCAGGGCCTTGGCCCATTTGGTCTTTTGGGCGCTGCCATCCAGCTTGGGCAGGCTAATGAGCAGCAATGTATCTTCAGCAGGGCGCGATAGGTAGCGTAGTAGCGCTTCGGCACCTTTGTCACCAGGCTTGCCGTTTGGAATGCGTAATTCGATCAGACGCTTCTGGGCAAACAGAGACAGGCTTGCCCCTGCTTCGTAAAGCAGGCTCCAGTCAAAGTTATTTTCTACGTTGAACACCTGACGTTCATCAAACCCCTGGCTTTTCGCCGAGGCTCGAATGGCATCGGTTGCCTCCTGGCAAAGCAGGGGTTCGTCGCCGCTGACTATATAAATTGGCGCCAGCTGTCCTTGCAGGTGCTTGGCGAGTTGAGCAGGGTTCAGTTTCATAGGATAAAAATACGGGGCCGTAAGGCCCCGTAGTCGTCAGCGGGTGGGTATTTCGATCGGAGATTGTTGTGGCGGCATGTTCTGCTGCGCTGCGCGTGCGGCCTCGGCCTCGGCACGCGCTCGTGCGTCAGCCTCGCTTTGCAACTTGTCGAGCCGCTGGGGCGTAATGGTCTGCAGGCGCGAAGCCAGCTGGCGGACCAGTTCTGCACGCATTTCCCGACGCAGCTGCTGAGCCTGTTGCTCGGAGCCGATGATGTTATTTTCATCCGTCACGTAGTAACGCTGCGTTTCCAGGTCATCATGCAGCAGCACGGCATCGTTGCGGCCACGAATTTCATAGGGCAGCTTGGTCGTCAGCTCGATTTCAGCACTACGTGCGCCCGCGGTATAGCTCGCAGTGCGTTGCGTCTGCTGCTCACCTGCCAGGTACAACGTATAGGTCGCGCCCGGGTTGACGTTTACATGATTGCTTTCAAGCATGGTTCTTACCTGCTTGACCGTTTCACCGTAGCTGTCACGGGCGGAAAGACTCAGCTCACGCAGCGACAGTTCGGTGTCGCCTGTACCTCGCAGCTGAAAACCACAAGCACTTAACAACACGGTCATTCCAATCGCCGCAAGGCAGGGAAAGCTCCGTTTCATCATGATCTTTTTCACTCCGTTCAGCCTCAATTGGCGACGATATTGACCAGCTTGCCAGGAACAACAATTACTTTGCGGATTGTCAGTCCCTCAGTAAAGCGCAGAACATTTTCGTTCGTACGGGCAGCAGCCTCGATGTCTTCACGGCTGGCTTGGGCTGCGACCTCAATGTGGCCACGCAACTTGCCGTTTACCTGAATCACGATCTGCAGGGTGTCCTGTACCAGGGCGCTTTCATCCACGCTTGGCCAGCGGGCATCGATAACGGCATCGGCATGCCCCAACTCATTCCACAATGCATGGCAGATATGGGGCGTAATCGGTGCCAGTAGCAACGCGACGGTTTCCAGACCTTCCTGCATCAACGCGCGGTCCTGCTCGGTGGTCTGCGGCGCTTTTTCCAGCACATTCATCAATGTCATCACAGCTGCAATGGCAGTGTTGAACTTGTGGTTCTGTCCAATATCCTGGCTGGCCTGCTTGATCGCAAGGTGAATGGCGCGACGGACTTCCTTCTGCTCGTTTGTCAGCATTGCCACATCCAGAGCAGAGGTAAGGCCCTGGCTGGTATGTGCCTGGGCGAGACGCCAGACGCGACGCAGGAAGCGGCTACCGCCCTCAACGCCGGAGTCGGACCACTCGAGGCTCATGTCCGGAGGGGAGGCAAACATCATGAACAGTCGGCATGTGTCGGCGCCGTACTGATCGATCATGGCCTGCGGGTCCACTCCGTTGTTCTTTGATTTGGACATCTTTTCAGTGCCGCCGATTTCTACCGGCAGACCGTCTGTCTTCAGCTTGGCACCAATAACCTTGGCCTTGGCGTCACGCTCGACTTCCACGTCAGCCGGGTTGAACCAGTCCTTACCGCCTTTTTCATCCATGCGGTAATAGGTTTCAGCGACTACCATGCCCTGGGTCAGCAGGTTCTTGAACGGCTCATCGGAGGAGAGAAGCCCCTCGTCACGCATCAATTTATGGAAGAAGCGTGCATAGAGCAGGTGAAGAATCGCGTGCTCGATACCGCCAATATATTGGTCGACGGACAGCCAGTAGTTGGCAGCATCCTTATCGACCATACCGCCTTCAAACTTGGGCGATGCGTAGCGGGCGAAGTACCAGGACGACTCGACAAACGTGTCCATGGTGTCGGTTTCGCGCTTGGCAGCGCTGCCGCATTTGGGGCAGGAGCACTCGTAGAACTCCGGCATTTTGGCCAGAGGAGAGCCTGCACCGTCTGGAATCACATCTTCTGGCAGAACGACCGGCAGTTGATCTTCCGGAACGGGAACATCACCACAGCTATTGCAGTGGATGATCGGGATCGGGCAGCCCCAGTAACGCTGACGGCTGATGCCCCAGTCGCGCAGGCGGAATTGAGTGCGCGGCTCGCCCAGACCTTTGGTCTGCAAGGTCGCAGCGATGGCTTCAAACGCCGCATTGAAGTCAAGGCCGTCATATTCGCCGGAGTTGATCAGCGTGCCGTGCTCGCCATAGGCAGCCTGCCAGGGAGCAGGGGTCTCGTCACCAGCGCTGGTACGTACGACCGGCTTGATGGGCAGATTGTATTTGGTCGCGAATTCAAAATCGCGCTCGTCGTGTGCCGGAACGGCCATGACCGCACCTTCGCCGTAATGCATCAGGACGTAGTTGGCGACCCATACCGGCAATTTTTCACCCGTTAACGGATGCTCGACGAACAAGGGCGTCGGCATGCCTTTCTTTTCCTGGGTGGCGATGTCGGCTTCTGCCACGCCGCCGCGCTTGCATTCGTCAATAAACGCCTGCAGCTCGGGATTGTTCTGCGCTGCCTGGGTAGCCAGCGGATGCTCGGCCGCGACAGCGACATAAGTGGCACCCATCAGGGTGTCGGCGCGCGTTGTGAAGACCTTGAGTGCGCCGGCATGACCAATGGAAGTCTGGTCATAGGGAAACTGAACTTCCATGCCGCGGGATTTACCAATCCAGTTGCGCTGCATGGTCTTGACCTGCTCGGGCCAGCCGGGCAGATCATCCAGAGACGCCAACAGTTCTTCCGCATAATCGGTGATGCGGAAGTAGTACATCGGAATCTCACGCTTTTCGATCAGCGCGCCGGAGCGCCAGCCGCGGCCGTCGATGACCTGCTCGTTGGCCAGTACGGTCTGATCGACCGGATCCCAGTTCACGGTGCCGTTCTTGCGGTAGATGATGCCTTTCTCGAACAGGCGGGTGAACAGCCACTGCTCCCAGCGATAGTAGTCGGGCTTGCACGTCGTGACTTCGCGCGACCAGTCGATGGCAAGGCCCAGGCTCTTGAGCTGGTTCTTCATGTATTCGATGTTTTCGTACGTCCACTTGGCAGGGGCGACGTTATTTTTCATCGCGGCGTTTTCCGCCGGCATACCGAAGGCATCCCAACCCATGGGTTGCAGGACATTCTTGCCCTGCATGCGGTGATAGCGGGCAATCACATCACCGATGGTGTAGTTGCGGACGTGCCCCATGTGCAGCTTGCCGCTTGGGTAGGGGAACATGGACAAGCAGTAGTACTTCTCCTTTCCCGGCTGCTCCGTCACAGAGAAGGCATTGTTCTGTTCCCACCAGGATTGGGCGGCGGCTTCTATCTCACGGGGTTGGTAATGTTCGTGCATGGCGTGATCTGCGGCTACGAAAAGCAATTAGATAAGCCGGTAAGCATACATGAACCGTCTCCACGCAAGGAACCTTTAGCCAGAAAGCGTTTTATTTCATAAAAGTGAAATTCGTCATTTTATCGGCTCGCGGTTTCGCCAATCGCGCACTACGCTTGGGTAACAGCAGGATAGGACTTTCCGGAGGCTATCTATGAGTCATGACACAGCGCAGCGCCTGGCGAGACTTCCGCTGGAGCGTTTGCAACGGCGTCTGGAGCGTGCTCTGGACGAGGCTGCCACGGCGGAGCGTTTGCACCGCAGGGCGCAGCAGGAAATAGAAATTTCCGGCCTTCATCAGGAGGATCTGGACATCATCAGGGAGTGGCTGGTCAGAAATGATCAATGGGTTCATGCCTGTCAGGAACTGATTTATCCGAGGCCTTCCCGTCTGGGAAAGTCGTCAGTGGCAGTGCGCTGCCTGCGTTGCGGGCTGCAAGTTAACGCTGGACAACAAATCGAGCGGTGCCCCCTGTGCATGACTCACAAGGTCTGCAGCACGGATACTTGCGCTATCTGACTCCGCTTCGGATGCCTGCACCTCGGTAATCCGCTTCCTACGCGTTATTATCACGTCTCGTTTTTCCAGCTAGACCAGGGATGTGCCTGACGTCATGGATGTCTCGATGTTGATTCGCTACGTTTGCAAGCAGCTATTGATGCCGCCAGGCCTGTTTTTGCTGCTGTTATGGGCCGGTATTGTGCTTCGCAAGCGTTGGCCCCGAATTTCGGTTGCCTGCCTGATCATGGGCGCGGGTGGTTTCTGGCTGATCAGTCTGCCGATTGCGGTTGAATGGGAGGCGCGCCTGATCGAGCGTGATCCGCCTCTGGCTCAGGCTGATTGGTCGTCTCTGGCTCAGCAGGCAGATGCCATTGTTATCCTGGGTGCTTCCCGGGAGCGTAACGATCCGGCGTGGGAAGGCGATGTCTCCAGCGCGATGGGCATTGAGCGTGTTCGCTATGCGGCACGTATCGCCAAGGTCTCTCAGCTGCCGATTCTTATTTCTGGAGGCTCACCTTTGTCTTCGCCTCCCAGCGAAGCGGAATTGATGACCGAGGTCATGGAAAAAGACCTGGGCGTATCGGTGCGGTGGCAGGAGAAAGACAGCCGTACCACGTGGGAAAATGCGACGCTCAGCGCGGCTATTCTCAAACCAGCAGGTGTTAAGCGAATCGTGCTGGTTACCCAGGCGTTTCATATGGCGCGTGCCCGGTGGTGCTTCGAGCGCCAGGGGTTCGAGGTAATCGCTGCGCCAATGGGATTCATGAGCACGCCTAACGGCAAGCCGCTGGGAGGATGGATGCCCGAGGCCAAGGCAATTGCCCAAAGCATGATTCTGTTGAACGAAGCGATAGGGCTCATAGCCTATCCGCTGGCCTACCGTTGAAGTAGGGCAGGCCAGGCAGCTGGCCTGCCACTGTCTGTCCTTAGACAATAGGGCGGGAGCGCTCAAGGCCTCTACGAGCCAGCGCCCAAAGCACCAGCAAGCCACACAGAATGGCCAGCGGCCAGAGGCGCCAGGTCAGGTAGGGTGTAGCTCCCTTCATCGGTACGACCGACCCGTGCAGCGTAGCCAACTGGAATGATGGGATCTGGGTGGTGATGCGGCCAAAGGGGTCAATCAGGGCCGTGACACCATTGTTGGTGCCCCGGATCATCCAGCGACCACTTTCCAATGCACGCATCCGGGCCATTTGCAGATGCTGCTGAGGACCGAATGATTTACCGAACCATGTGTCGTTACTTACCGTCAGCAGAAGATCGCTACGTGTGGCCATGTCTGCCACGAATTCCGGATAGACCACTTCATAGCAGATAAACGGGGCGATCTGGTATCCCTTGGCTGTTAATAACGGCTGCCCTTCTGGGCCCGGGACGAAATCGGACATCGGTAGGTTGAAGAAGGTGATCAGTCCGCGCAGCTGCTCCTGCAAGGGAACATACTCGCCAAACGGCACCAGCTTCTGTTTGTAATACGTGTTTGTATTGTCGCCATTGACCGTTAGCGCGTTATAAAAACGATCCTGGCCCTTGTCGTCACGCTCACGTACCGGAATGCCCGTGATAAGCGTTGCGCCGCGCTGGTTGGCGATAGCCGTAACGTCTTGTAAATAGCCGTCAGCATATTCCTTGAGCACTGGAATGGCATTTTCCGGCCAGACAATCAGGTCGGTCTTGCCTTCCCGAATAGTCATCTGGCGATACAGGGCCAGCGTATCCTGCACATGGCCCGGATCCCACTTGAGTTCCTGGGCAATATTGCCTTGCATGGCAGCTACCTTGAGCGGCTCGCCGGCTGGCTGAGTCCAGACTTGTCCTTTGAAGGCAATGGCGCCGAACCAGGGTGCAATCAGCAGGACGATACCTGCAACCAGGCTGACGGGTCTGCGAATCAGCCAGGGAATATTGACGAGCAGAGCGGCGATCAACGCCACGCTGAATGACAGAAGCCAGACACCTCCTACTGGAGCAAGGCTGGCCAGCGGGCCATCCATCTGGCTGTAGCCTGCAAACAGCCAGGGAAAGCCGGTCAGGAACCAGCTGCGGAACAGTTCCAGGCCAAACCAAAGCGCTGCAAAGGCCAGGGCGTCACTGGCAGGTGCATGATTGCGGCGCAAACAAAGCACCCATAACCAGGCTGGCAGCGCAAAAAACAGGGCAATACCGGCGCAGAACCCAAACGTGAGGCCCGCTGCCAACGGCATGGATGCCGCACCGTAGTCGTGGATGCTGACATATACCCAGCTCGTACCCGCCAGAAAGGCCCCCAGGCCATAGCACCAGCCTCGCAGAAAGGCCCATCCGGCGCGCAATTCGCGCAATGAAAGATAGAAGAGAGCAATCGATACTATTTCCAGCGGCCAGAAGTTGAACGGCGCCAGTGCGAGGGGCGTTAGTGCGCCGGCAACCAGTGCCAGCAAATTGCCTTTCCAGCCGGGAGTAACCATCCAGCGCATCGGAAATCCTTGGTCTATGCAGCGGTGCGCAAGCTTAATGGATGCCAGGTGCTGCTAGCTACTAAGAGAGGTATATACGGGGCTATTCAGCGGCTTGCCTGCTCAGGCGAGCAGACAGGCCGCTGCAGTTTATCGCTCGGTGAGCGGAGTCATGCGCAGCAGATGGATGCGACGACCGTCTGCGTTGAGTACACGAAAGCGGAAGTCGTCGATGACCACTTCCTCGTTTCGGCGAGGAAGATGACCGAAGGCGCTCATGACAAGACCGCCCACTGTATCTACATCCTGATCGGGGTACTCTGTGTCGAAGAAATCATTGATGGCCTGGACAGGTGTCAGCGCCTTGACGATGAAGTCCCCGCTGGGAAGCGGTTTGATGAAGCTCTCTTCCTCGACATCGTGCTCGTCTTCAATGTCACCCACGATCTGCTCAAGCACGTCCTCAATGGTGACAAGACCTGCCACACCACCATACTCATCCACCACAATGGCCATATGGTTGTGCGTGGTACGAAACTCACGCAGAAGCACATTAAGCCGCTTGGATTCTGGAACAAAGGTGGCCGGACGCAGAATAGTCTTAAGATCGAAGGCCTGATCCCCGTGAATGATCAAGGGCAGCAGATCCTTGGCGAGCAGGACGCCAAGGATATCGTCAGGCGTCTCGCCAATGACTGGATACCGGGAGTGAGCGGCCTCGATAACGGCCGGCAGAAACTCCTGGGGCGTCTGGTGGGCCTTAACGCTAATGATCTGTGAGCGCGGCACCATGATGTCGCGTACTTGCAGGTCGGCAACAGAGATAGCGCCCTCGACAATGGATAAGGCTTCACTGTCGAGCACCTTGTTTTCGTGAGCCTCACGGAGCAACTCCAGAAGTTCCTGGCGGCTCTTGGGCTCGTGGGCAAAAGCCTGGACAATCCGTTCCAGCCAGGACCTGTGCCCGTTACTCGATCGATCTTCGTTCATGTTAGTTTTGTTCGTCGCCATATGGGTCGGGATGACCTAGTTCTGCCAGCAATTCTCGTTCCAAGCTTTCCATTTCTTCCGCTTCTTCGTCTTCGATATGGTCATAGCCAAGCAGGTGCAGGCAGCCATGAATAACCATATGAGCCCAATGGGCCTTGAGAAGCTTACCCTGCTCGGCAGCCTCACGCGCGATGACTGGTGCGCAGATGATGACGTCACCCAACAGCGGAATATCCAGCAGCTCGTCGGGTACATCGGCCGGGAAAGTAAGTACGTTGGTGGCATAGTCCTTGTGCCGGTAGGTGCGATTGAGTTCGCGACCTTCCGGCTCATCCACCAGGCGGATGGTCAGTTCTGAATCAGCGGTGCGCTGGCGGAGGGCGACCTCACACCAGCGACGTAACTCAGGTTCCTCAGGTAGATCGGGCGCTTCGCTGGCGATTTGTACATCAAGCTCAATCGTCATTCGTGTTTTCCCGCGACTGACGTTTGTCAGTCTGCTGTTGTTCGAAGCGATCATAAGCTTCGACAATGCGCTGTACCAGAGGATGACGTACCACGTCCTTTGCCAGAAAGTGCGTAAATCCAATGCCCGGCACGTCTTTCAGGACGTTGATGACATGAGCCAGGCCTGAGCGCGTGCCGCGGGGCAGGTCGACCTGGGTGATATCGCCGGTGATGACGGCTGTAGAGCCGAAGCCGATACGTGTCAGGAACATTTTCATCTGCTCAACGGTAGTGTTCTGGCTCTCGTCAAGAATGATGAAGCTGTTGTTGAGTGTTCGACCCCGCATGTAAGCCAGTGGCGCCACTTCGATAACCTGCCGTTCGATCAGTTTGGCTACGGTCTCAAAGCCAAGCATCTCGTACAGGGCGTCATACAAAGGACGCAGATACGGGTCGATCTTCTGAGCCAGATCACCCGGTAGGAAGCCGAGCTTCTCGCCCGCTTCAACCGCGGGGCGAACCAGCAGGATACGGCGGATCTGCTCTCGTTCGAGAGCATCGACGGCACAGGCTACGGCGAGGTAGGTCTTGCCGGTGCCCGCCGGGCCAATGCCGAAGTTGATGTCATGATCGAGGATCGACTTGACATACCGCTGCTGATTGGCGCCGCGAGGACGAATCATGCCTTTACGGGTGCGCAGAGAAATATTCAGATCGCTCTGAGGCTCGGAAAGCCCTTCAAGACCGGATTCCTGCAGAAACAGGTGAACCATGTCAGGCGTCAGGTCATCTTCGGTCTTGGTCTCGCGATACAAACGTCGCAGCAGATTTTCAGCCGACTGGATACGCTCCGGCGGGCCGACCAGTTCGAACTGGTTGCCGCGGTTGCGGATTTCGATATCGAGCCGTTTTTCGATCTGCCGAAGGTTTTCGTCGAGCTGGCCGCAAAGCTTGGCAAAGCGTTGAGCATCAAACGGTTCGAGAGTAAAGCGCCGAGGTTCTTGAGGTGTATTCAAGGAAGGAGTAATCGCCCTATAGCTGATGATGTTTACTTGAAGAGTAATCGGTTGTGCGCACTTGGCAAAGTGCGCACTCTACCAATAGTCAGACAGTGACTATGGCACCGGAAGTTGCATGCGGCTGTGCAATTTCTGCCAGAAGGGTGCCTCGCAGGGAGTGGGGCAGTGCGTCATCAATATGAACCTGGACGAACTGGCCAATCAGCAGGGCATTGCTGGAGCGGAAATTGACGATGCGGTTGTTTTCCGTACGACCCTGGAGCATGCCTGGGTCCTTCTTGGAAAAGTCGCTGACCAGGATGGTCTGGACCGTGCCAATCATGCGACGACTGATCTCGAAGCCCTGCTGGTTGATGCGGGCTTGCAGGATCTGCAGACGCTGTTTCTTGACCTCTTCCGGGGTATCGTCCACCAGATCCGCTGCCGGTGTGCCGGGGCGTGCGCTGTAGACGAAGGAGTAGGAGAAGTCGAAGCCGACGTCCTCGATCAGCTTCATGGTCTGCTCGAAGTCTTTCTCGGTTTCGCCCGGAAAGCCAACAATGAAGTCAGAGCTGATGCAGATATCAGGAACCGCCGCCTTGAGTTTGCGAATACGTGATTTGTACTCGATGGCCATGTGGTTGCGCTTCATGGCTGCCAGGATTCGGTCAGAACCCGACTGCACCGGCAGATGCACGAATTTGGCCAGCTCCGGGATCTCGGCGTGTGCCTGGATCAGGGCGTCGGAAAACTCCAGCGGATGCGAGGTGGTGTAGCGAATCCGGTCGATACCATCAACGGCCGCCACCACGCGCAGCAGCTCGGCAAAGTCGGCGATCCGGCCATCATGGGTCAGGCCGCGATAGCCATTGACGTTCTGTCCGAGCAGAGTGACTTCGCGAACGCCGTTCTCGGCCAGGTGAATCACTTCGGCCAGGACGTCATCAAAGGGTCGACTGACCTCTTCACCACGGGTATAAGGCACAACGCAGAACGTGCAGTACTTGCTGCAGCCTTCCATGATCGAGACGAATGCGCTGGGACCATCGACACGAGGTTCGGGCAGGCGATCGAATTTCTCGATTTCCGGGAATGAAATGTCGACCTGTGGCGCGCGAGTAGCCCGGGCCGCGTCGATCATTTCAGGCAGGCGATGCAGTGTCTGAGGGCCGAACACCACGTCGACGTAGGGCGCACGATCACGAATCGCGGCGCCTTCCTGGCTGGCCACGCAGCCGCCCACGCCGATCACCAGCTCGGGGTTCTGTAACTTCAGTTCGCGCCAGCGGCCCAGTTGTGAAAAGACCTTTTCCTGAGCCTTTTCACGAATGGAGCAGGTATTGAGCAGGATCACATCGGCTTCGGCCGGATTTGCGGTCAGCTCCAGCGCCTGATGCTCACCGAGGAGGTCGACCATGCGGGACGAGTCATACTCGTTCATCTGGCAGCCGTGAGTTTCGATGAAAAGCTTCTTGGTCATGCGCGCTTCGTCGGGGAAAAAATTGAGGACCGCATATTATAAGGATGAGAGTCCTTGCTTCCTAGCACTGATCGTCTCCTCACTGCTATTATCCGTCCCCGTTTTCATTCCTGTTACCCATCATCATGAGCAAACCAGCGATCTATAAGGTGATTTTTCATAACCAGGGACAGGTTTACGAGATGTATGCCAAGCAGATCTATCAAAGTGATCTGTGGGGCTTTCTCGAAGTCGAAGAATTCGTCTTTGGCGAGCGTACGCAAGTCGTCGTAGACCCCAGTGAAGAAAAACTGAAGTCCCAGTTCGAAGGCGTTATCCGCAGCTTCGTTCCCTTGCACTCGGTCATCCGGATCGACGAAGTGGAGCGTCTTGGCCAGGCCAAGATCAGCGAAGCCAAGGGCGGAACGAACGTCATGCCATTTCCGGTACCAATGCCGGAGAAATAATGCCGCAAAACGCAGCCGTCATACCATGCGGCTGCGTCTACCGGTTTGTCAGGGAAGTGGCGCGAAAGGATTTCCGGTGCCTGCCGTCTGCAAATCCTGCAGGTAGTCTCTGAAAATCTGACCCAGCACCTGGGTTGCAATTTCCAGCTCATCCCTTCTCATCTGCTCAGCTACCAGATCCGCGGTGTCCATGGCGTCTTCCGAGCCGTTGATGGCGGCCATCTTGAGTACGATATAGGCCTGCACGGTATTGGCCTGAACACCTTCGCCACGGAAAAACATGGTGCCCAATCGGTACTGCGCATCAGCATGGCCCTTCAGCGAAGCCTGCTCGAACCAGATACGAGCCTGATTCAAATCCTTTGGGGTCTGTTTGCCATCGTAGTAAAAGCTGCCTAGCTCATATTGCGCCTGCGCATCACCGGCGCGGGCAGTCTGCTGGCACTTGGAGAGAGCTTGCGGAAGCTCTTCCGGGGCTGCATTGAGGTTGCAGCGGCTGGTGCTGGGAATGAGCAGGGAATTACCGCCCGCAAAGGCGAGCAGCGGGAACAGGAGCAAGCTGGTAATGATGAAACGGCCGGCGCGGTGCATGGAACGCCTCCAGGATCGAGGCAGGTTTTTCTGGAAACCCGACCGGCGAAACGCGCCGGCTCGCACATTATGAGTGAAGCCGATACCACCTTACAAAAAATTTACGCAGTTACGATGAACTTTTTTTGTAATTGCCTGATATCGGCTGTTTCAAACTGAGAGGCTCATTGCAAACGATGGTTCCGCTCCGTTTGCCTACAAGCGAAACCATCGATAGGCGGTACTCAGTTTTTCAGCGCGGCAAAAGCACGTTCGGCTGCCTTGAACGTGATGTCGAGTTCCGCTTCGCCATGTGCAATGGAGGTGAAGCCGGCTTCGAAAGCGCTGGGTGCGAGATAGACGCCACCTTCCAGCATCAGGTGGAAGAAGCGCTTGAAGCGCTCGACATCGCTGGCCATGACGTCATCGAAGGTCACGATGTCGTCTGCCGTGCTGAAATAAAGGCCGAACATGCCGCCTGCCTGGGTGGTAACGAACGGAACGCCTGCTGCCTGGGCACGTTCGCGCAACCCGATCAGCAGACGGGTTGTCAGGGCGGTCAGCTCGTCGTGGAAGCCGGGACGGCTGATGAGCTTAAGCGTCGTCAGGCCAGCTGCCATGGCGAGTGGGTTACCGGACAGCGTGCCGGCCTGATAGACCGGGCCAAGCGGTGCAATCTTTTCCATGATGGCGCGCTTACCGCCAAAGCACCCGACAGGCATGCCTCCACCCACGATCTTGCCAAACGTGGTGAGGTCCGGTGTGATTTCGTAATGAGCCTGGGCACCACCCAAGGCAACGCGGAAGCCAGTCATGACCTCGTCAAAAATCAGCACCACGCCATGTTCATCGCACAGGGTACGCAAGCCCTGCAGGAAGCCGGGGGCAGGCGGTACGCAGTTCATGTTGCCGGCCACGGGCTCGACAATGATACAGGCGATATCCGCACCTACTTTCTGCAGGGTTTCCTTGACGGCGTCCAGGTCGTTGTAGGGTAGGGTAAGGGTGTGCTGGGCAAACGCAGCGGGTACGCCAGGAGAGCTGGGAACGCCCAAGGTGAGGGCACCAGAGCCCGCTTTTACCAGAAGACTGTCCGAATGGCCGTGATAGCACCCTTCAAACTTGATGATGGTGTCGCGACCGGTATATCCACGTGCCAGGCGAATGGCACTCATGGTGGCTTCGGTGCCTGAGCTGACCATGCGCACCATTTCCATGGAGGGCACCAGCTGGCAGATCAGATTGGCCATTTCGGTTTCCATGGCAGTTGGTGCGCCATAGGACAAACCATGTTCAAGCTGGCGGCGCACAGCATCCAGTACGTCGGGATGACTATGCCCCAGAATCATCGGGCCCCAGGAGCCTACATAGTCAACGTAACGCTTGTCGTCTTCGTCGATGACATAGGCGCCTGCGGCATGCTTGAAGAAAAGGGGCGTGCCGCCCACGCTTTTGAAGGCGCGAACCGGGGAATTGACGCCACCTGGAATATGCTTCTGGGCATCGGCGAACAGTGTTTCGGAGCGTGACATGGCGAATTCTCTACGAAATGGGGTTGAACAGTGCACTGAATGCCCGGGCGCGGCGCTCTACCTCTTCGGCAGAGGGCGCGGAAAACAATGCATGAATGACGGCAATCAGACTGGCTCCACGCTCGATCAGTGAGGGGGCATTGTCGAGGGTAACGCCTCCAATGGCGCACACCGGCACGGTGAAGCGGCGTTGCGCCTCGATCAGCAGTTCAGGCGTGGCCGCCGGTGCGCCGGGTTTTGTGTTTGAGTTGAAGAAGCGACCAAAGGCGATGTAGCTGGCGCCTTCCAGGACAGCGCGTTCCGCCAGGGCCAGCTGGGCATGGCAAGTACCTCCCAGAATTGCCGCCTGACCTAACTGTTGGCGTGCTTCGGCGAGGGATCCATCTTCCTGCCCCAGATGCAGGCCCACACCCAATTGGAGTGCAAGCTCAAGGTCGTCATTGATGATGAGGTCTGCGCCGTGGCGTCTACACAGCTCGGACAGTGCCTGAGCTTCGTCCCGACGGCGGACCTGGTCGCTGGATTTGTCCCGATATTGAATCAAGCGGGCACCGCCCTTCAATGCGGCTTCCACATAGGGGAGAAGCTTGTCGTCGGCCAGGAGCTGGCTGTCAGTAATGGCGTACAGACCACGCAGTGGAGTCATGAGCAGAAGTCCAGTGGCAGGCGACGGGGAATATACTGGCCGCGGCCGGGACGCTCGGCATCACGCAGGGTGCGCCAGGTGTAGTCCAGGGCTGAGCGAACTGCGCTGGGCAGGGCTTCTCCCAAAGCCAGCCGCCCGGCCAGTGCGCTGGCCAGCGTGCAGCCCGAACCGTGATAGCTACCGGGAAGACGCTGGCAGATAAAGGTTTCCTGATGCCCGTCACGGGTGTACAGGCGATTGTGCACTTCCTGCTCGTCACCATGACCGCCTGTGATGAGCAAATGCTCGCAGTAGGGGAGAAGTTTGTCGGCACACGCGTCTGCCGTCCCTTCCGGCAGCTCGGCCAGGATGCGGGCCTCGGGGAGGTTAGGCGTGACAATCGTTGCGCGCGGCAACAGCCGCTCGCGGATGGCATAACCCACCTCATCCTTGCCAAGGGCTCCACCACCACCGGCGCGTAGCACCGGGTCGCACACCAGTGGCAACTGTGGATGATCCGCGAGGATATCCAGTACTGTTTCAACCATTTCGATAGAACCAAGCATGCCCAGCTTGACGGCTGCGACAGGAAGATCCGTCAGCACGGCGTTGGCCTGGGCCATCACCCAGGCACGGTCCAGTACACGAAAGTCGGACACGTTGATCGTATCCTGAACGGTCAGCGCGGTGACGGCGGGTGCCGCATGGCAGCCCTGGGCGATCAGGGCTTCGATGTCTGCCTGCAGACCAGCGCCGCCGCTGGGGTCATGACCGGAAAGGCAAAGGACGACGGGACGAGCGTTGTGTGTATTCATGGCAAAAAGCTTATCACTAAACAGGCTGAACAAAGGCTCCGGTCGGCAGTGTAGCTGCTGGGCCGGCCTGTGATAGAGTGCCGCACCTAACTCAATGCTTGAAGGGATGCGTCGCACGAGAGGGCAGTTTGTGCATGATGCTGCCTGCGGGCTTTTCTGGCGAAGCCTTTTATATGCGCAACTGGTTCTTTTTCATTCTGCTCGCATGGCCCTGGTGGGTACAGGCCGTTGAGTTTGATGAGTCGATCGAACGATTGTCCCTCGGGCAGTCGCTTGAGGTATTCGAGGATGTTCGTGGCACATCGACTATCGAAGACATCACATCACCGGCATTAAGTGGCAGCTTTATCCGGCATGGCGAAGATGTTTTTGGGGCCGGCTATTCACGCTCGGCCTACTGGATTCGCCTGGATCTTGCGTATCGACCCAAGACCGGCATTGGGCCCAAGAGCTGGCTGCTCGAACTCTCCTACCCACCACTCGACCGCTATGATATCTACACACCCGATGCGCAAGGTGTGTACCGATTGGCCCAGCGCATGGGGGATACACTGCCGTTCAGCAGCCGTCTGATTCGGCACAGCAGCTATCTGTATCCGCTGTCGTTTGCACCGGGAGAGACGAAGCGGCTGTATCTGCGGGTTGAAAGTCAGGGGTCCGTTCAGGCCCCGCTGGTGCTCTGGACCACCAGGGCGTTTATCGAGGCCGAGCCGGCACGTGTTTATCTGCTAGGTATCATCTACGGTGTTCTGCTGGTGATGATGCTCTATAACCTGCTTATTTTCCTCAGCGTTCGCGATCCCAGTTACCTGTATCACATCTTTTATGTCGGCTCGTTCGGCTGCTATCTGCTGTCGATCAACGGGACCGGCTCCGAGTACCTGTGGCCGGACAGTCCTCGCTGGGCCAACATCGCAACGCCATTCTTTGTCGGCATGGCAGGTATCTTTGGTAGCCAGTTCACCCGACATTTCCTGCAGACCCGCCAGTACAGTCGTCGAATCGACCTCTGCATGAAGGGCCTGATCCTGCTGGCCTGCCTGTGCGTCCTGACGTCACTGACCTGTGACTACGCGACGGCGATGCGGTTGGCCACGCTCCTGGCACTGATCTTTATCTTTGTCGTGTTCACGGCCGGTATCCGGGCCTGGTTCGACGGTATGCGTACCGCGCGTTACTTCATCATCGCATGGTCGATTTTCCTGCTTGGCGGGCTGGCCAATATTCTGATGGTAGCCGGTCTGTTGCCTTATAACTTCCTCACGGTCTATGCGAGCCAGATTGGCTCGGCGCTTGAGGTAGCCTTGCTTTCGTTGGCTCTGGCTGACCGGATCAATGCCATGCGCGAGGAACGGGCGCGGATTCTCGAAGAGTCTCGCCGTGCACTGGAGCGGTTGAATGAGGAGCTGGCCAACAGTAATCGCTTGAAGGATGAGTTTCTGGCTACCGTGACCCATGAGTTGCGAACGCCCATGAACGGCGTTATCGGCTCGCTGGAACTGATCCAGACGCAGCCCATGACGGTGGAGCTGGAGCAGTACCACCAGTCCGCCAGCGAGTCCGCGCGAGCAATGATGCGCATGGTGGATGACATCCTGACCCTCACCGAGCTGCGTGCCGGCAAGCAGGTAGCTCGGCGGGTGCCGTTCAGTCTGCATGGACTCTTTGACAGTTTACGCACGCGCTATACCTCGAGTGCCGAGGCCAAGCGTCTGGCGTTCCAGGTGGAAATCGACCCAGCATTGCCCGATACCCTGGAAGGTGACGCACCAAAGCTGGCCAGAGCCTTGGGGCATCTGATCGAAAACGCCATTAAGTTCACGCATGAAGGATCGGTAACGGTGCGCGTACAGGCGCATCCGGATGCGCAGGCAGATGCTTATCGCCAGCCGCTGTTGATTGAGGTGGTCGATACGGGGATTGGGTTTACGCCGGAGCAGAGCGAGCAGCTCTATCAGCGCTTCCATCAGCTCGATGGTTCCCTGACGCGCCGCTATGGCGGATTGGGAATTGGCCTGGCCCTGTGTCGCAAGCTGATCCATCTCCTGGGGGGAACGCTCAGCCATTCCTCGCAGGTGGGGACTGGAAGTCGCTTCCGCATGGCTATTACCTTGCCGCTACCGGGGCGTGTGGCGCTGCCGGCACCTGCGCGCCGCGCCTGTGTGCTGACGACACGGCAGCCCGCCAATTGCACGGTTCTGATCGTGGAGAGCAATGCTCATGACGAGATGATCCTGCGTGGCATGCTGCTCCGGCTGGGCTATCAGGTGCGGACTGCCGATTCCGGCTCTCAGGCACTTGAACTCCTGGATCAGGTAACGGTAGATGCCGTCCTGCTCGATTGCCAGATGCCGGTCATGGATGGGTTTGCCATCTGTCGGGCCATTCGGGCATTGCCCGATTGCAAGGAGTTGCCGGTGCTGGCGTTATCATCCCATCCACACCATGGTGATCGGGAGCGTTGCCTGGCGGCCGGGATGAGCGATTACCTGGCCAAGCCGGTCAGGCTGGGTGAACTGCAAACTCTTCTACAGGATTGGCTGCTCTGTCAGGCTCCGGTTCAGACGTCATAGAGGGCTATACTGGGCAGCTACTTATGTTCAGGTATTTCTTTACATGGCGCTTTGGACGTTACTGCGCGATTTTCTCTTTCGCCATCGACTGGCCTATTGCGGGGCAATCACCTGCCTGTTGGGCGTAGGCCTCTTGAATCTGACGCTGCCCTGGTGGGTAGGCAAAACCATTGATGCACTACGGGCCGGTGAGCTCGAGCGAACGGAGCTGCTAGGGCGTGTCGCCCTGCTGGCGGTGGTTGGTCTTGGGCTCTATGTGCTTCGTTATCACTGGCGGGTACGGTTGTTCGGAACCGCGTACAAGGTAGGCGTGGAGCTGCGCGATGCGTTTTACGCCAAGCTTACCCGACTAGATCCCGGCTTTTTTCAGGCGAGTCGTACGGGCGATCTACTGGCACGGGCTACCCAGGATATCGATGCAGTAGAGATGGCTGCCGGTGAGGGCGTGCTGTCCAGTTTTGACGGGGCCATGACCCTGGTGCTTGTACTGGCAGTCATGCTGGTCGGTATCGATGCGCCGTTGGCGCTCATGGCCCTGCTGCCGTTTCCGTTCATGGCCTGGGGGTTCTACCACGTGGCGAAGCGGGTTCAGCAACGCTTCGGGCAGACCTTGCAGCGCTTCTCAGACCTCAATGATCGCACTCAGGAGGCTTTGAGCGGGCTGCGTATGCTGCGACAGAACGCGCTGATCGAAGCGGAGCTGGATGATTTTGACGAGCGCGCCCGTGCGGCGGCCAAGGCTGACTACGCTGTTCAGCGAACCGAAGCCAAGTACGAGCCCATCATCTTCGTAGCGCTAAGCTGCGCCACGCTGCTGACATTGATCGTGGGCACCGGACGCTACATGCAGGGCGCCATTACGCTAGGACAGCTGACCAGCTTCAGCCTTTACCTTGTACAACTGATCTGGCCAATGTTTGCCATTGGCTGGTGCCTCAATATCCTCCAGCGCGGAGAGGCGGGAGGGCGTCGCCTGCGGGAGTTTTTTGCCTCTGTAGAAAGCATCCGAGACGAGGGGACACTGACGCCCGAGCCCGGATCGACGTTGAGCGTGAATATTCCTTCCTTTGTCTATCCTCAAGGCCAGACGCCTGCGTTGCAGGATATTCACTTCGAGCTTCCGGCAGGAAGTACGCTGGGCATTGTGGGCGCCACAGGCAGCGGGAAGAGCACCTTGCTGCGGCTGCTGCTCCGTCAGTACCCTTTGACGGACGGCGAGATTCGCCTGGGCGATCATCCTCTTGAGGCGTATTCACTGGAAGCGTTAAGGGCTCAGTTTGCATACGTTCCCCAGGATCCTTTCCTGTTTGCCCGCAGTCTGGCTGAAAACGTTGCACTTGGACGACCTGAGGCTACACCCGAGCAGATCCGGGGCGCTCTGACCGACGCGGCCTTTGCCACAGACCTCAAGCAGCTTCCCGAAGGGCTTGAAACGCCGGTGGGTGAGCGCGGTGTAACATTGTCTGGAGGTCAGCGACAGCGGGTAGCCCTGGCGCGTGCACTGTTATCCGATGCGCCTATCCTGCTGCTGGATGACACGCTGTCGGCCGTTGATACCGCGACCGAAACACGTCTGCTCGAGACGCTGGCTCGCCTGGGCAATCGGACGCGCATCATTGTGAGCCATCGTCTGTCTGCCGTACGGGAGGCTGATCAGTTGATTGTGTTGGAGGAGGGCCGTATCGCCGAGCGAGGCTCGCATGAACAGTTGCTGGCGCAGGGTGGTGTCTACGCCCGACTCTGGCAGCTGCAACAGGCAGGAGGCGAACATGCCTAAGCATCGTGTTATCAAATTGCTGCTGGGGCCGGTGCTGGCCAATCCGCGCCGGCTGATGGCGGCTGTGGCTATCCTGATTGGGGCAACTGTCATGGACGTGATGGGCCCCTGGCTAACTAAACATTATCTGGATACCTACCTGGTGCCTGGCGATCTGCGGGCTGAGCCCCTGATCGTACTGTTCCTGATCTATGTAGTAACTCAGGCGCTCGCCGCACTCGGGCGTTACCTGCAAAGCCTGCGGTTTGCTGGCATCGCCATGGATACGGTACTGCTGTTGCGTCGGCGGCTGTTCCGCCATGTTCTGCACTTGCCGCAGAGCTTTCATGACCGTACGGCAACCGGGGAGCTGGTCGCGCGGGTAACCAATGACACAGATGCCCTGCGTGAACTCTATGTCGCGTTTTTGGGCACTATTGTTGGCAATATTGTGCTACTGATCGGCATTCTGGTGGCCATGGCACTGATGAATGTCCATCTCATGATGATCGCCATGCTGCTTATCCCGGCGGCCGCCTTTATCGTCTGGCTGTATCAGCGCTTGAGCGGGCCGGCTGCCATGCGGGTGAGGGCGCTGCGCTCCGAGCAGAGCGCGCGTCTCAATGAGGCGATTGGCGGAATGGCTATTATCCAGGCCTTCAACCAGACCGCGCCGTTCCGCAAGCACTTCCATGATCTCAACCAGCAACAGTACGAGGCACGAATCAGTACGGTACGTTTCTCGGGCCTGCTCTTGCGTTCGGCGCTCGATCTGGTGAGCGTGATTGTACTGGCGGTATTGCTCCTGACCTATGGTCTGAATCACCTGGGTGGAGGAGCCGAGATCGGGGTGATGTACGCCTTTGTGACTTACCTGGGGCGAGTGACGGAGCCACTGATGGAAATCACTCAGCGGTTCAATCTCTATCAGCAGGCGAGCGTTGCCGGTACGCGACTGCTTAATCTGCTCGATCAGGCCCAGGCACTACAGGGTACCGATAGCCGGTCGGTGGACAAGGCCTGCTTTGAGCTCAAACAGGTTCGCTTCCGCCATGAAGGTGCGGATCACGACACGTTGAGCGATATCAATCTGGAGATTGCCCCTGGCACGTTCCTGGCGATCGTCGGGCCGACCGGCAGCGGGAAATCGACCCTGCTTGACCTTCTGGCCGGCTTGCAGCCGGTAACGGGTGGCCAACTCCTACTGGATGGCCGTGAGCTATCAAAACTGACGCCTGAGGCATTGGGAGCCGCCATTGCTACCGTACCGCAGGAGCCATTCATTCGTTCCAGCACCCTGCGCGATAACCTGCTGCTGGGCAGTGAGGCAGAGCCGTGGCGTCTTCAGGAGGCGCTTGATGATGCTCACCTGTCTCCCCTGATTGCACGGTTGCCCGAGGGGCTGGAAACCCGGCTGGGTGAACGTGGCTTTACGCTTTCCACGGGTGAGCGGCAATTGCTGGCGCTGGCGCGAGCCCTGCTGCGCCAGCCCAAGGTGTTGCTGCTGGATGAGGCGACGGCCAGTATCGACAGTGAAACCGAAACGCTCTTGCAGGAAGCGCTGCATGACTTGCGCGGCAAGGTGACGATGATTGTAGTGGCGCACCGGCTGTCGACGATCCGTGATGCCGATCGCATCATTGTGCTGCGGCAAGGACGGCTGGTGGAGGAGGGGAATCACGCACAACTCTTGGCCAACCCCGAAGGGCATTATCATCACCTGTGGAATCAGCGCAGGGATTCTGAGCAATTGTCAGATAACCGTGATCCAACTCAGCTACTCTCTGACTAAATGCTGGCAAAGGGGCTGTCTGGCCTGCTGATGAGTCGACGCAGGAGCCAGATTGCCTCGTTCATTCTTGAGTAAGGAAATCGTGCATGCCTCAGACGTTCGAAGATGGTTTTGTTGCAGCCCATTCGGCTAGCGAGGCGGTGGATCGGCTGGCTGCGCTGCATCAGCAGGCAACCCAGGCCTTGAGCAGTGCGCTCAAGCGCTACCTCAAGGATCGTATCGAGCCGACTGAGGCCGAGCGACAGCTGTTCCGGTATCCCGAGATCCGTCTGTGCTACCGCTCCTCCCAGGCGGTGCCGACTACCACGCGGGCCTATGCCAAGGTGCAGCTTCCGGGTACTTACCGGGCCACCGTTACGCACCCGGCTGCCTTTCGCAAATACCTGCTTGAACAGCTCGAACCGCTCATGGCGGAATACGACATTCTGGTCGAGGTGGGGCCGAGCGAGCAGGATATCCCCTATCCCTATGTGGTGGAGCAGGGGGATGAACTGGCCGGGTCGGGCGTGACGGCCGCCGAGCTGGCGCGCGTCTTTCCCAGTACCGACCTGTCCGCCGCCCACGACGATATCGCCGATGGCCTGTATGACTGGGCGCAGGAGACCATTCTTCCCCTATCGCTGTTCGATGCCGCCCGGACGGACTTTTCCCTGCGTCGTATCGTGCACTATACCGGCAGTGACTGGCGCCATGTGCAGCCCTGGATTCTCCTGACCAATTACCACCGCTATGTCGATCAATTCATTCGTCATGGCTTACAGCAGCTGCGGGACGATCCTCGGTTCGTGCGTATGGTGCTGCCGGGTAATGTCACCATCGAGCGCGGCCTGGATGATGGCGAGGCCCAGTCCATCATTGGCGGTATCGCCTGGCATCGCTTTCAGATGCCGGCCTATCACCTGATCGCCGCGGATGGTCATGGCGTTACCCTCGTAAACATCGGGGTGGGGCCATCCAATGCCAAGAACATTACGGATCATCTGGCCGTCTTACGCCCGCACTGCTGGCTGATGATCGGCCACTGTGGCGGGCTGCGGCAGTCACAGAACATCGGCGATTACGTACTCGCGCATGCCTATATGCGTCGTGACGGCATTCTGGACCGTGTATTGCCGCCTCACATACCAATCCCGGCCCTGGCCGAAGTGCAGGTGGCCCTGGCAGAAGCGGCAGCTCAGGTGACGGGCGACCGTGGCGAGGCGCTCAAGCGCCGGCTGCGAACCGGCACAGTGCTGACCTATGACGACCGTAACTGGGAGCTGAGATGGGCGCAGGAGCGGCCTGTCATCAATCTGGCCCGCGCCATTGCGGTGGATATGGAGAGCGGCACTATTGCGGCTCAAGGGTATCGACTGCGCGTCCCGTACGGCACTTTGCTGTGTGTGTCAGACAAACCCCTGCACAGCGAGATCAAGCTGCCGGGCTCGGCCAATGCGTTCTACGAGCGAGCCGTCAGTCAGCACCTGGCAATCGGTATCGCGGCATTGGACCTGCTCCGGGCGCAGCTGGATTCGCTGCACTCGCGCAAGCTGCGCAGCTTTGACGAACCGCCTTTCCGTTGATACCTGAAAACAAAAAGGCCAGCGTAAAGCTGGCCTTTTTTCTTATGCGCCTAGACTGGCCAGGCCGATGTAAGTGGCGGCACCACCCAGGTAACCCAATAGCGCCAGCAGGCTGATGCGTTTCAGGTACCACATGAAGTCGATCTTCTCCATGCCCATTGCTGCTACGCCAGCTGCCGAACCGATGATCAGACAGCTGCCGCCTGTACCGGCGCAATAGGCCAGCATTTCCCAGAATCGCCCATCGGCCAGGAAATGGGTGAGCCAGCCGGCGTCAGCTGAGCTGGCCGCCGTCAGCGCTTCAGGGGAGACCAGCGGATACATTTTCATGGCGCCTGCTACGAGCGGTACATTATCGACCACCGATGACAGGAGACCGATCGCGATATTGATGGCATAGACATCGCCTAAGCCGTCTTTCAGCCAAGTGGCGACCTGCACAAGATGGCCTGCCGTCGCCAGGCTGGAGACTGCCAGCAGAATGCCCAGGAAAAACAATACGCTTGGCATATCGATCCGGCGCAGTACGCCAATCACGGACAGCGGGTGCTTGTCTTCATCGTTCTTGCCGCGATGAATGATTTCAGTCACGACCCACAGTACGCCAAGGCCCAGCAGAACACCCATGTAGGGCGGCAGGTGTGTCACGGTCTTGAAGATCGGCACAAAGAGCAGGGCGCCAATGCC
The DNA here is from genome assembly GCF_051027705.1 of Pseudomonas sp. JZ114. Classification (NCBI taxonomy): domain Bacteria; kingdom Pseudomonadati; phylum Pseudomonadota; class Gammaproteobacteria; order Pseudomonadales; family Pseudomonadaceae; genus Pseudomonas; species Pseudomonas sp. JZ114. The sequence continues at coordinate 846,678 of NZ_CP069256.1, forward strand.
CAGCGCAAAGACAAGGTTGCGCTCGAACGGAGTGGTTGGATTCGCATTATTCTCATGCTCATCCATTGCCGGTCGCTCGGCTTCGCCCTTGAGCCTAAAGCTGAGCAGCACCAGGGGAACAAGCAGGCAGACCAGGCTGGGCAGGAACAGACTCATGACGATACCGCTGGCCGAGATCTGGTTTCCAATCCACAGCATGGTAGTCGTTACATCGCCAATAGGTGACCAGGCGCCACCCGCATTCGCGGCAATGACCACAATCCCGGCGTAGAACCAGCGCTCCTTGGCATCGGCAATGAGTTTGCGCAGCAGGGAAACCATGACGATGGTAGTCGTCAGGTTGTCTAGCGCGGCAGACAGGAAGAACGTGATCAGGCCTACCAGCCATAGCAGGCTGACGCGCTTGTTGGTACGAATACGGTCGGTAATGACCGTGAAGCCTTCGTGGGCATCGATCAGTTCGACGATGGTCATGGCGCCCATCAGGAAAAACAGGATCTCCGAGACCTCGCCCAGGTGGTGGCGCAGCTCCTCGACCACGAAATGAGTGTTGTCGCTGCCGGGCTGCAGATGCGGCAGGATTTGATCTGCGCCCAGCACCAGCAGCGTCCAACTGACAACGGCTGTTAGCAGCGCCGAGGCGGCTTTATCGATTTTCAGGGTGTGCTCGCAGGCGATACAGAGGTATCCGAGCACGAAGGTTAAGGCCATGAAGACATACATGAGCGGCTTTCCAGGGCAGGGAGTCAGGTCGAAACCTTTTCCAATCATTACAGGGAGGGCGCCGAGGATGCCTTATATGTTTCAAAAAATGAAGAAAAAGGCACAAAAAGGATTGCTTCTCGGGTCGTCAAACGGCCTATCGATACCCCTGGGCCTGCAGCTGGAATAGATGAGCGTACCGGCCATCCTGGGCGACCAGCGCGTCGTGGCGTCCCTGTTCGATGATACGGCCATGCTCCAGGACCACAATCTGATCAGCCGAGCGAACCGTAGAGAATCGGTGAGAGATCAGGATCGTCATCTTGCCTTGGGCATGCTGACGAAACTGCTCGAAAACCTCTGCCTCGGCGGCAGCATCCATGGCAGCCGTAGGTTCGTCGAGTACGAGAATGTCGGCCTGGGTACGCATGTAAGAGCGTGACAGTGCGATTTTTTGCCATTGTCCGCCTGACAGTTCTTGCCCGCCTTTGAACCAGCGACCCAGTTGTGTCTGATAGCCTTGGTCGAGCCGCTCGATGAAGTCGCTGGAGCGTCCACGTTCGGCTGCTTCCTGCCAGCGCTGCTCGTCGTCAAAGGCTTCGACATCGCCCACGCCCAGGTTTTCGCCAGCGCTGAACTGATAGCGAATGAAATCTTGGAAAATGACGCCAATGCGTTGCCTTAGGGCATCGGTATTCCACTCTTGAAGATCGCTGCCATCGAGCAGAATGCGGCCCTCGCTGGGCGTATAGAGTCGAGTAAGCAGCTTGATCAGCGTGGTCTTGCCTGAGCCGTTCTCGCCCACCAGGGCCAGGCTTTCACCGGGTCGCAAATGTAGATTGATACCCTCCAATGCTGCGCGCGAGACACCGGGGTAATGAAAGCCGACCTGTTCGAAGCGGATGCCGTCTCCAGGTGTTTTACCCTGTCTCAAATCGCCTTGCTCAGCAGCCACAGGCTGTTCGAGGTATTCATACAGGTTGGAAAGATAAAGGTTGTCTTCATACATGCCGCTAATGGCGGTAAGGCTGCTACTGACTGCCGTCTGGCCTTGCCTGAAAAGCAGCAGATACATGGTCATTTCACCCAAGCTGATACGCCCATGTACGGTATCCACTACGATCCAGACATAGGCGGCATAGAAGGCCAGGGTCCCGAGCAGGCCAAGCAGAAACCCCCAAGTGTCGCGCCGAATCGTCAGGGCGCGATCTTCTGCATAAAGCTGGGTGAAGATATCGCGGTAACGCTGGAGTAGACGTGGCGCAAGGCCAAAGAGTTTGACCTCCTTGATATGATCTTCCCGCGCCAGGACCGCTTCAAGATAACCCTGCATGCGGGCCTCAGGGGAGCGCCGCCGAAACAGGCGAAAGGCATCACCCGAAAACTTGGCTTCGGCAAAAAAGACAGGCAATGCCCCGACCACCAGGATAAGCAGCGCCCAGGGTGAAAAATGAATCAGCAGGATGGCAAAGCTGATCAGTGAAAGACCGTTCTGCATCAGGCTGAACAGCTTGTTGACCAGGGAGAGCGGGCGGATCGAGGCCTCGCGGCGGGCGCGGGTGAGCTTGTCGTAAAATTCCGAGTCTTCAAATTGGACCAGTGACAGTTGCTGGGCTTTTTCCAGGATCATCAGGTTGACCTTTTGCCCCAGCAGGACGCGGAGCAAGGACTGCTGGACGGAGAGGCCCCGCTGCGCCGCTGCGATCAAGGCGACCACGCCGGCTTCCATGGCCAACAGCCAGAGCACGGGCGACAGCAGAACGTTCCCCTGTGTCTGATGCAACTGCATGGCCGCCACGACCGAATCCACGATCTGCTTGCCGAGCCAGGCGGCCAGCGCTGGCAACACACCTGCTACCACGGTAGCCAGGGCAAGTCCCAGGGTCAGGGCAGGAGAGGTCGACCACACGAGGCCCAATGCCCGTGAGCTGTACTGAAAAAGGCTGAGCGCCCGGTGTCGCCAAGGCTGGCGCGGCGCAGGGGGTATGGCTGTCATGGGGTATTGGAGTGCATTCCTGGCGGGGAAATCCGTCAGGAATGCTGCCATGATCGTTATGGCGTCTGCCAGTTAATCATCAGGCCTGCTTGCGAAAACGTCCCTGGGCGTCGGCTGTCTTCATGGCGGCAACTACCGAAAGCGGATCGACCCTGAAGGGCTCGTTGTGAATGGTTTCCCCTTCCGCGCAGGCCAGTTCCGCAGCCTTGAGCAGGTCTGCATCAGACGCATTGGCCAGACCGATATCTGCCAGAGTAAGCGGCAAGCCGATTCGCTGACTGAACGTGAAGGCTTCATCAATGATGGCAGGCTTGCGGCCACTCAGGATCAACATGGTCAATACGCCAAACGCAACCTTCTCGCCGTGCCAGTAGCTGTGGGTCTGGGACAGGGCGGTGAAGCCATTGTGAATCGCGTGAGCAGCTGCCAGGCCGCCGCTTTCGAAGCCTAGTCCGGAAAGAAGGGTATTGGCTTCGACGATATGCTCCAAGGCTGGCGTGACGACCTGTTGCTGACAGGCATGCAGTGCGAGTGGGCCATATTCCAGAAGCGTGTCATAGCACAGGCGTGCCAGGGCATAGGCGGTGAGAGGGCCGGGTCTTCCTGTCATGTTGCCAGCGCCGCGGATACGGCAGTCTTCTGCCTCGAACCAGGTCGCCATGGCGTCGCCCATTCCTGATACCAGAAAGCGCGCAGGGGCCTGGGCAATGATACCGGTGTCTACCAGTACAAGATCCGGGTTTCGCGGCAGAAACAGGTAGCGCTTGAAAGCACCTTCTGCGGTATAGATTACTGAAAGCGCACTGCATGGAGCATCGGTAGAGGCCAGGGTAGGCACAACGGCCACAGGTATGTTCAGTTCGTGGGCCAGCGCCTTGGCGGTGTCGAGTGATTTGCCACCACCGATCCCGACGATAGAGTCAGGCAGGTGCTGACGCGCCATCCCAGCCAGCCGTGCGACTTCCTCGTCGCTGCACTCGCCGTTGAAGCGGATACGCTGGCATTCGAGCTGATGCTGACAGGCCTTGTCGAGTGCTGCCCCCAGATGGTCGTCGGCAAAGGGGTCAAGAAGGGCCAGGGTACGTTTACCGAAGCGTGCAAGCTCCTCACCCAGGTGGTTAAAGGCTCCGTTACCTTGAACATAGCGGGAAGGGAAAATCGCCGTCGTGAGCATGGGGCAGGCTCCTCTGAAGTGGATTAGCCTGACTATGGAGCGTTTGGGAGGGCGCGCTATTGTCCTGAATCAACGCTGTTGGCATCAGCGTCTATCGCTGGATGAAAGGCGCGGAGGAGTTACCGCCGCGCCCTGGATTATCAGTGTCCAGCCGTGATGACGGGCACTGCCCAGCTCTCGCCAGGCAGCGGTGCGCGGAAGGCCTCTTCCGGCAGTCCTTGGGCTTCGCGCTCCTTGGCAAGGTCCTGGGGAGGCGCAAACTGGGCTTCGTCACTGAGCGGGAAGGTACCGAAGTGAATGCCCATGCTGGTGCTGGAGTGAAGAATCTTGTGTGCGGCTACTGCCTCCTGTGGATTCATGTGGCTCGACACCATGAACCAGCGTGGCTCATAGGCCCCGATAGACAAAGCCGAAAAGCGCATGGGACCGAAACGGTCGTGAATCCGTTGGAAGTGCCCGCCCCATGCGGTATCGCCGGGGAAGTAGACAGGACCGCTGGCGGACTCCAGTACAAAGCCGCCCCATAAGGTACGGTTGGTATCGAAGCGGGTGCGGGCCGACCAGTGCTGTGAAGGCACGATATGCAAGGTTACCTGCTGGTTCAGGGGCTGACTCTGCCACCAGTCCATCTCCGTTACAGTGCCAAAGCCGGCTTCCTTGCGGATCAACTCGGCGTTACCCAGCAGCGTGACGACGGGCGTAAGCGGATTAATCTCGGCTAGACGGCGAAGCGTCGCCAGGTCCATATGATCGTAGTGGCTGTGGCTGACAAAGATCAGGTCAAGGGGCGGGAGTTTTTCCAGGGCTAAGCCCGGGTCGTGGTAGCGCTTGGGTCCTATGAAGCTGAACGGGCTAACCCGCTCGGACCAGACCGGGTCGGTCAGGATATTCAAGCCATGGTACTGAATGAGCAAGGTGGCATGGTTGATATAGGTGACGCGCAGCTCATCGCCTGTCACGCGCTCGGGCAGCTCCTCCTGGCGCGGCGGAAGCGCCTGCCAGACCCACTCGGGACGCTCGCGGGTCAGCTGCCATTTGATTAGAGTCCAGAAACTCTTTTTGGTAAAGGGCTCCTGGTTGTAAAACTGCTGCCCGTCGAAGTGATCCGAAGGCGGGCCTTTGTATTCTGGGCCGCCACAGCCTGCAAGAGCGAGAAGGTTGACCAGCCAGAGGGAGCGAAAGATTCTCATGAAGGACTCACGTTGCCGGTAAGTGAAAATCGAGTGCCGGTTTTTCGGTACACTCGCGGGTATCTTTTATCGTTGCACCGCGTTTTTAACGTGCCCGTGCCTCAAGTGCCAGTCTTCATCATGCCTCGTTCCTACCGCTCCCCTCAAACCCCGCGTCCTCGTCGTGTTGCCAAGGCCCCGCCGGCCGAGCCGCGGCTGATCTTGTTGAACAAGCCATTTGATGTGCTGACCCAGTTTTCCGATGGGGACGGGCGGGCTACGCTCAAGGACTTCGTTCCGATTCCAGGCATTTATCCGGCAGGACGGCTGGACCGCGACAGCGAAGGGCTGCTCCTCCTGACCAATGACGGGCGCTTGCAATCGCGCATTGCCGACCCTAGGCACAAACTGCCCAAGACCTATTGGGTTCAGGTGGAAGGCGCCCCTACAGAAGAACAGATACAAACGCTGCGAACAGGCGTCGAGCTGAATGACGGACCGACGCTTCCCGCAGAGGTGCGCCTGTTGGAGGAGCCGGAACTATGGGAGAGAAACCCTCCCGTACGCTTTCGCAAGAGTGTTCCAACGGCCTGGCTGGAGCTGGTGATTCGTGAAGGCCGCAACCGGCAGGTACGTCGCATGACGGCAGCCGTCGGCCTGCCTACATTGCGCCTGGTGCGAGTACGCATCGGCCCTTGGGCGTTGGAGGGTATGGCGCCGGGTGAATGGCGCGAGGTGCCGGCGCGGCTGTAACCGCGCCAGCGGATCAGCTGTAGCGATCAGTAATGTGACGTAATAACCGCGATGCCTTCGTTCAACACGTCCCGCCAGGCTTTGAGCGTCTCGTCCGTGCACTGCGGGTCGTGGCTTGAAATGGTGGCGAGCAAGGTATCGACCCAGATGCTGTAGAGTTCCGGGCGAATATCCATCTGATGGCGGCAATGGGTTTCGCCCAGCGCGCGCAACTTGGTATCCGGCATTCCGCGCGCCACCATGACCAGGTTCATGATGCCCTGTCGCAAGAGCTGCTTTTGGGCCTGCATGTTGGTATTGACGAACTTCTCGCGGATCAGCGGCGAGCTGGCAAGAAAGCGGGTATAGAAGTCATCGAAAAAGTCAGCGCTGGCGCAGCAGCGGCCGTAGCTCTGCATCACCTGGTCGGCGGGTTTCATGGCAAGTCCTTGCGAGTGTTTCGTCCACGTTTGTGGGTACAGCGGATGGGGAGCGAAGTGTAAACGGGTGGCAAGCCTATCAGGTTAAGACAATAGTCTTAAAGGCCTTTTGATATGGAGGGTTATTGGCCGTGCCCCTGTATGAGGCACGGCCGGCAGGTGAATGGCTTATTCGGGGTGACGACGCTTCTCGATCTCGTCAGCCGTCATCTCGCCCTGGGCATGGCCGAAATGCTCCAAGACAAAATTGGTGACCGCCGCCAGCTCCTGGTTGGAGTATCCGCGGGCAAAGCCCGGCATGAAATGATCGCCGTGGGGATTCTCCAGCTTGTCTCCTCCCAGCAGGACCTGCACCAGATTGGTTGCCTCTGGATCGTTCACCGTGCGCAGGCCACTAAGCGCGGCAAAGGTGCTCTGCCGGCCCGAACCATCCCACAGGTGACAGCTGACGCAGGCGTCGGCAAACACCTTCTGGCCCAGCGGGTTGTTTCCTTTGGCCGGTGCGTCAGATGACAGCGCCTTGGGCTCCGGTCGCATCAATCCATACGGCTGACTGGGGACCGACTTCAAGTACACCACCATAGCGCGGATATCCTCAGGCGTCAGGAAGCGCAGGCTGTGATTGACGGCTTCGGCCATGGGGCCAGCCGCAACGCCATACCCTTCGGCATGACCTGTAGACAGGTAAGAGGCCAGGGCCTCGTCCGGCCAGGCACCGATGCCGGTCTTCTGGTCACCGCTAATGTTGTAGGCCTTCCAGCCCTGAATCACCGCGCCACCCAGGTTTCGCGAGCTGTCACGCGCCTGAAAGATATTACGGGGGGTATGACATTCGCCACAGTGCCCCGCACCTTCCACCAGATACGCACCGCGGTTCCATTCAGCCGACTGGCTCGGGTCCGGCTCGAAGCGCTCGTTCGGGTTGAACATCATGTTCCAGAACATCATTCCCCAGCGTTGGTTGAAGGGGAAGCTGATGTCATTTTCCTTGTTCGGCTGCCTGATGGGCTCCAGGCTGAACAGATACGCCTTGATCGCCAGAATATCTTCCCGCGACATCAGCGTGTAAGACGTATAGGGAAAGGCTGGATAGTAGTGCTTGCCGTCCTTGCCGACGCCTTCCTGCATGGCGCTGACAAAGTCGTCATCGCTCCAGGTGCCGATCCCGGTTTCCTTGTCCGGCGTGATGTTGGGGGAATACAGCATACCGAACGGCAGCTTGAAACCACGACCGCCAGCGAACGGTTTACCGCCGTTCTCGTCAAGGTGACAGGCTACGCAGTCAGCTGCGCGGGCCAGGTATTCGCCGCGCTGGACCGTGGCCTCGTCAGCGGCCTGGGCAGACAGCGTTGTGAGGGCCAGCGCCACAGGCGCCACGCCGCTCAACACCGTACGCGTCATGGTGCCCCAGATAGAAGTGAAACGATTCATAGGAGCTCCTTAAGCCACGTGGTAACCGGCGCGAACCACCGGCAGACGACGAAGGCGCTTGCCGGTTGCCGCATACAGAGCATTGACCAGAGCCGGTGCAATCATGGCGGTACCGGCCTCTCCAATCCCGCCAGGTATTTCATGGCTTGGAATGATGTGCGTCTCGACCGGTGGGGCATCGCTCATGCGCAGCTGCCGGTAGTCGTGGAAGTTGCTCTGTTCCACATGTCCATTCTTGACGGTAATCTCATTGTAGAGCGCAGCAGACAGGCCAAACAGCGTGCCGCCCTCCAGCTGAGAGTGAACAGAGGTCGGATTGGTTACCTCGCCGCAATCTGCAATACAGATCAGGCGGGTGATGTGGATGCCGTTCTGCGCATCGACCTGCATTTCCACTACGGTAGCGAGGTAGCTGCCAAAGACTTCCTGTACGGCAATTCCCCGACCATGGCCCGCTGGCAGTTTCTGGCTCCAGTTGGCTTTTTCGGCGGCAAGCTTGAGTACCGCCTGCGCACGGGGATGCTCGCCGAGCAGCTTCATCCGGTAATCGACCGGGTCCTGCTTGGCTGCGTAGGCCAGCTCATCGATAAAGCTTTCCATCACATAGGCGCCATGCAGCGGGCCTACCCCACGCCACCAGGAATTGAGAATGGCCTTGGGCGCTTCAGGGACGTAACGGACCCTGAGGTTTGGAAGCGAGTAGACGGGTTTGTTGGAAACCTCTACTGCGTCGGCATCCAGCCCATTGGGTGGTACGGCGGCTGGCGCAAACCGCGCCATGACCGAGGCCCCGACAATGGTATGCGACCAGCCCACTGGCATGCCGTTGGCATCCAGGCCTGCGCTGAAGCGGTCGATATAATGAGGACGGTACAGGTCATGGGCGGTGTCTTCTTCACGCGTCCAGACCAGCTTGATGGGGTAGTCGACCTGCTTGGCTATGGCTGCGGCCTGACCGATGAAGTCCGCTTCCAGGCGACGGCCAAAGCCTCCACCGATGAGCTGGTTGTTGACGATGATCTTTTCCGGCGGCAGGCCGGTTGCCTTGGCAGCCGCCTGTTGGGCCATAACCGGCACCTGGGTGCCGACCCATAGTTCACAGGCATCCTCGCGGACCTGGGCCACACAGGTCATGGGCTCCAGCGTGGCGTGAGCCAGGAAGGGCATCTCGTATTCCGCCTCGATCTTGCTGGACGCACCGGCAATGGCCTTGTTGATGTCGCCAACCTCGGCGGCAATGGCGCCTTCGCGATCAAAGGCTGCATGCAGGGCGCGTTCGATCTGGGCGGAGTCGATACCGGCGTTCGGGCCTAGATCCCATTGGATCTCCAGCGCCTTCAAGCCTTTAAGGGCTGCCCACATGTGATCGCCGATCACGGCAACGGCATTTTCCAGCTTGACCACATCCCTGACACCGGGAACCGCACGAGCGTGACGGTCATCCACTGAGGCAAGCGTGCCACCCACGACCGGACAGGCGCTGACAGTAGCGATCTTCATGCCTGGCACGTGCAGGTCGATGGTGAACTTGGCGGAGCCGTCTACTTTGCCAGGCGTATCAAGGCGGCGCAGCGGCTGGCCGATGACCTTGTAGTCTTCCGGCTTTTTGAGCGGGACGTTTTCCGGAACGGGCAGTTTGGCAGCTGCATCCACCAGCGCGCCGTAGGCCAGTTCGCGATTGCCAGGGCCGATGATCTTGCCATTTTCGGCGCGGCATTCATCCGGCGACACCTTCCATTGGTTGGCCGCGGCCTGGATCAGCATTACGCGTGCCGCCGCAGCGGCTTCCCGCAGGGGTTGCCAGTTGCTGCGAGTCGATGAGGAACCGCCGGTGGCCTGAAAGCCCAGAAGCTTGTCCCCATACAGTTTTTCGTCTGGCGGTGCTTCCTGCACCCTGACCTGATCCAGAGTAACGTTCAACTCTTCGGCTACCATCATGGCAAAACCGGTCTGTACACCCTGGCCCATTTCGATCTTGGGCGAAATCAGCGTGATCTGCCCATCGTGGCCTATCCGAAGAAACGCTCCCAAGGCCGTAGGGGTGTCCAGCGGTGCGTCTTCTGGCCCTTTGTTGACATACTGTTCGGCATAGCTGCGGCGGGAAAAAGGCAGTGCGGTTGCCAACAGCAAACCACCTGCGGCGATACCACTGGCCTGAAGCAGCTTGCGGCGCGACAGGCTTATGGCCTGCGCCGATACATTCTTGGTCATGGAGTCTGCTCCGCTCAAGCCTGGGAAACGCTTTTGATCGCGCCGCGGATACGGGTATAGGTACAGCAGCGGCAGATATTGCCGGACATGCCCGCATCGATTTCAGCATCGCCTGCGTTCGGGTGCTGGGACAGCAGCGCCACGGCCGACATGATCTGGCCGGACTGGCAATAGCCGCACTGCACGACTTCATGCTCAAGCCAGGCATCCTGCACTTTCTTGCCCAGGTCGGACTCGCCCACGGCTTCGATGGTCACGATCTTCTGGCCTTGTGCAATGTTGCTCACAGGCAAGACGCAGGCGCGAACAGCCGTACCGTCCAGATGCACCGTGCAAGCGCCACACTGTGCGATCCCGCAGCCGTACTTGGTGCCGGTCATTCCCAGCACGTCACGTAGAACCCAAAGCAGGGGCATGTCGTCGGGGACGTCGACCTGATGGTCGGCCCCGTTGATGTTGAGCGTAAGCATTGCAACCTCATGAGCACGGTAGGACAGTCGACTCGTCATGCCGGAACGCCGTCAGGCAAGGTCATGCCGACGGGAAGGGCTGCGAGTCGATCGTTGGTTTATTCAGGACAGAATGAACGGTGCTTCATTCCGTGTCCTTGGAAAAATTTAGATAAATAAATCTGATTTATCCATCTTCTGGCAAGAAACACCAGTGTCGGCATCGAATTCGTGCAAATCCGCGGCCTCAGACAGGTCCATGTAAATCGCGACGATACTCAGCCACGCAGGTGCTCAAGCGGCAGCTCGGTACTGGAGATGACCTGGTTGAGAACGAAGCTTGAGCGCACGCTCGAAACGCCTTCTATACGGGTCAGGGTGCCCAGCAGTAGTTTCTGGTAGTGGTCCATATCCGGAACGACCACCTTGAGCTGATAGTCCGCATCCATGCCGGTCACCAGGCTGCATTCCAGCACCTCAGGGCACTGCCGAATGATCGACTGGAAATGCTCGAAGCGTTCAGGGGTATGCCGGTCCATGCCGATCAGTACGAAAACTGTCAGGCTAAGGCCCAGTTTCTTGCGGTCGAGCAGGGCAACCTGACGATTAATGTAACCATCATCTTCCAGCTGCTTGACCCGTCGTGAGCAAGGCGAAGGAGACAGGCCGATGCGTTCTGCCAGTTCCTGGTTCGAGATGCGTGCATCACGCTGAAGTTCGGCAAGAATACGTAGGTCGTAGCGGTCTAGTTTGTCCATTTTGAAACCAATCCTTTGGAAAATTGCGTTTAAAAGGTTTTTTTAGTGTTCTGTTGCTTAAACGGTAGAGGATATAGCAAAAAACGCAAACTTTGGTCGGTGCAACAGGGCTAAGCTGAACTCATTACTTCGATGGCCCGGACGAACAGTCCAACGGTGAGCTCCAGGAGGGCAAGCCGATAATGCCGCCGACCTATCAGGTCGTGCCGCTCCCGGGCCACTCACCGCCCAAAAGGCTGTGTGATCGCAGCAGTCGCCAAAAGCGACTCAGAGGACAGAATTCCGGAAGGGGGCGAAAGCCTCCTTTTTTGTGCGCCTGATAAAAGTGTACGCCTGTGCTCCGCCTATCCGTCAATGCTCGCCTCGCGCATACTCCTGGCTTAGATTGAGGATTCGACCGCCGCCTCGCCATTTGCGGAGCGACCGGCGGTAAGCAGGAGATAGGGTCATGAAGCGCCGCGGGCGTTTGACAGGTATCGGTCTGATAGTCGCATTGAGCGCAGGCCACGTGCTGGCAGGGCCTTTTGAGGCCGGACAGACGCAGTTCGGCAATCCGTCCGGCGGCGCTGCGCCTCAGCCTCAGGCGGGGCAGGGTCGCGTTGGAGATCACCCGGACTACTCGCCCTCTCGAGGAATGGATCCTAATGCCGGGCCTCGTCCGGGAGCGGGTCGCCCTATCGGGCAGGATGGCTCGCGCTGGCAGACCGGCAGTGGTCAGGATCTTCCCCATCAACGCTATGATTTTCCCCGGCGGCCTGTCGAGCGGGTCGATGAAAACGGTGTACGGTTTATTACCGCGCCTCCGCGAGAGGTCACAGGGCAGGCGAACCACTCTCGGGAAGACGGCTGGAATCGACCCGATGCCGTTCGGCGTGGCGATGAGCGTGCTCGCTGGGAGCAATCCGGGCCGAATGATCTGAATCGAGGCTGGGAAAATCAGCCCCGTGTCATTGATCATCCTGATTATGGGCCGTACGGCAACTGGAATCGCCCGCACAGGCACAACGACTTCGATCGTCGTGGCTGGGGACCAAATCCTGATTGGCGTCCCGGCTATGTGCTGCGGCGCCCGCCGCCTCGGTACACCCGTATCTGGCATCAACGCTATGAGTATTACTATTCCGACGGGTACTGGTACCGCCCACAAGGGTCGAGCTATGTCATCGTGACCCCGCCGCGCGGCGTGTATGTCAGTAATTTGCCCAACTATGCGCAGACGTTGGTGATCGGCGGGCTGACCTACTACTTTGCCGCTGGTACCTATTACCAGCCGCAACCGGAATACAACCGTTACATTGTCGTGGAGCCGCCTGTGCAAAACGGTGGCTATGCCATTAGCAGCAATGCCTTTGATGTCGCCATAACCCCTGCCTATGGTCAGACACAGGCCCAGATGGAGCAGGATCGTTATGACTGCCAGCGTTGGGCGGTCAGCGAGTCAGGTTTTGATCCATCCCGAGCAACCACTGCGCCACCGGCTGATGTGGCGGATCGTTATCGACGTTCGCTGGGCGCCTGCCTAAGTGGCAGGGGATATAACGTGACCTATTGAGGGGGGCCGTCTGCCTGTAATCTGATGAAGTCAGACGCCCTTGAGCCCTCAGCTCGGAGGCAGAGGATGCCGATGGGGGACATCGGGTGCATCCAGCGGGTCGGCATGTACCAGCACTTCGGCCTGCGGATACTCCGCCATGATCGCCGCTTCGGCCTCGTCGCACAGGCGATGGGCTTCGGACAGGGTCATTTCTCCCGGTAGCTCCAGATGCAGTTGGACGAACCAGTGGCTTCCCGAAATACGCGTGCGCAAATCATGAGCCCCCAAGACTTGGGGCACGCTGCACGCCAGCGTCAACATGTGCTCGCTGACTTCATAGGGCAATTCCTGATCCATCAGCACACTTAGCGAGTCGCGTGCGATTCCAATGGCACTCCAAAGGATATACAACGCAATACCCAGGCCAAAGATGGCATCCAACTGATCCCAGCCGTAGCTGGCAGCAATCAGGGCAATCAGGATGCTGGTGTTGAGCAGAAGATCAGAGCGGTAATGCAGAGAATCGGCGCGAATCACTGCGGACCCTGTAATCTGAATGACGTGCCGCTGTAGCATCAGCAGGCCCGCAGTCACAATCAATGAAAAGATCATGACTGCAATGCCCAGCAGAGGCGTTCCCAGGGGTTCAGGTTCTTTCAGGCGTCCGATGGCCTGCATGCCGATCAGGATTCCGCTAGCGCCAATGAACAGGGCCTGGGTAATACCCGCCAACGACTCCGCTTTGCCATGGCCGTAACGGTGGTCGTCGTCGGCGGGCTTTAGGGAATAGCGCACCGCCAGCAGGTTGAACAGGGAGGCCGCGCCATCAAGCACGGAATCGGTCAGCCCAGCGAGCAGACTGACCGATCCGCTGAACCACCAGGCGATGGCCTTCACGGTAATGAGCAGGCCAGCCACTGCGAGTGAAGCAGTGGTGGCCAGGCGCAACAGCCTGGCGTGTTCGGTACGGCTCTTCATCAGGTGTTATGCCGTAGGGCGCAACCCGAAGGCGGCCAATTGCTCAGGGCTGCCGCTGTGCTGAATCAGGCGTGGATCGGTCAGCGGCAGGGAGCGGCCGGTTTCCTGTTCGATAATGGCCTTGAGGCGCGCCTTGTCCACCTTGCCATCCGCGTCGATAGCATCTTTTAGCTTTTCCGGGTCGACCGAGGCGTGCTGGTCGTTGGGCAGGTAGATGGCTCCGGACGTAAAATCAACACCGAACGCAATCAGGCCGGGAATGATGTAGAACAGCAGGCCTACCGCATCCAGGATGGCAATGCCCGGGTCGATCTGGCCAGTAATTTGGCCGCGACGCTCAGGATAAAACAGCGTACCGCAGGCCGAAATCTGGGTCAGCACTGCTGCAGCAAGGGCGCCACAGATCAGGCGAGTGCGCATTGGCATAAACACCTCCATAGGTCAGGAAACCGCACTATAACCGGCGTTGCGAGAGGCCGGAAGCGGGCCGCTGGAGTCGTTATAATCAGCAGCCACCGTATATGACCACGTGCACAGCAGAATGACGCCATTACCCATCGATACCGTATTGCCTACCCTGCGCGCCGCCCTGGTCGAGCGCGACGAAGTTGTGCTGGAGGCACCTCCAGGTGCAGGCAAGACCACACGTGTACCGCTGGCGCTGCTGGATGAGCCCTGGCTAGCGGGTCAGCGGATTCTCATGCTGGAACCACGGCGCTTGGCCGCTCGGGCAGCGGCGGAGCGGCTGGCAGCCGAGTATGGCGAACCCGTGGGCGAGACGGTGGGGTACCGCATTCGCTTGGAGAGCAAGGTAGGGCCCAGGACACGGATCGAGGTCGTTACGGAAGGTATCCTTGCGCGTCGCCTGCAGGATGATCCTGCCCTCGAAGGCGTTGGCTTGGTCATTTTCGACGAATTTCACGAGCGAAGCCTGGATGCCGATTTGGCGCTGGCACTCACTCTGAATGGGCGTGAGCTCTTGCGTGACACTCCGCTCAAGGTCCTGGTCATGTCCGCAACCCTTGAGGGTGAGCGGCTTTCGGCCTTGCTGCAAGGGGCTCCGGTGGTGCGCAGCGAGGGGCGCATGTTTCCGGTGGAGATCAAATGGGGGCGGCCCACTTCGACGGACGAGCGCCTGGAGCCCAGGGTTGTTCAAACCATCCAGCAGGCACTGGATGAGCAGGACGGAAGCCTGCTCGTCTTTTTGCCGGGGCAGGCTGAAATCCGGCGGGTTCATGAGTTGCTGGATGATGCGCTGGCTGGCAGGGTGGATATCCGGATCGCGCCGCTCTACGGTGAGCTTGATCTGGCTGCCCAGAGAGCAGCGATTGAGCCGGCACCGGCCGGTATTCGCAAGATTGTGCTGGCGACCAATATCGCCGAAACCAGTCTTACCATCGAAGGCGTTCGGGTGGTGATAGATGCCGGACTTGCCCGGGAGCCCGCCTTTGATCCCGGCAGTGGCATGACGCGGCTAGCGACGCGACGCATCTCTCGCGCCTCGGCCACCCAGCGAGCGGGACGGGCGGGGCGCCTGGAGCCAGGGGTGTGCTATCGCTTGTGGTCGGAGACGCAGCATGACCAGCTACCCGCCTATGATTCACCGGAAATTCTGCAGGCTGATCTGGCAGGGCTTGCGCTTCAGCTGGCGCGCTGGGGCGCTGTTGCAGATGAGCTGGTCTGGTTGGATAAACCTCCTGCTGCGGCCCAAGCACAGGCTCAGAATCTGCTTGTGCGTCTGGGTGCGCTCAAGGCTGATCGAACGGCCCTGACAGCCCATGGACAGGCCATGAGCACCCTGCCGGCTCATCCGCGACTGGCTCATCTTCTGCTTCGGGGACAGGCCCTGGGGTTGGCGCCATTGGCGTGTGATCTGGCGGCTATTTTGTCCGAACGGGATATCGTGCGTGGCGAGGGTGCGGATATACAAACTCGCCTTGCGCTGCTGGCAGGCGAAGGGAAAGGGCCGCGAGGCGGTATTGCGCGCATTCGCCAGCTGGCAAGACAATTCAAGGGCTTGCTGCGTGGCGCTTCCGAAATGCCTGTGAGCGATCCGGATCATCCACGCTGGGTAGGGTGTCTGCTGGCTTTTGCTTATCCGGAGCGGATCGCACACCAGCGCCGATCCGGCGGTGCAGAATATCGGCTGGCCAATGGCCGTGCGGCACTGTTTGCCGATGTCGATTCGCTGATGAAATCACCGTGGTTGGTGATTGCCGATCTTGGGAGCCGACAAGGGCAGCGTGAAGAGCGTATCTATCTGGCTGCCGAGCTTGATCCTGCCTTGTTTGAAGGGCCCCTGGCCGAGCAGGTATCGACCCATGAGGAGGTGGACTGGGACGAGCGGGAGGGCGTACTGCGCGCCGAACGGCAGGTCCGAGCCGGTGAGCTGATCCTTGCTCGTGAGCCATTGAGTTCGCTAAGTGATGACGCGCGCAGCCGGGCATTACTGGGGCTAGTCAGGCGTAAAGGGCTTGAACTCCTGCCCTGGACACCGGAGCTGCGCCAGTGGCAGGCACGGGTCATGCTTCTGCGGCGGCTGGACCTGGAGCAGGGCGGTCTCAGCGAGTGGCCTGACGTGACCGACACGGCACTACTGGCAACGCTGGAGAACTGGCTGCTACTGTATCTGGGGCGGGTGACTCGCCTGTCCCATTTCGCTCAGCTCGATCTGGGCGCCATCCTGCAGGGCTTGTTACCCTGGCCGCTACCAAGCCGCCTGGACGAGTTGGCGCCCCGCTCGATAGAGGTACCTTCAGGTTCCCGTATCCGCCTGGACTACACCGAGGAGCCGCCCGTGCTGGCCGTCAGGTTGCAGGAGATGTTCGGCCTGGCCGACACCCCTCGGATCGCCGGCGGACGGCTTGCTGTAAAGCTGCACCTGCTGTCCCCTGCGCAGCGCCCGGTGCAGGTTACCCAGGATCTGGCTAACTTCTGGCGCAGCACCTATGCCGAGGTAAAGAAGGATCTGAAAGGCCGCTATCCAAAGCACTATTGGCCGGATGACCCGCTCGTTGCGGAGGCGACTGCACGGGCCAAGCCTCGGCGTTAGTGTCGAGGCTTTACAGATCAGACTCGCGCCACGCGGGCGATCTGTTTGGCCAGGAACGGCCCGGATGCGATCACGCCAATCAAGCGCAAGGCCTGCATGGCCAGTACCAGCCCGACGTCCGCATGGCTGTCCACGGCGATGATCGCCATCGAGTCTAGGCCGCCAGGACTGGTTGCAAGGTAGGCGGACAAAAAGTCCTTGTTCATTAGATGAGCCAGGAAGAGGGCCGAAAGAGCGCACATGGCGATCAACATCAGCGAGGCCATGATCATCTTGGGCAAGGCTCGGGTGACATAGCGCACCGTGGTTTTATCGAACCGCAAGCCTACATAGCAGCCCATCGAGCCAAACGCGATGGCCAGCAACCAATGGGGAAGGGTAATGGTTACCCAACCGTTGAGCTGCAATATGGTGCCCAATGCAATAGGCACCATCAAAGCGCCAGCCGGCAGGCGCTTGCCTAACCAGACACCTACCACCACGACGGCCAGCGTAATTCCAAATGACTGCAGGGTGTTCCAGTCAAAGGTGATCGCGGCCGAGTGAGAGGCTGCTCCTGTACCTTCAGCCCCTAAAAAGCGGCCAACCAGGGCACTGATCACGACCACACAAACAACACGTACATACTGCATGGTTGCCACGATGCGAGAGTCCGCCCCGTATTCTTCCGCCATGGCAACCATGGCGGAGGCCGCGCCGGGCGTAGTACCCCAGGCGGCGGTGGAGCCGGGTAAACCGCCGAAGCGAACCAGGATGACACCCACCAGTACGCTGAGCAGAACGGTAATGGCAGTGGCCAGCAGCATGACCGGCCAGTGCGTAGCGACCATAAGCAGAACGGCCGCTGTCATGGAGTGGGCGATCAGACAGCCCACCACGCCCTGGCTTAGCTGGAACAGTGGTTTGGGTAGACGGATCGTGGCCCCTTTGACGCCAAAGCAGATGGCGACCAGCATGGGCCCTAGGAACATGGCCGCAGGGATACCGGCACGATCAAGGCAAAAGGAAGCCAGACTGGATACAACAATCAGGGCAGCCCACTGCAGGGCAGGATGTCGTGATGGCGGTGCTGCAGATGAAACAGGGGCGTGAGGCAATGACGTCCTCCTCAAGAGGTGGCAGCCACAGACGGCGTAGCCGCGCTATAGCCTTATTATACGCGCCTTCCATCTAAAGTTTGATAGTAAGATAACTAACGAAACGATCACGAATCGTAATGGCAGTCCTGAAGCAATCGCAGGCATTGCCGGATGTATTTGGGTTATTCCTTGTGGGGAGGGCGTTACGACCACGAAACAAGGCATTCTCCCGGATCTTTATGCCTCGGCTGTTCGAGCCGTTCTTGCTAACAGCATTCGGGGCAAGAAGCATCATTCACCACTGCCATGCCCAGAAGGGCAACCCCGGTATTCACCCAGGCCGCCAAGTGACGGCCCGGGTAAGTTGAGGTCAGCGGACCAGGTGCAGGAACTGCAGGTGTCGCTCGTACTGGTCGAGCATGTCGTTGATGATTTGCTCCTTGGTGTAGCCCACCAGGTCATAATCCTGGCTGCCCTCAGCCAGATAGACCTCTGCACGGTAGTAGCGGCGGTTTTTCAGGTGCAGCCCGCCCATACCAGCTCGGGCAAAGCTCGGTGTGAAATACCCCTGCATGATGACCCGATAGATAAAGGGATGCTGTTCGCCATGACCAACCTCAAGGCTCAGGTTGGCATTGGTAGGATCAAGCTCGGTCTGTACGGCCAGTCCTTTTTCCCGGAATACCTCGGCCACTTCCTCAATCGCCGGGCGAACAATGGTGTCCATTACCCGATAGACCTCATCGCGCGACGGGAAGTGAACAGCCTTGGCAAGGCGCTGACGCCAGCCACCGCTGCGGCGTGGGTTGGCCTGGGATACCGGGGCCAGAGAATGTGATCGTGCCCGTTGCCGCTGCGATTCGGTGTAGAACGCCTTGTGCAGACCCCACATCATTAGCAGGGTTACTAGCGAGAAGGGCAGGGAGGTCAGGACCACCGCAGACTTTAGTGCATCCATGCTACCGGCGACCAGCAGACCACCGGTGACAAGGGCAGTAGCCGTTCCCCAGAAGACGCGCAGCCACTTGGGACCGTCTTCGTCCGCTTCGCCGCCTGTCGAGGACAGGGTCGACAGCACCACAGTGCCCGAATCCGCCGATGTCACGAAGAACACAAAGCTTACGAATACCGCCACCGCAATGACAATACGGCTGGCAGGATACGTTTCCAGGAGGTGATAGAGCGCCATGGACGGCTCGCGAATAGCCGTTTCGGCCAGGCTGGTCAGGTTGTGGTTTAGCACCTGATCCAGCGCGCTATTACCAAAGATGGACAACCACGCGAGGGTAAAGCCAAGCGGAATGAACAGTACGCCAAAGACGAATTCACGAATGGTACGACCACGGGAAATTCGCGCAATGAACAGGCCTACAAAGGGTGCCCATGCGATCCACCAGGCCCAATAGAATACGGTCCAGCCGCCCAGCCAGTCGGACGGTTTGTCATAGGCATAAAGGTCAAAGCTCTTGGTGGGAACAGCGCCCAGATAATCGCCGATGTTCTGGATCAGCGTATTGAGCAGGTGCTGGGTCGGCCCGGCAAACAGGACAAACAACAGCAGACCGACCGCCAGGAGCATGTTGATATCGGACATGACACGCACACCCTTGTCCACACCTGATACGGCAACAAGAATGGCGGCTCCCATCATCACGGCAATCAGCAGGGCTTGTACCCATTGGGTATGGGGTACACCGAACAGATAGTCCAGGCCCGAGTTGAGCTGAAGCACACCAAAGCCCATATCGGCGCCCAGGCCGAAAACGGTGGCAATGATACCAAAGCAATCTACCGCATGGCCAATAGGGCCGTTGATGCGCTTGCCGATCAGCGGGTATAGCGCTGAACGTAAGGCCAAGGGCAGGTTATGGCGATAGGCGAAATAGGCCAATGCCATGGCAACGAGTGCAAAGACCCCCCAACCATGCAGTCCCCAGTGCAGAAAGAGCAGTTGCATGGCCTGACGTGCAGCAGCCTGCGTGCCGCCTTCGCCTTGAGGGGGATGCATGAAATGCGTCAGGGGTTCTGACACGCAGAAAAAGAACAGGGTAATACTGATACCGGCTGCGAATAGCATGCCGGCCCATGAAAGGTAACTGAACTCAGGCTGATCGTGATCGGCGCCAAGCTTGATCTTGCCGTACCCTGAAAGGGCCGTGACGATGACAAAGACCAGATAAAGCGTCATGGCCAGTAGGTAGTACCAGCCTACCGTCTGTGAGGCCCATGTCTGAGCTTCCAGCAGCCAGGCTCCGGCGCGCTCGGGAAAGGCGATTACCACCAGAGCAAAGACCAGGATTGCTGTGGCCGCGCTGTAAAAGGCGGGCGGATTGAGTCGTACGTTACCGGATGGGGTCGTGCTGCTCATGGAGCATGTTCTCCTATAGGGCAGGTGCCAAAGAGTCCGTACAGTCGAGTCGCGGGTTTCCGGTCACTCGCGATGCTGTCGGGCTAGTAGCTCAAGGTGATTCGAAAAGGGGACATTCCTTGCCCGTCGTTTGTAGTCATTTTTTATTAATTGATCGTTCAATATAAAAAGATAACACGAAAAGACGTTCAAGCGGAGCTTGAATCGCCTCCATATGTCATTTTGCTATAGTCGGTCGAGGAGGGGCGAAACCGAAGGGCCTGAGTCAGAGCGGAAGCAGGCCTGCTACGGTTGCCATTGGGTATCACTGCCGGAGAGTTTGCGGTTCAGGAAGTAGGCGGCGCTGATCAGGGCCAGATGGGTCAGGGCCTGAGGAGTATTGCCCAGGTGACGTCCACGGGCGTCAAGCTCCTCGGCAAAGAGTCCCACAGGGCTTGCGTATTTCATGAGTTTTTCAAACTCCATATGCGCCTCGTCTATCCTGCCGGCCCGCGCCAGGCACTCCACATACCAGAATGAGCAGGCCGCAAAGGAGCCCTCTTCACCCGAGAGTCCATCGGACATTTCAGACTGATCGTAGCGCTTGACCATACCATCGCAGACCAGACGTTCCTTGATGGCATCTAGAGTTGCCAGCCACGCCGGGTCTGTTGCGCTGACAAAGCGCAGCAAGGGCATCAGGAGAAGAGATGCGTCCAACGTATCCTGGCCCAGAATGGCTGTGAAATGACCTTTTTTCTTGTTCCAGAAGTGGGTCCAGATATCTTCCTGAATATCGCCCCGTGCCTTGAGCCATCGTTCATAGGGCATGGCAAGGGAACGCTTCTGTGCCAGGCGAATGGCTCGGTCAATGGCAACCCAGCACATCAAGCGCGAGTGTAGGAAGTGCTTGGGCTCATCACGAATTTCCCAGATGCCGGCATCCTTGGTCTGCCAATGATTGCAGACATAATCGATGATACTGACAACATGTTTCCAACCGCGGTGTGATATGGCCTGGCCGTACTTGTTTGACAGGTAGACGGCATCCATCAGCTCGCCATAGATGTCGAGCTGAACCTGTCCGAATGCATCGTTGCCGATACGCACAGGCTTTGCCCCGCCGTGGCCGCTCAGGTGGTCCAGTTCCTGTTCGGGCAGTTCCCGTCCACCATCGAGGCGATACATGATCTGAAGCTTTTGCGGCAGATCGCTGCTGCGCTCGATACAGTCGCCCACCCAGCTCATGAAGTGGTTGGCTTCGTCGGTGTATCCCAGGCGCATGAAAGCATAGACGGTAAACGAGGCGTCCCGTATCCAGGTAGCCCGGTAATCCCAATTTCGCTCGCCACCTGGTGTTTCCGGCAGGCTGAAGGTTGCCGCAGCAGCAATGGAACCGTGCTGCTGCGAGACCAGAAGCTTGAGCACCAGAGCCGAGCGCGAGACCATTTCCCGCCAGCGGCCGGTATAGTTGCTTTGACGAGCCCATCGCTGCCAGAACCTGAGTGTATGCTTCAGGCAGAGATCAAGATCTTCTTCCATGACCTGTCGATCTTCGGCGCAGCCAAAGACGAATGTCGCGCTTTCTCCTTCCTTGAGGGTGAAGTCCGCTACGGCCGTATTCCCGTCGAGCGTAAGCGTCTCGGAACCGGCCAAGCGCATACTGCGCTGGCCCTCGGCCTGAAACACAATGCTGCCATGCTCTACCGTAGCCCTGGTTTCAGCCCGGGCGTAATCAAGCCGCGGTGAACACTTCAGACAAATGCGCGAGTCGCCTTTGACGGCATAAACCCTCCGCACCAGACGGGGCATGGTGTTCTCTTCCGTCAGGATGGGCATCCAGTCGGTCAACTCGACGGCGCCGTCGTCATCAAGCCAGCGGGTCTGCAAGACGTTACTGTCGGGGAGGTAGATCTGTTGCCGCCTGGCATTAGGGCGGTCGGGTGCAATCGTGAACAGTCCGGCCTCGTCACCATTGAGCAAGGCGGTAAAAACCGAGGGGCTATCTAGGTCAGGCCAGCAGAAATAGTCGATGCTGCCGTCATCGGCGACCAGCGCGCAGGTACGCATGTCGCCGATGACTCCATGGGCATCGATGGACCGGATTCCGGCGTTGTGATCAACCATTGTCCTGGAATCCTGGATACAGACACATGCCGCCATCGACAAAGAGGGTGGTACCTACCACGTAGTCAGACAGGTCGGATGCCAGCCAGACGACGGCATTACCAATGTCCTCCACATCCCCGACACGCTTGTAGGGGATCAGCTTGAGCAACTCGCGGCGACCTTCCTCGTTGCCAGTCACGTCTTCATTGATGGCCGTAGCGATAGCACCCGGCGCAATACTGTTGATGCGGATGCGCTTTTCGGCCACTTCCTGAGCCAGGGTTTTCATCATCAGGCTGACCCCACCCTTGGAGGCCGCGTAATTGACATGACCTGCCCACGGAATGACCTCATGTACCGAGCTCATGTGAATGATTTTGCCCGCCGCGCGTGACAGTTCGGCATTAACGCCTTGCTTCAGAAATTGCTGGATGGCGGCACGTGCGCAAAGGAATTGGCCGGTCAGGTTGGTCTGGATGACCATGTTCCAATCCTTGAGGGTCATCTCATGGGAGGGTGCATCGCGCTGAAGTCCGGAGTTGGCCACCAGGATGTCCAGACGGCCAAAGGCTTCGATCGTCTTGGCAAAGAGCTGTTCGACGGCCTGCTCATCACCGACATCAGCACCCACGGCAATGGCCCGACCGCCGGCCGCCTTGATTTCATCCGCAAGCTGTTCAGCCGGCTCGGCATTGGAGTGGTAATTGATGACAACGGCTGCGCCTACCTGAGCCAAGGCCTTGGCTGATGCGGCGCCGATCCCTGAACTGCCGCCGGTGACCAGTGCAACCTGGCCATCGAGTGAAATTTTCATGGCAAACCCTCAAGCAATTCGGTGAAAAGTCCTTGTCACCTGACCGTTGGCGGCATGCGAGAGTTCAGAGGGGTAAAGGGCTGCCTGCCGACCCGCAAGCAGCCCTCCAGCAGATCAGCTGTGTTTCAGGGTATGCAAGTGGTCGCGTTTGGCGAGGGTAGGGAAGAGCTTGATCCAAAGGCCTGTCACGATCAGCGTTCCTGCGCCGCCCAGCACGACCGCTTGCACTGTGCCCAGCCAGGCTGCCGTTACACCGGACTCGAACTCGCCTAGTTGGTTTGAGGCACCGATGAACAGGCCGTTGACGGCACTGACGCGGCCGCGCATTTCATCCGGCGTCTCCAGTTGCACAAAGGCGCCGCGAATGACCATGCTGATCATGTCAGCCGCACCCAGAACCGCCAGCACGGCCAGGCTGAACCAGAACGAGGTGGAAAGACCAAAGGCGATGGTTGCCACGCCAAACACACCTACCGAGATAAACATGATGCGTCCGACGTTTCGCTCGATGGGAAAGCGCGCGAGCCAAAACGACATCAGCAGGGCGCCCACGGCGGGTGCTGAGCGCAACAGGCCCAGCCCCCAGGGACCGGTCATCAGAATATCCCGGGCAAACACGGGTAACAGTGCCGTTGCGCCGCCCAGCAGAACGGCAAAAAGATCCAGGGAAATGGCGCCGAAAATATCGCGGCGGCTGCGAATGAAGCGAATCCCGGCCAGTAGCGAATCCAGACTGGCCTTTTCCTTACGCGGTTGCTGTTCACGCGCAGGCAGGCTCAGCACGAGGAGAATTGCCACACCATACAGGGCCGTTGCCGGTGCATAGACCCAGAAGGCACCCAAGGCGTACAGAAAACCACCCAACGCTGGCGCCACGATTGTCGCACCCTGCATGGCGGAGGCTGAGGCCGCAACGGCCCGGGGAAATAGCGAGGCGGGGACGATGTTGGGCAAAAGCGCCTGGGTCGCTGGCATTTCGAAGGCCCGGCAGGTGCCCAGCATGAAGGCCAGGATAAAGATCAGCTCACGAGTCACATTGTCGGTCAGGCTGCCATAGACCAGCACCAGTGCGGTAAGGGCCTGACCTGTCTGGCAGAGTGCGGCTACCTTACGTCGGTCGTAGCGGTCCGCCACATGCCCTGTATACAACATGAAGAACAGACGCGGCAGGAATTCCACCAGGCCGACCAGGCCCAGGTCGAGCACATTATGCGTCAGTGAATAGATGTGCCAGCCAATGGCTACGGTGAGCATCTGAAAGCTGCTGGCGGTACAGACGCGGGCAAACCAGAACGCCAGAAAGGGTCGATGATGACGCAAATATAAAGGGGCTGAGGTCATGATGGGGCTCTTCGAGAGGTCTCTCATCATAGTCTCGGCAAGCGGTTTTTGTGCACTGATCAGAGATATATTCTGAAACACTTGGTGGGTAACAAGTTGTGTGCGCCACCTTGACGCGCGACATCTGACCACGGACCCCACTGCGTTTTAGAGGTCTAGAATGAATCCAGACGTTGACCTACGTCAGAGCCTTGCGGCTTAAAATGCGATAGTCGGACCACCTTTCAAGCGTTCCGTTAGAACGAATTGAGCACGCAAGCGCTCGAAACATTGCCTTGTGATTTGCTTAACGTTATTGACCGCCTGCGTGATAAACGCACCGGCTGCCTGAAGAGGACCGCCTATGTTCGGCTTGGAGGCTCTGGATCTTGCGAGGATCCAGTTTGCATTCACCGTCTCGTTCCACATTATCTTCCCTGCCTTGTCTATCGGAATGGCGAGCTTTCTAGCCGTTCTCGAAGGACTGTGGCTCAAAACCAACGACTCTACCTATAAGGACCTGTACCACTTCTGGTTGAAGATCTTCGCGGTCTTCTTTGGAATGGGTGTAGTGTCCGGACTGGTCATGGCGTATGAGTTCGGTACCAACTGGAGCGGCTTTGTCGACTTCGCCGGTGCCGTAACGGGTCCGCTCTTGACCTACGAGGTGCTGACCGCCTTCTTTATCGAAGCGGGTTTTCTCGGGGTCATGCTGTTTGGCTGGAACCGCGTAGGACGTGGGTTGCACTTTTTGTCCACTATCATGGTGGCGATTGGCACCCTGATGTCCACGTTCTGGATTTTGTCCTCGAACAGCTGGATGCATACCCCGGCTGGGTACGAGATTGTCGATGGCCGCGTAGTGCCAGTCCATTGGCTGGAAGTAATCTTCAACCCGTCGTTCCCCTTCCGCTGGGCGCACATGACCATCGCGGCCTACCTGTCGGTGGCCTTCCTGGTCGGCGCATCGGCGGCCTGGCACCTGTTGCGTGGGAACAATAACCCGGCCATTCGCAAGATGTTCTCCATGGCCATGTGGATGGCCCTGTTCGTGGCGCCGATCCAGGCGTTCGTAGGGGATGCCCACGGTTTGAACACACTGGAGCACCAGCCAGCCAAGATCGCGGCGATCGAAGGCCACTGGGAGAATCCGCCCGGTGAGGCAACGCCGCTGATTCTGTTCGGTCTGCCGGATATGGAGCGTGAGGAAACCCGCTTCAAGGTCGAGATTCCTGTGCTGGGCAGCTTGATCCTCACGCACAGCTTTACCGAGCAGATTCCCGCACTCAAGGACTTCCCGAAAGAGGATCGTCCACCGGCGTATGTGGTGTTCTGGTCATTCCGCATCATGGTGGCTCTGGGGCTGCTCATGATTGCTGCCGGTGTGTGGAGCCTGTTCCTGCGCTGGAGACACAAGCTGTATGAAACCAAGGCCTTCCTGCGCCTGATCATGTGCATGGGGCCGGCTGGTCTGATTGCTCTGCTGGCAGGCTGGTTTACCACCGAAGTGGGTCGTCAGCCCTGGATCGTATATGGCCTCTTGCGTACCAAGGATGGTGTAGCCAATCACAGCGTGACGCAACTGAGCATCACCTTGGTCAGCTTCGTAATTGTGTATTTCGCGGTCTTTGGTATTGGTACGGTCTATGCGCTGCGCATGATTGGCAAGGGACCACATACCGGTGAAGGCGACCTTCCTACCCAGGGTGGACCGGGACACGATCGTCATCCGAAGCGCCCCCTTTCGGCTACTGATGAAGGTACCGAAAAGGCTCATTCCCATGATCAACTGACGGGGCACTGAACATGGCTTCTGGAATTGTTGGTATTGACCTCGCGCTGATCTGGGCGGTGGTCATCATTTTCAGCCTGATGATGTACGTAGTCATGGACGGCTTCGATCTGGGGATTGGCATTCTCTTCCCCTTCGTGAAGGGCAAGGAAGAGCGCGATGTCATGATGAACACCGTGGCTCCGATCTGGGACGGCAACGAAACCTGGCTGGTGTTGGGAGGGGCCGGGTTGTACGGCGCCTTCCCGCTCGCATATGGCGTCATTCTGCCGGCCCTCTACCTGCCGCTGATCTTCATGTTGATCGGCCTGATCTTCCGTGGCGTAGCCTTTGAGTTCCGCTTCAAGGTGCAGGAAGGCAAAGAAGGGCTCTGGGACAAGTCCTTTATCTTCGGCTCGCTCTTGGCAACCTTCTGTCAGGGGGTCGCGCTGGGTGCCTTCATCGACGGTTTCCATGTGGAGAATCGTCAGTATGCCGGTGGCTCGCTGGACTGGCTGACGCCTTTTTCGGTGTTCTGTGGTTTTGGCCTGATCGCTGCCTACGCACTGCTGGGCAGTACTTGGCTGATCATGAAAACCGAAGGCCCGCTACAGGCTTCCATGCGTCGCATGACCAAGCCGCTGGTGCTGTTGTTGCTGCTGTTCATAGTAGCCGTCAGCCTGTGGACGCCGCTGTCCCATGACGCCATCTCCCAGCGCTGGTTCACCATGCCGAACCTGTTCTGGTTCCTGCCTGTGCCAATTCTCGTGCTGGTAACAGTCGTGTTCCTGCTGCGCGCGATCCTGAAGGAAGAGGCTCATGTATCTCCCTTCGTACTAACGCTGATCCTAATCTTCCTGGGCTATAGCGGCCTGGGCATCAGCCTGTGGCCGAACATCATCCCGCCGGCGATTTCGATCTGGGAAGCCTCGTCGCCACCGCAGAGCCAGCTGTTCCTGCTCATCGGTACGCTGTTCATCATCCCGATCACATTGATGTACACGGCGTGGGGCTACTACGTGTTCCGCGGTAAGGTTCGTACAGGCGAGGGGTATCATTGATCATGGCCGGCAAAGAGCGTGAACCCAATCCAGCTGACAACCAACCGCTGATCAAGCGTCTCGGCTGGATGGTCCTGATTTGGGCCTGCAGTATCGTGGCCCTGGGCATTGTGTCCTACGGGCTGCGGCTGGTCATGACTGCCGCCGGCCTTAAATCCTGATACACCAGACCCCGGCACTCGCCGGGGTCTTATTTTGTCCGTTTCTCCAGGCAGATTGTCCGCTTGCACGGTAGGCTTTCATCTACGCTATCTGTCTTACCGTTTTGGAGACACGTCCATGGAAAGCAGACCCCCATTGCCACCCTTTACGCAGGAAACTGCACGCCAAAAGGTCCGCGCAGCGGAAGATGGCTGGAATGGCCGCGATCCCCACAAGGTTGCACAGGCCTATAGCAACGACAGTGTCTGGCGTAACCGGGCCGAGTTCATCAAGGGACGCGAAGCCATCGTGGATTTTCTCACGCGCAAGTGGCAGCGCGAGCTTGATTACCGGCTGATCAAGGAGCTATGGGCCCATGAGGGCAACCGGATCGCCGTACGCTTCGCCTATGAATGGCATGACGATTCCGGCAACTGGTTTCGCGCCTATGGCAATGAGAACTGGGCGTTCAATGAGCAAGGGCTCATGGTGGAGCGGCATGCCAGCATCAACGATCTGCCGATCACCGAGGCCGAGCGCCTGTTCCGCTGGCCGCAGGGACGTCGACCGGATGATCATCCAGGACTGAGTGATTTGGGACTTTAACGACAGATCACTAGGCGTTGCGGCTGCGCTTTCTTACACTGGCACTCCTTTGTAAGCAGCGAAGCCGCCCATGCCCGAGACATGCTCCCCTGAAGTCCTGCAAACCCTGCTTGATCGTGTTGCCCAGGAGGCACGGCAAGACATGGGAGAAGGCAAGGTTGCTGACTATATCCCGGCACTGGCCCAGGTAGAACCCGATCAATTCGGGATTGCCCTATGCGATGTAGAGGGTCGAGTCTTCCAGGCGGGGGCAGGGGATACACCGTTTTCCATCCAGTCCATTTCCAAGGTGCTCAACCTGGTCATTGCCATGCAGCGGCTGCCGGAAGAGGACATCTGGACGCGTGTAGGCCGGGAGCCCTCCGGTCAGGCGTTCAACTCCATCGTACAGCTGGAAGTG
This sequence comes from Pseudomonas sp. JZ114, assembly GCF_051027705.1. Taxonomy (NCBI): domain Bacteria; kingdom Pseudomonadati; phylum Pseudomonadota; class Gammaproteobacteria; order Pseudomonadales; family Pseudomonadaceae; genus Pseudomonas; species Pseudomonas sp. JZ114. Next base: position 874,952 of record NZ_CP069256.1, read on the forward strand.
GAGCGGGGCGTCCCGCGCAATCCCTTCATCAATGCCGGTGCGTTGCTGGTAACCGATATCCTGGTGTCGCGCATCATGTCCATCCAATACCTGATGCGCGAACAGGCGCGGCGGTTAAGTGCCAATCCGACCATCAACTTCGATACGCGGGTGGCGCGTTCAGAGATGGATCACAAGGCGCGTAACGCTGCACTGGCCTACCTCATGAAGGCTTATGGAAACCTGCATGGCGAAGTAGATGAGGTGCTGGAAACCTATTTCCATGGCTGTGCGCTGTCCATGAGCTGTGTGGATGTAGCCCGCGCGTTCGCCTTTCTGGCTCACCGGGGCATCAATCCCCACGATGGGAGCGAGGTATTGTCGCCTCAGCAGACGCGGCAGCTCAACGCATTACTGTTGACGTGCGGCCTGTATGACGCCGCGGGGGATTTTGCCTGGCGCGTCGGGCTGCCCGGCAAGAGCGGCGTGGGTGGCGGTATTGTGGCCATCGTTCCCGGCCGCATGAGCATTTGCGTCTGGTCGCCCCGCCTGGACAGCTACGGCAATTCCGTTGCCGGTCTGCGTGCCCTGGAGCGACTCGTGGATGGCCTGGGTGTCGCTCCACTGGGCTAAAGGACCGGCGAGAACAGTCGGGCTACCCGCATGGCTGCCTTGTGCAGGCGCCGAACATTGGCATTGTCCTTGGGCGTTAGCTCGACCGACTTGGAGAAGTCGACTTCCAACATCGAGCGCACTTCCCAGGCGAAGTCAGTATCCACGGTCATGACCATGATCTCGAAATTCAGCCGGAACGAGCGATTATCCAGATTGGCGCTACCGATGGCGGAAACCTCTTCATCGATCAGCACCACCTTCTGATGTAGAAAGCCTGGTTGATAACTGAAGACTCGAATGCCCGCATCCACCGCCTTGAAGGCATATAGGTAGGATGCGGCGTACACGACCTTGTGATCCGGGCGTGACGGCAGAAGGATGCGCACATCGACGCCGCGTAGAGCGGCCAAGTGCAGTGCGGCTGAGACGGCCTCATCAGGGATGAAGTAGGGCGTTGTGATCCAGATTCGCCGCTGCGCCGAGTGAATCGCCTCGACAAAAAACAGCGAGCAGGTCTCCTGATCGTCCGCCGGACCGCTGGCAACCACCTGGCACAGCATGCCGCCATCCTCATAACGTTCAGGCAGCACCAGGGTTGGAAGCTTTTTGGTCACCCAGAACCAGTCCTGGGCAAAGGTTTCCTGCAGGGTCGCCAGAGCGGGCCCACGAATTTCGATATGGGTGTCACGCCAGGGAGCCAACGGTGGCTTGTGCCCCAGGTATTCCTCACCCACGTTGTGTCCGCCGACAAATCCTACTTCACCATCCACCACAACGATCTTGCGGTGATTGCGGAAGTTGACCTGAAAGCGGTTGATCAGTCCTCGGCGGTTGCTGAATGCCTTGACCTGCACGCCTGCCTCACGAAGCTTTGACACGTAGCTCCGCGGCAGGGCATGGCTGCCAATGGCATCGTAAAGGAGAAACACCTCGACACCCTCCCTGGCCCGCTCGATCAGCGTGTTTTGCAGTGCCCGGCCAAGAGCGTCGTCATGAATGATGAAGAACTGCACCAGCACGACCTGCCGGGCTTCCCGAATAGCGCCCAGAATGGCGCTGAAGGTTTCCGATCCGTTGACCAGAAGACGCACCTTGTTGCTGGCTACACAGGGGGTGCGGGTCAGCGCCGTCATGGCTTTGAGCTTGCGGTTTGCCGCGCTGCATTGCTGGGCAGCCAGGGCCTCAGCGATCCACGGGCGCCAGTTCAGCTCGGCAGCAACGCGGGCCATCTCTTCATCGGCCTGTCGGCGCGCCTTTACATAACCATCGAAACGACGCCGACCAAAAACCAGATAAGGCAACAGGCTCAGAAACGGCATGAAGACCAATGCAATGGCCCAAGCCATGGCGCCCTGAGCCGTACGAACGGTGATGACGGCATGGATAGCCGCCAGAACGCCGCAGATCTCTATCAAAATGGCAAAGATGTGAAGATCGAAAGGTAACCCTGGCACGTAAGATCCCATCCGGTGCGTATATTCGTCCTGTCAGTAGGCAAAAGGCATCACCTGGCGCCTATCTTAAAACGGTGGCGACCCAGCCTAGGCGGAATCATCCAGTCTGGATACTGCTCTGAGGCACGTTACCCGCTATGCCAGCCTGCTTGAATAAGGTCTGGCATAGGGCATAGCATCACGCTCAGTTAGCTTCGACCGCACGCAGCACCACGAATTTCGGGGTGGCAGCAACCTGTTCTACGCGCTTGAAGAGCCGCTTGAGCTTGAGGTGATAACCGAGGTGGCGATTGCCGACGATCCAGAGTTCACCCTGGTGGTCGAGAGCAGCACGCGCCTGTTGAAACATCCGCCAGGCCAGAAAGTCCCCCACCACCTGTTGCTGGTGAAACGGTGGGTTGCATAGGACTACATCCAACGAGCGAGCCGGTTGGCTGGCCAGCCCATCATCGGCGCGCAACGTGACGGGACGATCACCCAGGGCGGCACGCCAGTTTTCATGTGCCGACTGGATCGCCATATAGGACTCATCTACCAGCGTGTACTGCGCTTGGGGATTGGTCAGTGCACTGGTGATGGCCAATACGCCATTGCCGCAGCCCAGGTCGGCCACGCGTGCATTGCCCAAGTCAGTAGGCAGATGTGGAAGAAAGGCGCGTGTCCCGATATCGAGCCCTTCTCGGCAGAACACGTTGGCGTGATTGATCAGTGTCAGCGCTGGGTCGTCCAGTCGGTAGCGGGTCGGGTAGGGTGAGGCTATCCGCTCCCTGGGTTCGGGGGTGGCAAACAGCAGGCGCGCCTTCTTGACTGCCAGCGATGCCTGGACACTGCCGATATGACGCTCCAGCAGATCTCCTGCCGCACGCGGCAGATGCTTGATCATGGCTGCTGCGATGACTCGCGCACCCGGTGCCAGCTGATCATGCAGGCGAATCAGCTGCTCCTCCAGCAAGGCCAGGGTTTTTGGAATACGGATCAGCACCAGGTCAAAGGGGCCTTTAACCGGCTCGCTGGATGGCACGAATAGCACCCGACCATCACGTCCGTTGCGCTGCAGGTTATCGTTAAGCGCGAGGGCTGCAAGGTGGGAATCTCCACTGGAAACAACGTGACCCTGATCAGCCAGGCTTGCTGCCAGGGCGCCGAAGCTATCGTTTAACACCAGAATTCGGGCGTTGTCTGGCAGGCCCTGTTCGGCCAGATGATTAAGCAGGTATTCATCCGCCGCATCGAAAGCCTGTAACGGATCGTCCCGGCGGGGTGGCTGGCGGTGCAGGTCAAGCTGGGCAAAGGGTGTGGACAGTAGAACCATGGCAGAAGATCGGAGCTGACGACAAAGGCGTCAGTGTAGGGGAGCGGCATTGCTTATGCTGCTCTTTTCTCTGGATGCCGGCTGAACGCGCCGGGCGTCTGGCGGGTCGAACAGACGTTTTGCGGGCTCAGGATGACAGGTCAGCCCGCGTTTACCACCCCTCAGGAGGCATCATGGTGGCTAACCCATTCGATTTGTCAGGCAAGGTCGCGATCATCACCGGGTGTGATGCCGGATTGGGAAGGAGCATGTGTGTAGCTCTGGCCAGTGCCGGTTGCGATATTGTTGGGATCAGCCGGCGCGAACCCCATGAGACGCAAAGTGAAGTAGAGGCCAAGGGCCGGCGATTCGTGAGCATCCGGGCAGATCTCAGCGCCACGGATGCGGTGCCCTTTATTGTGGATGAGGCGCTACAGGCTTTTGGTCGTATCGATATCCTGGTCAACAATGCCGGAACGATCCGGCGTGAGGATGCACTGAATTTCACCGAAAAAGATTGGGATGATGTCATGGGCGTCAACCTCAAGACGGTGTTCTTTCTTTCTCAAGCCGTGGCGCGTCAATTCATAGCGCAGCAGGGCGGCGGCAAAATCATCAATATCGCTTCGATGCTGTCTTTCCAGGGCGGCATCCGTGTCCCATCCTACACAGCCTCCAAGAGTGGCTTAATGGGGCTGACCAAGGCGCTGGCCAACGAGTGGGCCAAGCACGGTATCAACGTCAATGGCATTGCGCCCGGCTATATGGTAACGAACAACACGGCAGCCTTGCGTGCCGATGAGCAGCGCAACGCAGAAATCCTGGGGCGCATTCCGGCAGGTCGCTGGGGCGAGCCAATCGACCTGGCAGGGCCTGTGGTGTTTCTGGCGTCGTCTGCCTCGGATTATGTCCACGGTCATACTCTGGCCGTGGACGGTGGTTGGCTGGCGCGTTAGTCCGGCCGGTTATACCTACAGTTTGTCCGTTGAAAACCAGTGCCGGGCTTGTTTTCATGACAGCCTGATATCGGCCCGGAAAACGAGGTAGCCCAGCATGACCGCCAGTGACGAGAAATACACCCGCCAGACCATCACGGAGGTGTGGCCCTGGGCCGATAACCTGTTCAGCCTGCGTACGACGCGTGATCCGCGCTTTCGCTTCAGTGCCGGCCAGTTTGCCCGCCTGGGTGTCGAAAAGGCAGACGGCGAAATCGTCTGGCGTGCCTATTCAATGGTCTCAGCGCCTCATGACGAATTTCTGGAGTTCTTTTCCATCGTCGTGCCTGGCGGAGCCTTTACCAGCGAGCTGAGTCGCCTCAAGCCGGGTGATACGTTGCTGGTGGAAAAGCAGCCCTATGGGTATCTCACCCTGGAGCGCTTTACCGGCGGACGCGATTTATGGCTGTTATCCACCGGTACGGGATTGGCACCGTTTCTGTCCATGCTTCAGGAGCCGGATGTCTGGCAGCGGTATGAGCGTATCGTGCTGGTGTATAGCGTCCGGGAAGCAAAGGACCTGGCCTATCAGGAAATGATTAAGGGGCTGGCGGAGCTGGAGTACCTGGAAGGGGTTGCACAGAAGCTGATCTATATTCCTGTTGTAACCCGTGAGGATCATCCCGGCGCGCTGAGGGGGCGAATCACGACCCTGATCGAAAACGGTGAGCTGGAGAAGGCCGCAGGGCTTGAGCTTTCAACAGAGCACTCCCGCATCCTGATCTGTGGTAATCCTGAAATGGTAGATGACACGCGAGCCGTGCTCAAGGCACGTGATTTCCAGCTGGCCCTGACGCGCCGGCCTGGACAGATCGCGGTAGAAAATTACTGGTAAAAGATGCGAATGGGGCCCGCAAGGGCCCTATTTGTAGCGAACAGTCACGAAGAGGTCGGAGGGTCATTACGTGTGACGGTGGCCTCAGGCTTCTGGCTTTGTTCCTTGAGCAGGTCGCGAATTTCAGTCAGCAGTACTTGATCCTTGGTAGGGCCGGCCGCTGCCTTCTTTTCCTCATGCAGGCGCAGTCGATTCAGAACCTTGATGGCGCTGAAAATGGCGAATGCAATGATAATGAAGTCGAAGATCGATTGCAGGAACTTGCCGTAAGATAGCAGTACTGCCGGTTTATCGCCTTGGGCAGCCTGCAGCGTAATGGCGAGGTGCGAAAAGTCCACGCCACCTAAAAGAATCCCGAGAGGTGGGGTAATCACATCGGCAACGAATGATGACACGATCTTGCCGAAAGCGCCGCCAATGATGATACCAACAGCCAGATCGACGACGTTGCCCCTCATGGCGAACGATTTGAATTCGCTGAAAAAGCTCATAAGCACTCCTTTTGCGGTGGAATGGTAGTGACGCCATCGCTAACGTCTCGGGCACTTTGAACCGCAAAAACGTCTGGTTGTTTCGAAATGCTTCCTGAAAAAGTGTGCTGCCTCTCGTTGCTGCACTTTGCCGAACGGCTGCGGTCCACCATATGGATGGGCTGAAAGGCTCAAGATATTCAACCTGCCTCAGGAGGTCACACATGGTTGCCGAGCACAACTTGCACAAGGATTTTCCAGACAAGGTTCAGAAGTTTGAAGAGCTGCGCCAGAACAATCCAGAGTTTGCCAAGCTGATCGAGCAATACGATGCGCTGGATCAGGAGATCCTGGAAATCGAAGGGATGGTCGAGAACAGTGGCGATGAGGAATTGAATCGATGCCGACGAGAACGCGTCGTGATCAAGGACAAGATCGCACGCGAGCTGCAAGGTAGCTGATCAGCTCTAGGCCGCTGCCCCTGCGTAGCGGCCATAACTTAAAACGCTTGGCTTGGGTATTGATTCTGCTAATAGCGGAACAAAAGGTATTCAATTTAGCGAAGCGGTCCGGGTTCCTTACTCTTTACGTGCTTGGAACAGAGCACTTAAAAAAGAGAGGAACCCAACAATGTCCATTCGGACCTTTTCCGGATATGCCCTGAATCTGCTTGCAGCGGGCATCCTGTCTGCCACAGTCGCTTCGGCGGCCTATGCAGGTACCCTGACGCGTGACAACGGTGCGCCAGTCGGAGACAACCAGAACTCCCAGACCGCTGGAGCCACAGGCCCGACGCTCCTGCAGGACGTGCAACTGGTACAAAAGCTTCAGCGCTTTGACCGTGAGCGTATTCCAGAGCGTGTCGTTCACGCGCGTGGCGCGGGTGCCCACGGAGAGTTCGTCGCCTCGGCCGACGTTTCTGACCTGACCAAGGCCAAGGTTTTCCGCCCAGGCGAGAAAACACCGGTCTTCGTACGTTTCTCTGCGGTGATCCATGGTAATCACTCACCGGAAACCCTGCGCGACCCGCGCGGCTTTGCCACCAAGTTCTACACTGCTGACGGCAACTGGGATCTGGTAGGCAACAACTTCCCAACATTCTTCATCCGTGACGCCATCAAGTTCCCGGACATGGTTCATGCGTTCAAGCCTGACCCACGTACCAACCTGGATGACCCGCGTCGTACGTTCGACTTCTTCTCTCACATTCCGGAAGCGACCCGTACCCTGACCGAGCTGTACTCCAATGAAGGTACACCGGCCAGCTACCGCACCATGGATGGCAATGGCGTACATGCCTACAAGTTCGTCAATGCCAAGGGTGAAGTTCACTATGTGAAGTTCCACTGGAAGAGCTTGCAGTCCGGCAAGAAGAACCTGGATCCGAAGGAAGTGGCCGAAGTTCAGAGCAAGGACTACAGCCATCTGACCCGCGATCTGGCCAACGCCATCGACAAGGGCGACTACCCGAAGTGGGACCTGTACGTTCAGGTGCTCAACCCGGAAGATCTGCCCAAGTTCGACTTTGACCCGCTGGATGCCACCAAGATCTGGCCGGGCGTGCCCGAGCGCAAGATTGGTCAGATGGTCCTGAACAAGAACCCGGACAACTTCTTCCAGGAAACCGAGCAGGTTGCCATGGCGCCTGCCAACGTTGTGCCTGGCATTGAGCCCTCCGAGGATCGTCTGCTTCAGGGGCGTGTGTTCTCCTACGCCGATACGCAGCTCTATCGCGTTGGCACCAATGGTCTGCAGTTGCCGATCAACAAGCCTCACGTAGAGGTGAACAACGGCAACCAGGACGGAGCGATGAACATCGGCCACACGGCGACCTCCGTGAACTACCAGCCGAGCCGCCTGCAGCCGCGTGAGGAAGACACTTCCGCACGTTACAGCCAGCTGCCGCTGTCCGGTACGACCCAGCAGGCCAAGATCCAGCGCGAGCAGAACTTCAAGCAGGCGGGTGATCTGTATCGCTCCTACAGCAAGAAGGAGCGTCAGGACCTGATCGAAAGCCTGGGCGGTGATCTGCGTGTTGTGGATGACGAAAGCAAAAACATGATGCTGGCGTACTTCTACAAGGCTGACGCGGAATATGGCGAAGGCTTGACCAAGGTGGCCAAAGGCGACCTCAAGCGCGTCAAGGAAGTGGCCGCGACCCTCAAGGACTGATGTCCTCCGGGCAGGCTAATCCTGCCCGTGCTCCCTTGTCGGCTTGCCTGCCTGGATAGGCAAGCCTGACAAATTGCCTGGCGAGTGTCCACGCCAGCCGGGTAACCATAGACAGTGCACAAGCCAGATCATGCCCAATGCCGCTCGCGCACGGGCAGCCCTGACCGCGAGAGAACACGCTATGCGCTTATTTTTTCTTGGCATTACGATGCTTTCCCTCACCAGCACATTGGTATTGGCTGATCCGCCACCTGAGGCGTCGGTAGCCGAGCCGGCTGCAGTCGAGGCGAAAACACCTGATCAGCCCTCACCCGACGCGGTAAAGGCACAGCTCAAAAGCTATTTCTTCGATGCGGCCCGTGATGGCCGTCAGGAGATGCTGGAAGAGTTCATCAAGGCTCATTATGACCTCAATACCCAGGATGAAAAAGGCTACACTGCCTTGATTCTGGCGGCCTACCATGGCCACAAGGAAGCCGTCGAGCAGCTGCTGGCTGCAGGCGCAGACCCTTGCATACAGGACAACCGAGGCAATACCGCATTGATGGGCGCCATCTTCAAAGGGGAGATTACCATTGCCCACCGCCTGGTTCAGGCCACGTGCAACCCCGACCAGCGTAACAATGCCGGCCAGACGGCCGCCATGTACGCTGCGCTTTTTCAACGCAAGAGTGTGCTGGACGATCTGGCGGCCAAGGGCGCAGACCTTAATGCCAGGGATGCGATGGGCAACGATGTCGAAAAGCTCAAGCGCGGTGAATTCAGCCAGCCCCCGACCCGTTGACCCTAGCGCTGCAACAGATCTTGGACTGGAAACGCGAATCGAGTTAACTGTAAATTCATACAGTGGTGTATAATCAGGCTTTGTTTTCAGGAGCCTGGAATGGCCAAAGCCAAGCGCATGTACGGCTGCACAGAGTGCGGCGCAACGTTTCCCAAATGGGCAGGGCAGTGTGGCGAGTGCGGCGCCTGGAACACGCTTGTCGAAACGGTTGTCGAGTCGGCAGCCGGTGCCTCCGGCCGTGGCGGCTGGGCGGGCCAGCAGACCGTGCTCAAGACATTGGCCGAGGTCAGCGTTGAGGAAACTCCACGCTTCACTACAGACTCCACAGAGCTGGACCGCGTATTGGGTGGTGGCTTGGTCGATGGGTCGGTTGTGCTGATCGGCGGTGATCCAGGCATTGGTAAATCCACCATTTTGCTACAGACGCTTTGCCGCATTGCCGAGCGTATGCCAGCACTTTATGTGACAGGCGAAGAGTCCCAGCAACAGGTGGCCATGCGGGCCCGGCGCCTTGGGCTGCCGGAAGACAAACTCAAGGTCATGACCGAGACGAGCATCGAGAGCATCATTGCCGCGGCACGTCAGGAAAAGCCGCGGGTCATGGTAGTGGACTCCATCCAGACCATTTTTACTGAGCATCTCCAATCCGCACCGGGTGGCGTTGCCCAGGTGCGTGAAAGCGCGGCACTTCTGGTGCGTTTTGCCAAACAGACCGGAACGGCTGTGTTTTTGGTCGGACATGTGACGAAGGAAGGTGCCCTGGCGGGTCCGCGCGTGCTTGAGCACATGGTGGACACTGTTCTGTATTTCGAGGGCGAATCGGATGGCCGTCTGCGTTTGCTTCGGGCAGTGAAAAACCGCTTCGGTGCTGTAAATGAGCTGGGTGTTTTCGGAATGACCGATAAAGGCCTGAAGGAAGTATCCAACCCGTCGGCCATTTTTCTGACCCGTGCACAAGAGGCCGTGCCAGGCAGTGTGGTCATGGCGACTTGGGAAGGCTCTCGACCAATGCTGGTTGAGGTGCAGGCGCTGGTCGATACCAGTCACTTGGCCAACCCGCGTCGGGTGACGGTCGGTCTCGATCAGAACCGTCTGGCCATGCTGTTGGCCGTACTGCACCGCCATGGCGGCATTCCCACCTATGACCAGGACGTGTTTATAAATGTCGTTGGCGGTGTGAAGGTGTTGGAAACAGCTGTGGACCTGGCCTTGATGGCAGCGGTTATCTCCAGCCTACGTGACCGCCCCTTGCCCCACGACCTGCTGGTCTTTGGCGAGATCGGTCTTTCGGGTGAGATTCGTCCAGTGCCCAGTGGACAGGAGCGCTTGAAGGAAGCCGCCAAGCATGGCTTCAAGCGCGCCATCGTACCTAAAGGCAATGCGCCCAAGGAGGCACCCGCTGGTCTTGAAGTGGTCGCAGTGACCCGTCTTGACCAGGCGCTGGATGCCTTATTCGAGTAAGCCGCCTGGGTCAGTCCTTGCCAAGGGCCGCCAGTTCGCGCTCAAGCAGGGACTGGTCGCCCAGGTTGAGCTCGACCAGACGGCGCAGGTGGCTGATGGAGTCGAGATCGATCTGCTGGCAGGCAAAGCCCAGCTGTTCGGCTTCTAGCCGTACCAGTTCGGCGCTCATCTCGACCTGTGTTTCCGCGTCCAGTGTAATGACGATCTGGAAGGGCACCTCCTGACGGCCGCTCCAGTCGTCAGGCTTTTGTGTCAGTAATCCCTTCAGGGAAATGTCGTTGACCAGCGCTGTCCAGTGCTGTTCGCCCTGTTGAATCCGCGCCGTGGCGTCAAACGCGAAGCGCTTGAAACGCCGACGTTCGGTTGAATCAGTCATGTCGCTACTCCTGAATGCGATAGAGGTGACTTCACCTCATTCTATCGGCCCAAGGCGCGGCGTCTAAAGTATTGCCGCTTAGCGTTACAGCTTAGTCAACGAACGGCAGGTTGTTCGACAAAAGGTCCGGGCTTGGTCTGCTGATGCAAGCGGGTGTCGGCATGACTATCCGGCATCTGCCTTCTGCGGTATGAATATTCAAATGACCACTACAAACCAAACGCTCTAGACCAAGGTCTGATGGCGGAATTGCTAGCTTGAACTAAGCTTGAGCGGCAGCTTCTTTGTCCGTTTGTCATGGAGCCTTTATGAATAATAACAAGAGTGTATTCCGCCACGTGCCCTGGGCCGTGGTCGCGGCTGTAGGGGCTTGCGCCTTGGGAGTGGTGGCCTTGCGCCGTGGAGAGACGATCAATGCGTTATGGATCGTCGTTGCAGCCGTCGCGCTCTATCTCGTTGCCTATCGCTATTACAGCCTGTTCATCGCTACCAAAGTCATGCAGCTGGACCCGAACCGGGCAACACCGGCTGTTCTCAATAACGATGGTCTGGACTACGTACCGACCAACAAGCACATACTGTTCGGTCACCATTTCGCTGCCATTGCAGGCGCAGGCCCGCTGGTCGGCCCGGTACTTGCCGCGCAAATGGGCTACCTACCCGGCACACTCTGGCTGATTGCCGGCGTGGTCTTTGCCGGTGCGGTCCAGGACTTCATGGTGTTGTTCATCTCCACCCGCCGTAACGGCCGCTCGCTGGGCGAGATGGTCCGCGAGGAGATGGGGCAGATACCGGGAACCATTGCCTTGTTTGGCTGCTTCCTGATCATGATCATTATCCTGGCGGTGCTGGCCCTGATTGTGGTGAAAGCGCTGGCCCACAGCCCATGGGGGATGTTTACCGTTCTGGCAACGCTGCCCATCGCGGTATTCATGGGCGTTTACATGCGTTATATCCGCCCGGGCCATATCGGTGAGATTTCTGTGGTCGGCCTGGTATTGCTTCTGGCCGCCATCTGGTTTGGTGGCGTGATTGCGGCTGATCCGGTATGGGGGCCGCGGCTCACCTTTACGGGTGAACAGATTACCTGGATGCTGATCGGCTATGGCTTCGTGGCTTCCGTGCTGCCCGTCTGGCTGCTGTTGGCGCCCCGTGATTATCTGTCGACCTTCCTTAAAATCGGCACCATCATCGCGCTGGCTATCGGTATTCTCTTCATTGCACCTGAGCTGAAGATGCCAGCTGTTACTCAGTTTGTAGACGGTACCGGCCCGGTCTGGAAGGGTAGCCTGTTCCCGTTCCTCTTTATCACCATCGCCTGTGGCGCTGTTTCCGGTTTCCACGCGCTGATCTCGTCAGGCACCACGCCCAAGCTGCTCAGCCGTGAGACAGATGCCCGTTACATTGGGTATGGCGCCATGTTGATGGAATCCTTTGTGGCGATCATGGCCATGGTGGCAGCATCGGTGATCGAGCCGGGCGTCTACTTTGCCATGAACAGTCCGGCGGCCATTGTGGGCGCCGATGCCGCAAGCGTTGCTGCCACGATCAGCTCCTGGGGCTTTGCGGTAACACCTGAGATCCTGACCCAGACCGCACAGGACATTGGCGAAACCACCATCCTGACGCGGGCCGGCGGTGCTCCCACACTGGCGGTCGGTATCGCGCAGATCCTGCATCAGGTGCTGCCGGGTGAAAACACCATGGCCTTCTGGTACCACTTCGCGATCCTGTTCGAGGCGCTCTTTATCCTGACGGCTGTTGATGCCGGAACCCGTGCGGGTCGCTTCATGCTGCAGGATTTGCTGGGCAATTTCGTACCGGCACTCAAGCGTACCGACTCCTGGATCGCCAATATGATTGGCACAGGTGGCTGCGTTGCGCTCTGGGGGTATCTGTTGTACCAGGGCGTTGTCGATCCGCTGGGCGGCATCAATACGCTCTGGCCGCTGTTCGGTATCTCCAACCAGATGCTGGCCGGTGTTGCCTTGATGTTGGGTACGGTCGTGCTGATCAAGATGAAGCGTCAGCGTTACGCCTGGGTAACTGCATTGCCGGCCGTGTGGCTGCTGATCTGCACAACCACGGCCAGTCTGATCAAGCTGTTTGACAGCAACCCGGCGGTTGGCTTCCTGGCTCAGGCGCACAAATACCGTGATGCGCTGGCGGCTGACCAGATCCTGGCACCGGCCAAGTCGGTTGAGCAGATGCAGCAGATCATGATCAACAGTTATACCAATGCGACTCTGACCGTACTGTTCCTGATCGTAGTCGCCAGCGTGCTGTTCTATACCGTGAAGGTGGGTTATGCCGCTTTGTCCAAGCCTCAGCGCACGGACAAGGAAACGCCTTTCCAACCGCTGACAAATGTCTGATGGGAGCTGCGCATGTTCAATGACCTCGCCAATCTTGGAAAGTACCTGGGGCAGGCGGCTCGCCTCATGGTCGGAATGCCGGATTACGACACCTACGTCGAGCACATGCGCGGCAAACATCCGGACCTGCCTGTCATGACCTACGAAGAGTTCTTTCGTGAGCGGCAGGAAGCGCGTTATGGTGGCGGCAAAGGCAAGACCTTCCGCTGCTGCTAAGCACGTCAAGGTGTGATTCAACCGGGCCAGGCCTTTTAGCCTGGCCCGTTTCATTTAAGGCCGCTTATATGTCTACAACCCCCATCCCTGTAACGGTTTTGACCGGCTTTCTCGGTGCTGGCAAGACAACCCTGCTGCGTTACCTGCTTGAAGGTGATCATGGCCTCAAGATCGCTGTCATCGAAAATGAGTTCAGTGAGGCCGACATTGACGGCGCCTTGCTGGGCGATAAGGCTGTACGCATCGTAAAGGTAGCCAATGGTTGCGTCTGCTGTACCGGTAGTAAAGACTTGTCCTACGCGCTGACGGTATTGCTGGAGCAGCTCGACCAGGGCGAGATCGAATTCGACCGACTGGTGATCGAGTGTACCGGCCTGGCCGATCCAGGCCCGGTTGCTCAGACCTTCTTCATGGATGAGGATCTGCGCGAACGCTATCTGCTGGATGGCATCATTACGCTGGTGGATGCTGTTCATGCCCAGGAGCAGCTATCCAGACCCATTGCCCAGGCCCAGGTGGGCTTTGCGGATCGCCTGTTGGTTAGCAAGCGCGATCTGGTGGATGAGACTGCCTTCACGGCTTTGAGCGAACGTTTGCAACGCATCAATCGAAGGGCGCCGGTTCATGTGGTGGATCATGGTCAGGTTGACCTGAGCGTCCTGTTGGATATCAGAGGGTTCAATCTGAACGATCAGCTGGATCGTCAGATGCTTTTCCGCCCGCTAACGCCGGTGCGTACCCAGAAGCCGGACAACATCACTTCGCTGGCGCTCAAGGCCGAACGTCCGCTCGATATCGACCGCGTCAGTCGCTTCATGGAAGGGGTACTTGAGCGGCACGGCAGTAATCTGCTGCGTTACAAGGGTATTCTGGATATTGCCGGAGAGCCTCGAAAGCTCTTGTTTCAGGGTGTTCAGCGGCTGTACGGCGCTGACTGGGACCGGGAGTGGGAGGAGGGCGAAGTGCGAGAAAGCGTGATCGTCTTTATTGGCATGGAATTGCCGGAGGCCGAGCTGCGCGAAGGTCTCGAGGCGGCACAAGTCTGAGGCATATGAAAAAGCCCGGCATAAGCCGGGCTTTTCGTAAGGCTTGAGCTTACTGACCGTAAACCGGCAACTTGGCGCAGATAGCCTGGACTTTTTCGCGTACGCCATCGATCACGGACTCATCGCCCATGTTATCGAGGATGTCGCAGATCCAGCCGGCCAGCTCACGGCATTCAGCTTCCTTGAAGCCGCGGGTGGTAACGGCCGGAGTACCGATACGCAGGCCCGAGGTCACGAAGGGGGAGCGGGGATCGTTCGGAACGGAGTTCTTGTTTACCGTGATGAATGCACGACCTAGAGCCGCATCGGCATCCTTACCGGTGATGTCCTGCTTGATCAAGGACAGCAGGAAAAGGTGGTTCTGAGTACCGCCAGAAACCACATCGAAGCCACGCTGGATAAACACCTCGGCCATGGCCTGGGCATTCTGGATGACCTGCTGCTGGTACTGCTTGAACTCAGGCGCCAGCGCTTCCTTAAAGCATACGGCCTTGGCGGCGATCACATGCATCAGCGGACCACCCTGGGCGCCCGGGAAGACAGCCGAGTTCAGCTTCTTCTCGATTTCCTCATTGGCCTTAGCCAGGATCAGGCCGCCACGAGGACCACGCAGGGTCTTGTGAGTCGTCGTGGTCACGACATCGGCGAACGGAACCGGGTTCGGGTAGATACCTGCAGCAACCAGACCGGCAAAGTGAGCCATGTCAACGAACAGGTAAGCGCCCACCTTGTCCGCAATTTCACGGAAGCGGGCGAAATCCAGTACCTGCGAGTATGCCGAGTAACCGGCCACGATCATCTTCGGCTTGTGCTCAACCGCCAGGCGCTCGACTTCATCGTAGTCGATCAGGCCGTTTTCATTGATACCGTACTGAACTGCGTTATAAATCTTGCCGGAAGAGCTGACGCTGGCGCCGTGGGTCAGGTGACCACCATGGGCCAGGCTCATGCCGAGGATCGTATCACCAGGCTGCAGCAGTGCCAGGTAAACCGCAGAGTTGGCCTGCGAGCCTGCGTGGGGCTGAACGTTGGCGTAGTCGGCACCAAACAGCTGCTTGGCACGGTCAATTGCCAGTTGCTCGACCTTGTCGACGAATTCGCAACCACCGTAGTAGCGCTTGTGTGGATAGCCTTCGGCGTATTTGTTGGTCAGGACAGAGCCCTGGGCTTCCATGACAGCCGGGCTGGTGTAGTTTTCCGAAGCGATCAGTTCGATGTGATCTTCCTGACGCTGGGCTTCCTGCTCCATAGCGGCATACAGATCGGCGTCGAAGCGGGCGAGGGTTAAGTCACGGCTGAACATGGGGTTCCCCTGAAAAGCGACTGGGCTAAAAGAGGGCGCATTCTATCCCAATCCACAGTGGACTGGGTATGAGCACCCGTCATGCAGCGGTCGAACAGCATTCATGGCGGCTACATCAGCCGCAATCGGGCCTCGATCAGCTCGGGTGACAGCGGTTTGTCAAACAGATACCCCTGAACTTCGTCGCATTCATGGTCACGCAGGAATTTGAGCTGCTCTTCATTTTCCACCCCTTCGGCAATGACCGACAGGTTGAGGCTGTGGGCCATGGCAATGATGGCGCGCGCAATCTGGGCGTCCTGCTCTCCATGGGGCAAGCCATCCACAAAGCTGCGGTCGATCTTGAGAATGTCGATGGGAAGCTGCTTCAGGTAGTTGAGCGAGGAGTAGCCGGTTCCAAAGTCATCTACCGAAATGCATACACCCAGCTCTTTCAGGCTTTTGAGTGTCATCAGCGCATCATCCACGTTCTGCATGAGGATGCTTTCCGTGAGCTCAAGCTCAAGACAGGCGGGGGGTAAGCCCACTTCCTGCAGGATCTGGGCAATATGTTCGCCCAAGCGATTGTCGGCGAACTGTCGGGCCGAGAGGTTGACGGACACCTTTGGAATGCGAACCTTTTCATCATGCCAGACGCGCAGCTGGCGACAGGCTTCCTTGATGACCCAATCCCCAACCTGAATGATCAAACCGGTTTCTTCGAGCACTGGAATGAAATCGACAGGCGAGACGTTGCCGCGGCGCGGATTGCTCCAGCGGAGTAGGGCCTCAAGGCCGGTCAGCTGACCATTGGAGCACCGGTACTGCGGCTGGTAATGCAGGGTAAATTCATTTTGCAGCAAGGCGTGTCGCAGATCGGCTTCAAGCTCGATGCGCTCCAGCGCACGGGCGTTCATTTCCGCCTGGTAGAACTGGAAGTTGTTCTTGCCCATCTCCTTGGCGTGGTACATCGCCGTGTCCGCGTTTTTCATTAGCTGACTGAGCTCACTGCCATCCTGAGGCGATAGCGCGATCCCGATACTGGCGCTGACGAAAAACTCACGATTTTCCAGAATAAATGCTTCGGACAGGCTTTCCAGGATATTTTCGGCCACGCGGATAGCACAGGCCATGGCCTCCTCCCGACTACCTAGGTTGGCCAGCAGCAAGGTGAACTCATCGCCACCCATGCGAGCCACGCTATCCTCCGTTCCTACACAGGCGGTTAGGCGTACAGCTACCTCCTTGAGCATTCGGTCGCCAGCAGCGTGCCCCAACGAATCGTTGATCGGCTTGAAACGATCCAAATCTAGGAACATCAGCACAACCCAGCTGGCATGGTGAACCGCCTGCTCCAATGCAGTGTGGAGGCGATCCTGGAACAGCGTGCGGTTTGGCAGGAGCGTCAGGGCATCGTAATAGGCCAGACGGTGAATATGTCGCTCACTGGCCTTGCGCTCACTGATATCCACGAAGAAACACACGAAGCTGACCAGATCACCTTCATCGTCGCGTACGCCGGTAATGCCGATCCAGGACGGGTAAGGCTCACCATCCTTGCGCTTTTGCCACAGTTCACCTTCCCAGCTGCCCTGTACCGCCATATGGTTCATGATATGAGAGAGCTGGTTGGCTTCCTGAAGGTCTGCACATAGCATGCGCGGTTGCTGGTCGATGACTTCCTCTGGCTCGTAACCGGTCATACGGGTAAACATCTGGTTGACGCGTACGATGTAGCCAGCCGGATCGGTGACCAGAATGGCGGCTGCCGAGTGATCGAAAACGGTAGCGGCCATCCGCATGTCTTTTTCCGCGCGTCGCTGGGCGGTAATGTCCCGGCAGATGCCCAGCAGCCCTTCGAAACGACCATGCTTGTCCCATAGCGTTTCCAGACGCATTTCCAGGCTTAACTTGTGCCCGTCGGCGTGGAGGCAGTCCAGGATAATGACCTGACTGGATTCCTGATCTACTTCCGCCATTAACTGGGTTGACCTAAGCGATCGACGCAGCTTTTTTATCCAGTCCCGCAGTTTCTTGAGTTGCTGGGAGTGCGTCGCCAGATCATAGGGGTTGAGCTGGTAGAGCGTTTCGAGTTTGTAGCCCAGAAGGTTTTCAGCCGAAGAACTTATGTAGTTGATAGCCAGCTGCTGGTCCGTGCTGAAAATGATGTCGCTGATACTTTCCGCCAGCAGGCGATAGCGCCGCTCCTGGTCACGCAGCAGATCATTGGCGTTGACCATCTCGGTAACATCCAGCGCAAGGCCGATGATCTGGCGCATCTGACCCTGGCTGTCACGTTGGAACGCCTGCTCGCGCAGATCGAACCAGCACCAGTGGCCATTCTTGTGATGCCAGCGAACCAGGCAGTCGTTCACCTGGCCTTCCTGAATGATCTGCCGCATGGTGCGCAGGCGCTCGTACAACTCATGGTCATCCGGATGCAGGAGCGTGGTCAGGTAGTCCGGGCCCAACGCGTCCAGTTCGGCTTCGCTATAACCAAGCTTGAGTCCCAGCGGATGGTTTTGATAATCAATGGTCTGGGTCTTGAGGTCATAGGTATAAAGCGTGTCCGGCGCCGCTTTGACCAAGTCGGACCAGAAGCGCTCCCGCTCGATCAGCGAGAGTTCGGTGCGTTTGCGCCGTGATACATCCGTTATGCTCAGCGGTACGGCCTCGTATCCCATTTCTGCCGGAGGAAGGTGGACAGAGAACCAGAGATGGCGATCACCTTGCGGTGTTATGAGGCGGCCTTCCACATCCAGGGTCTGCTGTCCTTCAGCCAACGCGGCAATCATCTTCATGCGCTTGCCATGGGCGTTGGGTTTGCTATCGCCGATCAGGTTGGCCAGTGCCTGATCAATGGTCTTAATGCCTAGCAGGGTCAGCGCCATCTGATTCATTTCAGTGATGCGAATCAGGCCAAGCAGCTCATGGCCCCGTGAAGGGTTGATCTCAAGCCATTGATAGAACGTCCGGGCACTTGTGATGTGATGTGCTAGCAGGACCTGCTGCAGGCGGGAGAAGTCCAATACACAAATGCCGGTGTTGATGCCTTCGAAAATGCTCTGGTAGCGCTGGCGTGTACTTTCTATCGTCCGGAGCGCCTGCTGCTGCTCGGTGACGTCCCGCAGTATCCAGGCGCACCCGGTAAAGGCTGACGTATGATCTTCCAGTTCCTCCAGGGAACGATTCGAGCCTACGCCGTAGCGGCTGACGGCAAACAGTCTGCGCTGGCCGTCAGGTTGGGATAGCTCGACGATCCAATCCTTGTCGGCCTCTTGCGGAGTTGATAGGTCTAGTGCAGGGAGCAGACCCCTCAAGGTGTGCTGCTCCGCATCTGTCTGTTCGATGCCCAAAAGAAGGGAGGCTTTCCGGTTGAGGTAAAGCAGGCGGCCCTCTTCATAGGTGACCAGTACGCACTCATCTACCGCATTCAGGGCTTGCATCATCAGGCGCAGGCTCTGCCGTGACGAGCGTGAGGAAAGATGAAAGCCGGATTGCTCCCGCTGCAGGCAGTACACCAGAAGGGACGCGCATAGGGTCAGCAACACAAACGTGGCAACTCGCCACAAAAACAGGGTTTTCCAGGTCAGGACCGAAGGGCTCAAATGGCTACGGAGCTGCCAGTTGGTGCCATCTAATGTGAGGGCAAAGGTCTGGCTGTCCGAAACGGCAGGCTCCTCAGGCATATCCCTGGCCAACGTGGCGCCGCTTGCCTTGTCTGTAATAGTCCAGATCAGTTCATGGGTGTGGTTTTTCAGCCTTTCCAGCCCCAACCCGGCTTCGCCCGTAATCAGCCACCAGCCCTGATCGCTCTGGCTTCTCTGCCTGAGGAGCACATAGCTACCGTCGTGAGGCGTATAGCCGTAGTAAAACGGTCTCGCCTCCAAACGTCGTAGGGCAGGGCTCAGGTAGTTTGGGTCGACTGCTGACGGAAATAAGGACGGGTCTTCAAGCGCGTCGGCTGGAACCCAATAGAGGTGGTTGGCCTTAGGATAGATAGCCTGCAACTGTGCCGGTAGCGCCTCGATGCCTGTCTCCGGCGTTACGTCATCAAGCTCTGCCGCCGCTTGGTGAGCAAGAAACGCAAGGGCTTGCTCGATATATTCGGCCTTTTGCAGGCTCTGCTCCCGAGCGAAGCTGCCCAGCATGGCACTTCGCTGATTCAGCTCCTTATGGAGTTGCCAGGACAATACACCCAGCAATAACAGAATCAGCCCAGCCAGCACCCACTTCAACATACGGAGTGCAGGAGAGCGCGTCAGCAGGTTTTGTAAGGGTAGGCCGGCAGAAGCTTTCACATCGGTTTTCCAAAAGAGTGCAGTTACAAGCGGTAACCGCACACGCTATAGACAGTCCTGTCACTGGGTGAGGCGCTCATGGAAGGTATCGTCATCATCCTGTCCACCATTACAAAAGAGAATTTGGGATATCCTTTGCGTTATCGCCCGCGGGGTGCAGATTCTTGAATGATTGTTTGGCTGTCGTCTGAAGCGATAACCTGCAATCCATCAAATAGTGTGTGAGGGACTTCGACAGCTTGGCTCAGTCCCGCCATACTATTCGCCTACTTTTGCATCAGTACCAAGGTTCATCCATGGCTCAATACGTTTACTCCATGCATCGGGTCAGCAAGATCGTGCCCCCGAAGCGAGAGATTTTGAAAGACATCTCCCTGTCCTTCTTTCCTGGCGCCAAGATCGGCGTGCTGGGCTTGAATGGTGCGGGTAAGTCTACCCTGTTGCGCATCATGGCCGGGGTCGATACGGAGATCGACGGCGAAGCTCGCCCGATGCCCGGTATCAACGTAGGTTATCTTCCGCAGGAGCCGCAGCTCGATCCGAGCAAGACGGTTCGGGACATTGTCGAAGAGGCCGTTGGTGCGATCAAGGACGCTCAGGATCGCCTGAACGAAGTATACGCCGCTTATGCCGAGCCGGATGCCGACTTTGATGCGCTGGCTGCTGAGCAGGCGCGTCTGGAAGCCATCATTCAGGCCTCTGACGGCCACAATCTCGAGCGGCAGCTGGAAGTGGCCGCCGATGCCCTGCGCCTGCCGCCATGGGATGCGAAGATCGAGCACCTGTCCGGTGGTGAAAAGCGTCGCGTGGCGCTGTGCCGTCTGCTGCTGTCTGCACCTGACATGCTGTTGCTCGACGAGCCTACCAACCACCTGGACGCCGATTCCGTTGCCTGGCTCGAGCACTTCCTGCACGACTTCGCTGGTACTGTCGTAGCCATCACGCATGACCGCTACTTCCTGGACAACGTGGCTGGCTGGATTCTCGAACTGGACCGTGGCCACGGTATCCCGTTTGAAGGTAACTATTCCGGCTGGCTGGAATCCAAAGCCAACCGTCTGGCGCAGGAAGCCAAGCAGGAAGCGGCTCACCAGAAGGCCATGAAAGCGGAACTGGAGTGGGTGCGCTCCGGTGCCAAGGCCCGTCAGTCCAAGTCCAAGGCTCGTCTGCAGCGTTTCGAGGAATTGCAATCTCAGGAATTCCAGAAGCGCAGCGAGACCAATGAAATCTACATCCCGGCTGGTCCGCGCCTGGGTGACAAGGTTATCGAGTTCCATAACGTCACCAAGGGCTACGGTGATCGCGTTCTGATCGATAATCTGAGCTTCAGTGTGCCCAAGGGCGCGATTGTTGGTGTGATCGGGGGTAACGGTGCCGGTAAATCCACACTGTTCCGCATGATCACCGGCAAAGAGCAGCCAGATTCGGGCACCATCGAGATCGGTGAAACCGTACAGATCGCCAGTGTCGATCAGAGTCGTGATAGCCTGGAGGGCAACAAGACCGTATGGGAGCAGGTCTCCGATGGTCTGGACATGATTCGCGTGGGTAACTATGAAGTGCCTTCCCGCGGCTATGTCGGTCGCTTCAACTTCAAGGGTGCCGATCAGCAGAAGTTCGTCAAGGACCTGTCCGGTGGTGAGCGTGGCCGCTTGCATATGGCGCTGACGCTGAAGCAGGGCGGTAACGTACTGCTGTTGGACGAACCGTCCAACGACCTCGACATCGAAACCCTGCGCGCACTGGAAGAAGCATTGCTGGACTTCCCGGGCACCGCCATCGTGATCTCGCACGATCGCTGGTTCCTCGACCGTATCGCCACTCATATCCTCTCCTATGAAGACAACTCTCAGGTGGTGTTCTTCGAAGGGAACTACACTGAGTACGAAGCGGATCGCAAGAAGCGTCTTGGCGATGCTGCCACGCAGCCCAAGCGAGTGAAATACAAAAAGCTGAGCTGATCAGCCCTTTTGTACCCAAAGGCCGCCGCGTAATGCTGCGGCCTTTTTTATTTCTTGTGCTGAGTGGCCCGGAGAATGCTGTCTATGATTTCATCCGGAGACTGGCGAATATCAACCAGTAGCGCCTCCTGCTCACCGGGCGGCTCAAGTGTGTCGATCTGACTTTGTAGTAGCCGTGGATCGAAAAAGTGCCCGCGTCGATTGAGGATGCGCTCGCTGAGTACCTCGGCCGGTCCATTCAAAAAGACCAGAACGATCCCGTCGGTGGCGGTTTGCAGCCGTTCCCGGTACTGCTTCTTCAGGGCTGAGCAGGCAAATACCTGGGTTCGCTGATGGCGATGGGCATCCTGCATCGCAGTGCGAATGGCATCCAGCCACGGCCAGCGGTCCTCATCATCAAGAGGAATGCCCTTGGCCATTTTTTGCCGGTTGGCGTCGCTGTGGAACTCGTCGGCATCGGAAAACTGGCAGCCCAGACGCTGGGCCAGGCGTTCCCCTATAGTGGTTTTTCCACTGCCAGATACACCCATGATCAGATAAATCATTCATCCTCCACGATTGGGTTTCGATCCTTTAAGGGTAGTCCCTTCACCCGCAAGCGCCTCCCCGGATTCAGGGGGAGGTGCATCAGAAGATTTCCCGATGGTAAGTGTCGTCCCGATAGAGGCAGCTACAATACAGGCCAGCGCCGTCCATTGGCCGAGGGTCAATGTTTCGCCGAGAAAGATAAAGCCTGACAGGGCACCCAAGGCCGGTGACAGGCTCATCAAGGTGCCAAAGGTCTGGGTAGGCAACTTTGTCAGCGCCATCATTTCCAGAACGTAGGGGAGCGCGGAGGACATGACGGCGATTGCCAGAATGACCGGCAGTGTTTCCACCGCAAACAGACCGGGACCTGTCTCATAAAGTCCAAGTGGCAGAACTCCCAGTGCTGCGATGCACGAGCCCAGCGCAACGGTGCTCGCACCATAGACGGCCCCGGCTTTCTTGCCGAATACAATGTAGAGGGCCCAGCAGGCACCTGCCAGCAAGGCGAAAAACGCGCCCAGTAGATCTACACCGCTGGCAGCATGCCCGACCGGCAAAAGCAATACCAGCCCTAAAATGGCCAGGATGATCCAGACAAAATCGATCAGCCGGCGAGAGGCAATTATGGCGACAGCCAGGGGGCCTGTGAACTCAAGGGCGACTGCGATTCCAATGGGAATCCGCTGCATGGCCAGATAAATCGAAACATTCATGATGCCTAGGGCAATGCCATATACGACCAGAGATTTCCATGGCTTCCCTTTGCCAAGGACTTTCCACGGTCGAAGAACAGCTACAAGCAGCAGGGCGGAAAAGAGAAGGCGCAGCGCGGTTACACCAATCGGACCCAGGACAGGGAAAAGACTTTTGGCCAAGCTGGCGCTGCTTTGAAGAGAGATCATTGCCACCAGTAACAGGCAGACCGGTATGAGAGTAGCCAGGGGGCGAGCGTTTAGTTGAGACATTCTGCTAGTGCTTATCCGTTTTGATTGAGCAATAGCAGAATGGGAAAGCCAAAGCGAGCACTACTTAGTAGCGTCACGCCAGAGCGTCGGATGTTTCTGATGTGCTTTCAATTGCTGTCTTTCTGTTCCTTGCTGTCGCCGCGCAGGGCCCGGGCCATTCCACGGCGTTTGCTGCGTTCCCAGTCCTCCTCGTGCTCACTCCAATGTTCTTCATAGTAGCGACGGGTCTGTTCGTTCTGAGCCGTGCTGGCACACTGGCGGTAGCCGTCCTCCCACCCCTGCGCGTAATAACGCTCCTGGTCATAGCGGGGGACGTTCTTATGGAGGGCCCCAATGCCATTTACCGCCTGTTTACCTGTCAGACACCCGTCGTGATAGCCATCGGCATAAGGAGGTGGATAACCCTTTGCAACCAACTGGTCATGGTAGCTCTCACAGCCGCTCAGCCCGGTAAGTAGCGTTACAGCCAATAACATTCTCATCCACATGGTCTTACTCCTGCGCAAACTTCGTCGCTGGCGCAGTACGAAGACCCTTGGATTGACTGCGCATAACCTGTTTCTTTTCCTGCTCCCTTCCCTTAAGCGTAGCCCCGGACTGGCGAGTCGGTGTTATTTCTGAAGTTAGGCACTTCCATGTCACAAATTCGTCAAAACGGTGTGACCGCTTCGTGTGCCATGATGACCGGGTAGGCAGTGCCATGCCTTGCTCTTATCCGGCTCGCAACGCCAGAATGCGGACAGATATGTCCGAACGACACAAGGATTTCCGATGCATGATCCTGTAGCTGCCGGCCTGCGCCTGGCACCTGACGAATTGACCAGTCCCTTTGATCCCGCCCAGCTGTCCTTTAGTACTACCGATGAGCTAGACCCATTCCGGGGTATTCTCGGACAGGAGCGCGCTGTAGAGGCCCTGCAGTTTGGTGTGGCGATGCCACGTCCAGGCTATAACGTATATGTCATGGGAGAGCCGGGAACGGGACGGTTTTCCTTCGTGCAACGGTTTCTGAAAGCGGAAGGCAAGCGCTTGCCTACGCCCTCGGACTGGGCCTACCTGAACAATTTCGAAGAGCTGCGCGAGCCCCGTGCTGTCGAGCTGACCCCAGGCAATGGCGATGACTTCATCGCTGATATCGAGCAGCTGATCGATAACCTGCTCTCCACATTTCCAGCGGTGTTCGAGCATCCTGCCTATCAGCAGAAAAAGAGCGCCATCGATCGAGCCTTCAACCAGCGCTACGACCAGGCGCTGGATGCGGTAGAACGTGCAGCGTTGGAAAAAAGCGTAGCGCTCTACCGCGACAGTACCAATATTGCCTTTACGCCCATGAAGGAGGGCAAGGCTCTGGATGAGGCTGAATTCGCCCAGTTGCCTGAAGCGGAGCGCGAACAGTTCCATGCCGATATATCCTCACTAGAGGAGCGGCTCAATGAGGAGCTGGCCAGTCTGCCGCAATGGCGTCGCGAGTCCAGCAATGAGTTGCGCCGCCTGAATGAAGAAACCATCACGTTGGCTCTCCAGCCGCTGCTGGCTCCGCTGGTTGAGAAATACAATGACAACCCGGGTGTATGTGCCTATTTGCAGGCCATGCAGGTCGACTTGCTCAAAACGGTGGTCGATCTGCTGATCGACGATGCCAAAACGGACACACAGCGCCGTAAGGATCTGAAAGAGCAATACCTGCCCAATCTGGTTATTGGGCACCATGCGACCAGTGGTGCACCGGTCATTTTCGAGCCTCATCCCACCTACGACAATCTTTTCGGTCGCATTGAGTACAGCTCTGATCAAGGCGCGCTCTACACCAGCTACCGACAGTTGCGTCCAGGGGCACTGCACCGGGCCAACGGCGGCTTTCTGATCGTCGAGGCGGAAAAGCTGCTTACCGAACCCTTTGTCTGGGATGCCCTGAAGCGTGCCCTGCATTCACGTCAGCTCAAGATGGAGTCGCCGCTGGCTGATCTTGGTCGCTTTGCGACCGTCAGCCTGACCCCCCAGGTTATTCCGCTAAACATCAAGGTCATCATTATTGGCTCGCGGCAGCTCTATTACACCCTTCAGGAGCTCGACTCGGAGTTCCAGGAGATGTTTCGTGTGCTGGTGGACTTTGATGAAGAGATTCCGCTGCGTGACGACAGCCTTGAGCAGTTTGCACAGCTCCTCAAAACACGGACCTCCGAAGAGGGCATGGCGCCCCTGACCGCAACGGCAGTTGCGCGTCTTGCCACTTACAGCGCTCGCCTGGCCGAACATCAAGGTCGATTGTCGGCTCGAATCGGTGATCTGTTCCAACTGGTCAGCGAGGCGGATTTCATTCGTCAGCTGGCAGGTGACGAAGTGACCGATCGAGGCCACGTAGAGCGTGCGTTGAAAGCCAAGGAAACCCGTACAGGTCGTGTCTCGGCCCGTGTGTTGGACGACATCATGGCGGGTCAGATCCTGATTGATACAGAAGGCGCCGCGGTTGGCAAATGCAACGGCCTAACCGTTCTTGAGGTAGCAGACTCGGCCTTTGGTATGCCTGCTCGTATCTCCGCTACGGTCTATCCCGGCGCCAGCGGCATTCTCGATATCGAGCGAGAGGTCAGTCTTGGGCAGCCGATCCACTCCAAGGGTGTGATGATCCTGACAGGCTATCTGGGGAGTCGCTACGCCCAGGAATTCCCCCTGGCCATTTCTGCCAGCATTGCCCTTGAGCAGTCCTATGGCTATGTGGATGGTGACAGCGCCTCTCTGGGAGAAGCCTGCACCTTGATTTCCGCGCTTTCACGTACACCGTTGAAGCAGTGTTTTGCCATAACCGGCTCCATTAACCAGTTTGGTGAGGTGCAGCCTGTTGGCGGCGTCAACGAAAAAATCGAAGGCTTCTTCCGCTTATGTGCTGCTCGCGGCCTCACCGGCGAGCAGGGCGTGATCATTCCTAGGGCCAATGTAATCAACCTCATGCTTGATGAGCGCGTGGTAGAGGCGGTTAGAGAGGGGCGCTTCCACATCTATGCCGTTCGTCAGGCAGACGAAGCGCTAAGCCTTCTGGTCGGTGAGCCGGCAGGTGCACCAGACGCACAAGGGCGTTTTCCTGAGGGCAGCGTGAATGCTCGGGTTGTCGAGCGGCTTAAAGACATCGCTGAACTCGAGATAGAAGATGAACTGGCCGACAAATTGAAAGATAAGAGCAAAAAGGACACGCACGACGAGAACTGAGTACATAGCGGTCAGGTCGGAAGAATGAGAGATGTGCCATGGCCTGCGGGTCATGGCACACCGCAGCTGGCTTGCGCTGCTGAAGTTCGTTATCGCTCCTCGATAACTCCTCGGGCACGACAGGCTTATTAGAAAAAACAGATCGAGGAAGATGCCATGCCGCGCAGCATCACTCTAATTCGTCCTTGCCTGGGTCTTGTTACCCGTATCGAATGTGAAGTCAAACCATTGGCTCATCAGCCAGGAATGTGGACTCTACTGTGTGCTGCTGGTCTGACGGGTCAGCATCCAACGGCGATCAAGGCGCAAGGGCCTTTTCACGGACCGGTTGTCGCTGAGGCAGTCATGGCAGCGATTGCCGAGAATCTGCAGGAACAAGGCTATGTTCCTGCGTCTGATCCACAGATCTGGCGCTTGCACATTCAAGGTGAACTCCGTCGAATGAACGGAGAACGTGCACAACCTGTCATGAAGTACCAAGCTCGACCCGAGCTGTGAGCAAATTGGCCTAAAAGGGTTGGGCCTCTCATGATTTGCCATGATTTGTACCGTTCCAGGCGTTTGTCGGGGCTGTATGCGCCGGTATACTCGCCGGATCACTTGTCATGAGCGAGTTACATGGAACGCTTTTTCGAAAATGCTATGTATGCTGCCCGCTGGCTGCTGGCACCTATCTATTTTGGCCTTTCGCTAGCCCTGGTCATGCTGGCCATCAAGTTTTTCCAGGAAATCTTTCATTTACTTCCGCATATATTCGAACAAACTGAAGCAGATCTGATCCTGTTGGTCCTGTCGCTGATCGATATGGCTCTGGTGGGCGGTTTGCTAGTCATGGTCATGCTGTCAGGCTACGAGAACTTTGTGTCTCAACTTGAGTTGGGAGATGACAAGGAAAAACTCAGTTGGCTCGGCAAAATGGATTCCAGTTCATTGAAGAACAAGGTCGCCGCTTCCATTGTTGCGATTTCATCGATTCACCTGCTGCGAATCTTCATGGACGCAAAAAATGTCGATACCACCTATCTGAAATGGTACGTGATCATTCACCTGACCTTCGTGCTCTCGGCATTTGCCATGGGTTATCTAGACAAGCTCACCAAGCATGACCATTAACGGGTCATAAGAGGTCAAGACAGTTGTTAGCCGTGCTGGCAGCTACTTTCCCGGAGGCGCTATGAGACTCGAAGAGTTAAAGGCATTAGCCCAGGCAGGTCGCATTCAGGAACTCAACCTTCTATCGCTGGAAGGAGGGTTCTATATCCTTGACATACTCGGCGTAGAGACTCGCAGCTGTCTTCAGGAAAACGATGGCAAGACCATGCACTTGCGCTCGCCCGGCCATGCCCAGCATGTGCTCAGGGAGATACCGGAGCTTCCCTTCTACCTTGTGCAGTATTCTCCCTATGACGAAATGGTGGGCGCTGCGCCGCGTAGCGAGGCGCCTTTAAAGACGCGCCTTGGTTTCAACCGTAACGGTGAAGCAAGCGTTTGAGCCTGAGCGGTAGCTCAAAGAGAGACAGTATCACCCGTCATTTACCTGCCGCATGCACGCTGAGCCTTGCAGTCGTCTGTGTTAGGCTGGGCGTTTTGTAGCCGAGGTAACTAATGAGCGAACTCAATCTGGACACGCATGAAAGTCGTGTGAGCTACGGCATTGGCCGTCAACTGGGCGATCAGCTTCGTCAGAATCCGGTACCTGGCATGTCTCTTGAGGCTGTGCTAGCGGGTTTGTCGGATGCCTACACCGAGCAAGACAGTCGTGTGTCGGTTGATGATCTGAATGACAGCTTCAAACACATTCGCGAGCGTATGCAGGCTGAAGCGCAGGCCAAGGCTGCTGCAGCCGCAGAAACCGGTGCCGCCTACCTGCTGGAAAACGCCAAGCGCGACGGCGTTGTGCTGTTGCCTTCTGGCCTTCAGTACGAAGTGCTGGTTGAAGGGCAGGGCGACAAGCCTAGCCGCCAGAGTCATGTGCGTACCCATTACCATGGCACCCTGATCGACGGCAGCGTCTTTGACAGCTCTTATGAACGTGGCCAGCCTGCCGAATTTCCCGTCGGTGGCGTCATTGCAGGCTGGACCGAAGCGTTGCAGCTGATGAGTGTAGGCAGCAAATGGCGCCTAACCGTGCCGAGTGAGCTGGCTTATGGCGCTCAAGGTGTTGGCAGTATCCCGCCCCATAGCGTACTGGTCTTCGATGTAGAGCTGCTCGAGATTCTCTGAGTCTTAGGGCTGGCCGCAAGACCAGCTTAGCCAAAGCTCTGCTGACTGCTGTCCTCCGGCCGCAAGGCGCGTGCATAGCAGAACAGAAAGAGTTGGCGGACCTGTTCCTTTTGGCGAGCAGGTTCGCTGCTGCTCAAACTTTGCACATCAAGCTCGCCCATCTCCCACAATTCATTCAATGCGTCTTCATCCAGTACAACGCATACCTGTCCAGTCTCGCGATTGAGTATGCGAAGGTAGGGGTGTGGGCGGTCCAGCCAAGCATCGATCAAATAAGTCATGACATATCCCTCCATATCGGGTGTATGAATGAGAATAATTCTTGTTATTGATTAATCAAGGGTTAATCCGAATTTTTCTGGCCAAGGCGACCAGCAGCACAAAACAGACATAAAAAAACGCCACGAGCCTGACGGCAGGTGGCGTTCTTTTTGGTTGCTATATCAGTGCGTACGCGCTACTGCAAATTGGCTTAGCTCGATGAGCGCATCACGGTGAACGCTGTCAGGCAGGCTTTCCAGGCAGGCAATGGCCCGCTCGGCATAGTCACGTGCCAGATTGGCGGTGTAGTCAAGCGCGCCGGCGGCTTCGACTGCAGTGCGAATACCCTCCAGGTCCTTGCTGCCACCTTGCTGGATGGCCTTGCGAACCAGGGTCGCCTGTTCCTCGGTGCCTTCTCGCATGGTTACGATCAGGGGAAGGGTAGGCTTACCCTCTGCCAGGTCATCACCCACATTCTTGCCTAGCGTCGTAGCGTCGCCGCGGTAATCCAGCAGGTCATCGACCAGCTGGAAGGCGATACCAAGATAATCCCCAAACTGCCGAAGGGACTCTGCCTGCGCACTTGAGGCGCCACACAGGGCCGCAGCACTGTGTGTTGACGCTTCGAACAGCATGGCGGTCTTACCCCGAATGACCTCCATATAGATCTCTTCGGTTGTGCTGGCGTCACGGACCTTGGAAAGCTGTAGCACTTCCCCTTCGGCAATAACGCGTGTTGCCTGGGAGATAATGCGCATGACCTCCATGGAGCCCAGCTCGACCATCATCTCGAAGGAGCGGGCATAGAGAAAATCACCCACCAGCACGCTAGGGGCATTACCCCAAAGGGCATTGGCCGTTGAGCGTCCGCGACGTAGACCTGAGGCATCGACAACGTCATCGTGCAGCAGGGTTGAGGTGTGCAGGAACTCGATGGTGGCTGCAAGTAGCCGAATCGGGTAATCGCTATGGCCCAATGCATTTCCAGTCAGCAGGACCAGGAGGGGACGTAGGCGTTTCCCGCCAGCGGAGACGATGTAGTCTCCGATTTTTTCGACCAGGGGCACGCGGGAGGTGAGTTGTCGGCGAATGATGCCATCGACTGCGGCGAAATCATCAGCCACCACGCGATAAAAGGCCTGGGGTTGCGTCATGTAGGGCGTATCCAAGTGCGGTGCGTTGTTACAGCACAGTGCGCGCCGGGGCGGAGCGCTGGGCGCGTAACCTGCCGGGGCTCCAATAGGGTTGCGCGGCATGCTAGGGGGGAGGGGTGGCACTGTCAAGGCAGAGTAGTGCAGCCCTTGCTACATTATCCCTTCTTGCGTAGAATTGCTGGCCCTGAAATCCCAAGGGTTAACCCCCTGTCTTACGCAATTGCCTGGGCGTCTATCCACCCCATGCAGCCATGCCGGTCAATCACTCTTTTTATAAAGCACCGGGTGAGCAGGTTAAACGGAGATATTCCATGTACGCAGTAATCGTTACCGGTGGCAAGCAGCACAAAGTCACCGAAGGTGAATTCCTGAAAGTCGAGAAGCTCGACATCGCAACTGGCGAAACCGTGACTTTTGATCGCGTTCTGCTGGTTGGCAACGGCGATGACGTCAAGATCGGTCTGCCGGTAGTTGATGGCGCCAAAGTAACTGCTGAAGTAGTTGCTCAGGGTCGTCACGACAAGGTCAGCATCATCAAATTCCGTCGTCGTAAGCATCACATGAAGCGTCAGGGCCACCGTCAGTGGTTCACTGAAATCAAAATCACCGGCATTCAGGCCTGATTGCCTTTTCGGAGAATTGACACATGGCACACAAAAAAGCTGGCGGTTCCACCCGCAACGGTCGCGATTCAGAATCTAAACGCCTTGGCGTGAAGCTGTTCGGCGGCCAGGTTGTTAAAGCAGGTAACATCATCGTGCGTCAGCGCGGTACTCAGTTCCACCCCGGTTACGGCGTTGGTCTGGGCAAGGATCACACTCTGTTCGCTAAAGTCGACGGCGTGATCAAGTTCGAAGTGAAGGGCGCCTTCGGCCGTCGCTATGTAAGCGTCGTTGCTGCCTAAGCGCAGATTCACCGAAAAAGCCCTGTCTTAACGACGGGGCTTTTTTGTTTCTGTATTCTATTCTTTTCCAGTTATTTTCAGTCGGCCCGCTCCGGCGGGAGGTTTTAATGAAATTTGTCGACGAAGTTTCCATTCACGTGCAAGCCGGCGATGGCGGTAATGGCATGATGAGTTTCCGCCGGGAAAAGTTCATCGAGAAAGGTGGGCCGAACGGTGGTGATGGTGGTGACGGTGGCTCTGTATGGTTGGAGGCCAACGTCAACCTCAATACCCTGGTGGATTATCGGTACACCCGCCGTTTCCAGGCGCAGCGTGGCGAAAACGGTGGCAGTACGGATTGTACGGGTGCCAAGGGTGAAGATCTGGTTCTCCAGGTGCCTGTAGGTACGACTGTTATCGATGCGGGCACCCAGGAAGTGATTGGCGATCTGACCCAGCCGGGACAGCGTCTGCGTGTAGCGCAAGGCGGCTGGCACGGGTTGGGTAACACGCGCTTCAAGTCCAGTACCAACCGTGCTCCCCGTCAGACCACCAAAGGTAAGCCTGGTGAGGCGCGTGATCTCAAGCTTGAGTTGAAGGTCTTGGCAGACGTAGGTCTGCTTGGTCTGCCAAATGCGGGCAAGAGTACATTTATCCGGGCGGTGTCGGCAGCCAAGCCCAAAGTAGCGGATTACCCCTTTACAACGTTAGTGCCTAACCTGGGTGTTGTGAGTGTGGGGCGCCTCAAGAGCTTTGTTGTGGCGGATATTCCCGGTCTGATCGAAGGCGCTTCCGAAGGTGCAGGGCTAGGGATTCGCTTCCTCAAGCACCTGGCTCGTACACGCCTGTTATTGCATCTGGTCGATATGGCGCCGCTGGATGAAAGCGATCCGGCTGATGCGGCTGAGACGATTCTCAATGAGTTGAACAAGTTCAGTCCGGCGCTGATGGAGCGTGACCGCTGGCTGGTTCTGAACAAGGCTGACCAGATCCTGGATGAGGAAGAGCGTGATGCTCGGGTCAAGGCTGTCGTTGAGCGTCTGAACTGGGAAGGGCCTGTCTTTGTGATCTCGGCCCTGGAGCGTAACGGCACCGAAGCGTTGTGTCAGGCTATCATGCGTTATCTGGATGAGCGTGCCGAGCGTATCGCTGAAGATCCAGCCTTTGCTGAGGCGGCGCAGGAGCTGGATCAGCAGATCGAGGATGAGGCCCGTGCTCGCCTACAGGCGTTGGACGATGCGCGTGCGCTGCGTCGTGCTGGCATAAAGAGCGTCGATGATGAAAGTCTCGACGATGACTTCGATGATGATGACGAAGACGATGGTGAAGGGCCAGAGATCATCTATGTCAGATAAAGAGCTTTCGATACGCGATCGGGTGACTCGCTCCGAGCGTTGGGTGGTAAAGATTGGCAGTGCCTTGCTGACGGATGATGGGCGCTGCCTTGATGGCCGTGCCATGTCGGGCTGGGTCGAGCAGATGGTTGCTCTGCATCGTGCGGGTGTTGAGCTTGTCCTCGTATCCTCTGGCGCAGTGGCGGCAGGCATGAGTCGATTGGGCTGGGCTTCGCGGCCCAGTGCCATTCACGAGTTGCAGGCTGCTGCGGCTGTTGGTCAAATGGGCTTGGTTCAGGCATGGGAGTCCAGTTTTGCCGAGCATGATGTGCAAACGGCACAGGTGCTGCTTACCCATGATGACTTGTCCGACCGAAAGCGTTATCTGAATGCTCGAAGCACCCTTCGAACCCTGGTTGAGTTGGGGGTGGTGCCTGTCATCAATGAAAACGATACGGTCGTTACGGATGAGATCCGTTTTGGTGACAACGATACATTGGCTGCTCTGGTGGCAAACCTGGTTGAAGCGGATCTGTTGGTTATCCTGACGGATCGTGATGGCATGTTCGATGCCGACCCGCGACATAATCCTGAAGCCGCGCTAATCAGCGAGGCTCGTGCAGACGATCCTGCGCTGGATGCGGTGGCTGGTGGCTCTGCAGGGGCGTTGGGGCGTGGTGGTATGCAGACAAAGCTGCGTGCGGCTCGTTTGGCAGCTCGCTCTGGTGCCTGTACGGTTATCGTAGGTGGGCGCATTGAGCGCGTACTGAGCCGGTTGCGTGAGGGTGAGCGGCTGGGTACGTTGCTTTCCCCTGAGCGGGGCTTGGTGGCGGCTCGCAAGCAATGGCTGGCAGGTCATCTTCAAATGCGTGGCACATTGGTGCTGGACGCGGGGGCGGTAAAGGCCCTTACTGAAGACCATAAGAGTCTCTTGCCTGTAGGTGTTAAAGCGATAGAAGGCAGTTTCCGTCGTGGTGAGATGGTGGCGTGTGTGGGGCCTGACGGAAATGAAGTGGCGCGCGGACTGGTAAATTACAGTGCTGCCGAGGCACAGAAGATCATGGGGCAGTCCTCGGAGTTCATTGGTCAGGCGCTTGGGTATGTCTACGAGCCTGAACTTGTTCATCGAGACAATATGGTGCTGGTGTAACGTCACCCGCATAAAAAACGGCGCCGATGGGCGCCGTTTTTTATGCCTGAAAACGCAGGCAATAAAAAACCGGCTTTCGCCGGTTTTTTATTGCAAGCTAAGCCTTAAGCGGCAGCAGCTTGGCTCATAGCCTTGATATGGGCATTCAGGCGGCCTTTGTGACGAGCAGCCTTGTTCTTGTGAATGATGCCCTTGTCGGCCATGCGATCAATCACAGGTACTGCAGCGGCGTAGGCAGCTTGTGCTTTTTCCAGATCTTTAGCGTCGATCGCTTTAACTACGTTCTTGATGTAAGTACGAACCATTGAACGCAGGCTAGCATTGTGGCTGCGACGCTTCTCAGCCTGTTTGGCGCGTTTTTTGGCGGAAGGTGTGTTTGCCACCGTCGAGCTCCTCGAAAAACTGGGGGGGTACCACGCAAATAAGGCCGCGAATCATGCCGATGTGTTAATCGATTGTCAAGGTTATAAAGACGGCTGGACGAGTGGTTGATAACAACTGCATCTGTACGTGCTTTATCTGTTTGATCGTCCTACACTCGCGGGCTTGCCTATGAGGCATCTTCTTGAGGCTTGGAGATACACAGGCCCTGTCATCGGTATGTATAGAATCCAAACGCATGAACCTTCTTAAATCGCTAGCTGCGGTTAGCTCAATGACGCTTGTTTCCCGGGTGTTGGGCTTTATTCGCGATACCATCGTAGCACGTATTTTTGGCGCAGGGATCGCCACTGATGCTTTCTTCGTAGCGTTCAAGCTGCCGAATCTGTTGCGGCGCATCTTTGCAGAGGGCGCATTCTCCCAGGCGTTTGTCCCGATTCTGGCAGAATATAAGAGCCAGCGCGGAGAAGAGGCGACCCGAACCTTTATCGCCTACGTATCAGGCCTGCTGACGCTGGTCTTGGCGATTGTGACCTTGGTGGGCATGGTAGCTGCGCCCTGGGTTATCTGGATTACCGCCCCTGGCTTTAGCGATACGCCTGAAAAGTTTGCGCTGACCACTTCACTTCTTCGCATAACCTTTCCGTATATTCTGTTGATTTCCCTGTCATCGCTTGCCGGTGCAGTGCTCAACACGTGGAATCGCTTCTCCGTCCCGGCGTTTGTGCCCACGCTCCTAAACGTCAGCATGATCTTTTTTGCTGTCTTCCTGACGCCATACTTTGATCCACCGGTCATGGTGCTTGGATGGGCTGTACTGGCGGGCGGTTTTCTACAGCTGGTGTACCAACTGCCACACTTGAAAAAAATTGGCATGCTTGTGCTGCCTCGCCTCAATCTACGGGACAGCGGGGTCTGGCGGGTATTGAGGCAAATGATCCCGGCCATTATCGGAGTGTCGGTTAGCCAGATTTCCCTGATCATCAACACCATCTTTGCCTCTTTTCTGGCCGCCGGTTCGGTTTCATGGATGTATTACGCCGACCGCTTGATGGAGCTGCCTTCCGGTGTTCTGGGTGTTGCGCTCGGTACTATCCTTTTGCCGGCGCTAGCCAAGACTTATGCTAAGGATGATCGGCACGAGTACTCCCGTCTTTTGGATTGGGGACTTAGGCTTTGCTTTCTTTTGGTTCTGCCGTGCTCGTTGGCACTAGCGATTCTGTCCGAACCGTTGACTATTTCCCTGTTCCAGTACGGTCGTTTTACGGCTCATGATGCACAAATGACCCAGCATGCCTTGATCGCCTATTCGGTAGGTTTGGTCGGAATCATTTTGGTCAAGGTACTGGCCCCTGGGTTTTATGCTCGACAGAACATCAAGACCCCTGTTCGGATCGCTATTTTCACATTGGTAGTAACCCAGCTCATGAACCTGGCCTTTATTGGTCCGCTTCAGCATGTAGGTCTGGCCTTGGCGATCGGGCTGGCCGCCTGTATCAACGCAGGTCTTCTTTATTGGCAGTTGAGAAAGCACAAGCTTTTCGAGCCGCAGCCCGGATGGACCTTGTTCCTGACCAAGCTAGTGGTTGCGGTTGTGGTCATGTCGACCGTACTTCTAGGGCTGCTTTATGTCATGCCCGCATGGGATCAGGGCAATATGCTGGCGCGCTTTTCACGGCTTGGGCTAGTCGTTGCTGCTGGAGTGATCGCTTATTTTGGCGTGTTGGCGGCATTTGGATTTCGTATCAAAGACTTCACGAAAAAAGCGCTGGCATGACCAATGGTTTGATGTTCATGGGCAAGCTTGTCAGTGACTGCCTGTTGTCTGCGGGCAAGCGTGCGTATAATCGTAGAATTTGCAAATAGAACGCGTGCTATGCAGCTGGTTCGAGGCCTTCATAATCTCAGTCCCCTGCCGCAGGGCTGTGTTGCCACCATAGGCAATTTCGACGGAGTACACCTGGGACATCAGGCGATTCTGGCTCGTCTGCATGAACGAGCAATAGAGCTCAGAGTGCCTAGTTGTGTAGTTATATTCGAGCCACAGCCGCGTGAGTACTTTGCGCCTGAACAAGCTCCAGTGCGGTTGACGCGCCTTCGCGAGAAGCTGGAGTTACTATCCAGGGCAGGCGTAGACCGTGTTGTGTGTCTGGCCTTCAACCGTCGACTGCGCGAGCTTTCAGCACGAGCCTTTATCGATCAGGTGCTTATCCAAGGATTAGGCATCAAGCACCTTGAGGTCGGAGATGACTTCCGCTTTGGCTGTGACCGTGCCGGCGACTTTGATTTTCTGGTCGATGCAGGGCGGATCAACGGGTTTACGGTTGAGGCCGCTACTACGGTCGAGTTGGATGGCATGAGAATAAGCAGTACGCGCATTCGAGAAGCGTTGGCTTCGGGGGATCTGTCTCTTGCAAATCGAATGCTGGGACGCCCCTATACCTTATCCGGGCGTGTACTGCATGGACAGAAGCTTGCTCGCCAATTAGGCTGGCCTACTGCTAATGTTCAGCTGAAGCGCCGTCTGCCACCTATGAAAGGGGTTTATCTGGTCAACGTGGATATTCATGGCCAGATCCGGGGAGGCGTTGCAAATATTGGTCTTCGTCCTACTGTAAAAGGCGATGGCCGTCCCCATCTTGAAGTACATCTTCTCGAATATGCTGGCGATCTGTATGGTCAGCATCTGACTGTTGTTTTTCACCGCAAGCTGCGAGACGAGCAGCGTTTCGCCTCTCTGGAGGCATTGAAGGCGGCGATTGATGCCGATGTCGCCGCCGCCCGAGCTTATTGGCTGGGCCAACCGCTTGATGAGATCTGAAGAGCCCGAAATGACCGATTACAAAGCCACGCTTAACCTTCCAGCTACCGATTTCCCCATGAAAGCCGGCTTGCCGCAACGCGAGCCTGAAACCCTTAAGTACTGGAATGGTATTGGTCTCTACCAAAAGCTGCGCGAAATTGGCAAAGGGCGTCCTACCTTCATCCTTCATGATGGCCCGCCCTATGCCAACGGCAATATTCATATTGGTCATGCGGTCAACAAGATCATCAAGGACATTATTGTCCGCTCCAAAACCCTGTCGGGTTATGACGCACCCTATGTTCCCGGCTGGGATTGCCATGGCCTGCCTATCGAACACAAGGTTGAGATCACCCACGGCAAGAATCTGCCAGCCGACAAAACCCGCGAACTCTGCCGTGCCTATGCGGCTGAGCAGGTAGAAGGGCAGAAAGCCGACTTCATCCGCTTGGGTGTGTTGGGTGAGTGGGATAATCCCTACAAAACCATGGATTATGCCAACGAGGCGGGAGAAATCCGTGCGTTGGCTGAAATGGTTCGTAAGGGCTTTGTATTCAAGGGTCTGAAGCCGGTCAACTGGTGCTTCGATTGCGGTTCTGCATTGGCCGAAGCTGAAGTGGAGTACGCGGACAAGCAGTCCATGACGATCGATGTGGCCTTTCCCAGCGCCGAAGATGACAAGCTTGCTGCTGCCTTCGGCCTGGAAGCGCTGCCCAAGAAAGCCTATATCGTCATCTGGACTACCACACCCTGGACCATCCCGGCCAACCAGGCGCTTAATGTGCATCCCGAGTTTGACTATGCACTGGTGGACGTGGGTGACAAGCTGCTTCTGCTGGCTGAGGAACTGGTCGAGAGCTGCCTGAAGCGGTACTCGCTGGAAGGAAAGGTCATCGCGACGGCCAAGGGTGAAGCGCTGGAGCTGATCGCCTTCAATCATCCTTTCTACGATCGCCGTTCGCCCATTTATCTTGCTGACTATGTTGAGCTGGGTGCTGGTACAGGTATTGTGCACAGTGCGCCTGCTTACGGTGAGGATGACTTCCGGTCCTGCAAGCGCTATGGCATGACTAACGATGACATCCTGAGCCCCGTGCAGAGCAACGGCGTTTATGTCGAGTCGTTGCCCTTCTTTGGTGGCCAGTTTATCTGGAAAGCCAATCCCGCCATTGTCGAGAAGCTACGCGAAGTCGGCTGCCTGATGGCCAGCGAGAATATTACTCACAGCTACATGCATTGCTGGCGTCACAAGACCCCGCTGATCTACCGTGCGACCGCGCAGTGGTTTGTGGGCATGGACAAGCAGCCGGTAGAGGGCGGCACCCTTCGTGAGCGTGCCTTGGCAGGCATCGAGCAGACCCAGTTTGTGCCCGCCTGGGGGCAGGCGCGTCTGCATGGCATGATTGCCGGTCGGCCTGACTGGTGTATCTCGCGTCAACGCACCTGGGGTGTTCCGATTCCATTCTTCCTGCATAAGGAAAGCGGAGAGCTGCATCCTCGCACGGTAGAATTGATGGAGGAGGTTGCTCAGCGCGTTGAGCAGGCCGGTATCGAGGCGTGGTTTAAGCTGGATGCCGCCGAGTTGCTGGGTAATGAAGCCGCCCAATATGAGAAAATCGCCGATACGTTGGACGTCTGGTTCGACTCGGGTACTACCCACTGGCATGTGCTGCGTGGCTCGCATCAGCTGGGCCATGATCAGGGGCCAGTTGCTGATCTGTATCTGGAAGGCTCCGACCAGCATCGTGGTTGGTTCCACTCATCGCTGCTGACCGGTTGTGCCATCGACGACCACCCACCCTACAAAGCATTGCTCACGCACGGGTTTACCGTCGATGAGAATGGCCGCAAGATGTCCAAGTCGCTGGGCAACGTGATTGCACCGCAGCAGGTAACGGATACGCTGGGCGCTGACATTCTGCGCCTATGGGTTTCGGCGACTGACTACTCGGGTGAAATGGCGGTTTCCCAACAGATCCTGCAGCGTTCGGCTGACTCTTATCGCCGTATCCGCAATACTGCACGTTTCCTCCTTTCCAACCTGAACGGCTTCGATCCTGAGCGGCATCTGCTGGCATCGGAAGACATGATCGCCATTGATCGCTGGGCTGTGGATCGCGCGCTCCTGTTGCAACATGAGCTTGAGGAAGCCTACAACGAGTATCGTTTCTGGAACGTGTACCAGAAAGTGCACAACTTCTGTGTGCATGAACTGGGTGGCTTCTATCTCGACATTATCAAGGATCGCCAGTACACCACGGGCACTGACAGCCGTGCTCGCCGTTCCTGCCAAACAGCCATGTTCCATATTGCGGAAGCACTGGTTCGTTGGATCGCGCCCATCCTGGCCTTCACTGCCGAGGAAATCTGGCAATACCTGCCAGGCAAGCGCAACGAGTCTGTCATGCTTAATACCTGGTATGACCAGTTGACCGAACTGCCAGCTGACACTGAGCTTGATCGCGCATTCTGGGATCAGGTGATGGCGGTCAAGGCTGCTGTCAACAAGGAGCTGGAAAACCAGCGTAACGCCAAGACAATCGGCGGCAACCTTCAGGCAGAAATCACGCTGTTCGTTGACGGCCCGCTGAGTGCGGTACTGAAGAAACTGGGTGAAGACCTGCGCTTTATCCTGATCACTTCTCGGGTCGAGGTTGCAACGTTTGACGAGGCGCCTGACGAAGCGGTAGAGAGCGAGGTGGCAGGTCTCAAACTTCTAGTTCGCAAATCAGGCAGCACCAAGTGTGCCCGTTGCTGGCACCATCGTGATGACGTAGGAGTTGATCCCAACCACCCTGAAATCTGTGGCCGTTGCGTCAGTAACGTCTTTGGCAATGGTGAGGTGCGCCGCTATGCCTGAGGCAGGCCGTTTTGGCCGTCTGGCCTGGTTATGGTTGAGTGTGGTCGTCGTTGTGTTGGATCAACTGAGCAAGGCTTATTTTGAAGGGCAGCTCAGTCTGTATCAGCGCATCGAGGTGATTCCTGATCTGTTCAGCTGGACGCTCGCCTATAACACAGGCGCAGCGTTCAGCTTTCTGGCGGATCATTCCGGTTGGCAGCGTTGGCTTTTTGCTGCGATTGCCATTGCAGTCAGCATTACCCTGGTAGTCTGGCTCAAGCGATTGGGACGCAACGATACCTGGATTGCTATTGCCCTGGCGCTGATCCTGGGCGGCGCTATCGGTAACCTGTACGACCGTATCGTGTTGGGGCACGTTATTGATTTCGTCCTTGTACATTGGCGGGAACATCTGTTTCCCGCTTTCAACCTGGCAGACAGCGCCATTACCGTAGGTGCCATCATGCTTGCCCTGGATATGTTCCGTACCAAAAAGACAGGAGAAGCCCATGTCTGAGATAACGGTTGGTCCGGAAACGCGCGTAACGCTCAATTTCGCGATCAAGCTGGAAAACGGCGATATTGTTGACACGACCTTCGACAAGGCGCCCGCAACGTTCAGGGTAGGGGACGGTAATCTCCTGCCTGGCTTCGAGCAAGCGTTGTTCGGCTTGCCTGAGGGCGCGCGTAGTAGCCTGACGATTCTGCCTGAGCAGGGGTTTGGTCAGCCAAACCCGCAAAATCTGCAGCAGATGCCTCGAGACGATTTCGAGAATATGGACTTGTCCGAAGGGTTGCTGATTATCTTTACCGATGCGGCAGGAGGCGAAATGCCCGGCATCGTTAAATCCTTCGATGATCATGCGGTGATTATAGACTTCAACCACCCGCTTGCTGGGCGCACGTTGACGTTCGAAGTCGAAATTATCGCCATTGAGCCGGTTGTTGCCCATTGAGGCCTGCTCAGTAGCAGACGCTGAGCGAAAGGAATTCAACATGCAAATCAAATTAGCCAACCCTCGCGGATTTTGCGCAGGGGTTGATCGCGCAATCGATATCGTCAATCGCGCGCTTGATGTGTTTGGCCCGCCGATCTATGTCCGACATGAAGTGGTGCATAACAAGTTCGTCGTAGAAAACCTACGCAACCGTGGCGCTGTTTTTGTCGAAGAGCTGGATCAGGTGCCTGATGACGTTATCGTGATCTTCAGCGCCCATGGCGTTTCCCAGGCGGTACGCAAGGAAGCTGAAAGCAGAGGGCTCAAAGTCTTCGATGCTACTTGTCCGCTGGTGACCAAGGTTCACATGGAAGTAGCCAAATACAGCCGTGACGGCCGCGAATGCATTCTGATTGGCCATGAAGGTCATCCGGAAGTAGAGGGCACTATGGGCCAGTACGATACGCGTAATGGCGGATCGATCTACCTTGTAGAAGACGAGGAAGACGTTGCGGCGCTTCAGGTCCGCAACCCTGACTCGCTAGCTTTCGTTACTCAGACTACGCTGTCTATGGACGACACAAGCAAGGTCATCGATGCCTTGCGCGGCAAGTTTCCGAACATTGGCGGCCCACGTAAAGACGATATTTGCTACGCCACTCAGAACCGCCAGGACGCGGTTAAAACACTAGCAACTGAGTCTGACATCGTTCTAGTCGTTGGAAGTCCTAATAGCTCCAATTCCAACCGTCTGCGTGAGCTCTCCGAGCGTATGGGTACGGCTGCCTACCTTATTGATGGTGCGGAAGATCTCAAGCAGGAGTGGTTTAGTGGGGTAGAGCGGATCGGTATCACCGCAGGCGCGTCAGCTCCTGAGATTCTGGTCAAAGGCGTTATTGACCAGCTGAAAGCCTGGGGCGCAAGCGAGGGCCTTGAGCTTGAAGGGCAGCCAGAGAATATTACGTTCTCGCTGCCGAAGGAGCTTAGAGTAAAAGCTATATAATGTTTAAAACCGCCTTTGAAGACTCAAGGGCGGTAGTCGTTCCTTCACTTATTGTTTTATCGTCGCCAACACTCAGTCGAAGTTCCTGTCGCTGCTTGTCCTCTTACACCTGTGTTTGTAATCGTTAATGTTCCACAACGATCACTTGCCATCACTTTTCCGGCAACCGGCACCGCTTGTAGTGTGAAACTACTTTTAGTTACCGAACTTAGCTCTAGATTGTAAACGGCATTTCCATCTCTTGGAGAGGTTGTAAACGGTAAAGCCGGAGCTGTTCCGTCCGAATTGGAATACATTCCAGTTGAGGTGTAATTTCTTTCCATAAATTGCACAAGCTCCATTAAAGAAGCTTGTGCAGCTGTTCTGTTTGTTTTACGTATATGCTCGGTGTAAGACGGATAAGCTATTGCTGCAAGTATTCCAATAATAGCAACTACTACCATTACCTCGATTAAAGTAAAACCACGCTGAATAGTGCGGCGAGGGACAGCTTTGCCTAATCGCATTTTGCTCATAACTTTTATCATCTGATTTCTCGCCATGAAACTCTGTCAGACGTTCTTGATCCTGGAGGCGCAGGACTGCAGACGGGCTGATCTGCATTTGCGGACCCCGCAAAACAGATGAGGT
The DNA here is from genome assembly GCF_051027705.1 of Pseudomonas sp. JZ114. Classification (NCBI taxonomy): domain Bacteria; kingdom Pseudomonadati; phylum Pseudomonadota; class Gammaproteobacteria; order Pseudomonadales; family Pseudomonadaceae; genus Pseudomonas; species Pseudomonas sp. JZ114. Next base: position 916,861 of record NZ_CP069256.1, read on the forward strand.
CGGTACTACTTTCATTAGTAGCGTTGTCACTAGCTTCATTAGTAGCATTGCCATTGAAATAGCTAGGTGTATCTATGGCACCTAAATCGGGATTGGAAATTCCAGAAAAAGGAATCTTATTTCCATTAGAGTCGGTGAAATAGTCATTATTATTGATAAGCCCGTCGCCGTTGAAATCAAAATAGTTGTACGCCAATCGAGCACCAGTAAATACGTCTAGAGACATTACCCAACTAGTGGCCCCGCCTGAACAGGGATCATCAGAGGGTGTTAATGTACTGAATGTGATGGTGCCATTTCTTAAAACACCTGCTGAAACAACCCGTTCACCAGTAAGCGAATTGGATCCACCCTCAGAGGCCTTCCATAATAGATCTAATACCCAACCAGACTTACCGGACATGTCCCCAGTGGCTGCTTCGCTCAAAATTCGGCCTTTTTGGCCGTTTACGTTTACTTCTTTTAGAATCTTACGTTCAGCTAGGTTCGTTCGGTTAACCGAACTCTCTCTGTCAATGATGGCGTAGTAGGACTCAATGCGTTGATTCTGCAAGAGATCAGTATCGACGGTTTGGTAGAAACTACCTGTACCAAATAGAATAATTGGTTTGCCATCGGTATTAAGAGCGGCTGTAAGAGGTGCTGTAATAGGCTGGACTCTACCTGAGCTATCCCGTGCCGAGAAAATGGGAATGATGTTTTGGTTACCATTTCTAAAACCATCCCACTTACTTACGTCCTCCCCTGTTATATCGAATCGCCAAAGATTGCCTTGGGTATCGCCTACGTAAATGCGATCCGCTAATCGGTCATTATTAATATCGATTGCTAAGGGTTGTGCCATTCCGCCAGTAGTATTGACTGTGAATTTTTTCAGCACATTCCCGTTAGCCGCATCAAGTACCCAAACATGACCTTTAGTAACGGATGAGTTTGTAAATCCACTACTAACGATAACGCCAAATTTTCCATTTGCTAATGCAACCACTGAGGGCTTCTGGACTGGATAAGACATGTCAGGTGCGGTGAACTCCCACATTACACTCCTGGCAGACATAGTGTCCGGGTTGGTGGCGTCTAAAGCGAAAACGCTTTTGCCTCCAGCACCGGTTGTGCCCACAACAATAGTTTTCCAGCTACCGTTTATCCAGGCGTCAGAGCTCGTCGGCGAGCCATCTACATAATACTGGTGGGAGTAATTTGGGTCGGTAAGCTTATATAAGTCACCTGTTATGCTTCGAGGTATATAGGCAAAGAGCTCACTACCTCCAGTTGACGAAACGGTCGCGTCAAATCCATGCAGCATCCCATCATTTGTACCTACCACCACCATGGGCTTACGATTGATATAGTCAGTGCTGCGACGAAAGCTCAAATAGCTACTGCCTGCACCGCCCCACATTGAGCCGGTCAGTAAGTTATAGCCATAATCTTGATTAGAAACATATTGGGGATCTGAGTTAATAATATCGCCCAATCGGCTGCCCCTTGAGCGGAACGGGTTAGAAGGAGTCGTTTTGGTTTTTTCTAGGTTTCGCTCGCCACGTAAGTAATTTAAGCGATTCTGGCCGGTATCACCTTCTACAGTAACGCCATTCGCTCTAGGTGTCTGAAGAGCGGTTTTGGCGTCATTGTCCAGATTATTATTCCAGAAAAAGTCTATACCTCCGATGGATGTAGAGTAGACCCCTTGCTCTCTGGCAGTAAATCCATTCGATAGGAATATTTTTCGTGTACTGAGATTAGTTAACGCATCTAGTTTAGACGCAGCGCTCCACGTTGGCGTTGCCGCAACTGAGCCAGAACCGCTGACAGTTTTTGCGAGAAGGTCTCCACTCCAGTTGGAGCTATTATAGAGAGTCTGAAAAACAGCGCTTTCCGTATTAAGCTGAGTCGAGTTGGTAGCAAGAGACGTAGATGTGCTTCTAACCTCTTTAACAATTTGGGAGAAAGCTGTTTTTAAGCTGGCTGTCATGTTGGCCGCGTCGCTTGCTACGAAAAAGTTATCAGGCCGCTTATCTCCAGTGGACAGTTTTTCACCATTTGTCCACCAAAGATCATCTGTAATGATGGCGCTGGTGGTCTCGTTTGAATAAGGAGAAAAGTTAGATGGTACTTTAAAACCGCCATATTTAGCGGCAAGCCAGTATTGGTTCGACGCACGCCCCGCCAAACTCTGGTTCTCTCTTACGTCTACCCAATATGTAGAAAGTGTTTGCTTGCCGCCCATATTGGGTCTGAGATCAACAGTATGCGAGTCGTAAGCTAAGCCTGCTATATAAGCTGAGTTAGAACGTCCAGTATAGCTACTCGACGTTTCTTTAAGGTTGACGCCTTCAAGACTGCCAACTTTTGCTGTGGCGGTAACGACGTTAACTGTCGTATCTTCTACGACCTCTTGTGGCTTAGGGCTAACTTCATCTACTGAGCTGGTTGGGCCGGGGAGGTTTTTATCTCTATGAGTGTTTGTGTCGCCAATGCCTAAAATAACATTTTTTTGGCATGAATAGTTAATAGGATCCTGCCAGTTTGTAATAACAGGAAAACCATCTGCTTCTGCGTATCGCTCTGCTGTGGTTTTTCCAGAGAAATCGCTATATGCTGAGACGTTTTTTTGATTTTTATAATATCTTACAGCTGTATAATAAAGCTCACTGACAGGGTCATGGCTTTTAAGTTTTTTATAAGCAGTTGGGTTTGTTTGATAAGGCATTGAGCCAAATTTGTTTAAGTAATTAATTACACCGCTATCAGCAACACCATTGCCTGTACTAGTAGCATCGGCAGGGTTAGGGTTTTTTACTAAAATGCCAGTGGTGACATTCCATTCTGCATATGGGTTCGTTGATCCGTCAGTATCTTTCGGACCTATACCTTTTTGGTTGGCTCGTAAAACGCCTCCATCGCGTCCCTCGCTGGAGTCGTTAAGGTAGCCAAATACGCTGTAGCGCAGCGTATCCGCATATTGCTGAAGTAGGCCTTCTGGTTTGTAGTTAGTTGACGAGTAGCGCTTACAGTTACTTTCCAGACCGCCAGCCGCAGGGCTTGGGTCGCATACTTTTACCTGAATTCTTAAACGATAAACGCTTTTAACTTGTGATCCTCTGTTCTCGTTGACGCGATACGAAGGTATGAGCCTGCCACTGTTAAACTGGGCGCTATTGTTTGGGTCATAGTCGACCCATTCACTCCTTGATGTTGAATCATCGCCAAGCTTGTCCGACCAATTTGAAAATACCATGTCGGTATCTAGACCACTTAGACGGATATACATGCTATTCCAGCCAGAGGATACTGGTGTGGCGCCCGAGAACTCGGCTGCTGGAATCATTCCTTGACCTGAGTTAGTCCTATCGCCTGTACTATTTTGGCCACTGTGACGCGCCTTTTGCAAAATAGTAAGGTTTTCTTGGTCAACAGCTCTTAATCCCCCCGTTAGCGCGCTGCGGAAGGGATCAATAGTCGGCGTTGCAGCCCAGTTTAAGAAGTTTCCGCTCCACTTACCATTACATTTATGGTTAGTGGCTAAGCCATTTGGATAGAACCAGCCATCATTGCTGGTCTTGTTATATAGATAGCACTTGTCAGAATCGAAGTAACCAGAGTACTCATTGGCTGAACTATAACTGCCTAGGTTTGCAACGGACAAAACAGTAGGCCATTCCACGGAAGGCACCAATGCTAAGCTTCCAGGAACGTTTCCACTGCCTAGTAACAGCGGTGTCTGGGAAACTTCTGCATGAACGCCTGTTGCTGTAAAGGAAGCAAAAGTTGCTAAAGCAAGACTTTTAAAGATTGAGTAATTATTTTTTAAGGGAGTCATTGTGGCGATAATTTCCTTATGCGTTAGCATCTTTAGCGCCTGATAAAAGTTGATTGGAGTAATACATTTGAGCTTGCCGTAGAGTCGTTAGTATCGACTGCGGCGCCGTAACCTTCTGCTTCTACTCTTACTAGAGCAACTTCAATTGCCTTGCCAGCTTCAAGGCTATCGCCAGGCTTTATAATAGTTACACCAGGGATGGGTGTGATTCGGAACCGTGGCTTGCTTACGCCAGTAAGGTTATCGACGTTTTGCCAGCTTCTTTCTGTAGAGGTATTCTGCCAAAAGCTGACTTCTTTACTTAAAGCAAATGCTTCGGCTTGGCGCATAGCCGTTTCTGCGCCTTGGAAAGCTAGATTTTGATCGCGCATGTTTCCCGCCATTCGCTCTTGTAATGACGTGACGCGCATGCTGCTTATACCAATAATGGTCATTAGCAGGAGTACGATAAGAGCGACGAGAAGAACAGCGCCTTTCTCTCTAGTAGGAAAAATTTCTGTTCTCATGGCAGACGATTCCGTATTCCTACGGTGGTAGAAAAAACCTGAGCTAAACGGCCATTGTTAATAGTGATGTCTTGCCCGTTAAATCTTATTACTTGATTTGGTGAAACAACATTACTGTCATTGCTAGTGGCTAGTAGGGTTATTTTTACAGAAACCACACTTGACCAATCGGTAATATTATTGGCGTCTAGATAATCTCCAGTAATATTTCCTTCGCTGTCACCTTGGGCATATTTTATTTGCATGTTTTGTATGCCCTCTACAATCTCTTCGGTAACTATGTCTGAAGGGTTGTCATAACGAACTCGCCATAAAGATGGAGTGTTGCTACTGCCGTTATCAATGTAGTAGATTGAGCTTTGATATTTAAGTAGATCTGCTTTTTGACTATAAGCGTATCGAAATTCGTTTGAAGAGCTTATAGATAGTGATGTTGCAGTTTTCTGGTTTTGAAAGATGTCACATCCAACTGGCTCAGCTATAACTAGAAGTGTGCCAAAAGCTAGTTTTGTAGCTGTGGTTGTCGTAATCGTATCATTAGTTGGCGCGGATGCTAATGTGACGCCTGCAGAGTTAGCGGCATGTTTAAGCAAAACCATATCTGTTCCAGGTAACCTTTTTGAGGCTGGAAACCAGCTAGGTAGTGCAGAGTCGGCTTCACTATTATCCCAGCCTTTAATGCCAGATATTAAAATATATCTTTCATCATTATTAAGTGGTGAGGGTAGATTATTTAAACTTCCAACGCACTCGCCTCGGTAAGACGCATTGCGAGTGTCAAAAGTCAAAAAATCCATTGCAAATCGGCCGGACTCTTGTACTTTAGAAAGGGCAAGGTTTGTAATATAGGTGTTTTTACTTGACAAGAATATTTGTAGAACGCCGCCAATTAGGAGAAGGCCTAATACCATTGCCACCATTAGTTCGACTAATGACAGACCACTTTGCTTGGTCTGAAAAAAAACTCTCATAGCTGGGTCCGGTAGGTGAATATAAAGTCTTGATTTGTGTCTTGGGCTGAAGAGCTTCTAATCCTGGCACGGTTGTCGTTCCATTTTATGGAGATGACAAAGATTTTGTTGCTGTATTCTATTTTTCCTGTCCCGTCAGGAAGCAGGCTTGCAAGTGAGTTCAGCCACTCTGCCTTATCTTTCTCAGCGCGTACTGCGTTGGCAGTATTGTTTGTTGTGGAGGAAGAGGGAAAAGAACTTATATTGTAACTTCCTGCTAAGGCCGCTGTGCGGTTAGCTCGCATGCGATCTGCCATATCCCCAGCTAAGAGTGTCGCTTGTGATCTGTAATAAGCGCCTTGGTTGCTCTTAATGCTAGTTGATTGCAAACCTGCAAGGCCTAAAAGCCCTACTGCAAGAATAAAAACAGTAACTAGGACTTCAATAAGTGTAGCGCCTCTTTGGCAAGTGTTTTTCATTGGGATTTACACGCTATGCCTGTGCTGCCTGTAGAGGTAACAGACACCGTTGGTTTTTCGTCATTTTTTTTGCAATTTGTCGGGCTAATAACTAGTTTGCCTCCGGCAGTAGCTGCTCCATTAGGCAAAAAAGTAAATCCAGCGGCAGGATCAGCCTCGACAGTTAATGATTGAGCATCCCAAACGCGAATCACATCGCCGCCTACTTGGCGAATCAACCAGCCATTAGACCAGTCTGTCCCGTTATCACAGGCAGTACCTGCTTCATTACGACGGCAGACAATCACATTCTTGCGCCGTTTTAGTGCTTCAGAACGAGCAATCTGAAGCGTGCCGTTGAGTTCATTAACGAGGGCGTTCGTGCGGGAGCTTTGAATTAAGTTGCTGAATGATGGCACTGCAATAGTAAGTACAATCGCAAGGACTGCTACAGTCACCATGAGCTCGATTAGCGTAAAGCCGCGTACGGAACGCATCCTTGATTCCTTGCAGAGAAATAATCGGCATGATGCCTTTGCAGATCAGGTTGCTCAAAAACACAGGTGACGTCTGGTCAATTGTTTTATCTGTGTGGTCGCCAAGCCATTTCCACTAGCATCGGCTACCAGTCGGAGCAGACTGTATCCGTACTCTACCTGCTTTATTAATCACCACCTGTTTTAGGGCTTCGCTGTTTCGACAGAGAGTAAAGGTGCCATTCTGATAATCAGTAGCGCCGTTAGGCTTGAAGGTCAGGAAGGGGCGTGCGCGAAAACCGGACCAGTGCCAACTGTAGCCAGTCGGTATATTTTCGCTTGATAGGATATTAAGTATTTCATCAGTCTGCTCGTGTTGGTTTGCAGTCTGGTAAACCAGCATCGCTCCTTGCCAGATGAAAGAGCTACTGCAACTACCCTGGCTTTCGTGACAGACAGTTGTGCTTCTATTTTGCGTTATAGCCTGAAAGCGGGCGCGGTAAAGCGTCTGAGCTAATCGGTTAGTAGCTTCGTACTGTGTTATTCGGTCTGTAAGCGTGCTAAAGGAAGGTATGGCGATGCCAATGGTAACGCTAAGAACAACGATAGTTGTAAGTAGTTCGATAAGGCTGAAGCCTTGTTGATAGACTTTCATTAACGGCGTCCATGTACGTGAAGTCAGTTTAGCCATCCTGGCATGATGGCTTTTTGCTCCTGTATGCATTACTTGTCAATTGAGCGGTTATTGAGGTGTGATGTGGTTTTTGACGTGGCGATCATTGGTGGGGGCGTTATTGGCCTGCTTTCGACTTTGCAGCTCGCCTTGGCAGGGCAGAAAGTCTTGCTTCTGGAAAGAGCAGAGCTTGGTCAGGAGGCCTCCTGGGCCGGCGGAGGTATCGTTTCTCCGCTTTATCCCTGGCGCTACAGCGCACCCGTCACCGCATTGGCGCACTGGTCTCAAGATTTCTACCCGGAACTTGGCGCTCAGCTTTTCGAAAGGACAGGTGTAGATCCTGAAGTCCATGTAACAGGGTTGTATTGGCTGGATCTTGATGATGAAGCTGAGGCGCTTGCCTGGGCCAAAGACAAACAACGGCCTCTGGCCTCGGTACCTATTCAAGAGGCCTATTCCCACGTTCCGGTATTAGGGGAGGGCTTCAAGAAGGCTATTTATATGGCGGATGTGGCTAATGTCAGAAACCCGCGGCTGGTTAAGTCCCTTCAAGCCGCTCTGGCGGCTATGCCCAACGTAACCATAAAGACTGGAAGCGAAGTGCAGGCATTTCTTCAGGAAGGGGACGCTGTCACCGGTGTTTATGTAGATGGCATTGCCGTCCAGTCTAGGCATGTTGTGGTTTCAGCGGGAGCATGGAGCGGCTCGTTATTGAAGAGCGTTGGCATCAGCTTGCCTGTCGAGCCGGTTAAGGGCCAGATGATGCTATTCAAATGCGCAGATGATTTTCTGCCCAGTATGGTGCTGGCTAAAGGGCGCTATGCCATCCCGCGGCGAGATGGGCATATTCTGCTAGGCAGTACATTGGAGCATGCAGGCTTTGACAAGAAGCCTACCCAGGCAGCGCACGAAAGTCTTTTGCGTTCAGCCATCGAGCTGTTGCCTGCACTGAAAGGTAGCCCAATGGTCGCTCATTGGGCTGGGCTACGACCAGGATCGCCTGAAGGCATTCCCTATATTGGCCCAGTATCCGCGCGGCCTGGCTTGTGGCTCAACTGCGGTCATTATCGTAACGGTTTGGTTTTGGCGCCTGCCTCCTGCCAGCTGTTGACTAATCTGATCACAGGGGAGGCGCCTATCATCGATCCGGCACCTTATCTGCCGGATTCACGGCTGGAGATCAGCTACGTGTAATCAATCGATGCCCAGCTTTTTCAGGCGATACCGCATCGAGCGGAAGGAAAGCCCGAGCCGTTCAGCGGCAGCTGTACGGTTCCAGCGCGTCTCCTCAAGCGCTTGCATGATCAGCTTTCGCTCAATCTCCTCCAGATAATCCTCAAGATTACTGATATTGGCCAGACTGGTTTCGCCAGTGCTGGACGACTGGGAGGTATCTGCAAGGCGCAGATCGCTTGGTTTGATCAGGTTGTCTTCACAAAGGGTATAGGCTCGCTCAAGCATGTTCTCCAGCTCGCGAACATTACCCGGAAAGCGATAGCTCTTGAGTTTGGCGAGAGCATCATCTGTCAGCTGGGCCAGATCCTGTTGTGATTCCTTGGCGAGACGCTTCAGGATAGTCGAGCACAGTTCCGCAATGTCTTCGCGTCGTTCACGTAGCGGAGGGACACGAAGTTCGATGACGTTGAGGCGATAAAACAAGTCTTGCCGGAAGCGATCAGCGGCTACTTCAGCGGCCAGATCTTTATGTGTGGCACTTAGTATCCGTACATCCAGTGCTACTTCCTGTTGCCCACCGACGGGGCGTACAGCCTTTTCCTGAATGGCACGAAGCAGTTTTACCTGCATGGCTAGCGGCAGATCGGCGACTTCATCCAGAAATAAAGTACCGCCCTGGGCGGCCTGGAATAGGCCCTGTTTGTCTTCAATGGCGCCCGTAAAGCTGCCTTTTTTGTGACCAAAAAACTCGCTTTCCATCAGCTCTGATGGAATAGCGCCACAGTTGACTGGAATAAAAGGGCGATCCGCACGAGGGCCTTGCTCGTGAATCAGTCGGGCGACCAGCTCTTTACCGCTGCCGGATTCACCGCTGATATAGACGGGCGCCTGGCTGCGAGCGAGTTTGCCGATCTGAGCACGTAGCGTACGCATGGGCGGTGAGTCACCCAGCAGCCTGTGATCTGCCACCTTGATGGGGGCAGGCGCTGAGCTGCTCAGGCGTAAGGCGGTGCTTACAAGCTCCCGGAGCCGAGGAAGATCAACAGGTTTGGTCAGGTAATCGAAGGCGCCGGCTTTCAATGCCTGGATGGCCGTATCCAGACTTCCAAAAGCGGTAATCATGGCTACAGGAACATTTGGATATTTCTGCTGGATGTATTGCACAAGGTCAAGACCGGAGCCATCTGGAAGACGCATGTCGGTCAGACACAAGTCAAAGGATTCTCGAGCCAGCAGATCCTTTGCGTCTTTCACGTTCTTTGCGCTAAAGGTGTCGAGCTTCATGCGACCCAATGTAATTTCTAATAGCTCTCGGATATCGGGTTCGTCATCAACGATCAGGACTTTCTGTCGATTCATGTTCAGCTCAACTTGCGCGGATGGGCAAAGGTAATGCGGAAGCAGCCGCCTTGTTCCTGCTGGCGGTAGTCGAGGCGGGCCTGGTTACTCTCGCATAATTCGCGGGAAATATAGAGGCCGAGCCCGGTTCCTTTGCTTTCGGTGGTAAAGAAGGGTTCGAAAAGGTTGGTGATCTGGTCTTCAGGTACACCTGGCCCATCATCAATGACATCCAATATGGGAAGGTCTGAGTCGGGGTCACGGAAGAGATCCAGCCACACTTGTCCCTTGCCGTGCAGCTTGCTGCTATGGCGTAGGCCATTTTGAACAAGGTTGGTTAGCACCTGAGTCAGCTGGCTAGGGTCCATGCGGGTCTGTATCGTACCTGATGTCGTTTGCACATAGACAAACTGTTGCTCACGTAGAGTGGTTCTGAATTCACCTGCAAAGCGGTGTACCCAGTATTTAAGGTCCAGCAGCTGGGGCTCTGCCTGGCGGCGTCTGGAAAGTTGCAGGACATTCTCGATGATGATGTTCATGCGCCGGGAGTGATCCTGAATGATCTGGGCCAGGCGAAGATCATGCTGATCGAGTGCTTCTGATTCCTGAAGAAGCTGTGCCGCGTGGCTTATGGCCCCCAGCGGGTTGCGAATTTCATGGGCAATGCCCGCCGTGAGGCGTCCCAATGATGCAAGCTTTAGCTGCTGGGCCTGCTGAGCAATACGGGAAATGTTTTCCAGAAAAATCAGAATATGCTGATTGCCGCTCCGTTGGATGGGGACGAAGCTGGGCTGGATCAGTGGGCCTTCGCTGAACGCTTGCATGGGTGCAGGACGAAGCGTCCGGTTCCGTTCCCATTGTTGTAGGCGGTCCATCAATTCGGGGCACTGATCATTCAAGTCCCCGGTATCGAGTTCTGGATGACCGAGCAGCTCTCGAGCGGCAGGGTTGGCCAGAATAGGTGCCATTCTTGAGTCCAGAACCAGAATGCCGGTGCGCATACGGTCCAGGATCAGCGCATTCAGATTTTCCAGATCGGCAACAACGTGCGCCCGCTCTTCTGCCAGAGTCTGGCTTTTGGACAGTCGGCTGACGAGACTTTGCACCAGAAATGCGGCGGCAAAGCACAGTGCGCCCAGGCCTCCCGCCTGAACATACTGATTGGCCTCTGAAGGAAGGCTAAGCGTTCTATAGGCGGTGGCATAAATGAGGGCAAGGGTAGCCAAGGCCGCCAGCAGAATTCCAATACGCCCAACGAGAAGAATGTTGGCGATCGATACGGTAATGATGATGAGGTTGCCAATACCACTCGGTGTACCGCCAGCGCTGTACATGAGATAGGTCAGCAGCCCGATATCCACTAGAGCCAGGGCAAAGATCTGTTTTTGCTTGCGCAGTGGTGGCAGAAAAATCGCCAGGATATTACCCGCTAGGTAAATCCAGCTGCCGACCACAAAGTTTTTACCCTCGGTTACCTTCAGAAGGTTGTCGTCCAGATTGGTGGAAACCAGAAGGATAAAAACCAGCCCGACAATGACCCGGTAGTAGTGATACAACCTCAGGATACGACTGTCCTGCAGGTTGTAATGAAAAAAATCAGCGCTCACTGCTCAGGCTTTTTTGTAAGTGATCTTGGCAGCAGAACCAGAACTCCCCGTGGGGTAGGGCTTTATCGCGAGGAATGTGTACCCCGCAGTGACCGCAGCGAACCATTGGCTGTGGTTTGGCCAGGCGTGTTTTCTGTGACTTCTGTGGTTTCGCCTGTAGCAGGCGGCGGCACAGCCATACAACAGCGATAATCAGAGCTAGCCAGAAAAGCAGGCGAAACAAACCCATAGTGTTCTCTAAATAGTGGTACGGCCGTTACAAAATTCGTTTCGGGTGTTACGGCACATTAGAAGACTGCAAAAGTAAACTCCATCACAGCGTGTGATGGCCGTTGAAGCGTTATACCTCATCATGGTCTTCATATGAATGAGGTGTCTTATTTTGCGGACCTTCAGGAGTAAATAAAAAGGAGGCTTAAAGCCTCCTTTTTTGTTCAGGTTCGCATCAGTCGAAAAGACCAAACGTCAGACGGCTGAACCATGAGCGACGCGGAGCATCAGGATTTTCGGCCTCTCCAGGCGCAGGTTGATTCTCTGGAAGCAGCTCCTGAGGAATTTCACGCTTCGCATCTTCGTATTGGCGCTGTACATCCTGAGCAGCTCGTGTCTCGCCTGGCGGAAGCGGCTCGCTGGGGCGATCAACCAAACCGAGGGTTGCGCGTGCCAGCCATGAGCGATCATCTTCGCTACGCTGCTTGGGTTTGAACTCACCGTTATCCAGGCTTGGGTTGTCCGGATAGTTCATTTTCAGCGTTTCCAGGCTGGTAGCTGCCAGGTCGTTGAGGCCCAGATGCTGATAGGCCTCAGTCATGACTGCCAAGCCATCCCCTACCGATGGGGTGCCCTGAAAGTTTTCGACAACATAACGACCACGGTTGGCCGCAGCGACATAAGCCTTGCGGCGCAGGTAGTAATCGGCCACATGGACTTCATACGCTGCCAGCAGGTTGCGCAGATAGGTCATGCGCGCCTTGGCGTCAGGTGCGTACCGGCTGTTTGGAAAACGGCTGGTGAACTGAGCAAAGTCATTGAATGAGTCACGGGCAGCACCCGGGTCACGCTTGGTCATATCCAATGGCAGGAAGCGCGCCAGAAGACTGCGGTCCTGTTCAAAGGATGCTACACCTTTCATGTAGTAGGCGTAGTCGACATTTGGATGCTGGGGGTGCAGACGAATGAAGCGGTCTGCCGATGTACGGGCAGCTTCAGGCTCTCCGTTCTTGTAGTTGGCATAGATAAGCTCAAGCTGAGACTGATCTGCATAACGGCCAAACGGATAGCGGGACTCAAGAGCCTTGAGTTTGCTGACAGCCTGGTTGTAGTTGTTGTTGTTCAAATCTTCCTGAGCTTGCTTATAGAGCTCGGTTTCGCTCAGGTTTTCTGCCACTTCAGGTGCTTTGGAGGAACAGGCAGCGGTGAGGGCGAGGCTGGCGATCAGCAGCAGGTGCTTCAATTGCATGGCGGCTTTGCGTTCCCTGAAACGGTCGGCTGACGGAGCCGGAACCGTCCTGTTATGATGAACAACCCGGCATGAACATCATGCCAGGGCAAAAAGTTTTCGTATTTAACCACAGCGTGTGGCTGAAACCAAAAGCTACACGCCTTTGTTGGCTGCTATGTCCGATATTATCCAACTCAACGCCGAAGTGCCTACAGAACTCGGCGGTCAGCGTCTCGACCAGGTAGCGGCTCAGCTGTTCTCTGAATATTCCCGTTCTCGCCTGTCGTCCTGGATCAAGGAAGGCAGCCTAACTGTTGATGGCGCGGTTCTGCGTCCACGTGATCTGGTGCATGGCGGCGCCGTACTGTCCTTGCGCGCGGAGCGAGAAGCGCAGGGTGATTGGGTGGCGCAGGATATCGAGCTCAATATCGTCTATGAGGACGACCATTTGCTCGTGCTGGACAAGCCTGCCGGGCTAGTCGTCCATCCTGCGGCAGGCCATGCCGATGGTACGCTCCTCAATGCGTTGCTCCATCATGCACCGTCGCTGGCAAACGTGCCCCGTGCCGGTATTGTCCATCGTCTGGACAAGGATACGACCGGCCTGATGGTTGTCGCCAAGACCCTGGAAGCACAAACCAATCTGGTGGCCCAGCTTCAGGCACGCTCCGTCAGTCGTATTTATGAGGCGGTTGTAGCGGGCGTGGTGGTTTCCGGCGGTACGGTAGATGCGCCTATAGGTCGTCACTCCCAACGGCGCCAGCAAATGGCTGTGGTTACCGGTGGAAAGCCGGCGGTCAGCCATTATCGTGTCCTGGATCGATTCCGGGCCTATACGCATGTGCGCGTCAAGCTGGAGACTGGCAGAACCCACCAGATACGGGTCCATATGACCCACATTGGCTTTCCGCTGGTAGGGGACCCGGTATACAGCGGGCGTTTCCGAATTCCGCCTGCTACCAACCCAACACTGGTCAAGACGCTTCGAGAGTTTCCTAGGCAAGCGCTGCACGCCCGCTTCCTGGAACTCGATCACCCGGTGACGGGGGAGCGTATGAGCTGGGAGTCTCCTCTGCCTGAGGATATCGTCTGGCTGCTTAGCCTTTTGCGTCAGGATCGTGAGGCGTTTACCGGATGAATGACTGGCTGATTCCCGACTGGCCTGCGCCTGCCAATGTGAGAGGCTGCGTTACGACTCGGTCAGGGGGCGTCAGTCATGGCCCTTATCAGAGCCTTAATCTGGGCGATCATGTGCAGGATGATCCGGCCGCCGTGGCGGAAAACCGGCAACGGTTGGTCGACTCGCTAGGGTGTCGACCCGCCTGGCTAAAGCAGGTGCATGGGATTTCTGTCGTTGAGGCTGATCCGGCCCAAGTGCTTGAGGCTGATGCCTCCTGGACGTCGACGCCTGGCATTGCTGCAACGATCATGACGGCAGACTGCCTGCCTGTCTTTTTTTGTAATCGGCAAGGGACGCGTGTCGCGGCTGCTCATGCTGGATGGCGAGGGCTGGTAAGTGGTGTGCTCGAAGCAACGGCTGCGTCGCTTGAGTCGAGCACACGAGATATCCTGGTGTGGTTTGGGCCTGCAATCGGTCCTGACGCCTTTGAAGTTGGGGCTGAAGTACGCGAGGCGTTTGTGTCAGAGCATTCCCGGGCAAAAACAGCCTTCAAACCCAGCGTCAATGACGGACGCTTCATGGCGGATATTTACCAGCTGGCGCGGTTGCGGCTGGCATCCATCGGCATTGATGCCATCTACGGTGGCGGATGGTGCACGTATACCGACACTGCGCGATTTTATTCCTTTAGGCGCTCCTCGCAGACAGGGCGCCTGGCCAGCCTGATCTGGCTGACCCAACCTCTGGATGAGGCGTAATCCGACTGATCCAGGTCAAATGGCCAGCGCTTGAATCGAGCAGAATTGTCCTTATGTAAGAGGCATCTCGGCGGGTAATCGTTGTGACGCTTTTTATGGTGCGTCCCTGACCCGCGCTCATATAAAGGACATAGTCATGCGAATTGACCGTTTAACCAGTAAATTGCAACTTGCGTTGGCCGACGCCCAATCCCTCGCGGTAGGGCATGACCATCCGGCCATCGAGCCCGTGCATCTTTTTTCTGCCTTGCTGGATCAGCAGGGCGGCTCGATTCTACCGCTGCTTCGTCAGGTCGGCTTTGATATTCAGATGCTCCGCCAGGCCCTGACCAAGGAGCTGGACAGTCTGCCAAAGATTCAGAACCCTACCGGGGATGTCAGCCTGTCTCAGGATCTGGCTCGTCTGTTGAATCAGGCCGATCGGCTGGCTCAGCAGAAGGGAGATCAATTCATTTCAAGCGAGCTGGTGCTGCTGTCTGCTATGGACGAGAACACCAAGCTTGGCAAGATACTGCTGGCGCAGGGGGTTTCCCGTAAGGCTCTGGAAAATGCCGTCAACAACCTGCGCGGCGGTGATGCTGTCAACGATCCTAATGCTGAGGAGTCCCGTCAGGCGTTGGATAAGTTTACGGTTGATCTTACCAAACGCGCGGAGGAGGGCAAGCTTGACCCTGTGATCGGTCGTGACGATGAGATTCGCCGCACTATCCAGGTTCTGCAGCGCCGTACCAAGAATAATCCGGTGCTGATCGGTGAGCCGGGGGTAGGTAAAACAGCCATTGTTGAGGGGTTGGCTCAGCGGATCGTCAACGGTGAAGTGCCCGATGGCCTGAAGGATAAGCGTCTGTTGGCCCTGGACATGGGATCTCTGATTGCCGGTGCCAAATTCCGGGGAGAGTTCGAGGAGCGCCTCAAGGGGGTGTTGAATGAGCTTTCCAAGCAGGAAGGGCGTGTCATCCTTTTTATCGATGAGCTCCATACCATGGTGGGTGCCGGTAAGGCGGAAGGCGCCATGGACGCAGGTAACATGCTCAAGCCTGCATTGGCTCGTGGCGAGCTGCATTGTGTAGGCGCTACCACGCTTGACGAGTATCGCCAGTACATTGAAAAGGACGCCGCCTTGGAGCGTCGCTTCCAAAAGGTCCTGGTCGATGAGCCGAGCGAGGAGGATACCATTGCGATCCTGCGCGGCTTGAAAGAGCGGTATGAAGTGCACCACAAGGTCGCGATTACTGATGGGGCCATCATTGCGGCCGCCAAGCTGTCGCATCGCTACATTACGGATCGGCAACTGCCCGACAAGGCAATTGACCTGATCGACGAGGCCGCAAGCCGTATTCGGATGGAAATCGACTCCAAGCCCGAAGCGCTTGATCGTCTGGAGCGTCGTTTGATCCAGCTGAAGGTTGAGCAGGAAGCGCTCAAGAAAGAAAGTGACGAAGGTGCCCTGAAGCGCCTTGGCAAGCTGCGTGAAGACATCGCCCGGCTCGAGCAGGAATATGCCGATCTGGAAGAAGTCTGGAAGGCTGAGAAAGCGGAGGTTCAAGGTTCTGCACAACTGCAGCAGAAGATTGAACAAGCCAAGCAGGAGCTTGAGTTGGCGCGCCGCAAGGGGGACCTCAACCGTATGGCAGAATTGCAATACGGCATCATTCCTGACCTCGAGCGTAGCCTGCAGATGGTGGACCAGCATGAAAAGCCGGCCAACCAGCTGCTGCGCAACAAGGTGACCGAGGACGAAATTGCTGAAGTGGTCTCCAAGTGGACGGGCATTCCGGTCAGCAAAATGCTCGAAGGCGAGCGTGACAAGCTGCTGCGCATGGAAGATGCGCTTCATCAGCGTGTCATTGGGCAGAATGAGGCGGTGACGGCGGTAGCGAACGCCGTTAGACGCTCGCGTGCAGGATTGGCTGATCCGAACCGGCCGAGCGGGTCGTTCCTGTTCCTGGGCCCAACCGGGGTAGGTAAGACCGAGCTTTGCAAAGCGTTGGCTGAGTTCTTATTCGATACAGAAGACGCCATGATTCGTATCGACATGTCTGAGTTCATGGAGAAACATTCCGTTGCCCGTCTGATTGGTGCGCCTCCGGGATATGTCGGCTATGAGGAAGGTGGCTATCTCACCGAGGCGGTGCGGCGTAAGCCATACTCCGTGGTTCTGCTGGACGAAGTGGAAAAGGCGCATCCGGATGTCTTCAATATCCTGCTGCAAGTGCTGGACGATGGCCGCCTGACTGATAGCCAAGGGCGTACTGTCGACTTCCGTAATGCGGTTGTCGTCATGACTTCGAACCTGGGGTCAGCGCAAATACAGGAGTTGGTTGGCGACCAAGAGGCTCAGCGTGCTGCTGTCATGGATGCGGTGTCGGCCCACTTCCGGCCGGAGTTCATCAACCGTATCGACGAGGTGGTTGTGTTCGAACCGCTCGGACGTGATCAGATCGCTGGTATCGCTGATATTCAACTGAGCCGCCTGCGTCAGCGTCTGGCTGAGCGTGAGCTGGATCTGGCGCTTTCGGCAGAGGCAATGAACAAGCTGGTTGCAGTAGGTTACGACCCTGTCTATGGGGCGCGTCCCTTGAAGCGTGCCATACAGCGCTGGATCGAGAACCCTCTTGCCCAACAGATTCTGTCTGGGCAATTTGTTCCAGGCAGCAAGATAGAGGCGAGGGTAGAGGGCGAAGACATCGTATTTGCTTAGTCTGCTAAAGGGCGCCTTAAGGCGCCCTTTGCGTTTCCAGACGAGGCGTATCTTAAGTGCATGAATTTTTTGCAATAAAATTTGCTAAAGGGTGTTGACACAGGAATCAATACCCGTAAAATGGCGCACCTCAGCTGATGCAGCGCAGCTTAACGCTGAAGAGCAAAGGTTGAGATTGGAAGCTTAGAAGTTCCGCGATAGCTCAGTCGGTAGAGCAAATGACTGTTAATCATTGGGTCCCTGGTTCGAGTCCAGGTCGCGGAGCCAACTTCCTTGTCGGGGTATAGCGCAGCCCGGTAGCGCGCCTGCTTTGGGAGCAGGATGTCGGGAGTTCGAATCCCCCTACCCCGACCATTAAGTGGGTCGTTAGCTCAGTCGGTAGAGCAGTTGGCTTTTAACCAATTGGTCGTAGGTTCGAATCCTACACGACCCACCACTTTCTTATCTAAGCGTTAACCTCCTAAGCATTTCTGCTAAGCAGCGAGTTCTTCGCTGTGTCTCGTTTTAAAGTCTTCTTCTTTTCAGTACATGTTTGTTTGGCGCAGCGCTATTTGCTTTGTGCAAATTCGTCATGTCCAGGGTTTTGTGCCCTGTCTGCACCTTGCAAACAGGGCATCTACCATTTAATGCAGCTTTAGCCTTGGCTTGAGTGTATGGCCCAGGTGATCGCTAATGATCAGCAGCAAGGTTCTGAAGTTTCCATAGAGCGCCCGCTGGTGCAGCCGATAGAGTGACACATAAAACATGCGCGCCAGCCAGCCTTCCAGCATGACGTTCCCGGTCAGATTACCCATCAGGTTGCCCACGGCTGAATAACGCGAAAGCGAGATCAGTGAGCCATAATCCTTGTAATGGTATTCAGGCAGCGCTTCGCCTTTCAGGCGAGCCGTTATGGATTTCACCAGTAGAGAGGCCTGTTGGTGCGCGGCCTGCGCCCGGGGCGGGACATTACGATTGTCCTCTCCAGACATCGGACACGCCGCGCAATCGCCAAAGGCAAAGATGTCATCATCCTGCGTGGTTTGAAGCGTAGGGCGTACCACCAGCTGATTGATTCGATTGCTTTCCAGCCCGTCCATATTAGCCAGAAACTCCGGTGCACGAATGCCAGCTGCCCATACCTTAAGCTTGGCAGGGATGAATTCGCCGCTCTTGGTGGTTAGACCATCTTCGGTGATAGAGCTTACGGCTGCGCCTGTCATAAGGCGGACACCTAGTTTCTGCAGCTGCTGAGCGACCGGCTCTCCGATGCGTTCGGGCAGTGCTGGTAGTACACGTGGGCCTGCCTCGATGATCGTGATACGGAGGTCTTCCGGGCGAATACGATTCAAGCCGTAGGAGACCAACTGCTGAGCGGTATTGCGAAGTTCTGCCGCCAGCTCCACGCCCGTGGCGCCAGCGCCAACAATTGCGATATCAATGGGCGCTGCCGTTTCACTGCTTGCCTGAGCATGCAGATATTGATTGAGCAGCTGCTGATGAAAGCGCTCGGCCTGGGCGCGGGTATCCAGAAACAGGCAGTGCTCTGCAGCGCCAGGCGTGCCGAAGTCGTTTGTTTTACTGCCGATGGAAATAACGAGCGTGTCATAGGGCATGGTTCGCTCAGCAAGAACTTCCTTGCCTTGCTCGTCGGTGATAGGTGCAAGACGAATGCGCTTATTTGCTCGGTCCAGGCCAGTCAGGCGACCTAGCTGAAACTCAAAGTGATTCCATTTGGCCTGAGCGACATAGTTGAGTTCGTCGGCTGAAGAGTTTAAGGAGCCTGCGGCGATTTCATGCATGAGCGGCTTCCAGATATGGGTCAGGTTGGCATCGACCAACGTGACATGTGCCTGGTTGCGCTTACCGAACTTTCTGCCCAGGCGGGTAGCCAGCTCCAAGCCCCCAGCGCCGCCGCCGACGATTACGATTCGATGTGTCATGGTGTTTCATACTCATAGTGTTGGAATTCTTTGGCGCGGGCAGCCAAGGCGCCTGCGGTGATACGAGCCGCTGATGAGTCGGCTCGTATGAAGTAATTCGTTGGGTTAGTCATCGATGGCGCTTACGGTATCGCCGACTCTGATGATTCCGCCGCTCAAGATGCGGGCAGTGATTCCACCGTGGCCACGCATCGCTTGAAACGTGCCCGGTCCTAGGCGCTCTTCCAGGCGAGCGCATGGCTGGCACCAGCCGGTTGTTTCGAAAATGGCCTGACCGATCTGAAAGCGGCAATTTTTAAGGCTGAAAAGGTTAATACCTGTGACTGCTATATTGCGGCGCAGGTCCTGAGGTTCAAGCGATCGTCCGATGAGCGCGCTGACAACTGCCAGATGCTCCCATTGGATAAGCGTGACCTGACGTGCATTGCGTGGGCTGGGGCGGGTATGGTCGCCCGTCAAGCCAGCCTCGCGGCGAGCCTCAACAGCATTAACAATGATCATCTCTGCTCGAGCGGCGGGGCGGACACCCATCCACTGTACGGTTCCCGTTTGAGGCACAGCTGTCAAAAGCTCTTTTAGCGGTATCATCAGGTGGGCCTATTACGATAGTAGGGTAGCGGCGTACAACGCCCTTGCTCTAGAGGAGGCTTGCGGATCTGCGGCAGATGTTCTGCTTACATTGAAAAATGACAGGCGTGAATATTTTTACAGTGATGACAGCGAAATGCCAGTCACCCTGGCGCTGCTCGCTGATACAGTTTTCACTCTTTGAACCAGTAACTGGAGGCTCCATGCGCGTCTTGCGCTCTGTGCTATTGCTGATTGCTTTACTGCCCGGATTGACCTGGGCACTGGCGCCAGGAGAGCGCCTTGCACCCTGGACGCTGTTGGATCAGAACGACCAGCCTTATACGCTGGACGATAATCTGCAGGTTCTGCTGGTTGCACGCAGCATGACGGGTGCAAATCTCGTGAAGGCGGCTTTGAAGGATCAGCCCAAGGGCTATCTAGAGGCTAACAAGGTAGCCTTCCTGGCTGATATCAGTCAGATGCCCAAGGTGATATCGACGTTGTTCGCCATTCCTGCCATGCGTGACTATAACTACCGCGTGCTATTGGATCATGAAGGGCGGGTGGCGCCCCGTTACCCTGGTGACAAGGAAAAGGTTCTTTGGCTCATGCTGGATCATGGCCGTTTCGTAGGGCAGCGGGAGTTTGATTCTGCCGAAGGGTTGAAAGATGCGTTAAAGGCCAAGGCCAAATAAGGGAGGCGCTAGCCGAAACGTTATTGAGCGCTTCGGCTTAAGGCCGGATGTGGCGAAAATGGTCAGTATGGGACGCCATGGAGCAGTGGTTCAATGGTCCCGGCGTGGCATGTCTTCTGAAAACAAATCGTCTTCCAGATCGTTGCCGGGAATGGCGTGCTCCTCTGCTGCCCAGGCGCCCAGGTCTATTAGTTTGCAGCGGTCTGAACAGAAGGGGCGGTTGGGGCTGGCTTCGCTCCACTCTACGGGGGCGCCGCACGTAGGGCAATCTACAGTCAAAGGTGGCTTAGGCATGCTTGCCTCCTTGTAGGGTGAGATAAAAGTGATGCAGGCGTTCGACATGCTCATGTAGCTGCGCAAGCGTCCCGTCATTAATGAGGACATCATCCGCGTGTTTCAAGCGCTCGTCTCGCTTCATTTGCGCCTGAAGGATGGCCTTGATCTGTGTCTCGTCAGCCTGATCGCGCCGCATGGCGCGTTCGAGCTGCAAAGCTTCCGGCACATCTACGACGAGTACCCGTTGGGTCAGCTGCGTCTGGCCGGATTCGATAAGCAAAGGGGAAACCAGAACGGCATAGGGCGATGTGGCTTCGTTTAATGCTCGAATGATTTCCTGGCGGATCAAAGGGTGTAACAACGACTCAAGCCAGTGCCTTTCTTCGGGGATGGCGAATATACGAGCACGCAGCCCTGGGCGATTCAGGCGGCCATCATCGAGCAGGATATCGCTGCCAAAATGCAGAGCAATCTGTTCAAGAGCGGGCTGACCAGGCTCTACCACCCAGCGGGCCGCGTGATCAGCATCTACTGTGTGAATGCCCAGCGAGCCGAAATGTTCGGCAGCGGCGCTTTTACCGCTGCCAATCCCGCCCGTAAGGCCGAGAATCCAAGGGTTGCTCATCAAAAACCGGCAAAGTGAAGGTACATGCCTGTTATTTGATCACCCCAAAGCAAAGCAATCCACCCCGCAATGGCCAGATAAGGCCCAAACGGTATCGGGGTGCTGTTTTCGGCATTCTTGAGGCGAAGCAGAATGATGCCGAGGATTGCGCCCACTAAAGAAGACAGCAATATCGTAAGCGGTAGGATTTGCCAGCCACCCCAGGCGCCCAGCATGGCCAACAGCTTGAAGTCGCCAAAGCCCATGCCTTCCTTGCCTGTGATCAGCCTGAAAAGCTGGAAGACCACCCACAAGCTCATATAGCCCGCTGCTGCGCCCCAGACTGCATCGGAAAGGCTAGAGAAGAGCTCAAATTGATTAACCAGCAGGCCAACCCATAGCAACGGAAGAACGATGACGTCAGGAAGAATCTGATGATCGGCATCAATCAGGCTGGCGGCGAGCAGGCTCCAGGTTAGTAACAGGGCGCTGGCTGCCTGCCAGGTAAAGCCAAAATGCCAGACAACAAACAGGGAAAGCAGGCCGCATGTTAATTCAACCAGCGGATAGCGAGCGCTGATAGGGGCCTTGCAGCTAGAGCACTTACCACGCAGCATGACATAGCTGATAACAGGGATGTTTTCCCATGGCCGAATGCGATGTTGACAGTGAGGACAATGGGAGTGGGGCTTGGCAAGGTTATAGGTTTCCGCCTCGCCTTCGCTGGGTAACTCCAGCATTTGGCGGGACTGGGCTATCCAGTCCCGCTCAAGCATTTTGGGAAGCCGGTGTACGACCACATTGAGAAAGCTGCCAACCAATAAGCCTAGTACCAGCGTACAACCCAAGTATGCGGCGGGGTAGGTTGCCAAAAGCTCGATAGCCTCCATTAAACAACCGAGCCCAGCTGGAAGATAGGAAGGTACATGGCGATGATCAAACCGCCCACCAGTACGCCCAGAACCGCCATGATCATAGGCTCCATCAGAGCGGTAAGGCTGTCGACCATGTTGTCCACTTCTTCTTCATAGAAAGCGGCCACTTTATCCAGCATTTCGTCCAGTGCACCCGACTCCTCACCGATGGCCGTCATTTGCACTGCCATAGAAGTAAACACGGCAGTGGTTCGCATGGAGAAGTTCAGCTGCATACCGGTCGAGACGTCTTGCTTGATCTTGTCGACGGCATTGCGGAAGACAACGTTACCCGTAGCCCCTGAAACTGAGTCCAGTGCATCTACCAGCGGTACGCCCGCAGCAAAGGTAGTGGACAGCGTACGCGCATAGCGTGCAATCGCAGACTTATAAAGAATGGCGCCCACGACAGGTATTTTGAGTACAAAACGGTCAACGGCATCGCGGAATTTTTCAGACCGTTTGTGCGCCATTTGAAAGCCGAAACCTAAAGCGAAAAGGGCCAGCAGAACGATGAACCACCATTCCTGCAAGGTTTCTGAAAGGCCAATTACCATTAATGTAAATGCGGGCAGCTCTGCGCCAAAGCCCTCGAAGACGGATTGGAACTGAGGTACAACCTTAATCAGTAGAATGGCTGAAACCACAATCGCTACCACTACAACCGCGGCAGGGTAGGTCATAGCCTTTTTGATTTTTTTCTTGAGCTGCTCGGTTTTTTCTTTGTAAGTCGCTACGCGATCCAGCAGCGTTTCCAGCGCACCAGACTGCTCACCCGCATCAACCAGGTTGCAGTAGAGGTCATCGAAGTATTGGGGCTTTTTACGCAACGAGCTAGACAGGCTGTTACCCGCCGCCACGTCCTGCTTGATGTCGTCGACCAGCTTGCGCATGTTCGGATTATCAAAGCCTTCGCTGATAATGTCGAACGATTGCAGCAAAGGAACACCTGCCCCCAGCATGGTAGCCAGCTGGCGAGTGAATAGGGCGATGTCCATCGGCTTGATCTTTTTGCCGCGGCTGAAGATCGAGACTGATTTTTTGCGTACGCGCGTGGGGTTGATCCCCTGTTTGCGTAGTTGGGCCTTGACCAGGGCAGGGTTCAGCCCGGTCATCTCGCCCTTGATCTTGACGCCTTTACGGTCCGTTCCCTCCCAGGTAAAAGCGCTCATTTTTAATGCTTTGTCGGCCATGCAATCCGCTCTTCAGGTGCTGGAGTGCGTCTTGTCAATGTGCAGCCATGCTGTTTGACGACGTCCACTCTTGTTCATGTGACTGACCAGCCCTTCATGGGCATCGAGTGGACACGCAAAGTTCGCGCCAATCAGTCCTTGGTGACGCGGTTTACTTCTTCCAGGCTGGTTACACCTTGCATGGCCTTGAGCAAACCAGATGTTCGTAAGTCATTAAAGCCCTCTTCACGCGACTTACGGGCAATCTCGATCGAGTTGCCTTCTTCCATGATCAGGTTCTGCATGGCAGATGTGATCTTTACCACTTCATAAATACCTACGCGGCCACGGTAGCCGTTATTGCACTCCTCGCAACCAACAGGTGAGTACAGCGTAAACTTGCCGATCTGGCTTTCAGGGAAGCCTTCACTTAACAGGGTTTCTTTTGGCACATCATGCGGCTTTTTGCATTTAGGGCACAGCTTGCGTGCCAGCCGTTGAGCAATGATTAGGTTAACCGATGTGGCAATGTTAAAGGCAGGTACGCCCATGTTCCGAAGGCGCGTCAGTGTTTCTGCCGCGCTGTTGGTATGCAGCGTCGACATAACCATGTGGCCCGTTTGTGCAGCCTTGATTGCAATCTCTGCCGTTTCAAGGTCGCGGATCTCGCCCACCATGATCACGTCAGGATCTTGACGGAGAAACGCTCTGAGTGCCTGAGCAAAGTCCATTCCTTGACGCGGGTTGACGTTAACCTGGTTGATACCCTCCAGGTTGATCTCTACCGGGTCTTCTGCCGTCGAGATATTGATATCGACTGTATTGAGGATATTCAAGCCTGTGTACAGCGATACCGTTTTGCCGGAGCCCGTAGGGCCAGTCACCAGAATCATGCCCTGTGGTTGGCTAAGCGCCTCCATATACAGCTCTTTCTGGCGCTCTTCATAACCCAACGCATCAATACCCATCTGCGCGCTGGAGGGATCGAGAATTCGCATCACGATCTTCTCACCCCAAAGGGTAGGCAGGGTATTCACACGGAAATCGATGGACTTGCTTTTGGAAACCTTGAGCTTCACGCGCCCATCCTGAGGCTTGCGGCGTTCGGAGATGTCCATGCTCGCCATAACCTTCAGGCGGGCTGAAATACGTGGGGCCAGCTGAATAGGCGGGCGCGCCATCTCGTGCATGACGCCATCGGTACGAAAACGCACTCGATACATTTTCTCGTAAGGCTCAAAGTGCAGGTCAGACGAGCCGCGCTTGATGGCGTCGAGCAGCATTTTGTTGACGAAGCGGACAACTGGGGCGTCGTCCGCGTCTACTTCAGACTTTTTTTCTTCTTCTGTATTGATCTCGATGTCGAGGTCGATATCACCAAGATCCAGCCCGCCGGTGCCGTTATCCAGGTACTGATCAATGGCGTTATGAAGTTTGTCATCCTCAACCAGTATAGGTTCGGCAGTCAGCCCTGTGCTGAACTGTATGTCATTGATCGCTTGCTGGTTGGTCGGGTCGGATATACCAATAAAGAGCTTATTGCCGCGCTTGGCTAGCGGCAGGAAGTGATGCTGCTGCATCAGCTTCTCACTCACGACCTCCTTGGGCAGGGACTCCTTATCAACCGCGCTCAGGTCTAAAAACGCCAAACCAAATTGTTCAGCAGACAGCTCCGCAATCGCGCGGCTCTTAACGAGGCGATTCTGAACCAGGTGCGTCACCAATGGGACTTTACTGACCTTGCTCTGCGCAACCGCACTTTGAGCCGTTTTTTCATCTAGCAGCTCCGCCAAAACAAGCTGACGGGCAAGACCAGAGAGGGGCGCTAAATCATTCATAAGACGGGCCGATAAGAATAAGCGATGCCTGCCTTATAGCAGTCGAAAGCAGTCGTATCAAATACGCTCTTTTGCATGACAATTATTGTCAGTACTTGCCATGCAGGCGAAGCGGCAGGGAATCTATTTCACATAAATACTGTGATCTAGGCGGTTGGCACGCTGAATGCTTAGGGAGAATCAGGCATGTTGAGCCTACTTCTTCTAATGGAGACAAGCATGAAAGCTCAAAAAGGTTTTACTCTAATTGAATTAATGATCGTAGTTGCGATCATTGGTATTTTGGCTGCAATAGCTATTCCTCAGTATCAGAATTATGTAGGGCGCGCAAACGTTGCTTCTGCCGTTTCTACTTTGTCAAGTAATAAAACAGGATTGGAAGATTACGTACTTAATTATGGGGAGTTCCCTGATGGATCGACTGCTCCACAAGCAGCAACTGATACTACTCCTGCGGTTCGTGGAGAAAGACCGTCTGATCTTGGAATAGTTACTCCTACTTTCGGTACTTTGAGTTTGGCAGATAAAAATAAGGGAGCAGGGTATATTCAAATTAAGTTTACTCAGGGTAATCCAGGAGTAAACGGAAAGATTGTTCGTATGAGTCGGGACGAAAATGGTACTTGGACCTGCGGCTCTAATGTTGATGAAAAATTTATCGATAAAAGCTGCAAATATGACAGTGCCGTGCAGTAATGTATTAATTTTGCCGGTGTAGCTCAGTTGGTAGAGCAGCGCATTCGTAATGCGAAGGTCGTAGGTTCGACTCCTATCTCCGGCACCATACTTAAGCCCAGCTAAATTAGCTGGGCTTTTTGTTTTAGGCGAACATACTAGTTTAGCGTTAAGGCGAGTTACTTAACTGTTGTAGACTAAAATTTAGATATGGATATTTGTTATTACCTAAAACTTCGGTGAGCTTCGCTTGTTTCTTTTTAAGGGGCTTTGTGGGTCGGGTGCTGGCTTGGGGAGTAATAAAAGGCAGCGCTCTTGCTCAAAAAGCAATAGCTTGGCGTAACTATCCTTGCTGATGTTCGCAGAAAATTGGCCAAAAGGTTTTCTAGCAATATCCTGGCCAGACTCGCGCGTGGAAAGCGCAGCGCTACCGGCAAGCTTCTTCTTAATGCGTTTCTGTGAAGTCTCCAGACCAATCAGCGTTTGGCTGGCGATTGGTCGAAATCTTGATGGTTAGCTCACGCTTCTCAGGGTACGATTAGCGGGTAAAGGCAACTTTATGGATGAACGCTGTTCAGATTCCCTCACTAGAGATGGGAGTCGCCGTAGCTCAACCATAAACATGATCAAGGTCATACCTATGCGGTGATCTCGGTTAGCTGGTACAGCTACTCTGTAATGATGATCAACGCAACGTTCACTTATCAACGCTATGGGATCAACGTTGTTCAAGGCTCGTAACGTGGTATGCAGGCAGGCTGGTCATAACGGTACGCTGCAGGAGGCGGGCAATGCAGAACGACGCTAATGTGGTTCATTTCAAAACGCTCAGTGATGCGGCGTTGCGGATTCCTGCTGCCCTCGTTCCGGTACGCGACAAAGCTGCCCAGCGGCTCAATGCAGCGCTCCAGCAATTGTTTGATAACGCAGACGATGCGTTGTTCGAGATGGCTGACCGCGCCACCAGCAACAACGAGCAGAATCTGTTCTTCGAAGCGATGCGTGACTTGCGCCTGAAGCGCAAGACGATCGAGCGTAATTTTTTGCAGCGCTACTTTGAGCGTTTCGCGGGCCTGAATCAGGCAGATACGGCAAAAAATACTGCACAGCTCGACGCCATTTCGTTCGAGGATCTGAGTCTGGTCCAGAATGACCAGCTCGAAGAGTCTGTCGCACTCGATACAATGGTGACCAAAGCTGTCACCCGTAATGCGCTGGCCCTGGGCCATCTAAGTATTCGTTTCAACACCCAGTTAAGCCGAACGCTGGACGAAAACTCTAACCCGTTGGCGCCTCGCCCCTTGTGCGAAGCGTTTCTGGATGCGTGCCGTGGTTTGGGTGTCGAGATCAAGGTCAAGCTGATCATTCTCAAGCTGTTCGAGCGTTTTGTGCTGAACGGTTTGGACCGTGTGTATGCCGAGGCGAATCAGCAGCTGATCGATGCGGGGATTCTCCCTCATCTCAAGCTGGCGCCGCCGCGCAATACGGGGCGCAGTGCATCGGGTTATACCGGCCGCACGGCATCCACCACGCCGGACAGCGAACAGGATCAGGAAGTATTCAGCGCGCTGCAGGGGCTGCTGGCGCAGGTACGTCGCAGTGGCGGCGGCTCAATGGGCCTATCTGGCGGTGAGCCAGCAGGCACGGCTGAGCTTCATCCTATTACCAGTTACGACCTGATGCGGCTGTTGTCCCACTTGCAGCAGCATGTGCCTTCGCATGTCGAGAACAGCTATGACCTGCGCGGGATGCTGGATGATGCGCTGGGGCGTATCAGTGCGCGTAGCGGTCGAAAGCGGGTAGTGGGGCAGGTTGATGATGATGTTATCAATCTAGTATCCATGCTGTTTGAGTTCATCCTTGATGACCTGACACTGCCTGATTCCTTGAAAGCGCTGATTGCCCGTCTGCAGATTCCCATGCTCAAGGTGGCGGTGCTGGATAAGGCCTTTTTCAGCCGACCCAATCATCCGGCCCGTAAGCTCTTGAATGAGATTGCGGCAGCTTCGCTCGGTTGGGAAGAGCAGAATGAACTGCAGCGCGATGGGCTTTATCTGAAGATCGAGCAGATCGTTCAGCGGCTGCTCAGTGATTTTGTGGATGACCCGGATATCTTCAGCGAGCTGCTGAATGACTTCCTGGCCTATATGAGTGATGAGCGTCGCCGGAGTGAGTTGCTTGAGCAGCGCACACGGGATGCGGAAGAGGGGCGTGCGCGGGCTGAGCAAGCTCGCCAGCAGGTAGAGGCCGCGCTGAATGAGCGGTTGGTTGGGCGTACTCTGCCGGAAGTAGTGGTTCGGGTCATTCGCGAGGCGTGGAGTCAGGTACTCCTGTTGACGTGTCTCAAGCAGGGCTATGGCTCTGCTGAATGGCTCGCCGCGCTGCAGACGATGGATGATTTAATCTGGAGTGTTGAGCCGCATGAAGATGCCGGCTCGCGGCAGAAGTTGCTGGGTATGGTGCCGGGGCTGCTCAAGGCCTTGCGTGAAGGGCTTGCCAGCGCGGCCTTCGATCCATTCTCTACCAGTGAGTTTTTCACCCAGCTTGAAGCCCTGCATGTACAGACATTCCAGCAGGCTAAGCGCGTCGAGCACGGTGCGGCGGCGGTAGCCCATGAGCCACTAGCAGCGATGGTTGAGGTGGCTGATGAGATCGTGCTTCAGCCGGTTCAGGCCAAGCCTGCCGAGACAGAGTTCAAGCCGGATGAGGAATCGCTCAGAACGATCGATGCTATCCATGTGGGTAGCTGGATTGAGCTGACCGAGGCCGATGATCACAAGGTCCGCTGCAAGCTGGCGGCGGTTATTAAGTCTGCTGGACGTTATATTTTTGTAAATCGCGCAGGCATGAAGGTGATGGAAAAGTCACGTGAAAGCCTGGCTGTCGACTTGAGTCATGGAAAGCTGCGTATTCTGGACGATGCCCTGTTGTTTGATCGAGCGCTGGAATCCGTCATCGGAAATCTTCGCACGCTCAAACGCACCTGATCCCTTTCCGCTTATCTAAACACCGATCATGGGGCCGCTCGGATCGGTGTTCTTGGTCCTTCTGCCGCTCTGGTTTACATTAAGCGCTCACAGGAGTTCTTATGTCCCCAGATTTTCAGGCGGGATGGTGGGCTCACGCCCAGCGTTGCCCATCACCCAACTACAATGAGCGTCCCGTGGGAGAGCAGGTCTCGCTGCTGGTTATCCACAACATCAGTTTGCCGCCCGGCCAGTTTGGGACGGGAAAGGTCCAGCCTTTCTTTCAAAACACGCTGGACTGCAGTGAACATCCCTTTTTTCAGGAAATAGCCTCGTTAAGGGTGTCAGCCCATTTTCTGATTGAACGTACAGGCGCTGTGACGCAGTTTGTGTCCTGTGACGATCGTGCCTGGCACGCTGGCGTATCCTGTTTTGCGGGCAGGGAAGGTTGTAATGATTTTTCGATAGGGATTGAGCTGGAAGGTACTGATACCGAGCCTTATACGCAGGCGCAATACCATGTGCTTGAGCAACTGACGTGCGATGTGCTTCGGCATTACCCAGCCATAACACCTGACCGTATTTGCGGGCATAGTGATATTGCACCAGACCGCAAGACCGATCCTGGGCCTGCCTTCGATTGGGACCGGTATCGGGCATCTTTGACAGGGGAGGGTAAATGACCTTTCTGAGCTTATTGCTTGTATTGGGCGTTGTATGGACAACCCGCTGGCGGTTGCGGCTGCAGCGTGATGGCTGGTGGCGCGCGCTGTTGGCTGAGGTAGCGCTGCATGTAGGGCGTCATAGCTCTATCGCGCTGATCGTTGTGGTAGGTGTGCCCCTGCTGATATTGGCTCTGGTGTTGGCAGTATTAAAGCCGGTTGCCTATGGCTGGCTGTTGTTGCCCGTACATGTGCTCGTGCTGTTATATAGCCTGGGCCGGCATGACCCCAGGCAGGCATTGGCAGGTTTCAGGGATTCCTGGCGGCGGGGTGATCTGGAGGCCGCGGCCCTACGTGCAGAGCAGGACTTGGGCCTTCAAGCGGAAACGCCGGATGGGCTCTTGGCGCGTGTGCAAGAGCAGCTGCTATGGCGAGGCCACGAGGGCTTCTTTGCCGTGATTTTCTGGTACGTTGTGCTGGGACCGCTCATGGCGTTGGCTTATCGGCTGGTTGCGCTGACGGCTGCCCATGCGCGTAGCCCTGCCTTGCGCGCCCATGCAGAACAGCTGTGCCATGCCTTTGATTGGCTGCCGGCACGCTTACTCACTGCCAGCTTTGCGCTAGTCGGTGATTTTCTTTGCGCCAGCCGCGCAACGTTATCCGAGTGGTTGAACTGGGATATTCCCACTCCCAAGCTGCTGGCTGATGCCGGTCGCGCTGCGGCTGATTTGCCTGTGGCTTTGGATGCCGAGGCGGGTGTTCACAGTCTTGATACGTTGTGGCAGTTACTCGTCAGGGCTGCTGTGCTCTGGTACGTCTTGTTAGCGCTCTGGACCGTAGTAGGGCGCTAGTCTTCTAAAGCGCGTCAGGGTCCCACCCAAAGACGGCACATGCATTGGTTGTACTGGCCTGGGCAAGTGCTTCGGAGGTCACGCCGAACAGCTCGGCCAGTGCCGCGCAGATGGCAGGCAAGTGGGTAGGGCTGTTACGGATGCCTGGGTACATGGCAGGGGCCATGTCAGGGGCGTCGGTTTCCAAAACGATGCCGTCCAGCGGCAGCCGCGGCACGACCTTTCTCAGTCGATTGGCTTGCGGCCATGTCGGCGCGCCGCCCAAGCCCAGCTTGAATCCTAGTTTCAGGTACTCCCGTGCTTCTTCGTAACTGCCTGCAAAAGCGTGAACAACGCCCGCTCTGGGCGGCTTGTAGCGTTTTAGCGTGGCGATGACATCGGCATGGGCTTTTCTGACGTGCAGCAGGCTCGGCAGTTCGTATTCGATGGCCAATTCGAGATGTGATTCGAAAAGCGTCTGCTGGCGTGCCTTGTCGGGCTGCTCGATATAGTAATCCAGTCCGAATTCACCCAGTGCGCAAAGCTTGGGATGACCAGCCCATTGATCCAGCCATGCCCTGAGCGTGTCGATGTCGCTCTCCTTGTGCACGTCCAAATAGCAGGGATGCAGGGCCAGGGCCGCGTAGAGCGGCTCATGGGCCAGCGCGGTAGACCATAACTGCGACCATAGGGATTCTTCGACACCAATCAGCATCTGACGCCGTACGCCTAGCGATGCGCACTGGTGCAGGAGTGCCTCCCGATCATCGTCGAACCCGGGAAAGTCTAGGTGGTTATGGGTATCGATCAACATGGTAGGGGCCAGCTAGTCCTTGTGACGAGTCTTGAGCTGCCGTGGGATGGCATGAACACCGGGCTCGTAATGGTGGGATTCGATGGCATCCAGCATGAGGTTCAGGGCCTGCTCTGCAATGAGTTCGTGCTGCTGATAGAGTCCGTTGACCTTGATGGGAACGAAGTCGAGCAGCTGGGCGTCACCAAAGGTGGCGAGACGCAGATGGGAAGGCCAGCCTTCGGCCTGCTGTTGGAAAACATCGAAAACGCCTTCCAGCAGCACGTATGCCGTCGTAATGATCGCATCAGGCATATGGCCCAGTTCGCTCATCAGGTCCAGCATCAGGTCGCGTCCACAGGTACGGCTGAACTGCTCGCCATAGCGAATCAGCTTCTTGCCGTTGAAGTCCTGCAAGGCCGATTCGAAACCTGCGGCGCGCTCACGGCTGATGACAAGGTCCGGGCGGGCCGCGATCAGGGCGATTTCTCGAGGCGGCGTATCCAGCAGGGTCTTCGTCAGAAGGGCGCTGGCGGTCCGGTCGTCACTGACGACAGAGCAGAACTGGCTGGGATCGAGCTGACGGTCCACGGCTACCACAGGCAATCCCTCTGCCTGCAGGCGGCGATAGGGCGTATCGTCATCGGCCAGACAGCTGGCGGTGATAAGGCCATCGCAGCGGCGTGCGCGAAACAGCGAGAGCAATTGCCGTTCGGTATCGGGCTCATCGTCGGTACAGGCAATGAGCAGTTGATAGCCCCGCAGCCGGGCTCTGATTTCCAGCTGCTTGGCCAGCCGTGCATAGCTGGGGTTTTCCAGGTCAGGCAGGATGAACCCTAGCGTCAGGGTCTGGCCGCGACGCAAGCCAGCGGCGCGCTGGTCTGGCTGGTAGCCGTATTGTTCGACCACTTGCTGTACGCGCGTGACGGTGGCTGGGCTGATGCGCCGCTGGTCGGCTTTTCCGTTAATGACGTAGCTGGCCGTGGTCACGGAGACGCCTGCCAGTCGAGCTATATCACTGAGCTTCAAAACGATTCCTCTTGTGGCCGTGCGGTCTGGAACGCCTTTCTTGCTTATATGACCGCAATACCTTGCCTTTCATTGACGATAATCCATTTTCGAAAACAGACGGTCCGGTATCTAACGCAATGGGCTGGCCTTTATTGTGTGTAGTGCTTCAAGGATCAACGATTATCGAGTAACGTGCCACTCTGTTTTGGTGAAACGTTTCAGCACAATAGTGTCTTATCGCTGTTATGTCTGTATCGCCCGATGTCGATGATTCAACATGCGATTAGGCTAAAACAATCATTACAAGAAAGGCACGGTGCTCTTCGGTCGCTCGTAGTGCCATGGAGGATTTGAATGTTCGAACTCGATGCGCAGCATATTCGCATGGGACAACAGGCCGCTGACAAGGATAGCGCGCTTGCCCTACTGGGTGAGGCCCTTGTTGCGGATGGGCTTGTGGCTCCCGGCTATATCGATGGTTTGCGTGCTCGCGAAGCCCAGGGTTCTACCTACCTTGGACAGGGTATTGCCATTCCCCATGGTACTCCTCAGACCCGTGACCATGTGTTTACAACGGGCGTACGAATCATGCAATTCCCCGATGGTGTAAGTTGGGGGGAAGGGCAGACCGCTTATCTGGCCATTGCAATTGCCGCCAAATCTGATGAACACCTTCGAATTCTCCAGTTATTGACGCGTGCACTGGGTGAAAAGTCGCTGGACGAGGCGATTCGCCGTGCCGAAAGCGCCGAGGCGATTGTTCAATTGCTGCATGGCGCCCCGCAAGAGCTTGAGCTGGATGACCAGCTGGTGCGTCTGCACGTGGAGGCTGATGATCTTGAAGACTTAGCGTGGGAAGGGGCACGTCTTCTGAAGAAGACACAATGCGTTGAGGCGGGATTTGCCGGTGCGCTACAAACGGGCGTCCCTCTGCCACTAGGAGAAGGGCTTTGGTGGCTGCACAGCGACCATGCCGTAAGCCGCCCCGGTCTTGCGTTTGTAACGCCTGCAACGCCGTTGACGCTGGAGGGGCAGCCAGTCAAGGGCTTGTTCTGTCTGGCCAGCCTTGGTGAGGCTCACCGTGATTTGCTGGAGCGCCTGTGTGACTTGCTGATCGCTGGCCGTGCCCAGGAGCTTAGCCAGGCAACCTCCAGCCGGGCGGTGCTCGAAGCGCTGGGCGGTGAGGTAGCACCGGACTGGCCCAGTGCGAGTGTGGTGCTGGCTAATGCCCATGGCTTGCATGCGCGTCCGGCCAAGGAGCTGGCGCGTGTGGCGAAGGCTTCAACCGGTGAGGTTCGGGTCAGGGTGGATGGCGGAACGGCCGTTTCGGCCAAGAGCTTGTCTCGCCTGCTGGCATTGGGTGCGCGCCGTGGTCAGGTGCTGGAGTTTCTGGCTGAGCCGGGAACCGATGCCGAAGCGCTGCTGGGGGATCTTGTCGCGGCGGTCGAGGCCGGGTTGGGTGAAGAGGTTGAGCCCATTAGCGCCAATACTCAACCGACGCACGCGGCCGTGCCGGTTGAAACCAATATTCTGGCGCGAGCAGAGGACACGGCGCCGCTAGCCTCAGGCGATACCTTCAAGGCCATTGCTGCGGCACCGGGGCTAGCCGTTGGGCCAGCCTATGTCGTGGCTCAGCAGCATTTCGACTTTCCTGCCGAGGGTGAGGGGGCTGCCGCTGAAACCGAGCGCCTCGAAGCGGCACTGGCGGCAGTCAGAACGGAAATCGATGCCCTGATCAGCCGTAGCGAGGCGGGCGCTATTCGCGACATCTTCCTGACCCATCTGGAGATGCTTGATGATCCGGATCTGCGTGAAGGCGTACAGACGCGCCTCAAGCGCAATGCCAGCGCCGCAGCGGCCTGGAATGCACAGATCGAGGAGGCGGCCGCTCAGCAGGAGTCATTGAAGGATGCGCTCCTGGCCGAACGTGCGGCTGATCTGCGTGATGTAGGCCGCCGTGTTCTGGGGCATCTGTGTGGGGTTGGCTCCGCCAGTGAACCAAGCGAGCCCTATGTGCTGGTCATGGATGAGGTCGGGCCTGGTGATGTGGCGCGTCTGGACCGTGACAGGGTCGCCGGTATCCTGACGGCACGTGGGGGGGCCAGCTCTCACAGCGCCATTGTTTCCCGCGCCTTGGGTATTCCTGCGATTGTAGGCGCTGGCCCGCGCGTACTGAACCTTGCACCTCAGACCATTCTTCTGCTGGATGGCGATCATGGCTTTGTCGAGGTCGGGCCGGATGCCGCACGCATCGAGCAGGTTCGTGTAGAGCGCGAGGTGCGGGAGCATCGTCGACAGGAGGCCGAAGCCAAGCGGTTTGAGCCTGCGGTCACCCGCGACGGGCACCGCATTGAGGTGGCTGCGAACCTGGGCAACACGGCGGATGCCCCGGCGGTAGTCGAACAGGGCGCAGAGGCAGTTGGCCTGCTGCGTACCGAGCTGGTATTCATGAGCCATGATTCGGCACCTGATGAGCAGGCGCAGGAAAAGGATTACCGACGCGTACTGGATGCGCTGGATGGACGACCGCTGGTGGTACGTACGCTGGATGTGGGAGGCGACAAGCCGTTGCCTTATATGCCGATTCCAGCCGAAGAGAACCCGTTCCTGGGTATTCGCGGTATACGCCTGACCCTACGTTGCCCGGAGGTGCTGGAAACCCAGCTGCGCGCCTTGCTTCGTGCGGCCGAGGGGCGTCCGCTTAGAATCATGTTTCCGATGGTGGGACGGGTTGAGGAGTGGCGTCAGGCGCGAGACATCCTCAATCGCCTGCGGCAGGAGATTCCGGCGGTCAATCTGCAGGTAGGCATCATGATCGAAGTACCTTCGGCAGCCCTGTTGGCACCGGTGCTGGCGCAGGAAGTAGATTTCTTCAGCGTCGGAACGAATGACCTGACCCAATACGCCTTGGCGATCGACCGTGGTCATCCCTTGCTGTCCGGCGAGGCTGATGGTTTGCATCCCAGCGTGCTGCGCCTGATCGATATGACGGTCCAGGCCGCCCATGCACATGGCAAGTGGGTAGGCGTATGCGGAGAGTTGGCCGCCGATCCGCTGGCGGTTCCGCTTTTGATGGGGCTGGGTGTGGATGAACTCAGCGTTTCAGCGCGCAGCATTCCGCTGGTCAAGGCGCGGGTGCGTGAACTGGATTTCGTGGCTGCACAAGCCTGTGCCCAGCGAGCACTGGCGCTGGCGACAGCAGATGAAGTGCGCGCCAGTGTGGAGGCCATGCAATGAGCCGTGTTTTGACCGTTACCTTGAATCCCGCGCTGGATCTGACGGTGCGACTGCCCGAACTGCATCCGGGAGAAGTAAACCGTAGTGAAGCGGTTGTCATGCACGCGGCAGGCAAGGGACTGAATGTGGCTCAGGTCCTGGCAGACCTGGGGCATTCGCTGACCGTAACCGGCTTTCTGGGCGCTGATAACGCCAAGCCGTTCGAAGCCTTGTTTGCCGAGCGTGGCTTCAAGGATGCCTTTGTGCGGGTAGAGGGCGAGACCCGCAGTAACATCAAGCTGGCCGAAACCTCAGGCCGCATTACGGACATCAACGGGCCGGGACCGCACGTTACCGAGACTGCCCAGGCTCAGTTGCTGCGCACCCTGGACGACGTAGCACCGGGACACGATCTGGCCGTTGTGGCCGGCAGTCTGCCACGCGGCATCGGTGCCGACTGGCTTGCCGAGCTGGTTCAACGGCTGAAAGCCCTAGGCTTGCGGGTGGCACTGGATACCAGTGGCGCCGCGCTGCGTGCCGGGCTCAAGGCTGGGCCGTGGCTGGTCAAGCCTAATACCGAGGAGCTGTCCGACGCCTGTTCGGCACCTGCCGATACTGCCGAGCAGCAGGCTACGCTGGCCGCTCAGCTGGCCGCTCAGGGTGTTGAGCACATAGTGATCTCTCAGGGCAGCGAGGGTGTTCGGTGGTTTGCGCCAGGTCGCGTACTGCAGGCCGTTCCGCCCAGGGTGCAGGTGGCCAGCACCGTAGGGGCCGGCGACTCGCTTCTGGCCGGTATGGCGCACGGTTTGCTCACCGGACTTGAGCCGCAGGACGCGCTACGCAACGCCACAGCCATTGCTGCCATGGCCGTCACTCAAATCGGCTTTGGCATTGATGATCCTGCCCGTTTGGCAGAGTTGGCGAACGGCGTCAGTGTTCACGTCATGACAGAACAATAAGCAGGGATAACTCATGAATATCGCAATCGTTACGACCTGCCCGACGGGCATGGTTACCAGTGTGCTCAGTGCACGATTGCTGGATGCTGCCGCACAGCGCCGTGGCTGGCAGACCAGTGTTGAAATCCACGACGGCCCCGAAGCTACGCTGCTGACGGATGATCAGATCGCTCGGTCTGAATTGATTGTCGTTGTGCATACCGGTGCGGTAGACCTTCGCCGCTTCGCGGGCAAGCGCGTTTACCGTGCAACACCGGCGGAAGCCCTGCGGGACGTCGATGCCTTTTTGCAGCGTGCCGAGCGTGAGGCCAAGGTGTACGAAGCCAGCGCCGAGCCTGAAGCTGTCAGCGCAGCCGCTGCACCTACCAAGCAGCCCCGTCTGGTGGCGATCACGGCCTGCCCAACCGGCGTTGCACATACGTTTATGGCAGCTGAGGCATTGATTCAGACCGCCAAGAAGCTGGGCTATAAGCTGGATCTGGAAACCCAGGGGTCAGTAGGCGCACGCAACCCTCTCAGTGCCGAGGCGATCGCGGAGGCCGATGCGGTTCTGCTGGCAACTGACATTGAGGTCAATACGGATCGCTTCGCGGGCAAGAAGGTGTTTCGCTGCGGCACTGGTGTCGCCCTCAAGCAGCCTGAAGCTACGCTCAAGCGTGCATTGGCTGAGGGTGAAATTCTGGGGGGCGCGGCGGCGGCTTCGTCTTCCGGACAAGCAAAGGCCGGTGCGAAAAAAGAAAAGACCGGAGTCTACAAGCACCTGCTGACGGGCGTGTCCTACATGCTGCCTATGGTAGTCGCCGGAGGCCTGTTGATTGCCCTGTCGTTTGTCTTTGGGATCGAGGCGTTCAAGGAGCAGGGCACGCTGGCGGCTGCATTGATGCAGATCGGTGGCGAAGCGGCGTTCAAGCTCATGGTGCCGGTGCTGGCCGGTTACATTGCATACTCCATTGCCGACCGGCCGGGCCTTGCGCCGGGAATGATTGGCGGGTTGCTGGCCAGTAATCTGGGCGCGGGCTTTATCGGCGGTATCGTGGCAGGCTTTCTGGCCGGTTATGTGGCGAAGGCGATTGCTCGCTGGGTGAAGCTGCCGGCCAGTGTAGAAGCCCTCAAGCCTATTCTGATCATTCCGCTGTTGGCGAGCCTGATTACCGGCCTTGTGATGATCTATGTTGTGGGAACGCCGGTTGCCCAGGCATTGACCGCGCTGACGGGCTTTCTGGAAAACATGGGGACGTCTAATGCCGTTCTGCTGGGTGTCATTCTGGGTGCCATGATGTGTGTGGATCTGGGTGGGCCGATCAACAAGGCGGCGTATGCCTTTACCGTAGGGTTATTGGCATCCAAGACCTATGGTCCGATGGCGGCTACGATGGCGGCCGGTATGGTGCCTGCGATCGGTATGGGGCTTGCTACCGTTCTGGCGCGCCGCAAGTTTGCCCAGAGCGAGCGTGAAGCGGGCAAGGCGGCCTTTGTCCTGGGGTTGTGCTTCATTTCCGAAGGGGCAATTCCCTTTGCAGCGAAAGACCCGCTGCGTGTGATCCCCGCGAGCATCGCGGGCGGCGCATTGACCGGTGCGCTCGTCATGCTGTTCAACTGCAAGCTGATGGCACCCCACGGCGGTCTTTTCGTACTCCTGATTCCCAACGCCATCAATCACGCCTGGCTATACCTGGCCGCCATTGCGGCGGGCAGTATCTTGACCGGTGTGGTGTACGCTGTGATCAAGCGGGGGGAAGTACAGGAAGAGCTGGTACCTGCGGCATGATTAAAAAGGGCTCTCAGGAGCCCTTTTTAATGCGTTGGCGACTTGTCTGATACTGCCGGATCAGGCCAACTGAACGACATATTTGCGTGTCCGCACGGCAGCTTTCAGATCCTTTAACGCGTTGGGCAGCTGTTTGAAGGGAACAACCTCAAGAGTAGGTATGGCCAATCGATTGTTCTTGATCTGATCCATCAGATCGGCTCCTGCGATGGTCAGCTCCATCCAGTCCAGGACGGTGCCATGCTGGTGGATTGAGGCGAGGGCTTCCTCATGGTAAGAGATCGCCGTTGTGAAGGCAGGCAAGGGCGGCTGCTCGATCCGGTCCTGGATGCAGACCAGATGGCCATTAAGGCCCAGAAGACCGGCCAGCGAGGCGGCATGCTGGCCGGAAATTGTGTCAAAGGCAGCATAGAATTTACGGCCTTGCAGCTTTTCGAGTAACAGATCCCGCCAGTTTTCCTGGTGGTAATCCACAACCTCGGTCACGCCACGTGACAGCAGCTTTTCACGGTGCTGCTCCCCTGCGGTTACCCAGACGCGCCAGCCTTTTTGCAGCGCCAGTTGTGCCACCAACGATCCGACCGAGCCCCCGGCGCCGGTCACGAGTACATCCTTGTTGGTTGCATCCGGTACCTTCATGACCGACTGCCAGGCGGTCAGGGTAGGGCAGGGGAAGGCGGCGGCAGCAGTGTCACTAAGGCCGTCCGGCACCGGCATCACCATGTGGGCGGCGATCTTGATATGCGTGGCATAGCTGCCGGCGTGGTAGAGGTTCTGGTGATAGGCGACCCGCGTTCCGATACGCAGGTGCACGTCGCGACCGGCTGCGATTACGACGCCCATGCCGTCCACGCCTGGAATATGGCCCGGCTTCCAGACCTTTTCGGCCTGCGCAATGAATTTCCAGTCGACTGGGTTGATGCCGATGACCTTGTTGGCGATCAGGATTTCATTAGGCGCTAGCTCCTCGCTAATGGCATGGGTTTCCAGTACCAGATCCGTAGGCTCGTTACCGTGGCGCCAGGTCCAGGCGTGTACATCCAGCATGAGAGTCTCCTTTCAAGGGGGTATATTTTCTCCTTTATGGGGGTTAGTGATGGCTCGTAAAACCCTTACAGGAAAGGAATATGAGTAAAGAGCAGCGGAAGGAGCAGGAAAAAGCAGTGGCGCAGGGAGCATGATCAGGTTTGTATGGCTTCTCTGGATTGCCTACTAGACAAACAATAGGTATCCACTCACACGACAATTGCAAACAAACGACTGGCGAAGTTAAGCCGCTCGGGCAGCGGTATGCCGACCATAAGGAGGGCGAGCGCAGGCAACAGCGGAAGCACGTAAACAGTAAGAAGGACAGCCGAGGTTAGGAATTGCTCAAACCAACCGGTATTCGTAAGGTCATAACACCATTTGATATTTCAATACTTTGTTACAATTGCTGAGCCAACCTATTTTATTTGCTTATGAGCGACTCGAGCGATCCTGCTGCCCCTGACCACAGGGAAACATCTACACACCGCGCTGCGGCATCTCAAGCACCCCAACAGCGCCATCAACGGTTTCGCTCCATTCGGCAACGCCTGGCGTTCTGGGTCGGCGCGCTGCTGGTGGGTTTACTGGCGCTGGCTTTTGCGTGGCTGGCTGATCATGCCTTTCAGCTCTTTCAGCGTCTGTTGAATCACAGCCACTTATGGCCGTGGTTGGTGACACCCGCAGGATTTGCCCTTCTAGTCTGGCTGACTCAGGGGTGGCTGCGTAATGCCAGGGGAAGCGGCATTCCACAAGTGATTGCAGCGCTGGAAAAGCCCTCTGGTCAGTTCAGGGCAGCGGTGTTGGCCTGGCCGATCGCGCTCGCAAAGATGATACTGACATTGCTTGCCCTGCTAGTGGGGGCCTCGGTTGGCCGCGAGGGGCCGACCGTACATTTGGGCGCCTCGGTACTGTATGGCTTTGGTCGGCGGCTGGGCCTGTATGAGCGAAAGACGGTTTCGGGACTGATTCTCGCTGGCGGTGCCGCGGGTATTGCTGCGGCGTTCAACACGCCGCTGGCGGGCGTAGTATTTGCCATTGAAGAGTTGAGTCATACCTTTGAACAGCGCTTCAGCGGTCTGGTACTGACGGCTGTGGTGATTGGCGGTATGGTCACGCTGGGCCTGGTCGGACCGTATACCTATTTTGGCGTTATCAGTGCCAGTTTGCCCTGGGGCGATGCCTGGGTAGCGGTGGTCATATGCGGGCTGGCAGGCGGCCTGTTGGGCGGCGGCTATGCGCGGCTGGTCATTCCAACATCCCACGGCTGGCTTGGAAGGCTGGGCGCTATCCGCTCACGCTTCCCGGTTCGGTTTGCTGCCGTTTGTGGATTACTGGTTGCCTGTCTAGGGACACTGTCCGGACAACATGTCTTTGGTACCGGCTACGAGGAAACACGTGCCATTCTGGAGGGACAGCCCATAACCGATCAGGGCTTTCTCATCTGGAAGTTTCTGGCCAACGTGGTTTCGTATCTGGCGGGCATTCCCGGCGGGCTCTTTTCGCCTTCGCTCACAGTAGGCGCCAGCTTTGCGCCCTGGCTGGTCGATTGGCTCCCTGATGTCACTCTGCAGACCGGTGCGCTTCTGGGCATGGCGGCCTACCTCGCGGGCGTTACCCGGACACCGCTCACCTCGACTGTCATTACCCTGGAGCTGGCCCACAGCCCCGACATGGCGATCCCCGTATTGGCAACGTGCCTGCTGGCGAATGGTGTGTCCGGCTGGCTTTCGCCCACCTCGCTTTATCATGCGTTGGCTCAACAGATCCTGCATGCGGTGGAGCCTGAAGCGTCGAAGCCTACCAAGTGTGATTGAGATCACGCCGTAACAGCTGTTCTTCAGACTGTCACAGGGTTGTCAGGCGTTTTCGCTAAACCCATTCGCTCCAATAATCGTGGGAGCGCATGATGAGCACGTTCGATAATGGAAGACGGCGCCTGATCCAGGGGCTGGGCGTTGGACTGCTGCTGCCGGGAGTAGCACCTGCCGTGATCGCTGGCGCCAAGCAACGTCCGCTGATGCTTGAGGGAGTTCAGTCAGGTGATGTTCAGGGCAATCGGGCCATCGTCTGGAGCCGCTGTGATCGTCCGGCGCGAATGGTCGTCGAGTGGGACACTAAGGAGAGCTTTCGCCATCTGCGCCGAATGGTTTCGCCTGTGGTGACAGCCGACACGGATTACACTGCGCGCATGGACTTGCGCGGACTTCCCGCTGATCAATCCATTTTCTATCGGGTTCGTTTCGAAGATATTTACAGCGGTGCGCAGAGCGAGCCTGTCTTTGGACATTTGCGTAGCGCACCGACGCATCGTACCGATATCCGCTTCGTCTGGAGCGGTGACACGGTCGGGCAGGGATTTGGTATCAACCCTGATATCGGTGGCATGCGCATCTATGAGGCCATGCGTCGCCGACAGCCGGACTTCTTCCTGCACAGTGGCGATACCATCTATGCAGACGGCCCGCTAGAAGCCAAGACCACGACGGTGGAAGGCAAGGTCTGGCGCAACATCACTACAGAGGCCAAGAGCAAGGTTGCCGAGACGGTCGATGAATATCGTGGCAATTATCGCTACAACCTGATGGACGAAAATGTCCGTCGGTTCAATGCTGAAGTCCCGCAGATCTGGCAGTGGGATGACCACGAGACCACCAATAACTGGTCTTCTACCAAAGTGCTGGATGACCGTTACACCGTAAAGGACATCAACGTACTGGCCAAGCGGTCACGTCAGGCGTACCTGGAGTATGCCCCCATGCGGCTGCAACAGCGTGATGATGCCGGACGCATCTATCGCAAGATCAGCTACGGTCCTCGGCTGGATATTTTCGTGCTGGACATGCGGACCTACCGGGGCGGGAACAGCACCAACCTGCAACCCAATGAGGGACCAGACACTGCTTTCATGGGGCGCACGCAACTCGAGTGGCTCAAGCAGGGGCTCGCGGAG
Source organism: Pseudomonas sp. JZ114 (assembly GCF_051027705.1). NCBI lineage: Bacteria > Pseudomonadati > Pseudomonadota > Gammaproteobacteria > Pseudomonadales > Pseudomonadaceae > Pseudomonas > Pseudomonas sp. JZ114. Next base: position 958,738 of record NZ_CP069256.1, read on the forward strand.
TCTACGGCTACCTGGAAGGTTATTGCGGCAGACATGCCCATTGGTCTGGAAGTCCCTGATGGGGTAGATGCAGCAGGAATGCCTCGTTGGGAAGCCATTGCCAATGGTGACGGCGGTGCACCCTTGGGTCGCGAACTGGAAATTGCAGAGCTCTTGCGTTACATCCGCCGGTGGAATATCAACAATACGGTCTGGCTGACTGCAGATGTGCACTACTGCGCGGCTCACCACTACCACCCCAACCGGGCAGCCTTCCAGGATTTCGAGCCCTTTTGGGAGTTCGTGGCAGGCCCCCTCAATGCCGGTGCATTCGGGCCCAACAAGCTGGACAACACTTTCGGGCCGGAGGCCGTGTTTGTGAAGGCGCCACCGGTAGCCAACAGCTCGCCGCTGTCGGGCTTCCAATTCTTTGGCGAGGTCAATATCGAAGGGCACAGCGGTGATCTGACTGTGACCCTGCGAGATCTGGATGGAAAGGCGGTATTCGAAAAGACGCTTCAGGCTGTTTAATCAGGCGGTAGAAACAAAGGGCTGAATGATCAGCCCTTTCTCTTATGCTTAGTGATGTTCCCGCGTCGCGCGGAATTTTATGTCAGGCCAGCGCTCTTCCATGAGACTCAGATTGACGCGAGTCGGAGCAAGATAGGTCAAGTGGCCACCGCCATCCACGGACAGGTTCTCCATGGCTTTGTTCTTGAATTCCTCAAGTTTCTTCTTGTCACCGCACTCGATCCAGCGGGCAGACCAGACATTGATCGGCTCGTAGACGCATTCCACCTTGTATTCTTCCTTCAGGCGGCTGGCAACGACGTCGAACTGCAGCACACCAACAGCGCCGAGAATGATGTCGTTGTTACGCTCAGGGAAGAACACCTGGGTCGCGCCTTCCTCTGCCAGCTCCTGCAGGCCCTGGCGGAGCTGCTTGGACTTGAGTGGGTCCTTCAGGCGTACACGGCGGAACAGTTCAGGCGCAAAGTGCGGAATACCGGTAAAGCCGAGGCTCTCACCTTCGGTAAAGGTATCGCCGATCTGGATGGTGCCGTGGTTGTGCAAGCCGATGATGTCGCCTGCAAAGGCTTCTTCCAGTTGTTCACGCTCGGAAGAGAAGAACGTCAGGGCGTCAGCAATCTTGATGTCCTTGCCGATCCGCACATGGCGCAGTTTCATGCCTTTTTCATACTTGCCGGAGCAGATCCGCATAAAGGCAATCCGGTCACGGTGCTTGGGATCCATGTTTGCCTGGATCTTGAATACGAAACCGCTGAATTTCTCTTCGACCGGCTGTACGTCACGCTCGTTGGTCGCACGCGAGAGCGGCTGTGGCGCCCAGTCCACGACCGCGTCCAGGACGTGATCGACACCGAAGTTGCCCAGGGCTGTACCAAAGAAGACCGGTGTCATCTGGCCCTTTAAAAATTCATCCGTATTGAACTCATGGCACGCGCCCTGAACCAGTTCGAGCTGCTCGACGAAATCATCGTACAGGTCACCCAGGTGAGTACGGGCTTCGTCCGAGTCCAGTTTTTCAATGACGCGGGTTGCGATACGCTCATGGCCGTGGCCAGGGGTATAGACAAAGATCTTGTCTTCGGAGAGGTGATACACCCCTTTGAAGTCACGGTAGGAGCCAATCGGCCAGGTAATCGGGGCCGCCTTGATTTTCAGGACAGCTTCGATCTCGTCGAGCAGCTCGATCGGATCGCGAATATCACGGTCCAGCTTGTTCACAAAGCTGACGATGGGCGTATCGCGCAGACGGCAGACCTCCATCAGGGCAATCGTACGAGGCTCAACGCCTTTACCGCCATCGAGCACCATCAGGGCAGAGTCAACCGCCGTCAGGGTGCGGTAGGTGTCTTCCGAGAAGTCTTCGTGACCGGGCGTGTCGAGCAGATTGATCATGTGCTCGCGATAGGGGAACTGCATGACCGACGTGGTAATGGAGATACCACGCTGCTTTTCCATCTCCATCCAGTCGGAGGTGGCATGGCGGTCGGATTTACGTGATTTAACGGTCCCGGCCACGGCAATGGCTTGCCCCATCAGGAGGAGCTTCTCGGTGATGGTGGTCTTACCGGCGTCCGGGTGGGAAATGATGGCGAAAGTGCGCCGCTTGGCGACTTCGGCGGCCTGCTTGGTCATGGAGGCTGATGTCCGGTGGATACTTAAACCGGCGATTATAGCAAGCCAAAAGGCCTGTAGGTTCAGGCCTTTTGGCTTTTCAGACGAGTCTTGTTCAGCAGGGTGGCCCTGATGCACTGGGCCACTCTGCCAGCGGCTTATTTAGGCCCTATTTCCGAGCAGCCCGAGTGTTTCACATACTTCTTGAGAATGGCCCACTGCGGACGCTCCTTGTTATCCCGGGGTTCGATGGAAAGGGAATAGTCGCCCCAGCCCGGACCTGCTGCCCAGTATGTAGCTGGGATACATTCCTTCTGAAGATGCGAGAGCATGTTATCCATGACCTTCATCCAGCGGGGATCATCCCCTGGTGCACCAAACTCACCAATGTGGCCTTTCTTGTTATTGGCCTTGAGCCAGTCAATAAAAGGTTGAACACGTTTAACGCCAATCATGGGATCAAGCTGACTGGTGTCCTTGGATTCGTAACGACCACCGGCATCAGCGTCGAAATACACATGAGCCGAGAAAATCAGATTGTCCGCCGGATCCTTGAGGTTTAGCAGGCCTTTGTTTACATCAGGCCAGCGCGCGCTGCTTGACCAGAAGTTGCCCTCGATCACGATCGGACGGCTCTTATCGACGGAGCGGATGCCATCGATGCCGTACTGGGCCGCGGTGTCCCAGTGGTCTTCCACATCATGCGGCTCGTTCATGATGTCATAGCCCAGCAGGGCAGGGTGCTTGCTCCAGGTTTTGGCGATCCGCTCCATGACGTCCTGGTAAGCCTCGTAGGGTACGCTCTCCGAACCAATGATCTGGTCGCGGTAACGCCCGTAGTTGTGCAGGTCCAGAATGACCTGCATCTTGTAGCGCTTGGCCGAGTCCAGCGTCTGGCTGATCAGGTCAGCGTACTGAGTGTCCAGCTCACCGTTGAGCTTGGGTTGCAGGCGCTCCCAGGTGATCGGGAAACGTACGACGCGAATCCCGCGATAGCCCCAGCGCCTGAAGTAGGAGTCGTCAGGAAAGAAGTAGTTGGTACCGTTCACACCCGGAAGCACCTGCGCCGCAAAGCCGGCACCCGAGAAATTCAGGCCGATCATCTCGGCTGGGTAATCGGCCGCCGAGGCGGTATGGCTCATGAGCAGGGGAGCGAATGCTAGAAAGGCATATCGCTTGAGGTTGCGTTTGATTCGCCCGGTTCTATTCATCGAAATAAGTGCCATAAGCGTAATGGGCAGGCCAGAACTGTACCTGCAGGGTTAACATGGATAGCCTGATAGCAAAACCCGTCAAACGTGCTCTTTGAGCAGGTCGATTGACAAGGGGGGCCGGCGGGGTTTGACGTAAAAATGTGATTGCCTATGGCTTTATTGAAAATACGTACAGCGATAGGAGCGGGAAGTAAACTCGATAAGCGTTAAAAAGCCATTAAGCTGAAAGCCTGAGCCGGACTCAGGACACAGGCTTTCAAGCCTGGCGCTTAGCAGGCATCCAGACGGAAGCAGACTCCTGTCCAGCGCTCAGCCTCCTCACGTGCATCCTGCTCGTTATCGAACTCGGCAATGACTCCGCCATGGGCGTAGATCACCGCCCAGGTTTCCTTCAAGGCAACCTGTAACGAGTTGATGAATGATGGAGGCTCTACCGAGCCGTCGACTTCGATGCCAAACATTTTGATTTCCCTATGAAATGAAGCAAAACATATTGTTGGAGTTTGGCCATATCCTTCCGTGATGTAAGGCACTGCATGGCGACACACGAAGACCTGTGCGTCTTAATAAAGTTTACGCCTTGCCATATTTCTTTCATCTTTTTGGTGAGCGGCAGTATCCAAATCTGGTTAGCACTCTCTCGCAAAAATCAATCTTTGTTGAAAATGCCTATCTGGCTTGAACGGGTTCTCTCAATTGCAGAGGAATCCTGACGGATTTTGGAACATCGGTTCGCCTGGCCGGTCGGTTTTACGAGGAGGGTTCGTACCGGATCGAGGTAAATCAGACAGTCGTATGGGATTTTTGATTGATCTTGCGGGCGTGTAGTCCTAAAGTTCGCGCCCGAACGTCCATGCTGGAAACGATCCATCCGGCTCAAGTACTGACGACGAGACAGCAAGGTCAACGCTCTGGACATGTTGACCTTTTTGCTTTCGGCGACGTGCCTTGGGAAGTAGGCGAACCAAAGTGGGGAAACGGATTAGGCGTTCAGCAATACCCCTACGAATCCATTTGTTCTGCCATTGGGAGTCCGACGCATGTCCATCCAGGTCGAAGATTATTACTCGCGCGAGACCTTCCAGCGAATGAAGTCCTTCGCTGACCAGCATGAAACGCCTTTTGTCGTAATCGATAAAGCCACCATTTCCAGAGCCTACGATGATCTGGTGAACAATTTCCCGTTTGCCAAAATTTATTACGCCGTTAAGGCAAACCCAGCTATCGAGATTACTGAGCTCCTACGCGACAAGGGCTCGAATTTCGACATCGCGTCCATCTATGAGCTGGACAAGGTACTGAGCACGGGCGTCAGTCCTGATCGCATCAGCTACGGCAATACGATCAAGAAAGCTAAGGACATTCGCTATTTCTACGAGAAGGGTGTGCGGATGTTCGCCACCGACTCCGAGGCTGACCTGCGTAATATTGCCAAAGCTGCGCCGGGATCGAAGATCTATGTGCGGATTCTGACCGAAGGCTCTAATACTGCTGACTGGCCGCTTTCACGCAAGTTTGGCTGCCAGACCGATCTGGCACTGGACCTCTTGATCCTGGCCCGCCAGCTAGGCCTTGTGCCTTACGGCGTCTCCTTCCATGTCGGCTCGCAACAGCGTGATATCGACGTTTGGGATGCGGCCATCGCCAAGGTCAAGGTGATATTCGAGCGCCTGCGTGAAGAAGACGGCATCGTTCTGAAGATGATCAATATGGGTGGCGGGTTCCCGGCAAACTATATTGCCAAGACCAACAACCTCGAAACCTATGCTGAAGAGATCATCCGTTTCCTGAAAGAAGACTTTGGCGACGAACTTCCGGAAATCATTCTGGAGCCCGGTCGTTCGTTGATTGCCAACGCCGGTATTCTGGTGAGCGAAGTGGTACTGGTGTCGCGCAAATCGCGCACCGCCGTTGAGCGCTGGGTATACACCGACGTAGGCAAATTTTCCGGTCTGATCGAAACCATGGACGAGTCCATCAAGTTTCCGATCTGGGTCGAGAAGAAAGGTGAGATGGAAGAGGTCGTGATTGCCGGCCCTACCTGTGACAGTGCCGACATCATGTATGAACACTACAAGTATGGTTTGCCACTGAACCTTGCCAGCGGTGACCGTCTGTATTGGTTGTCTACCGGGGCGTACACCACCAGCTACAGTGCTGTGGAGTTCAATGGCTTCCCTCCACTCAAGGCCTATTACCTCTAAATAGCGCTCATAAAAACCCGCTTCGGCGGGTTTTTTATCATTCAGACGGCAAGGGGCGAATCGTAGCGCTTGCTCTGGGCTCTGGTAAGGGCCGCTTGATCCGTCTCGTCGCCCAATTCGGCGGCGCGCTCGAAATAGCTCAGCCCGATCAGGCGCAGCGCTTCATGGTCGGAGTCCAACAGTCCTTGCCGGCTGGCCCTGAAAAAATTGAGGTTGCCGGCCTTCAAGGCTTCCTTCAACCAGTGCTGGGCTTCCTCAAGGCGACCCGTTGTTGCCAGCACCGCTGCATAGCTATATTGACCGCGAAAATCGCCTGCCTCTGCCGACCGCTTGTACCAGTCATGTGCAACCTTTGTATCCCGTGTAACGACAAGACCCTCTTCGTAGAAGCGTCCAACGAGATTCATGGACTTGGCATGGCCCAGCTCAGCGGCGCGTCGGTAGAATAAAAAGGCGCTGTGCTCGTTACGGGAGACACCGCGTCCTGTCGCCAGCAGATTGGCATAGTTGTACATGCCCCAGTCCAGGCCCTGTTCAGCGGCCTGACGATAGGCCTCGGCTGCTGCGTGGGCATCCTGCTCGCAGCCCCAGCCATGTTCGCGGCAACGTCCTACCATGTTGAGCGCCATCGTGTGGCCTTGATCGGCAGCGATAGTGAACCAGATCAATGCGAGGCTGGCGTCCTGTGCAATGCCGCGGCCCTCCAGCAGGATCTGGCCTAGCATGGCCTGGGCATCTGGCGAGCCGGCCTTGGCAGCCGTCAGGATGACACGGGCCGCCTCCCTGGGATTATCCGATGCCAGTGCCTGTTCCAGCGCCTGGTTTTCGAGAACTTCCTGTCGCCTCAAGACGTAGGCCATGGTTATACGTCTACCCAGCGGCGTAGCAGGTTGTGATAGGTCCCGGTCAACTGAACCAGTGAAGGATGATCAGGGACGTCGCGGGTCAGGTTTTGAATGGCTGTGTCCATTTCGAACAGCAGGGCCCGCTGGCTATCTTCGCGAACAAGACTCTGAGTCCAGAAAAACGAGGCATATCGAGTGCCTCGAGTCACCGGCTCCACCTTGTGCAGGCTGGTGGCCGGATAGAGCACGGCGTCGCCTGCCTTTAGCTTTACGCGCTGTGTGCCATAGGTGTCCTGAATCACCAGTTCTCCACCGTCATAGCTGTCGGGATCACTGAAAAACACTGTGGTCGAGATATCGGTTCTGACACGCTCGACGCTGTTTTTCACGTTGCGTACGGCGTTGTCTATATGGAAGTCGAATGAGCCGCCGGCGGTGTAGCAGTTGATCAAGGGCGGGAAGATCTTGTGAGGCAGTGCCGCAGACATGAACAGGGGATGCTGCCAGAGCCGATGGACAATCGCTTCGCCGATTTCACGCCTTAACGGATGGTCTTCGGGAAGTTGAAGATTATGCTTGGCCTTGGAGGATTGATGTCCGGCAGTGATTTTTCCATCACTCCACTGGGTCTGTTCAAGCGCCTCTCGGATACGAGCCGTTTCTTCAGCAGTAAAGACCTGGGGTATGGCTAGCAGCATGACGCGCTCCGACGAGCATAAAAAAAGCTATTAATGATAGTCATTCTCAGAATTTTTGCAAAAAGTACAGCGTAGAACTGCAAGCTGTCTTTGATAATTCAGAATACTTTAAATTACTATTGATACTAATTCGTATTTGCGTATATTTTCCGCGGCTTCGTTCGTGGGGAATAATTAGAAATGACACGTCAAACCGAGTTGGGTGTTACGCCTAGGCTGTTAGTTTCAGCGGTAGGGGTAGCCATAACGGCTTTTTCCGGTACTACGCTTGCTCAACAAGCGCCTACTAAGCAAAGTGCTAACCAAGGCTCGAGCGTATTGGATCTGAACAGCACCACCGTCCTGGGGGATGAAGAGGGCAGTTATAACGCTCAGGAATCAGCATCGTCCAAGTACACGGCTCCGCTGCGTGACACACCCAAGTCAGTGACGGTAATACCGGCTCAGGTAATCCAAGACACCGGTGCGCTTTCATTAACTGACGCGCTACGGACTGTTCCAGGCATCACGTTTGGAGCAGGAGAGGGAGGAAACCCCCAAGGCGATCGCCCCTTCATCCGCGGTTTCAGTGCTGAAAGTGACACTTTTGTTGACGGTTTGAGAGATATCGCTTCGCAGACACGTGAAGTATTCAATCTCGAAAGCGTTGAAGTCAGCAAGGGGCCAGGCTCGGCTTATACAGGCGCAGGTTCGACTGGGGGTAGCCTCAACCTGATTTCCAAAACGCCCAAGATGCATGATTTCGTCAATGGCGGCTTTACCTATGGCTCTGATCAGACTCGCCGTACAACCCTGGATGTCAACCATGTATTGACCGACTCGGCTGCCTTCCGCCTGAATCTGATGAAGCACGATGCCAATGTGGCTGGTCGTGATGGTCCAGATGTCAGCCGCTGGGGTGTAGCACCTTCGATTAGTTTCGGTCTGGGTACACCCACACGTGCCACGTTTTCCTACTACCACTTGGAAACAGATGACACGCCGGACTATGGTATTCCGCTGACCAATGTGAACCGCAGCAAGGCCAACCCGAGCGGGCCGGCTCATGTAGATAAGGACAACTGGTACGGGTCTAGCCGTGATTACCGTGAAAGCACGACCGACAGCGGTACGCTTCGAATCGAGCACGATTTGAATGACAGCCTCACGCTGTCTAACAGTTTTCGCATGGTGCGGACCACACTGGACTACGTGGCTACCAACCCGGACGACAGCAAAGGCAACGTTGCAAACGGTTACGTCTATCGCTCACCTAAGAGCCGCAATTCAACATCAGAAGGCTGGGTCAACCAGACCGACTTGAAGGCGCTGTTTAATACGGGGACGATTGAACATACTCTGGTAACGGGCTTGGAATTTAGTTACGAAGATGTGCATAGTCGCCCCTATACCTTTACATCGACGGCGTCCGGTACAACATGCAATGCGTCCTTGCTGGCCAGTGGTGATTGCACCAGCCTGTATAACCCCACCTACAAGGATGGATGGGCAGGCACGATTACCGAGGGTGCGTCTTATACGGATACCGACACCAAGACCAGTGCCGCCTATGTATTCGATACACTGAAGCTTAACGATCAGTGGTCTGTAAACCTTGGTCTGCGCTACGACGATTACCAGGTCAAGAGCAGCGGCTTCGGCAATAATGGTGTTCGTGGTGCAGCCAACACCAATTTCTCCAATGAAAACAATTCGCACTTCTGGAACTATCAGGTTGGTGTCGTTTATAAGCCCGCATCCAACGGCAGTATCTATGTAGCGTGGTCGACATCGAGTAACCCATCGGGCGAGACGGGAGGAGAAGGTTTGTCCGATCTGGCGGCTGCCAATAACGGACTGGATCCAGAGCGTAATCGCAATTATGAAGTGGGGACGAAGTGGGACTTCTTCAACGAAGCGCTTTCGCTTAATGCGGCCTTGTTCCGTACAGACAAGACCAATGCTCGCGTTGCCAGCGCAGACGCCAACATATCGCAAGTACTGGACGGCGAGCAGCGTGTCCAGGGCGTGGAGCTGGGCTTCAGTGGCAAGCTGACGCCTCACTGGAAAGTATTCGGCGGTTACACCTACTTGGATAGCGAGATCCGCAAGTCGACCACCACTTCCGATGAAGGCAATAAGATGCCTCAGACACCGGAAAATAACTTTACTCTGTGGACAACTTATGATGTCACTCAGGATTTCACAGTGGGGGGTGGCGCTACGTATGTGGATCGTCAGTTCGGTAATACGGCCAACTCGACCTACATTCCCTCCTACACGCGCTATGACGCGATGGCGGCTTACCGCGTGACGAAGAATCTGGATCTGCAGTTGAATGTGCAGAACCTGACGGACAAACGTTATTTCGACCAAGTGTACTCAACCCATATGGCGCACGTAGCGCCCGGACGTACAGCGCTCCTGAGTGCCAACTTCCATTTCTGATGGAAAAGTGCATGGCCCGGCTCCTGTGAGCCGGGCTTTTTGTATGGATATCTCTTACTTGTCAGGCGCATATGGCACACGCGCTCTGGTTTTGAATGGCTCGTGGATCGAGTGATTTAAATGAAAAAGCTTCTCTTCCAGCTGCATTGGTTTATGGGCATCACGGCAGGACTGGTGCTGGTCATCATAGGCGTGACCGGCGCTGCGTATTCGTTCGAGCCGGAGATATCGAACCTGATCAATCGTTCTGCAGCGGTAGAGCAGCGAATGGCTGGAAATGCGCTGGCACCTTATGAGCTTATCAAGCGCGTCGAGGCGTACGAGGGTAAAAAGGTAACCGGGCTATGGGCCGATCTGGTGCTCAACAGTAATGTCCGCGTATTTCTCGAGCCCCCGCCGGGAGAGCGGCGCGGGCCTATGCGCTTTGTCGATGCCTATACCGGTGAGGTATTGAGTGAACCGATTGGCGCCGAATTCTTTGGGCTCATGCTGCGATTGCATCGTTTTCTTGCTGTGGGAGAAACCGGCAAGGCGATTGTGGGTGCCTGTACCCTGATGCTCGTATTCTTCTGTTTGTCTGGTCTCTATCTTCGCTGGCCTAAACAGGTTGCCAGCTGGCGCGCCTGGTTGACCTTGGATTGGGCCCGTAAAGGGCGCAGCTTCAATTGGGACCTGCATGCTGTCGCAGGCACCTGGTGCCTTATGCTCTATCTGCTGGCGGCGCTCACGGGGCTCTTCTGGTCCTACGAGTGGTACCGCAACGGCCTGATCCGGTTGTTGGATGATGCGCCTGCCGAGCAGCGAGGCGAGCGCAAAGGCGGCAGGCCGGAACGTCCTCAGCCAAACGGGGTGCCACCCATCATCAATCATGAGGCCCTTTGGGCAAGCGTGCAGCAAGCGGCCGGTCCGACGCTGGAAGGTTATACCTTACGCCTGCCCTCGGCAGCCGGTCAGCCGGCAATAGTCTTTTATCGCCTTCAGAATGCCGATCATCTACGAGCACTCAACAAGCTGGACCTGGACCCGCAAACCGGCGCGGTCCGCAGCCATGAGCGCTACGCTGACAAGAGCATCGGCGGGCAGCTGCTGGGCAGCATCTATGCGCTGCACACGGGAGAATACTTCGGGTTGCCGGGGCGGCTGCTAATGTTTCTAGCCAGCCTCGCCATGCCCTTGTTCTTTATCACGGGCTGGTTGCTCTATCTGGATCGCCGCCGAAAGAAAAAGGGGATTCGCCAGGCTCGTCGCGAAGTCATACCTACGGCAACAGAGGATGAGCCCTGGTTGATCGGCTTTGCCAGTCAGAGCGGTTTGGCGGAGCAACTGGCCTGGCAAACCGCCGGCCAGCTACAGGCTGCAGGCCAGCCAGCAACGGTAAAGCCGCTGGCTCAGCTCAATTCTGATGCCTTGACGGCGGCTCGCAAGGCATTATTTATCGTCAGCACCTTTGGTGATGGCGAGGCTCCAGATAATGCCCGCAAATTCGAGCGCGCCGTATTACGGCAGGCGGTGTCCCTGAAGCAGCTCTCCTACGGTGTGCTGGCGCTAGGGGATCGGCAATATCCGGATTTCTGTGCGTTCGGACGACGTCTGCAGCGTTGGCTGAGCGGGCAGGGCGCTCATAGCCTGTTCGATACGGTTGAGGTAAACCGGGACGATGAGGTTGCCTTGGGTCTATGGCAGTCTCGCCTGGGCGAGTTGGGTGCCGTGGCGCATATCCAACCAGCTACTGCTCCGTTCCAGGATTATCACCTGTCGGCCCGTCAGTGCTTGAACCCCAGAGGGCAGGGATGGCCCGTCTTCAGGGTCGATCTCCAAATGCCGGCAAATTGCTCGTGGGCAGCCGGCGACCTTATCGAAATACTGCCGCGTTATCCTGTGTCATTCGTACAGGAATGGCTAAGTCCATTGGGACTTTCTCCAGATTCCCTTGTATGGCTGGACGGGATCGAGTTGCCGTTGGATCAGGCATTGGCAACACGTTTTCTGCCTGAGGACGTGCACCAGATGGTAGGCATGCACGCACAGGGATTGGTTGAGGCGCTGCTGCCTTTGGCGGTCAGGCAGTATTCAATTGCATCCCTGCCCGTTGAGGGGACTATGTCACTGATCATTCGCCAGGAGCGCAAACGAAGTGGGCAGTTGGGTATCGCGTCTGGCTGGCTGACCACCCATGCTCCAGAGGGTGGGCACCTGATGGCACGCCTAAGACCTAATCCCGCGTTCCATATGCCTCATGACGATCGGCCTGCGCTCTTTATTGGCAACGGCACGGGGATAGCCGGCTTACGGGCACTGCTCAAGGCGCGCATTGACGCAGGACACAGCCGGAACTGGCTGCTCTTCGGTGAGCGGAATCGTGGGCATGATTTCTTCTACCAGGAAGAATTGGAGCGCTGGCTGGCGCATCGGCAGCTTGCCCGGCTTGATCTGGCTTTTTCCCGTGATCAGGAAGACAAGGTATATGTTCAGGATCGCTTGCTGGAATCCACAGAAGACGTCCGAGCCTGGGTCGAGCAAGGCGCGGTCATTTACGTCTGTGGCAGCTTGCAGGGCATGGCGCGAGGTGTACATGCCGCCCTGGTTGAGATCCTGGGCGAATCGGGCCTGGAGCGGTTGCAGGAGGAGGGGCGCTACAAGCGGGACGTTTATTGACGGATAGCCTCTGGCCATTCCCATTTGCAGGAGGGAGATGGCCAGTTGCGCTTTGCCTGTAAATCGATAAGCTCTCCGGCCACTCGGGAAAGCACATGCATAGCGGCGGTGATGCCCCTTGAGAAGCAGCTTTCCACTCTGTCTGCCATGGTTCGGATCCTGGCATTCGCTTAGAAGGGATGTGTATGTCGGAAGTACGTCACGGTTCTACCCAACATTGCACTGCTGACGAGGCAGGGACTTACCGTCTTGTTATCTGGCGACTCATTCCGTTTCTCTGTTTCTGTTACCTGGCTGCCTACCTGGACCGTATCAACATCGGATTCGCAAAGTTGCAAATGCTTGATCAGTTGCATCTTTCCGAGACGGCTTACGGGTTGGGGGCAGGGCTCTTCTTCGTCGGCTATATCCTGTTCGAGGTGCCCAGTAACCTGGTGCTGGAGCGTGTCGGCGCCCGTATCTGGATTGCCCGAATCATGATCACCTGGGGGTTATTGTCGGGCGCCACGATGTTTGTGACCGAGGCGTGGCAGTTCTACCTCCTGCGTTTTCTTCTAGGGGCCGCCGAAGCGGGCTTTTTGCCTGGTGTTCTGTTTTACCTGACCCAGTGGTTCCCTACTTATCGCCGAAGCCGCGTCATTGCACTGTTCATGATTGGTCTGCCGCTGTCGAGCCTGATTGGCGGGCCGATTTCGGGTTGGATCATGAGCCATTTCCATCAGGTCAACGGCTTGCAGGGCTGGCAATGGCTCTTTCTGCTGGAAGCCGTGCCTACAGTGGTTCTGGGTATTTTGACTTTCTGGGTGCTGCCCAACACCATCAGCGAAGCCGCCTGGCTGAGCGCAGAACAGAAACAGGTGCTGTTGCAGAAGCTTGAGGAAGATGAATCCGATCGACCCAATACGCCCTATCGTTTTCGCGACGGATTCTGGGACATCAAGGTCTGGATGCTGGGCGGAATCGATTTTTCAATTCTGCTTTGTGCCTATGCCATGGGGTTCTGGCTGCCAACCTTCATCAAGGGCGCTGGGGTAACCGATACCGTGCATATCGGATGGCTTACCGCCATTCCTAGCCTCATGGGGCTGATCGGCATGCTGGCCATTGGCGCAAGCTCGGACCGTTTTCGGGAGCGCCGCTGGCATATCATCGTGCCGTTCATCGTAGGGGCTGCGGCGCTGTCCATGAGCACCTTCTTCTCCCAGGACGTCATGATGCTGGTGCTGCTGTTCGGAATCGCCTCGGCTGCGATCATTGGCGCCGTCCCGGTCTTTTTCAGCCTGCCGGCCACCTTTCTCAAGGGGACGGCGGCTGCGACCGGCTTTGCCCTGGCCTGTTCGCTAGCCAACATTGCGGGTCTGGTCAGCAACTCGCTGATGGGGTTTGTGCTGGATCTGACGCATAGCAGCGCCGTAGCGCTCTGGTGCTTTGCTGGTTCGCTGCTGCTCAGCTGCCTGCTTGTACTGGCGCTGCCGGCCAAGGTGGTAAACCGCTGAGGTCAACCTGCTGCTAGGCTGAAAGAAGTCCTGATTACGGAGGCGCCCATGTTCAGTCACATCCAGCTTGGCATTCACGATCTGTCACGCATGACGGCCTTTTACAACGCTGTTTTGAGCGAGCTTGGCATGATTCGTATGCCCAACGAGCAAGACGGTGGTCCCGAGGGTGCTGGCTGGCAGTATCCCGGGCAGCGATGGCCGCAGTTCTTTATCCAGTTTCCCTTTGATGGAAAACCCGCTTCGGTGGGTAACGGAACGCAGGTAAGTTTTGCGGCTCCCTCACAGACCAAAGTGGATGCCGCATGGCGTCAGGCGCTGTTGCATGGCGGCTCCGATGAAGGCGCTCCGGGGCTAAGGCCACAGTACGCGCCAGATTACTATGGCGCGTACTGCCGCGACCCTGAGGGCAACAAGTTATGCTTTGTTCATGCCGAAGGGCTGCCGTTAGCGCACCACCAGTAAGGCGCCGCCGGCCGTACGCAGCATATTGCCGGTATTGCTACCCATGAAGAAGTGTCGTAATCGGGAATGTCCGTAGGCGCCCATGACCGTCAGGCCAATTTCCTGCTGTTTGCGGTACTTCTCAAGCGCAAGCTCTACATCGCCTTCGACGATGGCGGTCACAGCGCTCAGACCCACAGAGCGCAGGATAGTGGCTGCATCTTCAAGAGGCTGACGATTTTCGGCGTTATCCTTTCCGACGGTCACGATATGGCACTCCAAACCCCGAAATAGCGGGCTTTCGGCCATAAGCTCGAGTGCCTTTCGCGCACTGTTACTGTTATCGAAGCCCAGCATAACGCGCTGAGGGATCTCAAACGCTACCGGTGTCACAAGAATCGGACGGGTCAGGGTGCGGATTGCGCTTTCTAAATGGCTACCGATCAGCCGCGCCGGTGGGGTTTCCTCGCCCAGTCGACCCATGACGAAAAGAGCGCTTTGCGCCTGCATATCCCGCAGCGTATCGAGAAAGTCTCCGTGCCGCTGCAGCGTATCGGTTTCCTGAGCGCCCAGCTTGGTAACATGCTCCTGAGCCGCTTCCAGTAGAAGCTGCCCTTGCTTGAGACCTAGCCCCCTGCGTTTCTCATCCAGTCTGGCCAACTCGTCCAACAGGTGCTCCCGGCTGCCCAGCCCGATAGTGCCACTCAGGTCAGAATCGGCAGGATAATGTTTGCGGTCAAGCACATGCAGCAGATGTATGGGGGTGCCCAGCTTCAGGCTGGCCCAGGCAGCATAATCGCAAACACCTCGTGTTGCAGGGGAGCCATCGATACAGGCGATGATCCTGTTCATTACTGTTCCTCGATCAGTAGCATTCAAAACGCGATATCTAGTGGCCTATCACTTTGTTGGCCGCGTCCGGTTTGTCATGGATGCCAAAGCGGTCGACCAGCGTAGCGCTGGCCTGGTTCAGGCCAATGACCTCCACGTGCGCACCTTCCCGACGGAACTTGAGAACGACGTTATCCAGTGCCGAAACCGCTGTGATGTCCCAGAAGTGGGCATGGGTCAGGTCGATCACTACATGGGAAACCGCTTCCTTCAGGTCGAATGCTGCGTTGAAACGAGTAGTCGATGCGAAGAAAACCTGCCCTTTTACGTCGTAGATCCGTTTTTGCCCATTTTCCAGTCGACTCTCTACCGTCAGGTAGAACGCCACCTTGTTGGCAAAAAACAGCGAAGCCAGCAGTACACCGGTGAGCACACCAAAGGCGAGGTTATGCGTGAAAACCACCACAGCCACGGTGACTAGCATCACTATATTGGTGGATAGGGGGTATTTTTTCAGGTTACGGATGGAGTCCCAGCTAAAGGTGCCGATAGAGACCATGATCATGACGGCAACCAGTGCAGCCATGGGAATGCGCGAGACCCAATCCCCAATGAAAACCACCAGAATCAGCAGGAATACTCCGGCTACGAGAGTGGATAGACGGGAGCGGCCGCCAGACTTCACGTTAATAACTGACTGGCCGATCATCGCGCAGCCTGCCATTCCGCCCAGAAGGCCCGAAACAATATTGGCCAGCCCTTGGCCCTTGCATTCACGGTTCTTATCGCTGGACGTATCGGTCAGGTCATCCACGATAGTGGCAGTCATCATGGACTCCAGCAGGCCTACCACGGCAATGGCAGCCGAGTAGGGGAGGATGATCAGCAGGGTATCCAGGTTGAGCGGCACGTCAGGCAGGAGAAATACCGGCAGGCTGTCAGGCAGTTCACCCATGTCACCTACGGTGCGTACATCAAGACCCAGATACATCGAGAGGGCCGTCAGCAGCAGGATGCAGACCAGTGGCGAGGGAATGAACTTGCCTAGTGTGGGTACGTAGGGAAACAGATAAATGATGCCCAAGCCAGCCGCCGTCAGGGCATAGACATGCCAGGTGACATGGGTCAGTTCAGGCAGTTGCGCCATGAAAATCAGGATAGCCAGTGCATTAACGAAGCCGGTCACTACGGAGCGCGAGACAAAGCGCATCAGCGAGCCCAGCCTCAGAAAGCCGATGATGATCTGGATAACGCCAGTCAGCAGCGTAGCGGCAAGCAGGTATTGGAGGCCATGATCGCGCACGAGGGTGGTCATGAGCAGGGCAGTCGCGCCTGTCGCTGCCGAGATCATGCCGGGACGACCCCCTGCGAAGGCGATGGTCACCGCGATACAGAAGGACGCATACAGGCCGACTTTCGGATCGACGCCAGCAATGATGGAAAAGGCGATGGCCTCTGGGATGAGCGCAAGAGCAACGACCAGGCCGGCAAGAATGTCGCCGCGCAGATTGTAGAACCAGTGATTCTTGAGGGTATGCAGCATTGCAGGTACCAAAGCAAAAGCCAAAACCCGCACGCCGAGCAGACGGCATGCGAAGCCCATGGGTTATGACACGTTGAAAAAAGACAAGTGCTGGGCCTGAAAGGCGCGCAGCAAATACCGCACTGACGGGTGCTTCCTGCGTCAGCGGTACAGGCGAGGAGGGGAAAGCGCTATGGCGGCGTAGGCAGCCAGCAAAGAGGGTTAAGCAGTGTCATTAGACCTGTCTTCAGCCTTCGAAATAAACGAGGGAGCGACCTTAACACAAAATGTAAAAAGGTGCAGACAGCATTAAAGACTTGCTGTATTAGGCCGATAACAAAATCAGAAGTTTCGGAGCGCGCCTCTGACAGAAGTGCTCTGCGAAAGTTCCCAAAAGAGCAAAATAATCGGATAACTGGCTAGTTGCCACCGCTTCGATTGGTTATATTTTGCTCAGGGGTGCGGCGAAGAATCGCACTTCACTTCTGATGAGGAGTCAAGACGTGGATATGAACCGTCGGCAATTCTTCAAGGTCGCGGGTATCGGCCTTGCAGGATCTAGCCTGGCGGCACTAGGCATGGCACCGACGCCAGCTTTTGCCGAACAGGTGCGCCATTTCAAACTGGCGCGCACCATCGAAACGCGTAACACCTGCCCTTATTGCTCTGTGGGTTGTGGCTTGGTTATGTACAGCCATGGCGATAAGGCCAAGAACGTTGCGCAAAACATCATTCACATCGAAGGCGATGCGGATCATCCGGTGAACCGCGGTACGCTGTGCCCGAAAGGTGCCGGTCTGTTGGACTTCATCCACAGCCCGAATCGACTGAAGTATCCCGAGGTCCGCGAAGCAGGCTCCAACGAGTGGAAGCGCATCTCCTGGGAAGAGGCGATGGATCGCATCGTCAAACTGGTCAAGGAAGAGCGTGACGCCAATTTCATCACCAAGAATGCTCAGGGCCAGACGGTTAACCGTTGGACGTCCGTTGGCTTCCTGGCTGCGTCCGCTGCTTCCAACGAAGCCGGTTATCTGACTCAGAAAGTCGTTCGTAACCTTGGTCTAGTCGGTTTCGATAACCAAGCTCGCGTTTGACACGGCCCGACGGTGGCAAGTCTTGCCCCGACATATGGCCGTGGCGCCATGACGAATACCTGGACGGATATTCGTAATGCCAACCTGATTCTGGTGATGGGCGGAAACGCCGCTGAAGCGCATCCGTGCGGCTTCAAGTGGGTGACCGAAGCGAAGGCCCATAACAAGGCACGCCTGATCGTGGTCGATCCGCGTTATACCCGTACGGCTTCCGTATCGGATTATTACGCGCCGATTCGTACCGGCTCGGACATTGCGTTCCTGGGCGGCCTGATCAATTACCTGATCACAAACGATAAGATTCAGCACGAATACGTTCGTAACTACACTGACGTCTCCTTCATCGTGAACGAAGGTTTCACGTTCGAGGACGGTCTGTTCAGCGGTTACAACGCCGAGAAGCGCACCTATAGCGACAAGTCCACCTGGAGCTATGAGAAGGGCGCGGATGGTTTTGCCAAGGTCGATCCGACCCTGGAACACCCGCGTTGCGTCTTCCAGCTGATGAAGAAGCACTACAGCCGTTACACACCGGAAGTTGCCAGCAATATCTGCGGTATGCCGCAGGATCGCATGCTGAAGATCTGGGCGGAAATCGCCGAGACCTCGCAGCCTGGCAAGACCATGACCATTCTGTACGCCCTGGGTTGGACGCAGCATTCTGTGGGCGCCCAGATCATCCGTACAGCGGCAATGGTTCAGCTGCTGCTGGGTAACGTGGGTCTGCCGGGTGGCGGTGTGAACGCACTGCGCGGTCACTCCAACATCCAGGGTCTGACCGACCTGGGTCTGCTGTCGAACCTTCTGCCGGGCTACATGACGCTGGGCAATGATGGTGAGCAGGACTTTAACGCTTACATCACCAAGCGTGCGCTCAAACCGCTTCGTCCTGGCCAGATGTCCTATTGGCAGAATTACGGCAAATTCCATGTCAGCCTGATGAAGGCCTGGTATGGCGATGCGGCGACCGCTGAAAACAACTGGTGCTACGACTATCTGCCCAAGCTGGACGTACCGGGTGCCGGTTATGACGTGATGAAGATGTTCGACATGATGTCTCGTGGCGAAGTCCGTGGCTATTTCTGCCAAGGCTTCAACCCGATCGCATCGTTGCCGGACAAGAATCGCGTAGTGGCTGCGCTTGCCAAGTTGAAGTGGCTGGTCATCATGGACCCGCTGGCAACCGAAACCTCCGAGTTCTGGCGTAATGCCGGCGAGTACAACAACGTTGATACCGCCAGCATCAAGACCGCAGTGTTCCGTTTGCCCACGACCTGCTTCGCTGAAGAAGATGGCTCTCTGGTCAACAGTAGCCGTTGGCTGCAGTGGCACTGGAAGGGCGCTGAAGCACCCGGTGAGGCGCGTACCGATGTGACCATCATGTCGGAAATGTTCCTCAAGCTGCGCGAGATGTATCGCACGGAGGGCGGTGCCTATCCGGATCCGATCCTGAACCTGTACTGGCCGTACAAGATTCCGCACGAGCCGTCTCCCGAGGAGTTGGCCAAGGAGTTCAACGGTTATGCCGTCAAGGACGTTACCGATGCCACTGGCGCGGTAGTGGCCAAGGCTGGCCAACAGCTGTCGGGCTTCGCTCAGCTCAAGGACGACGGTACAACGGCTTCGGGCTGCTGGATCTTCTGTGGCAGCTGGACCGAGCAAGGCAACCAAATGGCGCGCCGTGACAATAGCGATCCCTATGGTGTCGGTCAGAGTCTGGGCTGGGCATGGGCGTGGCCGATGAACCGCCGGATTCTGTACAACCGTGCCTCGGCCGACCCAAGCGGTAAGCCATGGGGACCGGACAAGAAGCTGGTCTGGTGGAACGGCAAGAACTGGGGCGGCGCTGACGTTCCAGACTTCAAGCCGGACAGCGCACCGGAAGCCGGTATGAATCCGTTCATCATGAACCCGGAAGGTGTGGCGCGTTTCTTCGCCGTCGACAAGATGGCCGAAGGTCCGTTCCCTGAGCACTACGAGCCCTTCGAGACGCCGATCGGGGTTAACCCGATGCATCCGAAGAACAACAAAGTGATCAGCAACCCGGCCGCTCGTGTTCTGCCCTCCGTATGGGAGTCGTTCGGCAAGGCCGACAAGTTCCCGTATGCGGCGACCACGTACCGTCTGACCGAGCACTTCCACTTCTGGACAAAGCATTGCCGTTTGAATGCGATTGTCCAGCCCGAGCAGTTCGTCGAGATCGGCGAAGCGCTGGCGAAGGAGAAGGGCATAGCGGCAGGCGACAAGGTTCGGGTGAGTTCCAAGCGTGGTTACATTGTGGCCGTCGCGGTGGTGACCAAGCGGATCAAGCCATTGGAAGTGAACGGCCAAACCGTGCACCAGATTGGTATTCCGTTGCACTGGGGCTTCTCAGGTCTGACGCGTCACGGTTACCTGACCAACACACTGGTTCCATTCGTCGGCGATGGCAACTCGCAAACGCCCGAATCGAAATCGTTCCTCGTCAACGTGGAGAAGGCATAAATGGCACTTCAAGAAATCGTTGCCCAATCCGCGACGACGACCACGCCTTCCTCCATCCGTCAGGTGGAGGAGGTCGCCAAGCTGATCGACGTCTCTAAGTGCATTGGCTGCAAGGCCTGCCAGGTGGCGTGTTCAGAGTGGAACGAGCTGCGTGATGAGGTGGGGCACAACCATGGTACGTACGACAACCCGGCCGACCTGACCTCTGATACCTGGACGCTCATGCGCTTTACCGAGCATGAGAACCAGGCCGGCGATCTGGAGTGGCTGATCCGTAAGGACGGCTGTATGCATTGCGCCGAGCCGGGCTGCCTCAAGGCGTGCCCGAGCCCGGGAGCGATCATCCAGCATGCCAACGGTATCGTTGACTTCAACCAGGACCATTGCATTGGCTGCGGCTACTGCATTACGGGTTGTCCGTTCAACATTCCGCGGATCTCGCAGAAGGATCACAAGGCGTACAAGTGCACCCTGTGTTCCGACCGTGTGTCCGTAGGGCTTGAGCCTGCGTGCGTGAAGACCTGTCCGACGGGTGCCATTACATTTGGTACCAAGGAAGACATGAAGCACCATGCTGAGGAGCGCATTGTCGATCTGAAGAGCCGTGGTTACGAGAACGCCGGTCTGTACGACCCGGCGGGTGTAGGCGGTACGCACGTCATGTACGTGTTGCACCACGCCGACCAGCCTGCGTTGTACAACAACCTGCCGAACGATCCGGCCATCAGCCCGATGGTAAGCCTGTGGAAAGGCATCACCAAGCCGTTATCGCTGCTTGCCATGGGCGCTGCGGTGCTGGCGGGCTTCTTCCACTACGTACGTATCGGACCGAACCGTGCGGACGAAGAGGATGAGGCGCATCACGATGCCGCCGCCGAGCAGGTGGAGAAAAAGTCCCAGGACACGTCGGTGAAGACGTTCGATCCGACCAAACGCTGAGATAACGTCTCCCTCGCAGGCGGGGGAGACGCTCCAGGAGCCTTCAAATGAAAAAAGAGATCGTTCGTTACGGTGCCAGTGAGCGCACCAATCACTGGGCGGTGGCTATACTGTTCTTCATGGCAGGCCTGTCGGGGCTGGCGCTGTTCCATCCAGCGCTGTTCTGGCTGACCAACCTGTTCGGCGGCGGACCGTGGACACGGATTCTTCACCCCTTCATGGGTGTGGCGATGTTCCTGTTCTTCATGGGACTCGTGATCCGCTTCTGGCATCACAATATCCTGGAAAAGCGGGATATGCAGTGGGTCAAGCAGATCGGTGACGTGCTGAACAACCGGGAAGATAAGTTGCCCGAAATCGGCAAGTACAATCCGGGACAGAAAGTGTTGTTCTGGGTACTGCTGGCTTCCATGCTGGTACTGATGCTCAGCGGGATCGTGATCTGGCGTGAGTACTTCAGCCATTTCTTCCCGATTGGTGGTATCCGTCTGGCGGCACTGGCCCATGCGGCTGCAGCTTTCCTGTTGATCCTGTCGATCATCGTGCATATCTATGCCGGTATCTGGATCAAGGGTTCGATTGGTGCCATGCTGCACGGTAAGGTCAGCCTCCTCTGGGCCAAGAAGCATCACTCGCTCTGGTACAAGGACATCACGCGAGACAAGAAGTAAAAGTCCCTTCATGGCCTGTTTTGGCAGGCCATGAACAGGCGTCAAACGTGTAGCCATGCCTGGCATGGTTGTCGCCGTCACGGACCAGGAGGTCTGTGGCGGCTCCCATCACCGAAGAGGTTTCCTGCGTGTCAGGTCAGATTCTCGAACCGGGGCAGATCGAAGCCTCAGCCGTAACGCCTCCCTTCATCAACCTGCCGCCGAAAAATGCGTTCAGCTACCGTGCCGAGCGTTTGGAAAAGTTGGCGGACGGTAACCCGCTCCGTGATTACTTGCTGCTTGTCAGTGGCATCTGCCGTGCTCAGCAGCAGGTTTTCGACAACCTGGAAAACCTTCCGCTGGAGGCTAAGCGGATTGAGCAGAGCCAGCATCACGGCCTGCCCCCGCTGAGCTGCGATACGCTGGTCCGCGAAGAGGCGTGGCTAGGTGTTCTAGACGCCGTACTGAAGGTGTATCAGGCCCCCGAAGGCAATACGGCCGTACAGGAAGCGCTTGAGCAGATTCGTACAGCGGACGCCGGGCAGCGCAAAGTGTGGGCAATTGCCTTGGTCAGCGGGCAGTACGACCAGGTTCCAGCGGCACTGGTGCCTTTCCTGGGCGCAGCGCTACAGGTTGCCTGGACAAATTGGCTGTTTCAGATCGAGACGGACAAGTTTCGTGAATCCAAAAGCCAGACCCATTGCCCAGCCTGTGGCTCGCTTCCGGTAGCCGGTGTGATTCGCCACCGCGGCAAGCTCAATGGTCTTCGCTACCTGAGTTGCTCACTGTGCTCGTGTGAATGGCATTACGTGCGGGTAAAGTGCACCCAGTGCGAAAACAGCAAGGAGTTGGGTTACTTTTCGCTGGAAAACGATGCGGTTCTGGCCGAAAAGGCACCGCTGCGAGCGGAAGCTTGTCCCAGCTGCGAAACCTACCTCAAGCTGCTGTATCTGGAGCATGATACCGAGGCGGAGGCCGTGTCAGCCGATCTGGCCAGCTTGGCGCTAGACATGCGGCTCGATGAGGAAGGTTATCACCGTCAGGCCCCTAATCTGCTGCTGGCTCCCGGCGGCTGATTCCTGATAAACAGAGTCCGCTTCGCTCATAGCGGCGGGCTCTGCCAGCCTTTCTTTTACAGGGCTGAAGTGTTGGTCTTGCTACGTGCGCATGCGCGATGCTGCATCCGGTTGTAAACTCCAGGCTCATGTTCTTGTTATGAGGCCTGCATGACAGCCGTCCGTTTGCCTTCTGTTGATCGTCTGTTACGTCATCCCGCTGCGACATCGCTCCTGGACCGCTATGGTCGTGAAGCATTGCTCAAGACCTTTCGCGAGCTGCTCGATGAGCTGCGTGAGCCTTTTCGACAGGGACAGATCAGCGAGGCGGATGTTGATGAAGCCGTTCTGACAGGCCGGGCCGGGGAGCGATTGGCTGCCCGAAACCAGCGTCAGGTCCGACGCGTATTCAACCTGACTGGAACTGTTCTCCATACCAATCTTGGGCGTGCGCTGCTGCCTGAAGAGGCCATCGATGCGATGACCCTAGCTGCTCGCTACCCGCTCAATCTTGAGTTTGACCTCAATACCGGCAAGCGCGGTGACCGCGACGACCTGATTGCGGGATTGATCCGTGAGCTGACCGGCGCCGAAGCGGTGACGGTGGTCAACAACAATGCCGCCGCCGTATTGCTTGCCCTTAACAGTCTTGGCGCTCGCAAGGAAGGCATCATTTCGCGTGGCGAGTTGATCGAGATCGGTGGCGCTTTTCGTATTCCGGACATCATGGCGCGCGCCAATGTAAGGCTGATCGAGGTCGGTACGACCAACCGTACCCACGCCAAGGATTACGAGAGCGCCATTACCGAGCGTACCGGGCTGCTCATGCGTGTACATACCAGCAATTATACGGTTCAAGGGTTTACCAGCAGTGTGGCAACTCCCGAACTGTCCTCTGTTGCTCGCGCCCATGAAGTCCCCTTGCTGGAGGACTTGGGGAGCGGCTCTCTGGTAGACCTCACCCGTTGGGGATTGCCCAAGGAGCCAACCGTCCAGGAAGCGCTACGCGATGGCGCTGATATCGTGACCTTTAGCGGCGATAAGCTGCTCGGTGGTCCGCAGTGTGGAATTATCGTCGGGCATAAGGACCTGATCGCCCGCATCAAGAAAAACCCCCTCAAACGTGCTTTGCGAGTCGACAAGATCACCTTGGCTGCACTTGAGGCGGTGTTGGCGCTTTATCGAGACCCGGATCGTTTGGGTGAAAAGCTGACCAGCCTCAGATTACTCTCCCGTGGCCAGGGGGATATTGATAGTCAGGTTCAGCGGGTAATGCGTCCTTTATCTCAGGCACTGGGCGAGCGTTGGCAGGTAACGAGTGAGCTCACGCTCGGCATGATCGGCAGTGGTACCCAGCCGGTGGCTCGTCTGCCCAGCGCAGCGTTGTGCATGCGGCCGAATAGCTCCAAGCGCCTGCGAGGCCGTGCGCTGCGTCTGCTGGAAGAGGCCTTGCGACAGCTGCCTATCCCCGTGATCGGACGTATCGATGACGATGCGCTTTGGCTTGATCTGCGTCAGCTCGATGACGAGGCCGGCTTTCTGGGGCAGCTGGGAGCGCTATCGGTTGGGGAGTGGGACGCATGATCGTTGGAACAGCGGGCCATATCGACCACGGCAAGACGTCCCTCATCCGAGCCCTGACGGGTGTGGAGGGCGATCGTCGCCGTGAGGAAAAGGAGCGAGGCATCACCATTGACCTGGGGTACGTTTACTCGGATCTGGGGAATGGAGAGCTGACCGGGTTTATCGATGTTCCTGGCCACGAGCGGTTTGTTCATAACATGCTGGCCGGGGCCAGTGGAATTGATCTGGTGTTACTGGTCGTGGCTGCCGATGACGGTGTGATGCCACAAACACGCGAACATCTGGCCATTGTTGAATTGCTGGGCATACGCCGTGCGATGGTCGCCATGACCAAAACGGATCGGGTTGAGGCTGCGCGTGTTAACGCGGTACGGGAAGAAATTGATGCACTGTTAGCAGACGGCCCGCTTGCCGGGGCTCCGGTATTTCCGGTCTCCAGCCAGACGGGAGTGGGTATCGAGGCACTGCGTGCAGCGCTTCTGGATCAGGCTGAACAGGCACTGGCCCGCAGCGACCAAGGGTATTTCAGGCTTGCAGTCGACCGTGTCTTCAGCGTCTCGGGTGCCGGGGTGGTGGTCACGGGAACGGCTTTCGACGGTCGTGTTGCCGTCGGCGATGAGTTGTTATTGGGCACGCTGGGGCGTCGCGTGCGTGTGCGTGGCCTGCATGCGCAAAATCGAGAGGCCCAGATTGCCCACGCAGGGCAGCGGGTGGCAGTAAACCTGGCGGGTGAACGGCTCAATGTCGAACAGATCCGGCGAGGCGATTGGCTGCTCGATGAAGCCCTCCACGCGCCGTCTACCCGTGTCGATATTGATTTGCACCTGCTTGGCAGCGAAGGTAAAGCGCTGGCCCACTGGACCCCTGTCCATGTGCATCTGGGCGCCCAGAATCTGACCGGTCGGGTGGCGCTGTTGGAGGATGAGGGTGTATTGACGCCTGGTGGGCGCACACTGGCGCAGCTGGTGCTCAACTCGCCGCTACAGGCTGCTCATGGTGACCATCTGGTGCTGCGGGATCAATCCGCGCAGCGAACCATTGGCGGTGGACGTGTGCTGGATCCTTTCGGGCCTGCCCGCAATCGGCGTACTCCCACACGTCTGGCACAGCTTGAGGCATTGCGTCAGGGCTCCTTTGAAGACGCACTGCCGGAGTTGCTCAAACAGGCGGACAATGGCGTAGCGCCTGCCGTGCTGGAGCGCCAGTTCAATCGACCGAGGGCGCGCTGGCAACTGCCTGAACATGTCATGGAAGTTGCTACCCGACAGGGTATCCGTCTGTTCGATGCGACCCGCTGGCAGCACTTGCAGTCTACGCTGTTAGAGCGGCTCGGAACCTTTCATGTCGAACAGCCCGATGAGCTAGGGCCTGATCGTGATCGATTACGTCGTTTTGCCTTGCCGCAACTGGACCGGCCTGTGTTCATTGCGTTGTTGGAAAGCCTGATGGCGTCCAGCCAGATCGAGGCGAGCGGGCCGTGGCTGCACCTGCCGGGCCATCGGGTTCGTCTGACCGAGGCCGAAGAGGCGCTGAAAGAAAAGCTCTGGCCTCTTCTCGAAGCAGGCCGCTTTGATCCCCCCTGGGTACGTGATCTGGCCCGGGAAATTGGTGAGGACGAAGCAGGGGTTCGTCATCTGCTACGCAAGCTGGCACGCCTGGGACAGCTGCAGCAGATCGTCAAGGATCTCTTCTATCCTGAAAATACGATAAACCATTTGGTACGATTGACGTTGCGTCTTGAGCGCGAAGAGGGGATCATTCGTGCAGCCGCGTTTAGGGATGGTCTGGGGATCGGACGTAAGCGCACAATCCAGATACTCGAATTCTTCGACCGGATCGGTCTGACTCGCCGTATGGGTGATGAGCGCAAGATCCGCCCAGACAGCGCACTGGCTGCTCAGGTCGAACAAGCGAGTTGATTGATGGAAGGCAATCGTGCCCGGTGGCGCGGCCGGGCTTCAAACCCGGTTGGGGACGGCAGCCGTTCCCGGGTGAGTTCGACTCTCACTGCCTTCCGCCATTTCTTTTAGACCGAATGTCCTGGCCTGACTTTGCTTTTCTGAATCTTACCTATACTGGATAGGACAAGGCAGCGCGTGACGCCTCCTGTTCTGCTGGCGCCAGGCTGTCAGCCTATGCAGTGGAGGTGACGTATGAAGACGAGAGCCGGCGCGGCCTTTCTTTTTCTGACCTTGTTAGCGGTGTTGCTGGGTGGGCTTGGCCTTGACCCAGCTTCGACTCCATCGACTGAAGCCTCTACAGCCGCTTCGACAGACTGTATGTATGGATATGAGCCCTACGGTTGCGCAGCGCCTATGCAGGTAGGCGGCGACTTTGCCATGCTGGCCCGCATGTAGCGGGTAACGCATTCAAAGACGTTTTCGCAGGTGTATCAGGGCTGTTCGTTGTCCGGAGGAATCGCGTCGCTCATCAATGGATACCGGCAAATAGCCCAAATGTGTATAGAGCAACAGGCCCGGCGTATTGTTGCTGAAACAGGCAGCATGCAGAAAACGCACGCCATGCTGCTGGCAGGCTTGCTGCTCCATCACTCCGATCAGGTGTTGCGCTATGCCCATGCGTCGTGCCCAGGGTGCCACCATTAAATTGCCCAAGTCGCACCGTTCGCCTGGTTGACAGCGAAAGAAGTTTGCGAATGCAGCCAGACGATTGTTCAGCAATACAACCGTGCTGCCCTGGCGGTTGGCATATGCCTCTGCCAGTTGGTCTCTTGTTAGTGGCCACTGAGCTGTGGGATAGCTGTAAAACAGCTCTTCACGACTTTGCGGAAAGTGACACACGGCCTGCAAATCATCAAGGGTGGCCGCGCGATGTGTCAGTTTGGTATTCATCAGTGAGGTGGGTACTGCGACAGGATCTTGCCAACGGCTGTCTGGATGGTTGCAGTACGCTGCGCAGGGGTATCAGCTGTCTGGTCAGATGACACCTCGGTGCTGCCACGCCATACCAGTTTTCCGTCCCGGCCATCGAGCAGGTCGATCTGCAGCGTAGTTACCTGATAGGTAAAGGTCTGGGTCTGGGTATAACCGCCACCCCAAGGGCCCCAGTATCCCCAGGGACCACCCCAGTAAGGATCGGTGCGCATGGTTTGCCCTTGGCGCTCGTCCGTGAACAGATAGGCCCGAACCCTCAGGTCTGCCTGTCCGTTCGCTGCGGCAGGGCGTAAGCCGCGCTGATCAAGCTGGCTGCTTACGGCATCCTTGATGCGCTGCTCGGTCAAGTCACTTTTCAGCCGCGGGTCTTCAGGCTTGTACGAGACGGCAGGCTGGGCCCAGGTCCAGTTTCGGTAGGCCGCATAGTCACGGGAGGGATCATAGTCCCGGTTGACGGTATTGGTTTCACACGCGGCAAGGGCAAGCGTAAACGCGATAACAAGCAAACGACGGATCATGATCATTCTCCGACCAGGGGCGCTTAAAAGAAACAATAACTACTCATGGGACCAGGCCGTATGCGCTTTATCTTCAATGCGGTGGATACTGCTCCAGCGCGCGACGAGCGGCTTCGCGGATCGCCTGGACCCGGGCGCTCTGATCATTGCCGCCCCGTTCCTCGACACTGCCACTCCATATTCTCTTGCGGCTCTGCGAATCGATCAGCTCGATGCTCAGCACCTGAACCTGATAATACCGAGGGCGAGTCTGGCTGTAGCCTGTTCCGCCATACGTGCCCCAACGATCGTAGCCATACGGATAGCCGCCGCCATAGCCGACACCACCTCCGTAGTAATCGGTATCGTATACGACACGTTGCTCCTGTCTGACCGTTGCGCTCACGTAGAGATCAGGCCGCGTACCGGTTGGCGCAGGTCGGAGCCCGCGCTGATCGAGCTGGGCGCTGATGGCCTCCTGAAGAGTGCTGGTATCCATTGATTGAGAGGAATCACCGCTGGCACGAATGCCCTCGGGTGACCAGGCCCAGCTCCGGTAGCGGCCATAGTCGACTGGGGCTGCTGGATAGCTGCTCGGGTCGATACGTGCCGGAACAGCAGGTGCTGGCGCAGCAAGCTCAGGCAGGGCGCTGGCTATATAGGGATTCTGGCTCTGACAGGCGGTCAGCCCCAGGCTGATAACCACGCAGGCAAACAGGCGACGCATAGATCACTCCTCTAACGCGCCGGGTTGGCAGATCCAGTGCAGATAACGACCAAGCCCGGCAAATGTAGGGTGCCGTCGATGGGCCAATTCCATTTCGATCAGATCGGCTTCGTTGACCTTACCTTGAAATTCGACTGGCATATAGTCATGAAAAACACGAACGCCACTACGGGTCACGATCTGCCAGCGACTGCTCATGGCGCGTTCCAGCTCCCGCGGATCAAGTGGCTGTTGAGGTGTCAGGCCCTTGCCTTCGCCCGCATATTCCTGGCGCTTGAGCTTTTTGAAATGGCCTTTGAGCAGGTTCCGGTAGATCAGCGCGTCCCGGTTGTAGAATGCCAGTGAAAGCAGACCATCCGGAGCCGTGAGGCGCGAGAGGACTGGCAGAATCGTATGTGGCTCGGCCAGCCATTCCAGTACGGCGTGGCAGATGACCAAGTCAAAGCGAGTCGTGAGCTGCTCACTCAGTTCCTGCCAGGGCGCCTCGATAAACGTTGCCTCAAGGCCAGCCTCGGCGAAGCGTTGGCGAGCACCCTCCAGCATCGGGGCTGAAGGTTCTGCCAGTGTGACGGAGTGACCCTGTTCAGCCAGCCAGAGCGCCATATGGCCCAGTCCTGCTCCAATATCCAGAACCCGCAGCGAGCGTTCAGGCAGGGCTTCCTTCAGGTCGGCCTGGAGTACCGCCAGCCGGATGGCGCCTTTGGCATTGCCATAGATCTTTTCGGCGAAACGGATGGCGCGGTCATCGAAAAAGGTATCGGTCATGGCAGGAAGCGCCGCTCATTATCGGCCAGCTTGGCGCGAGTGATTGTCTCCATGTCGAGTCCGAGCTCTGCGCAGAGTTGCAGCAGATAGAGCACGACGTCTGCAATCTCCTGGCCGGCATGCTCAAGGTGATCAGCCGTTAAATGGCGGGATTCCTCTTCGGTCTTCCACTGGAAGATTTCAGCCAACTCGGCCATCTCAACGCCGGCAGCCATAACCAGGTTTTTCGGGCTGTGATAACGCCGCCACTCATTGGCATCGCGAATGGCGTGCAGGCGGGCAGTAAGTTCGGAAAGGTCCATGCAGGGCTCCTGATGGCCGCATGGCTGGTGGATAGCTATGCGGCGCTTGTTAAGCGCCGCATTTTTTCATGGACTGACGCGAAAGCGTAGCGGCTTAGCGCGTCATCAGCAGCCAGGGCGTGCCGATTCCCAGCCATGCAGCCAGGAACAGGAAGCCAAAGATGGCACCCAGGCGCCACCACATCGGTCCAGGCAGATAACCGCTGCCGTAGTAAACCGGGCTAGGGCCGGTACCGTAGGGCGTAATGATGCCCATGATGCCGATGGTGGGCAGAAGCAGCAATACGAAGGTATGCATGTCGATGCCAGGAATACTGGCGGCGGCGGCCACCATAACCGGTAGCAGAGCCGTGGTATGCGCGGTGGCACTGGCGAAGAAGTAGTGCAGCAGGTAGAAGGCAATCGTGAGCAGGACCATCGCCACAGTAGGATCGAAGTGGCCCAGGTAGTTGGCCATCAGCATACCGAACCATTTCACAAAGCCGACCATGTTCAGGCCGTCTGCGAGAGCTACCAAGGTGGCGAACCAGGCAAAGGTGTTCCAGGCGGCTTTATTACTAAGGATATCGTTCCAGGTCACGATGCCGATAATCAACATGAGACTGATCACGAGCATACCAACCAGCGCGGGTGAAATAACGGCAGTACCAAAGATCCACATGGCCAGCGCCAGGACGACCAGAATCAGCAGAATGACTTCGTTGCGCGTCAGGCTGCCCATCTTGGCCAGCTCCTCGGCAGCCCATTTGGGCACTACCTCACCGGACTTCAACTCGGGCGGGCACAGCCAGTAGCTCAACAGTGGCAACAGGGCGAGCAGCAGGATGCCGACCGGCGCGGTGGCCATGAACCATTCACCCCAAGTAATGCGAATGCCGGTGGAGCTTTCCACCAGGGCAACGGCGAGCAGGTTGGGG
Source organism: Pseudomonas sp. JZ114 (assembly GCF_051027705.1). NCBI lineage: Bacteria > Pseudomonadati > Pseudomonadota > Gammaproteobacteria > Pseudomonadales > Pseudomonadaceae > Pseudomonas > Pseudomonas sp. JZ114. The sequence continues at coordinate 989,103 of NZ_CP069256.1, forward strand.
GCGATACCTGTCAGAAACAGTGTGCTGGTTACACAGGCTGAGGCAATCGCCACCCACATGAGGTAGGTGCCGATGCGACGCATGCTGGGATCGTTGGGGTGCGAGTCATACAGCGGTGGCAGGTTACGCAGAATAGGGTAGAGCGTACCGGCGCTGCGTGCGGTATTAGAGGGCGTAAAGGGGGCCAGAACGGTATCCGCCAGCATGATGGCGTAGCCCAGCGTCAGGGTACGCTTGCCCATGGTTTTAACCAGCCATAAGGCAATACGGCGACCCAGGCCGGTCTTCTCGTAACCCAGGGCAAACATGAACGCGCCAAAGATCAGCCAGACTGTAGAGTTGGTGAAGCCGGAAACGGCCCAGGTAAAGGCCTTGTCGGCCACCTTGAAGCCCGGCTGTGCCAGTTGCTCGGGCGAGAAGAGAGCCCAGGGCGCCAGGACCGCAGCAACCACCACGCCAATCAGGCCGATGACGGCACCTGGTAAGGGTTCAAAGATCAGACCGATCACACAGCCCAGAAATATAGCAAAGAAATGCCATGCGTGCGGTGCCAGCCCCTCGGGAACCGGCAAGGCTGCAATGACGATCGCCACGATCAATGGCGCCATCAACTTGGCCAGCGATTTCATTTTAACTCCCATGCTTTAAAGAGTTTGCGATCTTAGCGCCTGAATGAGACGGCTCAATCGTTTAATTAAACTAAGCGCTAATTGACTTGATTGTTTTTATTGATTAGCAGTTCGGTGAAATTGAGGCAAACGCAGGCCAACCGACAAAAATTCCGGTGGCCATTAGCGTAGGAGAGAGTAGACGCCAGACTGAAAAGTCTGGCGCTGTCCTGGATCAAAGAAAGTTTTCGGCGTAATGGCAGGCAACCTGACGGTTGTCTACATCACGAAGGGCAGGAACTTCTGTCTTGCAGCGCTCAGTTGCGTAGGGGCAACGGCGGTGGAACACGCAGCCAGGTGGCGGATCCAGTGGGTTCGGCAGCTCGCCCTGGATCTTGATGCGTGGCTTGCTGGCGTCCGGTTGCAGGCTTGGCGTGGCTGAAAGCAGCATCTGAGTATAGGGATGCAAGGGCTTTTCAAAGAGTGCATCGCGAGGCCCCTTTTCTGCCGTACAGCCCAGATACATCACCATCACGTCATCGGCGATATGACGCACCACCGACAGGTTGTGTGAGATGAAGACGTATGCAGTATGAAACTCCTGCTGCAGATCCATGAACAGGTTAAGCACTTGCGCCTGGATGGAAACGTCCAGTGCCGACGTCGGCTCGTCCGCTACCAGCACCTTGGGGTTGAGCATCATCGCGCGGGCCACGGCAATCCGCTGGCGCTGGCCGCCAGAGAACATGTGAGGATAGCGCTGATAATGCTCGGGACGCAGGCCTACCTGCTGCATCATGGCCTGTACCTTGTCACGACGCTCGCTACGGGACAGGTTTGTATTGATAACCAGCGGCTCCGCCAGTTGGTCCCCGATCTTCTGCCGTGGATTGAGCGAAGCGTAAGGGTTCTGGAACACCATCTGCACATCGCGGCGCAACTGCTTGCGGACTTCTGCACTGGCACCACTGACCTCATGACCGCCAATGTTGAGCGAGCCGGAGGACGGCTCCTCGATCAGCGTCAAGGCACGGGCGAGGGTGGATTTGCCACAGCCCGACTCACCGACGACCGCCAGTGTCTTGCCGGGTACCAGGTCAAACGAGACACCGTTCAGGGCGCGTACGGTAGCTTGACCTTTGAACAGACCTCGGGAGACATGGTAATGACGTGTCAACGCTCGGGCGGTGAGTACGCTATCCGCTGGTTTGGCAGCGTTGGTATTCAAATCAGGCGCGGCCATGGGTTTCTCCAGGTAGATGACTAGGACGCTGGAACTCCGGCAAGACTTCCGGCCACTGCGCAGGGTTCAGGTTGCGCGGGAAGAAGCAGCGGACTGAGCCGCTGATACCATCGTGGGTATAGGGCTCGAGGGCAGGGCGTTCCAGACAGCGTGGCTGTGCGTAAGGGCAGCGCGGCGACAGCAGACAGCCCTTGGGTCGATCGTAACGGCCGGGAACAATACCAGGCAGCGTAGAGAGCCGTTCGCCAAGGCTATGCTCGGGGATGGCGGCCAGCAGCGCTTCCGTGTAGGGATGTTTGGGTGCCTGAAAGATATCCGGCACAACGCCGGTTTCCACGGACTGGCCGGCGTACATCACGCAGACCCGCTGAGCCGTCTCAGCCACTACGGCAAGGTCATGAGTGATCAGGATCAGGGCCATGCCTTCATCACGCTGAAGGTTGAGCAGCAGGTCCATGATCTGCGCCTGAATGGTAACGTCCAGCGCTGTGGTTGGTTCGTCGGCAATCAGCAGCTTGGGTTCTGCCGCAATCGCCATGGCGATTGCCACGCGCTGGCTCATGCCGCCGGACAGTTGATGTGGGTAGGCGGAAAGGCGGCTCGCTGCGGCTGGAATCTCCACCCGCTCAAGCAGTTGAAGCGCCCGCTGGCGGGCTTCTCGGCCTCGCAGACCCAGGTGCTGGCGAATCACCTCTTCGATCTGATAACCCACCGTGTAACTGGGGTTCAGGGCGGTCATCGGGTCCTGAAAGACCATGGACAGGTCCTTGCCGATCAGCTGACGCCGGGCACGACCCTTGAGCTTGAGCAGATCCTGGTCTGCAAAGCTCAGCCGATTGGCCGTGACCTTACCGGGCGCATCGATCAGGCCCATTACAGACATCATGGTCACGGACTTGCCGGAGCCGGATTCACCTACAATGGCCAACACTTCGCCCTGGTCGATGGTCAGGTCGAGACCTTCGACGACCGGGATGGCATCTTCACCGCCAAAGCGGACATTCAGATTCTGGATTTCCAGGAGGCTCATGGCTGCTCCTTGATCAATAAGCAGGAATCGATCGGCAACGGGCTGCCGCATCGAGACAACGAAAGAATGATTGGCAAGCCGGTCATGACTGCACCTTCAGGCGAGGGTCGAGGGCGTCACGCAGGCCATCACCCATCAGGTTAATAGCCAGTACGCTCAAAAGAATGGTCAGGCCGGGCAGGGTAACCACCCACCAGGCGCGCTCAATGTAATCACGGGCCGATGCCAGCATGGTGCCCCACTCAGGGGTGGGCGGCTGTACGCCGAGGCCAAGGAAGCCCAGGGCCGCCGCATCCAGAATGGCCGAGGAAAAGCTCAAGGTAGCCTGAACGATCAGAGGTGCCATGCAGTTAGGCAGTACGGTGACGAACATCAGGCGCAGGCGTCCGGCACCTGCCAGTCGAGCAGCCGTTACATAGTCGCGATTCACCTCACCCATGACAGCGGCTCGGGTCAGGCGCACGTAGGAGGGCAGCGAGACAATGGCAATGGCAATGACGGTATTGGACAGGCCTGGGCCGAGAATTGCCACGATAGCTACCGCCAGCAGCAACGATGGCAGGGCCAGCATGATATCCATCAGGCGCATGATGAAAGGGCCGGCTCGCGTGGGCGAAAAGCCTGCAATCAGCCCGAGCAGGATGCCGGGAATGAGTGAACAGATCACCGAGGCCAAACCGATCATCAGTGACAGCCGTGCGCCGTGAATCAGGCGGGACAACAGGTCGCGTCCCAGTTCATCGGTGCCCAGCAGGAACTGCGTCGTGCCGCCTTCCAACCAGGAGGGAGGCGTCAGCAGGAATTCACGGAACTGCTCGCTGGGATCGTGGGGTGCAACCCAAGGGGCGAACAGGGCGCAGATCACGATGATAGTCATGAACAACAGGCCGCCCAGGGCGCCTTTGTTGTGGGAAAACGCTTTCCAGAACTCCTTGTACGGAGACGGATACAGGACAACCTGATCTTCGACCTGAGCGCCTTGTGGCAAAGTACGTTCCATAGGGCCTCCTTAGCGCTGATGGCGGATACGGGGGTTGGCAAAGCCGTAGAGAATGTCCACGACAAAGTTCACCAGGATGACAAGGGTGGCGATCAGCAGGATGCCGTTCTGCACGACGGGATAGTCGCGACGGGAAATCGCATCGATCAACCATTTGCCTACACCAGGCCAGGAAAAGATCGTTTCGGTCAGCACGGCGCCAGCGAGCAGGCTGCCCACCTGCAGGCCCAGTACGGTGAGAACCGGGATCAACGCGTTACGCAGTGCGTGGATGAATACGACACGGGCTGGCGACAGGCCTTTGGCACGAGCCGTACGTACGTAATCTTCTCGCAGCACTTCCAGCATGGCGGAGCGCGTCATCCGTGCGATAACTGCCAGGGGAATCGTGCCTAGCACAATAGAGGGCAGAATCAGGTGGTGGAGGGCGTCCATGAACGCGCCTTCTTCATCGGACAACAGGCTGTCGATCAGCATAAAGCCGGTTTTGGGCTCGATGTCGTAAAGCAGATCGATCCGGCCAGACACCGGGGTCCAGCCGAGCTGTACCGAAAAGAACATGATAAGGATGAGGCCCCACCAGAAGATCGGCATGGAAAAGCCCGTCAGGGAAATGCCCATCACACCGTGGTCAAACAATGAACCGCGGCGAAGCGCTGCGATCACTCCGGCCAGAAGGCCCAGCACGGTAGCAAAGATCATAGCGCAGAGAGCCAGTTCCAGGGTGGCCGGAAAGAGGGTGGTGAACTCGTGCCACACATTGTCACGGGTAATCAGCGACTCTCCCAGGTTGCCGTGGGCAAGGTTGCTGAGATAGTCGAAATATTGCTGGTAGAGCGGCTTGTCGAGCCCGAGGCGATGCAGTGCTTCGGCATGCATCTGCGGATCGACGCGGCGCTCGCCCATCATGACCTCTACCGGATCGCCAGGAATCAGGCGAATCAGGGAAAAAGTCAGTAGCGTGACACCGAAAAACGTCGGTATCAGCAAGCCCAGGCGGCGGGCAATAAAACTGAACATGGGGTTGAATACTCCTCATCGGAGGCAGGGAAGCGTGCCCTGCCTGTTTCCGTCTTTTTATTTTGCGTACGTTGTAGCGAAATTGTTGTTGGCCAAGGGACTCAGGTGATAGCCCTCGACGTTGCTGCGCATGACGTTGAACAGCTTGGGATAGGCCAGGGGGATCCAGGGCGCATCGTTGTGGAAGATCACTTGAGCCTGCTTGTAGAGCTCGGCTCGCTCATTTTCATCCTGGCTGGTACGAGCCTTGTCCAACAGGGCGTTAAACTCCTTGTTGCACCAGCGTGCACTGTTTTCGCCTGACTTTGCGGCATCACATGACAAGTTAGGCGTCAGGAAGTTATCCGGATCGCCGTTGTCACCTGCCCAGCCAAAGAAGAGCAGATCGTGCTCGCCTTGCTTGGCTCGGCGAATCAGCTCACCCCACTCCAGATTGCGGATGTCCAGTTGTACGCCGACCTTGGCCAGGTCGGCCTGAAGCATTTGAGCACCCAGCGCAGGGTTGGGGTTGGTCGGGCCGCCGCCTGAACGTGTAAACACGGTCAGCTTGAGGCCTTTCTCCATGCCGGCCTCTTTCAGCAGTGCCCGCGCCTTTTCAGGGTCGTAGGGCCAGTCCTGAATATCACGGTTATACCCCAGAAGGGTAGAGGGATACGGATTGACGGCAGGCACAGCGTTGCCTTCACCAAACAAGGCCTTGATGTAGGCGTTCTTGTCAAAGGCCAGATTCAGGGCCTGACGGATACGCACATCGTTCAGCGGTTTATGCTCGGTGTTCATGGCAACATAGGCAATTAGCAGTGCTTCGCCTTCAGCAAGCTTAAGGTTCGGGTCCTTGCGGATGGCTGGAATATCGTCCGGTTTAGGATAAACGCCTACCTGACATTCACCAGCTCTCACGCGCTGCAGGCGTACATTGCTGTCGAGGGTGATGGCAAGGACCAAGCCATCAGCTGGAGGTTTGCCTTCGAAATACTCGGGGTTAGCCTTGAAACGTACCTGAGCATCCTTGGTATAGCGCGAGAAAATGAACGGACCGGTACCGACCGGCTTGAAGTTGAGCTGATCAAACTGTCCGGCTTTTTCCAGTTGAGCGGCATATTCAGCCGAATAGATCGATGCAAAGCCCATCGCCATGTCCCGCAGGAAAGGTGCTTCCGGACGATTGAGCACGAAGCGGATCGTGTAGTCGTCGACCTTATCGATCGACTTGATCAGATTTTGCAGTCCCATGGCCTCAAAATAGGGGAAGCCATGCTGCGCCTTGTCGTGCCAGGTGTGCTTGGCATCGTATTGGCGCATGAAGCTCCACATCACGTCGTCGGCATTGAATTCACGTGTGGGCTTGAAGTAATCGGTTGTCTGAAACTTCACCCCTTTACGCAGGTGGAAGGTGTAGGTCATGCCGTCTTCGCTGACGTCCCAACGCTCTGCCAAACCAGGCTCGATGTCGGTAGTGCCGGGCTTGAAGTCTACGAGGCGGTCGAATAGCGTCTCAGCTGAGGCGTCAGCCGTCGTGGCTGCGGTGTACTGAGCGATGTCGAAGCCTTCAGGACTGGCTTCCGTACATACCACCAGAGGTTTGGCTTGAGCCAGGGTGGCGGCGCCAAGCAGACTCACGGCAAGCGCGATTCGTGTTAATGCATGCATAGGGATGCTCCTAGGTCTGTAACCGGTCTACGGCATAGAGCGAGCCTCGATCAGCCTGATCGGGCTCGTCTTCTTTTTGGGAAAAGCGCTTAATCCAGGCGCACAGTTGAAAAATCGTTTTTACCCAGAGGGCTCATGACAAAGCCGCTGACGTTGCTACGTGTCACAACGTTCCTCACAGGCTGTGAGGTGGGAATCCAGGGGATTTCGTTGTGAAAGATCTCCTGGGCCTTGCGGTAGAGCTCAGCGCGCTTGTCCAGATTACTGGTACGGCGAGCCTGCTCTACCAGCGAGTCGAACTCGGCATTGCACCAGCGTGCACGGTTCTCGCCGTTTTTGGCTGCCGAGCAGGTGAGGTTGGGTGACAGGAAATTGTCCGGATCGGCATTGTCACTGACCCAGCTCATGCTGAGGATATCGTGTTCACCCTGCTTGCCACGACGAACAAATTCGCCCCATTCGTACTGACGAATATTGACCTTGATACCGATCTTGGCCATGTCTCCCTGAAACAGCTGGGCGACTCGCAAGGTATTTCCCGAGGGGCCTGACCCGGTAGAGCTCATATAGGTCAATTCCAGCCCGTTGGGGTAGCCCGCTTCGGCCAAGAGCTGCCTGGCCTTTTCCAAGTCATACGGCCAGGGTTTGATATCGGTGTTATAGCCCAGCATGGCAGGGGGATAGGGACCCCAGACCGGCTTGGCTGCGCCTTCACCGTACAGGGCCTTGATCGTACCCTCCTGATCGGTTGCCATGGCAATGGCCTGACGGACGCGTACATCGCTGAGTGGCTTGTGCGTTACGTTCAGAGCATTGAAGCCTATGGTCAGCTCCTCGACGCTCAGTACTTTCAGATTGGGGTCTTTTTTTAACGCCGGAACGTCTGACGGCTTGGGGGTCAGTGAAATCTGGCATTCGCCTCGCTTCAGACGTTGCAGGCGCACGCTGGAGTCCAGTGTAATGGCTTGTACCAGATCGACTGCTGGCGCACCGTCCCAATAGTTGGAGTTGGCCTTGTAGCGCACCTGCGAGTCGCGGCTGTAGCGCTCGAAAACAAAAGGTCCCGTACCTACCGGTTTGAACCCCAGATCATCAGTTTTTCCGCTCTTGAGCAGCTGATCAGCATATTCAGCTGAGAGAATTGAGGTAAAACCCATGGCCAGATCAGCCAGGAAGGGCGATTCTTCATGTTGAAGAACAAAGCGCACCGTATGGTCGTCGACCTTTTCAATATGGTCGATGATCTTGCTCATCTCCATCGAGTCGGAGAAGGGGAAGCCTTTGCTGGCTAATTCGTGCCAGGGGTGCTTGGGATCGATCTGACGCTCGAAGCTCCAGATTACATCATCGGCCGTCAGCTCACGGGTAGGCTTGAAGTAGCTGGTACTATGAAATTTAACACCCTTGCGCAGGTAAAACGTGTACTGGAGACCATCCGGGCTGATGTCCCACCGCTCGGCCAGTGACGGCTGAAGCTCCGTCGTGCCGGGTTTGAACTCCACCAGCCGGTTATAAAGAGGCTCATCTGCCGCATCGGCTGTATAACGCGAGGAGTGAACCGCCGGATCGAATGTCTCCGGACTGGCCTCGGTACATGCCACCAACGTTTTGGCTTGTGCCTGTACAGCCGTTGCCAACGCAACCGCCAACAGACAGGTATTCAGCCTGAATGCAGCTTTCATCTTTCGTTAGGCTCCATGGTGAGGCGGTAACAGTCGGGTTGCGACTGTAACCGCTTGCAATCCCGTCGATGGGTATCGGCGGAAGGTGTCCCTGCCGGGGTCCGCTGGCATCGCTCGGGTAAAGCGTCGCACCAGAGGAAATCCGGCAAACCGGCTGCCTGCGTGCTGATCGAGCACGTCGCCGGCGGCAATACAGGACAGCCTGCCTCTCATCGGGCAAGGCTGACGCCATAGAATGCGCTAAGCCCGAAGGGGCTGATCTTGAAGTCCTGGACTTCCTTGCGCATGGGTTGATAAACGATGGAATGGGCGATCGGTGTGATCGGCACGGCGTCCTTCAGCACATGCTGCGCCTGCTTGTACAAGCGAATACGTTCCTCACGATCATTGCTGATCTTGGCCTGTTTGATCAGCTTGTCATAGGCCGGATCGCACCATTTGGAGTAGTTGCTGCCATTGACGGCATCGCAGCTGTATAAAACGCCCAGCCAGTTGTCTGGATCACCATTGTCTCCGGTCCAGCCGTAGATCATTACATCGTGTTCGCCCTGACGGGCACGCTTGATGTACTCGCCCCACTCATACGTGACGATGTTGGCCTTGATGCCGATCCTGGCCCAGTCCGCCTGTACCATCTGCGCAGACAGGCGGGCGTTGGGGTTGGATGCGCGAACGACCGGCATGGCCCATAGGTTGAGCTGTGTGCCTTGCTTGATACCGGCCTTCTTGAGGAGCGCCTTGGCCTTTTCCGGATCGTAGGGGGCATCCTTGATCGTGTCGTCATAGGACCACTGCGCCGGTGGCATGGAGTTGGTGGCGAGCTTTCCATTACCCTGGTAGACGGCATCGATGATGGCCTTCTTGTTGATGGCCATGTCCAATGCCTGACGGACTTCGAGCTTGTCCAGCGGCGGATGCTGAACGTTGTAGGCGAAATAGCCCAGGTTGAAACCGGGTTGTTGGAGCACCTTCAGGCTGGAGTCTTTCCTGACCTCGGCAATATCTGCCGGACGTGGATAACCACTGATCTGGCACTCACCCGCCTTGAGCTTTTGCAGGCGAGTAGCGGCGTCCGTCGTAATGGCAAAGATCAGGTTGTCGAGTTTGACGTCCTCGGGCTTCCAGTAATCCTTGTTGCCCTTGTAACGAATGACCGCATCCTTCTGGTAGCGACTGAATACAAAAGGTCCGGTACCGATCGGGTACTGGTTGATATCGGCTGCTTTGCCCTGCTTGAGCAAATGATCGGCATATTCGGCTGACTGGATGGAGGCAAAGCTCATGGCCAGGTCCGAGGCAAAGGCGGCATCGGTCTGATTCAGCGTAAAGACAACGGTGTAATCGTCTCGCTTTTCGATCTTGGCGATGTTCTTGTCCAGGCCCATGTCGCTGAAGTAGGGGAATTCACTCGGGTAGGCCTTACGGAACGGGTGCTCCTTATCGAGCATACGCTGAAACGTGAACACGACATCGTCGGCATTGAATTCACGTGTCGGCTTGAAGTAGTCGGTCGTATGAAACTTCACGCCCTTGCGCAGATGAAAGGTATAAACCTTGCCGTCTGGAGAAATCTCCCACTTTTCGGCCAGCCCCGGTGTCAGGGTAGTGCCGCCACGCTCGAATTGAACCAGGCGATTGAATACCGTCTCGGCAGACGCATCGAACTCGGTTCCGGAGGTGTACTGAGCAGGGTCGAAACCGGCCGGGCTGGCTTCGGAGCAATACACGAGATTGCTCGCCGCCTGGGCGAGCGGAGCGGCTGCAAGCAGGCTTGCAGTAAGAAAGGAGAGGGCGAAGGACGTACGCATGGATGAATTCCCGTCAGTCAAGTAAAGCGGAGCGTTCGGGGTTTTACCCTACGAACGCTCCGCCGCCAATCACTTGCTGACGCTTACGCCATAGAACTCGTTCAATCCAAAGGGACTGATCTTGAAGTCCTGGACTTCCTTGCGCATCGGCTGGAACACCGTCGAGTGCGCGATCGGCGTAATCGGAACCTGTTGTTTCAGGATCTGCTGAGCCTGCATATACAGCTTGGTCCGCTCGTCCATATCGGTGGTGCGCTTGGCGGCCTTGATCAGCTTGTCGTATTCCGGCTGGCACCAGCGAGAGTAGTTGTTACCGCCGATGGCATCGCAACCGTACAGGGTGCCCAGCCAGTTGTCCGGGTCACCATTGTCGCCGGACCAGCCGATCAGCAGGGTGTCATGTTCACCGGCCTTGGCGCGCTTGTTGTACTCGCCCCATTCATAGCTGACGATCTTGGCCTTGATGCCCACCTTGGCCCAATCCTGCTGGATCATCTCGGCCATCTGACGTGCATTCGGGTTATAGGGACGCTGAACAGGCATGGCCCAGAGGGTGATTTCCGTTCCTTCCTTCACACCAGCCTGCTTGAGGAGCGCCTTGGCTTTTTCCGGGTCGAAGGGTGCATCCTTGAGGCTGTTGTCATAGGACCACTGGGTCGGCGGCATACCGTTGACCGCCATCTGGCCAGCGCCCTGGTAGATCGCGTCGATGATGGCCTTCTTGTTGATAGCCATGTCCAGCGCCTGGCGGACTTCGAGCTTGTCCAGTGGTGGATGCTGAACGTTGTACGCCAGATAACCATCGTTGAAGCCGGGCTGTGAAGGCACCTTCAGGTTGGGATCGTTCTTGAGCCCTTCCAGGTCGGCCGGGCGTGGGTAAACGGTAATCTGGCATTCGCCGGCTTTGAGCTTTTGCATGCGGACCGAGGCGTCGGAACTGATCGAGAAGATCAGGTTGTCCACCTTGGCACCTTCTTCCGGATCCCAATAATCCTTGTTGGCCTTGAAACGAATGACCGCATCTTTCTGGTAGCGGCTGAAGACGAATGGGCCTGTTCCGACAGGCTTCTGGTTGATGTCACTGGGCCGACCGGACTTGAGGAGCTGGTTGGCGTACTCCGAAGACTGGATCACAGCGAATGGCATGGCCAAGTTCTGAATGAACGCCGCGTCGACCTCTTTCAGGGTCATGCGTACCGTGTAGTCGTCCACCTTTTCAAGTTTGGTGATGTTTTCATCGAGGCCCATGTCAGTGAAATAGGGGAACTCGGTAGGGTAGGCCTTACGGAACGCACTGTTCTTGTCCAGCATGCGCTCGAAAGTGAATACCACATCGTCTGCGTTGAATTCGCGGGTCGGCTTGAAGTATTCCGTAGTATGGAATTTCACGCCCTTGCGCAAATGAAAGGTGTAGGTCCTGCCGTCTTCGCTGACATCCCAGCTGCTTGCAAGCCCGGGCTGCACTTTGGTGCCGCCGCGTTCGAACTCGCTCAGGCCATTGAACATGGTTTCAGCAGAGGCATCGAAGTCCGTTCCGGTGGTGTACTGTGCAGGATCGAAGCCTGCCGGGCTGCCCTCAGAGCAAAAAACCAGGTTACTGGCTGCCTGAGCAAATGGGGTTCCGGCCAATAAACCAGCCGCAATGAGAGATGAAAGTAACTTCTTATGCATGCAGACCTCGGTTGGCTGATGTCGACTCAGGCGATGGATACGTCTGGGTCATACAGAAACAGTTGAGACTTTTTGGGTCATTGGGCGGACGCTATGCAGGAGATATGCCTGTAATAGGATGACTGACGAGTCAGCGGCAGGTTGTGGAGTAACGCTGAATGTTTGTGTCGCAAAAATATAAAAATAGGCGAGCTAGAGCGGAAAAATGAAACTGTTCCTACGGTAACAGCACCAAATTGTGTTACCGCAGGTGTGTTTTGCACCAAATTGGAGCGATGCAAGCGGGGTCTTTGCTTTAATTTAGGGCGTCTGCACTTCAATGACACCATCGGCCGTGATAGACACTGCGCTAGTACCTGCTTCGATATCCTGGCTGGGTGCGCTTTCAGCGTAAGCCATAGTCTTCATTCTCATCATGGGCATAGGGCCGGTAGCGTTGTTGGTTATCAGGTTGAGATTCACAAGCTTGTAACCGGAACCGCCCAGGGCATCGGTTGCTAGTTGAGCACGTGCCTTGAAGGCGTTGACGGCCTCCTTGAGCAGGGCATCTTCACTTTTCTTGCGCGTCTCGTCAGCAACAGTAAAGGTCATGCCGCCCATTTTGAGGGTACCCAACAGGTCGGCTGTCAGGCGGGAAAGGCTGGCAAAGTCACTGCTCTGCAAGTGAAGCTCACCACGCTCGCGCCAGGCGGTAATGGTCTGGCGTTTATCGTCATACAGCGGAAAACTGTTGCGCCCTCCCTGACTGATCTCGACGCCATTGACCTTGCGCGCAGCCTCGACCCCTTCGTTGAGCGCCTTGGTGATGTCCGCCGCCAGTTTGGCAGGGTCATTACCTTGCTGTTCGGTATAAAGCGTTACCTGCATGCGGTCTCGCGGAACATCCTGGCTGACTTCGGCGCGCAGGCTGATCTGGTTGTAACGAGGCTCCTCGGCCTGTGCTGCATGGGAAACACTGATCAGTGCACCCGCTGCCATGATCGATGCCATCCCTCTGGACAAATGTTTAGTCAAGGCAGGTGAGGTGGCGAGACGGGAAAAGACAGGCATCATGGACTCCTTTCGTTCATTAACAGTGACTTCCGTTCTATCCTATGGGTTTGTGCGGCGCTATGTCGCGCCTTGCGGACAGAAATGGGCCAGAGCCACCGTTATACTCGCCGCCCCTGGATAAATACATGTTTGAATCTCCTGTGCAGTGGTTATCCGCTAGTCGTCAAAACTTGGGTCGTCTTGTTCTCATTCGCGTACTGGTGCTGGCTGCCCAAGCCGGTTCGGTAGGGGCTGCCTGGCTCTCCGATATCGTCGAGCTACCATGGCTGGCTATCAGCGCCACATTAGGTCTGTCCGCGCTACTCTGTGGCATCACTGCGCTGCGCCTGAGTCGAGACTGGCCTGTAACCGAGCAGGAGTATGCGGCGCATCTTGCCTTCGACCTGCTTATCCACAGCGTGCTGCTCTACTATGCCGGAGGGGCAACCAATCCCTTCGTGTCCTACTACCTGGTGCCGCTGACCATTGCGGCGGCAACCCTGCCTTGGCTCTACACGTTGCTGCTGGCGGGCCTTGCCTTGGTCAGCTTCACGTTCATGCTGATCTGGTTCCGGCCACTGCAACTTCTGATCAACCCAGGTGGCGAGATTCTGAGTTACGGCATGTGGCTGAGCTTTGCGCTATCGGCGGCACTGATCACCTTTTTCGTCGCCAAAATGGCTGAAGCGCTCCGCCACCAAGAGCTGCTGCAGGCCCAGCGCCGTGAGCAGGGGATGCGCGATCAGCAGCTGCTGGCGGTGGCCACGCAGGCCGCTGGCGCTGCCCATGAGCTGGGTACGCCATTGTCGACCATGAGCGTACTGCTCAAGGAGCTCCGCCAGGAGTACACCGATAAGGCTGAGCTGCAGGAAGACCTGTCGCTTCTACAGGATCAGGTTCAGCTCTGTAAGGAAACCCTGCAGCAGCTGGTGCGCGCCGCTGAAGCGGATCGCCGTCAAACTATTCATGAGCAAACGGCACTGGAGTGGCTGGAAGCCGTACTGAGTCGCTGGCATCTGATGCGGCCCGAGGTCAGTTACCGCTTTGAATGTCCAAGCGTAGGCGCAGCGCCTCGTTTGATTCCACCCACGGATCTGACTCAGGCGCTTCTTAACCTGCTGAACAATGCTGCTGATGCCTGTCCGGATAATCTGCTGGTAACCCTGTCGTGGAATGCCGCGGAAATATGCCTGTCCATTAGAGATCGTGGCCCGGGTGTACCGCTGGCCATTGCCGAGCAGATCGGTAAACCGTTCTTTACGACCAAGGGTAAAGGCTTTGGTCTAGGGTTATTCTTGAGTCAGGCGAGTGTGACCCGTGTCGGTGGTACAGTGAAGCTGTATAACCATGAAGAAGGCGGCACGCTGACCGAGCTGCGTCTGCCACGTCAGTATCCATTGGTCTGAACTGCTGTCGCGAGGATTACAATGAGCGAAAACATTCAACATGACGATGAGCAGCCCCATCTGCTGCTGGTCGACGACGATGCCACTTTTACCCGCGTCCTGGCACGGGCCATGGATCGTCGCGGGCTGCGCGTATCGGTCGCGGGCTCGGCAGAAGAGGGCTACGAGCTGGCCAAGCAGGATCTACCGGATTACGCCGTGCTGGATCTCAAAATGGAAGGCGATTCCGGCCTTGTCCTGTTGCCCAAGCTGCTTGAGCTGCATCCCGACATGCGCGTCGTGATTCTTACCGGTTATTCCAGCATTGCCACGGCGGTCGAAGCGATCAAGCGTGGTGCTACGAATTATCTGTGCAAGCCTGCCGACGCAGATGATGTGTTGACCGCGCTACTTTCCCAGCATGCCGATGTGGACAGTCTGGTGCCGGAAAACCCGATGTCGGTTGATCGGTTGCAGTGGGAGCATATTCAGCGAGTCTTGAACGAGCACGACGGCAATATTTCGGCAACGGCACGTGCACTTGGAATGCACCGTCGTACTTTGCAGCGCAAGTTGCAGAAGCGTCCGGTTCGCCGCTGATCAGCTGATCCCCTTCCGGCTGGAAGGGGATTGATAAAAATGAACAGAAATCTTTTGTTACGTTTGGTGTGACAGAAACCATTCAGCTTGGCTGCCCTATGATGGCCTTTGGTTACGTTATTACGTGCTTACCGAGCTGGAGCGATGAGAGAGAAAGATACTCCCGTACCGCCTGTGTATGGTTCGACCAAAGGCCATTTCCTGTCCCGCGTTTGGGCATTGACGATACCCTATTGGCGCAGTGAAGAAAGAAAGAAAGCCTGGCTGTTGCTGGTTGCTGTGATAGTCCTTTCGCTGGCGGGTGTCGGCTTGTCAGTGGTATTCAATACTTGGAACCGGTATTTCTACGATGCCCTGCAAAATCATGATCTGAAGTCCTTTACGCGTCTTATTTTGTATTTTTGCGGCTTGGCGGCCCTGTTCATTCTGCTGGCCGTATACCGGCTTTACCTGACCCAGATGCTTACCATCCGGTGGCGACGCTGGCTGACCGAGCAGCATTTCTCGCTATGGCTTAGGCACCGCAACTATTACCACTTGGAGCAGAAGGGGGGCGCAGACAACCCGGACCAGCGTATTGCCGAAGATCTGAACAGCTTTACGGACATGACGCTCTCCCTGGGGTTGGGATTCATCCGCACCATCGTCAGCCTGATTTCCTTTTCTGTCATCCTGATCACTATGTCAGGCAGTATCGAGCTGTTTGGCATCACCGTTCCTCATTACATGTTCTGGGCTGCAGTACTGTATGCCGCCATCGGCACCGTTCTGACGCATTACATTGGTCGACGGTTGATTGGCCTTAGCAATCAGCAGCAGCGCTATGAAGCGGATCTGCGTTTTGGGTTGATTCGTGTCCGGGAGAATGCCGAGAGCATTGCACTCTATAACGGGGAGCAGAACGAGCAGCAACGGCTCCAGGAACGATTCGGGCACGTCTGGGGCAACTTTTGGATGCTGATGCGCTATCAGAAGCGTCTGACCTTCTTTACCTCCGGCTACTCGCAGATTGCCGTCATCATTGGCGCCGTACTTTCGGCACCGCGCTATTTCAGTGGCAAGATCCAGCTTGGCGACATGATGCAGATCAGCGACTCGTTCAGTAATGTTCAAGGCAGCTTGAGCTGGTTCATTGACGCATACCTGCAATTGGCGAACTGGCGTGCTGTAACTGATCGTATCCTGAGTTTTCGCGATACCATGCACAGGCATGAGGCTCAGGCTTCCGCCATTACGCTGGAGCGCGGCGAGGATGCATTGGTATTCGACAGGCTCCAGGTTTCGCTGGCCAACCAGACGCACTCACTGATCGACCCTATCAGCGGCCGCATTGAGTCAGGCGAGCATGTGCTTATCAGCGGTCCCTCAGGGGGTGGCAAAAGCACCCTGCTACGGGTTATCGCAGGGCTGTGGCCCTATGGTAGCGGGACAGTAAGTCTTCCGATTGGTCGATGCCTATTTCTGCCGCAACGACCTTACCTGCCTATTGGAACATTAAGGGCTGCGTTGAATTATCCTGGGGAAGTTCAGCATGCGCCAGAGTGCCTCGAGAGCGTGCTAAGGCAATGCCGTCTGGCGCATCTGGTTTCTGTCATGGACGAGGCTAACCATTGGGAACGGCGCCTCTCTCCTGGAGAGCAACAGCGCCTGGCCATTGCTCGGGCTATCCTGTACCAACCGCACTGGCTGTTTCTGGATGAAGCGACTTCTGCCCTGGATGAGCGTGATCAAACCGCCATGTACACCTTGTTACGAGAGCACTTACCCGATACGACACTGGTGAGTGTAGGGCATCGAAGCAGTCTGCAACGCTTCCATCAGCGGATCTTGCGCCTGGAGGAGGGCATCCTCAAGGACGTTACTGTCTATGAAAGTGCCCAACTTTAGATTAATAGGGTCATCCTACAACGCGGTTACGCTATTATGGTTCATATTTCCAAGACGCCCTGAATGAACCCTTATGCAAAACAGTAACGTGACTCCTCGCCCACGTAAAAAGTCTCGCAGTCTGGCCGAAAACGTTGTCGAGGTCATGAAGGCTCGTATTCGTGACGGCGACCTGAAACCCGGCGACAAGCTGCCGACCGAGTCGGCCATCATGCAGGAGCAGGGCGTCAGCCGAACGGTGGTCCGTGAGGCGATCTCGCGCCTGCAGGCTGCAGGGCATGTCGAAACGCGCCACGGGATCGGTACGTTTGTGCTGGAGCGGCCTGCCGAGGGGCCACTGTTCATCGATCCGGCTACCATCACAACCTTGCGTGATGTGTTGGCAATGCTTGAGTTGCGAATCAGTCTGGAGGTTG
The DNA here is from genome assembly GCF_051027705.1 of Pseudomonas sp. JZ114. Taxonomy (NCBI): domain Bacteria; kingdom Pseudomonadati; phylum Pseudomonadota; class Gammaproteobacteria; order Pseudomonadales; family Pseudomonadaceae; genus Pseudomonas; species Pseudomonas sp. JZ114. The sequence goes on from NZ_CP069256.1 coordinate 1,006,135, forward strand.
AAGCTGCCGGTCTGGCGGCGCAGCGCCGAAATGACGAGCAGCTTCAGGAGATGCGTCGTCTGCTGGATCAAATGAAAGCTCGCACCGAGCAGCCTGCCGAGGCTGTCAGTTTCGATCTGCAGTTTCATTTGCAAATTGCCATGTCTACGGGCAATCGTTATTTCAGCGACATCATGACCTACCTCAGTAGCGTTCTGATCCCCCGCACCCGTCTCAACTCAGCTTACCTGGCTCACGATGATCAGCAGCGCTATCAGCTGCGCCTGGATGGCGAGCATGAAGACATCTACAACGCTATCGCTCGGCAGGACACTGATGCGGCACGTGCAGCGATGCGCCTGCATCTAACCAACAGTCGCGAGCGACTACGTCGAGCCAATGAAGAGGTAGGAACAGGCCAGAATTCACGCTGATTAAAAAATCTGCGTAAGGGGAGTTGTACCCTGGAATCTATAGTTGTACGATGACTGACAACGGGCGATAGCCTGTCTCATTAACTTCTGTATGCCGTCAGGCCAGGGTGCAACAAAAATGACTCCACAAGAACTCAAGCACACCCTTTCATCCGGATTGCTGTCCTTTCCGGTAACCGATTTCGATGCGCAGGGCGACTTCCGCCGCGATACCTACATCAAGCGTCTGGAATGGCTGGCGCCCTACGGTGCCAGCGCCCTGTTTGCGGCGGGCGGCACCGGTGAGTTCTTCTCGCTGGACCAGAAGGAATACTCCGACATCATCAAAACGGCCGTGGACACCTGCAAGGGCATGGTCCCGATTCTGGCCGGTGCCGGTGGCCCAACCCGCGTGGCGATCCAGCAGGCTCAGGAAGCCGAGCGCCTGGGCGCCCAGGGCATCCTGCTGCTGCCGCACTACCTGACCGAAGCCAGCCCTGAAGGCGTGGCCGCGCATGTCGAGGCGGTGTGCAAGTCCGTCAAGTTTGGCGTGGTGGTGTACAACCGTAACGTCTGCCGTTTGAAGCCTGACCAGCTGGAAATGCTGGCCGAGCGTTGCCCGAATCTGATCGGCTTCAAGGATGGCATGGGTGACATCGAGCTGATGGTCTCCATCCGCCGTCGCCTGGGTGATCGCTTCACCTACCTGGGCGGTCTGCCGACCGCTGAAGTCTATGCCGCGGCCTACAAGGCGCTGGGTGTACCGGTGTACTCCTCGGCGGTGTTCAACTTTGTTCCCAAGACGGCCATGGACTTCTACAAGGCCATCGCTGCGGATGACCACGAGACCGTGGGCAAGCTGATCGATGACTTCTTCCTGCCGTACCTGGACATCCGTAACCGCTGCGCAGGTTATGCGGTAAGCATCGTCAAGGCCGGTGCGAAGATCGCAGGTTACGACGCCGGTCCGGTACGTGCACCGCTGACTGATCTCAAGCCTGACGAGTACGAGCGTCTGGCTGCGCTGATGGACAAACTCGGTCCGCAGTAAGTGTGTAAATGGCTGACTGGTTTTAGTAGACCAGTCAGCCATTTTTGTTTTATTGTGTTCTGAAATGATTGCGCTATCATTTGGTTGTGTAAGCAAAGGCGATGTTCTCGCCTGGCTATAAAAGACTACCCGCGACAAGAATAACGAGTGGGGGCAGAGTGAATATCAACCGAGTCAGTGTGACATCGCTTGCCTTGTCAGGCACTTCATTGCTCGGTGCTCTTGGCATTCGCAGACCCCGCATTCTGCGCGCGATCAGCTTTTCTGAACGCTTATCTTTAGTCATCCCGCTTGCCATGGTCGGCTCCCTTATCGGAACGCTAAGGGTTGCCAGAACCTGTCATTTGTCCAGTGGCGGGTCGATCAGGTGCTCTTTATTGCAACCAGTGGCGAAGCGTGGAGAAGCGTCCGCGTGTGTATCGGTGACTCACAGCGGAGGTATGGGGATGGATGAGTTGACCGTCGGTTTACGTTGAATAACAGAACGCGGGCAGAGCATCGCTCTGTTCGCATGCCTTAGCCTGAGTGAGTATAAGAAGGAGTGAGTCATGCAGTTGATTGAACACCAGGACTCGCCTCGTTACATCCGACTTCATGCTGACGATAACGTCGCAATCGTTGTAAACGAGCAAGGTGTTGCAGCCGGTGGCCAGTTTCCAGACGGTCTCGTGACCATCGAGGCCGTTCCGCAAAGTCACAAGGTAACGCTGGTTGATATCCCCGAAGGCGGCGCTGTTCTGCGCTATGGCACAGTGATCGGATATGCCCTGAAACCCATTCTACGGGGCTCCTGGGTGAAAGAGGAGTTGCTTAGCCTGCCTTCGCCGCCCCCGCTGGACAACCTGCCGCTGGCAACTGATGTACCGCCTACCCAGCCTCCGCTGGAAGGTTTTACCTTTGAGGGTTTCAGAAACCCGGACGGTAGCGTCGGGACGCGCAATATCCTGGGTGTGACCACCACGGTTCAATGTGTGACCGGTGTGCTTGATCATTGCATCGAGCGTGCCCGTAAGGAACTGCTGCCTAAATATCCGTATATGGATGACGTCATCGCATTGACTCACAGCTATGGTTGCGGTGTAGCGATCAACGCCCCCGATGCTGTCGTACCCATTCGTACGCTGCGTAACATCAGTCGTAATCCCAACCTCGGTGGCCAGGCACTTGTCATCAGCCTGGGATGTGAAAAGCTTCAGGCCAGCCAGATCATGCCGGACGATGAATTGCCTTCTGGTATCGATGAAGAGGAATGGCTGTTCCGCCTCCAGGATTCCAATACCGGTTTCAGCGGTATGGTCGAGCAGATTCTTGGCATGATCGAGGATCGCCTGAAGGTGCTGAACGAGCGCCGTCGTGAGCCATGTCCGGCTTCCGATCTGGTGGTCGGTATGCAGTGCGGCGGCAGTGACGCCTTTTCCGGGGTAACAGCCAATCCGGCATTAGGTGTTGCGGCTGACCTGTTAGTGCGCGCAGGGGCTACCGTGATGTTCTCGGAAAACACCGAGGTGCGCGACGGTATCCATCTGCTGACCTCGCGGGCGGCTACACCTGAAGTCGCCAAGGCCTTGGTTCGTGAAATGGATTGGTACGACCGCTATCTGGATCGCGGCATGGCGGATCGCAGTGCAAATACGACGCCCGGTAACAAGAAGGGTGGCCTGAACAACATCGTGGAAAAGGCCATGGGCTCGATTGCCAAGTCGGGTTCCAGTCCTATTGCAGGGGTGGTATCGCCAGGCGAGCGTGTCAAGGGTAAAGGCCTGTATTACTGCGCAACACCTGCCAGTGACTTTATCTGCGGTACGCTTCAACTGGCTGCCGGTATGAACCTGCACATTTTTACTACAGGTCGCGGAACGCCTTATGGTCTGGCCATGGTGCCTGTCATCAAGGTAGCAACACGCACCCAGCTGGCCGAGCGCTGGCCGGATCTGATCGACGTAGACGCCGGTCGGGTGACATCGGGCCGAATGACACTGGAAGAGTTGGGTTGGGAGATTTTCCATCTCTACCTGGATGTTGCCAGTGGCCGCAAAAAGACATGGGCTGAACACCACAAGCTGCATAACGATCTGACACTGTTTAATCCGGCTCCAGTGACCTGATGGCTAAGTGAAGTACAAAACAGCGGAGCTTGGTGCTCCGCTGTTTTTTGCCTATCAGGATAAGCGCCTGGTTCGGGACAGCGAATTGAAAGGGCGTCCCTCATGCCAGGACGCTAGCTAGGTATAAGGCAAGCTGACCTCTCTGCTCCAACGCATTATTAGCCCCGTCTAGTCAAATCAGTCCAAGGCCCTGATCTGGACTTTCGCAACGCCATCAGAAATCAAGCCGATTGAACTGGCCGCATTGCGTGACAGATCAATAATCCGTCCACGTACGTGAGGACCACGGTCATTGATGCGTACGACTGCACGCTTTCCGTTGCTCAGGTTGGTCACCTCGACTCGCGTGCCAAAGGGCAGCGTACGATGAGCGGCTGTCATCTCCGAAGGATTGTAGCGTTCTCCGCTGGCAGTGCGGCGTCCGGCATGGCGTTTGGCGTAGTAAGAAGCGAGGCCGGAGTCCTGGTAACCATGAACAGCAGCAGGTGACATGGGTGAAGAATAAGGCTCTCGGTTGGCACACCCGGCAAACAGTATGGTGAGCGATAGAAGAGCAATGCGTAGGCTCCATGACATATCGAAAGCTTCCTGGCGATTTGATATCAGATTGGCTATATGACTCTCTTGAGTTCAAGCCGTTTCGCTGTAATTACGTGCTGAAACACATTCCAGGACTAGTCCGACATTCAGCCCTGAAGATTGTATAAGCGTGCGTAATCTATAGGCGCAGGCCAAGTCCATCGCTCAGAAAGCTCGACTGCTTCGCATCGGCTGAAAAAGAAAAATGAAGAAAGAAGAAGTAGATTCGTGAGTGGCATAGCCATGACGCAAGGTTGCGTCATGGCTATCGGAGGAGGTTAACCTGCCAGCTTTTTCTTCAGCAATTCGTTGACTTGCTGAGGATTGGCCTTGCCTTTGGAGGCCTTCATCGCCTGGCCTACGAAGAAGCCAAACATCTTTCCGCGCTTGGCCTCATCACTGGCACGGTACTGCTCGACCTGGGCGGCGTTGGCTGCCAGGACTTCATCCAGCATGGACTCAATAGCGCCGGTGTCGGTTACCTGCTTGAGCCCCTTCTTTTCGATGATCTCATCGGCAGAACCTTCGCCAGCGGCCATGGCTTCGAACACCATCTTGGCGATCTTGCCGGAAATGGTGTTGTCCTTGATACGCAGGATCATGCCGCCCAAATGCTCAGCGGAAACTGGCGAGTCGGCGATATCCAGATCCTGCTTGTTGAGCAGGCTGGAAAGCTCGCCCATGACCCAGTTGGCGGCCAATTTGGCATCGCCGCTGACCTGTTGGACCTGCTCGAAATAATCGGCCATTTCACGGCTGGAGGAGAGGACCGTCGCGTCATACGTAGATAGGCCAAAGTCACGCTCGAAGCGCTCACGCTTCTGCTGCGGCAGCTCTGGCAGCAGACTCCGTGTCTCTTCGAGAAAACTGTCTTCGATCACCACGGGCAGAAGGTCAGGGTCAGGAAAGTAGCGATAGTCGTTTGCTTCTTCCTTGCTGCGCATAGCCCTTGTGTCATCGAGGTTAGGGTCGTATAGACGCGTTTCCTGAATGACTTTGCCACCATCCTCAATGAGGTCAATCTGGCGTTGAACCTCACGATTGATCGCCTTCTCGATGAAGCGGAACGAGTTAACGTTCTTGATCTCGGCGCGAGTACCAAACTCGGCCTGACCTTTCGGACGAACCGAGACGTTGCAGTCGCAACGCAGCGAGCCCTCGTTCATGTTGCCATCACAGATGCCCAGGTAACGCACGAGTGCATGAATGGCCTTTACGTAGGCAACGGCTTCCTTGGCGCTGCGGATGTCCGGCTCAGAGACGATCTCCAGGAGTGGCGTGCCGGCGCGGTTCAGGTCGATGCCCGTCATGCCCTGGAAGTCCTCGTGCAGGCTCTTGCCCGCATCTTCTTCCAGATGCGCACGGGTGATACCGATGCGCTTGACGGTACCGTCGTCTAATGTAATGTCCAGGTGGCCCTTGCCTACGATAGGCAATTCCATCTGGCTGATCTGATAGCCCTTGGGCAGGTCAGGGTAGAAGTAGTTCTTGCGCGCAAAAACGTTACGCTGGCCAATGTGTGCGTCGATGGCCAGGCCAAACTTGACGGCCATGCGCACTGCTTCCTGGTTGACTACTGGCAGTACGCCGGGCATGCCCAGGTCGATCAGGCTGGCCTGGGTATTAGGCTCGGCACCAAAGGTGGTGGAGCTGCCAGAAAATATCTTCGATTTCGTGGAGAGCTGTGCGTGAATTTCCAGCCCGATCACGGTTTCCCATTGCATGTGAGTCGTCCTCTGCCTTCTATTCCAGGAACCCAGTCGGGGCTTTCGTATGCCAATCGGTTGCCTTCTGGTACTGATGGGCGATGTTGAGCAGGCGGCCTTCCTGGAAGTAGGGGGCCAGCAGCTGTACGCCAACGGGCAGGCCGTCGACAAAGCCGGCCGGCATCGAAAGACCAGGAACGCCGGCAAGGTTGGCAGTGATGGTATAGATATCCATCAGGTATTCAGCCACGGGATCGTTGTTCTTCTCGCCGAGTTTCCACGCCACGCTGGGCGTCGTCGGGCCAAGAATGACGTCCACATCATTGAAGGCGGTCATGAAGTCGTTCTTAATCAGGCGGCGGATACGTTGTGCCTTCAGGTAGTAGGCATCATAGTAACCGGCAGAAAGTGCATAGGTGCCCACCATGATCCGACGGCGAACCTCATCACCAAAGCCTTCTGCGCGGGAGCGTTTGTACAGATCGGTCAGGTCTGCCGGGTCTTCACAGCGATAACCGAAACGTACACCGTCATAGCGCGACAGGTTGGAAGACGCTTCCGCCGGTGCGATCACGTAATAGGCAGGTATCGCGTGCTGCATGTTTGGCAGACTGATGTCCTTGACGGTTGCGCCCAGCGCCTTCAACGCTTCTACAGCCTTGAGCGTAAGATCTGCGATACGGCTGTCCAAGCCCTCACCGAAATACTCTTTCGGCAGGCCAATGCGCAGGCCGGCGAGCGGCTTGCCCAGGCAGGCCAGATAGTCATCGACCGGTTGGTCTACGCTGGTGGAGTCCTTGGGGTCGAAGCCTGCCATTGCCTGCAAGAGTAGGGCGCAGTCTTCGGCGTTGCGGGCCAGCATGCCGCCCTGATCGAGGCTGGAGGCATATGCAATCATGCCCCAGCGGGAGACGCGCCCATAGGTGGGCTTGAGGCCAGTCAGGTTGGTCAGCGCCGCAGGCTGGCGGATCGAGCCGCCGGTATCGGTACCGGTTGCAGCCGGGACGAGGCGAGCCGCTACTGCCGCCGATGAGCCACCTGAAGAGCCGCCTGGAATACGAGAGGTGTCCCAGGGGTTCTTGACGGGGCCGTAGTGGCTGGATTCGTTGGCCGAGCCCATCGCGAACTCGTCCATATTCAATTTGCCCAAGCTTACAACGCCTGCATCTGCCAGCTTCTGAACCACAGTGGCGTTGTAGGGCGCGATGAAGTTATCAAGCATTTTCGAGCCGCAGCTGGTGCGAATGCCCTGAGTGCAGAAGAGGTCTTTGTGTGCGATCGGTGCCCCTAGGAGCGCGCCGGTTTCGCCCGCTGATCGGCGCTGATCGGCGATTTTGGCCTGCTCAATGGCCTGTGTTTCCGTCACGGTGATAAAGCTGTTGAGCTGTGGATCAACCCGGGCGATGCGGTCCAGCAGGGCGCGAGTCAATTCCTCGGCAGAAAATTCCTTTGCCGATAGCGCACGGCTGATCTCGGCCAGGGTCAACGTATGCATAGGGGTGTCCTTCATTACTCAATCACCTTGGGTACCAGGAACAGGCCGTTTTCGACCGCTGGGGCGATAGTCTGGTAGGCGTCACGCTGATTGGTTTCGGTGACTTCGTCGGGTCGCAGGCGCTGTACGGCCTCCAGCGGGTGCGCCAGAGGTTCGACGTTATCGGTATTGACGGCCTGCATGCGATCAATCAGGCCGAGGATGTCATTCAACGTCCCGGTGGTCCGTTCAATATCGGCATCGTTAAGGCCTAGTCTGGCCAGGTGAGCGATCTTTTCGACGTCGGAGCGTTCGAGCGCCATCGGATTCTCCAGCAATATCGGGGCTTGACCATGGCGAAAGTCATAAATCGAGAGATTTGCACGGTAGGCGGTCAAGCACCGCGTTAAGAAAGGCCTAAGAGGGCCGCAGAAACGAGCAATCTAGCACATCACCGCCTTGCTCAAAATCCCTGCCGTTGTTAGAGTCTGCCGCAATTTTTCCCACGCGTTTCATCTGCGTGCCTGACGCCACCGCCTAGGGTCACTTCATGTTCAAAAAGTTGCGTGGCATGTTTTCCAGCGATCTGTCGATCGACCTGGGTACAGCCAATACCCTCATTTATGTCCGGGATCGCGGTATTGTCCTTGACGAGCCATCCGTTGTTGCCATTCGTACGCATGGCAATCAGAAGAGTGTAGTTGCCGTCGGTACCGACGCCAAACGCATGCTGGGTCGTACGCCTGGCAATATTTCTGCGATCCGACCGATGAAGGATGGTGTGATTGCAGACTTCAGCGTTTGTGAAAAAATGTTGCAGTACTTCATCAACAAAGTTCACGAGAACAGCTTTCTCCAGCCAAGTCCCCGTGTACTTATCTGCGTACCGTGCAAGTCCACCCAGGTCGAGCGCCGTGCCATTCGTGAATCGGCTCTGGGCGCTGGCGCCCGTGAAGTCTTCCTGATCGAAGAGCCGATGGCAGCTGCCATTGGCGCAGGTCTTCCGGTTGAGGAAGCGCGTGGTTCGATGGTAGTGGACATCGGTGGCGGCACCAGCGAGATCGCCTTGATCTCCCTGAACGGTGTTGTCTATGCCGAGTCCGTACGCGTAGGCGGTGACCGCTTCGATGAAGCGATCGTGACCTATGTCCGCCGCAACTACGGCAGCCTGATCGGTGAATCTACTGCCGAGCGCATCAAGCAGGAAATCGGTACGGCCTACCCGGGCGGTGACCTGCGTGAAATCGACGTCCGCGGCCGCAATCTGGCTGAAGGCGTACCGCGCAGCTTTACGTTGAACTCCAACGAAGTGCTGGAAGCCCTGCAGGAATCGCTGGCAACCATCGTCCAGGCGGTCAAGAGCTGTCTGGAGCAGTCCCCGCCGGAGTTGGCTTCGGATATTGCCGAGCGCGGTCTGGTCCTGACCGGTGGTGGTGCTCTGCTACGTGATCTAGACAAGCTCCTGGCGCAGGAAACCGGCCTGCCGGTGATCGTGGCGGAAGATCCTCTGACGTGTGTTGCCCGCGGTGGCGGCAAGGCGTTGGAGATGATGGACCGTCACGCTATGGATCTTCTTTCCACCGAATAAGTCGCATGCATGAATATCAGGGCCTGCATGGCGGGCCTTGATGTTGTCATGATTGACGCTTCGAGGACGAGACCATCAAGCGTATATTTTCCAAGGGTCCTTCGCTTGGCGTCCGTCTGCTGGCTCTGGCTGTTCTGTCTGTCAGCCTGATGGTGGTAGATGCCCGCTTCGATTATCTGAAGCCGGTGCGCAGCGAAATGGGCCTGGTGCTTACACCCTTCTATTGGGCAGCCGATCTCCCGGTTCGTGCCTGGCAAGCCGTGCGCGATCAGTTTTCCAGCCGTACTGAAATCATGGCTGAAAACGAGCGCCTCAAGGCTGAGGCACTGCTTATGCAGCGTCGCCTGCAAAAGCTGGCGGCTTTGACCGAGCAAAACGTACGACTTAGAGAATTGCTCAACTCTGCCGCCCTGGTAGACGACAAAGTGCTGGTCAGCGAGCTGATTGGCGTCGATCCGAATCCATTTACTCACCGTATCCTGATCGACAAAGGCGCGAAGGATGGGGTCTTTATCGGCCAGCCGGTGTTAGACGCCAGTGGGTTGATGGGGCAAGTGGTCGAAGTCATGCCCTATGCCGCCCGTGTCCTGCTGTTGACGGACGTCACCCATAGCATTCCTGTTCAGGTCAACCGCAATGGTTTGCGTGCTATCGCCATGGGAACTGGTAACCCTGAGCGTCTTGAACTGCGCCATGTGGCCGATACCGCCGATATCAAGGAAGGCGATCTACTGGTCAGCTCTGGTTTGGGGCAGCGGTTTCCTGCGGGGTACCCGGTCGCAACCGTGACCGAAGTAGTGCATGACTCAGGGCAACCGTTTGCCATTGTGCGAGCTGTACCCACTGCCAAGCTGAACCGCAGTCGCTATGTGCTATTGGTCTTCAGTGATCCACGTACACCTGAGGAACGGGCCTACGATGCTGCCCGGGCCCAGGAAGAAGCGGATCGCAAAGTGTCCCAGGAGCAGCAGGGAACAACGCCAGCGGCAACCTCGCCCGCCCAGGTTAATAATCCCGCTCAGCCAGCCAGTGGTAATAACAAGACACCGGCGACCAACGCGGCGGCTCCGGCTGCTCAGTCGGCCAAGCCCCAGACTCAACCCGCGAAGCCTGCCGCCAAGCCGCAGTCCAGCCAAGCCCCGGCCGCCTCGACACAACGCGCCCAGGAGGCCCGTTAATGGCCTTTCGGATCGGCCATAACGGCTGGGTTATCTGGCTGACATTGTTGGTGGGGCTGTTGCTTTCGGTTGCGCCAATGCCGGACTTCATGGAAATCGGGCGGCCCTTATGGCTGTCCATGTTCTTGACGTTCTGGACGTTGGCGCTGCCTCACCGGGTAGGCCTGAGTACGGCCTGGGTTTTCGGATTGGCAGAGGATGTGCTGTACGGAAATCTGCTTGGCCAGAATGCCCTGATTCTGAGCCTGGTAGTTTTTCTGGTGCAATCATTACAACAGCGGCTTCGCGTCTTTCCCATTTGGCAGCAGGGCTTTGTGCTGCTGGTCGTCTATGGCATCTCGCAGCTGGTTCAGCTCTGGCTGAATACGTTGACGGGTAATCGTCCACCCACCCTGGTATTTCTTGCACCCTCCCTGGTCAGCGCCTTGCTCTGGCCTTGGGTATATCTGGTGCTACGTGATTTGCGAACGCGTTTCAATGTAAGTTGACGTGGCGTCGGCGGCTGATCTGCTGACGTGAGCGTTTCAAGGAGCCTTCTATGCCACGTCTGTATCTTGCTTCCGGATCTCCACGCCGTCGTGAGTTGCTTGAGCAAATCGGTGTGCCGTTCGAACGTCTTTCGGCCGAAATTAATGAGGCCGTGCTGCCTGGCGAGACAGCAGATGCCTATGTCGAACGTCTTGCCAGAAGCAAGGCACAGGCAGGTCTGGCACTTTTGTCTGGTGACACGGTTGATTGCGTCCTGGGAGCCGACACTAGCGTCGTGTTGGATGGGCACATTCTGGGCAAGCCGGAAAGCCGCGAGCATGGCATGGCTATGTTGGTTCGTCTGAGCGGCAAAACGCATACCGTTCTAACCGCAGTTGCCGTAGCCAGTAAAGACCTGTGCCTGGCGCGTGTCGTGTCGAGCGAAGTAACGTTCAGGCCTATCAGTGAAGCCGAGCGTCAAGCCTATTGGGCAAGCAGTGAGCCGGCCGACAAGGCAGGCGGCTACGGAATCCAGGGGCTGGGCGCTGTCTTTGTTCAACATATAGCGGGAAGCTATAGCAGCATCGTCGGACTCCCCCTTTGTGAAACAGCGGAGCTTTTATCAACGTTTGGCATACCATGCTGGCAGCCCAATGTACCTCGTTGAAAAGGTTAATACCCTAGATAGCGCCGATACCGATAAGCTGCAAGACACCTCGAATAATGGATAAGTCTATGAGCGAAGAAATCTTGATCAACATCACCCCGATGGAGTCTCGGGTGGCGGTTGTTGAAAACGGCGTTCTGCAAGAGGTTCATATCGAACGCACGATGCGCCGGGGCATTGTAGGCAATCTGTATCAAGGCAAGGTTGTCAGAGTCCTGCCTGGGATGCAGGCGGCCTTTGTGGATATTGGGCTGGCCAGGGCCGCCTTTATTCATGCTGCCGAGATTTCTACCCGCGAGGGCAGTGCTGTCGAAAGCATCAGTGCCCTGGTTCATGAGGGGCAAAGTCTGGTCGTTCAGGTCACGAAGGATCCGATCGGAACCAAGGGGGCGCGCCTGACAACGCACCTTTCAATTCCCTCACGCTATCTGGTGTACATGCCCAAGACCAATCATGTGGGCATCTCGCTGAAAATCGAGGATGAAGCCGAGCGTGAACGGCTCAAGAACATCGTTGAAAAGTGCATCGCCAACGAGTGTATCGAGGAAGCCGGTGGCTTTATTCTTCGTACGGCGGCGGAGGGCGCGCGTGAAGATGAAATCAAGGCGGATATCCGCTACTTGCGGCGGCTGTGGGCTCAGATTCATTCTCAGATGAATAAGGTTCCTGCGCCTACGACCATCTATGAAGACCTTGACCTTCCATTGCGTACCTTGCGGGATCTGGTCAGTCCGCGCAGTGAAAAGATTCGTGTGGACTCTCGGGAAAACTTCCAGCGAATTGGCCAGTTCGTGTCCGAGCTGATGCCTGAAGTATCTGATCGCCTAGAGCATTATCCTGGCGAGCGTCCGATTTTCGACTTGTATGGCGTCGAGGATGAAATCCAGAAGGCGCTTGAGCGAAAGGTCATGCTCAAATCGGGCGGGTATCTGATCATCGATCAGACCGAGGCCATGACTACGATAGACGTGAATACAGGTGCATTCGTAGGGCACCGTAACCTGGAAGAGACAATCTTCAAGACCAATCTTGAGGCAGCTACGGCAATTGCCCGGCAGTTACGGCTGCGAAACCTGGGCGGCATCATCATTATCGATTTCATCGACATGGAAGATGAAGAACATCAGCGCCAAGTGCTTCGCAATCTGGAGAAGCAGCTGGAGCGCGATCACGCCAAAACCAACATCATTGGCATTACTGAGCTTGGTCTCGTCCAGATGACGCGCAAGCGCACACGTGAAAGCCTGTCGCAGGTCCTGTGTGAGCCTTGTCCGGCGTGCCAGGGACGTAGCATGCTGCGGACGGCTGAAACTATCTGCTACGAAATCTTCCGTGAAATTCTGCGCGAAGCACGCGCTTACCAGGCAAACTCCTATCTCGTGTTGGCCAATCAGAAGGTGGTAGACCGTCTTCTTGATGAGGAGTCAGGCAATGTAGCGGACCTGGAAGCTTTTATCGGTCGAACGATCAAGTTTCAGGTCGAACCTATGTACTCCCAGGAGCAATATGATGTTGTACTGCTGTAAGCCGCTGAGCTTAGGCTGATGGCAGGGTTGGGCCGCTTCATCGGAACACTCCTGCGCCTTGGTTTCGGTCTGTGTGCTCTGATCCTGATCTTGCTGGCGCTTTATGTCAGCGTAGGGCGCCAACTCATGCCGGGCGTTGCCGAGTATAGAGCCGACGTTGAGGTGCGCTTGAGCAGTGCCTTGAAGCAGCCTGTACGCCTGGGCGCCTTGAAGGGAAGCTGGCAAGGACTCAATCCTGTCATTGACCTGCAGGACCTGGAACTGGGTGAGGGCAGCCAGCCTCTGCATCTGGAGCGAATCAGGGTTGTGCCGAATATGTTCCAGAGCCTCCTGCACTGGCAGCCCATACTGAGTTATGCCAGCCTCGACGGTGTACGACTCGAGTTGCTGGAAGAAGCGGATGGGCGCTGGCGTATCGCAGGACTGCCCCAGCGTGATGATGAGCAAGAGCCTTTTGATCCCGCACCGCTTCTCAAGTGGCTGCCCTCGCTTGGGCGACTATCAGTACTCAATGGGCAGCTCAGCGTTTTATCCCATGAAGGAAAAGTGTTTACGCTGCGCTATGTCGAGGCAACGCTGTCTACGAGACGTAACGGCGATGTCCGTCTCGATGCGCGTTTGAATCTACCTGACGGGCAGCCCTTGGCCTTAGACGTCCAGGGGCAGGTCGATTCGGCGCATTGGCAGGACAGCCGATTCAAGAGCTATTTGAGCCTGCCCCAGACGGACTGGGCACAGTGGGTGCCACGTACTCTGACGCGGCAGTGGCGGCCGCATGAGTTACATGCAGGAGGAGAGGTCTGGCTTGACTGGGCTCATGGAGTGCCTCAAGACGCAGCCTTGCGGCTCAATGCGGCTCGGCTGGTGGCTTCGTATGGTACCCGTGCGCCCGCTGGTCTTGATGACCTCGCCTTGAACCTTTCATTTACCCGCGAGAAAAACGGCTGGCGAGCCATCGGTTCCGATCTTGCGGTAAGCCTTGGGGAGAAACGCTGGAGTGGTGTGACATTAGCGGTTCAGCGCAATGATGCAGCGGATCGCTGGCAGGTACGTGCCGACCGGCTCGATCTGGCACCATTGACGGCCGCCGTCCAGGCACTTGCGCCTTTACCTGAAAATGTGGCGTCAGCGTTATCGGCACTTAGTCCGCATGGTGCGCTACGTAACATCTCGCTGGACTACCAACCCCAGAAAAGTCTTGCTGATCGCCTCGCGTTTGCAGCCAACCTGGAAAAGGTAGGGTTCTCGGCCTATCACGGTGCGCCGGCTGTCGAGAATGCCAGTGGTAGTGCAACTGGCGGACTGCAGCATGGCGAATTGCGGCTGGATACCACCAACTTCTCGCTGCATCTGGCCACCCTGTTTCCTGAACCGTGGCAGTACCGTACAGCCAAAGCGCGCTTGAATTGGTCTTTAAGCGATGACAGCTTTACCTTGTCGAGTCCGTTGATGCGCGTCTCGGGTGAAGAGGGTGATGCCGCCGGTGACATGTTCATCCGGCTGGCGCGCAAGCCAGGCATTGAAAGCTACATGGACCTGCGTGTTGGGCTGCGCAATGGTGATGCGCGCTATACCGCCAAGTATCTGCCTACCCGGACACCTGCGATGAGTGGCCCTCTGGCTGACTGGCTCAAGACTGCGATCAAGGGTGGCCATATCGATGAAGGTATTTACCAGTATCAGGGTTCCCTGATGCACGATGCACCGCCGGGTGCACGTACCATGAGTCTTTTCTTTCGCGTCCACGACGCATTGCTTGCCTACCAGCCGGGTTGGCCAGAGTTGCGTGAGGCCAGCGGCGATATAGTCATTGAAGATGATGCCGTTCGCATTCAGGTACCGGAGGGGCGAATCCTGGATACCCAGGTCAGCAAGGCAAATGTCACCATCCCGCTGCGACATGATGGCAGTACGGTCCATCTGTATCTGAAAAGTGACTTGGACAGTAGTGTAAAGGACGGGCTCACGATCTTGCAGGAGACGCCGTTACCGACAGCCGAGACATTCAAGGGATGGCGGGGGGAGGGGGCTCTAAAGGGTAAGCTTGACCTGGATTTGCCTTTTGATCATGGGCTACCGCCCAAGGTGATTGTGGATTTCGTGGCTAATGGGGCCCGGTTACAGCTGGCAAATCCCATGCTCGATGTCACCAATATCCGCGGTGCGTTTCGCTATGACACGACACGAGGCTTGAGCGCACCGGATATCAAGGCGCAGGTATTGGGCAGTCAGGCCCACGGCAAGGCGTTCGCCGAAGGGAACCAGACCGATCCCAAGACCCGCCTCGTGGCTGAGGGCAAGGTAGCGCTCAGTCAGCTTACCCAATGGCTGGGTGTTGGAGGCCGGCCATTGCCAGTGTCAGGCGATATTCCGTATCGCATGAGCCTGACCCTGGCAAACGAGGCCAGCGAAATCGTAGTAGCCTCGAATCTTCAAGGGGTAGCTATTGATCTGCCAGCACCGTTTGGCAAGGATCCGCAGACCGCTCATGACGGTTTTTTCAGTATGACACTCAATGGGCCCGAGCGTCGTTATGAGGCGACATATCAAGGCTTGGCGGATGCCGTTATCGTCGCACCGCCGGATCGCTTGACCGAGGCCCGTGGCGAGGTTGTTCTGGGAAATGGCACAGCCAATCTCCCGAGCGGTCAGGGAATCCGTGTTCGTGGCGTCCTGGATCGTCTCGTGCTGAGTGAATGGCAGGTCGCTATCGAAAAGTACGTTACGCCTGGTAAGGAACCGGCTACGCGCTCTGGTGGTGGGCCTGCCTCGCCCGACTCCATGCTCTCAATACTTGCGGGCGGGCAGCTCAAGGTAGTGCATTTTGAAGGTTTCGGTCAGACCGTCGAAAACCTCGCTGTTCAGCTGGAACCACAAAGTAATGTCTGGGTGCTTACGCTCGATAGCTCGGTCATTGCCGGCCAGGTACGGTTGCCGGAAGACCGCAAGGTACCCATTACGCTTGCGCTCAAACATTTGGACTTTCCCAGTCATGCTGCTCCGGCAGGGGGCGCCAAGCCCGTCGAAAGTCCTGATCCCCTGGCGAATATCGACCCGCATGGCCTGCCGGCAATGGACGTATCGATTGATACCCTTTCGCTGGGCGGTGAGCCTGTTGGCGCACAGCGACTCAGGATCCGGCCAACGACGGCAGGAGTGCGCTTTTCAGACCTGAACCTCTATCTGAAGGGGCTGAAGGTCGAAGGTACGATGGATTGGGAGGGGTTGCCGGGCACTACGCGTACACGGTATAGCGGTCGTCTCTCGGGTGACAACGTTGCCGATGTATTGCTGGCCTGGAAGTTTGCATCCAGTGTGACCAGTCGCGAGTTTCGTCTTGATGCCAACGTCAGCTGGCCTGGATCGCCAGCCTGGGCGGGGCTGAATCGTCTGTCCGGCACACTGGATGCCAGCCTGCGTAACGGACAGTTGCGTCAGGTTGAAGGCTCTGCATCAGCGCTCCGGGTGTTTGGCCTGCTCAATTTCGAGGCCATACGGCGGCGGCTGCGGTTGGACTTTTCCGATATTTTTGGCCGCGGCCTGAGTTACGACACGATCAGCGGGTTACTGGAGGCGCAAAACGGTGTTTTTCTAACCCGGAAACCCATCATTCTGGATGGTCCTTCTACCGATATGCAGATGCAGGGTACGCTGGACCTGGCCCATGATCAGGTTGACGCCCATTTGCAGGTTGGATTGCCCTTGACCAACTCATTGCCTATCGCAGCGTTGATTGCCGGAGCACCTGCCATAGGTGGAGCCCTGTTCATTGTGGATCGCTTGATTGGTGACAGGGTAACCCGCATGGCCAGTGTGAACTATCACATCCACGGGCCCTGGCAAAATCCACAGATGACACTGGGCAAGAAGTGAACCCTGCGCAAAGAAATGCGACTGTTCTGCCATGACAGAAGAAGTCGGTTGAGCGTAAGCGGATCCTCTGCGTAGCATAGACAAGTCAATACGAGGTGGGCTATGACGTTTGCGGTAATCCAGATGGTAAGCCAAGACGACATAGAGGCCAATCTTGCTACGGCATACCGTCTGCTTGAGCAGGCGGCCAAGGCTGGAGCACAGCTGGCAGTCCTGCCCGAGAATTTCGTTGCGATCGGTCACTCCAATCCTGCCATGATCGGCCAGGCGGAGGCGCTAGGAGCAGGGCCCATCCTGCCTTGGTTAAGCTGTTCTGCTCGTGCATTGGGGCTCTGGATTGTCGCCGGGACATTACCGTTTCCTCCAGATGATCAGCCATATGCCAAGCCAAGGGCGTGCTGCCTGTTGATCAATGATCAAGGGGAGCGAGTAGCTCGTTATGACAAGCTGCATCTCTTCAATGCCCGTGTAGATGATCGGCAGGGTAGCTATAGAGAGGGTGATCACTATGCGGAAGGCCAGGATATCGTCGTGGCGGATACCCCTGTAGGGCGGCTTGGCTTGACGGTTTGCTATGACTTGCGTTTCCCTGAGTTGTACACCTCTCTACGTGAGGCCGGTGCCGAGTTGATTGCTGCGCCTTCGGCATTCACGGCTGTTACGGGAAAGGCTCATTGGGATATCTTGATACGTGCCCGAGCTATCGAAACGCAATGTTATATTCTGGCCGCTGCGCAGGGAGGTCTGCATCCACGAGGTCGGGAAACCTGGGGCCACTCCGCTATTATCGATCCTTGGGGGCGCGTCCTTGAAGAGTCGCCTACAGGGGAAGCTGTCATGATTGGACGGCGTAATATTGTCCAGCAACAAGCATTACGCGAACAGATGCCGATTGCTCAGCATCGTCGCTTTGGTTTTGCAACATCGCCCTTGCCAAGCCACGAATGACCACAATCGACTTGATTGGGCATTTCCATTAAGCACAACGCGCAAGACGCGCTAAGGTCAATAAAGAAGATCTGTGTGTTTCAACGTGTTGTGCACGCCTTGCATAAGACCTTTCGGCTATTGGAGTAAGCATGAGCCAATACCTGACTTCTGTCAGTCAACATCTTCTCAATCCAGGTGGGCTTGAAATCGACAGCCTGCCAGTGGTTCTTCATCAACTGGCGGGACCAGGAATCGACGCCGCCGATCTGTATTTCCAAAGCATGATTTCCGAGTCTTGGCTGCTTGAGGACGGCATCGTCAAGGAAGGCGGCTTTCATATGGACCAAGGCGTTGGTGTCCGTGCTCAATCAGGTGAAAAGACCGGGTTTGCCTATAGTAACGCCATCACACTGGATGCCTTGAGCCAGGCTGCCCAGGCTGCACGTTCCATCTCACGCAGTGGGGATAACGGCAAGGTTCAGGTATTCAGCCACATCGAGCCGGTACGGCTTTACCCCGAAGAAAACCCACTGGATGTCTTGAGCCGTGCAGAGAAAGTCGAGCTGCTCAAAAATATTGACGTAGCCACGCGGGCTCTGGATCCCCGTATCCAACAGGTTACGGTCAGCCTTTCCGGTGTCTGGGAGCAGGTGCTTGTCGCCGCCAACGATGGAACGCTGGCGGCGGATGTACGCCCTCTGGTGCGCTTCAATGTCAACGTGGTCGTCGAGCAGAATGGTCGCCGGGAACGTGGCAACAACGGCGGTGGCGGACGCACGGATTATCGTTACTTTCTGCGTGAAGACCGTGCCATGAGCTACGCGCGCGAAGCGGTGCGGCAGGCCTTGGTAAATCTGGAGGCTGTTGCCGCTCCAGCGGGCACGCTACCGGTTGTGTTGGGCTCGGGATGGTCTGGCGTCCTGTTGCACGAAGCTGTAGGTCATGGCCTGGAAGGTGATTTCAACCGCAAGGGCAGTTCGGCTTATAGCGGACGTATGAACGAGCGTGTAGCTTCATCGCTATGCACCATTGTCGATGATGGCACTCTCCCTGATCGCCGTGGTTCGGTATCGGTCGATGACGAAGGCACGCCAGGCGCCTACAACGTGCTTATCGAGAATGGCATTCTTAAAGGGTACATGCAGGACAAACTCAATGCCCGGCTTATGGGAGTGGCACGTACCGGTAACGGACGCCGTGAATCCTATGCGCACCTGCCCATGCCTCGCATGACCAACACCTATATGTTGGCAGGTGAAAGCGACCCGGCAGAAATCATCGCCTCGGTCGAGCATGGCCTGTATTGCGCCAGCCTGGGGGGCGGTCAGGTCGATATCACCAGCGGTAAATTCGTCTTTACGACCAATGAGGCTTACCTGATCGAGAACGGCAAGGTGACCCGGCCGGTGAAGGGCGCCACGCTGATAGGAAACGGTCCGGAAGTCATGACACAGGTATCGATGGTCGGCAATGACCTGTCGCTGGACAACGGTGTTGGCACGTGCGGGAAGGAAGGCCAGTCAGTTCCGGTTGGCGTAGGCCAGCCAACTCTGAAAATTGATGCCATCACGGTAGGAGGAACGGGTGCCTGACAGGCAGGCAAGGGCCGCGTATTAACGCAGGCCCCGCTTGGTATCATCCAGTTCACGGATGTACTTGAACAGTTTACGTGCCGCTGACGGCGGCTTGTTATGCGCCTGCTCGTGTTGGGCGTGACGGATCAACTGGCGCAGGTGCTGGCGGTCAGCGTCCGGGTTGTCTTCGACAAAAGCCTGCAGGACCTCGTCGCTACCACCCAGCAGGCGATCCCGCCAGCGTTCAAGGGCGTGAAAGCGCTCGTTGTACTGGCGGGTCGAGGAATCGACTTGTTCGATCATGGCCATGATCGCATCAAGATCCTGATCGCGCATCAGTTTGCCCAGGTACTGGGTATGTCGCTTCCGGGCGACGTTGGCTTTGTGCTTGGGAGCCTCGGCCAAAGCGCGGCGCAAAGGCTCGGTCAAGGGGAGGCGGTCAAGCAGGTCAGGGCTCATCCCGGCGAGGCGCGCGCCAAGGTCCTGCAGGGCATGCAATTCGCGCTTGATCTGCGATTTGCTCTTCTCTCCGGAGAAGGAGTCGTCGTCAAGAAAATCAGACATGAGGGTGGTCCATAACTAAAGGTCGCCATCATAACGAGTTGAAGGTCGGTTGTCCGGTCCGCCGGGCTGCCAACGCTGTATAGGAGAGAAGCATGAATCAATCCGTGGAAGTTGTCGGCCCGGCTGCCTTACCTGCCTTGCGTGAACAGGTCGAGCGCATTTTGGCGGAGGCGCGTCAGCAGGGTGCCACTGCTTGTGAGGTCTCGGTATCTGTTGAGCAGGGGTTATCTACAACCGTTCGCAAGGGCGAGGTTGAAACGGTTGAGTTCAATCGTGATGAGGGCTTCGGTATTACCTTGTACGTAGGGCACCGCAAGGGCTCGGCCAGTACGTCCGCAACGGGCGAAAATGCTATCCGTGAGACCGTAGCCGCGGCTCTTGCCATTGCCCAGCACGCTTCCGAAGACGAATATTCAGGCTTGGCCGATCCGGAAAAAATGGCCAAGAGCCTACCTGACCTGGACCTGTTCCATCCCTGGAGCATTACGCCTGACGAGGCGATCGAGAAAGCGCTTATTTGCGAGTCAGCAGCCTTTGCAGCCAATCCCAAAATCACCAATGCTGATGGAACAAGCCTCAACACTCATCAGGGTTGCCGTATCTATGGCAACAGCCATGGCTTTATCGGTGGGTATGCCAGCAGTCGACACAGCCTGAGCTGCGTCATGATTGCGGAAAGTAATGGCCATATGCAGCGCGATTACTTTTACGACGTCAATCGTGTGGCTGAAGAGCTGATGGACCCTGTCTATATTGGTCAGCGCGCAGCAGAACGGGCGGTGAGTCGCTTGGGAGCTCGTCCGGTTCCAACAGCCCAGGTTCCTGTGCTGTTTGCGCCTGAACTGGCCTCGGGATTGTTCAGTAATTTTCTGGCCGCCATTTCTGGCAGCAACCTCTATCGGAAGACGACCTTCCTGGAAGGCGCAATGGGGCAGCAACTCTTCCCCGAGTGGTTATCTGTCGATGAGCGTCCACTAATTCCTAGGGCATTGGGTAGTGCATCGTTCGACAATGAAGGACTGGCGACCTATGCCAAGCCCTTTATCGATAAGGGTG
This sequence comes from Pseudomonas sp. JZ114, assembly GCF_051027705.1. Classification (NCBI taxonomy): domain Bacteria; kingdom Pseudomonadati; phylum Pseudomonadota; class Gammaproteobacteria; order Pseudomonadales; family Pseudomonadaceae; genus Pseudomonas; species Pseudomonas sp. JZ114. The sequence continues at coordinate 1,026,866 of NZ_CP069256.1, forward strand.
AGTTGGTTTCCTATTTGCTGGGCACCTATTCCGCCCGCAAACTGGGGATGCAAAGTACAGCCAATGCCGGAGGCGTGCATAACCTGTTTGTCAGTCACGGCAGTGATGACCAGGCGGCCTTGATCCGTCGCATGGGCAAAGGACTTCTCGTAACCGAACTCATGGGGCAGGGGGTCAATCTGGTAACAGGCGACTACTCACGGGGCGCTGCCGGTTATTGGGTCGAAAACGGCGAAATACAGTTTCCGGTGCAGGAAGTCACTATTGCAGGGCGTCTTCAGGATATGTTTCGCAACATCGTTGCGATCGGTTCGGATGTAGATCGTCGCGGTGGTATTCGAACCGGATCGGTGCTGATTGAGTCCATGACTCTGGCCGGACGTTGATTCAAACTTTTGCGCCTGCCAATCAAACTACTGTAGGCAGGCGTAAAACGTCGCTTTCGTTTGTCGAATCTGTTAGATATGTTATTGATAAATAATCTCATTTCTTATGAGGTCTGGTTTTATGGGGTGACAGGTCTTTAATTCTGTCCAGTTAACCCATAGCTAATAACTTCCAGCGTCAAGCCTCCTTGGCGCGCTTCACTCAGCAGTAAACACGTGAACGTTCGAGCAACACGGGTCTGCCCTTAGGCAGACGATAGTTATCCTCACATCAGGAGACGACATCATGCCTCATACGCTTCCAGCTTTACCCTATGCCTACGATGCACTGGAGCCTCACATCGATGCGCAGACAATGGAAATTCACCATACCAAGCATCATCAGACCTACATCAATAATCTGAATGCTGCGCTCGAGGGGACTGGCCTTGAGTCCTTGCCGGTAGAAGAACTGCTGACTCAACTGGACAAGCTGCCTCAAGATAAGCGTGGTGTGGTAGTAAACAACGGCGGCGGACATGCCAACCACTCTCTGTTCTGGACCGTTATGACTCCGCAAGGCGGTGGTAACCCGGAAGGTGAATTGGCTCAGGCTATCGATTCCCAGCTGGGCGGTATGGACGCATTCAAAGAAGCCTTTACCAAGGCTGCGGTGTCTCGCTTTGGCAGTGGCTGGGCATGGTTGAGCGTGACGCCTGAAAAGAAACTGGTTGTTGAAAGTACACTTAACCAGGACAGCCCCATCATGAATGGCAATACGCCTATTCTGGGCCTGGACGTATGGGAGCACGCATACTACCTGCGTTATCAGAACCGTCGTCCGGAATACATTGGTGCCTTTTACAATGTAGTCAATTGGTCTGAAGTTGCTCGTCGCTATCAGGCAGCAATGGCCTAACGGGGTACAAGCGTCGTGATCTTCGCGGTGTAAGAGGTTCTTGCACCGCGTCCTCTGATCTTTTTTTCGCCTCAGTAGGCCTATGCGTTCGATACAGACGTTTTTATCAAGTTATCTCGGATTGGCGTTGTGTATCGTCTTGCTGTTTATTGGGGGCACTCTTCTTCAGTTCGAAGCCTTACAGGCGCTATTTCAAAGACCTTCCATGCAAAGCGCAGTGAAAGACGGCATGCTCTGTGCGCTAGGCACTGCGCTCGGTGCGCTCCCCGTACTTGCCGTTTCTCGTATTTCTGAGCGTCTGTCCAATATCATGTTGGGCTTTGGTGCAGGCGTCATGCTTGCGGCTACTGCCTTTTCTCTTTTATTGCCTGCATTGGATGCAGGGGGCTCGCTAGGGTATTCCAAGTGGGGCAGTGGAGCGGTAGTCAGCTGTGGAATCATGCTAGGCGTTCTTGGCATGCTAGGGTTGGAACGTGTCATGCCGGAGCAGGAGTTAGAGCAGCGTGATTCTATTTCCGCCGTAGAGCCGCGAATCCTACTGTTCGTTGCAGCCATTATTCTTCATAACATTCCCGAAGGGATGGCTGTCGGTGTAGCCGCAGGTGGTGCTGTTGACGGGGCAGAGAGCCTGGCGCTTGGGATCGCCCTGCAGGACTTTCCGGAAGGGATGGTGATTGCGCTGGTGTTGGCTGGAGCGGGCGTAAACCGATATAAAGCGGTGGGCATTGGCGCAGCCTCAGGGCTGGTTGAGCCGCTTTTCGCAGTCATTAGCGCCTGGCTGGTCAATTTCAGTCAGATGATGCTGCCCTGGGGGCTGTCGCTGGCAGCAGGTGCCATGCTGTTTGCCGTAACCCACGAAGTCATTCCTGAGGCGCACCTTAAAAAGGGTCACCGCAGTGCTGCCACCGTCGGGCTCGGCATTGGTTTTTGTCTGATGATGGTAATGGATACCGCGTTAGGGTAGGGGAGCGTGGGCGATCATTCGCCTTCGTCGAACCGGTTGTTGATCAATTCAATCAATGCCTGCAAGGCTTCTTCGCTCTGTTCGCCTTCCGTTGCCAAGTGAAGCATCGTGCCTTTGCCGGCAGCCAGCATCATGACAGACATGATGCTTTTCCCATCGATTGTGCTTTCAGGGCTTCTACCGACTCTGACTTCGCAAGGAAAGCGCCCAGCCACACCGACGAACTTGGCCGCTGCGCGTGCATGCAGCCCTAGCTTATTGATGATGGTGATTTCTTGGGCGGGCATTACGTTGAGTGTCCTTAATCGCTATTGTCCAGGTAGGTCGCGGTGGCGAATCTGGACTTTTTTCAGTTTTGATTTGAGAGCTGTTCCCAGTCGCTGGGCAATGTAAACCGAGCGGTGGTGGCCTCCCGTACAGCCAATCGCAATCGTTACATAAGAGCGATTGTTAGCGGCGAAATTGGGCAGCCATTTAGACAGGTAATTATAGATGTCTTGGTAGAGCTCTTCGACCTCGGTTTGCTCCTCCAGATACTCGATCACGGGTTGATCTAGACCTGAAAGCTCCCTGAGCTCTGCTTTCCAATAGGGATTGGGCAGGAAGCGGATATCGAAAACCATATCTGCGTCAACCGGGAGGCCCCGTTTGAAACCGAACGACTCGATTAGAAACGCAGTGCCAGGCTCGGGTGCATTGAGCAAGCGTAGCTTGATCATGTCCTTGAGCTGATAGAGATTCAGATGAGTGGTGTCGATCTTCAGGTCAGCCAGATCGGCAATAGGCATCAGCAGCTGACGCTCATCCTCGATGGCTTCAGCCAGCGAACGATACTCGCTCGTAAGCGGATGACGACGGCGGGTTTCCGAGAACCGTTTGAGCAGTGTCTGATCATCTGCATCCAGATACAGCACATCGCAACGGATATGGCGTGATCTGACTTGCTCAAGCAGCTCGGGAAAGCGTTGTAGCTGGCTAGGCAGGTTGCGGGCGTCGATAGACAGGGCTATCTGAGACTGAGCCCCTTCGGATTCAGTCAGGGCGCGCTCGGACAGGTCCGGTAAAAGACCGGCAGGTAGATTATCGATGCAATAAAAGCCGTTGTCTTCCAGCACATCTAGTGCTGTGCTTTTGCCAGATCCGGAGCGTCCACTGACGATAATCAGATGCATGTTAATGACCGCTTTGGGCGTCGATAACTATTTGATAGAGCCCATTGCTAGTAGTTGCATGGCGCAGTCGGTCGCGGATTTCAGCCTTATCCAGCATGGCTGCAATCTGGCGCAACAACTCCAGATGCTGCTCGGTAGCGGCTTCGGGTACGAGCAGGACGAAAATAAGGTCTACTGGCGCTCCGTCGAGTGAGTCGAAGTCTACCGGTGTTTGCAGGTGGCACAGCACACTAATAGGCTCCTTGGAGCCACTCAGGCGGCAGTGAGGAATAGCTATTCCATTGCCGAAACCGGTCGACCCTAACTTTTCTCGGGCCATGAGGCTTTCGAAAATTGAGTGAGCGTCTTGCCCTGGCAAGTCAGTCGCAGCAATTTCAGAGATCTGCTGAAGCACGCTTTCTTTACTGACCCCTGGCACGCTCACGTGTGAGCGGCCAGGGGTCAGAATGGTTTCTAATCGAATCATAGGGTGATGTTAAGTCTCAACGGACGCCCAACCCTTGCTGCCTCTCGAGCTGTTTCTCTTTGTGTTTGATCAACTGGCGGTCGAGTTTATCGGTGAGAAGGTCGATGGCAGCGTACATGTCTTCATGTTCGGCATTTGCAACGACAGACGCACCTGCAACATGCAAGGTGGCTTCAACTTTCTGTTTCAGTTTATCGACCTGCATGATTACCTGAGCACTGGTAATGCGATCGAAGTGGCGTTCAAGTCGGGCGAGCTTTTCTCCAACGTAGCTGCGAAGGGAGTCGGTAACATCCAGTTGATGCCCACTGATGTTGACTTGCATACCGCGTTCTCCTTATTGCCGTGGTGTAACAGGCAGGCATTAGGCCTGCCGAAGAAACACTGTTGAGCGATAAGCGCCTCTTTTCCCCGCGCTCGCAGTCCGCTCGTGGCGAGCCGCCTAAGTCTAGACCAGCCTTTTCCGTTCACTCGATGGAGCAATGCCCAGCGACTCACGGTATTTGGCTACAGTCCGACGCGCGACCTGTATGCCTTGTGACTCCAGTAAACCAGCGATCTTGCTGTCGCTCAATGGCTTTTTTGCATTTTCGGCGGCAACAAGTTTTTTGATGATGGCGCGAATGGCGGTCGACGAGCATTCACCGCCCTCAGCCGTGCTTACGTGACTGGAGAAGAAGTATTTCAATTCGTATATGCCACGAGGCGTGTGCATATACTTTTGGGTGGTCACACGAGAAATTGTGGACTCGTGCATGCCAACCGCCTCGGCAATATCGTGAAGTACGAGTGGTTTCATGGCTTCTTCGCCATACTCTAGAAAGCCACGCTGATGCTCGACGATTTGCGTCGCAACCTTCATCAGGGTCTCGTTACGGCTCTGCAGACTCTTGATGAACCAGCGAGCTTCCTGCAACTGGTTACGCATGAAAGTGTTATCTGCACTGCTGTCGGCACGTTTCACGAAACCGGCATATTGTGAGTTTACGCGTAGCCGCGGCACCGCCTCCTGGTTCAGCTCAACCAGCCAACGGTCATTGTGTTTGCGCACGATGACATCAGGAACCACGTACTCGGCTTCACCTGATTCGATCTGGGAGCCTGGTCGGGGGTGCAGGCTTTGAATCAGCTCGATTACGTCGCGTAACTCATCTTCCTTGATCTTCATGCGGCGCATGAGCTGGCTGTAATCACGGCTGCCTAGGACGTCCAGATAATCTGTGACCAAGCGCTTGGCTTCCGCCAGCCGTGGTGTTTTGCCTGGAAGCTGATTGAGTTGCAGCAGCAGGCATTCCTTGAGATTACGTGCGCCTACGCCTGCCGGTTCGAACTGTTGAACACGGCGTAAAACTACTTCGACTTCATCAATCTCTACCTCAAGCTCAGGATCTAGCGAGGCGTGTATGTCTTCGAGTGATTCTTCGAGGTAGCCATCATTATTGATGCCGTCGATGATCGACATGGCGACCATGCGATCCACGTCCGACATCGGGGCCAGATTCAGTTGCCAGAGAAGATGGCTCTGCAGACTTTCACCTGTCGATGTTCTGGATGTGAAATCCCATTCATCGTCGTCAGAGCTCGGAAGGCTGCTCGCGCTTGTCTGATAGATATCTTCCCAGGCGGTATCGACGGGAAGCTCATTGGGGATACGGTCACTCCATTCGGACTCGTCCGACTCAGAGGTCTCTATCGAGGGAGCCGTATCCTTGAACGTAACCTCCTGGCTACCAGGATTCGATAGCTCCTCGCCATCGGCAAGCGGGTCGCTGTGATCAAAATCATCGCCTTCTTCTTGCCGCTCGAGCATGGGGTTGGATTCCAGGGCTTCCTGAATTTCCTGCTGGAGATCAAGCGTCGAAAGTTGAAGCAATCGAATGGCCTGTTGCAGCTGAGGAGTCATGGTCAGCTGCTGGCCCATCTTTAAAACTAACGATGGTTTCATGGCTGCGGGCTTAGCACCTTAATCTACAGACGCGAACTGCGCCACGGAGCCCACCAGATAATTTGGTAGGGATGAGCAAATTATATGCCTGGTTTTTACCCTTTTGCCTAGAGGCGGAATTCGTGCCCCAGATAAACTTCCTTAACCAGGTCGTTGGCCAGCACGCTTTCGGCATCGCCTTCAGCAATCAGCTGTCCGTCATTCACAATATAAGCCATCTCACAGATTGTGAGGGTTTCCCGAACATTGTGATCCGTGATCAAAACGCCAATGCCTTTGGCTTTCAAGTGGCGAATGATTTGCTTGATATCACCCACTGAAATAGGGTCGACACCGGCAAAGGGCTCATCCAGCAGAATGAACTTGGGCGCCGTGGCTAGGGCGCGAGCAATCTCGACGCGACGACGTTCCCCACCCGACAGGCTCATGCCTAGGTTGTCACGAATATGGGTGATGTGAAATTCTTGAAGCAGCGACTCGAGCGCCTGGGTGCGTCCGTTTCGGTCCAGGTCCTTGCGTGTTTCAAGGATGGCCATGATGTTGTTGGCCACGGTCAGCTTGCGGAATATCGATGCTTCCTGGGGGAGATAACCGATACCTGCCTGCGCTCTGCCGTGCATAGGCAGGTTGGTGACATCCTGGTTATCGATCAGTACACGGCCATGATCGGCGTTGACCAACCCTACGATCATATAAAAGCATGTCGTCTTGCCCGCACCGTTAGGTCCGAGCAGTCCCACGATCTGGCCGCTTTCGATGGTCAGGCTGACATCCCGGACCACTTGGCGACCCTTATAGCTCTTGGCCAGATGCTGGGCTTTGAGCAGTACTGTCATTGAGCTTGCCCCGGCTGCTGGTCTTTGTTCTTGGGCTGGATGACCATGTCGATACGCGGTCTTGGTGTGGTGATCTTGTTACCGTTTGCACGGCCAGCATTCACGATCTGGCGCTGGGTGTCGTAAACGATCTTTTCGCCTTCGAACGTATTGCCTTGCTGTTCAACGCGTGCCTGGTCGATCAGTACGATTCGGTTTTCATCCGCATAGTACTGGATAGTCAGGCCGTAAGCCTTCACCGTATCTTTGTCCGCAGATGGCTTCTGCTCATAGTGAGCCGGCTTGCCAACGGCAGTTGCAACCTTGATGTTGCCGTTGTTGTCCTGGGTGATGGTCACGGTGTTACCCGTGATCTTCATCGTGCCTTGGGTAATGATGACGTCGCCTCGATAAACCGCTACGTTCTGCTTGTCATCGAGTTCGGCGCTGTCGGCCTGTACCCGGATAGGCTGGTTGCGGTCAGAAGGCAGAGCCCAGGCGTTAACGCTTCCGAACGTAGCGCCCAGGGTTAAAAGAAGGGGTAGAGATTTAACGAACCTCATGCTGGCCTCTTACATTGGACAGCAGGAGCATTCTGCCGTCATTCAGGTACGCTTTCATGCCTTTCGCTGTGGTCACGCTATTAGCGGCCTCAATCTTAACGGCTTGCTCAGTCTGCGCATAATTTTTGTCAGGAAAAACAGTCATTCGCGTCGTCGTCATCACGATAGGGCGGCCCTTTTCGTCTGTACGCTCGACCCTTACATCATCGATCAACTCAGCCTGTGTACCTTTTGGCGCCACCTCGGCCCTTGCGCTGCGAACATGCCAGGGCAGGTCAGTACCGCGGTATGCCAGCATATCGGGTTTCGAAACCAGTGTGACATCGGTGGCCTGAACGTGATCAAGCCGTTCGGCTGTCATCTCGTATTGTACCTTTCCATCGGCACGGTACTGGATCGTTTTGACATTTGTTGCATAGGCATCAATGGCATTATCGGTCTGGGCATTGCCTGCCGGGTCATCGATAAACCGTTGCGGCAAGAGGTTCCAGTAACCGATAGCGACCAGCGCCAGGGCAATCAGGACATAAAGTACAGGTTTACGCAGTGTACGGAACATGACAAAAGGCCTGCAAAAGCATTGTAGTCAAACGGCGGCATAAAGCACGGCAAAGGCTTTGTACCATTTGAGGCGTAAAGCATTTATGAGTGCCATCACTGCCATACAGCAGCAATGATGGGCTGTCTCTCGATATGAGCTGCATTCACATGACGCCTGCGCGAAGCAGGTCGTGCATGTTCAGTGCCCCCAGAGGGTAATCTTTCTCGTCGACCACAACCAAGGCGCTAATCTTGTGATCTTCCATGACTTTCAATGCCTCTGCTGCCAGCATCTGTGGGCGTGCCGTACGACCATGCTCCGTCATGACGTGGTCTATGGTCGTTGAGCGTACGTCAATTCCGCGATCAAGCGCACGCCGAAGGTCCCCATCAGTAAAAATACCTGCCAGTCGGCCATCAGGCTCCGTGACGACGGTCATGCCAAGCCCTTTTTGGGACATCTCAAGTAATGCACCGCTAAGCGAAGTGCCTCGCGGCACTTGAGGTAATTCCTTCCCGCTATGCATGACATGCTCGACCTTGAGAAGTAGGCGTCGGCCCAGAGCGCCGCCGGGGTGAGAAAAGGCAAAATCTTCAGCCGTGAAGCCTCGTGCATCGAGCAAGGCAATGGCAAGCGCATCCCCCAGAACCAGACTGGCAGTGGTGGAGGAGGTCGGTGCAAGATTCAGCGGGCAGGCTTCCTTGGCAACGCCTGCGTCCAGGTTGACAGTAGCTGCCTGGGCCAGAGGTGACTGGGGATTGCCTGTCATACTGATCAACGTGATTCCCAGTCGCTTGATAAGTGGCAGGAGCGTCACTATTTCAGGGGTAGAGCCGGAGTTGGACAGGGCCAGCACAATGTCCGCCTGGGTAATCATCCCCATGTCGCCGTGGCTTGCTTCGGCGGGATGGACGAAAAACGCGGGTGTGCCTGTGCTTGCCAGCGTGGCCGCAATCTTATTGCCGATATGTCCGGACTTTCCCATGCCCAGTACAACGATGCGGCCCTTGCAGTCCAGCATCAGTTCACAGGCTTTGACAAAGCGATCATCTATACGCCCACGCAATGCGTTCACGGCTTCCACTTCATAGCTGATGGTACGATTTGCGGATTCGATGAAATTTGCAGCGTGGGTCATTTGTCTACCAGTTTGCTGGGCAGCAGATTGATTGAAAACGCAGAATTATAACGACAATCAATCCCCCCTCCTATGAAAACGATTGAATTATGTTCATGTTGGGGAGGTAGCGCTGAAATGTTATGCTATGTCCTTGTCGAATAGGCCCTTAAAAGTGCCTTGGATGCCATTCGATGCGTCTGCCAGGAGGGCTGTAAGCTAGGAGTTTAGATGAACACCGATAGCGAGTATGCGGTCGAGCTTAAAGGCGTTACCTTCAAGCGAGGCGAGCGTACCATCTACGAGAATGTTGATATCCGCATCCCGCGTGGCAAGGTGACCGGTATTATGGGGCCTTCAGGGAGCGGCAAGACAACGCTGTTACGCTTGATTGCAGCCCAGTTGCGCCCTGAAAAGGGTGAGGTATGGGTTAACAATCTCAATCTTCCCATACTGTCTCGAAGTGACCTGTTCAATGTGCGTAAGCAGATGGGCGTTCTGTTTCAGAGCGGTGCACTGTTTACAGACCTTGATGTTTTCGAAAACGTGGCCTTTCCTCTCCGGGTTCATACCAAGCTGCCTGAGGAGATGATCCGGGATATCGTCCTGATGAAACTTCAGGCGGTCGGTCTGCGGGGCGCTATCGAGTTGATGCCCGATGAGCTGTCCGGAGGCATGAAACGTCGGGTGGCTCTGGCTCGGGCGATTGCATTGGATCCTCAGATCCTGATGTATGACGAGCCTTTCGTGGGACAGGACCCCATTGCCATGGGCGTACTGGTGCGCCTGATTCGTCTGCTCAATGATGCACTGGGATTGACCAGTATCGTTGTGTCACATGATCTGGCCGAGACGGCAAGTATCGCTGACTATCTTTACATTGTCGGGGATACACAGGTGCTGGGCCAAGGAACCCCCGCAGAGCTCAAGGAGTCGTCTGATCCACGAGTGCTTCAGTTCATAAAAGGTACTCCGGATGGCCCGGTACCGTTCCATTTCGCAGCGCCTGACTATAGCGAAGATCTTTTGGGGAGGCGCTAATGCGTCACATTTCACTGCTTGAGCGCATCCGCTTATTGGGGCGCACAGGCCTGGATGTATTGGCTGCAGCTGGTCGTTCTGTTCTGTTGCTATTGCAATCCTTGTTTGGCCGCTCCGGCGCAGGCAAGGGTGGACAGTTGCTGATCAAACAGCTCTATTCGGTGGGGGTTTTATCGCTACCCATCATCCTGGTTTCCGGTCTTTTCATCGGTATGGTTATAGCACTTCAGGGCTATAACATTCTGGTTACCTATGGTTCGGAACAGGCGGTTGGGCAGATGGTGGCTCTTACCCTGTTGAGAGAGTTGGGCCCTGTAGTTAGTGCGCTTCTGTTCGCAGGTCGTGCAGGTTCTGCATTAACGGCTGAAATTGGCAATATGAAGTCGACAGAGCAGTTGTCCAGCCTCGAAATGATCGGTGTTGATCCGCTCAAATATATAGTGGCTCCGCGCCTGTGGGCGGGCTTTATTTCCTTGCCTCTGCTCTCAGCCATTTTCAGCGTTGTGGGTATCTGGGGCGGTGCAATGGTTGCGGTTGACTGGCTCGGCGTCTACGACGGCTCGTTCTGGAGCAACATGCAGAACAGCGTCCAGATGGCGGATGTCATCAACGGCATGATTAAAAGCCTTGTCTTTGCCTTTGTGGTGACCTGGATCGCCGTGTTCCAGGGATACGACTGCGACGCCACTTCCGAAGGGATCAGCCGCGCGACGACCCGAACAGTTGTCTATGCCTCTCTGGCAGTGCTGGGTCTCGATTTTCTTTTGACTGCTTTGATGTTTGGAGATATCTGATGCAAACCCGCACCCAGGAAATTGGTGTCGGCCTGTTTCTGCTCGCTGGCTTGCTGGCTCTCTTACTGTTGGCTTTGCGAGTGAGTGGCTTGAGCGTTGGCGAGCACAATGACACCTATAAAGCGTATGCCTATTTCGACAATATCGCCGGTCTGACCGTACGTGCAAAAGTCACGATGTCAGGCGTCACGATTGGTCGAGTCACCGCAATCGATCTGGATCGTGATAGCTACCGTGGTCGAGTGACCATGCAGATCGACCAACAGGTCGATAACATTCCGGTCGATTCCACCGCCTCCATCCTGACAGCAGGTCTGTTGGGTGAAAAATATATTGGTATTAGCGTGGGAGGGGATGAGGAGGTTATCAAAGATGGCGGAACTATTCGTGATACCCAGTCGTCGCTGGTATTGGAAGATCTGATCGGCAAATTCCTGCTCAACACCGTCAACAAAGATTCGTCTGGCGATAAGTAAGAAGGACACGACATGCTTAAATTATTGCGAAACAGCGTTCTGGCCTTGCTGGCCGTAGTGCCATTGCTGGCCTTTGCAGCGCCTTCGGCTCATGATGTCATTCAACAGACTACAGATAAGTTGCTGTCTGATCTGCAAACTAACAAGGAAACATACCGGAGCAATCCAGATGCTTTCTATAACTCTTTGAACGAGATCCTTGGTCCGGTCGTTGATGCCGAAGGTATCTCCCGCAGCATCATGACCGTAAGGTACAGTCGTCAGGCATCGCCTGAGCAAATGGCTCGCTTCCAGGAGAACTTTAAGCGAAGCCTGATGCAGTTCTATGGCAACGCACTGTTGGAGTACAACAATCAGGGTATCAAGGTTCTGCCGGCAACTGACAATGATCCCGAGCGTACTAGCGTAGGCATGGAAGTACGTGATAGCCGCGGAACTGTCTATCCGGTCTCTTATACCATGGTAAATATCAATGGTAGTTGGAGAGTGCGTAACGTAATCATCAACGGCATTAATATCGGTAAGCTGTTCCGTGATCAGTTTGCCCAGTCCATGCAGGCCAACGGCAACAACTTGGACAAGGTTATCGATAGCTGGGCCAATACCGTGGCGCGTGCCAAAAACTCTCCTGAAGCTCAAAAGGCCCAGGCTGGCTCATGAGTACGCAGGCGCATCTAGGAGAGAAGGTGCCGGGCGTCATGACGCTGTCTGGTCTTCTCGATCATCAGACGACGGTATCGCTGCGTCAGGAAGGGCAGCGCTATATACAGCAGAGTAGTACCGATGTGATCGTGATCGACTGTGCTGGTGTCGAGCGCTCCAACAGTGCAGGGCTTTCCTTGTTGCTGTCCTTTCAACGTGATGTGTTGCAGGCTGGCAAAAAACTTGAGGTTTGGAATTTGCCTGCAGATATGAAGCAGATCGCAAGTGTGTCCGGTTTGCTGGACATTCTTCCTCTCTCTCATTGAATATCCCATCGCCCTCTATCTGCAACCTTGGGGTTCGCAGTTGGAGGGCTTTTTTGTATTATGTCTGGCTGCGGAATAGGCTGCCAGGAGGTTGAACATGCAGGCTGAAGAAGTTAAACGCTTATTGGAAGCACAACTGCCGGAAACTCAGGTTGAGGTAGAAGGCGAGGGCTGCAACTTCCAATTGAACCTGATTGGCGATGAATTGGCTGCTATGAGCCCAGTAAAGCGCCAGCAGCAAGTCTATTCCCATCTCAATGCATTGATCGCTGATGGCAGCATCCATGCAGTCACTATGAAATTCTATACGCGCGCCGCTTGGGCTGAACGGGCTTGAGTTCGGCGCCGCCGAGATACCTATGGATAAATTGATTATTACCGGTGGCGCCAGCCTAAACGGAGAGATCCGTATTTCAGGCGCAAAAAACTCTGCCTTGCCGATCCTGGCTGCCACCTTGCTTGCGGATACGCCTGTAACTGTTTGCAATCTGCCGCATCTGCATGACATTACTACCATGATCGAATTGTTCGGTCGTATGGGGGTGCAGCCGGTTATCGACGAAAAGCTCAACGTTGAAGTAAATGCTTCGACTATCAAGACGCTTGTAGCGCCCTATGAGCTGGTCAAGACCATGCGCGCCTCTATTCTGGTGCTGGGTCCGATGCTGGCTCGTTTCGGCGAAGCCGAAGTCGCACTGCCCGGCGGATGTGCCATTGGCTCGCGTCCGGTCGATTTGCACCTGCGCGGCCTTGAGGCGATGGGTGCCCAGATTGAAGTCGAGGCAGGCTATATCAAAGCCAAGGCTCCAGCGGGCGGCCTGCGTGGCGCACATTACTTCTTTGATACCGTCAGTGTAACCGGTACTGAAAACGTTCTGATGGCGGCAACGCTGGCCAAAGGACGTAGCGTCATCCAGAACGCTGCACGTGAGCCGGAAGTCGTGGATCTGGCCAATTGCCTGATCGCCATGGGAGCCCATATTGAAGGTGCCGGTACCGATACCATTACGGTAGAAGGTGTCGAGCGTCTGGGTGGCGCCCGTTATTCCGTACTGCCCGACCGTATCGAGACGGGTAGTTATCTGGTTGCGGCGGCAGCTACCCGTGGTCGCGTCAAGCTCAAGGATACTGATCCTTCCATTCTCGAAGCCGTTCTGCTCAAGCTGGAAGAGGCAGGTGCCCACGTTTCTACTGGATCCAATTGGATCGAGCTGGACATGAAAGGGAATCGACCCAAGGCAGTCAATGTGCGTACTGCACCGTACCCTGCATTCCCAACAGATATGCAGGCGCAGTTCATCTCCATGAACGCTGTGGCAGAAGGCACAGGAACGGTAGTTGAAACGATCTTTGAAAACCGCTTCATGCACGTCTATGAAATGACTCGCATGGGCGCTCAGATCGCTGTGGAAGGTAATGCTGCCATCGTAACCGGCATTCCTCACCTGAAGGCTGCCCCCGTAATGGCTACTGACTTGCGTGCATCGGCCAGCCTGGTAATCGCTGCGCTGGTAGCGGAAGGCGATACCCTGATCGACCGCATCTACCATATCGATCGGGGTTATGAGTGCATCGAGGAAAAGCTACAACTTCTGGGTGCTAAAATTCGCCGTGTTCCGGGTTAAGGGCTCATGCTGACTATCGCGCTTTCAAAAGGCCGAATCCTGAACGATACGCTGCCGCTTCTTGCGGCGGCGGGTATCGTCCCAACTGAAGACCCCGATAAAAGCCGCAAGCTGATCATCCTCACAAGTCTGGATGATGTGCGCTTGTTGATCGTACGTGCGACTGACGTGCCGACCTACGTTGAGCAAGGCGCAGCTGACTTGGGTGTTGCGGGAAAGGATGTGCTTATGGAGCACTCTGGCCAAGGACTCTACGAGCCGCTGGATCTGCAGATCGCCAAATGCCGGCTGATGACAGCGGGTGCAGTAAATGCTCCAGAGCCACGTGGCCGCCTCAAGGTAGCGACCAAGTTTGTCAATATCGCCAAACGTTACTATGCCGAGCAGGGACGTCAGGTCGATATCATCAAGCTCTATGGCTCCATGGAGCTTGCACCTCTAGTGGGGCTGGCTGACAAGATCATTGACGTGGTCGATACAGGTAATACTTTGCGCGCCAATGGGCTTGAGCCGCAGGAGCTGATTGCCCATGTCAGCTCTCGATTGATCGTCAACAAGGCTTCGATGAAGATGCAGCACGCGCGTATCCAGGCGCTGATCGATGTGCTGCGTGCTACGGTCGAAGAGCGACACCAGGCCTGACCTTTCGCACGGCTGATGCCGTGCCTGCCTATCCGTGTCATAGCCAATTTTCTCAGGTACCCGCACGGCAGGGCTGATACTCTAGCGGTGCCTGAGACTAGCCATTGATAAGAGGCTTCGCTATGACCGCACCGATTACGCTTCGCCGACTCGACGCTGCCGATCCTGATTTCGCGCGTCATCTGGATCATCTGCTGAGCTGGGAAAGTGTTTCTGACGCTGGCGTCAATCAGCGAGTCCTGGAGATTATCGAGGCTGTTCGCACCCGAGGGGATGAAGCTCTGGTGGAGTTCACACAGCGCTTTGATGGCGTCCAGGCTAGCTCAATGGCTGATCTGATTCTGCCTCGCGAAAGACTTGAGTTGGCTCTTACGCGCATTACCGATGAGCAGCGAAATGCTCTTGAGCATGCAGCAGATCGTGTTCGCAGCTATCACGAAAAGCAAAAGCAGGACTCCTGGCGTTATACGGAAGCGGATGGCACCGTTCTTGGGCAGCAAGTGACGCCGCTTGATCGGGCTGGGTTATATGTACCTGGCGGTAAGGCTTCCTATCCCTCTTCGGTGTTGATGAACGCCATTCCTGCCAAGGTTGCCGGTGTTGCTGAAGTTGTAATGGTCGTGCCAACGCCTCGTGGTGAAATCAACGAGCTGGTGCTCGCTGCCGCGTGCATTGCAGGCGTGGACCGCGTTTTTACTGTGGGTGGTGCGCAAGCAGTAGCGGCACTGGCTTACGGTACGCAAAGCGTCCCTCGTGTGGACAAGATTGTAGGGCCAGGCAATATCTATGTTGCAACGGCCAAGCGTCATGTCTTCGGACAGGTGGGTATCGACATGATTGCCGGGCCCTCCGAGATTCTAGTGGTCTGTGATGGCCAGACTGATCCTGACTGGATCGCCATGGATCTGTTTTCTCAGGCTGAGCATGATGAAGATGCCCAGTCGATACTTGTCAGCCCTGATGCCGAGTTTCTGGACAGGGTTGCTGAAAGTATCGCTCGTCTTCTGCCTACAATGGAGCGTGCTGAAATCATCCGAACGTCCTTGGAAGGACGAGGTGCTCTGATTCATGTTGCCGATCAGGCTCGGGCCTGCGAGGTCGTCAATCGCATTGCGCCTGAGCATTTGGAGCTCTCTGTAGCTGATCCTGAAGCCTGGTTGCCGGGCATTCGCCACGCGGGCGCGATCTTCATGGGGCGTTATACCGCTGAGGCACTGGGGGATTATTGTGCAGGGCCCAACCATGTTCTACCCACGTCCGGCACTGCACGTTTCTCTTCTCCTTTGGGCGTGTATGACTTCCAGAAGCGCTCGTCCTTGATCTTTTGTTCCGCGGATGGCGCTTCAGTGCTGGGGCGTACCGCCTCGGTGCTTGCGCGTGGGGAGTCCCTGACAGCTCATGCGCGCAGCGCTGAATACCGGATCAAGGAGTGATGTCATGAGTCGATTCTGGAGCCCCTTTGTCGAGAAGCTGGTGCCGTATGTACCTGGCGAGCAGCCCAAGATTGCCAATCTGGTAAAACTCAACACCAACGAAAACCCCTACGGCCCTTCGCCCAAGGTTATTGATGCTATACGGGCTGAGCTGGGCGAGGGCTTGCGGCTGTATCCTGATCCCAATGGGGATCGGTTGAAGCAGGCGGTAGCAGAGTATTATTCAATCAATGTCGAGCAAGTGTTTGTAGGCAATGGTTCGGATGAAGTGCTTGCCCATATCTTTCACGGCTTGTTTCAGCACAAGGCGCCCTTGCTGTTCCCGGACATTTCTTACAGCTTCTATCCAGTGTACTGTGGATTGTATGAGATTCCATTCGAAGCGTTGCCATTGGATGAGCACTATCAGATCAATCTGGGCGACTATATCCGGCCTAACGCCGGTATTATTTTTCCCAATCCCAACGCGCCTACAGGGTGTCCGGTAGGGTTGGAGCACATCGAGTCGCTTCTGCAAAAGAACACGGACTCGGTTGTTGTGGTTGATGAAGCCTATGTGGATTTTGGTGGCGAGACTGCTATTTCACTGGTGGGTCGTTATCCAAATCTGCTAGTGACTCAAACGCTCTCCAAGTCTCGCTCTCTGGCAGGCTTGAGGGTTGGGCTGGCAGTAGGTCATCCCGATCTCATCGAGGCATTGGAGCGTATCAAGAACAGTTTCAATTCATACCCGCTTGATCGGTTGGCGCTGGCAGGCGCCGTCGCAGCGTTTGAAGACAGGGATTATTTCAGTCAAACGTGCGGAGCAGTGATTGAAAGCCGAACGGTGCTGGTAGCCGAATTGGAAGCACTGGGTTTCCATGTGCTGCCCTCTGCTGCAAATTTCGTGTTCGCTCAGCATCCTTCGTATGAGGGGGCTGAATTGGCGGCTGCATTGCGTGAAAGACGCGTCATTGTGCGTCACTTCAATAAGCCTCGAATCGATAAGTTCTTGCGTATCACTATTGGTACGCCAGAACAAAATGCTGTTTTGATCGAGGCGTTGAAGGACTACGGACTCGCCTGATGGAAGAAGAAACGGCGCTATGGGGCGCCGTTTTTTTGTGCTGACTCATCAGGGGAGGGCCCGGATGACGTGCTGGTATCAATGGGTGGCCTTAAACCTATGATTCCGGTCAGTTTGAGCGGCTTGCCATTGCGAAGCACTTCTATCGAGATTTTGTCTCCAGGTCTGCTGCGTGCGACCTGATTCATGGACTGGCGACCATCGATCGCAGGTTCGTTGTCTAGCTTAAGCAGAATGTCGCCTGGCTGCAGGCCGGCACGTTGTGCCGGACCGTTGGGGTAAACCCCAGAAACGACAATGCCGTCCTGATTAGGCAGGTTGAACGAGGCGGCAAGCTCTGGGGAAATACGTTCTACCTCAACACCTAGCCAGCCGCGAATTACCTGGCCGTGGGCAATGATTGATTGCATGACGTCCATGGCCAGTTTGATGGGTATGGCGAAGCCGATACCCTGCGAGCCACCGGATAAAATCGCTGTGTTGATCCCAATCAGATTGCCGTTGGCATCTACCAGTGCCCCACCAGAGTTACCCAGGTTGATGGCTGCATCTGTCTGGATGAAATCCTCATAGGTATTTAGCCCCAGCTGGTTACGGCCTGTGGCACTGATAATGCCCATGGTCACCGTCTGACCTACGCCGAACGGGTTGCCAATAGCCAGTGCCACATCCCCGATGCGAATGGCTTCCGAATGGCCGATGGAGATGGCCGGAAGACTATTCAGATCAATCTTGAGAACAGCCAGATCTGTATCGGGATCGCTTCCTATCAGATGCGCCACCGTCTGCCGGCCATCCTGTAACGCCACGACAATGGTATCGGCGTCAGAGGTGACATGGTTGTTGGTCAGCAGATAGCCTTCATGGCTCATGATCACTGCCGAACCCAGGCTCAGCTCTTCGTTACTCTTTGGTGGATTCTTATCAAAGTAGGGTTTGAATAAGGGGTCATCCTGAATTGGCGCGCTGGGCTTCTTGGGATGCTTGGTCGAACGTAGTGAAACTACGGCCGGAGCTGCCTTACTGGCGGCATCAGCATAAGAGACCGGGCCTTGAGTGCGAGGAGAGGTCTCAGTCGTCTGCTCGAAGTGTACCTGCTGCTTGGGCAAGCCTACCCATTCAGGAAATCGAATGACTACCACCGCTGCCAGCAGGATGCCTACCACGATGGGCCAGCCGTAGGAGCGCAAGGCCTTTAACATTATTACCAATCCTTGTTGCGAGGCCTGTGTACGGCCGATAAGGTGCGGCCATTATACGGAGCTGCCTTTGTCTATAAAGACATGCGAACCGATTGGTAGAGCCTGTTTAATGGAGAATATAACCATGACCATAGCCTTGACGACACTGCTGGATGAGGCGAACCGCTATCTTGATGCTGCTGCAATCAAGGATTACTGCCCCAATGGCCTGCAAGTGGAAGGTCGCGCTACGGTGGCTCGTATCGTTAGCGGTGTGACCGCAAGCCAGGCGTTGTTGGATGCCGCGATAGAGGCGGGGGCCGACATGGTGCTTGTGCACCACGGCTACTTCTGGAAAAGCGAGGATCCGCGTGTCATTGGAATGAAGCAGCGTCGACTCAAGATCTTGATCATTAATGACGTGAGCCTGGTGGCTTATCACCTGCCGCTCGATTTGCATCCTGTGGTGGGTAATAACGTTCAGCTGGCCGAGCGCTTGGGTATCACGGTTGAGGGAGGGATCGAGCCAGGTAATCCACGCTCTATCGTTTTGCAAGGGACACTAAGTGAACCGCGTACCGCTGCCGAGTTTGCAGCTCATATCAAGCATGTTCTAGGGCGCGAACCTCTCGTAATCGAGGGTGATCGCCCCATCAAGCGGATCGCCTGGTGTACAGGGGGAGCCCAGGGTTATATCGATCAGGCTATCACCGCTGGTGTTGATGCCTATCTTACAGGTGAAGTATCGGAGCAGACCGTTCACAGTGCGCGTGAAAATGGCATCAGTTTTTTTGCGGCTGGCCATCATGCGACCGAGCGTTACGGCGTTCAGGCTTTGGGAGAGTATCTTGCAGGACGTTTTGGCATAGAGCATGTCTTCATCGACAGTTCAAATCCGGCTTGAATATATATATAGAACACTTGGTTCTAAGCAGGCTCCTGAATAGAAGAGTTATGCTGTGGTATCGTGAATGTTCGTCCACGGCCCGCTGGCCGTCCCTCCGCAATTCCGTGAGTAGCCATGCTCGATAAACTGACTCATTTGAAACAGCTCGAAGCGGAAAGCATCCACATCATTCGTGAGGTGGCCGCCGAATTCGACAACCCTGTGATGTTGTATTCCATCGGTAAAGATTCCGCGGTAATGCTGCATCTGGCGCGTAAAGCCTTTTTTCCCGGCAAGTTGCCGTTTCCTGTTCTGCACGTCGATACAGGCTGGAAATTCAAAGCCATGTACGAGTTTCGTGATCGCATGGTCAAGGAAATGGGACTGGATCTTCTGATTCACCAAAACCCAGAAGGCGTCGCTCAGGGAATCAATCCCTTTACACATGGTAGCGCCAAGCATACCGATGTGATGAAGACTCAAGGCCTCAAACAGGCACTGGATAAATACGGCTTCGACGCTGCCTTTGGCGGCGCACGTCGCGATGAAGAAAAGTCTCGTGCCAAGGAGCGCGTCTATTCGTTCCGTGACACTAAACACCGCTGGGATCCAAAGAACCAGCGCCCGGAGTTGTGGAATATCTACAACGGCAACATCAATAAGGGCGAGTCGATTCGGGTCTTCCCGCTTTCGAACTGGACCGAGCTGGATATCTGGCAATACATCTATCTGGAGAGTATCCCGATCGTTCCGCTGTACTTTGCGGCAGAGCGGGACGTCATCGAGAAGAATGGCACGCTCATCATGATCGACGACGAGCGTATTCTCGATCACCTTTCCGACGAGGAAAAAGCACGTATTCAGAAGCAGCAGGTCCGCTTCCGTACCCTGGGTTGCTATCCACTTACCGGGGCGGTCGAGTCTTCTGCGGCTACGCTACCCGATATCATTCAGGAAATGCTGCTGACTCGGACCTCCGAGCGTCAGGGTCGAGTCATTGACCATGATGCGGCGGGGTCAATGGAAGAGAAGAAACGTCAGGGGTATTTCTAATATGTCGCATCAATCCGAACTGATTAGTCAGGACATCCTGGCATACCTGGCCCAGCACGAGCGCAAGGAGCTACTTCGCTTCCTGACGTGCGGCAACGTAGATGATGGCAAGAGCACCCTTATTGGTCGCCTGCTGCATGATTCCAAGATGATCTATGAAGATCATCTTGAGGCAATTACTCGCGACTCCAAGAAAGTCGGTACCACAGGCGAGGAAGTGGATCTGGCGCTGCTGGTGGATGGCTTGCAGGCCGAGCGTGAGCAGGGCATCACCATTGATGTGGCGTATCGTTATTTTTCTACGGCCAAGCGCAAGTTCATCATTGCCGATACTCCTGGTCATGAGCAGTACACTCGCAATATGGCAACCGGTGCGTCCACTTGTGACCTTGCGATTATCCTGATCGACGCACGTTACGGTGTGCAGACCCAAACACGTCGTCACAGTTTTATTGCATCGCTGCTCGGCATCAAGCACGTTGTGGTTGCGGTGAACAAGATGGATCTGCTGGGCTTTGACGAAGCGGTTTTCAACCGGATCCGCGAGGATTACCTGAGCTTTGCCGAGCGCATCAATCTGGGCGCCAAGGACATTCACTTTGTCCCGATGTCAGCGCTCAAGGGCGATAACGTGGTCAATCGCAGCGAGCAAACGCCCTGGTATACCGGCAAGCCGCTGATGGAAATTCTGGAAACCGTCGAGATCGCAGCTGATCGCAATGTCACCGACATGCGCTTTCCGGTCCAGTACGTAAACCGTCCAAACCTGAACTTCCGCGGATTTGCCGGTACTCTGGCCTCTGGCGTGGTGCATAAGGGTGATGAGGTTGTTGTGCTGCCATCAGGCAAGGGTAGCCGCGTGAAATCCATCGTCACGTTCGAGGGCGAGCTGGAGCAGGCTATTCCTGGTCAGGCCGTTACGCTGACGCTTGAAGATGAAATCGATATCTCCCGTGGAGATCTGCTGGTTCATCCAGATAATCGACCCCACGTGACGGATAGCTTCGAAGCCATGCTGGTTTGGATGGCTGAAGAGCCCATGCTGCCTGGCAAGAAATACGATATCAAGCGTGCAACCAGCTATGTCCCCGGCTCTCTGCCCAGCATCGTGCATACGGTTGATGTAAACACGCTGGAAAAAGGTCAGGCCAGCCAGCTCAAGCTGAACGAGATTGCGCGGGTCAAGGTCAGCCTGGATGCCCCTATCGCTCTAGACAGTTACGAGCGCAACCGTACCACGGGTGCCTTCATCGTTATCGATCGGCTTACCAATGGTACGGTCGGCGCAGGCATGATCATCGCGGATCCCAAGGTGGGCGGTACTGCCGATCAGCATGGCCATCAGCTACATGTCTCCACTGAGGAGCGCGCGGCTCGGTTCGGCCAGCAGCCTGCTACGGTGCTCTTTACAGGTCTTTCCGGCGCAGGCAAGAGCACGCTGGCGTATGCAGTCGAGCGCAAGCTGTTCGATGCCGGACGTGCGGTGTATGTACTGGATGGGCAGAACCTGCGTCATGACCTTAACAAGGGGCTTCCGCAGGATCGTGCAGGGCGTCGTGAGAATTGGCTTCGGGCGGCCCATGTGGCCCGTCAGTTTAATGAGGCCGGCCTGTTGACCCTTGCCGCATTCGTAGCGCCGGACGCCGAAGGGCGTGAGCAGGCCAAGACGCTGATCGGTCCTGAGCGGGTCATTACAGTGTACGTTCAGGCCTCCCCGCAGGCATGTCGTGAACGCGATCCTCAGGGGCTGTATGCGGCTGAGGGTGACAACATCCCGGGTGAGTCCTTCCCCTACGATGTGCCGCTAAACGCCGACCTGACAATCGATACGCAAAGCCTTTCCATTGAGGAAGGAGCCAGGCAGGTAATCGCCTTGCTGCGGGCCAGAGGTCATATCTAGGTGTTAATAAAAAGCCCGGCTATTGCCGGGCTTTTTATTTATCTTTTCAACGATGATTCTTAAGGCCGTAGGCCTCATCCAGCCCGCTGTCAGTATCGCCCTTTGGCGCGTAGTCCTTGGGCGCCTCTGCAGGACCGTCCAGACGGTCGCGTGGTGATGGGTAGTTGTCATGGCTATGCAGGGCCGCTTGTAGGCGCTGGCGTGTCAACTCGTCCAGAGCCAGGCGATCCGCACCTTCGGAAAGGTGACGCTGTACATCCTGGTAATTCTGGGTGAGTTTTTTCACAAGTCCTGCCGTTGTGCTGAAGTGGCTAGTGACCTCATGTTGATAACTGTCAAAGCGCTGCTGAAGCTCGTCAAGCTGGCGTTGTACTCGGTTGGGCGCGGTGCCAGGCATCAGGCGCGCAATCAGAAAGCCGATGCCTATACCAACGAGCAGGGCAATAACAGGCATTAGCCAAATAGTCAGGGACTGGTCCACGAATCTTCCTCTCTGAACGTCTTTTGCATTACGGTAACGGCTTCTTGCTGCGCTTGTACACTGTCCCATGTTAAATAGTGAGCGCAGTCAACGAGCTAGACGAGTCGACCCGATAGAGGGTCACGGAGTTCAGGTGTGTCTACACGAGAAAATCCAGTTTCGATCGAAGGGCCTTCAGGGCCACTCGAAGCCTTGCATCTTGATCAGCCTGACGCCCATGGCGTAGCGATCATCTGCCATCCGCATCCCCTGTTTGACGGGACTATGCACAATAAGGTCATTTCTACGCTGCAACGTACTGTAAGGGATGCAGGCTTTTCCACGCTACGTTTCAACTTTCGAGGCGTAGGACAAAGCGCTGGAAGCTACGGTGAGGGAGCAGGTGAGATTGATGATGCCTATGCGGCTGCACAGTGGTTGATAAGGCAGCACCCAGGGGTACCTTTAACCGTCATGGGGTTTTCATTCGGTGCCTGTGTGGCGGGATGCCTGGCAGGGCGTCTGGAAGGAGGCGGGCAGGCATTGACTCGTCTGTTCATGCTAGCTCCTTCTGTCGAACGCTTCGATATTGAAGGTAAGCTACCGCTGCGCTGTCCTTTGACGGTCATTCAGCCCGAGGCCGATGAAGTCGTCACGCCGGAAAAGGTCTATGCCTGGTCTGAAGCGTTGCAGCAGCGCCATGAGTTAATCAAAGTCCCTGAGTGCAGCCATTTCTTTCATGGCAAACTGACCGACCTCAAAGCGCTGGTCCAGCCTCGACTGGACTGATTAAGCCGTTGCGTCCGAAGACGCCGTAATTGGCGGCCATGCCTGATACTGGCCGCCCTAGATGAGAATGCACCATACGCCATGACCACACGTATTCTGACCGGTATTACCACAACCGGTACTCCTCACCTTGGTAATTATGCAGGCGCTATCCGTCCTGCCATTGTAGCCAGTCGCTCGGCCGATACCGACTCGTTTTATTTCCTGGCGGATTATCACGCCTTGATCAAGTGCGATGATCCGTTGCGTATTCAACGCTCTCGCCTTGAAATTGCTGCTACATGGCTGGCGTGTGGTCTTGACCCTGAAAGGGTCACGTTCTATCGCCAATCCGATATTCCGGAAATACCGGAGTTGACATGGCTGTTAACCTGCGTCACCGCCAAAGGTTTGCTCAACCGCGCTCATGCTTACAAGGCCTCCGTTGACAAGAACGTCGCTGCTGGCGAAGACCCGGATGCTGGCGTCACGATGGGGCTATACAGCTATCCGGTCCTGATGGCAGCAGACATCCTGATGTTTAACGCTCATCAAGTACCGGTAGGTCGGGACCAAATCCAGCACGTTGAAATGGCACGTGACATCGCTCAACGCTTCAATCATCTGTTTGGTGCCGGCAAGGATTTCTTTGAGCTGCCTGAAGCGCTTATCGAGGAGACGGTTGCCACTCTGCCGGGGCTGGATGGTCGCAAGATGTCCAAAAGCTACGATAACACGATCCCACTTTTTGGGACCGCCAAGCAGCTCAAGGAGGCGATTGCCCGTATCGTCACTGATTCGCGAGAGCCGGGCGAACCCAAAGATCCGGACAGCGCTCATTTGTTTACGCTTTATCAGGCATTTGCTACAGCCGAGCAGACGGCCGAGTTCCGTCATGATCTGCAGGGTGGTCTGGCTTGGGGGGAGGCCAAGCAGCGTCTGTTCCAGCTTTTGGAGGCAGAGCTGGGCGAGGCAAGAGAGCATTATAATGCATTGATTGCCAAGCCAGACGACATTGAAGACGTTCTTCTGGCCGGTGCTACCAAGGCGCGTAAGATAGCTACACCGTTCCTGGGTGAGTTGCGCGAGGCTGTGGGGCTTCGCTCCCTGAATGCCCAGGTCAAGACTGAAAAGACCAAGAAAAAGGCCGCGAAGCGGGCGCGTTTCGTTAGCTTCCGTGAGCATGATGGTACTTTCCGCTTCAGACTGCTAGCCGCCGATGGCTCTCAACTGCTGCTTTCTCGCGCCTTTGCGGATCCAAAAACCGCTGGGCAGATGACGCAGCGCCTCCAGAGCGAGGCTGGGCAGCTGGAAATCAAGGCAGAAGAGCTACGCTTCACGGTATGGCTGGCTGGCGAGCCTGTGGCAGAAAGCCCGGACTTCGCTAATGCCGATGAGCGTCAACACGCTGTTGATGCCTTGCGTGAAGCATTGGTGGAAATGACTGCCGAGTAATGGCGCCTATCGCCGAGGCGGGCGGCTTAAGCCGCTTGCCTCGTTAATTGTCAACTTGGAAGCTCGCCGCTAAAGTGAGCTCCCCTTCGAATCTATGCAGCCTGTCATGACACCCTTAGAGCGCTACAAGGCCGATCTGGAACGTCCCGACTTTTTTCATGACCCTGCTCAGGAGCAGGCGGTAAAGCATCTTCAGCGGCTTTATGATGACCTGGTTAGCCAGGCAGACAGCAAGCCTGGGTTGCTAGGCCGTCTTTTGGGAAAAAAGCCCGCTGGCCCTGTAAAGGGGCTTTATTTCTGGGGCGGGGTAGGGCGCGGCAAGACCTATCTGGTTGACACCTTTTATGACTCACTTCCCTTCGACAAGAAGATGCGTACCCACTTTCATCGGTTCATGAAGAGAGTGCATGAGGAGTTAAAGACGCTAAAAGGTGAGAAGAACCCATTGACCATCATTGGTCGGCGCTTTGCGGACGAAGCTCGTGTCATCTGCTTTGACGAGTTTTTCGTATCGGACATTACCGACGCCATGATTCTGGCAACGCTGCTGGATGAGCTGTTCAAAAACGGCGTATCGCTAGTGGCAACTTCCAATATCGTCCCTGATGGGCTTTACAAGGATGGATTGCAGCGCGCCCGCTTCCTGCCTGCGATTGAGTTGCTGAAGCAGCACACCGAAATCGTCAATGTCGACAGCGGTGTGGATTATCGTTTGCGTGCGCTGGAGCAGGCTGAGCTTTATCACTGGCCGTTAACGGAGCAGGCCGAGACGGAAATGGCCAAAAGCTTCAAGGCGCTTACGGTGGAGTGCGGTAGTGCATCAACTGGTGAGCCGTTGGTTATCGAGAACCGGGAGATCAAACCACGCAAGACGTGCGACGATGTAGCCTGGTTCGAGTTTCGAGAGCTCTGTGACGGTCCTCGTAGCCAGAACGACTACATTGAGCTGGGTAAGATCTTTCAGGCGGTACTGGTTTCCAACGTCGAGCAGATGAATGCAACGAAAGACGATATGGCGCGTCGCTTCATCAACCTGGTCGATGAGTTCTACGACCGTAACGTTAAATTGATCCTGTCGGCAGAAGTTGAGCTTAAGGATCTGTATGCAGGTGGACGGCTCGAGTTTGAATTTCAGCGTACGCTGAGCCGTTTGCTGGAAATGCAATCCCACGAATATCTGTCGAGAGCGCATAAGCCATAAAATTCAGGGGTCGCAAGAGCGGCCCTGCTGCTATCTGGAACTGGCTGCATCCAATCCGGTTCGAATACCGTAATGGTAACGACAGGAGTCAATGTGGCTACTTCACCTTTCAATGAGTGGGACGGCACGCCCGCCGCTGCGCGCAAACAGCAGATTGAGCTGGCCAAGCAGGTCAGGCTGGAGGATGACTTTCCTTCGCTGCGTCTGATTGCTGGCGTGGATGTAGGCTTTGAGGAGGAGGGCACCGTGACCCGTGCTGCGGCCATCCTGCTCAATGCTGAAACATTGGATCCCATTGCTCAGGCGGTAACTCGTATCCCCACCAATATGCCCTACATTCCTGGGTTGCTTTCCTTTCGAGAGCTGCCTGCGGTTCTGCAGGCCTTATCGGAGCTGCCTGAAACCCCGGACCTGATCTTTTGCGATGGTCACGGGATTGCTCACCCAAGGCGCTTGGGTATTGCTGCCCACTTGGGGGTCGTTACAGGACTGCCAACGATAGGGGTTGCGAAAAAAATCCTGACGGGAAGCCATGAACCTTTGGCAGAAACACGGGGCTCTCAAGTGGACCTGCTTGCCAAGGGAGAGTTGATTGGCACTGTTTTACGCAGCAAGGACAAGGTAAAGCCTCTGATCGTGTCGCCCGGTAATCGGGTCAGTTTGAAAACAGCACCGGAACTGGTTCTGGCGTGCGTGCATAAACACCGCCTGCCCGAGCCGACCCGATTGGCTGATCGACTGGCTTCTCGGCGAGACAAGTCTTCTCAGACATCAGGTCAGCTTGAGGATCAGGGTGATTTATTCTCGTAGCGTAAGCGCTTTCTTGAGAGAAAGCGCTTTTCCGTTAGGGCGCTGGATTGGGTTGGACTTTATGAATGGCCTCAATGCCTGCGACCACTTCCTCCGATAGCGTCAGGTTTGTGCTGTCGAGATTGCTTTGAAGCTGCTCCAGAGAGGTCGCTCCAATGATATTGCTGGTAACAAATGGACGGCTGGTAACGTAAGCCAGTGCCATTTGTGCAGGATCAAGGCCGTGCTGCTTGGCTAGCTGAACGTATTGTTCGGTAGCTCGCATCGTTTCAGGATTGTTGTAGCGAGTGAAGCGGCTGAACAGTGTCAGGCGTGCGTGTTCCGGCCTTGCACCGTTGGCATACTTTCCGGTTAGCATGCCAAACGCCAGTGGCGAATAGGCCAGGAGCCCGCATTGCTCGCGGATAGCGATTTCCGCCAGACCTACTTCAAAGGATCGGTTCAGGAGGTTGTAGGGGTTCTGAATGGTGACTGCACGTGGCCAGCCGCGCTCTTCCGCCAGTTGAAGAAAGCGCATCGTGCCCCATGGTGTCTCATTGGAAAGTCCGATATGGCGAATCTTTCCCGCCTGGACCTGCTCATTCAAGACTTCAAGCGTTTCCTCAAGCGGCGTAAACGTCTTGTCATTATGGACATAGCCCAGCTTGCCGAAAAAATTGGTTTCTCGATCCGGCCAATGCAATTGATAAAGGTCGATGTAATCCGTTTGCAGACGTTCAAGGCTACCTTCCAGTGCCGCGACAATGTGCTGCCGGTTGTGCTTTAGGTTGCCGTCACGGATGTGGGAAATGTTATTGCCCGGCCCGGCAACCTTGCTGGTCAGGATCCATTGGTCACGGTTGCCTCGTTTCTTGAAGTAATTTCCGATAATGCGTTCTGTCTGGCCATAGGTCTCTGGTCGCGGAGGGACAGGGTACATCTCGGCGGCATCCATGAAATTGATGCCATGTTCTGCTGCCCGGTCTATTTGAGCGAAAGCTTCATCCTGGGTGTTCTGCTCTCCCCAGGTCATGGTGCCCAGGCAGAGTTCGCTGACGCTGATGGTGGTTCGTCCAAGGCTACGATACTTCATTTAATTTCCTTTCTTGATGTGATAACAGTTGATATTTTCACAGTAATCGTCATAATTCCGCAGCTTTATTGACAGGGGATGCCTAGCCTGTCGATTTTCGCCGTAGCGGACGCGCTGACCCGAGCCCCCGATTAGCGTCTGTTTCCGGCTGCCCTTGACTTGTCAAGGATCGTACTGTTCTGTAAGATTTGCCGTCTTTTTTCAGGCGGCCCTGAGGCCATAACGAATGAAAACCTTCACAGCAAAACCGGAAACTGTTAAGCGCGACTGGTATGTCGTCGACGCTGCCGGCCAGACCCTGGGTCGTCTGGCTACTGAAATTGCTAGCCGTCTGCGTGGCAAGCATAAGCCGGAATACACTCCTCATGTTGATACTGGCGACTATATCGTTGTTATCAATGCCGAGCAGGTTCGTGTAACTGGCGCCAAAACTACCGACAAGATGTACTACCACCATTCCGGCTTCCCGGGTGGTATCAAGTCGATCAACTTCGAAAAGCTGATCGCTCGTGCTCCTGAGCGCGTTATCGAAACCGCAGTCAAAGGTATGCTGCCGAAGAACCCACTGGGTCGCGACATGTATCGTAAGCTGAAGGTTTACAAAGGTAGCGTTCATCCGCATACCGCTCAGCAGCCTCAAGAACTGAAGATTTAAACGGGATAGTACATAATGTCGGCGACTCAAAATTACGGTACTGGCCGTCGTAAGACAGCTACCGCTCGCGTTTTCCTGCGTCCGGGCACTGGCCAGATTTCCATCAATAATCGTAACATCGACGTATTTTTCGGTCGTGAAACAGCTCGCATGGTTGTTCGTCAGCCGCTTGAGCTGACTGAAACCCTCGAAAAATTCGACGTGTACGTAACTGTTGCGGGTGGCGGTGTTAGCGGCCAGGCCGGTGCTATTCGTCACGGTATCACTCGTGCTCTGATCGAATACGACGAAACCTACCGCAGCTCTCTGCGCAAAGCGGGTTATGTTACCCGTGACGCGCGTGAAGTTGAGCGTAAGAAAGTCGGTCTGCGTAAAGCGCGTAAGCGTCCGCAGTACTCCAAGCGTTAAGCTCCAGCAGCTTCGCTTGCAAAACCCAGTCTCTTTCGAGACTGGGTTTTTTTTTGCCCTGCGTCTGTTGCCTAGCTATGTTTGGGCAGGTTTGGCTAAAGCAGATGAATAGGTTCTCTCGTTGAATTTAAGTATCCTCTGCCTTCGCGTGACATGGCTTGGGTGGTGGTGGCCGAAGGGGCTTTGAATGAGTGATGGGGGTGTCAATC
This sequence comes from Pseudomonas sp. JZ114, assembly GCF_051027705.1. NCBI lineage: Bacteria > Pseudomonadati > Pseudomonadota > Gammaproteobacteria > Pseudomonadales > Pseudomonadaceae > Pseudomonas > Pseudomonas sp. JZ114. The sequence continues at coordinate 1,055,836 of NZ_CP069256.1, forward strand.
AGGGGCGTCGCCGACTATTGGTGGCGGCAACCTCGGTAATAGGCGCAGTGGGGGTCGCTGGCGCCGCTATCCCGTTTATTAAATCATGGTCTCCAAGTGCCAAGGCGAAAGCCGCTGGCGCTCCGATAAGGGTCAATATTTCCAAGTTGGAGCCGGGGCGGCAAATTGTTATTGAATGGCGTGGTCAGCCTGTTTTTGTACTCAGGCGTGGCGCAGATGCATTGGAGCGCCTGTCGAGGTTGGAAAATCAGCTGGCTGACCCTGATTCTCATGACTCAATACAGCCCGATTATGTAAACAGTCGCTTGCGTTCAATCAGGCCGGATGTGCTGGTCGTGGTAGGTGTTTGCACTCATTTAGGCTGCTCCCCGATCTTTAGGCCGGAAGTTGCTCCTGCTGACCTAGGAACGGAGTGGTTGGGAGGATATTTCTGCCCATGTCATGGCTCACGCTATGATCTGGCTGGAAGGGTGTACAAGGCGCAGCCTGCGCCGCTCAACCTAGTGGTTCCGCCTTACGCTTACGAGTCTGAACATATTATTGTGATAGGCATGAGTCAAAAGGAGGCGGGATGAGCAGGTTGAAGGCTTGGCTAAATGCTCGTTTTCCTGCTTCGCGTCTATGGAGCGAGCACCTAAGCCACTATTACGCACCCAAGAACTTTAATGTCCTTTATTTTTTTGGATCCCTGGCCTTGCTTGTCCTGTTCAACCAATTGGTAACAGGCATTTGGTTGGCGATGAGCTATACCCCCACGGCAGCAGGTGCCTTTGCTTCAATTGAATACATCATGCGCGATGTCGATTACGGCTGGCTCATTCGTTATCTGCATTCAACAGGCGCCTCAGCTGTTTTTATTGTTGTCTACCTGCATATGTTTCGAAGCCTGCTCTATGGGTCTTACCAAAAGCCGCGCGAGTTAGTCTGGGTCTTTGGCATGTTGCTGTATCTTCTACTCATGGCCGAGGCGTTCATGGGATACCTGCTGCCTTGGGGGCAGATGTCTTATTGGGGGGCTCAGGTAATCATCGCTCTGTTTGGCGCCATTCCTGTGGTGGGCGAAGACCTGGCGCAATGGATACGCGGCGATTACCTAATTTCAGGTATTACGCTCAATCGCTTCTTTGCGCTGCATGTTATCGCGCTGCCACTACTGCTGGTCGGATTGGTGGTGCTGCATATTCTTGCCCTGCACGAAGTGGGTTCCAATAATCCGCTGGGGGTGGATATCAGAAAAAGCCTTGATGAAACGGGTAGGCCGCTTGATGGTATTCCCTTTCATCCGTATTACACCGTCAAAGACCTAATGGGTGTGGCGGTCTTTCTCTTTATCTTCTGTAGCGTGGTTTTCTTCTTTCCTGAAGGTGGTGGTTATTTTCTGGAGAGATCGAATTTTGAAATTGCCGATCCGCTGAAGACGCCTGAGCATATCGCTCCAGTTTGGTATTTCACGCCTTTTTACGCGATGCTTCGAGCTGTGCCTGACAAGCTGGCCGGCATCATGATTATGGGAGCAGCTGTTGCCGTCCTATTCGTAGTGCCCTGGCTAGATCGCAGTCCTGTAAAGTCGATGCGCTTCAAAGGATGGATGAGCCGATTGGCGCTGTTGCTCTTTTGTATGGCCTTTGTAGCGCTTGGCGTACTAGGGGTTCTTCCCCCTACGTCTGAACGGATTTTTCTATCTCGCTTGGCTACTGTGCTGTACTTTGGCTATTTCGTCTTCATGCCGTTTTACACCCGTGTCGAGCGGGTAGGTCTGGTACCTGAGAGGGTAGTAAGGTGATGCTGTTCAGGCTAATGGCATTGCTGGTGCTCACGTGTATGCCATTAGCCCTGAAGGGGGCGGAAAATGTTCCGTTTGAGAAGGTTCGCGTTGACCTTTCTGACAAGGCCGCCCTTCAGGAAGGGGCGCGCACCTTTGTTAATTTTTGTATGGGGTGTCATGGCACCCAGTATCAGCGTTATGAGCATGTAGCTAGGGACCTTTCCATTCCTGAGGATGTTCTACAAAAAACACTGATTTTTACTGAGGCCAAGCCAGGCGATCACATGACTTCAAGTATGCGTGCTGAGGATGCAATGGGCTGGTTTGGCGCCGTACCTCCTGATTTGACGCTGGTGGCTCGCGTTCGAGGGGAAGACTGGCTGTATCACTATCTCAAAGGATTTTATGAAGATCCCTCCAGGCCCTGGGGCGTGAACAACCTCGTATACCCCAATGTAGCCATGCCAAATGTCCTGGGCGCTTTGCAGGGCCGTCAGGCCTGTCTGCCTGTAGAAGAGAATAGCGCAGGCAGTTGCAGGGAGCTTGTTGTCATTTCAGGGACAGGATCGCAAACCGCTGAGCAGTTTGACCAAACGGTTCGCCATCTTGTGGCTTTTCTAGCGTATTCAGCGGACCCGAATAAAGAAAAGGCTGAGCGGATTGGCGTTTATGTTCTGGCGTATCTGGCAATTCTTTTTGTATTTGCCTACCTGCTCAAGCGAGAATATTGGAAAGACGTCCAATGATGTCTGTTTTTAGTGGGATCTGTGCCGTGAGGTGCGATCGTTTGCCCTGTTTGGGGCTGCACAGCGAAGAAGTGTATGGCTAATGTAACGCGTCTCACCTGTTTTTCTGACTCTAGGGATCCGTACTCGCATCGTGTTCGCCTTGTGCTTGCCGAGAAGCAGGTCGATGTGGAGGTTAAAGATATCGATCCTGCCAGGTATCCGGCAGCACTGGCTGATGCGAATCCCTATAGGACACTACCTGTTCTGCAGGATCGTGATCTTGTGTTATATGACTCGACCATCGTGCTGGAGTATTTGGAGGAGCGCTATCCCCATCCTCCGCTATTGCCGGCTTACCCTGTTGCTCGAGCACAGATGCGATTGCTCATGCATCGCATCCAGAAGGATTGGTGCGACAGCGCTGATGTCATCATGAGTCAGCAAAAAGGAGGTGGTGATGTTCAGCAGGTTCGCCGGCAGCTCGCCAGCAGTCTTACTTCGGTTGCTCCTCTTTTTGCAGACAAAAAATTCTTCTTAAATGAAGAAATGAGTCTGGTTGACTGCTATTTATTGCCTTTGCTCTGGCGTTTACCTGGCCTGGGTGTTGAGTTGCCGCGACAAGCCAAGCCGATTTTTGATTATATGGATCGCCATTTCGTCCGCGATACCTTTCAGGCGAGCTTGTCGCCAGTTGAGCGCGAGATGCGCTGATAGGAGGAACATAATGAATTCAAGCCGTCCCTATTTGATTCGGGCGCTGTATGAGTGGATCGTGGATAACGATTGCACACCGCATATCCTGGTCAATGCGGACTATCCGAATGTGCTGGTTCCGCCGGGCTATGCCAGTGACGGTCAGATTGTTCTCAACGTTGCGCCAGGAGCTATTCGCCAATTGCACATGGATAACGAAGCCGTGAGTTTCGATGGGCGGTTTGGTGGTGTAGCCCATAGTCTCTATGTGCCCACCCAAGCTGTTCTGGCTATCTATGCGCGCGAAAATGGGCAGGGGATGGTGTTTGATCTGGAGCCTTCTTCTCCAGATGATGATCCCAAGGGTAAGTCGGAAGGTTCTGCGCCTAAGTCGGCGCCAAGCAAGCCGCAAGGGCGGCCTAGCCTGAAAGTAGTCAAGTAAAACGAAACCGCCCACATCAGTGGGCGGTTTTCATTCAGCGCTTCAGTGAGGCGGGTAGGTGAGGTTGCAGCGTAGTCAAGAGTGCCTTGAAGCACTTGGTGTTGCCTGCTACTACATGGCCTTTTTCAAGGTAGTCATGGCCGCCATTGAAGTCGCTGACCAGACCGCCAGCTTCCTGAATCAGTAGCGCACCTGCTGCCATATCCCACTCGGATAGCCCCATTTCCCAGAAGGCATCGAATCGACCAGCGGCCACATAAGCTAGATCCAATGCAGCAGATCCCGCGCGGCGAATACCTGCGGTTTGGGTGCTCAGGGTGCGGAACATGCCTAGATAATTATCCAGGTAGTCCATATTGCTGGAGCGATACGGGAAGCCAGTGCCGATCAAGGCACCCTCAAGGCTTTTACGAGTGCTGACACGCAAGCGTCGGCCATTGAGGGCGGCGCCACGTCCGCGACTGGCGGTAAATTCTTCCTGACGAACCGGGTCCAATACAACGGCATGCTCGATGCGGCCGCGATACTTGCACGCGATGCTGACAGAGAAGTGCGGGACGCCATGAATGAAGTTGGTGGTTCCATCCAGCGGATCGACGACCCACAGATAATCAGCGCCATCACCCTGACCTTCGATGAGTCCGGACTCCTCGCCTAGAAAGCCGTGGTTGGGGTAAGCCTTGCGTAAAACGTTGAAAATAGCTTGTTCGGCGGCCCGGTCGACCTCGGTCACGAAATCGTTGGCGCCTTTTTCGTCGATAGCGATGAGGTCCAGGCGCTCGATTGAGCGAAAGATCAATTCACCGGCACTACGAGCTGCGCGCAGCGCAATGTTCAGCATGGGCTGCATGAGAAACCACCTGGTTGTAAAAGAAAGCCGGTTATTCTAGCAGAAAAGAATGCAGAGAGCGGTTGCCTTGTCGGCATGAATGGTTTTGCGCACAGGGGTCCGGTAAGATTCGCACCTTTAAAGAGGGGGTGCTACTTGCTCGAGAACATACGCGTTGTCCTAGTTAACACAAGCCATCCTGGCAATATTGGCGGTGCGGCTCGCGCCATAAAGAACATGGGATTGAAGCGGCTGTATCTGGTGCAGCCTGAGCAGTTCCCCCATGGCGATGCCATAGCGCGTGCATCCGGTGCCACGGATGTGCTGGATAATGCTTGTGTTGTTGAAACGCTGGAAGATGCGCTGACAGGGTGCAGCGTTGTTCTGGGAACCAGCGCAAGGGATCGCCGTATCCCCTGGCCGCTGCTCGATCCCCGTGAGTGCGCACAAACGTCGCTGCAGCATGCCGAGGTGGGTGGGGAGGTGGCGCTGGTATTTGGTCGCGAATATGCAGGTCTGACGAATGAAGAGCTTCAGCGCTGCAATTTTCATGTTCATATTCCTTCTGACCCGGAATTTGGCTCTCTGAATCTTGCGGCTGCGGTACAGGTGCTCGTCTACGAGGTACGCATGGCATGGTTGGCCCTTCAAGGGCAGCCCACCAAGATGAGCAAGGTCGAAAGTACGGCCATGCTCAATACCCAGCTGGTCACTGTTGAGGAGTTGGAGCTGTTCTATCGCCATCTCGAGGAAACGCTTATCGATATTCGTTTTCTCGATCCCGAGAAGCCTCGCCATCTCATGTCTCGCCTACGCAGGCTTTATGGGCGCAGTGCAATCACCAAGCTGGAGATGAATATCCTTCGTGGTGTTCTGACCGAGACGCAAAAGGTTGTTCGTGGCGAAAAATGCAAAACTGATGATGTCTGAAGGCCAGTTTTAGCCGAGTGCGCCAACGCCTCTGGTCGGCTTTAATGGTTGACTGAATCGATAGGGCTTATAGTTGACTTAAATAGTCAGGAATTGCATACTTGACCTATCTAAAGTACATCCTGGTTTTGCCATGAGACTGACAACCAAAGGACGATACGCCGTCACCGCCATGCTTGATCTGGCGCTGCATGCGCAGCGTGGACCGGTCTCCCTGGCTGACATCTCTGAGCGCCAAGGTATATCGCTTTCCTATCTTGAGCAGCTGTTTGCCAAGTTGCGCCGTGGCACTTTGGTAACCAGTGTGCGTGGACCGGGCGGTGGTTACCAACTGTCGCGCGATATGCAGGACATTCATGTCGCTCAGGTCATCGATGCCGTAAACGAGTCTGTCGATGCTACCCGCTGTCAGGGGCAGGGCGATTGCCATTCCGGTGACATATGCCTGACGCATCACTTGTGGTGCGATCTGAGCGAGCAGATTCATACGTTTCTCAGCGGTATCACGCTAGCGGATCTAGTCGCGCGTAATGAGATACAAGCTGTAGCGAACCGTCAGGACAAGCGAGTGTGCAATAGCCGAACTCGTGCCTCGGACATTGAAAAGATTGAAGCGTCCGCTATTGAGTGAGCCGGCCGCCAGCCTGATATAGGAGTTACCGATGAAATTACCGATTTATCTTGATTACTCTGCAACTACTCCAGTCGATCCACGTGTCGCTCAGAAAATGAGCGAGTGTCTCTTGGTAGATGGTAACTTTGGTAATCCAGCCTCGCGCTCGCACATGTTTGGCTGGAAGGCTGAAGAAGCGGTCGAGAATGCTCGCCGTCAGGTTGCCGAGTTAGTGAATGCCGATCCACGTGAAATCGTTTGGACATCCGGTGCGACCGAATCGGATAACCTGGCGATCAAAGGTGTGGCTCACTTCTATCAGAGCAAGGGCAAGCACATCATTACGTCGAAGATCGAGCACAAGGCCGTATTGGATACGACTCGCCAGCTCGAGCGCGAAGGTTTTGAGGTGACTTACCTAGAGCCAGGCGAAGATGGCCTGATCACGCCGGATATGGTTGAAGCAGTATTGCGTGAGGACACCATTCTGGTTTCCCTGATGCACGTCAACAACGAGATCGGCACTATCAATGACATCGCTGCGCTGGGTGAGCTTACGCGTGCCCGTGGCATCCTGTTCCATGTGGATGCTGCTCAGTCAACTGGTAAGGTTGAGATCGACCTTGAGACGCTGAAAGTTGACCTCATGTCCTTCTCGGCACACAAGACCTATGGTCCGAAAGGTATTGGTGCGCTTTATGTTCGTCGTAAGCCGCGCGTTCGTCTTGAGGCGCAGACCCATGGCGGCGGTCACGAGCGTGGTATGCGTTCCGGTACGCTGGCGACTCACCAGATCGTCGGGATGGGCGAGGCCTTCCGAATTGCTAAGGAAGAGATGGCGCAGGAAAACGTTCGTATCAAGGCGCTGAGTGATCGTTTCTACAGCAAGCTTCAGGATATGGAAGAGCTGTATGTAAACGGCAGTCTGGTTTCACGCGTACCGCATAACTTGAACTTGAGCTTCAACTATGTAGAGGGTGAATCCCTGATCATGGCGCTCAAGGATCTGGCGGTATCGTCGGGTTCGGCCTGTACTTCGGCCTCGCTTGAGCCTTCCTATGTGCTGCGCGCGTTAGGCCGTAACGATGAACTGGCTCATAGCTCCATTCGTTTCACCTTTGGCCGTTTCACGACCGAAGAAGAAGTTGATTACGCCGCCGAGAAAGTGCGTGATGCAGTAACCAAGCTGCGTGAACTTTCTCCGTTGTGGGATATGTACAAAGAGGGCGTTGACCTGACCACAGTTGAATGGCAGGCACACTAAACCGCTCCTGATGAGTGAGGATTGAGAAATGGCTTACAGCGATAAAGTAATCGATCACTACGAAAACCCGCGTAACGTTGGCAAATTCGATGCCGAAGATCCTGACGTCGGAACAGGCATGGTTGGTGCGCCGGCGTGTGGTGATGTCATGCGTCTGCAGATCAAGGTCAACGATCAGGGCGTCATCGAAGATGCACGCTTCAAGACCTATGGCTGTGGCTCTGCCATCGCTTCCAGCTCGCTCGCTACCGAGTGGATGAAGGGCAAGACCATCGATGAGGCAGAGGCGATCAAGAACTCCATGATTGCTGAAGAGCTAGCTTTGCCTCCGGTCAAGATTCACTGCTCGGTTCTGGCCGAAGACGCCATCAAGGCGGCGGTGCAGGACTATAAGCAGAAGAAAGGTTTGGCTTGAGGAGGCACTGATGGCCATTAGCATGACTGAATCTGCTGCACGTCACGTGCAGCGTTCTCTGGAAGGACGCGGCAAAGGCGAAGGTATCCGTCTGGGCGTACGTACCACCGGATGTTCGGGCTTGGCCTATGTGCTGGAATTCGTTGATACGCTGGCTGAAGAAGATCAGGTGTTCGAAAGCCATGGCGTCAAGGTCATCATTGATCCGAAGAGCCTTGTCTACCTTGACGGTACCGAACTGGACTTCGTCAAGGAAGGACTCAACGAGGGATTCAAATTCAATAACCCTAACGTGCGCGGTGAGTGTGGCTGCGGCGAAAGCTTCAACGTTTGAGGTCGCCCGTGGGAACGCCTTGTCACTTTGCCTTGTTCGATCTCAAGCCGTCTTTTGCGCTTGATCTTGAGCAGCTTTCGAGTCGCTATCGTGAGCTTGCGCGTACAGTGCATCCTGATCGCTTTGCCGATGCCCCCGAGCGGGAGCGGCGACAGGCACTGGAGCGTGCGGCGCAGTTGAACGAGGCGTATCACGTTCTCAAGACTCCCTCGCGGCGAGCCCGTTACCTGCTGTCACTTCAAGGGCATGAAATGCCTGTTGAGGCGACTATCCAGGATCCCGACTTTCTCCTTCAGCAGATGCAGTGGCGTGAAGAGTTGGAAGAATTGCAGGATGAGGGGGACGTTGATGGTATCGCGCCCTTCAAGCAGCGTTTGAAGAACTCCCAGGCTGAACTCGAGCATAAGTTCGATTCGTGTTGGGAGAACGCTTCGAAACAGGAAACTGCAGAACGGCTTGTTCGCCGCATGCAGTTTCTCGACAAGCTGAGCAGCGAAGTGCGTCAGTTGGAAGAGCGCCTCGACGATTAATCTGGCGCCTGCTTAAAGGCGCCCCTAGCACAAGCTGAATAGCAATGGCTTTATTGCAAATTGCCGAACCTGGAATGGCTCCCAAGCCGCATCAACGCAAGTTGGCGGTAGGGATTGATCTGGGCACTACGAATTCTCTTGTCGCTGCCGTGCGCAGCGGCGTCTCTGAGCCGCTTCCTGATGAGCAGGGCGGTGTCATTCTTCCCTCAGCCGTTCGCTATTTGGAAAAGGATATTGAAGTAGGGGATGTAGCCAAGCAAAGTGCTGCACAAGACCCTTTCAATACGATTCTTTCCGTAAAGCGCTTCATGGGTCGCGGTCTGGCTGATATCAAGCAATTGGGCGAGCAGTTACCCTATCGATTCGCTGAAGGCGAGTCCCACATGCCTTTCATTGAGACGATACAGGGACTCAAGAGTCCTGTTGAGGTCTCAGCCGAAATCCTTCGTGTATTGCGTTCGCGTGCAGAAAAGACCCTGGGTGGTGAATTGGTTGGCGCGGTAATAACCGTTCCGGCTTACTTTGATGACGCGCAGCGCCAAGCGACCAAGGATGCTGCCAAGCTGGCCGGTTTGAATGTGTTGCGGCTGCTTAACGAGCCCACCGCAGCGGCAGTGGCCTATGGGTTGGATCGTGGTGCGGAGGGCCTCATTGCGATCTATGACCTGGGTGGCGGCACATTTGATATTTCCATCTTGCGTTTGAGCAAAGGGGTTTTCGAAGTCCTGGCTACCGGAGGTGATAGTGCCTTGGGTGGTGATGATTTTGACCATGCCATTGCGACCTGGGTAATCGATCAGGCGGGGCTGTCTACTAATCTGTCGCCCTCGGAGCAACGTCAGTTACTGCAATTAGGCTGCATGGCCAAAGAGCAATTGTCGGCGCAACCTACTGTTACGCTCAGTTACGGTACCTGGCAGGGCGAGCTTACTCGCGAGCACTTTGAAGCACTGATCGAGCCGTTGATCGCGCGAAGCCTGAAAGCTTGCCGTCGCGCAGTGCGTGACTCTGGTTGCGAGCTTGAGGAAGTCAAGGCGGTAGTCATGGTGGGTGGCTCCACTCGCGTGCCGCAAGTCCGATCCGCAGTGGCCAGACTGTTCGGTCGCGAGCCACTGACGGACATTGATCCGGATAAGGTTGTTGCCATCGGTGCGGCCATTCAGGCTGATACCCTGGCGGGTAACCGTGGTGGCGAAGAGCTCTTGCTGCTGGATGTCATTCCGCTCTCCCTTGGGCTTGAAACCATGGGCGGTTTGATGGAAAAGATTATCCCGCGTAACACGACCATACCTGTGGCACGTGCCCAGGATTTCACAACGTATAAAGATGGCCAGTCAGCCATGATGATTCATGTGCTGCAGGGTGAGCGAGAGCTGGTGAAAGATGCTCGTTCGCTGGCTCGTTTCGAGCTGCGCGGCATTCCGCCTATGGTGGCTGGCGCTGCCAAGATCCGTGTGACTTTTCAGGTAGATGCGGACGGCTTGCTGAGCGTCTCGGCGCGAGAGCTCTCCAGTGGTGTGGAAGCCAGTATCCAGGTCAAGCCATCCTATGGTCTGACGGATGGTGAAATCGCGCGTATGCTGCAGGATTCTTTTCAGAATGCCGGCGATGACATGAACGCTCGCGTGCTACGTGAGCAGCAAGTCGAGGCGCAACGTCTTCTAGAGGCGGTCCAGGCGGCTGTCGCTGAGGACGGCGATCGTTTGCTGAACGCTGAAGAGCGTGAAGTTATAGAGGCCGAGATCGACAAGCTAAAGAGTCTTGTCGACCATTCAGATGCCTCTGCTATTGAAGTACAAACCAAGCGTCTTTCCCAAGTGACCGATGCATTCGCGGCTCGCCGGATGGATGCATCGATCAAGGCGGCCCTGGCGGGTCGTCGTCTTAACGAAATCCAGGAGTAAGTTCACCATGCCGCAGATCGTTTTTCTGCCCCACCCAGAGCATTGCCCCGAGGGCGCGGTGATCCAGGCCGAAGAAGGTGAAACCATTATCGATGCAGCGTTGCGCAACGGTATTGAAGTCGAGCATGCCTGTGAGATGTCTTGTGCCTGTACGACCTGCCATGTCGTCGTTCGTGAAGGCTTCGGCTCCATGGAGCCGTCTGACGAGCTTGAAGATGACATGCTGGATAAGGCATGGGGGCTGGAGCCGGAGTCCCGGCTGTCCTGTCAGGCAAAGGTTGGCACTGCCGACTTGGTCGTTGAAATTCCCCGCTACACCATCAATCAGGTATCGGAACGTCACTAAGGAAGATCATCATGGCGATGAAATGGGTCGATGTGCTGGATATTGCAATCGCTCTTTCCGAAGCTCACCCGGATGTGGATCCCCGCTATGTAAATTTCGTGAATTTGCGTAACTGGGTCACCGCACTGCCCGGGTTTGACGATGACCCCCAGCGGGGTGGCGAGAAGGTACTCGAAGCCATCCAAGCTGCGTGGATTGAAGAAGCGGACTAACCTATTCTTCGTTAGCCTACGCTTTTGACCGAAGCCCGCGTATAATCCGCGGGTTTCGTTTTTGCTAAATGCCCAACTTTGGAGTTGTCATGTCTGTTCAACGCACCCTTTCTATCATCAAGCCGGACGCTGTAGCCAAGAACGTCGTTGGTGAAATCATCACTCGCTTCGAAAAGGCTGGCCTGCGCGTTGTGGCCGCGAAGATGGTTCAGCTCTCCGAGCGCGAAGCCGGTGGCTTCTATGCTGAGCACAAAGAGCGTCCTTTCTTCAAGGATCTGGTGTCCTTCATGACTTCCGGTCCGGTCGTTGTTCAGGTTCTGGAAGGCGAAAACGCCATTGCCAAGAACCGTGAGCTGATGGGCGCTACCGATCCCAAGAAAGCAGACGCCGGTACCATCCGCGCTGATTTCGCTGTTTCCATCGATGAAAACGCTGTTCACGGTTCTGATTCCGAAGCATCGGCTGCCCGTGAAATCGCTTACTTCTTCGCTGCAACTGAAGTTTGCGAGCGCACTCGCTGATCCACAGGTGAATCCATGAGCAATACAGTCGGCAAGACTAACCTGCTGGGGCTTACCCAGCCACAAATGGAGCAGTTCTTCGAGTCCATCGGAGAGAAGCGCTTTCGTGCCGGCCAAGTGATGAAATGGATTCACCACTTTGGCGTTGATGATTTTGACGCCATGAGTAATCTCGGCAAGGCCTTGCGCGAAAAGCTCAAGGCCTGCGCCGAGGTTCGTGGCCCCGAAGTAGTAAGTGAAGATATTTCGGCGGATGGCACCCGCAAGTGGGTCATTCGTGTGGCTTCCGGTAGCTGCGTTGAGACGGTTTACATTCCTCAGGACAAGCGTGGCACGCTGTGTGTTTCGTCACAGGCAGGCTGTGCACTTGACTGCAGTTTCTGTTCGACCGGAAAGCAAGGTTTCAATAGCAATCTCACGGCTGCCGAAGTCATTGGCCAAGTGTGGGTTGCCAACAAGTCATTTGGTACTGTGCCGGCCAAGATCGACCGTGCCATTACGAACGTCGTGATGATGGGCATGGGTGAGCCGCTGCTCAATTTCGACAATGTCGTAGCTGCCATGCAAATCATGATGGATGACTTGGGTTATGGAATATCCAAGCGCAAGGTAACGCTATCCACGTCAGGGGTAGTGCCCATGATTGAGGAGTTGGCCAAGCACGTCGATGTGTCTCTGGCGCTGTCGCTGCATGCGCCCAACGACGCCTTGCGCAACGAGCTGGTACCGATCAATCGCAAGTATCCTCTGGCCATGCTGCTGGATGCCTGTCAGCGGTACATTAGTCAGCTGGGTGAAAAACGTGTTCTGACCATTGAGTACACTCTACTCAAGGACGTCAACGACCAGCCCGAGCATGCTGTGCAGATGATTGAATTGCTGCGCAACGTGCCCTGCAAGATCAATCTGATTCCTTTTAATCCTTTCCCTCATTCCGGTTACGAGCGCCCCAGCAAGAATGCGGTGCGTCGCTTCCAGGAACTCCTGCAGCAGGCCGGTTTCAATGTCACCGTGCGTACTACGCGTGGCGATGATATCGATGCAGCCTGTGGGCAGCTGGTAGGAAAGGTTATGGACCGTACTCGACGAAGCGAGCGGTACATTGCTGTACGCCAGTTGAATAATGAGAACGATGCGGCTTTGGGTGTTCGCCAGAATTAATTAAAAGGAGAGGGTTAGTGATGTTGCGTGCAGTATTGGCTTTGGCAGTTGCAGGACTTTTAACCGGCTGCGTCACTACTGGCTCTACTGACCCTCTGAGTACGGAAAAAGGTCGTGATCATGCCCGGGACGCCTACATTCAGTTGGGTCTGGGCTATCTGCAGGAAGGAAACACCGAGCAGGCCAAGATCCCGCTGAAACAGGCCCTGCAGCTTGACTCCTCGAGCGCCGATGCCCATGCCGCGCTGGCATTGGTGTTCCAGACCGAGATGGAGCCCAAACTGGCTGACGAAGAATACCGCAAGGCCATGTCAGCACGCCGTAACGATTCCCGTATTCTCAATAATTACGGAAGCTTTCTTTTTGAGCAGAAGCGATACAGCGAAGCCTACGATCGTTTCATAGAGGCCTCGCAGGATCCTTTGTACCCTGAACGCTCGCGAGTCTTTGAAAACCTCGGTTTAACTGCGTTAAGGTTGAATAAGCCCGAATTGGCACGCCAGTATTTGGAGAAGTCGCTGAGACTGAACAGCAACCAACCCAAGGCTTTGCTGGAAATGGCGCAGCTCTCTTATGCGGCTCGTGAGTATGTACCTGCACGTGGGTATTACGAAGCATTTAGCCGTATTTCGCCCCAGGATGCGCGTAGCCTTTTACTGGGCATCCGTCTGGCCGAAGTATTCAACGATCGCGATACGGCTGCCAGTTATACCTTGCAATTGAAGCGGCTTTATCCCGCTTCTGAAGAATATAAACAACTTCAGTCGGAGCAACGATGAGTAATGTGCAACCTGAGGCTGTAATGTCAGCTCGTGGTAATCCAGGCGACATACTGCGCCAGGCTCGCATTTCCAATGGGTGGAGCATCGCTCAAGTGGCTGCTCAGATGAATCTGAGTGGGCATGTCATCGAGTTGCTGGAAGCTGGGGACTATCAAAAGCTGCCAGGGCATACGTTTGCCCGCGGTTATGTCCGCTCCTATGGGAAGCTGCTGGGGCTTGATCAGGCTGAGCTTGTAAAGGTCTTCGATCAGTACACAGGGACCGATGCCAAAGGCAGTACGGTTCACACCATAAACCGTGTTGAAGAACCGGTGCGCTTGTCGCGTAATGTCCTGCGTATCGTCAGCTTTATTCTGGTCGTTGTTATCATTGGGCTTGGCCTGTTCTGGTGGCAGGAGCGCTCCGGGCTTGGTATGGGCGGTAATGGCCTTAGCCTTGAGCATGTCGAAGTAGAAAGCGCAGACGGCACTACTGAAATTCATACGCTTGATGAGCCTGAAGATCAGGCGGTGGCGGAAGCTCAAAAGGCTGAGGTGCCCGCTGCATCAGAGCCAGGTGTGCCCGCTACACCGACTGCTCCCGCTGCCAATGCTGTTGCGCAAACGCCTGTGCCTGTAGCGAATACCGCTTCCGGTGCGGCAGCCAATGGCGCTGCGAATGCTGCTCCTGCTGCGGCCGCTACACCGACTACTCCGGTTGTATCGACCGATGCTGCGCTTGCGCCTACCACGCCGCCAGCCGGCGAGACTGCGCCAGCGGCAGGGCAGGGAGGCTTGAGCATTCAGCTGGTAGCGGACTGCTGGATGCAGATCACAGATGCGTCGGGGAAAGTTATTTACAGTGGCCTCAAACGAAAGGGTGATACCCTGCAGTTTGAAACGGTAAAAGCTCCTGTGGAGATTCGTTTAGGCTACGCACGAGGTGCGCAAATTACCTATAACGGCCAGCCGGTAGACATCAAGCCCTATGTACGTGGGGAAACTGCTCGCTTCAAAGTAGGGCAGGCGTCTCAGTAACCAGAATTGCAGTACGATCAAAGCGGCATCATTCTGCCGCTTTGATTTTATTATCGGATCATATTTTATAGTTCTCTGGTTTTAACCAGTCTCCGTAAGGATCTGGTATTTATCAGGAAGAAGAGTCCTGTCATGCATAGCGAATCGCCGATCAAACGTCGCCCTTCTCGAAAGATCTGGGTAGGCTCCGTGCCGGTAGGAGGCGATGCTCCTATCGCGGTACAGAGCATGACGAACACCGAAACCTGTGATGTTGCCGCAACAGTTGCGCAAATCCGTCGTCTGGAAGATGCAGGCGCTGATATCGTTCGGGTTTCAGTTCCCGACATGGATGCTGCAGAAGCATTCGGTCAAATCAAGCAGCAGGTGAATGTTCCTCTGGTTGCAGACATTCATTTTGATTACAGAATTGCCCTTCGGGTAGCTGAACTCGGTGTGGATTGTCTGCGTATCAACCCTGGCAACATCGGGCGTGAAGACCGGGTCAGGGCGGTAGTCGATGCGGCGCGTGACAAGAACATTCCGATTCGTATCGGCGTGAATGCGGGCTCTCTGGAAAAGGATCTGCAGAAAAAATATGGTGAGCCTACCCCTGAAGCGCTACTGGAATCAGCCATGCGTCATGTCGATTACCTCGACAAACTGGATTTCCAGAACTTCAAGGTCAGTGTGAAGGCGAGTGACGTCTTCATGGCCGTATCGGCTTATCGCTTGCTGGCGAAGCAGATCGAGCAGCCGCTACACCTGGGCATCACCGAGGCAGGTGGTTTGCGTTCCGGCACCGTAAAATCTGCGGTTGGCCTGGGCATGCTGCTGGCCGAAGGCATTGGCGATACCATTCGTATCTCCCTGGCGGCGGATCCGGTCGAAGAGATCAAGGTGGGTTTCGATATCCTGAAGTCGTTGCGCTTACGGTCACGCGGCATCAACTTCATCGCCTGTCCAAGCTGCTCTCGCCAGAACTTTGATGTGGTCAA
This sequence comes from Pseudomonas sp. JZ114, assembly GCF_051027705.1. Lineage (NCBI taxonomy): Bacteria > Pseudomonadati > Pseudomonadota > Gammaproteobacteria > Pseudomonadales > Pseudomonadaceae > Pseudomonas > Pseudomonas sp. JZ114. The sequence goes on from NZ_CP069256.1 coordinate 1,071,298, forward strand.
GACCATGAATGATCTGGAAGGGCGCCTGGAAGATCTTCTGGTTCCCTTAGATGTGGCCGTTATCGGCTGTGTGGTCAATGGGCCGGGAGAGGCCAAAGAGGCTCACGTAGGGTTGACTGGCGGCACGCCTAATAACCTAGTGTATATCGATGGCAAGCCTGCACAAAAGCTGACCAATGAGAATCTGGTGGATGAGCTGGAGCAGCTGATTCGCCGCAAAGCGGCTGAAAAAATGGAAGCGGATGCGGCTGTTATTGCCCGTAGCTGAATGCCGTTAGAGAATTGAATTAAGGACTCCTCGTGAGCAAGTCTTTGCAAGCCATTCGTGGCATGAACGACATACTGCCAGAGCAGACGCCAGCCTGGCGCTATCTGGAAACAACTTTCGCTACCTTGCTGGATGGGTACGGCTACAAGGAAATCCGACTGCCTATCCTCGAATTCACCGAGCTGTTCGCTCGGGGTATCGGCGAGGGCACCGATGTGGTCGACAAGGAAATGTATACTTTTCTCGACCGTAACGGTGAGTCGCTGACGCTTCGTCCGGAAGGCACAGCAGGGTGTGTCCGCGCCGTGCTGGAGCACGGCCTTACAGGCGGTGGCCAGGTTCAGAAACTCTGGTATACGGGACCCATGTTCCGCTACGAGAAGCCGCAAAAAGGACGCTATCGCCAGTTCCATCAGATTGGCGTAGAGGTCTTTAACTTGCCTGGGCCGGATATCGATGCTGAGCTGATCATCATGACGGCGCGCCTGTGGAGGCAGCTGGGTATTGATGATGCCGTTACACTGCAGCTGAACAGCTTGGGTTCAAGCGAAGCGCGTGCAGCCTATCGGGATGCCTTGGTTGATTACCTCAAGCAGCATTTCGATCAGCTGGATGAAGACAGTCAGCGTCGTTTGACGACTAATCCCCTGCGTATTCTGGACAGCAAGAATGCCCAGACACAGGCCTTGCTGACCGATGCTCCCACGTTGTCGGATTATCTAGACGAAGAGTCTCGTGCTCATTTTGAAGGCTTGAAGGCACGCCTTGAAGCAGCAGGCATCGAGTACACGATCAATCCGAAGCTTGTGCGGGGTCTGGACTACTACGGTCGTACCGTATTCGAGTGGGTAACCGATAAGCTGGGCGCACAAGGTACGGTGTGCGCTGGTGGACGCTACGATGGTCTGATCACTCAGTTTGGTGGAAAGCCTACGCCAGGCGTTGGTTTTGCCATGGGTGTTGAGCGTCTGGTGCTAATGCTTGAGACGCTGAACAAGATTCCCGCCGAGCTTAGCCGTCCGATGGACATCTACCTATGCACCTTTGGTGAAGCGGCAGAACTAGCCGGTCTGGCCTTGGCCGAGCAGCTGCGTACGGCCTTGCCGTCCTTGCGTCTGGCGGTTAATGCTGGCAGCGGAAGTTTCAAGAGTCAGTTCAAGAAGGCAGACAAGAGCGGTGCATGGTTTGCTCTGATTCTGGGTGAGGATGAGCTGGCGCAGCGCCAGGTTGGCCTCAAGCCCTTACGTAATGATAGTGCCCAGGAGATGGTCGACTGGGATCAGTTGTCCGCACGCCTGCACGATAGCTTGCAGCAGCAGACGTCCGCACACAGCGAAAGCGAATAGGAGTGACCGGTGAGTTCGCAGAATGAAGATCCAAATGTCGCCCACCTTCAGGATTGGTGGCAGCGTAACGGCAAGCCGCTGCTCACCGGTGGCGTTGTGGCCCTGGTGGCCGTGCTGGGCTGGCAATGGTGGGAGCGTAATCAGACCAATCAGTCTCAGGCTGCGTCCATCGTATATCAGGAGCTGGTTCAGGCAGCGCTGGATCCCAGCGGCAAACCGGATACCGCTCGGGTAACGGACCTGTCCAACCAGCTCAAGCAGGAGTATTCAGGTACTACCTATTCCCAATACGGTAGTCTTTTCGTGGCCAAGGTTGCTGTTGAGAGTGGCAAGCTGGATGACGCAGCCAACGAGCTGAAGGCGATTGTCAATAAGCCGGCGGATGATACTGTGGGCGAACTGGCACGCCAGCGTCTGGCGCGTGTGCTGGCTGCGCAGGGCAAGGCTGAAGATGGCCTGAAACTACTGGAAGGCAAGGTTGCAGAGCCTTATGTCGCCAACCGCGAAGAGTTACGTGGTGATCTGTTGGTCAGTCTGGGCCGTGTCGACGATGCCCGTGCCGCTTATGAAAAAGCCAAGTCCGAATTGCCTGCCGATGCCGCCGAAGGCACGCTGCAGATGAAGCTGGATGACCTGGCAAAAGGAGATGCCTGATGCTGCGTTGGAAACATGTTGCGCTACTGGCCTTGGCCCTGACTGCTGTCGGGTGCAGCAGTAACAGCAAAAAAGAGCTGCCGCCTGCTGAATTGCAGGACTTCAAGGCCGATGTTCAGTTGCAGGAGCAATGGAGCCGCTCGGTAGGGGAAGGGCAGGGTGATACCTACAACCTGTTGACGCCTGCCATTGACGGTCAGTCCCTGTACGTGACTGATAACGAAGGCCTGGTCATGGCGTTGAACCGTGAAAACGGTGACATCATTTGGAAGAAAAAGCTGGACCTGCCTGTTTCAGGTGGCGTCGGCGCTGCCTACGGGCTGGTTCTGGTTGGTACGTTGAGAGGGGATGTCGTTGCCCTTGACGCAACCTCGGGCGATGAAAAATGGCGCGCCAGGGTTTCCAGTGAAGTACTGGCTCCGCCGGTCAGCAACGGTGACATCGTGGCTGTCCAGACTCAGGACGACAAGCTTTATGCCCTTGATGCCGAGACGGGTGATCGTCGCTGGCTGTATGAGGAGAGCATGCCTGTTTTGACCCTGCGTGGCACAGGTGCTCCGGTCGTAACCAATCGCTATGTTGTCGCTGGTCTGGCCAGCGGCAAGGTGATTGCGCTGGATGAACAGCGTGGCTTGCCGATCTGGGAGCAGCAGGTTGCCATCCCGCAGGGGCGCTCTGAGCTGGATCGTATGGTTGATATCAACGGCGGACTGCTGCTTTCAGGTACTACGCTGTATGTGGCCACGTACCACGGCCGGGTTGCCGGACTGGATCTGGAGAGCGGTCGTGTGCTCTGGCAACGTGATGCATCCAGCTATACCGGTGTCGCTGAAGGTTTCGGTAACGTATATGTAAGCCTGGAAAATGGCACCGTTGAAGCAGTAGATCAAAATTCGGCTTCAGCGCTGTGGAGTAATGATTCCCTGGCGCGTCGTATGTTGTCCGCCCCGGCTGTGCTGTCGAACTACGTCGCTGTAGGTGATTATGAAGGCTATATTCACCTGCTAAGCCAGACGGATGGTCATATGGCCGGTCGTCAGAAGCTGGGTAACGGCGGCGTTCGGGTTCGCCCGTTAGTGGATGGCGACTGGATGTATGTGTATGGCAACGGCGGTAAGCTGGCTGCCTACACCATTCGCTAAGCTGTCCTGTATGTGTATGGCCGCTATCGCCCTCACGGTAGCGGCCTTTGTGTTTTCTGTATTCCTGTGGAGAGCCGTATGGTTCCCGTTATTGCTCTGGTAGGACGCCCTAATGTAGGCAAGTCCACCTTGTTTAATCGACTTACCAAAACCCGTGATGCCATCGTGGCCGATATCGCGGGCCTGACCCGCGACCGCAAGTATGGCGAGGCGCGTTGGCAGGGGCGGACGTATATCGTTGTCGACACCGGAGGTATCTCCGGCGACGAAGAAGGCATCGATATGAAAATGGCCGAGCAGTCGCTTCAGGCTATTGAAGAAGCCGACGCCGTTCTGTTCATGGTGGATTCCCGTGCCGGGATGACGGCAGGCGATCAGATGATCGCCGAGCATCTGCGTACGCGTAACAAGCGCTGCTTTTTGATTGCTAATAAGGTCGACGCAGTTGATCCAGACATTGCCCGGGCTGAATTCAGCCCAATGGGCCTGGGTGATGCGCTGACCATTGCGGCTGCGCATGGCCGCGGTATCAACGGCATGCTTGAGCAGGTGCTGGGCTCCTTCCCTAAGGATGAGGAAGAAGAGTTCATTGTTGATGCGGAAGACGAAGAGGGCGATCAGGCTTCGGATGAGAGTGTCATCGAGAAGCGTATTCCGGGACCGGATGAAAAGGCCGGGATCAAGATCGCCATCATTGGCCGTCCCAACGTGGGCAAGTCCACGCTGGTCAACCGTATGCTTGGCGAAGAGCGGGTCATCGTATATGACCAGGCTGGCACCACTCGCGACAGTATCTACATTCCCTTCGAGCGCAACGAAGAGAAATACACGCTGATCGACACCGCCGGTGTGCGTCGCCGCGGCAAGATCTTCGAAGCGGTAGAAAAGTTTTCTGTTGTGAAGACGCTTCAGGCCATTCAGGACGCCAACGTCGTTATCTTTGTGATGGACGCCCGTGAAGGGGTAGTCGAGCATGATCTGAACCTGTTGGGCTTTGTCCTGGAAACCGGTCGCGCCCTGGTGATTGCGCTCAACAAGTGGGACGGCATGGAGTCCAGTGAGCGCGATTACGTGAAGACCGAACTCGAACGCCGCCTGATGTTTGCCAATTTCGCAGATATTCATTTCATTTCCGCATTGCATGGCACCGGTGTGGGACATCTGTACAAGTCGGTGCAGCAGGCATTCGCTTCGGCCGTTACCCGCTGGCCTACCAGTCGTCTGACCAAGATCCTTGAGGATGCGGTTCAGGAGCACCAGCCGCCGCTGGTCAATGGTCGTCGAATCAAGCTGCGTTATGCGCACATGGGCGGAGCCAACCCCCCGCTGTTGGTTATCCATGGTAACCAAGTGGATGCGGTCCCGCGCGCCTATGTCCGCTACCTGGAAAACACCTATCGCCGGGTATTGAAGCTGATAGGTACGCCTATTCGCATTGAATTCAAGTCGGGTGAAAACCCGTTTGCGGACAAGAAGAACACGCTGACCGAGCGGCAGGTGAACAAAAAGCGCCGTTTGATGAGCCATCACAAGAAAGCGGAGAAGAAGCGCAAGGATAAGCGTCGCTAGTCGCTTCCCTGTTGTAACGGGCCAGCGCTGTCTGGCCCGTTCGAATACCAGGCTGCTCGGGCATCTTCCGAGTGGCCAGTCTTAAGTCATGATAGCGGTGCATAGTGCTTCGCTGAGCCGTCGACGGCATCGAAGCCGACCGCCTTGTTGTCGGAGCGTTCGATGATCCAGAGCAAGTTGCCTTCCCTCGGTGTGACTATCTTTACCCGCATGTCCCAACTGGCCATGGAAACGGGCGCAATCAACCTGTCTCAGGGTTTCCCGGATTTCGACGGCCCGGATGCCTTGCGCGAGGCGGTAAGTCGGCACGTCATGGCCGGTCATAACCAGTATGCGCCCATGACAGGATTGCCCGCCTTGCGTGAGCAAGTGGCCCGCAAAGTGGCTACGCTCTATGGGCGCACGGTTGATGCCGAACAGGAAGTCACCATTACACCCGGTGCGACGCAGGCCATCTTTTGCGCCATTCAGTCTGTAGTTCGCAGCGGTGATGAAGTGATTGTATTCGATCCTTGCTATGACTCTTACGCACCCTCGGTTGAACTGGCCGGTGGGCGCTGCATCCACCTACCCTTGGCACTGCCGGATTTTGGGATCGACTGGGATCGTTTGCAGGCAGCCCTGACGTCGCGCACACGGGCTATCGTACTGAACACGCCCCATAACCCGAGCGGCTCGCTGGTTGGTCGCGACGCGCTGGACCGTCTCGCCGCATTGATTCGCGATCGGGATATCTACCTGATCAGTGATGAGGTATATGAGCACTTGGTTTTCGACGGAGCAGAGCATGCCAGTGTACTCACCCATGATGAACTCTACGCCCGTGCGTTTGTTATCAGCTCCTTTGGCAAAACATATCATGTGACAGGTTGGAAGACCGGGTATGTGATCGCCCCGCGCGAGCTTTCAAGCGAACTGCGCAAGATTCACCAGTATGTAAGCTTTTGCGGGGTGACGCCTCTGCAATGGGCATTGGCAGATTTCATGGAAGCGCATCCCGAGCATGTAACCGAACTCCCAGCGTTTTATCAGGCCAAACGAGATCTGTTCTGTGATTTGTTGGGTTCGTCTAAATTGGCGTTTACACGTGCAGCAGGGACCTATTTCCAGCTGGCGGACTATTCCGCTATTCGGGATGACGTAAGCGATGTCGAAATGGCCGAGTGGTTGACGCGTGAGCACGGTGTGGCTGCCATTCCGATCTCCGTGTTTTATCAGGAAGCTCCAAAGGACTTGCGTCTGGTACGTTTCTGCTTCGCTAAACGAGAGGAGACGCTGCGGCTAGCAGCGGAAAAACTGTGCGCGATCTAAGCCTGAGACCTGATTTGAAACTGGCACTCATCCAGACTGAACTGTTCTGGCATGATGCTTCGGCCAACCGCGACCGGTTTACTGCCTTGCTGCAACAGGCGAAAGGCGCGGATCTGGTTGTACTGCCTGAGATGTTCACTACCGGCTTTTCGATGGAGTCAGCCCTGCTGGCTGAGGATGAAGGCGGACGTACCCATGCGTGGATACGCGAGCAAGCGGCATCGCTCAATGCTGTGATAACGGGCAGCCTGATCGTTCGTGATGCCCAAGGGCAGTACCGTAATCGACTCCTGTGGGCGCGGCCTGACGGCACGATGTCCCATTATGACAAACGTCACCTGTTTCGCATGGCCGGAGAGCACGAACATTACACCGCAGGTGAAGCGCAAGCGGTATTCGAGCTCAACGGCTGGCGCATTCGTCCCTTGATCTGTTACGACTTGCGGTTTCCGGTGTGGAGCCGTGATCCAGTCAAGACTGATCTGTTGCTCTATACCGCCAACTGGCCAGCCGCACGGCGTAACCACTGGAATCGGCTGCTTCCCGCTCGGGCCATTGAAAACCTCTGTTATGTCGCGGCCGTGAATCGTATTGGCGAAGACGGAAAAGGAATCGCCTATAGCGGCGACAGCCAGGTATTGGACTGCCAGGGCGAGCCGCTCCTGGACGCCAAGGACAGCGCAGGAGTGTTTACGGTGTCGCTGTCTGCCGACACGCTGTCGCGCTACCGCGATGCGTTCCCGGCGTATCGGGATGTGGACGACTTCGAACTGCTCTGATCGCTCGCTACTCTTCCCTAGCGCCCCGTCTGCCATGCTGGCGATGGGGCGTTGTTGTTTCCGGCGCTTGCCCTTTGCCTTGGGACGATTGCAGACTGGCCCTTCGACAGGCTATTCAGGACAACAACAATGCAAACGCCTCGAATCGCAATTATTGGCGCCGGCCTCATGGGTGTCGGGATTGCCACTCATTTTGCTCGCCACGGACATTCGGTTCTGCTGCGAGACGTTTCCGCCGAGCGTTTGAGCGATGTGCCCGCCATTGCCAGAAGTGTTCTGGAAGAGCTATCAGCGGCTGCGCTGTTTGAATCCAGTCAGACCCATGCAGTGCTGACCAGGATCACGACAACCGATGCGCTGGCCGATTTGGCTGATGCCACGCTATTGATCGAGGCTGTACCTGAGCGGCTGGCGCTCAAGCATGCGTTGTATGCGGAGCTTGAGTCAGTCGTTTCGCCAGAGGCCATTATTGCCAGTAACACAAGCGGCTTTCCTCCCGAGCAACTGGCTCAGGGAATGGCATATCCCGAACGGTTGCTCATTGCTCATTTCTGGAACCCGCCTCATCTGATTCCACTGGTCGAACTGGTGCCGGGAGAAAAGACCAACCCAGCCTGTTTGGAGAGGGTGCGGGATGTATTGCAAGTCATGGACCTGGAAGTTGTTTTGCTCATGCGGGCGATTCCGGGCTTCATTGGCAACCGCCTGCAGTTTGCCGTGCTGCGTGAGGCCCTGCATATCGTACAAAGCGGTGCAGCGTCGCCTGAAGATGTGGACCGGGTCATGCGGGCCTCTCTGGGTAGGCGCTACGGCATGGTGGGACCGCTGGAAGCGGCAGACATGGGTGGTCTCGATACCTTTCTGGACATCGCTAGCCACCTGATGCCGACCTTAGCCAAGGATGAAGAGGTGCTAGAGGTTTTGCGTGAACGCGTCGGGCAGGGAAGAACAGGCCTACGCAGCGGCAATGGGTTTTATGAGTGGAGCGAGGAGCGCAAGGCGCGGATAGCCGAACGGCGTGCCCATCAGCTACAGCATGCCTTGCGGCCATGAATCGCTATACAGGTATCGATATGGCGACCGCCAATGACCTGAGCGACTATCAGCAGATCAGTCTGCGGGCAATTCGCTCGCTATTTGAAAGCATCGAGCAGAGCAGCGAAGGTACCGTGATTGTGGACCGTGACCTCCGTATCGTTTGGATGAATGAGCGTTATGCCCGGCGCTTTGGCTTGCCCAGCGCAAAGTCGGCGATCGGGCAGGTGTGTGAGCAGGTGATTCCGGGAAGCTTGTTGCGGGAAGTAGTCAACACGGGCCAGCCCATCCTGCTGGATCTGCTTGATACACCCAAAGGACCAATGGTGGTGATGCGTTTGCCCATCCATGACGATACCGGTCAGGTCATCGGTGCCATTGGCTTTGCCTTGTTCGATGAGTTACGGACGTTGGCCCCCTTGGTGACGCGGTTCTTACGGATTCAGGAGGAATTGGCTTCGACGCGGCGGTCGCTGCAGAACGCCCGGCAGGCCAAATACAGTTTTGCCCACTTCGTAGGCAGCGGCCCGGCCAGTCAGGAGGTCAAGCGACGAGCGAGACGTGCGGCTACGGTAGAGACCTCTGTCTTGCTGTTGGGCGAGACCGGCACAGGAAAGGAGTTGTTGGCCCATGCCATTCATGCGGCATCCCCTCGGGCCAATAAGTCGTTTGTCAGTGTGAATGCGGCTGCCATCCCTGAAAATCTGTTGGAAGCTGAGTTCTTCGGCACGGCGCCTGGTGCCTTTACAGGCGCGGACCGCAAGGCGCGGGCAGGAAAACTGCAGATTGCGCAGGGCGGAACGCTATTTCTGGACGAAATCGGCGATATGCCCCTGAGCTTACAGGCAAAACTTTTGAGGGTACTTCAGGAAAAGGAATTCGAGCCGCTGGGGTCCAACGAGGTGCTGCGCTGCGACGTTCGGCTGATTGCGGCAACCTCACGCAATCTGGATGCGCTGGTAGCTGAAGGCTTATTTCGGGCGGATCTGTACTACCGCTTGAACGTACTGCCCATTGTGGTTCCGCCGCTGCGTGAACGGCGAGAAGACCTGCCGGCGTTATGCGAAGCCATCCTGGACAGTTTGCTGGCGGAAGGACATGCGCCTCGGGAGCTGGATGAGGAAGCACTGGCTTTGCTCGCCTGCTACGATTGGCCTGGCAACGTACGTGAGCTGCGCAATGTTCTAGAGCGCGCATCGCTGTTGAGTGATGAGGCCGTTATTGGCGCGCTCAGCATTGGCTCGGCATTAGGAAAACCCTTGCCACCCAAAGCGATTGAGCAGGTGTCCATTAGCACTACCAGTACGCCTAGTAACAACATGACGTATGAAGAGGCGAAGCGCCAATTCGAGCATGAGCTCATTACCCAGGTCTTGTCATCGTGCTCAGGCAGGGTCGAGGAGGCTGCCAAACGCTTGGGCCTCGGACGCTCCACCCTTTATAAGAAAATGGCTGCCCTAGGGCTCTTGTCTTGAAATAGAGACTATTCTCAAGTTGGAGACAAAATTGATTCGAACTTGTCTCCAATTGGAGAAATCAATGAATTGAAGGAGCAATTAGTTAAGTAATTCAAGGTGTTAGTGTCTGGCATGGATCTCGCTTACAAAGCCTTGCTGTCTCCACAGCTACAACAATAACTAGCCGCTGCGTTCGGTGCTGACCGGCCAGCGAGGAGAAAACATGAGCGTATTGATTGCTCTGGCGGCGCTGGGTCTGCTGATGCTGGCGGCGTACCGTGGTTATAGCGTTATCCTGTTTGCACCGATTGCAGCCCTTGCGGCGGTGCTGCTGACCGATCCTTCCGCTGTGGCTCCGGCATTTACCGGTGTGTTCATGGACAAGATGGTCGGCTTCATCAAGCTGTACTTTCCTGTCTTTCTGCTGGGTGCAGTCTTCGGCAAGCTGATCGAGCTTTCCGGTTTTTCCCGTTCCATTGTGGCTGCTGCGATTCGTCTGCTGGGCACACGGCAGGCCATGCTGGTCATCGTGCTGGTTTGCGCCTTGCTGACCTATGGTGGCGTCTCGCTGTTCGTTGTCGTGTTTGCGGTGTACCCATTCGCAGCCGAGATGTTTCGTCAGAGCAACATTCCCAAACGTTTGATTCCAGCCACCATTGCACTGGGTGCGTTTTCATTCACCATGGATGCCCTGCCGGGTACGCCTCAAATACAGAACATCATTCCTACGACATTCTTCAACACGACGGCCTGGGCCGCCCCGTGGCTGGGGTTGATCGGCTCGTTGTTTGTCATCGCGGTCGGGTTGACCTATCTGGGGCGACAGCGTCGTAAAGCGATGGCGCGTGGAGAAGGGTACGGCACCGAGTTGCGCAACGAGCCGGAAACACCGGACAACATCAACTTGCCGAACCCGCTTCTGGCGCTGTCGCCACTTATCCTGGTCGGCGTCATGAATCTGCTATTTACCCACTGGATTCCTCAGTGGTACGGCAAGACGCACACGCTAGCGCTACCGGGGCTGGCAACGCCTGTTACCAGCGAAGTCAGTAAGCTGACGGCAATCTGGGCCGTCGAGGCTGCCTTGTTAATCGGCATTTTGCTGGTGCTTGTGGCTGCGTTTAAAACCATCCGTACCCGCTTGGCCGAGGGCACTAAAACCGCAGTAGGCGGGGCTTTGCTGGCCGCCATGAATACTGCGTCTGAATATGGGTTTGGTGCAGTAATCGCTTCGCTGCCGGGTTTTCTAGTCTTGGCAGACGCGCTCAAGACCATTCCCAACCCACTCATCAATGAAGCCATTACCGTAACGCTTCTGGCTGGCATCACTGGCTCGGCTTCAGGCGGCATGAGTATTGCGCTGGCGGCCATGTCGGACAGCTTTATCGCCGCAGCCAATGCCGCACAGATCCCCCTTGAGGTGCTGCACCGGGTGGCGGCTATGGCCAGCGGTGGCATGGATACCCTGCCGCACAATGGCGCCGTCATCACCTTGCTGGCAGTAACTGGACTGACGCACCGGGAAGCTTACAAAGACGTATTTGGTATCACGCTGATCAAGACGTTGGCAGTGTTCGTGGTCATCGGCGTGTTCTATGCCACTGGCATCGTGTAGAGGAGAACGTTATGGACTTGAAAGGCAAAACCGCCTTGGTAACCGGTTCGACCAGTGGAATCGGTCTGGGTATCGCCACGCGACTGGCCGAAGCGGGTGCCGATGTGATCCTCAATGGCTTTGGTGACAGCGAGACGGCTAAAGCCGACCTAAGCCGTTTGGGTGGGCGGGTGGGCTATCACGGGGCGGACTTGTCCCGGCCTGAGCAGATTACTGAGCTTTTCGCCTATGCTGAACATGAGTTCGGTGGTGTGGATATTTTGGTCAACAATGCCGGCATCCAGCATGTGGCATCGGTCGAGACGTTTCCGGTCGAGAAGTGGGACGCGATCATTGCAATCAATCTGTCCTCGGTATTTCACGCGACTCGTCTGGCATTGCCGGGTATGAGGCAGCGCGGCTGGGGAAGGATTGTGAACATCGCGTCCGTGCATGGATTGGTAGGGTCGGCACAGAAATCCGCTTATGTGGCTGCCAAGCATGGCGTGGTCGGACTGACCAAGGTGGTTGCACTGGAAACGGCCGATTGTAATGTGACCTGTAATGCGCTCTGCCCGGGCTGGGTGCTGACACCTCTGGTGCAGCAGCAGATCGATGCACGCGCCGCTGCAGATGGCGATGCAGAGCGCGCACGGCGGGAGCTTCTGGAGGAGAAGCAGCCGTCACTTGAATTCGTCACGCCTGCCCAACTGGGCGAGCTAACACTGTTTCTTTGCAGCGATGCGGCCGCCCAGGTACGGGGCGCCGCGTGGAATGTCGATGGGGGCTGGTTGGCCCGTTAACAACAATAACGACACGAGGTAAACCATGAACAAGCTTTATCCCAGTGCCGCCCATGCCCTGGAAGGGGTCGTGGAAGACGGCATGACGCTGGCGGTCGGCGGTTTCGGTCTGTGCGGGATTCCCGAAGCGCTGATTCTGGCGCTGCGCGAGACCGGCAAGCGCGAGCTGACCGTGATCAGTAATAACGCCGGAGTAGACGGGTTTGGCCTGGGCGTACTGCTCGAGTCCCGGCAAATCAAGAAAATGATTTCCTCCTACGTAGGCGAGAACAAGGAGTTCGAGCGGCAGTACCTTTCCGGTGAGCTGGAATTGGAATTCACCCCCCAAGGCACGCTTGCGGAAAAATTGCGTGCCGGTGGTTCAGGCATCCCGGCGTTCTTTACGCGTACCGGCTATGGCACGCTGGTGGCCGAAGGCAAGGAAACCCGTGAGTTCGATGGTGAGCAGTATGTGATGGAGCGGTCGCTGGTGGCGGATGTGGCACTGGTCAAAGCGATCAAGGCTGACAAGGCAGGCAATCTGGTCTTCAACAAGACTGCGCGTAACTTCAACCCTCTGGCAGCAATGGCGGGCAAGCTATGTATTGCCGAGGTGGAACAGCTGGTGGAAACGGGTGAGCTAGACCCTGATGAGGTCCATCTGCCGGGCATCTTTGTGCAGCGCATCGTTGTGAATGCCAACCCCGAGAAGCGCATCGAGAAACGCACCCTGTCGGAGGGCAACTAATATGGCCTGGACTCGTGAACAAATGGCGCAGCGCGCCGCCAAGGAATTGCAGGACGGCTTCTATGTCAACCTGGGCATTGGCCTGCCCACTCTGGTCGCCAACTATATCCCTGAAGGAATGGATGTGTGGCTGCAATCTGAAAACGGACTCCTGGGTATCGGCCCGTTTCCGACAGAAGAGACCATTGACCCGGACCTGATCAACGCCGGCAAGCAAACTGTTACTGCCCTGCCGGGCAGCAGTTACTTCGACAGTGCCTTGAGTTTTGCCATGATCCGGGGCGGTCATATCAACATCGCCATTCTGGGCGCTATGCAGGTGTCGGAAAAGGGAGATCTCGCCAACTGGATGATTCCCGGCAAGATGGTAAAGGGCATGGGCGGGGCAATGGACCTTGTTGCCGGTGTAAAACGCGTGGTAGTGCTGATGGAGCACACCGCCAAAGGCGCTCACAAGATCCTGCCGGTCTGTGACTTGCCACTGACCGGAGTAGGGGTGGTCAACCGGATCATTACCGACCTGGGGGTGCTGGATGTGACCCCAGAAGGATTGAAGCTGGTCGAGCTGGCTGAAGGCGTCACCTTCGAAGCGTTGCAGGAAGCCACCGGCTGTTCAGTAATGGCATAGGCATGGTGCGCCTGTTGATCAGCGCAGGACGTACGCGACGGGATCCAGACGAATGCCGCAGGCGAACCGCCTTGTGCTGATGCCGGGCGCATGGCCATCTTATTTCAGGAGAACAGTAATGCGAGACGTTGTTATCGTGGCCGCTACGCGGACGGCCATTGGCAGCTTTCAAGGTGCGCTGGCCAATGTGTCGGCCGTGGAGCTGGGGGCTGCAGTCATCAAGGCCGTGATCGAAAAAACCGGTATCGCACCGGAACAGGTCGATGAAGTCATCATGGGCCACGTATTGACGGCAGGTCTTGGACAGAACACGGCGCGTCAGGCCTCCATCAAGGCGGGATTGCCGCCTACGGTGCCAGCCATGGCGCTTAACAAGGTGTGCGGCTCGGGCCTCAAGGCGCTGCATCTGGCCACCCAGGCCGTTCGCTGTGGTGATGCCGACATCATCGTGGCCGGTGGCATGGAAAGCATGAGCCTTGCGCCTTACGTTCTGCCCAAGGCGCGTACCGGTCTACGAATGGGAAATGCCGAGCTGGTCGATTCGATGATTCAGGACGGTTTGTGGGACGCGTTTAACGATTACCACATGGGGATTACTGCCGAGAATCTGGTCGAGAAATATGGCATCAGCCGCCAGGCGCAGGACGAGTACGCCGCGGCCTCCCAGCAGAAGGCTCTCGCGGCTATCGAGGCGGGCCGCTTCAAGGACCAGATTACCCCTATCGTGATCCCTCAGCGCAAGGGTGATCCGGTGGTGTTCGATACCGATGAGCAGCCGCGTGCAGGCACGACAGCCGAAGCCTTGGCCAAGCTCAAGCCAGCATTCAAGCCCGACGGTACGGTCACGGCCGGTAATGCTTCCAGCATCAATGATGGGGCCGCTGCGCTCATTCTCATGAGTGCGGAAAAGGCCGACGCGCTGGGCCTGCCGGTGCTGGCCCGCATCAAGGCCTATGCCAATGCAGGGGTTGATCCTTCCATCATGGGAATCGGACCCGTGTCAGCGACGCGCCGTTGTCTGGACAAGGCAGGATGGGGTCTGGGCGAGCTGGACCTGATCGAAGCCAACGAAGCCTTTGCTGCCCAGGCATTGTCGGTAGGGCAGGAGCTGGGATGGGACTGGGACAAGGTCAATGTGAATGGAGGGGCTATCGCGCTGGGTCATCCGATTGGCGCGTCGGGCGGACGGGTCGTGATCAATCTCCTGTACGAGATGATCCGGCGTGACGCGCACAAGGGGCTGGCGACCTTGTGTATTGGTGGTGGCCAGGGTGTCGCGCTGGCTATCGAGCGATAAGCCAAGGGCTACACGCTTTGTAATGCTACAGGTGTGTAGCCACTGAATTTTCGATGCGTATGTGGTCGTTATGCAAAGACCCTTTTCTTGATGGGAGTCATAACGATGTCTATTTTACGCATGCTGAAAGCCGGTACCTTGAGCGGGCTCATGGCGATTGCGGGAGGCGTGATGGCCGCTGACGCGGACAATCCTTTGACCCAGGAGCGTTGGAAGACGCGTCCCCTTGTTGTCCTGGCGGCTTCGGCGGATGATCCGGTGCTCAAACAGTTGACCACCTCCCTTGAAGAGCCACGCAACCGTGAGGCTTTTATCGAGCGGGATATGGTGCTTTATACCGTAGTCGGTGATCGTGGCCAGCGTAACGGTGAGCCGCTGAGCGAACATCAGACCCAGGCGCTGGTCAGTGCGCTTGATGAACAGCCGAGCGGCAAGGCAACGGTCATCCTGGTGGGCAAGGACGGCGGGAAGAAAATCGTGCAACAAGGCCAGATCGATCCTGCTGCGATCTTTGCCACCATCGACAAGATGCCCATGCGCCAGCATTAACCCTGGGCGGCATAGTCATAGGGGCCACCTTTTTCCAGGGCGCGTTGATACGCCGGTCGCGCATGGATACGCTCCAGAAAGGCCTTGAGCTTGGGGCGGCCCTGCGTCAAGCCTGCGCGACAGGCAGCCGCTTCCAGCGGGAAACTCATCTGTATATCGGCTGCTGTAAAGGCGTCACCTGCAAACCATTCGTGCTTGCTCAACTCACTTTCCAGATAATCGAAGTGCAGGTTCAGCTGCGGCTGAATGAAGACTCGGGTGACCTGATCACTGATAGCGCGCGCGATAGGGCGGGCGAAAAAAGGCATCGGACCGGTGCGGACACGGTCGAACACCAGCTTGAGAAGTAGGGGTGGCATGGCTGAGCCTTCGGCATAGTGCAGCCAGTAGGTATAGCGTGCGCGCTCGGGGGCGTCGGCGGAGGGAACGAGTGACTGCCCGTAGCGGTGGGCCAGATAATCGATGATGGCGCCTGACTCCGCCAAGGTCATCGAGTCATCGGTAATAACCGGCGACTTGCCCAATGGGTGAACATCACGCAGCTCCTTTGGCGCCAGCAACGTCTGCGGATCACGCTCATAACGTTTGATCTGATACTCGAGCCCCAACTCCTCAAGCAGCCAGAGGACACGTTGTGAGCGGGAGTTGTTGAGGTGATGAACCGTGATCATGGGCGCTCCATAGGCTGAGTAGATACATAGCCTAGCGTACTGTGCGTCTCGCCAAGCAATAAGCGGAACCAAATAAAAAAGGCGCCGTGTAACGGGCGCCTTTTTGGACAGCGAAAACTCAGCGACGCTTCAGCCAGGCCGCATAGGGCGGTGGCAGCAGATCCTGAGGGTTCTCGCGACCCAATTCGATAGCGGCATGGTAAGGCCAGAAGGGATCACCCAGTACAGCCTTGCCCAGCATGATCAGATCGGTCTGGCCGCTTTCGATGAGTTCATTGGCATCCTTGGGCTCGCGAATGGACCAGCTGATGGAGGTCAGCACATCGACCGCATCGGTGATCTGCTTTGCCTTGTCGCCCATGAAGCCTGGCTTGCCCCATGGAACATTGGACACATCAGGTGTGTTGAAGCCCATGCTGACGTCGATCAGGTCCATACCGCCTTCCTTGAAGCGGCGAACCAGCTCGATGGACTCTTCCATACCCTGATCGCCTTCAACGAAGTCGGTCACGCCCAGGCGTACGATCAGCGGCAGGTTCTGGGGCCATACCTCGCGTACGGCATGGAAGGTTTCCAGCAGGAAGCGTGCACGGCCTTCGAAGTCGCCACCGTATTCATCGGTACGCTTGTTGGCCAGCGGCGAGAAGAAGCTCTGCGCCAGGTAACCATGGGCGAAGTGCAGTTCAAGCAGTTCAAAGCCAGCAGCCAGGGCGCGCTTGGCAGCGGCTACGAAATCAGCTGTAACGCGATGGATATCCTCGACCGTCATCTGCTTGGGGGCACGGGGCAGGTGGGCACCAAAGGCATTATCGGAGGGGCCAATGGTTTCCCAGGCCAGCGGATGGTCTTCCGGCAGATGATCATCGCCTTCCCAGGGACGGTTGGCGCTGGCTTTGCGGCCGGCGTGAGCAATCTGGATACCGGCTACGGCACCGGTGGATTTGATGAAGTTGACGATAGGCTTGTAGGCTTCGGCCTGTTCATCGTTCCAGATCCCCAGGTCAGCAGGGGTGATACGGCCTTCAGGGGAGACGGCGCTTGCCTCTACAACAATAAGACCTGCACCGCCTGCCGCACGCGAGGCATAATTCTGGAAATGCCATTCGTTGGGCATGCCGTCTTTTGCCATGTACTGGCACATGGGAGAGACGGCAATACGGTTACGCAGGGTGACGTCTTTGATTTTCAGTTCGCTAAACAGATCAGCCATTGGGCATGTTCTCCAAGAGTAGGTAGCATCTGGCAGTTAGAGGCTTACCGATATATTGTGTTCAATATAATTGCGTGAAATGTAAACAAGCAAGAGGCTCGGCGTCGCAGGATGTTCGCTTTGGTCTCGACGAGGTCGTCATGTCTGATTCGATAAAAGAGACGCCAAATCGCTCCGTGTGCGAGCTTTCACTCGACGAACAGTTGTGTTTTCCGCTCTACGCAGCGGCAAATGCCACCATTCGTGCCTATCGGCCATTGCTTGAGCCGCTGGGCCTTACGTATCCGCAATACCTGGTCATGCTTGTGCTCTGGGAGCGGGACGGGCTCAAGGTCACTGAGATCGGCAGGCGCCTGCATCTGGATACCGGAACCCTTACCCCGCTGGTCAAACGCCTCGAAGCTGCCGGCCTGGTCCAACGGTCTCGCCTGGTTGAGGACGAGCGTTGTGTGGCGGTAACGCTGACCCAGGATGGGCGAGCCCTGCAGGAGGCCGCACGTGGCATTCCCGGTACGATGAAACAGACGCTTCCTCTGGACGCCGACACGGTGGCGGCTCTGAAGGCAGGTCTTTCACGCTTGATCGAAGTCAGTGAAACATTGAACGGACGCGATTAGGCCTGGATTGAAACTATAAGGCGCCACGCTTTCCTAACCCTCTGAGACAGTACATTCGATAGGGTGCCGCCATGGCAAAGGCGCATGCACTCAAAGCGCCACGATAGAGACAACAGGTTAAGGATTCTTGAATGCGTGTGTTTAGAACGCTGGGACTGCTGGGGCTGTTTTCACTGCTGGCAGCCTGTGCGACACCGTTCGGACCGCCGACCACGCTGGACGGCAAACTCAGGCGACTGGGCTATAGCCAAGGCGAGCCAATCCGTACAATCCTTGGGTTCGACTTGTCTGGATGGAGTTATCTGGATCGCAGCCACATTGCGCTGGGAACTGGCCTGGGACGGGCCTATCTGGTTGAGTTTGCGCAGCCTTGCGGCAACCTGCAGGCAGGTAACCGTATCGGCTACAGCTCAAGAGCGGCCGGTTTGCGACCTGGAGATCTGATCATTTCCAATGCGCCAGCCGGTGATGCGGAGCGGTGCACCATTGGTGAACTGTACAAGCTGATTCCCCTGGACCGCTGATCGCTGCACCGCAGGAGTGGTACTTTGAACAGCAGCTCTGCCCATTTTCTCCCAAGGAGTTTTCGCGTGAGGCGTCTGATTCCGTTTGCCGCTTTTTTCCTGTTTCCGTTGCTGGCCCAGGGCGAGACCATCAACTGCCGTGTGGTAGGTGTGCACGATGGCGATACGCTGACCTGCCTGACGCCACAGAAAAAACAGCTCAAGATTCGACTGGCCGAGATCGATACGCCTGAGTCCAAGCAGCCCTATGGGACTCGTGCGCAGCAGTCCCTCTCCAGCATGGTTTTTGGCAAGGATGTGCGGCTTGAGGTACAGGATACCGACCGCTACGGCCGCAAGGTGGCGCGCGTTTACCAGGACAGGACAGATGTGAATGCCGAGCAGGTCAAGTCCGGCTCGGCCTGGGTGTACCGGCAGTATTTGAAAGACAAGTCGCTGCTGGATCTTGAGGCCGAAGCCAAGGCTGCCAAGCGCGGTCTTTGGGCGCTACCGGAGTCGGAACGCATGCCACCGTGGGAGTGGCGCAAGGCCGATCGTGACAAGCGTCAGGATAAGCGGCAGGGATCAGCCACCTACACGCCGCCGGTCAAGTCGGCAAGCGAGGAAAGCGGCGAGTTCAACTGCTCGACGCTCAAACGCTGTAATGCCATGTCCAGCTGCGCCGAGGCGAAATTTCAACTGCAGCAATGTGGCAACACCCAGATTGATGGAAATCACGACGGGGTGCCCTGCGAGGCGCTTTGCAAGCGGTAGGATTGTTATACCCGTAAGCCTTGCGGGCTTACAGGCTTTCATTGACCCCGTCAGGGTGTATAGGCGTTGATGAAGATGGCGGGATCGACCCGTGCATCGTTCAGGCTGACATTCCAGTGCATATGCGGCCCGGTGGCTCTACCCGTCGACCCCACGAAGCCCACCACGCCACCTCTGGGCACTTCCTGCCCCAGCTTTACGTTCACTTTGGACATATGGCAGAACATGCTGATAAAGCCCTGTCCGTGGTCGACGAATACCGTACGGCCATTAAAGAAATAATCGCCAATCAGAATGACCTTGCCTGCGGCTGGTGCCTTGATTGGTGTACCGGCTGGAACGGCAAAATCGAGGCCTGAATGTGGGTTGCGCTCCTGGCCATTGAAAAAGCGCCGCAAGCCGAACGGGCTGGAAAGGCGTCCATCGACGGGGCGGTCCAGCAGCAGGTTACTGGGCGTACCGGGGGAAAAGATCTGATAGGCCTTGGTCTGCTCAGCCAGCTCACGCTCGATTCGCTTGAGATCCGCCGGATTGGGGTTTACCTGCCGATCATTTTTCAGCGTGATGTGCTGTTCCTTATAGTGGCGACTGCGCACCGCAAAGGTTTCCGTGCGGCTACCATTGACCGTCAATGTCTGCTGACCGGGTTTGATCGTGAGTGGAATACCGACGATAGCGATCCAGCGCTGGCCCTCTTCGTGGACCACCATGACCGGCTTCCCTTGATAGGTCGCTTTGGGAGCCGTCGGGCCGTTGCCCAATGGAACAACCGCTACACCCCCTGGAACAGGTTTATCCAGCAGGCGGGTGATGAAGCCTTCAGCATGGGCGCAAAAGGTAAAACACAAGGTAATCAGTAGCAGAAAAAAGCGAGGCATAGGAAAACAATCAAGGCAATGTGATCCAGTCATCCTCGTTCATGTCTTGGCTTCTGGCAAATCGCTCGTGGCTGAACCCGGGCGAGTTCACACCGGTCACTGCATGA
Organism: Pseudomonas sp. JZ114; assembly: GCF_051027705.1. Taxonomy (NCBI): domain Bacteria; kingdom Pseudomonadati; phylum Pseudomonadota; class Gammaproteobacteria; order Pseudomonadales; family Pseudomonadaceae; genus Pseudomonas; species Pseudomonas sp. JZ114. The sequence goes on from NZ_CP069256.1 coordinate 1,091,217, forward strand.
GGACATCAAGGAGAAGCCTCATGAAGCTCTACTACTACGAACACTGTCCCTTCAGTACCAAGGCGCGTATGGCGCTGGGCCTCAAGCAACTCGATGCAACGCTTCAGGTGCTGTTGTATGACGATGCAGCCACCCCTGAGCGTTTGGTAGGCAAGAAGACTGTCCCGATCCTGGTAAAGGACGACGGGACCGCCATGACGGAAAGTCTGGCGATTGTTCACTATCTTGATCATCTCGATGACAGACCAATGATCGAACAGGCCCATTCACAAGCTGTAACCGCCTGGATTGAATCTGCCCTGCCGTCGTTTCAGCAGCTGGGCTATCCGCGCTGGGCACAGATCGGCCTCAAGGAGATGGGCTCGCGTGAGGCTCACGCGCTGTTTGTCGAGAAGAAAAGCCAGATCATCGGAGATTTCAATGCGGCCCTGTCAAACAGCCAGCAGGCCATTGAAGACATCAACCACCGCTTGACGCTATTAGTTGAGATGTACGGCCTTGACCCGGTACGTCCGCAGCTCCTGCTGGATGACTTCAACCTGTTTCCAATTCTGCGAGGCCTGAGCGTCACGGCTGGGCTGGAGTGGCCTGACTCGGTACGCCGCTATGTTGACGAGCTGAGCGCACGTGTTCAGGTAGAAACGTTTTTCAGTCGCGCCTGCTAATGGTCAGTCCAGCAGGGAGAGCGTCGTTGGTTCCCGATGATTGTCTTCCACCCGAACATCCAGCTCGCCTTCAGCCAGGCGGGCTTTGAGGCGCTGGCCATTACGCGTTTGATCGGCGGACCGGATGGCGTGGCCGCGTTCGTCGAGCAGAATGCTGTAACCACGACCCAGAGTGGCAAGCGGGCTGACGATATGCAGCGTTTGAACCTGGGCGGCCAGGCGCTGACGACGCTCCTTGAGCTGACGCTCCATGCAGCGCGGAAGCTGCTGGGCCAGTTGATCCAGCCGCTGACGTAGCAAAGCAAGTTGACGGCCCGGATGCTGGCCGGCCAGTCGCGTCTCGACATGGGCAAGGCGGTCCCGCCGCCGGTTCATGTCGATGACAAAGGCGCGGCGCAGGCGCATGTCCAGATCATCGATACGCTGTGCTTGCTGGCGCAGCCGCTCACCCGGATGCTTAAGCCGACGCGTCATGTTTTCCAAGCGCAACTGCTCACGGCTGAGCCGCTCACCCATGCGGACAACCAGGCGCCGATACAGCGCGTCCAGGCGGTTTTTAAGGTCCCCGCTGTGAGGGGCCAATAGTTCTGCGGCAGCGGAGGGCGTCGGGGCGCGTACGTCGGCCACGAAGTCGGCAATCGACACATCCGTCTCATGCCCGACCGCACTCACGATAGGCGTTTGAACGGCTGCAACAGCGCGGGCAACCTGCTCTTCGTTAAAGCACCATAGATCCTCAAGGGAGCCACCGCCCCGGGCCAGAATGATCGCATCGAAACCCTGCACGTCTGCAGTTTGCAACGCACGAGCGATCTGGGCCGTTGCCTCACGTCCTTGCACGGCCGTAGGTATCAGGACCAGCTCGACCTGTGGCGCACGGCGCTTGAAAACGCTGACGATATCGCGGATGACCGCTCCAGTCGGTGAGGTCACGATTCCGATACGGCACGGATGGCCCGGCAGCGGTTTCTTTCGCTCTTGCGCGAACAAGCCTTCGCCCAGCAGTTTCTGCTTCAGGGCTTCGAATGCCTGTCGCAAGAGCCCGTCACCTGCTGGCTCCAGGGTTTCCAGAATCAGCTGATAATCACCACGGCCTTCGAACAGGGAGACCTTGCCGCGAACCTTCACCGCCATGCCATCCTTGAGCAGGTTCCTGACACGCACGGCGTTCTGCCGGAAGAGGGCGCACCGTACCTGGGCGTCCTTATCCTTCAAGGTAAAGTAGATATGGCCGGAGGCGGGGCGGGCAAGATTGGATATCTCGCCTTCCACCCAGACCTGAGAAAAGACGTCTTCCAGCAGAACACGGGCGCGGCCGTTGAGCTGGCTGACGGTTAGGACCTCACGGTCGAGGCCGAGACGTTGAAAAGGATCGTTAAGCATGGCGGGCATCATAAGCCCGCCGTCGGCTGGATGCTAGCGACCCAGCACGTCTGGGTTCGCGACATTTTCCGGCTCGCCCGCAAAGAAGGCGATCAGATTGGCAAACGCTTCGCCAAAGTAGAGTTCGTAGCTGTGTTTCTCTACGTAACCCAGATGAGGCGTGCACAGGATGTTGGGGTGGGAAAGGAGGGGATGGCCGGCCGGTACGGGCTCCTCTTCATATACGTCTACCGCGGCATAGCCTGGGCGACCTGCCTCGACAGCTTCAAGCAGTGCGCCCGGCTCGATCAGACCTGCACGGGCAGCATTCACCAAAAGGGCTGACTTCTTCATCAACGCCAAGTCCTCACGACGGACGATATGGCGGGTCTTGTCTGAAAACCTTAGGTTCAGGCTTAGCACATCCGACTCGGCGAAGAAGGCCTCCTGGCTGTCGGCGGCGCGATAACCGTCCGCCACCGCGGCCCGTCGCGAAGCCTCGCTGCCCCATACCAGAACAGGCATGCCAAAGGCCTGACCATATCGGGCGAGCAGCTTGCCAATCTTGCCGTAGCCCCAAATACCCAAAATTTGGCCGTTCAGGCGTTCGCCCAGATTGACTTGCCAGCCACCGGCATAAAAGGTATCGATGGCTGGTTTGAGCTTGCGCCGCGCCATGAGAATCAGCGCCCAGGTCAGTTCGGCAGCGGCGATGGGCGAGCCGGTGCCTTCCACCACCGCAATTCCGCGATGAGTACAGGCTGCGACATCCAGATGACCGGTCGCCTTGCCGGTCTGGCTGATCAGCTTGAGGCGGGGTAGATGGGACAGCAGCGCCTCGTCGACATGTGTTCGCTCGCGGGTCAGCACCAGCGCATCGGCTTCTCGAAAGCGCTCGATCAGAACGGCTGGGTCACGCTCGGCATCATGATAGACCGTGACGGTATGCCCGGCACGTTCGAGCAGGGTGAAGCAGTCCAGGGTTTCGACAACGTGTTGATAGTCGTCCGGGATGACGATGTGCATGGCGGCGCTCCGTTGTGTTCTTGTGCCGACAGTTGAGCATAAGAACAGAGAGCCGCCTAGGTGGGATGGGCCGTCTGGGCAGGGTGCCCAGACGGATAATCTGATGCCCTCAGAAGGTCACGCTGGCACTCAGGCGCGCCGTACGAGGCTCGCCCACATTGACCTGCAATGCGCTACCGGTGCTGGAGGGGTAGTAATGCTTGTCAAACAGGTTGTCGACGTTGAGTTGCAGCTTGGCTTTATAGCCATGCACAGGCAAGTCCCAGCGCAGGAAGGCGTCAGCCACGGTATAGCTGCTCATATAAAAGCTATTCTCGTCGTCACCTGCACGTTCCCCTACATAGCGCGCACCTGCACCGGTATGCCAGTCACCCAGGTTGGACGGCACCTGCAAATGATGGGTGAGGTACAGGCTGGCCGTATGTTTAGGTGCCTGATTGAGGCGGTTGCCTTCCCAGGTGGGATTGCTGTTGTTTTCCAGAATACGCGTACGGGTATAGGCATAGGTGCCGATGATGTTCCAACGCTCGGACAGCCGCCCGGTGACGTCCAGTTCCAGTCCGCTGGCGCTTACTTTGCCGGCGCTACCTATCGACTGACCATTGACCGTGCGGGTACTGACCACATTGTCTTTTTCAATGTCGAATACTGCTGCATTCAAGTTCAGACCCGGCGCTAGAGTATACTTGGCGCCCAATTCGTAGCTGCGTCCTTTTTCCGGATCAAATGTCTGATTGAGATCATCCACGGTGGTGTTGGGAACAAAGGAGCGGCTGTAGTTTCCGTAGAGCGACAAGGCGTCGGTTGCCTGAAAAACCAGACCAACAAACGGGATAACTACCTGATCGTCCCTATCCAGAGTGGTTTTTCGGTTTGCTCCCAAACCTTGGGCGGCATATTGCTGGAATTGCTGATAGCGACCGCCTAGGACCAGAGTCCAGCGATCATCCAGATGCCAGTTATCTTTAAAATAAAGCGAGGTGGACTCAAGTTCATTGCGTGCATTGCTTTGCGTAGGGCTGATCTGCCTGGGCTCGGCAAGCTTGCCATAGGTGGGTGAATAGATATTGATGTTACGGCGGGAGCCAGTGCTATTGCGATAGGTCTTGCCCCTGTACTGATCATTCATTTCATGATCGATACCGATCAATAAATCATGGCGCTGGCCCAGGAAATCCTGTTTCCCAATAAAGTCCCAGCTGGTGTAGGTGGTCTCGTAATCATAATGACCGCCATTGGCTGTTCGCAGAAGTTCGCCACTGGGCGTAACCGAGACCGGCTGAGCGATGGCGAGGCTATAGCGGTCGTTATTCCAACCGTAGGTCAGACGCGTCTTCCACTCGTCGCTAAGCTGATACTCGAATCGAGCCGTTGCAGTCTCGCTGATGCCGGTTGTGTTGGCCCATTTCTCATCCAGGCGCTTGTCGTAGCTGATACTGGCCGGATGGCCATCGACAAACACCGTGCCGCGGTCAAACGGGCTCGTATAGTCGTTGTATTCATAGGCCAGCGTCACGCTGGCGCGTTCGCCGGTCCAACTCAGCGAAGGAGCGATGAGGGTGTGCTGATTGACACCATAGTTGCGCCAGTAGTCCTCGCTTTGCCGCTCGGCGATCAGGCGATACGCAAAACCGGTATCGCCCACAGGCCCGGTAGTGTCGATATTCAGACTACCGCCCCCTTCGCTGAAGGCCGAGCCGCCAAAGGTAGTGCTCTGCACATACTGAGGCTGTTTGCTGACTACGTTGATCAATCCACCCGGCTCAAGTGCTCCGTAAAGCAGAGAAGCCGGGCCCTTGAGAACTTCGACCCGCTCACTGGTAGGACCAAAGTTGCGGGACAGGTTTGAGCGCACGCCATCGCGAAAGATCGAACCGTCGGCATTCGTACCAAATCCCCGCTTGACCAATGAATCCTTGGTGTTCCCTAAGGTATTGCCCTGGCTGACGCCGCTGACAAACTTCATCGCATCATCCAGCGACTGAACGTCGTAGTCCTGAATGATTTCAGGCGTTACGACCTCAATAGACTGTGCCTCCTCCTTGACCGGCACGTCACTCTTGCTGGCTGTACCTGCCTGTACGGCTGTATACCCGTCTTCTACCTGAGGCATATCTGCCTGGATTTCCATGGTAGACAGGTCGACGCGGTCTTCCGCCCGGGCGGGTAGGGTGTACGCAGCGATGCAACCGGCAAGCAGGGAAAGAAGAAAAGGTATTTGCCGGACATGGCCGAAGGGGCGAGGCGAGGCTTTCAAGATAGGTGCTCATGATTTAGTAATGATAATTATTCTAATTTGATATTGTTTCCCATGTAAACGGAGCGGCAACTTTCATGCCTACGTTGAGGCTTTCCTCTAGGACAGGTATAATGTCGCGCTTCTTATTTTTCCCGCCCGGGAGCCCCTGCCATGCTGCGCATCAGCCAAGAAGCCCTGACTTTCGACGACGTTCTCCTGATTCCCGGTTATTCCGATGTCCTGCCAAAAGACGTCAGCCTGAAGACCCGCCTCACGCGCGGTATCGAGTTGAACATTCCCCTGGTATCCGCTGCGATGGATACCGTAACCGAGTCCCGTCTCGCCATTGCCATGGCCCAGGAAGGCGGTATCGGAATCATCCACAAGAATATGACGGTCGAGCAACAAGCTGCTGAAGTCCGCAAGGTCAAGCGCTTCGAGGCCGGCGTTGTAAAGGACCCGATCACGATCGATGCCAGCGCAACCGTCCGCGACCTGTTCGACCTGACGCGTCAGCACAACATCTCGGGTGTACCGGTCCTGGCCAACGGTGATCTGGTCGGTATCGTCACCTCCCGTGATGTGCGCTTTGAAAACCGCCTCGATATTCCGGTGCGCGATGTGATGACTCCCAAGGAGCGTCTCGTTACCGTTCGCGAGGGTGCCAACAAGCAGGAAGTGCGCGAGCTCTTGCACAAGCACCGTCTGGAAAAGGTCCTGATCGTCGATGAGGCCTTCAACCTGAAAGGCATGATGACCGTCAAGGACATCGAAAAAGCCAAGGCCTACCCGAACGCCAGTAAGGACGAAGCGGGCAGCCTGCGTGTCGGTGCTGCCGTCGGTACCGGCGCCGAGACACCTGAGCGTGTGGCTGCACTGGTTGCTGCCGGTGTTGACGTTATTGTGGTCGATACCGCTCACGGTCACTCCAAGGGTGTGATCGAGCGTGTACGCTGGGTCAAGGAAACCTATCCGCAGGTTCAGGTCATCGGTGGCAACATCGCGACCGGCGAAGCGGCCAAGGCACTGGCTGATGCAGGCGCCGATGCCGTCAAGGTCGGTATCGGCCCGGGCTCCATCTGCACCACGCGTATCGTGGCCGGTGTGGGGGTTCCGCAGATCTCCGCCATTGCCAACGTTGCCGCTGCGCTGGAAGGTACAGGTGTTCCATTGATCGCTGACGGTGGCATCCGTTTCTCCGGTGACCTGTCCAAGGCCATCGTGGCGGGCGGTTACTGTGTCATGATGGGCTCCATGTTCGCTGGTACCGAAGAAGCACCGGGCGAGGTCGAGCTGTTCCAGGGTCGCTCCTACAAGTCCTACCGTGGCATGGGCTCGCTGGGTGCGATGTCGCAGAGCCAGGGCTCCAGCGACCGTTATTTCCAGGACTCCGCGTCCGGTGCTGAAAAGCTGGTACCGGAAGGCATTGAAGGTCGCGTACCGTACAAAGGTCCGTTAGCCGCTATTATTCATCAATTGATGGGTGGCCTGCGTGCCTCCATGGGTTACACCGGCTGCGCCACGATCGAGGAGATGCGTACCAAGCCTCAATTCGTTCGCATCACCGGCGCCGGCATGGCGGAATCCCATGTACACGATGTGCAAATTACGAAAGAAGCGCCCAACTACCGCGTAGGCTGATTGCCGCGACGATAGGTTCGCTGGGTGTTTTATGTTGAGATTCGGGGCTGTCATGGACGGCCCCGAATCGTCTGTTCTTACCGCTCATGAGAAATGGCCATGTCCCAAGACATCCACGCTCACCGTATTCTGATTCTCGACTTCGGTTCCCAGTACACCCAGTTGATCGCACGCCGTGTGCGTGAGCTCGGTGTTTACTGCGAACTCCATCCCTTCGATATGGATGACGCCGACATCCGTGCCTTTGCCCCTCGCGGTATCATCCTTGCCGGCGGACCGGAATCGGTACATGAAGCCAACAGCCCTCGCGCACCCAAGGCCGTATTCGAGCTGGGCGTTCCGCTGCTAGGCATCTGCTATGGCATGCAAACCATGGCCGAGCAGCTGGGCGGCAGAGTCGAAGGCTCCAACGTTCGCGAATTTGGTTATGCCAAAGTCGATGTAGTCGGCAAGAGCCGCTTGCTTGACGGTATCGAAGACCATATCGACGACGATGGCGTCCTCGGTCTGGATGTTTGGATGAGCCATGGCGACAAGGTGTCCAACCTGCCGGAAGGTTTCCATATCGTTGCCAGCACTCCAAGCTGCGCCATTGCAGCCATGGGTGACGAAAAGCGCGGCTGGTATGGCGTGCAGTTCCATCCGGAAGTGACTCATACCAAGCAGGGCGGCCGTATCCTGTCGCGCTTCCTGTTGGATATCTGCCAGTGCAAAGCACTGTGGACACCCTCCAATATCGTTGAAGACGCCATTGCCCAGGTTCGTGCCCAGGTTGGTAGCGCCAACGTGCTGCTCGGGCTGTCCGGTGGTGTGGACTCTTCCGTGGTCGCTGCGCTGTTGCACAAGGCCATCGGTGATCAGCTGACCTGTGTCTTCGTCGATAACGGTCTGCTGCGTCTGCATGAGGGCGATCAGGTCATGGCCATGTTTGCCGAGAACATGGGCGTGAAGGTCATTCGTGCCGATGCCGAGCACCGCTTCCTGACCAATCTGGAAGGCGAAGCCGACCCAGAGAAGAAGCGCAAGATCATTGGCCGCACCTTTATCGACGTGTTCGATGCAGAAGCTAGCAAGCTGCCAAACATCAAGTTCCTGGCACAGGGCACTATCTATCCGGACGTGATCGAGTCTGCTGGCGCCAAGACGGGCAAGGCGCACGTGATCAAGTCCCACCACAACGTGGGTGGTCTGCCGGAAGAGATGAACCTGAAGCTTGTCGAGCCGCTGCGTGAGCTGTTCAAGGATGAGGTCCGCAAGATTGGTCTGGAGCTGGGTCTGCCCTATGACATGGTGTACCGCCATCCTTTCCCGGGCCCGGGTCTGGGCGTGCGTATCCTAGGTGAAGTGAAAAAGGAATACGCCGACCTGCTGCGTCGCGCGGATGACATTTTCATCACCGAACTGCGCAAGGCTGATTGGTATCACAAAGTCAGCCAGGCTTTCGTAGTATTCCAGCCGGTCAAGTCGGTTGGTGTGGTTGGCGATGGCCGCCGTTACGCCTGGGTCGTGGCCCTGCGTGCTGTGGAAACGATCGACTTCATGACCGCGCGTTGGGCTCACTTGCCTTATGAGCTCTTGGAAAAGGTTTCCAACCGCATCATCAACGAGATTGACGGCATTTCCCGCGTGACCTACGACGTGTCGAGCAAGCCGCCGGCAACGATCGAGTGGGAATGATCTGACGCATTAAGCACAAAGGCCGCCTAGAAAGGTGGCCTTTGTGCTTTTAGCCGATCCGTTTTAGCCCCAGCCACCGTCGACAGGAAACTCGTGCCCTGTCAGTTGGGCACTGTCATCCGCCGCGAGGAACAACACACTAGGGGCAACGTGCTCAGGAAGCAGGCGCAGTTTGAGGCACTGGTGTTCCTGAATACGGGCTTCGTCTTCCGGCGTGATCCATTTCTCCAGTTGACGCTCGGTCATGATGCAGCCTGGCACAACCGTATTGACACGAATAGCATCGACACCTAGATCCCGCGCAAAGGTTCGTGTCAGCCCATGTACCGCTGCTTTGGCACTGACATAGGCTGCCAGCCCGCCAAGCGCAAGCTGGACGCTGATAGAGCCAAAGTTGATGATCGATCCGCCGCCAGCCTGGATCATCTGTGGCGCAGCGGCCTGGATAGCAAAAAACATGGGGCGCAGGTTGATGGCCATGCGGTTGTCCCAGTATTGGATATCCACTTCGCGCCAATCGTGACGATCATCGTTGGCAGCGTTGTTAATTAAAACACGGATAGGCCCCAACGCTTGTCCTGCGTCCCTTATGGCTTCCTGAAGACTATCGATGTCTCGGATATCACAGCGGCGAAACCAGGGGGCTTGGCCGGTTTCGGTCTCCAGCTCAGTTATCAGGCGCTGACTGGCCTGCTCGTCGATATCGATAAAGGCGACGTGTGCGCCTTGTGTGTGAAAGGCGCGAGTCAGGGCACCACCGATGCCGCTGCCGCCACCCGTAATGAAAACGGTGCGGTCCTTGAGGCTAGGGTACTGTGCAGTTGCTTGAGTCATTTAGATTTCTCTGTATGGACAAGAATTAGGCGCGCTCGGCGACCAAGTCGGATGCTGAAGGCGTCCGAGGTGACCAGGCAGCATTCATTTCTTCCAGGGTTTTGTTTTTTGTCTCTGGGACCCAACGCCAGACAAATACAGCGGCCAGCAGGCCCATAGCGCCATATACCCAATAGGCGAAGCCGTGGTTGAAAAGGTCGTTCAACCAGGCATTGCTGTTCATCATGGGGAACGTCCAGGACACCAGTAGATTGGCTAACCATTGAGTAGCGACAGCAATGGAAAGGGCGCCTCGAATGCTGTTAGGAAAGATCTCTGAAAGCAGAACCCACACCACAGGCCCCCAGGAAACTGCAAAGGCGGCTACGTACACCAGCATCATCAACAGGGCAGTAATGCCTAGGCTTTGGAGGTAGAACGCTGTACCTAGCCCCAGCATGCTAACGGCCATTCCAAGCGCGCCGATGATCATCAGGGGTTTACGCCCAACACGATCTACTAAAACGATGGCAACAACCGTGAAGATCAGATTGACTGCACCAACAATGATGGTCTGGATCAACGAGACGTCTGCTTGGCTACCCATGTTCTTGAAGATTTCCGGCGCGTAGTACAGCACCACATTGATGCCCACAAACTGTTGGAAGATGGACAGCAGCATGGCAATCAGGATGAGGGTGCCGCCATAAGAGAGCCAGGGCGCTTCACGGTGGCTCTGCTGGAAGGACAGACGAATCTCATTAAGAATGGTTTGTGCTGCGGCAGAGCCGTTGATTTGTTCAAGTACCTCCATGGCACGGCCCGTTTGGCCTTTCATGACGAGATAACGGGGTGTTTCAGGCGTCTTGAGAAGAAGCGCCATAAAGGCGAAAGCCGGTACGATCTCTGAGCCCAGCATCCATCGCCAGCCGTATTGGCTCAGCCATTCCGTAGTTTGGCCGCGGGCAATGAAGTAATTGACGAAATACACCAATAACATGCCAAAAATGATGCAGAACTGGTTGCACGACACCAGGCGACCACGCATGTGGCTGGGAGCAATTTCAGCGATGTACATAGGCGAAAGCATGGAGGCAATACCAACCCCTATTCCGCCTATGATCCTATATAGGTTAAAGGCGCTGATGTGCTCAATACCAAATACGTTGACGACTTCAGGCAAGGCGGAGCCGATAGCCGATACGATAAAAAGCAAGGCGGCTAGGATCAGCCCGTTGCGACGGCCTAGACGCTGGCTGATATAGCCCGCAAAAAAGCCCCCGATTACGCAGCCTAGCAGGGCTGATGCAATGGTAAATCCAGTAATAGAGTTGGCGAGATTAGGCGTGATTTCATCAGGAAGAATGAAAACTTGCCTGTAGAACAGCCAGCCCGTAATAGCGGAAACAATCGCAGCAAATACTAAGCCACGCATGCGTCCGTAAAGCCGCATGAAGTAATAGATACTTAAGGCAAGCACAAGCAGGGTACTGAGCAAAAGCGTGTTCTTGAACTCAATGACGACCCGACTGGCCTGCATCGGGTCTTGAAACAACGGGTCAATAAAGTGCATCCGTATCGGTTCTACAGCACCGGAAATCACGGCAGTGTCGTAGCCGAACAGCAAGCCGCCGAATGCTGCGGCAATAGTGACGAATACCAAGAATCCAGAGGATTTGGCACGGTTCATGTTGTCTCCTAGGCTGTGGAGGCAGCCGGTTTTTGTATTTGTTAGCGATTCCCTGGAGTACAACGATCCGCCTCCTTGCGAATCAGAAAACTGTGCTGAGTAATGAGGCAGGTTCAGCCTGGAGCAGTCAGGCTGAACAGTTCAGGTAAATACAGGGCGGCTGATGGATCACTGCAGAGGAACAACGCTCAAAGGCAGGCCGCGGCGCTGAAGATTGTCCATTAGTGAGCGAATGCCAAAGGACCACGGGGCAGCTTGGTCGCTGGTGGTGACCCGGTTGCTCAGCGTGCCCAAACGCGATGTGCTGATCATGACCACATCGCCCAGCTTGTGAGTGAAGCCACCGCCGGGTTGATCGCGATCCTGGCGTGGAGCGAATAGGGTACCGAGAAACAGGACAAACCCATCCGGGTACTGGTGGTTGGCATTAAGCGTCTGCGCGACCAGATCGAGTGGGTCTCGGCTGATCTGGCGCATGGAGCTGTGGCCTTCCAGCAGATAGCCGTCTTCGCCGTGAATGCGCAAGTCAACCTCTGCCGAGCGCACATCGTCGATGCCGTAACTTTCATCGAAAAGACGAATGAAAGGGCCGATGGCTGTTGAAGCATTATTGTCCTTGGCTTTGGACAGCAGCAGAGCGCTACGACCTTCAAAATCCCTGAGGTTTACATCGTTACCCAAGGTCGCGCCCTGAACTTTGCCCGTACTGGAGACCACCAGCACAATCTCAGGCTCTGGGTTGTTCCAGGTGGATTTGGGGTGAATACCAATGTCTGAGCCGTAACCTACCGCTGAAAGAGGCTGGGCCTTGGTAAACACTTCGGCGTCCGGCCCTATACCTACTTCCAGATATTGAGACCATAGGCCCTGCTCGATGAGTACCTTTCGTAGCGCTTCTGCCTGATCTGATCCTGGCACGATGTCGGATAGATCAACGCCGATGCGCTCAGTCAATGAGGCGCGGATGTCAGCCGCCTTGCCCGGATCGCCCTTGGCCTGTTCTTCGACGACGCGCTCCAGCAGACTGGCCGCGAAGGTGACACCGGCTGCCTTGATAGCCTGTAGATCGATCGGTGCGAGAAGCCAGGGCTTGCTCTCATCACGCTCGCGGCTGTCGCTATTGGCGAGCAGACCTGGCAGGTCTATCAGGGGAGCTGGCAATGGCAGCTCATGAAGATAGGCAGCAGGGTTGTCCAGTTCCATCAGCGCGGATACGGTCGAAACCGAGGTGCTGATGTCATACACCGCCTGCTCTTTGACGAGCACCACGGCAGGGCCGGCGGTGGAGCCGGGTAGCCAGACACGGCCGACCCAGGTACCTGCGGCCATGTCGTCAGGCGCTTGATAGGCCGCCGTCAGGGGATGTGAAGGCGTGTAGGAAGACATGCGGTTCTCCTTGCTCAATGGGAGTGGCGAGGGGCACCGTTTTCGGTGATCACTCGCATATACAGGGTGGCTGGCTCCAGGCAGCCGCCAGTCGATAACTGCCCGACCAGTTTGCGGTAGAGCTCCTGCCAGGGGGTCTGAGAGGTCGGAATGCTGGGCAAGGCCTCACCGCGCCGACGCTCCAGTTCATCCTCATCGATCAGCAGTTCGACCCGTCGTGCATTAAGGTCGACCCTCAGACGGTCCCCTGTTCTGAGCAGGGCAAGTCCGCCGCCTATAGCTGCTTCGGGTGACATGTTGAGAATAGACGGGCTGGCTGAGGTGCCGCTCTGGCGTCCGTCACCCATGCAGGGCAGTGAGTCGATGCCTCGACGGATCAGCTCTGAAGGTGGCGCCATGTTGACCACCTCGGCGCTGCCGGGGTATCCCACTGTGCCGCAACCGCGAATGACCAGGATGCAGTGCTCATCGATTTCCAGGCTGGGATCGTTGATACGGGCGTGATAATCCTCAGGCCCCTCGAAGACAATCGCACGCGTCTCGAAGGTGTTCTCCTTGCCTGGCTCGGCCAGATAGGTCTGACGGAACGCTTCGCCAATAACCGAGACCTTCATGATGGCGCTGTCGAAAAAATTGCCGCTCAGGACGATAAACCCGGCGCGGTGCTTAAGGGGCGATTCACAGGGGCGAATCACATCGTTATCCAGTGTCTGATGTTGCGTGATGATCTCGCCAATGGTTTTGCCGGAGACGGTGTTGCAGTGCCGATGGATCAAACCGGCCTTATCCAGTTCGTGAAGCACGGCCGGTACACCGCCCGCGCGGTGAAAGCTCTCACCCAGGTATTCACCTGCCGGCATGCAATTGACCAGCAACGGGACGTCCTCGCCCAGGCGCTGCCAATCTTCCAGGCTCAGATCGATACCCATGTGGCGGGCAATCGCGATCAGATGTGGAGGGCAGTTGCTGGAAGCCCCTAGGGCCGAAGCCAGCACGATGGCATTTTCGAATGCCTCTCGCGTCATGATCTGCGAGGGACGAATTTCTTCTTTCACCAGGTCGACAATGCGCTTGCCTGTGACGTAGGCCATCTGGCCACGCTCGCGGTAGGCAGCCGGAATGCTGGCGCACCCAGGTAGCGACATGCCGAGCGCCTCGGCCAGTGAGTTCATGGAGAGGGCCGTGCCCATGGTGTTGCAGTGGCCGATGGACGGGGAGGCCGCCGTGGTCATTTCCATGAAGCCTTCGTAGTCGATCGTCCCGGCAGACAACAGATTGCGTGCATGCCAAAGCACGGTTCCGGAGCCGATACGCTTGCCGTTATGCCAGCCGTCCAGCATGGGACCGCCGGAAAGCACGATGGCAGGAAGATCTGTCGTGGCGGCTGCCATCAAGCAGGCCGGGGTGGTTTTGTCGCAGCCTGTAGTCAACACCACGCCATCGAGCGGATAGCCGTGCAGAATCTCCACAAGCCCGAGATAAGCCAGGTTTCGATCCAGCGCAGCGGTAGGCCGCCGGCTCTGCTCAGCGAGCGGGTGCACCGGAAACTCCATGGGAATTCCGCCTGCGTCGCGAATGCCGGCCTTGACGCGTTGGGCAAGTTCCAAATGGTGGCGGTTGCAGGGGGCCAGGTCGCTACCTGTCTGGGCGATCCCGATAATAGGTCGACCCGATTGCAATTCATCACGGGTCAGTCCGTAGTTCATGTAGCGCTCGACATAAAGCGCGGTCATGTCGGCATGGGCAGGATCATCAAACCATTGCTGGCTGCGTAGTCGGCGTTGTGTGGATTCACTCATGCTTTGTTGTTCTTCAGATCAGAGGTGAAGGGGCGCAGCGAGCGCTCCGGAGCGATGACAGGTATCAGACGCTGTGCTGGAAAAGGACGTGTGAGGGGCAAGGACATGATGCGTTCACCACTATTGTTTTTATCAAGCGAATGTTAGCGCCTACATTTCGATGTTAGCGCCTACATTTTGTTTGTAAAGACCTCTTTTGACGCTAAAATCAGTTGTGCTTATAACGGTATGGATGATGAGAAACCGGAAACCGGCTCGTAGACGAGTCACGATGCAGGACATAGCGGAACACGTCGGCGTGAGTTCGATTACGGTTTCCCGAGCGCTCAAGACGCCGGAAAAGGTCGCCGTGCTGGTGCGTGACAAGATCCTTGAAGCATGCAGCCAGCTGGGCTATGTCCCCAACCAAGCCGCTATGGCCCTGGCGTCGGCACGTTCCCAGAATATTGTCGTGTTGATCCCCTCGCTTACCAATAGCGTGTTCGTCGACATCTTGGTCGGCATCAAAGAGCGGCTCGACCGGCATGGATATAACCTGCTCATCGGCATAACCGGCTATTCGCTCGAACAGGAGGAACACCTGCTGCGTACCTATCTGCAGCATTCCCCGGATGGTGTGATCCTGACGGGTATCGACCATACGCCCGGGCTATGGGCATTGCTGGAACAACAGCAGATTCCAACGGTGCATACCATCGAAACCCTGACGCGGGACGATTGTTGGAGCGTAGGGTTTTCCCAGTTTGCCGCTGGGTATGCCGCGGCCCGTCATCTGATCGAGTGCGGCTATCGACGTATCGGCATCATTGGCGCGCAGGGCGATCCACGCACGCTGCGGCGTCGAGATGGGTGCCGCCAGGCGCTTGAGGAAGCCGGGTTATATGATCCACAGCGGGAGCTGTTTGTGACCAGCAACTCTTCCCTGGCGCTTGGGGCAGAGCTGTTTGAGCGGATGCACCGTACACATCCCGATTGTGAGGCGCTGTTCTTTTGCAATGATGACTTGGCGCAGGGCGCTGTTTTCAAATGCGGCCGCCTGGGTATTGCCGTTCCCGACCGCATGGCCATCATGGGCTTCCATGACCTAAACGGGTCGGCCTGGACGTCTCCGCCGCTCACGACTGTGGCAACACCACGCTATCGCATCGGTTGTGAGGCCGCAGAGCTGCTTGTCGCTCATCTGGCGGGGCAGGACAGGCCGGAGCGTCATGTAGACCTGGGATTTGAAATCGTTCACCGCGAAACGACACGGCTTGATCCCAGGGCCTAGGTCGCTCATCTCCCATCAGTCTGAAAGCGTGCGTCTCCGCTTACTTAATTGAGAGTGCTTCTTATCTTTGAGTGAAATCGGGTGTATTGTGCGCTCCTCCAATTTCCCGAGGGACTGCATTTCATGTCTTTCACGCGGCGCCAGGTGCTCGGCGGTTTGACCGGTCTGGTTGTGGTAGGGGTAGGCGCTGGCGGCGCTCGCTGGTGGCTGGGGCGGCCACAGGTGGCCAAAGCATATGACTACGAGCTGATCGCGGCGCCGCTGGATGTCGAGTTGGTGCCAGGGCATGTCACGCCTGCGCTGGCCTATGGCGGCCAATTTCCAGGCAAGGAGATCCGGGCGCGGCAAGGCGAGTGGCTGCGTGTCCGTTTCACTAATCATCTCGATCAGCCCACCACGATTCACTGGCATGGCATTCGTCTGCCCATCGAGATGGATGGCGTACCGTATATCTCGCAGGCACCGGTGCTACCGGGCGAGAGTTTCGTTTACCAGTTCAAGACACCAGACGCTGGAACCTATTGGTATCACCCGCATGTCGCCAGCAGTGAACAACTAGGGCGAGGCCTGGAAGGACCGCTTATTGTCGAAGAGCGTGAGCCGACCGGCTTTGCGCATGACATGACGTTGTGCCTGAAGAACTGGCATGTGGATGATCAAGGAGCCTTTACAGCGTTCAGCATTCCTCGAGAGGCGGCTCGCGTAGGCACGCTGGGTCGGCTGACCACGGTAAATGGAAAGCACGTTCCCACCATTGATCTGCCCGCGGGCGCAGTGGTGCGTTTGCGCATTCTGAATGTGGATAACACGGCAACCTACCGATTGAACCTGACGGATGTCGAGGCGCGTATTTACGCGCTGGACGGCCATCCTATCGAGCCTCGGGCGTTTGGCGATGAGTACCTGCTAGGCCCTGGTATGCGCATCGATCTGGCATATAGGGTACCGGCAGCCGGGACAACGGTGTCCCTGCGTAACGGCCCGTTGCGACTGGCTACACTGGGGTCTACCGATCAGGGCGCCCAGTCTGGAGAATGGCCGCGGCCCTTGCCGCCCAACCCTGTCAGCGAGCCGGACCTTGAACGCGCGGAAACCGTAAACTTTCGCTTCGAATGGGTAGCGACTCTGGCCAGCGACCCGGCGTACTGCGGCAAGGCGATGTACTGGCAGATCAACGGCCAGGCCGGTGGCGAGCACAAGGAAGGGGACCCGCATCCAGCGTTGGCGAAGCTCAAGCTTGGGCAGAGTTACATCCTTGAGTTTCGTAACATGGCCCAGTATTTCCATCCTGTGCATCTGCATGGGCTGACCTTCAAGGTCTTGAGTTCGGACCGGCATCCCGTGACGCCGTACTATACCGATACCTACCTGCTCGGCAAGAACGAGACAGCTCGGGTAGCGCTGATGGCCGATAATCCGGGACAATGGATGCTTCACTGCCATGTGATCGACCACATGGAAACCGGCCTCATGGGGACCATTGAGGTTAGCTGACGTTTGAGCTTGTCATGAATCGTATGCGCCGTTTCCCTCCCATTATCGACCGTAGTCAGGATGAGCTTTTCATGCGAGAGGCGCTGGCCTTGGCGGCTGAAGGGGCATCCCTGGGTGAGGTGCCTGTCGGTGCGGTATTGGTTCATGAGGGACGGATCATTGGACGCGGCTTCAATCAGCCCATTACCGGCCATGATCCCAGCGCCCATGCAGAAATGCAGGCCATTCGTGCAGCGGCCTTGGCGCTGGAAAACTATCGTCTACCGGACACTACCTTGTATGTAACCCTTGAGCCGTGCAGCATGTGTTCAGGGCTTCTGGTGCACGCCCGGATCCAGCGTCTGGTATATGGTGCACGTGAGCCGCGTGCCGGTGCGGTAGAAAGCCGTGGGCAGTTCTTCAAGCAGGATTTCCTGAACCATCGCGTTATCGTTGAGGGCGGCCTTCTGGCTGAAGAGTGTGGCGCCTTGCTGACCGACTTCTTCCGGGCGCGTCGGAGTAGATCCTAAGGCGCATTGGCCTTTTTCTTTCGCTTCGGCTTGGCCTCCTCGCCAATCAGGCTTAGATCCCATTTGCCCAGGCTTTCCTTCAGGCCTAGCGCCACTGTGAGCCGGTCGGCATCGAACGGCGCGTGGACATTGGCATCATTATCAAAATAGCAATAGATGTCTCGGCTCTCCTGTGTGGGCAACCGATGTGCCTGGTCAATCAGCTGGGCATCGTCCGGCTCTCCACCTTGCGCCCAAGCCTGAATGCGAGACGTCCAATAGTGCAGCGCTTCATCCGAGTAGCGGCTTGAATAGAGCTGCTCGTGACCGTGCAGGCGTATATAAAGAAAGTCTGCCGTGACATCCTCCCGGTACAGCCACTTGCCCGCTGTGTCGGCAATTACCAGCGCCACGTTATAGCGCCGCAGTAGCTCGACAAAAGCGGGGTCGATAAAGCTCTCATGCCGGATCTCGACGGCATGGCGCAAGGGGCGATTGGCATCGATACTCAGGCTGCAGCGGCCCTCCATGCGCGCCTCACAATGCAGGGCGAGCGCCTGGGCGGTCTGGGTGTCCTGAGGCAGGAGCTTTAGAAATGCCTCAAACCGCTCAGGCTCGAACTTCAAATTAGCTGGAAACTGCCAGAGGATAGGTCCCAGTTTCTCCTTGAGCTCAAAGATGCCGGAGGCCAGAAAATTGGCCATCGCTTTTTCGATATCTTTTAGGCGCAGGATATGCGTGATGTAGCGCGGACCTTTGACGCTGAAAAGAAAGTTTTCACCGGTTTCTGCATACCAGCTGGCGTAGCTCTGAGGGCGCTGAAGCGAATAGAAGGAGCCATTGATCTCGATTGTAGACAGCGCCCGTGAGGCAAAGCGCAGCTCCTTGTTTTGAGTCAGCCCTTCAGGATAGAAAACACCCCGCCAAGGCACGTAGCGCCAGCCGGAAATACCAATACGGATCTGCGCAGCCATAGAAAACTCCTCAACTCGTCTCTTCTTCGGACTGCGCGGAGGGGAGTGGGGTTCGGCTAGGCTTCAGCCAGCGTTCGCATGCGTTCGACTACCGCACGTAGGCCATTGCCACGAGAGGCGGAGAGTTGCCGCTCCAGCCCTAGTTGGCCCAGCCAGTCATGAATATCCAGCACGGCCAGTTCTTCTCGGGTCAGTCCATTGGCTCGGACCAAGAGTACAGCCAGCAGGCCACGGAGAATGCGAGAATCGCTGCCCGCTCGAAAGAAGTGCTGCTCTCCATCCTGCTTGTGAGTGACCCAGACCTGACTTTCACAGCCATAGACCCGATCTTCGTCTCGTCGGGTCTCAACATCGGGCAAGCGTGTCGCCCACTGCAGCAAGAGGCGTGAACGAGCTTCCCACCCGTTGGCGGAAGAGAAGGCATCCAGCGCAGCCTGCGCCTCAGTCGTCAAACCTGTCATCGTAGTAGCTCCAAGGCATTATCCAGCGCCATGAAGAAGCGCTCCAGATCCGTTGAGTCACTATACAGACCAAGCGAAATACGCAGCGAGCCTGCCTCGCCCAGGCGCTTGAACAGCGGCATGGCGCAATGATTGCCCGCCCGCACGGCAATGCCTTGCTCGCCCAACATATGGGAAAGATCAGCCACATGTATGCCATCAACCACTACGCTGGCCAGGGCAATCTGCGGCTCGCCCAATACACGAACGCCCTCGCGAGCCGCCAGTCCGGCCTGTAGTTTCACGCACAACGCCTGCTCATGACCAAAAATGGATGACTCGTCTTGTGCGCTGAGCCAATCCAATGCTGCTCCCAAGCCAATGGCTGCACCAACAGGCGGTGTCCCGGCCTCCAGCCCCATGGGAGCAGAATGAAACTCAGCGTGTTGATAATCGGCGTTACGCACCATCTCGCCACCAAACTGCCAAGGCGCAAGAGCTGCCAGGGCCTCGGCATGTCCCCAGAGTACCCCTATGGCCTCTGGTGCGTAGAGCTTATGGCCAGAAAATACATAGAAATCCGCGCCCAGGTCCTTGGGACTGTGGCGGCCATGAGCCACGCCTTGAGCGCCATCCACAACGAACCAGGCGCCTTGATCGTGGGCCAGACGGGAGAGCTCGGCCAGCGGCTGCCAGGTTCCCAATACGTTCGACAGCTGGCTGATGGCAACCAGACGCGTGCGTGGGCCGATCAGTTCACTGGCTCGATTGAGGTCGATATGGCCCGAGTCTGTAAGCGGCAATACGATCAACTCTACCCCCTGGCGCCGAGCCAACTGCTGCCAGGGCAGAAGGTTGGCATGATGCTCCAGGGCACTGACCACAATTTCATCGCCGGGCTTGAAGTGATGCTCAAGCCCGTAGGCTATCAGGTTGAGCCCTTCCGTCGTGCCGCGCGTAAACACGACTTCCCTAGAATTGGAAGCGCCTAGCCAGCGGGCCACCTTGTCGCGTACGGACTCATAGGCCTGGGTGGCGCGCTCGCCAGGGCGGTGCTGAGCGCGATGAATATTGGCGGCGCCGCGGGCATAGTACGCTGTGAGCGCATCCAGTACAGCCTTGGGCTTTTGCGCTGTGGCCGCAGTGTCCAGATAGGTGATGCCGTCTTCTTCAAAGGCAGCAAGGGCCGGAAAGTCGGTGCGCCAGGGGGAGGGCAATGTCATGGCTTCAACTTTTGGAAACGGATGAAAAAAAGCCGCCCGGCCGTGAGCCGGCGGGCGGCCTACTTACAGGTCTGGACCCGGTACCAAGGTACCGGGTTCCATGACTCAGTTATGCGCGTGCAGGGCTTCGTTCAGCTCGATTGCACTCTTGTTGGTTTTGCACTCGACCGCGCCGGTCTGGGAGTTGCGGCGGAACAGAAGATCATTCTGGCCTGCCAGATCGCGCGCCTTGACCACCTGTACCTGCTGGTTCTGATCATCCAGCACAATCACCTTGGTGCCCGCTGTTACATACAGGCCGGACTCCACTGTGCAGCGATCACCCAGCGGAATGCCGATGCCCGCGTTGGCACCGATCAGGCAGCCCTCGCCAACGCTGATCACAATATTGCCACCGCCAGACAAAGTACCCATGGTGGAGCAGCCGCCGCCCAGATCCGAACCCTTGCCGACGAATACACCCGCCGAGACGCGGCCTTCGACCATATTCGGGCCCGCCGTACCGGCATTGAAGTTTACGAAGCCCTCATGCATGACGGTTGTGCCTTCACCGATATAAGCGCCCAGACGAACACGGGCGGTATCGGCGATGCGCACGCCACTGGGAACGACATAGTCGGTCATCTTGGGGAATTTATCGACGGAGAACACTTCCAGCAATTTGCCGCGCAGACGGGCTTCCAGTTGCTCGGAAGGCAGTTCTGCCAGGTCGATGGCACCCTGATTGGTCCAGGCAACATTCGGCAGCAGGGCAAAGATGCCGCTCAGGTTGACGCCGTGCGGCTTGACCAGGCGATGCGACAGCAAATGCAGCTTCAGGTACGCCTCAGGCGTTGAGGAGGGCGCAGCGTCTTCCGCCAGAATCGTGGCAACCAGCGGCTTGGCGCTTTCAGCCAGACGGGTTAGCAGGGCCATCTGAGTCTGAGCGTTCTCTACGCCACGCAAGGCATCGGCCAGAGAGCGCGCCTGAGACGGCGTAAAGGCGATGGTTTGGTTCCCGCCTGCATAATTGAGAACCGGCGTGATGGCCGCAATCAGTTCTGCCGAGGGGTTCAGCAGGGGCTGGGCATAGAAGACTTCGAGCCAGGCGCCGTCGCGATTTTGCGTGCCGACACCAAAGGCCAGGCTGAACACATTCTGAGACATGAAACTTTCCTTCTAAACAAATAAGGTCAGGCCGGACGCCGGCTGAGAAGTAATCCCACACCGGCACTACCCAGAAGGGCGGCACAACCACGGTTGAACAGACGCTTGGCACGCTCACCAGCCAACAGGCGGCCGAGACGTGCTCCGGCGAAGGCGTAAATTGCGATGGCGAAGCATTCCATGATCAGAAACGCTGCGCCCAATTGAGTAAACTGCTGCCCAAGCGGCTCACCCACCACTACAAACTGCGGAAGAAACGCGGTAAACAGCAAAATAGCTTTGGGGTTGCCTGCAGCGATCAGAAAATCCTGACGCATCAACTTCCAGAGGTCTGCCTTGATGACTTCGTCAGGAGATGGAGCGTCCGTCGAGGTGTTGGCAGTCCATAAGCGGATGGCAGTCCAGATGAGGTACATCGCACCTACAAGCTTGATCGCAGTAAAGAGCCAGGCCGACGTCAACAATACGAGCGCCAGGCCTGAGCCCGCCAGCGCGATCATGCCGGCAAAGGCAATCAGTCGGCCCAAGGTGCCGATACAGGCCGCTGCAAAGCCGAAGCGGGCAGCATTATTGACGGACAGCAGATTGTTCGGCCCAGGCGCCATGTTCAATGCGAAACAGGAAGGTATGAATAGTGCCCAGGCAATCGACATGTCAGCGGTCCAGTTCAGCCGAGTAGAGTTCCGGCTTGAAGCCTAGTACGCGACGCTCTCCCAGGTCCAGTACAGGACGCTTGATCATGGAGGGCTGCGCCAACATGAGCTCGATGGCACGGGCCTCGTCAAGATCTGCCTTTTGTTCGTCAGGCAGTTTTCTGAACGTAGTGCCAGCGCGGTTCAGCACCTTTTCCCAACCAAGCTCACGGCACCAGGTTGAAAGAGTTTCCCGGTCGATGCCGCTGACCTTGTAGTCGTGAAAATGATAGGTCACGCCATGTTTGTCGAGCCATGTGCGCGCCTTTTTCATGGTGTCGCAGGCCTTTATGCCATACAAACTCAATGTGCCGTTCGTGTCGGGCATTCCTGGCCTCCCACCCTTGTAAAGTAATCGCCAAATAGGAATGTCAGAGTATGCCATGTAGAGGTGGGCTGTGCGCCTATCGACGCAATCTATAACAAGGCGCCAAGGCATTGCCTAAGCTCTCTATGCACTCTATACGATAGGAATATGAAGAAATGGCGATCGACCTGAACCACAGACCCAGACTGAGCGATATGCGCCGACTCGCACCGCAGGAGGCAGCGCCTGCGGTTGATCTTGAGGCCAGGCAGCAGGGCCCTCGTATCACTGATGCCGAGTCGCTGTCCGGGCGCCCAGGATATGCCGCCGACTTTCTTGGTGAATTCAGCGTACCCTGGCCTACCATGAGCGATGAGCGTGCCGGGGACGTGCTGCCTGTTTCAGGTTCCGCCGAAAATCGACTCGACTATATGCATTTCTCCATCACCATGTCGGCGTCACGCCGGCTGGCGTTCTACGTTGGCGTCAATATCGATGGTGCTCAGTCCGTTTCGGTCGAGCGGGGCAAGGATCGCTGGTCCTATGACGGACGTATCCCGCTGGAAGCCCAGATTGGCGAAGACCTGTACGCCAATAACCTGCTGGATCGCGGACACCTTGTTCGTCGTGAGGACCCTAACTGGGGGAATGAGGCGGAAGTTGCCAACCGTGACACCTTTCATTTCACCAACTGCTCTCCGCAGATGGCCGGCTTCAATCAGAAGAACTGGCTGGATCTGGAAAACTACCTGCTGGAAAACACCCGGCGCTGGAAGGAACGGGCAACGGTATTTACCGGGCCGGTTTTCCGGGACGATGACCGGCGCTATCGAGGTGTGCTGATCCCGTCTGCTTTTTGGAAGGTAGTCGCCTTTTTATCCGATGACGGAAAACCATCTGCAACCGCCTACATGATCGATCAATCCAGCGAGCTGGGACAGCTGGATGCCGCGTTCGGACGCTTCCGAACCTATCAGCGCAGTGTTCGTCGTATCGAACAGCTGACAGGTATCAATTTTGGCCCACTCTCCCGTTACGACGGTTTTTCCAACGAGGAGGCCATGACAGGGACGCGGATCGAGGCTGAGCTTCACACATTGGCCGACATACGGGTTTGATGGCTTAACGCCTTGCAGCTCAAGACGTTGGCCTCTTGAGTTGCAATCGTTTTCTGCCAAGCGGACACAAGGTAAGGAACTCACCCGCCAGGCAGGGGCCAAATTGTACAACCTGTACAATTATTAACTGCCAGATGTGCTGACGTATGCAGACCACTACACGAGCCACGACGAGCCGACAGGCTGTGTTAACGCCGTACGCCCTTGAGCCATCCCGTCATCTTTATTTTTCTCTGCTTGAACAGAAACCCGCGACTGACGCGCTCGAAAGGGCTCGGCACTATCTTGACGAGCAGCTGAGTGCGACTGGACCTATGCCATCCGATTTGCCGGAGGATCCGCAAGGGCTAGAGCGCTGGATGCTACAAAGTACCGAGCAGGTAGGTCAGGAGTACCGAGCCTATCTCAAGTCGCGAAAGGCAGGCGCCCCTCGTCGTTATTTCACGAGTAAATCCCATGCGCTCTACTTTTTGAGAGGGGTTGCCCCGACCAAACTGGTAGACGGCGCCTGGCTGTACGGTATTTTGCAGCGCTGGAATGACACCCGCTTCACTGCACCTATCCAGATCTATCTGGAAGAGTTGGGCGAGGGTTTGCCAGACAAGAATCATGTCGTCCTGTATAAGAAATTGCTGGCCAGTAACGGTTGTGAAGACTGGGATGGCCTGAGCGATGATCATTATGTTCAGGGTGCGATCCAGCTGGCGCTGGCCTATAACGCCGAGCATTTCCTGCCTGAGATCATTGGATTCAACCTCGGCTATGAACAGTTGCCGCTTCATCTGCTCATTACCTCTTACGAGTTGAATGAGCTTGGGATCGATCCTTATTACTTTACGTTGCACGTGACGGTCGATAACGCCGGTACCGGTCATGCAAAGAAGGCCCTGCAGGCCGTTCATGACGCCATGCCGGTAGAAGGTCGCGAAGCATTCTATCGACGTGTAGCTCAGGGCTATCTGCTCAACAACCTGGGCGCAGGCACAACGTCTGTCATTGGCTCGTTCGATCTTGAACAGGAAGTTATTTCGCTACTGGCAGAGAAAAGCACCGTCGGCAAATACGTGCATTCTGATTACTGCCGAATCGGTGGGCGCAATGTAAGTGAGTGGCTGGCCGATCCAGCTCAGATACCGGCCTTTCTTGAAGCCATGGAGGCTCAAGGCTGGATCAAGCGCCATGAAGACCCACAAAACAGCCGTTTCTGGAGGCTCATACAAGGTGAGCGTGCCGAAATGTTTGGTGTGTTTACTGCCTATGAGCAGCAGCTTATTCATGACTGGATTGCGGGTGATCTGGTGCACACCGGTGCCAAGGTAATAGCCAAGGACCAGGCAGGGCAGGACCGAGTTGCTATCTTGCCTAAGCGGGAGCTGAGCTTTCGCGCCAAGCAGCGTCAGCAGGAAGCGCTTTGTCAAAGCGCAGGCGATAATGCGGCCTCAAATGCCTCTATTGCAGAGGTAAATGACTTTGACAGCGAAGCCGCAGCACTGGAGCAACGCCTGGCGTGCCAGCCGACTCGCGAAGCGGGTATGGCGCTTCTGATCGAGATGATGTCGCCAGCCAATCACCATACCGCCTCTGGATTGTTGGCCACACGCCTCTTCAACAAGCTTTTCAACTGACCATCCAAGGACAGGGCCCAACGAGGGCCCTGTCCTGTTTCTAAAGGATCAAACTGCGTGACGGATACACAGATGCGCGAACAGCCTGCAATCTCCAAACACTCGGTCCAACCTTTTCGCCTCCTGATCGAAGCATTACGCGACGCTCATTACCAATTCATCACAATAACGCCGGCCTCACATGCCCGCGTCAATAGTCGCCCCGGCAACGAGTGGGCGAAGGACTTGCAAGGTATTTTTGGCTGGAGTCGGCCCTTCAGGCAGGGGCTCATTTCACCCGAGCTTTTCGAAGCCATGCAGGCCGCCGACATCCTGGAATCCTACCAGGATGGTTGGCGCAGCAAGGTTCGCGTGTCGACTTTGGGCGATCAGCTGTTCATCCACTCCGCTTATCCTACGGACGAGGCGGATGCAGTGTTCTTTGGTCCAGATACGTATCGCTACGCCAACGCTATCGAAGCCCAGCTACGCTTCGAAACTGGGCAGATCCGGCGGGCAGTCGATATCGGCAGTGGTGCAGGTCCGGGTGCGATACTTGTCGCGCTGGCGAGGCCAGGCGCCGAGGTCTTGGCTGTTGATATCAACGATCGCGCGCTCCGCTTTACTGAAATCAATGCGGACATGGCTGAAGCGACCAATGTGGTGGCTCGGCATAGCAACCTGCTGAATGATGTTGAAGGCGAGTTCGATCTTATTATTTCCAATCCGCCTTACCTGGTCGATCCTACCGAACGCGCCTATCGCCACGGGGGCGGGCCGCTGGGAGCCGGACTCTCTCTTTCCATTCTGGACGCCGCGCTGGAGCGCTTGGCACCAGCGGGAACCTTGCTGCTGTATACCGGCGTGGCCATGGTGGACGGCCAGGATCCGTTCCTAGAGACTGTCCAGGAGCGGTTAGCCAAAACAGATTTGGTCTGGCGTTATCGTGAGATGGATCCGGATGTCTTCGGTGAAGAACTGGAATCCGGTGTTTATGCACAGGCCGACCGCATCGCGGCTGTAACCCTGACTGTTACCCGCCCAGCCTGAAACTGTTTTTCAACGTGACGCCCTCTTAGTTGAGGGCGTCCAGTTGGCGCCAGCACGACGTACTGGCGAGCCTTGGGTGAGGTGTATGACCTCATGACACCTCATGCCTACCGTTTGGGCACGGCATTTCCGAACGTGTCTTTGCAGGGCTTGTCGATAGGGATCGTGTCGTACAGATCAGGCGGATCGGCTCGGTAGCCAGCGGAGAGAAGCGGTGACACTCGTTTATACCATCTTGATCATGCTGCTTGTGGTGGGCGCGACCCGCTTGAGCGCTCAGTTTCTTCCCGTGCCGCTTCCACTGATCCAGGTCGTTGTCGGGGCGTTACTGGCGTTGCCATCACTGGGCTTGCATGTCGCGCTTGATCCTGAACTGTTCATGCTCTTATTCATTCCGCCACTTCTGTTCTCCGATGGGTGGCGCATGCCGAAGCGCGAACTCTGGCGGCTTCGGGCGCCTATCCTGACGCTGGCGTTTGGTCTGGTATTCATCACCGTTTTGGCCGCTGGCGCCTTTATTCACTGGCTGGTGCCTGGCTTGTCCTGGCCGGTAGCCTTTGCACTGGCCGCGGTTCTGTCGCCGACCGATGCCGTTGCGGTGTCCGGAATTGCACGTGGGAAACTGCCCAAGCGGCTGATGCATATCCTGCAGGGTGAAGCACTTTTCAATGATGCGTCCGGTCTTGTCACCTTTCGCTTTGCCGTAGCGGCTGCCATGACGGGCGTGTTTTCGCTGGCAGATGCGAGTCTGACGTTTCTCATGGTTGCCATTGGCGGTCTCTTTACAGGGGCGGCGCTCAGCTGGCTGACAGGGCAGGCCCGTAACTGGCTGGTCGAGCATGGGTGGACGGATCCTGCACCCTATGTCGTCTTCTTGCTTCTATTGCCATTTGCCGCTTATGTCATTGCCGAACACCTGGGTTTCTCAGGCATTCTTTCTGCGGTTGCCGCCGGGCTTGTGCAAAGCCGTATCGACATGCTGCCCAGGCAGTCGCGTACTCGATTGCTCAACCACAGTATCTGGTCGATGCTGGAGTTCACCTTCAATGGACTGGTGTTCCTGCTCTTGGGCCTGCAGCTGCCCGACATCATTGCTGCCGTGCTCAAGCCGTCCGAGCATGTCTACAAGACGCTAGGGTGGCTGATGGGGGAGGTAACTCTGATCTTCCTGGCGCTGATCCTGCTGCGTTACCTTGTCATGAACCTGTATTGGCGCATCTCCCGACATCATGAGGCTATGCCGGGCAATGATTTCCAACGTACCGCAATTATTGCGTCAATTGCAGGTGTACGCGGGGCCGTGACGCTGGCAGGTGTACTGTCTCTACCCATTGTTCTCGCGAATGGACAGCCATTCCCCCAGCGCGATGTCCTGATCTTTATTGCTGCGGGCGTAATCCTGCTGTCCCTGCTGGCGGCCAGCATTGGATTACCCCTGCTGCTGCGTGGACTAAGTGTGGGTACCAATGAGGCTGCCGACCGTGAGCGCCGAGAAATTCGGCGCAATACGGCAGAAGCGGCTCTTCGCGCCCTTGAGGCGGAAAGCATTGATGACGAAGATCCTGCGCGTGCGGGATTGAAGGCGGAAATCAAGACGCAGCTCATGGCCGAGTTTCGTGAACAGCTTGATATCTACCAGGACACGGAGGAGGTTCAGGCGCGTGCCCGAACCAGTCTGTTTATTGAAACGCAGCTGCGGTTGCTGGCTATCCGGGCTCAGCGTCGGGAGCTCTATCGTATGCGCTTGTCTGGCGTAATCGACGATGAAATCGTCGCTGAAGTCCTGAGTGATCTGGACTTCAGCGAGGCGACACTGATGCGCAGCCTGCCAGTTTCAACGGCAGGCTGAGCAGGCGTCAGCGGCTGCAGAATGCGCGGATACGCTCGGCGGCTTCGATGCACTCGTTCAGAGGTGCTACCAAGGCCATGCGAACCCGATTGGCACCAGGATTCACACCGTCCACCGTCCGGGAAAGGTAGGAGCCTGGCACAACGGTAACATGTTCCTTTGCGTATAGCTCACGGGCGAAGGACTCGTCATCTAACGGTGTCTTAGCCCAGAGGTAAAAACCGCCGTCCGGGCGCTCGACATCCAATACATCTTTTAGTATTGCCAGCACAGCGTCGAATTTTTCCCGGTAAAGCACGCGGTTCTCGCGTACGTGGATCTCATCGCTCCATGCGGCAATGCTGGCGCGCTGTACCTGGATCGGCATGGCGCAGCCGTGGTAGGTCCGATACAGCAGGAAGCGTTTGAGAATCTCAGCGTCCCCTGCAACGAAGCCTGAGCGCAAACCAGGTAGATTCGAGCGCTTGGACAGGCTGTGAAAGACCACGCAACGGCTGAAGTCCTTACGACCCAGCTCCGCGCAGGCTGTCAAAAGGCCAGCAGGTGGGTTGTTTTCATCGAAATACAACTCGCTATAGCACTCATCTGCTGCAATCACGAAGTCATGCTGGTCGGCCAGCTCGATCAAACGCTTCAAGGTCTCGACAGGCAACAATGCTCCGGTTGGATTGCCAGGAGAGCACAGGAACAGCAACTGGCAGCGATCCCATATTTCGGCTGGAACGGCATCGAAGTCAGGATTAAAACCTTTCTCGGGCAGGCAGGGCAGGTAGTGCGGCAGCGCACCAGCCAGCAGCGTGGCGCCTTCATAGATCTGATAGAAAGGGTTGGGGCTTACTACCAGCGCGCCTTCCTGGCGATTCACCACCGCCTGTGTAAAGGAGAAAAGCGCTTCGCGCGTGCCGGTTACCGGTAAGGCATGCTGAGCCGCATCCATCCAGCCGGTCGGTACACGAAAACGCTGCTCGCACCACGTCACAATCGCTTCACGCAAAGCAGGCAGTCCGGCTGTTGTTGGATAGACCGCCAATTGGTCAAGGTGCTCGGTCAGCGCTTTTGCGACAAACGCTGGGGAGGGGTGTTTAGGTTCGCCGATTGATAACGCGATGGCCTTTTTATCTGCCGGTGGCTGGACACCTGCCAGCAGCGCGCGCAGTTTTTCGAAAGGGTAGGGCTGGAGCAGGTTCAAGGCATCGTTCATATACAGGTCTCGCGAGTGCAGCCTGGCCTTAGGCTGAGTTGTCCATTAGATACTGATGCGTAGCAACGGCGTTTCTGAGCCATTGGCCCCGCTTAGGTTTTTGATCAGCGCTTGTTGAAGTTGCTCGCACAGCTTCGGATCCGATAGGGGCTGCCCTTGAGCATCCGTAACATAAAAGACGTCTTCAACACGCTCGCCCAACGTGGCGATTTTGGCATTCTGAACCGACAGGTCGAAATCCAGGAATATACCGCCCACGCGAGCCAACAGGCCCGGGCGATCAGGGGCGGTCAGCTCAA
Organism: Pseudomonas sp. JZ114; assembly: GCF_051027705.1. Taxonomy (NCBI): domain Bacteria; kingdom Pseudomonadati; phylum Pseudomonadota; class Gammaproteobacteria; order Pseudomonadales; family Pseudomonadaceae; genus Pseudomonas; species Pseudomonas sp. JZ114. The sequence goes on from NZ_CP069256.1 coordinate 1,120,670, forward strand.
TCAGGCTCACGGCGCGCTGAGCATCCGTATAGATATTCACGTGTGGCGCGAACGCAAAATGCTTGAGCTGACGAGGAACACGTCGGTTGATGATGTTGGGGTACTCTTCAGGTGTCTTCAGGGCCTGGATCAAGCCGCTTCTGATCTGCTGGATACGGGCCGGATTATTGCCGATAGAACCTCCGTCCGCGTCGAGTACAACATAGGTATCCAGGGTAAACTGGCTGGTGGACGTAATAATACGCGCGTCCTGGATGCTCAGGTTCAGCTGGTCCATTGCCGCCACAGTCACAGCAAAGAAGTCGTGCTGGTCCTGCGCATAAATGAAGATCTGGGTGCCGCCTTCAAACTCGCGTTGAGTAGTCTCCTTGATCAGGATCAGCGGATTACCATCATTGGGATGACTCAAAATAGCTTCGGTGTGCCACGCTACATCGCTGGCAGTGTGACGCAGGAAATAGTCGTCACCGAGCTGTCCCCACAGGTGTTCGGCATCATCCTGATCGATGCCATTACGCACCAGGATATCGATGGCTGAACTCTGTGTCTGGCGAATTTGCTCTTCACGTTCTACCGGATTCTCAAGTCCGCGGCGCAAGGCACGCTTGGTCTCGGTATACAGCTGCCGCAGGAGGCTGGCGCGCCAGGAGTTCCAGAGGTTGGGGTTGGTCGCGTTGATATCTGCCACAGTGAGCGCATAGAGGTAATCCAGATGGACCTGGTCGCCTACCGTCTGTGCAAAGTCATGAATCACCAGGGGGTCAGACAAATCCTTGCGCTGCGCTGTTGTCGACATCGCCAAGTGATTGCGTACCAGCCAACAGATTAGGTTGCTGTCCCATTCGGGTAGCTGATGGCGGCGGCAGAACGCTTCGGCATCTACGGCGCCCAGCTCCGAATGATCACCGCCTCGGCCCTTGCCAATGTCATGGTAAAGACCGGCAATATAGATCAACTCCGGTTTAGGCAGCTTGTTCATCACCCGCGTGGCCAGAGGATACTTTTCCGTCATCTCCGGTCGGTTCAGTTTGCGCAGATGCTTGATCAGATTGAGTGTATGCGCATCGACCGTATAGATATGGAACAGGTCATGCTGCATCTGACCGATGATTTGGCCGAACTCCGGCAAGTACAGGCCAAGAATACCGTAGCGGTTCATGCGGCGAAGGTTGCGATGAATGCCTTCGCGGCTCTTGAACAACTCGATAAATAAGCTGGTGTTGCGGATGTCATGTCGGAATTCGTCATTGATTAGATGACGGTGGTCGCGAAGCAACCGGATCGTACCCGCAGAAACACCCTTGATTTCCGGGTGCTGAGCCATCAGCACGAAAATTTCCAGCAGTGCAAAGGGGGTGCGCTTGAATACCTCCGGATGCGTAACCTCAATATAGCCGTCCCGTAACTGGAAGCGGCTGTTAAGAGGCTGCGTTGGCTCGCTTTCGTCATCCCGCAGGATGGCTTCCTCAAAGTGCTGCATGACAACATCGTTGAGCTGGGCAATGTCCATGACCACGCGATAATACTTCTGCATGAAGCGCTCAACGGCCAGCTTCGCATCGCTGTCTTCATAACCCAGGAGGCCGGCGATGCGGCGCTGATGATCAAACAGGAGGCGATCCTCAGGTCGGCCTGCCAGCATATGCAGGGCGTAACGCACCTTCCACAGGAACTCCTGACTGGAAGCCAGCAGCGAACATTCGCTTTCAGTCAGAAAACCCTGGCCAACCAGCGCATGCAGGTTCAGCGTCCCGAAATGGCGGCGTGCAACCCACAAGAGTGCCTGGATATCACGTAATCCACCCGGTGAGCCTTTGACGTTGGGCTCAAGGTTGTATTCCGTGTCGTTGTACTTGGCATGCCGGGCTTTCTGCTCATCCCGCTTTGCCAGAAAGAAATCACGGCTGGGCCACATTCGCTTGGGGCTGGTTACATCCAGCATCCTCAGACGAAGGGCTTCCGGGCCGGCAATGGTACGGCACTCCATCAGATTGGTGATGACGGTCAGGTCGGCCCTGGCCTCATCCGCGCACTCTTGGACTGAGCGCACACTCTGTCCGACAGCAAGGCCGATATCCCACAGCAACGTCAGGAAGCCCTCAATGGCTTCCCGATGCGCTTCCTGATCTTCTGAGCCCAATAAAATGAGTAAATCGATGTCCGATTGCGGATGCAGCTCGCCGCGGCCATACCCCCCTACGGCGAGCAAGGCAATCTGTGCATTACCCCAGTTCAGTCGTTGCCAGGCTTCGCACAGTATCTGGTCAACGAACCAGGCTCGATCCTCAACCAGGCGACGCGTACTGCGCCCGGCTGAAAATCGCTCGTCCAATACCTCATTTGCCTTGCGGATCGCCTTTTTGAACGCGGCGATGGGGCTGGTCTTTAATGCGAGTTCAGCCTGGAACTGTCCGCGGTCGAACAGTTCGGGATCTACCTGGGGCATACCCGTATTACCTCATGCGGGGGTGCGGGAAATGGTTTCGTCTTTGCGCAGTGTCAGAATTTCATAGCCATCGGCGGTAACCAGTACGGTGTGTTCCCACTGAGCAGACAGCTTGCGGTCCTTGGTGATGGCCGTCCAACCGTCACCAAGCAGCTTGGTTTCAGCGCGGCCCTGGTTGATCATCGGCTCAATGGTGAAGATCATGCCTTCCTTGAGTTCAAGGCCTGTTCCAGCACGCCCATAATGAACAACCTGCGGCTCCTCATGAAAGCCCTTGCCGATACCATGACCACAATACTCGCGCACCACGGAAAAACCCTGTTTTTCAGCGTGCTTCTGAATGATTTCGCCAATATCACCCAGCCGGGCGCCGGGACGAACAACCGAAATACCTTTATATAGGCACTCTTGAGTTACCTCACAGAGTCGCTTTGCCCACTCGGCCACTTCGCCGACGCAATACATCTTGCTGGTATCGCCGTGGTAGCCGTCTTTGATAACTGTGATATCCACGTTAAGGATGTCGCCTTTCTTGAGTGGCTTGTCGTTGGGGATGCCATGACAGACGACATGATTAAGCGAAGTACAAATGGACTTGGGGTAGCCCTTGTAATTGAGTGGCGCCGGAATAGCCTGTTGCACATTGACGATATAGTCGTGGCAAAGCTTATTCAGCTCTTCGGTCGTAACGCCCGGCTTAACATGCTCATCCAGCATTTCCAGTACATCAGCCGCCAGTTGGCCGGCGATACGCATTTTCTCGATGTCTTCAGGGGTCTTGATAATAACGGTCATTAGAATCTCTAAGCGCTGCGCAGGCAGCCTGCATATGAACTAAAATAAGAGGGTTGGACAGGATTCTAACAAACCTGTCCTTCGTCACCATCCCAATCGTAGTAGTCTGCCATGGTTTAATTCAGCTGACTTCTGTGGTATAAAGCGCGGCGCTTTTCGGGCAATAGCCCTAAAACGCCCTAAACCCCACACACGTATCGGCACGATGGCCTGGGTGCTCTGCAAGGAGTTGGCCATTGGGATGCGTGGAGGCCCAACCCGACTTATTGAGGAAATATCAATGTCCCAAGTCAACATGCGCGACATGCTGAAGGCCGGTGTGCACTTCGGCCACCAGACCCGTTACTGGAACCCGAAAATGGGTAAGTACATTTTCGGCGCGCGTAACAAGATTCACATCATCAACCTCGAAAAGACTTTGCCGATGTTCAACGAAGCGCTGAGCTTTGTTGAGCGCCTGGCTTCTGGCAAGAACAAAATCCTGTTCGTTGGTACCAAGCGTTCCGCTGGCAAGATCGTTCGCGAAGAAGCTGCTCGTTGTGGTATGCCTTTCGTGGATCACCGCTGGTTGGGCGGTATGCTGACGAACTATAAGACTATTCGTCAGTCCATCAAGCGTCTGCGTGAGCTTGAAGTTCAGGCTGAAGACGGCACCTTCGGCAAGCTGACCAAGAAAGAAGCGCTGATGCGCACTCGCGATCTCGAGAAGCTCGAGCGCAGCTTGGGTGGTATCAAGGAGATGGGCGGCCTGCCGGACGCTCTGTTCGTTATCGACGTTGATCACGAGCGCATCGCGATCACCGAAGCGAACAAGCTTGGTATCCCGGTTATCGGTGTTGTTGATACCAACAGCAGCCCGGAAGGCGTTGATTACATCATCCCGGGTAACGATGACGCCTTCCGCGCTGTCCAGCTGTACCTGAGCGCCACGGCTGATGCCGTACTGCGTGGTAAGCAGAACGCAGGTGCAACACCTGAAGAGTTCGTTCAAGAAGCAGCGAGCGAAGCTGCTGAAGGCTGATTGACCCTGTCGTAAAGACTTGGCATTCAGTGAGCAGGAAGGGGGCTAGGCCCCCTTTTTGCCACTCAGAGAATTACTGCCCTAGGGCATTGGTTTAGACACTGATTCAAGAGGATTCGAGCATGGCAGAGATTACTGCGGCCCTGGTCAAAGAACTGCGTGAGCGTACCGGCCTTGGCATGATGGATTGCAAGAAGGCGTTGACCGCTGCCGGCGGCGACATCGAGAAAGCCATCGATGATATGCGTGCAGCTGGCGCCATCAAGGCGGCCAAGAAGGCTGGTAACATCGCTGCTGAAGGTGCGATTGCTGTCAAGGTTTCCGACGACAACAAGGCTGCTCTGATCATCGAAGTCAACTCCCAGACTGACTTCCTGGCTCTGCAGGATGACTTCAAGGCTTTCGTTGCAGATAGCTTGAATAAGGCGTTCGATCAGAAGCTGACTGATGCTGCTCCGCTGGTAGAGTCCCAGGAAGAGGCGCGTCTGGCGCTGGTTTCCAAGACAGGCGAAAACGTCACTATTCGTCGCCTGACTCGTGTAGAAGGTGATGTGATAGGTGCCTACCTGCACGGCCACCGCATCGGTGTTGTTGTTGCTCTGAACGGTGGTACGCCTGAGCTGGCTCGTGATATCGCGATGCACATTGCTGCAAGCAACCCTCAGTTCCTGAATCCTTCCCAGGTTTCTGAAGAAGCTATTGCCAAGGAAAAAGAAATCTTCCTGGCACTGAACGCAGACAAGATTGCTGGCAAGCCGGAAAATATTGTTGAAAACATGGTCAAAGGCCGTATCAACAAATTCTTGGCTGAGGCAAGCCTGGTTGAGCAGCCTTTTGTAAAGGATCCGGAAGTCAAGGTTGGCGATCTGGCTAAGAAGGCTGGCGCTGAAATCGTTTCCTTCGTCCGTTACGAAGTAGGTGAAGGTATCGAGAAAGCCGAAGTGGACTTCGCAGCTGAGGTGGCCGCTCAGGTCGCAGCCAGCAAGCAGTAAGACGCTATCGATGCTGAAAAAGAGGCTGCCCGCCACCGCGTGCGGCCTCTTTTTTCAAGTAGCGAAGGTATGGGTTTTCTTTTTTATTTGGTAACGATCCCACTATCGATGCGTCAACGCTGACGTTCCGGCTCGGTAATGGGAAAATGATTTGTTTTTTATTATTTCAAATCGTCGCAGGAGAGACTGAATGGCTCAGCAGATGAGTGGTCGCCAACCCCGTTACAAACGTATTCTGCTTAAACTCAGCGGCGAAGCCCTAATGGGATCCGAAGACTTCGGGATTGACCCAAAAGTGCTTGATCGTATGTCCTTGGAAATCGGTCAGCTTGTTGGTATTGGTGTTCAGGTCGGGCTGGTGATTGGTGGTGGTAACCTGTTCCGTGGGGCTGCGTTGTCAGCCGCAGGTATGGACCGTGTTACGGGTGACCATATGGGTATGCTGGCTACCGTTATGAATGCGCTGGCTATGCGTGATTCCCTGGAGCGCTCCAATATCCCGGCAACTGTTATGTCAGCCATCTCTATGGTGGGTGTGACCGATCAGTATGATCGTCGTAAGGCTATGCGTCAGTTGCAGAACGGCGAGGTGGTTATTTTCTCGGCCGGTACGGGTAACCCATTCTTTACCACTGATTCGGCTGCCTGCTTGCGTGCTATCGAAGTTGAGGCTGATCTGGTGCTTAAAGCAACTAAGGTCGATGGCGTGTACACTGCAGATCCTTTCAAGGACCCGAATGCGGAAAGGTTCGATCGCTTGACGTATGACGAAGTGCTCGACCGTAAGCTGGGCGTGATGGACCTGACAGCAATCTGTCTGTGTCGTGATCATAAGATGCCGCTTCGGGTGTTCAATATGAATAAATCCGGCGCCTTGCTGAATATTGTTGTAGGCGGCGGAGAAGGTACTTTGATCGAAGAGGGCACAGTATGATCAATGAAATAAAGCAAGACGCTCAAAGCCGAATGACCAAGACCATTGAAGCGCTTGGTCACGCTTTCGCCAAGATCCGTACTGGACGCGCTCATCCAAGCATTCTTGATAGCGTTATGGTGTCCTATTACGGTAGCGACACGCCGCTGCGCCAGGTGGCCAACGTGACAGTGGAAGATTCCCGCACGTTGGCGCTGACTGTTTTTGATAAAAGCATGATTCAGGCTGTTGAAAAAGCCATCATGACTTCGGATCTGGGACTGAACCCAGCGACAGCCGGGACTACCATTCGCGTCCCGATGCCGGCTCTAACTGAGGAAACTCGAAAGGGTTTCACTAAGCAGGCGCGCCAGGAGGCTGAACAGGCTCGTGTTTCCGTGCGGAATATTCGCCGTGATGCGCTGGCTCAGTTGAAGGATCTCCTCAAGGAAAAGGAAATCAGCGAAGACGAAGAGCGTCGTGCGCAGGATGAGATCCAGAAATTGACTGATAAATATGTCGCTGAGGTCGATAAGGCCTTGGAGGCTAAGGAAACTGATTTGATGGCCGTTTGACGGCAGGGATGCAAGATGGGCAATAGCGACCCTAGTTCTGTAGTACCGCGTCATGTCGCCATTATCATGGATGGTAATAACCGCTGGGCTCGCCGGCGGTTACTGCCTGGAGTGGCAGGACATAGAGCTGGTGTCGACGCTGTTCGTGCGGCTATAGAAGTCTGTGCGGACGCCGGTGTCGAAGTGCTCACGTTGTTTGCGTTTTCCAGTGAAAACTGGCGGCGCCCGACTGATGAAGTCAGTGCATTGATGGAGCTGTTTCTATCAGCGCTTCGACGGGAAGCCAAAAAGCTCGATCAGAACGGCATACGTCTTCGCATCATTGGAGATCGTTCCAGGTTTCATCCTGAACTGCAGCGTGAGATGGAGCAGGCAGAAGCCTTGACTGCTGGTCATACAAGACTGGTACTCCAGGTGGCTGCCAATTATGGTGGTCAGTGGGACATCGCCCAGGCGGCTCAGCGGCTGGCGCAGGCAGTCAAGGAGGGTACGCTTGAGCCTGAGCGGATAACGCCTGAGTTACTTCAGAACTGCTTGACCACCGCAGGCATGCCTTTACCTGATCTATGTATCCGTACGGGTGGAGAGCATCGCATCAGCAATTTCCTGCTCTGGCAATTGGCTTATGCGGAGCTATATTTTTCCGACTTGTTCTGGCCTGACTTCAAACATGAGGCTATGCGTAAGGCGTTGGCGGATTATGCGACGCGGCAAAGACGCTTTGGAAAGACCAGTGAACAGATTGAAGCAGAAGTGAGAGCATCATGCTAAAGCAAAGGGTCCTTACCGCTCTGGTGTTGCTGCCCATAGCGATTGGGGGCTTCTTTTTGCTAGAAGGTGGGATATTCGCTGCCTTTATCGGAGCGGTGGTTTCCCTGGGTGCTTGGGAGTGGGCTCGGCTTTCCGGGCTCGTCTCTCAGGCGGCTCGTGTAGGTTATGCAGCTGTAATTGCTTTCCTTCTTCTGCTCTGCTGGCAGATGCCTCAGCTGGCGTTGGCTATCCTGCCGATGGCAGTGGCTTGGTGGATTTTTGCTGCCGTGCTCGTAATGACCTATCCAGAAAGCGCTCATTACTGGAAGTCAACTTGGCGACGCCTTTTGATTGGTGTGGCTATCTTGGTTCCTGCCTGGCAGGGGTTGATCCTGCTGAAGCAGTGGCCTCTCAATAATTGGCTTATTCTTGGTGTCATGCTGCTGGTATGGGTGGCTGACATTGGTGCTTATTTTTCCGGCAAAGCATTTGGCAAGCGCAAGCTTGCTCCCAAGGTAAGTCCAGGTAAAAGCTGGGAGGGCATGATTGGCGGCCTAATAGCCAGTCTTGTGCTGACATTGGGTGTAGGTCTCTATCGCGGATGGGATGCCAATACTTTGATTAAGGCTCTGATCGGTGCTTCGCTGGTGGTCGTTATTTCGGTTGTAGGTGATCTTACGGAGAGCATGTTCAAGCGACAGGTAGGGCTTAAGGACAGTAGCCAGCTTCTACCTGGGCATGGCGGCATCATGGATCGTATTGATAGTCTGACCGCTGCAGTACCTCTTTACGCAGCACTTCTCTGGTGGTCGGGCTGGGGTGTTATGTGACTAGTCCTCAAAACATTACTGTACTGGGTGCTACCGGATCGATAGGTCTTAGTACTTTAGATGTCATTGCACGTCATCCTGATCGTTACAGAGCATTTGCGTTAACTGGCTATACCAGGCTCGATGAGCTCGGAGCGCTTTGTATCACTCATGAGCCGAGGTTTGCTGTAGTGCCGGGCAGCGCGCAGGCCGAAGCGCTGGAACATAGAATCAAGGCGGCTGGACTCTCGACGCAAGTGCTGGTCGGTGAGGCAGGGCTAAGTGAAGTATCAGCTCATCCTGATGTTGATGCTGTTATGGCTGCTATCGTTGGCGCGGCAGGTCTTAAGCCTACCCTTGCAGCCGTCGAGGCAGGAAAAAAGGTTCTCCTTGCCAATAAAGAGGCGCTTGTCATGAGCGGCTCCCTGTTTATGCAGGCTGTCAAAACGTACAACGCAAAGCTGTTACCAATTGATAGTGAGCACAATGCCATTTTTCAATGCCTGCCAGTAGGCTATGAAGAGGGACTGGTGGCAAAAGGGGTGCGGCGAATTTTGCTGACGGCTTCAGGCGGGCCTTTCCGTGAAACCTCATTGGAGGTATTGCGTGACGTTACGCCTGATCAGGCGTGCGCGCATCCTAACTGGTCGATGGGACGTAAAATTTCAGTAGACTCTGCCACCATGATGAACAAGGGGTTGGAGTTCATTGAGGCCTGCTGGTTGTTCAATGCAAGGCCTGATCAGGTTGAAGTTGTTGTTCATCCTCAAAGTGTTATCCATTCGTTAGTGGACTACATTGACGGTTCGGTTCTTGCGCAGTTGGGCAATCCCGATATGCGTACGCCAATTGCTCATGCATTGGCATGGCCTGAGCGAATAGAATCCGGGGTTAGCCCTCTTGACCTGTTTGCAGTAGCACGCCTTGATTTTCAAAAGCCTGATGAGCAGCGCTTTCCTTGCCTCAGATTGGCGAGAGAAGCTATTAGCGCAGGTGGTACCGCGCCTGCCACATTGAACGCTGCGAACGAAGTGGCAGTAGATGCCTTTCTAAACGGCAGGGCACGCTTTGATGAGATACCGCAGATCATCGAGGCTGTGCTCCAGCAGGAAACAATCTCTGCCGTAACCGATCTTGAATGTGTCATGCAAGCGGATCGCCATGCCAGGGACTCAGCCAATGTCTGGCTTGAGCGCCACAGGCGCTAAGCGCGGAGGAACGCCATGAGTGCACTGTATATGATTCTTGGAACCCTGATTGCATTAGGGGTGTTGGTTACTTTCCATGAGTTTGGGCACTTTTGGGTTGCTCGTCGATGTGGTGTCAAGGTCCTGCGTTTCTCTGTTGGATTTGGTAAGGCGCTATTTCGTTGGCATGACAGGCAGGGAACTGAGTTCGTAGTAGCAGCAATACCGCTTGGCGGTTATGTAAAAATGCTGGACGAGCGAGAAGGGGAGGTTTCTGCTGACCAGATCGACCAGACGTTCAATCGTAAGTCTGTATATCAGCGTATCGCTATCGTAGCGGCGGGTCCGGTGGCCAATTTCTTATTGGCTATCGTGTTCTTTTGGGCTCTGGCCATGCTTGGAACTCAGCAGGTCAAGCCTGTCGTCGGAAAAGTCGATGAAGGTAGTCTTGCTGCGCAAGCAGGCTTGCAGGCAAACGATGAAATCGTCTCGGTTGATGGGAAGGCCGTTTCCGGATGGGGTGAGGTCAACCTCAAGCTGGTTCGCCGTCTCGGTGAAACGGGTACGTTGGTCGTGGAAACTCGCGAGTCTGGTAACAGTCAGCAAGAAGTACATTCCATTCGGCTTGATGGTTGGCTCAAGGACTCTGATAGCCCGGACCCTATTGGATCTCTCGGCATACATCCATGGCGTCCGGCACTGCCACCTGTTGTGGCTGAACTAGATCCTGAGGGGCCTGCCTCCAGAGCAGGTATTCAGTCTGGTGATCGTATTGTTTCGGTTGAGGGTTCATCGGTTAACGACTGGCAAGAGGTGGTCGATTATGTTCGTGCCCACCCGAATCAAACAGTAAACCTAGTGCTTAATCGTTCCGGAATTGAGCGCTCTGTCCCAGTTATGCTTTCTAGCAAAGGTGATGCAAAAAGTGCCTCTGGCTACTTGGGCGCTGGTGTCAAGGGCGTGGAATGGCCCTCTGAAATGCTTCGGGAAGTCAGCTATGGCCCGCTGGAGGCCGTAGGTCAGGGACTTTTGCGCACTTGGACCATGAGTTTGCTGACGCTCGACTCGCTTAAGAAAATGTTGCTTGGGGAACTCTCGGTAAAAAACTTGAGTGGGCCGATAACCATTGCTAAAGTGGCGGGCGCTTCTGCCCAGTCAGGTGTCAGTGACTTCTTAAACTTCCTGGCCTACCTGAGCATAAGCCTTGGGGTTTTAAACCTGCTTCCTGTGCCGGTACTGGACGGTGGACATTTGTTGTTCTACTTCGTCGAGTGGGCAAGAGGGAAACCTGTATCCGAGCGCATTCAGGCGTGGGGTATGCAGATTGGTATAAGCCTAATTGTTGGTGTCATGTTACTGGCTCTGGTCAATGACCTTGGGCGTCTGTAACTCGCCGCTGAACGCTTAGTCTGCCGTATAAGCGGTAGGCTATTTATTTGTCAGTTGGAATAAAAAAGGGACTCATGAAACGCTTGCTGCTACCTGCGGTAATAGCCGCGCTGATGATCGGCGAGGTTCACGCCGAGTCCTTCACCATCTCCGATATTCGTGTAAACGGTTTGCAGAGGGTTTCTGCCGGAAGCGTTTTCGGTGCATTACCTCTTAACGTAGGCGATGCTGTAGATGATCGTCGCCTTTCCGATGCGACTCGCTCCCTGTTCCGTACGGGTTTTTTCCAAGATATTCAATTAGGGCGTGACGGTAACGTCCTGGTTGTGAGCGTAGTTGAGCGCCCCTCGATTTCAAGCATCACTATTGAGGGCAACAAGGCGATCTCAGAAGACGACCTTAAAAAAGGTCTTCAACAATCGGGTTTGGCTGAAGGTGAAATTTTCCAGCAGGCAACGCTGGAAGGTGTGCGCAATGAGCTGCTTCGTCAGTATGTTGCTCAAGGTCGCTATTCTGCCAATATCGAAACCGAGGTCATTCCGCAGCCACGTAACCGCGTTCAGTTGAAAATCAAAATCAACGAAGGTGAAGTGGCAACGATCTCTCAGGTCAATATTGTCGGAAATCATGTGTTTCCAGAGCAGGATCTAATTGATCTGTTCGAATTGAAGAAAAGCCATCTGCTTTCTTTCTTCAAAAACGACGACAAATATTCCCGTGAAAAACTTTCTGGCGATCTTGAGCGCTTGCGCTCCTATTACCTTGATCGTGGTTATATCAATATGGATATCACCTCGACTCAGGTATCGATTACGCCTGATAAGAAACACGTCTATATTACGGTCAACGTCAACGAAGGTGAAAAATACACCGTTCGGGATGTAAAACTTTCAGGTGACCTGAAAGTGCCGGAAGAAGAAATTCGCAGGCTGATGTTGGTACAGCCCGGACAGGTGTTCTCTCGAAAGGTGATGACTGGCACCTCAGATCTGATCACCCGCCGCCTCGGGAATGAAGGCTATACGTTCGCTAATGTGAACGGTGTACCGGAACCACATGATGATGACCATACGGTTTCGTTGACCTTTGTAGTCGATCCCGGCAAGCGTGCCTATGTAAATCGTATCAATTTCCGTGGCAATACCAAGACGGAAGATGAAGTCCTCCGCCGCGAAATGCGCCAGATGGAAGGTGGCTGGGCCTCTACTTACCTGATTGATCAGTCCAAAACCCGTTTGGAACGTCTGGGCTATTTCAAGGAAGTCAATGTCGAGACGCCGCCGGTTCCTGGCACTGACGATCAGGTCGACGTGAATTACTCTGTGGAAGAACAACCGTCTGGTTCTATTACCGCAAGTGTTGGCTTTGCTCAAAGTGCGGGTTTGATCCTGGGTGGATCTATCAGCCAGAGCAACTTCTTGGGTACTGGTAATAGAGTAAGCGTAGGCTTGACGAGAAGTCAGTATCAGACTCGCTACAATTTCAGCTTTACTGATCCTTACTGGACCGATGACGGTGTGAGCCTTGGCTATAACGCCTTCTATCGCTCAACCAATTATGATGATCTGGATGTTGATATTTCCAGTTACTCCATCAATAGCCTCGGCTTTGGGGTAAATTTTGGCTATCCGATCAGTGAAACGTCTCGACTGAACTTTGGGCTTGGCGTTCAGCGTGATGAGCTTGACCCCAATAACTATACTGTCGACGAAGTTTATAAATTCATTGAACAGGAAGGGGATAGTTTCACTAACTTTAAAGCTTCGATCGGCTGGTCAGAGTCAACCCTAAATAAAGGCGTGCTGGCTACTCGAGGGCACTCGCAAAGTCTTTCTCTGGAAACAACAATTCCGGGAAGCGATCTGAGCTATTACAAAGTTGACTATCGTGGTCAGATTTTTGCTGGGTTAACGCAGAATACTGCACTTCGCTTCCATACCGAGCTGGGATATGGCGATGGTTATGGTTCAACCAGCGGCTTGCCATTTTATGAAAATTACTATGCTGGTGGTTTTAATTCAGTTCGTGGTTTTGAAGATAGCAGCCTTGGTCCGAGGAGTACTCCTGCTTCTGGAAGATATAAGGCTCAAGGTCAAGAAACAGATACCGATCAAGATCCTGAACCATTTGGCGGTAATGTGTTGATCACAGGCGGGGCCGAATATCTGTTCCCCTTGCCTTTCGTGAAAGATCAGCGTCAGTTGCGAACAGTGCTGTTCTGGGATGTAGGTAGTGTTTTCGACACCAAGTGCCGCTTGGTCGACAAGGATAGTGCCAGCTGTAACAAGGTCAGCTTTTCCAATATGGCAAGCTCTGTGGGTGTTGGCTTGACTTGGGTAACTGCGTTGGGTCCGTTAAGCTTCAGTCTGGGTATGCCCGTCAAGAAGCCTGATAATGCCGATACGCAGGTATTCCAATTCTCGCTGGGCCAGACGTTCTAATTGATCCAACTCTATATCGCGTTTAAACGCAGGAGTGCATTGTGCGTAAGTTCTTCCGTTTCGCCTTGATCGCCGCCGCTGTTGTTGCCACCCCGGCTTTTGCCGAGATGAAGATTGCGGTGCTCAATTATCAAATGGCACTCCTGGAGTCGGATGCGGCAAAAAAATACGCTGTAGACGCTGAGAAAAAGTTCGGTCCGCAGCTCAATAAGCTGAAGGCGTTGGAAAGTGATGCAAAGAATATTCAAAGTCGCCTTGCTGCCGGGGGCGATAAAATGAAAGATTCTGAGCGTGACCGTCTTGAGTCGGATTTCAAACAAAAAGCACGCGACTTCCAGTTTCAGTCGAAAGAGCTGAACGAAGCCAAGGCCGCAGCTGATCGCGATATGTTGAAGCAGCTCAAACCGAAGCTGGATAAAGCGGTGGAAGAAGTATTGAAGAAGGGCAACTACGACATCGTCATCGAGCGTGGCGCTGTGGTTGATGCCAAGCCTCAATATGATATTACACGTGATGTTATCGAGCGGATGAACCAGAACCGCTAATGATGACCTCTACCACTTACACTCTAAGGCAGCTGGCAGAGCGCCTTGGAGCTGAGCTCCGGGGAAACCCGGAGCTTCTCATTTCTGGTCTTGCGACATTGCAGGATGCCCAGCCCGAGCAATTGAGTTTCCTTGCCAATGCCCAGTACAAGAAATACTTGGCTGACACAAAAGCAGGTGCTGTGATCCTGCACCCGACTGAGGTGGAAGGATTTTCAGGCAATTGCCTGGTAATCGCCAATCCTTACCTTGCCTATGCGCAGCTTTCCCATCTGTTTGATCGAAAACCTCTGCCGAAAGCTGGTATTCATCCTTCCGCCCTGGTCGCTGAGGATGCTTTTGTAGACCCTACGGCAAGTGTCGGTGCGTATGCAGTTATCGAGTCAGGTGTATCGATAGGTGCAGGTGTTGTCATTGGAGCGCATTGCTTCGTCGGTGCTCGTAGTCAGATCGGCGAAAACGGATGGCTTGCACCGCGAGTTACGCTGTATCACGACGTTCGAGTTGGGAAGCGAGTGGTTATCCAGTCTGGCGCCGTTATCGGCGGCGAGGGATTTGGTTTTGCGAACCATCAGGGGCAATGGAAAAAAATTGCTCAGCTGGGTGGTGTCAGTATTGGCGATGATGTCGAGATTGGCGCCAATACTACTATCGATCGAGGCGCGCTGGCCGACACGATCATCAGTAATGGCGTTAAGCTCGACAACCAGATAATGATTGCTCACAACGTACAAATTGGTGAGCACACAGCGATGGCGGCTTGCGTAGGGATCTCGGGCAGTACCAAGATCGGACGCCATTGCACGATTGCCGGCGGTGTCGGCATGGTTGGACATATTGAGGTCTGCGATAACGTTTTCGTTACTGGCATGACCATGGTTACCCGCTCGATTACCGAGCCAGGCGCTTATTCTTCCGGCACGGCAATGCAGCCTGCTGCCGAATGGAGAAAAAGTGCGGCTCGTATCCGTCACCTGGATGATATGGCTCGGCGTCTGCAGCTTCTCGAAAAAACAGTAGCTGCCGTGACCTTACAGGATGACGCTGCTTCTGATGCAGAGTAACGCATCGGGCGTTTCCTTTTTTTTGAACAGGCCTCTCCAGATATGATGGACATTAACGAGATTCGCGAATACTTGCCTCACCGCTACCCGTTCCTGTTGGTGGACCGGGTAGTGGAGCTGGACATTGAAGGCAAGCGTATTCGTGCCTACAAAAATGTCAGCATCAACGAACCCTTTTTTAATGGTCATTTCCCTCAGCATCCCATTATGCCGGGTGTTTTGATTATCGAAGCAATGGCGCAAGCGGCAGGGATTCTTGGTTTCAAGATGATGAATTCTTCTCCGGCAGAGGGAACCCTGTATTACTTTGTCGGCTCGGATAACATGCGCTTTCGTCAGCCTGTTTTGCCGGGCGATCAGTTGCAGCTGGAAGCTCGTTTCATTAGTTGCAAGCGCGGCATTTGGAAGTTCGAATGCCAGGCAACAGTTGACGAGAAAGCGGTATGCTCTGCTGAAATTATCTGTGCGGAACGCAAACTATGAGTTTGATCGACCCTAGGGCGATCATTGAGCCAGGCGCCAAACTGGCTGACGACGTCAAGGTTGGGCCTTGGTCCATCGTAGGCGCCGATGTTGAAGTGGGTGAGGGCACGGTCATAGGCCCGCACGTTATACTGCATGGACCAACGGTCATCGGTAAGCACAACCGCATCTACCAGTTTTCTACGATTGGAGAGGACACCCCAGACCTCAAGTACAAGGGTGAACCTACGCGCCTTGTTATTGGTGACCATAATGTCATTCGCGAGGGTGTCACGATCCATCGGGGGACCGTTCAGGACCGTAGCGAAACCACTATAGGTGACCATAACCTGCTGATGGCATATGTCCACATCGGGCATGACAGTGTGATAGGCAATAACTGCATTCTGGTCAATAACACGGCGTTGGCAGGGCATGTCCATGTGGATGATTGGGCAATTTTGTCCGGTTACACACTGGTACATCAATTCTGCCGTATCGGTGCACACAGCTTTTCAGGTATGGGCACTGCCATCGGTAAGGATGTGCCTGCCTACGTAACGGTCTTTGGCAACCCGGCCGAAGCGCGCAGCATGAATTTTGAAGGCTTGCGCCGCCGTGGTTTTTCCAGTGAAGCGATTCATGCCCTCCGTCGTGCTTACAAGGTTGTCTACCGCCAAGGTTTGACGGTTGACGAAGCATTGAAGGAATTGGAGCAGGTTGCTCTTGAGTTTCCCGAAGTTGCAGTCTTCAGGGACTCTATAGTCAGCTCCACACGCGGCATAACACGTTAATCCTTTCAAGGCCGCAGATGCGGCCTTCAGTTTATATTGGCGCTATTAAAGAGCTGGGTATGTCTGCCTTGAATCGACCCTTGCGAATCGCTCTCGTTGCCGGTGAGGCTTCTGGGGATATTTTGGGCTCAGGCCTTATGAGAGCGCTTAAAGCACGGCATTCGGCTGTCGAGTTCATCGGTGTTGGCGGTCCGCGCATGGAGGCAGAGGGCATGAGCTCGGCCTTTCCCATGGAGCGACTCTCCGTCATGGGGCTGGTAGAGGTGCTAGGCCGGCTTCGAGAGCTTTTGCGGCGTCGAAAAGAGCTTATCCAGACACTCATACAGGCCCGCCCCGATGTCTTTATTGGCATTGATGCGCCAGATTTCGTACTTGAAATGGAGCAGCAGCTTCGTGCCGCAGGGATACCGACTGTTCATTATGTCAGTCCCTCTGTCTGGGCATGGCGGCAAAAGCGTGTTCTTAAGATTCGTGAGGCCTGCGATCTCATGTTGACGTTGTTTCCTTTTGAAGCCCGCTTCTATGAGGAAAAGCAGGTTCCCGTGCGTTTCGTTGGGCACCCGCTGGCCGATACCATTCCGCTTGATCCTGATCGCACGCTTGCCCGCAAAGCTTTGGGCTTGCCGCCAGATGGGCCAGTCGTTGCTTTGCTCCCAGGAAGTCGTGGTGGTGAAGTTTCACGGCTGGGTGCTCTTTTTTTCGATGCCGCAGAACGGTTGAGTGCGTTAAGGCCTGATATTCAATTTGTATTGCCTTGTGCCAATGAGCATCGGCGTAAGCAGATAGAGTCTTTACTTGAAGGCCGCTCTGTTCGTGTGATGTTGACTCAGGGGCAGTCACATGAAGTGCTGGCCAGCTGTAATGCTGTGCTTATTGCTTCAGGAACGGCCACATTGGAAGCAATGCTTTTTAAACGTCCAATGGTGGTCGCCTATAAGGTGGCTCCATTGACGTACTGCATCTTGAAACGGATGGTAAGGAGTCCTTATATCTCTTTACCGAACTTGCTGGCAGGCAAGCCTCTTGTTCCCGAGTTGATTCAGGACGATGCCACGGCAGAAAGATTGGTAAACGCGATATTGCCTCTTTTGGATGATCCCTCTATGCAAACAGAAGGATTTGAAGCTATTCATCACGCATTACGTCAGGACGCGTCACGACAAGCCGCAGATGCAGTACTGACGCTTATTGGGGTTGATTGATGCAATTGGGTTTGGATTTCACATTGGTGCAGGAATTGGTCGCAGGTGTCGATGAAGTAGGACGAGGTCCCTTATGTGGGCCTGTCGTTACCGCTGCTGTGATCCTGGACCCAGCACGTCCTATCCATGGGCTCAACGACTCTAAAAAGCTTACCAAGGCGCGCCGCGAGGCGTTGTTTGAAGAAATTCATGAAAAGGCATTGGCATGCTGTATCGCTCGCGCCGATGTTCATGAAATTGATGAGATCAATATTCTTCATGCAACCATGCTGGCAATGAAGCGAGCGGTTGAAGGACTGGCTGTTTTACCCAAGCTGGCCTTGATCGATGGTAATCGCTGCCCGGTACTGTCGGTTCCAAGTACTGCGGTGATCAAGGGTGACAGTCAGGTGCCTGCTATCGCAGCAGCGTCTATATTGGCTAAGGTCTCTCGAGATCGGGAAATGGCAGAAATGGATCTGCTTTATCCAGGATATGGCTTGGCAGGTCACAAGGGGTATCCCACAGCTGAGCATCTTGATGCACTTAAACGGCTTGGCCCTACGCCTATACATCGACGCTCATTCGCGCCCGTGCGGGATGCTTTTGCTGCGTTGGAAGTCAGCGTGAGGCAAGTTTCAGGGGCTATGGCGCTCTAATCGAAGATTAAGAAAAAACGAACCGACGGACGGCGACGCCTGTATTTTCTAGGCTGAACAGTGTTGGCGCATTCATTTGCCTGAGCATGCATATCTGCTCATTCCTATCAAGCTTCTAGCTTGTCCTCCCGGTTAGTACAATTCCGGTTCGTTTTTGCATGATTGTCGGGGTTTCCATGACCGTATCCTTTGTTCACTTGCGTTTGCATACTGAATATTCGCTGGTTGATGGTCTGGTCAGGGTAAAGCCCTTGGTCAAGTCGGTAGCGGGGGCAGGCATGCCTGCTGTAGCTGTGACAGACCAGAATAATTTGTGCTCGCTGGTAAAGTTTTACAAGGCTGCTATGGGTGCCGGTATCAAGCCCATCTGTGGCTCCGACCTGTGGCTGGCCAATCCTGATGAGGAGGGGCCGCTTACCCGCCTGACCTTGCTGGTCATGAATAAACAAGGCTATAGAAACCTGACTGAGCTGGTTTCGCGCGGTTATCAGGAAGGACAGCACGAAGGCCAGATCATTGTCCAACGTGAGTGGGTCAAGGCGGCTGCCGACGGCTTGATTGCGCTTTCCGGCTCTAAAGAGGGTGAGGTGGGGCTGGCCTTGCTGGCCGGTGATAACGTACGCGCCGAGCGGTTGTTAGGTGAATGGCTGGACGTCTTTAGTGATCGTTTTTACCTGGAGGTGCAGCGTACCCAGCGCGTCAATGATGAAGAACATCTTCACGCCGCGGTTGCCTTGGCGGATCGTTGCAACGTACCGCTTGTAGCAACCAACGATGTTCGTTTTATCAAGCAGGACGATTTCGAGGCCCATGAAACGAGGGTCTGCATTGGCGAGGGGCGGGTACTCGATGATCCGTTGCGTCCTCGTACCTATAGCGATCAACAGTACCTCAAGTCTCCTGAGGAGATGTGGGAGCTTTTTAGTGATCTGCCAGAGGCCTTAGAAAATACGGTCGAAATCGCCAAGCGCTGCAACATTGAAGTGCAGCTTGGCAAATATTTCTTGCCTAATTTCCCCATTCCCGAAGGCATGACCATTGACGATTACCTGCGAAAGGTATCGTTTGACGGATTGGAAGAGCGCCTAGCGGTACTCCTGCCTAAGGAAACGCCGGATTACGAGGCCAAGCGGCAAGTCTATGTGGATCGCTTGAACTTCGAGCTGAATATCATCATTCAGATGGGGTTTCCTGGCTACTTCCTCATCGTAATGGACTTCATTCAGTGGGCGAAGAACAATGGCGTCCCGGTGGGGCCGGGTCGTGGGTCGGGTGCTGGCTCGCTGGTAGCGTATGTGCTGAAAATTACGGATCTGGATCCACTAGCCTATGATCTGCTGTTCGAGCGCTTCCTTAACCCTGAACGTATTTCCATGCCTGACTTCGATGTCGATTTCTGCATGGACGGTCGTGACCGCGTAATTGATTATGTTGCAGGCGCCTATGGGCGTAACGCGGTCAGTCAGATCATCACCTTTGGCACCATGGCCGCAAAGGCGGTGGTTCGTGACGTTGCCCGTGTGCAGGGTAAGTCTTACGGTCTGGCCGACAGATTGTCCAAGATGATCCCCTTCGAAGTAGGCATGACGCTTCAGAAAGCCTATGAGCAGGAGGAGATGCTTCGTGACTTCCTCAAGGTCGACGAAGAGGCCCAGGAAATCTGGGACATGGCGCTCAAACTGGAGGGTATCACTCGGGGAACCGGTAAGCATGCGGGTGGTGTGGTAATCGCACCTACCAAACTGACAGACTTCTCTCCCGTTTCTTGCGATGAGGACGGTAACGGACTGGTTACCCAGTTCGATAAGGACGATGTAGAGCAGGCGGGCCTGGTGAAGTTCGACTTCCTGGGTTTGCGAACATTGACCATCATTAAATGGGCAATGGAAACGATCAATCGAGAGCATGCTGCAAAAGGGCTCGATCCGGTTAACATCGACTTTATCCCGCTGGATGACAAGAAAACCTACGATCTCTTGCAGAAGGCGGAGACGACGGCCGTGTTCCAGCTGGAATCCCGCGGCATGAAAGAGCTGATCAAAAAGCTCAAGCCCGACTGCCTGGAAGACCTGATTGCATTGGTGGCCTTGTTCCGTCCGGGGCCGCTGCAGTCAGGCATGGTAGATGACTTCATCAACCGAAAGCACGGCCGTGCCGAGCTGGCCTATCCCCACCCCGATTATCAGTATGAAGGGCTCAAGCCTGTCCTGGCTCCCACCTATGGCATCATCCTGTATCAAGAGCAGGTTATGCAGATTGCCCAGGTCATGGGGGGCTATACCCTGGGTCAGGCCGACATGCTGCGTCGCGCCATGGGTAAGAAAAAGCCGGAGGAAATGGCCAAGCAGCGGGGCGGCTTTATTGAAGGTTGTGCCAATAATGGCATCGATGCTGAGCTTGCCGGTAACATCTTTGATCTGGTAGAAAAATTTGCGGGTTATGGCTTCAACAAGTCCCACTCGGCTGCCTATGGTCTGGTGTCCTATCAAACTGCCTGGCTGAAGGCGCATTTCCCTGCGCCGTTCATGGCTGCGGTGTTGTCAGCGGATATGCACAACACCGATAAGGTGGTAATCCTCATTGAGGAATGCCGCCATATGAAACTGCGGATCGATGCGCCGGATGTGAACATCTCTGACTTCAAGTTCACTGTAAATGAAGGTGGACGCATCGTTTACGGTCTTGGTGCTATCAAGGGGGTTGGTGAGGGTCCGGTAGAGGCGATTGTAGAAGCGCGCCAGGAGGGGCCTTTCAAGGATCTGTTCGATTTCTGCGACCGTGTCGATCTCAAGCGCATCAACAAACGTACCCTTGAAGCGCTTATTCGCTCGGGAGCGCTGGATCGCCTGGGGCCGCATTATCATGACGAGCTCAAGGCCTACCAGGCGACTATCGATCAGAATCGCTCAGTGCTGTTGGCCGCAATGGAAGAGGCGATTGCGGCAGCCGAGCAAACGGCACGGAGCAATAACAGCGGGCATATGGATTTATTCGGGGGTGTGTTTGCCGAGCCGGAAGCCGATGTCTACGTTAATCATTACAAGGCACGAGCGCTGACGCTCAAGGAGCGTCTACGGGGGGAAAAGGAAACCCTCGGCCTGTACCTGACGGGGCATCCGATCGATGAGTATGAGGGTGAAGTACGGCGACTGGCTCGCCAGCGCATTGTGGACCTCAAGCCCTCTCGTGAAACCCAGACGGTTGCCGGCCTTATCGTTAATCTGCGTGTGATGAAAAACAAGCGCGGCGATAAGATGGGGTTTGTTACACTGGATGATCGCTCGGGCCGGATTGAGGCTTCGCTGTTTGCCGAAGCATTTCATGCTGCTCAGTCCTTGTTGCAGACTGACGCCTTGGTCATTGTTGAGGGCGAAGTCAGCCAGGATGATTTCTCGGGCGGCTTGAGACTGCGCGCCAAGCGCGTGCTGGGCCTGGAAGAGGCTCGCACCGCATTGGCTGAAAGTCTGCGCATCTCGGTTGCAAGCGATGCATTGAAAGGCGACCGTCTTCGGTGGTTGGCCGACCTCTGTACCAAGCATCGGGGCGCTTGCCCGGTTACGCTGGATTATCGAAGCCAGGATGCCAGGGCCCTGCTGCAATTTGGCGAGCAGTGGAGAATCGATCCTGGTGATGGCCTGATACAGGCACTACGTGACCAGTTTGGAAGAGAAAACGTCTTCCTGAACTACCGTTGATCCGAGCGGCGCGAGTGCCGCTCATTCGACCAAACCATGCCAATGGCCTCAAGGGTTGAGGCGGCAGATCTCGATAATTGATCTGCCGGCCTCGACCTGATCCGCCTGATCTTTTAAGGTAGGCGACCCGGCCGCTGGCTCAAGATTGCAAGACGGATACTCATGAACCCGAACTATCTCGATTTCGAACAGCCGATCGCTGACCTCCAGGCCAAGATTGAAGAGCTTCGCTTGGTTGGTAATGACAATTCGCTGAACATCAGTGACGAGATTGCCCGGCTGCAGGAAAAGAGCCAGGCACTGACCAAAAGTATTTTCGGTAGTCTGAGCAGCTGGCAGGTGGCTCGTCTGGCGCGTCACCCCTTGCGGCCCTACACGCTGGACTATATCAGCCATCTTTTCGTTGATTTCGAAGAGCTTCATGGCGACCGTCATTTCGCTGATGATCCAGCCATTGTTGGCGGTATCGCTCGTCTGGATGATCAACCCGTCATGGTCATCGGTCATCAGAAGGGGCGTGAGGTACGTGAAAAGGTACGTCGTAATTTTGGTATGCCTCGCCCGGAAGGTTACCGTAAAGCCTGCCGTCTGATGGAAATGGCCGAGCGTTTCAAGATGCCGATTCTGACGTTTATCGATACTCCCGGTGCTTATCCGGGGATCGATGCCGAAGAGCGTGGACAAAGCGAGGCGATTGCCTGGAATCTGCGTGTCATGTCGCGTTTGAAAACGCCTATCATCGCAACCGTGATCGGCGAGGGTGGTTCTGGTGGCGCCCTGGCAATTGGCGTGTGCGACCAGCTGAACATGCTTCAACATTCGACTTACTCTGTGATTTCGCCTGAAGGCTGCGCCTCGATTCTCTGGAAAACTGCCGAGAAGGCGCCTGATGCGGCTGAAGCCATGGGCATTACTGCGGAGCGTTTAAAGGGGCTGGGTATTGTAGATACCGTTATCGATGAGCCACTGGGCGGTGCCCATCGTGATCCCGCTGTAATGTCTGCTTCCATTCGTGAAGCTCTGGTAGATCAGCTTGACATGCTCAAGAAATTCTCCAGCGAAGAGTTGTTGACGCGTCGTTACGAGCGCCTGATGAGCTACGGCATTTCCTGATCTGTCTCCATGTATGTCCGGTCCATGCCGGACATACGCCTAAGCTGTTTACATGAATAATGTGTATTCATTGATGGGCAGCCATGTCCCTTTCTGATGTCCCGCTTCCCCCTCTGGCTAACAACGTCCTGAAGGTCTTGACGCCCTATCTGCATGCCAAGCGATGGCATATCGCATTTTCAGGTGGCATGGATTCTTCAGTTCTTCTGCATGTTTTATCGCGGCTGTCCTTCTGCAGGCAGGTGCCGTCGCTACATGCGATTCATGTGCACCATGGTCTTCTTAAAGAGGCTGACGAGTGGGTGGAGCATTGTCGGCAGATGTGTGACCTGCTCCAGGTTCCCTTGAGCGTCGAGCATGTACAAGTGGATCAGAATTCAAGCCTGGAGCGAGCGGCCCGGGATGCACGCTATGCCGCCTTTGCGCGGCACGTTAGAGAGCATGAAGTTCTGCTAGTGGCTCAGCATCAGGACGATCAGGCGGAGACTCTGCTGCTAAGACTGCTGCGTGGAGCTGGGGTAAAAGGTTTGTCTGCCATGGCGACCTCGCGTGCAATGGCTGAGGGGCGCCTGGTAAGACCCTTCTTGTCTGTTCCTCGAGCTGAACTGTCACGTTATGCCTTAGCGGAAAAGCTGGAGTGGGTGGAAGATCCTAGTAACATACAGGTTGTTCAGGATCGTAACTTCCTGCGCCATGAGATTCTCACTCGACTGCGCTTACGATGGCCGCAGGCTTCAGCCAGCGTTGCCCGCAGTGCAGGGCATATGGCCGAGGCGCTGGCTATTCTTGAAGAGTGCGCTGCCATGGACTTGTCTGCCGCACAGACAGCTACTGCATTTCCTTGGTTGCCGCTTCCAAGTCTCGAACTTGAGATTATCAGGCAGCTGAGCGAGCACCGTCAGCGCAACGCACTTCGCCACTGGTTAGATCGATATAGCCGTATGCCAGATACTGATCATTGGGTGGGCTGGGCTGCATTGCGGGATGCCAGTCCCTCGGCCAGTCCCGTCTGGGTGCTGGAAAGCGGTGAGATACATCGGGGGGCGGGACGGCTCTGGTGGTTACCGCATCAGTGGTTGGGCGCCGCCTGTGTGCCTTGTCAGTGGCCTGAAAAGGAGTCGGAGGTAGCGTTGGGTGGCAATGGACAAGTGTATATCGTTGGTCAGCGGCCCTCGGGATCACTTGAAGTCCGCTATCGTCAGGGAGGAGAAATCATGGCTGTCCCTGGGCGCGGGCACAGAGATCTCAAACGGCTCCTGAATGAGCATCATGTGCCGACGTTCTTGCGCGGCAGATTGCCGCTGCTGTTTTGTAACGGGCAGTTGATAGCCATTGCGAATCTGTCTGGACTCAGTGGTCCAGCCGATCAGCACTGGCGGTTCGAGTGGGTTCCTGCGACGAGCGGCCAGCGTTTGAGCTGAAAGGCACTTTGTTGTAGACTACGCTCCCGTCTTGTACCGCACTTGTTGTTTACGTAACAACCGGTGTGCGTTGGGCATGAAGTATTACCGTGCTCAACCGAGGCCTCTAGGCCTCCCTCGCTTCCCGGCGGCTTTCCGCCTAACTACAGATTTCTAGGAAAATTCATGACGCGCTACATCTTCGTCACGGGCGGTGTTGTTTCTTCATTGGGGAAAGGCATTGCCTCGGCTTCCTTGGGCGCCATTCTGGAAGCGAGGGGCTTGAAGGTCACCATGCTCAAGCTGGATCCCTATATCAACGTCGATCCAGGTACCATGAGCCCATTCCAGCACGGCGAAGTGTTTGTCACCCATGACGGTGCCGAGACCGATCTCGACCTGGGTCACTACGAGCGTTTTATTCGCACTACAGTGACTCAGGACAACAACTTCACGACCGGCCGCATCTACATGGATGTGCTGCGCAAGGAGCGTCGCGGCGATTACCTGGGCGCAACCGTTCAGGTAATCCCTCACATTACCGATGAAATCAAGCGCCGTATTATCAAGGGCGCAGGTGATGCGGATGTGGCGCTGGTCGAAATCGGCGGTACCGTAGGTGACATCGAGTCCCAACCCTTCCTGGAAGCCATACGCCAGTTGCGCGTGGAAATCGGCGCTCGCCGTGCCATGTTGATGCATCTGACGTTGGTGCCCTATATTGCAACCGCGGGTGAAACCAAGACCAAGCCGACTCAGCACTCGGTAAAGGAATTGCGCTCCATCGGCCTGCAGCCTGATGTTTTGATCTGCCGCTCCGATCATCCGGTAGACAGTTCTTCCCGCCGCAAGATTGCGCTGTTCACTAACGTGGAAGAGCGTGCCGTCATCTCTCTGGAAGACGTGGATACGATTTATCGTATTCCTTCCGTTCTGCATGCGCAGGGTCTGGACGATTTCGTGGTAGAGCGCTTTGGCCTCGAATGCGGTCAGGCTGACCTGAGCGAGTGGGATCGTGTGGTCGATGCCAAGCTCAACCCAGAGCGTGAAGTAACTATCGCCATGGTTGGCAAGTACATGGAGCTTCTGGATGCATACAAGTCGCTTATCGAGGCGATGACGCATGCCGGTATCCAGAGCCGTACAAAGGTCAATCTGCGCTATATCGATTCGGAAGATATCGAGCAGCAGGGTACCCATCTGCTCAAGGGCGTTGATGCGATCCTTGTGCCGGGTGGTTTTGGTCTGCGCGGTGTAGAAGGCAAGATTCGCACGGTTCAGTATGCACGTGAGAACAAGATTCCGTACCTGGGTATCTGCCTGGGCATGCAGGTAGCGGTAATCGAGTTCGCCCGTAACGTATTAGGCTGGAGCGATGCCAACTCCACCGAATTTGACAAGTCTGGTCAGCACCCGGTGGTTGGTTTGATTACCGAGTGGCAGGATGCGTCCGGCGCTACCGAAATCCGTACAGAAGCTTCGGATCTGGGGGGCACCATGCGCCTGGGAGCTCAGGAGTGCCAATTGTCTTCAGGTACTCTGGTACATGATTGCTACCAGCAAGACGTAATCGTTGAGCGTCACCGTCACCGTTACGAAGTGAACAACAACCTGCTGCCCGAAATCATGGCGGCGGGCCTGAAGGTCACTGGCCGTTCCGGCGACGGTGCATTGGTGGAAGTCGTCGAGGCGCCGGATCATCCCTGGTTTGTGGCGTGCCAGTTCCATCCGGAATTCACCTCTACCCCGCGTGATGGTCATCCGCTCTTCAGCGGTTTCGTGAATGCGGCTCTGAAATACGCTAATAAGGCTTGATGACTATGGCTCAGAAAACGATTCGTGTCGGTACTATCGAAGTGGCTAACGATAAGCCGTTCGTGCTGTTTGGCGGAATGAACGTGCTTGAGTCTCGCGATCTGGCGATGCAGATCTGCGAAGAGTACGTGAAGGTAACGCAGAAGCTGGGTATCCCTTATATCTTCAAGGCCAGCTTCGACAAGGCCAACCGTTCTTCGGTCAACTCTTTCCGTGGCCCAGGCCTGGAAGAGGGCATGAAGATCTTTGAAGAGATCAAGAAGACCTTCAATGTACCGGTTATCACGGACGTCCATGAGCCCTATCAGGCGGCACCGGTTGCAGAAGTATGCGACATCATCCAGCTGCCGGCTTTCCTGTCCCGGCAGACGGATCTGGTAGTCGCCATGGCTAAGACCAATGCCGTTATAAATATCAAGAAAGCCCAGTTCCTCGCGCCTCAGGAAATGAAGCATATCCTGAAGAAATGTGAGGAAGGGGGTAATGATCAGTTGATCCTGTGCGAGCGTGGCACGTCCTTTGGTTATAACAATCTGGTAGTCGACATGCTGGGCTTCGGCATCATGAAGCAGTTCGACTACCCGGTCATTTTTGACGTGACCCATGCCCTGCAGATGCCTGGCGGTCGCAGCGATTCCGCAGGTGGTCGCCGTGCACAGGTTACCGATCTGGCCAAGGCCGGTTTGAGTCAGGGACTGGCAGGTCTGTTCCTGGAGGCACACCCTGATCCTGACAGTGCCAAGTGCGATGGCCCTTGCGCACTTCGATTGAACAAGCTGGAGCCCTTCCTGGCTCAGCTAAAGGCACTGGATGAACTGGTGAAGTCGTTCACTCCAATCGAAACCGCCTGATGCTCCGCTGAACTTAGTTCCAAATAAGAAGCCGAAGGTGCAGTTTGCACCTGACCAGAACCATGGAGAGCGTATAACAATGGCAAAGATCGTCGACATAAAAGGCCGGGAAATTCTGGATTCCCGCGGTAACCCTACCGTGGAAGCCGAGGTGATTCTTGATAACGGTATCGTCGGCAGGGCTTGTGCGCCCTCTGGTGCATCCACAGGATCCCGCGAGGCATTGGAACTGCGTGATGGCGACAAGAGCCGTTACCTGGGCAAGGGTGTTCTGACAGCCGTTGGTAATGTAAACGGCCCGATCCGTGATCTTCTTATTGGCAAGGACCCATCGGATCAGAAAGCGCTCGACAAAGCGATGATCGAGCTCGATGGTACCGAGAACAAGTCCAAGCTGGGCGCCAACGCCATTTTGGCGGTATCCCTGGCAGCTGCCAAGGCGGCCGCCGAGGATAAAGATCTGCCCTTGTATGCCCATATCGCAGAGCTGAACGGCACGCCCGGTCAGTACTCCATGCCGGTTCCGATGATGAATATCATCAACGGCGGCGAGCATGCCGATAACAATGTCGACATCCAGGAGTTCATGGTTCAGCCGGTTGGCGCAAAAAGCTTCGCTGATGCCCTGCGCATGGGTGCTGAGATATTCCATCACTTGAAGGCGGTTCTCAAGGCGCGTGGCCTGAATACTGCCGTGGGCGATGAAGGTGGCTTTGCCCCGAACCTGTCCTCCAACGAAGATGCCCTAGGCGCTATTGCCGAAGCGGTTGAAAAGGCCGGATACAAGCTGGGCACGGATGTAACTCTGGCCTTAGACTGCGCCTCCAGCGAGTTCTATGAAAACGGTCAGTACAGCTTGTCTGGCGAAGGCAAGACATTCGATGCTCCTGGTTTTGCCGATTATCTTGCGGGTCTGAGCGAGCGTTTCCCGATCATCTCTATCGAAGATGGTATGGATGAGTCCGACTGGGCTGGCTGGAAGGCGTTGACTGATAAGATCGGCAACAAGGTGCAGCTGGTAGGTGACGATCTGTTCGTGACCAATACCAAGATTCTCAAGGAAGGGATCGAGAAAGGTATCGGTAACTCCATCCTCATCAAGTTCAACCAAATCGGTTCTCTGACCGAAACGCTGGAAGCCATCCAGATGGCCAAGGCTGCTGGTTATACAGCAGTTATTTCTCACCGCTCGGGTGAGACCGAAGACGCAACGATTGCTGATCTTGCCGTGGGTACTGCGGCAGGGCAGATCAAGACCGGCTCACTGTGCCGTTCAGACCGGGTCTCCAAGTACAATCAGCTGCTTCGTATCGAAGAGCAGCTTGGTGCAAAAGCACCGTACCGTGGACGTGCCGAATTTCGTAGCTGAGTTCACAGTGAGCGGCGCAAGCCGCTCCGCTGTTGCGAAATGATGTGTTAAAAGAGCAGGATTGAAGTGTCGCTTATCGATATAGGCATCATTTCCTTCCTGCTCTTGTTTTAAGTATGTTCTCATTAGCTCACTTAACTTGTTGCTTTGAACCGTAAAGCCAATGCGTAGCCCTTACTGGTTGTTTCCTGTCCTGATCATTGCATTAGCCGGCCTGCAGTATCGCCTGTGGGTAGGTGATGGCAGTTTGGCGCAGGTAAAAGAGCTGCGTGAGCAGATTTCTAGTCAGGATGAGGAAAATAAGCAGCTGCTTGAACGCAACCGGATCCTCGAGGCGGAAGTTGCTGAGTTGAAAAAGGGCATGGAGACGGTTGAAGAGCGGGCGCGCCATGAGCTCGGTATGGTTAGAGAGGGTGAGACCCTTTACCTGCAGTCCAAATGATAAATACCTCATTACCTCTTTTCTGGGCCGTTATTCCGGCAGCGGGTATCGGTTCGCGCATGCGAGCGGATCGCCCCAAGCAATATCTGGATCTGGCGGGCCGAACGGTCATTGAGCACACGCTTTCTGCGTTATTGGATCATACTTCCCTGCAGGGCATAGTCGTTAGCCTGGCGGTTGATGACAGATGGTGGCCTGGTCTTGTCTGCGCTACGGATAATCGGATTACCCGGGCTACTGGTGGGAAGGAACGTGCCGACTCTGTACTGAACGGCCTTATGCGGCTGGAAGCCTGCGGCGCATCTGATCTTGACTGGGTATTGGTACATGATGCAGCAAGACCTAATCTGGCTCAGAGCGACATTGATCGGCTATTGCAGGAGCTGGCTGATGATGAGGTTGGGGGATTACTGGCTATTCCAGTCAAGGATACGTTAAAGCGTGTCGACCCTTATGGCCGGGTTGAGGTGACAGTAGATCGTAGTGTCATCTGGCAGGCCTATACACCCCAGATGTTTCGATTGGGCCATCTGAGACAAGCGCTCAGTGATGCATTGGCTGCTGGCGTCATGATCACGGACGAAGCCTCCGCTATGGAGTGGGCGGGCTATAGACCCCGCGTGATAGAAGGGCGAAGTGATAACATCAAGATTACGCGGCCCGAGGATCTGGTCTGGCTGACGCAACTTTGGCATGAGCGCCGGCACGAACCGACGCCCACGACCTGACCCTTTAGAAGCGATACACTGCCGCTGCCCCCGTCTTGGACGGCATACGTTCACGGGGTACGACGACCACATCGCCGCCATGTTCCATGACGTAGGTGATCAGCTCATCCAGCACATCGGCTGTTTCAGCTCCAGCGGGTTTGGAGGGATGCAGCTCGCCACTTTCCCGATCAAGCAGCCCGGGTATCTGGCGATCAGCCTCTACCAGCAGCATGGCTACACGGCTTTCAGCAGTGGCTTTTCCAATTTCTTCCAGTTGATCGGAGGCCAAGCCTTGGCCACGAGATTCGCCGTATTGGTCAAGAATGCCATTCAGGCGCTTCAAGTACATAGGCTCCATGAGCTTCCAGCTTTCCTGGCGCAGCATTTCTGTATCCAAGGCACCCTGGCCGATAGAAATACCTTTTTCCAAAAGCTGCTGGTTGTGACTGACATGACGGAAAACGGTCTGATTTTCCGGGAGCGCAGCCAAAATAAGGGGCAGTCCAGAGGGTTTGGAGTGGTGTTCAGTAATGGCTCGGTCGACAGCTCTAAAAAAGCGCTCACAGTCGATATCGATCTGCTCTTGCTTACCACTTCCACCAGAGCCGTGGATCATGGGGTCGCCACGCTCGCTCGCTCCACCAAAGCCGTTGGTGTTACCAATCTGATCCTTGGGCGTTAGTTCTGAACCTAATGCCTCATCTTGATTGCGGGGTACTTCAGGCGCCAGCTCAACTTCATCCAATACGTCCCGGTTGCCTTCAAAGAGGCGTACCTGATTACGAGACAAGCACAGAATCTGGTAACGATCTGCTGACTGAGCAATACGAAGAATGGGCTTCAAATAATGCTGAGAATTGACGAGGGCCACTTCGGGCACCTTGCGCTGCAGCGGATAAACCATGAAATAGTCTTTTCCACCAAAGACGGCGACACCATCACGGGTGTGATTCCAGAAGTCGCGGTTATCAACCAATTCATCGAATGGCTTGAGTAGCGTATCGCTGGGAGCGTCGGGGAATTGCTGTTCCAGAGAGGCTCTCAGGTCGCGGACCAGATTCTTGAAGCGGATCGGGTCCTGTGTGCGCTCTGGAAAGCTTCGATGGGTAGGCATGTAAATCGATAGGCATGGCGGCTCATGCTTTTCCATTAGTTCAGCCAATGTTGCTTTGGTGATGGGTCCGTACATGGCGGCTTCCTCGCTATGGTTATGGAGGGTTCGTCAACTACGAATGAGCGTGGCACCTGGTATAGACCAGGCAGAGCCGGCTCCTCGCTGAATCCGGCAAGGCAGAACGTTTCCGCTTTCGGTTTCACATCGCTTTGAAAGTATCGATGCAGAATGCTCAAGAATGCGGTGCCGTTCTGACCTCTGGGATTCGACTGTTTGGAGCATGACCCTTTCATGTTCCATATAGGTACGACGAGCCCGGCAACGGCGGGTTCCAACCGTTGGACGTATGGCGTCTCTGCTGGCAACTCTCGCGTCAGCTCTGAAGATAGGTGACCAGATTGCTTTTGAGGTAGTCCACTAGTTGCCTGACCTTCGGGGACAAGTGGCGCCGCTGTGGATACAGCGCCCATACGCCTGTGTTGGGCGGTTGCCGGTTTTCCAGCAGGGAGACCAGCTCTCCTCGTGTCAGGTGAGGAGCCACGTAGTAATCCGGCAGCTGGCACAGACCAAATCCTCTGAGTGCCGCATCCAGAACGGCCTGGCCGCTGTTGCAGCGCCAGTTTCCTGTAACCTTGATGGGGATTTCCCGTCCATCTTCCTGAAAGGTCCAAACATCGCTATTACCGATCAGACAGTTATGCCGTGCCAGTTCTGACAGGGCATGGGGAGCGCCGAAGCGCTCGAGATAGCGTGGCGCAGCGCAAAGGTACATGATGCGAGGCGCAAGCTTGGTTGCTATGAGTTGAGAATCGTTTAGCCGGCCCAGGCGGATTGCCAGATCGAAGCCTTCCTGCACCAGGTCCAGCGTGCGGTTGGAAAGCTCTATTTCCAGACGTAATTGCGGGTGCAGTGCCATGAAGCTGTTTACCAGGGGGATGATAAAACGCTCCCCATAGGTCACTGCACATGTCATGCGCAGCAATCCCTTGGGTTCGCTGGACAGATCACTGACGGCCCGAAGTGCTTCCTCGCGGGCGTCCTGCAGGCGTTGGCAATGCTGAAGAAAGGTCTGTCCGGCCTCGGTCAGCACGACACTGCGCGTGCTCCGATAGAACAGGCGTGTCTGCAGACGTTCTTCCAGTCGGGCGATTTGTCGGCTGACATGGGATGAGGAAACACCAAGCCGTTCGGCGGCCAAGCTGAAATGACCTGCTTCAGCAACCGCAACGAACTCATCCAAGCCTTCCCAGGCGCTCATGATTATCCCTGTATGGCAATAATATTTTGCAGTACGTTGGATTATTAACTGAATCAAAGCTCATACACTAGACGTACCGTATCACCAGATGGATGACGACCTCCATGATTAAATCACGCGCTGCTGTTGCTTTTGAGGCT
Organism: Pseudomonas sp. JZ114; assembly: GCF_051027705.1. NCBI lineage: Bacteria > Pseudomonadati > Pseudomonadota > Gammaproteobacteria > Pseudomonadales > Pseudomonadaceae > Pseudomonas > Pseudomonas sp. JZ114. Next base: position 1,152,600 of record NZ_CP069256.1, read on the forward strand.
AACAAGCCCCTTGAAATCGTTGAAGTAGATGTTGCCCCGCCTAAAGACGGCGAGGTGCTGGTTCGTATCGTGGCGACAGGTGTCTGCCATACCGATGCCTACACACTGTCCGGCGCTGATCCGGAAGGTATTTTTCCTGCGATCCTTGGGCATGAGGGCGGCGGTATCGTCGAGGCGGTTGGTCCGGGAGTGACGTCCGTTGCCGTAGGTGATCATGTCATTCCGCTGTATACCCCGGAATGTGGCAAGTGCAAGTTTTGCCTGTCCGGCAAGACCAACCTATGCCAAGCCATTCGCGCTACCCAGGGCAAGGGGCTCATGCCGGATGGCACGTCCCGTTTCTCTTATAAAGGCCAGCCGATCTATCACTATATGGGGACTTCCACGTTCTCTGAGTACACGGTATTGCCGGAAATCTCGCTGGCCAAGATTCCCAAGGAAGCGCCTCTGGAGAAAGTCTGCCTGCTCGGCTGTGGTGTTACTACCGGGATCGGTGCAGTACTGAACACTGCCAAGGTGGAAGAGGGCGCTACGGTAGCCATCTTCGGTTTGGGTGGTATTGGCCTGTCAGCGGTAATCGGTGCGACTATGGCCAAGGCGGGACGTATCATCGCCATCGACATCAACCCTACCAAGGCTGAAATTGCCAAGCAGCTAGGGGCTACGGATTTCGTCAATCCCAACGACTACGACAAGCCTATCCAGGAAGTGATAGTCGAGCTGACGGATGGCGGCGTGGATTACTCGTTCGAGTGTGTGGGTAACGTGAAGCTTATGCGTGCTGCACTGGAATGCTGCCACAAGGGATGGGGTGAGTCGGTCATTATTGGTGTCGCTGGCGCTGGTCAGGAAATCAGTACACGTCCGTTCCAGCTGGTTACGGGGCGTGTATGGCGGGGCAGTGCGTTCGGAGGCGTCAAAGGTCGCACCGAGCTACCGGGCTACGTCGATAAGGCCCAGAAGGGCGAAATTCCGCTGGATACCTTTATTACCCACACCATGGGGCTGGACAAGATCAACGATGCCTTTGATCTGATGCATGAAGGTAAGAGCATTCGTACGGTTATCCACTATTGATCATGCATGGGTCCGGCGTCTTGCAAAGTCGGGCCTGTCTCTGCCCATAAGGAGCTATCCATGAGCAATACGCTGGAATTGGTCTCATGCCAGAAGTCTTTTGGCGGCTGGCACAAGCGCTACAAGCATCGGTCGACGGTTCTGGGCTGTGAGATGACTTTTGCTGTCTATCTGCCTCCTCAAGCCGAGCAGAAAACACAGCTGCCAGCTCTGTACTGGTTGTCAGGATTGACCTGCACCGATGAGAACTTCATGCAGAAGGCTGGCGCGCATCGAGTAGCTGCTGAGTTAGGACTGGTACTCGTAGCACCGGATACCAGCCCTCGTGGTCCGGACGTGCCCGATGATGCTGAAGGTGCCTGGGACTTTGGACTAGGAGCAGGCTTTTATCTAAATGCCACTCGCGAGCCCTGGGCCAAACACTATCGGATGCATGATTACGTTGTGAGGGAGCTGCCTGCTGTCATCGAGGCAAACTTCCCGGTGTCGGAGAAGCGTGGCGTAAGCGGCCACTCGATGGGAGGCCATGGTGCTTTGGTCTGCGCCTTGCGTAATCCCGGTTTCTATCGTTCGGTTTCGGCTTTTTCACCTATCGTAAATCCGATGAATTGTCCTTGGGGGCAAAAGGCGTTTTCCAATTATCTGGGGGAAGACCGTTCCACCTGGGCTGAGTGGGATGCCTGTGCACTGATGGAAAAAGCGCAGGAACGACTACCTGTTCTTGTAGATCAAGGGGAACAGGACAGCTTTCTTTCCGAGCAGCTCAAACCAGAGGCATTGGAGCAGGTAGCTACCCGTGTCGGTCATCCCTTGACCCTGCGTCTGCAGCCAGGTTATGACCATAGTTACTATTTCGTTGCCACCTTTATCGAGGATCATTTGCGTCATCATGCCCGCGCGCTGATCGATTGATCGAACTTGCGTGTTCGGTAACGGCGACGTTTACGGATTACCCCGGTAGAATTGACGCCCTGATCCTTCAGGGCGTTTTTATTTATGCGAATTGGCCACGGCTATGATGTCCATCGTTTCGGTGAAGGTAACTTCATCACGCTGGGCGGTGTACAGATTCCCCACACTTCTGGACTGGTTGCTCACTCGGATGGCGATGTCGTTCTGCATGCCTTGGCAGATGCCCTGCTGGGAGCGGTTGCACTGGGCGATATCGGTAAGCACTTCCCAGATACCGATCCTCAGTTCAAGGGTGCCGATAGCCGAGCATTGCTACGTCATGTGTTGGGTCTGGTCCAGCAAAAGGGCTTCAAGGTTGGTAACGTCGACGCCACGATTATCGCCCAGGCTCCCAGGATGGCCCCTCACATCGATGCCATGCGTCGTGTGATTGCAGAAGATCTGCAGGTTGAGCTTGATCAGGTTAATGTAAAGGCAACCACCACAGAACGCTTGGGATTTGTCGGGCGTGAGGAAGGCATTGCCGTGCATGCAGTAGCGTTGTTGCTTCCGGTATGACTGAAATCGAACTGCTAGGCCCGACGGCTCATGGACCGGTCTGTGGTACCGCTGTATTGAAGGCGACTGCCGAAGACTTTCAAGTGAACGAGGTGCTCGATATTCCCTTGGAAGGCGAGGGTGAACATCTCTGGCTCTGGGTCGAGAAGCGAGGCCTCAACACAGAGGAGGCTGCACGTCGTTTGGCGCGCGCGGCTGGTGTTCCACTGCGGGCCATCAGTTATGCAGGGCTCAAGGATCGACAGGCGCTCACGCGTCAATGGTTCAGCCTGCACCTTCCAGGAAAGACCGACCCTGAGCTCAGCGCTGCTGAAGGCGATGCCCTGTGCATCCTGAAGCGGGCCAGGCACCGCCGTAAGCTTCAGCGCGGCGCTCACGCAGCCAATGGATTCACGCTCAGGCTGACCGAGCTGGCGGCTGACAGGGATAAGCTGGAGGAGCGGCTGAGCAAGATAGCCGCTGAAGGCGTACCGAATTACTTCGGACTGCAACGCTTCGGGTACGAGGGTGGCAACTTGGACGAGGCGCGGCATTTCGCACAGCAAGGCACGTTGCCCGAACAGCGTAATCGCCGTTCCCGCATACTGTCCGCAGCGCGTAGCTACCTGTTCAATCAGGTATTGGCGCAACGTGTTGCCGCCGGAAGCTGGAATCTGGCCAGGGTTGGCGATCTGTTGGCCTTCACTGACAGCCGCAGCTTTTTCCCTGCGGGGGAGGCAGAGTGCTCCGACCCCCGGCTGACGGCCCTTGACCTTCACCCTACCGGCCCGCTCTGGGGAGAAGGTGACTCACCTGCCGGTGGCGCAGTCCAACAGGAAGAACAGGGTGTAGCCGCCGATGCGGCCGGATTGCCCGCCTGGCTTGCTGATGCGGGGCTTCGGCATGAACGGCGCATTCTTCGCCTCCCTATTAACGGTTTGTCATGGCATTATCCCGAGCCTGACATTCTGCAACTTGATTTCGTCTTGCCGGCTGGCTGCTTTGCTACCGTTGTAGTGCGTGAGCTCGTCTCGCTGGCCACGGCAGGACAGACGGATACTCCATGCGACTTTTGATTGCCAACGATGACGGCGTTCTTTCACCCGGCATTGCTGCCTTGCATGCGGCGCTGGACGACTATGCCGAGTGCACCGTGGTAGCGCCATTGACGGATATGAGTGGAATCAGCAGCGCCTTGACGCTGGATCGTCCGTTGCATCCACAGCGGTTGCCTAATGGTTATATCGGTATAAACGGTACGCCTACCGATTGTGTGCATCTGGGCATCAACGGTCTGCTGGAGCATACGCCTGACATGGTCATATCAGGTATTAACCTGGGCGCCAACCTGGGCGATGACGTTCTATACTCGGGAACGGTGGCAGCGGCGCTGGAAGGTCGCTTTCTTGATCGTCCGGCTTTTGCCTTCTCGCTCTTATCACGGCTTCCGGATAATCTTTCGGCGGCCGCGCAAATCGCCCGGCAGCTGGTCGAAGCTCATACGCAGTTCGATCTACCGCCGCGTACGGTGCTGAATGTCAACATACCCAACTTGCCGCTTGAGCACATTAAAGGGGTTCGGCTGACCCGGTTGGGCCATCGTGCACGTGCCAAGCCTCCGGTCAGGGACGTTAATCCCAGGGGTAAGGAAGGGTACTGGATCGCAGTCGCGGGTGATGCTGAAGACAGTGGCCCGGACACGGATTTTCATGCGGTGATGCAAGGTTACGTATCGATTACGCCGCTACAGTTGGATCGGACCTTCCATGAAGGGTTTGCCGGGCTGGCTGTTCTAGAGGAGATGTTTCGATGAATCAGGGGCAAGAGCATATGCAGCGTCATGGGATCGGCATGACTTCGCAGCGGACTCGCGAACGGCTCATTCAAAGGCTTTATGAGGAAGGCCTGTCCAATGCGCAGGTGCTGGAAGTGATTCGCCGCACGCCCCGTCATCTGTTTGTCGACGAAGCCCTGGCGCACCGCGCTTACGAAGATACGGCACTGCCCATTGGTCATAACCAGACCATTTCTCAACCGTACATGGTGGCTCGCATGACCGAGCTGCTGCTGGCAGCCGGTCCGCTGGATAAAGTCATGGAGATCGGTACGGGATCCGGCTACCAGACTGCGGTGCTGGCCCAACTGGTTGAGCGTGTGTTCTCTGTTGAGCGTATTCAGTCGCTGCAGGACCGAGCCAAAGAGCGCCTGGTCGAACTTAATGTGCGCAACGTCGTATTTCGCTGGGGAGATGGGTGGGAGGGCTGGCCAGCCCTGGCTCCCTATAACGGCATCATCGTAACAGCGGCGGCTCGTGAAGTGCCTCAAGCCTTGCTGGATCAGCTGGCACCGGGTGGACGTCTCGTGATTCCGGTAGGTGAGGGCGAAGAGCAGCAATTATTGTTGATCGAACGCCAGGAAGAAGGTTTTTCACGTCAAGTGCTCGATTCTGTGCGCTTTGTTCCACTTCTGAATGGACCGTTGGCCTGACCCCTTCGTCAGGGAACGATAGCATTGGCAATGGTCAATACAGCGGCCAATTCGGCTTGCGTTGACGTACAAGCTTTCTAAGGGGGAAGGAGTGAGGCTTCTTAAGGCCCGGCTGCGAGGGATTCGCAACGGTAGTGGGATCAGCGTGGTAGTGGCTCTGATGCTAAGTCTCGTCTTGTCAGGATGCTCCAGCTCCTCATCCCGAGGTGTACAAGTCGTTGATCGCTCCGGTGGTTCGGCAAATACATACCGTGTTACAAAAGGACAATATACCGTTCGGCGGGGGGATACCCTCTACGCTATAGCCTCCCGTAATGGATGGGATTGGCGAAGCCTTGCTGCTCATAACGGTATTTCTCCACCGTATGTCATCCATGTTGGCCAAAAAATCAACTTTGGCGGCAGCAGCTCCAGTACGGTCGCAACTACCTCTCGAAGACCCGTACAAACCGTGTCGTCTGCGCCTGTTTCCACCGCTCCGGCTAGTACGAACACGCCTGTGGCTACGCCTGCACCCGCCTCTCCACCCGTAGCGCAGAGCGTTCCAGCTGCGCCTCCGCCGGTAACGGCGCCTCCGGCGACTACACCAACTGTCGAGGTTGCCAAGACTTCTGCAGGCTGGGCCTGGCCCACTAAGGGCACACTGATTTCCCGGTACTCCTCGAACGGCAGTTTGAATAAAGGCATTGATATAGCCGGAGATTTGGGACAGCCTGTTCTGGCGGCTTCTGGTGGAACCGTCGTGTATGCAGGCAATGGGTTAAGGGGTTACGGTGAGCTGATTATCATCAAGCACAACGAAACCTACGTCAGTGCGTACGGTCATAATCGCAGGCTTCTGGTTCGGGAGGGGCAACAGGTCAAGGTCGGGCAAACAATCGCCGAGATGGGTTCTACAGGAGCCGACCGGGTGAAGCTGCATTTTGAGATTCGCCGGCAGGGTAAACCCGTAGATCCTCTGCAATATTTGCCAAATCGTTGACTCGTTGTCTGACCCGTTCCAGCGCTAGGGGGACGGGTTCAGGCGTAATCAGGGGGATTGATCACGCCCGGGCTTGTTGTCGAACTCAAGCAAGGGACATTGATCATGGCGCTTAATAAAAAAGAACCCGAGTTTGACATGAGTGACGAAGTGCTCCTGCTGGAAACTTCCGTCTCATTCGAAGAAGGGTCATTTGATGCATCACAGCTACTGGGTGATGCGCCTAAAGCACTTCAATCACGTACGTCCAAGCAAACCAAGCATATCGATTACAACCGGGCGCTCGATGCGACTCAGTTGTATCTCAATGAAATCGGTTTCTCTCCACTGCTTTCTCCTGAGGAAGAGGTTCATTTTGCGCGATTAGCGCAAAAGGGAGATCCCGCTGGCCGCTGCCGTATGATTGAGAGCAACCTTCGTCTTGTGGTGAAGATTGCTCGCCGTTATGTGAATCGGGGGCTGTCCCTGCTCGATCTGATCGAGGAAGGCAACCTGGGGCTGATTCGCGCGGTAGAAAAATTCGATCCTGAGCGTGGCTTCCGCTTCTCAACCTACGCGACCTGGTGGATCCGACAGACCATCGAGCGTGCCATCATGAACCAGACGAGGACGATTCGTCTGCCCATTCATGTGGTCAAGGAGCTTAATCTGTATTTGCGGGCTGCCCGTGAACTGGCGCAAAAGCTTGATCATGAGCCGTCGCCGGAAGAGATCGCCTGTCTGCTGGAAAAGCCAGTGGAAGAGGTGAAGCGGATGATGGGACTTAATGAGCGGATTAGCTCTGTTGATGTGTCTTTGGGGCCTGATTCAGACAAGACGCTTCTCGATACGCTTACCGACGATAGGCCAAGCGATCCGTGCGAACTATTGCAGGATGACGACCTCAGTCAGAGCATTGACCAATGGCTGTCGGAGTTGACGGACAAGCAGCGTGAGGTGGTTGTCCGGCGTTTTGGCTTGCGCGGGCATGAAAGCTGTACGCTTGAAGAAGTCGGGCAGGAGATCAACCTGACCCGCGAGCGGGTACGGCAGATACAGGTCGAGGCCCTAAAGCGGTTGCGCGAGATTTTTGAGCGTAACGGCTTGTCGAGCGACTCGTTGTTTCAATAAGCCTTCTAATTGGCACTAAAGCCCGACGTTGAGTTGGGCTTTTTTATAGGCGCGCGAAAGCCATCGGCAACGTGATAACGAGGTGGCAGAGGTGAGTCACGGGAGGTTCTCTAATGCTCTAGGCAGCGGAGAAAGAGAGCGGGTTGCAGGGTGGTGCGGCAGATGAATAAACAAAGACAAAGGGCGAGTTAACTCGCCCTTTTAGATGCGTGCAACAAATGCAGCGCCTGAACAGCTGGGTTCAAGCCCTGATCAGCGCTCCAGGTACTGCAACTTGTTAGGCTTGCCGTCCCACTCTTCCGCATCGGCCAGCGCTTCTTTCTTCTCGGTGATGTTCGGCCAGACTTCACAGAGATCACGGTTCAACTCTATGAATTCCTGCTGGTTTTCCGGTACCTCATCTTCAGAGAAGATAGCCTGTGCAGGGCATTCCGGCTCGCATAGAGCGCAGTCGATGCACTCATCTGGATGAATGACCAGAAAGTTGGGGCCTTCGTAAAAGCAGTCCACCGGGCATACTTCTACACAGTCGGTATATTTGCATTTGATGCAGTTGTCGGTGACAACAAAAGTCATTATTAGAACTCCTCAGGCGGCTAGGCGCGGGATTTTAGCAGTATTAGGCCAATCCCCGTCATCGGGTTGTCAGATACGCTTTTTCCATTCATAGATAAGCTGCAGCGCTTTAAGTGGCGTCAGCTCGTCGGGATTCAGTTTTTCCATCTCATCCAACAGCGGATGCGTAGCCGCTGCAAACAGATCGGCCTGCATGGGTTGAGGTGCCTGGCTGATCGTTTTCGGGGCTTCGTGGGACAGACTGGTCTTTTCCAAATGCGCCAGATGCTCACGGGCCCGCTGGATGACCTGACTAGGTACACCTGCCAGTTGAGCGACCGCAAGGCCGTAGCTCTGGCTGGCCGGGCCGGGCAGAACATGGTGCAGGAAGACAATCCGATCGTTGTGCTCAGTGGCATTGAGGTGCACGTTGGCTACTACCGGCTCGTTGTCTGGCAGAACCGTAAGCTCGAAGTAGTGTGTTGCAAACAGAGTGTAGGCACGCAGCTTGGCCAGCTGTTCAGCAGCGGCCCAGGCCAATGACAGGCCGTCGAAGGTACTGGTGCCTCGCCCGACTTCATCCATGAGGACCAAGCTATGCTCGCTGGCATTGTGCAGGATGTTGGCGGTTTCACTCATTTCGACCATAAAGGTCGAGCGCCCGCCTGCTAGGTCATCACTTGAGCCAATTCGGGTAAAGATGCGGTCTACCAGGGACAGGCGGCACGCCGCTGCCGGTACGAAGCTACCGATATGTGCCAGGAGAACGATCAGGGCGGTCTGACGCATATAGGTGGATTTACCGCCCATGTTCGGGCCGGTAATGATCAGCATCCGCGTATCGTTATTCAGGTTCAGGTCGTTGGCTACAAACGGGGCATCCAGCACCTGCTCCACAACGGGGTGACGGCCCTGTGATATTTCCAGGCAGGGTTCATCGACAAAATTCGGTCGATTGAGGTCGAGGTTCAGTGCACGTTCGGCCAGGTTGCTCAGTACATCAAGCTCGGCCAAGGCCGCCGCGGTGTCCTGAAGGGGGGCAAGCTGTTCGATGAGGCTATCGATCAAGGCTTCATACAGGACCTTTTCACGGGCCAGTGCACGGCTCTGGGCTGACAAGGCCTTGTCTTCAAACGCCTTCAACTCCGGCGTAATGAAGCGCTCGGCCCCTTTGAGCGTCTGTCGGCGAATATAGTCAGCTGGTGCCTGCTCAGCCTGCATCCGGGGTAGCTCGATGAAGTAACCATGGACGCGGTTGTAGCCAACTTTCAAGCCGGAAAGGCCGGTGCGAGCCTTTTCCCGAGCTTCGAGATCCATCAGAAACTGCCCGGCGTTCTCGCTCAAGGTCTGTAGCTCGTCCAGCTCGGCATCGTAGCCGCGCTTGATGACGCCGCCATCGCGGATGACTGCTGGCGGAGTGTCGACAACAGCGCGAGAAAGCGTATCCGCCAGTTCGGGATAGGTCTGGATGCTTTTGGCCAGGTCGTTGAGATGAGGCGCTACCAGATCCTGCATGCCGTGCTGTAATCCGGGGAGCGCCGAGAGCGCGTCGCGCAGACGAGCCAAATCCCGCGGGCGAGCCGTACGCAGTCCGATTCGGGCCAGGATACGCTCTATGTCGCCGATCTCTTTCAGTTGAGGTTGCAGCTGTTCGAAGCGGTATTGCTCCAACAGGCAGGTAATGGCGTCTTGGCGCGCCTGGATGACGCTGCGGTTGCGCAGGGGGCGGTTGAGCCAGCGAGTCAGAAGGCGGCTACCCATGGCCGTTTGGCAGCGATCGACCACCGATTGCAGTGTATTCTCACGGCCGCCGGAGAGATTGGTATCCAGTTCCAGGTTGCGACGGCTGGCGCCATCCAGAATGACCGTGTCGTCCAGGCGCTCGTGATGCAGGCTGCGCAGGTGATGAAGCGCAGTACGCTGCGTCTCTTTGGCATAGGCCAGCAGGCTACCAGCCGCACCGATGCCCAGTTTGAGCTTGTCACAGCCAAAGCCTTTGAGGTCCTGCGTACCGAATTGCTGGCATAAACTCTTGACAGCCGTGTCGCAGTCGAAGTCCCAGGGTGCTCTACGGCGAAGTCCGCGGCGCTTCTCGATAGGTAGGCCCTGCGGCCAGTCATCAGGAATAAGCAGCTCGGCCGGGTTGAGTCGCTCGATCTCGGCCATGAGCGGCTCCCAGCCGGATAGCTCCTGAACAACAAAGCGTCCACTGGTGATGTCCAGGACCGCAAGACCGAACAGTTTGTGATCGCCTAGAATGGCGGCGAGCAGGTTATCGCGTCGCTCATCCAGCAGGGCTTCATCACTGACTGTGCCAGGCGTAAGAATCCTGACGACCTGACGCTCCACGGGGCCTTTGCTGGTAGCCGGATCGCCGATCTGCTCGCAGATGACTACGGACTCACCCAGTTTGACCAGTTTGGCCAGATACCCTTCGGCTGAGTGAAAGGGGATGCCCGCCATGGGGATAGGCTTGCCTGCCGACGCGCCACGGGCAGTCAGTGTGATGTCGAGCAGCTTGGACGCCTTTTTGGCATCATCATAAAAAAGTTCGTAAAAATCACCCATGCGATAGAAGAGCAGCTGCTCAGGGTGCTGATGCTTGATCTTCAGGTATTGCTGCATCATTGGCGTATGGTTGGAAAGGCTTTCCATACAGGTCATTCACTCGCGGGGTCGTTTTACAGGGTCGACAATTCTACCGGATTTGTCGGTATCGTCGGATAAAAAGCACCGGGTAGGAGGCTGTTGAGGCGTTAAACCCAAGCGGTAGCCGGAAGCGGGTGACTGATGGGTAAAGACGCTATCAGCCTATCGTCCAGGAGGTACTAAATTTTCTCTCAACCCCCCTTCACAACGGCTTTGCCGCGAATAAAATGACGCTTCTCTCGCCGGCATTCGTCCGGTTTTTTCTGGTGTTCTGCCAAACATGTCGACCGATAATCCTTGCCTTAACTGCGGTGCTTGCTGCGCGTTTTTTCGTGTGTCGTTCTACTGGGGTGAATGCCGGTCCGCCGGTGGCCTGGTGCCGGATGAGTTGACGGTGGGGGTTACTCCTCACCACGTTGCGATGGTAGGTACTGATACCAAACCTGCACGCTGCGTCAGCCTATTGGGCGATGTAGGCTGCGGTACGCGTTGCACCATGTATGAGAGCCGACCGAGCCCTTGCCGTGAGTTCGAAGCCTCATGGATCAATGGTGAGCATAATGAGCGGTGCGATGCTGCGCGTGCAGCCTATGGCCTGCCTCCATTAACGCCGCCGTTGCAGCCTCATCAGTCGCCTGAGCGCGTGGCCTGATAGCCGGACGTTTCAACAGAGGCGGAAAAAAGCTTCAAGGGGGCTGCAAATGGAAAGGGCGCGGGTAATGATGGCGATGATCAGGCCCAGCATGCCCAATGTGCCTGCCCATAGCAGGGCCAAGCCGACAGGATGCTGATTTCTGGCGAAGCCTGTGATAAGCATGGCTGAAAACAGAATGATGAAAACAAGGGTGGTGTTGTGATTCATGATGATCGTCCGTCGGTGGCGGTCCGAAGTGTATGCCATTCGCCGCTCTAGAGGCGGCCTATCATCATGTTTGGGAATAAATATCGAGGGGCCGGTATGAGCGGCAATCACTCATACCGGTAATGACCCGGTCAGGCTGCCTGCCAGGAGCGCTCGGCTTCGTCACGCGTCTTGACCAGTTGAATCTTGCCGCCTTCGACAGACTTCACCCAGGACAGCGGAATATAGTGGTGCTGGCCATTGGCATCCTGATCCTGCTTGGTCAGCTTGATACGATCAGTGCCTTCCAGGTGATCGACTGTGCCAACGTGCTGGCCATCGGATCCTACGATTTCGGCGTGTTCTTTAATGCTGTTTACATCAACCATTTCATTCTCCTGTTGGGACGTGAAAGGGTGAGTTGCCCTCAAGCAACTCGCTTAGGCCCATTCAAGGTGCCTACCCAAGGTCCGACAGGGAGAGGCTTCGCTATGTTTCATGGGTGCGACGAGAGGTCGCAGAGGTTGCCGCGCTGTGAAAGTAGGATGACGGTTGCGTGATGAAAGGTGCGTTTCGAATGTAGAAACGCCCGGATGATCCGGGCGTTTGGATGGTCTGGCAGGGTATTCAGATGCCTTCATCTCCTTGAAACTCTTCAACGGCGCGAACCACTTTGTCATGGTGGGACTCGCCTGCAGCCTCTGCCAGCTTTTCAATCGCCTGGGCAAGTGCCTCGAAGGCATCACGGTAATAAGCAGGCTGATCTTGATCGGCCGCTTTGCCAGCCTGCATACGGGCTTGCTGGAGCAGTTCGGCAATTTCTTCTTTATTTGCAGCCATGGTGGTTTCCCTCATGTAATCGACAGACATTGGACAGCCGCTCGCGAGGTGGATTCACCTTTACTGGCTACGTCGTTCCCACGCCTCCCGATTGACCAGATCAGGCGGGCGCTTACCTGACAGGGCAGCCAGCAGATTGTCGACCGCGCAGCGTGCCATGCCTTCGCGCGTGCCATGGGTTGCCGAACCGATATGGGGTGTAGCGACCACATTGGGCAGGTTCAGCAGGGGGGAGTCTGCCGGAAGCGGCTCCTTTTCGAAGACATCCAGACCGGCACCTTTGAACTGCTGCTTTTGAAGCGCGTCGATCAGGGCCTTCTCATCAACCACCTTGCCACGAGAGATGTTGATGAAAAAGCTTTCCGGTTTTAATAACGCGAACTCCCGCGCCCCGATAAGCCGCGTTGTTTCAGGGCTTAGCGGTACGGTGACACAAATAAAGTCCGCCTCGCTCAGTAGTTGGTCCAGGGAGCGGTATTGTGCGGCGAACTCCCGTTCGATATCCGGCTTGGGTGAGTGGCTGTTGTAGAGGATAGTCATGCCAAAGCCGAAGTGACCGCGACGGGCAATCGCCGATCCGATCCGGCCCATTCCCACTATTCCCAGCGTCTTGCCATGAACATCACTGCCGAAGAGGGGCTCCCCCAAGCTGGCCTGCCAGTCTCCCGCCTTGACATAGTTCGCAAGCTCAACCACACGTCTGGCGGTCGACAGGATCAAGGCGAAAGCTGTGTCAGCGACTGTTTCCGTCAGTACATCCGGGGTGTTGCACAAGAGAATGCAGCGGCGGGTAAGGTAATCGAGGTCATAGTTGTCGTAGCCTACCGATACGCTAGCAATGGCTTCCAAGTGAGGTGCCTTGTCCAGCAGTTCAGCGTTGAGTTTGACGCTGGAACCAATCAGGCCGTGCGCGTCTGGCAAGGCGTCTTCCAGCGGTGCCAGACCATGCGTACCGGTTACATCGACATAGATCAGCTCAGCTGCTTCCTGCAGGCGAGCAGTCAGCGCGGGTGAGAATTTCTTGTAGGCAATGACACGCTTTTTCATGAGCAGTCCTGTTCAGTGAGAGGTGGCCGTACGCATCGGCTGTGCGTTCTTGGCTGTTTCCTGGCTGGCAGTAGGAGCGGAACGCAGGAGCATAGTCAGCACGGCAGAGACGAGAAGTGCACTGCCCATGAAGACATAGGACGCAGCAGGAGTACCGGTAACACCGTTTAGATAACCCACGATGTAGGAGCCAACAAAGGAACCCAGTGCTCCCATGCTGTTGATAAGCGCCATAGCTCCACCCGCTACGTTGCTGGGTAGGATCTCCGGCACGATGGCGAAGAACGGACCGTAAGGCGCGTACATGCAGGCACCTGCGATAACCAGCAAGGTGTAGGACCACCAGAAATGTTGAGTGCCCAGCATGAACGACCCTGCAAAAGCGAGGGCGGCGATCAGTAGCGGCGGCCACACAAAGCGTTTGCGGTTGAGGGTTTTGTCGGACATCCAGGAGACCGCCAGCATGGCAAGGACCGCCATCAGATAAGGCAGAGCGGATAGCCAGCCAGCCTCGACAATATCCAGCTGAGCGGCCTGTTTCAGGATGGAAGGAAGCCAGATCACGAAACCATATACGCCAATACTCCAGCAGAAATACTGGGCAGACAGCAGAATGACTTTGGGCGAGCGAAAGGCCTCCCGGTAATTCTTGACGGGTTTCATACCCACCTGTTCAGCCTGAAGCGCGCTCTCGAGGTCCTGCTTTTCCTGAGTGCTCAGCCATTTGGCCTGTGCGGGACGGTCATCGGCCAGGCGCCACCAGATAAAGGCCCAGATAATGGCGGGAAAGCCCTCGATGATGAACATCCAGCGCCAGTTGAGGGTATGCACCAGGTAGCCCGAGACGACCGACATCCAGAGAATGGTTGCGGGATTACCCAGGATCAAAAAGGTATTGGCCCGGGAGCGCTCCGCACGGGTAAACCAGTGACAGAGATAAACCAGCATGGCCGGCATGACCGCTGCCTCAACCACGCCCAGGAGGAAGCGAATCGCAATCAGGGCCTGTACGTTTGGAATCACGCCGGTCAATGTGGCACAGCCGCCCCATAGGATCAGGCTCCAGAAGATCAGCTTTTTTACGCTGCGCTTTTCAGCGTATATCGCGCCAGGCACCTGAAAGAAGAAATAGCCAAGAAAGAACAGAGCACCCAGTAGCGACGACATGGCTGGAGTAATGGCCAGGTCATCAGCCATGCCGGAAGCGGCCGCGAATCCATAGTTGGCCCGGTCCAGATAGGCCAGGCTGTAGGTGATGAACACGATGGGCATGATGTACCACCAGCGGCGGGTGGCAATGGAGGAGGTTGCATTCATGACGATATACCTGTGGGCTTATTGTTGTTGTCCATGGGGTGTCCAGGTGTTATGGCAGCTCGTGGCGGTAGGGCAGACCTTCCATATCTCCGATAACCTGTACGGCCTTTGCACCGATCCAGTTACCCCGGGCCACGGCAGCGGAAACATCCAGGCCCTCGAGGCAGGCACTGACAAAACCGGTTGCGAAGCCATCGCCAGCGCCGACGGTATCGACGACGTTTTCCACCGGATAGCCAGAAACGTGACCCTCGCTTTCATGGGTGCGGTAGTAGGAACCCTCCGGTCCCAACTTGATAGCAACCACCTGGGCGCCCTGGTTCAGATAGAAGGCAGCAATGTCTTCGGGAGTGTCATAGCCGGTAAGTAACCTGCCTTCGGCCAAGCCCGGCAGTACCCAGTGGGCCAGACTGGCGAGGCGGTTAATCTCCTCACGCATGCGGGCTTCGCTAGGCCAAAGGGAGGGACGCAGGTTGGGATCAAAGGACACACTACGGCCCTGCTGGCGTGCACTGTTCATCAAGTGGTAGGTCAGTTCGCGAAGCGAATCTGAAAGGGCGGGTGGAATACCCGTCGCATGTACATGGCGAACATCCAGTAGGGCGTCATCGAAGTCATGCTCTATCGATAGGTGACTGGCGGCTGACCCCTTGCGAAAGTACTCCACGATGGGATCACGGCCATCGATTTCCCTCGATTTGAACTGAAAGCCCGTAGTGTGCTTGGGGTCGATGGCAACCCGGCTGCAGTCGACCCCCTCGCGTTCAAGCGTTGCACGAATGAAACGGCCCAGGGAGTCATCGCCTACCCGTGACAACCATCTTACTTTCAAACCCAGACGGGTCAGGCCAATGGCGACATTGCTGTCAGCCCCGGCGATACGCTTGCCGAAGTGCTCGACGTTGGCCAGGTCACCGGGCTCTTCAGCCACGAACATTGTCATCGTCTCGCCAAAGGCCAGCACGTCGTAATCAGGCATGGTGCATCTCCTGCTGAGTGGTACCAAGACGGCCCAATGCCTCGACATGACGCTGGGTCTCGCGAACCACGTCGCCCTGCAGGGGAAATTCGATGGCGCGTGGCAGTCCTGTCTTGAAATGAGTAAATAGCCGCGCCCAGCGTTTCAGATCCTCGGCTTCAGGGGGCATCGCATGAAGACGGCCGTTGCGCTCGCGAACAGCCTTGCAGTGGATGTACTCCACGTAACATCCCAGTAATTGTGCGGCCGTTTCTGGTTGCTCGTTCTGCCAGTGCCAGTTGCCGACATCGAAGGTCATGCCGATAGGCAGTTTCATTCGCTGCACAACATCAAAAAACGTTTGTAAGGCCTTGAGTCGACCCCCTTGCGGAGTCTGGTCATTTTCAATCAGCAGACGCACTGAGCTGGCGTCCAGCATGTGACCCAATGCTTCCATGTCACAGTAAGGTGTGAAGTGGCCAAGGGAGATCTTGAGCGTATGCGCTCCAAGGCGGGCGGCGCGTACCATCGCAGGCTGTAACTCACGGGTGGGTTGATGCTCGCCTTGTGACCATAGCTCGATGGGGACCGAGTAGACGCATTCCAGTCCCTGTGCAGCTATGCTGTTACCCAGGGCAGATAGCTCAGGTCGCATGTCATCGAACAGTTCGTCACGTATCTCGACGGTACTGGCGCCGGCTCCTGCTATCAGCGGAAGGAAATTTTCCTGACCGCGAGCGCGTACGGCATCAGCACCAAAGGCAGAAGTAGTCACTACGACATCAGGTTTCATAACGCCTCCTGAAACCGGTTTCATTGAAGGTCGAGCACAGTGTGCCGCCCCCACATTGTTGTTTTAACGTCGCGCCGGGGTAGAGCCGCGTACCACCAGTTCGGCCGGTAATGCCAGCGTCCGTGAGCTCGACACATCGCCTCGCAGGCGTTCCAGCAGATACTCCAATGCGGCTACGCCCAGCGCATGGGTTGGTTGAGCAATGGCGGTAATGCCGTCGCCTACCAATGGATACCAGTCAAGATCGTCCAGGGCGATTAGTCCAACCGATTCAAACGTTCTGTAACCTAATTCCCTGAGGCCTTTTGTCACAGCGAGCGCGGCAATGCCGTTCGCCGCCATGATGGCTTTGGGACCATGATTGGTATCGGAGAGAAAATGCGCGAGCTGCTCAAGTAGCGCAGCGCTGAAACCGGCGGAGGAGCTGACGCGCCCTCGCACACCCGCGCGGGGCGACAGGTAGTGAATGAAGGTTCGGGCGCGCTCTTCTCGTGAACTGGTTCCGTCCAGATCTTCGGTCACCATGAGCAGGTCGCGGTAGCCCCGCTCAAGCAAATGCTCAAGACCCAACCGAATGGCCTGTGTGTTATCCAGCCCAACGAGATCAGCATCCAGACCATCCAGCTTGCGATCAAGCAATACCATGGGCAGTTCTCGATGCAGTTGCTGAAGCTCTCGGGGATGGTGACCCAGCGTGTTGACGATCAAGCCTTCCACGTTATAGGACTGAAGCGCATTCAGGTGGCGCTCTTCCTGGAGGTCATCTCGATCAGTGTTACATACGATGAGAGAATAGCCATGCCGACGGCAGGCCGTCTCGACGCCATGCATGACGGCAACGGAATAGGGATTGAGCATGTCGGCTACCAGCATACCGATAAGCCGGCTGCGGCCGCGCTTAAGACCTCGCGCCATTTGATTAGGCTGAAAGCCAAGCTTTTCGATTGCCAGCTCGATGCGCAACGCCAGCGCATCTGATAGGAGTTGCCTGTCTCCGCTGATATAGCGAGAAACGCTCGCCTTGGAAACGCCTGCTTCCTGAGCGACCTGATTGATAGTGGCACGCGGCGGCCGCATGCTTTGAAGAGGCATATCCAATGGGCCTGCTCCCTAATATTGTGGAGTTCTTGTCTATGGAACGACAGGCTTTGAAACCGGTTTCAGAAAACCATTTTGTTCTGTGGCTTGGCAAGAGTACGCCTGGCTTGAACCGACGAGCGGCAGCCCTCATATAGAAAGCTCACAACCTTGTACAATAAAGGTTTCGCCTCGCCATCTTCTCAGGGCCACACAATGACTATCGATGAGTTATCAGCTGAGCTGGGCAAACGGTTATCGGCATTGAAGGCACAGGTCGTAACTGCCGAGTCCTGCACCGGCGGCGGTATTGCCGAAGCCATTACCCGCGTAGCGGGCAGCTCTGCCTGGTTCGAAGCGGGATTTGTGACGTATTCCAACGCCCAGAAAACGGCCCAGCTGGATGTGCCGGATCACTTGTTTATGGAGGTAGGCGCTGTCAGTCAGGCG
Source organism: Pseudomonas sp. JZ114 (assembly GCF_051027705.1). Lineage (NCBI taxonomy): Bacteria > Pseudomonadati > Pseudomonadota > Gammaproteobacteria > Pseudomonadales > Pseudomonadaceae > Pseudomonas > Pseudomonas sp. JZ114. The sequence goes on from NZ_CP069256.1 coordinate 1,170,232, forward strand.
GTTGTCGAGGCCATGGTACGTGGGGCGCAGGCACGCAGCGGGGCCCGGTTCGCTGTTGCGGTCAGTGGTATCGCAGGCCCGGGTGGCGGCTCTCCAGAAAAGCCTGTCGGGACGGTCTGGCTGGCGTGGGGAAACGGCTCTGACATCTATAGCGAGAAACATTTTTTTCCTGGCGACAGAGCTGCTGTCAGGGCTCAGACCGTTGTGGCTGCATTGGAAGGATTATTGCGAATTTCGACATGAGAAAATCGCATCGAAAGGTAGCCAGCGAGCCCTTCTTATGCTTTAATACTGTTCACATATACAGTGCTTTCCACGGCCGTCTGGCCTACCTTCTTGCGAGAGGATTTTAATGGACGACAACAAAAAGCGCGCCCTGGCCGCGGCCCTGGGTCAAATTGAGCGTCAGTTTGGCAAAGGCGCAGTCATGCGCATGGGTGATCATGAGCGTCAGGCAATTCCGGCTATTTCCACCGGTTCGCTCGGTCTCGATATCGCCCTGGGGATCGGCGGTCTGCCCAAGGGCCGTATCGTAGAAATCTACGGTCCGGAATCGTCGGGTAAAACTACGCTGACCCTGTCCGTCATTGCTGAGGCGCAAAAGCAGGGCGCAACCTGTGCCTTCGTTGACGCAGAGCATGCGCTGGATCCGGATTATGCCAGCAAGCTGGGCGTCAATGTTGACGACCTGCTGGTTTCCCAGCCGGATACCGGTGAACAGGCGCTGGAAATCACCGACATGCTGGTGCGCTCCAATGCCGTAGACGTGATCATCGTCGACTCCGTAGCTGCTCTGGTGCCCAAGGCGGAAATCGAAGGCGAGATGGGTGATATGCACGTAGGTCTGCAGGCGCGTCTGATGTCTCAGGCGCTGCGCAAGATCACCGGCAATATCAAGACCGCCAACTGCCTGGTGATTTTCATCAACCAGATCCGTATGAAGATCGGGGTGATGTTTGGCAACCCGGAAACTACAACTGGCGGTAACGCGTTGAAGTTCTACTCCTCGGTCCGTCTGGATATCCGCCGTACCGGTGCGGTGAAGGAAGGGGACGAGGTGGTAGGTAGCGAGACCCGCGTTAAAGTCGTCAAGAACAAGGTGTCTCCACCATTCCGTCAGGCTGAATTCCAGATCCTGTACGGCAAGGGCATCTACCGTAACGGTGAGATCATTGATCTGGGCGTACAGCTGGGTCTGGTTGAAAAGTCAGGTGCCTGGTATAGCTACCAAGGAACCAAGATTGGCCAGGGTAAGGCTAACGCGGCCAAGTTCCTGGAAGAGAACCTTGAAGTACGTAATGCGCTCGACAAGAGCATTCGCGAAAAGCTTCTAAGCCAGGCCCCCGTTAAAGGGGCGGCCACTGAAGAAGCCGAAGCGGGCGCTGACGCTGACTTCTAAGGTTCTGCCTGATAAAAGCCCTCGCTGTGCGAGGGCTTTTTTATTTCAGCCTGATAATTTTACGGGGCGTTTGAATGTCTATTGAACTCGATACCCCAGCGGCTGTTCGCCTAGCAGCTATGGATCTACTGGCCCGCCGAGAGCATGGCCGACAAGAGCTGGTTCGCAAGTTGCGTAAGCGGGGGGCACCGGATGAACTGATCAACGCAGCCCTGGATCGCCTGGCCGAAGAGGGGCTGCTGAGCGAGACACGTTATCTGGGTAGCTATATCGCAAGTCGTGCCCGGGCGGGTTATGGACCTGTTCGTATCCGTGAGGAATTGGCCCAGCGCGGTCTTGCCCGTGCTGATATCGAACAGGCCCTATCGGAGTGTGAGGAAGACTGGTCAGCTCATTTACGTGATGTCTGGCAACGCAAATTCAAAGGCAAGCGCCCCGCTGACGCTAAGGAACGCGCACAGCAGGGACGTTTCTTGAGCTACCGCGGTTTCTCCATCGACAGCGTCAGTCGATTGCTGCGTGGCGCGCCAGATGACTGATAGGGCGGGCCCGGCTAACGCCTCTCGATCAGCGTAGCCAATGTTGTGGATCGTTCAGTGAATCCACCAACTCGCGCAGGCGCCCATAATCGCGGCCATTGAAGTTGAAGGAAAGCTGGCTCAGGTGAGCAAATTCCGGTTCGTCGATGTTGGTTTTGCCCGAGGCTTGCTGAGTGAAGTGCCCGCTCTTGCACAGGTCCGCAAAGTGCGTATCGATATGCGCCAGCGCTTCGGATGTTAGGGCATGGTTCAGACGCATCACGAATTGACCGTTCAGCCAGCGTGTCGAATGAAAGTTGCTGTAGAACCGGCTGATGATCTCTGCTGCCTCTTCCGCAGTATGCACCAGCGTTGCCAGTTTCAGGTCCTTGGGCAGGATATAGCGCTCATCCGCCAGGTTCTTTTTCAGAAAAGTGACCGCATCCTTCCAGAACGTACCCTCAGGTGTATCCAGTAGCACGACGGGTACGAGAGGGCTTTTACCGGTTTGTATCAGCGTAAGGACTTCAAAGGTTTCGTCCAGGGTGCCAAATCCGCCAGGGCAGAGTACAAGTGCATCGGCTTCCTTGAGAAAAAACAGTTTACGTACGTAGAAGAAGTGAAAGGACAGCAGGTGATCGGTGCCGTCCATGGTTTGGTTGGCCCGTTGTTCAAAAGGCAGGGTAATGTTGAAGCCCAGGCTATTGTCCAAGCCGGCACCTTCGTGAGCTGCCGCCATGATGCCGCCACCTGCTCCAGTGATGACCATCATGTCCCGCTGAGCGAGGGCTGAGCCGAGTGTGCGGGCCAGCACATAGAGTTCATGATCCACGGCCGTACGGGCTGATCCGAAAACCGTTACCTTGCGCCGTCGCTTGTATTGCTCAAGATGACGAAAGGCATTTTCCATCTCTCGCATGGTTTGCATCATGATCTTGGCATCCCAACGGTTGCGGTCTGCCTGGGCCATGCGAACCACGGTCAACAGCATGTCGCGATACAGAGACAGATTGGGACTGTTGGCCGGAACGGTATGAGCCAGCAGCTCATCGATCTTTTGGGAAAGGTCTTCGGCACTGACCTGTACATGACGAGACAGATAGTCGTCTTGTGCGTCTGGGTTCATCTGCATACTCCTGGTAGCCACTGCTGTGTAATCAAGCTGCCATTCCAGGCAGCGATTACCTTGCCTTTAGCATAGTCGTGGCGCGGAGTAAGAAAGGCAAATGCCTGTCTTGAATGGCCATGCCAGACGCGGCATGGCAAAGAAAGCTTACTTGCTCAGACCGCAATCGGCTGCTTCGAAGCGCTCGTTCGCAACCGGGCGATTGCTCTGGTATTCGGTAAAGCTGTACACCAACATGGCGCCACGGGCTAACAACTGGCGGTAGCCGGTGTTGCGGCAGACACTGGCGGCCAGCTGGGTGCGTACCGTCGCCGGGTTGGCTTCCATCTGATGCGCATGGCTGGCACGTACACTCAAATGATTGATGAGCTGGCGCCCTTCAACGGTATAGCCACGGTCAAGAATGTCTTCATTGATAGCGCGCGGAGTCCCCACGCTGCTTTCTTTCGCGACCTTTTGCAGCATCTGCGACAGTTCTTGTTCTTTCAGCGAGGCCGCCTGGGCCGCTGCAGGAAGGATGAAGCAAAGGGCGAGGGCAGTATAACGCAGCATTGAACTCTCCAACGTAGATCAGGCTCGCTTCGACCGCAGGGCAGCCGTGATGTTCGCAAGCAAAGGCTAATTGCGGTACGCAAAGGGTACTCCTGTGGTCGGCGCTTTCAAAATGCCAGATGTGTTCTGGACAGCCTTTGTTAAACTTGCCCATGTAAATCACGCAGTACTTCTCATGCCTTATATCCGCTCTGCCAATTCTTCTTCCCGTCCGCCAAATGCCGTAGCCCGGCTGCGTCATGATCGTCTGGCGCGCAGCAGCAAACCTTTTGTTGCCCGTGGATCCCGCGTTCAACGCTGTGAGGGTTGTCGCCTTGCGTTGCCTCACTGTTTCTGCGAGTGGCGACCTGCGGTCGAATGCGCGGCAGGCATGTGCCTGATCATGCACGATGTAGAGCCGCTCAAGCCAAGCAATACCGGATGGCTGATTGCCGATGTGGTCAGTGACAGTTTTGCCTTTGGCTGGTCGAGAACGGATGTAGATGACGCACTACTGGCCGTGCTGAGCGATCCTCAATGGCAACCCTATCTTGTATTTCCGGCCGAATACTCAGCGCCTGAACGAGTCGTGCAAACGGTAGAGCCAGTCCAGGGCAAGCGACCTTTATTCGTCCTGCTGGATGCTACCTGGACTGAAGCACGAAAGATGTTTCGTAAGAGCCCTTATCTGGATAGCCTGCCGGTGCTAAGTCTGAGCCCTGAAGAGCTTTCCCGCTATCGCCTGCGACGCTCCACACGAGGCGAGCACCTCTGTACGGCAGAAGTGGCTGCGCTTTGTCTGGAGCTGGCGAGAGAGGAAAGAGCGGCGGTGGCGCTTGATGCCTATCTGGACGTGTTCAGTGAACGTTATCTCAACGCCAAACAGAATCGCCAGACAGATCCGTTCAGCGCGGCGCATCAGCGATTGCAGCCCTTCGTTGCCGCATTCCCCTGATTAGTTTGTCACCTTGGGCTCGACCACGGCCTTTCTGGGCCAGAGCTGCGCGACCAACATGCCGATAAACATGAGCGCGCAGCCCAGATAACCGCGGGCGGTAAGCGACTCGTCCAGCAGCCAGGCGCCAAAAAAGGCCGCAAAGACGGCTTCGAGTGAAAAAATGATTGCCGCATGGGAGGCAATGGCGTCGCGCTGTGCAACGACCTGCAACGTATAACCGATGCCGGCGGCAATGATACCGCCATACAGCAGCGCGGGAGCGGCCTGAATAATGTTCTGAGCTTGAATCGGCTCAAACAGCAATGCCAGCGTCAGGCTGACCGCTGCACAGAATGCGAACTGAAGGATGGACAGTAGCATCGGATCATGGCGGCTCGCAAAATGCCCTACCACCAGCACATGCGCTCCCCAGGCAAAGGCGCCGGCCAATTGCAGCCAATCGCCGGAAGCTACCTTAAAATTCTCGCCTATGCTAAGCAGACACATGCCTGCCACCGCCAGGCAGGCACCTAGCCAGGTGCCTCTGCCGGTGCGTTCGCCAAACAGCAAACCCAGAATGGGGACTACAATCACATAGAGTCCGGTGATGAAACCGGAGTTGGTCACGGATGTGAATAGCAGGCCCACTTGCTGGAAGTTGATGCCAATGGAAAGCAGCAGGCCCATCAGGCAGCCGCCGACCACTACGCGACGGTCGAGGCTAATCGGTGTTCTGGCGCGGCGATGCAGCACCAGCAGGACTGGAATCAGTGTCAGTGCACCCAATGCAAAGCGAAGTCCCGTAAAGAGGAACGGACCGATGGAGTCCATGCCGGCGCGCTGTGCAATAAAGGCGCTCCCCCAAATCATGGCTGTGATCAGCATGAGAACATCGGCACGTAGGGCTTGGGTACGCATGACAGGCTCGCTTGGCAAAAGTCGTCACTCTGCCGGATGGCTGTGACTTTGGGAACCCTGTGATTATGGTCGCAAAGTGCCTTGACCCGTCGTCGGACGCTCGGCATTCTGAGCCGCTGAAATTACAGAATCATAATAAGGACCAATTTACCGATGGCCGCCTATCAGATCCTCATCGCGGATGATCATCCGCTGTTCCGTAGCGCCCTGCAGCAAGCCTTGACGCTTGGCTTGGGGCAGCAGGCACAGCTGGTGGAAGCGGCAAGTATCGCCGAACTCGAGGCTCAGCTGGCGCACAAGACTGATTGGGATCTGGTCCTGCTCGACCTCAACATGCCGGGCGCCTATGGTTTTTCCGGACTAGTGCTGCTGCGCGGGCAATACCCACAGATTCCGGTGGTCATGGTCTCTGCTCAGGAAGACGCCGCTGTAGTGCAGCGCGCACGGGAGTTCGGTGCCAGTGGTTTCATACCTAAATCCAGCGATCTGGAAACGATCCAGCAAGCCGTACGCCTTGTGCTGGATGGTGATACCTGGTGGCCGGCCCAAGGAGAGGGTGCTGCGAACCTCAGCGAAGAAGCCAAGGCTGCGAAGGCCGGATTATCCAGCCTGACGCCCCAGCAGTTCAGGGTGCTGACCATGGTATGCGATGGCCTGTTGAACAAGCAGATTGCCTATGAACTCAGCGTGTCGGAAGCCACAGTAAAAGCGCATGTAACGGCGATCTTCCGTAAATTGGGTGTGAGAACCCGAACGCAGGCTGCCCTGTTGCTGCAACAGCTCGAATCAACTCCAGGCTGATGAGTTTTCACGCTTTTTCGACACGCTACAGGCTAGTCTTCTATTGAGTCGCTGCATGGAGCCTGGTGTGATATCTCCCTATAAAGGCAAGACCGGCCTTAAACGTGTCATCAAGGCTACGGGCTATTCCCTGGCCGGTCTGAAGGTGGCTTTCAAAGGAGAGGCTGCCTTCCGCTCGCTGGTGCTGATGAGCTGCATCCTGATCCCGCTGGCCTTTTGGCTGGATGTATCGCGAGGCGAGCGGGCAATCATGGTGGGTGTCTGCCTGCTTTCGCTGATTGTTGAGCTGTTCAATGCCGCTATCGAAGCCGTGGTGGACCGGGTCTCGCTGGAATGGCATGAGTTGTCCAAGAACGCCAAGGACTTGGGCAGTGCGGCTCAATTCGTGGCAATGTGGATGATTGCAGCCGTCTGGTCGATCATTCTGCTGGGGTAGCACGCTCCTTAAAGGGGGCCAGCAAGATCTGGTCGCTACGTGCAATACCCTCGGTAAGCTTGCGACACAGTGCCAGGAATTCGGTCATGGCTGCCGTCTGGTATTTCTGGCGGTGCCAGATAAAACAGAACTGACGACGCAAATCCAGGCTGGGAGTTTCGATTGGGACAAGACTGCCGCGCTCGAAGGCATCGCGCAGGGCAAGCCTCGAGATGCAACCGATGCCCAGACCTGATTCCACTGCCCGAATAATGGCCTCTGTATGCTCCAGCTCCAGGCGAATATTCAGGGGCGCTGCATGATGACGCATGGCCTGATCGAACGTCAGGCGAGTACCGGAGCCTTGCTCCCGAAGAATCCAGGCCTGATCAATCAGCTCTTCCAGACCTACCGTTGGATGGTTGGCTAAAGGATGTTGCGGAGCACAGAAGATTACCAGCTCATCTTCAATCCAAGGGTGGACTTCAATATCCGCGTCCTGGCAATCCCCCTCAATCAGGCCTAGATCAATATCATGGTTAGCCACGCGCTGTACGATATGCGCTGTGTTATGAACATGCAGGCGCACTCGGCAATCGGGATGACGTTGCATGAAATCACCCAGCAGGAGCGTAGCCAGATAGTTGCCAATAGTGAGCGTGGCGCCGACTTCCAGTGAGCCGAATCCGGTCTTGCCCCGTAGCAGGTTCTCGATCTCGTCGCTGCGGTCGAGCAAGGCAACTGCCTTGGGCAATAACTGGCGGCCCAAGGCATTGAGGGTCAGCCGTTTGCCTGCACGGTCAAAGAGTTTGCAGTCGAACTGACGCTCTAGCTCTCCCAAGGCCGTGCTGGTTGCCGATTGTGAGAGCGCAAGCGTCTCTGCCGCGCGGGAAACACTTTCCAGGCGGGCGACGCCGACGAAAACTTCGAGTTGACGCAACGTGAATCTCATATCTGCTCACTGGATAACCGATATCCGAATTATTCATTTTACGGATATTCTTGCGTTATATAAAATGCCGCGCAAATGCGCTTGGTCGCGTCCTTTTTGTCAAACCCGATCCAGAGCGGTCACACGTGCAGGTAGTCCCGCCTCCGCGAGACAGAGCCGGGCATCAGCGTCTTTGGGCAGGTGATTAGGAGTTTTTCATGAGCAATCTGTACACCGAGCGCGTCCTGAGCGTTCACCACTGGAACGATACACTGTTCAGCTTCAAGACGACCCGTAATCCGGGGCTGCGTTTCGAGAACGGCCAGTTCGTCATGATTGGACTGGAAACCGAAGGTGGCCGTCCGCTGATGCGCGCCTACAGTATCGCCAGTCCCAACTATGAAGAGCACCTGGAATTTTTCAGCATCAAGGTTCCGGATGGTCCGCTGACCTCCCGCCTGCAGCACCTGAAGGAAGGCGATAACCTCATGGTTAGCCGCAAGCCTACCGGTACGCTGATTCTGAGCGACCTGAAGCCTGGCAAGCACCTTTATCTGCTATCCACCGGCACCGGCATGGCGCCGTTCCTGAGCACCATTCAGGATCCGGAAACCTATGAACGTTTCGAGAAGGTGATTCTGGTTCACGGTGTACGTTATGTAAATGAACTGGCCTATGCCGACTTCATCACCAACGTACTGCCTGAGCATGAATACTTTGGCGATATGGTTCGCGAAAAGCTGATCTATTATCCGCTGGTGACGCGTGAAGAATTCCGCAACATGGGTCGTCAGACCGATCTGATGCGCAGCGGCAAGTTATTTGAAGATATCGGCCTGCCTCCGATCAATCCTCAGGACGACCGTGCGATGATTTGCGGCAGCCCTAGCATGCTGGACGAAACCAGCGAAGTGCTGAACGAGTTTGGTCTGACCATCTCTCCACGTATGGGTGATCCGGGTGACTACCTGATCGAGCGTGCGTTCGTCGAGAAGTAAGCGCTACCCGCGTTATCGAAACCCGCCCTGGAGGCGGGTTTTTTGTGTCTACGGTAAGGGCTGGTCAGGCGCAGAAAAGCTTTTGACCCAGACTCAGTCATTATCTGCACGCTCGATATCCAGAATACGGATGACATTGGACTCCGGATAATGCCAATGGACGTCTACATCCCATAGGCGAACACCATAACGGCGGTCAGGCGGCGGGACTTGATAGGCCGGACGAGGGTCCTGAGTCAGGCATTGCTCAATCAGAGCGGCCAATGGCTCGTTCAGACGCTTTCCATGCTGCTCCGCCTGCACGCGGGCCTCGTGCGTCCAGAGGACCGGAATCCCATCGGGAGGTGCACTGGCTATGGTATTAAAGGCAGTTGGAATTGCATCGGCGTAGGGCACGTAAGGCTTGATGTCCAGCACCGGGGTACCGTCCAACAGATCGATACCTGAAAGCCTGAGCCGGCCCGGCTCGATAGCGTCCAGTGTTACCACAGATTGCCCAATACCATTGGGACGGTGAGTGGCACGCGTCGCAAAGACACCCAGGGAACGGTTCCCTCCCAGGCGGGGAGGACGTACTTTAAGACGCGGTTTCTCTTCCAATGTCTGGTGAAAGAGGAACAGCAGCCAGACATGACTGACGTGTTCTAGCCCCTGTACAGCATCCGGGTGGTCGAACGGCGGCACAAACTCCAATACACCTCGGGCAGCCGGAGCCAAATGGGGCTGGCGAGGGATGGCGAACTTCTCCTTGAAACAAGAGCGGATATGGCCGATAGGGGAAACGCTATAAGTCATGGGGAGCGTCATAAGGGAGACAGGCTGGCTATTTTAGCCTGTCTGGCTCAAGTATGACTCTCACGCATAGCCTTTGAAGTATTCAGCTGGTTACGGCGAACACCACGGATGTTCATGAATGCCAGCCCCAGTTGCAAAACGATCAAGGCATACGCCTGTGTATGCAGGCCCCAGGTGATCCATAATCCATTGCTGGCAAGAAAGCACCAGAACCCAAGGTTTCGGCGGTTTTCACGTTGGGAAGCAACCAGCCACGCTGCGATCAGGGTCACGGCCATGGCTGGCCATTGCAATAAATCGATGTAATCCATGAAACATTCCTGCTGACAGACCTTATGCAGAGCGCTCTATCGGCAGGTGAGTTCCAACAGCGTGTCGGCGGTCATCCATCAATGATGTCGAATCAGTCGCAGGCCGTTTGCAACCACAATCAGGCTGGTACCCATATCGGCGAAGACAGCCATCCAGAGCGTGGCCTCGCCCATGATTGTCAACGCTAAGAATATCGCCTTGATTCCCAAGGCTAGTGCAATATTCTGCATGAGAATGCGGTGCGTGCTACGGGAGAGGCGAATGAAGTCCGGCAGTTTGCGCAAATCGTCATCCATCAGTGCCACGTCTGCCGTTTCGATAGCCGCATCGGTACCGGCGGCGCCCATTGCAAAACCGATGTTAGCCCGAGCCAGAGCAGGGGCGTCGTTGATGCCATCGCCAACCATACCGATTACAGCACCGCTCCGTTGCTTTTGCTCCAAAATCGCAAGCTTGTCCTCGGGCAGTAACGAGCCATGCGCTTCATCGATGCCTACCTGACCGGCAATACGGTCTACGCTGTGAGGGTTATCGCCACTGAGCACCAGGGTTTTTATGCCTAACGCATGAAGTGCTGCGACAGCGCTCTGGCTGGTTTCCTTGACTTGATCAGCAATGATGAACAGCGCCAGTACCTCCTGTTGGCTGGCAAGCGCCACCACACTTTGACCTGTCTGCTCGAGCGATTCGATACGGTGCCGTAGATTCTCGGAGGCCAGCCCTTCGCGCTCCAACAGGCGGCGATTACCCAGAAAGTAGAGCTGATCCTCTATACGGCCTTGCACGCCTTGTCCTGCCCGGGCTGAGAAATCCCGTACGTCTTTTAAGGCAATACCTTCTTGCAACAGAGCATGGCTCAAAGCCTGTGAAGCGGGATGATCTGAGCGCAAGGACAAACTGGCCGCCCATTCCAACGCCTGACTCTTCTGTCCGGTGAGTACGATGCGGTCGACCAACTGCGGCTTACCCTCAGTAAGCGTGCCGGTCTTGTCGAGGGCAATCCACTTAAGCTGGCGGCCTTGCTCAAGAAATGTCCCACCTTTCACCAAGATGCCACGTCGTGCGGCAGCCGAAAGCCCGCTGACAATTGTGACCGGTGTTGAGATAACCAAGGCGCATGGGCAGGCAATAACAAGCAATACCAGCCCTTTATAGAGCCACTCCAGCCAACCTCCCCAACCCAGCAGGGGAGGCAACAGGGCAACCGCAACGGCAATGAGAACAACCGCTGGCGTATACAAGCGAGAAAAGCGATCTACAAATCGTTGAGTAGGCGCGCGCGCGCTTTGAGCCTGCTCTACGGCGTGGATAATGCGAGCCAGGGTACTTTCGTTGGCTCGATGGGTAACACGATACTCCAAGCTGCCCTCACCATTGATGGTGCCGGCAAACACGGTATCGCCGGGAGCCTTGTCGACCGGCAGGCTTTCGCCTGTAATAGGCGCCTGGTTGACACCTGACTGACCGGATTCCACCTCTCCATCCAATGCAATTCGCTCCCCCGGTCTTACCCGAATGAGCGCGCCGGGTTGGACCTGTTTGGCTGGCAGTGTTGCCCAAGTACCATCCGCCTGTCGTACGGTCGCGTTTTCTGGTGTCAATGCCAGTAATCCCTGGATGGCATTGCGGGCACGGTCCAGTGAGCGTGCCTCGATCACTTCAGCGATGGCAAACAGTACGCTGACCATGGCCGCTTCAGGCCAGTGGCCAATTAACAGGGCGCCGGTGACCGCAATGCTCATCAATGCATTGATGTTAAGAGTGCGCTGCCTAATAGCGATCCAACCTTTGCGATACGCCGGTAGACCAGCCAGGGCAATGGCGGCCAATGCCAGGAATGCTACAGCGAACTCAGGCACAGTACCCAACCACTCACCGACTTCGGCTGTCAGGGCAGTAGCCAAGCCCAGGCCCAGCGGCCACCAGGGTTTTGCCGCTGGTACTGCAGGGGCTTGCTCATCACCTTTCAGTTCAACAGCCTGCATGCCCAGCCGATTGATCTGGGTCTTTAGCGGTTCTGCATCGGGGTAGCGATGGCGAACGCGTAGGCTGCGCTGAATCAGGTTGAATTCCAGTGCTTCGACCGCCTTCAGCTTGGCGAATGCATCACGGATCAGCTTCTCTTCAGTCGGGCAATCCATGGCATCGATACGCAGGCTTGTCCACTTGGAGTGATCAAGCACCTCGGGCTCGGTAACGCCCGGTATAGGATTGGACTCAAGCGAAATCTTTGTGTGACTGTCGCAGCAGGTCTTTACCTGAGGCTCACAGCAGGACGATGGTTTGGGTCCGCAACAGGATGAATCATGCGCCATGACAACCTCCATTGACGTTAGGGTTGTCATTGCACACCCTGTAGCTACTACAGGGTCAAGGAGGCGTTATGAAAATAGGTGAATTGGCCAGCCGAACGGGATGTTCCGTGGAAACCATTCGGTATTACGAGCGTGAGGGACTGCTGCCAGCGCCTGTTCGCAGCGCGGGAAACTACCGTCAATACAGCGAGGCCCATCTGGAGCGATTGACCTTTGTTCGGCATTGCCGCTCCCTGGACATGACGCAAGACGAGATCCGCTCCTTATTACAGTTGCGGGATCAGCCTGAGCCGGACTGCTGTCGGGTCAATGATCTGATCGAGGACCATATTCATCATGTGGAGGTGCGTATCCGTGAACTTACCGAACTACGCAGACAGCTCATGGCGTTGCGTCAGCAATGCTCAGGCAAGGTATCCAGCGATATATGCGGCATCATTCGGGAGCTGCAACAACCCGCTGGACCTTCAGCGATCGAGGAGGCCTGTAGCCATGCGGGGCATGACCATGTGCCAGGAGTGCACAGACGATAGGGTAGGCCGGTCGGCATAGGGCACCCATAAAAAAAGCCCTGCAATCGCAGGGCTTTTCGAGGTTGTGGCTGCGTTACAGTGTCTCGGCCCACAGGTCGTATTCGTCTGCGTCGGTTACGCGTACCCATACCTTGTCGCCTGGCTTCAGGTCGTGTTCGCTATTGACATACACATTGCCGTCGATCTCCGGGGCATCGGCATAGGAGCGGCCAATGGCGCCTTGTTCGTCGACTTCGTCGATCAACACTTCAATATCCTTTCCAACCTTCAATTGCAGGCGAGCCGCAGAAATGGCCTGCTGATGCGCCATGAAGCGCTCCCAGCGATCCTGCTTCACGTCATCCGGTACGGCACCTTCCAACTCATTGGCCGGTGCGCCTTCCACAGGGGAATACTGGAAGCAGCCCACACGATCCAACTGAGCTTCGGTCAGCCAATTCAGCAGGTACTGGAAATCCTCCTCCGTCTCACCAGGGAAGCCCACAATGAATGTGGAGCGAATGGTCAGCTCCGGACAGATCTCACGCCACTTCTTGATACGGGCCAGGGTGCGGTCCTCGAAGGCAGGACGCTTCATGGCCTTGAGAACTTTGGGGCTGGCATGCTGGAAGGGGATATCCAGGTAGGGCAGAATCTTGCCCTCGGCCATCAGCGGAATGATGTCGTCCACGTTCGGGTAGGGGTAGACGTAGTGCATACGTACCCAGACGCCCATGCTGCTCAACGCCTCGCATAGTTCCAGCATGCGAGTCTTGACCGGCTGGCCATTCCAAAAGCCGGTACGGTATTTGAGGTCGACGCCATATGCACTGGTGTCCTGGGAGATGACCAACAGCTCCTTGACTCCGGCCTTGACCAAACGCTGAGCCTCATCGAGCACATCGCCGATCGGGCGGCTGACCAAATCGCCACGCATGGACGGGATGATGCAAAAGCTGCAGCGATGGTTGCAGCCTTCGGAAATCTTGAGATAGGCGTAGTGGCGGGGGGTGAGCTTGATGCCCTGCGGCGGTACCAGGTCGACCAACGGATTATGCTCGCGCTTTGGCGGCACTACCTCATGGACCGCGGTCACCACCTGCTCATACTGCTGCGGACCCGTTACCGCCAGTACGCTCGGATGTACATCACGAATCGCAGATTCTTCCACCCCCATGCAGCCGGTCACGATGACCCGGCCATTTTCAGCCAGGGCTTCGCCGATCACTTCCAGAGACTCGGCCTTGGCGCTGTCAATGAAACCACAGGTATTGACCACCACCACGTCGGCGTCCTCGTACGTGGGAACAACCTCGTAACCTTCCATGCGAAGCTGGGTCAGGATGCGTTCGGAGTCGACCAGAGCTTTAGGGCAGCCGAGGCTGACAAAGCCGACTTTGGGCGTGGCGGGGGTGGACATGGCTAACCTCAGGAGGTGCGCAGAACGCGCTGATGATCAAAAAACGCGCGATTTTAGCGGTGCGCGCCCGGACTGAGAAGAGGCATTTGGCGCTTTTACTCGGATTAACCTGCGCTTCGTCAGTTATCGGGTTTGGCTTGCCCGAGGCTGAACCGCTAGACAGGCATAACTAGTGATAGGGTATTTATTATGTTATAAAGTAACAATAACGAGGTGGTTTATATGTCATCGAATTCTTCCCTTACGTTCAAGGCGTCCTTTCTGACCCAGTCTGCCTGGGCCCGTTTAGGGGTGTCGATCGTGCTGCTTCTACTGCTATGGGCTGCTATCCACTGGGCGGTATCCATCCCATGAGTGCCTGTATTTCATTAAATGACTTAACGGTTGCCTACGAGCGTCATCCCGCCGTACATCATGTGTCGGGTTGCTTTGAAGCGGGCAGCCTCACCGCTATTGTGGGCCCTAACGGCGCAGGCAAGTCAACTCTGATCAAGGCCATGGTCGGCATGCTGCGACCAGTAGGGGGCGGCGTCGACCGAAAGGCCTTGTCTGCCTCGGCCATCGGCTATCTGCCCCAAGCGGCTGAAATTGACCGAACCTTTCCGCTGACGGTTCTCGACACGGTTGCCATGGGCGCCTGGAGACGCATCGGCATATTCGGTGGAATGAGCCGGGGCCAGCTGCAGCAAGCCCATGAGGCGCTGATTGCCGTCGGGCTGGAAGGTTTTGGGCACCGCCTGATCGGTTCCCTGTCGGCAGGCCAGTTCCAGCGCGTATTGTTCGCACGGCTCCTGCTGCAGGATGCGTCAGTCATCCTTCTGGATGAGCCGTTTAATGCCATCGATGCACGCACGACCCGCGATCTGCTTGATCTGGTTCGGCGCTGGCATGGTGAGGGGCGCACCGTCATCGCTGTTCTGCATGATCTTGAGCAGGTAAAGCAGCATTTTCCCAGTACATTACTGTTGGCTCGCGAAACCATTGCCTGGGGGGATACCCGAACGGTGCTGACCCAGGAGAATCTGCGGCGTGCCCGGAATATGGCTGAGGACTGGGATGAACAGGCCGACGTCTGTGATGAGAGGCGCCGCGCATGATGTTGTATCACGCCTTGTTCGAGCCGTTTGTCGAGTTCGGATTCATGCGTCGCGCCTTGGTCGCCTGCATGGCGCTAGGGCTGGGCTCAGGTCCGGTCGGTGTATTGCTCATGCTCAGGCGCATGAGTCTGGTAGGGGACGCCATGAGTCATGCGGTCCTGCCGGGGGCTGCCATCGGTTTTCTGGTCGCTGGGCTTTCCTTGCCAGCCATGGGCCTGGGTGGGTTGGTAGCCGGCTTGACCGTAGCCCTGTTGTCTGGGTTGGTCAGTCGTTTTACTTCGCAGCGTGAAGATGCCAGTTTTGCGAGCTTCTACCTGACCTCTCTCGCCGCGGGTGTCTTGATCGTCTCGCTAAGAGGCTCGAATATCGACCTGCTGCATGTCCTGTTCGGTACGATCCTGGCGATTGATGATGCCGCGCTCTATCTCGTAGGGGGCATCGCCTCTGTGACACTTCTCCTGCTGGCCGTTATCTATCGTCCGCTGGTGCTTGAGTGTTTCGATCCTGGATTCCTGCGGGCCGTAGGTGGCAAGGGCTCGCTTTATCACTTCCTGTTTCTGCTGCTGGTCGTGCTCAACCTGGTCGCAGGCTTTCAGGCGCTTGGAACGCTTATGGCGGTCGGCCTGATGATGTTGCCTGCCACCGTAGCGCGCTTCTGGGCTCGCTCGTTGCCCGGACTGATGCTGGTGGCGAGTCTGGTTGCCATACTGTCCGGCTTTATCGGCTTGGTTGTTTCGTACCACCTGGGCGTGGCCTCGGGTCCGTCCATTGTTCTGACGGCCAGTACGCTTTACATCTTCTCGTTAATTTTCAGCCCTCTGGGCGTCGTTCGCCGTTTCTTCCCTAAACCCCATCTATCCCGTTGAAAGGAGTCATGTCATGCGTCTCACGTTGTGGAGCGGGGCTGCTGCCTTGCTGTTGTCAGCGCTTTCCAGTTTTGCCCAAGCCAAGCCGGTAGAAGCCGTTGCGTCATTCACGATCCTGGCCGATATGGTTCACCAGGTAGGAGGCGAGCGGGTTCATGTCACCTCATTGATCGGGCCCAACGGCGATCCTCATGCGTATGAGCCGACGCCTAACGATGCCAAAGCGCTCAAGGCCGCCGATGTAGTATTTATCAATGGACTTCATCTTGAAGGCTGGATGGATCGTCTGATCCAGGCATCAGGGTATAACGGTACCCCTGTCGAGCTGTCGGACGGTATCAAGACTCGTATGCGACAGAAGAACGGCAAGACCGTAGTGGATCCCCACAGCTGGAACAGCGCTGCCAGTGGTGTTGTTTATGTTCAAAACATCATCAAGGCCCTCAAGCGCATAGACCCCGAAGGCGCTGATCAATACGAAGCCAATGGTCAACGCTATATCGATCAGCTAAAGGCGCTGGATGCGTATACCAAGCAGCAGATCGAAGCCGTGCCGAAGGCGCAGCGTAAGGTGCTTACCTCCCATAACGCGTTTGGCTATTTCGGTGATGAATACGGTGTGACATTCCTGTCTCCCCTGGATCTTTCTACCGAATCTGAAGCGTCTGCCCAAAAAGTGGCCAATCTGATCCGTCAGATCAAGGAGGAGCACATCACGGCTTATTTCATTGAGAACTCGAACGATCCGCGTCTGGTGCAGCAGATTGCCCAGGCAACCGGGGCTCGTGCCGGTGGCGAGTTATATGTCGAGTCGCTGTCCAAGGCGGACGGGCCTGCGCCTACCTACCTGAAAATGTTCCGTTACAACGTCGATAAGATGGTTGCAGCCATGAAAGGAGAGTAACGGGCTTCGTTTCATTCAGCCACGTAACAAGGCGTGGCAGATGGAACTCCTGAATCACAAGAACCGTCCTTTTAGGACGGCTCTTGCTTGAATCCGGAGAAAACAATGACGACTCGCCGCCGCTTCATGCAATATTCCCTGTGCGCCTCGTCGGCGCTGCTCTTGGAAGCCATGTTGCCTCGTCTTGTGCTTGCACAGGCTGGCATGCTGAGGCGGCAGATTCCCTCTACCGGCGAGCAACTCCCTGTCATTGGCCTTGGAACCGCCGATTCCTTCAATGTCGAAAGCACTCCACAAGCCTTAAAGCCGTTGGCTGACGTGCTTGACCGTCTATTTCAGGCGGGAGGCACTGTTATCGATACGGCGCCGAGTTACGAGAAATCCCAGGGCGTCATTGGTACGTTGCTGGCGCAGCAGGGACGTGCTGAAAAGGCGTTTCTGGCTACCAAGGTAGAAGGGCGCGAGAGCAGTATCGAAGAGATCCAGCAGGAAATGGCGGACCTCAAGGGCGCTCCTATTGATCTGCTGCAAGTGCATAGCATGATCAATTACAAGACGCTGCTCCCGTTGCTACGAGAGATGAAGCAGCAGAAAATGATTCGATATGTAGGGATTACCCATCACTCAGAAATGGCTCAGGATCAGATGATGGACCTGGTCGCTTCGGAGCCGATGGACTTCATTCAGATCAATCTCAATCCCCAAGATACCAAAGCCGAAGAAAAGCTGTTGCCTCTGTGTCAGGACAAGGGCGTAGCGGTCATGATCAATCGCCCGTTCCTGGACGGCCGTCTGTTCAACCAAGTAGCAGGCAAGCAGCTTCCGGCATTCGCGTCCGATATCGGCTGTGCTTCCTGGGCGCAGCTGATGATCAAGTACTCAATTTCGCATCCTGCAGTTACCTGCATTATTCCGGCGACCTCAAACCCGGCCCATATGGCAGAAAACGCACTGGCCGGAACCGGTGAGCTGCCCGATGAGTCCATGCGCAAGCGCATCGCGGAATATTTCCAGTAAAGTGTCAGGTAATCGCTGGACACTTTTAAGCAGGATTCAATACGCCGGGTGGGGTAATGACCATGCCTTGGTTGCGTTGTGCACACATAATCTTGGCAATCCGTACTTGATCCTGCCGCCACATCGGAGCAGGATGCGCCCGTTTCGATAAACCCGGAGTCTTGCATGAGTCAAGCTGCTTCCCAGGCCCATGGTGAAAAGGGAGCCTCGGCCATAGGTATGGCCATCGCGGCCGCGGGTATCGTCTATGGCGATATTGGTACCAGCCCGCTGTATACCCTCAAGGAGGTGTTTTCTCCTACGTATGGCCTGGCGCCTACCCACGATAGCGTCCTGGGTATCCTGTCCCTGATCTTCTGGTCGTTGATCTGGGTCGTGACGATCAAGTATGTCTTTTTCGTTCTGAGGGCGGATAACCAGGGCGAGGGCGGCATCATGGCCTTGACTGCATTGGCAAGGCGGGCGTCCGCACCGTTTCCAAAATTGCAAATGGTGCTGGTGCTGCTGGGGTTATTTGGTGCCTCGCTGTTTTACGGCGAAAGCATGATTACACCGGCCATTTCGGTACTGTCTGCTGTAGAAGGCCTGGAAGTAGCCTTTTCTGGACTTGATCATATTGTGGTGCCAGCGGCAATCGTTATCCTGGTCGGACTCTTCATGCTACAGCGGGGCGGTACTGCCAAGATTGGCAAGCTGTTCGGTCCGGTTATGGTCCTCTGGTTCACCGTGCTAGGCGCATTGGGTATTTATGGCATTCTGCAGGCGCCTGAAGTCCTCAAGGCTTTGAACCCATGGTGGGCATTCAACTTTTTCATCGTACACCCCGGACTTGGCATCGCTATTCTGGGCGCTGTTGTGCTGGCGCTGACAGGGGCTGAGGCGCTGTATGCCGACATGGGCCATTTCGGCCGCAAACCTGTCGCGCGCGCCTGGCTCTTCCTGGTGCTGCCCGGATTGGTGCTCAATTACTACGGGCAAGGTGCCTTGGTTCTGATCGACCCAGAGTCTGTACGCAATCCTTTCTACCTGCTCGCACCTGAATGGGCATTGATCCCAATGGTCGTCCTGGCGACTTTTGCCACGGTCATTGCCTCACAGGCAGTCATCTCAGGTGCGTTCTCCATTACCCGTCAGGCAATCCAGCTGGGGTATGTACCGCGTATGCAAATCCTGCATACCTCAAGTCATGAACAGGGCCAGATTTATATTCCTGCCATGAACTGGGCGCTTCTGACAGGCGTTATCCTGTTGATCATTGGATTCGAGTCCTCTGGCAACCTGGCCGAGGCCTACGGCATTGCCGTCACGGGAACGATGCTGATCACAACCTGCCTGGTATCTTCGGTAGCGCTGCTGCTATGGAAATGGCCTCGCTGGTTCGCCATTCCGATGCTCATTGGATTCTTCATTGTCGACTCGCTGTATTTTGCAGCCAACGTTCCAAAAATCGTGGCAGGCGGTGCATTTCCTGTCATTGCGGGCATCATCCTGTTCACGTTGATGACCACATGGAAGCGCGGCCGGCAGATTCTGGCTGAACGGCTGGATGAAGGGGCACTACCGCTACCGATCTTTATCGGCAGCATCCGCTCCAATCCGCCTTTCCGTGCCAAGGGGACAGCCGTCTTTCTGACAGCGCGGCAAGACGCCGTTCCACACGCCCTGCTTCATAACATGCTGCACAATCAGGTATTGCATGAGCAGGTGGTGTTGCTGACCGTTATCTATGAAGATACGCCGCGGGTTCCTGTCAGCCGCCGTTTCGAGGTGGACAGCTATGGGGACGGTTTCTACCGTGTTCTCTTGCATTATGGCTTTATGGACGAGCCCGACGTGCCGGCTGCGCTCGCATTGTGTCACCTGGAAGACCTCGATTTCACGCCCATGCGGACGACGTACTTCCTTAGCCGTGAAACGGTCATTGCGTCGAATAATCGTTTGGGAATGGCTCGCTGGCGAGAGAATTTGTTTGCCTTCCTTATGAAGAATGCCAGCGGCAGCCTGCGTTTCTTCAACCTGCCAGTTAACCGGGTAATCGAGCTGGGTACTCAGATCGAGATCTAGCAGCCAAGTCGCAGATATAAAAAAGCCGCCTTGGGGCGGCTTTTTTATTGGGATCAGTTGAATACAGGTGGAGGCAGGGCATCCGGGTCGGTAATGAACGGCATCTCCCATGGGTCCAGCGATTGACCCAACTGGGAAAGCTCTTGCCGAACATTCTCGATAAAGCCTTTAAGCTGCAGCGGATCGCTGTACTGTGCAGCGGTCACCTCAGGGACCGCCAAGACCTCTTCTCCTTCATGCCCGATTACGCTGAAGCCAAAGCTGTCAGCCTGGGGGTTGGCTGAAATAACACAACCCAGCGGAGTGAAGGCATCTACAACCAGTTTTTCAGCAGCATCCAGCGAAAGGGGAGTGGTCATGGGCGTCCTCGTTCAAAGGTTGAGAGCCGGTAGACCACTGATCGCACGCGTTCTTTCCGACCACTCGTCCCCAGCCGAGGATGTGTTCCATCGGCTGGGCGTCCTGGTTACGGTGTGCGTGTACGAGCCTCGATGGCGTTTATCATGTGGCGTGCAAGCTTGTCGTAGTCATTATCGAAATGGTGACCACCGGGTAACTCAAGCTTTTCGAAATTGGCTCCAGGCTGCGTGCAACCGCTCTCGTCCTTTTCTTCCGCACCGTAAATGCAGTAGATCTTGCTGGCAGGCACCTTGACCATCTCCGGTCCGGTTTGCATCTCGTCACCAGCCTTGCCCAGCCAGCCCTCAACCTGGATTTCAAAATCACCGCTACGGGCAAAGGCCAGCAGCACCATGGCCGATACCTGTTCCTGATCTGTTGCAGGTAAACGGTTATAGACCGCCGGAAGCAGATCCGCGCCAAATGAGTAGCCGGCCAGGACGAAGCGTTTCGCGCCCCAACGCTCACGGTATGTCTGCATCAGATGGGACAAGTCTGTCGCCACCTGTTCCGGGCTTTTGTGTTCCCAGAAATAGCGCAAGGTATCGATACCTACAACTGGCCACCCGTTTTCTGCCATGGTCTGTGCCGAATCACGGTCAAGATCACGCCAGCCACCATCGCCGGAATAAAAAAACGTCACTGTATCCTTGTGCGCGGCCGGCTCTTCAGCCGGGACCTCTACAACAGGGACATCGCCACCCTGACCGAGCAGCTGACGTTGAAGCTGGGTACGCAAAAGCGTAACCAGTGGTGTGCCGTAATCACTGATAGTGGTAGCGGCATTATCCTGGCCGCGGACAAAGCGAGCAGTCTCATCGCCTGGGTTATCGTTCCAGGCGAGATGCCATTTACCGTGTTCGGCTTTCTGTGGCAGCGGATCAGAGCAGTCGGGCTCGTCGAGCTTTGTACCGACCGACAGGGCGCTGACCTTGTCATCCTGTTGCCCGGCCAGCCAGCGCCAGGCCAATGATCCACCCGCATCGATGCCTGCCACCATGGTAGGCGCTCCGCCAAGATGGCTGATGGCGTCTTCCAGGCTGGCGCGTTGCGCGGCACATGCCTTGCTCTCGGGCAGCTCATACTGGACCAGCATGGACTTGGTGTTTTTGGCCAGGGTTAGCAGGTCAGCATCGGATAACTGCTGTTCAGCGGGGTTTGCAACAACGACTCGGGTCAGTGGCTTGCCGGCAGGCCTTGCGACGGTTACGACGCTCTGATCATCCTGTACGTGTACCTCAAGGCTGGCGGTACTGGGCCAGCGATGAAACCACCACCACAGTGCCGCTGCGGTAATGACAATTATCAACAGAAGAAAAAGCAACCCGCGTTTACGTCTAGTCATCAACGTTTTACCAGTCCTGTAATACCGCCTGCAATCAACGCAGCGGTGTCAGCCAAGGCGACCAAGGGATCAAGTCCTGCTGGAACGGCCAGATAGCGAGGCTCCCATTCCGGATCGAACTTATCTTTGAACCGTCTCAACCCCTGAAAGTTATAGAACTGCTCGCCACGTCGGAACACCATGGCCCCTAGACGCTGGGTCAGAGGAGCACCACGGCGTGGATGCAGTCCCGCCAATGGCACCATCCCCAAGCTGAAGCGTTCCAGGCCTCGCTCCTTGAAGTGCAGGATAAGGCCGAGCATGAGGAACTCCATGGTCAGTTTGGGCGCATCAGCTGCCACTCGCATCAGGTCGATACTGGCCAGCTCTGGCCGATCGGTTTCCAGAAGATTAGCAAACGCTACCGCTTTTCCCTGAAACCGAACGACAGCAATGCGGAAGTGCTGCAAATACTCCGGGTCGAAACGACCAAGTGAAAAACCCTTCTCGCGGACATGTTTACTCTCCAGCCAGATATCGGAGATAACTTTTAGCTCTTCGAGAGGTGCCTGACCCGGCTCATGGAACTCGATGAGCAGTCCATCCCGCTGGCCTCGGTTCCAGGTGTAGCGCAGGTCTTTCTTACCCTTGCTGTCCAGATCGAATGTTTTGAGATTGACGCGGGCTTCCTCACCCAACTTCAGTGCGGTGAGACCGATGTCCATGTAGAAAGGCAGATTCTCGGCACGAACCTGATAGAACACAGGTCGTGCATGGTGCATGTCGCATAGATCGCGAAATTTCCAGATCAACTCGGCTCGTGTCTGAGCGGAGCCGATGGGATCAAACAGGGCGATCATGCTACGGCCACGACGGCCATACATCAGAAAAGCATTTTCCGTTTCATGAAACAGCAAGGCCTTGTCGCCTGTCATGGCCAAGCCGCCATCAGGCTGCTCAGATGCTTTGACGGCGTCCAATGCCTTTTGCAGATCTTCTATGGTAGGCAGCGTAATTTCTGGCGGTGCAGCCCGCAAGAGCCAGCCGAGTGACAGGGCCAGTAGTAGCACCACGCTGCCCATGGCTGCTCGTGCACCTCGCGGGGCGCCTTCCTCCAGCGTAAATTGCCACCAGAGCTGGTTGTCGTAGGACGCATCCTGGTAAACAAACAGGAGCAACCAGATAGATGCCGCCACGACGCACAGGCTTGCAACGACGTACAGAGGTGAAAAGGGCAGTTCCAGTAAGCGGCTCCGGCGGTAGAAGGAGCGGCGGAACGTAGCCAGGAGGGCAGCCGTAATCGCCAGGATCGATGCCTCCTCCCAATCAAAGCCCTTTAGCAGCGAAAGCAGGGAGCCTACCAGCAACAGCACCAGGGTGAGTACCCAGGCGGCCGAGAGCCGCCGCCGCAGGCCTTGAGCCAAGAGTAGGCACACAACTCCGATCAGGCTGGCTCCCAGATGCGAGGCTTCAATAAGACGCTGTGGCAGCAGGAATCCGATACCTTTCAGACGCGTATCGATCTCTGGCGTAACGCCTGAAAAGAGCAGTACGACCCCTGAGAAAAATACCAGGACTGACAGAACGGGGGCTGCAAGGCCAGAGGCAACACGGATGGCCGAGCTGCCAGATAGAAAGCGCTTTCCCTCGGTCAGCAGCAGGACAAGGCAAGCGATGACCAGGGGAAGCAATACATAAATGATCCGGTACAGCAGCAGGGCCGCTGCCAGGGGAGCTGTCCCGATCTTGTCCGAAAAAGCGGCTAGCAAAACGGCTTCAAATACCCCAACGCCGCCCGGAACATGGCTAAGCACACCTGCTGCGAGTGCCAGCAGATACACCAGCATGAATGCACCCAGCGGTGGTGCCTCGGGCAGTAATAGATACAGCACTGTGGCGGCAGCCATGACGTCCAGGGCTGTGATCACCAACTGCAGGGCGCTTAGCTTGAAGGTGGGTAAGCGCAGGGTCTTACGGCCCAGGCGGAACAGGCGACTATCAGGCGAAGGCTGCTCGTCCAGGGCTCGCTTGCGAAGGAATACAATGCCTATGGCATAGATCGAGAGAATGGCAATCGCAATGCCAGCTACCAGAGTAGGTGAAAGACGCAGGGCTGTGGAGGCCGAAGGCAAATCACTTAATGCTGCAACCGCAGCCAGAGGGGGCAGTGCCGTTCCCAGTGACAGGCTGGCAAAGAATGTCATCTGGGCCACTTCAATGGCGCTCAGGCCTTGGCGGGCATAGAGACGATAACGAACCGAGCCGCCAGACAGCATGGACAGGCCAACTGCATTACCAATGGCGAAGGCGGTAAGTCCACCCAGCGCCAGGGTCTTGCCTGGTAGATGAACGCCGGCGAAGCGACTGGCAGACCATTCGTAGCCAAGCAGAATGAGAAAGCCCACAGCCGTTGCCGCGACGGCCCCCATAATAGCGTGCGAGGGGATACCCAGCAGTGCAGTGTGGAGAGAGGGTAGATCAATACTGCTGACCAGATGCCAGCACACAAGCAGGGCGACGCCAAACAGGAGCAGTGTCAGGCCCAGCTCAAGAGGTTCTTTATAGGCCGTAATGCGCTCTAGCAGGCGCCAGGGCAATGCTTGCGGAGGAGAAGAGGGTGAAGGTGATGAATCGGATGAAGAAATAGCAGACTTGTTTACAGGATCGTTGGCGCTCATGAAAGCCCCTCAGGGAAACTGCGCGTCAGATTAGTCACATACAGACTTTTGCCAAGCCCCATGTATCAAAAAAATGGAAACTCTTTGAATATTGAAGGCTAAAAGGAATAAAAATTCGACACAAACAAAAAAGCCACTCGATTGAGTGGCTTTTTAAATTTGGTTGCGGGGGCAGGATTTGAACCTACGACCTTCGGGTTATGAGCCCGACGAGCTACCAGACTGCTCCACCCCGCTTCTGATGTGGCCAGTATACGGGTTTAAAAAATGATGTCAACAAAAAATTCAATGCTGACAATGATTTGCTGAAAGCCTTATCACGAGGACTTATGAATGCACCTTTATAGGTAGCGCATTGCCTAAAGAGGGTATCCCTTCATCGGAGTGCCGAAATGAAACCGCAATGGCTGATAAATACCTCCATGACACTGGCTTTACTGTCACCGCTAGCCATGGCCCAAACGGCTGAATCAGGGCGTACCCCTCAGGACACCGCGCATGACCCACAGCATGTCGAAGTTATTTCACCAGAGGCGCAGGAGGCCGAGCAAAACCAGCGGGGCGTTGAGCTGCCGGAAAACAGAGTCAATCAAGGGGCTACTCGAAGCGATCCGCTTGCCCGGGAACGGCAAGAAATCGACAACGATATGGAGCTAGATCGCAAGCAACCGCTAAACAACTGAAATGCGGCCTGTATCCCGTGGCCTGGATTAGGGCGATAAACGGTGACCAAAAAAGGATTTTTTGCATTGCCGAGGTGGTCATTTGAATAGGCTCTGGTTATTCCAGTGTCTCCCTGGCGGTTTCAACGTCGCTGTCGGCCGCCAGGGCTTACCTCTGCTCTAGAGCAGAGGCGTACCTGGTAACCTTTTTACCATTAAAGTTATCACGATAACGGTCGATAAGATCTGGACCTTCATGCCATTTCAACGGCTTGCCGAAATTGTTGTCCAGAGGCTGCGCTATGCTCCAACGTTTGAAATTTAGCCATAAGATATTGGCGACGGCCTCTATTGTGCTGATCGTCGCCTTCTCATTATTCATGAGCTATAACGATTACCTGCAGCGAAAGACGATTACGCAGGACCTGTCGTCCCGCCTGGACGAGCTGGGCACCAGTGCATCAGCAAATATCGTTAACTGGCTCAATGGGCGAATCACTCTACTTGAAGGTGAGGCCCAGGCTATCCAGAACAATGCCTCTCCTGAAGGAGTGTTTTCCATCCTTGAGCAGAAGGCCTATCTCTCCAGCTTCGAGTTCACCTATCTGGGACATGCCGATGGTCAGTTTTC
Source organism: Pseudomonas sp. JZ114 (assembly GCF_051027705.1). NCBI lineage: Bacteria > Pseudomonadati > Pseudomonadota > Gammaproteobacteria > Pseudomonadales > Pseudomonadaceae > Pseudomonas > Pseudomonas sp. JZ114. Next base: position 1,195,802 of record NZ_CP069256.1, read on the forward strand.
CATCCGTCCTTACGATGAAATGCCTGCCGGTTACGATCCCCGTACCCGTGATTGGTATGTTGCCGCTCAGTCGCAGGGCCGCTCCTTATTGACGGAGCCTTATGTTGATGTGGGTAATGGAAAGCTGGTCATGACGCTGGCTACGCCTGTCATGAAGAACGGCACCTTGGCGGGTGTTCTGGCTGGCGATCTGAGTCTGCAGACGATGGTGGGTATCGTCAATTCGCTCGACCTGGGCGGTATCGGCCATGCGATTCTGGTGAATAGCGAAGGCAAGGTACTGGTCAGTCCCAGGAAAGAGGAGGTGATGAAAAGCCTCGCTGAGCTGTTTCCCGCCGGTGCGCCTGCACTGGATGGCGCGCTCAAGCGGGTCGAGCTGGACGGCAAGCCTCAGCTTATGGTCTTCAAACCAGTCACCGGTCTGCCATCGGTCAACTGGTACCTGGGCCTGATGGTTGATGAAGAGAAAGCCTACGCCCCGCTCAAGGAGTTCAGAACCTCGGCCGTGCTGGCCATGGTGATTGGCGTTGTGCTGATCATGCTGCTCCTGGGTGTGCTGATCCGTGTGCTGATGCGTCCGCTCACGACCATGAGCCAAGCGATGCAGGACATCGCACAAGGAGAGGGCGACCTGACCCGGCGTCTGGCCATCAATAGCCAGGACGAGTTTGGTGTGCTGGCCGCTGCCTTCAACCGCTTTGTCGAGCGTATCCATGGCTCGATCAGCGAAGTATCGGCCAGTACCCGCCAGCTCAACGAGGTCTCCCGTCAGGTGCTGGCGGCCTCCAACTCCTCGCTGCACAACTCGGACAACCAGGCCGGACGTACCGGAAGCGTGGCGGCAGCCATTAACCAGCTGGGCGCCGCCACACAGGAGATCGCCCGCAACGCTGCCGATGCGTCCGTACAGGCTACCAGTGCCCGGCAGCAGGCCGAGGAGGGTCGCCGCGTACTGGGCCAGACCCTGACGGCAATGGAAACCCTGTCCGCCAACATCAGCGCCTCCTGCGGCCGTATCGATGAGCTGAACCAAAAGACCACCCGCATCGGACATATCCTGGAAGTGATCCAGGGCATTTCCGAGCAGACCAACCTGCTGGCGCTAAACGCTGCGATCGAAGCTGCACGGGCAGGCGATGCCGGGCGTGGTTTTGCGGTGGTAGCGGACGAGGTGCGTGGTCTGGCATATCGTACCCAGAGTTCGGCCCGAGAGATCCAGAGCATGATTCAGGAGCTGCAAACCGGGGCGAGCGAAGCGGTTTCCACCATGACCGAAAGTCAGCGCTTCAGCGAGGACAGCATGACCATCGCGCAAAAGGCCAACGAGCGGTTGGGCTCGGTAGCCGAGCGCATTACCGATATCGATGGCATGACCCAGTCGGTGGCGGCCGCTACGGAAGAGCAGAGCGCGGTGGTGGAGTCGCTTAATGTCGACATTACCGAGATCAACTCGCTCAACCAGCAGGGCGTGGAAAACCTGAACGCGACCCTGGGCGCTTGCCATGCCCTGGAACAACAGGCCAATCGCCTCGATCAGCTCGTTTCAAGTTTCAGAATCTAACGATAGAGAGGCGGGCAGGTTTCCTTGCCTGTCTCTCGTTATTGCGACGCCTCGATTATCGGGGCGCTGCTATTTATATGTGCCGATTCAAACCGTTCATGGTCTTAGCTTTCAAGACGCTCTATGCCGCTACATTCATCTATTCGAGAGGCTGACCATGTACCTGATCCAATTGCTGCTGCCCCTTTATGACAACGATGGCCGCGATCTCCCTAAAACGCTATTTAGTGAGGTGCGCAATGAGCTTGTTGAAAAGTTTGGCGGGTTGACGGCATTCAGCCAGGCTCCGGCGAAAGGACTATGGCAGGAAGACGAAAGCCATACGGTACGGGATGAATTGATCATTTATGAGGTGATGGCCGACGCGCTGGAGCAGGTGTGGTGGCAGCAGTACCGGGCCTCGCTCGAGACCCGGTTTCGTCAGGAGACGGTGGTAGTCAGGGCCCACACTATCAGCCTATTGTAAAGTTTATTTATCCAGCTTTTTCTCGACTTCATCCAGCTTACGGTTCAACTCACCGACCTGGCTGTCCAGCTCCTTGTTCGATACCGGAGTGATGACCTTGTCGATGGTATGAGTGCCAGGCTCAGGACTTTCCAGATCGCTTACCGCCTCTTCGGGTAGCTTGCGCTGTGCATGAGCTTCGTCGCGTTTAGCGACCTGATCATGGTCATGGGACTTGTCGAGTTTATCCGTGCGATCAGTCATGGCGGCTCCTGGTTATCGTAATGTTCTAGAATTCCGAGTGTCGCGAGGCCGCTAAAGTTTCGGAGAACCGCTGGGTGGGTAAGGGCGTATAGCGCATAATACAGGCGCAGCGGTGTTAGCGAACCTGTCGAGCATGAGGGTATGACGCAGAGAAAAATCATCCATATCGATTGCGACTGTTTTTATGCCGCCGTCGAGATGCGTGACGACCCTCGCCTGGTAGGCCGGCCAATCGCCGTCGGTGGTACTCCCGATCGGCGTGGCGTGGTCGCAACCTGCAATTATGAGGCGCGTGCATACGGGGTGCGTTCGGCAATGGCCTCCCATCAAGCCCAGCGGCTGTGCCCCGACATTATCTTTGTGCGCCCGCGCTTTGATGTCTACAAGGCGGTATCGCGTCAGATCCATACGATATTTCGTGATTTTACCGATTTGATCGAACCGCTTTCCCTGGATGAGGCCTATCTCGACGTTTCGGACAGTCCGCATTTTTCCGGCAGTGCAACCCGAATTGCGCAGGAGATTCGCCGACGTGTGTGGGAAGAACTTCATATCACTGTTTCAGCTGGTGTGGCGCCAAACAAGTTTCTGGCCAAGATTGCGAGCGACTGGCGCAAGCCGAACGGGCTGTTTGTTATTACCCCACCGGAAGTGGCCGCGTTTGTGGCTACTCTGCCTGTTGCCCGGTTGCATGGCGTAGGCAAGGTGACGGCTGAAAAGCTGACGCGCCTGGGAATCGAGCGGTGCGAGCAGTTGCTCGAGTGGGGACGCCTTGCATTGATCAAGGAGTTTGGTCTGTTTGGCGAGCGGCTGTGGAATCTGGCTCAGGGAATTGACGAACGATCGGTCCAGGTGGATAGCCGACGTCAGTCGGTCAGTGTTGAAAACACCTTCGAGCATGACCTGCCTGATCTGGCCGCCTGTACGGCCCAGCTGCCCGCTTTGCTTGAAGAGCTGGCCGGGCGGCTTGGCCGACTGGATACCCATTACCGGCCGGAAAAACCTTTCGTCAAGGTCAAGTTTCACGACTTTACCCAAACCACCCTTGAGCAGGCCGGGGCTGGGCGGGATATCGATAGTTATCGACGGCTTCTGACCCAGGCCTTCATGCGGGGAGGCAAGCCGGTTCGCCTGTTGGGCGTAGGGGTAAGACTGATCGATTTGCGGGAGGGCGCCCGCCAATTGTCACTCTTTGAAGAGTAACCCGGGCGCCAGATACCGCTCGGTCAACGTGGACGCATCGACCGGACGGGAGAACAGGTAACCCTGGTAGAGATCGCATCCCAGGCTATCCAGGAGCGCCAGTTGTTCATTGGTTTCCACCCCTTCGGCAACGACTTTCAGATCCATCAGGCGCGCCAGGGCGATCAAGGTCTTGATCAGCGTTTCCTGGCGCTCGCTGCCAGGAACGTCGGCCAGGAAGGAGCGGTCAATCTTCAAGCTCGAAATAGGCAAGTGGGTCAGGCGGCTGAGTGACGAATAGCCAGTGCCAAAGTCATCCATGGTGAGTCGATAGCCGCTGGTTTCGAGGGTCTTGAGGTTGGTCAGCGTGGTTTCGTTTTCATGAAGCAGGCTGCTTTCAGTGATTTCGATTTCCAGGTCATGAGGGGTCAGCCCGTATCGTTGCAGGCAGCCGGAAAACTTTTCGGCCAGACCTTCCGTTGCGACTTCCTGAGCGGACAGATTGACTGCCACCAGTGGTGCGGTACCCAGGTCGCGTTTCCAGCGTGCAATCTGGGCACATGCCATATCACGAACATAGGCGTCCAGCGTATGGATCAGTCCACTTTCCTCGGCTATGGCGACAAACTGATCGGGTGGAACGGGACGGCCGTTGGGGTCCGTCCAGCGTACCAGTGCTTCCACACTGTGAAGGTTGCCTTGAGCATCGACCCGAGGTTGATAGTGAAGAAAAAGGGCGCGGGTTTCGATGGCCTTTCTCAGTTCCAGCAACAGCTCGGTTCGCTCGAACGTGCGCTGCGCCAGGGTGGAGTCATAGGTGGGTAGCAGCGTATCGCCATGGGGATTCTTGAGCGCATGACTGCTACGCTCGATCAATTGCAGCGCATTGGTCGCATCCTGAGGATAGAACGCGGTTCCAAGATCAGGCGCCACATCAATAAGATGTCGGTCGATCTGCAAATGCGGAGGTAGGCTGCTCTTGAGTTCATGTAGCCGATCAAGGCCGATTTCGATGCTGTCCAGCTCGGTGAGAACCACCAGAAACGTGGCGCCCTTGAGGCGAGCTACCAGATTCTTTCGTGGCAAGCGACTCAGGTGGTGCGCAAAGGCCTGCAGGTACTGATCGCCGACGTCCAGGCCATACTTGGTATTGATGTAGGTCAGGTGAGGAAGGCGAATGGTCAGCGCGGCCAGTGGCTTCGAGCCCGTCTGGCCAATTGCCTGCTCCAGTCTCTTGATGGCGCCGCTGCGGTTCAGTACGCCTACCAGCGGGTCCAGAATGCTCAGGCGCTCGGAGTTACGCAGTTCGCTTTGCAAAGCATGCAGATGGGTAATGTCACGCAGTTTTACCAGTACATTCTGATTGGATGTCGGCTGGCTGATACGAAGATTGAGCCAGCGAGGTTTAGTTCTACCCTGGACCTGCCATTCCTGCAGGGAGTCGTCCGGAACCAGTTTGACCGGCTCACCTTGTTCATTGCGTACTAGATTGCCCAAATAAACCTGACTCTCGATTACCCGCGCTGGTAGCCCCAGCAAGGCAGCCGCTTCGTCATTGAGTTTGAGGATCAGTCCATCGCTTCGGCAGAGCAGAAAGGCGCCCAGGTGGGAAAACACCTCATTGTAAAGTTGCTGGCTGTATTGCAGCGCCTGATTGAGCTGATGCTGGCGTCGCTGCGCATTGGCCAAGGTGGTTATGAGACGAGCAATGGCAAGCGGAATACACACGTTGAACAGCATGAACAGAAGCAAATGCAGGTAGTTGCGCGTGTAGTTCAACGACAGGTTTATGCCAAACAGATGAGGTATGGGGGTGTCGCTCAACAAAAGGTAAAGAGGCAGCAGATTGGCGACGCACAGCACCAGATAAACGCGCCAGTTGAAAAAGATCAGCGCCAGCAGCGGTGTGGCATAAATAATAAGGATGCCAGCCTTGGCTTGCTTGTAGTCGACGAAGAACAGGCTACACAGACCGAGTGCGTATAGGACGAAGATCAAGACCGTACCGCTAAGCCGATAGGAGCGTGATCTGAAAGCGAAGAGGCTGAAGAAGGCGCCAAGAAAGACGGCTTCCATTATCAGAACGTAAGGGCGACCGGCCTCTAGTGCCTGATAGGTACAGTGGATGAAAATAAGGGCAACCAGCACGATACTGCTGAGTGCCAGTACCCGCAGCGTGCTGGTTTTCCAGATAAAGTCAGGTGTTGGGGTTTGTCTGGATTCATCCAACAATAAAAAACGTCGGAGCCGATGAATCACTATAGATAGCCTGTCTGACAGTTAAGCGGCGGCGAATATCGCATACCGGATTTAAGGTGTCACGATAATGGCGCCATGGAATGAACGCCGTTTATCGAAAAGATAGCTGCCTACTATATAGTGTTTACAAAGGAGTGAAACCTTGAACACTGAGTTGGCCTATTGGCATCACTCCGTTAAATAGGTGTTTTGGACATGGTCGAAAGCTGCACGATAGCGGCATCAAGCTCGTCCAGAATGGGCGATGAAGTAGGGGCGCCTTGTTTGAGCAATGTCTCGCTCTGATAGCACGCGGCTCGTAACTGAGGAACTCCACAGTAGCGGGTTGCGCCATGCAGGCGGTGGATCCGCTCGATTAGGCCGATGCGGTCACCATTCTCTCGGGCCGAGCGGATGGCTTGCCGGTCAGCTGCCAGCGAGGCGAGCAGCATGGTCAACAGGTCACTGGCCAGATCGGCCTTGCCTGCGGCCAGCCGCAGCCCTTCGTCTTCATCCAATATGGCCAGATTGGCAATGTCTGCCCCGGAAGAGGACAGCGGGCTCATCTCCTGAGTATCGTTTTGCTGAAGGCGCAGACCAGTCCATTTGAGCACCACCTGGGCAAGCTGCCGATCACTGATGGGCTTCGTTAAGTAATCATCCATGCCTGCCTGAAGCAGGGCCCGCTTCTCGTTGGACATGGCGTGGGCAGTCAATGCCACGATAGGTACCGGCGGATGTTCGCTTTCCACCTCCCAGGCGCGAATCGCTTCAGTGGCCTGTCGGCCATTCATGCCAGGCATCTGTACGTCCATGAAGATAAGGTCGTAGCGCTCCCTCTGCGCCGCTTCGACAGCGGCATAACCACTGTCGACACCCGTGACCTCAGCGCCAAGGTCGGTAAGAAGCGTTTCGACCAGCAGCAGGTTGGCGGGGTTATCGTCAACACAGAGCAGGCGAGGTGCGCGGTCAATTCGGGTATGGGCAGTATTCTCAGGACGAGTCGGCCGCTGATTGAGCAACTCACCGACGGCTCGTTCCAGTTTACGGCTGCAGGCGGGCTTGGCCTGCAATTGGCAATGCACATCTGGTAAGGCTGCATGGAACACGGACTGATCGGTCGTGGGGCAGAAGATCAGCGAGTTACAGTCCAGCCGCTCCAGCTGCCAGACGCGCTCAGTCAGTAGATCAGGTGGCAGGGTGCTGGAACTTACCCCAAGTACGGCCAGCGTGATGGCGGCCTCGCTTTTCCGCTGCCTGGAAACGGCTTCCGTCAGCTGCTCAAGCGTCTCGAACTCGACCACCTCCAAACCGCAATCTTCCAGCTGATGACGTAGCGATTGGCGTGTCAGCTCGTGTGGTTCCACAAGGCCTACGCGGCGGCCGGCAAAGGCCAGTCGGCGATGGGTTTCCAACGGATTGCGCGATTTGGGCAGGTTGATGGTGATCCAGAACTCGGATCCTTCCTCGGGCTCGCTCTCCAGTCCAATTTCGCCGCCCATTTGCTCGACGAGACGTTTGGAGATGACCAGACCCAGGCCGGTGCCCCCCGCCTGTCGGGAGAGTGAATTATCTGCTTGGGTAAAGGCCTGGAAAAGCATGTCCCGATCTTGCTCGGAGAGACCAATGCCTGAGTCCTGAACACTGATCCGTAGCTGGGCATGGTCATCGTCTTCATCTTCCACCATGGCGCGGACAGCAATAGTGCCTTCGTGAGTGAACTTGATGGCGTTGCTGACCAGGTTGGTCAACACTTGGCGCAGGCGCTGGGGGTCACCTACCAGATGGACCGGAGTGTCACGGTAGATCAGGCTGACCAGTTCCAGCTGCTTTTCATGTGCAGCTGGCGCCAGAATAGTCATGGTGTCCTGAATCATGTCGCGCAGATTGAAAGGAATACTTTCCAGAACCAGCTTGCCGGCTTCGATCTTGGAGAAGTCCAGGATCTCATTGATGATGCCCAGCAGGCTTTCAGCAGAGTTCTGAATAGTGCCGAGATAATCTTGCTGCCGGGGCGTCAGCTCGCTTTTTTGCAGCAGATTGGTAAAGCCGATGATGCCATTGAGGGGCGTTCTGATCTCATGACTCATATTGGCCAGGAATTCGGACTTGATCCGGCTGGCTTCCAGGGCTTCCTTGCGGGCGAGATCCAGCTCGATGTTCTGGATTTCGATGGTTTCCAGGTTTTGCCGCACATCTTCCGTGGCCTGGTCGATGTTGTTCTGCATTTCCTCCTGGGCGTTCTGCATGGCTTCGGCCATACGGTTGATCCCGTCGGCCAAGGTATCCAGCTCGTAACTGCCAAGGTCTTTGGGCAGGCGGGTTTCCAGCTGACCGTCCTTGAGATGACCCACGCCATCGCTGATGATGCGCAGGGGATGATTGATGCTGCGACCGATACGGACAGCTACCACGGCTGTCAGGCAGAGACCGAAGATGATCAAAAGGAGGCTGATCACCAGATTGCGGTAGCCGCGCAGGAGGGTGGCATGGTGAGACAGCTCGATATCGATCCAGCCCAGCAGGTGCGAGCTGGGCATGTTGACCTCACCGGTAATGAGCTTGAGATGCCGGGCCTGAACGGGTAGATGGAAGTGTGTGACATCCAGGCCGCTGCGCAGGCTGGCGGTCTCGCCATCGTCGTTACGAATGGCGATTGTCATACGAGGGCCGGCATGGGCCAGGATTTTCTGGTCGGCACTGATGAACTCGACAGCCCGTACATCGGCCTGATCAAGTACATCCTGGGCAATGCGCTGGAGCAGGACCCGGTCATCCCGAAGCAGGGCAGGCGCGGCCAGTGGTCCAAGCTGTTCGGCGATCAGTTGGCCGCGCTCTTCCAGCACCGTCCGCATGTCGGATAGCTGAACCCAGCTGAAGTAACCGCCCAGCACCATCGCCATGACACACGTCGGTAGCAGGCTCAGCAGCAGGATGCGGCCCTTGATTCCCAACTCGTTCAGCACTTACCCGTCTCCAGAGCAACAATGGGGGAAGTGTAAAACAGTTGTTTCGATTGCCGGGACGATTTTGTGGCGGATGGTCGCTAAACGGTTCTCCGCGGGAGTAAACAGGCCGAAAATGCTGGAGTCGTGGTGTCAGCTCACGGCCAGAGGCTGCGGAAAAGACGACCTGATATCGCCTTTATTCATCCCGCGCATCATGAGATTAGGGAACGCCCCTCATTTGCCGGTATCATAGAGGCCTATTCAAAGGCAGCGGAACCGAGCGAATTCCATGAGCGTGCAGTATCCGACCATTGCCGACTGCGTCGGCAATACACCGCTGGTGCGTTTGCAGCGCCTGCCCGGTGAGACATCCAATACCCTACTGGTCAAGCTGGAAGGCAATAATCCGGCCGGATCGGTAAAAGATCGGCCAGCCTTGTCGATGATCACGCGTGCCGAGTTGCGCGGTGACATCCAGCCGGGCGATACACTGATCGAGGCGACCTCGGGCAATACGGGCATTGCCCTGGCGATGGCTGCAGCCATCAAGGGTTATCGCATGGTTCTGATCATGCCGGATAACTCCAGCGCCGAGCGCAAGGCGGCCATGACGGCTTATGGCGCCGAGTTGATCCTGGTCAGTCGCGAAGAAGGCATGGAGGGTGCGCGTGATCTGGCGACCCGTATGCAGGCCGAGGGCAAGGGCAAGGTGCTGGATCAGTTCGGCAATGGGGACAACCCTTCTGCCCACTACAGCTCGACCGGCCCTGAAATCTGGCAGCAGACCGGCGGTAGCATCACGCACTTCGTCAGTTCCATGGGTACGACCGGTACCATCATGGGCGTGTCGCGCTACCTGAAGGAGCAGAATCCTGAGGTGCAGATCGTCGGACTGCAGCCGAGCGAAGGTGCCGCCATTCCCGGTATCCGCCGGTGGCCGCAGGAGTACCTGCCAAAGATTTTCGATGCCACGCGTGTGGATCGTATTGTCGACATGAGCCAGGAAGAGGCGGAAGACGTGATGCGCCGTCTGGCTCGGGAAGAGGGTATTTTCTGCGGCGTATCGTCGGGTGGTTCCGTAGCGGCTGCGCTGCGTATTTCCAAAGAAGTTGAGAATGCAGTCATCGTGGCGATCATTTGTGATCGTGGTGACCGTTATCTTTCTACTGGTGTTTATGATCCGCGTTAAACGCGGGTTTGATTCAAGAGAACAGTATGCGTGCAAAAGGGCTGCGTTTTCAGCCGAGCGGCGGTAGCCGGGCCTCGTCGGTTCCGGTCGGCAAGAAACAGCGCCTGACCATTGAGAAGATGGCCAATGATGGCCGGGGTATCGCCTATCTCGAAGGTCGGACCTGGTTCGTTTCGGGTGCCTTGTCATCGGAAACGGTTGAGGCACGTGTGTTGTCTGCCAAAAGCCAGGTGGTTGAGGCACGTGTGGAGCGGGTGCTTGAGCCTAGTGGCGAGCGACGCCTGCCTTCGTGTGCCATGGCCGGTCGTTGCGGTGGCTGCACCTTGCAGCATATTCCGCATGAGGCTCAACTGGCCCTCAAGCAGCGTACGCTGGCCGAGCAACTACAGCGATTTGCCGGCGTGACGCCCAATGAATGGGCTGCGCCACTGCATGGCCCAGAGCTGGGCTATCGGCGTCGTGCACGCATCGCGGTGCGCTGGGATGCCAAGGCTCGCCGCCTGGATGTTGGATTTCGGGCGCTTGCCAGCCAGGATATCGTTCCGCTGGAGGCCTGTGGTGTGCTGGTTGAGCCATTGCAGCCTATTGCCAGGGCGCTACCGGTTTTACTTGTCGGGTTGGAGCAGCCGCAAGCCATTGGTCACGTCGAGCTGTTTCAAGGGACGGCCTGCGCCATGCTGGTGCGGGTCACGCGTCTGCTCTCGCCGCGTGACAGTGATCATCTGCGGCATTTCTGCACGGAGCACTCGGTTCAGCTCTGGTGGCAGGCTGAAGGTGAGCCGTATCCCGACGAGCCCGAGGCAGCACTTAGCTACCGACTGGAGCCATGGAACCTGACGATTGCCTACCGTCCGGGTGATTTCGTACAGGTCAATGCATCGGTTAACGAGGCGATGATTGCACAGGCGCTTGACTGGCTTGCGCCGGAGCCGAATGAGCGGGTGCTCGATCTGTTTTGCGGACTTGGCAATTTCGCCCTGCCATTGGCGCAGCATGTGCATGCCGTGGTTGGCGTAGAAGGCGTTTCCGTCATGACGGAGCGTGCGAGTAAAAATGCCCGGGCCAATGGCCTGGATAACGCGCACTTTTTCCAGGCAGACCTGTCGAAGCCGCTTATCGATGCGCCATGGTTTGGCCAGACCTTTTCATCCGTATTGCTGGACCCGCCACGTGATGGCGCGTTGGCCGTAGTGCAGCAGATGAAGCAACTGGGTGCACAGCGTGTGCTCTATGTGTCCTGTAATCCCGCTACATTGGCACGGGATGCAGGCGAACTGGTTCGTCAGGGGTATGTTCCTGTGCGGGCTGGAATCCTGGACATGTTCCCGCAGACGGCGCATGTCGAGGCGATGGTTTTGTTTGTAGCGAGGTAGGGGCAGGTCTAGCGAAAAGTAATGAATGAGGGTGAGTCCGGTGTGACTGTATTCGGGACTGTAATGGCCTTTTACATTCCGATCACTCGCAGATCACCTGAATACGTGTTTTTTCGTTTAGCCTGAACCTCGCGTAATCGGCCAGTTGATGGCTGGACTTAAACGGCGCAATAAATAGCGCCGAGGAACGTAAGATGGTACAGGTCAGAGCGCATCAACCCGTCAATAATGATGGCAGCATCAACATCGAGGCATGGCTCGATCACGTCCAGAGCATGGACCCGAACTTCGAGCGTCAGGCCTTGCTGGAAGCATGCGAATTCGCTCGTGCGGCCGAAGCAGAGGCCGCACCCTCCGAACACTTGTGGGCTCCGGGTACCTCCAGTTTTCAGACGGGGCTGGAGATGGCGGAGATCCTGGCAGATCTCAAACTGGATCAGGACTCCCTTGTCGCCGCGCTGATCTACCGCGCCGTACGCGAGGGCAAGGCGAGCCTGGAAGAAGCTGGCAAGCGTTTCGGCCCGGTTGTGGCCAAGCTGATTGAAGGCGTGCTGCGCATGGCGGCGATCAGTGCCAGTCTCAATCCGCGGCAATCAATGGTGCTGGGCACCCAGGCCCAGGTGGATAACCTGCGCCGCATGCTGGTAGCCATGGTGGACGATGTCCGCGTGGCTTTGATCAAGCTTTCCGAGCGTACCTGTGCGATCCGGGCGGTCAAGAACGCCACGGATGAACGCCGCAACCGCGTCGCGCGTGAAGTGTTCGATATTTATGCACCGTTGGCGCATCGCCTCGGAATCGGCCACATCAAATGGGAGCTGGAGGATTTGTCCTTCCGCTACCTGGAGCCGATTCAGTACAAGCAGATCGCCACGTTGCTGCACGAGCGCCGGCTCGATCGCGAGCAGTACATTGCCGATGTCATGCAGCAGCTCAAGCAGGAGTTGGCTGCAACGGGCGTCAAGGCGGATATCAGCGGTCGTGCGAAGCATATCTACTCGATCTGGCGAAAAATGCAGAAAAAAGGTCTGGATTTCAGCCAGATCTACGACGTTCGTGCGGTTCGTGTGCTTGTTCCTGAAATCCGCGACTGTTATACCGCCTTGGGGATCGTCCACACCTTGTGGCGCCATATTCCCAAGGAATTTGACGACTATATTGCCAACCCCAAGGAAAACGGCTACCGCTCTTTGCATACGGCGGTGATCGGCCCTGAAGGCAAGGTGCTTGAGGTGCAGATCCGTACTCATGCCATGCATGAGGAGGCGGAGCTGGGGGTGTGCGCTCATTGGCGTTACAAGGGGACGGATGTCAAATCGGCCTCCAGCCATTACGAAGAGAAAATCTCCTGGCTCCGGCAGGTGCTGGAATGGCACGAGGAGCTGGGTGATATCGGTGGCCTGGCCGAGCAGCTGCGGGTAGATATCGAACCTGACCGGGTCTATGTGTTTACACCGGATGGGCATGCCATCGATTTGCCCAAGGGCGCTACTCCACTCGATTTCGCCTATCGTGTGCACACTGAAATCGGGCATAACTGTCGGGGCGCCAAGATTAATGGCCGCATCGTGCCGCTCAATTACACGCTGCAGACAGGTGAGCAGGTAGAAATCATTACCGGCAAGCAGGGTTCACCCAGTCGTGACTGGCTCAACCCGAACCTGGGCTATGTAATGACCTCGCGTGCTCGGGCCAAGATCGTTCACTGGTTCAAGTTCCAGGCCCGTGATCAGAATGTGGCTGCCGGGAAGGCCATGATCGATCGAGAGTTGCTTCGTCTGGCGCTACCGCCGGTGGACTACAACACGCTCGCCGAAAAGGTCAATTACAAGAATGCAGAGGATATGCAGGCTGCCCTGGGAGCAGGTGACCTGCGTCTTGCCCATGTCATGCATGCGGCTCAGCAGCTGGTCGAGCCAGAGAAGGAGACCGATCCACTTGATCTCTTGCAGCGCAAGCCGTCTCCGCACAAGTCGGGCAAGCGGGGCGATGTACAGATCAACGGTGTAGGCAACCTGCTGACTCAGATTGCCGGGTGCTGCCAACCGGTGCCGGGTGATCCCATTGTCGGCTACATCACGCTGGGCCGTGGCGTCACCATTCACCGTCAGGATTGCCAGAATGCGCTGCAGCTTTCCAGCCGTGAGCCCGAGCGTATCATTCAGGTCAGCTGGGGGCCGGTGCCTGTCCAAACCTATCCGGTGGATATCCTGGTCAAGGCCTACGACCGCCCGGGGCTGCTGCGTGACGTCTCGCAAGTGCTGCTCAACGAGCGCATCAACGTATTGGCAGTCAACACGCGTTCCAACAAGGAAGAGAACACGGCCAACATGTTGCTTACCATCGAGATTCCAGGGCTGGATGCGTTGGGGAGGCTCCTGGGACGTGTCTCCCAGCTACCTAACATCATAGAAGCCCGTCGTAATCGTGCCACCTGAGCCCCGCCGGAGCCGTGTATGACCATGAAAGGGTGAGCGTAAGCTCGCCCTTTTTATTGACCGTATTTCGATTGTAAGGACGACCTATGTATAGCCTCGACGATCTGCTTCATCTCATGGCCCGACTGCGTGATCCGCAGCATGGGTGCCCTTGGGATCTCAAACAGACCTACGCCAGCATCATCCCGCACACGCTTGAGGAGGCTTACGAGGTAGCCGATGCCATCGAGCAGGGCGACTATGCGCAGCTGCGTGATGAGTTGGGGGATCTGCTGTTTCAGATCGTCTACTACAGTCAGCTAGCCAAGGAAGAACACCGGTTCCTGTTTGCAGACGTCGTAGACAGCATTACCCGCAAGCTCGTGCGGCGCCACCCGCATATATTCCCCGACGGCGATCTCTATGGCCCTCTGGATCAGCCCCGTCTGAGTGAGGAAGCCATCAAGCAGCGCTGGGAAGAAATCAAGGCGCAAGAGCGTGCCGAAAAGGCCGAGACGCCAGAGCAGCTCTCTCTGCTGGATGACGTTCCTGCTGTGCTGCCAGCGCTGTCTCGTGCGGCCAAGCTACAGAAGCGTGCAGCTGGAGTAGGTTTTGACTGGCCGGCCGCAGAGCCCATCATCGACAAGCTGCACGAAGAGCTGAACGAAGTTATCGAGGCCATGGCCGAGCAGGATCATGAGCACATTACTGAGGAGGTTGGTGATCTGCTCTTTGTGGTGACCAACCTGGCCCGCCATCTCAAGGTCGATCCGGAAAATGCCTTGCGCGGTGCCAACAGCAAGTTCGAGCGGCGCTTCCGCTTCATCGAGCAGGCGTTGCGCGAGCAGGGTAAGCGTCCGGAAGCATGTGAGCTGGAAGAGCTGGATGCGTTATGGGATGCTGCCAAGGCGAAGGAGCGAGCGGCCAAAGCGCCCCGTTGAGCGCTTTGGCACAGATGGATCAGCCGAAGATCCACTTCAACAGCAGGGCAAAGACCAGGATGGCCAATACAGGCTTGAGCACCTTGTATGCCTTGGGGTGGCGACGCTTGAAGCTGCGAACCATGCCACCAAATGCATCACCGAAGCGCTTGCTGAAGGCATAGGCCTGGTTGATACCGCCTACACGTTCTCCATCAACGTTCTGAGGCGCAGTGGCGCTGCCCAGGAAATGACTGACGCGACGGTTGATGGCAGTCAGCAGACGCGAGCGGAGCGGACGTTCGATATCGCAGAACAGGATGACCCGTGTCTGCTCCGTTTCGTTCTTGACCCAGTGCACGAAGGTTTCGTCGAACATGACGTCTTCACCGTCCCGCCAGGCATAGGGTTCGCCGTCTACGTAGATCCGGCAGGCATCCGAATTGGGAGTCGACAATCCCAGGTGGTAGCGCAGGGAGCCGGCGAAGGGATCACGGTGCGGGTTCAGATGGCTGCCGCCGGGCAGCAGCGCAAACATGGCACCTTTTACATTAGGGATGCGACTGACCAGTTCGACGGTCTTGGGGCAGAGCGTCTGGGCTGAAGGCAGCGGCTCGCCATACCAGGTCAGGTAAAAACGCTTCCAGCCCTTCTTGAAGAAAGAGCCAAAGCCCGCATCGTTGTTTTTCTCGGCGGCGCGAATATAGCCTTCGTCGAACAGGTGCATGGCCTCTTCACGAATGACCTCCCAGTTGTCCTTGAGCACATCCAGTTCCGGGAAACGCTCACGATCAAGGTAAGGCTTGGAGGGTACGCTGGAGAACAGATACATCAGAGAATTGTAGGGCGCGAAGACCGCAGAATGATTGACCAGCTGACGCAAGAATGGCAGGCGTGAGCGGCCGCGCAGATGTACGAACAGTACGCTGGCAACGAACAGGGCAAGAATAATAAAGGTAATCATGGGGCTCGGCTTTTCAGGTTGAGCTGGTTAGCAGGCTAAGCATTTCAGTGGCGTAGTGTGCCAATATTAACGCGCTGACTATATGGTGGTGATTATTTCACTCTATACCCATGCTTGCACTGCGCAAAATCAATGCACAGGATAGTTGGCGAACATTGACGATTCCGATTGTCGGCTGGCCTAGGGGCCGACCGTCCGGGTACTATGCGTCTTTTAACGTAACATGCCCGCCCGACGGGCTTTAGAACGAGTTGCACCCATGAGTATGTCTTTGCGCGACCAGCTCCTGAAGGCGGGTTTGGTCAACGAGAAACAAGCCAAGCAGGCTACCAAGCAAAAGCAGAAGCAAACCCGTATGGAGCACCGCGGGCAGGCTGAGAAGGATGAGTCCCAGAGACTGGCTGCCCAACAGGCCCAGGCTGAAAAGCTTGCCCGGGATCAGGAGCTTAATCGTCAACAGGAAGAAAAGAAGCGGCGCAAGGCTGAGCAGGCTCAGATCAAGCAGTTGATCGAAGGGAGTCGCCTGCCAAAGCTTGAAAGCGACGATTACTATAATTTCGTTGATGAGAAGAAGGTCAAGCGCGTCCCGGTCAATGCCTTGATGCGTGAGAAGCTGAGCAAGGGTAGCCTGGGGATCGTGCGACACGAAGGCCGTTATGATGTAGTACCCCGCGCAACGGCTGAGCGCATCCAGGAGCGTGACCCACGCCGAGTCGTGCTGCTCAATGTGCAGAATGAAGCGCCAGATGCGGACGATCCATATGCGGCGTATCAGATTCCTGACGATCTGATGTGGTAAGCCAGGATCCGGCCGCTTATGCGGCCGAGTCTCTTTGGGCAGGAAGCCTGGCAAGCACTGTGTAATGTCCGCCTTCGATTTCTTCGAATGCGATCAATTTGTCAATCAGGGGCAAGGTCAGCACTTTACCTTCATTCAATAACAGCATGCCGTTATCAGCATGAAGGTTGCTGGCCAGGATCATGCCGGCCCTGAGCTGGTGTGTGCTCAGCGCATGGATATTAGGATCACCAATTCGTACGTGGGGCAGACAGTGTATGCAGGTCTTGATGAAGGGTTCTACCAGTTCAGGATCGTACAGTTTGCCTGCGTATTTGCGTATGAATAGCAACGCCTCATCGTGACTCAGGCGTCTATCCATAACCAAGCCCAGCTGTAGCTCGACGAAGTCGATGGCAAGCTTGAGTAACCGAGCGCCTAACGGAATTGCTTCACCCTTGAGGTGATCTGGAAAACCGTTACCGTCCCAGCGCTCCTGATGATGACGAATCAGGTGAGCGCTATCCTGCAAAGGCTCAAGCGCCATCAATAGGGATTCGCTCTTGGCCGGATAATGACGGTAGGTTTCTCGCTCGTTGGGATGCAGGTGTTCGTAGGGCGTGGTAATCAGCGCATCGCTCCACGGCAGTTTTCCAATGTTGTATAGCGCAGCCGCCATTGACAAGACACGCGTGGTGCTCTCATCGAACGTATATTGCTCGCAGTAGGCACGTATCAAGGCGATAACTTGCGCATTCGCTTGCTTGTCCTTGGGCAGTCGCTGGTTGATAAGTAGGGAAAAGACTTCCGTACTGGTGACATAACTGCGATGCAGCTCGGCGAAAGAGAGATCGAGCATGTCTGCCGTTTGCTGAAGCTCGGCAGTACGTGCCTCGACCCGTTTTTCCAGGGTCTCGTTAAGTTGGCGAAGCTGAGCGTTCTGGTCTCGAGTAAGCGCTTCGAGCCGATGCCGCTCATGTCGTGCCTGCTGATAGGCAAGTGCTTTCTGCACATTCAGCCGTAATTCCTCAGGGTGCCATGGCTTGCTGAAATAGTGATAGATCTCGCCTGCATTTATGGCATCGATCAATGTGGCAAGGTCTGGCTGGCTGGTCAGTAGAATACGTAAACAGCCGGGGTTGCGCGCTTGTACGGCAGCCATAAAGGAGGCGCCATCCACACCCGCGATAAGCGCGTCGGAAATAACCAAATCAATAGGGTGCTGATCCAGTAGTGCTAGCGCTTCTGGCCCATTATGGACGGCATAAACCGTACAACTCAGGCTGGCTAGTAAAGCTTCAAGGTGAGAGAGGGTGCTGGGGTCTTCATCAACGAGCAGCACGGTAGGCGATGATACAGGGACAGTCAGGAGCTCGCTCATCGCGACATACTCCGCAAGGCTGATCAGGCGTATTTATTGTTATGGCGGGATCCAGCCCCGCCTGTATGGGAGGACCCGCCTTAAGGGTAGCGGCCGCCTGGCTTGAGACTTGATGGCTTCAAGACGAACGGTCAGCCATCATGAACAGGCGAAATATGGCGATCGAAGAGATGAGCTGGAGCAGACCAGACAGGCTCTGCAAAATGATTTGCAGGGCTGGCGTATCGCTAAATTGACTGCTGATCCAGGCATCCAGCAGCCAGGCGGGTAGAAGCGTGATTAGGATCAGCGGCAGTAGGGTCAGGAAATGTCCGCGAGTCTTCTGGAAGCTGGCGCTCATGGCCTCCAGCGGGGCCATGCCACGCAGGACCAGCATGGGCTCGGCAAAGGCAAACTTCACCATGACCAGAAAGCCTGGCACGATCATCAGCGAAAAGCCGAGCACGACCAGCGAGGCAACCAGGCCCGCCATGATGGCGAAGCGGGGCCATAGACGAAGGGCATGACCCCATAGCTCGGTAATTGGAGGCATATGGCCATGGCTACGGGCATTCAAGAACAGGATGAGTGAGCCGGTGTAGATCGGATAGAACATCACACCGACCAGCAGCTCCCAAAGGCCTCCTTCAGTGCCGAAGTGCTGAACCACCTGCCAGCGTGCCACGCTTTCTATGACCAGCCAGGGAAGGCAAAGGATCAGCAGCGAAACCAGGTGGCGGGAGAAAAAATACAGTGCATCGCGCAGGATATTGAAAGGCGTCATGACTCGCTTGTCCGATAAGAACGGAACGGCTTTTATCAGCCGTTTTCTGACAGGGTAAAACCGAGGCCTGACAGCAGCTGGGCTGTCGTCATGACGTCGGCATATTCTTGTTGCAGGTTGGACATGGCCATGGCGTGAACCTCTTCGGCGCTTCGGGGAGTGCCATAAAAGTCCGTCTTGGCAAAGGTGTAGCAGGCGTCCTCTACCACACGTGTGGCAAACCCCAGGTTGCTGGCCGTCCGGGCAGTTGCTTCCACTGAATTCTCGCTGGCTACGCCGGTAATCACAACCTGCTTGATGCCGCGGATATGTAGCCAGCGCTCAAGGCCGCTATGGATAAAGGCATCGGTAACGTTCTTCTCAAAGACCATTTCCTGGGGCAACGGGCACAAGCGTGGCTGAAACGCTGCGCCTGGCTGGCCCGGTGCGAAAACAGATTGCGGATCACGTGAGATATGACGCACATGAACGATCGGCCAGTGTTGTTCACGCCAGACCGTGAGCAGGGCCGCGATTCGCTGCTCAGCTTCAGGGTGGTTACGTGGTCCCAGCACGGGTGACTGGATACCTTGTTGCTGGTCAATGATCAGTAGGGCGGCGGGCTCTGTGGTCATGAAAGCGCTCTAAGGTGGGGAGCTGGAAACTGTACACGCCCTTGGTCGGTTGTCCATGTCTTGTAACAAACGCGAGGAACTTGCGCGTTTCGCAGGCCTTCTGAACACAAAGCCTACTTTCAGGAGAGCCTTATGAGCAATGCGTCAGATGGTCTGGGCGGACGTCGTAAATTTCTCATGTATGCCGGACAGGGTGCGGTAGCAGCCGGTGTGCTTGGCCTGGCCAGCAACAGTGCCTGGGCCCAGAACACGTCGGGCGCTGCCCAGGCGGTGCCGACGGGCGGGGCGGGCCAGCCAGCAGAGCAGTTGCCCAAGCCCATTACACTGCCGCATATGCAGGAAGGCAAAAGCGACAAGACGGACATGCCGGTTCAACTGGGACGTGACCAGCGTGTCGGGGTTGCAGTTGTGGGCCTGGGAAGGCTGTCGCTTGAGGAGATCCTGCCAGCCTTTGCGTCCTCCAAGCGATGCAAGGTGACCGCGCTGGTCAGCGGAGATCGCGAAAAGGCAATGCGTGTCGCCCAGATGTACAACGTGCCCGAAAGTGGTCTCTACAACTACCAGAGCTTTGATCAGATCCGTGATAACCCGGACGTGCATGTCGTCTATATCGTATTGCCCAACAGCATGCACCATGAGTTTACGCTGCGAGCCGCCAAGGCGGGCAAACATGTCCTGTGCGAGAAGCCCATGGCCAATTCCGTAAAGGAATGCCAGGAAATGATCGAGGCCTGCGCTCAAGCCAATCGGTTATTGATGGTGGCTTATCGCATTCAGTATGAGCCGCGTAATCGCCAGGTAATGGAGTGGCTGCGCAACGGAACCGGGCTTGGCACTGTGAAGCTGCTGGAGATGGCGAACTGTCAGAATCAGTCCAAGGAAAATGTGGACCAATGGCGGCACAAGAAAGCCTTGGCCGGTGGTGGGGCCTTGCCGGATATAGGCCTGTATTGCCTGAACACCGCGCGCTTTCTGTTGGGCGAAGAGCCGGTCGAGGTGTTCGCCACGCAGTACAGCACGCCGGATGACCCGCGCTTCAAGGAAGTCGAGGAGGCCATGCTCTGGCAGATGCGATTCCCCAGTGGTGTACACGTGCAGTGCATGACCAGCTACTCCACATTCAATTCCAAACGCTATCGGGTCGTAGGGGACAAGGGATGGGTAGAAATGGACCCTGCGTTTTCCTACCGGAACCTTCAGCTCAAGCGCAGTCAGGAGTCGCAGAACACGACGGAGTTCGTCGCGCCGGTGGTGGAACAGATCAATGCCCCCGACAAGAACCAGTTCGCTATCGAAATGGACCATTTCGCCGAATGCGTTGTAACCGGCAAGAAGCCTTACACCCCCGGTGAGGAGGGGCTACAGGATCAGCGCATCATGGAAGCTTTGTATGAGTCGGCGCGAACCGGTCGGCCTGTAAAGCTGGATGAGGTCAAGCAGAAAGATGCCTTCCGCGGCACGCCGCCTAGCAAGGAGGCGTCGAGCTGAATCGATTCTGAATGGCTGCGGGGACAGAATTGAAATATCCGGGGCTGACCGGCATTTATAAAGGGCCGGTCCGCTGGTAGAAACCGATCTGCCAGCGGACCATGACTCGACATTCACGAACACCTGTGCAGGTATACGGCGCCTGGGTTTTCGTTTCTTGGCCGTCTTCGGGAGGTCACATGCAATCTGAAGAGAAACAACTGATCGAAGGCCTGTTTACGCGCCTCAAGGATGCGGAGGCTCAAACCGCCAGCCGCGACGCTCAGGCTGAAGCTTATATTCAGGAACGCCTGCATCAACAGCCCGCCGCACCGTACTATATGGCTCAGGTCATCCTGATCCAGGAAGCGGCACTCAAACGTCTGGATCAGCGGGTGCGCGATCTGGAAGCGCAGGTGGCGCAGATGCAGCAGAACAAGCCGAGCAGCGGTGGCTTTCTGTCCAACCTGTTTGGTGGCGGCTCCCAGCAGGAGCAGTCGCGATCGCAGAGTCAGGCACAAGCTCAGGCACCTCGTGGTGGCTGGACCGACCCGGGCCCGCGCCAGGCGCCTTCCTATGGCCAGGCGCCTGGGTATGGTCAGCCTAATCCAGGGTATGGCTACAATGCCGCACCGGCTGCGCCCTCCAGAGCGGGCAGCTTTTTAGGGGGAGCAATGCAGACTGCTGTGGGGGTGGCCGGCGGTGTATTGCTGGCGGAAACTATTTCCAGCATGTTTCACGATTCCCAGCCGCAGGAAATCGTCAACATCATCAATGAAGAACCTGCGGCAGACTTGGCCAGCGATACTGGGGGCCAGGACAGTGGTTTGACGCCGGCCAGCGACGCTGGCGGCTATGATGATGGCTACGGTGACGGCGGCTTCCAGCAAGCCGACTACGGAAGCGACGACAGTGGCTTTTTTGACGATGGTGGGGATGACGATCAGTTCATCTAATCGACCGTTCGAAAGCAAAGGCAGCCCAATTGGCTGCCTTTGTCGTTTCAAGTGACCTATTCTGTAAAAACGGCTTCAGGCCGGTGGTAGAGGAGCGTATCGGGGCGGAGTGACCCGGACAGAAATGACCTTGATGTACGCGACGTTAGTCGATGGGAGTGTTGTGAAGAAGATTGCTGTGTTCGTCGATGTTCAGAATATCTATTACACGGTTCGCCATACGCATGGCTGCCACTTCAATTACGCGAACTTCCTAAAGGAAATCTCGCAACGGGGCGAACTGGTGTTTGCGTCAGCCTATGCCATCGAGCGAGGAGACAGCCGGCAACAACAGTTCCAGCAGATCCTGCGTAATCTGGGTTTTACGGTAAAGCTCAAACCCTATATTCAGCGCAGTGACGGTTCCGCCAAAGGCGATTGGGACGTAGGTATCACAATCGATGTGCTCGATGCTGCGCCCAAGGTCGATGAAATCGTCCTGGCTTCAGGAGACGGTGACTTTGACCTCCTGCTGGAGAAGGTCCGTGAGTGTTACGGCGTTCATACCCGTGTCTATGGCGCTCCTGGTCTCACGGCGCATGCCTTGATCCGGGCAGCGGACGAATACGTCGTCATCGAGGACGGTTTGCTGTTGCGCTGAACATCAGGCGCGGCGGATGGATCGAGCGTCCTCGACTGCCGGATATAGTTTGGCTGGAGTCTGTCTTTCGAAAGGCGTCGATAGAATGATCGACGTCTTGCTCATGCCGTAGCGCATCAGCCGATCGATGAGCGCCTCCAGTTCAGCCATGTCTGCCACGGCTGCCCGCAGCACGATACAGGACTCACCCGTTACGCGATGGCAGGCGATAAGCTGCGGAATCGCGGCCAGCTCATCGAACAGTTTGTCGCTGCTGGTCTTGTTCAGTGTTACTGAAATCAGACATTCGATTGGTTGGCCAAGGGCTTTGAGGTTGACCGACGCGTGATAGCCGGTAATGACACCGCTGGCTTCCAGTTTCGCGACACGTTCTGCTACCGCAGGAGCCGACAGATTAACTCGCCGCGCCAGATCGGCAAACGAGGCTCTGCCATTTTCCAGTAAGGCATTGATGATCTGTCGGTCATAGTGATCCATACGTCCTCCTGTGACGGTTTGGAAACCTCGCCTGTTTTATCAAAAGACCTTTGAAACGAAGGCGGGGGGGCAGAAAAAACAAGCTTATCGCATTAACGCGCTCGCTTGCTCTTTCTAAACTAATGGTCTGGTTCGTAAGCCGCTGATCGACTCTGACCGTATTCAGGATTGCACGCTGCGCCTGGCCGAGAGGGCCGCTTCCTATAGCAAGGAGCCTGCTGCTTGAATACGTTTTCCGGTTCTTGATCACCTGTACGACTCAGCTACCAGGATTTCAATCATAAGAGTTGCCACCATGCCTGCCCGGGATAGCCGTTCGCTGTTGCTTTTGTTGTGTGCTTTTTTCGCGCTCTACGTTATTTGGGGCTCGACCTATCTGGTCATTCGCATCGGTGTTGAGTCGTGGCCGCCCTTGTTGATGGCCGGTTTACGTTTTCTGATTGCTGGCAGCCTGTTATTTGTCTGGCAACTTTCCCGAGGAGCCCCCATGCCGACACGGCGTGAGTGGGTAGGTAGCGGCTTGGTCGGGTTTCTGCTGCTCAGTTGCGGAAATGGCGGTGTGACCCTGGCCGAACACTCGGGGGTTGCCTCTGGAGTAGCCGCGCTGGCTGTGGCTACGGTACCGCTCTTCACCTTGTGCTTCGGCCTGTTCTGGGGACAGCACAATACCCGGCTCGAATGGGCTGGGATTGGCTTGGGATTCATTGGCATTCTGCTGCTGAACCTGGGCGAGAACATGCAGACGACCCCCCTGGGGGCGGTGATTACCCTATTTGCAGCTGCCAGCTGGGCTTTCGGTTCAGTGTGGAGCCGTCATCTGCCACTGCCGGCAGGGCCGATGGCCAGTGCCGTCGAGATGATTGTGGGCGGAGGCATTCTATTCATTGGCAGCCGTCTCAGCGGTGAGCCGTTGACCACACCGTCGACCATGGACGGCTGGTTGGCGTTGGGGTATCTCATCGTGTTTGGCTCGATCATCGCGTTCAGCTCCTACATGTATCTGCTAAAACATGTACGACCGGCCGCAGCGACCAGTTACGCCTATGTCAATCCGGTCGTGGCGGTGCTACTGGGGATTGTGTTTGCTGGGGAAAGGATAGGTCAGGCGGAATGGATGGCCATGATAGTAATCGTGGCGGCCGTGATACTGGTCGGGCTTCCACAGTGGCGGGCGAGAGGCAAGGCTCGCAAAGCGAACCTTGCCGAGGCGGAAGTCAAGCCGCAGGCTTGAGCACCACTTTGGTCCAGCCATCGTCCCGGGCATCGAAATGCTTATAGGCGTCCGGGGCCTGGTCCAGCTTGAGGCTATGGGAGATGATCTTCGAGGGAGTGGCGCGTCCAGCATGAATCAGGGCGCTCAGGCGACGGTTGTAGGCCTTTACGTTGGCCTGACCTGTCCGAATCTGCTGACCCTTGAACCAGAACTGACCGAAGTCAAAGGCCATTTTGCCTTCCTTTGCCAGTTCATTCTGTGCGCCTGGGTCCTGCGGTATGAAAACACCCACTACGCCGATGCCTCCAGTCGCCTTGGTCGAGGCAACCAGATTATTCATGGTGAGGTGATTGGCTTCATGACCATGGCGGTCGCAGCATTGATAGCCCACACACTCGCAGCCGCGGTCCGTACCTCGGCCATTGGTTTTGTTGAGAATCTGTTCGACCGCCTCGCCTTCTGCGCCGTTGATGGCAATTGCCCCCAGATGCTCGGCTAATGCGAGCCGGTCAGGGTGCGTGTCGATCACGAAGACCTGCGAAGCCCCTTTGATCATGGCCGAGTGAGCAGCCATCAGCCCTACAGGACCGGCCCCGTAGATGGCGACTGATTCACCCGGTAAAAGGCCCGCCAGTTCGGTTGCATGCCAGCCGGTGGGAAAGATGTCGGAGAGCATGACGTAATCGTCTTCTTTCTCCTGGGCATCTTCGGGCAGTACCAGGCAGTTGAAGTCGGCGTAGGGAACGCGCAGCAGCTCAGCCTGGCCGCCTTCATAAGGGCCCATTTCCGCAAAGCCATATGCAGCACCCGCACTACCGGGGTTGGCGGTCAGACAGAATCCGGTCAGGCCTTTTTCGCAGTTCTCGCAAAAGCCGCAGCCGATGTTGAAGGGCAGGCATACATAATCACCGACCTTGACGCGATCAACACCCGAGCCGATTTCGACTACCTGACCCAGATTTTCGTGGCCCAGGATGCGGCCTTGTTCAAAACTGGTACGGCCTTCATACATGTGAAGGTCAGAGCCGCAGATGTTGGTAGTAGTGATACGCACCAGAGCATCTGTAGGTTTTTCGATCTTGGCATCGGTGACATTCTTGATGCTGACATCACGAGGGCCGTTATAAACGACAGCTTTCATGGAGTCTCCTTGCTGGATTGTTCGATATCTGGCTGTGCCAGTCGAATTCATCAAATCCTTGATCGGTAAGGCCATACATGAGGGTTACCGCCTGAGACGTCCAGGGCATCCTTTAAGAGTTGGTCTGCACGAATAGCTGAGCGTTCAAGAAAAGATCCATTAAAGCGGCGTATCCCTCAAAACGGGGTGCAAAAGCGTTCATTCGGAAGGGCAGGAGTCGGCGTTTGTCTACCGCTCCGATGGCCGCGCTCGACGCTACGTTGCTTGGCGCCTACAATTTCGTCCTTTTCTTCATTGCGGTTAGCGTCATGACTTTTGCCGAACTCGGCCTGATCGAGCCTTTGTTGCGTGTGCTCGACGCGCTGGAACACACCACTCCGACTCCGATCCAGGCTCAGGCCATTCCTGCGGTACTCAAAGGCCGCGATCTGCTTGCCGCGGCCCAGACGGGTACAGGCAAGACAGCTGGCTTTGCTTTGCCGACACTGCAGCGCCTCGTTCAGGAGGGCCCGGCAGTCACGGCGAACCGAGTCTGTGCATTGATTCTTGTGCCAACCCGCGAACTCGCCGAGCAGGTTCACACCAGCGTACGTGATTACGCGCAGCATTTGCCGCTGCGTACGGCGGTGGTATATGGCGGCGTCAGCATCAATCCGCAGATGATGAAGTTGCGTAAAGGGGTGGATGTGCTGGTCGCCACGCCAGGTCGTTTGCTGGATTTGTTCAACCAGAACGCTGTGCGCTTTGATCAGGTACAGACGCTGATCCTCGACGAAGCGGATCGAATGCTGGATCTGGGCTTTTCCCGCGAGCTGGGCGAGATTTTTGTCATGGTGCCCCAGCGTCGGCAGACACTTCTTTTTTCCGCTACGTTCTCCGAGGCCATTCGTGATCTGGCCAAGCCACTGCTGCGCGATCCGTTGACCATCGATATCAGTCCGCGCAACACGACCACCAAGAGCGTCAAGCAGTGGCTGATTCCCGTGGACAAAAAGCGTAAGGCGGAACTGTTCTGCCACCTCTATGCGCAAAAGCGCTGGGGGCAGGTGCTGGTATTTGCCAAGACCCGTAAGGGTGTCGACCAGCTGGTGGAAACGCTGACGCAGGAAGGTATTCGTGCCGAGTCGATTCATGGCGACAAGCCTCAACCGGCTCGTCTGCGTGCGCTGGCTCGGTTCAAGGCGGGTGAAGCGGATGTTCTGGTGGCGACTGACGTGGCCGCACGAGGTCTGGATATTCAGGACTTGCCGCTCGTGGTCAATCTGGATCTACCCATCGTGGCGGAAGATTACGTCCACCGCATTGGACGTACAGGGCGTGCCGGTGCGACCGGGGCGGCCGTTTCTCTGGTAGCTGCCGATGAAGTCGACCACTTGGCAGCCATTGAGACGCTGATTGGACAAACCATTGCGCGACGGGACGAGCCGGATTTCATCCCTGATCACAAGGTGCCGCAAACCGGTCCTGGTGGCGTTGTGATGAAAAAGCCGAAGAAGCCGAAGAAACCCAAGGTAGGCTCAGTGAGCGACGCTAAAAGCGGGAAGCCTCTGGGGCGCTGGATCGAGAACGACAAACCGTCGGTAAAGCCGGTTCGCAAGATGCCTGGGTTCGGCAAGAAGAAGTAGGTGATCGTGCAGTCTCTGTAACACCGTCCGGCGTTACAGAGACGGTCAGGGCTCAAGCCGCTTTGCGTGCGTTGAGCTCTTGCTTGAGCGACTTTTTGCGCTCCTGCATTTGTGTGCCTAGCTCGTCCAGCTGGGACGCCAGCAATTCCTGGGCATCCTTGAACATCTCTTCTTCTTCCTCTTCGATGTGATGCTCAAGCAGTTCCTTGACCACTTTCACACGGCCAGAAAACTCCAGGCTATCAGGCGCTGTAGCCTTGATGTGCGGCAACACCAGCGAGTCGACTGCCCGATGCTCTTCAATCGCTTCGTAATACATCTTTGCTTCTTCTTTCTTGCCCGCCGCCTTGAACGCCGGATAGAAAATTTCTTCCTCGATATGCGTATGAAGTGTCAGCTCGTGTTCAAGCTTTTGCACCAGATCCTGACGCTTTTTAACAGCGCGCTCGGAGGTGCTGCTCAGCTGCTCAAGAATATCGAGAATGGTTTTATGATCGTTTTTCAGGAGGTCGATAGCATTCATGGTCAGGCTCTCTCATCATAAGGATAAGCACGGTAGTAAGCCTCGTCACGGGCTCTATGAGAGCTGACCATGGGCATGACGAGGCGGTTCGGGGCATCCGACAGGAGGGCTGTGATCAAGGCCGCACAATAAACGGTTACCGGTTCAGCCAGGCTGCAGCACCCAGGCCGGCGGTACGGCCAGTAGCAAAGCAGGCCGTCAGCAGATAGCCTCCCGTAGGCGCTTCCCAATCCAGCATTTCACCGGCACAGAACACGCCCGGCAGGGCGTTGAGCATGAGCTGCTCGTTCAGCGCTTCAAACGGCACGCCGCCGGCCGAACTGATGGCTTCCTCGATAGGACGGGGGCGGATTACAGTCAGCGGTAACGATTTGATCGCGGCTGCCAGATGCTGCATGTCATCAAACGCCTTGGCGGGAGCCAGCTCCCGCAGCAGGGCAGAGCGAGCGCCTTCCAGCCCGGCATGGGCACGCAAGTGATTGGCCATGGACTTGCCTTTGCGCGGCTTGCTTAGCGCCGCGGCAAGCGCGCTCTGTTCCTTGGTAGGCGCAAGGTCCAGGTATAGGGTGGCGGAGCCGGTACGAAGCAGTTCGGTGCGAATTTCAGCCGACAGGGCATAGACCAGACTGCCCTCAATGCCTGTCTCAGTCAGCACGAATTCGCCTTGGCGGCGAGTACCGTCTTTAAGCATCATGGCTACAGGCTTGATAGGCGAGCCGGCAAATTTGCTGCGTAAATGATCGCTCCACTGAGCGACCTCAAAACCGCAGTTGGCTGGTTGCAGCGGGGCAAGGGCAATACCCTGCTCCTCAAGATATCCTGTCCACACCCCATCGGAGCCCAATCGCGGCCAGCTGGCTCCACCTAAGGTCAAGACTGTCGCCCCGGCGCGCAGGCAGGTTTCCCCCGCCGGAGTGGAAAAACTCAGGGCGCCGTGCTCGTCCCAGCCCAGCCAGCGGTGCCGCGTATGAATGCGAACGCCTGCTTCCCGCAGGCGATGCAGCCAGGCTCGGAGCAGAGGAGCGGCCTTCATGTCTGTGGGAAAGACGCGGCCTGAGCTGCCGACAAACGTCTCGATGCCCAGCCCATGAATCCAATCTCGCAAGCTATGACTGTCGAATCCGTCGAGGCAGCGGGAAAGGGGGGCTTCACGCCCGCGGTAACGGGAGCGAAAGGCGGGTTGGTCTTCGGCATGGGTAATGTTCATGCCGCCTACCCCGGCCAGAAGAAACTTGCGTCCGACTGAGGGCATACCGTCATATACGTCTACTGTTACACCAGTACCGGCCAGAACTTCGGCAGCCATAAGGCCGGCAGGCCCACCGCCGATAATGGCGGCGGTACGGGAATGAGTAGGCACGTGTGGGGACATGACAGCCATCGCAGGTAGAGAAAGCCCGCCAGTTTACCGCGAAGTACCAGCAGAATCCCGCTGGTGTACGATTGAACAGGGCATGGCTCTTGCGTGACTAACTGATTATCGATGAACGGAGCGTGGTGGATGGGACCCGAGGTTGATCTAGTCAAGGCGGATAAGGCGCTACCAGCCAAGGTTCAGGTCGTTGTGATCGGCGGCGGCATTGCCGGGACCAGCGCGGCATTGGCGCTGGCGCGGGAAGGCATTTCCGTGGTGCTCTGCGAGAAGGGTTATATCTCTGGAGAACAGTCCAGCCGCAACTGGGGGTGGGTGCGCAAGCTGTACCGTGACCCCCGCGAGATTCCGCTGGCAGTTGAAAGCCTGAGGCTCTGGGAGGGTCTCAATGAGGTTGTACAGGGTGAAACCGGTTTTCGCCGCTCCGGCATTCTGTTTTCGTCCGAATCCGAACAGGAGGAGGCCGACTATGAAAAATGGATCAGTGTGGCGCGTCAGCATGATATAGACGTGCGCATGGTGTCTGGCAGCGAGCTCAAGCAGTTGCTGCCAGCCGGCGAAGTCAGCTGGAAAAGCGGTATCTATTGCCCCACCGATGGGCGCGCCGAGCCCCAGAAAGCAGCACCTGCGATCGCAACGGCGGCCCAGCGGTTCGGAGCTGTCATTCTGACCGACTGCGCCGTGCGGGGGCTGGAGCTGTCGGCCGGGCGGGTCAGTGCAGCCATTACCGAACGAGGCCGAATTGCCTGCGAGTCCGTAATCCTGGCAGGTGGGGCCTGGTCGAGCCGTTTTCTGAAGGACCTTGGCGTGCGACTGCCACAACTCAAGGTACGCAACAGCGTACTGCGGACGGCGCCGCTGGAGGAGGGGCCTGACTGTACGCTCTGGACGCGCGACGTGGCATTTCGCAAACGCCTGGACGGTGGCTATACCATTGCCAATGGCAGCGTGAATATCGCTTCGCTGGTACCCGACAGCTTCCGCTTCTTTCTGGACTTTTTACCGACCTTGAAATCGGAATGGTCGAGCCTGCGGATCCGGTTTGACGAGCGCTTCCGCCAGGAATGGCATGAAGGCAAACCTGTCCCGCTGGATCGCCCGTCTCCCTACGAATATATGCGCGTGCTGGATCCTTACCCGGACCCTCAGCAGAACCTGAACGCCATGAATCAACTGGTTCGTCAGTTTCCAGTGTTTGCCAAGGCACAGATCGCCCAGCAGTGGGCGGGGCTGATCGACGTAACCCCGGATGCCGTTCCTGTTATCTCCGAGATTGATGCAGTGCCTGGATTGGTTGTGGCGACAGGGCTTTCCGGTCATGGGTTTGGCGTGGGGCCTGCGGTTGGGCAGCTGGCAGCAGACCTGGTAACAGGCGCCAGGCCGATCGTTGACCCTTATGAGTTCCGGTTTACCCGCTTTTCCGATGGCTCCAAGCCCAGACCCATGAAGCTCTAGCCCGGCGCAAGCCCACTGTCCCAGACCTTGGCGGCGCTGTGATGCAGGATGCCGTGCCGTCTGGCCAGCAGAGCTCGGTCCCGGTCGTAGCCGCCGCCAATTACGCCGACGACCGGGATGTCCCGGCTCAGGCAATGGCGGATGACGTATTCGTCCCGTGCAGCGATGCCTTCGTCCGTCAGCAGGAGATAGCCCAGGGCATCGCTGGCATGCACGTCAACACCAGCGTCATAGAGCACAACGTCAGGCTGGTAGAGAGGTAAAAGGTAATTTAGTGCCTCCTCAACGGTATGCAAATACCCTGCATCACCCATGCCCTTGGGTAATGGAATGTCCCAATCGCTCTGTGCCTTACGCGCCGGGTAGTTGGTCTGGCAATGCAGCGACACCGTGACGGCATCGGGAACATGTTCAAGAATTCGGGCAGTGCCGTCCCCCTGGTGAACATCGCAGTCAAAGATCAGAACGCGTCCCGCCTTGCCGCTTTCCAAGAGATATAGCGCCATGATGGCCAAGTCGTTGAAGATACAAAACCCAGCTGGGTAATCATGATGTGCATGGTGCGTGCCCCCAGCCATATGGCAGGCCAGCCCGTGTTGCAACGCTAGCTCCAGCGTCAATAGCGAGCCGCCCACAGCGCGAATGGTTCGTCGTGCCAGTGCCTCGCTCCAGGGCAGACCCAGCTGGCGCTGCTCGGCATGGGACAGCTCGCCGCCCATGTAGCGCTCGACATAGACCGGATCGTGAGCCAGGGCCAGCACTTCTGGCTTAGGCAATTCCGGGCGGTACAGATTGTCAGCCGTCACCAGTCCGCTTTCGCTCAAGTGCTCATAGAGCAGGCGAAACTTCTCCATCGGAAACCGATGCTCGGGTGGAAAGGGTGGGCTGTAATCGTCGTGGTAAACCAGAGGAAGTGCTGTCATGAAAAGGCTGATGGCTAGAGCAGGAGACTGATGAGCAGCCAGACGATACCGCAACAGAATCCGCTGGCCAGCAGGAATATAAGTCCATCACGGGCGATGAGCGAGACGGCAAACGCCGTCATGGCGGCTCCGGCCGTGGTATTGGCGAAAGGCACCAGATCCAGAACCGGCATGCATACCGCGACCCCAATGCAGAGCAACGCCGTGATGTGCTGGAAGATACCCTTGGTCAGGAAGGTCAGACGTGGTTTCAAAAAGCGATCCACGAAACGTGCGGTAGGGTGCAGCATGCGCAGTGATTTTCGTAGCTTGCCACGCGGAACCTGACGTTTCAGTGCCCAGCGCGGCAGCCAGAAATGCTTGCGGCCGATGAGCAGTTGTACGCTCACCAGAACGACATAGATCGAGATGACGGTGGCAACGCCAGGAATGCCCGTCAGGGGAGACAGGGCAATGATGCCTGCAAGCAGAAGAAGTGGACCGTAGGAGCGACTCCCGATGGCATCGATCAAGTGGCCCACGGAAACCTTTTCCGGGCTGCGCCCGACCTCTTCGAGGCAACTGAGAAAGGCTTCCAGACTGGCTGGTGAGTCACTTTCGGCGCTGCACTCGTAGTGGTCGTCTTCCTCCATCACACCCTCATTGTCATTCATCCTGCTCCGTCCAGTATCTTCCTGACTCGACGCGCGAGTTCCAGGCGGCCGTAGGGCTTGCTCAGCACTTCGAATTCAGAGGTATCCGTCTGTCCACGTTCCAGCGTGGTATCGGCATAGCCGGTCGTGAGCAGGACGCGGATATGAGGCCAGCGTCGGCGGGCTTCCTGGGCGAGCATTACGCCATTCATGCCGCCGGGCATGATCAGGTCGCTAAAGAGCATCTGGATATCGCCATGCTGCTCCAAGGTAGCCAGCGCTTCCTTGCCATTGTAGGCGACCCGAACCGAATAGCCGAACTCCTCAAGAATGGCCTGCGCCAGCGCTGCCACTTCTTCTCGATCATCCACAACCAGGATAGTCTCGTTACCAGGCTCCTCGCTGGTGCCATTGGATTCGGCAGGCTGCTGGATGATTTCACTTTGTGTCGTCGGGAAATACAGGCGGACCGTCGTACCCATACCGGCCTCGGAGTACACACGAACCGCGCCGCCGGACTGCTTCATGAAGCCATACACCATGGATAGACCAAGACCGGTCCCTTTGCCTTCTTCCTTGGTTGTGAAGAACGGATCGAGGACCCGTCCAAGCACTTCTGTTGGAATGCCCTCTCCGGTATCGGTAATGGCGATGCAGGCATAGCGGCCAGGAGTCAGGCCTCCGTAGGCCATATCCTCTGGCGTCACTTCAATGTTGCGGGTTTCTATCGTGACACGACCTTCGCCCCGCGATTCCATGGCGTCACGTGCGTTCGCCAGGATATTGATGAGCGCCATTTCGGCCTGGGTCGGGTCTATCTTGCAATTCCAGAGATCAGGCGCCAGCCGAGTCGTTAGCTGATAGGGCTCTCCCAGCGTTCGATACAGCAGGTCGAGTCGCTCTTCAATCAGCTCGTTGATGTTCAACGTTCGACCGGTCAGGCGCTGCTTGCGGGCAAACGCCAAAAGTTGTTGCGTCAGTGTGGCCGCGCGATTGACCGCTTCTCGGGTGTTGTCGACATGGCGCTTGGCCTTTTCCCTGTCCATTTCTGGGCGATCCAGGTTGATCCGGAGAATGTCCAGATAACCCACCATGACCTGCAACAGATTGTTAAAATCATGGGCAATGCCGCCGGTGAGCTGACCCAACGCCTCCATTTTCTGGGATTGCCGCAAGGCCTCTTCGGCGTCATGGCGGCGGCTGACATCCAGTTGCGAGGCAAAGAAATACACCAGCTCGCCTGCTTGGTTGTAGACCGGAGAAATATACAAGGCATTCCAGAAGGTCGAGCCATCTTTGCGGTAATTCAATAACTCGGTATTGCATTCATGACGGGACTCGACGCTTTCGCGGATCTGTCGGATGGTCTCCCGGTCCGTTTCCGGGCCTTGAAGAAAACGGCAGTTGCGTCCCAATACTTCATGCTCTTCATAGCCCGTCGTTTTCAGGAAGGCGTCGTTGGCAAAAATAATGGGATTATCGTCCTGCCGTGGGTCGGTCACGATCATGGGCATGCGGGTCATTCTAACCGCAGCGAAAAAGATATCGCCGTGCTGGCTACGGACTTCATCTGGCATACCCTTTGCCACTTTATTGTGGTCATTAGTGGTGAAGTTGTCCGAATTCTTGGAAGTCATGTGTGTGCAGCAGCCTGAAAAGAACGCATTAATGATGTAGGACCATTCGCCGGCCATATTGCTCAGTGAAGGTCAATACATTGGTCGAATTTAGAGATGTAGTTGTTAGGATGCGGCTAAATGCCAAGTTTCGGCAGATACAGGCGATGCTGCCGACTGGCGCTCATGATGACGATTCCTGCCGATCTCGCCAAGCGGTAGCCATTATCAAAAAACCGAACCGGCTTTACGGAATACTCTGGCTTCACAACAGTCCCAACATCAAAGGACCTTAAAAGAGTGTGGAGATGAGCCAGGCCTATCCCAAGGTGTTACGTACCGAACGTTTGATTTTGCGCCCTTGGCGCAATGAAGACTATACGCCCTTCGCTGCACAAAGCGCTGATCCACGGGTAATGGAATTTTTCCCTAAATGCCTGAGTGAGGCTGAAACGCAGGCGCTGACCGAGCGTATCCAGGCGCATTTCCACGATCATGGCTATGGCTGGTGGGCCGTGGAGGTCAGGAACGGTCCGCCTTTCATTGGGTATGTAGGGCTTGAGCATTCCAATTTCGACGCACCTTTTACTCCGGCGGTCGAGATCGGCTGGCGGCTGGGTGCCGAATATTGGGACGAAGGCTATGCCCATGAAGCTGCCGAAGCCGCGCTTGCCTTTGGCTTCGAGCAGGTAGGCCTGGAAGAGATCGTGGCGTTTACCGTGCCTGAAAACGAACGCTCCCGCGGCCTGATGGCACGATTGGGTATGCAGTACGATCCGGCCGACGACTTTGAACATCCAAACCTGCCGGAAGGCCACCCCTTGCGCCACCATGTTCTGTATCGACTCAGCCGCCATCAATGGATCAGTAGACTGGAAACTGGCGACAGCATGAATGCCTGTTAATGACAAAGAGGACTGCATGACCCCAGAAGACATCGTCAGAGCCTATCATTCGCTCAGCATGCACCGTCGTGAGGGCTATGCCCGCGGACCCGATGCGCTCGATTGGGCTAACCAACCTGCGCCATTCCGCCGTTATCGGGGATGCGAAGTCATTCCGTTACTGCGCCGCATGCTGGAGGATTCGCCTCTGTACGATGAGGTTTTTGCAGGTCCTGTAGGCGAGCCGGCCCCGTTGGATCCTGCCAATATCTCTCGGCTGTTTTATGACAGTTTGGCCATTTCTGCCTGGAAAGAGTCGGGCAGCAGCCGCTGGGCGCTGCGAGTGAATCCCTCCTCCGGCAATCTGCATCCCACCGAAGCCTATGCCTTGCTGCCACCGGGTGTACTGAACGATCGTGCCTTGATGACACATTACACGGCCGATCTGCATGCCCTGGAAGTACGCGCCGAGCTCCCCGAAGTGCTGGATGAAGACATCATTGGCGCCTTGCCGCCGGGGAGCTTTTTGGTCGCACTGTCCAGTATCTATTGGCGTGAGGCCTGGAAATATGGCGAGCGAGCCTGGCGCTACTGTCAGCATGATATAGGCCACGCCTTGGCCGCCATTGCCATTGCTGCCGCCGCGCAAGGTTGGGAAACACGACTGATTCACGACGTGGCGGATGAAACGCTCGATGCGGCGTTTGGAGTTGATCGAGACGGCTTTGGTGAGCAGGAGCAAATGGAGGCGCTGCTCTGGATCGGTCCGCCGCAATCGGCCGAGCCTTCCTTGCCCGATAGTCTGTTCAAGCTGCTGAGTCAGTTGCAGCTCGCCGGCACGCCTAATCGACTTTCGCGAGAGTACGTAGAGTGGCCCGAGGTTGGGCGGATCGCTGCCGCATGCCGTGCGCCCAAGCGCTTGCCCTATGACATGCCCATTTCCCGGGGCGTAGTTACCCAGGAAAACGACCAGCTACTGCTGCGGCCATTGCTGCATCAACGGCGTAGCGCGCAGTCCATGGATGGTCGGACGGGCATTCTGTCTGATCTTTTCTTTGCCTGGCTAAGGCGTATATTGCCGGAGCAGGCACCGGTGCCTTTCCTGACGTTGGGCAAGCCTGCTCAGGTCGATCTTCTGATCTTTGTAAATCGCGTTGTGGGACTGGAACCGGGGTTGTACTGGCTGGCGCGCAGTGAGGGAGAGCTCAATATCACCGCCCGAGCGGACTTACTCTGGGAGCGGGTAGAGGAGGCGGAGGGGCTCAGGTTGTTCCGGTTGCTCAAAGGGGATGCTAGTGAGCTGGCTGGCTTGCTTTCCTGCGGCCAGGACATTGCGTCTGACGGTTGTATCAGTATCGCAATGATGGCTCGTTTCGATGATGCCCTTGCCCAGGGGGCCTGGTGCTATCCGCAGCTATTCTGGGAGACCGGACAGATTGGACAGGTGCTTTACCTGGAGGCAGAAGCGGCAGGGCTTTCAGGCACCGGTATCGGTTGCTATTTCGACCCGCTGGTGCATGACTTGATAGGGCTTGCGGATACAACCTGGCAAAGCCTTTATCACTTCACCATGGGACGCGCGACCGTGGACATGCGTCTGACCTCGCTGCCAGCTTATCCCGCGCCTGAGAACGACTTTGCCTGATGGTGGCGGAGTCCTGGAGGGACGTCCTGCCGCTGCCGTTTCCTCATCATGGGGCTACGGCTTCACGACTGACTTGCGTATGATTTGGCCATTATCAAAACGACCACGGAAAACGTGATGAGCACAGTGCTGGATGATCTTGTTGCCTTGTTAAGCCTTGAGTCCATCGAGGAAAACCTCTACCGCGGTCGTAGTCAGGACCTGGGCTTTCCACAATTATTCGGTGGGCATGTGCTCGGTCAGGCCCTGTCAGCGGCGAGCCAAACGGTGGATGCGTCGCGTCAGGTGCACTCGCTGCATGGCTACTTCTTGCGGCCTGGCGACGTGACGATTCCGGTGGTGTATGAGGTGGATCGCGTCCGGGATGGCGGCAGCTTTACGACCCGTCGCGTCACGGCCATCCAGAAAGGCAAACCGATTTTCTTTTGCAGTGCCTCGTTCCAGGGTCTGGAACCCGGTTTTGAACACCAGAGCGAAATGCCGGACGTGCCCGATCCAGACTCGCTGGCGTCCGAGCTGGACTACATCCAACAGTTTGCCCAGTTCATCCCGGAGCCTACGCGGGAAAAGCTGCTGGCGCCTAAGCCCATCGAGATTCGTCCGGTCAAGGTGACCCATCCGTTTGATCCAGAGCCAACAGCGCCCGCACGCCATGTCTGGTTCAGGGCCAACGGGCAGCTGCCGGACAACCCTGCGCTGCATCGATACCTGCTGGCCTATGCCTCGGACTTCAACCTGCTCCCGACGTCCTTGTTGCCTCACGGCATCAGCTACTGGAACAAGGAGATGCAGGTTGCCAGCCTTGATCACGCGATCTGGTTCCATCAGCCGCTACGGGTGGACGAGTGGCTGCTGTATTCCATGGATAGCCCATGGGCCGGGGGGGCGCGTGGATTGTGCCGTGGCAGCATATACAACCGCGCGGGTCAGCTTGTGGCCTCGGTTGCCCAGGAAGGTCTGATCCGCAAGCGCGGCTGAAGAAGGGCAACCTCTTGAAAAGGGCGGACAGGGTTCCGTCCTTTTTTATGACACATCAATGAAATTTTCTATACGACCAGTCTTTTGACGTCAGAAAAGGTTGTCATTTTGCGCTCCGCTGACTACTGTATAAATAAACAGTAAATAAGAGGAGGGCGTACCGATGTCTCCAGCAGACGATCTTTCCCAATCCCTGGCTATGGCAGACTCAGGCACACTGATGCAGCGCTACCGAGCGCTGGAGCTTGAGCACCGCTATCACCTGAGTGTCATCAAGGATTTGCGCTACCACATCACAGCGTTACAGAGGGAAAACGATCGGCTGAGGCGTCAGCTGAACCAGGTCGACGTGCGATGACAAGGCTGCCCTTGGCAAATAACGATGCTTCAGCAAGTCCGGTTAAGGCATGTCCGGTCGTACTGCGTCATAAAAGCGAACTGCAGATACTGGCGTTCGAGCACCCCTTGGCAGGGCTTCAGTTGATCAAAGGGTCTATCGAGCCGGGTGAACTACCTGCTGAGGCTGCGTTGCGGGAGCTATGGGAAGAGTCAGGTATCCAAGTGCCCGAATGGCCTGTGGATCTAGGAACATGGGTCTCTGGCTATCAGGAACAGGTATGGTCGATGCACCTGTGCGAAAGCGCGTACGAGTTACCTGAGGGCTGGGTCCATCGCACCACCGACGGAGGCGGATTGGAGTTTCGCTTTTTTTGGTACCCGCTTGGTCGAGCCGCATCGTCCCAGTGGCACTGGGTCTTTCGGGAAGCCCTGAAGGTCATTCACGACCGTGTTAGACGGATGGGTTGAGAAGAGGGTCCACTCCCTGGGTAAGGGAGTGGACAGCAAGGCAGGGTTACAGAATGAAACGGGAGACGCGTTCGTTCAAATCACCGGCGTGGCTTTGCAGTGAACGGGATTGATGCTCCGCCTGCACCGAGCTTTCAGCCAGGGTATCACCCAAGGATTTAATGGTTACCACGTTACGGGTAATTTCTTCCGTCACGGAGGTCTGCTCCTCAGCTGCCGCTGCAATCTGCATCGACATGTCCGAGATCAGTGAGGCCGACTGGGTGATCTGCTCCAGCGCCACGTACGCCTGATCGGCATCCGCCACGCTGCGTTCAGCGAGATGACGGCTGTTGTCCATCCGGCTGACTGCATCCTGTGTTACACGCAACAGATTGCTGATAGTCGTCTGGATTTCCTGGGTAGACGCCTGGGTACGTTGCGACAGGGTCCGCACCTCGTCAGCCACCACCGCAAAGCCGCGACCCTGCTCGCCTGCCCGCGCCGCCTCAATCGCTGCGTTCAAGGCCAGAAGGTTGGTCTGCTCAGCGATACTCTGGATGCTGGTCAAGACGCTGGAAATGGACTGGGAGTGCTGGCTGAGCTCAGTGATGACCTGGGTTGTTTCCGCCACTTCCTGGGCAAGATCGGTAATGGAGGTCTGGGTCTTGCGAACCAGCTCCAGACCTTGCTGACTGCTTTCGGTAGACTGCTGCGCCGATTGCGCCGTACGTTCGGCATTGCCCGCAATTTCCTGGGTAGCCGAAGCCATTTCGGTGACTGCTGTTGCGACCAGCGTCAGCTCCTGCTGGAGACGACCCAAGTCAGCGACCGACAGTGTGCTGTTGTTTAGCACCGTCGTGGACTCCTGGCCGATTTCCACCGCCTGATGGCGAATATGCGTAACCAGTTCATGCAGACTGGCCACGAACTGGTTGAAGTGCAGGGCTAGATGGCCCACCTCGTCCTGGCTCTGTTGAGGGATGCGCTTGGTCAGGTCGCCATTGCCATGGGCGATTACCTGAAGTCCCTGGGAGACCACACCCAGCGGGCGTAGCAGCCAGGCGCACAGCATGTTGATGGCGATCAGCGACAGAACCAGGATAGCGCCGAATGCGCCCAGGCTCACCCACAGTTGCTGATAGAGCGGGGCGGTCAGAACAGCGTCGTCCAGCGTCATGATGAGAATCTCTCCATCATGATCGATCGGGACAGCGTACAAACGCTCACCGTTATGGTCCAGCAAGTGCTGCGTACCCTTGCTGGCAGCCAATGACGCCAGGGTGGCAGGGGTGAGCTCCGTCATCAGGTCGCTGACCTTCTTGTCGAGCAGGGCCGTGTCCGTGTGGCCCAGAATGGTGCCGTCCTTGTCTACAAAGAAGGCCGAGCCATTGCCAGGAAGCTTGATCTGTTTCAGCTGCTCAAGGATCTCGGTCATGCTGACGTCAGCGCCTACCACCCCAAGCGCGTTTCCGCTCTGCTGCAGGGAGCGGCCTAAGGACAGCACGTGGCTGCCAGTAGCCGCCGCAATAGTCGGCGTCGAGATGTAGACCTTGTTTGGCGCGACCAGCGCCTGCTGGTACCACTTCCATTTGCGAGGGTCATTATTGTCTGGCGGCAGGGTTACACCGTTGGCGTTCACCTGGCTGCCATCGGCCCGAGCAAAAAAGACGTTGTCGAAACCGCCGGAAATCTTGGCCTGATTAAGAATCGACAGCATGGCAGACGGGTCGTCAGTGGCCTTCACAGCCTGGAGCACCACCTCCTTGCTTTGTAGCCAGTAACGCACGTTGGCGCTGAACGTCCTGCTGGCATTGCTGACCTGTTCTGCAATGTGGATTTCCAGGCTTTTCTGACTGTTCCAGAAGTTCATACCGGTCAGGCTGGCGCCCACCAGCAGTACCGCAGTGCTGGAGGATAGAGCAATCTTTTTACGCAAAGACCATTTCATAAAGACATCAAACCGACAGAGACAAATACGACACGGCAACCAATTGCCGCGGACTGATAGGAGGCTATCGGCCCGGCTTGATAAATCTGGAGCGCTATGCTCGTCTAGGTATCAATGGCCGATGATCGGTTGTACAGAGAGGCGCGGACATGGCAGGGCACTGCCAGCAGTGCGGGCTGGATATGGCGACTCGCTCGTCTTTTTGGCTCACGAGAATGCTGGATCTGCTTGAGGATTCGACGTTGCCAAATGTCTGTGTCGCAGGCGGAGCCGACAGCTTATCTGCCAAGTTCAGCCTGTTTGAAGCAGCCAGCTATGCTTTAAGTAGTACAGCATTGCCCTGATGGAGTAACAGTATGGCTTTAGAAACCGACAGCGATCCGTTTGATCAACGCCAGCAATTGACTCTGGCGGCCGAAGCCCTAGGTTGGAAGGTAATCGATTGGGCGCAGGACATACCCATCGTCAGGGATGAAAACGGCGAGAGCTTCCAGTGGCTGCCCCATATCGACGATGGTGAGTCACGTCGACTTCAGATACGCCTGGGGATTCACCTGTCCTACAACCCCCACGAGAAAACCATGTGCGTCAGTTGTCCCCTGTGGGACGTAGAGGACCTTACCTTGGATTGCGAGGAGGCGGACGCTTTGGAAATGGCGCGCTACATGGTAGTGCTCTTCGCGGCGCTGTCCACCGGCGTAGAGATAAGCAGTCTGGATGCTGCGCAGGGGCTGTTGGGCTATTGACCTGAACACGTCTGAAAATAGATGTCTCAGTGAGAGAAGGGGGGGCAAAAGAGCATGCGCCGCTTGTATACCCTCCTGTTTCGGTCCTGTCTGCCAGGGCCGGCTCTTTCAAAACCCTCGCTTCATGCAAAAACTTGCAAACATCTCTCGCTCTCTCTGCTCTGAAAAGTTTGATATATCTATGCGCCGTGCAGGGAAATAGGCGTCCTGAACCGTGGCGCTTGCTTGTAGAGCCATCCTTGCATGAACGCTATGGCTCGCCGTTTGGCTTCATCTACCCGTGAAGTCGTTGACGGGCAACTCTATTATTCAGTTTGAGAGACATGAACTCAGAATCTGCATATCCAGCTGTTTCAAAAACAAACCGCGGATATCCTCGTAAAAGACCCAGCTCTACGGCTTGGTTTGCCACACTTTCCACCTTGTTCGGTATCTTGTTGGTTGTCACGATCGCAATGCCCAACTAATGCCAGGCCGTCCTGCCGTTATTGAGTCTGATGCGTTGCATCCATAGCCTATAAAGAGGGATGGAAAACACGTATCAGACCTGTTTATTACGAAACCTCAATAAATAAGCCCGTGCCAGAAGGGTGGTAGAAACCGTCCTTCTGGCACGGCTGCGTCAATTATTGGTAGGTTTATTTTGACGGAATACTAATACCAGCCCTATAAGGATGGCTACCATTCCCATACCACCTTGTGCGTCGACCCGGTGACCAAGAATCAGGTAATCCAACAGCGTTGTCACAAGTGGCACCAGATAAAACAGACTGGT
Source organism: Pseudomonas sp. JZ114 (assembly GCF_051027705.1). Lineage (NCBI taxonomy): Bacteria > Pseudomonadati > Pseudomonadota > Gammaproteobacteria > Pseudomonadales > Pseudomonadaceae > Pseudomonas > Pseudomonas sp. JZ114. The sequence continues at coordinate 1,236,644 of NZ_CP069256.1, forward strand.
TACGTTTACCAGATTGCCGGCTTGTACGAGTCGATAAAACAGGAGCTGTGCAAGAACGGAGATGACGACGGCCATCCAGAGAACGGATGTCACAAGCTCCGAGGACAACTCAAACCTGATGGGCTGGAAGGGGACGAAAAGCAGGCAGAGTACCAAGCTGATACCGACCTGCAACGGCAAGACGTCCGCTGGGGGCTGACTCAGGCCTTTCTGCAGAATGGCACCAATCGACATGCACAAGAGCGCTGCCAGCGCATACAGAATTCCACTCAAGGATAGATGCGCCATCGCCAGGCTGCGGTAGACGAGCAGAGACAGTCCACCCAGGGCCAACAGCAGGCCCGCCAGCCGACGGGGTGATAATCGTCTTTCAACCAACACCAGGGTAAGAATGGGTTGTACACCCAGAAGGGTAGCCAGGACTCCCGGCGTAACGCCTTTATCCAGAGCCAACAGATAACAAATGCTGTAGCCGCCGATAAGCAGCGCTCCGGTGAGAGCTACCCGGCTGCGAGAGCCCGGCGATGGCAACCAGCGTCGCCGCCAGAGCCCCATTAGCAAGAGCACTGTAAACGCAATGATGAAGCGTAACAGCAGGAACGTGAATGCAGGGGCGTGGGTAACGCCCACGTGAGCGAATAACGCGCCGCTGCTCCAGAGCAGCACGAAAAACGCTGTGGCGCTATTGGCCACAAGCAGGGTTCTTAATGAACCTAACATTGTCATTTCACCTGTCAGTACGAAAAGCAGGCTCCAGCCAACGGCCTGTGGTAGGCAGTTCCGATCAAGACTGGAGAAAGAAAACGGCTGTAATCAGCCGAGCGTCATCAGGCAGCGACTACTGCCACGACAACCGGAGGGGATACGACAGGTGGTGCGAGGGAGAAACGCGCATGCAGGCACGCCACGTCCGGTGCGGACAAGGAGGAGAACTGGCCTGTATGCAGATGATTCATGGTAGCGTCAGCCAACAGCTGGCAAATGATTAAGAAACATTAGCGCCTCCGCTGGCAGTGCGCAAGCCACAATCAGTCTTCCAGAATAATTTCCTTGATCCGGCTGGCCAGCAATTCCATTGGGAATGGTTTGGTCATAACGTGCATGCCTGCCTCAAGGTTGCCATTTCCCACGGCTGCATTTTCCGCATAGCCGGTGATGAACAGTATCTTGAGATCAGGGCGTGCCTGGCGGGCCGCATCGGCCATCTGCCGCCCGTTCATGCCGCCGGGCAGGCCCACGTCCGAAATCAGCAGGTCCAGGTGCGTATTGGAGAGCAGTATCTTCAGCCCCGAAGCACCATCGGCTGCTTCGATGGCGGCATAGCCCAACTCTTCGAGCACTTCGGTGATAAGCAAGCGCACCATTGGCTCATCGTCAACGACCAGAACGGTCTCGCCGGTACTGGCACGTGGGGCTCGCATCAGTTCAGTCTGCTGAGGCTCTGGTTTGCTCTCTTCCAGATGGCGCGGCAGATAGATCCAGACCGTGGTGCCTTTGCCAGCTTCGGAGTAGATGCGTGCTTGCCCGCCGGACTGCTTGGCAAATCCGTAAATCATGGACAGGCCCAAGCCGGTCCCCATGCCGATGGGTTTAGTCGTAAAGAATGGGTCAAATGCCCGCGCTACGATTTCTGGGGTCATGCCAATGCCAGTGTCCATGACTGCTATGGCAACGTATTGCCCAGAGAGCATGTCCTGTTCATGGGCATCACGCTCATCGACCCAGATATTGGCGGTACGGATTGTCAGCTGGCCGCCGTCCGGCATGGCATCCCGTGCATTGATACATAGATTGAGCAGGGCACTTTCCAGTTGGTTCGGATCGCACAGCGTTGACCAGAGATCAGCGGAAAGGCTAGTGGTTACCGTAATCTCCGGGCCTACCGTGCGGTCGATCAGGTCCTGCATGCTTTCGATCAGTGTATTGGCCTGGGTCGGTTTGGGATCGAGCGTCTGGCGACGAGAGAAGGCCAGCAGCCGGTGGGTCAGGGAGGCCGCGCGGTTGGCGGCCGTCTGGGCGGCGGTAATATACCGATCGATATCCGTAGCGCGACCCTGGGCCACACGCATCTGGATCATCTCGAGGCTGCCGGAGATGCCTGTCAGCAAGTTATTGAAGTCATGAGCGATACCGCCAGTAAGCTGACCTACGGCTTCCATTTTCTGGCTGTGTCGCAATAATTCTTCGGCGCGGTTGAGTGCTTCGCTTTGCTCTTTTTCGGATGAAATATCGCGCACGGTGGCATAAATCTGATCCCCTCGGGCCACGGCATTCCAGGACAACCAGTGATAGGTGCCATTCTTGTGTCGGTAGCGATTCTCAAAGCGAAAGACCGTGTCGCCCCGTTGCAGCATGTGCAGTGCCTGGGCGGTGCGCTCTACATCGTCCGGGTGGACAAATTCACTGAAGGGCTTGGAATGCATCTCCTGGTCGGACCAGCCAAGCGTTTTGGTCCAGGCCGGATTAAGGCTTACAAAATAGCCAGCAGCGTTAGTTGTACACACCAGGTCAGGGGTTGTTTGCCAGATCTGGTCGCGCTCACGGGTACGTTCCTCTACGCGACGCTCTAGCGTGTCCATCAGGTCGCTCAGGCGAATCAGATTCTTTCTGAGTGCAGCGCACACTGCCACGATGCCGAAGTTGACGAGGATGAACAGGGCGTTGGCTGCCCACTGGAGCAGATCAAGATCGAATGTGAAGGGTGTCGAGACAAACAGATAGGCTGCTGCAAGGGCGGCAACGACGGTGGCGAAAAGACCGGGCCCCAGACCCAGCGTAAAGCCGATGATCATCAGAAGCGGAATGAACAGCAGGTACGGCAGGCCCAGGACAGGCAGGGCCAGACGAACGCCCGCACTGACAATGACAGCCGCCCCGGCGACAGCATAGCGCAGGGGAGTAGGCCATTCATGGCGTAACACCCACTGTTGCAGGCGATCGAAGAGCGTTTCTTTCTTTTGCTGCAAGGTTCCGGTACCTGATAACGGCTTCAAGCTCAAGTCTATGGCTCGGGCTTGCCACGCTAAGGATATAGAACGGATGTTACGGCGTGTGAGGGCACGCTCGTAAATGATCCGCAGTCACTCGTGTTGGACACACCGATTGCGATAAGGTCCCGACTCGTTCAGGTGCATACCTTAGCTTATTTCTGACAAGTGACAGAACGCCTTATCCAAACTGCAAAACGGTAGGGCATTGGCATATAGCGATTGGTGCCTCATTTTCTTGGGGTCGCGCTCAGGATAGTTCCTTTGGACGCAACCTTTCACCGCTTCTTGAGGATAGTGTCCAGACGGGTTGCCAGCAACTCCATGGAAAAAGGCTTGGTCATGAGATGCATCCCGTCCTCCAGGTTGCCATTGCCTACTACTGCATTTTCCGCATAGCCGGTAATAAACAGAACCTTCAGATCCGGGCGTTGATGGCGGGCGGCATCGGCCATCTGGCGGCCGTTCATGCTCCCTGGCAGTCCTACGTCCGAAATCAGCAGATCGATATGGGTGGAAGAGGAGAGTATGTCAAGCCCTGACGCGCCGTCAGCCGCTTCGATTGCCCTATAGCCCAGCTCCTCGAGTACCTCTTTGATCAGCATGCGTACGGTGGGCTCATCATCAACGATAAGTACGGTTTCACCCTTTTCCGTGCGCGGTGCCTCCCCTGATCTAACCTGCTCCGCACCGGCCTCGACCGAGCCTGCATAGCGGGGCAGGTAGATTTTCATGGTGGTGCCCTTGCCCGGCTCCGAGAGGAAACGTACCTGACCGCCGGACTGCTTGGCAAATCCGTAAATCATGGAAAGACCCAGCCCGGTACCCCTGCCGATAGGCTTGGTTGTAAAGAACGGGTCGAAGATACGCTCTATGATTTCCGGCGACATGCCTGTGCCCGTGTCGGATACTTCCGTCACGATGTACTGACCCGGATTCATGTCGCGCTCATGGGCGCTGGTCTCATCCAGGTAGCGATTTTCGGTTCGAATGAGTAATCGACCACCATCTGGCATGGCATCTCGTGCATTGATACACAGGTTCAGCAGGGCATTTTCGAGCTGATGGGGATCACAGAGCGTGGGCCAGAGTGCTTCGCTGAGATCGGTCGTGATACACACGGCTGGTCCTACGGTACGTGTGATCAGTTCACGCATGCCTTCGATCAGCTGGTTGGCCTGGGTCGGTTTGGGGTCGAGCGTTTGGCGACGGGAAAAGGCCAGCAATCGGTGGGTCAGGGCTGCGGCTCGATTGGCAGAGTCCTGGGCGGCGGTGATGTATTTGTTTACATCGCTCAGGCGCCCCTGGGTCAGGCGCGTCTTGAGCAGGTCCAGGCTACCGGAAATTCCGGTGAGCAGGTTGTTGAAGTCATGGGCTAGACCGCCGGTGAGCTGGCCCACAGCTTCCATTTTCTGGCTATGGCGCAACCGTTCTTCCGTCTGATGCAGGACTTCGGCCTGCGCCTTTATCGTAGTGATATCGCGTGCAATGCTGTGGAACAGTCCATCACGACGCTGGGAGTTCCAGGATAACCAACGATAGCTGCCATCTTTGTGCCGGTAGCGGTTCTCGAAGTTTGACAAGACCTGGCCGTTGGCGAGTAGCCGCTTGGTTTGCACGGTATGTTCCAGGTCGTCTGGGTGGAGAAAATCCTTGTAGGGGCGTGCTTTCAGCTCTTGCTCCGACCAGCCCAGGGTTTCGCTCCAGGCAGGGTTGAGGTTGAGAAAGTAGCCTTCCGGACTGGCGGTGCAGACCAGATCTGGCGTGGTGCGCCAGATTTGATCGCGCTCGCGGGTACGTTCCTCGACACGTTGCTCAAGGGTCTCGTTCAGCTCCCTCAACTGGCTCTTGCTGGCCTTGAGCCGGTCTTCAGCTGCCTTGCGAGCCGAGAAATCAATGGTTACGGCAATAATAGAGCGGGGATTGCCTTCATCATCGTTCAGACAGGTCAGATTGCTATTGGCCCAGACGATAGTGCCATCGGGTCGGAGGTAGCGCTTGTCGAGGCGAGTCGGCTGTCGGGTGGCCAGGACATGTTGAAGCGCCTCGAGCGTCCTGGGCTGGTCTTCAGCCAGGGTAACGGTCTTTGCGGTTGTGCTTAGTATCTCTGTGCGAGAGCGACCCAACAGGCGGCAGAGCTCGTCATTGACCCGTAGAAAGCGGCCGTCGAGGCTGATCTCGGACAGGCCTACCGAGGCTTCGTCGAAAATGGAAGCCAGGCGGGTTTCGCTTTCCTTCAACGCCAGCTCAGCACGGGTGCGTTCGGTGATGTCGCGGCCAATGGAGAGCAGTTTTTCAGGCGTGCCGTCTGCGCCTGGTATGCAGGAAATGGCAATATCCCACCACTTGGGTTTGCCTGTGTGGGTAGGGCAGTAGCCCTGGAAACGTCCTGTCCCTCCGGCACGAGCACTTGCGATGGCGTTGCGTGCCGCCTCCAGATCCGCGCCTTTCCATACCCGGAGCCACGGCTTGCCCAGTACGGAAGAGAGGTCCGTAATCTCCATGGACTCTATACCGCCGGGGCTCACAAACTGAGTATGTCCTTCGAGATCCATGATCACGATGCAATCCTGACTCGAGTTGAGAATCAGGCTGTTCATCTGGCGAGAGATGCGTAGCGCATTCTCGATAGAGTGATTCGCAGTAATGTCCCGCGAAATGGAGAGCAGCTTTTCAGGCCTCCCATGAGAGCCGAGGATAGGCGTGACCTGTACATCCCACCACTTAGGGGTTCCTGCCAGGGTATTGGCCTGCCCGATAAACCGGCCAACCTGACCCGCGCGGGCCAGCGTCATGGCCTCTTTGGCTTCCTGGCTCCCCTTGTCTTGCCAGAAGGTCGGCCAGGGGCAACCCGCAATGGCATTGAAGTCGCTGACTTCCATAGCGTCCTGGCCGTTTGGGCTCATGTAAAGCAGTTTGCCGTCAAGGTCGAGCACCTTGATGCAGTCGTCAGAGGAGGCCAACACGCTGCGCAGGAACTCGGCGTCGGCCTGCTGAGCTTCAATCACTTTTTGCTGCCGGGTCTGATCGCGCAGGATCTTCAGAAAACCCAGGTGGGTTCCATCAGCTGTCCGGAGCGGCATCATCTCGCCATTAGCCCAGAACAGGGCGCCGTCCTTTTTCTGGTGCCAACGCTCATCACTGGCGCGACCTTTTTCCAGGGCGCGTTGCATCTCGCATTCGGCGCGCTGCTGAAGTTGGTCCTCTACGGTGAAGAGGCGATTGATAGAGGTCCCTAGTATACTTTCGGCTGTCCAGCCAAAGACCTGCTCTGCACCAGAGTTCCAGTGAGTAATGCGACCGCACTGGTCGGTTGTGATGATCGCAAAATCGACAGCACTGTTCAGAATATCCCGATGGCGCTGGTTCTGTTGGTGAGTCGTTTCGGCAACGGCCTTGAGCGCCGTATTTTCGGCTTCGAGTTCGGCGATACGCAGACGCAGATGTTCGTTTTCGATGGTAGTCATGCCGGTATAAAAAGAAGGGTGCGGTACGCCAGGTACCTGGCGGTAGGGGCCAATGCCTTGCATGAGTAGCAGCACACAGGCACAGCTTCGCTCACGATCAGGTCACGAATGGATGACGTTGGAAAGGAAGGGGATTGGTGAACGACCCAGTCTATCCAGCACTTGAGAGACTGTCTATCACGCCGGCTGCCCAACCGTCGGCCTGTCTGGGTAACAGGTATGTAGGCGGGATGATATCGATGGGCTATCGGTGTGTCAGGTGCTAAAAGCCGGACTGTCATTTGCAAGGGGCGACCGGTTGGTTCTAGCGTTTGATGACTGTCAGGCTGATCAGGCGAGCCACTACCAATGTGATATACATGACGCCTGCAAACTCTTCGAGCATTACCAGCCCGCGGGCAAGCGGTGAAATAGGCAGAACATCACCCAGCCCTACGCCGGAAAGCGTGGTAAAGCTCAGGAACAGCAGTTCCATCCAGGTCCGTGGTGCCTCAGGGTTCTGCATGGCGGTAAAGCTGCCTGGCAGAAGCAACTGGCAAACGGTAAAGGCATAGGCAAACGCCCAGGCCAGCAGAGTAAAGGTTGCGCCTACGGCAAACAGCTCATCGGTCGATGCGCGCTGATCCTCCATCATGTAGGCAATCAGGCTGGCGGCTGCGTAAAAGTAAAAGGCGCCTTCCAGCAGGGCGGAGGCAACCGTAACGGCCTGGTTGGGCCAGATCTCGCTGACGATAGCCAAGCACAGGATGAGCGCGGCCAGAATGAAGGCAATCGAGTGGAGCATTGGACTGCGGCGAACCATACGCAGGGCAGCAACCAGTACGATGACGCCAAACGCACCAAAGACGGCTCGCCCACCCGGCATGTTCTCCATGAAGGGATAGAGCACGATGCCCAATAGCTGGATAAGTAACAGGCTTGCAGACGGGTAGCGAACCAGATACGTAACGAGGGTGACTTTCATTCAGGGCACGGGCAGGATGGAAACGCCATACAGCGTAACCCGGCAGCGCAAGGCTCACCAGAGCCTTGCGGATAAAGAGCTCGACTAGGCCTATGACTTCTTCTTGAAGGCGTAGAACAGGTTAGGCTCACTTATCACATACAGGTTGCCCTGATCATCCATTGTCATGCCCTCAGCCTGGGGAACATCCTTGGCAAGCCCCTGATTACCACCCCTCAAGCTGAAGGAGCTGACCGGCTTACCGTTGGCATCCATTTCCACGATCATCTTAGATTCATCAGACAAGGCCAGCAGATGGCCTGTACTCGTATCATAGTGAAGGCTGGACAGGTCGGTCACAAACAAATCCCGGTCGCGCTGTGCGTTGACATGCACGTCGATGTCGATCGGCTGGTCGGGCGAGGCGGTCAAAAAGCCGTTGATCTCGAAGATGCGGACCGGGTCCTTTTCCTTGGCAACAAAAAGGCGCTGCTCCTTGGGGTCGTAGGCCAGGCCCTCGAAGCCTTTGTTATTATTATCCGCCGCGCTGAGTGAAAACTGTTTGGCATTGGCTGGGTCGGCAATATCGATGACCTGGGTCTGATCATTGACATGCACTTCGATCAGACGATGGTTACGTTCCTCTGTAATCAGGAGGACGCCGGGACGAACGTATTCGATCGCTTCCGGATCACCGAAACCCCGGAGCGGAATACGACGCAGTACATCACCGGAGAGCGAAAGCTCGATAAGGTGCGAGTCCTTGTTGGTCACCGTAAAAAGCGTTTGGCGGCTGGCGTCGAAGGTCAGCGCTGACATGTTTTCGTCATTACCCAGTGGCTTGGCATCGATTGTGACATGGTAGTCAGGCAACCACAGGGCTTGTCCTTGGGCCTCCTCGGAGCTAAAGCGCTGTTCCAGACGGAACCAGACCTGCTCAAACAGGCGCTGCTGGGCACCTGCGGTTATCGCGGCTGCCACTAGCAAGCAGGCCAAGGCCGTTGCCATCGTTTTGGAGGAGAGAGCGTTCTGCATGTTAGGTCAGGTTCAAAATTCTGAGCGTATAGCCTACGGGGGTTGGGCTTAACTGAAGCTGAATAAGGCAGGTGCGAGTGTTTCCGATTCTTTCACCCATGGTTCGATAGGTACGCTCTACGGACGATAGATCCTGAGCGCTTTGGGTTTGATAGAAAAAAGAGCGGGCGTGTAGGTGGTCAGCTCACCATCAGTATTGATAGGCATGGGTTTGCGGGTGTTCAGTCGGATAGCGGTTGTCTGAAACGCCCTGACCTTATCTGCCTTGCCATGGGTGCCCTTGCGCAGGCTGGGCAGCAATGCGATCAGTTCCCACCAATGCCTGACCTCAAGGCTATAGAAATCCAGGCGTCCATCGTCGGCGGTTGCGGATTCTTCCACCGTCATGCCACCGCCATAGTGACGGCCATTGCCCACGGATGCCTGGACCGTTCGGACCTTTTCCACCTGTCCGTCATGTTCGATATACAGGGTGAAACGGCGAAAGCGGCGCAGTAGCCGAAAGGCGGTCAGGCCATAGCCGAGGCTGCCCCATTTCTTCTTGATATCCGCGGTCAGCTGATTAGCCAGATCGGCACTGAAGCCAATGCTGGCGACGTTGAGAAAGACATGATCGTTGACGACGCCTACATCGATGGCTCGCAGCTGCCCCCGCACAATGATGTCGACGGCCTCGAGCGGATCCTGAGGAATATTCAGTGTCTTGGCCAGGTCGTTGGCAGTGCCGAGCGGCAGGAGGCCGACGGGCAGGCCAGCCTCAATCAGGGCGGGAGCTGCGGCGTTCAACGTGCCGTCGCCGCCGCCGACAATGATCAGGTCGCATCCTTTAGCCTGTCTCATCTTCTCGCTGATGGAAAGGTTTTCCCCTCCGGTAGGTTCGACTACGGTTATTCCGCCCTGGCTGAGCTTTTCAACGATAGGTGTGTAGGATTCACTCCCACGGCGGGCGCGTTTATTGATCAGCAGAAGGGCGCGGCGGGTTTCGGTAGCGGTCATTGCGTCTGAGATCCCCTATGACTTGTTTATCTCTGACACTTCACGTGTAGGTCTGTCCGAGGGATGGAACGCGAGAGTGCCCCGTTCTGACAACTGCCTGCGAGGCGGAGTTGTTTCAAAAGATCAGCAAAGCCTTACGTTGCGTGATTATCCGTTCAGACTGACGTTAAAAGCATAACTAGCAGGTAGGACCCGACGGTTTCAGGCGCGAGGACTGACACGAGCGCTTTTGAGCAACCGATAGTCCTGCCACAGGATCACGGCCGCTGCGGCGGCGTACGCAAGGCAGGGTGCCCAATAGGCAGGATTAGCCAGCGCTTCGTTCAGGCACATGACCGCACTGATAGAAGTGAATAGCCACGACGGCACTCGCAGGACACACGCCATTGCGCTGGCCCAGAAGCGATCCCTCAGAAAGCCCAGGGGAACGCAGGCGGCAATCTGCATGACTACCAATACGAAGGTCGCAACAGCAACGGTCAGCACCACCTGATTGTCGGGCGTTTGTGCGTCACGAATAGGGATGAGCAGCGTGCCCAGGCGGGTATGGCTCAAGGCGGTATAAGCCAGGAGCAGCAGGGCGCTGGAGAAGATGATGCGGGCTGGTATCGAGTTCATTGAGCGTCGCGTTACAGGAAAAGGCGCCTATATTACCTGAGCCCGGCGCCTGTTCATGAATACTGTCCAGACAGGTTCAACCCGACGGTGTCTGTTCGGCCAGGGTATGAATAGCGTCGAGTACTGCCTGCGGTGCCAAGTGATGCAGCATATGCCCGGCGCCCTCGATGACACGGAAATCCATCTCCGGCAACTCGGTATGCAGCCTGCCCGAGTGCACATGGGTATGAACCAGCCGATCCTCGCGTCCCGCCATGATGATGGAAGGTACTGTCAGCGTCTTGTAACGCTCCTTGAGTTGTAGCGTTGCGGGAATGATCAGGGCTATTTCGGCTGCGCTGGCATGAAGCTGCACAGGACGAAAGGCCATCCAGGGCGGAAACCGCTTGAAGTGGGCGGGCACTTTGGCGGGCGCAAACATTCGCTTCATCATGAGTGGCCATATGCTGCGATACAGTAGCGGTGAAACGGAGTGGCACATGAGGTCACCCACACCGGGGATGGCCGGCAAAGCCGCCATGGGAATGTCAGGGCGAACGGTCGGGTAATAATAGCCGGACAGCAGCACAAGGCCTCGGACAGACTGCGGGAAGTTGAGCCCCAGCGCCATGGCCACCAATGCGCCCCAGGAATGGCCGAGAACGATAGGGCAGTCGATACCCATTGCGGCAAAGGCTCGATTGAACAAGTGGGCCTGTTCGAGCGGACCCCAGACAATAGACGACGGGCGCTCGCTGTAGCCATACCCTGGACGGTCAAAGATGATGACCCGATAGGTGCGGGCTGCGTGTTCGACCAGTTCGCTCAACTCGAAGTCAGTACCCATGGTCGTGTTGCCATGCAGAAGCACAAGGGGCTGTCCCTCGCCGTATTCGACGTAATGGAGCCGGATACCATCCACCTTGATAAACGTGCCTGCCGGTGGGTGCTGCTTTTCCGCTTGACGGCTGTAATGGCGGACCAGCATGGCTGATGCCGCGACGGCCAGGGAGCCCCACACAAGCGGGCCGGGGCGGAAGGGTAAAGGCGTGGTTTTGCTAGGCGTAACGTGTGCGCTGTCGGTATGCCGGAGATTTTTCATGCCAGGGCTCCCGCTAAAGACAATTTAGAGTAGTCCACGGGAAAGCCGTTCGCGGTAGGGACGAATGGCACGTTTGGCTTTTACCTGAAATCAGCCATCCGCCTGCAGGGGGCGGATGGCTGTAGGTCAATCAGGCTGCGCCCAAGCGCTTGGTCAGCTCGGCCAGTCCCTGGGACAGGTTTTGCAAGTGCACCGCAGCGTCTTGCGTCTTTTCAACCTGGGCCTGGTTGGCGCTGGCAATGGCCGTAATTTCAGTCAGGTTACGAGCAATGTCTTCACTGACGGATGTCTGTTCCTCCGCTGCTGCCGCAATCTGGATGTTCTTGGCGCGCATCGCGTCGACCGAGACCGAGATGGTGTCCAGAATCGCGCCAGCTTCCTTCACCTGCGTGACGCTGCGCTCACTGATGCTCTGACCATTCTGAATGGCCTTGGCCGCATTGGCAGTGCCGGTCTGAACGTTGGCAATGATCTGGTTGATCTCGTTGGTCGAGTCGGCTGTGCGACGCGCCAGGTTACGGACCTCATCGGCCACAACCGCAAATCCGCGACCGGCCTCACCGGCGCGGGCGGCTTCGATGGCCGCGTTAAGCGCCAGAAGGTTGGTCTGTTCAGCAATGCCGTGGATGACTTCCATTACCTTGCCGATACGCACGCTGTCTTCTTCGAGCTGATTGATGACAGAGGCCGTACCGGCAATCTCGTCGCTCATGTCGACAATGGTCTTGATGGTGCCCTGCATGACGACGCTTCCGCGCTGAACAGCCTGATCGGTCTCGGTAGCAGCAAGGGAGGCTTCGCTTGCGTGACGTGCGACTTCTTGGGCAGTAGCCGACATTTCATGCATGGCCGTTGCCACCTGATCGGTACGGGAGAACTGCTCGTTGCTGCCCTGAGCCATCTGGTTGGCAATGGCGTTCAGGTCACGGTTGGCAGAGTCCAGGTCCTGGGTGCTCTGCTTGAGGCGCGTGAATGTATCGGACAGGAAGTTACGCAGAATACTGGCGGCTCCCGCCAGTCGACCGAGTTCATCCTGGCGGCTGGATTGGATATTTACGCTGAAGTTGCCGTGACTGAGCTGATTGATATGGCCGATGAGCTCACTGATCGGTACGACCAGGCGGCGATTGACCAGCCACAGGCTGATAACGAGGATGGCGATACCGCCCCCAATCAAGGCGATCAGGCCTGTCAGGAAGGTGGTGTCAGCCTGCGCGCTAATTTGGGCGGACAGTTCGTCACTGTGCTTGTGCAGTTTGGTGACAAGATCGGCCATCTGGGCGGTGGCGCTACGGTCGATACCTTCAACAGCCTTGTCGCCTGCCTCTGGGTCAAAACCGGCAGCCCTGAAGCGCTCGAAACCTGTGCGATAGGCTGTACCCAGCGTCTTGTGCTCGGTCTCCAGGCTTTGAATGGCTTGTGCGATAGAGCTGTCTGACCACGGTTGCTTGCTCAGGTCAGACAGCAGTGCCTGAACCTTTTGCTCTTCTGCCTGGAAGGCATTCCAGTGTTTTTCGCGCTTGGCGTCATCCTTGCCGCGCAAGAGGGCGTTTTTCCATTCCTGAACTTGGGTTTTAAAGTTCAGGTTGGCTTCGTCGATCAGTAGAACATTACGGATCTCATTGGCCAGAAGACCTTGATAGCGTTGAACGCTCCCGGAAAGAAATTTGAAGGAAACGATTGAAATAGCCATGAGCAGCAAGAGACTGCCGCAGAGCAGGGCAAGAACTTGAGCACGCAGGGAACGGTTAAGCATCACAGTGTCTCGAGAGAGGGAGGTACTCGTCACTGTGTCGTTGAAATAGCAAAAAACTTAATGCGATAAATATTCTATCGGCTTGATAAATTAATGAATTTTTTGTGACAGGCGTCTGGCTCGAACATTTGCCGTGAACGGCTATCCAACAGAGTAACATTCATTAACAGATAAGAATGCGAGGTGCATTATGAGTGATGAACTGCTGGCGTCCATTCACGCGATGGATCCAAGCCCGATCAACCCAGGCGGTGGCCAGGAGTCGCCCTGGCCCGATGAGCCAGTAGGGCCTGATGGGATCATTGATCACCCGGATGACGTGACCGATAACCCTGACGTGATTGATCCGGATACTCCGCTTGTCCCCAGTTGATCCATGAGAAGGCTGGGCAGAAAACCGCTGTCCAGCCTTTTTTCACCGACTTTCCTATCCGCGACCGTAAACGACCGCTACCATCTTGCGTTGAGCCTGCATGGTCGCCTGGGCCTTGGTGTTCAGGGCCTGGAGACGGGTGTTCAGCTCTTTCTGGATAGCGGGGTCGGATACTTCGATCATGGCACCGTTGACCTTGATCACGTCCTGATGGGCATTGATGTAGTCAAGCGCTTCGAGCGTTGCCGTCAGGGTCTCGCTGGCAACCGGCATCATGTTTTTCATGGCTTCGGCCGGCTGGGTGACAACTCGATCATAGGCCTTGTCATAGACAGCCCTCAGATCTTCCGGCTGCTTGAAGGATTTACGCGCTTCATCCGCCTTCGCCTGTTCTTCGCTGATCAGCGCCGGCAGCTCGTTCAGTGTTTTTTGGGCAGATTGAATATCCTCGCGGCGCTGAATAGCCTGTCCCATCGAGCTGATGTTCATCTGCTTCATCGCCGTGGTCAGCGAGTCTTCGGTTCGCTTGTTGAGGGACTCGTGAAAGTGCTGCATCGCCGCATACTGGGCGCTGTATTCGCCAAAGAGGTTCTTGTCTTCGTCCCGAAGAACCGGAACGTGTACGCCGGGCTTATCGATGATGCGGGTTTGCAGGAATTCAATGAATGCCTTGCGCTGCGCCTCTTCGTTGGAGCAGGCGGACAGTAGGCAGGCGCATATCAGGGTGAAAAACAGGGCAACCGCGGGGTTACGCTTGAGCATGAGATCTCCCTATGAGCTCAAATGGAGTAGAGCCGACCTGCAACCAGAGGTCAGTCGGCGCACCGTATATAGGGGATTGGAAAGCGTGGCGAGCGGGATCAGCCGAATTGGTGAACGGGTTCTGCTTATAAGACGGACTTGACGTGTTAGGCGGTGTTAGCCCATCGGATCGAAATGGCTTTTGGCCGAGCAGTACCGTTCTTCCATCCACTTGCTTTTGTTCTGCTCATCCTTATCGTGGCGGACGCGCCAGTCCTGGCACTTTTGTCTGAAATATTCCTTGGCGCCCTTGCGGCATTCGCTATAGCCGACCGAATCCTTGCGGTAGTTGCCGCATACGCTGGTGTCGTCGATGCGGTTGTTAACAATTTCCCAGGCCGCCAGATAGCTTTCACTGCTGCCCCATGCCTCAACCCAGTGCTGCTCGCTTTCCCGTACCGGGTCGGCCGGATAGACGAGCGCCCGTGGCAGGTGATCATGGTGGGCGCGGTAGGCTCTGGGGACCGCCCCTTGATGAGGGTACGGTGGCTTTCCCAGATGACAGCGAATGATCGAGTCATCGATCTCGCCGTCGCTTCGCATACAGGTCAGGTCAGCAGAAGAAGCAATTTCGGTCTGATCCAGCGAAAGATCGACAAGACCCTGGGCCGAAGGGGGAGTATCGATACCGTCAGCGGGCTCAAGTAGCGTGACAGGGGCTTGCAGCTGCTCAATGTCCTCCAGCGCATTCCAGGCCAGCAGGCTGGCAAACAGCAGCAACGCCAGCCACAGAAGTTGAGCCAAGGTTAATGTACGGCGGCGCTTGAGTGGTCGGGTGACAGGATTTGGTTCATGCACAAGCATGGGCTTGTGCCCATCGTCTTGCTGTTGACCGCGGTCGTGTGTGCCCATGATGCTTCCTTGCAGGACTCGAAACGACGGTACTGACGTTGAAGGTGCGTGATGAATTTCACGTTACATAAGGGTATCCAGACCAGGCGGATAAATCCAGCAGGCGGACCGTGCTTGAGCCGTTCAACCGATTGAGCAGAGATAAAAGGCAGTAAGGAGGCGATGAAGCGGACCAGGCGTACCTGGCCCGCTCGGTGGTCAGGCGCTGCGCTGCTGCGAGGCGCCGTACCAGATCACCAGGGCAAAGCAAAGCATGGGCAGCGAGTACGCATACGCAGTGCTGCTCATATCGGCAATGAGGCCCATGAAGTAGGGCATGATCGCGCCACCCACGATAGCCATGATCATGAAGGAGCTGGCGCGCTTGGTGTGTGGGCCGAGGTTCTTCACACCCAGCGCAAAGATGGTGGGAAACATGATCGACATGAAGAAGAACACGGCGATTAAACCCACCACGGCAATGCCATCGAATCCGGCCACCACCAGACCGCACAGGAAAAAGTTGATCACGCCATAGATCATCATCAGACGAGCCGGCGCGATGAATCCCATCAGCCAGGTGCTGAAGAAACGGCCCAGCATGAAGCACAGCATGGCAATAGACAGCATGAACGACGCGGACTGGCTGGAAGTGTCGGACCAGTGCTCGGTCACGTAGTTGATAAAGAAGGCACCCACACCTACCTGCGCCGCCACGTAGAAAAACTGGGTGATGACGCCGCCAACGAAATGCTTGTGCTGCCAGAGTGTGCGGCTGTCCTGCCGGGCCACGGCTTCCTCCTGATTGCGAAGGTCAGGAAGAGTGGTCTTGGCAAAGAGCACGGCAATCATCAGAACCAGCGCTGCGATACCCACATAAATCATGCTGACCGAGCCCAGGCTGTCGGAGGAGGCGGTACCTGCACTGTTGGTGGCCGAAAAGAACAGGGTGCCGCCCAGGATTGGGCCGGTGAACTGACCGAGGCCGTTGAAAGACTGGGCGAAATTGAGGCGGCGCTCGGCTCCGTTCGGATCGCCCAGAACCGTGGCATAGGGATTGGCTGCCGTTTCCAGGCAGCCCAGACCGCAGGCGATTACGAACAGGGCAAAAAGAAACATGGCAAAGCTGGCTGAAGACGCTGCCGGAACGAACAGCAGGGCACCTAATGCATACAGGCACAACCCGACCAGGATGCCGGCCTTGTAGCCGCGCTTGCCCATGAAGATCCCGGCGGGCAGGGCAACGATAAAATAGGCGCCGAAGTACGCCGCCTGAAGCAGGCCGGACTGCGCCTTGGTGACGTGCAGCGTTTCCTGGAAGTGTTTGTTGAGTACGTCCAGCAGGCCATACGACAGGCCCCACATGAAGAACAGGCTGGTGACAAGGATGAATGCCCATTGATAGCCCGAGCGTTCCTGGCTGGCAACGGGTGTGGCCGTTCTGGTTTGGTTGACTAACATGACAGCTCTCCGTGGTTCTTATCGTTGTGCAGCGTTGAGGTCATTTGGTGGGTACAGCAAAACCGGTGTCCTGGCGTTGAATAGCCGTTCCCCCGAGGGCCAGCAGGCCTGCGCCAAGCAGGGCGACAGTTGCCAGGGTGTACATGCCGGCATGGGGATTGGCGAACGTCTGCTCCATATAGGTTTTAAGGGTGGGCGCAAGAAAGCCGCCCAGGTTGCCCAGCGCACCGATCAGGGCAATTGCGCTGGCTGGCTGCTGCGACACCGCCCAGGTAGCGGGTGGGAAGCGTCCAGAAGAGCGGCTGAACCGTGATAAAGCCGGCAGCCGCGAGGCAGAAGGCAAACAGCACGGGCACGATGCTTTCGATAACCGTCGATCCTGCTATGCCCACTGCGGCGAGCAGCAGCATGGCCACTGCCAGTTGGCGATGCTTGCCGGTGCGGTCTGCATAGCGAGTCACCATGAACAGTGCACCCAGGGTGAATAGCCAGGGAATGGCCGTCAGCATGCCAACCTCAAAGCCGATCTTGGTGCCGAGCAGCTGAGCGATGCGCGCCGGAAGATAAAACAGGACGCCATAAACGCTTACCTGGATAGTGAAATAGATCAGTACGAAGTACATGACCTTTGGGTTGACGAGGGCTGCCTTCCAGGAGGAAGGGCTATGTTCCTTCTTGTCTGTCTCTTCCTGTTCGATAGCCTTGTGCAGTGCCGTTTTCTCGTCCCGGGTCAGCCACCGTGCATCCCGCGGGCGGTTCGGCAGGTAGAAAAACGCAATCACGCCAATGACTGAGGCAAGTAGTCCTTCCACCACGAACATCCATTGCCAGTTGCGCAGGCCGAATACGCCGTGCATTTCCAGCAGCCAACCGGATACGGGGCCGCCCAGTAGCAGCGAGGCCGGCACTCCGAAGTAATAGAGCCCATACGCCGCACCGCGGTGACGGTGGGGAAACCAGTAGGTGAGATACAGGACGACACCTGGCGAGAGGCCTGCCTCGGCTACACCGAGCAGAAAGCGGAGGATATAGAAGGACGTCTCGCTCTGAGCGAACATCATGGCAGCCGAGACGAGGCCCCAAGTGACCATGATTCGGCTCAACCAGATCCGTGCACCGATACGGTGGAGGATAAGGTTGCTGGGAACTTCGAAAAGCGCGTAGCCGATAAAGAAGATTCCCGCGCCGAGAGCAAAGGCTGCATCGCCGATCCCTGTGTCGGCCTGCAATGCGAGCTTGGCATACCCAACGTTAGAACGGTCGATAATGGCCATGGCAAACATCAGGGCCACAAAGGGAATGATCCGGCGGCGGCTTTTGGTCAGGGCAGTGGCGAGCGGAGCAGTAAGCGTAGACATGAATGACTCCAGTTATTGTTGTTTTCCAGAGCGCTCACACATCAAGCAGGACGTGGCTAATCCGGGGCCGGTTGCTCAGCCAGCGCGAAGATTTTTTGCATCGGAATCCATTTGCTGCCCTGCGGCGTCCAGGGTGTCGGTGTCTGGTATCGCCACATCAGCGCTTCCCATTCCTGCACCTTGGGATTGGCCGCGGCGGCGGCTTCGAAGGCATCTACACTGAAGTCAGCACTGACATCCATGATCATGAACAGGCGCGTGCCGAGGCGGTAGATCTGCATGTCCTGCACACCGGCGTTACGCAGATGGGTGGTGATCTCGGGCCAGATACGCGCGTGCAGCTGCTCGTATTCGGCAATGAGCGCAGGGTCATCCTTGAGGTCCAGCGCCATGCAGTAGCGAGTGCTCATGTGAGTGCCCTGTCCAGATGCATATAGCCGCCATCGACCGTGAGCCATTGCCCGGTGGTATGGGCAGCGCGAGGTGATAGAAGGAAGACGACCGTGTCCGCAATCTCCTCGGGAGTGGTCATGCGCTTGCCCAGCGGAATCTTGCTGACGATTTTGTCCAGTTTGTCTTTAGGATCCTCAAAGGTGTTCAGCCAGTTCTCGTACAAAGGCGTCATGACCTCGGCTGGGATGACTGCATTCACCCGGATGCCATCAGCCAGCAGCGAGGCGGCCCATTCTCGAGTAAGGGATAGTTGTGCGCCTTTGGCGGCGGTGTAACCACTGGTGTTGCCCTGGCCGGTGAGCGCGGTCTTGGAGCTGATATTGACGATGCTGCCCTGGCTATCCCGAAGAGCGTCGAGGCAGAGATGGGTCATCACATAGTAATGAATGAGGTTCTTTTCCAACGACTGGATAAACGCCTCGCGTCCAGCCTCAAGACTGACCCCGTCGTTGACCCCGGCGTTGTTGACCAGTCCGTCCAGGCGGCCGAATCGGGTCAAGGTTTGCTCGACGGCTGCGCGGCAAGAGATTTCATCGCACAGTTCGGTCTGGATAAAGAGTGTCTGTGGCTGAAGCGCGTCCAGTTTGGCTGCGAAGTCATCTTCCAACGGTGTGCGGCTGACAATGACTGGGATAGCGCCTTCGTCAGCCAGACCGAGGGAAATGGCGCCGCCGATCCCTGAGCCGCCGCCGGTTACGATAAAAACTTTTCCATCCAGATGCAGGTTCATGCGGCGTGCTCCTGTGCTTTGACCGTAAGGCCATACAGGCGAATTGCATTGCCGCCCATGATGGCGGATTGCTCGGCGGATGAGAGGGGCGCGATGGCCAGCTGAGCCAGGGCATGGACATGGTCGTACTCGCCCGCCAGCCGGCACACCGGCCAGTCCGATCCGAACAGCACGCGCTCCGGGCCGAACAGCTCCAGCGCCTGGTTCATGTAGGCGACCAGATAGTCCGGTCGCCAGGTCTTCCAGCCAGCTTCGGTAATCAGGCCGGACAATTTGCAGTACACATGGGGCAGGGCGGCCAGTGGCGCGAGCTGCTCAGCCCAGGTTTGCAGGTTGCCGTGTGCGATATCGGGTTTGCCCAGATGATCGAGCACCAAAGGCTGCCGGTCATGCCTTCGGGCAAAGGCGTACGCGGCCTTGAGCGAGGGGGACTTGATAAGGATTTCATAGAGGTAGCCGCGGGCCTGAATAATGGCCACACCCTTGTTGAATGCGGTGTCGGCGAGAAAGGCATCCGGGTCCGCTTCGTCCTGGATCTGGTGGCGAAAGCCACGCAGGCGCGGCTGGCCTTGCCAGCGATCGAGCGACTCAAGCAGGTTGGGCGCTTGTAGATCTACCCAACCAATAACGCCGGCAATCCACGGATGTTTCGCAGCCAGCGCCAGCAGTGCGTCAGTCTCCTCCTCGCATTGCCGGGCCTGAACGGCAATGCATCCCGCCATCTGGTGTTCTTTAAGAAGCGGCTCGAGATCCGAGGGCAGATAGTCGCGCTTTAACACTGACATGCTGTTATCGATCCAGCGGTACTGTTCCGGCTCGTAATGCCAGAAGTGTTGATGTGCGTCGATTCGGGGTACTTCAGGGCGTGTCATTGTTATTGTCTCCTGAAAGCAGTGGGCGGCGGGATCGGTGAGGCTGGTCCCTCCGATATGCTCGTTGAGTAAAAGGGTAGGCCCTCTCCTCAACCTGCCGCTAAGTGTTACGGGGAAACCGATACTGCTGGCGCGAGGCCGGTTTCATGGTGATCGAAAATCCTGATGCCTGGGGCGGCAGGTAGGCGGGGCCCTTCATGACGCAGGGGTCTTCGAAATGCTCATGAAGATGATCGACATACTCCACAACGCGCCCTTCATGCGTGCCTGCCACGCACAGGTAATCGATCATCGAGATATGTTGCACGTATTCGCACAGCCCAACGCCGCCGGCATGGGGGCAGACAGGTAGCTCGTACTTGGCAGCCATGAGCAGCACAGCAAGCACTTCGTTCAAACCACCCAGGCGGCAGGCATCGAGCTGTACCACGTCGATGGCGCCACGCATGATGAATTGCTTGAACAGGATGCGGTTCTGGCACATCTCGCCGGTAGCCACCTTGACCGGGGTAATACCCTCTTTGATCGCGCGATGACCTTCTACGTCGTCCGGGCTGGTGGGTTCCTCGATGAACCAGGGCTTGGCAAACGACAGCTTGTTTACCCAATCGATGGCCTCGTTGACTTCCCAAACCTGGTTGGCATCGATCATCAAGTGTCGGTTAGGGCCTATCACTTCACGGGCAATGGTGACGCGGCGGATATCGTCCTCAAGGTCACGGCCGACCTTGAGCTTTACATGAGAGAAGCCTGCATCAATGGCCTCCTGACAGAGGCGGCGGAGTTTGTCATCCGGATAGCCAAGCCAGCCGGCAGAGGTGGTGTAGCAGGGGTAGCCATGGGCCTTGAGCAGGCCGATGCGTTCTTCCTTGCCTTTGGCGCGCTCCGTGAGCAGTTGTATCGCTTCTTGCGGTGTGATGCAGTCGGTGATGTAGCGAAAGTCGACGCACCGTACGAATTCTTCCGGCGACATGTCGGCGACCAGCTGCCAGACCGGCTTGCCAACCTGCTTGGCCCACAGGTCCCAGGCCGCATTCACGACGGCACCGGTCGCCAAGTGGATGGCGCCCTTGTCCGGACCGATCCAGCGCAGTTGGCTGTCGCTGGTCATGTGGCGCCAGAAGCGGCCCATGTCCGCCGTGATCCATTCCAGATCAAGCCCTTTGATCTGACCTTCCAGTGCCTGAATGGCCGCACAGCAGATCTCGTTGCCCCGGCCAATGGTAAAGGTCATGCCGTGGCCTTCGAGCCCAGGCTGGTCGGTTTCAAGAATCACATAGGCGGCAGAGTAATCGGGATCGGGGTTCATGGCGTCCGACCCGTCCAATGCCTGGGACGTAGGAAAACGAATGTCCTCTACGCGAAGACCGGTGATTGTTATTGTCATATCGGCTCTCCGGAAGCCCTTGATGCCGGGCTTGTCAACGCTGTGTTGGAGGCCCGCTCAAAAGCTCTTCATATGAGAGCGCATGTTGAGCGGGCGCTTCTCCGGGCGTGCGACGCGGTTAAACGTCCCAATCACCCGAGAGGCATGGTTTCAGTCAGCCTGAACCGTGCGCTGCTTCTGCTCGCCCAGGCCCGCGATGCCCAGGCGCATTTCCTGGCCGGGCTTCAAGTAGACTGGTTCGGGCTTGATGCCCAGCCCCACTCCAGGCGGGGTGCCGGTGGAAATGACGTCACCCGGTTGCAGGCTCATGCAGCGGCTCAGGTAGGCGATCAGCTCCGGCACCTTGAACACCATGGTGCGGGTATTGCCGTTCTGGTAACGCTTGCCATCCACTTCCAGCCAGAGGTCGAGCGCGTGCGGATCGGCTATTTCATCTTTGGTGACCAGCCAGGGGCCGAGCGGGCCGAAGGTGTCGAATCCCTTGCCCTTATCCCAGGTGCCGCCACGCTCGATCTGCCACTCACGCTCGGATACATCATTGATTACGCAATAGCCCGCTACATAATCCATGGCGTTGGCTTCGTCGATGTAGCGCCCGGCCTTGCCAATCACCACGCCCAGCTCAACTTCCCAATCGGTCTTGGTGGAGCCACGCGGGATCTCTACGTCGTCGTTCGGGCCACAGATGGCACTGGTCCACTTGTTGAACACGACCGGTTCTTTCGGTACATCCAACCCAGACTCGGCCGCATGGTCGGCGTAGTTAAGACCGATACAGATAAACTTGCCGACACGGCCGACGCAGGGGCCGAGGCGAGGGGAACCGTTCACAACGGGCAGGCTACTCGGATCAATGTTCCTGAGCGTGGCGAGTCCTTCAGCCGTGATGGCCTGACCGGCGATGTCATCAATATGGCCAGAGAGGTCACGAATCTGACCCTGAGCATCCAGCAGGCCCGGCTTCTCCTGACCTTTTTCCCCGTAACGCAGCAATTTCATGAGCGGTTTCCTTGTGCGATAAATTGGTGTGCGGTGGTCTTAAGCGACCCAGCCGCCATCGATTACGTTGATGGTGCCCGTTGTGAAGCCTGAGGCATCGGAACCCAGATAGAGCGCCAGTGCAGCGATTTCCTCGGGCTTGCCGATTCGGCCCATGGGTTGGCGGGATACAAACGCAGCATAGACCTCGTCTTCGGCTCGGCCTTCCTGCTGGGCTTGCGCCGCAATACGCTGGCGCAGGGAAGGCGAGTCGACCGTGCCGGGGCAAATGGCGTTGCAGCGAATACCCTTGGCGACGAAATCAGCCGCTACGGATTTAGTCAGGCCGAGAACAGCAGCCTTGCTGGCACAGTAAGCAAAGCGATTCGGGACGCCTTTTACGCTGGACGCCACCGAGGACATGTTGATGATCGAGCCGCCGCCGTTTTCGATCATGGCCGGTAGAAAGGCACGAATCATCCGGTACATGGCGGTAACGTTCAGATCGAAGGAGAACTTCCAGGCCTCTTCATCACAGTCGAGAATGGTGCCGCTGTGCACGTAACCGGCGCAGTTAAAGAGCACATCAATAGCGCCTAACTCACTGGCAAGTGCCTGGATAGCATCGGTCTGAGTGACATCAAGAACATGGGTACGGACATTGGGAAGCTCGGCGAGGGCGGTAGCGTTGATATCGACCGCAATGACGTCAGCGCCCGCTTCGGCAAAGGCCAGGACGCTGGCCCTGCCAATTCCTTGAGCAGCGGCGGTGACGAGGACACGTTTTCCAGCAACGGACATGAGAGCCTCCTGTTTTTATTATTCGTATGGATGACCCGCTTGCGTTAACCGCTGCTATGCTGGGGGCATATCGAGCGGCTAATGGTCAGGCCATTGGTCCTCTGGTTTAGCAGTGAGTCAGCGGCTGCGCAAGTTTTTTCTGTAGCGCAAGCGACGCGATGTATACCAGTGGGATACGTGATGCCAATACAAGCAATTGAAAATCCAAGGCTTTATCGTCAGATCGCCGATCAGCTGCGCAGCCTGATCGACAGTGGCGAATTTCCTCCTGGGAGTCGCCTGCCGGCCGAGCGGGAGCTGGCTAAGCAAATGGGTGTAAGCCGGGCCTCGGTACGTGAGGCACTTATCGCGCTGGAGGTCATCGGCCTTGTAGATGTGCGGGTTGGTAACGGCGTACTGGTTTGTGCTGGCGCCCAGCGCCCGGCGGACGATGCGCCGGTGATGGAGCTGGCGGCGCGCGGCCAGTGGATAGGGCCTGATCCAGAGCTGGATGTGCAGGTGGATTTCAATGCTGAGATCCCGCCGTTCTCGCTGCTTCAGGCGCGGCAGCTGATCGAGCCGGAAGCGGCGGCCCTGGCTGCAATCAATGCCAGCGAGGAAGAGTTGGCCGGTATTCACGCGGCCTATGAGCGCAATGTGCAGGACAACCGCGAGGGCTCGACGACCCATCCCGGCGATCGCCTGTTTCATATCCGTATCGCCCAGGCCAGCGGTAATCCGGCCTATACCCTGATGATCCAGCATCTGCTGGGGCACCGCTATGGCTCGATGTTTCAGCGCTTGCAGGCACACTATACCCCTGAGGACATGCCCCATCGCTCTGAGGACGAGCATCTGCGTGTACTGAAGGCATTGCAGGCCCGCAATGCGCAAGAGGCACGCTCCGCCATGCGGGCGCACCTGGATGAGGTGATTCGGATCTTTTCCCGCGGACAGGAGGCGGAGTAATCGCCTTTATTCCATGGCTGTCGGCCTGAGCAGGATTTCATTGATATCGACTGCTGCCGGTTGACCGATGGCAAAGGCAATGGACTGGGCGACCGACAGGGCAGGGATAGCCATCTCATGAATGTGCCGCACGCTTTTGGCAACGTCTTCGTCCGTCACGCTATTGGGCAGCTCCGTATCGACCGGGCCGGGTGAAATAATCGTGCTGCGGATGTTGTAGGGCGTCATCTCCATGCGCAGCCCTTCGGCAATCGCGCGTACGCCGAATTTGGTTGCCGAATACACGGCACTGGTCGGGCGCACCCGATGGCCGGACAGGGACGAGACATTGATGATGTGTCCGCTCTTCTGCTGCTGCATGATCGGCAGGACCGCCGCAATCCCGTAAAGCGTGCCCTTGAGGTTGATATCGATCATGCGCTCCCAATCTTCGACCTTACGCTGATCGAGTCGCGAGTTGGGCATGATGCCCGCATTATTGATCATCACATCGACCCGCCCAAAGGCCGTAATGGCTGCCTGGATAAGCGCCTCGACGTCATCCCGCTTGGCCACATCCATCTGCACCACCTCAACGCGACCGCCAACGGTTCGCAGCCCCTCGGCAATGGCGTTCAGTTTATCCAGCCGACGGGCACCCAGGACAACCGTCGCGCCCTCTGAACTCAATAGCCGTGCGGTGGCTTCGCCAATGCCACTGCTGGCACCGGTAATGACAATGACCTTGCCTTTTATGTTGCTCATGGCTGTTACCTGAATCGACTGGTTTACGAGGGAGTGCCTGAACGCAGGGAGGTTCCAGGCATTGGTCAGCAGAGCGGCTTTTGCCACTCGGCAGCGCTTGAAATTTATCGGCTGATCCTTACATTTTTCCGCGGCATTTTTGCCAGCGAACATTCGCACCTTTCTGGCCTTGTTCATCCTTTTTTCAAGGAGATTAATTGATGAAGATCGCGCAGATTGCCCCCTTGTACGAGGCCGTTCCGCCAAGTCTCTACGGCGGAACGGAAAGAGTGGTGGCTCACCTGACCGATGCGCTGGTCGAGTTGGGTCATGAAGTCACTCTGTTTGCATCCGCTGACTCCCGCACATCAGCCCAACTTGTGCCCGGTTGCGAGCGGGCGCTACGACTGGACCCTGCACCGCTCAAGTCTGATATTGCCAGTCACTTGAGTATGCTGCACACGTTGCAGGAGCGGGCCGATGAGTTTGATGTCCTGCATTTTCATGTGGATCTACTGCATTTCCCCTTGTTCGAGCCCTTGGCCGAGCGGACTCTGACTACTCTCCACGGGCGGCTCGACCTCAAGGGATTGCCGGAAGCCTACCGGCGTTGGCACCGGTTTCCGCTGGTGTCCATTTCTCACCACCAACGCACGCCGCTGGCTTTTGCCAACTGGCATGGCACCGTGCACCACGGTCTGAATGCGTCCACGTACCGGTTCCATGAGCAGATGGGCGAAGGGTACTTGGCATTTCTGGGCCGTATGTCTCCAGAGAAACGGCCTGATCGGGCGATTGCCATTGCACGGCAGGCAGGTGTTCCCATCAAGTTGGCGGCCAAGGTGGACAACGCCGATCGCAAGTACTTCGAACAGGAGATCAAGCCGCTTCTGGATGATCCGCTGGTGGAGTTCATTGGCGAAATTGGTGACAGTGAAAAATCCGAATTTCTGGGTAACGCGCGGGCGCTGCTCTTTCCCATCGACTGGCCTGAGCCGTTCGGGCTGGTGATGATCGAGGCCATGGCCTGCGGGACGCCGGTGATTGCCTGGCACTGTGGCTCGGTGCCGGAAGTCGTGGAACCGGGCGTGACCGGGTATATCGTAACGAGTGAAGAGCAGGCCGTGGAGGCGGCGCGGCAGGTCCTGACCTTGGATCGACGTCGGGTTCGCGAGGTGTTCGAGCAGCGCTTCTCCGCCACGGCCATGGCCAGACACTATCTGGAACTGTACCGGCAGCTGCCGGGCAATCGGAACACTGAAGTCAACTTCAAGCAAACGGCGTAACGACCATGGGTGAAATCCTTATGTCTGATCAGTCAGCACAGCAAGGAAGCGAGGTCGAACAGGCGCGTCATCCCGAACGCCTGTTCGTGCTCATGGAGGGTGATACTTTTGTCGTGGCAGATGCCTATGGTGACATGGGTGGGCGGGACGATGGCTTGTTCCATAACGATACCCGCATCGTGTCCTGTTACCGATTGACCGTGGCGGGGAGGCGACCCTCGCTGCTGTCAGCGTCGGTCAGTCAGGATAATGTCTACTTTACCTCCCATCAGACCAACCAGCCGTTGCCGCGGCTGGGTGAAAGCACGACGCCCGAAGGCGTGATTCACATCGAACGCAAGCGCTTTGTCTGGAAGGGGTATGTGCATGAGCGCATCCTGCTGGCCAACTACAGTGACTTGTCTACTGAGGTGCCGCTGGAGCTTGAGTTTGGCGCGGACTTCCGAGACATGTTTGAAGTGCGTGGACAACAGCGTAGCCATCGGGGCGAGCAGGAGCATACCCAGATGGCCGAGCGCAGTGTCACGCTACGGTATCTTGGGCTCGATGAGCAGCCGCGCCGTGCTGCCATCAGTTTTTCCGAACAGCCTGTTGAGTTAAGCGAGCAAGGCGCGCAGTTCAGGGTGGCTCTGGAAGGACGTGGAAGCTGGGAGCTGTATATCGACATTGGACCAGAACCGGCTCAGCCTTCGCGGGCACGTTATCGGCAGGCCGCTGCACAAGCGCGGCGCAGTATGCGCAGGCGACAGCGGCGGGGTGCTCAGGTCAAGGCATCTGGCCGTCTGTTCCAGGCGTGGCTGGAGAAGTCCCGTGCGGATCTGGCGCTGCTCACAGCGGAGCTGCCTAGCGGGCCGTATCCCTACGCGGGTGTACCCTGGTACTCAACACCGTTCGGCCGTGATGCCATCATCACAGCGCATCAGGTGCTCTGGTTGAATCCTGAGCTGGCCCGTGGGGTGCTGTCTTACCTTGCGCAACATCAGGCTCATGAAACGTCGAGCTTCCGGGATGCCGAGCCTGGCAAGATCATGCATGAGACGCGCAAGGGCGAAATGTCGGCGCTGAATGAGCTGCCGTTCGGTCGCTATTACGGTGGGGTGGATACCACACCGCTGTTCGTCATGCTGGCCGGAGCCTATGCCCGGCGTACGGGCGACCGGGCGTTCATTCAGGAAATCTGGCCCGCACTGCACGAGGCTATTCGCTGGGTTGAGGGTAATGCCGAGCGTAACGCACAGGGGTTCATCAGTTATGCCCGTGCAGAAGAGAGTGGTCTGGCCAACCAGGGATGGAAGGATAGTCATGACTCGATTTTCCATGCCGATGGCCGTACACCGGATGGTCCGATCTCACTGATTGAAGTGCAAGGGTATGCTTATAAGGCTTATCTGAGCATGGCTGAACTGTCGGAATGGCTCGGTGAGCAGGATAAGGCCACGCACTGGCGCACACGGGCCGAGCATCTGCGGGCAGCGGTGGAAAAGCACTTCTGGCTGGAAGGTCGGCAGTTCTATGCCCTGGCTCTGGATGGTCATGGTGAGTCGTGCGCGGTGCGTGCCTCCAATGCAGGCCACCTCTTGTTTACGGGGCTGCCTCAACTGGCGCGTGGTCAGGCCGTGTCGCAACAGCTTTTGTCCCGCGCTTTCAATTCCGGATGGGGCGTACGGACCCTGGTGCCAGACGCTGTACGGTTCAACCCCATGTCCTATCACAATGGCTCGGTCTGGCCGCATGATGTGGCCCTGTGCGCCGCCGGTATGGCGCGCTACGGTGAGCGGGAAGGGGTGGTACGTCTGCTCGGAAACATGTTTGAAGCCGCGGCCCATTTCGGGATGCGTTTGCCAGAGCTCTTCTGCGGTTTCGAACGTGCGCCGGGCGAAGCGCCGATTGCCTATCCGGTGGCCTGTCTACCCCAGGCGTGGGCCGCCGGCTCGGTATTTATGCTGCTACAGGCTTGCCTGGGCGTAGAGATCGATGGGTACACCGCAAGCGTCACGATCACTCAACCCCGCTTGCCGTTTGGCATCGACCGTATTCAGCTGAAACGGCTACGCCTGGGCCAGCAGGAGATAGACCTGACCTTCCAGCGGCTCGGCGAGCGTGTGGTCGCGTTTGTAGACGGCCAATACGGACCTCAGCCGGTCCGGGTTGATATACGTCTTTGAGTCGATGGCAGGGCTGGCCCGGCTGGCCCTGCCTGCTCAACAGACGAGCGGTAAGACGCCCGTCTGCCGTGGTATTGCTGAGGTCAAGAAAGCGCTATTCAGCACGAAAACCTTACCGGTGGCTTTGAACAGGTCTGGCTCTTGATCCGTGATCTCCGTACGCTTTGCCTTTTTTGCAGTTCCAGATCTACCCAGAGGCTTATTCATGCAGGACGCGGCTCATCTGACGCCCGGTTTTATGGTCGTTCACGGCAATCGTCTGGAGGACCTGCGCAATCTGACTGTTGCCTGGATGCGCCATCATCCCCTCGCGCCTTTGGAAAACGAGCAGGTGCTCGTGCAGAGCAACGGCATCGCCCAGTGGCTCAAGCTGGCCCTGGCTGAAGACCCCAGAGAGGATGGCGAAGGCGGCTGCGGCATTGCGGCCGCTATTGATGTGCAGCTGCCATCCGCTTTCCTCTGGCGGGTATACCGGCAGGTCTTGGGCCGTGACACCGTTCCGGCGTCTTCACCGCTGGATCGTACGCCGCTGACGTGGCGTCTGGTGCGGCTGTTGCCCAGTCTGCTTGAGCGGCCAAGCTTTGCCTCGCTGCGGCGCTTTCTCGATGAAGACAGCGACATGCGCAAGCGCTACCAATTGGCAGAGCGTCTAGCCGATCTCTATGATCAGTATCAGGTGTACCGCGCCGACTGGCTGGAAGACTGGGCCAATGGCAAGGATCAACTGAACAAGCTACGTGATGGCGCCGTACCGCTGCCGCCGATATGCCAATGGCAGGCAGAGCTGTGGCGTGCCTTGCTGGCGGATGTGGGCGATGACGGCATGGCGGAAAGCCGGGCGGGGGTGCATCAACGCTTCATCAGCACCATGAAGGCGCTGGAACAAGCCCCTTCGCACCTGCCGCGGCGGGTCGTTGTATTCGGCATCTCATCGGTTCCCGCCCAGCTCCTGGAAGCCCTGGCCGCCTTGGCGCGCTTCAGTCAGGTGTTGCTGTGTGTTCACAACCCGTGCCGCCACCACTGGGGTGACATCGTGGCGGACAAAGATTTGCTGCGCCACGAATACAAGCGGCAGCTGCGCAAGCCCGGCATGCCCACTGCGCTTGATCCGGACGAGCTGCATCAACATGGCCACCCACTACTGGCCAGCTGGGGCAAGCAGGGGCGTGACTACATTAACCTGCTGGATAGTTTTGATGAGCCGGACGGCTACCGTCGCCTGTTCCATGATGTAAACGGCGGACGGATCGACCTGTTTGAAGAGGTCGAGCCCCAGCACATGCTGGCGCAATTGCAGGACGATATTCTCGATCTGCGCCCCTTAAGTGAAACCCGCGAGCGTTGGCCGGCCGTCAATCCCACTAAAGATCAGTCCATTCGTTTCCACATTGCTCATAGCCCACAGCGCGAGGTGGAAATTCTCCACGATCAGCTTCTGGCGCGCTTCTCGGAAGACCCTACGTTGCGTCCGCGGGACGTCATCGTCATGGTGCCGGACATCGACAGCTATGCGCCCCACATTCGCGCCGTGTTCGGGCAGCTGGACAGCCATGATCCGCGCTTCATTCCGTTTACGTTAGCGGATCAGGGGCAGCGTGGTCGTGATCCGCTCCTGATTGCACTGGAACATCTCCTGCGTTTGCCGGAAAGCCGCTTTTCGGTGAGCGAGATCCTTGACCTGCTGGACGTCCCGGCCCTGCGCAAGCGCTTCGGCTTGAATGACACCGACCTGACGACCCTGCATCGCTGGATCGAGGGTGCCGGTATCCGCTGGGGTTTGGATGCCCGGCAGCGGGCACGGCTGGATCTTCCGGATGATCTCACCCAAAACACATGGCGTTTCGGTCTGCGGCGCATGTTGCTGGGGTATGCCGTGGGGCAGGGCGTGGCACGGGATGAAATCGAGCCGTTCGACGAGATTGGTGGCTTGGATGCTGCCCTGGTCGGCCCGCTGGTTACCTTGATGGATGCGCTGGACA
Organism: Pseudomonas sp. JZ114; assembly: GCF_051027705.1. Lineage (NCBI taxonomy): Bacteria > Pseudomonadati > Pseudomonadota > Gammaproteobacteria > Pseudomonadales > Pseudomonadaceae > Pseudomonas > Pseudomonas sp. JZ114. The sequence continues at coordinate 1,266,673 of NZ_CP069256.1, forward strand.
AGGCCCATGACGAGCTGGCCGAGCCTGCCACTCCTGCAGTATGGGGCGAGCGTCTGCAAATGGTGCTGCGCACGTTCTTCGTGTCTTCCAGCGAACGTGACGAGTACTTGCTTGGCCAGCTGGAGCAGCTGCGTGAAGACTGGCTGGACACCTGCGAGGCGGTCCAGTTGGACGAAACGTTGCCGCTTACGGTGGTGCGTGAGGCATGGCTCGCCGGGTTGGATGAGGGCAAGCTGTCCCAGCGTTTTCTGGCAGGCGCAGTGAATTTCTGTACCCTTATGCCCATGCGTGCCATTCCATTCCGGGTGGTGTGCCTCCTGGGTATGAACGATGGCGATTATCCACGCGCCCAGCCGCCGTTTGACTTTGACCTGATGGGCAAGGACTATCGCCCCGGCGATCGCTCCCGCCGTGAAGACGACCGCTATCTGCTATTGGAAGCACTGCTGTCTGCCCGTGATCAGCTCTATATCAGCTGGATTGGCCGTAGCATTCGCGACAACAGTGAGCGACCGGCCTCCGTTCTGCTAGGCCAGTTGCGTGATCATTTGGCCGCAGGTTGGACGTTGATAGATGAGGGTCCTGATAAGGAAAAGGGTAAGGAGGGCGAGCGCTTGCTTGAGGCGTTGACTCAGGAGCATCCGCTACAGCCCTTTAGCATCCGCTATTTTCAGGGCGAGCCGGGCTTTTTCAGCTATGCCCGCGAGTGGCTTGCCGTGCACGACAAGCAGCCGTCGCGAGGCCAGGAACCCATACTTCCGCCCCATGAGCAGGACGAGCCGCTGAGCCTGAATCAGCTACAGGATTTTCTGCGCCATCCGGTGCGGCATTTCTTCTCCCAGCGGCTCAAGGTGCATTTCGAAGAAATTGCCATCCCGACCCAGGACAAGGAGCCATTTGTGCTCGACGGCCTGACCCGGTATGCCTTGAGCGAAAGCCTGCTTGATGCCGCCTTGAAGGCACCGGAACGCGCCGAAGAGGCGCTACGTGCCCAAGGGCAACGGTTGCAGCGCAGCGGTCTCTTGCCACTGGCAGGCTTTGGTGAGCTGATGCAGCAAGAGCTAATCCAGCCACTGCCTGACTTGCTTGAACGCCATACCGGCCTGATGGTGGCGTGGCCGGAAGAGGTGGCAGGTGCACAGCCGCTCAGCTTCGAGCACAAGGGTCTACGCCTGGAGGGTTGGCTTGAGCGGTTACGTCGCCGCTCGGATGGCAGCCTGATTGCAATTACACCTGTTCCGAATGAAATCGGTTCGGCCAAGACACGTAAATGGTATCGGCTGATCCGACCATGGATCGTGCACCTGACGGCCTCAGCCTGTGGCGTGCCGCTTACGACGGCCTTGGTGGCCACCGATGAAACTCTGATGCTCGCTCCGCTGGAAACCGCCCAGGCAGCCGCTGCGTTGCGCGATCTTTTGTTGGCATGGCAGAACGGCATGCGCTATCCGCTGCCGGTTGCGGTGAAAACCGCCTTCGCCTGGCTCAATGCAGAGCAGGACCCAGCCAAGGCGCAAGTGGCAGCTCGTAAAGCCTATGAAGGCGACGGCGTGAACAGCCAGGGCGAGCGGGTCGAAAGCCCAGCTCTGATGCGCCAATATCCAGACTTTACCGCCTTGACTGCCAGCGAGGAATTCGAGGGTTGGTGCAATGCCTTGTATCGTCCGATGTTTGAGGCAGGTTGGTGTGAGCAGCCAGCACAAGGAGCCGCCGCATGACTGCACACCAGGACCGGCCGCTTGCGTTGCGCTTTCCCTTGCGCGGTAGCCAGCTGATCGAGGCGAGCGCTGGCACCGGCAAGACCTTTACCATTTCCGCCTTGTACGTACGCCTGATTCTTGGGCATGGCGGCGAAGAAACCGGCTTTGGCCGCGAGCTGCTGCCACCACAAATTCTGGTCGTGACCTTTACCGACGCCGCCACGCGTGAGCTGCGTGACCGAATCCGTGCGCGCCTGTTCGAGGCCGCCCGCTATTTTCGTGGCGAGATCGATGCGCCCGACGCGTTGATTGAAGCGCTACGGGATGATTTCTCTGAGGCTCAGTGGCCTGGCTGCGCACGCAAGCTGGAAATGGCCGCACAATGGATGGACGAATCTGCCGTTTCCACCATTCACAGCTGGTGTCAGCGCATGCTGCGCGAGCATGCGTTCGACAGCGGCAGCCTGTTCAATCAGACCCTGGAGACAGACCACAGCGAGCTATTGGCTGAGGTCGTTCGGGATTACTGGCGGCGGTTCTGCTACACCCTGGACGGTGAATCACTGGCCTGGGTGCGCGAGCATTGGGTCAGCCCTGACCAATTGGCGGAATCTGTACGCGAGCTGATAGTGGGCGAGACGCAAGGTATTGCCGACCAGGAGCCGGGCACGCTGATCGATGAGTGCCTGACGCGCAAGCGAGGACTGCTCAAGGCGCTAAAGGCACCCTGGGCGGCCTGGGCTGAAGAGCTGCGCCTGTTGTGTGATGATGCCTGTGCCCGCAAGGTGGTGGATGGGCGCAAGCTCAAGGCGCAGTGGTATGTCCCCTGGTGCGAAAAGATCACCGCCTGGGCGCAGGATGAATCCGCTGAGCTGCTTGATATCGGCAAGGGCTTCGAGCGTTTCACACCTGAGGGCTTTGCCGAGGTCTGGACCAAGGCTTCTGCGCCCAATCATCCGGCCCTGGAGGAAATGAGCCGGCTCAAGGCCGCATTGGACAGCCTACCCAAACCGGACGTTGAACTCCTGCAACACGCCGCGCACTGGATCAAGCAGCGCTTCATTCTGGAAAAGCGCCGCCGTGCGGAAATGGGCTTCGATGACCTCCTGGCCCGTCTGGACGTTGCCCTCCAAAGCGATGGTGCAGGAGAGCGTCTGGCTGAACTGATCCGCGAACAGTTTCCGGTGGCCCTGATCGACGAATTCCAGGACACCGATCCGGTGCAGTACCGCATTTTCGAGACAATTTATCGTATTGGGGAGAACCGCCAGGATATCGGTCTGTTCCTGATTGGCGATCCAAAACAGGCCATTTATGCGTTCCGTGGTGCGGACATCTACACCTACCTGAAGGCACGCTATTCCACCGAAGGACGCCTGCATACACTGGATACCAACTATCGCTCCAGCGAGGCCATGGTGGCTGCCGTCAACCAAGTATTCGAGCAGGCCGAGCAGCATGAGGAGGGACGCGGCGCCTTTCTGTTCCGTAAAGACGGTGAAAATCCGCTGCCGTTCCAGCCCGTCAGAGCACAGGGTCGTAAGGAACGCCTGGTGGCCGAGGGGCAGGGGATCCCGGCGCTAACCCTCTGGCACTCCAACGAGATCGAGCCGGTTTCCAAAACCGCTTACCTCGGACAGCTGGCACAAGCGGCTGCCAGTGAAATTGTGCGCCTGCTCAATCTGGGGCAACAGGACAAGGCCGGTTTCGAGCACCCGGAAAAAGGCCTGCGTGGACTGCGTCCGGCAGATATCGCCGTGCTGGTGCGTGACGGCATCGAGGCCCAGGCCATTCGCAGTCAGCTGGCGGCCCGTGGGGTACGTAGCGTTTATTTGTCGGACAAAGACTCGGTCTTCAACTCTCAGGAAGCACACTGCCTACTCTCCTGGCTGCGTGCGTGCGCCGAGCCGGATGTCGATCGTGTGCTCCGTGCCGGGCTGGCCAGTATCACGCTGGACCTGCCGCTGGCCGAGCTGGACAGGCTTAACCACGACGAGCGCGCCTGGGAGTCACGGGTCATGCAGTTCCGCCACTACCGGACCCTCTGGCGTACCCAGGGCGTGCTACCCATGTTGCGCCGTTTTCTGCATGACTTTCAGTTGCCGCAAACACTGATGGCACGGGTTGACGGTGAGCGTGTACTGACCAACCTCCTGCATCTGGCGGAGCTTCTGCAACACGTGGCGACCGAGCTGGATGGTGAGCAGGCCCTGATTCGCTATCTGGCGGAGCACCTTACCGAAGGTCATACCGCCGAGGAGCAGATCCTGCGCCTTGAAAGTGATGAGGCATTGGTCAAGGTTGTTACCATTCACAAGTCCAAAGGCTTGGAGTATCCACTGGTCTTCCTGCCCTTTATCTGCTCGTTCCGTCCAGTGGACGGCAGCCGTATTCCGGTGCGTTATCACGACCTCGATGGCACACCCAAGATGACCCTGACGCCGGATGCCGAGGTGATCATAGCCGCAGATGAAGAGCGTCTGGCCGAGGATCTGCGCCTGCTGTACGTTGCCCTGACGCGTGCACAACACGCCTGCTGGATGGGCGTGGCTGACCTTAAGCGCGGGCAGAGCAAGGAGTCGGCTTTCCACCGCTGCGCCCTGGGATATCTCACGACCGGAGGAGAGGTGCTGTCGTCCTCGGGTGTGTTGGCGGGCATGTTGGAAGAGATGACAGGTAAACTGCCGGCCATCTCGGTGGGGCCGCTGCCGGAAATCACCACTGCACGCTTCGCGCCTCGCGAAGAGGTGCGGCCTGAGCTCAAGGCCTGCCAGCCACGGCGCGTAGTCGCGGAGCACTGGTGGATTGCCTCTTATAGTGCGTTGCGCATCGGCGAGCTGACTGACGAGGCAGAGACCGCCGTTCTGCATACCGACCTGTCACCCGAAAGCCCGGAAGCACAAAAACTGTTCGACGATGACCGCCTGGACGATGACGCCCAGCCCGCCACAGCTAGCAGCGGAGTCGACCTGCATCGGTTCCCCCGCGGTCCGGGTCCGGGAACGTTTTTGCACGGTCTGCTGGAGTGGGCGGGTAATGAGGGTTTTGCGAACATAGCCGAACAGTCCGAGCTGATCGAAGACACTGTGGCACGCCGTTGCAACCGGCGCGGCTGGGAAGGCTGGATTGCTACCCTGAGCGATTGGCTGAAAGAGCTGCTGACAAGGCGTCTACCGCTCGGTTCACCGGGCTCGTCTGTGACGCTGGCCCAGCTCACGCACTACCAGATCGAAATGGAGTTCTGGTTCTCTACCCATCGGCTGGAGGCGGAGGCACTCGATCAGCGGGTGCGTCGCTACGTCATGCCAGGCAAGCCACGCCCCTCGGTTGAGCGAAGCCTGCTTAACGGCATGTTTAAAGGGTTCGTTGACCTGACGTTCGAGCATGAGGGTCGCTATTACGTAGCGGACTACAAGTCCAACTGGTTGGGCGCCGATGATGCCGCTTATACCCAGGAGGCCATGGCGGGCGCTGTGCTAGAGCATCGCTATGACCTCCAGTACGTCATTTATCTGTTGGCGCTGCATCGCCAGCTTAAGGCGCGTCTTCCAGACTATGATTACGACCGTCACATGGGCGGTGCTCTTTATCTTTTCCTGCGGGGCAGTCGTGCTGCCAGCAAGGGCGTGTTCTTTACTCGACCACCACGTGAGCTGATCGAAGAACTCGACCTGTGCTTTCAGGGAAGTTCTCAACTGACCGGGGAATACGCATGACTCAAGAACAGCTTTCCTTATTCGATATGGCTTTTGCCGACGAGCCTGCGTCAGCCGATGCTGCAGCCGCTGCGCCGGCCAGGATAGCCACTGCACTGACGGCCCATACACCGGACCTCCGGCCGCTTGAATGCATGGCGGATCTGTTTTTGCTGCTGGACCGCTGGGTTGAGCGAGGGTGGCTTAGGCCGCTGGACCGCGCCTTTGTATCCTTTCTTTATGAGCTCGACGGGCAGAGCCACCCGAGCGTGATGCTGGCAGCGGCATTGACCAGCCATCAGCTGGGCCATGGGCATGTGTGTCTGGATCTCGCCGAAACCTTGGGCAACCCGGACATGGCATTATCGCTGCCACCGGAGGGCGACGAAGACAGGCAACCGGTGCTGCTGCCTTCCGAGGTACTGACAGCTCTCAACGTAGCGCACTGGCTGAGTGCGCTGGAGGCCAGTCCTATCGTGGCCATCGGTCAGGTGGATGACTGTCCGCTGGTGCTCGATGGCCAGCGGTTATATTTGCGCCGTTACTGGAGCTATGAGCGCCGTGTCAGCGAATGCCTGCGGCTGCGTCTCTCCGGCCTGGGGTCTGTGCCGGATGACCTTTGCACACGCTTGGCTGCGCTGTTTCCCGAGCGTCCATTGATCGATGGCAAGAACGTGACCGACTGGCAGAAGCTGGCCTGTGCCCTGGCGGCGCGAGGCGCGTTCAGCATCATCACCGGCGGTCCGGGTACCGGCAAGACCACTACAGTTGTCCGGCTTCTTGCGCTGCTTCAGGCTCCGGCTGTCGAGAAGGGAACGCCCATGCGTATCCGCTTGGCGGCGCCAACAGGCAAGGCTGCCGCCCGGCTGACCGAATCCATTGGGCGACAGGTGCAGTCATTGGGTGTAAGCGAGGCCGTGCGTCCGCATATTCCCGTAGACGTTACTACGGTGCACCGGCTGCTTGGTAGCCGCCCGGATACCCGTCATTTCCGCCATCACGTCAGCAACCCGCTGCCGCTGGATGTGCTGGTCGTGGATGAGGCGTCCATGATCGATCTGGAGATGATGGCCTGCCTGCTCGACGCACTTCCGCAGCACGCGCGGCTGATCTTGCTGGGCGATAAGGATCAGCTGGCCTCAGTCGAGGCAGGCGCCGTTCTGGGTGATCTGTGCCGTGATGCCGAGCTGGGCTATTACACGCCGGAAACTCGCGCGTGGCTGGAGGAAATCTGCGGGGAGTGCCTGAGCGACGAATCGCTGGAAGATGGTCACGAGGAGCAGCATGCCCTGGCACAGCAGGTCGTCATGCTACGTCATTCTCGCCGGTTCAATTCCAGCAGCGGTATCGGCCAGCTGGCGCGCCGGGTAAATCTTCAGGAGGCCAGCGGTGCACGTGAGCTGCTGGTCAAAAAGACCTACGATGACCTGTTCTGCCTGCGGCTGCGCGATGCCGAAGACAGGGCGCTGGAGAAGCTGGTGCTAGAAGGTCATTCACCCAAAGGACCTCATGGCTACCGGCATTATCTGCGCGTGATGCAGGCGCTTCGCCCCAGTTACGACCTGCCTATGGATGATCCTGTCTGGGAAGCCTGGGCCAAGGCTGTGCTGGATGCCTTCGATGAGTTCCAGCTGCTCTGTGCGGTCCGTAAAGGGCCGTGGGGAGTAGAGGGCCTTAACCAGCGGATTGCCAAAGCATTGCTTAATGCAGAGCTTATTAGTCAGGACCAAGGCTGGTACGAGGGCCGCCCGGTACTCGTGACCAAGAATGACTACAGCCTGAACCTCATGAATGGCGATATCGGCATTGCCTTATGTATGCCAGAGCCTGCCAATCGATCAGGCAAGGCAATTCGTGTGGCCTTCCCGCGCAACGACGGTAGCGGCGGCCTGCGCTTCATTCTGCCGAGCCGGTTATCTGCCGTGGAAACAGTGTTTGCCATGACGGTGCACAAATCCCAGGGCTCCGAGTTTGCTCACACGGCGCTGATCCTGCCGGATACGATCAGCCCAGTGCTGACCAAGGAGCTGATCTACACCGGCGTTACCCGGGCCCGGGACTGGTTCAGCTTGATCGAATCCAAAACAGGCGTTTTTGAAGAGGCGGTGTCCCGCCGGGTCAGGCGCTTGAGTGGGTTGATGCTGATGTAAGCCCGTTCACATGTAAAACGTATCGGCCTTGGCCTCGGCGTGGAGCGCCTTACCCAATCTGTATGCGTTGCAGGTTGGGTGGGGCAGGCTTGGGAGTTATCGCTGACGTGGCGGCTGGCGGTACAAATGCTACCAGGCTGCTCTACAAATAATCCTTTCGCGCTAAAACTGGGCCGTAGGCACTGGACGGGCTCATCCGGCTTACATAAGGTGCGAGCTTTGATGTATCCGTTGTGAGGCTGGCTATGAATTCGCTGAACCTGATCTCCCTGGTGTTGCCGCTGGCGGCTCTGCTGGGGTGGGGCGTCACGGCAGCGTTGCTGGTCAGACAGCAGCAAGGTTTGCAGGCGCGCCTTCAGGAAACCCAGGAACTGATCGAGGCAGAGCGCAGTGAGGCCCAGCGGTTGGAAGTGGCCAACAGTCGGCAGGCGGTTGAGCTGAATGCCGAGCGTGACCGCATAAAGCAGCTGAAAGAGCAGATCGAGATGCTCCGGCAAAGCGAGACGGAGCTGCGTGGTCAGACGCGTCAGGCGCAGCTGGAGATGTCAGATTACCGTGCCGCGGCTGAAGCGGCGCGCGCGCAGCTGGACGGCCTGCAGCAACAGCTTGCCGAGCAGCGCACCCAGCAGGCCCGTGAGCAGCAGATGCTCCGGGAGATACAGACACGGCACGCCCAACTGGTGGAAGACCATGCCACCTTGCGGACCACGCTTGAGCAAAAAGAACAGCATTTCCTTGAGCAGACTCAGCTCCTGAAGGAAAGCCGCGAGCAACTCAAGGCGGAGTTCGAGCAACTGGCCAGCCAGATCTTCGAGGCGAAGGGGCAGACCTTTTCCCAGCACAGCCAGCAGTCGCTGGATGCGTTGCTCAAGCCGTTTCGCGAGCAGATTGATGCCTTCCGCACCAAAGTTGAAGATATTCACCACAAGGACACCCAGCAGCAGGCCGCTCTGGCACAGCAGCTGTTCGATCTGAAAGAGCTTAATCGGCAGATCACGCAGGAGGCCCATGAGCTGGCGACCGCTTTGAAAGGCCAGAAGAAAGCCCAAGGCAACTGGGGTGAGCTGATTCTTGAAAACGTGCTGGAGCGCTCCGGTTTGCGTCAGGGCACCGATTTCATGCGTGAGGTCAGCTTTACCACCGAGACAGGTCGTCGTCGGCCGGACGTCCTGGTGTATCTGCCCCAGAACAAGCACCTCATCATTGATGCCAAGGTCTCGCTCAACGCCTATACCCGCTACATCAATTGTGAAGATGAGGCCGAGCGCCGGATCGCTCTGGCAGAACATGTGCGCGCGGTAGGAGAGCGCATCCGCGAGCTATCGGATCGTGAGTATTTCAAGCTGCCGGGACTCAATGCACCCGAGATGGTTTTCATGTTCGTACCCATCGAGTCGGCATTTGTCGAGGCCCTCAAGGCAGACGAGACCTTATTCCAGCGGGCCATCGAACAGAATGTGCTGGTCGCAACCCCGACCACTCTGCTAACCAGCCTCAATATTGTCCGGCAGCTCTGGCGCTTCGAAGACCAGAGCCGGCACACCGCCGAACTGGCTGACCGTGCCAGCAGGGTATACGACAAGCTACGGACCTTTCTGGGAAGCATGGACGGTATTGGCAAGAGCCTGGAAAAAGCCCAGGAGGCTTATCACAAGGCCTGCGGGCAGCTCGTTAGCGGGCAGGGCAACCTGGTCAAGCAGGTCAACGATTTCCGTGCGTTGGGTGTGTCCGTCAAAGCCGAGATCGATGAGCAGTGGGCAGAGCGGGCGGACCTTGAACTGAACCTGATTTCCCTTGAGGGGGAGTCGGTGTTTCAGGAACGAGAGGTATAAAAAAGCGCGGCACAGGCCGCGCTTTTCCATTCAGGAGCAGGCTCAGCTCTTGGCTGGTTCGGCGCCAGTGAGTGTCTGGTTCGCATTAGCCGGCTGCGTGTCGGTCAGGTGAGAGCGGTCGGTTGCCACGTTCCAGACGATCAACGCCGCCACGATGTCGAAAATGGCTAGCACGATAAACAGTGGGCTGTAGCCTACCTTGGTCACCAGCACGCCGAAGACAAACGTGAACGCCGCGGCGCCCAGGTAGCCGAACATGCCGCCCATGCCGGTAGCCGTCGCCACTTCATTCTTGCCGAATGCGTCAGCAGTCACCGAGTACAGCGCTCCTGAAAGCGTCTGATGGGCAAAGCCACCGATGCAGAGCAGGGCAATCGCGGTGTACGGGCTCGCCACAAGGCCAGTACAGGCTGGTGCGATCATGCAGAAGGCACCCAGCATCAGTACGATCTTGCGCGAGGTGAACAGCGAGACCTTGAGGTGCTTGTGGAAGAAGGGGCTCATGTAACCGCCCAGCACGCAACCGATGTCTGCCGCCAGGAAGGGAAGCCAGGCAAACAGAGCCACTTCCTTAATGTTCATGTGACGTTCGGTCATCATGTACAGCGGAATCCAGGCGTTGAAGGTCTGCCAGGCCGGCTCGGACAGAACGCGCGCCGCTCCAATGGCGAAGAAGTTACGGCTGGTCAGAATCTTTTTCCAATTGGCTTTGGCAGGCGTCTCATCCTTGTGCTGGGCTTCCTGGCCCGAAAGAATATAGTCCCGCTCGGTGTCGGACAGCAGTTGCTGCTGACGCGGATGTTTGTAGAACACCAGCCAGAGGGCGCTCCATACAATGCCGAGCACGCCCACGATCAGGAACGCCAGCTCCCAGCCGCTCTGCAGGATGGCCCAGACCACCAGCGGCGGTGCCAGCAGGGCGCCTATCGATGAGCCGATGTTGAACCAGCCAATGGCGACCGAGCGTTCCTTGGCTGGGAACCACTCGGAGGTAGCCTTTACCCCTGCGGGGATACCGGCCGCTTCTGTCAGCCCCAGTAGGCCCCGGAAAAACGCAAGCCCTTGCCAACCGTTGGCCATGGCCGCTGCTGCGCACGCCACTGACCAGGCAATAGCGAAAATCGCAAAGCCTAACTTGGTACCGATGGCATCCAGCAGATAACCTGCAATAGGCTGCATGAAGGCATAGCAGAGCTGCCAGGCGATTACGATGTGAGAATACTCTTCGGCGCCAAAATCGAGCTCTTTCATCATGGTGGGCGCTGCCACCGACAAGGTATTACGGGCCAGGTAGTTGACGATCAGACCGCCCGTGACAAGGGCGACCATCCACCAGCGGATTCCTTTTATTTTCATGACACACCTTTAATTGTTCTTAATGGTTGAGCTGTGCTGCAGGGCAGGGCTAAAGCGTTGAAACGCCGCAATGCGCAGTCAAATGCTGCGTTCGAAACAGGACACACAAGGCGAGCAACGGGCTCGAAGCGTTCGGCGTGATATCGCCATAGAGGGGCCTAAACACGGCCAACGAATAACGAAATGATGTGAATCGGAGGAAACGTGCATGAGGCACGATGGCTTCGAGAGGTGGATGTATGATGACTTTGATTTGACGCCGGACCTGCAGGTGATGCCAAGCAAGCGTGACACATGTAGACCTGTCAACAGGCTTACAACCGCGCTAGCAGGCGGGTTTACCTCTGCGCGATAAGTAGTCGGTGCCACACGGTTTCGAATAGGTGTAATCGCTGCGAGGGCCATAGCGCTACATATCCACTTGTTATGATTGTTGTGTTATACGTCGTCATACAACTGGAAATATTATGTAACGTTCCTTTGTTACTTTGTCAATTCAGACTATCGGCGAAAGGCAGACGGTTTTGCTTTCTACGGTAAGAAATTGCAGATTTTTCCCAATAAAAAAGCCCGCGGTGTTCACCACGGGCTTTGGGGGTCAGCAAGAGCTGCGGCGGAAATTAATCCAGCGTCCAACCGCTCATGGCTGCGTTCTGGGCACGCTCGGGATCGGCCTTGATGGCGCGATTGAGGGCCTTGACTGCCTCGCTACCGCCATGGGCAGCCAGAGCCTGCATGACATCCTCGCCCGGGATCGTCTCGTGCTCGAGCAGGCCTTGGGTAATGCTGTCCAAGGCCGGACGCAGGCGCTGCAACAGGGCCATGCATTGATCGTTCAGGCGATGTAAGAGCTCATCTGCGGCCTCGATGGACGTATTTGCATCGTATTCAATGCCGGCATCACGCAGTGCCTGAATGCTGATCAGCGAACCTTTCGGTCCCATACCCAATGAACCCACCATCGACAGGGCCAGCTTGGAGGCTTCCTGCAGGTCCTGGGCCGCGCCCGAAGATACTTCATGGAAGTAGATCTGTTCGGCACAGCGGCCGGCGAGCAGCATCTGGATACGAGCCTTGAGTTCAGACTCCAGATGCAGACGCTTGTCTTCTACCGGTGTTACCAGTGTCACACCCAAGGCCTGACCACGGGGCAGGATGGTCACCTTCTCGACACGCCCAGTGTTGAGCGCCGCTGCTACCAGGGCATGGCCGGCTTCGTGTACGGCAATACGGGTCCGCTCGGTATCGCTCAGCGGCGTGACAGCAGTAGGCTGCTCACCGATACGGCAGGTCTCGATCGCATCCACAAAGTGGCTCATGCTGACCTGAGTGCAGTTCTCACGTGCTGCCAGCAGCGCCGCATGGTTGGCAATGTAGGCAATGGCTGCAGGTGTCAGGCCAACGGTGTTACGGGAGAGGGCCTCGAAATCCAGGTCACCCTGCACCTGAATTTTCTTGGCGTACAGGCGGAACAGCTCGATACGGTCTTCCAGGGTTGGCAGACCGACCGCAATGGTCCGGTCGAAGCGGCCTTCACGCACCAGTGCCGGATCCAGCGAGTTGGCAAAGTTGGTCGCACCCAGGACAAGCACGCCGCTGGAACCATCGAAGCCATCCATCTCGGTCAGGAACTGGTTGATGATGCGGTTGGCTTCCGCGTCGCTTGAGCGGGACTGCTCGGCACGCTTGCCAATACCGTCGATCTCGTCGATGAAGATGATGCACGGTGCCTTCTTGCGCGCTGTACGGAACAGGGACTTCACTTTCTGAATGCCCACTCCGAAGAACATCGAGGAGAAATCACTGCCCGTCACCTGGATGAAATGCGCGTTGCATTCCGTAGCCAGTGCTTTGGCCAGCTGAGTTTTTCCTGTGCCCGGCTCACCAGTCAGCAAGACACCCTTTGGCGGGCGTGCGCCCAGTGCCGAGAAGGCGGCAGGGTTACGCAGGCAGGTAGTGATGTCCTCCAGTGCACGCTTGGCTTCATGGGCCCCAACGACATCCTCGAAGGAAACATTCGTTCCCTTGCGCTGGATCTTGAACGGGCTCATAGCGCGGAACGCCAGCGGTACGGCCAGCAGAAGCAGCAGCAGATAGGTGGGCAGGTTGGCCAACAGGCTTTCCATGACCGGACTGCGCTCAGCCGATTCGGCAAAAGTCGCAACCGGGAACAAGGTCTCGCCACGGTTCGAGTAGTCACGCAAAACCAGATCGCCGACCCGGCCAGAAGGATCGGCTACCGTGTAGTGAGCATTGGCCGTGGTAGTGATATACACCGCTTTTTCGCCAATCACAGCACCTGCAATGGCGTTGCTGCGCATGTCGTTGACCAGAACGGACAAGTCCTGCGGATGGTCTGTCCACGGTTGTGGTGCCGTGCGGACCGTATCAAGCATCGCTTGAACCGAGCCGGGGGCTGCTGTGCTGACAGTTGCCTGACTAGACGTCAGGCTCCAATAACCGATACTGCCAGCAATTACTGCAGCCAAGGCCAGCGCGGGAATAACAGTGAAACGATGCTTACTAAAAAAGGATTTCTTCATGGCGATTCCGGTGAGGCGAAACGTCAGCAAGAGAAAAATACTCTCGCTCGAAGGGAACTTCCGGATTATCGGCATGTAGCGCAGCGAGTGAACCCGCTCTTGTCGAAATACGATGAGTGGCGGCACCGTCGGTCGAGTTTGAAAACGATAAGGTATCTGTTGGTAAAAGAAAAATGAGAACTTTGAGCAATTGTGTAGCGTATTTACACAAGTGCTCTGGCATGCACTTCCCATTAAAAAGGTAGCGCCTGCCGCAAAAACTGGTTACGTTTCAACTGGCAAATTCATATTAATTGGCTACAACTGGATAAGCATTTCATATTCAGACAAGAACGTTTTATTCACCAATAGGACCTTTGGTGAAAAAAGACCGGAAAGGCCTCTTTATAAAAGCAGGATCGGCCCACTCATGGAAAGATTGGAACAGATGTTATGAGCCAAACCCCATCCTCTACGTCCCTGGCGATAGATGAAGCGCTGAAACACTGTATTCGCGATGCACAGCACGTGGTGTTCTTTACCGGTGCAGGCGTATCGGCCGAAAGCGGCATTCCCACCTTTCGAGATGCACAGACCGGACTCTGGGCAACATTCGATGCCACCGAACTGGCAACCCCCGAAGCCTTTGAGGCGGATCCGGCCCTCGTCTGGGGATGGTACGAATGGCGTCGTATGAAGGTGCTGAAGGCTCAGCCCAATCCGGCCCATCTTGCCATTGCCCGTCTGGCCCAGCACTTTCCACGCGCTACCGTCGTTACCCAGAATGTCGATGATCTGCACGAGCGTGCCGGGAGGGCCGATGTACTGCACCTGCATGGCAGCCTGCATCAGCCGCGCTGTTTTGCCTGCGGCACCGGCTATTCGTTCGAGCGTGAAATACCGGTTGAACCAGATCAAGGTCGTCGTGTCGAACCGCCACGCTGTTCCAGGTGTAATGGTTTTATAAGGCCGGGCGTCGTCTGGTTTGGCGAGTCGTTACCGGTACAGGCCTTGCAGCAGGCATTTGATGCGGCAGCCCAGTGTGATGTCCTATTTTCCGTCGGTACATCCGGTGTGGTCTACCCGGCCGCTCAGATGCCTCATATTGCGCGTGATGCCGATGCCGCGGTCGTTCATATCAATCCACAGCCGGTTTCAGGAGTACATTCCGATGACTGGACGTTGATTGGTGCAGCAGGTGATCTATTACCTAAGTTGGAAAGAGAAGTCTTTTCCTGATGTATCTCGTTACGTGAATACAGTCCTGTTTCATAAAGTGTTCACGTTGGTTCTTGAGAATTCTGTTGTTTCAATCCAGCCTGCTGAATATTCAACCGTCATCAGGGAGTGATGCCAAAAGAATCTCAATATATCGCTGTGTTTAATTTCTCATTTGTTTGAGGCGAAATGGTTTCAGGGGCTTTTTTGTTTGTGATCGCAAGATCGTTGGATAGCCTACCGACATTAAGAATAACCGAGGCTTAAAGTTGAGTTCAGCAGACGCCATTATGGCAACAGGCCGCCCGCCACTTACCGTCAAACTACTGACCAAGAATCAGTTGTTGGGGCAGTTATTCCAGCACTTTCTCAATCAGCAGACGGAATTCGAGTTATGCGTGGGGGACTTCAATGGATTGGAAAAGGCCAAGGCATCTCTCTGGCTGCTTGATGTCGGTAGTGTCGCATTCGAGCAGTGCTCGGCTGTGCTGGATCAGTTGATTGGTCAGGCACCGGTTGCGCTGGTCAATACCTCGGATGAGCAGGCGCAGCAGCTCATCGAAAAGCATCCCGAGATCAAGGGAATCTTCTACACCCATACCTCCCGAGAGCTTTTGTTCAATGGCATACAGGCCCTGCTGATGGGACGGGACTGGTTGCCACGTGATGTCATGGAGCGTCTGATCGAGCGCTATCGGCGGATGCAGACACTGGAAGAGGAGGCGGTGGACCTGACCGGGCGCGAGCGTGAGATCCTGAGCCTGGTTGGCAAGGGTTATTCAAACGCGGAGATTGCTCATCAGCTCTGCCTGAGTACACATACCATCAAGAGTCATATTCATAACCTGCTTCGCAAGATTGGCGCCTCCAATCGTGCAGAGGCCGCGCTGAAGTTCTACGAAAAGAGTAAAGGACATTAACGCAATGAAGCGCTGGGGAGTCGGACTGCTGGGGATGATGATGCTGATGTCGGCACAGGCTGCCGATGATGAGGAGAATATCCAGGGCTTTATCGTCGACAACACGATCTCCCGCTTCGGTCACGACTTTTATCGCTATTTCAGCGATCGGTTGGTCGATACCAGCCAACTGGATTTCAACTTGGTAGTACGCGAGAGGCCTTCTGCGCGTTGGGGAAGTTTGGTCTGGGTGGAGCATGACCAGCGAGTGGTTTACCGACAGTTCATCCAACCCAATGTCGCGGAGCTCAAAGGCACAGCCTACGCAGCGGCGGACATGGTCAAGGACACAGTCGCTAAACAAAAACTGGAAAATCTTTTATATGACACCTTCGACATGGACAGAGACGAGCTATGAAGAATAAGAACGTACATTCAGCAACGATGCTAGGGCTGCTATTGCTAGGTTCCGTCTCGTCGCTTCAGGCCACTGAACTGGTCTATACCCCCAAGAACCCCGCCTTTGGTGGTAGTCCGTTAAACGGTTCGTACCTGCTTGGTAACGCGCAGGCCCAGAATGACTACGACGATCCGGATGCCAAGTCTTCCAGCAGTATGTCGGCCATCGAGCGCTTTACCAGTCAGTTGCAGTCGAGCCTGCTTTCGCAGGTATTGACCAATGCCCGTAACGGCAAGGCAGGCAGCGTTACTACCGACGATTTCATCGTCAATATTCTCAATGACGAAACAGGGCAGCTGGTCATCCATATTACGGATCGGGTGACAGGCGAGGTCTCTGAGATTGCCGTAAACGGATTGGCCGGAACGACTTACTAAGCAGCACGCTAAACCAGGAATAGCCATTATGAAACGACTCATGATGTCGTCAGCGTTGCTGTGCGCGATGCTGATGCAGGGATGTTCTGTGCGTGACCCCATGCCCGCCGAACAAAATGCCCAACCTACACTGACCCCACGGGCTTCCACCTATTACGATCTGCTGAATCTGCCGGCACCGCGAGGCAAGCTTGTTGCGGCCGTCTATGGGTTCCGTGACCAGACCGGCCAGTACAAGCCCAGCCCGGCCAGCTCGTTCTCTACCGCCGTCACCCAGGGTGGCGCCAGCATGTTGGTCGATGCACTCCAGGCCAGCGGCTGGTTCGTGGTGCTGGAGCGTGAGGGGCTGCAGAACATTCTGACCGAGCGCAAGATCATCCGGGCGACCCAGAGCAAGCCCAACACGCCACAAAACATTCAGCAGCCGCTCCCTTCACTGCAGGCAGCCAATATCCTGCTGGAGGGTGGCATCGTTGCCTACGACACCAATATTCGCAGCGGCGGCGAAGGCGCTCGCTACCTGGGAATCGGTGCGTCCCAGGAATACCGGGTCGACCAGGTGACGGTCAATCTGCGCGCCATCGATGTACGTGGCGGACAGGTATTGGCCAACGTGATGACATCCAAGACCATCTTCTCGATTGGTCGCTCGGCGGATGTCTACAAGTTCGTCGAGTTCAAGAAGCTACTAGAGGCAGAGTCTGGCTATACCACCAACGAGCCGGCTCAGCTTTGTGTACTGTCGGCTATCGAAGCGGCTGTCGCGCATCTGATTGCCCAGGGGATCGAGCGTAAATTGTGGGTCGCCTCCGATGTTCATGCGCTGGATGATAATGAAGTCCTGAGCAAGTACGTGACCTCGAAAACGATGCCCAAGTAAGCCAATGGGGCCTCAAGCAGGCCCCATTTCCATAGGTCCGATCAATTCGGGCCTATTTGTATGCACTGACTAGGTGTGCTCAGGTATTTCTTGAGCGTCGGCCATTGCGGGCGTTCCTGTCCATTCACGGGCTCAACCGCCAGGTTGTAGTTACCCCAGCCAGGACCTGCCGCCCAATAGGTTGCCGGGATACAGTTCTGTCTGAGATAGGCCAACATGTTGTCCATCAGTACCAGCCAGCGAGGATCATTGTCCGGGACGCCAAACTCGCCGATATAACCCTTCTTGCCATGCTTTTTCAGCCACTCTACGAAAGGCTTCACACGCGCCACACCATACATGGGGTCCAGTGTGCTGACGTCCACGGTCTCGTAGGTGCCACCGGAGTTGTTATCGAAATAGGTGTGCGCCGAGAAAATCAGATTGTCGGACGGGTCTTTCAGATTGAGCAGCGAATCGTTCCATTGCGCCCAGCGGGTTGCCTCCGCCCAACCATTGCCTTCGACAATAATGGGTTTGACCTTGTCCACCGTACGCACGCCATTGATGCCATGCTGTGCTGCGGTCGGCCAGTAATCGAGCGCACCGTTGGGTTCATTCATGATGTCGTAGGCGTAGAGGGCAGGGTGCTTGGCCCAACGAAAGGCGATGCGGTACATCACGTCGTGGTAGGCCGCATACGGCACGTTCTTTGTACCGATCAGCTCACCGCGATAACGCGCATAGTTATGCAGGTCCAGAATGACGCGCACATTGTATTTCTGTGCATAGTTCATGGTCTGCTGGATCAGCCCTACATAGTCTGGATCGAGCATGTTGTAGAGCTTGGGCTGTAGGCGCTCCCAGATAATAGGGAAGCGAATCAGGCGAACGCCTCTCTCGCTCCAATCCTTGAAATGGGTTTCCGTAGGGAAAATGTAGTTGCGGTTGTTGAGGCCGGGTAGAACATGGGCCGCAAACCCAGCGCCCGACATGTTCAAGCCAACCAGACCGACGCTTAAATCATCCGCTTGGGCTGTAGCGGATAGCGTAGCCACAGAAGCAGAGAGCAGCAGCCCCTGTACTGCACCACGAAAGAGGCGTCTGAGTCGTGCGATGGATTCAAAGCGGTTCATGAAAGTTTCCCCAATATTGAATAAATCAATTACCAGCTGCTGTGTTGCGCTGGATAAGCCGTGACAGTCGTTTAAGCGCCGAGGTGATTTCTGAGGCGCATGCTGTCGTTGTGCTTGGCGTATCGACGGCTTAGCGTTTGGCTTGAGGAACGAAATGGCAGTGAAAGGGCCGTCATAGAGCGGCGATTAGTCGCAATAATGGCTATTTGGAATGATTGATTCAGGGCTGTCAAAAATATGGCGAAAGCGCTTATAAAAATAATTGGCGCGGCTAAGTGACAATGAGTCAACGATTAACCGGAGCTATGAATGATGTTCGGGACAGATATTTTCGTGAACGAAAAACGCACAGGAAGCGCGAGGCGGACCAGCGAAGAGGATTTGAAGCGTTAACAGCTAAAGTTCTAAAGTGTGAGCTTGATCAATATATCGGTGGCCTCTGCCGCTGCTGCAGAAGCCACCGATTCCAAGGGCATTCCAGACGTTAATGTACGGATTGGGCGCCCACCTTGCTGAGCACTGCAAGGGTCTGCTTGAGCGCGGCGAAGGCAGCGTTAGTATTCTCATCCGTACTCAACAGGCCGTCGAACAGGCTGGCAATCAGCACGTTATCCCGCTGCGTAAAGGTTTCGATAATGGCCGTTGCGTTCACCTTGGCAGCCGTACCGGTTGCCTGGATATGCTCAACCAGCAGCGAGGCAAGCAGGGCAACATAGCGGGCTGCCAGAGGGTAGGCCTTGAGAAACACACTGTAGGGCGCGTCAAGCAGGCTTGGAGAGAACCCTTTGGCGAGACCACGTTGAGCCGTAGCGGCTGCCAGGTGAATGGCTGCATCACGGTCCTGAATAACGGCAGGATTATCCTGCAGCGCCTTGCTCATATGGGTAATAAGTGTGTTGAGAAATACCTTGCGGTTGGCCAGGTATTCGTCTTCGATATCCAGCAGGTTCTTGTGGATGTATGCCAATTGCCGGGCTTCTTCTTCGCCTTCGGCGGCAATCGTCGCGTTAAAGGCTCGCGTCAACGGCGCGGCGAGGATGCTGGGTTTGCGTCCTTCCAGCTCGGCCTGAAGAATTGGCCCGCTGGAATCTGAAAAGAAGATGCGATCCTTGTACTGCTTGAACAATCCGTTGCGGGCCGTTACCCATTGCTCGGGTTGAAAGAGCTGTACGGCCGTGCTGTCGGAAATGATGACACGGTTCTTGGGACGCGCGGACAGGTAGGCTTCCAGCTGTGGGCTGGTGAAGGCGCTGCTATCGATGACAAGGTAGCGATGGCTCACAAAGGTTCCTTGATAAAGCCTGCGGGCCAGCGAACCGGCTTGCAGTGAACAACAGGAGGCATATGATCAAAGCGCCAGGCGCATGGAAAGATCCAGTGCCTTGACGTCTTTGGTCAGCGTGCCTATTGAAATATAGTCGACACCGGTTTCGGCGATTGGGCGAATGGTCGTGTCATTGATGCCGCCCGACGCCTCCAGCCTGGTGCGGCCCGCATTGATTCTTACGGCCTCGCGCATATCCTCAAGCGAGAAATTGTCGAGCATGACGATTTCAGCGCCTGTGGCCAGGACCTGCTCCAACTCAGCGAGGTTCTCAACCTCTACTTCAACCGGTTTGCCGGGGGCGATACGACGCGCCGTCTCTACAGCCTGGGCAATACCGCCACAGGCCGCAATATGGTTTTCCTTGATAAGAAAGGCATCGTACAGACCAATGCGGTGATTATGACAGCCACCACAGGTAACGGCATACTTTTGTGCCAGCCGCAGGCCGGGTAGGGTCTTGCGCGTATCCAGCAGGCGGACCTGAGTACCGCTGACCAAGTCTGCGTAGTAACTGCAGCGAGTCGCTGTGCCTGACAGCAGTTGCAGGAAGTTGAGCGCTGTTCGCTCGCCCGTCAGCAGGGAGCGGGCGGGGCCTGACAGGGTAAAAAGAATTTTGTCAGCCATGACCCGTTCCCCGTCCCGAACCTGCCATTCAACCTTTACGGTGGAATCGATCTGGCGGAACACCTCATCGACCCAGGCGGTGCCGCAGAGGGTGGCGTCTTCGCGGGTAATGACAGTGGCCCTGGCGGTGCGGTCGGCAGGGATGAGCTGGGCGGTGATGTCGCCGGTTCCTACATCTTCAGCCAGCGCAGTGCGGACGTTGGCCTGAATTTCTTGAGGTAATTGTTCTAGGTAGGTGCTGGGCATGGACAGTCCTGGCGTGCAGCGTAAAACGCAGCCGAGTGGATGCGCTTTACGGGCGTGGGTCAAGACGGCCAGATTACCAGAGCTTGGCTGCCGTCGCCTTATTCGATGGGTTCATAAGGCAGACCGACATAGTTTTCGGCAATGGTTTTTCTACCGGCCTCAGAACCCAGGAAATAATCCAGCTCGGTCTGCTGGATGCGGTGGCCAAAGTCATCCGTATCAGGAAAGCGATGGAGCAGGGAAGTCATCCACCAGGAAAAACGCTCGGCTTTCCAGACGCGGCGCAAACAGACCTCCGAATAGCGTTGTAGGAGATCCGTACGGGCGTCGTGATAGACCTTGGTCAAAATCCGGTACAGGGTGCAGACATCGCTGGCCGCCAGGTTCAGCCCCTTGGCCCCTGTGGGTGGAACGATATGCGCCGCATCGCCGACAAGGAAGAGATGACCATACTGCATGGGCTCGACCACAAAGCTGCGCAGAGGCGCGATGCTTTTCTCGATAGAGGGGCCGGTAACAAGTCTGGCAGCGGTTTCGGCCGGCAGGCGCTGTTTGAGTTCATCCCAAAAGCGTTCGTCGGACCAGTCCTCGACCTTCTCGTCAGCGGAAACCTGCACGTAATAGCGGGTACGCGTCTTGGAGCGCATGCTGCATAGGGCAAAGCCGCGCTCATGGTTGGCATAGATCAGCTCTTCGTTCACCGGTGGGGTGTCGGCCAGGACGCCCAGCCAGCCGAAGGGATACACCCGTTCGAACGTCTTGAGCGCGTCTGCCGGAATCGACTGGCGCGAGATGCCATGATAGCCATCGCACCCGGCGATATGGTCACAGTCCAGGCGTACGGTTTCGCCATTCTTTTCAAAGGTCACATAGGGCTTTTCGCCTTTCAGCTCGTGAAGCTGTACGTTGCTGGCTTCGTAGACACTAAGCGCACCACTGGCCTTACGTGCTTCCATCAGATCTCGGGTGACTTCGGTCTGGCCGTAGATCATGACCGTCTTGCCACCGGAAAGCGTCTTGAGGTCGATGCGCTCTTGGCGACCCTCGAACGCCAGCTCGAATCCATCGTGGACCAAGCCTTCCCGATCCATACGCTCGCTGACGCCAGCCTCGCGCAAGAGGTCGACCATGCCCTGTTCGAGGACGCCAGCACGAATGCGGCCTAGCACGTAATCAGGACTCTGACGTTCGAGGATAACGGTGTCGATGCCAGCGTTGTGCAGCAGCTGACCCAGGAGAAGGCCGGATGGACCGGCGCCGATGATGGCGACTTGTGTCTTCATTGTTATGGTCTCTCGCTTATTGTGTCGTCACGTCCGGCGAAGGGGTGGCCAGCGTGCGTTCTTATCTGCGTCGCCTGTATTTTTGGTTGATCATTGCCGGGCGAGAAGGCACTTTACGTAGGAAGTTCTGGACTTTTATAAACACCCTTGCATAAGAATGAGGTCCACCATGAAACCGCCCGTGCCGAATATTCCGGTGTTCATGCTCTATGGCGACCCATTGGAATGGCCTACACCGGACCTGCTGCACTGCGAGTCCATTCCCAAGCGCAGCAGCCTGCACGATTGGGAGATTCAGTTGCACCGGCATGCTGATCTGGTGCAACTGCTCTATGTGCGAAAGGGATGGGCCGAGCTTAATGTGGATGGGCAGCAGACCCGGATCGATGATGCCGCCATCCAGGTGGTGCCTGCCTTTTGCATCCACGGATTTCGGTTCTCGGAGGACATCGACGGTTTTATTCTTACCCTGGCGATGCCCCTGGTTTCCCGGCTGCAGGAGCATCTGGGCGGGCAGACCCAGACCTTCAGCCAGCCTGCGCTTTATCAGGTCGGACGAGAGCGGCGTTACATCCACACGCTGTTTGCCGCGATCAATAATGAGTACAGCTCCTCGGCGCCGGCGCGGGACCTGCTCCTGCAATCACTGGTTGGGGTGTTGGCGGTATGGTTGGGGCGGCAGGTGATGGTGCGCGACGCCCAGGAGCGGCCCGAGCGGGGTCAGTCCTACCTGACTGCGTTTTCCCAGCTGGTAGAGGCGAATTACAGCAATCACTGGCCTATCGAGGCCTATGCCAAGGCGTTGGGTATCACACCGGCCTATCTCAATGGGCTTTGCAGGCGGCTGCGCGGACAGACCTCACTGGGCGTCATCCATCAACGGCTGTTGCTTGAGGCCAAGCGAAACCTGATCTACACGGGCCTTACGGTCAACCAGATTGCGGATCTGCTGGGCTTTTCCGAACCGGCGTATTTCACGCGGTTCTTCAAGCGGCTGGCCGGGGTGTCGCCCTCAGTGTTCCGCCAGGAGTCCTCCTCGCGCGAAGCAGAACTGCATACAGCCTGAGTTCATGGCTACACTGACGGCTCGCTTATCGATAATCGGATACCCATGGATCTTGAACTGGCCCGTACCTTTCTTGAAATTGCCCGGACTGGAAGCTTTCTGGCTGCGGCGGAACGGCTGCATGTGACGCAAACCGCGGTCACGGCGCGGGTACAGAATCTGGAAGCACAGCTTCAGTGCCGGCTGTTCGTACGTAACCGGGCGGGTGCCAGGCTGACGGCAGATGGTCAGGTGTTTGCCGGATATGCCAGTCAGCTGGTACAGACATGGGACGCTGCGCGGCGTGACCTGCCGCTGCCGGAGGGGTTTCGCAATCTGCTCACGGTAGGCGGGGAGGTCAGCCTGAGCAATCCATTGATCCTCAATTGGGTAAAGCGTTTGCGGGAGGCATTGCCTGGCTACGCGGTACGGGCTGAGATTGCCGACAGCAGTCGTCTGCAACAGCAGGTAGAGCAAGGCGTGTTGGATGCGGCACTGGTCTATCAGCCGGAATACTGGCCAGGAATGCAGGTCGAGCAGGTACTGGAGGAAAAGTTGATTCAGGTCTGCTCGGTAGCTCAACCTGAGCCCTACATCTACATTGATTGGGGCGAGGCCTTTCGCAAGCAGCACGACGCAGCCATGCCCGAAAAGGCGAAAGCGGCGCTTTCTTTCAGTCTGGGGCCTCTGGCCTTGCAGTACCTTGTACAGAATGGAGGTGCAGGATATTTCAGGACGCGCGTCGTCCAGAGCTATCTAGATAACGGCATTCTGCAGCGGGTAGAACGAGCACCAGAATTCACCTATCCCACGTATCTGGTGTACTCACGGGACAAGGAAACGCCCGTGCTTCAGGATGCGATCCAGTTGCTGCGAGACGTGATCGGTGAGGACGCAGACTGGTCCCAGCGTTGGGAGGGATGATCCCAGGAGGGCGCATGGTTAAGGCCATGCGCCCTCTGAATCAGGCGGCGCTTTCCTCGGAGGTGCGCTGATTGGCCGCCTCACGGTGAGTAAGTACGTTCTTCAACCAGCGTTGGTAGAGCGCAGCGATCAGGTCGGTCTGGCTGATGATGCCGACCAGGTTGCCCGGCTCATCCAGGACAGGCAGGTAATGCAGGCCCTTGTCTGAAAGCAGTGACACCAGCTCCACGATATGGGTGGTATCCCGCACACATTGCACATGGCGTGTCATAAAGCGCTCAAGCGGGATATCGCCTGGATTACCCTGCGCGTTCGGCGAGCCCGGCTCGATGGCCTTGAACAGGTCGGCCAGGGTCACGATGCCCACCAGATGCTTTGCCTCATCAAGAATCGGCAGCGCTTTCAGGTGATGAGATTCCAGCAGGTTCCAGGCATCCTGTAACCGCGTGTCAGGATGGGCGATCTGTAGGTCCCGCGACATGATCTGAGCGGCGGTGATGGCGCCCATGCTACGACTCAAGGCGTGGCGCTCGGTCTGACGGACCAGGGACTCAAGGTCGTCTCGAGTGATGTCGACAACGCCACCAAACTCCTTCATGGCAAGCTCAAGATCTGCCGTCGTAAAGCCCGCACGCTGCGAAGGAAGCGGGTCTCGTGTGTTATGCGGATTGACAGCGGGCGCCGGAGCCTTTGGGTAAGGCAGGCGAGTCAGGTTGTTGTAGATCAGGGCGCCTGCCAGAACGATTAGCGAACAGAGCGCCACCGGCAGCATGATGTACAGACCGATTTGTTGAAAAGCCGGCCCGCCCAGGCTGACTGCCACGACCACTGCGATGCCCGGTGGATGGAGGCAACGCAGGCTGAACATGGTCACGATGGTCAGCGCCATCGCCACCGCGGCGGCCAGCAGGGTATGGTCGATCCACTGGCCAACCAGTGCACCAATTCCAGCAGCCACTACGTTGCCGCCGATAATCGACCAGGGTTGCGCCAGAGGACTGGACGAGACAGCAAACAGCAGCAGGGCTGATGCACCGATAGGGGCTGCAATTCGCAGCGCAATCTCGAGTCCGTAGAAGTGAGTACACGCCAGAACGCTGGCTACCATGCCCAGGCAGGCGCCAAGCGTGGCACGGACCAGTTCACGGGGCGGGGCTTTGACGGCAACAGGTTTGAAACGCTTGAACCAGGGCAGCAAGGAACGCAGTCTTTTTTTCACGATTATTAGAGGCTTTTATAGGCACGCAGGTAATAGCCTCTTTATCCTAGCGAGCCTCCTGGGATCGATCTAATAAATAATAATGAGCCTTTTATTCAATAAAAGTGAATTAAAAGGCGGGCCTTGAGACCCGCCTCTTTACTCAAGCTTCCAACGATGCTGCTGGCCCAAAGAATTCATAATGACTTTGCGCTTCAGGTACACCCAGCGCTTTCAGCTCACGCTTGATCAGGGCCATGAAGGGCTTTGGACCCAGGAAGTAGGCATCCAGGTCACGATTCTCGGGTAGCCACTGCTCCAGTAGTGCATGTGTTAAAAGTCCGTTTGCATCGCCCTGATCCTCGGGACGCGGATGGCTGTAGCAGAAGTAGCAGCGTAGCTGAGGATGCTTTGCCTTCTGCGCTTCGAGCCACGGGCGGAAGGCTTGGACGCCTGCATCGCGGGCGCAGTGGATAAAGGTAATGGGACGACGGGTTTCGAGTGCCGCTTCCAACATGGTGAGTGCCGGAGTGATGCCGACACCAGCGGTAATGAAGACCAGAGGCTTGTCAGATGGCCTGAGCGTAAACTCGCCTGCCGGTGGGAAAAGCTCAAGACGATCCCCTTCGTTTACCTGGTCGTGCAGGTAATTGGAAACACGGCCATCGGCCTCGCGCTTAACGCTGATGCGGTATTCGCGACCGTTGGCGCGTGCCGATAACGAGTAATTACGGCGTACCTCTTCACCCTCCAGATTCAGGCGCATGCCAATGTATTGGCCCGGTTGAAAGTCCAGCAGGGCACCGCCGTCCTCGGGTACCAGGTAAAAGGACGTGATCTCGTCACTCTCAGCCACCTTGCGGGCAACACGAAACCAGCGACCGCCACGCCAGCCGCCGGGGGCTGCCTCATGAGTGGCGTACAGATCTTCCTCGGCGCCAATCAGGATATCGGCCAGCTGACCGTAGGCTGCGGCCCAGGCATCGATCACTTCGTCAGTAGCGATTTCCTGGCCCAATACCTCGCGAATAGCCCGCAGCAGGCAGGTCCCTACGATGGGATAATGTTCCGGCAGAATCTGCAAGGCGACATGCTTGTTGACGATCTGAGCCACCAGCGGGCCGAGTGCCTCCAGTTGGTCGATATGACGGGCATACATGAGTACGCCATTGGCCAGGGCACGAGGCTGGGCGCCACTGGCCTGATGCGCTTGGTTGAACAAGGGGCGGACCTGCGGGTACTCGTTGAGCATCATCTTGTAGAAGTGAGTCGTCAGCACCTCACCTCCGGTTTCCAGCAGCGGAACGGTGGACTTGATGATTGTGCGTTGTTGAGCGGTTAACATGGTTCAGCTCCTGCGTTGGCTTTACCTGAGTAATACACGAGGCATGCCAATAGCAAGGGCTTTTAAAATCAATAGGTTATCTAGATTCGAGTCATTTTGACTGCTTAATGTGTTTGTCAAAATGACTCTATGAGAGGTCATAATGACCACGGCTCCGTTGTTGTCTGCACTGATTCCCCTGGTCGCCGACCTGTCCCGAGAGCTGCCGGAGCAAGAGCGCTATCGCAAATTATTGCTGGCACTTCGGGAGTTGCTGCCCTGCGATGCCGTTGCCTTGCTCAGGCTGGATGGCGATCAACTGATACCACTAGCCGTACAGGGGCTCAGCCCTGATACGTTAGGGCGACGCTTTCGCATCAGTGAGCACCCGCGGCTCAAGGTGCTGATCGAACATCGAGGGCCGACCCGCTTTGCAGCAGACTGCGACTTGCCCGATCCCTATGACGGTCTGGTTGAGGGCCATGAAGCTCTTGAGGTCCATGACTGCCTGGGCTGCCCGCTGTATGTGCAGGATCAGGTCTGGGGATTGCTGACACTCGATGCCCTGGACGAAGCGCGTTTCGGCACTGTGGATCTGGACATGCTGCAAGCCTTTGCCAGTCTGGCTTCGGCCACCGTAACAGCAGCCGAGCGGATCAATGCTTTGACGCGACGCGTGGCCGATGAAAGCCAGTTGGCTGAACTCTACAAGCAGGCAGCAGGGCAGGTGCGAACCCGTGAGCTGATCGGGCAGAGTGCTGCACACAAGCAGCTCCTGCAGCAGATCGCTCTCGTAGGGGATAGCGCCCTGACCGTATTGGTGACGGGAGAGACCGGTGTTGGCAAGGAGCTGGTGGCCGAAGCCATTCACGCGCAGTCTGCCCGTGCACGCCGGCCCTTGATCAGCATCAATTGTGCGGCGCTGCCGGAAACCCTGGTCGAAAGCGAGTTGTTCGGGCATGTGCGTGGCGCCTTTTCCGGAGCGATCAGCGAGCGCAGCGGCAAGTTCGATCTGGCCAATGGCGGGACGCTGTTTCTGGATGAAGTGGGTGAAATGCCTTTGGCGGCTCAAGCCAAATTGCTCCGGGTTCTACAGAGTGGTCAGCTACAGCGGGTAGGCTCGGATCGTGAGCATCATGTTGATGTTCGGGTCATTGCGGCCACCAACCGCGATCTGGCCGAAGAGGTAAAAGCTGGCCGTTTCAGGGCAGATCTCTACCATCGTTTGAGTGTGTACCCGCTGAAGGTGCCCGCCTTGCGCGAGCGTGGACGTGATGTACTGCTGCTGGCCGGCTACTTTCTTGAGGAGAACAGGGCGCGATTAGGATTGCGTAGCCTGCGCCTGAGTCCTGAGGCGCAGAAGTCATTATTGACCTATGACTGGCCTGGGAATGTGCGCGAGCTGGAGCACCTGATCAGTCGCGCCGCACTCAAGGCGCTGTCGAGCCACGGCGAGCGGCCCCGTATCCTGAGTATCGACAGCCGCTCGCTGGATCTGCCCACTGCAGTACCCATTGCAGACATAACGCCTGCTGTTGAAAGGCCCGACCTGCCTGTTAGTCTTCCCTTGCGCGAAGCGGTAGATACCTATCAGAAGCAATTGATTGAAACATCGCTCGAGCGGCATCACCATCGGTGGGCGGATGTAGCCCGAGAACTGGCCGTTGACCGTGCCAACCTGAGCCGCCTGGCCAAGCGATTGGGGATCAAGTGATGTAGCTAACCTGATCCAGATCAGGTTTTGGGTTCAAGCGCCGCTGCACCATGGGTATCCGGAGCGGTCCAATAGTGCATCGAGCAGGAGAAAGGATATGACGCAGCGACTCGAATATCTCAGCCGCGAGCAGATAAAAGCTATCGCGGCATTGGCAACCTGTACCCAACTTACCCATGACGGGTTTGGTACCGGGCTAGGGGGAGGCTTGGGATTGGGAGGCGAATCCGCCACAGGCTCACTGATCGGTGAAACACTGGCCGAACAGCGCTTGCGGGAGGCGATATCCGGTCTTACCCACGAACAACTGGTTGAGCTGCTGGCGCTGGTTTATGCCGGTCAGGACTGGAGTGCCGCGCGGGCACTGGAAGAATATGCAGCATCCAAGCAGTCGCTACAGGACCTGTGCTCGGAGTTTCTTATCGACAAATGCATTGAGCACAGTCCCTATTTGCATGAGCATCTTGAGCGAGCTTTGGACGTGATCGCCTGATGCTACGGAGCCCACCGGCAGGGCTCCTTGAGAGGCAGGGCGGCAATCAGGTGGGGGGTACCGTAGAGGGAAGGTGGACTTCCACCACGACGTGGTCGTCAATATTTTTGAATTCGGCATGGCCGCCAAAGCTTTCACACAGCGCTTTAACGATGGGAAGGCCCAATCCCCAGCCGCGATCATCGCTGCGGGTGGAAATGAAATAAGGCGTTGCCAGGTTGACCAATACCTCGTCAGGCATCCGGCCCTGGTTGCGAACGCACAAGACAATACGCTCGGCAGACATCATCTGGCTGACGTCGATCCGCGTATCAGGCGTGCCATGCTTGGCGGCATTGATGACCAGATTGTCGACGATGCGCAGCAAGGCGTGCTTGTCCCAATAGACGTGCTGTTCAGGTGACTCAAGGGTGAGCGTGATCTCGTTCTGTACTTGAATCCGCAGGTTACTAATCGCCTCGCCAAGCAGCGTACCAAGGCTCAGCTTTTCACCGTGCAGTTTGACCCCACCGCCCAGGCTGGTATGGGAAATATCCAACACGTTGGTGATCATCTGATTCATGCGCTGCAGGTTTTCCTCGAGCAGCTTCAGCATGTCATCGGTGCGTCGGGCAGGTGTGCGACGCATAAGGCTGGCTACCATGGTCGCGGCGGTCAGCGGGGAGCGAAGGTCATGGTTCAGCGAACGCATGAAGCGCTCCAGCATGATCTTTTCGGCCTCCAGGTTTTCACTGCGGGCAATGGCGACGTTGCGCTGGTTTTCGATGCTCGCCAGACGAGTGCTCGATTTGAGCAAGGACGAAATGGTAGCCAGGACTTCGTCCCGGTTGATCGGGTGGGTCAGGTAGGCCTGGGCGCCCTGGTTGAGTCCCATAGCCTTGTCCTTGCCGCTGACGAACGTGGCCGAGATATTGATAATGGCCGGCATCTTGTTCTGATCCAGCTTCTTTTCAATGGCCTGGATCAGTTCGAAGCCGCTCATGTCCGGCAGGTTGATATCAATGATCACCAGGCTGGTCTGATCGTTGATCAGCTCGAGGCCAGCACTACCGCTTCCGGCCTCGAGAATATCGAAGTCAGGCTGGGACAGCAGAATCTTCCGCAGCACATAACGGTTCGCATCCGTATCATCAATGATGACGATGCGCTTACGGTCACTCATTTCTCAAGCTCCTGGACAAACTCTGTACCTGACAGAGCAACTGCTCAAGATACCCAGGTTGGGATTTTTGCAGAATGGCATGGCAATAGGGTCTGAGGCGGGCCAGCTCTTCATCGTTCAGAGCCTTGGCTGTGTTGACCAGGACGCGACGGTGCATGGACCAGTCCATGCTCTCCAGCAGCTCTTCACCGCTGATATCCGGCAGATCGAGGTCAAGGAAGATGATATCTGGTCGCACGGCATTGAGCTTGTCCATGCTGGCCTTGGCGCTATCAGCCTCGATCATGATCGGGGCATAGCTTTCCAGGGCGCGGGTAACGATATAGCGATCGGCTTCGCTGTCGTCGATCAGCAGAATCGTCATGCCGGAGAGGGCGTTCTGCTCGAGTGTGGAGGCGTTTTCCTCCAGCGCTATCGGGATGCGCAGGTAGAACTTGCTGCCCACGCCCTCCTGGCTGGTCAGATCAATTTCGCCTTTGAGCAGGGTGGCCACCTTCTGCGCCAGGGACAAGCCCAGCCCCGTCCCTTCAATGTTCTTCCGGCCCGGTGATTTGATCCGGTAGAACTCGTCGAATACCTTTTTCTGGTTTTCTTCGGAAATGCCGATTCCGGTGTCGGCCACCATGAATTCGATCTGCTGGTCGTCCGGACGGAAACAGCGAATCGTCACGCTACCCTTGGGCGTGTACTTGAAAGCATTGGAAATCAGGTTGCGCAGGATCTGGAACAGACGCTC
Organism: Pseudomonas sp. JZ114; assembly: GCF_051027705.1. Classification (NCBI taxonomy): domain Bacteria; kingdom Pseudomonadati; phylum Pseudomonadota; class Gammaproteobacteria; order Pseudomonadales; family Pseudomonadaceae; genus Pseudomonas; species Pseudomonas sp. JZ114. The sequence continues at coordinate 1,296,953 of NZ_CP069256.1, forward strand.
CCGGTCCGTATTCAGAATGACGTCTTCCGGCAGGCGGTCGAGCCGGTAGCTGACATTCTCGTAGCGGAACGAAAGCGCGGCGGCAAAGGCTTCGATTCGCTCCAGAAGTTCATTCAGGCTGAACGGTTCAGCCATGACTTTCATTCGACCGGACTGCACTTCAGCCAGATCCAGTAGCTCATTGACCAAGGTTGAGAGTTCGGCAGCAGCATCACTGATGAATTTGACCTGACGGTACTGTTCTCCATTCAGTGGTCCGTCCTGACCGGAGATCAGGAGCTTCGAGATGTTCTCGATAATGTTGATCGGCGTCCGGAACTCATGGGTCATGTTGGAGAAGAAGCGACTCTTAGCTTCGCTGGCATCCTGCAGCTCCTGAGCGGTCTTTTCCAGCTCGGAGTACAGGGCCACAACCCCCTTGTTGGTTTCCTCCAGTTCCTTGTTGGTGTCCTCCAGTTCCTGCTGCTTGGCGCGCAGTTCCGAGGTGGTCACCAGCAGGTCTTCGCTCTGGAGCTGCATTTCCTTGTAAGGGTCCAGCGCACTCTTGTCGGTGAGCTGATGCAGCAGCCGACTCAGCTCCGCCTCGCTGGGAAAGGGCTTGGGTACGGACAGGTATTTGGCGGCGCGGATGCGGGTACCGCTCGAAGAGGTGTCAATCTGGAAATCATCCATCAGGCGCTGGGCGCCCCGCAGACCTACACCCATACCGGTCTGAGAGACGTAGCTGCCATTAAGGATATCGTCCAGATTCTGGATGCCTGCACCGTTGTCCTGCGCTTCAAATCGCAGGCCGTTCAGGCGCCCTTCGGCAGTGGTCATCATGTAAAAGCTGAATCGACCCTGTTTGGCGTACTGGTAGATATTGCGTGCCAACTCAGAAACCGTGGTGGCAACGCGAATCTGGTCGAGCCTGGGTAGCCCAATCCAATCGGCAAGCTGCTTGGCACGTTGGCGACACCAGACGATGTCCTGTTCGCTTTCGATGCGCAGGCTAGAAATCAGGCGGTCATTAGACATGACGTACTACCAGCGCCGTGGCGTCATCCGTTGAGCGCTTGAAATCACGATGAATCAGGGCGGCGATAATGGCGGGATGCTTGCCTAGCAGGCCGGTATACCCTGCAAGGTTGACCCGGGAATTGATACCATCTGAATTCATGACCAGCACGGTAGATTCATCCCAGGGATAGGAAAAGGATTGTACGCGGCCTATCTTGTAGCCAACAGTACCGTTGGCCGAGACCATGCTTCGCGGCCGATCTGCCATCAGGGTGCCGGCAATGTTGCCAACACCACAGAAATTGACGGTGCCTTGTTCCGGTAGAATTTCAGCAAAGGCCAGGGCTGCACCACGTGTACTTGTCAGGGCACGGTGCATGCGCTCCATCAGCTCGGTCAGGGGAAGGCCGGTGGGATGGTTGAGAAATATATCCCGAGCCTTGGCACTGGCTTCTCTGGCCTGTGTGCCATGCCCAAGCCCGTCACACACCATAATCCGGTTGTTCAGCACGGCCCAGCTGTCGCCACAAACTTCCTCCCGCGGATGCGGGGTGCACAACACACCCTCTTCAAACCGCTTGCCTGGAGGCGAGGGCACCAGTTGCGTTCGGGAAAATACAATAGTGCCCTTACCCGGCTGCGAGTAGATATCGAAGCGATCAGACATACGCCGGATCGCCCCCAGTCCAGCCCCCATCGTACCCTTGGTGGAATAGTTGTCGCTCAGGCACTGCGCCACGTTGACCATGCCTGGACCGCTATCCACCGCGATCAGGTCCAGCTCATGATTATTATGGCTCAGGTACAACTCGCCTTCGCCGGCATGGTTGACTAGATTGCGTGCCAGCTCCTGGACAACAAGGGTCAGCTTGCCCAGCACTTCTTCGTCATCGGTCAGTTCGCGGGCATGGCGGATGACCGCCCGGCGCGCAGCATCCACGTGGGCAACATCGGAAACCGAGAATGTCTGGCTGCAATACAATGGGGTCAACGCCACTTCCACAACTCCACACGTGTACCCTGCCCGGGTGCACTTTCGATTGCAAATTCATCCACCAGCCGCTTGGCACCGCTCAGGCCCAGGCCCAGACCATTACCTGAAGTATAGCCGTCCACCATGGCCTTGCTGATGTCATCGATTCCCTTACCCTGGTCGGTGATGACCAGGTGAACGGCGCTGCGGCCGTTACGCATCGTATCCTCGATCACGCATTCGCCACCGCCGCCGTAGATCAGAGCATTACGGGCAATCTCGCTTGCGGCCGTAACGATCTTGGTCTGTGAGACAAGCCCCAGCTTGGCTGTTTCGGCAGATTGGCGTACACGCTGCCGGATGAGGACGATGTCAGTCTCCTGCTTCAGCGGAAGTATGTCTTTCTTCGCCACGCTCTAGCTCCAGGAGTTCATCATCCGCGACCATCTGTTCCAGACGGGCCATCCCTTTTTCTACATTCAGTGCAGTGGCAATGCCGTCGAGTGACAGGCCTAATTCGACGAGCGTGATTGCGACGGCAGGTTGCATGCCCACGACGATGACCTTGGCGTCAAGGATGCGAGAGACATTGGCAATGTGGGACAGCATGCGGCCAATGAACGAATCGACGATCTCCAGGGAAGAGATATCGATCAGCACGCCCTTGGCTCGGTGCTTGACGATTTGATTGGTCAAATCTTCCTGCAGGTCCAGGGCCAGTTGGTCGTGCATGTCGACCTGGATGGACAAGAGCAGGTATTTGCCCATTTTGAGAATAGGGATCTTGTCTACCATGGCGGCTCCTTAGCGTGCCGTAGCAGAAACGAGACGAACGTTGAGCTCTTTCAGAGCCATCTGGAATGCATCGGCCAGCGAGGCTTTGGTCACGACGTCACCCAGCTCTACGCCCAGATGGACGATGGTGGCGGCGATTTGCGGACGAATACCGCTGATGATGCACTTGGCGCCCATCAGCTTGGCGGCAGTTACTGTCTTGAGCAGATGCTGGGCGACCATGGTGTCCACAGTAGGCACGCCGGTAATATCGATAATGGCAAGGTCGGACTCGGTCTGGACGATCTTTTCCAGCAGGGCTTCCATCACGATCTGGGTACGGTTGCTGTCGAGCGAGCCGATCAGAGGGATGGCCAGGATGCCTTTCCAGAGTTCAACGACAGGGGTCGACAGCTCCAGCATGCTTTCCTGCTGTTCGCGAATAATCGCCTCCCGGCTTTCCATGTGGCTTTCAACACAGTACAGGCCGAGCTTGTCCAGTAATTTGCTGGCAATCCATACCACTTCTACGGGATTGGCGCACTGCGCTTGAATCCGTGCAAAAAGAGGCTCTTTCAGCGAGAAGACAAAAGTTGCCGTTTCAGACGGTGAGAATCCCTGCCGGCTCTGGCTGCGAGACAGACGATCCAGCATGGCTTTGACCGGGGTCCATTGGTCATGATGAAGATCATCCAGGCCTTCGGCAGCCGCAACGGTCAATAGCTTGAGCATTTCTCTGGAGTTGCTCTTGACCGTTTCTTCATCAATCAGATCGGTACGAATACCTGCTGAGCGTTGCGCAGTGATCCATTCCTCTAACAACTCGCGTTCATGCTGTTGTAAAAGCTCGGCAATAACAGATGCAGGCATTGCTTATCCTCGTAAGAAGAGCGAGGTCGCCAGACGCGTACCTCATGGACATCAGATTCAACCTGAGTGTCCATCATGCAGTATTTTGCGGGCTGGCATGATGGAATCGTGGCGTCGGGTCATTGATGCTGAATAATCAGCCTTTTAATGTGGCCTTCGACCCGCGATTCAAGGGATGGTGCACACACTGAATCAAAGAATTTCAGCGGCAGACAAGCGGAGGGTAGCGCGTGCAGGGCATGAAGCGGTATGGCGTTTCATGCCCTGCCAGGGAGAGTTACTGCGAGCTCAGTGCCTGCTGACCCGCGCCCTGCAGATCCTTGCGGCGGAACAGAACCAACGTAGCCGTCAGGCCAAGTACGGCCGCCAACGTCAGCCAGATGCCCGGTGCGGCACGGTTATCCAGGGTATGGATCAGCCAGGTACAGATGACCGGGGTGAAGCCGCCAAAGGTTGCGGTGGCCAAGCTGTAGGCCAACGAAAAGCCTGTAGTTCGTACGTCCGCCGGCATGACCTCGGCCAGGGCCACGACCATCGCACCGTTATAACTACCATATAGGAAGGACAGCCACAGCTCGACTAGCAGCAGGCGGGTAAACGAGGGCTCGTTCGTTAACCAGATCAGCGCAGGGTAGGCGGTAAAGATAGCCAGAACCGTTGCTGCGATCAGCAAGGGGCGACGTCCGATCCGATCCGATAGCGAACCCATCACAGGTAACCAGATGAAGTTCGAAACTCCTACGCACATGGTGACCAGCAAACTGTCAATGTCGCTCAGGTGCAGTTCGGTCTTGCCAAAGGTCGGGGTATAGGCGGTGATCAGGTAGAAGGATGCTGTGGTCATCGAGACCATGGCCATCCCGGCGATGATCAGACCGAAGTTGCTGCCAATGGAGCGGATTACTTCGCCCAGAGTCGGACGGTGGTGGCGCGCCTGGAACTCGGGCGACTCCTCCAGCGAACGGCGAATGATGAACAGCACGGGTACGATCAGGCAGCCAATCAGGAAGGGAATACGCCAGCCCCAGTCACCCATGTCTTCTGGAGACAGCAAACGATTGAGCATGACGCCCAGCAGGCCGGCAAAGACCACTGCTACCTGTTGGCTGGCTGACTGCCAGCTGACAAAGAAGCCGCGGCGGCCGGGCGTTGCAATCTCGGCCAGATAAACGGATACACCACCCAGTTCGACACCCGCCGAGAAACCCTGCAGAAGACGGCCCAGCAAGACGAGGATGGGCGCAAGCACGCCCAGCGTGGCATAGCCGGGCACCAATGCAATCAGCAAGGTTCCGGTGGCCATCAGGGCCAATGTGATGACCAATCCCTTGCGACGGCCATGACGGTCGATATAAGCCCCTAGAAAGATGGCGCCTAGAGGACGCATTAGAAAGCCCGCTCCGAAAGTTGCCAGGGACAGCATGAGCGAGGCGAGGGGGTTGTCGCCGGGGAAGAAGGTTTTGGCAATGGCGGTGGCATAGAAGCCATACACCATGAAATCGTACATTTCCAGGAAGTTGCCGCTGACAACCCGGAAGATGGCTTTGCCTTTAGAGTTGTTCGCCATGGGTACACACTCGATGTTGGAATAATCGGCCCTGACGTATCTGGTTACAAATATCAGGCTCTTTTGAATCACGTACTTGTAACCATATGTGTAATTGCTACCTTACGGCAAGGCTTGTCAGCATGCGCATTTCCAGTTATGGGTGTCTGGCATCACTATTTTGGAAAAGCAAGAGGGGCAGGCTCTGGCTCGAAACGCCAGACGGACGTGGGTCCGCCTTTCAGCAAGCTTTGGCGCTTACAAAATCGCTTGGTCGACAGCTGGTTTGTGCCCCATCAGTTTCGCTTTTGCAAAATGTGACCGTTTGGGCGTAGTGAGGAGGATTCAACCCGTTCATTCAGCGGGTTCGGCTTTAACTGTCCCGTTTATCTCTGCTAAGACAGCGCATCTCGGCCAGCACCGGTGTGCCTATAAGGTTAGTTTGCTAAGCAATTTAATGGCACACTGAGCGGGCAGCGCGTCGTCTGCACTGGGCTTTTGGCTGAATTGCCGAGCCGTGGAAAGCGATGCGTACCATAAAGACAAACGACAAATGAATTGAATCTCGACTGCCAATGAGATCTTGCACCTCTCGATTTTTACGGTGCACCATTTTTAAGGAGAGCCACCCCTGATGAAGACCTTCAGACTGAGCACGCTAACCCTCTCGTTAATGGCTTGCAGCAGTACAATGGCCTTCGCCGGTCAAGCGGATTCCAATGGATTTATTGAAGACAGCCATCTTCAGCTCCTGAATCGCAGCATGTACTTCAATCGCCAGGTCAAAGGCGATGGCCACCACGAAAACGCGCATAACCAGCGTGATCCTCGCGATTGGTCCTATGGTCTTCTCGCCAATTATGAATCGGGGTTCACCCAGGGAACGGTAGGCTTCGGAGTAGATGCCTTCGGGTATCTTGCGCTTAAACTCGATGGCGGTAATGGCCATGCTGGCAGCGGCAATGTCCAGGTCAACTCGAGCGGCGAAACGCAGGATGAATATTCAAAGGCTGGCGGCGCGGTAAAGCTACGAATCTCCAACACTATTCTGAAGTATGGCGAAATGCAGCCGACGGCCCCGGTGTTTGCGGCAGGTGGCAGCCGACTATTGCCGCAGACTGCACGTGGTCTGAACATCATTAGCAAGGAAATCGATGGTCTGACCCTGGACCTGGGGCATTTCACGGCGGGTACCGAACCAACCTCTACCAGCACCGATGGCGGATTGTGGGCGACCTATGCCGGCGTCGAAACCCGCAAGGTCGACTACCTAGGCGGCGCCTATCAGGTTAATGACAACCTCAGTGTCTCGCTGTATGGCTCGGAATTCCAGGACCTCTGGCGTCAATACTACGGTAACGTCAACTATGCGCTGCCCCTGCAGGATGATCAGTCGCTAACCTTCGACTTCAACATCTACCGTACCAATGATGAGGGGCGCGCCGAGGCGGGCTCCATCAGTAACACGGCCTGGTCTCTGGCAGCGGCCTATAACCTAGGCGCGCATACCTTTACGCTGGCGCACCAGCGCATTCACGGCGATACGCCCTTTGATTACGTAGGCTTCGGCAACAATGGCGCAGGCGGTGGCGGTGATTCGATCTTCCTGGCCAACTCGATCCAGTGGTCTGACTTCAACGCACCGAATGAAAAGTCCTGGCAGGCGCGTTACGACCTGGACATGACGTCCTATGGCGTGCCAGGTCTGAGCTTCATGGCCCGCTACATCTATGGCTATGATATCGACGGTACTCATGCGGATGCTGGCGGTGCCTACGTATCCCGAGACGAGGCGGGTGCGGTAACAGGTTATGCCTACGATCATAATGACAAAGAGCGTGAAACCAACCTGGAGGCCAAGTATGTCGTTCAGGAGGGGCCGGCAAAGGATCTGTCCCTGCGCGTTCGTCAGGCATGGCACCGTGGCGCTGCCTCGACGGGCGGGTCGGTTAACGAGTTCCGCTTGATCGCGGATTACCCACTCGACATCTTCTGAATACGAAAGCCCGGCGCTGTCGGGCTTCTGATTGGCTCACACCAACGGTTTGGGTTCTCGCTCAAGCAGGGCAGGGCTGTCGTTATGAACACTGCCGACAGCCTTGTTCACCGGATACCATTCGAACTGGTCGACAGAAATCGCGCCGTCCTGGGCGATTTCCTCGGCGCGCTCGGGTGAGAGGTCTGGCTCGATCCATTCCCGGGCCGCTTCGGGCGTCAATACCAGCGGACGTCGATCATGAATATCGATCATGCCTTCATCGGCAGCCGCCGTGATGATGACGAAACCATCATCTTCATGTTCGTGTTGGTCGGTCCGATGAAACTGTCCAATGGCGGCAAAGAACATCGGCTCGTCTGACTTCAGCTTGATGAAGTAAGGCTGCTTGCGTTTGGGGTCATCGGCATCCTTTTTCCATTCATACCAGCCGTCCGCTGCTACCAGTGATTTTCCATGCTTCCACAGGCTGCGAAACATTTTACTGGTGGCCGCTGTTTCTACACGGGCATTGATGACAGGAGGCCGCTTTGGCTTGTGTGACTCTGGATCACGTGCCCAAAAGGGTGCGTATCCCCACGGCACTGGATCGAAGCGGATGCCTTCGGTCTCTTCATGCAGCAATTGCACCCGGGTGCCAGGTGCCACGTTGTAACGGCCAATGGGTATGGGGTCGAGTCCGCCTGCAAAGTCGACCGATGTCTTGAGCGCCTCGATATAGTCTATGGCGGTCCGGTATTGTGCAAATCGTCCACACATGAAGAAATGCCTGGCTGCTAGTACTGTCCAGTCGACAACACCGCCTGGCATAAGAGTTCATTTTTTAGGAAAGGCGCAGCAGGGCGGCGGGCGGTGCATCCTGATACAGGAGGCGCTAGAAGGCCCTTGGCTAGTAATAGTCAAACTCCCTAAAGGGGCCTAGAATTTCAAGCATATTCACCTTTGAATAAGGTCGCAGCAGTATGTCGATCCGCGCCAAGCTTATTACGCTGGTAATAGCCATCTTGGCTCCGACACTGTTGGCTTCTACATTCGCCATCTACTACGTCTACCAGGATCAGCGAAGCAAGGTGGAAGAGAGCATGCGGGCCACCACCCGGGCGCTTTCGCTGGCCGTTGACCGTGACCTGCTCAGGCGTGATGCCATTATCTCGACTCTGGCCATTTCGCCTTCCCTTGAGCGCAACGACCTTGAGGCCTTCTACAGGCATGCGCGACGGATTACCCAGACCTGGGAAAACTCCATCATCCTATTCGACCTGGACGGCCAGCAGCTGATAAATACCCGTAGACCTTTTGGTGCAGACCTTCCCCATAGCATTAACGCTGAAATCAATGCTACCGACTTCAACAAGCCGTTACTGGTGAGCGGACTGTATGTCGCGCCTGTGGGGAAAGAGTACAGCTTTGCGGTCCGGCGGCCTGTTTTTCGTGATGGGCAGGTCGCCTACTTTATTGCAATGGGCTCGTTTGCCTCGCAAATGGATACGGTGCTTAAAGAGCAGCAGCTGCCCCAGTCTTGGCTGGGCGTCATCATGGATTCCAGGGCTCAAGTCGTAACCAGAAGTAGCCGTCCGCAGGACTTTGTAGGAAGACAGGCTTCAGGCCCTTTGATGGATCGGCTGATGGTCGATAGTGAAGGGTTTCTCGATTCGGTCTCGCTGGAAGGCATGCCCATGCGCTCCTTCTTCAGCAAGGCACCCTTGTCGGGGTGGTCAGTGGTTATTGGCCTCCCACGCGCGGAAATTCAGCGTACGGCTATTCATGCCTCGATTGCCGTCATCGTAGGATCACTGATTCTGTTGGGGTGCGCCATTCTTCTAGCCTTCTGGATGGGGCGCAGAATCGCGCAGCCGCTTCGTCTGCTGGATCAAACGGCCCAGGCGCTGGGCCGAGGCGAGGCGATCAAGCCCATTGCAACAGGCATGGTTGAAACGGACCGCACTGCTAGCGTACTGGCAAAGGCCAGCGAGGAAATACAGAGCGCCAACGCCAAGATGAACCAGCGGGTGGATGAGGCGGTTGCTCAGGCCGAGCGCTCGCAGAAGGCGTTGCTGCAAGGGCAGAAACTGGAATCTCTGGGGCGCCTCACCGGCGGTATTGCTCACGACTTCAATAACCTGCTGCAAACGCTAACTATGGGGTTGGCACTGGCTGAGAAGTCAGCCACGACGCCCCGCGCCCAAAAAGCGATCGAAGCCTGTAGCCGGTCTGTCGAGCGGGGCACCAAGTTGACTCGCCAGCTCATGGCGTTCAGTCGCAGCCGGGTTGATGAGGCTCGTACAGTGGACCTGCGTACGGTCCTGATGGGTATGGGCGATCTGTTGGATGGCGCCTTGCCCAGCCGTATAAGGCTCACGCTGGAAATACCGGACCAGTCCTGGTCGGTATTCCTCGATCCGCTTCAATGCGAGCTGGCCGTCTTGAACATGGTATTCAACTCCCGCGATGCCATGCCTGATGGCGGCGAAATCACCGTCTCGCTGGTGCGTAAGGTAATCCAGACCGGTGAAGTAGAGGGATTGGCAGGGGGAGAATACGTGGCGTTGTGCGTGAAGGATAATGGCCATGGCATGAGTGAAGATGTGCAGGCCAGGGCCATGGAGCCGTTCTTCACGACCAAGGAGGTGGGGCAAGGCACCGGGCTTGGGCTTGCCCAAGTCTATGGGTTTGCCAGGCAAGCGCGGGGGACGGTGCTGATCGAAAGCGCTGTAGGCGTAGGCACGACCCTTACAATCATGCTGCCCCTGGGGGAGGCCGTATTGATCGAGCACCAGGAGGCCGCTTCCGACAGCGCGTTGCCTGTTGCGTCTGCCCGGGTGTTGCTGGTGGATGATGACGAGCAGGTGAGGGAGGTGGTCGGACCGATGCTGGAGGAGTTGGGGTTTGAGGTAACCACAGCCGCCAATGCCGACGAGGCCTTGCAGCGGTACGAAACGATGCTGTCCGGCTCGCCCAGCGTACGACCCAACATCATCTTTTCCGACATCATTATGCCTGGCCGTCTGGACGGCGTCGGACTGGCGTTGGCGCTACGCGAGCGCGATCCAGGTTTGCCGATTGTATTAGCCACCGGTTATACCGAGCACGCGGTAAAGGATTATGGTTTCAAGGTCCTTTCCAAACCCTACGATTTGAAGACCCTGGCGCAAACCCTGAGAGATGAACTCGACCGCTCTGCCGCCTGAATAGGCATTAAGCATTACCCGTCCAGGACAGCTGTTGGGTATCGCTGGGCTGCACCCAACCTGCTGAGCGGAGTAACGGAGAGGGCAATTAGGATGGGTTGAGCAACACGATACTCAACTGGAGCGCAAGAACCGAATCAGTAAGGTATCCAGCAGAGCGGTTGAAAATTGCATCACGGCATCCAACCGACTCGCTTATGACCACCTGACCACAGGATGCCAGCCTTTAGTCAGGCTGGCATCTCATACGTCAACCCATTCGGGCCTGTATCAGCAGGGCGTAGCCCAGCGCCATCAGCGTCCAGGCTAACAAAGGGCCAAAGGCCCACTTCCAGACTTTCGCCCGAGGGTCGAACCCTACGCCGTGCACAAAGCCGCCCGCCACGCCCCACATCACCAGCATAAGCATGCTATGGCTGTAGTGGCCTTCGGCATTCAGAAACGCAGTGGGATAGATGAGCAGCAACAGGCACAGTGGCGAGGCGAGGAGCAGGGAGAGTACCCTGAACCCTCCTCGCAGCAGCACCGGGCGGGCGTGGGTGATCACGGCTGGATCTCCTCGTCGAGATTTTCAGTCGCTTCGAGCCACAATGCATTCATGATGCCGAAGCCGCACGCCAGAGCGATACCGAGAACCCAGGTGAAATACCACATGATGATGACTCCTGAAGATATTTAGGACCTGTCCGACCGATCCCTGGGACTGTTCTGAGCCTCCTCAGGGTCGGCCGAACGACTAGACGAATGAATCAATAAAGGCCGTGGGGGTTGTCGTTGATATGCGCGGTAGTCACCTTGCCCCACATCTTCACGTAACCCCACAGGGTATAGGTCAGGATGATCGGGACAAAGATGCAGGCTGCTACCAGCATGATCCCCAGAGTCTTGTGACTGGAGACGGCATCCCACATGGTCAGGCTCGCCGCGGGATCAAAGCTCGACGGCATGATGAAGGGGAACAGTGCAAAGCCTGCGGTGCACAACGTACCCACAATGGCCAGGCTGGAGCCGAGGAAGGCTACCCAACTGCGGCCGGAAGTCGAGGAGAGCAGGGCCATCAGCCCACCCACGATACCGATGACCGGGGCCAGCTTGGTCATCGGATATTGAGCGTAATTGGTCATCCAGCCGACGTTGGTCTGGGCGACTTCCTTGGCTAGCGGATTCAGTGCGGCGTTGGCGTCAAAGCTGGACAGCAGGGCGAAACCGTTGATGCCACCCATCCACAGCCAGACACCCGCCCCGATAAAGGTAGCAAGGAACGCCAGCGCCAGAATCTGCGAGGCGCGGCGGGCGCGTTGGCTGATGGCACCTTCGGTACGCATCATCAGCCAGGTACCGCCATGCAGGGCCAGCATAGTAAAGCTGACGATACCGGCCAGCAGGCCGAAGGGGTTCAGCAGTTGCCAGAAGCTACCGTGATAAGAGGCACGCAACGTGTTGTCCAGTTCCAGCGGTACGCCTTGCAGAAGGTTGCCAAAGGCCACGCCAAACACGACCGAGGGCACGACTGCACCGGCGAACAGCCCCCAATCCCAGGCCTGACGCCATTGGGTATTTTCCAGCTTGCTGCGGTAGTCGAATCCCACCGGGCGTACAAAAAGTGCAAACAGCACTACCAGCATGGCCCAGTAGAAGCCTGAAAACGCGGCGGCATAGACCATCGGCCAGGCGGCGAACATCGCACCGCCTGCGGTGATCAGCCACACCTGGTTGCCGTCCCAGTGGGGCGCAATGGTGTTGATTACCACGCGCCGCTCGTTGTCGGTACGGCCAACGATGGGCATCAGAATCGCCGCACCCAGGTCGAAGCCATCGGTCAGGGCAAAGCCAATGAGCAATACCCCCACCAGCACCCACCAGATCAGTTTAAGACTCTCGTAATCAAACATAAGGGTGTTCTCAGGCAATGATGGTTGGAGTCGCAGCCGCTTCCGGCGCCTGCGGCAGTTCGGTCTTTGCGCCTTTCTCAAAGTGGTAGCGACCGGTGTGCAGGCTGGACGGACCGAGGCGAGCGAAGCGGATCATCAGGTACATTTCGATCACCAGCAGGCCGCTGTAGAAGACGATCAAGGCGATCAGCGAGCCCCAGACATCACCTGTAGAGACGCTGGAAGCCGACAGGTGAGTAGGGAGCAGTTCGCCAATGGACCAGGGCTGACGACCGTTCTCGGCGACAAACCAGCCCGTCTGGCCGGCAATCCAGGGCAGCGGCAGGCTGAACAGGGCAAACTTGAGCAGCCAGGTCTTGGTGGCCTCGTTGCGGCGTGCCACAGCGTAGAAGGCGCAGGCGAACAGGACCAGCATCAGGAAACCCGAGGCGACCATGATGCGGAAGCTCCAGAAGATGCCAGATACGTGCGGGATGGTGCTCTTGGCCGCTTCCTTGATCTGGGCATCGGTAGCCGATACCACATCAGGGGTGTATTTCTTCAGCAGCAGGCCGTAACCGAGGTCTTTTTTCACATCGTTGAAGGCAGCGATGTTTTCAGGGGTCTTCTCACCGCCACGCAGTTTTTCCAGCAGACTATAGGCCACCATCCCGTTACGGATGCGGTCTTCATGCTGGTCGATCAGCTCATGAATACCGGTTACCTGCTTGTCCAGCGAGCGGGTGGCGATAATGCCCATGACATAGGGAATCTTCACCGCATAGTCGGTGCGCATGGTTTCCTGATTCGGGAAGCCGAACAGGGTGAAGGAGGCCGGAGCTTCTTCGGTATGCCATTCGGCTTCGATGGCGGCCAGCTTGGCTTTCTGCACGTCACCCACTTCGTAGCCGGACTCGTCCCCCAGCACAATCACAGACAGCACCGAGGCCAGGCCGAAGGCAGAGGCGATTGCAAAGGAGCGGCGGGCAAAGCCTACGTCACGCTTCTTCAGCAGGTAGTAACTGGAGATGGCCAGCACGAATACCGAGCCGGTCACATAGCCTGCCGCCACGGTGTGCACGAACTTGACCTGCGCGACCGGGTTCAGCAGCAGGGCGCCAAAGTCGGTCAGCTCCATGCGCATGGTCTCGAAATTGAACTCGGCGCCCACCGGGTTCTGCATCCAGCCGTTGGCGATCAGAATCCATAAGGCCGAGAGGTTGGAGCCCAGGGCCACCAGCCAGGTTACCGCCAGGTGCTGCTTCCTGGACAGCCGCTCCCAGCCAAAGAAGAACAGGCCGATAAAGGTCGATTCGAGGAAGAATGCCATAAGGCCTTCGATCGCCAGCGGTGCACCGAAAATATCGCCCACATAGTGGGAGTAGTACGCCCAGTTGGTGCCGAACTGAAATTCCATCGTCAGGCCGGTAGTGACCCCCAGGGCGAAATTGATCCCGAAGAGCTTGCCCCAGAACTTGGTCATATCCTTGTAGACCTGCTGGCCGGTCATGACGTAAACCGTTTCCATGATGGCCAGCAGGAAGGCCATGCCCAGCGTCAGGGGAATGAAGATAAAGTGATACATCGCCGTCATGGCAAACTGCAGACGCGACAGGTCGACGACTTGTTCCGAGATCATCTCGGTGTCTCCTCAATTTTAAGCGAAGCGGGAGTGGCACCCAAAAGGCGTTGGCTCATTTCCACGGTGCCGTCCTTGGGAACGGTGGGCGCGTCGAACCAGAGGGCCTTGATGCCCATGAGCAGGGTCAGCTTGATCAGGAGAATCACGGCGATCTCCTTGGCCAAGCGGTGTTTAAGAAAGCTGAAGGGCGAGTTCATAGTCGATACTCCGTGGAGTATCGGCATTAGAGACGATGGCAGGGTGCTATCTATTGATCTGGCGCAATGAAATCAGAGTAGAAGCATCCCTCAAGGGATGGCAGTTTGCCGCAGGGGTCAGGTGTAGCGGATGAAAACCTCGCGAACCTTGGCCAGCGCCTCGGCACTGTCCTGATCGGGATCGCTCATGGCCTCTTCAATCAATGCTGTCAGCATCAGGCGATACGCTTTTTCCAACGCACTGCGTGAGGCAGAAAACTGCTGGGCCACCGACTCGAAGCGCTCTCCGCGTCGGATCATGGCCTGAAGGCCCCGAATCTGGCCTTCGATACGGGCCAGCCGCTTAAGCATCACCTGCTGCGCTGTGGGGTGTTCGAGTAGATCATCATTTGCGGAAAGATCCGATTTCATGAAGCGCTCAGTAAACATAACGAGGCCACGCTCTTTGAAAGGCGTTATGCCATAGGGCGAGGCGGAAAAACGTAATCAAGATCATGGCTACTGCTTAAAGACACGTCTTATCCATTAATAAAGGAGGCGCCAAAGCGGCTGATAAGCAGCAGGGCTTGCGAGTTACCTCCAGATGGAAAGGAGCAGGTTACGAGTCCAGGCCCATCAGAGCTGACGTTACGATGGCTGGAGCCTCGCAAGGGTATGTCCGATGTAGCCTAGCAGGTGATGCCGGTGGCCCTTGTCTAGGCAGCGGACTAATTCGCTCGCGATTGACTTGAATCAATTGAGGTGACGGGCTGTGCTCTTTATGAAGCAGTGAGGTGTGTTTACTGCGGTTTACAGGGTATCCGTACCAAGGCAGCTTGAATGACATCAATCGGGTCGCGGCACATGAGCACAGCGGTTTACTCAAGGCAGAAGAGACTCGCTGCGCTGCACGCTTTGCAACACATGGCCACTAACCTTTCCGTGTTTATCCTTCTGTCGGATCAGGCCGCTGGTAGGCCTCTGAGTGCTGCCGATTTGATATTGAAAGCAACAGTTCATGAACGGTATTGATTGATTTGATTAGTAAGTTTTCATGATAAATCAATCGATTAACGTGTTTTCTTAATGGGGATTCAATTTAACGTTAAGGTTCTCAGCGAGACGGCCGTTACAATAAAGACGATTACAGATTATTGGCGTCAAGGTGTATGCTCCGCACGCATGCTTGATATCGAATGGCCATCGCTCCGCGTGATGAAGCAGCTGTTGGCTGTGCAAGGTGCAGACAGGATCGTGCAGGTCAGGCTGCCAGGGTAGGCCAGTAACCATTCATTATCCGATTTGTTTCATCGCGTGGCGGTGAACGTAGTTATCAGGATTTTCTTGTGCGGAACCGCTTCTCTCAAAGCCCGATTCATTTTGCGCCGCCCTTGTTTCTGGCAATGGTGGCGTGGCTGCTTAGCCTGTATTGGCCGGGCACGGCTTTCATGGCATCGCTGTTCAGCGTACTCCCAACGCTTCTGGTGTTGTTGGGAGGAGCCTTTTGTGTGGTCTATCAGCGGCAGAGCCAACTGTTTTCCCTGGTCACGCTTTACATTGCACATTTTTCATTGTCGCTTCAGGTCAGCCATTATCAGCAGACCCATACGCTCAACCCTGAAACGCCCTTAGTCTTTCACCTTGCCACAGTCATGACTCCACTGCTGATTGGCATCTATTGCGTTTGGCAGGTCAAGGCGCATCTGCTGCAGGACAGCATTGCCCGGCTGACGCTACTGATTGTGGCAACAGTCGTCCCGCTAGCACTGGGCCGTGTCTATCCCGAGGCGATGCTGCACGCGGTCGATACCATCTATTGGCCCATGCTGCACGGCGACTGGATGAAGCTGGCGCAGCTGGCCTACTTCACTTTTATCGTGGGGTTGGGGCTTGTCATCACGCGATATGTTCTCTTGCCAAGGCCGCAGACGGCGGCGCCTATTGTGGCTATTGGCTGTCTGATGTGGATGTGGTCCAAGGTCTTTATCGAGCCCCAGATTCTGGATGTAATGATCAGCTTTGTTCAGCTCATCATTATCGGCTCGGTCATTCATGAAACCTTCTACATGGCCTTCCGAGACGAGTTGACCGGTATTCCGGGGCGCCGTGCGCTCAATGAGCGCTTGAGTCGCCTGGGTAACCAGTACGTCATTGCCATGGCGGACGTGGATCACTTCAAGAAATTCAACGACACCCACGGCCATGACGTCGGCGATCAGGTACTCAAGCTGGTCGCTAGCAAGATGCGCAAGGTCGGCGGTGGCGGCAGTGCGTATCGGTATGGCGGCGAGGAGTTTACGCTGCTTTTTCCAGGCAAGACGCTGGAAGAATGCCTGCCGCATCTGGAAGCTGTGCGGCGTAGCATCGAAGAGTACCCTTTGCGTATCCGGGACAAGCAGAGCCGCCCCCAGGATGACGAGCGGGGCAGGGAGCAACGTGGCTCCGGTGAGGCCAAGACTGTCTTTATCACAGTCAGCATGGGCGTCGCAGAGCGGGGCGTGGCAGCGCGCACCCCTGAAGAGGTCATCAAGTGTGCGGATCAGGCACTGTATAAAGCCAAGGGCGCTGGCCGTAACAATGTCATGCCTTATGGGCAAAACGCCCAACCTGCTTCACGGGTCAGGCGGGCCTGACCTTGGTGCCGTGCAAGAAGAGCTGCACGGCATGGTCGATAAGCCCGTCCAGTTCCTCTGAGGTAGATGAGGGGCTGACCTGGAGCGGCGCGGCGCTGGGCGCCTGGAATTACCATACCGAGCAGCATGATCAACGCCTCCCTGTCGTCCGGTATATGCCAGCGTCTCGCCTGGATACTTGTAGCGGTAACTACCGCGTCAGCGCAGGCGCCAACGCCCTGGAGCGCCCACTCAAGGCACAGGTGCGCCTTACCGAGAAATACCTCGCGCCGTAACCGTGAAAAGCCGCAGCTACCGCTGCGGCTTTTCGCTTCCGCGGTATCTGCTTGTCCTATGTTGGGCACCCTCGGGCCATCCCTGGGTCATACCTGTATCGATAAGCCACAGTAAGTCAGTGCAGCCATGCGACCGATCACGATAAACCTCGAAGCGCTCAGATCAGTCCTCACCAGTGAGGCCCGACACGACCACGTACTCGATCTGGAAACCGGCAAGCTCCTGAATCTGACCGAGGATGACTTTGAAGCCGAAGAACTGCACGCCATCGAAACCCAGAAAGACCGCTACGTGCCCATCGAACCACTGGGCATCGCCGAGCGCGTAGCCATGCGCGAAGCCTTTTTGTTCGATCTTCATGACCCCCATGCACATCCGGTGCTCTCCCGCGCCTTGACCGACCGCAAGCCGCTGCGCACCTTTGACTATGAACTCAAGAATTTCCCCAAGGCCCAGAAAGCCTGGGAAGCCTATGAGGCTACTCAGGTCAGCCAATATGCCCTTATCTGGCTGCACGACCACGATCTGGAGCCCGTTTCAGAAGACTACGCTTCCCAGCCTGATGTTAAAGAAGGCGTGCCCGAAGGCATTCTGCGCCGCATGAACAAGAGCAACGTTCAAGAGTAGAGCGCTACCTGATAGCAGCAGGTGCCTGAATAGATGACTCAGGCACCTGCCTGGATACCTCTGATCCCCTCTACTGGCCCGCCCGTTCTGCACAAATAAATTTGATGAAGCTATCTAGCCAACCGAACTGTCATATGGGATAGATAGGATGGACAAAACATAACAAGAAAGTCATCTGTATAACGGGGGATGGAGACCATGCGTGGTTTAGTAGTAGTAAGTCTGATCACGTTACTGACAACCGGCTGCGTCATGAGCGGGCGCAACATTGACGAGCAACAGGTAGGGCAGATCGTCGAGGGCCAGACGACCCGCTCACAGCTCATCGCCATGTTTGGCGAGCCTCAATCCAAAATCCGCAAGTCGGGCTATGAGATGCTGTACTGGTCCTATTTCAATTCAGGCTTTCTCGCTGCCTCTGAACAATCCAAGGGCCTGCGCGTCCTGATCGATGAAGACGGTACGGTCAAGAAATACCAGGCAATCAACTCGAATACCAAGTCCGCACTGGCACAAAGCGATATCTAAGCGCATTCATACCATTTTCCTGTGCGTTGCTCAGTGGCAGCGCACGGGCAAACTCATGTCTTCTGCCTACAATCCTTACAGCAGGTATGTATTTTTTGAGGGATGACATGCGGAAGGTAACGGCGCTAACGCTGCTGCTTGGGGTGGGATGGCTAGTGCTGGTCGCCATTACGCTTCGCGGTACTGTCGAGATGGGCTTAGTGACGGGCCTGTACACCTTTGTAGGCGACTTTGCTCATCCGTGGCGAGCGCAGTTCCACTCAGACCTGAGCCTGAACGTTTTTCTGATTGCCCTCTGGCTTCTCTATCGAGCCCGCTCCTGGCAGGTTGGTCTGCTATGGGGCTTGCTGGCACTCATGGCGGGCGCCTTGTTTACGCTGCCTTACGTAGTGATAGCAATGATTCGGGCGAAGGGGGATTGGCGAGTGCTGCTACTGGGAAGGCAAGCCAGGATGTCAGCCCCGCTTGAATCATGAGGAAGCGAATTGGAGCGGGCGAAGGGAATCGAACCCTCGTCATGAGCTTGGGAAGCTCAGGTAATGCCATTATACGACGCCCGCTTCGGGAGGCGTCCTTTGTACCAGAAGCCGAGCCTTGGGTGAAGCCTCTTGATAAGGTTTTTGTGCGAGGGAGTCTAGGGCGGGTTTTGCGGTCTAACCCTGTGCCACGTAGAGTGGCGTGAGAGGGGTAGTGTTGTACTGCTCCAACGCTGGCTGCTTAGGGAGGGCGTTCGTATGCCTCGCTTGGGTTCTGTTCAAGGTTTTATCCCCCCGTACATCCTCAGCCGTATCGTTGATCATGGTGATGAACGCCAGCGCTCCTGCGCGTTGGGTACGCTGAGTCATGTACGTACGCTTTTGCATAATCCAGGCCCGCCTGGTGTGCGTCAGGCACCGGTGAGTGAGCTGGAGCGTACCGATGATGAGCGTGCACAGCGCAGCATCTATGATGCAAAAAATGGTAACCAGTTGCCGGGTGTGCTGGTTCGCAAGGAAGGCCAGCCTGCCGTAAGCGACATTGCTGTAGATGAGGCTTATGACCATCTCGGCGCCACCTTCGATTTCTTCTATCAGGTGCTGGGCCGCAACTCCATCGATAACCGGGGCCTGCCGCTCTCGGGCACAGTGCATTACGGTCAGGACTATCAGAACGCCTTCTGGAATGGCGAGCAGATGGTATTCGGCGATGGGGACGGCGAGATCTTCAACCGCTTTACCATTTCGCTGGATGTCGTTGCCCATGAGCTTACCCACGGGGTGACGGAAAGTGAGGCGGGGCTGGTGTATTACAACCAGTCTGGCGCACTTAATGAGTCCGTGTCCGATGTCTTTGGGGTCTTGGTTAAGCAATACAGCCTGAAGCAGCGAGCCGAGGAGGCCAACTGGCTGATCGGGGAAGGGCTGTTGACCGAGAAGATCAATGGTCGTGGTCTGCGCTCGATGGCTGAGCCGGGTACGGCGTATGATGATCCGATGCTGGGCAAGGACCCGCAGCCTGGCCATATGCGTGACTTCATTGAAACGCGGGATGACAATGGCGGTGTGCACCTCAACTCGGGCATTCCAAATCGGGCATTCTATCTGGCGGCAACCGGGATCGGCGGATACGCATGGGAGACAGCGGGCCGCGTCTGGTATGACACCTTATGCGACAGCCGCTTGACCAACGATGCTGATTTTGCGGCCTTCGCTCGACTCACCGTTTCGAATGCCGGTCGCCGCTTCGGCGCAGAAGCGCGCGAGACCCAGGCAATTAACAAGGCCTGGGAAGACGTTGGGGTAGAGCTGACCTGAGGAGGTCATTATGAAAGAGCTACCAAAGTTGGGGCCGGATGCCTTGTTAAGGCTTTCTCGACAGGGCGGCTTTGCAGCGATCCATGCGCTGGCGCGCCCACGGGAGATCGATTTTTCCAGTTGCAATGAGGATGAGCGCGGACGAATCTGTTCCGTGCTCGAGCGTTCGCTGCCAGCCTCGGCGGAAAGCGTAGGGCGTGGCGATCAGCGGTATTACAAGATCGAGTTGCGCTTCAAGGACAAGCCCGACGAGATCACAATTACCGTTCCGGAAGACCGTGCACCCAACGAGCTGGTAAGGCTATGGGATAAGGGCGACGCCAAGGTGCCCTGATCCCACTTCACGCCTAGTGTCTAGCCGTCTCGCCTGGCACCGGCGCATCAGGGGGCAGGACGCCCTGCTCCCGTAGTGTTATCCAGAGTTCCTGCGGGATTGGTACCTGCATCAGTTCAACGTTTTCCCTGACCCGCTTAGGCTTGCTGGTGCCTGGGATCGTGGCGGCTACAGTAGGGTGTGCCACGCAGAATTGCAGGGCTGCAGCGCGCACGTCGACGTCGAACTGTTCGCAGACCCATTTGAGGTGCTTGGCTTTTTCCTTAATGGAGGAGTCAGCCTCGGCATAGTTGTAGTTCTCGCCGCCCGCCAAAATACCCGAGTTGTACGGACCTCCTACAACAATACCTACGCCGCGCTCCAGGCATTGCGGGAACAAGGTGTCCAGCGCCTCGCGATGGTCCAGCAGTGAGTATCGACCCGCCAGCAGAAAGGCATCCGGGTCAGCCTGTTCCAGGGCAAGACGGCAGGGCTCGACCATGTTCACACCTAGCCCCCAGCCTTTGATGAGGCCTTCTTCGCGCATCCGGGTCAGTGCAACCGCTGCGCCTTTCATGCCCTGGTCAAAATATTCTCGCCATGTGGGGCCGAACTGGTCTTCGGATACATCGTGGATCCAGACGATATCAATCCGGTCGGTCTTGAGGCGTTCGAGGCTGTCTTCAATGGAACGACGGGCACCGTCTGCGCTGTAGTCCAGAATGCGGCGGTAGGGGCGCTCGTTGACGAACGGGGCCGCATTCTCAGGCTGGTCGGCCTTTTGCAGCAGACGGCCAACCTTGGTGCAGAGGGTGTATTCATCCCGGGGTTTTTGACTGAGCACCTCGGCAAAGCGAATTTCCGACAGGCCGGCACCGTAATGGGGTGATGTATCGTACAGGCGTATACCGGCCTCCCAGGCCGCCTCAAGCGTGGCGGAGGCTTGTTCTTCGGTGAGCTCATGAAACATGTTGCCCAGCGGGGCACCGCCAAAACCGAGGCGGGGAACGTGAATGCGCATACGGTTCTCCTGGCTGATGAATGATTCTTATGCCGACCGGAGTGCGCGACGAATGTTCCTCAGTGGTCTAGGCAGGGACGCCGCATGCGATTTCTGTAGCGGTAAGAGGACGATATTCACCGGGTGCCAAGGCGGGATCGAGCACAATGGGACCGATCCGCTCCCGGTGCAGGTGTAAGACCTGATTTCTAAAGTGCCCGAACATGCGCTTGACCTGATGATAGCGGCCCTCGATGAGAGTAAGCCGCGCGCTGCGCTCGCTCAGGATATCCAGATGAGCGGGCAAGGTAGTAAGGTCTTCAAACTTGAAGTACAGCCCGGCGGCGAATGTGGAGACGTATTCCGGCAGGATCGGGTTGGCCGTCTCGACGTAATACACCTTGGGCAGCTTGCTGCCGGGCAGGGTCAGACGACGAGACCAGAGACCATCGTTGGTGATGAGCATAAGGCCTGAGGTGTTCAGGTCCAGACGGCCAGTCAGGTGGAGATCATCCTTGTCCTGTTCGTTCAGCAGATCGATTACCGTGGGGTGATCCGGATGCTGCGTTGCGCTCACATACCCAACGGGTTTGTGCAGCATGAAGTAACGAGCAGCCTTGCCAGCTTGAAGCAGCTCGTCCAGCAGCTCGACCCGATCGAAGAAGCGTACCTCGTAGCGGCCATCACGCACAGGCACGCCATTGATCCGTACGTGTCCATGCGCTAAATGCACGCGTGCGTCCAGGCGGTTGAGGGTAGGTCGGTTACTGATGAAACGATCCAGGCGCATCAGCCGTTAGTATCCGTTTCATGTTCTAAGGTAGCACTGGCGCAGCGGGCGCACAGGCAAGCCACGTTGCGAGCGTCTTCCGGCAAGGTCTCGAGTGCTTCGGGAGCGATACGGGTGTGGAAGCACCAGCAGTCAGTCACCGGTTGGCTGCAACCGAGCTGAGCACAGCCATTGGGTTGCCCGCAGCGTGGGCAGAGGTGGGGTGGATAGGCTGTGTTCATGTCTGTCGCCTCGTGCGCCTGTAAGGGCGTACGGAAATCGAATGTAAATAGGGGTAGACCGTAATCGTACCCCGTGTGAGGCAGTACGGCTATGAAGACCAGCCGTATGGGCTACGCTTGCTTACGTTCTTTGACTGATGGCCCGCAAGGGTGGGGATAAGCGGTATCGTCACGTTAACGTCGTGTTCATGCCGCAGCATGGGCGTTGTGTATTCAAAATCCAAAAAGTCACAACAACGGGAGACACCGATGGATAGAGGTTTATGCAAGGGATTATTGGCAGGAGCGCTAATGGCGGCCATGGGGATGATGGGGCAGTCGGCTGGTGCCGCGAGCGAGCCGGCAGGCAAGGCGCTGAGCGAGAAGGCGGGCATTCCGTATCCGGCCGTGATTGCACACCGGGGGGCGTCCTATGATGCACCAGAGTCCACCGCGCCCGCGTATATGCTGGCCCGTGACTTGGGCGCCGACTATCTGGAACTGGACCTGCAGCGTACCCGTGATGGCGTCCTGATCGCCCTGCATGACGACAACCTCAAGCGCACCACTAACGTTGCGCAGCGCTTTCCGGACCGGGCGGATCAACCTGTCAGTAGCTTTACGCTGGAGGAACTTAAAAGCCTGGATGCCGGAACCTGGTTCAATACGGCTCACCCGGACCGTGCGCGGCCCAGCTTTGCTGGCCAGAAAATTCTGACCCTGGACGAGGTGATCGATATCGCCGAGGGTGGCCAGAACAAGCCGGGCCTATATATCGAGACAAAGCAGCCCAAACTGTTCCCAGGTATCGAAAAAGACCTGAAGGACAAGCTCCAGGCACGTGGTTGGCTAGGCAAGCCTGCGGCAAAAACATCGGATACCCCGCAGGTGCATGTGGCCTCGATGCCAGGTCGCGTAGTCCTGCAGACGTTCGAAAAGAGCAGTATGGAACTGTTGCAGCAGGAAATGCCGCAGGTGCCCAAAGTGCTTCTGCTATGGCTGGGCGATGGCAGTATCGAGCCCAAGTCGAATGTGAGCTTTGCCGACTCGGGCGAAAAGGATAAGGCCGCCTATTATGCCAAGCAGGAGGTCAAATCCAAGGCTGAGTACGAACGCTGGCTGAATTGGGCGAAAGCGCATGGCGCACTGGGAATAGGGCCTTCCTCGGCACTGACAAATGGCGGTGATCAGAGTTATGCGGATCTGGTGAAGCCCTGGATGAATCAGATGGCTCACGAAAAAGGGCTGATTGTGCATCCATACACGGTGGATGAGGCTGTGGACTTCAAGAAAATCAGCGATGCGGGCGTAGATGGCTTCTTTACCAACCGCACTGCCGAGCTGTTGAAGTTTTACAACCGCCCTGCAAAGGACGGCATCGACACGATACTGAAGCGCCACGGTTATTGATAAACGCCCTTTAGCGTTATGATGGGTACCGCGTTGCTCCACCCTACTCTAGAAAAGACCGGCTTGGACGTAGGAGGGGGGAGCGCAGCGATACCCGTCATGTCGCCCCTCTTATCCGTACAACCGCCTATGCGCTCACCGCAATTCGATCACAACATGGATAAATTGGTAGGGTGGGTCTGAAAAAGAGTCTGCCAACAGGAGAGCGGTAGTGAATGACTTTTCCGGGGCTAAACTTGCCTTATTGTGTGGTGATCAACTCCTGACCTACAAGCGAGACGAGAAGGACTCGATTCCCTTCCCGGGCTGCTGGGATTTTGCTGGCGGTGGTCGAGAAGGGAATGAAAGTCCAGTCGAGTGCGCGTTGCGAGAGTTGGATGAGGAGTTTTCCCTGCAGCTGACCAAAGATCGGATCATTTGGGAAAGGCGCTACAGGAGTTATACCCGTAAGCCTCTTGACGCCTATTTCTTCGTCGGCGAACTAACCGCTGAAGAGATCGAATCCATACGCTTCGGTGATGAAGGCCAGTATTGGCAGATGATGCCAATAGCGGAGTTCCTGTCCTTGCCGGACGCAGTACCTTATCTGCAAACACGGCTGCGCGACTACCTTGAGCAGATATCGTAAGATGAAATATCTGGTTAAGTTGCTTAATGCCAGCTGAATGCCTGGGTGATTCCAAAGGACAGGGTTTCGCAGAGCGGTAATATGCCATTACGCACCGTTTTTTAGGGCGTGGAGGATACTGTTTTGCGGCGTCTATTCTTGGCGTTAGCGTTTGCTCTACCGTTAAGCGGGTGTGTGGTCTACGACGATAACCCTTACCGTCATACCACCACGACCTACTACCGTTCATATACCCCCGTTTATGTGACACCGGCTGTTCCTGTTGGGCCGCCGCCTTCCGTCATTATCTATGACCGGCCCGTGACACGTTGGCGCTCGAATTTCTATTATGGCCCACCACCGCCTCCGCCGCGGTTTCGCTCTGGTTGGGGCCCCGGTCCCGGCCCAGGCTATTGGCGTCATGGACCGAGACCGTACTGGGGGCCACCACCGAGACGGTGGTAAGCCCCGGCAGGCGATTAGCAAGCCCCTCCTATCGCTGGCTGGCCATATAAGCCCGCCAGCCACCGAAGTGGGTGATGTCCTTGGCGCCTTCCAACCCATAGGGCTCACAGATAAACCCGGTTTCCCAACTGCCATCAGCCAGCTGAACCTTGCCTAGGCCGAGCGGAGCAGGAATAGCTGTCAAAAATGAGCCTAGCTCGCGGCTGGGCAGTTCCCAGATTTCCACGGCAATGGCTCGACCACCTTCGGCTACACGAACCATGCCCGGGCGGAAGGGCGGTCCACCGGCCAATGCGTACAGTTTGTAGTCGGGACTGCTTTCTGTACGTGAAACCAGTTTGCCGCCCCGCTTCACGAGTTGCCAGTTGAGCGGCAATCCCTCCAGATGCGCACCGCAGACGACCACACGAGCATGATCATGGCGCGTGACTGTAGTAGAGGCAGGGGCGTCCATCTGTGCACCGTTTACCAGAGGTAATTGCTGCACACGCTGGAAGGCATCGGCCAGGCTCAAGAGGTACTGATCGGTGAAGGCGCGTCCGAACAGCGTCACGCCCCACGGCAGGCCGTTTTGCATAAAGCCGGCCGGCACCGCCACGGCGGCATAATCCAGCATGTTCATGAAGTTGGTGTAGTAACCCAGATCGGAGTTACGGGCGACAGGCTCGGCCTGCAATTCATCCAGAGTGACGGGGCGGGGGTAGGCAGGCGTCAGTACGCAATCCAGCTCGGCCAGCGCCTGGTCACAGACAGCCTTGAGTGCTTGCAGGCGGTACTGCGCCCGGAAGGCGTCTACGGCCGTCGTGCCGGGCGCCTTGGCCAGTACTGCCTTGATGACGGGCAGTACCGCGTCCGGTTGTTCTTCGATCAGCTCACCCGCCACGCTGTAGCGCTCGGCTACCCACGGACCTTCGTAGAGCAGCTTGGCCGCTTCGAGGAACGGGGCGAAATCCAGTTCGACTGCCTCGCCCCCGAGCGCTTCCAGCTGTCTTACCGTGTGCTCGAACAGCGCGGGACTTTCCGGACAGCCGAGAAATTCGAGCTGCCTGGGTACACCAAAGCGGAACGGGCGCGGAGTACCGAAGGCCGAGGCATCGTTCCAGAGCGGATTGGCGCGACTGTACGCGTCGCGTGGATCGTATACAGCGGTCAGGGCAAGCAGTTCGCTGGCCTCCTTGGCTGTGGCGGTGAAATAGGTGACGCAATCCAATGTACGGCATGCCGGAACGACACCCGCCGTCGAGATCAGCCCTTTGGTGGCCTTGAGACCGACCAGGTTGTTCAGCGCAGCAGGTACTCGACCCGAGCCGGCCGTATCGGTACCCAGTGCAAAGGTAGCCACGCCCAGCGCTACGGCTAGGGATGACCCCGCGCTGGAACCGCCGGAAGGGTAGTCTGGATGAATACTGTTGCGGCAGGCACCATAGGGCGAACGTGTACCGTTGAGGCCGGTGGCAAACTGATCCAGATTGGCCTTGCCCAGGGGAATCGCACCCAGGGCGATCAGCTGCTCAACAACGGTGGCCGAGCGCTCCGGTGTATAGGCAAAGGCTGGGCAGGCGGCTGTGGTAGGAATGCCCGCCAGATCGATGTTGTCCTTGATGGCAAAGGGGACGCCATACAGCGGAAGGTCCGCGGGGGACCTGCTTTCCAGTGCCGCCAGATAGGGTTCCAGCTCCGCCAGGGAGAGCAGATGGATGAACAGGTGAAAGTCGGGATTCAACTGCTCGGCCTTGTTGCGAAGTTCGATAATAAGCGTGCGTGGCGTGGTGCGGCCTTCACGATAGGCGGCGCGGAGGGTATCGAGGCGCAGGTCAGTCATAAAATAGTCCCTGGTAGTCTGGATAAAGCCATTGGCAATACCCAGCAATAGCGTTCTGAGCCGGGTATCGCCTTGCTCGACCCGCCTCTGGTTAAGTTGGATCAGGCGTGCTCGATTACCATCATTCTTTGCCCGGCGCGTACAGGAGAGCCGGGCTGCACGCGAACGTCCTTTACGAGTCCATCGCAAGGCGAGAAGAGCGGAATCTCCATTTTCATGGATTCCAGAATCACCAGCACATCGCCGGCTTTGACCTCTGTGCCCGGTTCCACCTGTACCTGCCAGAGATTGCCGGCAATATGGCTTTCCACAGCGGTCTGCCCGGCAGTCAAGGGGGCATCCTCATCGGGCTCTGGCGTGACGTCTTCGCTTTCGAAGTGCGCCTGACCGGACTCGAGCCAGCGCTGGCGCTCGGCATTGAAGGCTGCCTGCTGGTGGGTGCGGAAGGTTTGAATAGAGTCCGCCTCTTTGGCAAGAAATGCCTGATAGTCCGCCAGGGACAGCTCGGTCTCTTCGATCTGCAAGGGATAACGACCCAGCGGAAAGTCGGCGCGTATCGTGAGCAGTTCTTCTGCTGACACCTCATGAAAGCGAATCTGGTCGAAGAAGCGCAGCAGATAAGGCTGGCCGCAGAAGGCATCGACCTGCTTGTAACGGTTCCACATTTGCAGCGTGCGGCCCACGAACTGGTAGCCCCCCGGGCCTTCCATGCCATACACGCACAGGTAAGCGCCGCCGATGCCGACAGAATTTTCCGCCGTCCAGGTACGGGCCGGGTTGTACTTGGTTGTTACCAGACGATGGCGAGGGTCCAGCGGTGTGGCTACCGGGGCGCCGAGGTAGACGTCTCCCAGACCCATCACAAGGTAGCTGGCGTCAAAGACGATTCGCTTCACCGCTTCAATGGAGTCGAGGTCATTAATGCGGCGGATGAATTCCAGATTGCTCGGGCACCAGGGGGCGTCCTTGCGGACAGTCGTTGCGTATTTTTCGATCGCCAGTTTGCACGCCGGGTCGTCCCAGGAAAGCGGAATATGGACGATACGAGAGGGTACGCGCAGATCGTTGGCGTTGCGTAATTCCCGCCAGGTTCGCTCGACCAGGATCAGCAGGTCATTGAGTGACAACTGCTCGGGGCGATAGTGAATCTGTAGCGAACGGATGCCGGGTGTGAGGTCGATGATACCCGGTAGGTCGAGGGCTTCTAGGGACTGCATCAGCGCATGTCCTCGGAAGCGCAGGACCAGATCCAGCTCAGCCGGCCCGATCTCTAGAAGCAAATGGGTATCACCAGAGAGCCGCGCTACCAGACGCTCGTCGTCGTGGCCGATGTCCAATACGATGGGGCTGATCAGCTTAGAGTCAGTGCCGGTCAACGGCAACACGTCATAATCAACGTTTGGTATCAGCGTTTCAGTCTCGACATGACGCGCCTTGGCCAGTAGACGTGCCGTCTCGATGCCGACCGGCACAAAGCGTACCCTGTCACCGGCCTTGAGCTGACCCATCTGCCACAGGTCTGCCTCGATAATTGTGACCGGGCAAACGAAACCGCCCAGGCTTGGGCCGTCTGGCCCGAGGATGACAGGCATGTCGCCCGTAAAGTCAACGGCACCGATGGCGTATGGATTATCGTGAATATTGGAGGGATGCAGACCGGCCTCGCCGCCATCTTCCCGTGCCCACTCCGGTTTTGGCCCGATCAGCCGTACGCCGGTACGACTGGAGTTGAAATGTACCTCCCACTCGGTATCGAGGAAGCGCTGGATGTAGGCCTCGCTGAAATATTCCGGCGCGCCGTGCGGACCGTAGATCACGCGCAGGGTGCGGGTATCCGTCAGCGAGGTGCACAATTCGGGCGAAAGGTTGGCACCTGCATGATGGTCCTGCGACGGGTACAGGTGCAGCACATCGCCTGCCCGCAAGGCACGACCGCCATGCCCGCCGAACTGACCAAGAGTAAAGGTGCTCTTGCTGCCGAGGTAATCTGGTAGATCCAGGCCGCCTCTCAGGCAGAGATAACTTCGCGCGCCGGCACCGCTGACCGTTCCCAGCGTCAAGGTTGCCCCGGCGGGGATGAACAGCGTGGTATTCATGGGTTGCGACACGCCATCAAGCTGTACAGGCAGTGCTGCCCCTGTCACGGCTACCACCGCAGACGTGTTGAAGCGCAAGGTCGGCCCGGTCATGGTGATCTCGAGCCCTGCAGTGCCCTCAGGGTTGCCCAGCAGGCGATTGCCCAGGCGCAAGGCGCGATCATCCATGGGGCCTGACGGCGGAATACCCACCGCCCAATACCCCTGGCGGCCTGGGTAATCTTGTACGGTCGTCTGAGTGCCCGCGCTGATGACCTCAAAGGTAGTAGCTTGATAAGTCAGGTTCTCCAGGCAGCGGGTCCAGGGGTTGCCTGAGGCGAAGGGGGTATCGGTGAGGATCTGACGCAGGTAGTCGCGGTTACTTTCTACCCCGTAGAGGCGGGTGCGTTGCAAGGCAAGGTTCAGTGCACTGCGCGCGGCGTCTCGGGAGTCGGCCCAGGTAATGACCTTGGCGATCATCGGATCGAAGTAGGGCGGGATTTCACAACCCGCTTCCACCCAGGTATCGATACGCAGGGCGCGACCCTCCGAGGGCGGAAACTCGACAGCGGTCAGCAGGCCAGGGCTGGGCTGGAAGTCGCGGCCTGGATCTTCGGCATACAGCCGCGCCTGGATGGCATGGCCATGTGGCTTTAAATGTCTGGCAAGTTCGGCCAGTGGGGGCAGATCGCCTGCGGCCAGCTCGATCATCCAGCGCACCAGGTCCACACCCCAAACCTGTTCGGTTACTCCGTGCTCGACCTGCAGGCGTGTGTTTACTTCCAAAAAGTAGAAGTGCTGGGCTTCGCTGTCATACACGAACTCGACGGTGCCGGCGCTCCGGTAATTGACCGCCTTGCCCAGCGTGATTGCTGCTGCGCACAGGGCTTCCGCCATGCCGTCAGGCAGGTTAGGCGCTGGGGTCTCTTCCAGCACTTTCTGGTTGCGGCGCTGTACGGAGCAGTCGCGGACACCTAGGGCAATCACGTCGCCCTGGCCGTCGCCAAAAATCTGGACTTCCAGATGGCGGGCGCGCTGGATGTATTTTTCAATGAATACGCCCGCGTCGCTGAAATTGTTCTGACCCAGACGTTTGACGGCGTCGAATGCTTCAGCGAGTTCACTGGCCGAGCGGCACACCCGCATGCCGATACCGCCACCGCCAGCGGTGCTTTTCAACATGACCGGATAACCCACGGTCTCGCCAGCCTTTAACGCAGCCTCCAGATCCTCCAGAAGCTCTGTGCCTTCGAGCATCGGTACGCCTTGAGCCTTGGCCAGCGCGCGGGCCGTATGCTTGAGGCCAAAGACACGCAGCTGCTCAGGAGTGGGGCCAACGAAGGCGATGCCGGCGGCCTCGCAGGCTTCGGCGAATGCGGCATTTTCGGAAAGAAAACCATAGCCTGGATGGATAGCCTGTACGCCGGTTGATGTAGCGATAGCCAGGAGCTTGGGCATATCCAGATAAGTAGCCGCGGCTGCGCCTTCACCCAGGCTTACGGCCTCGTCAGCGTGGCTCACATGCAGGCTGGCGCGATCGGCCTCGCTGTAAACGGCTACGCCTTTTACCTGGAGGTCGCACAAAGTACGCAGAATACGGCAGGCAATGGCACCACGGTTAGCGATCAGGAGTTTGGTGAACATGTCGCACCCTCGAAAGGGAGGCGGGCCGTCCCGCCGTAATTTCACGCTCCAGGGTCGTCCCGGGAGCCAAGTCGTTGTCATGCATAGCTGGAGGGGGTATAGCGGGGCGATACCTGTCGTTTCGGCGTCGCTCAGTCCCTTTTGCACTCAGAGCGTCGTGTATTCAAACACTGCCCGGAGCGGCTCTGGCAAAGAGTATGCAGCCAGGTGCGCAGTCGCTGTTTCAGTCCCATATCAGCACCTCTGCCGGAGTTGGGTTCCAGCCGTTGCATGGGTTGTTGAGCTGCGGGCAGTTCGAAATCATCACAATTACATCCGTCTCGGCGCGCAGTTCTACGTACTTTCCCGCGCCGGAGATGCCATCCTCGAAGGTCAGCCCGCCTTCAGGCGTCACCGGAACATTCATGAAAAAGTTGATGTTGGCAGCGATGTCGCGCTTGCCCAACCTGCCGTCATGGTGGCAGGCGCAGAGAAAGTTATCGCGGCAGCTATGCATGTAGCGCTTCTCCAGCGCATAGCGCACGGTGTTGCTCTCTTGGGCGCAGGCGCCGCCAAGCGTGTCGTGTCGGCCACAGGTGTCGGCAACGATGGTCAGGAGTGGATTGCCCAGGTTGGAATACAACACGGTCCCGGTGGTGAGGTAGACCTTGCCCTGTCGACGCAGCGTACGCTGGGCGTCATAGCGCTCGCGCGGGTTCGTCGCGCTATAGAACAAGGTATCAACAGCCTGATTGCCTTCGAGGTCATGAATGCGAATCGTTTGGCCGGCCTTGATCTCTTTCAGGTAAGGCGCACCCGCCGGGATGACCTCACGGTAGAGAGCGTCCTCAGGACGTTTTTCGCTAGCAGTCATGGTCATGGCAGTCGTCCTCACAGAAAGAAGCGTTCGGTGTTGATAAAGCCGCGAATATTCTCTTCACGGGATGTACGGCAGACGTCGGCCACGCCTGGGTCGGCGCTTTTCAATGTCAGCGTGACGGATTTCGGTGCGTATTTGGGTGTTGGGTCCAGCGGGTGCTGCAAGGCGGTGAGTACAACCAAGGTATTCATGGGTGCATACAGCTCGATGTAGTCGCCGGCTGAAGAGTTGCTTTCGATGAAGTGGAAGACGCCTTCGGCATCCACGTCCACCCGGCTGAACAGGTTCAGTGTCATGAGTAAATCTTCCTGCCCCAGCCCCCACTTGCCCATCTCTACCAGCAGGTTGTCAGTACCGTTGCGGTGAAAGCCGTTGCGCAGCTCCTGATATCGGCCGGGGCCGTACTTTTCAGTGACTTCTTCGGCATTTGCCACGCCACCAAAGCTGTCGTGCCAGCCGCAGGTATCTTCGACAATGGCGGCCAGCACGCGGCCCATGTCTGAATACAGGCAATGCCCTTTGGTGAGCTTGGCAGTGTGCTGGCATTTGAGTGTATCCGGCAGGTTCAGGCGTTCGCTCTTCTCCTGCGCGTTGAACAGCATCAGGCTGACATTGGCGCCGCCCAGTTCGTCGGTGATCCGCAGCAACTGGCCGCGTTTGACGATGAGCGAGGTGTGACCGCCTCCGGGAACGTGTTCTTCGAGCAACAGGGAAGCAACAGGGCGTGTTTCGTTCATAACAGGATCCTCAGTTGACGGCGGGTTGGCCCAGCAGGGTTTCCACCGACGTCAAGGCGCCGGAGGTTTTTCTGCGGTTTACCGGGATGTTGTAAGTAATGCGTGCGCCATAGGCGTTGGGCGCATGGGGATCGATACGCATCTTGTCGAATACCAACACGCGGCTGGCGAGAGTGAAGCCTTCGGAAAGATCATGGGTGACCATGAAGACGGTCAGCTTGTGCTCCTTCCACAGCTCGGTCAGCAACACATGCATGTCCTTGCGGATGCCAGGGTCGAGCGCACCAAAAGGCTCATCCAGCAGCAAAATACGTGGCTTCACAATCAGCGCCTGGGCGATGGCCAGACGCTGCTGCATGCCACCGGAAAGCTGGCTGGGGTATTTGTCGAGCGCATGGCCCAGACCGACCCTGTTCAGCATGGCCGCTGCCGTCTCGCGAAGGCGTCGCTTGTCGGTGCCGAACAGGCGACCCAGAAGACGTGAATGGGGGAGCTCCATGCCGATTACCACGTTATCCAGCACGGAAAGATGCGGAAATACGGAGTAGCGCTGAAAGACTACTCCACGGCTGGGATCGGGCTCGACACAAAGCGGTTGTCCATCCAACAGGATGTGCCCGCGGGTGGGGCTTTCCTGGCCTAAGAGCATCCGTAGAAAGGTTGATTTACCGCAGCCGGAAGCCCCTACCAGGGCACAGAACTCACCCTCTTGAATGCTCAGGTTCAGGTGTTCCAATACGACCTGATCACCGTACTGCTTCCAGACATTCTTAACCTGGATCATGAACGGGCTCCTGTGTCGTACCAGGGGAAAGCCCAGCGCGTCAGCTGTCGTAGGCCAACGTCCATGGCCCAGGCCAGCGCCGTGATCCAGACGACATACGGCACGATCACATCCATCGCCATGTAGCGGCGGACCAGAAAGATGCGGTAGCCGAGTCCGTCAGTGCTGGCAATAGCCTCGGCGGCAATCAGAAATAACCAAGCCGAGCCGAGCGCCAGGCGCAACGCGATCAGAAGACGAGGCAGGACTTGAGGCAGTACCACACGCAGAATCAATGTCCAGCTGTTGGCGCCAAGGGTTTGTGCCTTGATCAAGAGTTCCTGTGGAATCTCGCGGACCCGCTGCTCCATGTCGCGAATAAGCACCGGTGTAATACCGATGACGATCAGCATGACCTTCGACAGCTCACCCAAGCCGAACACGATAAAGAGGATAGGGAGGATCGCCAGCGGCGGCACCATGGAGAGTACGGTTACCAGCGGAGAAAGCGGCGCGCCAAACAGCGGAATGGCACCTGTGGCGATACCGACTACCAGTGCGATCGAAGCACTGATGACCAGTCCGGTAGCCAGGCGGGAGAGGCTGGACATTGTGTCCTGCCAGAACACATAGTCACCGGTGCGCTTGTCTTCCTTGAACGCCAGACGATCTATCGCTGCGGCCATTTGAGTCGCGCTGGGCAGGAGCTTGTCGTTGGGGTTTTCCGCTAGGCGGGTAGCCGAGCCGCTGAAGTAAGCAAACAGCAGCAGGGCGAAAGGCAGCAGGATGAGAAGCAGACGACTTCCGCGATCAGGCTGGCGATTGATCAGGCGCATGGTGGATTACCTGTGTAGCGGATATGGGCCGGCCCAAGAGACGGCCTAGGCCTTAGTCAAAGCGTGCCGTCAGCAGCCATTTGCACGTATGTCGGGTCGAAGCGCAGCTTCATATTGCTGGTGTCGCCCACCGTTACACCGCCGGCGAATGCCATGCCAATGGCATTCGCATCCGGCGCACCTTCGCCCAGCAGCCCATGATCAAAGGAGAACCGGGCAATCTTTTCCATCGTCTTTGGTAGCTCTGGGCTGAGTACGAAGCTCAGGGAGTCCTGAGGGGCATAGAAGAGCCTTGTATTGGCCAGCTGCGCCTTGAAACCCGCAAGGTCGGTACCCGATGCATTCGCCATGGCCGTGAGTGCTGCCTGGCCTTCAGGCGTTCCGGCTGTCATCAGGGCAGTCATTTCATACCAGGCGCCGGTCAGGGCCTTGCCGAGATTGGGGTTTTCCTTCAACGTTTCGGTATTCACCACCATCATGTCCATGATCTCGCCGGGAATCTGGCTGGAGTTGAATACTTCTGTGGTGTCTGGCGAAGTTTTGATTTCAGCGAGCAATGGATTCCAGGTCGCTACGTTCTGTACGTCCTGCGTGTTGAACGCGGCTACCATGTCAGCATCCGAGGTATTGATCGTAGACAGGTCCTTCTCGCTTAGGCCGACTGTTTCCAGCGCCCGGGCGAGCAGGTAATGGGAAACGGAAAACTGTACGAGATTGACGGTCTGGTCCTTGAGGTCCGCAACGGTTTTACTCTTGCCCTTCATGACGATGCCATCGTTGCCGTTGGAAAAGTCACTGACGATCAGAGCGGTCGTATCCACTCCGCCGGCCGCTGGAATGGTCAAGGCGTCCATATTAGTCATGGCGCAGCCATCGAACTGGCCGGCGGTGTATTGATTGATGGATTCGACATAGTCATTGAGCTGTACCACATCGATCGTAATGCCGTACTTCTTGGCCCATTTGTCGATGATTCCCTGGGTCTTGGCTTCACCCCATGGCATCCAGCCGGCATAAATAGTCCAGCAGACCTTGAAGTCGTCGCGAGGTGCTGCCAGAGAAGGTAGGCTGACCCATGCAGTCAGACTGAGAGCGAGGGTGGCAAGCAAGCATTTACGCATGGAACCTCCGGATGAGTGGTGGGCAAGCAGGAGCAGAGCAGCGCAATGCGCGTCTTCTCCCGGGCTTTTGTCCCGCCGTGTAACCTCGTCGGAGGTCGATGACTCTCGGACCAGTCACTTACTTTCGTAAGCCGGAACCCTAGTCATCTATTTCGCCAAGTTGTGGTGCTGCGGTTCCGGCATGCCGGCTGCTCCTGCACATAGGTCGTATAGCTAGCACCATGCCAACTTCTCCAAACCCTGATAGCACATGGGTTGCGTTATGCATTGGGGCATTTGGAACGAGGTATCGTGCGCAACCTTGGGGCATTGCTCTATGCTTCGCACATTCATGGGGCGGAACCTGCTGGCAGGAAATGGGATGAATGGTTGACAGAGCAGATCACCTTTCCTACGGTGCGCTCGATTGACATGAGGACATAACGTGGACGACGACCGCATCAAACTGGAACCGCAGTGGAAAGCCGCACTGCGTGATGAATTCGATGCTCCTTATATGAAGCAATTGGGTGAGTTTCTGCGCAGCGAAAAAGCGGCCGGCAAGGTGATCTATCCGCCAGGCCCCTTGATCTTCAATGCGTTGAACAGTACGCCGCTGGATCAGGTAAAGGTCGTCATCTTGGGGCAGGATCCCTATCACGGCCCAGGGCAGGCCCATGGCTTGTGCTTCTCCGTACAGCCCGGTGTCCCTGCACCGCCATCCTTGCAGAATATTTACAAGGAATTGAAGCGGGACCTGAATCTGCCCATTCCTAATCATGGCTATCTACAGCATTGGGCCGAGCAGGGCGTACTGTTGCTCAACACCTCGCTGACGGTAGAGCAGGCCAAGGCCGGCTCCCATGCCAATGCCGGCTGGCAGCGTTTCACTGATCGTGTGATTCAGGTGGTCAGCGAGCAACGTAACCATCTGGTCTTTCTGCTGTGGGGTGCTCACGCACAGAGCAAGGAAAAGCTGATCGACACACAAAAGCATTTGATCCTGCGCTCACCCCATCCGTCACCCCTCTCTGCCCATCGAGGCTTTATCGGCAACGGCCATTTCAGCCGGACGAACAAGTTTCTGGAGCAGTCAGGCCTTACGCCCATCGACTGGGCGTTGCCGCCTTTGTAAGGCATCGGGCCGGGTTATTCGATTACTCGGCCCGTTATATCCTCAAAGCGTACTGAACACTTTTTTGGCAATGTTGGTAGCGGCGGCGGCCGGGTTTTCCCGGAGTGCGCGTTCCTGGTCAGCGATTACGGTGAATAACCCATTAAGCGCCTGGTCCGTGACGTAGCTTTCAACGTTTGCACTCTTGGCGTCCACCGCGCCGAAGGCAGCAGCTTTGCCAGCCAGGGCGTTGTATTGCTGAGCCAAGCCTACCTTGTCCGTTGCCTGCTTGATGATGGGCATCAATTGAGCGCGAAGCTGGTCTCGGCTGGAGCGATCCAGATACTGCGTGGCCGCATTGTCCCCGCCGGTCAGAATGCCCTTGGCGTCCTGAACCGTCATACGTTTGACCGCATCGATCAGCAGTGCCTGCGCCTTCGGCACAGCGGCTTCGGCAGCCTGGTTCATGCTGGTTTCCAGCTGTTCTACCTGCGCACCCATACCGAACTGCTTGAGCAGGGCGGATGCTTTGCCCAGTTTTCCAGGCAGCTCAATACGGACTTCCGGGTTGTTGGTGAATCCTCCCGGTTTACCCAGTTGTTGAACCGCGATTTGCGCGCCCTGAGTCAGTGCGTCCTTCATGGCGCTGGCGGAATCTTGTTGGGAAAAGTCAGACAGACTCAAGGCAAAGGCGTTGACCGATAAGGTTAAGGCCGCAAGCGTAAGCGCGAAACGTTTCATCTATATCCCTTGTATCAACGGACGGGGGTCAGCTTGATTTCAACCGGCTGGTCGTTGGTGCTATTGAGTTGCACCGGTATTGCCTTTGGTGTCAGGAACAGCGGGCGGCCACCCAGCAATACGCGAGCGCTGATGGCATAGCGCTGACCAGACTTGACCTTCGACGGATCGTAGTCCAGGCGGAAAGGGATAGGTGTTTCCTGTTTCACGAAAACGGTACGTTGTGCGAGGCGCCCTGAGGGCGTATCGCCCGTGGCCGCATTGTGCAGACTGACAGTCAGTTTGGCGGTAGGCGGCAAGGGTTCGGACTGTTCGAAATAGGCATCACCTTCCAGGCTACGTTTGGCCGGTGAAGGCGTACCGGGTTGCGGCATGATGACCGGAGGTTTGCTCGTGCTGGGAGTCGTAGGGGTAGGGCCAGGTTCGAAAACTGGGCGCAGCCCGCCGCTACAGGCCGTAAGCAACAGGCTGGTCAGACTTAACAGAACAATCTTGCGCATGACATAAGGTCTCTTCTGAATGGGTCAATCGGGCATCGGAACTGAGGGCGGAATGCTGGGTTCATCGGGCCGTTCCAATGCCACGTGTCGAATCGACAAGCGTATTTCGGCAGGCAGCATTCGCTTGCCAGCTTCTTCGGCCAGCTCGCCCAGCAGTTCATGGTGGCCAAGCTTGCCTTCGGCGTTCTTGTGCAGCACGCCTTCTTTCAATAACGTTTCGATAAAATGCCGGAACAGGCTTTTGTCAAAGAATTCCGGTGCGTTCAGTCCATGCAGGATGGAAAGTCGCCGTGCCATGACGGTACACAATTCCTCCAGCTCGCTGGCGGTTAGTCTACCCTGGCCCTGGTTGAGCAGTAGGGCAATGGCCATGTAATAACGCTGTAACGTTTGCTGAATGCTGCGGGCCAGCAGTGCCAGACGTACAAACTGCCGTGAGCTGGGAGGCGGGCGTTTGAAGGTCTCGTCCTCTTGCTGAAGCAGGTCATACTCCACCAGCGCTGCCAGCCACTGATCAATCATGGCGGGCAGCTCGTCGCGGTCCCAGCGGATGAACAGTTCGGCTTGTAAATAAGGGTATAGCGCCAGGGTAAACCGGTGAATCTGCTCTCGGCTCATGCGAGGCGTGTTCTGGAAGAAACTGGCCAGTAATGCCGGTAATGCAAAAATGTGCAGGATGTTGTTGCGATAGTAGGTCATCAGGATGGCATTCTGCTCATCGAGATAGAGTATACGGCCCAGCGCATCCTGTTGCTCGGCCAGCAGGTTCAGACTCTTCACGTAGTCCACCTGCGCTTGTCCGTCACCCTCGGGCAGGGTTGCAGAGGGCGAGTAGGGAACCTTTCGCAAAAGCCCCAGGTAAAGGTCTAGTACGCCAACCAAAGCGCGCTCATCCATCGCCTGTCGATGGGTGGATAGCATGATCAATGCCACCAGATTAACGGGGTTGATGGCTGCCGCATCGTTGATCCTGCGAGCCACCACCTCACCCAGGCAGTGAGTCAGCGTGCTGAACCACTCAGGGCGGGCATCATGATCAAAGGAGAGATTACGCCAGCCTTCCTGGCGCTGGTCCAGAAACTGCGGCAGGCTCAGGGGCTCGCCAAAATTGACCCACACCTGACCGAAGCGCTTGCGCAAGGCCCCTACGGCCTTGAACACATCAAAGATAGATTCCTTCTTCTTGGCCGCTCCCCGTAACTCGCCCAGGTAAGTGCGGCCTTCAAAGACCCGCTCGTAGCCAATGTACACTGGCACGAATACCAGCGAACGACGGGAGTCCCGCAAAAAGCTGCGCAAGGTAATGGCCAGCATGCCGGTGCGTGGCTGCAGCATCCGTCCCGTTCGCGAGCGACCGCCTTCTACAAAGTATTCGGTCGAGAAGCCCCGGGAAAACAGGGTGTGCATGTATTCATTGAAGACAGCGGTATAGAGCGCATTGCCCTTGAAGCTACGGCGCATAAAGAAGGCACCGCCACGGCGCAAAATATTTCCCACGACGGGCATGTTCAGGTTGATACCTGCTGCGATGTGTGGAGGCGTCAGTCCATTGTGAAATAACAGGTAGGACAGAAGCAGATAGTCCATGTGGCTGCGGTGGCAGGGCACATAAACGATCTCGTTGCCCTGCGCCACATTCTGGACGCGCTCGATATGATTTACCCGCAGCCCTTCATAGAGCTTGTTCCAGAACCAGGTCAAGATGACTTCAAGGCAGCGTACTACCGGATACGAGAAGTCCGAGGCTATTTCCTGGGCATACTCCAAAGCCTGCTGCTCGGCTTGTGCATGAGATGTGTTCCCATGCCTGGCTTCATGTTCGATTGCCTCACGAACCTGGGGGGCCTGGATCAGGCTTTTGACCAGATTGCGCCGGTGGGAGATATCGGGGCCGATAACCGCTGTTTTCAGGTTGCGAAAGTGCACTCTCAGGATACGCAGCACCATGCGTTGAGTGCGCTCCTGCCCTTTGTTCTGGGCGACAAGCCGGCTCAAATGGATGGGCTCGGAAAACAACACCCGTGTCATACGGCCCAGAACAACGATGCGTGCCAGTTTGCGTAGTCGGCCTGCAATGACCCAGTTATCTGTCCAGAGCAGTTTCCAAAGGCTTGTTTCACGGTCAGGCGACTGCCCCCAGAACACGCTGACAGGTACGATCTGGGCATCTTCGACTGTGCTTTGGCCAACAGCTTCAAGCAGTCGGGTAAGGCAGGGTGGAACGTTACGCCTGGTAGGACGACCCAGCCAGTCAGGTGAGGGCGTTGTATAGATATAGGCATTCGGTTCGACCACATCCCCAATCGTTACGGGTGTTACCGGACGGGGCAGGCCATTTTTGATGCATTCGGCATCCAGGACGGCCAGATCGCTTAGCGAATGCTCCTGCAGAACATAGATCACCGGCTTGCTGCGGTCGAGCTTGAGGGTTACTGCTGACTGATTGATGGTCTGCGAGCGAACCCAGGTGTACAGCAGGCGTTTGAAGGCAGCAAATAGCATGCGGCGAAAAGGGGAGCGATTCATGACATGTACCTGAAATTCAAGCGAGCAGTGTGCCGTAATGGCCCGATGGCGCAAAGCCCACGATCATCAGACTGAAACACTCGTCAGCAAAACTAAAGAGGCTCAGGCACTGCTTGATTGGCGCTCTTTTTTTGACATTTCGATTACGCAATTTGTTGTTATAAAGCACGAATTTTGTGCTTTCAGTTACGATTAATACGTAATTAGCACCAAAAAAGAGCATAAAACATTTTAGTGATAAAACCTGTTGCAATTGCCTGGAAACTTTTGCTTTATACGCCGGTACGGCGGAAACGAGCATCAGTTGTTTGGCCTGGAAGGCCATGAGGATGACTCGGATCGGCTGGGGAGCTGTCCTGCAAGGGCACAGATAATAATTGCGAAGCTTGGAGAGTGGTAATGGCTGAACGTGAGACCGGAACCGTCAAGTGGTTCAATGACGCCAAAGGTTATGGATTCATTCAACGTGAGAGTGGCCCGGATGTGTTTGTTCATTACCGCGCCATCCGTGGCGAGGGGCATCGCTCGCTGATTGAAGGCCAAAAGGTGGAGTTTTCTGTGATTCAGGGCCAGAAAGGTCTACAGGCCGAAGACGTCTCCAAGCTTTGAATCCTGAAAAAAAGCCCGTCAGTTGAGCTGACGGGCTTTTTTATTACTGGCAAATCTTCAGGTTCGCCAGATGATTTCTTCTATGCCGGCTGAGGTGACTTTTATCCAGCGATCGGCATCATCCTCGCCCTGTTCCTCTTCCCAGCTCCCTGGGGCGCACCGTACCTGGATATCCAGTGCGGCAGCGGCTGCCTTGGCGCAGGCCAGATCGTCTTCCCAGGGGGTTGCATCGCTTTCCAGCAAAAGGCTGTTCCATTTGCCGACAGCTTTGGGTAGCCAGGTTACTGGAATCACAGTGCCCTGGTAGTCGACCGTACACTTGTAGGTTTGCCCCTGCTGGCGCCACTCGCTGCAGGTACCCAGCGCCTGGCTCAGCCACTCGGTAATAGCAGGCTGGTCGGCATCCTTGAGGTAGATTTCAATGTCTGGCTGGCGCATGGTTAATCTCGATAGGGCTTTCAGGTCCGGGTAATCCAATCGTAGCGTACGGCAACGGTGACCTCGAAGGGTTCAGCCAGTACGCGTTCGCGACGCTCGGCATTAACACGCCAACCATGGGGTGTCATGGATAGCAGATCGGCTCGAGCTTCGCGAGTTTCCAGGCTGAGGCGAAAATTCAAGGTTTCACTGTCGGCCAATGTCAGCGCCGAAGGTAAGCCCTGCAGGTGCTTGGCCTCGTCATAATCACGCACATCATCGTACAGCCGCTGGCGCAGTTCGATCAGATGATCACGCGCCGGACCAAGGCGCAGCACGCCGCCGCCGGGCGTCACCAAGCGTACGGCTTCAGCCCAGTCAATCGGACTGAATACGCTGGTGAGGAGCTGGCAGCTTGTGTTGGGCAAGGGAATACGGGCCATGCTGGCAACCAGCCAGTTCACCTGCGGCGCCCGGCGACTCGCCCGGCGTACCGCCTCACGGGAGATGTCCAGCGCGTAACCATCGCTCTGTGGCAGTGCTTCTGCCAGACGCATGGTATAAAAACCTTCGCCGCAACCAATATCGACCCAGCGAGCCGGTGCTTTTTCCTGTGCCAGTTCCGCCAGACGCTGCGCCAGCGGAGCATAGTGGCCAGCATCGAGAAAGTGGCGACGCGCCTCAACCATCTCGGCATTGTCGCCAGGGTCACGGCTTTTCTTGTGCTGTACAGGCAGCAGGTTCAAATAGCCCTGGCGTGCACGGTCAAAACGGTGGCCTTGCTCACAGACAACACCTTGTTGTGCCTCGGTCAGCTGGGCTGAGCAGAGGGGGCAGATCAATATCATGCCAGCAGCCTTACCAGAGTCTGGTAGTACACCTCGGTCAACAAATCCAGGTCACTAGCCAATACTCGCTCATTGACCTGATGAATCGTGGCGTTAACAGGCCCGACTTCAACCACCTGTGTGCCAAGCGTGGCAATAAAGCGACCATCCGAGGTCCCGCCGCTGGTAGAGGCTTCTGTTGTAAGACCGGTAACCGCCTGGATGCTCGAGGCGATAGCGTCCAGCAATTCGCCAGGCTCGGTGATGAAGGGCAGGCCCGAAAGAGACCAGTCAATGTGCCAGTCAAGGTTATGCTTGTTCAGGATAGCCTCAACGCGCGCCTTGAGTCCCTCTTCGGTCGACTCGGTCGAAAAGCGGAAGTTGAACAGGGCATTCAGTTCGCCCGGGATTACGTTATTTGCGCCTGTGCCCGAGTTCAGGTTGGAGATCTGGAACGTGGTGGGCGGGAAAAAGTCATTACCGGCATCCCACTGCTCAGCGGCAAGTTCTGCCAGCGCCGCTGCGGCCAGATGAATGGGGTTGCGGGCCAGATGAGGGTAGGCCACGTGGCCTTGCTTGCCACGAATCGTCAACTTGCCGTTGAGCGAACCGCGGCGACCGTTCTTGACGACGTCGCCTAGAAGCGTCGTACTGGAAGGCTCGCCTACAATGCACCAGTCCAGGCGTTCATTGCGTGCACGCAGACGTTCGACAACCGCGCGTGTCCCGTGCAGGGCAGGCCCTTCTTCATCACTGGTAATCAGAAAGGCAATGGCGCCTCGATGGTTGGGGTGATCGGCTACGAAGCGTTCGACCGCGATGATCATGCTGGCCAGGCTGCCTTTCATGTCCGCTGCGCCACGCCCCAGGAGCATGCCGTCTGCATCGACCTGAGCATCGAAGGGGCCTTGTTGCCAGGCCTCGACCGGCCCGGTCGGCACGACGTCGGTATGCCCGGCGAAGCACAACACCGGACCTTCGCCTCCCCGGCGTGCCCAAAAATTATCGACGTTTTCGATACGCATGGGCTCGAGCGCAAAACCTGCTGCTTCAAGCCGCGTCATCATAAGGGCTTGGCAACCCTCGTCGACCGGTGTGACGGAGGGGCGGCGGATGAGCTCGCAGGCAAGCTCGAGCGTCGGGGTAAGGGTCGTCATGGATGAATCCTGAAGGAGCAAGGGCACGAAAAGTTGTCCATGGTAAAGCAAAACGCCATAAGGAGCGTCGCTCTTCGGTGATCAACAATGACGTGGCATGTCTTTATACTGTTAGCTCGCTGAGTGAGAGCCGT
This sequence comes from Pseudomonas sp. JZ114, assembly GCF_051027705.1. Classification (NCBI taxonomy): domain Bacteria; kingdom Pseudomonadati; phylum Pseudomonadota; class Gammaproteobacteria; order Pseudomonadales; family Pseudomonadaceae; genus Pseudomonas; species Pseudomonas sp. JZ114. The sequence goes on from NZ_CP069256.1 coordinate 1,339,491, forward strand.
TATGAATATTGATCAACAACGCTTTGGTGGCATTGCCCGCTTGTATGGTAACGATGCGCTCGAGCGTCTGGCTGCCAGTCATGTCGCGGTAGTCGGTATTGGTGGCGTAGGGTCTTGGGCGGCCGAGGCCCTGGCGCGTAGTGGCGTTGGCCGTATCAGTCTGTTCGATCTGGACGATGTCTGCATCAGCAATACCAACCGACAAATCCATGCGCTGGAAGGACAGGTGGGACGGGCCAAGGTCGATGTGATGGCTGAGCGCATCCGGGCAATCAACCCGGCGTGCGCCGTCCATGCCGTGGCGGATTTCGTCACGCGGGAGACCATGGCGGATTACATCACGCCGGAGATGGATCTGGTGCTGGACTGTATCGATAGCGTCGCGTCCAAAGCTGCTCTGATCTCATGGTGCAAGCGCCGCAAGATCAACATCATCACAACCGGTGGAGCGGGTGGTCAGATCGACCCGACCCAGATTCAGGTCGTCGATTTGAACCGGACCTATAACGATCCGCTGGCGTCCCGCGTACGTTCACTGCTGCGCCGCGACTATGGGTTTTCACGTAACCCCAGCCGGCACTACAGCGTGCCGTGCGTGTTCTCGACCGAGCAGCTGCGTTATCCCAAGCCGGATGGCAGCGTGTGCCAGCAGAAAAGCTTTGTAGGGGAAGGGGTACGACTGGATTGCTCCGGCGGTTTTGGTGCGGTCATGATGGTGACCGCAACCTTTGGCATGGTGGCCGCAGCCAAGGCGGTAGATAAACTGATCGCCAACCCTTCAAAGCCAAAGACGGTCTAGGCCCGTCGGCTACATTTCCTGCTCGGGTTCCTTTTCAGCGATACCGGGCAGGTGCATGCCGCTCTTGGCCAGCTGTGAGCCTTCCATTTGCGGCTGGGTCACCCAGGTCAGAATGTCGTAGTAGCGGCGAATATTCTGCACGAAGTGCACCGTTTCGCCGCCTCGGGCATAGCCGTAACGGGTCTTGCTATACCATTGCTTCTGACTGAGTCGTGGCAGCATGCGTTTGACGTCCAGCCAGCGATTAGGATCCAACCCTTCGTCCTGCGCCATCTTTCGCGCATCTGCAATATGCGCACTGCCAATGTTGTAGGTTGCCAGGGCGAACCAGGTCCGATCCGGCTCCTTGATCGACTCGGGAAGCTCGCCGCGAATCTGATTGAAATACCGGGCGCCGCCCTCGATGCTCTGGAAGGGGTCGAGCCGGTTGGACACGCCCATGGCCTGGGCTGTGTTGTTGGTCAGCATCATGAGGCCGCGTACCCCGGTTTTTGAGGTCGCATCAGCCTGCCACATCGATTCCTGATACCCGATGGCAGCCAAAAGCCGCCAATCGACCTCCCGTTGCTGTGCGGCCTTGCGGAAGTGCTTTTCATAAACAGGTAGGCGTTGTTGCAGGTGCTGGGCAAAGGTGTAGGCGCCTACATACCCCAGAACATCCACATGACCGTAGTAGCGCTCCTTGAGGTGCTGAAGTGTATTGTCCTGCTTGGCCTTGTCGATAAAAGCGTTGATGGCTTTCATCAAGGTGCCGTCTTCGCGCTCGGCTGTTACCCAGGCGAGGCTTTGCCCATCTCCGAGATCAAAGGCGACGCGCACGTTGGGAAAGTAGACCTGATTCATGGCCAGCTCGTTGGAGTCGACCAGCGTAAGATCGATCTGGCCCTCATCGACCATCTTCAGCAGGTCAGCCACCTCGACCTGATCGGACTCTTCGTAGGTAAGATCCGGCTGCTGGGGTTTGAGCGCGGCCAATTGTTCCGCCTGGCTGCTTCCCTTAAGCACCATGATGCGCTTGCCTACCAGATCGCTTACCTGTGCAGGGCGCCGTGAACCATTGCGGTAGATGACCTGCGGAACAACGTCAAGATAGGGATGTGAGAAGTGGAACTTCTCGTGCCGTGCCGGGCTGGGCGTCAGGCCTGCCGCTGCCAGGACTGGTCCTTCAGCACTGTCGAGACGGTTGAAAAGATCATCCAGGTTATCTGCAGTTTCGATCTGCAGTTTGAGCCCCATACTGTCGGCGAAGCTTTTCACCAGCTCGTATTCGAAGCCGGTATCACCGTTACGGTCCTGGAAATAGGTCGCCGGGCTGTTGCGGGTAATAACGCGTAGAACACCCTCCTTCTGTATCCGTTCCAGGGTAGTGGGTTGTTTGGGAGGAGCTTCGTCAGGCTCTTCGCACCCCTGGAGCAACAGAAAGATCGCAGTCGCCATGATGCAGGCGATTCGTTTCAGGCAAAGCGCATGGTGTGCAAACATCCACTCAGTATACGCAAAGCTATCCAAGTGCCATACCAGGGGAGCGCCACAGAATTTTCTATTGCCTGGATTCCACTCGTAACCAATTTTTGCTAAGCAAGGCCAAAATATCCGAGTGAAATGGGATCAGTCGCGATGATTCCGGGGTTTCCAAGGGACGTCTTCAAGTCATCGAGAGGTCGTTATTTCTGGAGCGAAGCGCTTCTCAGGACGGCTGGATGAGTCGGTTTGACGCAGCATTAGCGAAACCTTTGTCGCCTAAAGGTGTCTCGCCGGGTCCTTTGCGGTAGAATACCGGCCCCTGAAATTCCTCTAGCCCCGAGGCTGTCCTACGATGCTGATCTTGCGCGGCGCTCCCGCTCTTTCTTCGTTTCGTCACGGCAAACTGCTCGACCAACTGACCCGTAAAGTGCCGGGTGTTTCCGGACTTTATGCCGAGTTCGCTCATTTTGCCGAGGTGGTCGGCACGCTTACCGCTGAAGAGGAGCACGTGCTTGAGCGCTTGCTCAAATACGGACCCAGTGTTCCGGTACAAGACCCTGTAGGCCGGCTGTTCCTGGTAGTCCCGCGCTTTGGCACGATTTCGCCGTGGTCCAGCAAGGCCACTGACATCGCCCATAATTGCGGTCTGGCCAAGATCGAGCGCATCGAGCGGGGCGTCGCCTATTATATTGCCGGCGATCTGTCCGATGCCGATGTTCAGGCTGTGGCTGCCACCCTGCATGATCGTATGACCCAGCTCGTACTGGGAGGTCTGGATGAGGCTGAAGCCCTGTTCAGTCATGCGACGCCCAAGCCGCTGACGGTCATCGATATCCTGAATGGCGGCCGTGCCGCGCTGGAAAAGGCCAACAGCGAACTAGGTCTTGCCCTGGCGGATGATGAGATCGATTACCTGGTCAAGAGTTTCCAGGGACTGGGTCGCAACCCCCATGACATCGAGCTTATGATGTTTGCTCAGGCAAACTCCGAGCACTGCCGTCACAAGATCTTTAATGCCAGCTGGGATATCGATGGCGAAGGCCAGGAAAAATCCCTGTTCGGTATGATCAAGAACACCTATGAAATGCACCGTGAAGGCGTCTTGTCTGCCTACAAGGATAACGCTGCGGTGATCGAGGGATTTACTGCCGGTCGTTTCTATCCTGACCCGCAGACTCGTCAGTACAGCGCCAATCAGGAGCCGATTCATATCCTGATGAAGGTGGAAACCCATAACCACCCGACAGCAATTGCACCATTCCCTGGCGCCTCTACGGGTTCGGGTGGCGAAATCCGAGACGAGGGGGCGACCGGTCGTGGTGCAAAACCCAAGGCAGGTCTGACCGGTTTCACGGTTTCCAACCTGAATATCCCAGGTTTCGAGCAACCTTGGGAAAAGCCATACGGCAAGCCCGAACGCATCGTGACACCACTCGATATCATGATCGAAGGGCCATTGGGCGGCGCGGCGTTCAACAACGAATTTGGCCGCCCGGCACTGGCAGGTTACTTCCGTACCTTCGAGCAGGCGGTTGAAACCCCACGTGGCGAAGAGGTCCGGGGCTATCACAAGCCGATCATGCTGGCGGGCGGTATGGGTAACATCCGTGCCGACCATGTCCAGAAAGGTGATATCTCCGTAGGTGGCAAGCTGATTGTCCTGGGTGGCCCGGCCATGTTGATCGGCCTGGGTGGAGGCGCTGCCTCGTCGATGTCCACTGGCTCCAGCTCGGCAGACCTGGACTTCGCTTCCGTGCAGCGTGAAAACCCCGAGATGGAGCGCCGCTGCCAGGAGGTGATCGACCGCTGCTGGCAGATGGGTGACAAAAACCCTATTACCTTCATCCATGACGTAGGCGCAGGCGGTCTATCCAATGCCTTCCCTGAGCTTGTCAACGATGCCGGTCGTGGCGGTCGCTTTGAGCTGCGCAACGTACCTAACGACGAGCCCGGCATGAGCCCGCTCGAGATATGGTGCAACGAGTCCCAGGAACGCTATGTGCTGTCCGTGGACGCTGAGAACTTTGAAACTTTCAAGGCCATTTGTGAGCGTGAACGTTGCCCGTTCGCGGTAGTTGGCGAGGCTACTGAAGAGCGTCGTCTCACGGTAGCGGACAGCCATTTTGAAAATAATGCGGTCGACATGCCGCTAGATGTTCTTCTGGGCAAGCCTCCACGTATGCATCGCTCCGCTACTCGCGAGGAAGCGCTGGGTGATGACTTTGACGGTGCCGGCCTGGAGCTCAAGGAGGCGGTAGAGCGCGTTCTTCGGCATCCAGCCGTTGCCAGCAAGAGCTTTCTGATCACCATCGGTGACCGGACCATCACTGGCCTGGTTGCGCGTGATCAAATGGTTGGTCCCTGGCAGGTTCCAGTGGCTGACTGTGCGGTTACAGCGACCAGCTACACCGCTTATACCGGCGAGGCAATGGCCATGGGCGAGCGTACGCCCTTGGCATTGCTGGATGCGGCAGCGTCTGGCCGGATGGCGGTAGGTGAAACACTGACCAACCTGGCGTCGGCGCGTATCGAGAAAATCAGCGATATCAAGCTTTCCGCCAACTGGATGGCAGCTGCCGGACATCCGGGTGAGGATGCTCGCCTGTACGATACGGTAAAGGCAGTGGGCATGGAGCTGTGCCCGGCTTTGGGTATCACCATCCCCGTGGGCAAGGACTCCATGTCCATGAAGACCCGCTGGGAAGAAAACGGTCAAGACAAGAGCGTGACGTCGCCTCTGTCGCTGGTCGTGACGGGCTTTGCTCCAGTGCAGGATATTCGTCAGACCCTGACGCCTGAGCTGCGCATGGATAAAGGCGAAACGGACCTGATCCTGATCGATCTTGGTCGAGGCCAGAACCGCCTGGGTGGTTCAATTCTGGCGCAGGTTCACAACAAGATCGGCCACAAGGCACCTGATGTGGATGATGCAGAGGACCTCAAGGCCTTCTTTGCCGTCATCCAGGGGCTCAATAAGGACGGGCTCATCCTGTCCTATCATGACCGTTCCGATGGTGGCCTGATCACGACGCTCGTGGAGATGGCATTTGCCGGTCACTGTGGCCTGTCTCTGAAACTGGATGCCTTGGCCGCTACCCGTGATGAACTGACCCGCGCCTTGTTTGCCGAGGAACTGGGTGCTGTGATCCAGGTGCCTCAGGATTTCACATCCGAAGTGCTGGCGCAGTTCACTGCTGCAGGTCTTGAGGATTGCGTGGCGGTCATTGGCCAGCCGGTAAACGGTTACGAGGTCAATATCACCTATAACGAGCAGAACGTCTTCAAGGCCGAGCGCCGCTCGTTGCAGCGTATCTGGAGCGAAACCAGCTATCAGATCCAGCGACTGCGTGACAACGCTGACTGTGCTCAGCAGGAATACGACGCATTGCTCGAAGAGAACAATCCGGGCCTGTCTGCCAAGCTGAGCTTTGATCCGAACGAAAACATCGCTGCACCTTATATCAAGACAGGTATACGGCCTCAGGTCGCGGTTCTGCGTGAGCAGGGCGTTAACGGTCAGGTCGAAATGGCTGCAGCGTTTGACCGTGCCGGCTTTGCCTCGGTAGACGTGCACATGAGCGATATTCTTGCTGGTCGTGTCGATTTGAATGACTTCAAGGGTGTCGTTGCGTGCGGCGGTTTCTCCTACGGTGACGTCTTGGGTGCCGGTGAGGGATGGGCCAAGTCGATTCTGTTCAACGCCCGTGCACGTGATGCGTTCCAGCAATTCTTCGAGCGTACGGATAGCTTTACGCTAGGCGTCTGCAACGGCTGCCAGATGGTCTCGAACCTGCGCGAGCTTGTTCCAGGCAGTGAATTCTGGCCACGCTTCGTGCGTAACCGCTCAGAGCAGTTCGAAGCGCGTATTGCGATGCTACAGGTACAGGAATCGCCATCCCTGTTCTTTGCGGGCATGGCAGGCTCGCGCATGCCGATTGCCATTGCGCACGGTGAAGGCCATGCCGAGTTCAGGGACGCCGCGGCCCTGCAGGCAGCAGATGCCTCTGGCACCGTCTCGCTACGCTTCGTTGACAACCATGGGCGTGTCACCGAGACGTATCCGGCCAACCCCAACGGCTCGCCGCTGGGTATTACGGGCCTGACCAGCCGTGATGGTCGCGTCACCATCATGATGCCGCACCCTGAACGCGTTTTCCGCGCAGTTCAAAATTCCTGGATCCCACGTGATTGGCAGGGCGAGGACGGCGGCTGGATGCGCATGTTCCGTAATGCGCGTGTCTGGGTAGACTGATAAGTCCGAGAAGGCCGGTCATACTGTTTCAGGTATGACCGGCCTTTTTGCATCTGGAGGATTTATGTACAAGTTATGCTTCTATGTGCCAGGCAGCCATCTGGAGTCCGTCAAGGACGCGGTATTTTCTGCAGGAGGTGGTCGCATCGGTAATTACGAGGCGTGCTGCTGGCAGGTCTTGGGGGAGGGGCAGTTTCGCCCATGTGCTGGAAGCAACCCTTTTCTAGGGAAGATTGGCGAGCTGGAGCGCGTGGCAGAATGGAAAGTAGAGCTGGTCGTGACCGATGACTATGTAAAGCAGGCTGTCGAGGCGTTACGCAAAGCCCATCCCTATGAGACGCCAGCCTATGAGGTGTGGCAGCTGGCGTCATTCTAGATCAAGGCCGAACGTTGTGACTCCTGTGCTTCAAGGTGTGTACGGGAGCTTCAGGGGCGTATCTCGATCAACGTACCGTCCTTGACCAGCGTCCAGATTTCACGCATATCTGCATTGGTTAGCGCAATGCATCCATTCGTCCAGTTCAGCGAAGAAAAATACCACTCTGGGTATTCTTCATCGATAGGTGTGCCGTGAATCATAATCATGCTGCCCGGTGGCACGCCTGCTGCTTTTGCGCGTGCCAGGTCCTGTGCATTGGGGTATGAGATGTGCATCGACAGATTGAACTTGTCGCTCGTCTTTCGCCAGTCTATCCAGTAGAAGCCTTCTGGCGTGCGCTGATCCCCTTCGCGAAACTTGGGCCCCTTGGGGAATTTGCCCAGTGATACCCGGTAGGACTTGATGGTTTCGCCCTTGCTGAGCAGCTCAAGCTTGTTCATCGACTTTATGACCAGCACCTTGTCGATTGTCCGGCCATCAAGTGTTGTTGTCGTGCTGGCAAGGCAGAGGGTAGAGAAAAACAGGCAACAGAAAGCAGTAAGCCAATACATCCGGCGCATTTGAAAAATAATCCCTAGCTAAGCGACTGCAGAAAGCAGCCAAGGCGTGCTGCTGTTCACTCTGTATATATCAGCTGGAACTAGCGTTCCAGCATGGGTGCGATGCCTTCATGATGCACTGAATAGTGACCGGTTCGGCGATCAGCAAAAAAGCATTCTAGGGTACGCGCAATGGTCGGAAAAGCGAGTGACGACCAAGGGAGATATCTGCTTCGTCAAACAGGGCTGTTTCCAGGCTTTCTTCACCAATGCCAAACGACCCGCCGACAAGCTCGCCGCGGAACAGCATATAAACCTGATTGATATGGGGCAGGTCGAATAAGGTATAGAGCTTGAGGTTGCCGACGTTAGCGCAGGCTTCCTCCCAAGTCTCACGGGCGGCGGCCTGTTCGATCGTTTCGCCGTTTTCCATGAAGCCGGCCGGGAGTGTCCAGTAGCCGCGGCGAGGTTCAATGGCGCGGCGACATAAAAGTACTTTATCTCCCCAGACGGGCAGGCATCCCGCCACAATGCGAGGGTTCTGGTAGTGCACCGTGTGGCACTGTGTGCAGATGTAGCGAGGGCGCGTATCCCCCTCGGGAATGCGCTGAACCAGCGTGCCGCCGCAATAGTTACAGAATTTCATGATGCCTCCTCGTCGTCCTGCCATCTTGCGAGGAGCTGAGGCTGCAAGCAAGGGGTTGGGCAAGCTGGATATTCCATGCCATGATGCCTCAAGAGTAAGCGTGTGGAGAAAGCATCGTGGATGAGTTGCTCCATCGATTGCGGCATTATCGACCGCGTCACCTGGAGACTGATCGTACACACCCCGAAGCCGCCGTATTGTTGCCTATTATTCGAGGTGATGATCCTGAGCTGGTTCTGACGCTGCGCGCCAGCAATCTGTCGACGCATGGGGGAGAGGTCGCATTACCAGGTGGGCGACGTGATCCGGAAGATCCGGACCTTATTCATACAGCGCTGCGTGAGGCGTATGAGGAGATTGGTCTGCCGCCGGGGCTGGTTGAAGTAGTAGGGCCGTTGAGCCCCTTGATTTCTTATTACGGGATCAAGGTAACGCCTTATGTCGGCATTATTCCCGATTACGTGGAGTACACGCCCAACGACGCTGAAATCGCAGCCGTATTTACGGTTCCGCTCAGCTTTCTGTGCGAAGTGCCTCCAGAAGTCACGCTGAGGATCGATGAGCAAGGGCGACGTTCCTATATCCCAAGTTATCAGTACGGTGAGTATCGGATCTGGGGCCTGACGGCTGCCATTATCGTGGAGCTGGTCAACCTGCTCTATGATGCCGGCATTTCGCTCCATGAGCCGCCTCATTCAGTTGAGAAATGATGCCTTTTGATGCACTTCTGCCATCAGGCCAAGTAGAATTCATGCCAACGATACGTTATCAGGCCGCTGCCTGTACGAGATGACAGCCTTGGACATGAATGAAAACGAAAAGCCTGTTCGCTCTCCCTGCGTGCAAGTCTGTGTGCTGGATGAGGCCGATATGTGCACAGGATGCCAGCGCACCGCTCAGGAAATATCTCAATGGGGACGTATGACCAACACCGAGCGGCGTAGGGTCTTGCAGCTGTGTGAGGAACGTGCCTGCGCCGCTGGCCACTATTTCTAAGGGCACCTCAGATAGCGATCGAGTGCGTTGTCGCTATGGGGCAGCCCGGTTAAATCCATGACTGTATACACCAGAGGATGCTGCATGACCCAGATAGGAACTCCATTGTCACCTACCGCCACTCGCGTTCTGTTATGTGGCTCTGGTGAGCTTGGTAAAGAAGTTGTCATCGAGCTACAGCGTTTGGGTGTGGAGGTCATTGCCGTCGATCGTTATGCCAATGCACCGGCCATGCAGGTAGCCCATCGTAGTCATGTCATCAATATGCTGGATGGCGCCGCGCTTCGCGCGATCATCGAGCAGGAAAAACCTCATTACATCGTGCCCGAGATCGAGGCAATTGCCACGGCAACCCTCGTTGAGCTGGAGGGTGAAGGGTATACCGTCGTGCCTACTGCACGCGCTGCGCAGCTGACCATGAACCGCGAAGGTATTCGCCGTCTGGCTGCGGAGGAGTTGGGTTTGCCCACTTCACCGTATCACTTCGCGGACACCTTTGAAGAGTATGCCGCTGCCGTCGAATCTGTAGGCATGCCCTGTGTCGTGAAGCCGATCATGAGCTCCTCCGGCAAGGGGCAGAGCGTTATCAAGTGCAGCGAAGACATTCAGGCCGCCTGGGATTATGCTCAGGAGGGCGGACGAGCGGGTAAGGGACGCGTCATTATTGAAGGCTTTATCGACTTTGACTATGAAATCACCTTGCTGACAGTCCGTCATGTCAATGGAACATCGTTCTGCGAACCTATTGGTCATCGTCAGGTAAAAGGTGATTACCATGAGTCCTGGCAGCCGCAAGCGATGAGTCCCAAGGCACTTGCTGAGTCCGAGCGTGTCGCCAGGGCGGTTACCGAGGCGCTGGGCGGGCGTGGTCTGTTTGGTGTTGAGCTGTTTGTCAAAGGCGATCAGGTGTGGTTCAGTGAAGTCTCTCCACGTCCCCATGATACAGGCCTGGTAACGCTGATCTCTCAGGATCTCTCTGAGTTTGCCCTTCATGCCCGTGCCATTCTGGGATTACCGATACCGGTCATTCGCCAGTTTGGTCCATCAGCCTCTGCCGTACTGCTGGTTGAAGGACAATCTACCCAGACAAGTTTCGGCAATCTGGGTGCAGCGCTAAGTGATCCGGATACGGCCCTGCGCCTGTTTGGCAAGCCTGAAGTGGCAGGGCAGCGCCGAATGGGCGTGGCACTGGCTCGAGATGAGTCGGTGGAAGCGGCCCGTGAAAAGGCGACCAAGGCGTCGCAAGCCATCAGCGTAACGCTTTAATCCTTCGGGACGACAGCCCTGCCTGCACAGGGCTGTCGCTTGATTACAATTCCCGATCTCGTGTTTCCTTAAGGCACAGTACGGCAATCAAGCTGATCAGCGCCGCTGCGGAAACATAACCTCCTACCCAGCTCAAGCCTCCGGTATCGGCTAGCTTCTGCGCAATATAAGGCGCTACCGAGGCACCCAGGATGCCGCCGAGGTTATACGCGGCCGAGGCGCCGGTATACCTGACGTGGGTGGGGAAAATCTCCGGTAACAGCGCGCCCATCGGTGCGAACGTCATACCCATGAGAAACAGCTCCAGCGCCAGGAAAAGCGCAATGCTACCTGTTGAGCCATGGGTAAGCAGCGGCTCCATGGCAAAGCCTGACAGCAGGGCGGCGGCTGCACTGATTGCCAGAACTGGTTTGCGGCCATAACGGTCGGCAAGCCAGGCCGACAGAGGTGTAGCCAGAGTCATGAACAGAACGGCAAAGCACAGGAGCCCTAGAAAGCCCTCTCGGCTGAACCCTAGTGTTTTAACGCCATAGCTCAGCGAAAACACCGTTGAGATATAGAACAGCGCATAGCACACCACCATGGATAAGGCGCCCAGCAGCATGGGATGCCAGTGCTTGGTAATTGCTTCGGTTAATGGAAGACGTAGCTTTTCGTGTCGCTCCATGGCTTTGGCAAACACTGGTGTTTCACTTAGTTTGAGGCGGACATAAAGGCCAACCATTACCAAGGCGGCGCTCAGGATGAAAGGAATCCGCCAGCCCCAGGCCTTAAATTGCTCGTCCGATAGCAGCACGGCCAGCGCGAGAAACAAGCCGTTAGCCGCAAGAAAGCCGATAGACGGGCCCAGCTGAGGAAACATGCCAAACCAGGCTCGCTTGTTCTTCGGCGCATTTTCCGTTGCCAGCAGCGCGGCGCCACCCCATTCTCCGCCCAGCCCAAGCCCTTGGGCGAATCTGAGAACGCACAACAGCACGGGGGCCCAGCCACCTATGCTGGCATAGCCAGGGAGCAGGCCGATCAGCGTGGTCGAAACACCCATCAAGAGGAGCGAAGCCACTAGAGTGGATTTTCGACCAATCCGATCGCCGAAATGGCCAAACAGTGCAGAGCCGAGAGGACGGGCCAGGAAAGCGATGCCAAAGGTGATGAATGCGCTGAGTGTTTGCGCAATCGCAGATGTTTGTGGAAAGAACACCGGGCCGATGACCAGCGCAGCGGCGGTAGCGTAGACATAAAAATCGTAAAACTCGATAGCCGTGCCGATAAAGCTTGCCGTTGCGATACGGGCTGTAGAGTTTGCAGGCGCGGCAGGCGAAACAGGTTCCGCCTCGTAGGTTGCAGTAGCAGTCATTGGATGTCCCAGGCGCTGTCGTTTTTTATGGCCTGACTCGTACGCTTGCCCGGGTAAGGCGCAGGTGCGTAATCATCCGGTGCGGATGTGAATCGTTAGCCTGTTATGACGCGGCTCTATCGGCGAGGGGGTAACCGCAGAGAGAGACGTTTAGCTGGGTAAGCCTTTGGATTATGGACAAGCCTTGCCGGAAACGGCAAGGCTTGCGAAGGGCAAAGGGCCTATGAGGCGATCTTCAGATGTGCAGGATGAATTCACGTACCAGCTTGCTGCCGAAATACGCGAGCATCAATAGGCAGAAGCCGGCCAGTGTCCAGCGGATGGCCTTGTGTCCACGCCAGCCCATGCGATGACGCCCCCACAGCAGGACGCCAAACAGGACCCACGCCACACAGGACAGAACCGTCTTGTGCACCAGGTGCTGGGCAAGCATGTCTTCGAGAAACAGCCAGCCGGAAATCAGGGACAAGGACAATACAGCCCAACCCGCCCACAGAAAACCAAACAGCAGGCTTTCCATGGTTTGCAGAGGGGGGAAGCTCCGGATCAGCCCCGATGGGTGCTTGTTCTTGAGCTGCCTGTCCTGAATCAATAGCAGCAACGATTGAAAAACAGCCAGTGTTAACAGACCGTAGGCAACAATCGAGAGCAGGACATGGGTTAATATGCCCGGCGTAATATCGATCGGTTGAACAGTGCCCGACGGTAACACGTCAGCCAGGAGCGTCGTGATGGCTCCTAGAGGATAAATCAGTACCAGTAATGTCTGTAGCGGCATGCGGATGCAGCCGAGCAGAATCAAAAGTATGGCTACCGCCGCGATCAGGCTGGACGCATCAAAAAAGTCCAGCGAAAGGCTGCTGGGTAGAATCAGCTGAATGAACAAGGCCGCGCCATGGGCGAGCAACGCTACTACGCCCAACGAGACCAAAAGGGTATTGTTGGGACGCTTGCGCGTGGTCAGACACACACTTTGATAGGCCGTGGCGACACTATAGAGAAGGGCAGCCGTCAGGCTGGGCAACAGGGATGACATAAATCCTTGAATCACTGAGCCGAAAGCAGATGAGTTTGGCACAGATGCCAGTGTTCAAGGAAGACTGTAGACGATGCCAGCCGACGTCCTCTTCGTTATACTTCACAACCTGCCGCCAGTTTTGGACGCATTTGCATGTTTGAAAACCTGACAGATAGACTCTCACAGAGCCTTCGCCATATCACTGGCAAGGCAAAATTGACCGAAGACAACATCAAGGACACGCTGCGTGAAGTGCGCATGGCGCTCCTTGAGGCGGACGTGGCGTTGCCGGTCGTCAAGGATTTCGTCAATAAGGTCAGGGACCGTGCCGTAGGCACTGAAGTCTCCAAGAGCCTCACTCCTGGCCAGGCCTTCGTGAAAATCGTTCGAGCCGAGCTCGAAGAGCTGATGGGGGCTGCAAACGAAGATCTGGCTCTCAATGTCTCTCCACCGGCCGTTATTCTCATGGCCGGTCTGCAGGGTGCAGGTAAGACCACTACAGCAGGCAAGCTGGCGCGCTTCCTGAAAGAGCGCAAGAAGAAAAGCGTTCTTGTTGTCTCTGCTGACGTCTATCGTCCTGCCGCGATCAAGCAGCTGGAAACCTTGGCTCATGAGGTCGGCGTTACGTTCTATCCCTCCGATATCAGCCAAAAGCCTGTTGCGATCGCCGAAGCCGCTGTGCGTGAAGCCAAGCTCAAGTTCATTGATGTCGTAATCGTGGATACCGCTGGTCGTTTGCATGTCGATGCAGAAATGATGGCTGAAATTCAGCAGGTTCATGCCGCGATCAAGCCTGCCGAAACGCTGTTTGTTGTGGATGCCATGACGGGTCAGGACGCGGCTAATACCGCCAAGGCCTTCAATGACGCGCTTCCCTTGACAGGCGTCGTGCTGACCAAGGTCGACGGTGACGCCCGTGGCGGTGCGGCATTGTCCGTGCGAGCCATTACAGGCAAGCCGATTAAATTCCTGGGTATGGGAGAAAAGAGCGAGGCGCTGGATCCTTTCCATCCTGATCGTATTGCTTCCCGTATTCTGGGTATGGGCGATGTGCTCAGCCTTATCGAGCAGGCCGAGCAGAACCTGGATAAAGAAAAAGCCGAAAAGCTGGCCAAGAAGCTCAAGAAGGGCAAAGGGTTCGATCTGGAAGACTTCCGTGACCAGCTTCGCCAGATGAAAAGTATGGGCGGCCTTGGCTCGCTTATGGACAAGCTTCCTACCATGATGGGTGGTGTCAATTTGTCCCAGATGGGAAATGCTCAGGGAGCAGCCGAAAAACAGTTCAAGCAGATGGAGGCTATTATCGACTCCATGACGCCTGCTGAGCGCCGTGATCCAGAGACGATCAGCGGCTCGCGCAAGCGTCGAATCGCCATGGGTTCTGGAACCCAGGTACAGGATGTAGGCCGCCTCATCAAGCAGCATAAGCAGATGCAGAAAATGATGAAAAAGGTGACCTCAAAAGGCGGCTTGTCAAAGCTTATGCGTGGCATGGGCGGCATGTTCCCAGGAGGAATGCCCAAGCTGTAAATCCCCAGGTTGCTGCCGTTGGGCGATCAGCCCTGCATAAGATAGGGAAAAAGAGTTTGCAATCGCTCGGATTATCCTTAGAATATGCGGCCTTTCGGGCCTGAGGCCCAGCGTGCGTAACATTTGTAAAGCACCGACTACAGGAACAAAGTTCACATGTTAACCATCCGTCTTGCCCGTGGTGGCTCCAAGAAGCGCCCCTTCTATCACCTGACCGTGACCAACAGCCGTAACGCCCGTGATGGTCGTTTCGTTGAGCGCATCGGCTTCTTCAATCCGGTTGCTTCCGGTAATGAAATCCGTTTGTCTGTTGACTCCGAGCGCGCTAGCTACTGGCTGAGCCACGGTGCACAGCCGTCTGAGCGCGTTGCTCAGCTGCTCAAGGACTCTGCTAAGGCAACTGCCTGAACTTTATGAGTCAGACGCCTGCGCCTGAAGAGGACCTGGTTGTCCTCGGTAAGATTGTCTCGGTGTATGGCGTGCGTGGCGAAGTGAAGGTCTATTCCTTCACCGACCCCTTGGACAATCTGCTGGAGTATCGTCATTGGACCCTACGTCGTGATGGCGAAATCCGCAAGGTAAGTTTGGTAAAGGGCAGCCTTCACGGCAAAGTCCTGACGGCCAAGCTTAAAGGTCTGGATGATCGCGAAGAGGCACGAGCCCTTTCAGGGTTCGAAATTTGTGTGCCTCGCCATGAGCTTCCAGGCCTGAACGAAGGTGATTACTACTGGTACCAGCTCGAAGGGCTGAAAGTGATCAACCAAGAAGGGCAGATGCTCGGCGTGGTGGATCATTTGCTTGAGACTGGTTCCAACGATGTCATGGTGGTAAAGCCATGTGTCGGCAGTCTGGACGATCGCGAACGCCTGTTGCCCTATGTTTTGGAGCAATTCGTCAAATCGATTGATCTAGTGGCAGGTGAGATGCGGGTTGACTGGGACGCGGATTTTTAAATCATGCGTGTCGACGTCATCAGTATCTTTCCTGAAGTATTCACAGCCGTCCGTGATTTCGGAATTACCGGTCGTGCGGTCAAGCAGGGGTTACTTCAACTCAATTGCCTGAATCCGCGGGACTATACCGAAGACCGGCATCAGACTGTTGATGATCGTCCTTTTGGGGGTGGTCCCGGCATGGTGATGAAAATTCAGCCATTGGAGCGGGCATTGAATAATGCACGCAGCAAGGCTGAGGGCTCGGTAAAAGTAATTTACCTTTCCCCTCAAGGGCGACAGCTGTCGCAGCAAGGGGTGAAGGAGCTGGCGAAAGAAGAACACCTCATTCTGATCGCTGGTCGTTACGAAGGTATCGACGAGCGCTTTATTGAAGCGCACGTTGATGAAGAATGGTCGATTGGTGACTATGTGCTGTCTGGCGGCGAGCTGCCAGCAATGGTCCTGATCGATGCGGTGACGAGGCTACTGCCTGGAGCGTTGGGGCATGTAGATTCCGCCGAGCAGGACTCGTTTACGGACGGTTTGCTCGATTGTCCTCATTACACTCGACCTGAGGTGTATGAGGGACGGCGGGTACCTGATGTGCTGCTCAGTGGTAATCACGAGCATATCCGGCGTTGGCGTTTACAGCAGTCCCTTGGAAGGACCTATAAACGGCGCGCTGATCTTCTGGAAAGACGCTCGCTTTCTGGAGAAGAGCAGAAGCTGTTGGCGGAATTCCTTCGTCAACAGGACGATAGTTAACGTATCGATGGCAGGTCTGACGGCTTGTCTTAGGAGCACACTAGCATGACCAACAAGATTATTGCACAGCTTGAAGCTGAACAAATGAACAAGGAAATCCCGGCTTTCGCGCCCGGTGATACCGTAATCGTTCAAGTAAAAGTAAAGGAAGGCGACCGTCAGCGTCTGCAGGCCTTTGAAGGCGTTGTAATTGGCAAGCGTAACCGCGGCCTGAACAGTGCTTTCACCGTTCGCAAGATTTCCAACGGTGTAGGTGTAGAGCGTACCTTCCAAACTTACAGCCCCATGATCGACAGCGTCAGCGTCAAGCGTCGCGGTGATGTTCGTAAAGCCAAGCTGTACTACCTGCGCGAACTGTCTGGCAAGGCAGCACGTATCAAGGAAAAGCTGGCTTAATTCAGCGATTCCACAAAAAAGCAGCCCTAGGGCTGCTTTTTTGTTGCGTGGATGAAAAGTCAGTATGGTGAGTTAGCTAAGCGAGTTCCCGGATGTCCATGACCCCTAGAGAGCAAGAAATCGCACGCCGAACAGAGCTGGCTGAAACGCGCGTGGCCAAAGCGGTATTTCCTCCTGATACCAATCATCATCACACGTTGTTTGGCGGGCAGGCGATGGCGTGGATGGATGAAGTCTCTTTCATTACGGCGACACGGTTTTGCCGTTTGCCGCTGGTAACGGTATCGACCGACCGTATCGATTTTAATCACGCCATTCCAGGTGGCTCTATCGTTGAGCTGATTGGTCGAGTGATAAAAGTGGGTAATACCAGCATCAAGGTGGGTGTCGAGGTTTACCTCGAGAGTATGTATAACGAAGGACGTGAACTGGCGATCAGTGGTGCGTTTAGCTTTGTTGCAATCGATGAGGATAAGCGTCCCGTCGCTGTTCTGCCGGACTTCCCTCAACACTCCTGAGTTGTAACACTGCCGATGCGAGATCATCCGTACATCAATCGATTTTTGGATGCCCTATGGCTTGAGAAAGGCTTATCCGAACACACGCGTGACGCCTATTCCAATGATTTAGGGCAGTTCAACGCCTGGTTGACGGAGCAGGGCGTTTCGCTTGAAAAAGCTGGTCGAGAGATGATTCTTGATCACTTGGCCTGGCGGCTGGACAAGGGTTACAAGGCACGCTCAACGGCGCGTTTTCTATCGAGCGTTCGTGGTTTTTATCGATATGCGGTTCGTGAAGGACTGATCGATGTTGATCCTACGCTACAGGTCGATATGCCTCGCCTTGGCGCTCCTCTACCCAAAAGCTTGTCCGAGGCAGATGTCGAGGCATTGCTTGCCGCACCGGATACTGATGACCCGCTGGGCTTGCGTGATCGAACCATGCTGGAGGTACTGTATGCAACGGGTCTTCGAGTCAGCGAGCTGGTTGGGTTGACGCTTCAGCAGGTAAATCTGCGACAGGGCTCGATGCGGGTGTTTGGCAAGGGAAACAAGGAGCGTCTGATTCCTCTGGGGGAGGAGGCTATCAATTGGCTGGAGCGGTATGCGAAGGAAGCGCGCGGCCTGTTACAGAACGGGTTGGCATCTGATGTGCTGTTTCCGAGCCTGCGTGGGACTGAAATGACGCGGCAGACCTTTTGGCACCGCATCAAGCTGCACGCCCAGGTGGCCTGTATCGACAAGCCGCTTTCACCCCATACGCTGCGCCATGCCTTTGCAACCCATCTGCTCAACCATGGTGCTGACTTGCGTACCGTACAAATGCTTTTAGGCCATTCAAGCCTTTCGACAACCCAGATTTACACGCATATCGCCCGGGCTCGTTTGCAGGCTCTGCATGCGGAACATCATCCTCGCGGTTAAATTGTAGGGTCGGCCTCTGTGGTAGGCTGGCAGCTATTGTTCACAGGAGTTATTCATGCGCATTACTCGTTTGGTGCTGGCGGTTTGCCTGGGGCTCGCAAGTACTTTTGCAATGGCTGAATCCGAGCAGGCTATCCGTAAGACCTTGAGTGCATTACAGCCTGATCTGGGTATCGAGTCGATTGGAAAAAGTCCTTTTGAAGGCCTTTATGAGGTTCAGCTCAAGGGCGGGCGTATCCTGTATGCCAGTGCTGATGGGCAATACATCGTTCAAGGATACCTGTACCAGTATAAGGACGGTCACGCCGTTAACCTGACGGAACAGGCTGAAAATGCAGCAGTGGCCAAGCAGATCAATGGTTTGGACAAGCAGCAGATGGTCGTCTTTCCGGCAGTGGGCGAGACGAAAGCTCACATTACAGTTTTTACGGATACCACATGCCCTTATTGCCAGAAACTACACGCCGAAGTTCCCAAGTTGAACAAGCAGGGTATCGAGGTGCGTTATCTGGCATTCCCGCGTCAGGGTTTAAATTCGGCGGGGTATAAGCAGCTTGAGGCAGTATGGTGCTCCAAGGATCGGGCCGAGGCGATGGAGCGCATGTTCGAGGGTAAGGAAATCAAGGCTGCCTCCTGTGATGATCCGGTTGCGAAGCAGTTCACTTTGGGACAACAGATTGGCATTCAGGGCACGCCTGCCATTATTCTTGCCAATGGACATATGATCCCTGGTTACCAGCCAGCGTCAGAATTGGTAAATGACGCGCTGGCAGCCGGTAAATAGGTATAGTGCAGTCATGACGGCCGAGCTAAGCTCGGCCGTTTGGTCTTGACGATAAGCCTGAGCGATACGTGGCAGCCAAGCGGCGTGCTTGAGGTAAACTCCGTTTCCAAGTTTTTATCAGCCCGGGTGTTCTACCGAGGCCTACAGCAGGGGAATAAAGCGTGAAACCGGTAAAAGTGGGTATTTGCGGACTGGGTACCGTGGGTGGCGGTACTTTCAATGTGCTCAAACGAAACGCTGAAGAGATTGCACGTCGTGCCGGCCGTGGTATTGAAGTAGCACAGATTGCTCAGCGTCGTCCTAATCCCAAGTGTGATACCGGTATTACCCCGATTACCGACGATGTGTTCGCTGTGGTGGATAACCCGGAAATCGACGTGGTGGTCGAGCTAATTGGTGGTTACACAGTGGCCCGTGAATTGGTCATGCGTGCAATCAACAACGGCAAGCATGTGGTTACCGCAAACAAGGCGTTGATCGCAGTGCATGGCAATGAGATTTTTGCCAGGGCGCGTGAAAAAGGCGTCATCGTAGCCTTCGAAGCGTCGGTTGCTGGAGGCATTCCTGTTATCAAAGCTGTGCGTGAGGGCCTTGCGGCTAACCGCATCAATTGGGTGGCGGGAATCATCAACGGTACTGGCAACTTTATCCTGACCGAAATGCGCGAAAAGGGCCGTACGTTCGAAGACGTACTCAAGGAAGCCCAGGCGCTCGGTTATGCCGAGGCGGATCCAACCTTTGATGTTGAAGGTATCGATGCGGCGCATAAACTTACCATTCTGGCATCCATTGCCTTTGGTATTCCGCTTCAGTTCGATAAGGCCTACACCGAAGGCATTACCACGCTGACCACGGCCGACGTTGGTTATGCCGAGGCGCTGGGTTACCGCATCAAGCACCTGGGCGTTGCGCGCAGCACCGAGAAGGGTATTGAGCTACGTGTTCATCCCACCCTGATTCCAGCCGATCGCCTGATTGCCAACGTAAATGGGGTAATGAACGCCGTCATGGTTAACGGTGATGCGGTGGGTTCGACACTGTTTTATGGCGCGGGCGCTGGTATGGAGCCAACGGCTTCCTCCGTAGTGGCTGATCTTGTCGATGTGGTACGTGCCATGACGTCAGATCCGGAAAATCGCGTTCCGCACCTGGCCTTCCAGCCTGACGCTTTGTCCGATCATCCGGTATTGCCTATCGAAGCCTGTGAGAGCGCCTACTACCTGCGTATCCAGGCCAAGGACCATCCAGGTGTGTTGGCCCAGGTGGCAAGTATCCTGTCGGAGCGTGGCATTAATATAGAGTCGATCATGCAGAAGGAAGCCGAGGAACATGACGGCTTGATTCCCATGATTCTGCTGACCCACCGGGTACATGAACAGCATATGAATGAAGCCATCAAGGCGCTTGAGTCACTTGAGGATGTGGTAGGGGCTGTTGTTCGTATCCGAGTCGAACATCTGAACTGATCCAGGCCGGCCGGATGATGGATCCGGCTATCAGCTGCTCTAATTGAAGGTTAAATCGATGCGTTACATCAGCACCCGCGGCAATGCGCCAGCGTTGAATTTCGAAGACGTTCTGTTGGCTGGCCTGGCCAGTGACGGAGGTCTGTATGTGCCGGAAAATCTGCCGCGGTTTACTCAGGAAGAGATTGCTTCCTGGGCTGGGCTGCCTTACCACGAGTTGGCATTCCGCGTCATGCGCCCGTTCGTTGAGGGCAGTATCAGCGATACCGACTTCAAACAGATTCTTGAGGAAACGTATGGCGCATTCGCTCACAGTGCGATTGCGCCGCTGCGTCAGCTCAATGCCAATGAATGGGTGATGGAGCTTTTCCATGGCCCAACCCTGGCGTTCAAGGATTTCGCACTACAGCTGCTGGGCCGTCTGCTGGATCATATTCTGCTCAAGCGGGATGAGCGCGTCGTGATCATCGGCGCCACTTCGGGCGATACGGGGTCTGCTGCTATTGAGGGCTGCCGTCGTTGCGAGAATGTAGACATTTTCATTCTGCATCCTCACCAGCGTGTATCTGAGGTCCAGCGTCGCCAGATGACGACCATCCTTGGCGAAAACATCCATAACATCGCCATCGAAGGCAATTTTGATGATTGTCAGGAGATGGTGAAGGCGAGTTTTGCCGATCAGAGCTTCCTCAAGGGCACGCGTCTGGTTGCCGTAAACTCGATCAACTGGGCGCGCATCATGGCCCAGATCGTTTACTACTTCCATGCAGCGCTGCAGTTGGGTGCCCCGGCGCGCTCCGTAGCGTTCTCGGTCCCGACCGGTAACTTTGGCGATATATTCGCAGGATACCTGGCGCGTAACATGGGGCTGCCTGTAAGTCAGCTTGTTGTAGCAACCAATCGCAACGATATCCTGCATCGCTTCATGAGCGGCAACCAGTATTTCAAGGAAACGTTGCACGCCTCGCTATCGCCTTCCATGGATATCATGGTGTCGTCCAACTTCGAACGTTTGTTGTTCGACCTGCACGGACGTAACGGTGTGGCGTTGGCCGAGCTGATGAGCACGTTCAAGGCCACGGGCAAACTCTCCGTTGAAGAAGATCGTTGGGTTGAAGCGCGTAAGCTGTTTGATTCATTGGCGGTAAGTGATGAAGACACGTGCGCTACCATCGCTGATGTCTTCAAGCGTACCGGCGAGGTGCTTGATCCGCATACGGCAATTGGCGTCAAGGCGGCGCGAGAGTGTCGTCGTAACCTGTCTACACCGATGGTAGTGCTGGGAACAGCACACCCCGTCAAGTTTCCTGACGCAGTCGAGAAGGCCGGTATTGGTAAGGCGCTGGAGCTTCCGGCTCACCTGAGCGATCTATTCCAGCGCGAGGAGCGCTGCACTGTGCTGCCTAACGCCATTGAGGCGGTACAGGCTTTTGTCGCTCAACATGGTAATCGCGGCAAGCCGCTCTAAATAGCGTTCAGGAGCGGATGCTGTTCTGGCATTCGCTCCTGACCAGCTTCCCCTTGCTCGTTTGATTGACACGCGTACTGCCAGGAGGGCTGCCGTGACTTTGAGCATGCCTACGCTACTTGTGACCAATGTGTATGTACTCGTTCTGCTTGGCGTGCTGATGCTATTTGCATGGGCAAGAGGGAGCCGCGAGGCAACTCTGGGCTTTCTGTGTGTGATGCTATGGTCGGGCGCGCTGGGGCTGGTAATAGGTAGCCTGCGTGGACGAGGAATGGATGCGTTGCCTATCGTGCTGGGAAACGTGCTTGTTCATGTCTGTTATGCCATGGGGTGGACTGCCATGCGGGCTTTTTCCGGACGACGAGTATTCTGGTCCGGAGTGTGGGCTGGAAGTGTCCTATGGTTGCTTGCCTGTCTGATTCCCGCCTTTTATGGCTCGCTGGCTGCGCGAATTCAACTGAGCTCGCTGGTAATTGTCAGCTATACCGTGTTGGCAGGTTATGAACTCTGGCGCTCCCGGAACGAAAATCAGGTATCGCTGGCGGCCTTGTTCAGTCTGTTTGGATTGCACAGTGTTTTTTATGTCGGTCGTTTCTTTCTGGATCGCTCACTGCCGTTCGCCGGGGAAAGTCATGGAATCGACTTTGCGGCGTTTCTGCTGCTCGAGACCTTGTTGTACAGCATTGGTCTGACGTTTGCGGCGACAGCCATGGTGCAGCAACGAACGGAGAGGCGTTACCGGCAAGCCTCGTTGACGGACTCGCTGACAGGTATTGGCAATCGACGGTCCTTCGTCGAAGACAGCGAAAACATGCTGCGTCACTGCCAGGTTCAGCATAGCCCTGTGACATTGCTACTGTGTGATATGGATAATTTCAAACAGCTCAATGACAGGCATGGTCATCAGGCTGGAGACCAAGCATTGGTAGCCTTTTGTGAGGTGGCCAGGATGCGGCTTCGAAAACGTGATGTTTTTGGTCGTTTGGGCGGCGAAGAGTTTGCGTGCCTGCTACCAGACACCACTACTGAAGCGGCGTATCAAATGGCTGAGCGGATACGGAAGGAATTTGCTTCATGCTCACGGGTAGCAGGGGTTTCCTTGAGTATCAGCATTGGTGTAGCCAGTTCGCGGAGGCGGGTTATGTGCTTGATTCGCTGATTGCCCTGGCTGATAAGGGATTATATGAAGCCAAGGGGCTCGGCAAGAATCGAAGTGTCATTAGCCAGCCTGTCTGAGCAAGCCACTTTTCAGGCGTTTTCACGGTACACTGGTCAGCTTTACTTTCGAGCGGACATTCATGGCCCTGCAAGCCACGCCTTATAAAGTTGAACTTAACCTGACGGATCTGGACCGCAGCGTCTACGAGAACCTGCGTTTTACCGTTGCTCGTCATCCCTCCGAAACCGAAGAGCGTCTGGCTGTGCGCATCCTGGGGTACGCCTTGTGGTACGGCGAGCAGCTTGGGTTTGGTCGGGGACTTTCCGATGTAGATGAGCCTGCCCTTTGGGAAAAGAGTCTCGATGATCGTGTACTGCATTGGATTGAAGTAGGGCAGCCTGATGCTGAGCGCCTGGTCTGGTGTTCTCGCCGTGCGGAGCGGGTCAGCTTGCTTGCCTATGGCAATTTGCGGGTCTGGCAGAGCAAGGTAGTCGATTCGGTGAAGATGCTGAAGAACCTGAACATTGCAGCGGTGCCTGTTGAGCCGCTGGCTGCATTGGCTACTGATCTGCCACGCTCGATCAGCTGGAGCGTAATGATCAGTGAGGGGACTGTGTTCGTGACGGACGAGCGTGGTCAACACGAGCTTCATCTCGACTGGTTGATGGGTGAGCGTTGATTCATCGGAAAACGCTTTAAAAGCCATGGAAGCAGACGCATCTTGAATCTATCCATGGCTTGAGCCGTCTGTTCGGCCTGTTCTCTATTTCTGTTGTAATACTTGAGTAATCGATGCGTATCGAACTTCGTTCCCTGCCGGATGAATTGCCCGATCTGGGTGATCTTCCGCCGCTACTGACCCGTCTTTATGCCGCGCGTGGCGTGAAGAGTGCTGATGAGCTTGAAAAAGGGCTGGCGCGGTTACATCCCTATCGGTTGTTCAAGGGGATGGATGACGCCATCGAATTGCTGGTCGATGCGCTGGCCAAGCGTCAACGCATTCTGGTCGTGGGTGATTTTGACGCTGATGGCGCAACCGCTACCAGTGTGGCGGTTCTTGCCTTGCGCAGTCTGGGTGCCGCCTGGGTCGATTACCTTGTTCCTAATCGCTTTGAATACGGTTATGGGCTGACACCTGAAATCGTCGCGGTTGCCCGGGAGCGCCAGCCTGACCTGCTGGTGACCGTGGATAACGGAATTTCCAGCATAGACGGTGTCGAGGCTGCCAAAGCCGCAGGAATGCGCGTGCTGGTGACCGACCACCATTTGCCGGGCCATGAGTTACCTGCTGCTCATGCGATCGTTAACCCCAACCAGCCTGCCTGTGAGTTTCCCAGCAAGTGCATTGCTGGCGTGGGCGTTATCTTCTACGTGATGCTTGCACTGCGGACGCGGCTGCGTGAAGAGGGCTGGTTCGATGCGCTGAACATCAAAGAACCTAATCTGGCTGAGCTGCTGGATCTAGTTGCGCTGGGCAGTGTTGCCGACGTGGTCCCATTGGATGCCAATAATCGGATTCTGGTCCATCAGGGATTAGCGCGTATACGTGCCGGTCGCGCTCGTCCGGGGCTCAGAGCATTGCTGGAGGTGGCTGGGCGGCAACCGGGTAAGATTACTTCTACTGACCTGGGATTTATTCTGGGGCCGCGCCTGAATGCGGCGGGGCGGCTGGATGATATGTCGCTTGGAATCGAGTGCCTGCTGTGCGAGGACGAAGCCCTTGCACGAGACATGGCCGTCCAGCTGGACCAGCTCAATAAGGATCGAAAGCTGATCGAGCAGGGCATGCAGCGTGAGGCCTTGGCGCAGCTCAAGGAGTTACCCAGAGACGATATGCCGTTCGGATTATGTCTGTTTGATCCCGAATGGCATCAGGGCGTCATTGGTATTCTGGCATCTCGTCTCAAGGAACGTTACCACCGGCCCACGCTGGCCTTTGCCGATGCCGGTGACGGCATGCTCAAGGGCTCGGCGCGTTCGGTTCCAGGGTTTCATATCCGTGATGCGCTGGATGCTGTTGCGGCGCGTCATCCTGGGCTGATCACTAAGTTCGGCGGGCACGCCATGGCAGCGGGGCTATCACTGCCTCAAGAGAATTTCGGTGCGTTTGCTGCGGCTTTCGATGCGGAAGTCAGACGGCATCTGGTCGAGGATGACCTGACAGGGCGTTTGCAATCGGACGGTTCGCTGGAAACCTGCGATTTTCAACTGGAGATTGCACGTGCACTCAAGCATGCTGGCCCCTGGGGGCAGCATTTCCCCGAGCCGATGTTTCACGGTGTGTTTGAGGTCGTGCAGCAGCGTATTGTAGGTGAGCGGCATTTGAAGCTGGTTTTGAAGAGTGAGTGCGGAGGCATTCAACTGGACGGCATTGCGTTCAACATTAATTGCGAGGTCTGGCCGAATCCGCAAATTCGCTGGGTCGAAGCCGCCTACCGCCTGGATGTGAACGAATTTCGTGGTCAGGAAAGCGTGCAGCTGATTGTGGTTCACCTGACGCCCAAGTGAAGTAATAGGCCTCATAAAAATAGTTGCATTGCTATCGAATTGATCATTCCGGCAAAGTAAGGCTCTAATAGATTCAAGTCCTTGTGCCGAGAGCGATCATGAGCAAACTTTTTGAGCCTTTTACCCTTCGCCAACTGACGCTTCCGAACCGCGTTGTAGTTTCCCCCATGTGCCAATATTCGAGCGAAGACGGTTTCGCCAATGATTGGCACTTGGTCCACCTGGGCAGCCGTGCCGTTGGTGGCGCGGGTCTGGTCATCAGTGAAGCTGTTGCCGTTACGCCAGAAGGACGTATTACTCCGCAGGATCTGGGCTTATGGAAGGACGAGCAGATTGAGCCGCTGCGCCGCATCACTCAATTCATTCAGTCACAGGGCGCGGTACCGGGTATCCAGATTGCCCATGCCGGGCGTAAAGCCAGTACGTGGCGTCCTTGGGAAGGCAAGCACGGCAGCGTTCCCATCGCTGAAGGTGGCTGGGTTCCCGTAGCTCCGTCAGCGATAGCCTTTGACCCCCAGCACACACGTCCTACCGAGCTGGATGCTGAGGATATTGCCGGTCTCACCAAAGCCTTTGTCGCAACAGCCGAGCGCGCACTGGCTGCCGGGTTCAAGGTTGCTGAAATCCACGCGGCCCACGGTTATCTGCTACATCAGTTTCTTTCACCGATTTCAAACCAGCGTAGCGATCAATACGGTGGCAGTTTCGATAACCGTATCCGTTTCCTGTTGGAGGTTACACAAGCCATTCGAGCAGTCTGGCCTGATGAGCTGCCTGTCTTTGTTCGGTTATCGGCAACCGATTGGGTAGAAGATGGCTGGAATGTAGACGAGACGGTAGAGCTGGCCAAGCGCTTGAAACCCCTGGGTGTCGATCTGATTGATGTCTCCTCGGGAGGTACTGCGGCAAACGCCGAAATCCCGGTAGGCCCAGGTTATCAAACGCAATTTGCAGAGCGGGTTCGCAAGGAGGCTGAGATTGCCAGTGGCGCCGTGGGCATGATTACCGATGCGGCCCAGGCTGAGCACATCATTCGTACCGGTCAGGCCGATGTGGTACTGCTGGCACGCGAACTGCTGCGTGATCCGCACTGGCCGCTGCAGGCCGCTGAAGCATTGCGCGACAAGGTTTCCTGGCCCGCACAGTACGTTCGCGCGGCACACCGGGATACGCCCCTTCGCAAGCCGCTATCGTTCGATTGACCCTGTTAGGGCGAGCTTCCAGTAGGTTCGCCCTGTTTAATCCTCCCTCCAAGCGTCCCTGCAATATCTCGCAGCAGAAGAGCGCTCCGCTGCATGAACCATCTGCCGGTGTGTCTTGCCCTAATAGGTATCTACCATTATCTGGAGAGCAATGATGCAAACACGTGGCCTGCTGGATCAATTACTCAAGACAGGGCAGGACATGCTCGCCAAGCAGGGCGGCCTGTCCGGTGCACTTGGAAAGTTGAATCAAGGTAATGCGAAGTCTCAAACCCCTTCGTCGAAAGACCCTCTGAGCGGCATGCTGTCGAGTGCAGGCGGCGGAGCGCTGGCCGCCAGTGTGTTGGGGATGCTTTTGCGCGGCAAGGGCGCCACCCGTATGGGAGGTGGCCGGATGGCCAAGTATGGTGGGTTGGTCGCGCTGGGTACGCTAGCCTACCAGGCTTATACAAACTGGCAGAAAAGCCAGGCCAATGCGCCTCAGGCCGAGCCTCAGACAGTAGATCGTGCGCCGGAAGGAAAGGTGGAGCAGCACAGTCAGGCCATTCTGAAGGCACTTATTGCAGCAGCCAAGGCAGACGGGCATATCGATGATCAGGAGCGTAAGCTCATTGATGACGAAATGAATCGACATGCAGATGATCCTGAGCTTCAGAACTGGCTGCGTCAGGAAATCAATAAGCCGCTGGACCCTGCCGAAATTGCTGCCAGCGCCAAGACGCCGGAAATGGCTGCCGAGATTTACCTGGCAAGTCTGTTGATGGCCGATGATCAGCAAGTGATGGAAAAGGCCTATCTAGACGAGCTGGCGCGTCATCTGAACCTGGATCCCGCCCTCCGGGCTGAGCTGGATAGCAAGGCCAAGGGCTGATCATGTGTCCGGGCCGTCTTGCTCGGCGGCCTGGCCCATCAAGACATGTTGGTGTTGCTCGCACAGGCCAACCAGAAAATCCCAGACAACGCGCAGCCGCACCGTTCGATGAAGTTCTCGGCGCGATGATATCCAGTAGTGCCGAATGACGCGCTCCTGCGGCAGGACTGGTATCAACAGGGGATCGCGGCTTCCCAGGTAGTAGGGAAGGATGGCAATGCCGATTCCCGCCTGAGCCGCCATTTGCTGAGCCAGCACGCTGGTGCTCCGGAACGCTACTTGCGGGTGCTTGCACATTGTCTGGAGAAAAAGCAGTTCTTTGGTGAATATCAGGTCGTCTACGTAGCTAATCCAGCGATGGCGGGAGAGATCTTCCCGTGAGTGAAGGGGAGGCGCTTTTTCCAGATAAGCTGAACTGGCGTACAGTTGGAGACAATAGCTGCTGAGTTTTCGAGCGATGACCAGATCAGCGCTGGGCCGTTCGAGCGTAACGGCAATATCCGCCTCCCGGTTAGTAATGCTGACAAAGCGGGGAACCGAGACCAGCTCGATTTCAAGGCCCGGATAGCGCTCCAGTAAGGTTGCCAGCCGCCCGGCCAGGAAGCCCGTGCCCAGTCCTTCCGTCACCCCAAGGCGAACCTGGCCTAGGGGATTTACGCTACAGGTCATTTCTTCCTGCGCCAGAAGGGCGGATTCCTCCATGGCCTCGGCATGCTTGAGTAATGCCTGACCGGCTGGTGTGAGCTGATACCCCTGGGTGTGCTGAACGAGAAGCTGCGTGCCCAGGGTGCGTTCGAGCGATTCGATGTGCCGAGCGACGGTCGTGTGGCTGGTTCCCATACGCCTGGCCGCGGATAGCAAGCGCCCGCTGCGCTGTAATTCCAGAAAGAAGCGGAGGTCGTCCCAGTTGAACATTCGCGTGACTCCTCACCTAGGTAACTGCTGTGCATTTTTGAACAACGGCTGCCTGAAAATGATTGTTCTTGTTCTGAAATACTCCGTCTAGCATGAAGAGCAATAACAAGTACAACAAGAGCAGATGTTCTGATGACCACTCTTCCGAATTCATACGACTATGTCATCGTTGGCGCAGGTCCTGCCGGTTGCCTGCTGGCCAATCGGCTATCGGCTGATCCTTCGGTTCGCGTGTTGCTTCTAGAGGCGGGCGGCCGTGATACCTATCCCTGGATTCACATCCCTGTCGGCTATCTCTACTGTATCAATAATCCCCGTACTGACTGGTGTTTCAAGACCGAGCCCGAACCTGGTCTCAACGGGCGGGCGCTGGGTTATCCGCGCGGCAAGGTGATGGGAGGTTGCTCTTCTATCAACGGCATGATTTATATGCGTGGTCAGGCGCGTGACTATGACGAGTGGGCGGCTGCGGGTAATGCCGGTTGGGGTTGGCAGGATGTCTTGCCGCTATTCAGGCGCATGGAGAATCACTACGCAGGAGCGTCTGAGCTGCATGGGGCGGGTGGTGAGTGGCGCGTCGAGAAACAGCGCCTGAGCTGGGATATTCTCGAAACATTCCGTCGCGCAGCGGCAGAGTCGGGCATTTCTTCGGTCGAAGACTTCAATACGGGTGACAATGAAGGCTGTGGTTTCTTTCAGGTCAATCAACGTAGCGGAGTTCGATGGAACGCAGTCAAGGCCTTTCTCAAGCCTGTCCGGCAGCGAGCCAACCTGACGATCGTGACCAATGCCGAGGCGGATCGGGTCATCCTGGAGGACGGACGGGCCCGTGCCGTTCAGGTCGTACGGAAGGGGCAATTGCAGCGCTTTATCGCGCGTCGGGAAATTATCCTGTGCAGCGGTGCCATAGGCTCTCCCGCCATTTTGCAGCGCTCGGGTATTGGCCCGCGACCGC
This sequence comes from Pseudomonas sp. JZ114, assembly GCF_051027705.1. Taxonomy (NCBI): domain Bacteria; kingdom Pseudomonadati; phylum Pseudomonadota; class Gammaproteobacteria; order Pseudomonadales; family Pseudomonadaceae; genus Pseudomonas; species Pseudomonas sp. JZ114. Next base: position 1,368,582 of record NZ_CP069256.1, read on the forward strand.
TATTGGAGCGGCTCGGGATTGGTGTTCAACATGAACTGCCCGGCGTTGGTGCAAACCTTCAGGATCACCTGCAGTTACGTCTGATCTACAAGGTCTCGGGTATTCATACGCTCAATCAAATGGCCAGTAGCCTATGGGGTAAGCTGAACATGGGCCTGCAGTACGCATTCGGACGCCGCGGCCCGCTGGCCATGGCGCCGAGCCAGCTGGGTGCTTTCGCTCGCTCCGAGCCGAGCCAACCGTCTGCCAATCTGCAATACCATGTTCAGCCATTGTCGCTGGATCGCTTCGGCGAGCCGCTGCACACCTTTCCAGCATTCACGGCCTCAGTGTGCAACCTGCGGCCAGAGAGCCGGGGGCGAGTGGAAATTTGTTCGGCAGAACTAGATGCTGCGCCGCTGATCCAGCCGAACTATCTCAGCCATGAGGCGGATCTCAAGGTCGCTGCCGATGCTATTCGTCTAACACGACGTATTGTCGGCTCGCCGGCCCTGGCACCTTATGCACCGGAAGAGTACCTGCCGGGTCCGGACTTTCAGACAGAGGAGCAGCTAAGAATGGCTGCCGGCAGTATTGGTACTACCATCTTTCATCCTGTGGGGACCTGCAAGATGGGGGCAGGTCCCGAGGCGGTCGTGGATGCTCAGTTGCGCGTTCATGGGATACCGGGGCTACGTATTGCCGATGCGTCGATCATGCCCACTATCGTGTCGGGTAATACCTGCTCACCTACGTTGATGATCGCGCAGAAGGCGGCCGAACTGATAGTGGCAAGCCAGCGAGACGAGCGGCTGACCCATGCTGCCCAGACGATCCGACGTGAGCCGGAGCGGCTGGCAATCTGAGCAACACAAGGCAATCTCAACGAAGGCAGTACCGCTTGAACAGGCCGTATGAGGTTCTGGCGTCCCGCAGTGAATAACAATGACAACAGACACTGAGACCCCACGAGGGTCGGGAGACAAGCATGGCAGAATATGCCCAGGCCAGCGGCTACAGCCGCACCGTCAGCAGCACCCGTGAAGAGCGCAAGGTTATCTTTGCCTCTTCTTTGGGGACCGTGTTCGAGTGGTATGACTTTTTTCTTTACGGCGCCCTGGCGGCCGTGATCAGCAAGCAGTTCTTCGCAGGTGTCAACGAAACTACCGCCTTCATCTTTGCCCTGCTGGCTTTTTCGGCGGGCTTTCTGGTCAGGCCGTTTGGTGCACTTGTCTTTGGCAGGCTAGGCGACAAGATCGGCCGCAAATATACATTTCTGGCAACCATCCTATTGATGGGTGTTTCTACCTTTGGGGTTGGATTGTTGCCTACCTATGCCTCCATCGGACTTGCCGCCCCCATTTTGTTAGTTACGTTGCGATTGCTTCAGGGGCTGGCGCTGGGTGGCGAATATGGAGGAGCCGCCACTTATGTGGCTGAACACGCACCGGCTGGCAAGCGGGGTAGCTATACCAGTTGGATTCAGTCAACAGCAACCCTTGGGCTTCTGCTTTCGCTACTGGTCATTCTGGTCTGTCGGAAGCTGACCGGTGACGCATTCGAAACCTGGGGCTGGCGCTTGCCGTTCCTGTTTTCGATTGTGCTGTTGGGTATCTCAACCTGGATTCGTCTGTCGATGCACGAGTCCCCGGCGTTTCTCAAAATGAAGTCCGAAGGCAAGACGAGCCATTCTCCTATTAGGGATTCGTTCACCCGCTGGAGCAATTTGCGCGTTGTGTTGATTGCGTTATTCAGCATCAATGCCGGCCAGGCAGTAACTTTTTATACCGCGCAGTTCTACGTCCTGTTCTTTCTGACGCAAATGCTCAAGATGGACGCCGCCCTGGCTAATACGCTGCTTATCATCTCGATTGTCATCGGTGCGCCTTTCTTTGTCTTTTTTGGTTGGCTGTCCGATAAGGTCGGTCGCAAGCCGATTATGATGCTAGGACTGCTGCTGGCAACGGTTTGCTATTTTCCAATCTTCAAGGCTTTGGGGCATTACGCCAATCCGGAGATTGATATGGCCAGCCGGCAGGCACCGATTACCGTCGAGGCGGATCCTGCCACCTGTACCTTCCAGTTCGATCCTGTCGGCAAGGCACGCTTCGACAGTCCGTGCGATCGGGTCAAGGCACTTCTGGTAAAGCGCGGCCTGCCTTATCAGACCGCTGAAGGTGCCGCTGGCAGTGAGATCGTCGTACGGGTAGGGCAACAGGAAGTACGCGGTTATGATGCGGCTACCCTGAGCGCAGCAGTGGACGCAGCCGGTTATCCACAAAAGGCTGATCCGGCGGCCATCAATCAGGGCATGGTCGTGCTGTTGATCGTTGCGCTGATTTTGATCGCTACCATGACGTATGGTCCATTGGCAGCATTGATGGTGGAACTGTTTCCGACCCGTATCCGATATACCTCGCTATCGCTGCCATACCATGTTGGCAACGGCTGGTTCGGCGGTCTGTTGCCTACCGTGTCCTTTGCGCTTGTCGTGTATACCGGCGATATTTTTTATGGCCTGTGGTATCCAGTGCTTATTACTGGGGGCAGTCTGGTGGTAGGCCTGCTGTTCCTGCGTGAGACCCGTCATGTCGATATTCACGCAGATTAAGCGCACTCAAAGGTCTGGGCTGTGTAGGCCGCGCTGTAAACTGTGCCGCCTGTATCGGATGTCGTACCGGTAGGCGCCAAGCGGCATGAGTCGACCGGAGCCTGCAGCAGTGCTTTTCCATGCTGCTGTAGGCCATTCGGAGGGGCTGAATAACGGAGGGACGAACAAACACCCGCAAAGGCTGCCGGATCGGAGCCGGTTGCAGTATACTCGCAGGCTTTTCCACGTTTTCCGCGAGTGATTGCCAGCCATGGAAATCAACCCGATTCTGAACAGTATCAAAGACCTCACCGGACGTACCCAGACCATTCGGGGGTATCTTTGACTACGATCATAAAAAAGATCGTTTGACCGAAGTTGAGCGCGAGCTCGAAGATCCAAGCGTCTGGAACAAGCCTGAGTACGCTCAGAGCCTTGGCAAAGAACGCGCCCAGCTGGCCCAGGTGGTCGAAACCCTTGATGAGCTTTCCGGTGGTCTGGCCGATGCAAACGACCTGCTGGAAATGGCTGCCGAGGAAAATGACGAAGGCGCTGTCAACGATGTAGCCACCGAGGTCGAGCGTTTGCGCGAGATTCTCGAGAAGCTCGAGTTCCGTCGCATGTTCAGTGGCGAGATGGATCCGAACAATGCCTACCTTGATATCCAGGCTGGCTCCGGCGGCACTGAGGCTCAGGATTGGGCCAATATGCTGCTGCGCATGTACCTGCGCTGGGCAGACAAACACGGCTTCGAGACGACCATCATGGAGCTCTCCGAAGGTGAAGTGGCAGGGATCAAGGGCGCAACCGTTCATGTGAAGGGTGAGTATGCGTTCGGCTGGCTCAAGACTGAGATCGGCGTACATCGGCTGGTTCGCAAGAGTCCATTCGATTCGGGCAACCGCCGCCACACGTCGTTTACAGCCGTCTTCGTTTCGCCGGAGATCGATGACAACATCGAAATCGAGATCAACCCAGCCGACCTGCGGATCGATACCTACCGTTCCTCCGGCGCGGGTGGTCAGCACGTTAACACCACGGACTCGGCGGTGCGTATCACCCACGTGCCCACCAACACGGTGGTCAGCTGCCAGAACGAGCGCTCCCAGCACGCCAACAAGGACACCGCCATGAAAATGCTGCGGGCCAAGTTGTATGAGCAGGAAATGCAGAAACGTACGGCCGCTTCCCAGGCGTTGGAAGACTCCAAGTCCGATATCGGCTGGGGCCACCAGATCCGCTCCTATGTACTCGACCAGTCTCGGATCAAGGATCTGCGTACCGGCATCGAGAACAGCAACTGCGATGCGGTACTGGACGGCGACCTGGACGAGTTTATCGAGGCCAGCCTCAAGCAGGGCCTGTAACACTACCTTAAACGCCTTCTTCGACAGGAGAGGGCTGATCCCGTGATGGAAATACCCAGACCATGAGCGAACAACCTTTAGACCAACATGCCCAAGAGCAGGAACACAACAAGCTGATTGCCCAGCGCAAGGAAAAGCTTGCAGCCCTGCGCGCCGAGCAGCGCATCGCGTTCCCGAATGACTTCCGCCGCGACAGCTACTGTGCGGATCTGCAGAAAGCCTATGAAGGCAAAAGCAAGGAAGAGCTGGCCGAAGCGGGCATCAAGGTCAAGATTGCTGGCCGCATCATGCTCAACCGCGGTGCGTTCATGGTTCTTCAGGACATGACCGGCCGGCTTCAGGTTTATGTAGACCGTAAGAAGCTGCCAGCGGAAACGCTGGAAGCCATCAAGACCTGGGATCTGGGCGATATCATCGCGGCCGAGGGCACACTGGCCCGCTCCGGCAAGGGCGACCTGTATGTAGACATGGACAATGTTCGTCTGCTGACCAAGTCTCTGCGTCCTCTGCCTGACAAGCATCACGGCCTGACCGATACCGAGATGCGCTACCGTCAACGCTACGTCGACCTGATCGTCAACGACGACGTCCGCCATACGTTCCGTGTACGCTCGCAGGTGATCGCTCACATTCGCCAGTTCCTGCGGGATCGTGACTTCCTCGAAGTCGAAACGCCCATGCTGCAGACCATCCCAGGCGGTGCGGCGGCCAAGCCCTTCGAGACGCATCACAATGCGCTGGATATCGATATGTTCCTGCGTATCGCTCCAGAGCTTTATCTGAAGCGACTCGTGGTGGGTGGCTTCGAGCGCGTGTTCGAGATCAACCGCAACTTCCGTAACGAAGGCGTATCGACTCGGCATAACCCCGAATTCACCATGCTTGAGTTCTACCAAGCGTATGCCGATTACGAAGACAACATGGACCTGACCGAGGAATTGTTCCGCGAGCTGGCCATGGCGGTTTTGGGTACCACCGATGTGCCGTATCAGGGCAAGGTCTTCCACTTCGGTGAGCCGTTTGCACGCTTGTCCGTGTTCGACTCGATCCTGAAGTACAACCCCGAGATCAGCGCTGATGATCTGCGTGACATCGAGAAAGCACGTGCGATTGCCAAGAAGGCCGGTGCGGACGTCAAGGGCTTCGAAGGGCTTGGCAAGCTACAAACCATGATTTTCGAAGAGCTGGTCGAGCACAAACTGGAGCAGCCTACGTTCATTACTCAGTATCCGTTCGAAGTCTCTCCGCTGGCCCGTCGTAACGACGATGATCCAAGTGTGACTGACCGCTTCGAGCTGTTCATCGGTGGCCGTGAAATCGCCAACGCCTATTCCGAACTTAACGATGCGGAAGACCAGGCTGAGCGCTTCCACGCTCAGGTGGCCGATAAGGACGCCGGTGATGACGAAGCCATGCATTTCGATGCCGACTTCGTGGCGGCGCTGGAATACGGCATGCCGCCAACGGCAGGTGAGGGCATCGGTATTGACCGTCTGGTCATGCTGTTGACCGACTCTCCGTCGATCCGTGACGTAATTCTGTTCCCGCATATGCGCCCGCTGTAAGCAGTTGCTGTAAACAAAGAACCGCCTTTATGGCGGTTCTTTTATTTCTGGCGTACCGAGATCTGTCGAACCGCCGTCTACCCAGGCAGTCGATACGCTATCCTGCATACGTCAGGGTTTGTCTTCCCTGTAATGAGGTGGGCATGAATTCACGCAAGGTGAAAAACCAGTACCAAGAGACGATTCGCACGCTTTCCGATCGTATCGTGGCGGCCCAGGCCCCCATCCGGATTCTCGATGCGGTGAAGTGGGAGGATGAGGTCAAACAGCGCTTTCTCGATGGCAAGGGCAAGATGCTACCCCCGGTGGATCGCGCCTACTATGAACAGCGGCCGTTAGGGTTCGACCCAGATGAGGTCAAGGGCGAGTTTCAAAGCATCGAGCGGGAAGTGACCCGGCACCTGGGGCAATTCAGCCCGGTGGGGCAAATCATGCGGCGTATGTGTCGTGAGTACCGCATGGTCGTGCGGATGCTTCAGGCGCGAGGGACGCGAGATTTTGGCCTGATCTCACAGGAACTCTATGGGGCAGCGTCCGATGCCTTTCATGCCGGTGACCCGACTCTGGCGGATCTAGGCATGATGATGTCGGATTATCTGAACAACATCGATAAGCGCAGCGATCTCAAAGACGAGCCCAAGACACTCACCGCCAAGGAAGCTGCACCGATGCTGCAGCAGCGCCTGAATGCAGTATTTGGAGAAGACGAAGGCACTATCCGTGTGTTCGAATCAGATGGAATCGTTGCCGACGCTGCCGCAGGTGCGGATTACATCAAGATCCGGGCGGACGCCATGTTCAACGAACGTGATATTCGTGCGTTGGAGGTTCATGAGGGGTTGGTCCATGTCGGGACAACACTGAACGGTCAGAATCAGCCGATCTGCACCTTTCTCTCGAAAGGACCGCCATCGTCCACCGTTACGCAGGAAGGCTTGGCTATCCTCATGGAGGTCATCGCCTTTACTTCTTACCCTTCACGCCTGCGCAAGCTGACCAATCGTACCCGTGCTATTCACATGGCAGAGGAGGGTGCTGATTTTCTGGATGTCTTCCGCTTCTATGAGGAGCAGGGTTACAGCCTGGAGGATGGTTACCAGAACGCCAGTCGCGTATTCCGCGGTTCTACACCTTCCGAGTTACCGTTTACCAAAGACCTCTCCTATCTCAAGGGCTTCATTCTCATCTACAACTACATTCAGCTGGCCGTTCGTAAGGGTAAGGTAGAGCAGATTCCCCTGTTGTTTTGTGGCAAGACCACCCTGGAAGACATGCGCATCCTGAGCCAGCTGGTTGAAGAGGGTCTGGTCGCGCCGCCCAAATACCTGCCGCCCCAGTTCCAGGATCTCAATGCCTTATCGGCCTGGATGTGTTTTTCCAACTTCCTGAACCATCTCAGCCTGGATCGAATCGAAGCGGATTACGCCAATATCATTTGACCACGCCGACGCCTTGTGTCGGCTTACAGGAGTAAGCCATGCCCAGTCATGAAATCGATTACCGCATCATTGGTGAGTCCATGCAGGCGGTGGAAATCGGACTTGATCCCGGCGAGACCGTTATCGCCGAGGCAGGTGCCATGACCTATATGGAAGAGGACATCGATTTCACTGCCCGCATGGGGGACGGATCCGGCGGAGTGCTGGGCAAGCTGTGGAGCGCTGGTAAACGCATGATGGGCGGCGAATCGCTATTTATGACGCACTTCACCAATGAGGGGAAGCGCAAGCGTCATGTAGCCTTCGCTGCGCCTTATCCAGGACACGTTGTGCCGGTTGACCTCTCAGCTATTGGCGGTACGCTTTTCTGTCAGCGCGATGCCTTCCTCTGTGCTGCGCTAGGTACGCGTGTAGGCGTAGCGTTTACCCGCCGCCTGGGGGCCGGCTTCTTTGGTGGTGAGGGTTTCATTCTGGAAAAGCTGGAAGGCGATGGTCTGGCCTTCATGCATGCGGGCGGTACGGTCATTCGCAAAGAGCTCAATGGGGAAACGCTCCGTCTTGATACCGGGTGTCTGGTTGGTTTCACCGAAGGTATCGATTACAGCATTGGCTTGGCAGGCGGCCTACGCAGCATGCTGTTTGGCGGTGAGGGCTTGGTATTGGCAACCCTAAAAGGACACGGCTCCGTATGGGTCCAAACGCTCCCTTTTTCACGTCTCGCTGAGCGCGTCTATGAAGCAACGACCAAGGCGCAAGGCGAGAAAGGCAGTGAATAGCCATCCATCGCTCATAGAGGTTTGAATGAAAATTCGGGTATGGCAAGGGGATATTACCGCGTTGGATGTTGATGTCATCGTCAATGCGGCGAATGAGTGTCTGCTAGGCGGGAGTGGCGTTGATGGCGCGATTCACCGGGCAGCGGGTCCTGAGCTCTTGGAGTATTGCCGACGACTGGGCAGATGCCCGGTTGGAGAGGCCAGGCTTACGCCTGGTTTCAATCTTCAGGCCCGCTTCATCATTCATACCGTCGGGCCGGTTTGGAGCGGAGGCAATTCAGGTGAACCCGAGCAGTTAGCGCGGTGTTATCGAACCACGTTGGCGCTGGCTGAAAGTATCGATGCCCGTACCCTGGCCTTTCCTGCGATCAGCTGTGGTGTCTATGGATATCCTGCGGAGCAAGCGGCACGCGTTGCGGTATCCGTTCTCCAAGAGCCCAGACCGGAAGGCAGCTCGGTTCGTGAAGTCATCCTCGTAGCGTTCTCCACTGAAATGGCAGAGGTATTAACTAACGCTACGCTCATTGATTGATCACCCGCCCATAAAAAAGCCCGACATTAGCCGGGCTTTTAGGACGGTCACCTATTACATGCGTGGTGCAACCGGATTCGCGTCGTTGGAAATAGTAACCTCTACGCGACGATTCATGGCGCGATCAGCTGCGGTAGAGTTGCTAGCTACCGGGAATGCCTTGCCATAGCCTCGGGTTACGATGCGATTAGGCGATATGCCCATGCTGACCAGCGCGGTCTTGATAGCATTCGCACGGCGCTCGGACAGCTGCTGGTTGTACGAGTCGGAACCTGTGCTATCAGTGTAGCCTTCAACAATGACCTGGCGTTCTGGGTTCTGCTGCAGGAAGCTGGCTAGCTGCTGAACGTTGGTCATGCCTGCGGGCTTGAGTGTGGCCTGGTTCAGATCGAATAGTACGTTGCCGAAGGTTACGACAGTACCACGATCCGTCTGCTTGGCGTTAAGCTGGCTTTGCAGCTGCTTGAGCTGCGCAGTACGGGCATCCAGACGAGCCTGGGTACGCTGTGCGTCAACGCCTTGCAGCTGCTGCTCGGTCATGCGCAGCTTGACAGTTTGCATGGCCAGTTGAATGCGCTGGTTGGCCAGGTACGCTAGTTGGTCGACCTTCTCCTGCTTGTCGCCTTCACGGTAAGCACGGCTGGCCTTGTCTACCCAGTCACCAGCATCCTTGGTTTCCAGCGCAGCCAGCTGAGAGGACTGAGGCTGGGATTGTAGTGCTGCATAGTCAGCCTGGGCCTTCTCAAGGTTCGGGTTTGGTGGAGTCGAACAGGCAGCCAGGGCGATGCTCAGGGCAGATACGGCAGGGATAAGAAACTGTTTACGCATAACATTTATCCTTTAGGCATAAGACGGGAATAGGGGATGGGTCAGCTTATTGCTGGCGTTGGTTCTGCTTTTGCTGCAGCTCGCCGTTGATCATCCCTTCCTCGCGGATCTGCTGAATGCTCTTCTGAGCGTCCTGGAGGGCTGCATCAGCCTTGGCAGCCTGAGTCTTGCGAGTTGCCAGACGTGCGTCCCACTCGGCCTGCTCGGCCAATTGCTTGGCTTTTTCGTAGTTCTTTTCGTTCAGTGCTGTTTGAGCCTGTGTCCACTTGTCCTGGGCAGACTTGGTTTCCAGCGGAGCGTACTGATTGCCGCCACCACTTACCGCTTCATTGACTGCGGATTGAGTAACGGCCATCTGCTCACTAGGCGGATCACCTGCGCAGCCGGTCAGGATCAGTGCACTGCCTAGCGCCAGTGCAGCGAATTTCAGACTACAGGCCTTTTGTATCGATTTCTTGGCAGTCAATGTATTCATAGGGCTCAGCTCCATTAATAGTCCAAACAGCTAAATTGTTCCCTGGCTGACAGGGTGGCCGAGGCCTTTTATTACCTTCGCTATTTATCGGATCGAAGGTTATTGACAAAAAGCCTCTCATTTACTGGCTAACGTATGGACCGCTTCAAGTCACGAAATGTTCATCCCTTGTCTAAAAATCCATAGCACGCTAAGCGGTAAAACGGCATTTCAATCCAGCTAATGGCTTGTTCTGGCTAGGGTTATTGTGCGTCTGCCGATCATGTGGACGAATCGTTTTTGTTGAGCTCAGCCAAGTGCTTCTTCGACAGTTCCAGAAAGCGTGGCGTGGGGCCAACATCTTCATAAAGTGGATCACCCAGCTCGTCCGTTGCTACGACTCGCTGTCCCTTGACATAGGGAAAACTGGCTTCAAGTTCCTCTAGCGCCGCGCCTACCAGCTCAGCTAAGAGTTCTTCTACGCTACGCTTTGGATACATTTCGTGGAGGGCATGCAACCGGGCCGCGGATTCAAGGTCCAGAACCAAGTTGTAGTGTGCGTGGGCCATACGGCCTGTAGCGTTCTGCTCCCATTCCTGTACGAGCTCGCTGATCTTCATGAGAATCTCCTTCGCCTGACCGTTTCGTTGCAGTTCTACAAAAGCTAGACAGCAGAGTGTCGTACGAGGTCCCTGGCGCAGGTGTGCTAGAACAACAAAGAGAACAACGAAAGAGGGATAAACATGGTCGTCGAGATTGATGTTCGTCTGCGGGAAGATGTTCACCGACTGGGAGAGCTGTTAGGACAGACCATTAGCGATCAGTATGGTCCTGCCTTTCTGGAAAAGATCGAGCGTATCCGAAAGGGCGCGAAAGCTTCGCGTGGCGGGTCGCTCCGTGGCGAAAGACAGCTGTCCGAGACGCTCAATTCGCTGGATGAGTCCGAGCTGCTACCAGTTGCCAGAGCCTTCAATCATTTCCTGAACCTGGCCAATATCGCCGAGGAGTATCACCGTATCCGTCGGCGTAGCGCTGGCGAGCCGGCACCGCTGGAAGACCGGGTGCTCCAGGAAGTTCTGTCCCGGCTCAAACAGGCGGGGCACACTGGGCCAAAGCTTGCCGAGCAGCTGTCTCAGCTGAGTGTCGAGTTGGTTCTCACGGCGCATCCAACGGAGGTTGCTCGCAGAACGCTGATTCAGAAGTACGAGGAGATTACCGAACAGCTGGCCGCCCAGGATCACGATGATTTGACAGCTGCCGAGCGGCACGAGGTGCAGCAGCGACTGCGCCGCCTCATTGCGGAAGCCTGGCATACCGAAGAGATTCGCCGACAGCGGCCCACGCCTGTCGATGAGGCCAAATGGGGATTCGCCGTTATTGAAAACTCCCTTTGGCATGCAGTACCCAGACTGCTGCGGCAAGTAGACGAAACCTTACAGGAGGCTACTGGAGAACGTCTGCCGTTGCTGGCAACGCCTGTTCGATTCGCTTCCTGGATGGGCGGCGATCGTGATGGGAATCCGAATGTAACGGCTACGATAACGCGCGAAGTGCTGCTGTTGGCACGCTGGATGGCGGCCGACTTGTACATGCGTGATGTAGACCGCCTTGCATCGGAGCTTTCCATGCAGCGTGCCTCGGCTGAACTCATGGCAGAGGTAGGTGATACACCTGAGCCGTACCGCGCCCTGCTCAAGCAACTACGCGAGCGACTCAAGGCCACGCGCGACTGGGCTGCCCGAGCCGTTCATGAGCCTCATATCCCCAGCACAGGGGTGCTTGAGCACAATGAAGAGCTCCTGGGACCTCTCAAGCTCTGCTATGAGTCGCTCCATGCTTGCGGAATGGGCGTTATCGCTGACGGGCCGTTGTTGGATGCGTTGCGTCGCGCTACTACCTTCGGGCTTTTCCTGGTGCGGCTGGATATCCGTCAGGATTCGACCCGCCATGCGTCAGCCATGAACGAAATTACAGAATATCTGGGGCTTGGCAGCTATGCCGAATGGGATGAAGCGCGTCGGCTGACGTTTCTGGAGACCGAGCTCTCCAATCGCAGACCCTTGCTGGCACCGGATTACACGCCCTCGGCAGACACTGCCGAAGTGCTTGCAACCTGCCGTGTAATTGCCGAGTCACCTGCAGCAGCGCTGGGGTCCTATGTGATATCGATGGCGGGCTCAGCGTCAGATATCCTGGCCGTGCAACTCTTGCTCAAGGAAGCAGGCGTACGTCGACCCATGCGGGTGGTACCTTTATTCGAGACACTGGATGATCTTGATCATGCAGGCGAGGTCATTGAAAGCCTGCTGGCGCTGCCGGGCTATCGCGAACGGCTTCAGGGGCCCCAAGAGGTCATGATCGGCTATTCCGACTCGGCCAAGGATGCAGGAACCCTGGCTGCGGCCTGGGCGCAGTATCGTGCCCAGGAAGCCTTGGTAGACATCTGCAGCCGGCAGGGTATCGAACTCATCCTGTTCCATGGGCGCGGAGGCACGGTGGGACGCGGTGGCGGTCCTGCCCATGAGGCGATCCTTTCGCAGCCGCCAGGTTCGGTCTGCGGCCGTTTCCGGGTAACGGAGCAGGGTGAGATGATACGCTTCAAGTTTGGTCAGCCCGATATCGCGCGGCAGAATCTCAACCTTTACCTGGCTGCTGTCTTGGAGGCTACATTACAGCCGCCTCCAGTCCCTGAGCCGGAGTGGCGGGCTGACATGGATCGTCTGGCTGCAGACAGCCTGAAGGCTTATCGTGGCGTGGTGCGGGAGCATCCTCAGTTTGTTGACTACTTCCGCAGGGCTACGCCTGAGCAGGAACTGGGCCGTCTGCCCTTGGGCAGCCGCCCGGCGAAGCGTCGTGAGGGCGGGGTGGAAAGCCTGCGTGCCATCCCCTGGATTTTTGCCTGGACACAGACCCGCCTGATGTTGCCTGCCTGGTTGGGCTGGGAAACAGCGTTGGCTAGGGCCTTGGAGCGGGGTGATGAGCAGCGGTTACAGCAGATGCGTGAGCGCTGGCCGTTCTTTCGTACTCGCATCGATATGCTGGAAATGGTTTTAGCCAAGGCTGACGGAGACATTGCCCGGCTCTATGACGAGCAGTTGGTGCCGGAGCAGTGGCGTGCGCTAGGGCAAGAGCTCCGCGACCTGTTGTCACAGGCGGAGCGCTCTGTACTGCGTCTGACCGGCCAGGCCGAGCTGCTGGCTCACAACCCTCAAACGCGGGCGTTCATTGCCGTACGTAATATCTACCTTGATCCGCTACACCTGCTTCAAATCGAGCTGCTGGAACGTTCTCGACAGGCTGGAGAGGGCACGGCAAGCCCCCTGGATCAGGCCCTGCTGGTCAGCGTTGCAGGCATTGCGGCAGGCCTTCGCAATACGGGTTGAGGGCCGGTTCTGTTGTTTGAAAACGTCCTGTCTGCTCCTCATGAGCGAGCAGCAGGACGGTCAGCCAGGCAATCCTTCCATTTCATCTGGAAAGCACGAATAAATCCCTGCGACTTTTAGTGGCTTGTGCCCCCTCGTGATGCTGTGTATTTTGAATCCCCTTGACCGTCAAACGGCCAAATAAAACATCGAGACAGCCTGAGGATCGCAATGGCTCTGTTGAGCGGGCCACTTCAAGGCAAGTCCTGGATACCATCATTTAAGGAGCGACGTGCATGCGCGTGATACTGCTAGGGGCGCCCGGTGCCGGTAAAGGTACTCAGGCTCGGTTCATTACCGAGAAGTTTGGCATTCCGCAAATTTCCACTGGGGACATGCTGCGTGCTGCCGTCAAAGCCGGGACTCCGCTAGGTCAGCAGGTCAAAGGCGTCATGGACAGTGGTGGCCTGGTTTCCGACGAAATCATTATTGCCCTGATTTCCGAGCGTATTCTGGAAGCCGATTGCTCCAACGGCTTCCTCTTTGATGGTTTCCCTCGCACCATTCCACAGGCCGAGGCGCTGAAGAATGCTGGCGTCACCATCGATCACGTGCTTGAAATTGCCGTGGATGATGAAGAGATCGTCAAGCGTATGTCGGGTCGTCGCGTACATCCGGCTTCAGGTCGTGTGTACCACACGCTCTACAATCCGCCGAAAGTCGAAGGTAAAGATGACGAAACCGGAGAAGATCTGGTTCAGCGTGAAGATGACAAAGAAGAAACCGTACGTAAGCGTCTCGATCTGTACCATTCCCAGACCAAGCCGCTGGTAGACTTCTACCAGAAGCTAGCAGACGCTGAAGGCACGCCGAAGTGCAGCCGGGTTGAAGGTGTCGGGTCCGTCGAATCGATTACGGCCAAGGTACTCGAAGCGCTCAAGTAAAGGCGTTTCCATCTGTTGCCAAACGGTCCTTTCAGGGCCGTTTTTAGTATCTGAAGGGAAAATGCAAAAAGCCAAAAAGCAGCCTCTCAAACAGGAATAGTTGAACTCCTCTGCCTTGCGCTTAGTCCTAATAAGGCACACAACGAAATTAGGAGAACGCTATGAGCAGCACAACAGATAAGATCAAAGGCACTGCGAACGAAGTAGCGGGTAAAGCCAAGCAAGGTGTAGGTGAGGCCACCGATAATCAGAGCCTCAAGAATGAAGGCGATACCCAAGAGATCAAGGGTAAAGGCCAGAAAGTGGTTGGCGATGTCAAAGATGGCGTCAAGAAAGCCGGCAACCTGTAAGTATTAGAGATTCGATCAACGGCCATCTTCGGATGGCCGTTGTCGTTTCTGGAACTTATACTGGCAGACTTTGCTGTTTTGTCTGGATACCACCGATGCCTACGCTGTTGGCCATTGATACTGCTACCGAAGCTTGTTCTGTTGCGCTCCTCCATGAAGGAAGCGTCATGTGCCGCTATGAAGTGATTCCCCGTATGCATGCACAGAAAGTGCTGCCCATGGTTCAAGAACTCATGGCTGAATCAGAACTTGCGCTAACGGCCATAGACGCCATCGCATTCGGTCGCGGTCCTGGCGCATTTACCGGCGTGCGTATTGCGATTGGTGTTGTTCAAGGCCTGGCTTTCGGTCTGGACCGGCCAGTGCTGCCGGTATCCAATCTGGCTGCACTGGCGCAGCGGGCTTATCGTGAGCGAGGCGTTAATCAGGTAGCCGCCGCTATCGATGCACGTATGGATGAAGTCTACTGGGGTTGTTATCGCTTGGAGCAGGAGGTGATGCAACTGGTTGGAGTTGAAGCGGTGCTTCCTCCCGAGCAGGTGCAGCTTCCAGCAGGCAGTGCAGGAGAATGGTTTGGGGCTGGTACAGGATGGGGGTATGTTGGCCGCATAGCCGCTTCTGTTGCCGAAACGGATGGTAATCTTCTGCCCCATGCCAAGGATATCCTGACCCTGGCGACGTATGCATGGAGTCAGGGAGGCGGCGTACCAGCAGAAGAAGCGCAGCCTGTCTATTTGCGTGATCAAGTTGCCACGCCTAAGCAGCCACGCTGATCCGGCCTCGACAGCAACAGGCGACAGGCGGTAAAACCCTGTGTGTATTACTGAGGTCAACAGATGAACTGCTGATTTCATCGACCGTATGGTATTTGAGATAGTTTGCTAAGCGCAGGCGATCTCATACAGTGGCGATACTGGCAAAAGGGCATTAATCATGCGTATCGATAGCTACACTTCCTCTTACTCATTAGATCGTCCTGGTCGTAATCGGGCGGACAGCTCGTATCATGAGATACAGAATGAGGAAGAAGTCCGTCGTGAGCAGCCCGCTACGGGTAATGTTTCCTCGCAGGGGTTGGGTACTGCGCCACTGATTCGCAGAGTCGAGTCAACCCAGCCAGATGATGAAGTGACCAGTGATGCTCAGCTGCTGACAGCGCGGGAATATGTTCTCTATGAACAGCCGATCAGCGCCCGTAGCGCACGGGCCATTGCCAGTTACGATAGCATTGCCATGCTGCCACGAGATACCGGGGCCGCTCAGGTAGTAGGCCTGGACTTTTATGTCTGAAGCTTGATGCTGCCTTATTATATTGGTTGCCCATCATGGAGTGATCCTCACTGGCGAGGTTCACTCTATCCAGCATCTACACGATCCTCGGAATTTCTTCCGCGCTATGCTCAGGTGTTTAATGCGGTAGAGGGAAACACCACGTTCTATGCCGAGCCCTCTGGCGAGACGGTATCGAGATGGGCTGAGTTGATGCCGGATCACTTTCGCTTCTGCGCCAAGTTTCCTCGCGAGATCAGCCATGACGGTGATCTAAGAGCCTGCTTATCCCATGCGCATTCCTTCATGCAGCTGCTGGTCCCGTTAGGGAGGCGTGTCAGCCCATACTGGCTTCAGTTTTCTTCAAACTTTGGTCCGAATCGACTGGCCGAGCTGGCTGATTTTCTGGATGCACTGCCTTCCTCAGGGCGAATAGCAGTAGAGGTGCGACATGACGATTTTTTCAGCAAGGGTATGGCTGAGCGTGAGCTCAACAATTTGCTGATGGCCAGAAATGTCGAGCGTATCGGACTGGATTCCCGTGCCTTGTTCAGTAGCGAACCGGTCTCCGATGTCATTCGTGACGCGCAAGCCAAAAAGCCTCGCGTGCCTGTCCGTGTTCCTGCTTTTACCCAATCACCACAGATCCGCTTCATTGGTCGGTTGGAACTTGAGGCCAATGATATCTATCTAGAACCTTGGGTGAATAAATTTGCAGAGTGGATCAAGGAAGGGCGTACCCCTTACATATTTCTGCATACACCTGACAACCGTCATGCTCCTGAACTTGCCATGCGTTTTCATGCGCAACTGCAGGAGCGCTTGCCGGAACTACCGCCATTGCCAGTCATGGCTGAGCCTGTCGAGCAGCTAGGCTTGCTGTAAGCCAGATCATATACGCCAGTCATGACCGCTCACTGTCAGGACAGGTATGCGTTACGTCTTTGCTCTAATGTGCTTGATCATTCTGGTGGCCGGGATCGGTCTGGCCTATGACTGGATCCGTGTTCCGCCTCAATGGAATCCATTTAAGCCGCTTGATGTGCGACAGCCACCCAATTTTCTGACCCGATACAAGCTGATGAGGCTGCAACACGATCCTGAGCTATGCGCACAGGCGTTGCAGACGTCACCGCTGCGCTACGCCCAGATGCCTGCTAATGCCGGGACCAAGCAGTGCCCGCTGGAGAATGTCGTTAGGGTGCAACGCTCCAATGTAGCCTTCAGCGGCAGTTTCCTTGCGACATGTCCTTTAGCAACAGCCTACGCCTTGTTTGAACTGCACACGTTACAACCAGCAGCAGAGGCCGTTTTCGGGCAGCGTGTCGTCAGTGTCGAGCATTTTGGAAGTTTCGCCTGCCGCAATATCTATCATCGTGCCAATGCCCGTCGTAGTGAGCATGCTACCGCCAATGCGTTGGACTTGGCTGGCTTTCGCCTGGAGAACGGACAGCGCATTACCGTAGCGCGTGATTGGAAAGGGGACGATAGCAAGGCACGGTTCTTACATTTGCTTCGAGAAGGAGCCTGTAAATCCTTTAACACGACGCTGTCTCCAAATTACAACGCGGCGCACCATGACCACTTTCATCTCGACATGGGGGGCTTCCATGTGTGCCGTTAAGCGTGCCTATCCGGCAGCGCTCTGGCAAAATGCGGGCTTTGTTTCTTGATTGACCTTGTCATGATTACTGATCCAAGTGCTGTCGCCGTTTCCATCCAACCGCTTGATGCCGCATGGCAGGGACAGGCAGATGCCTTGGGCTTGCAGCTAGGCCTGCCTGTCACTCAAGCGCCTGAGACGGATTTTGTGCTTCAGTTGGGGGGGGCGGGTCTTCAACTGATTCAGCGTGGCCCAGATGCGCCAGGACCGGTGCGGGTTGATCTTTTGGAAGGTGCAGCAGCGCATCGGCGACGGTTTGGAGGCGGCAGTGGGCAGATGATTGCCAAGGCTGTCGGTGTTGGCACAGGCATACGTCCGAGTGTACTCGACGCCACGGCCGGCCTTGGCCGTGATGCCTTCGTTCTGGCAACGCTGGGCTGCGCGGTCACATTAATCGAGCGCCAGCCCTTGATTGCTGCTCTGCTTGAGGACGGTCTAAGGCGTGCAACAGGCGACGAGGAAGTCGGCGCTATCGTGGCGCGCATGACCCTTCTCAAGGGAAATGCCATTGAGCTGATGCGGAAGATGGATGAGGCTCCTCAGGTGATCTACCTCGATCCCATGTTTCCCCATCGTGATAAGTCGGCGCTGGTAAAAAAGGAAATGCGCATTTTTCGTCCCTTGGTAGGTGATGATCCTGACGCACCAGCCTTGCTTGAGGCTGCCCTCGGGTTGGCCAGTCATCGCGTGGTGGTGAAGCGTCCACGCAAGGCGCCTCCTATCGAGGGGGCGAAGCCCAGTTATAGTCTGGATGGCAAATCCAGTCGCTACGATATTTATCCCAAAAAGGCGTTGGGCAAGGGCTAATCGCTAGTCAGTCGCTCGGCGCATCCAGAGCCGGTAGACCGGTTGTGCCAGGAAAAGAACCAGCAGCAGCCGAAGCACCTGCATGGCGGTGACCAGCGGTACCAGCAAATGCAATGCTTCGGCGGTCAGGCTCATCTCGGCGATACCTCCAGGTACCATCCCCAGCAAAAGCGAGCGGGCATCGAGTCCGGTCAACCAGCCCAGTCCCATTGCAATAGGGGTGGCAATGAGGATGGCCAAGCAGGTAGCCAACACCGTGCGTGCCATGAAGGCGGGCGCCTGGCGAAAGAAGGGGCGATCGAAATAGCATCCTAGTGAGCTGCCAATGAGCCACTGGCCGATGTCCCCCGCTCCTGCAGGTAAGCCGATATTCAAATTGAATGTCACGCTGGCTGTAATGCTGGTCAGGAGGGCGCCCAATTGCCAGGCGTTTGGCAGTCGCAGCTTTTGAAAGATGAATGCCAGACCGGCACCGGTCACCATGATGGGCAATAACCAAGAAAAACTGACTTCAATAGTGTGCGCAACAAGAGCATGCTCGCCGGCAAATAAATACTTGTAAGCTGCCGGAACGCTTAACAGCACAAACACCATTCTCAGGCTCTGAGCAGCGGCCACTCGAGCCAGTACGGCGTCGTTGCGTTTGGCCAGATTGACCATTTCATTGGCGCCCCCAGGCATGCTGGCAAAAAAAGCAGTTGCACGGTCCTCGCCGCTGCGTCGTAATAAGACGATGCCTATCACACTGGCGGTGACGGTCAGCACCGTGCCAAGCACAATGATCAGCGCGTGCGCTGCAATCTGCTCAACAATGGTTTGGTTGAAATGCAGGCCAATGCCTGTGGCGATCACCCATTGGCCTCCTTTGCGCGCGTGAGGCATTTCCTGAGTCCGCCAGCCACAGCAGCGGATAGCGATAACTCCAAGCAGTGAGCCGATCATCCAGGGAAGGGGCCAGTGCGCGAGACTGGCCAAGTATCCTCCGGCTGCTCCGGCCAGGGGAGTCATCCACCAGGGCCGGAGCGAGACGATCAACGTGTGATAGAAACGCTTCACTGTTTGGTTTTTGCCTTTATCACGCGTTGGCCAAGTTGGCTTTACGGCGAAGAGAGCGACGACGCCAGATGCGAACTATCGGCAGGATCAACATGACGATGACCAGCAGCCATACGATTTGGCTGATGCCACTGGACCATAGAATGTCCATGCTGCCATTGGAGATCGAAAGCGCCCGGCGCAGGTTCTGCTCCATGAGGCCGCCCAGAATGAAGCCCAGCAGCAGCGGCGACAGTGGGAAGTCCAGCTTGCGCAGGATGTATCCAATGATTCCAATAATCACCATGAGGATCAGGTCAAACGTTGTCGCGTGCACGGCATAAACGCCAATTGACGTGATGATGGCAATGATAGGGACCAATGCCCAGTTCGGTACTGCCAGGATCTTGGTGAAGACCTTGATCATGGGTACGTTCAGGATGAGCAGCATCACGTTGGCAATGAACAGCGAAGCGATCAGACCCCAGACCAGCGTAGGTTCGTTCTGAAACAGAAGCGGGCCAGGAGTGATGTTGTACAGCGTAAGGGCACCAATCATGACTGCTGTCGTTCCCGACCCTGGAACACCCAGCGTCAGCATAGGGATCATGGCGCCACAGCAGGACGCACCGATTGCGGTTTCCGGCGCAGCAAGGCCGCGAAGGTCTCCTTTGCCAAACTCACCCTTTTCACCAGCCATGCGCTTTTCAGTCATGTAGGCCAAGGCGCTGGCCAGTGTCGCACCCGCACCGGGCAATACACCCATGACAAAACCGCCAACAGCGCAGCGAAGGTTGGTCAGGAATACCGACTTGGCTTCCTTGAAGTTGAACAGCATGCGACCTGTTGCCTTGACAGCTTCCTGGCCATGGTGGGTTTTCTCAAGCAGCAATAACACCTCGCTTACTGAAAACAAGCCCAGGACCAGCACAACAAACTGGATGCCGTCTGCCAGATGGATGCTGTCAAAGGTGAAGCGATAAACACCACTGTTGGCATCAATGCCGATGGCTGCCAGGAAAAGCCCTAGCAACGAGGCGACCAGCGTTTTGACGGGTTTGTCACCCGCCATGCCTGCCAGACAGACAATGGCAAAGACCATCAGCACGAAGTATTCAGCTGGGCCAAAGGCAATTGCCCATTTAGCCAGCAGCGGGGCAAACAGTACCATGCCGCATGTCGCCACGAAGGCGCCAATGAAGGAGCTCCAGGCCGACAAGGACAGGGCTACGCCGGCCAATCCTTTACGGGCCAGTGGATAGCCGTCCAGGGTGGTCATGAGCGTTGATGCTTCACCCGGGATGTTCAGTAGAATCGACGAAATACGTCCGCCGTATTCACAGCCAAGGTAAACCGCTGCCAAAAGAATCAAAGCGGATTCAGGCGGCAGACCTAGCGCAAACGCTACCGGGATCAACAGGGCCACCCCATTGATAGGGCCTAAGCCTGGGAGCAGACCAACCACGGTTCCGATCAGCGTACCGATTAGGGCGATAATAAGGTTGGTAGGCGTTAAGGCAACACCAAAGCCTTGGGCAAGAAAATTCAGGGTTTCCATCTTAGATCTCCAGGCCGTCTAGGATGCCCAAGGGCAGTGGAACGTCCAGAATGCGATCGAACAGGATGTATAGGCAGATGGACATGACAATGCTGGTCACGAGGCTGGGCAACCAGCGCCCGCCATAGAGTCGAGCAAACAGAAAGCCTGCAACGATGCTGCTGGGAACAAAGCCGAATGGCTCGAACAGCAGGGCGTAAGCCAGTAGCAGCAGAACGCAGCTGGCTACCTTGCGCGCAGTCGGTGCATCCATGGGTTGTTCGTCATGGGCGTGATCAATTGGCGTAGGCTTGATCAGAAGGTAAGCCAGCCCTGCTGACATCAGTCCCAGCATCAACATGGGATAGGCGCGGGGGCCGACCGGCTCGTAAGAGAACGGTGCCTGATAATCCAGGGCAAGGTACATCATGACCAGGCCGGCAATTAGCCAGACGCCCAGAAAGAGACGTTGAAAAAGCATGGCATTTCCCTCGGACGCTCCGCCTGCGCGGAGCGTCAGGTAGCGTTATTGGATCAGGCCAAACTCTTTGGCCATGCCCCGGTACTTGGCAACTTCCTTCTGTACGTAGGCATCCAGCTCACTGCCAGTCATGGCAAATGGGAAAAGCTCACGCTGGTCGCGTAGTTTGGCAAAGTCATCCGAAGCCAGCAGTTTGTCGAAGGAGGCTTTCCACCAGTTGTAGTCTTCATCACTGACTTTCGGGCCGAGGTAATAGCCGCGCACTACAGGCCATACGATGTCGTACCCCTGCTCGCGAGCGGTGGGGATGTTGGCCATGGCAGGCTCATCCAAACGGTTTTCGGAAAAAACCGCCAGGATTCTCATATCACCGCTCTCGATGTGAGGCATGGAGTCAGAAATATCCGTACTGCCTACTTGAATATGCCCACCCAGCAGAGCCGTTGCGATCTCGCCACCGCCTTCCAGTGAGACATAGCGGAGGTCACGCGGATTGATACCCGCGGCCTTGGCAACGAGGGCGGTCTGCATCCAGTCCTGGCTACCGACGGTTCCGCCAGAGCCAATGACCACTTTGCCTGGATCCTTTTTAAGCGCTTCGACCAGATCGCCAAGGGTCTTGTAGGGGGAATCATTCTTTACGGCAATGGCACCGTAACTGGTTCCTACCGCTGCCAGCCATTTAACGGCCTTTTCATCGAAGCGGCCAAACTTGCCCTGCGCCAGGTTGAGCAGGGAGCCGCTTGAAAACGCAACGATTGTTCCGCCTTCCTTGGGGCGTTGTGCCACAACGGTATTGTAAGCCACTGCGCCTACACCTCCTGGCATGTAGGTAACCCGCATAGGTTTTTCTAGCAGCTTGGCGTTTACCAGCGCGCTCTGGGCAAGTTTGCAGGTCAGGTCGAAACCACCGCCTGGAGAGGCTGGTGCAATACATTCAGGGCGTTTGGGTTCAGCTTGCAGCTGTGTAGAGAGCATTGCTGCAACAGCAGCGATTGCCAGGGGGCGTAGGGATAGGGCCATGGTTATCTCCTTTTGTTTTTATAGTGCGGAACGGCAACGGAGCAGCGTGATTCCATTGCTGAAGCAATCTTGCGTCAGTTGAAAACTGATACGTAAACAGGTAGCGAGCCTGGCGGCTGGCGAAGTGCGTAAGTAGGGTAGGGCGGAAGAGTTTCCGACGAGGCGAGTACGCGACGAGTCTGCATGATGGGATTCCGTATTGTTGTTTTTGTAGGGCCTTTGGTGCGTATAAGGCTTATTAACCTGATCGTAGTGGCACAAGCTTTCACGAAGCTTTCAATCTGAAAGGATCTAGACCATTTATCAGTCGCTCTGGGTACACTGAGACGATCTAACACGATTTCGGAGAATCGAGTGCGTATCTTGCTCGTCGAAGATCATCTGTCACTGGCTGAAAGTGTGGCACAGGCGCTGAAGGGAGAAGGTTGGACTGTCGACGTCATCAATGACGGTGTCGCTGCTGACCTGGCACTGGCAAGTGAGGAATACGCATTGGTCATTCTGGATGTTGGGTTGCCGCGAATGGATGGCTTCGAAATCCTGGCCCGTCTTCGTGAGCGGGGTAACCGTTTGCCGGTATTGATGCTGACGGCGCGCGGGGAAGTGAAGGATCGGGTTCAGGGGCTTAACCTAGGGGCTGACGATTACCTGGCTAAACCCTTCGAACTTACCGAGCTCGAAGCTCGAGTCAAGGCGCTGCTTCGACGCAGTGTGTTGGGCGGCGAGCGCCAACAGCGTTGCGGCCCGCTCGTCTATGACCTCAACACCCGACGCTTCACGCTTGATAATGAACCCTTGACCCTGACCTCGCGTGAGCAGGCAGTGCTTGGCATTCTGATTGCCCGCCCCGGTCGGGTGATGAGTAAGGAGCAACTGGCTTCCCAGGTCTTTGGTCTAGATGAAGAAGCCAGCCCTGAAGCCATCGAAATCTACATACATCGTTTGCGCAAGAAGCTTGAGGCCAGTGCTGTTCGTATCGTGACCTTTAGAGGGCTGGGCTACTTGCTGGAGTTTTCAGGTGCTTGAGCGCAGGGAAGGCGTGCGGGTAAGCCCGGAGATCTCTGAAGCCAATAGCAGCGTTATCATCGAGGGCAGTCTGCGGGGTCGATTGCTTGGTCGTCTGGCTGTCTTGCTGGCCTTGTTATTGATCGTGAGCAGCCTTAGTGCCTATATCAATGGTCGGCAGGTTGCCGACACCGCCTATGACAGGACGCTTTTGGCATCAGCCCGAACCATCGCAGCCGGGCTGTCCGCAGAGGACGGTACCCTGAGGGCCGATGTGCCCTATGTCGCGCTGGATACCTTTGCTTATGACAGTGCCGGCCGAATCTATTATCAGGTGCTCGACATTGAAGGGCATCTGACCTCCGGGTACGAAAATCTTCCGCCACCGCCTCCGGATACGCCGCTGACTCAGGACTATCCTGCCTTGGCGCGTTTCTATGACGGACAGTACCGGGGGCAAGGTGTACGAGTTGTCAGTTTGATGCAGCCGGTCAGTGAAACCAACATGAACGGCATGGCTGAAATACGGGTAGCGGAGACAGAGCAGGCTCGTGAAAACATGGCGCGTAGCCTGCTGGTTGATACCTTGTTGCGGCTCTGCCTTCTTTCCGTGGGAGCTTTGCTGCTGGTTTGGTGGGTTGTAAGCGTAGCGCTTCAGCCGCTTGAGCGATTAAGGGCTGCGGTTGAGGAGCGTCAGGCGGACGATTTGCGTCCACTGCCTAGGGTGGTGATTCAGCGGGAGCTGTTTCCCTTGGTAAGCGCATTGAACCAGTTTACGGTCAGGCTGAGAGGGCTCTTCGAGCGTCAGGCTCAGTTCATTGCCGACGCCGCCCATGAATTACGTACACCACTGGCCGCGCTAAAGGCTCGTCTTGAGCTGGGTGTTCGTGAGCAGAGCCCGCAGCAATGGCATGCAACCCTGCTTGATGCCCAGCGCAATACAGACCGTTTGGCTCATCTCGCCAATCAGCTCCTGTCCCTGGCAAGGATCGAAAGCGGGGCACAGGCCATTGCCGAAGGTGGAGCAGAGCGCATCGAATTGGGGGCCTTGGCCAGAGATCTTGGTCTTGCGCTTGCGCCCTTGGCCTATAAGCGAGGTGTCTCGCTGGAGCTGGAAGCGGAAGCTGAGGTATGGGTAAAGGGCGAGCCGACCTTACTCAATGAGTTGTTATCCAACCTTATTGATAACGCACTGGCTCACACGCCTGAAAATGGTACGGTCATAATCCGGGTGCTCACACCCTGTATTCTTGAGGTCGAGGATGATGGCCCGGGTATTCCTGCCGATGCGCGCGCGCACGTTTTCGAGCGATTCCACCGGCTGGATCCTCAGCGGGGCGGTGCCGGGTTGGGATTGGCTATCGTGGGAGAGATCTGCCGCGCTCATCAGGCTGCTATAACCTTGCATGATGGCGCGGCGGGAGGGCTGCGTGTAAGGGTTGTATTCCCTGACGAGCGCGTGATCCCCAATATCGATTGGACGGCCTATTGAAGGAAGTGCTTGGACTGTTCCAGTGCTTCCCCTAGATCCTCATCGGCCTTGATGTCAGTAGAAGGATCCAGCCCCAGCTTTCTGAAGGAAGCAATAGGCGTCCAGTCCATTTTAGTCAAGGGGTGCTCCGTGCCGCTAAGGCTCTGCAGGTAAGCAACCTGAACAATGTCGGCGTAATCCACCTTAGGCGTATTGCGCTCGAAGTCCAGATAATCCTGAGGCACGTTGACAATGGACTCCTGGAAATCCCAGGCTTTCAGAATCCGCTTTCCTATCTTGGGATGGATTTCCTCGATTACACGATCCAGTGTCAGCGAGTTGGCCAGCAGTGAACTGTGTTCTTCGGCATACGTCAGGATGGGTAGCACACCGATCTGATGCACCAGGCCCGCCAGTGCAGCCTGATCGGGAGAAAGGCGAGTGAAGTGCTTGCACAGAACATAGCTGATGCCCGCGATTTCCGTACTTTTAGCCCATACCTCACGCATCTTATGATCAACCGCGTCGGTAGTAGCTTGGAACATCTGCTCCATTGCAAGTCCGATTGCAAGATTGCAGGTGTAGTTGATACCTAGCCGATTGATAGCGGTGTGAAGATCCGTGATCTCGTTGCTAATTCTGAGCAGCGGACTGTTTACTACCTTAATGATTCGCGCCGTCAATGCCGTATCGTTGCCGATGAGCTTGCCCATGTCAGCGCTTGTGACATCCGGGTCCTCGGCGGCCTCGCGAACACGCAGGGCCACTTCAGGTAACGTTGGCAGAACCAGCTGATCGTTTTCAATGGCCTCGTTGAGCTCTTGAGCTACCTGTTCGGCAAGCATGATCATTCTTTATCCCTCGAAAAGCATTCGTCTGATACGTCAGCGTTGAATTTCGCGATCCGTATCGATTACATAAGGCAGATCCAAGAGCTCGCACACGGGGCCCTCGTTAGATGCGAGATGAATGCGGCCATCCTCTTTCGCATCGATTTGTAAAACAGCCAGAAACTCTGTTCTACCGTCATCCCGCGCAGCCAATACCACTTCTCCCACGCTGCTATTATGCACCGGAGAAAACAGCTCGGTGCCAGGCGCTGGTGTATCAGCGTCTACCTTTAGGCGATAGAGTCGGCGCTTCAGTCGCCCAAGGTATTGCATGCGTGCGACGATTTCCTGACCGGTATAGCAGCCTTTCTTGAAGCTGACGCCATCCACGGCCTGCAGGTTGATCATTTGAGGAATGAACAGCTCGCGGGTGGGGCCGAACACCTGTCCGATTCCCTCGCGTATCTGGCCCAGCAGCCAGTGCTCTAAGGCGACCTCAGGCGCTATGCTGCTTAATTGCTGATGGAAGGACTCAGCAAGCGCGCTAGGAGTCCAGATTTCGATACGCTGTCCACTCAGACGTATCGCCAACATGCCGTCAAAATGAGCAACACCATTAACCTGTTCGGGAAGAGTCAATGACGGCAGTGCTTTCTGCGCTGTCTCAACACTGGCGCCGAATCGCACCCATTCAGCACTTTCGTCTGCCAGCGTCGACTTGGAAAACACTGCGTATTTCTTTAGGTCCGTCAACTGCGGCTCTACTAATTCCTTCGCCATCGCCAGCAGGTATCCTTCCTGGATTTGCACGATGCGAAAGCTCGAAACCATTCTTCCCTTAGGCGTACAGCGAGCACCCAGGCTGGATGTTTCTGCATTGAGATAATTGATGTTGCAAGTCACTTGGCCTTGCAGGAATTTTCCCGCGTCCGCTCCGCGAATCGCCAGGATGCCTTCATGAGACAGTGCGCAAAAATATAAGGAGTCAGCCATAGAGCATCAACGGCAAGAGAATGAACGCTCATCATAGAACGCAGGCGTGTTCTTGTCAGTTGCGATAACAACAAGATGCCTTCCTGCAGGTAGAGCTGAGCAATCTGATGAACTCGCCTATAATGCGCCCAACTTTGAGGAGCTACCATGACAGACGAAACCGAACTCAAGCGACTTTTCTGGCACAGCCGTCGCGGCATGCTTGAACTGGACGTGTTGCTGGTACCTTTCGTTCAGGAAGTTTACCCTTCACTGAGCCAGCAGGATCAAGACCGCTACAAAAAACTCCTCGACTGTGAAGATCAGGACATGTTCGTCTGGTTTATGCAGCGGGGCGAGCCTGAAGATCCAGACCTAAAGTATATCGTTCGGATGATTCTGGATCGTGTCCAACCGGATTGAGCCGTTTGAATGCCACTGGCAGCACTCTCGACAATTATTTTGTGTCTATTGTGCGACCTTGCTGTTGGCCTTCGTCTCGTTATTTATGGCCAACATTCCGACATGGGCGGCCATCATGGGCGCTCTCATGTGTGTCGCCCATGCTGCCTGGGTAATTCCGGGCGCCATATTGTTGCATCGGCCAAATGAGCCGCGCCGCCTGAAACATGATGAGAGCGGATGGCAACTCTGGTCTCCAGGGCAGGGGTGGCACCCTGTTCAGCTATGCCGGGATAGCATGGCGCTGCCGCTTATTATCGTGTTGCGATATCGGCGTGTAGATGAAAAGTGGACCCGGGCAGTTTGTATCCCGTCTGATGCCATGACGCCGGATGCTCACCGGCGTTTGCGGGTCAGGCTCAGGTTTGCGCAGCGACGTTGGGCGGCACCAGAATAGTATCCTGTACCTGATTGCACGGCCTGGGATAATCCAGTGTGTAGTGCAGGCCACGGCTTTCCTTGCGCGCCATGGCGGAGCGGACAATCAACTCTGCTACTTGGGCAAGATTTCTAAGCTCAATCAGATCACGGCTTACTTTGTAATTGCTGTAGAAGTCATCTATTTCTTTCATTAAAAGCTGTATGCGGTTGTAGGCGCGTTGCAATCGCTTGTCGGTTCGGACGATACCTACATAGTTCCACATGAAGCGGCGCAGCTCCTCCCAGTTGTGCGTAATAATGACATCCTCATCCGAGTCGGTTACCTGGCTGGCATCCCAGTTGGGAAGGTGGGGAGGGTGCTCTGTCTTGTCGAGCTGACTCTCGATATGCCTGGCCGCCGATCGCGCATAAACGAAGCATTCGAGTAGTGAGTTGCTGGCCATTCGATTAGCACCATGCAATCCCGTAAAACTGGTTTCTCCGACGGCATAGAGCCCCGGCAGGTCAGTACTTCCGTTTTCATCTACGCACACCCCGCCGCAGGTATAGTGAGCAGCCGGTACGACAGGGATTGGCTCGTGGCGAATGTCGAAGCCCAAGCTCAGGCATCGCTCATAGACCGTAGGAAAGTGTGCAGTAATGAAGTCGGCCGGCTTATGGCTAATATCGAGATGGACATAAGGAATGCCAAGTCGCTTCATCTCATGGTCGATCGCCCGGGCTACGATATCGCGTGGCGCCAGTTCGGCTCTCTCGTCAAAGCGCGGCATGAACCGCTCACCGTTTGGCAGCTTCAGAAGAGCCCCTTCGCCTCGCAATGCTTCCGTAATCAAAAAGTTGCGGGCCTGCGGATGATAAAGGCAGGTAGGGTGGAATTGATTGAATTCCATATTGCCTATACGGCAGCCGGCTCGCCATGCCATGGCAATGCCGTCACCGCAGGCGCTTTCTTGGTTGCTGCTGTAGAGGTACACCTTGCTTGCTCCACCGGTCGCTAAGGCTGTGAAGCGTGCACCGTATGTATCAACTTCACCGGTGTTTCGGTCAAGTACGTATGCACCTAGGCAGCGGTTGTTTTTTAGTCCGATCTTGATGCCTGTAATCAGATCGACCGCAACCTGTTGTGAAAGCAGATGAATATTGGGCCGTTCCTTAGCGGCAGCCAGTAGAGTATCGAATATTGCAGCGCCAGTTGCGTCGGCAGCATGGATGATCCGCCTATGGCTGTGGCCACCTTCACGGGTAAGATGAAGAGGAAACCTTTTCTGTGCGTCTCCTTCGCTTCGAGTAAAAGGAACGCCTAAGTCGATTAGCCATTCCATGGCCTCACGGCTTCTTTCCACCGTGAAACGAACAGCCTGTTCGTTGCATAATCCAGCACCCGCTATCAATGTATCCTTGACGTGGGAGTCTATGGTGTCGTCCTCATCCAGCACAGCGGCTACACCACCCTGTGCCCAGTAGGTTGAACCATTGGAAAGGTTGCCTTTGCTGAGAACTGCGATCCGAAGGTGCGAGGGTAAGGTTAGTGCCAGGGTGAGGCCAGCAGCGCCGCTGCCGATGATCAGAACATCATGATCGATGTGTTGGCCCATATATCGTCTCTTTTTGTTGGTTTAGCTATACGATTAACTAGCGTAATGGCGATGTCATTCTATGGAGGAAGGAACTTTATAGGGCCCGGAGCCGTCCATGTGAGGATAATTTTCCACACGGACAGTAAAAAGTGGCCGAGAGAATGAATAGTGGAATGACTGCTAATAGCTATCAGCGGATGTCGGCGGAAGACCGGCTTACCGATCAGCGAATCGAAGACAAGGTTCGCCCGATATCTGCCGTGGGGAGAACTTTTACGCAGCACCCTGGTCTATCCAAACAACAGGATGAGAAGGGTGAAGCGGGTCTCCTTCGGAATCAACAAGGAGCTCCCATGCAAACCCAGGAACAGGATCAGCAGCTTGTCGAGCGCGTGCAGCGAGGCGACAAGCGTGCATTTGATCTCCTGGTGCTGAAATACCAGCACAAGATTTTAGGGTTGATCGTGCGCTTCGTGCACGACACCCAGGAAGCGCAAGACGTAGCGCAAGAAGCTTTCATCAAAGCCTATCGCGCGCTAGGGAATTTTCGTGGTGATAGTGCGTTCTATACCTGGCTATACCGCATTGCGATAAACACAGCAAAAAATCATCTGGTTGCTCGTGGTCGTCGTCCACCGGACAGCGACGTGAGCGCAGAAGATGCTGAGTTCTATGAAGGCGATCATGCCTTAAAGGATATTGAGTCGCCTGAGCGGTCGTTGTTGCGGGACGAAATTGAAAGTACCGTTCATCGCACTATTCAGCAATTGCCAGAAGATTTAAGAACCGCGCTAACTTTGCGTGAATTTGAAGGTCTTAGTTATGAGGACATTGCAAATGTGATGCAGTGTCCAGTGGGTACAGTACGCTCGCGCATATTCCGTGCGCGGGAAGCCATCGATAAAGCCCTGCAACCCTTGTTGCGGGAAGCATGAGACAGCGGCGACAGCTATGAGAGAGGTTGATATGAATCGTGAAGCTCTGCTGGAATCACTGTCCGCTGTTATGGATAACGAAGCGGACGAACTGGAAGTCAGACGTGTACTCGCGGCGACAAGCGAGGACGCTGAACTCCGTGCTACTTGGTCCCGTTATGCAATGGCTCGTGCAGTCATTCGCAACGAACCTATCATGCCAAAGCTTGATATCGCATCTGCAGTATCGGCTGCGCTGGCTAACGAAGAGGCGCCTGTGGTGACTACACCTGCTGCAGTGGCTAAGCCCAAGGTAAGCCGGTGGAGTGCGATCAGTCGAGTGGCAGTCGCGGCTTCTGTAACAGTGGCTGTGTTGGCAGGTGTGCGGCTGTATAACCAGGAAGGCGTCTCTGAGCAGATGGCCCAACAGGCTCCAGCACCTATCAGCGTACCGCAGGTACAGAGTCCTGCTGTATTGGCTAATTACAGCGAAGAAAGTGCTCAGAGCGCTGAGTCCAAGGCGGCTAATCCGTCTGCAGTGGCCAACCCACAGCTGCCTGGCTACATTCGTCAGCATGCACAGCAGGCTACTTTCAACAGTGTTGAAGGTTCCGCGCTTCCTTATGCACGTGGTGCTAACGCAGAAACTCGTTAATCCCTGATAAGGAAGAGCATGCGGTTTGCTCCAGTTATATATGGAATAGGCGGTTTGTTACTGATAACTCAATCAGTACAAGCCGCCGAGTCAACGGATTGGTTGAACAAGCTATCAACCAGTGACAAGGTTAATTCCCAAGGTTCTTTTATCTACGAGAGCAATGGGAATCTAACTTCACATCATATCGCCAGAAAAGTCGATTCCAATGGGGATGTTAAAGAGCGTCTCTACCGGCTTGATGGCACTCCTTATGAAGTAGTGCGTGATAATAATCGCATTGTCTGCAGTACTTCAGCAGATGATCACGTTGATGTGGCAAAAAGCCTTGCTCCCAAATTGAGGCCTGATCAAATCGATAAAGGCTATACCCTCAAGCATCTCGGAGAGTCGCGCGTTGCAGACAATCCCACGGATGTCATAGCGTTTATTCCCAAAGATTCCTATCGATACGCTTATGAAATGCAACTAAGCAAATCGACTGGACAGGTCCTCAAATCCACCACATTCGATCAAAAGGGTAATGCACTGGAAAGACTTCAGTTCATTACTTACTCGTCGCTTGCGCCAAGTACAGCTGAGCTTGATCCTAAAGGTGACTGTGCTCCTAGCGCAGAAGCGGAAGAGGCGAGCCATGCAGACCAAGCTACATGGGCGGCTTCCTGGCTTCCCTCCGGCTTCGAGCAGGTACGATCATTGAAGAGCTGGCAGGCAGGTGGGGACGGACGACCTGTACAGTACCTTCTATACAGCGATGGTCTGAGTAATTTTTCTGTATTTGTTGACTCTGATAGTCATACAGCGATGACCGATAGTCGAAACCAGTTTGGTCCTACCAGTGTCGTATCCAAGCGCATCAATCCATCTGACAAGGATGTGTTGATTACTGTTGTAGGCGAAATTCCTGCCGGTACGGCCGAGCGCATAGCGTTATCCGTACGGCCCGACTAAGTCTGTGCCGCTAATAAGTACATGTTTCCTGATACTCATAGGGAGTATCAGGAAACATTCAGCTTTTCTATGGTATTTCGTCAGGTGACTCTTTTAAGGCGGTTCGTCTGCTGCCTGAAGTAGTGATGCGGTGGGTACTGCACCATCGCTTGGTAAAAGCTAACTGTTAGCACTGTCTGTCCCCTGCAAGAACGGGAGCTGTATTTCATGCGAATGTTTAAACATTACCTGGCAGCCTTGATGGCAACATGGGCGCTAGGCGTATCGCTATTGGCCCATGCGGATCTTCCAGACTTTACTCCGCTGGTAGAGTCGGCAAGCCCTGCCGTTGTTAATATCAGTACTCGCCAAAACCTGCCGGCTAGCCGTGGCGGTGCCATGTCCATGCCTGATCTCGAAGGGCTGCCGCCAGGTATTCGTGAATTCTTCGAGCGAAGCATTCCTCAAATGCCGCAAGGGCCGGACAGTCGTCGGCGAGAAGCCCAGTCGTTGGGGTCCGGTTTTATTATCTCGGCTGATGGTTATGTCCTGACCAACAACCATGTGGTAGCCGATGCGGACGAAATCATCGTGCGCCTTTCTGACAGAAGCGATCATACTGCCAAATTAATTGGTGCTGATCCGCGTACAGACGTGGCGCTCCTCAAGATTGACGCCAAGAATCTTCCGACCGTTAAGTTAGGTAATTCTGAAAAGCTCAAGGTCGGTGAGTGGGTGCTGGCTATTGGTTCGCCCTTCGGGTTCGACCATTCCGTGACAGCCGGTATCGTAAGCGCCAAGGGGCGTAGCTTGCCAAACGAGAACTATGTTCCATTCATCCAGACGGATGTTGCGATCAATCCTGGCAATTCTGGTGGCCCGCTGTTCAATCTGAGCGGGGAAGTGGTAGGTATCAACTCTCAGATATTTACGCGTTCGGGCGGCTTTATGGGGCTTTCCTTTGCTATCCCGATCGATGTGGCTATGAATGTGGCCAATCAGTTGCGTACCGAGGGTAAGGTGACACGCGGTTGGTTGGGAGTTGTCATTCAAGAAGTAGACAAAGACCTGGCAGAGTCCTTTGGCTTGGAGAAGCCAGCCGGCGCTTTGATCGCTCAGGTTTTGGAAAACGGACCTGCAGCCAAGAGTGGCTTGAAGGTGGGAGATGTCATCCTGTCGGTTAACGGGCAACAGATTGTTGAGTCAGCAGATCTGCCTCATCTGATCGGTAACCTGAAGCCTGATGCCACCGCGGAAATGAATATTGTGCGTGAAGGCGCACGCAAGACCGTATCCGTTAAGGTCGGTGATATGCCCGATGATGATTCCATTGCTGCCTCAGGTCAGCCCGGCGCTGAGCGTAGCAGTAATCGTATGGGGATTGCTGTTGCGGATCTGACTGATGAGCAGAAGAAAAGCCTTCAATTGCAAAGTGGCGTGGTAATCAAGCAGGTAACGGACGGACCGGCTGCCATGATTGGCTTGCGTCCGGGCGATGTAATTACTCATTTGAATAATCAGCCGGTTTCCTCGGCGCGCCAATTCCAGGACATAATGAAGAAGCTTCCTGCCGACAAGTCCATTTCCATGCGAGTCATGCGTGATGGACGAGCCAGCTTTATTACTTTCAGGCTGCCCAAGTAAGGCCAATGAGGCGAGGTGGAAACACCTCGCCTTTTTACCTTATGTAAGTCCGTGCGTGACGGGTTTCCATAGTATCGGGTAAACTCCCAGGCTATTTTTTCCAGCGGGCATTCCGCTGCTGGCCTTTCGAGTGTTGATCCGTGAGTGACCTAAGTCATATCCGTAACTTTTCCATCATTGCCCACATTGACCATGGCAAGTCGACGCTAGCCGACCGCTTTATTCAAATGTGTGGCGGCCTGTCCGACCGCGAAATGGAAGCCCAGGTGCTGGACTCCATGGACCTCGAGCGCGAGCGCGGAATTACCATTAAAGCCCACAGCGTGACGCTGCACTACAAGGCGCAGGATGGTAAAACATACCAGCTCAACTTTATCGATACCCCTGGGCATGTCGACTTCACCTATGAAGTAAGCCGCTCTCTGGCTGCCTGTGAGGGCGCTTTGCTCGTTGTTGATGCTGCTCAGGGCGTTGAGGCTCAGTCCGTAGCCAACTGCTATACAGCGATTGAGCAAGGTCTTGAAGTCATGCCTGTGCTCAACAAGATGGACCTGCCCCAGTCCGAGCCAGAACGCGTTAAGGCAGAGATCGAGCACATCATTGGTATCGATGCCACTGACGCGGTTCCCTGCTCAGCCAAGAGTGGCATGGGTGTTGTCGATGTCCTGGAGCGACTGGTCAAGGTAATCCCTGCTCCTGAAGGCAATATCGAGGCGCCTCTACAAGCATTGATCATTGATTCCTGGTTCGACAATTATCTAGGTGTTGTATCCTTGGTACGCGTCAAGCATGGACGTGTGAAAAAAGGCGACAAGATTCTGGTGAAGTCCACCGGCAAAGTACATCAGGTGGATAGTGTTGGCGTCTTTACGCCTAAGCATACCGAAATGCAGGATCTTAAGGCCGGTGAGGTAGGCTTCATTATCGCTGGTATCAAGGAGATCCTGGGGGCGCCGGTAGGTGATACGCTGACGCTTTCCAGCACGCCAGACGTAGCTATGCTGCCGGGCTTCCAAAAGGTCAAGCCTCAGGTCTATGCAGGCCTCTTTCCGGTCAGCTCGGATGATTTTGAAGACTTCCGCGAAGCGCTGCAGAAGCTGACCTTGAACGATGCGTCTTTGCAGTACGAGCCTGAAAGCTCAGAGGCACTGGGCTTTGGCTTTCGCTGCGGTTTCCTCGGTATGCTCCATATGGAGATTATCCAGGAGCGTTTGGAGCGCGAATACGATCTGGATCTGATCACGACTGCACCGACTGTAGTGTTTGAAGTCGTGCATAAGAATGGCGAAATCGTATACGTAGACAACCCCTCAAAGCTGCCTGATCTTGCGTCGATTGCAGAAATGCGCGAACCGATCGTGCGGGCCAATATTCTTGTGCCTCAAGAGCACTTGGGTAACGTCATAACCCTATGTATTGAGAAGCGTGGTGTGCAGCGGGACATGCAGTTCCTCAGCAGCCAGGTTCAGGTTAGTTATGATCTGCCTATGAATGAAGTTGTTCTGGACTTTTTCGATCGACTCAAGTCCGTTAGTCGTGGGTATGCTTCGCTGGATTACAGTTTTGATCGCTTCGAAGCTTCTAATCTGGTCAAGCTTGATGTCCTTATCAATGGTGAGAAAGTCGATGCGCTGGCATTGATCGTTCACCGAGACAAGGCTCACCACAAAGGTCGAGCTCTGACAGAGAAAATGAAGGAGCTGATTCCACGTCAGATGTTTGATGTGGCGATCCAGGCAGCTATTGGTGGGCAGATCGTAGCGCGGACAACCGTAAAGGCATTACGTAAGAACGTATTGGCCAAGTGTTACGGTGGAGACGTATCCCGTAAGCGCAAGCTGCTGGAGAAGCAGAAAGCGGGTAAGAAGCGGATGAAGCAGGTTGGTAGTGTGGAAATTCCACAAGAAGCCTTCCTGGCTGTACTCAAAGTGGATAGCTGAGAATATGTCATTCAATTTCCCTTTGCTTTTGGTTATCGCTGTCGCAGTGTGTGGCGGTTTGGCACTGTTTGATTTGGTCTTTCTGGCGCCACGCCGGCGTACAAGAATTGCGACATACGAAGGGCAGGTTACCGAGCCCGATCCAGTTGCTTTGGATAATTTGAGGAAGGAGCCACTCTTGGTCGAGTATGGGAAGTCATTCTTTCCTGTACTCGCCATCGTTTTGGTTCTGCGGTCGTTTCTGGTGGAGCCTTTCCAGATTCCTTCGGGCTCAATGAAGCCCACATTGGAAGTGGGCGATTTCATCTTGGTAAACAAGTTCGCCTATGGAATCCGTTTGCCGGTTATCGATACTAAGATCATCCCGGTTGGAGACCCGCAGCGCGGTGATGTCATGGTATTTCGCTATCCCAGCGACCCCTCCGTTAATTACATCAAGCGTGTTGTAGGCTTGCCTGGCGACACCATTCGCTATACTCCAGAGAAGCAGCTTTTTGTGAACGGTCAATTGGTCTCAAAGCAACTGATCGGAGAGGAGCCTGGCTCTTTGGGTAGTGCAAAGCTATACAAAGAGAAATTAGGCGACGTAGAGCATGTCATTCGTGAGGAGATGACTCGTTATAACCTGCCGGCGGATAGTCAGTGGGTTATACCGGCTGGTCATTATTTCATGATGGGGGACAACCGGGATAACTCTAATGACAGTCGTTACTGGAACGACCCTGGCATTCCACACGAACTGCTTGGCATGGTTCCCGATAAAAATATTGTTGGCAAAGCCTTCGCTGTCTGGATGAGCTGGCCTGACCCAAAGGTCAAAAATTTACCTAACTTTTCCCGTGTAGGGATCATTCATTAAATAGGAAATGCGTCATGTCTATGTCGCACAGGCAAAAGGGACTTTCCTTCATAGGCTGGCTGCTAATGCTGTGCATTATTGCTTTCTTGGCAAGCACAGCCTTTAAGCTTATTCCTCACTATCTGGATTATCAGGCGATGACCAAAGTCATCACCTCTATAGAAAGTGACAAAGCGATGAATATTCATAGCGTGCCCGATGTGTATTCGTATGTAAGCAAGGGCATGCAGGTTAATAGCATTAATGATATTGACCTTGATAAAGCCATGCAGGTGAAGACTGAGGACAATAGATTCCTTATCCATCTGGATTATGAAAAGCGTGAACCTCTAATCCGTAATATTGATTTAGTGGTTCATTTTGAACGCGACTTCCGTATAAGTATCCCGTGAACCCACCCTTAGATCGTCTCGAGCGCCGGCTCGGTTACACCTTCAAAGACCAGGGCCAAATGGTCCTGGCTCTCACTCATCGCAGTTTTGCCAGTAAGAATAATGAGCGTCTTGAGTTTCTAGGAGACGCTATTCTTAACTTTGTGATTGGCGAAGCGCTCTATCAACATTTCCCTCAAGCCCGTGAAGGTCAGCTTTCTCGCCTGCGCGCAAGATTGGTAAAGGGAGAGACCTTAGCTGTCCTGGCCCGTAGTTTTGAGATTGGAGACTATCTCCGGCTAGGCTCGGGCGAGTTGAAAAGTGGCGGCTTTCGCCGCGAGTCTATTCTGGCAGATGCGATGGAGGCTCTGATTGGCGCTATCTATCTGGATGCTGGGATGGAAGCGGCCAGAGATCGGATCATGGCTTGGCTAGGGCCGCAACTTCGTGAGCTTACGCCAGTCGATACGAACAAGGATCCCAAAACACGCCTTCAGGAGCATCTGCAGGCGCGGGGATGTGAGTTGCCAAAGTATGAAGTGGTCGCGATCGAAGGCGAGCCACATTGTCGCGTCTTTTTCGTCGAGTGCGACATATCGATGCTAAGCGAAAAAACCAGTGGCCAAGGGCCCAGTCGCCGCATCGCAGAACAAATGGCTGCAACAGCCGCGTTGATTGCTTTAGGAGTAGAGAATGGCCATGACTGACCCGGTATCCCGTTGTGGATACGTAGCTATCGTTGGGCGTCCTAACGTGGGCAAATCTACTCTGCTGAATCATATCTTAGGGCAGAAGCTTGCTATCACCTCTCGAAAGCCCCAAACGACACGTCATACGTTGTTGGGTATTAAGACAGAAGGGGATGTTCAGGCTGTTTATGTCGATACGCCTGGTATCCACAAAGAGAATCAAAAAGCTCTCAATCGCTATATGAATAAGACCGCATCCGCAGCCCTCAAAGATGTAGATGTAGTTATCTTTGTGGTGGATCGCATGCGCTGGACTGAAGAGGATGCGTTCGTTCTAGAACGAGTCCGCCATGTCAAATGTCCGGTGATTGTGGCGGTTAACAAAACGGACCGCATGGAAGATAAAGCAGAGCTTCTACCTCAGTTGAAGTGGCTATCCGAGCAGTTGCCTGAAGCAGAGGTTATCCCTATCTCTGCGCAAAATGGTGTGAATCTGGATTCCCTCGAGAAGCTTGTAGCGGATCGGCTGCCTGAGGGAGACCATTTCTTTCCTGAGGATCAGCTTACTGATCGTAGTAGTCGTTTTCTGGCTGCAGAGCTCGTACGTGAAAAAATTATGCGTCAGCTGGGTGCTGAACTTCCCTATCAGGTCACGGTTGAAATTGAGGAGTTTAAACAGCAAGGGAATGTGTTGCACATCCATGCGCTGATTCTGGTAGAGCGTGATGGACAGAAAAAGATACTCATCGGAAATGCAGGTGAGCGAATCAAGCGGATTGGTCAGGATGCTCGGAAAGATATGGAGGCCCTCTTCGATTCGAAGGTCATGTTGAACCTTTGGGTGAAGGTAAAAAGCGGCTGGTCAGACGATGAGCGCGCACTCCGCTCTTTGGGATACGCAGATCTTTAATGCAAGAACCTGAGAAAGTCTTCGTTCTTCATGCTCGGCCCTTCAGGGAAAGTAGCACGCTCGTAGACTTTTTTTCATTGCGTGGGAGGTTTCGAGCAGTCTATCGAGGCGCTCGTGGAAAATCTGGCAGTGTTGTTCGGCTGTTTCAGCTATTTGAAGGGCAGTTCCGGGGACGTACTGAATTAAAGACAGTTCACCGTATGGAGCCTTTGGCTCCTCCCTTTCTTCTGAGCGGAGATGCTCTGTTTAGTGGCCTTTATCTCAATGAGCTCATCGTACGTCTTCTTTTGCCAGAAGAGCCGCACCCGGCGATCTTCCATCAATATGCAAATACCTTGCGTGCATTGAGTAATCATGCAGACGTGGAACCTCCGCTAAGGAACTTCGAGTGGACGTTTCTCGATGAGTTGGGTTACGGCTTTTCATTAGAAGTGGATAGTCGCGGCAACGCTATAGATCCCAAAAATATCTATCGTTTTGTTCCAGATGAAGGCCTTGAATGTATACCTGTATATCAGCCTGGTGCATTCCAAGGTAGTGAGCTGCTGGCCTTGTCTGGCGCTGACTGGAATGATGCAGGTGTCCTTAAATCAGCTAAACGACTCATGCGCCAGGCTTATGCTCCGCTGCTTAGTGGCAAGCCGCTTATTAGCCGTGAATTGTTTCTTAAGTGAGAGTTGAATGCGATGTTTGCTAGCCGACTTTTATTAGGCGTCAACATTGATCATGTGGCAACTTTGCGCCAGGCGCGCGGTACACGTTATCCCGATCCTCTTAAGGCAGCGCTTGATGCAGAGGAGGCTGGTGCAGATGGAATTACACTGCATTTACGTGAAGACCGTAGGCATATTCAGGAGCGAGACGTTCGCCTCTTCAAGGCAGCCCTTCAGACGCGCATGAACCTTGAGATCGCAATGACTCCGGCGATGCTGGATTTAGCCTGCGATGTCAGGCCGGAGCATGTCTGCCTTGTACCTGAAAAAAGAGAAGAATTGACGACAGAGGGTGGCTTGGATGTTCTAGGGCAAGAACATCGGATAAGGGAAGCTATCGCTAGGCTTGCGTCGGCAGGTTGTCAGGTATCACTTTTTATCGATCCCGATCAGCAGCAAATAGAGGCCGCCGCGAGAGCTGGCGCTCCTGCCATTGAACTTCATACAGGAAAGTACGCGGATGCAGCGAGCGAAAAAAGCCAAACCCTCGAACTTGAGCGTATTAAAGACGGTGTTGAGGCAGGTTTGTCTAGCGGGTTAATAGTGAATGCAGGTCATGGCCTTCATTACCATAACGTAGAGCCAATAGCGTCAATCCCAGGTATTAATGAGTTGAATATAGGTCACGCCATTGTGGCCCATGCTGTGTTCGTTGGCTTTAAGCAAGCAGTAGTAGAAATGAAAGAGTTAATGTATTCGGCTTGGCTCAAAAATAAAGCTTGACCTGTGAGCGGAGGGGCCTATAATGCGCCCCACTTCCGTTGCAACGGAACGGCAAAAAGCCTTGTATATCAATGGCTTAGCTGTTTAGTCAGGGTCAGGCCTCCGGTCTGGCAGAAGCGGAAAGAGGGAAGCGGTAGTTGACAAGCCCCTGGGCTTGTGTAGAATACGCCTCCCGCTGCCAGAACAGGTTTCCTGATCCGGCAGGTCCGGCAAGCGGTTCAGCAGGTTAGACCGGTTGAACAAAATGCTTGACAGGACAAGAGGTTAGCGTAGAATGCGCGCCTCGGTTGAGACAAGGTCTTAACTAACCGCTCTTTAACAAGTTGAATCAAGCAATTCGTGTGGGTGCTTGTGCTGTAAGACTGATGGATCGACAAGATTATCAGCAAGACAAGTAACACTCGTGAATTCGAGAGTTTATTTGCGATTGCTGAGCCAAGTTTAGGGTTTTCTCAAAACCCGGATATGTTTGAACTGAAGAGTTTGATCATGGCTCAGATTGAACGCTGGCGGCAGGCCTAACACATGCAAGTCGAGCGGATGAGGAGAGCTTGCTCTCTGATTCAGCGGCGGACGGGTGAGTAATGCCTAGGAATCTGCCTGGTAGTGGGGGACAACGTTTCGAAAGGAACGCTAATACCGCATACGTCCTACGGGAGAAAGTGGGGGATCTTCGGACCTCACGCTATCAGATGAGCCTAGGTCGGATTAGCTAGTTGGTGGGGTAACGGCTCACCAAGGCGACGATCCGTAACTGGTCTGAGAGGATGATCAGTCACACTGGAACTGAGACACGGTCCAGACTCCTACGGGAGGCAGCAGTGGGGAATATTGGACAATGGGCGAAAGCCTGATCCAGCCATGCCGCGTGTGTGAAGAAGGCCCTCGGGTCGTAAAGCACTTTAAGCTGGGAGGAAGGGTTGTAACCTAATACGTTGCAATTTTGACGTTACCAGCAGAATAAGCACCGGCTAACTCTGTGCCAGCAGCCGCGGTAATACAGAGGGTGCAAGCGTTAATCGGAATTACTGGGCGTAAAGCGCGCGTAGGTGGCTTGGTAAGTTGAATGTGAAATCCCCGGGCTCAACCTGGGAACTGCATCCAAAACTGCCTGGCTAGAGTACGGTAGAGGGTGGTGGAATTTCCTGTGTAGCGGTGAAATGCGTAGATATAGGAAGGAACACCAGTGGCGAAGGCGACCACCTGGACTGATACTGACACTGAGGTGCGAAAGCGTGGGGAGCAAACAGGATTAGATACCCTGGTAGTCCACGCCGTAAACGATGTCAACTAGCCGTTGGGGTCCTTGAGACTTTAGTGGCGCAGCTAACGCAATAAGTTGACCGCCTGGGGAGTACGGCCGCAAGGTTAAAACTCAAATGAATTGACGGGGGCCCGCACAAGCGGTGGAGCATGTGGTTTAATTCGAAGCAACGCGAAGAACCTTACCAGGCCTTGACATGCAGAGAACTTTCCAGAGATGGATTGGTGCCTTCGGGAACTCTGACACAGGTGCTGCATGGCTGTCGTCAGCTCGTGTCGTGAGATGTTGGGTTAAGTCCCGTAACGAGCGCAACCCTTGTCCTTAGTTACCAGCACATCATGGTGGGCACTCTAAGGAGACTGCCGGTGACAAACCGGAGGAAGGTGGGGATGACGTCAAGTCATCATGGCCCTTACGGCCTGGGCTACACACGTGCTACAATGGTCGGTACAAAGGGTTGCCAAACCGCGAGGTGGAGCTAATCCCATAAAACCGATCGTAGTCCGGATCGCAGTCTGCAACTCGACTGCGTGAAGTCGGAATCGCTAGTAATCGTGAATCAGAACGTCACGGTGAATACGTTCCCGGGCCTTGTACACACCGCCCGTCACACCATGGGAGTGGGTTGCACCAGAAGTAGCTAGTCTAACCTTCGGGAGGACGGTTACCACGGTGTGATTCATGACTGGGGTGAAGTCGTAACAAGGTAGCCGTAGGGGAACCTGCGGCTGGATCACCTCCTTAATCGATAGATCCCAGCTTTGGCATAAGCTCCCACACGAATTGCTTGATTCACTGAAATAAAGACGCGAGATGAGTCAAGACTCAAGCGTTAGACGATTGGGTCTGTAGCTCAGTTGGTTAGAGCGCACCCCTGATAAGGGTGAGGTCGGCAGTTCGAATCTGCCCAGACCCACCAATCGATGGGGCCATAGCTCAGCTGGGAGAGCGCCTGCTTTGCACGCAGGAGGTCAGGAGTTCGATCCTCCTTGGCTCCACCATCTAACACCGCGTTAAAGCTCAGAACTGAGTGCTTACCCCCCCCCTAAGGGTTGGGTCGGAGCATTGACTTCTGAACTTTGTTTTCAGACTGTTCTTTAAAAATTTGGGTATGTGATAGAAGTACGAACACATAGGCTGTTTCACTGCAGACTATGTGGTCAAGGTAAATTTGCGAGTTCAAGCGCAAGTTTTCGGCGAATGTCGTGTTCCAAGCCAGACATAACTTCAGATTCTTTGGGGTTATATGGTCAAGTGAATAAGCGCATACGGTGGATGCCTTGGCAGTCAGAGGCGATGAAAGACGTGATAGCCTGCGATAAGCTTCGGGGAGTCGGCAAATAGACTGTGATCCGGAGATCTCTGAATGGGGGAACCCACCTGACATAAGTCAGGTATCTCACACTGAATCCATAGGTGTGAGAGGCGAACCAGGGGAACTGAAACATCTAAGTACCCTGAGGAAAAGAAATCAACCGAGATTCCCTAAGTAGTGGCGAGCGAACGGGGACTAGCCCTTAAGCTCAATTGATTTTAACCGAACGCTCTGGAAAGTGCGGCCATAGTGGGTGATAGCCCCGTAGGTGAAAGGATCTTTTGAGTGAAATCGAGTAGGACGGCGCACGTGAAACGTTGTCTGAATATGGGGGGACCATCCTCCAAGGCTAAATACTACTGACTGACCGATAGTGAACCAGTACCGTGAGGGAAAGGCGAAAAGAACCCCGGAGAGGGGAGTGAAATAGAACCTGAAACCGTATGCGTACAAGCAGTGGGAGCCTACTTTGTTGGGTGACTGCGTACCTTTTGTATAATGGGTCAGCGACTTATATTCAGTGGCAAGCTTAACCGTATAGGGAAGGCGTAGCGAAAGCGAGTCTTAATAGGGCGTTTTAGTCGCTGGGTATAGACCCGAAACCGGGCGATCTATCCATGAGCAGGTTGAAGGTTAGGTAACACTGACTGGAGGACCGAACCCACTTCCGTTGAAAAGGCAGGGGATGACTTGTGGATCGGAGTGAAAGGCTAATCAAGCTCGGAGATAGCTGGTTCTCCTCGAAAGCTATTTAGGTAGCGCCTCATGTATCACTCTGGGGGGTAGAGCACTGTTTCGGCTAGGGGGTCATCCCGACTTACCAAACCGATGCAAACTCCGAATACCCAGAAGTGCAAGCATGGGAGACACACGGCGGGTGCTAACGTCCGTCGTGAAAAGGGAAACAACCCAGACCGTCAGCTAAGGTCCCAAAGTTGTAGTTAAGTGGTAAACGATGTGGGAAGGCTTAGACAGCTAGGAGGTTGGCTTAGAAGCAGCCACCCTTTAAAGAAAGCGTAATAGCTCACTAGTCGAGTCGGCCTGCGCGGAAGATGTAACGGGGCTCAAACTACACACCGAAGCTACGGGTTCATCGCAAGATGAGCGGTAGAGGAGCGTTCTGTAAGCCTGTGAAGGTGAGTTGAGAAGCTTGCTGGAGGTATCAGAAGTGCGAATGCTGACATGAGTAACGACAATGCGAGTGAAAAACTCGCACGCCGAAAGACCAAGGGTTCCTGCGCAACGTTAATCGACGCAGGGTGAGTCGACCCCTAAGGCGAGGCTGAAAGGCGTAGTCGATGGGAAACAGGTTAATATTCCTGTACTTCTAATTACTGCGATGGGGGGACGGAGAAGGCTAGGCCAGCTTGGCGTTGGTTGTCCAAGTTTAAGGCGGTAGGCTGACTGTTTAGGTAAATCCGGACAGTTAAGGCCGAGAGCTGATGACGACTCTTCTTATGAAGAGGAAGTGGTTGATGCCATGCTTCCAGGAAAAGCCTCTAAGCTTCAGGTAATTAGAAATCGTACCCCAAACCGACACAGGTGGTCGGGTAGAGAATACCAAGGCGCTTGAGAGAACTCGGGTGAAGGAACTAGGCAAAATGGCACCGTAACTTCGGGAGAAGGTGCGCCGGTGAGGGTGAAGGACTTGCTCCGTAAGCCCATGCCGGTCGAAGATACCAGGCCGCTGCGACTGTTTATTAAAAACACAGCACTCTGCAAACACGAAAGTGGACGTATAGGGTGTGACGCCTGCCCGGTGCCGGAAGGTTAATTGATGGGGTTAGCGCAAGCGAAGCTCTTGATCGAAGCCCCGGTAAACGGCGGCCGTAACTATAACGGTCCTAAGGTAGCGAAATTCCTTGTCGGGTAAGTTCCGACCTGCACGAATGGCGTAACGATGGCGGCGCTGTCTCC
Source organism: Pseudomonas sp. JZ114 (assembly GCF_051027705.1). Lineage (NCBI taxonomy): Bacteria > Pseudomonadati > Pseudomonadota > Gammaproteobacteria > Pseudomonadales > Pseudomonadaceae > Pseudomonas > Pseudomonas sp. JZ114. The sequence continues at coordinate 1,412,125 of NZ_CP069256.1, forward strand.
ACCCGAGACTCAGTGAAATTGAAATCGCTGTGAAGATGCAGTGTATCCGCGGCTAGACGGAAAGACCCCGTGAACCTTTACTGTAGCTTTGCACTGGACTTTGAGCCTGCTTGTGTAGGATAGGTGGGAGGCTTTGAAGCGAGGACGCCAGTTCTCGTGGAGCCATCCTTGAAATACCACCCTGGCATGCTTGAGGTTCTAACTCTGGTCCGTTATCCGGATCGAGGACAGTGTATGGTGGGCAGTTTGACTGGGGCGGTCTCCTCCTAAAGAGTAACGGAGGAGTACGAAGGTGCGCTCAGACCGGTCGGAAATCGGTCGCAGAGTATAAAGGCAAAAGCGCGCTTGACTGCGAGACAGACACGTCGAGCAGGTACGAAAGTAGGTCTTAGTGATCCGGTGGTTCTGTATGGAAGGGCCATCGCTCAACGGATAAAAGGTACTCCGGGGATAACAGGCTGATACCGCCCAAGAGTTCATATCGACGGCGGTGTTTGGCACCTCGATGTCGGCTCATCACATCCTGGGGCTGAAGCCGGTCCCAAGGGTATGGCTGTTCGCCATTTAAAGTGGTACGCGAGCTGGGTTTAGAACGTCGTGAGACAGTTCGGTCCCTATCTGCCGTGGACGTTTGAGATTTGAGAGGGGCTGCTCCTAGTACGAGAGGACCGGAGTGGACGAACCTCTGGTGTTCCGGTTGTCACGCCAGTGGCATTGCCGGGTAGCTATGTTCGGAAAAGATAACCGCTGAAAGCATCTAAGCGGGAAACTTGCCTCAAGATGAGATCTCACTGGAGCCTCGAGCTTCCTGAAGGGCCGTTGAAGACTACAACGTTGATAGGTCGGGTGTGTAAGCGCTGTGAGGCGTTGAGCTAACCGATACTAATTGCCCGTGAGGCTTGACCATATAACACCCAAACAATCTGTTGTTTGGTAAAGACCAGCCGAAAGCTTGGTTGAACCGCAAAATACCAATCACATACCCATTCGGGGAAACGACTAGACACCGGTTCCCCACCCGAATTGCTTGACGACCATAGAGCGTTGGAACCACCTGATCCCTTTCCGAACTCAGAAGTGAAACGATGCATCGCCGATGGTAGTGTGGGGTTTCCCCATGTGAGAGTAGGTCATCGTCAAGCACCTATACCCAAAACCCCCAGGCCTAACCGCCCGGGGGTTTTGCTTTTGCAGCAGAAATAAAAGAGATAGGCTGCTTTTCCTGCGTGGCCTACTGGCTAATTTGGTAAAGCGATATAGCAGCCGTATAGACAGCTGCTATACAAAAGCTTTCTATGGCTTTTCGGCTATGAATGTGGCACGCAGTGGGGCCGGAAGACCTTCTATAGTGCGGCTCATATCAGTAGTGTCAAGAAAGTCGGGCAAAGATTGAAATTTCATCCATTCAGTAGAGCGCTGCTCCTGAATAGAGGTTCTGCTAATATCCGCCAGTCTTATATTTTTGAATCCCGCCCGACGCAGCCATAGTTCTAATGCTGCAGGCGAGGGCAGGAACCAGACATTTCTCATTTGAGCATAACGATCTTCTGGTACCAGTACAGTCTGCTCGTTTCCTTCCACAACTAATGTCTCGAGTACTAATTCACCTGATGAGCGCAGACATTCTTTAAGTGCTAGAAGATGATCAATAGGTGAGCGTCTATGGTAAAGCACGCCCATCGAGAAGACGGTATCGAACCCGTTGAGAGAAGAGGGAAGCTCTTCCAGCGTTAGTGGAAGACTCCAAACTGGCAGGTCGGGTAAATATTTTTTCATGGCTACAAACTGACATAGAAAGAGCCAGTTAGGATCAATCCCGATTACTGTATGAGCGCCGGCACCTACCATGCGCCATGCGTAATAGCCGTTCCCGCAACCTACATCCAAGACAACCTTATTGTTCAGATCCAAGTGTTTGGACACGCGCTCCCACTTCCAGTCGGAACGCCATTCTGTGTCGATGTGAATACCGAAGACATCGAAAGGGCCTTTGCGCCATGGTGATAATTGAAGTAGCGCGTTTTTTAAGGTTTGTTGAGTCTCAACGTCTAAAGGCTTTTCTAGACAAAACCTATCCTTTAAAACAATCGAATCGGGCTTTAAGTCAGGCAGGGTCTTGAGAGCTGTTTGCCATCTCGCAAGGTCGCCATGACCTTTTTCAAGCTTTGCTGCAATCGCAGGTGGCAGACTGGCTAACCACTTTTCTAAGGGGCCTTCACCCAAGCGATTAGCAAGGCCTTCAATATTTAGTGTGTTGATCATGGAAGAGCTACAAACGAAGCGAAGTTGAAGCATTGAAACCAAGGTATAACTGAGCTAAAGCCAGCCTCTTTCAAGCGCGCACGATGTACTTCAATGGAGTCAATCATCATGACATTCTCCAAAGCGCTACGCTTTTGAGCGATTTCCATTTCGCTGTAGCCGTTAGCTCGCTTAAATGCGATGTGAAGGTCGTTAAGCAGTACTTGCTCTTCCTGAAATTCAAATCTGATCTTTTCCGATAGAAGCAAAGCGCCCTTTGGGTGAAGGGTGCTGTGAATTTTACGCAACAGGCCTAGGCGTTTTTCAGGGGCGATAAACTGCAAAGTGAAATTCAAAGCCACCACTGATGCGGGCTGAAAATCCAGCGAAAGGATATCCGTTTCAACAATATCAATAGGTAGCAGTTGCTCATACATTGAGCTTTGCGCAGACATGTATTCACGGCAACGCTCAATCATGGCCGCTGAATTATCAACCGCAACAACCTTTGTCGATTCACTTTGAACGTGCCGTCTCAACGATTGGGACACCGCACCTAAAGAGCAGCCTAGATCATAGAGAATCGTATTAGGCTGGGTGAACTGTGCAGCAATGACGCCTATATTTTCGACGATAGTAGGATAGCCTGGTACTGAACGCTTGATCATGTCGGGGAAGACCCGAACGACATCTTCGTTAAACGCGAAGTCGGCAACAGTAGCCTGTGGCTTGGCAAATAAACGGTCCTGCTCACTCATTAAGAGGTACCACGAGAGAATGTAAATGGTGTAGCCGAGCGGTAAGTGGTTATTTTACTTCGATACGACAAGTGAAGGCCTTTTCGGGAATACTATTTGCGTCCCATGGCTGCTGATATTGCAGCTTAAGCTCAGTCGCTCCTGATTGAATTGCTTGGAAGCGCCAGGAAGATACTCCTGCCGAGCCTATTCCATCTTCGCTTTCGTCAGAGGATGAAAATACCTCAGGCCCTAAGCCTTTCAACACGGAAGGAACCGTGTTTTCGAGCTTCCATCTATAGCCTGTTGTAGGGTCGCTGGGAAGTGAGAGGTGTAGCTCTTGACCTTGTGTTAGTAAAAGAGGTTTACAGCGCGTGCGCTCGTTGATTGCGACGGTATGCTCGGGGCTGCTTGCACAGCCGGTCATTAGCAGCGTTGTCAATAAAGCGCAAAGCGTAGCTGATTTTAACATTCGTATCTCCAACCAAACTCTTCAACCGGCTGCAAGGATAACGAAGTTAAGGTAGGCAAGGGCAAGCTTGTACACAAACTGCCCTTGCTAATGGATTAAAAAAGGATTTTGGCTACATCTGCAAAACGCTTTGCAAAGTGGACAGTCAGCCCCTCCTTCAAGTACTCAGGAAGCTCTTCGAAGTCTCCTTTGTTGGCGTCTGGCAAAATAAGCTCAAATATTTTCTGCCGACGTGCTGCGATAACTTTTTCCCTGACGCCACCGATGGGCAAAACCTGGCCAGTTAAAGTCAGCTCGCCTGTCATGGCTACGTTTTTCTTGGGTGCCTGATTTCGTGCCAGAGATAACAAGGCGCTGGCCATGGTAATACCGGCACTTGGTCCGTCTTTAGGAGTAGCACCCTCTGGAACATGCAGGTGTACAAAGGCTTGGTCGAAGAACGTAGGATCTCCCTTGAATTCCTTCAGGTGGGAGGTAACGTAGCTGTATGCAATTTCAGCAGACTCTTTCATGACCTCGCCCAATTGACCGGTCAGTTTGAATCCACGGTTTAAGGTATGAATGCGCGTAGCTTCTACAGGTAAGGTAGCGCCTCCCATGCTGGTCCAAGCCAGGCCGGTGATAATGCCTACGCCGTTTAGAACCTGTTCCTTACGGAAAACAGGCTTCCCTAGATAACTTTCGATGTCACTCGCCCCAACCTTTATTCGGAGCTCAGGTTCCTCAATGAGCTGTAGAACAGCCTTACGCACCAACTTACCCAACTGTTTTTCAAGTTGGCGTACGCCAGCCTCTCGAGCATAGCCTTCAACGATACTTTTCAACGCACTGTCGCTGATGATCAGGCGCTCTTTAGGCACACCGGCTTTTTCCAATTGCTTGGGCCACAAGTGGCGTTTGGCAATCGCTTGCTTTTCTTCCGAGATATAACCTGAGAGGCGAATGACTTCCATGCGGTCCAGAAGAGGCCCAGGAATGGAGTCCATGGTGTTTGCGGTGCATACGAACAATACATTAGATAGGTCTAGCCGCAGATCCAGATAGTGATCCAGGAAATCTACATTCTGTTCAGGGTCCAGCGTTTCCAGCAAGGCAGATGCAGGGTCACCTTGATAGCTGGCTCCCATCTTGTCTATTTCATCCAGCATAATGACTGGATTCATTACTTTCACATCACGTAAAGCTTGAACAAGCTTGCCCGGCATGGCTCCGATATAAGTGCGACGATGCCCCTTAATTTCTGCTTCGTCTCGCATACCGCCTACGCTGAAGCGATAGAAGGGGCGGCCCAGTGATTCAGCAATTGACTTGCCGATACTGGTTTTACCTACGCCGGGGGGGCCTACCAGTAGCACGATTGAGCCAGATACTTCTCCTTTGAAAGCGCCAACAGCCAGAAACTCAAGAATGCGACTTTTGATGTCATCAAGACCGGCATGGTGACGGTCCAATACCTTGCGCGCACGTTTTAGATCAAGGTTGTCCTTGCCCTGTATACCCCAGGGTAAATCGGTAGCCCAATCCAGATAATTGCGCGTGACACCATATTCAGGCGAACCGGTTTCAAGAATGGATAACTTATTGAGCTCGTCGTCGATGCGTTTACGTACCGGTTCCGGTAGGACTTTGCCCTCCAGGCGCTGCCTGAAGCTTTCGAGATCGCTGCTGCGGTCATCTTTCGTTATACCCAGCTCCTGCTGGATCAGTTTGAGCTGCTCTCGAAGGAAGAACTCTCGTTGCCGCTCATTGATTTTTCGGTTGACCTCAGCAGACAGTTCTTTCTGCAGGCGTCCGACCTCGACTTCTTTACGCAGCAATGGCAAAACCTTTTCCATGCGCTTAAGGATCGGGACGGTATCCAAAACCTGCTGCAATTCCTGGCCAGGTGCGGTTGTCAGGGCAGCAGCGAAATCTGTTAAAGGCGAAGGGTCGTTGGGGCTGAAGCGGTTGAGATAGTTCTTTAGCTCTTCACTGTAGAGTGGATTGAGCGGAAGCAGCTCCTTGATGGCATTGATCAGCGCCATGCCATATGCCTTGACCTCATCGCTTGGGTCAGTCGGAGTCTTGGCATGCTCAACTTCAACAAGGTAAGGGTGCTTACGTCTCAGCCAACCGCTGATCCTGACGCGTGAAAGCCCCTGCGCTACGAATTGCAGCTTGCCGTTTTCCCGACTGGCATGATGGATACGAACCAGTGTGCCGTGCTCTGGCAGGTTATCAGGGTCGAAGCTGTTTCCATCCTCGGGAGGATTGTCCATATAGAACAATGCCAGACAGTGATGATCGGTTTTGGCCACCAGCTCCAACGTTTCGGCCCAAGGCTCTTCATTCACAATAACAGGCAATACCTGCGCTGGGAAAAAAGGCCGGTTATGGATGGGAATGATGTAAAGCTTGTCGGGAAGATTTTGTCCAGGCAGTGCAAGGCCGGTCTTTGAACCGTCGCCACTGATGATTTCGGGAGTATGTTCCTGATCGCTCATTGACTTACCTTAGAATGACTATTTGCGACCAACATGGGGAGGGCTTTGAAGCTTTTCAATGTGGTCGATGGCTACTCTAGACTTGACCGCAGATAAATAGGCAAGTGCGCTTCATTTGAGTAAGTGCACATAAACAAACTGGCTCCGTCCTATGTTGTTTGCTTGGCTATTATCTTTGTAAGGGCGAGGTAGAGAGCGTGCCGCCTGCAAGCCTGCACTGCTCTTGGGAACGTGTTTATGCTTTTGCAAGGTTAGGCGATAACCAGACGTTGATTGTCTATCTTGATGAAGATGACATGACGGAAAACGTTTCTGATGTCATGGAAAGGTTGCGTGTTTTAGCGCGTTATCCTGCGCCGGACCCAGTTTTCAACACATGTTGTATTACGCCTGTGAAGAACTGTTCTCGTTACGGCAATGACCAGCCTCTTTCCAAAGCTCTGTTGACGGGCCTGCTTCAGGCGCTTTATGCCCTTTAGATCGATAAGTGATCATTTCCATTGCCGGGGCGTTGGATTTTGAGGCGATTGAGTACTATTTAAGTGTTCACCTTGATCGCCGAATCACGATGGCGAATTAACCTGTCAAGTCTCGCTGAGCCTAGTCATTTCCATATCCAGTTTAGGACGTTACAGGCATGACGCCGTATTGATAGCTGTTGAAGGCTCGCCTGGGTTAGACGCTCCATCTTCTGAGCGAGACGGAGATACCCTTCAGGCGAGTAGCGGCCAGATGCGGCGTTTCCTGCCTATTGGGCTTCGCCTTGGCTAGAGAGCGCTAGATTCCGTTACAAACATCATAGCGCCTCAACTATCCCGACACTGTGCCGATAAGGACGAGTAGGTAATTGCCAAGCCGTGTTCGAAGGATAACCTCATGTCTTCATCTATGATGCGTATAGCGCGGTGGCTAACCGGTGGGCTTATGGCGCTCTCTGTTCCGGTATGGGCCACTCAAGTGCATATCGCAGTTATCGAGGGACAGGATAATCCGTTAGCGGATGCGGTTGTTACGTTAAGCGGAGGCACTAATCCTGCTGTGCTCCAGCCTGCGGTCATGGGTCAACGGGAACGTCGTTATGTGCCGCATGTACTGGCGGCTCATACCGGAACGCAGGTCAGTTTCCCTAATAGTGATAATGTTCGTCATCAGGTGTATTCCTTTTCACCTGCCAAGCGATTCGACTTGCCTCTTTATCACGGCATTCCAGCTGATCCAGTAACTTTCGACAGACCAGGCGTTATTGTGTTGGGTTGCAATATTTATGATTGGATGGTGGGTTATATCGTTATTACCGATGACCCATGGTTTGCTGTCAGTAACGAAAAAGGTGAAATAACGTTCGATTTGCCACCCGGCAAGTACCATGTCTCTTTATGGCACCCCTTTGCAAAGGCCAGACAGCTGCCTCATGGAGGGGATCTGATTGTATCGGCCACTGCGGGCACAGCTCGATACGCTATTGAGATAACGCCTGATAATGAACCCTCAGAGCCGGCGCCGAATGCGTTGGAGCAAGCCTTTCGGAGCGCTGCCGATGACGCTGCGAAATAGCTTTCAGGCGCGCATCGCTAGCGCCATGTTCATCCTGGCGTTGCTAACCATCGGAACGGTTTATTTTGCCGTAAAGGCTGCTACCCAATCATCTGTACGGGCTGAGTCGCTTTCACAGCTCAATACCGGCGCTCGGGTATTCGAGCGTCTTGTGGAGATGCGCGGACGGCAACTGCATGACACGGTACAGGTTCTGACATCCGATTTTGCTTTCAAAGGAGCTGTCGCTTCTGGAGATGGGTTAACGATAACTTCAGCGCTAGCTAATTATGGCGCTCGGATCAAGGCGGATGAGGTGTTGCTGCTTGACCTGACGGGAAGGGTAATCAGTAGTACCGTTTCGCTCTATACAGTTGGGTCGATATTTCACGAGGGTAACAAGGTCCAGGTAGACGGTGCGACTGATCAAACGATGCGTATCGTTTCTCTGCAACGTGTTCCGCATCTGATGGTAGAGGCTCCTGTACTTGCTCCTCTACCAGTTGCGCGCGTGGTAATGGGCTTTGCCATGGATCAGAGCCTGGCGGGCGAATTGCGCTCGCTAAGCGGCCTGGATGTGTCTTTTATTGCGCAAGAGGGGGGCGTTCCAAGTGAGCCGATCAGTACCCTTTCGGATCAAGCCGCTGACGAACTGCTAAGCCATCCGGCCAATGAACTCAGGCTAGACAAACCGTTGCCGCTCAGATTGGATGGTCGTAACTATCTGACGGAGCGGCTGACGTTAACTGATGCCGATACCTTCAAGGTATCCGCTTTTCTGCATCGCCCGCTCGACGAAGCTATGAAAGCGTTTTCTCCTCTGATGCATCAGTTGTTCTGGATAGCCGTACTGACGCTTGTCCTGGCGCTGGGTCTGGCTTTACTTATTGCAAGAGGGGTTGCCGAACCTGTTCGACGATTGGCAGCTGCTACCCAGCGGATCGGTAACGGCGATTACACCACGCCAATTGCCCTGGCGCGAAGTGATGAGTTTGGCCGGTTAGCCAGCACACTTGACACCATGCGGATCGGAATCGCCGAACGAGAACGGCAATTGAGTCATAACGCACTCCATGATGCGCTTACAGGGCTTCCCAATCGGGCGTTGGCCATGGAGCGACTGTCTCACGCCATTGCGGGAGAACAGTCTGTTGCGGTCATGTATCTGGGGCTTGAGCGTTTTCGGGAGGTCAATCAGAGCAGTGGTACTGCAGGTGGAGATGTGGTTCTGCAAACCATTGCAGATCGACTTAAACGTCTTGTAGGAAATGGAGATTGTGTTTCTCGTCTGGTTGGCGATGAGTTCCTGCTCCTGCTCAATCCAGGTACTCCTGATACTGCTCTGGCAGCCGCTGAAGAAATTCAGCAGGCAATTGCTTTGCCTATTGCTGTAGGGCTGAACGAATTCAAGATGAGCTGCCGCGTAGGGGTGGCTTGCTACCCTCAGGATGGTCATGAGGCCCATGAGTTGCTCCTGCGGGCCAGTATTGCAATGCGGGACGCAGGCAGCCAGGCCGGGCGTCTGCAGCTTTACGAGAATGGTCGGGATGATGCTTATTATCGTCAGATCAGTCTTATCAGGGATCTTCAGCATGCAGGCTCAAGGGGTGAGCTGCTCTTGCATTATCAGCCCAAGCTGAGTCTGGATGGACGGGGGCCTTTCATGGCTGAGGCGCTTCTACGTTGGCAGCATACTCAGTTCGGTATGGTATCGCCTGGGGAATTTATCCCGTTGGCTGAGCGTACCGGCAGCATCACCCTATTGACGATTTGGGTAGTCGAGGAGGTGTTTCGGCAGTTGGAAGAGTGGAGCGAGCAAGGCCTTACTGCACGAGTGTCTCTCAATATATCCGCTGCCGACTTGGTTGATGGCGATCTCCCCAATCGTTTGGAGCGACTACTTAAAGGTTCGACTGTACGAGCAGACCAGCTTGTTCTGGAGGTAACGGAAAGTGCCATCATGCAGGATCCTGAGCGAGCAGTAAGCATTCTGCAACGTCTCCGGGATCAGGGTATCAGTCTGTCCGTAGATGACTATGGCACCGGCTATGCCTCGTTGGCTCACTTGAAACGTCTGCCGGTAAGCGAGTTAAAGATCGATCAGTCGTTTATTCGCGACCTGAGTGATAACAGCGAGGACGCTGTGATTGTTCGCTCCACTATCGATATGGGACATAACCTTGATATGAAGGTTGTTGCCGAAGGTGTGGAATATGCTCAGGCGCTGGAGTTGTTGACGCTATGGGGCTGCGACATGGTGCAGGGCTACCTGATCAGTCGTCCGCTGCCGGCGCAGGCGTTTGAACATTGGATGAATGACCGCCGTGTTCAGACCCCTGTTGAGGCGCTAGCACTGTGACGCGCTCATAGATCGCCGTGGTCGCGATACTGCTTGTCATGAGCTTCCGACCCGCTTGGACGAATGATGGGTGTCTGCTGGCTACCCTGTTCCGACGTAAAACAGATTACTTGCGCGTCTTTCGCCTATGCGCAAAGACATTATTCATCAATGATAAGCGTGTGAGGCGCAACCAATCGGTTGCACCTGTCTCTTTCGTCGCTCAATCAATCCTGCTGACATAGAAGGTTAAGACCTTGTTTCAGGAAGCGTTTTTGATTGTCAGTGGCTATCCCAACTTGTTTGCCAATTCCGTAGAATGTTCATCCGGCTACGGTTGCACTTCGTCTGATGACGCTTTTGTCGTCTGGTAGCCCAAGGTAATACCTAGTTTGATCCAAACACGCCAGGAAACTGGTAGTTCCAGAAGACAGAATGGAACTCTGTCTGGTGCATACCTGATGGGTTGCCCAACGGTGACGGCATGTGCGTCGCCCTCTGCCAACGTGGGAGCGATGAGTAATTGATCCCACAACAACAAATAATGAGGGAATAATGAGCGTCAATACTCCAACGTTGATCACTTTCCTGATCTATATCGCTGCCATGGTCCTGATCGGCTTTCTGGCATGGCGATCTACAAAAAACTTCGACGATTACATCTTGGGGGGAAGAAGCCTCGGTAGTGTAGTGACAGCGTTGTCCGCCGGTGCTTCGGACATGAGCGGCTGGCTGTTGATGGGCCTGCCAGGCGCTATTTTTCTCGCCGGTATTTCTGAAAGCTGGATTGCCATTGGCCTGATAGCAGGTGCCTGGCTGAATTGGCTTCTGGTTGCAGGTCGGCTACGTGTCCATACCGAGCACAACAATAATGCTCTGACACTGCCAGACTATTTTACGCATCGCTTTGAGGATCACAGTCGTGTCCTGCGTATTTTCTCGGCAATCATCATCCTGGTTTTTTTCACCATCTACTGTGCTTCCGGTATTGTGGCTGGGGCTCGTCTGTTTGAAAGCACCTTTGGCCTCTCGTATGGGACAGCCTTGTGGGCGGGTGCACTGGCGACCATTCTCTATACCTTTGTAGGTGGCTTTCTGGCAGTAAGCTGGACGGATACTGTGCAGGCTACGCTCATGATCTTCGCCTTGATTCTGGCGCCAGTCATGATACTCAATGCCACAGGTGGTCTTGAGCCAGCATTTGCTGCCATCGAAAGCGTAAACCCCGCCCATTTCGACCTTTTCAAAGGGGCTACCTTCGTTGGCGTTATTTCATTACTGGCCTGGGGACTGGGTTATTTTGGCCAGCCTCATATCCTGGCACGCTTCATGGCTGCAGATTCGGTCAAGTCAATGCGCTCAGCACGTCGAATCGGTATGACCTGGATGATTCTGTGTCTGGCGGGTGCGGTGGGTGTAGGCTTCTTTGGAATTGCTTATTTTGCCGCGCATCCTGAGCAGGCTGGCGCAGTGACAGAAAACCCTGAGCGGGTTTTCATCGAACTGGCGAAGCTGCTGTTCAACCCATGGGTGGCCGGTGTTCTGCTGTCAGCCATTCTGGCAGCTGTCATGAGTACCCTAAGCTGCCAGCTGTTGGTCTGCTCAAGTGCGCTGACTGAAGACTTCTATAAGGCTTTCCTTCGCAAGCACGCATCCCAGAAAGAGTTGGTGTGGGTGGGACGTCTCATGGTTCTTCTGATTGCAGTCATTGCGATCGCAATCGCTTCCAATCCTGAAAACCGCGTATTGGGACTGGTCTCCTACGCCTGGGCAGGTTTTGGTGCAGCCTTTGGTCCGGTTGTCCTCTTCTCGCTCCTATGGAAGGGGATGACACGTAACGGTGCATTGGCCGGCATGATCGTTGGTGCTGTGACTGTGGTGGTCTGGAAGCAGCTAGGATGGCTTGGCCTGTATGAAATTGTGCCTGGCTTTATTCTTGCGAGCCTAGCTATTGTTGTATTCAGCCGACTGGGTAGCGCTCCGAGCGCGTCAATGAAGCAGCGCTTCGAGGTCGCGGAGCAGGAATACCGCAATAGCTGAGAGAAATGTCAGCTAAGCGTAAAGAATGGTGAGCAGGGGGTAAAGTCGTTCGAGAAAGAACGATGTGCCGGGTAGTGTTAGCTTTAAAGGCTCCTTTGAGGAGGAGCCTTTAAATAAGCTGATCGACCACGAGGTAAACCATGCGTCATCGTGTTTTGCTAGCGACTACTTTAGCGGTCAGTTTGCTACTGAGCGGCTGCTGTGGATGGTGGGGGCCTCATGGAGGTCACCATGGAGGTCCCGGTGGGCCAGGGCCAGGATTTGAACAAGGGCATGGCCGCCCCTAAAAAAGCCGGAGCAATTGCTCCGGCTTTTTTATCGCTGCTTTGTAGCGTCAAACCTGGTACGTCATTTGCTCAACCGATGGTTATCGGTCAAGTATTTATCCAATAGTGTTCGGAGAATAATCATGCCATGGCTTTTTCGACATAGCCGCTGGACAACAGGCTTGTTGCTGATTGTGAGCCTAAGCGTAGCCGCAGCGCCTGCACCTTTCTTCAAATGGCGTAGCAAGTTCAACGGGCAGGTGGTATGTCAGAGGACATCGCCCGGCGATGGATGGGAACGACTGGCAGGGCCGTTTCGAGATATCGGCTGTCAGCAGTCTGGAGAGAAGCCGTTACAGCGATGGGACAGGGTAACTGCTTCCCCACGGTCCTGAGGAAGCAGTATTTATCAGGTCAAGGCGTCTCGTTGGTGTACAGGGCGGCCTTGATCAAGTCCTGCCCGATCTGTTTCTCGAAGTGCTGCCATACAGGTTGCATGGCTGCTCTCCAGCGCTGACGCTGATCATTGGTTAACGTGATGACTTCATTGTTACCAGCACTCACGATCTTGGCCTTGTCTTTCTGATTGAGTGCGTCTGCCTGTCGATTCACCTCATAGGTCACTTCGCCAAGAATAGTTTCCAGCTTGATGCGAACGTTAAAAGGAATCTGGCGCCAGAAGCTGGCGTTGGTAATGAGCATGTAATCCAGAGAGCCATGGTTGCTCTCAGTGATATAGCGCTGCTGCTCGTAAAGATGCTTGCTATAAAGGTTGGTCCAAGGGTTTTCTGCCGCGTTGATGGTCCCGTCAGCAAGTGCCTGGTTTACCTTGCTGAACGACAGCTTGACGGGCGTAGCACCCAACGACTGGAATTGAGACTCAAGGACGTCCGAATCCTGAATGCGAACCTTTAGGCCTCGCATATCTTCCGGCTCACGCAGCGGCTTCTGAGCGGAAAGCTGCTTCATTCCGTTATGCCAGTAAGCCAGCCCTGCGATGTTCTGCTTTTCCATGGACAGGAGCAGCTGTTGTCCGGTTGGCTTGCTTTGGAACCGATCCAGTGCGGCCTGGCTGTCAAACAGGAAGGGTAGGTCAAACAGCTTCAGTTTAGGTGAATAAGTACCCAGTTTGGCCAATGCCACTGCCAGCATTTCTACCTTGCCATCTTGAAGCGCCTGAATTTCTTCCTTATCGCCATACAAGGATGAGTTGGGGTATACCTCTACCTTGACGGTCCCTCCCAGCTGTTCCTCTACCTTCTTCTGAAACAGTAGCGCACCCTGGCCTTTAGGCGTATCTGGCGCGGCAACATGCGAGAAACGGATAACGATAGGGTCGGCTGCCATGCTTATTACAGGAGAAAGCATGGTGAGCGTGCATACCAGGAGTTTGGAAAGAGAGCGGTACATGTAGAAGTCCTTGAGGCGCATCAAGTAATTGCCAGTTCCAGGTTTGGCGGGGGCGCCACTTTATCAGTGAGATCCGTCTCAATCGAGTGCCGACAGGCAGGCGACGTATGGTCATTCCGACCTTTTGACAGAACGCAAGACAAACACGGCGTCTAAGTTCAATAGACTTCAGGAGGATCGTTCATGACTTCTACCCCTTCGGCGGCACATGGCTTTGCCATTCCCTACCTTCGCTACCACGACGCTCCCGCTGCCATTGACTGGTTGCGCCTGACGTTTGGGTTCGAGGTAAAAAGCCTGATCTCGAATGAAGACGGCAGTATCGAATATGCACAGCTTGTTTATGGACAGGGAATGCTCATCGTAACGTCCGTGCTGCATAACGATGTGGATGCTTATATGGTCCAGCCGGAGCAGGCCAGAGGCGTGACTCAAGGAGTGTATCTGGTAACCGATGAACCTGATGTCTTATGCGAGCGTGCCAAGGCATCGGGTGCCGATGTGATCATTGATATCCGTGAGGCGCCTTATGGAGGCTGTTCCTTTACTTGCCGGGACCGTGAAGGGCATCTCTGGAGCTTTGGCAGTTTTAATCCGTGGAGGGATAAGCCTGCCAAAACATCGGGTAACGGGTATGCCACCGAAGGGTACACGTCATGAAAACGGTTCGTTTACCTGACGGCACAACTGTCCCTGCGCTTGGCCAGGGTACTTGGCATATGGGTGAACAGGCATCAGCGCGCGAAAGAGAGATACGCGCTCTACGCCGTGGGATCGAGCTGGGTATGACCTTGATCGACACGGCTGAAATGTATGCCGAAGGAGGTGCTGAACATGTCGTTGGCGAAGCCATTCAAGGTCAGCGTGACAGTATTTTCCTAGTCAGCAAAGTCTATCCCCACAATGCGAATCGCGAGGGTGTTTTGCAGGCATGCGATCGCAGCCTCAGTCGTCTGCGTACAGATCGTATCGACTTGTATCTTTTGCATTGGCGGGGAAGAACACCGCTGAGCGAAACGGTAGAAGCATTCGAGACGCTGCGAGAACAAGGCAAGATTCTGCATTGGGGCGTGTCGAATTTTGACGTGGACGATATGCTTGACCTCGCGGACGATCGCTGTGCCGCGAATCAGGTCCTGTATAACCTGGAGGAGCGAGGCATTGAATTTGACCTCCTGCCTTGGTGCCAACGGCAGCAAATGCCTCTTATGGCTTATTGTCCGGTAGGGCAGGGTGGCGGCATGCTCCAGCATCCAGCTCTTCTGGCCGTCGCGGAGCGACTTGAGGTTACACCGGCTCAGGTAGCGTTGGCTTGGGTGCTTCGACAGCCTGGGGTGATTGCCATACCCAAGGCCGTCGGGCTTGATCATATCGAGCAAAATGCCAAATCTGCGACGCTTCAACTATCGGAGCACGATCTGGCATTACTTGACGCGGCGTTTCCTCCGCCCCAGCGAAAGCAGCGGTTAGCGATGGTATGAGTATGTCATCAAGCTTGGCCCCTGATAACGGCTCTCAGAGGAAACCGGTTAGGGTGACAGGCCTCTGCTACGGCACGAGGTAATGGCAGTGGCTCATTGTTCAACCAAGCCGCCAACAGCTCGCCGGAAAGTGGCGCGGTGATCAGGCCGCGAGAACCGTGGCCTGCGTTGACAAACAGATTATTCAGCCAAGGTACCGGACTTTCCGGTACTTGCCGAGCATCTTTGCCGAGAATGGAATAAGTATGCGCAAAGGCGGCAGCATCAGCTATCGGGCCCACGACTGGAAGATAGTCAGGGGTCGTACAGCGAAACGCAGCCCGTCCTTCCAGTGTTGCTGGATCCAGTTGTTCGGCGCCAAGTGCCTTGGCCAGCACGGGTGAGAGGGCATTAAGTAATGCAAGATTACCTTTATGTTCTTCAGTGCACAGCTCAAGATCGTCACGCTTGAAGTCGAAGCTGGCTCCCAATGTATGGAGATGATTCCGTGAAGGAGCAATGTACCCTTCACCGCAAACTACGCATTGCAGCGCCTGGCTTGCGCGTGTCGCTGGCAAATGAGTTATCTGTCCACGAATACGTTTGAGTGGTAGTTGGGCGTTTTCTATCAGTGTTGCCGTCTCGGTCGCGCTGGCCACCACAACAACAGACGCTTGAGCTAAAAGTGCTTCGTTGCCGTACACCTTCCATTGGGCGTGGTGACGCTCGAGCCGAATAGCCTCCTGATGGGTCATCAGCGTGATATTGGGATGCTGCAGTAAAAATCGACAGAGCGCAGGTGGATGAACCCAGCCCGACTCCGGAAAGTGAACTCCCCCTTGGGAAAGCTCAACCCCAGAAAGCTTTGAGGCTTCATCAGCACTGACTCGGCGCAGTAAAGCTGATGGCAACCGTTCTGCCAGTTGCTGCTGACGTTTGTCCTCGGCAGGGTCAGTAGCCAGTTGTATCGTACCGCACCCATCCCAGTTCAATGTTTTGTCCAGACCCTCCAGCAGACGACGGGTATAGCCAAAACCGCTTAAGGCTAAGCGGGTAAGGGGTGTGAAGTGAGGGGAGAGTTTAAGGTATAGAACGCCTTGCAGATTGCCAGACGCCTCTGCTGCAGAAGTTGCATGGCGCTCCAGAACC
Source organism: Pseudomonas sp. JZ114 (assembly GCF_051027705.1). Lineage (NCBI taxonomy): Bacteria > Pseudomonadati > Pseudomonadota > Gammaproteobacteria > Pseudomonadales > Pseudomonadaceae > Pseudomonas > Pseudomonas sp. JZ114. Next base: position 1,428,254 of record NZ_CP069256.1, read on the forward strand.
GTTACCTGCCAACCGCGCGTTGCGAGACTGGCCGCTGTCGAAGCGCCTGCCAGCCCTGCACCTATTACTATGGCTGTTCTAGGGCCAATATGGAGCGGCGGCCGCTCAAACCATGGTTTGACAGAGCCAGGTACCGGCGCCACAAGACTGCCTTTGAGCATTTCCCGCTTATGTCCAAAGCCTTGTACTTTCTTCATTGCAAAGCCCGCCTCTAGCAGACCGCGGCGAACAAATCCGGCACATGTAAAGGTAGCGAGTGTTGCATCATCAGCCGACAGCCGGGCTAGTTGCCCAAATAGAGCGCTTGTCCACATATCCGGGTTCTTGGCTGGAGCAAATCCGTCAAGAAACCAGGCATTGCACCGAGCATCCAGCTCCGGCAGACAATTGAGTGCATCACCTACCAAAAGCGTTAGCGTAACTCGGCCATCATCTAGGGAGAAACGCTGAAAGCCAGCATGTACGGCAATGTATTGAGCCAACAGAGCGTCGGCGTAATCCACTAATTCAGGCCAAAGGGCCAGCGCTTTTTTCAGGTCTGAAGCACTCAGCGGGAATTTTTCAACGCTAACGAAGTGCAGCCGTGCCTTAGCGGGTGCTGTCTGTGTAAAGAGCTGCCAGGCACAAAGAAAATTGAGTCCCGTTCCAAACCCTGTCTCACCAATCGTAAAGACCTCACCTGCATGAAGCGCGGCGAAACGACGTGGGAGCTCATTTTGAGCCAGAAAAACGTAACGGGTTTCTTCAAGGCCACTCGCCTTGGAAAAATAGACATCGCCAAAGGAGCGGGAGATCGGTTGACCCTGATCGTCCCAGTCCAACTCAGCGTGAAAGGTATCTGACATCGACTGCACTGCTTATTTGGGCCAAGCAAAGCGCAAGTCTAGCCGATCCGAACGCGAGATTTTAGAGGAATTAGCCAGCTCGCTTTTGAATTTCAGCGGCCTGGGTCATTCTGGAGATATACCGTCCGATCTGGTGCTCGGCCTCTTCACGGGTAAAAAAAGGTCCTTCGAGTGTACCTTCTCGCGTTGTGAAGAAATAATTGCCATTAACCCAGCTAATGCGCTCGCTGCGAAAATGAGTGGCTGAAGTACTATCTTCAGTGCGCTTACCAAACATGACTGATCTCCGAACCGATTTACTTTCTGACCGCGCAAAACAGCGTTGGTTTGCTTTACCGTCAACTATTTTGGCTATGGATATATTGCCAAGCGTTTCCAGAATGGCAGGGTTACAGCGCGAGTCGTATCACTAAAGGTGTAGGTGATAATTCGCTACCTGAAAAGCTTGAGGTATAACCGCTGAACATTAGAGTTCAGTTTTTAGGTATCTGTTGCATCCATTCATCCAGACACGGTTGATTGGTAGTCGCCTCGCTGTTATCTGTATATACATCCACCCTGTGCTCGAAAGACCTCCTTCATTCAACTACGCAAAAGCGGGTTTCTTTTGTTAAGGCCCGTAGCGGTACTGTGACCCTCCATGCACGCTACTCGAATTCTGGAAGATCCGTTTTATTACCTGAATAATTTCCACACGGTACTGGCCTGGACCAGTGAGCGTTACAGTGATCTTCTGAATGAGACGGAGAGGGTGTTTCTCCAGGTTTTTCCTTCGCTTCCTAAAGCCTCGCAGGCCCTGTTGGTTAGAATGGTCATGCGCAAAGGGGCGCTGTTCCGAGGCAGCAAGCTGTGCTACCAGGAGATTGGCTGCCCCCATCAAGCAGTGTTGCCACTGGTTGAGCTGGGCTGGGTATCGGATAGGCCGGTACTTTCTCTAGAGCAACTGTTCGGTTTGCTGAAAAAGGCAGAATTGGCTCAGGTCTTTCCTGAGCAGTTATCTCGCTCATCTTTAAAGAAGTCAGAGCAGCTTGAAGTGCTCAAGGCTGACTTTAATGATCCGAGGCTGCTGACGGAATGGTGCAGCTCGCTGGATGACCGCGTCTATGAAATTACCGTCACAAACATATGTGACCGATTAAGGCTTATGTTTTTCGGTAATTTACATCAGGACTGGAGCGAGTTCGTCTTATCGGATCTCGGAATTTTCCGTTATGAAAAGGTGGAATTTTCTGATTCATCACGAGGCTTCCGTATCCGCAAAGACATCGATGATTACGTAGCACTGTATGACTGTCGTGAGCGCTTTCGTGACGGAACTGCATTGGACGACATTCTAGATGTGCTCCCCAGATTACCGTTAGATAATGATTGGCTGGAGGCACGCAGAGGTAAACTGACTTATGAGGTTGCCTACTGCTGTGAACAGCAGGGTAACTTTACTGCCGCCCTGGATCTCTATCAGAGTTGCCGGCATCCTGGAGCAAGAATTCGCGCTATCCGTGTACTCGAAAAAACCGAGCAGTATAAAGCCGCTTTCGAACTGGCCTGCCAGGCAGAGCGAGCTCCAGAAAGTGATAGTGAAGCCCAGCTATTGGCCCGTATGTTACCCCGGCTGCGGCGTAAGCTGAGTATGCCCAAGTTGCCCAAGCGCATCGAACGCTGCGTTGAGCGTATCGACCTGACGTTACATCGTCTGGATGCTTGTCGTCCCGTTGAGTTATGTGTTCAAGAGCATCTGTCGGAACCTGATGCGCCGGTCTTTTATGTTGAAAATATCCTGATCAATGCGCTACTTGGTCTTTTATGCTGGGACGCAATTTTTGTTCCTTTGCCTGGAGCCTTCTTTCATCCTTTTCATCGCGCTCCTGCCGACATTCATATGCCGCAATTCGCAACCAGGCGTGCACAGCAATTTGAAGCATGCCTGTCTCAGCTCGAAAGTGGCTGTTATAAGGAAACCATCAAACGCAACTTCCTGGAAAAGCAGGGTATCCAGGCCCCTTTTATTGCATGGGGAGCCGTAACGGCAGAAGTGTTGGAGCTAGCATTGCAGTGCTTGCCTCCCCAGCATTTACGCGTGTGGTTCGAGCGAATACTTCAAGATGTAAAGGTCAACCGGACAGGATTTCCAGACTTGATCCAGTTCTGGCCCCACGAGCGACGGTACCGCATGATCGAAGTGAAGGGGCCGGGCGATCGTCTCCAAGATAATCAGGTTCGCTGGTTGGATTACTCTATGGCTCATGAAATGCCGGTATGTGTGTGTTATGTGCAATGGGAGGAGTCTGTTGCGTGCAGTACAGCGTTGCTGTAAGGGCTCTGTGTGAGTTTGTTGCTAAGCAGGGAGACCTTGATCTGCGTTTCACGCCATCACCGACAGCCCTTGAGGGCATTCAAGGACATGGCATCGTTACCGCGCGTCGAAAGCAGTCTTACCAGCGGGAGGTAACGCTGGAGGGGGAGTACAGGCATCTTCGTATCAAAGGGCGGGCCGATGGATACGACCCGGAGCTGAACCGGCTCGAGGAAATTAAAACTTACCGGGGCGACCTGACTCACATGCCGCCCAATCATCGTCACCTGCATTGGGCGCAAGCGAAGATATATGGATGGCTGTTATGCCAAAAATTGTCGCTTCATGAGCTCGAGCTGGCGTTGGTGTATTTTGATGTAGGCAGTCAGAAGGAAACTACTCTGCTTGAGCGGTTTACATCTGGAGTGCTTAAAGAGTACTTCGAACGGCAGTGCAGCCTGTTTCTGGACTGGGCTGAGCAGGAACTGACTCATCGCGAGCATCGCCAGCGTTGCCTGGAGGCGTTACCCTTTCCACATGCCTCCTTTCGTACGGGGCAGCGTGATCTTGCCGAGGCTGTCTATAAAGCGGCCCATGTAGGCTGTAGCCTCATGATCCAGGCGCCCACGGGGATAGGCAAAACCATTGGCACCTTGTTTCCATTGCTCAAGGCTATGCCACGGCAAAATCTGGACAAGGTCTTTTTTCTTACCGCAAAGAATTCTGGTCGGCAGTTGGCTTTCAATGCGATGGGCGCTATCACCCAGGCCGCACCAGAGCTTTCGCTGCGTATTCTGGAGCTGAGGGCACGCGACAAGGCATGTGAACACACGGATAAAGCATGCCATGGTGAATCCTGTCCTCTGGCCAAGGGGTTCTATGACCGTTTGCCCCAAGCCCGGCAAGCCGCCTTGAAGGAAAAGGTACTGGATCATGACTCGCTACGCACCATAGCGCTTGGGTGGCAGGTATGTCCTTATTACCTGAGTCAGGAGATGGCGCGCTGGTGCGATGTCATTGTAGGGGATTACAACTACTACTTTGACAGCAGCGCTATGCTTTTTGCCTTAAAGGAGCAGAGTCAATGGCGGATCGGAATCCTCGTTGATGAAGCGCATAATCTATTGGAGCGTGCGCGGGGGATGTATACCGCCTCTCTGGATCATGCTGTAGTAGCGTCACTTCGCAAAGAAAGACCTCCAGGGCTGAAGCAGCCACTGGATCGGATCAATCGTTGCTGGAATGCCTTAATCAAGGAACAACCTTCAACCTATCAGGCATACGACGAAATTCCCGCGAAGTTGTTATCCGCGCTGCAAAAAGCGATTTCAGCTATAAACGACCTGCTTAACGAGACGCTGGCTCCACTGGATGCTACGCTTCAGCTTTTCTATTTTGATGCAATTCAATTCGTTCGGATGGCTGAAAGTTTTGGTGAGCACTCACTGTTCGAATTACTGAAAAAAAATGAGCTGTCACGTAAACCAGCCGTGCAACAGTCCGTTGTAACCATACGGAATGTAGTCCCGGCACCTTTTATCGGCCCGCGATTCAACGCAACCCATGCCGCTATTCTTTTTTCCGCGACCTTAAGTCCGCCTCACTTCTTGCGGGATACGCTTGGGCTTGCAGCGGGTACACCTTGGGTTAACGTAAAGTCCCCGTTTGCGGCTGAACAGTTATCGGTTCGCCTCGTAGACAACATTTCGACGCGTTATCAACACCGAGAGCAATCCCTGCGGCCCATTGCAGAGTTAATGGCTTGGCAGTACAGACAGGAGCCAGGAAATTATCTGGCTTTCTTTAGTAGCTTCGACTATCTCGAAAAGACTGCATCGTTATTTTCCAATCTTTTCCCGGATATTCCGCTTTGGCTCCAGGCACGGCAGATGAATGAGGCAGACAAGGCCCAGTTTCTGCAACGGTTTACAAACACCAGCAGCGGTGTTGGTTTCGTAGTGCTAGGGGGGAGTTTTGGCGAGGGTGTCGACCTGCCAGGGCAGCGGCTGATAGGAGCTTTTATCGCAACACTTGGCCTTCCTCAGATCAATCCTGCCAATGAACAGATCAGGACGAAGCTCGACCGACAATTTGGTACTGGTTATGACTATGCCTACTTTTATCCAGGTATGCATAAGGTCATTCAGGCAGCAGGTCGGGTCATAAGGACAACCTCTGATCGTGGTGTGCTGTACCTGATTGATGACCGTTTTGCTCAGTCCAAGGTCAGACGGCTATTGCCTGAGTGGTGGAAGGCGCAGACCTTTCGATGGCCTCACAGCGTTAACCGAAAATAAGTCTGAAGGAAAAAGCGTCGGCTGGAGAGGCGGTAGTAGGGGAGGGGACTCAGGACCTGAACGAGTTGTCCAGGCCCTGAGGTGAGGCACTGTTAGCGAGCCATCGCTACCAGTACTTCAGAGGCAGGAACATTGAAGTCTACTGACATCATTACACTCAGCGCAGTGATCGTAACGATGGAGAAGACGAACAATTTTCTTGCCCAGGCATTGTCATCGTTGGTCTTGTAGCCCATTAGAGCCATGCGCAACCAATAAACGCCCATGGCTGCTGCAACCACCAAGTACTTATAACCGGCGTAGCCCCCAATCGTGAGCGCTAGCGTAGCGGCCAGAAAGGCCAGGATATAGACCGTAATATGGCGCTTGGTTACAGGGATACCCTTCATGACTGGCAGTACCGGAATTGAAGCTGCCCGATAGTCGTTCAGTCTGAAGATTGCAATAGCGTAGGAGTGCGGCATTTGCCAGAGGCAGAAAATCAGCAGAAGGATAGCGGCACCCATATCGAACTCATTGCTAACTGCGCAATAGCCGATTACAGGAGGAGCCGCACCCGACAGGCTACCCACTAGGGTGCCATACACAGATTTACGCTTCAGGCACAGGCTGTATAGACCCACATACACAACGAATCCCATGAGCCCAAAGGCTGCGGATAGCGCATTTACTTTGAAGTAAAGAAGCGCGATACCTGCAATGCCCAAGAGCGTGGCGTAGGACAATGTGACACTTGGAGAAATAAGTCCTTGGACGAGGACACGATTTTTCGTCCGTTCCATGACCTTATCAATGTCACGGTCAATATAGTTATTGAAGACGCAGCCGGAAGCGATGACCAGAGACACCCCTACTGCGGTAGCTAAGAAAAGTGCTAAGTCGATGCTTCCTTTCGAAGCAAGGAAGAAACCTCCGGCAACCGAGATCAGGTTGCCGAAGATAATGCCTGGCTTCGTTATAAGTAGGTATTTCTTGATCATCGAAGCGACTCTTAGTGGGCCAGCATGTTGCTATGCATGCCGTGAATGATCCACAGCGAGCCCGCGACCACGATAACAGTAATCAGAATAGTGAAAGCAAAAGCGATCACATTCCAGCGCTGCTCGGACGACGTGTTCATGTGCAGGAAGAACACCAAGTGTACAAAGATCTGCACAAGTGCCATCACCCAGATCACGATCAGAGTAGCCGACTGTGACAACACCGGGTTCATGACAATGCCGAATGGGATCACGGTCAGGATAACGGACAGAACGAAGCCAATGATGTACGACTTCACAGTGCCGTGGCTGGAGCCCGCGTGGACAATATGTCCGTGTTCGTGAGCCATTACATAACCCCCATCAGATATACAACGGTAAACACGCAGATCCAGACGATGTCCAAGAAGTGCCAGAAGAGGCTCAGGCACATCAGGCGGGTCTGGTTGGTCGCAGTCAGACCTTTCTGGCTAACCTGAATCATCAGGATTGCCATCCAGATCAGACCGGATGTGACGTGCAGGCCGTGAGTACCGACCAAGGTAAAGAACGCAGATAGAAACGCGCTACGCTGAGGGCCAAAGCCTTCAGCAATCAGGTGATGGAATTCGTTGATTTCCATCACGATGAAGCCAAGGCCGAGCAGGAAGGTAACAGCCAGCCAGCCCAGCGCCTTGCTCTTTTGCTCCTTGTGTGCAGCGATCATGGCAAAGCCATACGTGATACTACTGAACAGCAGCAGGAAGGTTTCTACCAGAACATAAGGCAGTTCAAAAATTTCTTTACCGGTAGGACCGCCGGCAAAGCTACCGCTCAGGACAGCGTAGGATGCGAAGATAGTCGCAAACAGAATGCAGTCCGTCATCAGGTACAGCCAGAAACCGAATACAGTCATGGATCCGGCATCGTGGTGCCCATGCTCCTCAGCATGGGCAACTTGGTTGTGAAGAACTTGACTAGACATAAGTTTAAGCCTGACTCGCTGCTAGTTTCTGGAGATGTTCATTCTCGATACGTGCCACTTCAGCGGCAGGTACGTAGTAGTCGATGTCATCGTCGAAGCTGCGAACGATAAAGGTAGCGATCATGCCGACGAATCCAACAGCAGCTAGCCACCAGATGTGCCAGATAAGAGCAAAGCCGAGGGCTAGACTGAACATACCCATGATGAATCCAACGCCTGTGTTGCGCGGCATGTGAATGTCTTTGTAGTCAGCAGCTTTACGCTCAGCCAGACCTTTTTCCTTAGCTCCCCAGTACGCGTCGATATCATCAACAACCGGCTGCTCTGCGAAGTTATAGAAAGGTGGCGGAGAAGAAGTAGACCATTCCAGTGTACGGCCACCCCATGGGTCACCGGTTACATCCTGGTTCAGTTTACGGTCACGGATGCTGACATAGTACTGAAGCAACTGGCATAGGACGCCACACAGGATGATAGCTGTACCAATAGCCGCCACGATCAGCCAAGGATGCCAGTCCGGGTTGTCATAGTGGTTCAGACGACGAGTCATACCCATGAAGCCCAGTACATACAGCGGCATGAAGGCTACATAGAAGCCAACCAACCAGCACCAGAAGGCGTATTTACCCAGTCTTTCATTAAGTGTGAAGCCGAAGGCTTTCGGGAACCAGTAGGCAACACCTGCAAAGTAACCGAATACAGCGCCACCAATGATCACGTTATGGAAGTGAGCGATCAGGAACAGGCTGTTGTGCAGAACGAAGTCGGCACCTGGAACAGCCAGTAGAACGCCGGTCATACCACCGATACTGAAGGTGACAATAAAGCCAATCGTCCACAACATGGGAGTAGTGAAGCGGATACGGCCTTTATACATGGTGAAGAGCCAGGTAAAGATCTTCACACCAGTTGGGATGGCAATAATAGTCGTAGCGATACCGAAGAACGCATTGACGTTAGCGCCGGAGCCCATGGTAAAGAAGTGGTGCAGCCATACGATAAAGGACAGCACGGTAATAGCCAGCGTAGCCCATACCATGGATACGTAGCCGAACATGCGCTTGCCGCTGAATGTAGACGCTACCTCAGAGAACACGCCAAAGGCGGGCAGAATGAGGATATATACTTCCGGGTGACCCCACGCCCAAATCAAGTTGACGTACATCATGGGGTTGCCACCAAGCTCGTTGGTGAAGAAGTGCATGCCCAGATAACGGTCAAGCGAGAGCATAGCCAATGTGGCGGTCAGAATCGGGAAAGCTGCAACGATCAGAATACTGGTGCACAGGGCGTTCCAGGTGAAGATCGGCATTCTCATTAGAGTCATGCCAGTGGTACGCATTTTTAAAATGGTTACCACAAAGTTCACACCTGTTAACAACGTACCCAGGCCCGAAAGCTGCAATGCCCAGATGTAGTAATCTACCCCTACGCCCGGGCTATATTGAATACCCGATAGTGGTGGATAGGCTACCCAGCCGGTTGCTGCGAATTCACCTATGGCTAGAGACAGGTTGATGAGGATCGCACCTACCGCGAACACCCAGAAGCTGAAAGAGTTCAGGAAGGGGAAGGCAACGTCCCGCGCGCCAATTTGCAGCGGCACGACAAGGTTCATCAGGCCAGTCACCATCGGCATGGCCACGAAGAAGATCATGATCGTGCCGTGTGCGGTGAAAATCTGGTCATAGTGATGCGGAGGCAGATAGCCTTCTGCACCGCCGGCTGCGATAGCCTGCTGTGCACGCATCATAATGGCGTCGGAGAAGCCGCGGAGCAGCATGATGAGCGCCACCAGGATGTACATCACCCCGATTTTCTTGTGGTCAACTGTCGTGATCCATTCGGACCACAGGTAACCCCATTTCTTGAAATAGGTGAGGCCGATAAATACGGCTATCACACCCAGAATCATGGCACCGACCGCACCTACGATGATCGGTTCATGATAAGGAATGTCTGCGAGACTTAATTTTCCGAACATGATTTACTCCGCCGCACCTTCGTGCGCACTCTTATTCATTGCCTGATCCATTACCTGATCTACACGCTTGCTGTAATCGCCTTTCAAGTATTTATCGATGATGTCCTGGAAAAGGTGAGGAGCCACGGATGAGTAATACTCGATCGGGTGCTTCTCGCTGGGCATGGCCAGGTCTGCATAGACCTCAGAGCTCAGTGTCTTAGGAGAAGCCTTGACCTTGTCGACCCATGCGTTGAACTCTTCAGGTGTCGTAGCGTGTGCGATGAACTTCATATCCGAGAAGCCAGCGCCGCTGTAGTTGGCCGAGCCACCGCCATACTGGCCAGTTTCATGAGCCATCAAATGCAGTTGGGTCTGCATGCCACCCATGGCGTAGACCATGCTGCCCAAGGCCGGAATAAACAGAGTGTTCATGACGGTATCGGAGGTGATGCGAAAGTTAACCGGCGTGTTGGCCGGGAATGCAATCTCGTTGACCGTAGCGATACCCTGTTCCGGATAAACGAAAACCCACTTCCAATCGGTAGCAATAGCTTCGATGGTAATCGGCTTGACGTCAGAGTCGAGTGGCCTGAAAGGGTCAAGAGAGTGGCTGGTCTTCCAGATGAGCACGGCCAGAATAGCCACGATCACCAGCGGAACACCCCATACAACCACTTCGACCTTGGTCGAGTGCGCCCAGTTGGGTGCGTAATCGGCATCCTTATTGGAGGCGCGATATTTGATTGAGAAAAGGATCGCCATGACGATGACTGGGATAACGACAATCAACATCAGGCCAGTGGCAGTCAATATAAGGTGTTTTGATTCTAAACCTACTGGGCCTTTAGGGTCTAAAAGCGTCATGTTACAACCACTGAGTAAACCAGTGGCACCTAAAGCCAATAGGCTAGAAAAAATACTATGTTTCTTTTTTCTCATCTCACGACCTCGGTTGAGGGGCACTCTTCGTTTCAGGGGGATAGCCAGTAATCGGTACCATCACTTATTTAAGTGCGGCGCAGAAATAGGTCAGGCTGATGAAGCTTTGGGTGTCGCGGTCATTACAAACGTGTCGATGACGTCGTGCGTCATTGAGTCACATGTAAGGATATGTTACGACCGAAATCCATTTGAGCCAAGCTGAGCCAGTCTTGGGCCTACGTCTGGATTGCACGTTTCACCAGTCCTCCTTACCTAGCCTGCGTAGAGTGCGGGCTTGTTCGGGCCTTAATGTTGAAATCGATCGCAACTGGAAAACAGGACTCTCCCAGACAGGCTACGCGCTCGTGGTATTACCAAGCATAGCAGGGGATACATTTAAGGCTTGGCCGTGCCATGAATCTTATTCACGTCAGTGCCGTGTACCAAAAATAACGCTGCAACTTGGGTAGCGTAAGCTGTACCAATAAGCACGAGGCCTATGCGGACGCGCTAATGGGCAGCATCCGGACCAATCTCGCTTGCTTACCAACCCGGTGGACTTGAAGCCATCTGCTTGCGAGCGAGCATATTGTTGCAAGTTGAAAATTCACCCTGCCTTATGTAGGCATATTGCTATCAATCAGGTGTTTTTTCTCTCTCTCAAGAGCGCTTCAAGGCACGCCTTATTGGGCCGTGCGCAGTTTAAGTTCATCTAGGGTTCACGTCTATCATTGAGTCGCTTTTAGGCGATACAAGGAGCTAGCTAAGTCCTTGATTTTTCAATGCCTGCTTCAATATGTCGCACCTTGGTTGAGAGATTGTTGATTGTAGGGAATTGACAGCAGGCAAGTACTACAAAAAGAAGCGGAAAAGGAGTCGAAGCGAGAGTGCTAAAAATAAAGATTGTTACATATTATGAAATTATGTTTTGTCATGAAAGTGCGCTGACAAGCATACGCCAGCGCAACTCAAATAAGGTTTGGTTTCTACGAAGTCAGCTCTGTTATGCATATTGGGGCTTTCTTATTTAAAAGACTATTTATTAAGTTCAGGTAATTAATTTAGCAGCATACCTTTTAATAAAGGTTTTTAGTTCAAGTGCGACCCCATTCTTTGCACATCTTGAAGCCATCTCAATCGTTGTTCCTCGCTACTTGCTCTTATTGGTGCGAATTCCAGATGTTCACGAATCTGTATGCCACACACATCCAAGGCCTCTCGCATCATGAGGCGATGCGGAGAAAGTCCTCTCAGGCGCTTCCAGGGAGTAGGCAGGCTGTCAGCAGTGACGATAAGGTCAGCGCTTCGGCCTGATAGAAGTTGTTCACCTCCCCAGATCTGATCGCGATAAGCGAATGCAAAGCCTGGCAAGAAAACACGCTCGATAAAGCCGCTTAAAAGGGCAGGTAGACCACCCCACCAGATGGGGTAAACAAATAGAAGATGTTCTGCCCAATGAATCAGTCGTTGAGCTTCCAGCAAATCTTCTTCAAGAATCTGGCTCTTATCGTAGCCTTCTCGAAGTACCGGGTCGAAACTAAGCTCTCCCAGTCGTAGTTCACGTACCACATGATTATGTTGGCGAGCCCCTTGTATATAGGCTGCGCTCAGCGCATGACAGAAGCTTTCGCTCTTGGGCGAGCCCTGGATAACCAGGACTCGTTTGCCATCGCCCTCTAGAGGTGTTGCGCCCGTTCTTGGCTCAGCCATGGCTGCCTGCTTCCAGCATGGTTTCAGGCCTTACCCACTCATCGAACTGCGCCTCGCTCAGATGACCAAGCTCAAGGGCTGCTGTTCTGAGGGTCTTATTTTCGGCATAAGCCTTCTTCGCAATTTCAGCGGCCTTGTCATAACCAATGTGGGGGTTCAAGGCTGTTACAAGCATCAGACCTTGCTCAAGGTGAGCTGCCATTTTCTCGGCGTCAGGCTCCATGCCGGCTACGCAGTGTTTGTTGAAATTGCGGCAGCCGTCGGCCAGTAAGCGAATGGATTCAAGAATGTTATAAGCAATGACAGGCTTGAAGACGTTCAGCTGCAGATGCCCCTGGCTGGCAGCGAAAGTGATGGTGGTATCGTTTCCCATTACCTGGCAGGCCAGCATGGTTAAGGCTTCCGCCTGGGTTGGATTGACCTTGCCGGGCATAATGGAGCTGCCAGGTTCATTGGCTGGTAGTTTGACCTCGGCAAAGCCTGCCCTGGGGCCAGAGCCTAGCAAGCGCAGGTCGTTACCAATCTTCATGAGGGCTACCGCCAGAGTTTTCAGTGCGCCTGACAGTGCGGTAAGTGGTTCGTGACCTGCCAGGGCAGCAAACTTGTTGGGTGCAGTGACAAAGGGTAGGCCGGTAAGTGATGCAATTTCTTTTGCAATCGCCTCGTCGAAGCCTTTGGGAGAGTTGAGGCCAGTTCCTACTGCCGTTCCGCCCTGAGCAAGTTCATAAATGGCTGGAAGGGCTGCACGAATGGCGCTCTGAGCGATGTCGAGCTGAGCGACGTAGGCCGACACTTCCTGACCGAAAGTAATAGGTGTTGCGTCCATCATATGGGTACGGCCAGTTTTGACCAGACTCATATGGCGTGCGGCCTGCTGGGCCAGACCTCCGGAAAGCTCATCGATAGCAGGCAGCAGATCTCCCAGTACGGCTTGTGCAGTTGCGATGTGCATGGCAGTCGGGAAGCAGTCGTTGGAGCTTTGGCCGCGGTTGACATGGTCGTTAGGGTGCACAGGCTTCTTGCCGCCCTTGCCCTGGCCTGCAAGTTCATTGGCGCGCCCCGCAATCACTTCATTGACGTTCATATTGCTTTGGGTGCCGCTGCCGGTTTGCCAGACAACCAAGGGAAACTGATCATCATGACGCCCTTCAAGCACCTCATTGCTTGATTGCTCGATAAGGTCCGCTATCTCTTGCGGCAATTCGCCTAGCCCTGCATTCACCCGAGCCGCTGCTTTCTTGATCAGCGTAAGTGCATGCACGATCGCCAGCGGCATTTTCTGGCCACCAATGGCGAAGTTTTCCATAGAGCGCTGTGTCTGAGCTCCCCAATAGGCATTTTCGTCGACTTCTACGGGACCTAGGCTGTCGGTTTCGGTACGGCTCATGATGCTCTCCTGCATGCAGATTTGGGTGGTCGGCGCGCTGGCCAATGAAAGGCTTTCAAGTAGTGATGGGAAACCAATAGAGCCAAGGCTAGCGCTTATCGGTGATTAGTCTATTCAGATGTGGGGTGGGTTCCGAAAACATCAGGCGGGTCAGATTTCAGCTGGATTTACCATTGAAGATGCTGAAGCTTGCCTGAACGGAGCCGGAATACGACTTGAGTCATCGGGAAACACGTGGGCAGAATACGGATCTTTTAGCTATCGCTATTCATGTTTAAAGGATGTCCGATGAAGACTTTTCGTGCTGTCTGCACCGCTGTGATGCTCTCTGGTGTCAGTGGCCTGGCCCTGGCTGATGCGGCTAGCCATGCTGCCCAAGCCGAGCGGTTTCTAAAGCTGGCCAACGCCGACAAGCTCACTACACCGGTTTATGCCCAAGTGCATGAATTGTTTGATCAGCATTTCGCCCAAGCCAAGGCTCCGAGCAAGAAGGCTGTTCTTGAAAGCTACGTTGCGCGTGCTAATGCGACACTGGACAAGTCGATTGGTTGGGACAAGGTTAAGCCTGATCTGGTCAAGCTCTATACTCAGAACTTCAGTGAAGCCGAGCTGAAAGACTTGATCGACTTCTACCAGTCTCCACTGGGTAAGAAAATGATGAACACGCTACCGCAGATCTCCATGCAGTCTGCCCAGCTGACCCAGGGCAAGCTCGAGCAGGCCGTTCCCCAGGTCAACAAGCTGCTGAGTGATATGGATAAGGAGCTGGGTGTTAAGCCACAGGCTGCTCCTGAAGGTAGCGGTTCTAAGAAATAAGCGAGACCTATCCATGAGTATGCGCGACCGTATTCTTTCAACGTTAAGCATGCTGCAGCCGCAGCATCTTGATGTTGTTGACGAAAGCCACATGCACAGCCGTGGTCAGGAAACCCATTACAAGGCTGTAGTGGTCAGTGAACAATTTGAAGGGTTGAATGCCGTTAAGCGGCATCAGAAGGTCTACGGGGCGCTGGGTGGGCTGATGGGTGAGTTTCATGCCCTGGCGCTTCATACCTACACACCCGAAGAGTGGGCCAGACAAGGAATGGCACCTGAGTCGCCGACATGTCGCGGTGGCAGCAAGCATGACGGACTGCACGACTAGAAATGGCTGTGATCCGCTTGAGGGCTCTGTTCAAGCCCGTCGCGCTTCCTTAGACTTGTCGCTCCAGCGCCGGCCTTTGCCGGCGTTGTGCATTAACCGGTCCGTCCCTTACGAGGACGACCACTGGAGAAGTCGACATGTCTGGTTCTATTGTTGTAGCTGCACTGTATAAATTTGTCACCCTTGAAGATTACGTCGACCGCCGTGAGCCCTTGCTTACTGTCATGTTGGACAATGAGGTAAGGGGTACCCTGCTACTGGCGCAAGAGGGCATCAATGGCACCATTGCTGGCTCTCGGGCCGGAATTGATGCGGTTCTGGCTTTTTTGAAGGCAGACTCGCGTCTGGTTGATCTTGAGCACAAGGAATCCTATTGCGATGAACAGCCGTTCTATCGGACCAAGGTCAAGCTCAAGAAGGAAATTGTCACCTTGGGCGTGCCGGGCGTCGATCCCAACAAGAAGGTTGGAACCTACGTAGATCCGAAAGACTGGAATGCGCTTATTTCAGACCCTGATGTTGTATTGATTGATACGCGCAATGATTACGAGGTCGGTATCGGGACCTTTACCAATGCGGTGGATCCCAAGACCAAATCCTTCCGCGAGTTTCCTCAGTATGTCAGGCAGAATTTTGATCCTTCCCGTCATAAAAAAGTGGCCATGTTCTGCACTGGTGGTATCCGCTGCGAGAAAGCGTCGAGCTTCATGCTCAATGAGGGCTTCGAAGAGGTCTATCATCTTAAGGGTGGTATTCTGAAATATCTGGAAGAGGTGCCGCAGGAAGATAGTCTTTGGCAGGGCGACTGTTTTGTGTTCGATAACCGTGTAACGGTCAGGCACGATCTGAGTGAAGGGGAGTATGATCAGTGTCATGCTTGCCGGACGCCCATATCAGCTGCAGATCGGGAATCTGAGCACTACGTGCCTGGCATTAGCTGCCCTCATTGCTGGGACTCATTGCCAGAAAAAACACGTATCAGCGCACGTGAGCGTCAGAAGCAGATTGAACTGGCCAGGCAGCGGAATCAGCCGCATCCCATTGGCCGGGATCCCCGACAGGTTTCCAAGCTATCGCAGGAGGCTTGACCTATGAAGGCGCGATTGCTCTATGTGATGGATCCTATGTGTTCCTGGTGCTGGGGGTTCGCGCCTGTCATGGAAGCACTGGCTGAGCAGGCACGTCTCTATGGCGTGCCTATGCATCTTGTCGTAGGTGGGCTGCGTAGAGAGCGAGTCGCCATGGATGCCGCCGCTCGTGTACGTACCCTGTCCTATTGGCAGGCAGTCGAAGAGACTACAGGTCAACCCTTCACAATTGACAATGCACTGCCTGAAGGCTTTGTCTACGATACAGAGCCGGCCTGTCGAGCACTGGTTGCAGCAAGAGGACTGGATGAGCAGGCGGTATGGCCGCTGGCAAAGCTTATCCAGCGTGCTTTTTATGTGGAAAACAGCGATGTTACCCAGCCGGCTGTTCTTGTTGAGCTGGCGGAGAAGGTAGGGCTGCCTCGCATTGAGTTTGCTCCGGCTTTCGATGCCCCAGAAACAAGAGCCGCAACCCAGGCGGATTTTGACTGGGCTCTCAATTTAGGCATTGCAGGCTTCCCAACCTTGCTGGCGGAGCGTGAGGGTCAACTAGCACTTGTCACCAATGGTTATCAGCCTCTCGATAACCTCTCCGAGCTTTTGGGCATGTGGTTGGTGCGCGGTACTGAGTTCTAGTCCGCCTATTGTCTTTAAACCCTCATGATCCCTTGAGGTCTATCAAGGTACGTCCTTGCTTATGGCTGCATATCAATGATTAGTATATCCAATACTGTTTCCCTGCCAGATACTGAAGTGGAATTGACGGCGGTGCGTGCTCAGGGGGCGGGCGGCCAAAATGTAAACAAGGTATCCAGCGCCATTCATTTGCGTTTCGATATTCGGGCTTCGTCGCTCCCGGATTTTTATAAAGAAAGGCTGCTGGCTCTGCAGGACACGCGTATTACGCGTGAAGGTGTTGTGGTACTCAAGGCGCAGCAATACAGAACGCAGGAGCAGAACCGTGAAGATGCATTAACGCGTCTTGCTGAGCTTATTCAGAGTGTTACCCGCGTTCAAAAAACACGTCGTCCAACCAAGCCAACGCTGGCGTCCCAAAAGAGACGACTCGAAGGAAAGACCAAGCGCAGTGCAGTCAAGGCAGGGCGTGGCCGGGTTGATTTTTCATAGAGGAGTTTGTACGGACATTTGATTTGTCTGCAGTGTTTCCTGAGCATGACTCCCTTCTTTTGATGTAAGCCTGCCTTTTTGATGGTAATCAGATTATCTGGCGCCTCGGCTGTCTTTCACCGGGACATCAGCGATTTGCGTTCCTGTCCATGATCAAGCGGCATCAGTACTGAGATAGCCGTTAAGACCTTTGTCGAATAGTTACCAAGGCGCTCAGCCAGTAAAACGGAACTACAAAAACAACAAACTTCTCCGTTGAGGTAACCGCCATGAGTGCCGCATCCCTCTATCCCGTACGTCCTGAAGTAGCCGCCCTGACGCTGACTGATGACGCTAGCTATAAGGCTCTATATCAGAAGTCCGTGATTAATCCAGACGGATTCTGGCGGGAGCAGGCCCAGCGGATCAGCTGGACAAAGCCATTTACTCGCGTCAAACAAACTTCATTTGACGATCACCATGTCGATATCAAGTGGTTTGCCGATGGAACGTTGAACGCGTCTTACAATTGCCTTGATCGCCATCTCGAAACGCGGGGTGATCAGGTGGCTATTATCTGGGAGGGCGATGATCCTTCTGAGCATCGTCACATTACCTATCGTGAATTGCACGAAGAGGTCTGCAAGTTTGCTAACGCACTGCGTGGCCAGGATGTACACCGTGGCGACGTAGTCACCATCTATATGCCGATGATTCCAGAAGCAGTGGTGGCCATGTTGGCGTGCGCTCGCATCGGTGCGGTGCACTCTGTCGTCTTTGGCGGCTTTTCTCCCGAGTCATTAGCGGGTCGTATCAGTGACTGTCGCTCTAAAGTCATCATCACTGCGGACGAGGGTGTCCGAGGCGGCAAGAAAACACCTCTGAAAGCCAACGTTGACGAGGCCTTGACCAATCCGGATACATGCTGTGTTCGTAAGGTCATTGTATGCAAGCGTACGGGTGCCCCCATTGCCTGGCATGCGCACCGCGACGTCTGGTATCACGACGTAACTCAGGTTGCCTCCGCGCACTGCGAGCCCAAGGAGATGAATGCCGAGGCGCCACTGTTCATCCTGTATACCTCAGGCTCTACCGGTAAACCCAAGGGCGTCATGCATACTACTGGCGGCTATATGGTTTATGCGTCACTCACGCATGAGCGGGTGTTCGACTATAAGCCAGGCGAGGTTTATTGGTGTACGGCTGATGTAGGCTGGATTACCGGTCATAGCTACATTGTCTACGGGCCTTTAGCCAATGGGGCTACCACATTATTGTTCGAAGGGGTCCCTAACTATCCGGACGTAACCCGTGTCGCCCAGATTATCGACAAGCACCAAGTAAATATTCTGTATACCGCTCCGACGGCTATCCGAGCGATGATGGCCCAGGGGGATGCGGCTGTTCGAGGGGCCGATGGTAAAAGTCTGCGCCTGCTGGGGTCAGTAGGTGAGCCGATCAACCCTGAGGCGTGGCACTGGTACTACAAAACCGTAGGACAAGAGCGCTGCCCGGTTGTTGATACCTGGTGGCAGACCGAGACAGGCGGTATTCTTATCAGTCCGTTGCCTGGCGCTACGGCCTTGAAGCCTGGCTCCGCCACTCGTCCTTTCTTTGGTGTCCAGCCGGCACTGGTCGACAATGAAGGCAATATCATCGAAGGTGCCGCGGAGGGCAATCTGGTTATTCTGGATTCCTGGCCGGGACAGGCACGCACGATTTACGGCGACCATGATCGTTTTGTGGATACCTATTTCAAAACCTTCAAAGGTATGTATTTTACCGGAGATGGTGCGCGTCGCGATGAGGATGGTTACTTCTGGATTACTGGTCGCGTTGATGATGTCCTTAACGTTTCGGGGCACCGCATGGGTACTGCGGAGATCGAAAGCTCAATGGTTGCGCATTCCAAGGTGGCCGAGGCGGCTGTCGTAGGGATGCCTCACGATCTCAAGGGGCAAGGGATCTATGTCTACGTTACCCTCAATTCAGGTGAAGAGCCTTCTGAAGCGCTACGCCAAGAACTCAAGCAGTGGGTGCGTAAGGATATAGGGCCTATTGCAACGCCTGATATCATCCAGTGGGCGCCGGGACTGCCCAAAACACGCTCTGGAAAAATCATGCGTCGGATCCTGCGCAAGATTGCTGTGGGTGAATATGACTCGTTAGGCGATATTTCAACGTTAGCCGATCCGGGTGTTGTTCAGCAGCTTGTTGATACCCATCGTGGCATGACTCAGGCTGTAGCATGAGTACGTAACAATGGATGCGCCGAAATGAGGCCATGAGTAACATCTAGGCTTCATTTCGGCGCATTCTCTCTTCCCTGGCTCTACACGAATTGAGCTAAGCAGCGGTTTCATAAGGAAATATTGTCCTTGGGCGCGCTTATTGCTTCGTATATCTATTTTTAATTTTTTTCAAGCATGCTATCGTATAGCCTGTCAAGACTGTTTAGGTCTGTCTAAAACCCTTCTGTAATTACTTGTCGCATAGACGAAATAACCCTTACTAGGCTGCCGCTAGAATGCCGCTACCCACGCTGCTGCATTGCTGGTGCCATGCATGTGCATAGAGTATTGCCATGCGTATTGGTAGCCTGGGCTATTAACTAACGTCCGCAGCCCATTCCTTCGTAGGAGCTTGCATGAAAAAGCTGGCATTGCTTGGCGCTCTCGCGCTGTCTGTCCTCACCAACGTATCCGTAGCGGCCGATGGCAAGCCGGTTCGCATCGGAATTGAAGCAGCGTATCCGCCCTTTGCCTCGAAAGCAGCCGACGGTAGCATCGTGGGTTTTGACTATGACATCGGTAACGCGCTGTGTGCTGAAATGAAGGTCAAGTGCCAGTGGGTTGAGCAGGAATTTGATGGTCTTATCCCTGCACTCAAGGTACGCAAGATCGACATGATCCTGTCATCGATGTCCATCACCGATGAACGTAAGCGTTCCGTTGACTTCACTAATAAGTACTACAATTCGCCAGCCAAGCTGGTGATGAAGGAAGGTGCTCAGGTCAACGATATCAAGACTGACCTGAAGGGTAAGAAGCTGGGTGTACAGCGTGGCAGTATTCATGACCGCTTTGCTACTGAGGTACTGGAGCCTGCCGGCGTTAGCATCACCCGCTATAGCTCTCAGAATGAAATCTATCTTGATCTGACTGCGGGCCGTCTCGACGGCACATTGGCCGATGCTACCTTGCTGGACGACGGCTTCCTGAAAACTGATGCAGGCAAAGGGTTTGCCTTTACCGGGCCTGACTTCAATGATCCCAAGTATTTTGGCGAAGGTATCGGTATCGCTGTACGCAAGAACGACGGTGAGCTGAAAGAAAAGCTGAACACTGCAATCAGCACCATTCGCGAGAACGGTACGTATAAGAAAATTCAGGACAAATACTTTAATTTCAATATTTACGGAAATTAACGAATCCTGATGAGGCGTGGTGGCTTCACTGCCATCGCGCCTGTTTTGTATCTGGGCGCTTGATTTTGTTGCGCTGAGGAGTTGTCCACTATGCTCAACGGCTACGGGGCGAATATTGTCGATGGTGCCTGGCTTACCATACAGCTGGCCCTGATATCCATGGTGTTGGCCTGCGGCCTGGGTCTGGCTGGCGCTGCCTTTCGCCTTTCACCGGTACGCTGGCTGGCTTGGCTGGGCGATCTGTATTCGACAGTCATTCGGGGAATTCCCGACCTGGTATTGATTCTGCTGATCTTCTACGGTGGTCAGGATTTGATCAATCGTCTGGCTCCTATGGTGGGGTATGACGATTACATAGATATCAATCCGTTTGCAGCAGGTGTTTTTACCCTGGGTTTCATCTTCGGCGCATATTTGTCCGAAACCTTTCGAGGCGCTTTTTTGGGTATTCCAAAAGGGCAGGCTGAAGCGGGTGTTGCCTATGGCATGAGCGGCATCCAGGTATTTTTCCGAATTCTTGTCCCGCAAATGATTCGACTGGCCATCCCTGGATTTACCAATAATTGGTTGGTACTGACCAAGGCAACCGCGCTGATCTCTCTGGTGGGACTGCAGGACATGATGTTCAAGGCCAAGCAGGCGGCCGATGCTACCCGCGAGCCCTTCACGTTTTACGTGGCTGTTGCGGCGCTTTATCTGATTATCACCAGCGTGTCGCTTCTGTTGTTGAGGCTGGTTGAAAGACGTTATTCCGCGGGCGTTAAGGTGGCTGACCTATGATCTTTGACTACAACGTCATCTGGGAAAATTTGCCGCTTTATTTTAACGGGCTTCTGGTTACCTTGAAGTTGCTGGCTGTTTCTCTGGTCATTGGACTGGCCGCTGCCATCCCGCTGGCGTTTATGCGGGTATCCAAACGTATTCTGATCAATTTTCCTGCCTGGCTTTACACGTATGTAATTCGAGGAACACCAGGCTTGGTGCAGCTTTTCCTGATCTATTACGGCTTGGCTCAATTCGAGGTGATAAGGGAAAGCTGGCTCTGGCCTTGGCTCTCGAACGCCACGTTTTGTGCATGCCTGGCCTTTGCCATCAACACGAGCGCTTATACCGCGGAGATCATTGCGGGTAGCTTGAAGGCAACGCCGCACGGTGAGATCGAGGCGGCTCAGGCGATGGGAATGTCCCGTTCGCTCATGTATCGGCGGATCGTATTACCTTCTGCATTGCGTCGCGCACTGCCTCAGTACAGCAATGAGGTCATCATGATGCTGCAGACGACTAGTCTGGCCTCGATCGTAACCCTGGTCGACATTACCGGCGCAGCCCGTACAGTCAATTCCCAGTTTTATCTGCCTTTCGAGGCCTATGTCACCGCCGGCGTGTTCTACCTTGCGCTGACGTTTATTCTGGTCCGGCTATTCAAACTGGCCGAGCGGCACTGGCTCGCCTATCTGGCGCCTCGTAAACATTAAATATCGAGTACGAGCCGGGGCCTGTGCACTGGCTAGACTAATCAAGGCTTTGAAACCATGTTCAAACTTGAAATACAGGATCTACACAAGCGTTACGGTGATCATGAGGTGATCAAGGGGGTTTCGCTTGCGGCCAAGGCCGGCGATGTCATCAGTATCATCGGCTCCAGCGGTTCGGGTAAATCGACGTTGCTACGTTGCATCAATATGCTGGAACAGCCCCATGCGGGCAAAATCCTGCTTAATGGTGAAGAGCTCAAGCTGCAGTCTACCAAGCAGGGTGCGCTCAAGGCGGCAGATCCCAAGCAGCTGCAGAAGATGCGCTCGCGCTTGGCGATGGTGTTTCAGCATTTCAATCTATGGTCACATATGACGGTAATGCAGAACGTGATCGAGGCGCCAATTCATGTATTGGGTGTTCCCAAGGCTAAAGCCATCGAGCGAGCTGAGCGTTATCTGGCCAAGGTCGGGGTATCTCATCGTAAGGATGCATACCCTGCCCATATGTCGGGAGGCGAGCAGCAACGCGTAGCAATAGCTCGCGCGCTGGCCATGGAGCCTGAAGTCATGCTGTTTGATGAACCTACCTCTGCGCTGGATCCTGAGCTGGTAGGCGAGGTGCTCAAGGTGATGCGTGATCTGGCGCTTGAAGGGCGTACCATGGTGGTGGTTACCCATGAGATGGGCTTTGCCAGAGAGGTCTCCAATCAGGTTATCTTTCTGCATCAGGGGCGCGTCGAGGAGTCTGGCAATCCTCGTGAAGTCCTGGCTAATCCGAGCAGTGTGCGACTACAACAATTCCTGTCTGGCAGCTTGAAATAACATATGGCCATTCGTATAGGCTTTTTGATTTGGCCCGAAACCCGCCCTTTGACGGTAGCCCTGGCCGAAGAAGCCTTTCGAGTGGCTAGACGGCAGCAGGCCAGCGCTGAATACGTGCTTGAATTGATACGCATCGATCAGGCCGAGCAGCGCTTGACGCATATCTCCTGGCCCGCTCAACTGGAGCACTTCCAAAGAGTGTTTTTGTTGGCGGATGAGATTCCGCAATCACTCTCGGTCCCGCTGAGTACGGCGCTAAAGCAGTGCGCTCGATCCGGAGTGCAGGTAGGGGCCATTTCAGCAGGCGTATTTCCGCTGGCGCAGTCAGGTCTGCTTGACGGGTACCGCGCTGCGGTGCACTGGCGCTGGCTGGATGATTTCACAGAGCAATATCCCAAGGTTATCGCAACCAATCATCTGTTTGAGTGGGATCGTGACCGGCTCTCTGCTTGTGGCGGTCTGGCTATCCTGGACATGGTCTTGGCCATGCTGAGCCATGACTATGGGGCGGACCTGGCTGGTGTTGTTTCGGAAGAGCTGGTTGTCGAGCGAATCCGCGAGGGTAATGAACGCCAGCGAATCCCGCTGAAAAACCGGCTGGGCTCCAGTCATCCAAAGCTGACCCAGGCAGTCATGCTCATGGAGGCCAATATTGAAGAGCCGCTTACCACTGATGAAATTGCGCAGCATGTCTGCGTGTCACGTCGTCAGCTCGAGCGCATTTTCAAGCAGTACCTGTCACGTGTGCCAAGCCAATATTATTTGGAGCTTCGGCTGAATCGGGCACGCAAGATGCTGATGCAGACCAGCAAATCCATTATTCAAATTGGGCTGTCGTGCGGTTTTTCGTCGGGGCCTCATTTCTCCAGCGCCTATCGAAATTTCTTTGGTGTGACGCCGCGTGATGATCGTAATCAGCGGCGTGGTGCAGGACCGGATGTCGCGGTTGTTACCGAACGTTGAACCGGGGCTTGGGCTTGCTCAGCCAAACAGTAGAGACAGTTCATGCGCAGGTAATGCCTTGCTGAAATGAAAGCCCTGTACCTCGTCGCAGGCATCGCCACGTAGGTGCTCAAGTTGCTCTGCTGTTTCTACGCCTTCAGCCGTAACCGTCATGCCAAGGGATTGGCCCAACGTAATGATGGCCTGGACGATAGCGCGATCGTCTGGGTTTGTACCGATACCAGCGACAAAGCTGCGGTCTATCTTGATGCCATCAAAGGGGTAGCTGCGTAGGTATCCCAGAGAAGAAAAGCCTGTACCAAAATCGTCCATGTGGAGACGTATCCCGAGCGCCTTCAGGCTGTTGAGTGTCTCCAGCGCTCCGTCAGCATCGTCCAGCATGACGCGCTCGGTAATTTCCAGTTCAAGTCTGGAAGGATCCAGCCTACTCTCGGTCAGCGCATTTTGTACCTGATTGATCAGGTCATGACGACCAAACTGTCGGGGCGAGAGATTCACAGAAATACCCACCGGTTGTGGCCATTTGACGGCTACGTGGCAGGCGCGTTTCAGTACCCAGTTTCCGATGGGAACGATAAGGCCGGTGTCTTCTGCCAGTGCAATGAAACTATCGGGTAGCAGCATGCCATGTTCAGGATGCTGCCAGCGTAATAGCGCTTCGAACCCGGTCAGCCGATTTCCTGTAAGCGAATAACGTGGCTGAAAATGGAGGCTCAATTCTTCTCTTTCCAGCGCCTGACGGAGATCGTTCTCCAAGCGTCGACGGCTGGTAATCAGCTCGTTCATTTCGTGGGAGTAGAAACGCCATGTATTACGGCCTGCAGCCTTGGACTGATAAAGCGCAATATCGGCGAGCCGCAGAAGCTCCTCTGCGTTATTTGTATCAGAGGGCGCTAGTGCAACGCCTATGCTTCCTCCAATAAACACGGTCTGGTCATCCACTTTGATAGGCTGATGGAGCTGATCAATGATTCGTGAGCTCAGTGCAGAAATTTCTTCATGGTTCTGAAGGCGGGTCATCACGACAATAAACTCATCACCACCGACCCGCGCGACTAGATCGGCTTCTCGAATGCAATTACGCAGGCGCTTGGCTACTTCCCTGAGCACTCTGTCGCCCGCTGCATGACCCAGCGCATCGTTGACCGGTTTGAAGCGATCCAGATCCACACTTAACAAGGCCACAGGGGCAACGCGTGTTGATGGGCCTACATGCTTTTTTAGAAACTCGTTCAAACGGTTGCGATTGGGCAGATCGGTTAAGGGATCATGCAGAGACAGGTGCCTTACCTGAGCTAGCGCTTTGACCTCGTCGGTAATATCGCTGGCCGTACCGCGAAACCCTTGCATGCCATCTTTTATCGGTCGCGCCGAGACGCGGCAGGTCCGCTGCTTACCTTGTCGGTCATGATAATGACAGACGAGTGGAGTAGATGTAGAGGTATTCCTTCGATGGTTCAGCCATGTTGTCAATGACTCATGGTCTGCTGTCAGCAGTTCATCAAGGTTTTTACCAAGCCACTGCTCAGGTGTAGTGCCTGTAACTTCCTCGAAGCGCCCTGAAAGATAGGTCAGGCGGTACTGAGCGTCGATTTCCCACAGCCAGTCCGACGCGGCTTCTGCTACGTCTCTGAAGCGCTCCTCGCTAACCGCCAAAGCTTCCTTGCTCTGAGTCAATTCAACGTAATGAGCTTCCATGAGTCGTGCCGTAGAAAGTGCATTACGCAGGACTAGCCAGGTTGACGCGATCAGCATGAGACCCGCGATACCGAAGTAGGGAAGAATCGAGTCAAGCAGCGTCTGCCCATGACGTGGCGGGTCCCAGGCCAAGTAGCTATCAGCGCCAGGTGCTAGACGAAGCGTGGACGAGCCTTCAATCTGAGGCGTCTGTGTAGTCCGCAGATTGACTAATCCATATTGTGTACCCAGCGCCTTGAGCTTGTCTGGTGTAAGGATATTGACGAAGAGAAGTACTGAGCGGGTGCCGGGCCGCTCCTTAACGGTTGGGTCTTTTCCTGGCGTGATGGATCCAGCCGCAACGATGGCAGGTACTGAGTCGACTTTCAGGAGCTCACTGACTACCTCTTCCTTATTTTCAGGCGCGCGTGCCTTTTTCAGCAGAGCGTCAAAATCGCCTTGTAGCCATTGTCGGGCATCAAGAGGTGTTTGCTCACCTTCAAACAGTGAATAGACGGTTTTGTCCTGCGCATTTAGAACAAGTAATCCCTGAAAGCCATAGAGCTCATAAATCGACTCGCCCAGGTTTTCTCCGTCATACGCCCAGCTGATGTTGAGCTTAAGGTGCATGTTCTTGTAAAGCTCACCCCATTTGGAATAGTCAGATATATCCTTTTTTATGCTTGTATTCAGGTCTTCAAGGGCTTTTTGAGCAGCGTATAAGGTGTCTGCCTGAGCCTGTTGATCCTGGCTACGAGCGTTGTGGATCAACAGCCCACATGCGAGCGAAAACATCAGGAACAGCAATACTGTAACCAGAGGGAATACGCGACGGGTAAAAGTAGTACTGAGCATAGTAGGCAAAGGCGGCGCAGAGTGGTCTTGAAATATAGGCATTGATGGCAGATGGCCACTCTTGGGGAGGGGAGGCATCCTATAAGATGTCGACTGATGTGTGAAATAATTCAGCTAAAACAGATATTAAACTAGCAGGCCTAGTGAGCTTGGCGAAATAGATATTCGTCTGATGTAAGGCGGGCGCCCATGAGGCAGTAAACGAAGAACCTTGGATAAGAGGCTTTCATTGCCAATGCGTGCTGTTTGAGGCTTAGTAACAGCACGCAGGACTGGATTTCTTTAATGGGTGTCAGTAGCACCGCCATAGTGCGCGCAGCCTGACATGCTCTTGCCATTGACACGCAGCTCCGCCTGAAGGGATTGAACCGTACCAGTGCTTTCATCAACACAGCGCTGCGGACTAACCCATAGCTCGACACGCTCGCCGTTGGCTTCGGTAGACAGGCTACGACTACCGTCGGGTAGTTGCTCCTGCAAATATGGAAGAGCCTGCTGGCTGCGATCGGTCGAGGCTATAACCATGCCTTGGCCACTTACTACCACATTCCATTCTGGAGTATGACCGGCTGCGCGAAGCGTCAGGCGCTTGAAATTAGGGTCTGAACAGCCGGGCCCGGTATACTGCATGCGATACACCTCGGAAACGGCAAATACGCCATCGCTTCCAGCCGGCCCTCCAGATTTCATCTTTCCGCGTAAATCTGCGAATAGGCTGCTGGCACCGCTATCGGCCGTCAACTCATGAGCATCGTTGATAATAGACGTGTTGGCCGCATCGTCTATTTGAAAGTAGCGATGCTCCTGACAGGGGCGAAAGAGTAACTGGTCATTCGCTAACCGCAAATCACCTTGCAGGCGTACGCCTTGAGACGCCTTGGACGAAGCGATGCTATCGCTCGGGGTGCTATGGCAGCCTGCCAGCAACGTGGCCAGCAAGGTCAGGGGCAGCAGCAAGCGTGGCGCTAACATCTAGAGCTCTCCATTGAAACAAGGGTGGCAACGTTACTGAGCTATATCCGTTAGGACAAGGCTGAAATGAACTTGTGCGCTCTTTTTGAACGGAGCGCACAAGCGATCCTTTAGCCTCCCAGGTAGGCCTTGCGTACGTCAGGGTTGGCCAATAGGGCTTCGCCGGTATCCTGCATGACGATATGACCATTTTCTAGAACGTAGCCGCGGTCTGCCAGTCTGAGCGCCTGGTTGGCGTTCTGCTCGACCAGAAATACCGTTACGCCATCCTCGCGCAGTTGTTCGATGATATCGAAAATCTGCTGAATGATGATGGGGGCTAAACCCAATGAGGGCTCGTCAAGCAGCAGGAGACGCGGATGACTCATCATCGCACGACCGATGGCCAGCATCTGTTGCTCCCCACCGGACATTGTGCCTCCGCGCTGGTGATAGCGCTCCTTCAAGCGAGGAAACAGGCCAAGAACCTTTTCAAGCTGACGATCATAGTCATGCTTGTCGGTAAAAAAACCGCCCATGGCGAGGTTTTCCTCGACAGTCAGGCGAGCAAAGACGCGGCGACCCTCAGGAACCACGGCGATACCCTTGCGCATGATTTCGGAGGAGTCTTTTCCGACCAGCTCTTCACCTTCGTAACGAATACTACCGCCAGCTGCCTTAGGAGAACCGCATAGCGTCATCAGGAGGGTAGACTTGCCAGCGCCATTGGCGCCGATGAGTGTCACGATCTCCCCTTTGTTGACGGACAGGCTGACCCCATGCAGCGCCTGGATCTTGCCATAGAAAGTCGAAACGTTTTCGAACTGCAGCATCACGCTTCTCCCAAATAGGCTTTGATCACGTCAGGGTTATTACGGATTTGCTCCGGCTTACCATCGGCCAGGGGGGTGCCCTGATTGATAACGACAATATGATCCGAGATGCTCATGACTAGGTGCATGTCGTGCTCAATGAGCAGAACAGTTACGCCGTGCTCGTCTCGCAGCAGGGAAATCAGCGCTTTCAGGTCTTCCGTCTCGCGAGGATTAAGGCCGGCGGCAGGTTCATCAAGCATGAGGAGTTGGGGGCGTGTCATCATGCAGCGAGCAATCTCAAGACGGCGCTGTTGGCCATAGGCCAGATTGCCGGCAGGTCGGTTGGCGACCTCGGTGAGGTTGACCTGCTCAAGCCAGTGGCGGGCAAAGTCCATGGCTTCAGATTCTGCGCGGCGAAAGTCGGGAGTTTTGAAAAGGCCAGCTAGAAAATTCGTATTCAGATGGCGGTGTTGAGCAACCAGCAGGTTTTCAACCGCCGTCATTTCCTTGAACAACCGAACATTCTGGAAGGTGCGTACGATGCCGCGTCGAGCGATCTGGTGACCCGGCAAGCCATGAATGGGCGTACCTCTAAGTAGAATTTCACCTCCTGTTGGTTGATAGAAACCGGTCAGGCAGTTGAACACGGTTGTCTTGCCAGCGCCGTTCGGTCCTATCAGGGAAACGACCTGCTTTTCCTCGACGCTGATATTGACGCCATTGACCGCCAAGAGGCCGCCAAAACGCATGGTCAGGTCTTTAGCTTGAAGAATAAGTTGGCTCATTTACGCAGCTCCAAATGGGGGCGCTGCATCGGGAGCAGGCCTTGCGGCCGCCAGATCATCATCAGGACCATCATGGCGCCAAACATCAACATGCGATATTCACTGAACTCACGCATCAGCTCTGGAAGCAGAATCATGACAATGGCTGCCAGAATGACGCCCAATTGTGAGCCCATTCCACCCAGAACAACGATCGCCAAGATGATGGCTGACTCAATGAAGGTGAACGATTCCGGCGACACCAGCCCTTGGCGAGCCGCAAAGAAGCTGCCCGCGAAACCTGCAAAGCAGGCACCCAGCGTAAAAGCGGAGAGTTTGATAAGGGTCGGATTCAAGCCTAATGCACGGCAGGCGATCTCATCTTCACGTAAGGCTTCCCAAGCGCGACCGATGGGCATGCGCAGTAACCGATTGATCACGAAAAGCGTAAGCAGGACGAGCAGTAACGCAACCAGGTAAAGAAAGATCACCTTGTAGTTCGAGTTGTAGGCGATGCCAAAAAACTCATGGAATGTCTGCATGCCTTCAGGGGCACGCCGCTCAAACGTCAGGTTGAATAGCGTAGGCTTGTCGATTCCGCTAATGCCGTTGGGGCCGCCGGTGATGCTGGTAAGGTTGCGTAGCAGAATACGGATGATCTCGCCGAAGCCGAGCGTTACGATGGCGAGATAGTCACCTCGCAGGCGCAGCACGGGAAAGCCCAGCAAAAAGCCGAATAG
Organism: Pseudomonas sp. JZ114; assembly: GCF_051027705.1. Lineage (NCBI taxonomy): Bacteria > Pseudomonadati > Pseudomonadota > Gammaproteobacteria > Pseudomonadales > Pseudomonadaceae > Pseudomonas > Pseudomonas sp. JZ114. The sequence goes on from NZ_CP069256.1 coordinate 1,457,445, forward strand.
CGCAGCCATCAAACCGGCAATGGGCAGGCAGATCCAGAATCCAAGGCCGTAATAGTGGGAGAGCAGGGCGTAACTATATGCCCCTACGGCGTAAAAGCCGACGTAGCCCAGATCAAGAAGACCCGCCAGGCCGACCACAATATTCAGACCAAGCCCCAGCATCACATAGATGAGAATCAGCGTAGCGATATCCACGGCCCCCCGTGAGCCGAAGAATGGCCAGACTAGCGCGACAAGAACCAGCCCGAGGATGACCCAGCGTTGAACAGATGGCTCGGTGAGCTGGGCGCCTAGTTTGGTCAGTGGTGAGGTGTGGGTGCCCCTGGTTCGGCGCGGCATGGGAATGCGATCACGTACCAACTGCCATACGAACATAAGGGCGGCCGCCCCAAAAATGATCGTCAGGGTGGTTGGGCTGGCGCCATGGACTTCGAGCCCGATACCCACTGTGGTCAGTTTTAGCCCCAAAACAGGGTAGGCCACTGCGAGTACGAGAAGCGCACTGAAAAAAGCCGTTTTAAGCTGTTTGTTGAAAGGGGTACTGCTCATACTTTTTCTACCTCCGGACGGCCCAGAATGCCGGTCGGCCGGAACAACAAAACGAGGACAAGAAGTGTGAATGCCACGACATCCTTGTACTGATCACCAAAAATATCGGCCCCGAACGCTTCGGCTACCCCTAGCACCAGTCCGCCCAGCATGGCGCCTGGAATACTGCCGATCCCGCCCAGTACTGCGGCAGTAAACGCCTTGATACCTGCCAGAAAGCCCAGACTCGGATTAATGACGCCGTATTGCATTCCGAGCAAAACAGCCGCGATGGCTGCCAGGGATGCGCCGATAACAAAGGTCAGGGCGATAATGTTGTTGGTGTTGATGCCAAGCAGGTTGGCCATCTTGATGTCTTCGGCGCAGGCGCGGCAGGCGCGGCCGAGACGCGAACGTGAGATGAACAGCGTCAATCCGAGCATGGCCAGAAACGTGACCACGAAGATCAGAATCTGCATGTACGAAATGACGACTCCACTCATGGCATCATTGCCAAATATGATGTTGCCAGGTAGCAGGCTGGGAATGGCCTTGTCCTTGGAGTCCTGTGCCAATAGCACTTCGTTTTGCAGAAAGATGGACATGCCGATAGCTGAGATCAACGGAATCAGGCGATTACTGCCACGCAGCGGACGGTAGGCAATACGCTCAATACTGTAGCCATAGGCACTGGCAACAATAATGCTGGCAGCAAAGGCCGCAATCATGATGATCGGCAGACTATGAATGCCCATGAGTGCCAATCCGGCGATGACAATGAAGGCTACATAGGAGCCAATCATGTATACCTCGCCATGGGCGAAGTTGATCATGCCAATAATGCCGTAGACCATGGTGTAACCAATGGCTATCAAGGCGTAGGTGCTGCCAACGGTCAAACCGTTTACCAGCTGTTGAAGATAGTGGTAGAGCTCAGGCATTACTTTCTCCTGAATAGCGGCCACAGTGCTTTTGGCGTCTTGGCACGCCTACTCATTTGGAATGAACAAAGCCCACGGAGGATACCGTGGGCTTTTGAGGACGTTTGCCAGACAACGTGCTGGCAAGTTCCTGCTTAACGGTTACTTGGCTTCGGTCTTGGTGCCGTCGGCGTGCCACTCATAGACGACAAATTCGAAGTTCTTCAGGTCGCCTTTTTCGTCAAACGCCAGGTCGCCTGTAGGTGTGCTGAACGTACTGCTGCGCAGGGCCTCTGCTACAGCATCGGTTTCAGTGTTGCCTGCCTTCTTGATGCCATCAGCAATAACTTGCACGGCTGCGTAGGAGGGGAAGACGAACGGGCCGCTCGGATCCTGCTTCTTGGCTTTGAATGCTTCAACCAGGGCTTTGTTTTTCGGATCCTGATCGAAAGAGCGGGGAAGGGTTACAAGCATGCCCTCTGAGGATTTGCCTGCAATGGCGGAAATTTCAGAGTTACCCACACCTTCCGGCCCCATGAAGCGAACTTTCAAGCCTTTTTCCTGTGACTGGCGCATCAGAAGGCCGAGCTCCGGGTGATAGCCGCCGTAATAGACGAAATCCACACCCGCCTGCTTCAGCTTGGAGATCAGAGAAGAAAAGTCCTTGTCGCCGGCATTGATACCTTCGAATACGGCAACTTTGACATTGGCGCCTTCAAGTGTCTGCTTGACGGCCGTGGCAATGCCTTCACCGTACTGCTGCTTGTCGTGGATGATGGCGACTGTCTTGGGCTTGATATGCTCGGCTATATATTTGCCGGCAGTAGGGCCTTGCATGTTGTCAAGACCAATGGTGCGGAAGATCAGTTTATGTCCGCGTGCCGTGAGATCAGGGCTGGTTGATGCTGGGGTGATCATCAGGATGCCTTCGTCCTCGTAGATATCGGACGCCGGCTGAGTGGAGCTGGAGCACAGGTGGCCAACCACGAATTTCACTTCGTCATTGACGATCTTGTTGGCAACGGCAACCGCTTGCTTGGGGTCACACGCATCGTCGTAGACTACGCCTTCGAGCTGCTGGCCATTGACGCCGCCAGCCTTATTGATTTGCTCGATAGCCATTTTGGCGCCGACAAATTCCATTTCCCCATATTGCGCTACAGGACCGGTAACCGGGCCGGCCAAGGCGATTTTTATTGTATCGGCAGCGACGCTGTAGCTGGTGAGTCCAGCCAGGGCCATGGCGGCGAATAGTCGGGAAAGACGCTGAGTTGCCTTATTCATAGTGCTCCACTCGAAATGCTTATTGGTTTTGGCAGATCACAAACGTTTATTGCAGTATTTATTCTTATTGCTGGCTTTCTTGTTATGACGATAAATCGGCATCGCAACGTGCGGAGTGTAGAGTGCCGATCACGGAATTGAAAAGTGGCACATCGACTGTATCGATACACTTTGTCGCATCATGTATCGGATACGAGCCGAAACCGGGCTGAAGACATGTCAATCCTGTCGACAATAAGCGACAGCCGCTATCATGTCGCTTTATTTTTAGGGGTGACGTGATGTCCGAAACCAGCACTCTGTACGCTACGCTGTTGGGCCAGACCGCTGAAATCACATGGCAAGAGTTACAGCCGCACTTTGCCAAGGGTTCGTTGCTTCGGGTGGATGCCGAGATAGACTTGATAGAGGCGGCAGAAGCCATTGTTCAGGACAATACAGGCAAGGTTTCTGCCTGGCTGACGTCCGGGCAAATGGCCAAGGTGACCGAGGATGAGGCACGGGGGTTTTTGGTAAGCGATCCAGTCTTTTGGGCAGTGGTCGTTGCGCCCTGGGTGCTTATACAGGCTAGAAACGGTAACAGCGGCGAGGCATGAGACCGCCAGGGTGGATCAATGATTGATCCACCGCTGACGGATCCAGGCACTAAAAGCGTCCACCAGCAGTACCAGGGTCAGCATGGCCAGGATAATGGTTGCAGCCTGAGCGAGTTGAAACAGGCTGAGGCTGATTTGAAGCATTTGTCCTAGGCCGCCAGCGCCCACGAATCCCAATATCGTCGCCATGCGGATATTGTTTTCCCAGCGATAGAGAATATAGGCAAGCAGCTGAGGCCAGACGCTTGGCAGAATGCCATAGGCGAAGGCGGCAAGGCGTCCGCCCCCAGCCAGTCTGATCGCATCGCTGGGGGCGGACGGAGTGTTTTCCAGCGTCTCGGCAAACAGGCGACCCAGTACACCCGCCGTATGCAGTGCCAATGCAAGCGTGCCGGCGTTGGGCCCTAGCCCTGCAGCCAGTACCATCAGTGCCGCCCACACCAGTTCCGGGACGGCGCGGAGGGCATTGAGCAAGAACCGCGCAACTGCTTTGAATAAAGTGCCGAGTCGGCCTGCCGCAGGCAGGGCCAGTATTATGCCAAGCAGGGCTGCCAATAAGGTACCCATGGCTGACATGGCCAGTGTTTCAAGGCAGGCCCAGGCAATGGCGTACAGGTGACTGCGGGAGAAATCGGGAGTAAGAAATCCGTTGGCAAATTTTGCCATTTGCGCAAGAGAGGTCCGCGAAAACAGCTCGATAAAATTCGTCTCAAGGTAAGCAAAGGACGAGGCAATGGCGGCTAGTACTACGATAACGGCGGCAAGACCCTTGATTTTCATCGTTACGGCTCTCGCAGCAAGCGGCTGATCAGGTCGGCCAGCATGACCAGTATCAGAAAGGTCAGCATCAGGCTGGCAACTTCTCCGCCAGCAAACATTCGCAGAGACAGATCGACCTGTTGTCCCAGCCCGCCAGCGCCAACAAATCCCATGACGACCGATGCACGGATAGCACACTCCCAGCGGTAGATCGTATAGGAGATCATTTCGCCGCTGGCGGCCGGTAGCAGTCCATATGCGAATGCCTGAAGTCGCGAGCTGCCACCCAAGAGCAATGCTCGCGTCGCGTCAGCAGGTACGGATTCGAAAATCTCGGCGTACACCTTACCCAGCATGCCACCATACGTGATGGCAATGGCCAGGACGCCCGCGGTTGGACCTAGGCCTACCGCTCGTACAAATAATAAGGCCCAGACAATTTCGGGAATGCTGCGCAGAATTACAAGAACGATACGTACCGTATTGCGAATCGTCTGACCCAGCCACGAAGGACGTCCTTGCCGATGAAGCGCGGAGATGGAAAGCGAGCGGGTTGCCAGCAAGGCTGCTGGAAAGGCGATCACCCAGGCGAGCGTCATACCGGCCGTGGCAATGGCTAGGGTTTCCAGCGTGGCTTTGCCAACTATCGAGAGAAACTCCGAATCGTAGGCTAGCGGCCAGAATCCTGCCAAAAAGCTACCCATGATTCTGGCGTTCTCGCCGGTGAGCAAACCAGGAATATCCAACTCGGACAGGTGAAGCCCAGGCCAGAGCAGTAAGAGTGCCAGTAGGCTGATGCCTAGACGAGGCAGGGCGGCAGGATCACGCGAGGGGGCAATCAGCATCGCGGTGGTGTGGCAGGCATGAAATAAACACTGGATGAGTTCTCTGGTGCTAATTGCTCATTGGCATAGAGCTGCTCCAGATCATCGGAGGTAACGGCTTGCGTTGCTTTGTCGAATACAATAACGCCTTGGCGTAGCCCAATGATTCGCGGAAAGTGTTTGATCGCCAGCTCTACGCTGTGCAGGCTGGCGATCAGCGTTGCGCTTCGTGTTTCGGCCTCACGAGCGAGAATGGTTAGTGTATGGCTGGCAAGTACAGGATCCATGGCGGAAACAGGCTCATCCGCCAGTATCAGCTCAGGCGCCTGGTATAGCACGCGGGCAATGCCGACGCGCTGGAGCTGGCCCCCCGAGAGCTGATCGCAACGCTGATACAGCTTTTCTGACAGGTCCAGCTTTGCCAGAGCCTGTTGGGCGCCCGGACGATCCAGTGGATAGACAAGGCTGACCAGGCTCTTCCATAAAGGCCATTGGCCCAGGCGCCCAGCCAGTACCGCCGTTACGACGCGTTGCCGCGCCGGGAGGGGAGGTGCCTGGTGAATCAGACCGATATGTGCACGAAGCGACTTCAATCGGGACACGCTCAATGACCACGGATCGGTCTGCAATACGGTGAGTTGTCCTGCCGTTGGCTTATGGCTTGTCGCCATCAGGCGGAGCAAGCTGGTCTTGCCTGCTCCAGAAGGGCCAATCAGTGCTACGCGTTCACCTTTGGTGATCTTCAGGTCAAGCTTTGAAAGCGCGCGATGCCCATTGGCGTGAAGAAGCTCCACGCCAGCTAACTGGACGCTCACTTCAACAGACCGGCCGCACGTGCAGAGCCTTCGATGCCCTTATAGTTTTCAGGAGAAGTTTCTACAAAACGACTGGCTGCCTGTAGATCCAGAATGGCTTTGTCTTCAGGCTTCGAAGGATCCAATGCAAGAAAGGCCGCCTTGATTTTGGCCGCCAGTTGCGGATCCAGATTGCCTCTGACGGTCCAGTTGTAATCGTAATAGGGCGGAGTGGTCGCGAAGACCTTGACCTTGCTTGTGTCTACTTTCTTGGCATCAACCAGCTTCTGCCAGACCGAAGCGTTCAAAACGCCTCCATCCACTTTTCCAGCCTGTACCCAGGCGGCAGTTGCATCATGGGCTCCAGAATAGGCTACACGTGAGAAAAACTGCTCCGGTATTACCCCTTCCTGCTGCATGAAGTAACGGGGCATCAGGCTGCCGGAGGTCGAAGAGATCGAGCCAAAGGCGAACGTTTTGCCTTTTAGGTCTTGAACCGATTTGACGTTTGGATCAGCTGTAATGAATTTGCTGGTGAATTTCTGATCTTCTTCCCGTTGTACCAGCGGATTCATGGGCGCTTTGAGTTGGGCCTGGACAAAGGTAAAGCCACCCAACCATGCCATGTCCAGTCTGTCAGAGGCCAGCGCTTCGACCACGCCTGCATAATCGGAGACCGGCACGAAGGTAACAGGCATGCCAATCTGCTTTTCCAGGTACTCTCCCAGCGGTTTGAACTTGCGAAGCAATTCGGTAGGTGCTTCATCCGGGATAGCCGAGACGCGTAGTGCATCTGCTGCCTGGGTAAGAAGGGAAGTGGCGCACAGGGTAAGACCGGCCACGAGGGCCAGGGAACGCTTCAACATGAGTTTCTCCGGTTCAATAGCGGAAAAAATAGAGCCGCGAAGTATACGGAGATTGACGAAATTTCACAGCCGCTTAATGGCACCCTGGTGTGGCGACGTGTAACGAGGCAGGAGCTGCAAAGCTATTGCAGCTCCTGCTTAAGTCATCAAGTTTCGTCAAAGAAGCGTTCGTGCCACTCTACCAGTGGCTGAGGCGTATTGAGTTTTTGGCCGTAGATGACCGCATACGCTAGCACGTTTTGGACATATTGACGGGTTTCGTCAAACGGAATGGTTTCTACCCAGACATCGAACGCCAAGTGCCGGGCGTCCTTCAGCCATCTTTTTACACGTCCGGGACCGGCGTTATAAGCCGCTGAGGCTAGAACACGGTTACCGTTGAATTGTGCATGAACCATGCTCAGGTAAGCGGTGCCCAGCTGGATGTTTGTGTCCGGTTGCAGGGCTGATTGAGGGCTGGCCAATGGAATAGAAAACTTGCTGGCAGTATGTTTTGCCGTCGCAGGCATCAACTGCATCAAGCCCATGGCTCCCACGCCTGAACGGGCATCGGCCATGAAGCCGCTCTCTTGCCGGGTAATAGCGAAGACCCAGCTGCTATGCAAGCCTCGCTGGCGCGCTTCACGAACGAAACTGTCGCGGTAGGCGATAGGGAAGCGGATGTCCAGATCGTCCCAGTACTTGGCTTGGCTAATTGAGCGAATAGCCGGGAAATACCATTGCATGTCGTAGGCCATGCGGGCCTGGGCAACCAATTCGTCCCGGTTGAAGCTGCGGCTGACATGAAACCACTCGCGCCGCGCATTTACAAATTCACCACGTGCATAGAACTCGAGCGCGCGCTGAATACCAGGCGTGGTGCGTACGCGGTTGCGAAGGCTATTGCTCAGTACGAGCGGACGATTGTTCAGCTGATAAGGCGCCTTGATGCGGTCGGCTGCTAGAAAGCCGTAGAAATCGCGCTCACGCGAGACTGGCTGGTAATCAGCCAGTACGCTTGAGCTTTGCGGCTGAGACAGCTCCAGGGTACGGGCGCGCCAGTATTGCCAGCGGTTGGTTTCCAGAAGCGATGGGGGAAACCGCTGGATTAACTGGTAAGTCTCTTTCCAGCGGGCCAGACGCAGTAGAAGGCGCGCACGCCATTCGCTGACCGTGTCATCACGGAGTTCCGGATCGTAACGCTCCATGAGCGGAAGGGCTCGTGGGTCAAAGTTCTTGGCCAGGGTCAGCCCGATCTCACGCGCAATGGATACTTTTTCGTCGCGCGAAAAGGGCAGGCGCTGACTATAGGTATCGAGTAGGCCCAATGCTTTCTCGGGATCCTGTTTGGCAAGGCGTCGCAAACCCAGACCAACCACATCGGCCATGGGCTCGCTGGCAGGTGTGAAGCGCTGCACATCGGCTAGCTGTTGGGGTTTCTGAGCGATATCGCTCATCAGGTTGGCAAGTGAGCCCAGGGTGGGCATCTGCTGTCCCAAATGGGTGACTAGCCCGTAATTACGCGCTTCGGCCGCCAGCTTGGCACGTTTCCAAACCATGCTTTCAGGCATCTGGCCGCGAGCAGCCCAGGCACTGAAAAGGCCATCACAGGCGGCTGGTTGTGACTTGCCTACCAGCCAGAGCTTTTCCGCTGTCTTGAAGGGTTGTGTTGTCTGGCCTTCCTGAATCTGGTGCTGGGCATTCAGGCAATCCAGTTCGGTAAAGTTGAGCTTGGAGTCATAGTAGCGGTCAAAGGTACTCCAATCGCCGCGCTCGGAGAGCCAGCGCAGCCAGCGCAGCTTCATCCAGTTTGCCTGCGGGAGATCGCCATGCTCGGCAAGAAAGGCTTCTATTTCTGTATTGCTGGCGTTCTTGAGGCGTGCGGTCAGCTCGTCATATTGCAGGTAGGGCTCCAGGGGATACCCTTGCAACGCATTGCGTGACTGCAAATAGAGACTGGCATCTCCCTTGGCCAGCGCTGCCTTGGCTTGGTCGTATAGGAGACGTTGTTGCTCAATGGGGGCCGCGTGAGCGGTTTCCAATCCAATGAGAGAAGCAAAGACACAGGTCAACAGCTTGAACAGACGGCCGCGCATGAGATTCCCGGAGAAGACTGCTGGTACATGCGGCTCGGCCGCACAAAGGCGATTACTTTAGCTTGTCGGCCATTACGACGAAAGCGTATGAGCTACCAACGGTCAGGCTAATAATCTTGTCGTCATATGTACGAAAACATTGAGTGCCGTCGGTAGGAAAACATGCAGTTCGTGCGGATGGGCACTAGAATGCACGTCCTTTTTCTTGGAGATGCCTATGACCTTGCTCAAATTCACCGGCGTATCCCTGGCTTTCGGTGCCATGCCATTGCTGGACGGAGTGTCCTGGCAGATTGCTCGGGGTGAGAGAGTCTGCGTGATCGGGCGCAACGGTACTGGCAAGTCCAGCATGCTGCGCCTGGTCAAGGGCGAGCAGATGCCAGACGATGGCGAGATCTGGCGTGCTCCGGCGCTGAAGATCGGAGAGTTGCCTCAGGAGCTGCCTCGGGCAGATGATCGTACCGTATTCGATGTTGTGGCCGAGGGATTGACTGGCGTAGGGGAGTTGCTGGCGGAGTATCATCGACTGTCCCAGAACATTCACACTGACGAAGACCTGACGCGTCTGATGCGCGTTCAGCAGGATTTGGAAGCCAAGGATGGCTGGCGACTGCAGCAGCTGGTCGAGAGCACGCTGAGCCGCCTTCAGTTGCCTGCAGAAAAGACCCTTGCAGAGCTTTCCGGAGGCTGGCGTCGGCGTGTGCTATTGGCGCAGGCCCTGGTGGCCGAACCTGACTTGCTGTTGCTCGATGAGCCAACCAACCATCTGGATATCGGGGCTATTGCCTGGTTGGAAGAGGCCTTGAGTCAATATCCGGGTGCGATTCTGTTCATCACCCACGACCGAGCCTTCTTGCAAGCCCTGGCGACACGCATTCTTGAGTTGGATCGAGGCCATCTGATCGATTGGCAGGGCGATTACGCCAGTTTTCTGGTGCATAAAGAGCAGCAGCTTGCAGCGGAAGAGACCGCCAACGCACTGTTCGACAAGCGTCTGGCTCAGGAAGAGGTCTGGATTCGTCAAGGCATCAAGGCTCGACGTACCCGCAACGAAGGGCGAGTGCGTGCATTGAAGGCCATGCGCTTTGAACGCAGCGAACGACGCGAACGCCAGGGTAAGGCAAACCTGCAGCTGGAAACCGCCGACAAGTCTGGAAAACAGGTCATTGTTGTCGAGCACGTGGATTATGCCCATCCAGGCAGCGAACCCATTATCCGTGATTTTTCCTTGGTGGTGCAGCGAGGCGACCGGATGGGCTTGTTAGGCCCCAACGGCTCTGGAAAGACAACCCTGCTTAAACTGCTGCTGGGTGACCTTGAGCCGACGGCAGGAAAAATCGTGCATGGCACCAAGCTCGAAGTGGCCTATTTCGATCAGCTGCGACATGCGCTTGAGCCTGAAAAAACCGTCATCGACAACATGGCTGAAGGGCGTGAAATTATCACAATCAACGGTCAGGATCGTCATGTCCTCAGTTATCTGGGGGACTTCCTGTTTAGCCCACAGCGTGCCCGTACGCCAGTGAAAGCGCTGTCAGGGGGCGAGCGTGCTCGGTTGTTGCTGGCGAAGCTGTTCAGCAAGCCGGCCAATCTGTTGGTACTCGACGAGCCTACCAACGATCTGGATGTGGAAACGCTCGAACTACTGGAAGAAGTGCTTCTGAGCTTTGAGGGCACCGTGCTGATGGTCAGTCACGACCGGGCGTTTCTTGATAACGTCGTAACCAGCACCCTGGTGTTTGAAGGCTCGGGCCTTGTACGTGAGTATGTCGGGGGCTATCAGGATTGGCTACGTCAAGGTGGATCGCCTCGCTTGTTAGGTGCGACAGGGTCGAAAATGGAGGCCAAGTCGGATGCGGCGGCCACTCAAGCGACACCCGTAGAAGCATCCAAGGCAGCAGCGCAGCAGGCGCCGGCCCGTAAAAAGCTCAGTTATAAGGATCAACGCGAGCTGGATGCCTTGCCGGCACAAATCGAGGCGACGGAAAACGAGCTGGCGAGACTGCAAAGCCAGATTTCCGATCCGGCGTTCTACCAGCAGCCGCTTGAAACGACGCGTGTCGTTGTTGAGCGCTTCGAGGCTTTACAGCTTGAGCTCGATCAGCTGCTGGAGCGATGGGCTGAACTGGAAGAATGAAAAAAGGGCTCCTGAGGGAGCCCTTTTTAGTATTACTTCCGGGTCAGGGAGACCGCTAAGGTGTCACACGGGGCACCATGTAACAGGTCATTGGCGGTCGAGCCCAGAAGAAGGGCAAGGCCATGGCGGCCGTGGCTGCCTACAACGATCAGATCACAGGCATTTTCGCGAGCAAAGCGGTGGATTTCCTGGCGAGGCTGCCCATAGGCCAACTGGCACTGGCCTTCCAGAAGGCTGTATTGCGCAACAAAGCTGTCCAGGCGTTCACGGGACTGTTCGATCTGCTGTTGTTGAAGGGAGGAAAGGTCCATGGGCACGTCACCGCCGAACGCCATAGCCATTGGTTCGACCACATGGACCAGGGAAACCTTGCTTTGGAGGCCGGTAGCCAGATCGACAGCACGACGGATTACGGCATGGCATTCATCAGTCAGGTCGATGGCTACCAGAATGTGTTTATAAGACATTTTATTTCTCCTCCTTAAGGATGGCGAACATTTCAAGTATGGCCTGTCTGGTGCGGCTCGCACCTGCTATCCAGATACCGTTTGGACCGCATTTCGCGGTACTTGCTCCTTGCTGCGGGTGTTGCGCCTCGCTGTTGTTAACAGATCGCTGCGCCAATTGCACCTATCCTTTGTAGAGATTGACGATTTTTCAGTCTCATGCCCTCTGGGCTCAATGGGTTGTTATGCCACGTTAACGCATGGGTCGAATTGACATAACGCAGGTTTTGAATGATCGTGTAGGGGCTGTCAAACACTTGTATGAATCAGATGTTTGTCTTGCGGGCCCTGTAGTGCTCGGGCAGAGAAGAGAAGGTTGCCGCAAGGTATAGCTTTCGCGTTTCGCCCGGGCTTAACGAATCCTAGTATCACGCCATGCAGTTGGCTGCCTGCCTGAATGGGCAACAAGGCTTGGATGTGAGTGTTCCGCTTCCACGTATGGAGATCAGTTGATGATTTACGAAGGTAAAGCCATCACGGTTAAGGCTCTAGAAAACGGTATCGCCGAGTTAAAGCTTGATCTTACTGGCGAGTCGGTCAATAAATTTAATCGCCTGACCTTGAACGAGCTGCGCCAGGCTGTCGATGCCCTCAAGGCCGACGCTTCGGTCAAGGCCGTCATTCTCAGTAGCGGAAAGGATGTTTTCCTCGTAGGGGCAGACATCACCGAGTTTGTCGAAAGTTTCCGTATGCCAGACGAGGATCTGCTGGCAGGAAACCTCGAGATCAATCAGATCTTCAATGACTTTGAAGACCTCAACGTCCCTACCGTAGCGGCAATTAACGGCATCGCGCTTGGCGGTGGCCTTGAAATCGCCATGGCTGCCGACTTCCGGGTCATGAGCGAGACCGCAAAGGTTGGTCTGCCAGAAGTAAAACTGGGCATTTATCCCGGTTTTGGCGGGACTGTTCGGTTGCCTCGCCTGATCGGTAGCGACAATGCCATCGAGTGGATTGCTTCGGGCAAGGAGAACTCTGCTGCCGAGGCGCTCAAGGTCGGTGTCGTGGATGCAGTTGTTGCACCCGACAAGTTGCAGGCCGCGGCGTTGGATCTGGCACGTCGAGCCATTTCTGGCGAGCTTGACCACAAGGCCCGTCGTCAGCCCAAGCTTGAAAAGCTCAAGCTAAACCCCATTGAAGCCATGATGGCATTCGAGTCGGCCAAAGGCTACGTTGCAGGTCAGGCGGGTCCGAATTATCCCGCGCCAGTAGAAGCGATCAAGACCATCCAGAAGGCCGCTAATTTCGGACGAGAGAAGGCGCTTGAGGTCGAAGCCAAAGGCTTCGTGAAGCTCGCCAAGACAACTGTTTCGCAAAGCCTGATCGGTCTGTTCCTGAATGATCAGCTGCTCAAGAAAAAGGCTAAGGTTTACGATCAGCAGGCGGGTGAGATCAAACAGGCCAGCGTCTTGGGGGCAGGTATCATGGGCGGTGGTATCGCCTATCAGTCTGCGCTCAAAGGCACGCCGATTCTCATGAAGGATATCCGTGAGGAAGCCATTCAGCTCGGTCTTGATGAAGCGAGCAAGCTTCTCAACAAGCGCGTCGAGAAGGGCCGTCTCGAGCCGGTGAAAATGGCTGAAGCGCTCAATCGTATTCGCCCCACTTTGTCCTATGGCGACTTCAAGTCGGTGGATATCGTGGTTGAGGCTGTTGTTGAGAATCCCAAGATCAAGCAGGCTGTGCTGGCAGAGGTCGAAGATCAGGTTGGTGAAGAAGCCATTCTGGCGTCCAATACCTCAACCATTTCGATCAGCTTGCTTGCACAAGCTCTGAAGCGTCCTGAAAATTTCTGCGGTATGCACTTCTTTAATCCGGTGCACATGATGCCTCTGGTTGAAGTAATCCGCGGCGAAAAGACCAGCGAAAAAACGATTGCGACCACTGTGGCCTATGCCAAGAAAATGGGTAAGAACCCTATCGTGGTCAATGATTGTCCGGGCTTTCTGGTCAATCGGGTGCTGTTCCCTTATTTCGGTGGTTTTGCCGGCCTGATCGGGCAGGGCGCTGATTTCCAGCGTATCGACAAGCTCATGGAAAAGTTTGGCTGGCCTATGGGGCCGGCTTACTTGATGGATGTTGTGGGGATGGATACGGCGCATCACGCCCGTGATGTGATGGCGGAAGGCTTCCCTGACCGGATGAAAGAGTCCCGCAAGACCGCTGTTGATACGCTGTACGAGGCTAAACGTCTTGGACAGAAGAACGGCAAAGGGTTCTATGTGTACGAGACCGATAAAAAGGGCAAGCCAAAGAAAGTCGCTGATGCAGAAACCTATGCCTTGCTCAAGCCTGTCGTGTATGAGCAGCGCGATTTCACGGATGATGAAATCGTTCAGCGCATGATGATTCCGCTGTGCCTGGAAACGGTTCGTTGCTTGGAAGATGGCATTGTCGAGTCGGCTGCCGAGGCGGACATGGGATTGATCTATGGCATTGGCTTCCCTCCCTTCCGAGGCGGTGCGCTGCGTTATATCGATTCCCTGGGCGTTGCCGAGTTCGTGGCACTGGCCGACCAGTATGCTGATCTGGGGCCGCTGTATCACCCGACTGAAAAGCTGCGCGAAATGGCCCGTAACGGCCAGTCCTTCTTTGGTTAACGCAGACAGTACAGAGCGAGAATTCTTATGAGCCTGAATCCAAGAGACGTTGTTATCGTCGACTTTGGCCGCACACCGATGGGTCGCTCCAAGGGTGGCATGCATCGTAATACCCGGGCAGAAAACATGTCTGCCCATTTGATTACCCAGCTTCTGGCACGCAATCCGCAAATCAATCCGGCAGAAGTGGAAGATGTGATCTGGGGGTGCGTAAACCAGACGCTCGAGCAAGGCTGGAACATTGCGCGAATGGCGTCCTTGATGACGCCCATCCCTCATACTAGCGCAGGGCAGACCGTAAGCCGGCTCTGCGGGTCTTCGATGAGCGCACTGCATACAGCTGCGCAGGCCATCATGACCGGTAATGGGGATGTGTTCGTGGTAGGTGGCGTCGAGCATATGGGACACGTCAGCATGATGCATGGCGTTGACCCTAACCCGCATCTGTCGCTTTATGCTGCAAAGGCCTCTGGCATGATGGGGCTCACAGCAGAGCTGCTGGGCAAGATGCACGGCATTACCCGGGAAGCACAGGATAAATTTGGCTACCGTTCGCACCAGTTGGCTTGGAAGGCCACTCAGGAGGGTGCGTTCAAGGACGAAATCATCCCCATGGAAGGACATGATGAAAATGGCTTCCTGAAGATGTTTGACTATGACGAGACCATCCGTCCTGATACAACGGTGGAAGGCCTGGCCGAACTCAGACCTGCGTTTAATCCAAAGGATGGTACAGTAACTGCAGGTACGTCATCCCAGATCACCGACGGCGCCTCCTGTATGATTGTGATGTCCGGTCAGCGGGCAATGGACCTTGGCCTGCAGCCACTGGCACGTATTCGGGCCATGGCGGTTGCTGGCGTAGACCCTGCGATCATGGGCTATGGTCCTGTTCCGGCTACCCAGAAGGCCCTCAAGCGTGCAGGGCTGTCGATGGGCGACATTGACTATGTCGAACTCAATGAGGCTTTCGCAGCCCAAGCATTACCGGTGCTGAAAGACCTCAAGCTCCTCGACAAGATGGACGAAAAGGTCAATCTTCATGGTGGGGCCATCGCGTTAGGTCATCCCTTTGGTTGCTCTGGAGCCCGTATTTCCGGCACGCTATTAAATGTCATGAAACAAAAGGGTGGTGCACTGGGCGTAGCAACCATGTGTATCGGCCTGGGTCAAGGCATTACGACGGTGTTCGAACGCGTCTGAGAATGGCGTTTATGCTACCGAAACCGGGGCCTGGCCCCGGTTTTTCTTTCTGGAGGGAACATGTCCTTACAACCTGGGCTCTATCGGCATTACAAGGGGCAGGAGTACCGTGTCCTGGGCGTAGCCAAACATTCTGAAACGGAAGAGGAGCTTGTTTTTTACCAGGCGTTGTATGGTGAATACGGCCTTTGGGCGCGTCCGCTCAGCATGTTTCTGGAAAGCGTCGAGGTGGACAGCGAGCGTGTTCCCCGCTTTGCTTTAGTAAAGGTTGAGGAGAATCCGTTAGGGCTTGCCGATAACGCGCAGCCTTGACCTTGCTCCAACAGCCACTATATATAGCGGGGCCTTACAGCCACGCTGTCATGGTTCGTCAGTCACTGCCTCACTGCCAAATGTCTGTCAGACTGTCTCGCCTTTCTCTTTACATCTTTTAATAACGCAGGAATCAACCGATACATGGGCAAATCGCTGGTCATCGTGGAATCCCCGGCCAAGGCCAAGACCATCAACAAGTATTTGGGCAACCAGTACGTGGTGAAGTCGAGTATCGGCCATATCCGTGACCTGCCTACCAGTGGGTCGGCAGGCGCGTCAAAAGAGCCCGCCACGAAAGGACGCAAGTCTGCTGCCGAAGCTCCAGCCCTTTCTCCAAAGGAAAAGGCCAAGCGCCAGCTTATCGCTCGCATGGGGGTCGACCCTGAGCATGGCTGGAAGGCGCACTACGAGATCCTGCCTGGAAAGGAAAAGGTGATCGAAGAGCTCAAGCGTCTGGCTAAGGAAGCTGACACTGTTTATCTCGCAACCGACTTGGACCGCGAAGGGGAAGCCATTGCCTGGCATCTTCGTGAGGCCATCGGAGGAGACGAAAGCCGATTCAAGCGGGTCGTCTTCAACGAAATCACTAAAAAAGCGATTCAGGATGCGTTCTCCAAGCCGGGCGAGCTGGATATCAATCGAGTCAATGCTCAGCAGGCCAGGCGCTTTCTGGACCGTGTAGTAGGCTACATGGTCTCGCCTCTGCTATGGCAGAAGATCGCCCGAGGGCTTTCGGCTGGACGTGTTCAGTCCGTTGCGGTCAAGCTGCTTGTGGAGCGTGAGCGGGAAATTCGTGCCTTCGTCCCTGAAGAGTACTGGGAAGTTCACGCCGATTTGGCGAACCCCAAGAATGCCAAGGCGCGTTTTGAGGTCGTCCGGCAAAACGGCGAAGCATTCAAGCCGTTGAACGAGGCGCAGGCAAGTGCTGCCGTCGAGAAGTTAAAGGCTTCCAGCTACAGCATTAGCAAGCGTGAAGACAAGCCTACCAGCAGCCGACCTTCCGCTCCGTTCATTACATCGACTTTACAGCAGGCTGCCAGCAATCGGCTGGGCTTTGGTGTAAAGAAAACCATGATGATGGCCCAGCGTCTTTACGAGGCGGGTTATATCACTTACATGCGTACCGATTCGACGAACCTGTCCAGCGATGCCATTACCATGGCTCGGGCGTTTATCGAAAATGAATTTGGCGACAAATACTTGCCGGCCAAGCCTAATTTCTACAGCAGCAAGGAAGGTGCGCAGGAGGCTCACGAAGCAATTCGTCCGTCTGACGTAAACACGCGTCCTGACCAGCTGTCTGGCATGGAGCGAGACGCCGAACGCTTGTACGATTTGATCTGGCGTCAGTTCATTGCCTGTCAGATGCCTCCTGCGGAATATCTTTCTACGACCGTTACGGCAAAGGCCGGTGAGTTTGAGTTGCGCGCCAAAGGGCGAATCCTTAAGTTCGATGGCTTTACCCGAGTTCTGTCGCAACAGAGCAAGCCTGGCGAAGACGACGTACTGCCCGAAATGAACCAGGGCGATGCCATGAAGCTGCTGAAGCTGGATCCCACTCAGCATTTTACCAAGCCGCCGGCACGTTTCTCCGAGGCCAGTTTGGTCAAGGAGCTGGAAAAGCGCGGTATTGGTCGTCCGTCAACCTATGCAGCCATCATTTCCACGATTCAGGATCGCGGCTATGCCACCGTGCATAATCGCCGTTTCTATGCGGAAAAAATGGGTGACATTGTTACTGATCGGCTGGGTGAGAGCTTCTCTGACCTCATGGATTATGGTTTTACCGCCAACATGGAAGGTGATCTCGATACCGTAGCGCAGGGCGAGCTCGACTGGAAAAACCTGCTGGATGAGTTCTATAGCGACTTCAAGAAAAAGCTGGAAGCCGCTGAGAGCGCTGAAGGGGGGATGCGTGCAAATGTGCCGACTCTCACGGATATCCCCTGTCCGACATGTAGCCGGCCGATGATGATCCGTACCGCTTCAACGGGTGTGTTCCTTGGATGCTCGGGTTATAGCCTGCCGCCCAAAGAGCGTTGCAAAGGAACGATCAACCTTGTTCCGGGTGATGAAATTGCTGAGGACGACGAAGGTGAGTCGGAATCGCGTGTGCTGCGCGGCAAGCACCGCTGCGATATTTGCGGAACCGCGATGGATGCTTACCTGATTGACGAGCATCGCAAGCTCCACATCTGTGGCAATAACCCCGATTGCTCGGGTTATGAAGTTGAAACCGGTAACTATCGCATCAAAGGCTATGAAGGGCCTTCGTTGGAGTGTGACAAGTGCGGCAGTGAAATGCAGCTCAAGACGGGTCGCTTCGGCAAATTCTTTGGATGTACCAATCCTGAGTGCAAGAATACGCGCAAGCTGCTGAAGAACGGCGAGCCGGCTCCGCCCAAGATGGATGCCATTGCAATGCCTGAACTCAAGTGCGAGAAAGTCAACGATACGTATGTATTGCGAGATGGAGCTTCAGGTTTATTCCTGGCGGCCAGCCAGTTTCCAAAGAATCGCGAAACTCGCGCACCGTTGGTCAGCGAGCTGTTGCCGCACAAGGATGAAATCGATCCGAAATACCATTATCTATTAAGTGCTCCGGCCAAAGACCCAGACGGCCGTTCTGCTGTTATTCGCTTCAGTCGCAAGACGAAGGAGCAATATGTACAGACAGAAGAGAATGGTAAGCCGACCGGTTGGAAAGCCTATTTCGATAATGGGAAGTGGAAGGTAGAAGACAAGCGTAGTTGATGCGCTGTATCTGGTTGCCAGGTCTGCAAGCCTGGCAATCGGTGTCTGTGTAGCGGGGCAGCTGGCACCGCTTTGCCTTGGGAGGATTCAGGCATGTCTCATGAGATCTATACTCGTACCAACCAGAAGTTGTACTTCGCCGGTTTAAGCCTTGAATCGTGGCGCAGAGCGGAGCACGAGCAGAGCATGAATGCCCAAGGGCAGATTCAGGCCGAGCGAGAGGCAACGTTGTTTCATTTGTATGGTGCTGTTTTGGGGTTGTGTCATGAAGTGGCAGGTTATTACCGCCTGCCTAACGCCCAGGCTGCCTCAATCGAGCAGTTTTTAAACCCACAAGCTTTGAAAGATTCGCCAACTCCTGAGTTGGCTGAATTGTTTGAATTGGCAAGTCATCAGCAAACATGGCTGGCTCAGTTGCTGGATGGGTTCTCTGCATTGCAAAAACCACCGCAGCCTATCAAGCAGGCTAAGGTTGACCCTGGTCTGCCGCTGATTGAGTCGGTTACGCTTGATGAAGAGAAGAGGCTGCTGAGCCATACTGAACTCGAAGCCTGGAGAAAAAACATCAAGGAGTTGGCGCTGCGCTTTCGTGGTTTATTGACCGAATGGTGAGGCACAGACGCCAAAAATGTGTAGATCTTCTTGATTGAAGAGCTGTCTTGCAACATTTTAGTCTTTATTGCATTACGTTAATCGATAGAGCCTAGGGAAGGGCAGGTGCGACTGCTACAATGCCAGCGCCTGCTGGAGATGCACATATGTCTACGTCTTATCTTGAAATTGTCGAACTGGCTGATGGCCGTATCGTTCTGCGCCGTGCCGATGGTGAAGAGGCACTGGTGACATTGGAATTTTCTTCCGATGCGAAGGACTTTCTGCATGGCCAGCAAGTTGAAGTGGCTAAAGCCATGTTCAATTTGGGTGTGCAGATGGCGGGGCGTCTAGCCGAAGGAGATATGATAGAACGCGAAGATACTCCCCGCGTTCTTCATTGATCAGCCCAAGCGAATGTTAAGGCTTTGGGCGTTGCCTGTCTGAGCGGCCAAAGCCAGCTTTTTCTTCTCGGAAGTCTTCATGCCGTGGAGCCAGCTCACCACGGTATGGCTTCTTCCTGAGCGTAAGGCTTCACAAGCAAGCTCTAGTGTCTGCATGCTCTGACGCGGTTGCAGCAGCAGGATTCTATTCAGATTCAAATCCCTTGAGCGCAGCCACTTTGTCGTTAGCAGCGTCGGAGGTGCTATCAGTGTCAGCCACCGGGGATCCTGTTCGTCACTCAACTCCCGCAGCATGGGTGCTAGCAAATGCAGGCAATGGTCTTGAGCGCCGTTTAGAGTCACTTCACTAAAGCAATCAGGCAGAGTCGCCGCCTGAATAGGTCCAGCCAAAAAAGGATTGAGCGACGGTTGAACCAGTGCGTCGTGAAACAACGGCAACTGTCCATGATCCGGCGGCAATAAAGATTGCACTGAACACCTCCTTATAGATACGTTGACTCGTTAACGCCTGATGACACCTACGCTCAGGCCTTCGATTACTAGATCCTGCTTATTGAGGTCCACCTCAATAGGCTGGAAATCAGGGTTTTCAGCAATCAGCCAAACCTTGTTGCCCTCACGTTTGAACCGCTTGACCGTAACTTCTTCTCCGACACGAGCAACCACGACTTGCCCGTTGCGCGCCTCACGAGTGACGTGAACCGCCAGAAGGTCACCATCAAGAATACCAATGTTCTTCATGCTCATGCCTTCTACCTTGAGAAGGTAATCCGCACGTGGTTGGAAGAAGTCAGGGTTAATATTGCAATTTTCTTCCACGTGCTGCTGGGCCAGGATTGGCGCGCCTGCAGCGACACGACCGATGACAGGGAGCTCACTGTCAGAAGGTTTCTGTGTTTCCAGCCCAGGAATGCGGATTCCGCGAGAGGCACCAGGCGTCATTTCAATAGCGCCTTTACGTGCAAGCGCCTTGAGGTGCTCCTCTGCCGCATTCGGGGATTTGAAGCCAAGCTCCTGAGCGATTTCCGCACGGGTGGGCGGGAATCCGTTTTCTTCAAGGCAGCGCTTGATGAAGCTCAGGATTTCAGACTGTCTCGGAGTTAGTTTTAGCATGATAGGTGTCTGGCTTTATATACAGTTCCTGGGATTATATACAGTATTGGTTTGAGGGCAACCGACTTTTTATCAGCCAAATGCCATTACGGCACTTAGCTATCCCAGGCATTGACTCAGGAATGTTTTAAACATATGTTTAAAACATTTTATGATCAGGTAGTTAAGCGATGGCTCAATCTGAAACGGTCGAGCGGATATTGGATGCCGCTGAACAACTTTTTGCTGAGCGTGGCTTTGCTGAAACATCGCTCCGCCTGATAACCAGCAAGGCGAATGTAAACCTTGCAGCAGTGAATTATCACTTCGGCTCGAAGAAATCCCTTATCCAGGCGGTATTCTCTCGTTTTCTGGACCCTTATTGCGCGTGTTTGGAAAATGAGTTGGACCGACGGTACGGCAAGTCCGGGACCAAGGCAGACCTTAAGGAGCTTCTTTATCTGCTGGTAGATCAGGCGTTAGCCATCAAACCGCGTCACGGTAATGATCTTTCCATTTTCATGCGGCTTTTAGGGCTGGCATTCAGTGAGAGCCAGGGGCATCTGAAGAAATACCTCGAAGAGGCATACGGACGCGTTTTTCGTCGCTACATGGAGCTGGTTGCCATGGCTGCGCCTGCCATTCCTCCGCTGGAGCTGTTCTGGCGCGCTCACTTCATGATAGGGGTGGCTGCATTCAGCATGTCAGGTATCAAGGCTTTGAAGGCCATGGCTGATAATGATTTTGGTGTACATACGTCAACGGAGCAGGTATTGCGTTTGATGGTGCCTTTCATGGCCAGTGGCATGCTGGCGGAGAGTGCAATGACGGATCAGGCTCTGGCATCTGCGCAATTCAAGCCCCGCAAGCCTGTCAGTCAGGATGCTCAGCGCTTCTGAGTGAGGATATGCCAGCGCTTTCAGCAAAGGCATTACTGACACATTGATTGAAACGAGTTGAAAGGGCACCATGCCTCACTTGTTTTCTGTGCCTCAGGAATGCCTATGCAAGGCTCATTAATGGTGGACATTGGCGGCACATGGCTGACCGCTGAAGACCGACATTTCCTGCGCCAGCCCGAAGTGGGTGGGCTCATTCTTTTTGCTCGCAATATCGAGCATCCTCGCCAGGTGCGTGAGCTATGTGAAGCCATACGCGCCGAGCGGCCGGAGTTGCTATTGGCTGTCGACCAAGAGGGCGGCCGCGTCCAGCGACTTCGACAGGGCTTTGTACGTCTGCCTGCCATGCGGCGATTTGCCAATCATCCAGAGGCCGACCGCCTTGCCGAGGCATGCGGGTGGATAATGGCAACCGAAGTGCTGGCCGTCGGGCTCGACTTCAGCTTTGCTCCGGTTCTGGATCTTGATCATGGCCGTAGCGCAGTAATCGGTCAGCGAGCCTTTGAAGGAGCGCCGGGCAGGGCAACCGATCTGGCGGGTGCTTTCATTCGCGGCATGCATGCTGCCGGCATGGCTGCAACTGGCAAGCATTTCCCGGGACATGGGTGGGCAGAAGCCGACTCGCATGTGGCCATTCCCCGTGATGAGCGCAGCCTGGAAGACATCAAGGCCGTCGACCTTGTACCTTTCAAGCGCTTGAGTGGGCAGTTGGAGGCGATCATGCCTGCTCATGTGATCTATCCCTGCGTAGATGAGCAGCCAGCCGGGTTTTCGCGGCGGTGGCTGCAGGACGTGCTTCGCGGCGAGTTGGGTTTCAAGGGTGTTATTTTTAGCGACGATCTATCCATGGCCGGTGCGCATGTTGCCGGTGACGCGGCAGGACGCATAGAGGCTGCCTTGAGTGCTGGCTGTGACATGGGGCTCGTTTGTAATGACCGTGCCGCGGCTGAGCTGGCGCTAACCGCGCTGCAGCGCTTGAAAGCCAAGCCTTCGCAGCGGTTGAAACGCATGAGTGCAAAAGCATTTCCGCCCATTGAATACCGTCAGCATCCTCGCTGGCTTGCGGCTTTATCTACTCTGCGCCAAGCAGGTTTGATTGATTAAGGAGTTTATATGACCGTTTACGCCATTATTGGCGGGACTGGCCT
Source organism: Pseudomonas sp. JZ114 (assembly GCF_051027705.1). Lineage (NCBI taxonomy): Bacteria > Pseudomonadati > Pseudomonadota > Gammaproteobacteria > Pseudomonadales > Pseudomonadaceae > Pseudomonas > Pseudomonas sp. JZ114. The sequence goes on from NZ_CP069256.1 coordinate 1,479,740, forward strand.
GACGCAGCTGGAAGGTCTGACGCTGGATGAGTCCCTCAGAATAAACACGCCCTATGGCGCGCCTTCGGCGGACATTCTCAAGGGCCATTATGCAGGGCGCGAAGTATTGTTCCTGGCACGCCATGGTCATCCACATCGCATCCCGCCTCATCAGGTTAATTATCGAGCCAATATATGGGCGCTCAAGCATGCCGGTGCAGAAGCAATCCTGGCCGTTAATGCGGTAGGCGGTATCCATTCAGCAATGGGTAGCGGGCATCTATGTGTGCCTCACCAGATCGTCGACTATACATGGGGTCGTGAACACACCTTTTTTGAAGGGTCTCTGGAAGCAGTAACCCATATCGATTTCAGCTACCCCTATGATGAGGCGCTTCGCCAGCAATTGATCAGTGCGCTGCGTCAACACGGCTATGCCCACAGTGATCAGGGCGTCTATGCCTGTACACAAGGGCCGCGCCTGGAAACGGCAGGAGAGATCGTTCGCCTGGAGCGTGATGGATGTGACATCGTGGGGATGACAGCCATGCCAGAAGCCGCACTGGCTCGGGAGCAGGATTTGGCTTATGCCTGTCTGGCGTTGGTTGTTAATCCAGCTGCAGGTAAGGTAACTGGCGTTATCACCATGGCTGAAATAGAGCAGGCGCTGCATGAGGGTATAGGCAGGGTTAAAGCTGTACTGGCAACAGTACTGGCAGGTTAAGCCCGACTGGCCGGGCACCTCCTGAGTGCCCGGCCGGTTACCTGGACTAGACGTTTTCCGGGGTCAAGCGCTCGAAAAGTGCCTCAATGATATTGAAACGCTCTTCAGGACGCTCCATCGGTACCTGGAATTTAAAGATGGTTGCACCCTCAAGGCGATACTTGTTGGGCTGGCTTTGTATCATTTTGACCAGTACCAACGGATCAACCTTCGTATCATGAGTGAACTCGATGCGACCGCCTTGCGGGCCGGCATCAACCTTCACAACACCTAGGGCTTCTGCCTTGATCTTCATAAGTGTCAGGCGGACCAGGTTTTTGACGGCATTGGGCAAAAGGCCAAAGCGGTCAATCATCTCGACCTGTAGCTCCTTGAGTGCATCTTCATCGGCTGCAGAAGCAATACGCTTGTACAGAATCAGGCGAGTATGGACGTCTGGTAGATAGTCCTCTGGAATGAGCGCAGGTACCCGCAGATTGATGTCCGGACCACCCCCAAGGGGCTGTTCCAGGTTCGGTTGTTCACCTTTGCGAATAGCCTTGACCGCCCGTTCCAGCATTTCCATGTACAGCGTAAAGCCTACAGCCTGGATCTGGCCGCTTTGACCTTCGCCCAGGAGTTCGCCGGCGCCCCGTATTTCAAGGTCATGGGTGGCCAGAATGAAGCCTGCGCCCAGGTCCTGCGCACCAGCAATCGCCTCAAGACGTTTTTCAGCATCAGGCGTCATGCTTTTTCGTGGCGGTGTTAGCAGGTAGGCATACGCCTGGTGGTGACTTCGTCCCACGCGTCCACGCAACTGATGCAGTTGCGCCAGGCCAAACTTGTCTGCACGCTCGATAATGATGGTATTGGCGCTGGGCACGTCGATACCGGTCTCGATAATAGTTGACGCTACCAGCACGTTGAAGCGCTTGTGGTAGAAGTCGCTCATGACTTGTTCCAGTTCCCGTTCGCGCATCTGCCCATGACCAATGCCAATACGGGCCTCCGGCACCAGCTCCGCAAGGTCCCGGGCGCACTTTTCAATGGTCTTTACTTCGTTGTGAAGGTAGTAGACCTGTCCGCCGCGTAGCAGCTCGCGAAGAAGGGCTTCCTTGATAACCGCGTTCTGCTGCTCCATGACGAACGTCCGGACCGACAAGCGTCGAGCCGGCGGAGTGGCGATGATGGACAGATCGCGCATACCTGCAACAGCCATATTGAGCGTGCGCGGAATCGGTGTGGCCGTAAGGGTCAGAATATCGACTTCGCTGCGTAGCGCTTTGAATTGCTCCTTCTGACGCACGCCGAATCGGTGCTCCTCATCAATGATGACGAGTCCCAGATTCTTGAGCTTCACGTCGTCCTGCAACAGTTTGTGTGTGCCGATAATAATGTCGATATTACCGTCAGCCAGTTCCTGTACGGCCTTTTCAACATCCTTGGCAGACTTGAAGCGAGACATCACCTCGACGCGCACAGGCCAGTCGGCAAAGCGGTCGCGAAAGCTGTTGTAATGCTGCTGCGCCAACAGTGTTGTAGGAACCAGGACGGCCACCTGCTTGCCGCTGTGTACCGCTACAAACGCCGCCCGCATGGCGACTTCGGTCTTGCCAAAGCCTACATCGCCGCAGACCAGACGATCCATGGGCTTGCCTGACAGCATATCCTTGAGTACAGCATCGATAGTAACTTGCTGGTCAGGTGTTTCTTCAAACGGAAAGCCTGCTGCGAAGGTTTCGTAATCCGCTTTGGGATCAGTAAACGCAAATCCTTCCCGAGCGGCTCGACGGGCATATACATCCAGCAGCTCGGCGGCAACATCGCGTACCTGCTCAGCTGCCTTGCGTTTGGCTTTCTGCCAGGTTTCAGAACCTAGTTTGTGCAGTGGAGCAAGCGCGTCGTCAGCGCCTGAATAACGGGCAATCAGGTGCAGGTTGGCAACCGGAACATAGAGCTTTGCTTCGTCTGCGTATTCTAGCAGTAGAAACTCTTGCGCCTGGCCCTCCAGTTCAAGCGTTACCAGACCCATATAACGCCCAACGCCGTGATCGATATGCACGACCGGTGCGCCCTCGCGTAGCTCGGTCAGGTTCTTGACGACGTTGTCACCATGCTCGTTGCGCTTTTCCCGGCGACGACGCTGCATGATACGCTGACCAAACAACGGACTTTCGGCAATGAGGGCTACATCGGGTTTTTCGAGTAGCAAACCTTCGTCGAGCGGCGCGACTGTAATCGACAGGCGCTCGTCAGTTTCCTGAAAATCTTCCCATCCCTCGACCGATGTAGGACGCAGGTTGATACGTGCCAGCAACTCAAGCAGCACCTCCCGACGGCCGGCGGATTCTGCTGTAAACAGGATGCGTCCATCAAACTCAGCCAGGAAATTTTGCAAGGCCGCCAATGGCTGGTTAGCCTTGGCCTCAATGGCAAGGTTGGGCAGAGGCCGCGCTGAAAAACGCTCACGACCCACACCCGGCTCGATATCATCGCTACTGATAACAATGCGTGGCCATTGCTTGAGACGAGCGAAGCACTCTTCTACCGGGAGGAAAACTTCAGCCGGTGGTAATAGAGGACGCTCCGGGTCAACGCGACGGTCTTCGTAACGGGTCCGTACGTCCGTCCAGAACTGTTCAGATGCCTGCTCGATGCCTGGTAACGAAAAAACCTGTGCGCTCTGGGGCAGGTAATCAAACAGCGTCGACGTCTCATCAAAGAACAACGGCAGGTAGTACTCAATGCCCGCGGGCGTCAAGCCACTCGCCAGATCCTGGTAAAGAGGGCTGCGACGATAATCCACATCAAAACGCTCTCGAAAGCGTGCCCTGAACCCTGTGACGGCTTCTTTATGCAGCGGAAATTCTCGAGCAGGAAGCAGTCGGATCGAATCCACCTTGTCGATTGATCGCTGCGTCTCTGGATCGAATGTGCGTAACGTCTCAATTTCGTCATCGAATAAGTCGATTCGGTACGGGAGGCTACTGCCCATCGGGAATAGATCAATCAATGCTCCGCGAACCGTGAACTCGCCATGCTCGTAGACGGTATCGACATAGCGGTATCCGGCTGCCTCCAGGCGAGCCCGCGTAGCCTCTACATCCAGACGTTGCCCCACATCCAGCACAAGACTGCTGCCTAGCAGGAAGCGTGTAGGTGCCATGCGATGTAGGGCTGTTGAGATAGGCACTACCAAAATGCCGTGATCAAGCTCTGGTAGACGATAGAGCGCCGCTACACGTTGGGAAATAATGTCTTGATGCGGCGAGAAAATATCGTAAGGCAACGTTTCCCAATCAGGGAAATGCAGTACGGGAAGCCTCGGGGCAAAGAAGCGCAGTTCTTGCTCCAGGCGTTCGGCGCTCTGGCTGTCCGGCGTTAAAAGTAGGGTGAAGCGTTGGCTGGCAGCGCTTGCAGCCTCGGCAATAGCCAGACTTAGCGCGGCTCCGGGGAGATTTCCCCAATGCTGTCGTCCGGCGGTATCAGGAATTGATGGAATGCGCAAAACGGGCACGCTGGTTAGGCTCCGTTGAAAAAATCTGAGTTGGGATTGTAACGACGGTCTCGTCTCGCTGTCAGTGCATCGACGCGCGAAGATTGCCGGTTCAGGCAGGTGCGGTCATAATGTAGTTCCTTTTGTTAGCCCCTACATATGGAAGGTATCACCGTGAGTCAGAACTCCGACCAGTGTCTTGGTGAATGGATCGATCGTGAGGCGATTGCGGAGGCAATGATTCCGCTGATCGGTCAGCTCTACCGTAATAATAATGTTGTGACCTCTATATATGGGCGTGGTTTGGTTAATCGTTCAGTGATCGCCATTCTCAAGGCGCATCGCTTTGCACGTCAGGTCGATGATGTCGCATTGTCTGTACACGATACCTATCCGCTGCTTAAGGCTATTAGTGAACTTGAGCTAGGTGCCGCTTCCATTGATTTGGCGCGTCTGAGCTTGAAATTCAAGCAGGCGGGGGCAGGGCGTGATCTAAAAGAGTTCCTACGCGAAGAACTGGCTGCCGTTGTAGGTAAGCAGGGCACCGAAAAGCGCCAGGGAACCGATGTGGTTCTGTATGGCTTTGGCCGTATCGGACGTTTGCTTGCACGTATCCTTATCGAGCACTCTGGAAGCGGCGATGGCCTGCGTCTACGTGCCATTGTGGTGCGTAAAGGCGCTGAAAACGATCTGGTCAAGCGCGCCAGCCTGTTGCGTCGCGACTCGGTACATGGCTCCTTTGAAGGCACCATCACCGTTGACGAGACCAACAACACAATTTGTGCAAATGGCACCTTGATTCAGGTGATTTATTCCAACGATCCGACCACAGTCGACTACACCCAGTACGGTATCAATAATGCGATCATTGTTGATAACACCGGTAAATGGCGTGATGCAGAAGGCCTGTCGCAACATCTGAAGTGCCCGGGCGCTGCACGTGTCGTGCTGACTGCGCCTGGCAAGGGTTCGCTCAAGAACATCGTTCACGGTATCAACCACAACACTATCAGCCCGGAAGACAGCATTGTTACGGCGGCTTCCTGCACCACCAATGCTATCGTGCCCGTGCTGAAGGCCATCAATGACAAGTACGGCATCATCAGCGGTCATGTAGAAACGGTTCACTCCTTCACCAATGATCAAAACCTGATCGACAACTTCCACAAAGGTGATCGTCGCGGTCGTAGTGCACCGTTGAACATGGTGATTACCGAGACGGGCGCCGCCAAAGCGGTCGCCAAGGCGCTGCCAGAATTGGCTGGCAAGCTGACAGGTAATGCCATTCGCGTTCCAACGCCCAACGTGTCGATGGCTATCCTGAACCTGAACCTTGAAACAGGCACCAATAAGGAAGAGATCAACGATTATCTGCGTTATATGGCGCTGCACTCTGATCTTCACAAGCAGATCGATTTCGTCAACTCGCCTGAAGTGGTATCCAGCGACTTCGTTGGCTCTCGTCATGCTGGCATAGTAGACGCAGGTGCTACCATTTGCAGCGATAACCGTGTCGTTCTCTATGTGTGGTACGACAACGAGTTCGGCTATAGCTGCCAGGTTGTTCGTGTGCTTGAGGAAATGGCTGGTGTAAACCCACCGGCTTATCCAGCGGTTTAAGCATTGTTCATATGAAGACGGGAGCTTAGGCTCCCGTTTTTATTTATCGCTTTAAATTGAAAAGATTTTCTAGTGTGACGAAAGGTCGCAACGAGAGGATAGGTGTAACCTATATAGAGATCATCGCTTAAATCGGGTTGCCGTAGAGCCGGTGATGATGTGCTCGACGCTCATGAGCGATCGGTTCGTTTTTTCGAGGAGTAATCATGGCTGTCTATAACTATGACGTAGTGGTGCTGGGATCGGGCCCGGCAGGCGAGGGGGCTGCAATCAATGCAGCCAAGCACGGACGCAAGGTGGCGGTCGTGGACAGTCGCCAGGTCATCGGTGGAAATTGCATTCACCTTGGCACCATTCCGTCAAAGGCTCTGCGTAACTCAGTCAAGCAGATCATTCATTTCAACAATAATCCGATGTTCCGCACGATTGGCGAGCCTCGCTGGTTTTCCTTTCCTGACGTGCTCAAGAGTGCTGAGCGCGTCATTGGAAAGCAGGTTAATTCACACACATCCTATTTTGCTCGTAACCGGGTCGATGTGTACTTCGGAACCGCAAGCTTTATCGACGAGCACACGATCAACGTCATAAATCCCAATGGCGGTACCGAACAACTGGTTGGCAAGCAGGTGGTTATTGCAACGGGCTCGCGTCCTTACCGCCCAGCTGATGTTGATTTCTCCCACCCGCGTGTCTATGACAGCGATACCATCCTGACCTTGAGCCATACACCACGGCGCCTGATCATTTATGGAGCAGGTGTCATTGGGTGTGAATACGCCTCCATCTTCAGTGGCCTGGGTGTGCTCGTCGATCTGATCGATACGCGCGATCAGCTGCTGAGCTTCCTGGATGATGAAATCTCCGATGCGCTTAGCTACCACTTGCGCACCAATAATGTGCTCATTCGTCACAATGAAGAGTATGAGCGTATTGAAGGCCTGGAGCATGGGGTCGTTCTTCACCTTAAGTCAGGCAAGAAGCTGCGAGCTGACGCGCTTCTGTGGTGTAACGGGCGCACCGGCAATACCGACCAGCTGGCGTTGGAGAATGTTGGTATCGAGGTGAACAGCCGCGGCCAAATTAACGTGGATGAGAATTACCGCACCAGTTGCCCCAATATCCTGGCGGCTGGAGATGTCATTGGTTGGCCTAGCCTCGCCAGTGCAGCGTTTGACCAAGGTCGTTCAGCTGCCGGTAATATTCTGGATGATGATTCAGCGCGCTATGTCGATGATATTCCTACTGGAATTTATACCATTCCCGAAATCAGTTCTTTGGGTAAAAACGAGCGCGATTTGACGCAGGCTAGAGTACCCTACGAAGTTGGCAAAGCGTTCTTCAAAAGCATGGCGCGAGCGCAGATTTCAGGCGAGCCGGTAGGCATGCTCAAAATCCTGTTCCATCGCGAGACTCTGGAAGTCCTTGGTGTTCACTGCTTTGGCGATCAGGCGTCCGAGATTCTTCACATCGGACAAGCCATCATGAACCAGAAAGGTCCTGGCAATAACATCAAGTACTTCATCAATACGACGTTTAATTATCCCACCATGGCTGAGGCGTACCGCGTAGCTGCCTTTGATGGGTTGAACCGGCTTTTCTAAGCCGGCTTAGCCTGTGGTTTGTGATCATCCAGCACGGTTCTGGCCAGTGCTGGATAATCCGTAATTAAACTGTCTGCACCGAAGTCGATTAGGCGTCGCATCAAGGAGGGCTCATTTACCGTCCATACCGATACATGCAGGCCCTGGCGCTGGGCCTTCAAGAGTCGCTCAGGGGTGCACAGCGTCCAATTGAGCGCAAGTAAATGGCAGCCGTAGTTAGCAGCCACTTTCAGCGGATCCAGCCAGGCGTATTCTGCCACCAGCCCACGTTGAAGCCAGGGAGTGTCACGGTTAAGCGCCCTTAATACTTCCCGTGAGCTGGACGTTATCGTAATACGGTCGCTGAGATTGAAACGTTTCGCCAGCTCATCGATGGCTTTGATGGTGCGTGCAGCCCGGACGCGTGAAGCGCTTTTGACTTCAAGCTGCCAATGCTCGAAATCCACTTGCTTGAAAAGATCCTCAAGGCGTGGAATAGGGCAGGGTCGAGGCCATGAGGGACCTGCCAAGCGTGCGTCGTAGGTAACCAGCGTATCGGCAGGCAACTCGGCAACCTTACCTCGACGTCCCGTAGTACGCTTGAGGGTAGGGTCGTGAATGACCATCAATTCTCCATCACTGGACAGGTGGAGGTCCAGCTCGCAGCGGGTTACGCCCACCTGCAGGCACTGCTCAAAGCTGGCTAGCGTGTTTTCCGGGGCCTCGCCTTTGGCTCCTCGATGGCCGTAGATGACTGTCATGGCGTTTCCCTGCGATTAAGTGGCTGATGGTCACGAACCGCATCAATGACACGGTTATTCTCAAAATAGACGCTGAAGTCGCGATAGTCCCAGCGAGTAATGGGCGGCTTACCTACGGCTGGATGTTCTTCGTCCGGCAAACCAAATCGATTCAGCACCTCGGTGCGAAGTTGCCCAGGTTGGGGCAGGGCCGTGTGGGTGTCACCTTGACGACTAATAGGGATCGAGAGCGTATCGGCGAAAACAGCTGTTGGGCCGAGCAACAGTAAAAAACTCAGCCAGTAGTTCACTATTGCTCACCCTTGGGCTGTGCTCTGAGCGTACGGCGCTCATGGGCCTGCTTCTTGAAGATATGCCGAGCAAGCAGCTGACGTTGTGCATCGCTGATGTCTACGAAGCTGGTGCCTATCTCATAACTGTCTGGCGTAGCCGGCTGGCAGTGAATCACTTCAGCTTTCAATTCAAGGCCCAGTGCCTGAGGCATCAGTATCATGCGCAGGCTTAGCTGGCTACCCAGTGAAAACGCCTCTGAATGTTGAAAGCTGATGCCACCCTCGGACAGCACGACAGGTCTGGGTTCTCCGACTTCATGAATCAAATTCCAGGTCAGTGCCTGACCCAGTAAATCGATTCGCTTGTTGAGCAGCTTTATACAGGCGGCAATTGGGCGGTCGCGCTCATTGACGCTACGCAAAAGGTGCTGTGATTCGAACTCCAGAAGATGCATTTCACTTAGCAGATCGAACAAAGGTGACACATTAGGCGTGGCGGATTGTTCTGTCCCGGCAAGTGGGGTGATTTCCAGTGCGATCGAGTCTGTGATGCGATAGTATTCGCGGCGTTCATCCGCGTCTGGTGCGGTCATGGTAAACCCACGGCGATGATCGAAGCGTTGAGTGTAATGCCTGCTGATGGGGGCTTGCCAGTCTGTAAGCTGGCGCTTCGTCAGGGCTGTGAAGCAACAGGGATTCGCTCCGCCTGAAGTGGCGAACGCTACATATATGAGTGTAGTCGAGCTTGGGACTATAACGGCCAGTTCTGTATTGTTTGCCGTTTCCCTTGTCCATAAGGACTCGCTTGCGTCCCATTCCTGCTTAAGCCCGGATATGTTTAGACCACTACCTATCTACATCGGCATGCGTTATGTGCGTGCCAAGCGAAGAAATCACTTCGTTTCATTTATTTCCCTGACCTCCATGGTTGGGCTGGCGCTGGGTGTGCTGGTCATGATCGTAGTGCTTTCGGTCATGAATGGATTCGACCGTGAAATGCGCGACCGCGTCCTGGGGATGATTCCCCATGCCACTGTAGAGTCCTACCAGCCGATTAATGATTGGCGGACTATTGCCGATCAAGCCAGAAAAAATCCTCAAGTGGCCGCGGTTGCGCCGTTTACCCAGCTGCAAGGCATGCTGACCCAGGACAAGGCCGTTCAGACCGTACTTCTCAACGCCATTGATCCGGATGAGGAGCCGAAGGTTTCGATCATCAGTGACTTCATGCGTGAAGGTAAGCTGACGGATCTCAAACCGGGCGGTTTCGGCGTTATTATCGGAACGCTGGCTGCGCAGAAACTGGGCGTTAAAGTGGGTGATAAGGTTACTTATATCGCCCCGGAAGTAGCCGTGACGCCTGCCGGTATGTTTCCCCGGATGAAGCGGCTTACCGTCGTAGGTATTTTTAGCGTCGGGGCCGGAGAGCTGGATGGTTCGGTGGGTCTGATCCATGTTGAGGATGCGGCGCGCCTGCAGCGGTGGCAGCCCAGTCAGGTCCAGGGCATCCGCCTGAAACTGCACGATCTGTTCAAGGCACCCCAAGTCTCATGGGATATTGTCCGGTCGCTGGCAAGTGACAACGAAGACTTCTATGCACGTGATTGGACTCGCACCCATGGCAACCTGTATCAAGCCATCGGTATGGAGAAGACCATGATTGGCCTTCTCCTTCTTCTGATCGTGGCGGTAGCTGCCTTCAATATCATCTCGACATTGGTCATGGTGGTAACTGACAAGACGTCCGACATTGCCATTTTACGGACGTTGGGTGCCACGCCTCGCCAGATCATGTTTGTTTTCATGGTTCAGGGTACTTTCATCGGCGTAATCGGAACCCTGCTTGGCTGCGCCTTGGGAGTTGTCGCTGCGCTTAATGTCAGCGGCTTCATTGCTTGGCTGGAACGTACGACAGGACATCAGTTCCTGAACGCTCAGGTGTATTTCATCAATTATTTGCCGTCCCAGTTGCAGCTCAATGATGTCTTGTGGGTGTGTGGTGCCTCGCTGCTGCTGAGTTTCCTTGCCACCCTGTACCCTTCCTGGAGTGCTGCTCGCACCCAGCCTGCCGAGGCGTTGCGTTATGAGTGATAAAGCCGTACTGCGTTGCCAGAACCTGGGCAAGCGCTACGAAGAGGGACCGCAAACGGTCGACGTCCTGACCGGCGTAGAGTTGGAGCTGCTTCCAGGAGAGCGTGTTTCGATCGTAGGCAGTTCCGGTTCAGGAAAAACTACGTTGCTGAACCTGTTGGGCGGACTGGACACCCCAAGTCAGGGCAGTGTATGGCTGGATGGGGAGGAGCTTTCGGCGCTCAATGAGAAGGCACGCGGCCTGTTGCGTAACCGTGCCATGGGCTTCGTTTATCAGTTTCATCACTTGCTCCCTGAGTTCAGCGCACTGGAAAACGTCTGCATGCCATTGCTTATCGGTCGAATGTCGATAGCTGAAGCCCGCAGGAAAGCTTCTGCATTGCTGGAGCGGGTGGGGCTGGGACATCGACTAAGCCATAAGCCGGCTGAGTTATCCGGAGGCGAGCGCCAGCGGGTAGCCATCGCACGTGCATTGGTCAATGAACCCAAGCTGGTTTTACTGGACGAGCCTACAGGCAATCTGGATCAGCATACGGCCCATGGAATTCAGCAAATGATGCTTGAGCTTTCAACGTCCTTGCGGACGTCCTTTCTTGTAGTAACCCACGACCAGTCGCTGGCCGCTCAGATGGATCGTACGCTGCGCCTGGAAGATGGCCGCCTGGTTCCGGCCTGACGGCCATTCTTCTCCTGAAACAGTGTAAGGCGAAATGTTCAGACCTTTATCTCTTTTTATTGGATTGCGATATACACGGGCAAAGCGCCGTAAATCGTTTATCTCATTTTTCTCGCTGGTCTCCATGATCGGGCTGACGCTGGGCGTATTGGCCATGATTCTGGTGCTATCAGTCATGAACGGCTTTCAGCGGGAGATGCGTACCCGAATCCTGGGAATGGTGCCTCACGCAACCATTAATGCAGAGCAGCCATTCTCGGACTGGAAAAGCGTAGCGGACAAGGCGGTGCAGCAGCCTCATGTATTGGCTGCGGTTCCTTATACCCAGCTGCAGGGCATGCTATCCCAGCGCGGACGCATGCAGCCGCTGTTGGTGGATGGTATTGATCCTGAGCTGGAGCCCAAGGTCTCGATCATCGGTGATCGCATGGTTCAAGGGCAGCTGGATAACCTGAGGGCGGGTGAGTTTGGCATCGTTATTGGCGAGATCACAGCTCATCGCTTCCAGCTGGGTATGGGTGACAAGGTCACCGTTATCGTCCCTGAGGTAACCTCTGCGGCAGGCAACATCACGCCACGGATGCGTCGCTTTACTGTGGTAGGTATCTTCAAGGTCGGTGCAGAGCTTGATGGTTCCCTAGGGCTTATCAATGTAGCGGACGCCGCTCCATTGAAAGGATGGGAGCCAGGGCTCGTTCAGAGCGTTCGTCTGGCATTCGATGATCTGTTCAAGGCGCCACAGTATTCCCGTCAAGTAGCTAATGCCATGGGGCCGGGTTATCAGGCGCAGGACTGGACCAGTACTCAGGGAAGTCTGTTCCAGGCAATGAACATGGAAAAGACCATGATTGGTCTGCTGCTTCTACTGATCGTAGCGGTAGCGGCCTTTAACATCATCGCCACGCTGATCATGGTTGTTGCCGACAAGAAGGCAGATATTGCGATCTTGCGTACATTGGGTGCTACGCCTCGCCAGATCATGTTTGTTTTCATGGTGCAAGGGACCATAATTGGAGTTATCGGCACGCTTGTTGGCGGTGTCCTGGGTGTTATTGCTGCGCTTAATGTAAGCCAGTGGATTTCAGCCCTTGAACGTATTGTCGGGCATAAGATATTTGGCTCTGACATGTACTTCATCAGCAACCTCCCGTCTGAGCTCCAGCTAGAAGATGTAGCGCTAATCTGTTGCGCCGCGTTGTGCATGAGTTTTTTGGCTACGCTTTACCCTGCCTGGCGTGCATCGCGCACAGAGCCTGCCGAGGCATTGCGATATGATTAACGAGGCCGTGCTGCGTTGCGTTGATCTGGGCAAACGCTATGTCGAAGGTCCTGAGACCGTCGAGGTTCTTTCAGGGGTCAATCTGGACCTTCAGCCAGGTGAGCGCATTTCCATTGTAGGCAGCTCTGGTTCAGGCAAAACCACATTACTGAACCTATTAGGTGGCCTGGATACACCGTCTCAGGGCGGTGTTTGGTTGGCAGGCGAAGAGCTTTCCCGACTGGGTGAGAAAGCGCGCGGTCTATTGCGCAATCGTGCCATGGGCTTCGTCTATCAGTTTCATCACTTGCTCCCGGAATTCAGTGCATTGGAAAACGTCTGCATGCCGCTGCTTATTGGCGCTACGCCGATCTCGGAGGCGCGGGAGCGTGCCGCTCAACTGCTTAAGCGGGTGGGGCTGGGGCATCGGTTGAGTCACAAGCCTGCTGAATTATCGGGTGGTGAAAGGCAGCGGGTCGCGATAGCCAGGGCCCTTATCAATCAGCCCAAGGTTGTTTTGCTGGACGAGCCTACAGGCAATCTGGATCAGCATACTGCACACAGTATCCAAGAGTTGATGCTTGAGTTGAGTGACTCGCTGAGCACAGCCTTCCTCATAGTGACGCATGATTTGGCGCTCGCAGCGCAGATGGATCGGTGTTTGAAATTAGCTGACGGACAATTGGCTGACGTATAAGGTTGAACCCGGCAGGATGCCGGGTTGTTGTTCTTGGGCTTCGATGGAGCGGAGTCATGCGCACAGGGATCGTTGCGTTCATTGCAGGCCTATTGGTGCTGCGCTTTCTACCCGAATTGCCTGATCGAGAGGTTCTTGTTGCCTGCTTGATAGTGGCATTCGGTCTGATGTTCCTGCCCCGTGTCTACGTGGCAGGTGCCTTCTTGATAGGCTTTGGCTGGGCCTGCCTGTCGGCTCATTGGGCGCTGGATGAGCGACTGGATGATGGTCTGGATGGACGAATAGTCTGGCTTGAGGGAACAGTTGTAGGGCTTCCTGAGTTGCGCGAAGGTTCGACGCGTTTTCTTTTGGAAAATGCGCAGAGCCGTCGAGGGGCTTTACCAAGCCGTATCCGAGTCTCCTGGTCAAATGCGCCAGCCGTACGATCAGGTGAGCAATGGCGTCTCGCTGTAGAGTTGCAAAAGCCGGGCGGGCTCCACAATCTCCGGGGAATGGATGGCGAAGCCTGGATGCTGGCTCATCGAATCGGTGCAAGCGGTGTCGTTAAGGCAGGGCAACGACTTTCCCGTCAGGCCACCTTGGATGCCTGGCGAGACGCATTAAGGCAGCGGTTATTGCATCTTGACGCCTTTCAGCGAAACGGTGGACTGGCTGCATTGGTTCTGGGCGACGGCTCAGGCGTTTCGACTCAGGATTGGCAGCTTTTACAGGCCACAGGCACCACGCATCTGATGGTTATTTCCGGTCAGCACATTACGCTGCTTTCGGGATTTGTATTTGCGCTGATCGCCGGATTGGCGCGTCTGGGCTACTGGCCTGTCCGGATACCGTGGTTTCCTGTTGCTTGCCTGTCTGCGCTTGTATCGGCGGTAGGATACGGATTTCTGGCAGGCTTTGACGTTCCTGTAAGACGAGCCTGCGTCATGATCGCGCTGATTACACTATGGCGATTACGGTTTCGTCACCTGGGGGCATGGATACCGGTAGGTATTGCCTTGGCGGCTGTGCTGGTGGCTGAGCCGCTGGCAAGCCTTACGGCAGGCTTTTGGTTGTCTTTTATCGCTGTAGGTCTCTTGATATGGATCTTTGGCGGCCGTTTGGGTCAATGGAATCCTTGGCGCAGTTGGGGGCGGGCCCAATGGATGATGGCAGTCGGGCTAGCGCCGGTTTTACTGGCTCTGGATCTGCCTGTCAGTCTGTCGGGGCCGATCGCTAACCTTGTTGCCGTGCCTTGGGTAGACTTTTTAGTGGTGCCAGCCGCCTTGCTGGGTACCGTGTTTCTTCTGATCCTTCCTCCCCTAGGCGAGTTGCTACTGTGGTGTTCAGGCGCGACCCTTGATGGTTTATTCGCATTTCTCGGGTACGTGTCGGCACTGGTTCCTGCGTGGCAGGGAGCATGGATGCCTGCGTGGGCTGTCGCTTTAGGCATGCTGGGTGTGTTGCTATGGCTGGCTCCCGATGGGGTGCCGGTCAGGCCTTTGGCAGTATTTCTGCTGATTCCGTTGTTCTGGCCGCCAGTGACCCGACCAGCGTCAGGACTGGCAAAGGTAACCGTGCTCGACGTCGGACAGGGGTTGTCTGTATTCATACAGACCAAAGGCCACGCCATGCTATACGACGCCGGGCCGCTTAGCGGAAGCTATGATGCTGGCGAAAGGGTGGTAGTCCCCAACCTGAAAGCTACAGGCGTCAGTCATCTAGACATGATGTTGGTCAGTCATGGGGACGCAGATCATGCAGGAGGCGCCGCTGCTGTTTTCAGTGCCTTGAAGGTGGACAAGGTGGTGAGCGGGGAAGTGAAGCGGCTTCCTCCTGGCTTGCATCCGACACCCTGCGAAGATAATCAGCGCTGGGTGTGGGAGGGAGTCTTATTTACTGTCTGGCAGCCTAGCCCCTTGATGAAGGGAAACGCTGCATCGTGCGTGCTGATGGTAGAAGCAGCAGGCGAGCGCCTTTTGCTAACCGGTGATATAGACGAAAAGGCCGAGCGTCGCCTCGTTGAATCTGGGCGGGATATACGGGCTCAATGGTTATTGGCACCTCATCATGGCAGTCGAACGGCTTCGAGCGAGCGTTTTGTCAGTCTGGTAAAACCTGAATATGCCTTGATCTCGAGGGGAATTCACAACAACTTTGGCCATCCACATGCACAAGTGATCAGTCGTTATGAACGTCATGGCGTCCGGATTTACGATACAGCCTTGAACGGTGCAATATCATTTACCCTCGGTAAGCATGATTTGCCGCAAGGCGCTCGTCAGAAGCGTTATTTCTGGCAAGAAAAATAATTGGCGCTTCATGATAGAGTTGCGCACTTTTAAGGAAAGGGTTCAGGGCGTGTTCGAACTGGTCAAAGCAGGCGGCTGGATGATGCTGCCAATTATTCTGAGTTCTATTGTAGGCATGGCTATCGTAGCCGAGCGGTTATGGACACTGCGCCGTGCACGTGTCGTTCCGCCGCAACTGTTGGCTCAGGTATGGAAGTGGCTGCAAGATAATTCGCTCACAAGCGAGAAGCTTAAGGAGTTGCGCGCCAATTCGCCTTTGGGTGAGGTAATGGCTGCAGGGCTTGCCAATTCCCGTCATGGCCGTGAAGTCATGAAAGAGGCCATTGAAGAGGCTGGTAGCCGCATCGTGCATGATCTGGAGCGCTATCTGAATACCCTGGGTACGATTGCTGCCATGGCACCCTTGATGGGACTGCTAGGCACGGTGTTTGGCATGATCGAGATCTTCAGCTCTTTCATGGAAAGCGGTCTGGCCAACGCTCCGGTTCTGGCTGGCGGTATTTCCAAGGCCTTGCTGACCACGGCGGCTGGTCTGATCGTGGCTATTCCTGCCGTATTCTTCCATCGCTTCCTGCTGCGTCGTGTCGATGAACTGATTGTCTCTATGGAACAAGAGTCCATCAAGCTGGTTGAAGTCGTTCAGGGTGATCGTGAAGTAGACTTCGTCACGGAAGGTACCAAAGCGTGAAGTTTCGGCGTAGATCAGGCGGGGCAGCTAGAGACGAGGCCTACGTCAACCTGACATCACTGATCGATGTTGTATTCGTGTTGTTGCTGTTCTTTGTCGTAACCACCACTTTCAACAAGCCGAGCCAGTTGAAACTGGAGCTGCCTGAGGCGCAAAGTGCAGAACCTGCCGAAGCAGCTGCCAAGGACTTGGAAATCAGCATTTCAGCAGACGGCGTCTTTTCTCTGAACGATCAAACGTTGGCTAAAGGTGATCTGACTTCGCTCATGACTGCATTGCAGCGTGAGTCGGGTGGGGATAACAGCGTGCCACTGATCATCTCTGCTGATGGCCGCACGCCTCACCAATCAGTGGTGACGGCAATGGATGCCGCTGGAAAGCTGGGCTTTTCACGAATCCGCATCACAACGGTTGAGGCTCAGGCAGACAAACAGTGAGTATTTCCTCACGGCTTCTCAGGGCTTGGTATCGTGGTCATCCGGCCCTGAATGTACTGAAACCCTTGGAGGCCCTGTATTGTCACGTTGCTCGACGAAAGCGTAGGCGCTTTCTGGAGAGCGACAAGGGTGTTTTCGTTTCACCTGTTCCTGTGCTGGTCGTGGGAAACCTCACAATAGGTGGAACGGGCAAAACTCCGATGATCCTTTGGCTCATCGAGCACTGCCGCGGTCGTGGATTGCGAGTCGGTGTGGTGAGCCGGGGCTATGGTGCAAAACCTCCACATTTTCCCTGGCGGGTAATGCCGGAGCAGCTGCCTGCGGTAACGGGTGATGAGCCTTTGCTTATTGTTCAACGGACCCGGGTTCCGCTTGTCATCGCTCCGAATCGTCCTGCTGCGGTTCAGGAGTTGCTGCGAACCGAGTCGCTGGATCTCATCCTCAGTGATGACGGTCTACAACACTATGCGCTTGCACGTGACCTTGAGCTTGTCATGGTTGACGCGGCAAGGGGCTTTGGCAACAAGCGCTGTCTTCCGGCGGGGCCACTTAGAGAGCCTATTGAGCGACTGCTAAGCGTTGACGCCATTCTTTATAATGGTGGCACCAGCGATACGGAAGATGGCTACTCGGTTCAATTGAAACCAACGGCCTTGATCAATCTAGTATCAGGTGAGCGCCGGCCTCTCAATTATTTTTCTCCTGGCCAGGAGGTTCACGCACTGGCTGGGATTGGTAATCCTGATCGCTTCTTCAAGACGCTCGAAGCATTGCAGTGGCGACCCATTGCCCACCCATTCGCCGACCATGCAGTTTATACCTCTGAGCGACTACGCTTTCAGCCGGCTTTACCATTGATAATGACTGAGAAAGATGCCGTCAAATGCAGAGCCTTTGCCGCTCCTGATTGGTGGTATCTTGCGGTTGATGCTCAGCCTTCAGCAGCTTTTGTTTCGTGGCTGGACAGACGACTAGACCTGTTACAGGCTCAATAACTTATTTACCCAACAAGGATTCCTTATGGATCTCAAGCTTCTCGACATCCTGGCTTGTCCTATTACCAAAAGTCCGCTCAAGCTAAGCGAAGACAAGACCGAGTTGATTAGCAAGGCCGCAGGGCTTGCGTATCCTATCCGGGATGGCATCCCGGTCATGCTGGAAAGCGAAGCCCGTGTCCTCAGCGTTGATGAGCGTCTGGATAAATGACTGTCTCCTATACCGTAGTCATTCCTGCGCGTTTTGCTTCGAGCCGTTTGCCCGGCAAGCCGTTGCAGGATATTGCAGGCAAGCCCATGATTCAGCATGTATGGGAACAGGCGAGTAAGAGCGCAGCCGGTCAGGTGGTTGTGGCTACAGATCATTCCGACATCATGGCAGCCTGCGAGCGTTTCGGTGCACATGCGCTGCTGACGCGTACTGATCACGCTTCAGGTACGGACAGGCTGGCAGAGGTAGCCGAACTTATTGGCCTCCCGGACGATGCCATTATCGTGAATGTTCAGGGGGATGAGCCGCTTGTTCCGCCTGCCATTATCGATCAGGTTGCTCAGAATCTTGCCGCTCATTCCGAGGCGGGCATAGCCACCTTGGCTGAGCCCATTCATGATATCGCCGCGTTATTCAACCCGAATGTTGTTAAGGTTGTCAGCGACAAGAATGGTCTGGCCTTGTCATTTAGTCGAGCGCCTATGCCTTGGGCGCGTGATGCGTTTGTCACAAGCCGCGATATCTTGCCCTCAAGCGTGCCGTACCGACGTCATATCGGTATCTATGCCTATCGAGTAGCATTTCTGAAGGACTTTGTGCGCTGGGGTGCATGCTGGCTTGAAAATGCTGAAGCCTTGGAGCAGCTACGTGCACTTTGGCATGGCGTGCGTATCCATGTAGCAGATGCCATTGAGTCACCAGAGGCCGGAGTAGATACAGCTGAAGATCTGGAGCGGGTTCGCCGAGTCTTGGGAGGCGAATAATGCGTGTTCTGTTTGTCTGCATGGGCAACATTTGCCGCTCCCCTACGGCCGAGGCCATCTTTCGCGACAAGCTTGTCAAGGCTGGCCTATTTGACCGTATTGTTGTCGACTCGGCGGGAACAGGCGACTGGCATGTCGGTAAAGCCCCCGATCCTCGCTCGATCCAGGAAGGTGCTAAGCGAGGATATGATCTTTCAGGTCTGCGGGCTCGACAGATTACGGCTGAAGATTTTCGCTCATTTGACCTTATCTTGGCGATGGACCATGAGAACATGGCCTTTTTGTCCAGGCTTCGTCCTTCCAACGCTTCAGCTGAAGTGGATCTTTTGCTTCGCCGTTATGGTCTTGAGCAGGATGAAGTGCCGGATCCCTATTTTGGCGGAGTTGCTGGCTTCAAGCATGTTATTGACTTGCTTGAAAAGGCATGTGAAGCGCTTGTGCATGAGGTAAGGGGGCCACTTGAGCCTTACTGTACGTGAGTGGGTTTGTCTTAAACCTTTTAATACATTTGGTTTCGATGTGCGGGCACGCTTCTATGCAGAGGCTTACACGGATAATGATGTTCGTGAGGCTATGGCGTTTGCCGACAAGCAGGATGTGCCGCTCTATATCTTGGGCGGAGGCAGCAATCTGGTGCTTACGGAAGATGTTCAGGCTCTGGTGCTGCACATGCGTAGTCAGGGGATCCGACTTCTTGAGGAGGGCTCCTCAGGCCGTGTGATCGTTGAGGCTGAGGCAGGCGAGTCATGGCATGGGCTAGTCGAGACTTCATTGAGTATGGGGCTGAGCGGGCTGGAGAACCTGAGTCTCATACCGGGTACTGTGGGCGCCTCTCCCATGCAGAATATCGGTGCCTATGGTGTTGAGCTAAAGGATGTGTTTCATGGCTTAACGGCATTGGATCGCAAAACTGGCCAGACTTGCGAGTTTACCCTTGAAGAGTGCTGTTTTGGGTATCGAGAAAGCCGATTCAAGCAGGAGCCTGGCCGTTGGGTCATATTGCGGGTTCGTTTCAATCTAAATCGACACGGTACTTTGCGTCTGGATTACGGTCCTGTTCGCCAGCGCTTGGTGGAACAGGGCGTTGATGAACCGTCTCCCCAGGCAGTAAGCAAGGCCATTATTAGTATTCGACGGGAAAAACTGCCTGACCCTGCCATGTTGGGCAATGCGGGCAGTTTCTTCAAAAATCCTGTGGTTTCAAATCAATTGGCTACAAGACTTAAGGAGCGCTATAGCGATCTGGTCGTTTACCCTGTCACGGATGACCAGGTAAAGCTTGCAGCGGGTTGGTTAATTGATAAGGCTGGCTGGAAGGGCTTTCGGGAAGGGGACGCAGGCGTTCATGCGCAGCAGGCGCTTGTACTGGTTAATTACGGTGCAGCGTCGGGTAAGGATATTCTTGATCTTGCTCAGCAAATTCGCACTGATATCGAGAGTCGGTTTTCTGTCCTGTTGGAGATGGAGCCCGGAGCGCTGAATTAGCGGTAACGGCATAATAAAAAGGGATGCATATGCATCCCTTTTTATTTGTTGAGGTATCAGGGCTGCGGTTTAGGCGCCTGCTTTTCCTCTTCGCTTTCAGATGGCTTTTGCTCTTCCACAGCATCCTGCTGAGGTTGTTGCTGCTCTACTGCTGGCTTTGGCAGGGCAAGCTCTGCAGGAATTTCGGCAGACTCAACCCTTTGAGCTGGCAGTTGATTCAAGCTTTCCGGGCTTGGCATAACAATCTCGGCCGTCATGGCAGGCTGGCTTTCTTTCGAGGGCTCATCCAATGGTTTTTCCACATGTACATTCTCCAGGCGTTCTTGTGCCTGAGTAATGCCAGAGGGGGGGGCGACTTCAACAACAGGTTCTGAATCGGCCGCCAGGACTGGGGAAGCATGCTCTTCGATCGCTGGGATTTCAGCAGGCGAGGAGGTAGCCGGAGCCGTCGGGCTGACAGATGTTGCAGCCTGTGCCACAGCAGCTTCCTCCTGTTCACGCGCCAAGCGCTCGGCCTCACGCTGACGGCGACGACGCTCACGGGGATCGTTAGGCGCACGTCCAACGGCCGGTGGGGTTAACTTAGGCTGTGCTCCAATGTCAGGCGTGTCTTCGCTTGCCTGAACGAGGGGCTGAGCCTCGGAAGAGACCTCCACGGGGGATGCGGCTTTCTCTTTCTGCACAGGCGCCGTTTCATTGACTGCCTGGGTAGGCTCCTCGGCTTGAGGAGCTTCAACCTCTACTACCGCTACCGTCTGATGAGTTTTCAAAGTAGTCTCGTGCGAGACTACTTCAACGACAGGCTGCTCTTCAGTGTGGTTAGGTGCAGAAACATCCTGGGCGACGACTGCTTCTGCTTCCGCCTGGGTCTGATTTTCCTGTTTGGGCTCGTTTCTTTCCGTTACGGTTGTGGCTTCAGCTGCTTGGGCATTGACCACTTCGGCAACCACAGCGGCGTTGGCAAGAGATTCAGTGTTGGATTCTCCCGTCAAGGCAACAGATTCGTTGTCGTTTGACTCGCCATGAGTGTCACGCTGACGTTCACGGCGATTGCTGCGACGACGCTGGCCGCGGGAGCGACGGCGTGGACGCTCATCGCTGTCTTGATCGTCATTCTGATCGTTCAGCTCTTCGTCGTTCAGTTGCTCGGCGTCAACTGTTGCATCCTGACGTGTTTCGGCCTCTTCTCTGGTCTGACGGCGTTCGGCGCGGGAAGGACGTTCGCTGCGGCTGGGTTGTTCCTCGCGGGCAGGGCGCTCGTCCTTGTTTGCACGCTCTTCACGGGCAGGACGCTCTTCGCGTGGTTGGCGTTCCTCACGGGCGGGACGCTCTTCGCGTGGCTGACGTTCCTCGCGGGCAGGGCGTTCTTCACGGCTCTGACGCTCTGCTCGTGGCTGACGCTCTTCACGTGGTTGGCGCTCTTCACGGGTCGGACGTTCTTCTCGAGCGGCCTGGCGCTCTTCGCGTGGAGGGCGCTCGGTACGCGGTTGGCGCTCTTCACGGGTCGGACGCTCTTCGCGATTGTCACGGGCCTGCGACTGACGTTCTTCGCGAGGCTTGCGTTCTTCATCGCGACGGTTGTCACGGCGACGATTCTGCTGACGACCATTGCGGCGCTCATCAGTACGACGTGCTTCGCCATTGGGCTGGGCAGTTTCGGCTACAGCGGCAGGTTCTTCCGTCTTGCCAGCAAACAGACTGACCAGGGAGCGCACTAAGCCCTTAAAGAGGCTTGGCTCCGGCTGATGAGCAGGTTTGCTGGGTGCTTCGACCTGAGGTGCCGGAGTGCGCTCGGGTGCGACCTTGACTGCAGCTTCTTGGCGAACAAGGGTTCGTGTAGCGCTTGCGGGCTGGATCTCTTCGGCCTCGCTGTGAGTCATTTCATAGCTGGACTGGCCGTTCAGAAGATCCGGGTTGTCATCACGCAGGCGTATCACTTCGAAATGCGGGGTTTCGATGTGATCATCCGGTAGGATGATGATGCGAACCCGTGTGCGTAGTTCAATTTTGGTGATGCTGTTGCGCTTTTCATTCAATAGGAACGAGGCGACCTGTAAGGGTACGCGTGCTCGAACCTCTGCTGTCCGATCCTTGAGTGCTTCTTCTTCGATCAGGCGCAGGATGGCAAGCGACAAGGATTCGACGTCTCGGATAATGCCCTGACCGTTACAACGTGGGCAGACGATGCCGCTCGTCTCGCGTAAAGAGGGGCGCAGCCGCTGGCGAGACATTTCCAGAAGGCCAAATCGAGAAATGCGACCGATCTGTACTCGAGCACGATCAGCCTCAAGCGCCTCCCGCATGCGATCTTCAACGGCGCGCTGATTTTTCACCGGTGTCATGTCGATGAAATCAATAACGATCAAGCCGCCGATATCCCGTAAACGCAACTGGCGAGCGATTTCCTCGGCCGCTTCTAGGTTCGTTTGCAGGGCTGTCTCTTCAATATCGCCACCTTTGGTAGCGCGTGCAGAGTTGATATCGATCGAAACAAGCGCTTCAGTAGGGTCGATAACAATCGAGCCGCCAGAGGGCAGCTTTACTTCACGTTGAAAGGCAGTTTCGATCTGACTTTCGATCTGGAATCGATTGAACAGCGGTACGCTGTCCTGATAGAGCTTGATCTTGCTCTGGTACTGAGGCATGACCTGACGAATGAAGCTTAGTGCTTCTTCCTGAGCCTCTACGCTATCAATAAGCACTTCGCCGATATCCTGGCGAAGATAATCACGAATGGCTCGAATGATGACGTTGCTTTCCTGATAGATCAGGAAAGGCGCACTACGCTCGACAGAGGCTTCCTTGATAGCGGACCAGAGCTGCAGTAGGTAGTCCAGATCCCACTGCAGCTCTTCGGTGCTGCGGCCAAGGCCCGCTGTGCGGACAATCAGTCCCATGTCGGCTGGGGCATCCAGTCCATTCAGGGCTTCGCGCAGCTCGTTGCGCTCTTCACCCTCGATGCGGCGGGAAATGCCACCTGCACGTGGGTTGTTTGGCATCAGAACCAGATAGCGACCAGCCAGGCTGATAAAGGTAGTTAACGCAGCGCCCTTGTTGCCACGCTCTTCCTTTTCAACCTGAACAATGACTTCCTGCCCTTCGGACAGAACTTCCTTGATGTTGATGCGACCTTCTGGCGCTTTCTTGAAGTATTCGCGAGAGATTTCTTTGAGAGGGAGAAAGCCGTGACGCTCTGAACCGAAGTCGACAAATGCGGCCTCGAGGCTGGGCTCGATACGAGTGATGCGGCCTTTATAGATATTGGCCTTTTTCTGTTCACGAGCCCCTGACTCGATATCCAGATCAAATAGTTTTTGGCCATCTACTAACGCAACACGTAGCTCTTCAGGCTGCGTGGCATTGATGAGCATTCTTTTCATGTAATACCGTCGGTTTCCGGGCTACCGGAAACGGCGTGCGGCACACACGACTCGCCGAGGGTCGGTGCTTGGGGTCGTATCAAAGGCGGAGCCATCCGCCTTCGTGTCCAGCAGTACTCGGTTGTATGCCGAGCCGCGACTACGTCTCCTGCTTGCTGTCGTAACAGCAGCAACGTCAAACAGTCAGGAGGAGGAATAAGCTGTCAAAAGCGGACGAATAAGCGTCTAAGCCAGGCATTACCGGCTACACAGTTCAACAGCGGTACATCTCCACCCTTCACGTATCCTTCAGGAATCCTGGTGCCGCTCGCAGAATCCGGAGCGGTTGTTTTTTGTACTCACCTTCAACAGTGGGCACGGTGTTTTTATAAGGCTTTTGTTTTAAGTGGCACGTGTACTGCTTATAGCCATACGAACCACTCGAAGGACGGCCTGACGTCCACTGAACATGTTTATGACAGGGAGCTTATTTACAAGCGCTGTGTCATGCCAGGGTTATTGGCTTCCGGGACTATAACAGCAACCATTAAGTGCTTCAATTAAGTGGAAATTGCTATTATGTAGCAATGACTAATCCTACTTCTTCCAACAATGGCGTACAGCTCTTCGAAGTTTCTTCAGAGCTGGCTGGCCAGCGTATCGATAACTATCTGCGTACTTTGCTCAAAGGTGCGCCGAAAACCTTCATTTATAGAATACTTCGCAAGGGTGAAGTGCGTGTTAATAAGGGGCGTATAAAGCCGGATTATCGGCTGCAAGCCGGCGATATCATTCGTGTCCCTCCTATGCGGTTGCCTGAAAAAGATGAACCTGCACCTGTCTCCCAGGCGCTTGCCGAGTTGATGGAGGCTGCGATTGTCTATGAAGACAAGACACTGATCGTTATCAATAAGCCTGCAGGTATTGCCGTTCACGGAGGGAGTGGTGTCAGCCTAGGCGTTATAGAGGTCTTTCGTCAGATTCGTCCAGATGCCAAAGACCTTGAGCTGGTTCATCGCCTGGATCGGGATACCTCGGGTCTGCTCATGATTGCCAAGAGGCGCAGCATGCTGCGTCATTTGCATGAGGCCTTGCGTGGAGATGGAGTCGACAAACGCTACCATGCGCTGGTTCGTGGTCACTGGCCTGCAGCAAAAAAACAGATTCGAGCGCCTTTGATGAAAAACAACTTGCGTTCCGGTGAGCGGATGGTTGAAGTCAATGTAGAGGGTAAGGACGCTCTCACGGAATTTCGAGTGCTCAGACGCTACGGTGATTTCGCTACTCTAGTAGAGGCAAAGCCGGTCACAGGACGTACTCACCAGATTCGTGTTCATGCCAAGCACGCAGGTCATTCCATTGCAGGGGATCCTAAGTACGGTGATGAGGCGTTTTCCAGGGAGATTCGGGATTTGGGCGGTAAACGGCTGTTTCTTCATGCTGCCAGTCTTAATGTACCGCTCCCCGATGGGGAAACATTGCAACTGACTGCTCCTGTTGATGAGACCTGGGCGGCTACATTGAGTCGACTGGATGCCTAATTACGACTTGCTGGTATTTGACTGGGACGGGACGCTCTCTGACTCGGTTGGTCGCATCGTGGACGTTATGCAGGCAGCTGCCGCCGACCTTCGGCTCCCTGTTCGAAGCGATCGATCGATTAAGTCCATTATCGGGCTGGGCTTGCCAGAGGCCATCCAGACGCTTTACCCGGAGATGACGCCAGGAGCTGTGGAGCGTTTTCGTCAGTGTTATAGCGATCATTTCGTTATGCGTGAGCAAGAGCCTTCTCCGTTTTTCGAGGGTGTGGCTGAAGGCTTGGCAGCGTTTCGGCGCAAAGGCTATCGTTTGGCTGTTGCTACCGGTAAAAGCCGAAGAGGGCTGGATAGGGTGCTTGCAGCCAAGGGGCTGGCTGACTTCTTTGACGTAACGCGTTGCGCTGATGAAACGGCCAGCAAGCCGGATCCGTTAATGCTTAACGAGATCTTGGCGCATTGTCAGGTGCATCCGTCAAAGGCGCTGATGATCGGGGATGCACCATTCGACCTTGAAATGGCTCGCAGAGCGCAAATGGCCTCGGTTGCAGTCAGTTACGGTGCTCAGCCAGTTGAGGTGCTGCGTAATTACGAGC
Source organism: Pseudomonas sp. JZ114 (assembly GCF_051027705.1). Taxonomy (NCBI): domain Bacteria; kingdom Pseudomonadati; phylum Pseudomonadota; class Gammaproteobacteria; order Pseudomonadales; family Pseudomonadaceae; genus Pseudomonas; species Pseudomonas sp. JZ114. The sequence continues at coordinate 1,505,231 of NZ_CP069256.1, forward strand.
CAACGCTTGTGGTTGATCGTTTTGAGGAGTTGCGTGTCTGGTTGGATGCGTAACGATTAATTGAACCAAGCAGGACTACCAATGGCAGATGATTGGAAAGCGTCGGATCGCCCGGCGGATGAAAAAAGCTGGAAGCTCATCGAAAAGGCGATGCTGGCCAGCGTGCATGAGCAAAGAAGGGCACGTCGTTGGGGAATCTTTTTTAAATTCCTAACGTTTACTTATCTTTTTATCATGCTGGCGCTCTTTGTTCCTTTTTCCGGGCTCAAGGGAGAAGCCTCGCGTGAGGGTTCCCATACGGCGCTTATTGAGGTGAAGGGAACCATTGCGGCTGATGAGAAGGCGAGTGCCGACAATATTGTTGGAGCACTGCGCGATGCCTTTAAAGACGAAGGTACCAAAGCCGTTATCCTTCGTATCAATAGCCCAGGAGGCAGTCCTGTGCAGTCAGGTTATGTCTATGACGAGATCAAGCGTCTGCGTGGATTGCATCCTGACATCAAGCTTTATGCCGTGATTTCTGATCTGGGAGCTTCGGGCGCCTATTACATCGCCAGTGCTGCCGATGCCATCTATGCTGACAAGGCCAGTCTTGTGGGCTCAATCGGCGTAACGGCAGCATCCTTTGGCTTTGTCGGAACCATGGATAAGCTAGGCGTTGAGCGTCGCGTTTACACATCCGGTGAGCACAAGGCCTTTTTGGACCCCTTCCAGCCTGCTAAAGAAGAGGAGACCCGCTTCTGGCAACAGGTGCTCGATACTACACATCAGCAGTTTATCGATAGCGTGAAAAAGGGGCGTGGTGATCGCTTGAAGGTCGAGGGTCATCCTGAGTTGTTTTCCGGGCTCGTATGGTCTGGAGAGCAAGCGCTTGGGCTGGGGCTAATCGATGGCCTGGGCAGTGCTAGCTTTGTGGCTCGGGAGGTGGTTGGTGAAGAAAAGATTGTGGATTACACCGTTCAGGAGAGCCCATTCGACCGCTTTGCCAAGCGCCTGGGGACCAGTGTGGCGGAGCGCCTGGCATTGCTGGTGGGGTGGCAGGGACCTGTGTTGCGATAAGTTGAGAGGCTGATGCTAGGGTACTACCACGCCCTCATTGAGTAGGAGATCGGTCAGCCGAATAAGCGGCAGGCCGATCAAGCTGGTCACGTCCTCTCCTTCGGTAGAGCGAAAAAGGGTAATTCCCAGCCCCTCGACTTTAAAGCTTCCAGCGCAGTCATAGGGTTGTTCAATATTGAGGTAACGCTCGATTTGATCGCTTTCCAGCGTACGGAAATGAACGGTAAACGGTACGCAATCCAGCTGGCAGGTTCCGGTTTGAGTATTGAGCAGCGCGAGCCCGGTCATGAACGTCACGCTTTTTCCGCTGGCATTCGACAGTTGCTTATGGGCGCGCTCGTATGTCAGAGACTTGCCAAGTATCTGGCCGTCAAGCGAGGCGGTTTGATCGGAGCCAATAATAAGATGGTTGGGGTAATTAGGCGCCAGCGCGCGGGCCTTGGCTTCAGTCAGTCGCATAGCCAAATGACGAGCGCTTTCGCCTGGATGAGAGCTTTCGTCTATATTAGGTGAAGCGTATGTAAAGTTTAGTTTCAGGCGAGCCAGCAGTTCGCGTCGATAGGGTGAGCTTGAAGCGAGCAGTAACGGAAGCATTATAATGAGTCTCTGTGAACGCAGAATCGTCGGTCTAACCGACCAAAAGTCAGCAAAGGATACTATCCTTTGCCTAATTTCCTTTGACAGGCCTGAGGTCGTCTCTATAATGGCGCGCTTATGTTGAATGGGCCACTTCCACCTCACGTAGATCCACGCAAACTGGCTGATCGCGGTGTCACGCTTCGGGGTGAACTGCCGGTATCTAGTTTGCCACGTCTTTGCGAGCAGCTGTCGAGCACTGAGGGAACGGTGAAGGCCGTCCTCGAGTTCTTCCGTGATGAGCAAAGGCTTGTCGTCATTCATGGCGCACTGGATACTGAAGTGCAAATGGTATGTCAGCGATGCCTGGAGCCGGGCGCGTTTCCTGTACACGGCGAGTACGATTACGCAGTGCTATGGGAAGGGCAGTCGGCGGATGCGTTGCCAAAAGGTTATGACGCACTGGAAGTCGGTGAAGAGCCTTTGGATCTGATTGGTTTGATTGAGGATGAGCTTTTGCTTGCCTTGCCAATCATTCCAACTCATGAGCCCGGCATCTGCCATCATCCAGCAGGATTCGAAGCGCCTGAAGCGCCCGAAGAAAGCGCGGACGAGGAAAAGCGAGCCAACCCGTTCAGCGTACTGGCGCAGTTGAAGCGTGACCCAAACGTTTAGGAGTTAATGAGTTATGGCTGTTCAGCAGAACAAAAAATCCCGTTCCGCCCGTGATATGCGTCGCTCCCACGATGCGCTCGAGCCGAATGCATTGTCTGTAGAAAAGAGCACTGGTGAAGTTCACCTGCGTCACCATGTGTCTCCGGACGGTTTTTACCGTGGTCGTAAAGTGATCGACAAGGGTTCCGACGAGTAATCCTTGTCGTCACCTGTCATCGCTATCGATGCAATGGGCGGGGACTTCGGTCCCCGCTGCATTGTGCCTGCCTGTATTTCCTTCCTCGCTAGTCATCCTGCCGTTACGTTGATCCTTGTTGGTGATCCTGATGTCATCCAAGGCCATGTCGATCAGTTCTCATTTGATGATTCTCGTCTGCGTATCCATGTAGCCACTCAGGCCGTTGATATGGCGGAAAAGCCTTCTTATGCCCTTCGTAACAAGCCTGACTCTTCCATGAAGGTTGCGCTGGGGCTGGTTGCTAGTGGCGAGGCTGACGCATGCGTTAGTGCAGGTAATACTGGCGCCCTGATGGCCTTTGCTCGACAGACGCTGGATACGCTTCCTTGGATAGAGAGGCCGGCCATCTATACCCATCTGCCTGTGATGGGTCGTCAATGTGTATTGGTGGATCTTGGCGCTAATCTCGACTGTTCCGCTCTCAATCTTTACCAGTTTGCATGCCTGGGGGCCGCTGCTGCTAAAGCAACAGGGATACATGAACCTCGAGTCGCTCTTTTGAATGTAGGTGTTGAGCCGACCAAAGGTAATAGTGTCGTCCAGCAAGCATCAATCCTGCTGGAGAAGTGCAGGCGCCTTAACTATGTCGGCTTCATCGAGGCGAACGCAGTGTTCCGGTCTGAAGCGGATGTGGTGGTGTGTGACGGATTTGTTGGCAATGTCCTGCTTAAAGGAAGCGAGGGGCTTATTTCCATGCTTTTCAAGCAGTTGGAAGGGGCGCCTGTTTTTCTAAGGCTCCTGGCTGCTCCCCTGTTATATCGTCTGCGAAAAGAGATGATGCCTGCCCGCTATAACGGTGCCGGTTTTCTCGGGTTGCGTGGACTGGTTATTAAAAGTCATGGCAGTGCTGATGAGTTCGGCTTTCAGCGTGCGATAGAGCAAGCGGTGCAGGCAGTAGAGCTTCGCCTGGATACCTTGATAAAGGCGAATTTTCTGGACCTTTATGAGGATTCAGTGCCTAAGTGTGACTGACCTCGGTTGCCTGACATCAAACCAAGAACCTGCTGCGGCATGCTGTTAGGCTGTGGCTTTTGATGAGACTAAAAAGAGATCGACTATGTCTGCTTCTTTCGCTTTCGTATTTCCAGGCCAAGGCTCACAGTCCTTGGGTATGCTGGCCGATATTGGAGCTCAACATTCGCAGATACGCGATACGTTTGCTGAGGCTTCTGATGCGCTTGGCTACGATATCTGGTCACTGGTTCAGCAAGGTCCGGAAGAGCAGTTGAATCAAACGGACAAGACTCAGCCCGCCATTCTGACGGCGTCCATTGCCTTGTGGCGACTGTGGGAGGCAAGGGGAGGCGTACGTCCTTCTTATGTGGCAGGTCATAGTCTTGGCGAATATTCCGCTCTGGTTGCTGCAAGTGCTCTGGCCTTTACTGACGCTGTAAGGCTCGTTGAGCGCCGTGGACAGCTGATGCAGGAGGCTGTGCCAGCGGGCGAGGGCGCAATGGCCGCTATCCTGGGGCTAGAAGATGCAGATATCGTTAACGCCTGTGCTGAAGCGGCCCAGGGTGATGTTGTGAGCGCAGTGAATTATAATGCGCCTGGGCAGGTGGTCATTGCAGGTAACGCAGCTGCAGTGATGCGAGCTGTCGAGCTATGCAAGGCGCGTGGCGCAAAACGTGCGGTTCCGCTTCCGGTAAGTGTGCCCTCCCATTGTGAGTTGATGCGTCCGGCAGCGGAGCGCTTTGCCGAGGCTGTTAACGCGATCCAATGGCAGCAGCCCTCCATTCCGGTCGTTCAGAATGTAAACGCCGGAGTCAGTGCAGATCTTACAGCGCTGAAGCAGAACCTGCTGGCGCAATTGTACAGTCCGGTGCGCTGGGTTGAGTCCGTTCAACTGCTTGCGGACAAAGGGGTTATTCAACTGGTAGAGTGCGGGCCCGGAAAAGTCCTGGCAGGTTTGAACAAGCGGTGTGTCAAAGGTATAGAGACCTATAGTCTTGACGCGCCTGATGCTTTTGTTGCTACCCAAGCAGCATTGGCTTGATTTAAGGAGAAAACATGAGCCTCCAAGGTAAAGTCGCATTGGTAACCGGTGCAACACGTGGCATCGGACAGGCCATTGCTCTTGAGCTCGGACGCCTCGGGGCTACCGTGATCGGTACGGCTACCAGCGAAAGCGGTGCCTTCCGTATCAGCGAAAGCCTGAAGGCCAATAGTATAGAGGGCACCGGACTGGTGCTGAACGTTGCAGACAACGCTTCGGTGACGGCGGCGTTGGAACAGATTCAGCAGCAATATGGTGCGCCTGCTATTCTGGTCAATAATGCTGGCATCACGCGAGATAATCTGATGCTGCGCATGAAAGACGACGAGTGGTTCGATGTAATCGATACCAACCTGAACAGCCTGTTCCGTTTGTCGAAAGCCGTATTGCGTGGGATGACCAAAGCTCGTTGGGGGCGCATCATCAGCATAGGCTCTGTTGTCGGGGCTATGGGTAATGTTGGCCAGGCCAATTATGCTGCCGCCAAGGCCGGTCTTGAGGGGTTTACTCGGGCGTTGGCTCGTGAAGTAGGTTCCAGAGCGATCACGGTAAATGCCGTGGCTCCAGGGTTTATTGATACTGATATGACGCGTGAGCTGCCAGACGCTCAGCGTGAAGCGCTTCTGACTCAAATTCCACTGGGTCGATTAGGGCAAGCTGAAGAAATTGCAAAAGTTGTCGCCTTTTTAGCAACGGACAGTGCTGCGTACGTTACAGGTGCTACTGTTCCAGTTAACGGCGGAATGTATATGAGTTAAGCGATTTTTGACGGGTTGAACGACTTTTTGTGAATTTTCAAGACTAGCAAAAAGTCAGTTCAGAGGTCAGGATGTCGCGTCAGCTTGAAATATTGAAAACCCTTTCTATACACTTACGCGCAGTCCGGCTGCACGGATTATTCCATAGGAGTGAAAACACGGTATGAGCACCATCGAAGAACGCGTTAAGAAGATCGTCGCTGAACAACTCGGCGTGAAAGAAGAGGAAGTAACCAACAGCGCTTCCTTCGTCGAGGATCTGGGCGCCGACTCCCTTGACACCGTTGAGCTGGTGATGGCTCTGGAAGAGGAATTCGAAACTGAAATCCCGGACGAACAAGCCGAAAAGATCACCACTGTTCAGGAAGCTATCGACTACATCGTTGCTCACCAGCAATAAGTCGGTTCTTCTGTAGAACACGAAAGCCGCACGCCTGTCCAGGCGTGCGGCTTTTCTATATAACGGTCATCAATGTAATAACTTTAGATGATCGAACAAACGAGCTATGAGGAAATCGTTGTGTCACGTAGACGCGTCGTGATCACGGGCATGGGCATGGTATCGCCGCTGGGCGGGGACGTGCAAAGCAGCTGGGAAGGCATTCTTGCTGGTCGCAGCGGTATTGCCCCGATTGAACACATGGACGTTTCTGCCTTTGCTACCCGCTTTGGGGGATCAGTCAAAGGATTCAACGTAGAAGATTATCTCTCTGCGAAAGAAGCTCGGAAACTCGACCTCTTTATTCAATATGGCCTGGCGGCTAGCTTCCAGGCTATGCGTGATTCTGGACTTGAAGTGACAGATGCCAATCGGGATCGAATTGGTGTCGCCATGGGGTCTGGTATTGGTGGTCTCTCCAATATCGAGAACAACTGCAAGGCCTTGTTTGATCAAGGTCCCCGCCGTATTTCGCCATTTTTTGTCCCTGGCTCGATCATTAACATGGTCTCCGGCTTCCTTTCCATCCACTTGGGATTGAAGGGGCCTAATTATGCAATCGCTACAGCATGTACAACCTCCACGCATTGTGTAGGTATGGCTGCACGTAACATTGCCTATGGTGATGCTGATGTCATGGTGGCTGGCGGTGCCGAAATGGCTACCTGCGGGCTAGGGTTGGGTGGTTTTGGTGCTGCACGGGCACTTTCTACCCGAAATGAAGAGCCTACTAAGGCCAGCAGACCTTGGGATCGTCAGCGAGACGGCTTTGTGCTGTCTGATGGCGCGGGTGCATTGATTCTGGAAGAGCTAGAGCATGCTCAAGCGCGTGGCGCCCATATTTATGCTGAGCTTATTGGGTTTGGCATGAGCGCTGATGCGTTTCATATGACGGCCCCCCCTGAAGATGGCGCTGGCGCAGCACAGTGCATGAGCAATGCACTGAAAGATGCGCGAATCGATCCATCCCAGGTCGATTACATCAATGCGCACGGTACGTCCACGCCTGCTGGTGATATGGCAGAGGCTTCTGCGGTCAAGCGGATCTTTGGTGAGCATGCCTACAAATTGTCGGTGAGCTCTACCAAGTCAATGACTGGGCATCTGTTAGGGGCTGCCGGGGCTGTTGAAGCCATTTTCAGCATCCTGGCCATTCGTGACCAACTGGCGCCACCTACCATCAACCTGGATGATCCGGATGATGGCTGTGATCTGGACTTTGTGCCGCATAAGCCAAAGGCAATGCCTATCGAGATCAGCCTGTCCAACTCCTTCGGCTTCGGTGGTACTAATGGTAGTTTGATCTTCCGTCGCTTTTCTGAGTGATGAAAGACTGGGTTAATGGTCAGCCGGATGAGGCTGGCCTTTCCTTCCGGGATCGTGGTTTGGCATATGGCCATGGGCTTTTCGAAACGATAGGCGTCCATAACGGCCAACCACGATTCCTTGATGATCACCTGATGCGGCTGCTTGAGGGATGTCGTCGTCTGGCAATTCCCTTGGAGCTTGATGCAGTCAGGCTTGAAATTCTTGAGTATGCTGCGTTGCTACGCAACGGTGTAGCCAAGCTGATCATTACGGCCGGCCTCGGTGAACGGGGTTATGCGGCTCCGTCGAATCCACTTCCGCAACGTCTTCTGCTGGCCTCTCCTGTGCCTCGCTATCCATCTGAGAATGCTGAGCAGGGGATCCGCCTGTTTCCCTGCCAGACACGTCTGGCTTGCCAACCGCTATTGGCTGGACTCAAGCACCTGAACCGTCTTGAGCAGGTATTGGCGCGGGGAGAGTGGCAGGGAGCAAACTATGCTGAAGGCCTCATGTGTGATGCATTTGGGCATGTTGTAGAAGGCGTTTTCAGTAACCTTTTTATCGTGTCCAGGAACACATTGATAACGCCTGCGCTTGATAGCTGTGGTGTCGCTGGCGTGATGCGCTCCTATCTTCTTCGCTGCGCGGATGGGCTTGGCGTCATGACCGAAATCAGGCCGGTGACGTTGAGTGAGTTCATGGCCGCTGATGAGGTATTTATGTGCAACAGTCAATATGGTGTTTGGCCAGTATGTACGTATGCTGAGCATGAATGGCCAATAGGCCCGTTGACACGTCAACTTCAACAGATTGCCTCGAAGGCTCTGGATTCGTAATGCGAAAATTATTGGTTCTGCTCGAGGGCGGCTTGCTTTTGATAGGGCTGGCGCTAGCCGGAATGGGCTGGTTGCAACACAAGGCACTCGAGCAGCCTGTGGCGGTTGGCCAGGAACAGCTTGTCGAAATACCCAAGGGCGCTACGCCGGGCGGTATGCTCCGGCATCTTGAGGAGGAGAAGTTACTGAGCGGTTCCTTCTGGTTGCGTTTGTATTGGCGTTTCAATCTTTCCGGACAGGCTCTGCACAGCGGTGAGTACCGAGTAACGCCAGGGATGAGTGTTCGTGAATTACTTGCCCTCTGGCAAAAAGGCGAGGTGGTCCAATACAACGTTACGCTCGTTGAAGGCTGGAACTTCCATCAGGTTCGGGATGCCTTGGCTCGTCAGGAAAAGCTGGAGCAAACATTGGCTGGACTGAGTGACGAAGACGCCATGGTACGTTTAGGCAAGCCTGGTATGCATCCCGAGGGACGTTTCTTTCCCGACACCTATCGTTATGTAAAAGGAATGCGCGACGTCGAAATTCTGAAGCAGGCCAGTCAACGTTTGGAGCAGGTTCTTGCCGAGGAGTGGGAAGCGCGCGCCCCGGATGTGCCCTATCAGGAGCCGTATCAGGCTCTGATCATGGCCTCTTTAGTGGAGAAGGAAACCGGGGTTCCGCAAGAGCGACCTCAGATAGCAGGCGTTTTTGTACGCCGGCTGGCATTGAACATGCTCCTGCAGACAGATCCTACGGTTATCTACGGGCTGGGTGACAACTACAAGGGCAAGTTGACCCGAGAATATCTCCGCCAACCTACGCCTTATAATACCTACGTGAACCCTGGTTTACCTCCTACGCCTATCTCCATGGTAGGGCGGGAAGCGATTCATGCTGCGCTGCATCCTGAGCCAGGTAAAAGTCTTTACTTCGTAGCGCGCGGAGACGGAACGCATGTGTTCTCCGATGATATCGATGCCCATAACCGCGCTGTTCGTGAGTATCAACTTAAACGCCGAGCCGATTACCGTTCGAGTCCGGCACCTATTACCAAGGAGTCTGAGTGAGCGGGTTGTTTATTACGCTGGAGGGGCCGGAAGGGGCAGGTAAAAGCACTAACCGTGATTATCTGGCAAGGCAATTACAATCGCATGGCCTTGAAGTGGTGTTGACACGTGAGCCTGGTGGAACTCCATTGGCCGAGCGCATCCGCGGACTTTTGCTCGACCCCTGCGATGAGGGCATGCATGCGGATACTGAGCTGCTGCTTGTGTTTGCTGCACGTGCACAGCATTTAAACACTGTAATTAAGCCTGCCCTTGATCGTGGTGCGGTTGTCCTGTGTGATCGATTCACTGATGCGACCTACGCGTATCAGGGCGGGGGGCGTGGGCTTTCGGAAGCACGCATTGCCACCTTGGAGCACTTTGTTCAGTCAGGCCTGCAGCCTGATCTTACCTTGGTGTTCGATTTACCTATCGAAATAGGACTTGAAAGAGCAGCCAAACGAGGTCGCCTCGACCGGTTTGAGCGGGAACAACACAGCTTTTTCGAGGCCGTAAGGCAGACTTATCTCTCCCGTGCCGCGGCTAGTACCGACCGCTATCGGGTGATTGACGCAGCCCAGTCGCTTGCCGATGTACAACAACAACTTGATCAGCTTGTGCCTGAGTTGTTGGAGCGCGCCCGTGGTTGAGCGGTACCCGTGGCAATCGGAACTATGGGAGCGGCTGACTCATCGTGAGCGGCATGCCCATGCTTATCTATTTCATGGGCCAGCGGGTATTGGCAAGCGGGCGCTGGCCGAGCGGCTTGTAGGGCGTTTGCTTTGCCAGAACGTAGCAGCAGGGGAGGCATGCGGCCAGTGTAAGGCTTGTCTTTTGTTAAGGGCTGGAACGCATCCTGACTATTTTCTTGTAGAGCCGGAAGAGGTGGAAAAGCCTATCCGCGTTGATCAAATCAGGAGCCTGGTTGACTTCGTTGCCCAAACCGCACAGTTGGGCGGCCGCAAGGTCATTCTGCTGGAACCAGCTGAGGCGATGAACCTCAATGCCTCAAATGCTTTACTGAAAAGCCTGGAAGAACCTTCCGGTGACACGGTCCTGGTGTTGATCAGCCATCAGCCGAGTCGACTATTGCCTACCATCAAAAGTCGTTGTGTGCAGCAGGCCTGCCCCGTACCTCGTCCAGAAGAAAGCCTGGCTTGGCTAGCGCAGGCCTTGCCCGATCTCTCCTCGGAAGATCTCAATGATGTGCTGACGCTGGCTGGTGGTTCGCCTTTAACGGCTGCTCGTTTGCATGCGATGGGCGTTCAGGCTTACCGGTCACATGTTGTAGACGGCTTGAAAAAGCTCTTGAAGCGGCAGATCGCGCCAAGTCCATTAGCCGAAAGCTGGAACAGCATTCCGTTACTGCTGTTGATGGATTGGTTCTGTGAGTGGGCATTGTTGATCCTGCGCTATCAAATGACTCGGGATCAAGAAGCGACCGGCTTGGCCGATATGAGCAAGGTAATCCAGTATCTGGGTGACAAGGCCGATTCTACTCAGGTCATAAATCTGCAGAACTGGCTGCTCGAGCAACGGCAGAAAGTAATGGGTAAGGCTAATCTGAATCGCGTGCTGCTACTTGAAGCGCTGTTGATACGGTGGGCAAGCCTACCGCAGCAGGGCTAGAATTCACTTAATAATGGTTGAGTGCTGTCGTATGAGTTTGCCTCCGAATCTGGGTCCTCGAAACGGAATTCTATCCCTTACGATCAAGGACAAATCAGTACTGTATGCCGCCTATATGCCTTTCATCCGTAATGGTGGCCTGTTTATTCCAACAAACAAGTCATACAAGCTAGGGGATGAAGTATTCATGCTGCTCAACCTGATGGATGAGCCTGAAAAAATCCCTGTTGCCGGAAAGGTCGTCTGGATAACGCCCCGGGGCGCACAGGGAAATCGTGCTGCTGGGGTTGGCGTTCAATTCAATGACGGCGATAACACGGCTCGAAACAAGATCGAGACCTATTTGGCGGGTACGCTCAAGTCGGACCGCCCTACGCATACCATGTAATTCTTTCTTTCGTGCAAGCATGGCCTTGCTGAAAGCGCACGTTTTTACCAGGAAAACCCATGAAACTGATCGACTCCCATTGTCATCTAGATCGCCTTGATCTAACGGCTCATAATGGATCGCTGGACGCGGCGCTTGAGGCGGCAAGGGAGAGAGGCGTAGGGCACTTTCTATGCATTGGTGTAAGCGCCGAAAATGCTGCCGATGTGAAGACTGTTGCCGAGCGTTACCCGGACGTGCATTGCTCTGTTGGAATTCATCCATTGGATGTTTCTGCTGAAAAGGAGCCTGCGCTGGAGTGGCTGTTGCGCGAGCTGGATCATCCTCGTGTGGTCGCCATCGGAGAAACCGGGCTGGACTATCATTACGAGCCTGAAAGCGCTGAGCTGCAGAAGCAGTCCTTTCGGTTGCATCTTGAGGCGGGGCGGATTACCGGTAAACCTGTTATTGTGCATACCCGTGAAGCCAGAGCTGACACGTTGGCCTTGCTCAGAGAGGCTGATCTGACTGCGGCAGGAGTATTGCACTGTTTTACCGAGGACTGGGAAATGGCCAAGGCTGCCCTGGACCTGGGTTTTTATATCTCTCTTTCAGGAATCGTGACGTTCCGAAATGCCGAGGCATTGCGTGAAGTGGCTCGTCAGGTGCCAGCCGATCGGCTTCTTGTGGAAACCGATTCGCCTTATCTGGCGCCTATTCCTTATCGTGGCAAACCGAACCTCCCTCAATATGTGCGTGAAGTGGCTGAGTTTTTAGCTTCGGTTCGTGGTGTCGAGCTGGAAGCACTGGCCGAGCAAACTACAGAAAATTTCTACCGGCTCTTTCCTCTGGCAAAAGCTGTATAAAACCAATAGTCAAAAAAAACCCGGTTTTTGCTAACCGGGCCAAGACCATTAGGAGTTTAACGGGATGCACCAATAGCGATGTATCCCACCGATAACGCCTCGGGGGAGTGGCGCTGCCGGTAAGTAGAAGTATTGATCAGCCATGGGGAACATCCAGTCGGGATTGATCATTTTTTAAACAGATTTGGAATAGGCAACCTTTCATTGAGCACTTATCGCGACAGCTTCCGGATGATATCCAGCGTCTCATCCAGTACCTGTTGCGGTGTGTAAAAGTGTGGCGAAAGGCGGATGCCTGCACCGCGTTGAGCGCAGATAATGTTCTCGCGCTTCAGGCCTTCAAAAAGAGTCGTATTGTCTTTGCCATCCAGCGTAAACGTTAGAATGCCAGCTCTGCGATTGGGATCTATCGCACTGTGGACATGAGCGCCGGGAAGTGCTTTCAGTCCTTCAATCAACATGTGCATTCTGGTATGTAATTCCTGCGCAACTTGCACCATGCCTACCTCATCGAGCAATGAGAGACTGGCCTTCAAGGCGACAGCGCCGAGCATGTTGGGGCTACCGCATTCGAAGCGGCGGGCGGTGCGTGCAGGTTTCCATTCTCGACTGTTATAATCACCAGCATTATCGAGCATATGCCAGCCATATTCATTTAGCGTCAGCTGCTCTCTAAGATCACTCCGACAATAAAAAACGCCAAGCCCCTCTGGGCCTAGCATCCATTTATGCCCGTCTGCCATGGCAAAGGCGCACTCGCAGGCTTGTACGTCCAGAGGAAGTGCGCCTAGCTGTTGAATTGCATCAACACACAACAGTACGCCTTTCTGGCGACAGCCCTGGCCTAATTTGACCAAGTCCAGGCGTAGGCCGCTTGCATATTGCACTGCGCTGATCGCCAGCAGGCGTGTCCGGGACGTACAGGCCTCTAGCAGCGCCTGTTCAGGATCTGTCCCAGCCAGATTGACCTCAATGACTTCGACTCCAAAGCGGGACAGTGCCTCCCAAACGATTCGGTTCGATGGGAATTCTTCATTGCTGATGACCACTTGATCGCCGGCCCGCCAGTCCAGACCAAGCGCAACAAATGACAGGGCCTCTGACGTATTCTTGACCAAGGCGATATCTGCCGTGCTGGGCGCGTTAAGCAGCTTCATCAGGTGTGTTCTCAGCTGCTGCTCAATCTCAAGCCAGGCGGGGTAATCCTTGGCTCCCTGGATAACGTTTTCCTGTGCAAACGCCGCTACGGCCTGCGATGCACGCGCTGGCCAAGGCGCTACTGCGGCATGGTTGAGGTAGCGCAGGGTTTCATGATGCGGAAACTCGTTCATCCAGGTGTTCATAAGAGGCTCATCCATACAAAAATATGTATTTTTAGGCATAATGCCGTAATCAATGTGACATCGCCTGTCAGATGCGTATCGTCCATCTCGCGTTGTGCCAGCCGATGGTAATAGCTTCCCCTACCGATACCTTCCGCATTCAGACTCTAAAAAGAAACTTATTTCTATGCAGAAAGAACCTCGAAAGGTCCGTGAATTTCGCCGCCGTGAGCAGGAGATTCTAGACACAGCCCTCAAGCTTTTCCTGGAAGAAGGGGAGGACAGTGTTACTGTAGAGATGATCGCTGACGCGGTCGGGATTGGAAAAGGAACGATTTATAAACATTTCCGATCCAAAGCCGAGATCTATCTTCGCCTGATGCTGGATTACGAGCGAGACCTGGCTTCGCTGTTTCACTCGGAAGACGTGGCACGTGATCGGGAAGCTCTGTCCCGGGACTACTTTGAGTTTCGTATGCGCGACCCTCAGCGCTACAGGCTTTTTGACCGGCTGGAAGAAAAGGTGGTCAAAGCTAATCAGGTTCCTGAGTTGGTCGAACAATTGCATAAGATCAGAGCGTCAAACTTCGATCGTTTGACTCAGCTGATCAAGGGACGAATCGCTGAAGGGAAGCTGGAAGATGTTCCTCCTTATTTTCACTATTGCGCTGCCTGGGCGCTGGTGCACGGGGCGGTAGCCTTGTACCACTCTCCCTTCTGGCGAGATGTCATTGAAGATCAGGACGGATTTTTTCAGTTTCTCATGGACATTGGCGTGCGTATGGGTAACCGCCGTAAGCGAGACACGGAAATACCGGCTTCCCGGTGAAGTCCGAAAGTCTGAGCTTGAATAAATCGTTCTCGACCCAGATATCTTTTTTCTCTGTTAAGCAGTTGGAGTTCAAGCATGATCGTTGACCGTCAGGGTCGAGCCTTTCGCAACCTACGGATCAGCTTAACCGCTGCATGCAATTATGCATGTACATATTGTGTTCCCAATGGGAAACGCCTCGTAGCGGCTCAAGATGAGTTATCGGCTGATGCCATGGCTCGTGGTGTTGAATACCTTATTGAGGCTGCAGGCATCGAGCGTCTGCGTATTACTGGTGGTGAGCCACTGGTCACTCCCAAGTTCGAGCCTTTCTTGCAGGCGGTTTCCGCCTTAAAGCTCAAAGACATTAGTCTTACCACTAACGGCCAGCTGCTGGCTAAAAAGCTGCCCATCATCATCGACAACGGGGTTCGCCGTCTGAACGTCTCTCTGGATACGCTCGATGCGGAAGCCTTCCCTGTACTCGCGCGGGGAGGCGACCTGAAGACGGTGCTTGCAGGTCTTGAAGAAGCCCGTCAGGCAGGACTTAAAATCAAGGTCAATATGGTCCCATTGCGTGGCCAGAATCTTGATCAGATATTGCCGCTGCTCGAATACTGTCTCGAGCGCGGCTTCGAGTTACGGTTTATCGAGCTGATGAGGATGGGGCATCTCGCGCGTGATCCCAACGGCTTCCAGCAGCAGTTCGTACGGTTGGCAGAGCTTTTAGAGATCATCGGTGCGGTCCATCCCTTTGTACAGGCTGATGCGCCTGTAGACGCCACTGCCTTGCGTTATCAGGTAGAGGGTGGGGGCTACTTCGGCGTTATTGCGAATGAAAGCGTACCTTTCTGCCGTAGCTGTTCGCGTCTACGCTTGTCTTCAACAGGTTGGCTGCATGGCTGCTTGTCATCCAGTAATCGCCACTTTGTTGGTGATTTGCTGGACAAGCCCCGTCATCTAGCGCTTCCGGCGCTACAGCGGTTGCTGGTCAAGGCCTTGGGCGATAAGCAGGACGTTGCGTTCTCTGGTGGTGTAACGGTGATGAAGATCATCGGGGGCTAGCGTATAGATTGGCCTGGAAACTGCTAGACGCGTGTCAGCGCCGGTTTTTCGTCGCCGGTTCAGGAGAAAGAGATGCGTCGTTTCCTCGCCATTTGTGCGATTGTATTGTTGTCCGGTTGTATGAATGTCAGTGATATGGCTGCTGGTACTACCTATCATCTAAGGGATGCTGGGTTTCTTGACTACAGCCATACACAGCGATTGAACAACTTCCGGTTGCAGCCGGACTCTTATATCTATATCGCACAAGGTGCGTTCGTGCCGCCAGGGCATCCATACGCCAGGCCCAATGTCGTAGCGGAACAGGCCTTCAATGGTTTCGTGGAATATTTTCCGCGGATACGGCGTGCCAAAGGGCCCGTTGGGTTGGATGAAGCCATACTCGAGGCACGTAACCTAGGGGCTCACTATCTGCTGTATACCCGCTTTGCAGCCGCTGATGATGCCATTGGCAACTGGCAGGAGTGGGAGGATCAGGAAGCGCTGGATCGAGTAGGTCGGGACCGCAGTGTGGTTCAGGTCATGCTGATCGAAACGGCAACTTATTATCTGGTCGATACGGCCCGTATTCGCAGCCGGGGCGGTTTCCTGACATTTTACAATGAGAAACCCGAAGACCTGCTAGCGCCTCCGCTTGCGGAGTATGCTCAGCATCTGTTGGGTTTGACGCGATAAGGAGTGCTCATGAGTGAGTCGCATAAGGTTGATGACCTGATCGCCCAGTTACCGAACGGGGAGGGTAAGGCATTGCCGCCGGTTCATTCATGGAATCCCCCCTTCTGCGGCGATATCGACATGCGTATCGCGCGCGATGGCACTTGGTTTTACCAAGGCTCTGCTATAAATCGACCTGCCATGGTCCGGCTGTTTTCAACCATCCTGCGTAAGGATGAGCAAGGCTATGTGTTAGTGACGCCTGTTGAAAAGGTAGGTATTCAGGTTGAGGATGCTCCCTTTGTGGCCATTGATTGTAATGTACAAGGTCAAAGGCAAAATCAGGTTTTGTGCTTTACAACCCAAGTAGGCGATACGGTGGAAGCCAATGCTGATCATCCCCTGCGCGTGGTCATTGATCCTAGTACGCAAGAGCCTTCGCCATACGTGCTTGTAAGGGATAGCCTCGAAGCCTTGATTCATCGCAATGTCTTCTATCGGCTCGTCGAATGTATGTCGCTGGAACATTATGAGGGGGCGATGTGGCAGGGCCTATGGAGTGGCGGGGCGTTTTTCCCGGTGGCTCGGCATGACTGAAATAAGAAAGGGCTCCCTGGGGAGCCCTTTTTGTTACATGTTAGGGTAGTTGGGGCCGCCAGTGCCTTCTGGCGGTACCCAGGTGATGTTTTGGGAAGGATCCTTGATATCACACGTCTTACAATGCACGCAGTTTTGGGCATTGATCTGGAAGCGTTTCTCGCCGTCTTCCTGCGTCACAACTTCGTATACACCAGCAGGGCAATAACGCTGCGCAGGCTCGTCGTAGAGCGGAAGGTTGCGGTCGATCGGAATGGACGGGTCCTTGAGCTTCAGGTGAACAGGTTGGTCCTCTTCATGGTTGGTATTGGAGAGAAACACCGAGGACAGTTTGTCGAAGCTGATTTTGCCATCAGGCTTGGGATAATCGATCCGTTTGGATTCAGACGCCTTTTTCAGGCAGGCATAATCAGGCGTTGTGTCATGCAGCGTAACGGGTAACTTGCCGCCAAACAGGTTCTGCTCGATAAAATTAAAGGCGTTGCCCTTTATTGCTCCATATTTGTGGATGGCAGCGCCGAAGTTGCGGCTCTTGTAGAGCTCCTCGTACACCCAACTGTTCTTAAACGTATCCAGATAACGGGTCAGCTCATCAGCTTCACGCCCGGCTACCAGGGCTTCGGCAATGGCTTCAGCGGCCAGCATACCGGTTTTCATCGCCGTGTGGCTGCCCTTGATCTTCGAGAAGTTGAGCGTACCGCCGTCACAACCGATCAATGCACCGCCTGGGAACGCCAGTTTGGGAAGTGAGTTCAGGCCGCCCTTAGTGATGGCGCGAGCGCCATAAGATACACGCTTGCCGCCCTCCAGATATTGCTTGATTACCGGGTGATGCTTGTAGCGCTGAAATTCATCAAAGGGCGAGAGGTAAGGGTTGCTGTAGGACAGATCCACGATCAGGCCCACTACGACCTGGTTGTTTTCCAGGTGATAGAGGAATGAGCCACCCGGGTTATCATCGTCTAGCGGCCAGCCTGCTGTATGCACAACAAGGCCCTGCTCATGCTTGGCAGGGTCGACATCCCAGATTTCCTTGATGCCTATCGCGTAGTGCTGCACATCGGCATGGGCGCCCAGGTTGAAACGCTGGCTCAATTGCTTGCCAATATGCCCACGACTACCTTCGGCGAATAGGGTGTATTTGGCACGTAGTTCCATGCCGGGCGTGTAGTAGCCTTCCTTGGGGTTTCCTTCGCGGTCTACGCCCAGGTCGCCGGTTACGATACCGCGCACAATGCCGTTCTCATCAATCAGGGCTTCCTGCGCAGCGAAGCCTGGATAGATTTCTACACCTAGTCCTTCAGCCTGCTGGGCTAGCCAGCGGCACAGATTCCCAAGGGAAATGATGTAATTGCCTTGGTTGTGCATGGTCTTGGGGACAAGAAAGTCAGGCAGCTTCCTGGCACGTTCGGGGTCCTTGAGCAGGTAGATATCGTCGCGCTTGACTGGCGTATTCAGCGGGGCACCCAGTTCCTTCCAGTTAGGGAACAGTTCATCGAGTGCGCGCGGCTCGAACACGGCGCCAGAGAGAATATGAGCACCGACCTCGGAGCCTTTCTCTACAACGCAGACGCTGATTTCCTGACCGGTCTCAGCCGCCTTTTGCTTCAATCGGCAGGCAGCGGAAAGGCCTGCCGGGCCGGCGCCGACAATAACAACGTCGAACTCCATAAATTCGCGTTCCACGGACAGTCTCCTCAAGGCATTGATGCTAGTTATATTTTGGCGGCTGTAATAAAGAAAAACATTATATAGGGGTCTTTCCAGAGGTCCAATACAAACGTTTGTTTGAATTTTCTCTCGGACTGGTACATTCTGCTTGTGCTGCCTCCAGAAGCGGCTAGGGTTATGTCGGGTAACTGCCTGTTTGCATTATGGCTTGGTTAAAAAAGCGTTCGGACGGCCTTTGCTAAAGGCAAGTACCCTTTAACTGTGATGCCTTTAGCCTATCGCATTTCCTTCTGGCAGCACGCCGACTTGCCTTGGAGCGTTGACCCTCTCGACTGATGCAGTCAACATACGGCGGTTAATGGTTATTTGTAAGCCGAGAGCCGTTATTTGGTCGATTCGATCGGCTAGGCCTGCCTGGCTACCCTATTTATTCACTACAGAATAATGAGGAACTCATGAAGGTTCTTGTAGCTGTAAAAAGAGTGGTGGACTACAACGTCAAGGTCCGCGTCAAACCCGATAACTCCGGTGTTGACCTGGCCAACGTCAAGATGTCCATGAACCCCTTCTGTGAGATCGCCGTTGAAGAAGCGGTGCGCCTGAAGGAAAAAGGTATCGCTACCGAAATCGTTGCCGTGTCTGTAGGCCCAACCGCTGCGCAGGAGCAACTGCGTACGGCGTTGGCTCTGGGAGCGGACCGTGCCGTTCTGGTCGAGACCAATGAAGAGTTGAGCTCGCTGGCGATTGCGAAGCTGCTCAAGGCGGTTGTCGACAAGGAACAACCCCAGCTGGTTATCATGGGCAAGCAGGCTATTGACAGTGATAACAACCAGACGGGTCAGATGCTGGGTGCACTGACCGGCTTTGCCCAAGGGACCTTCGCTTCCAAGGTCGAGCGTGATGGCGACGTATTGAACGTGACCCGCGAAATCGATGGAGGGCTGCAGACCGTTGCTCTGAACCTGCCTGCTATCGTGACCACTGACCTGCGCTTGAACGAGCCGCGTTATGCCTCGCTGCCAAACATCATGAAGGCCAAGAAAAAGCCACTGGATGTCTTAACGCCGGACGCTCTGGGTGTTAGCACGGCTTCGACTGTCAAGACGCTGAAGGTGGAAGCACCGGCTGGCCGTCAGGCAGGTATCAAGGTGAAGTCGGTTGCTGAACTGGTCGAAAAACTCAAGAACGAAGCGAAGGTGATCTGATGGCTATTCTGGTCATTGCCGAACACAGTAATGCTGCGCTCAATGGCGCAACGCTCAATACCGTGGCTGCAGCCAAAGCCATCGGTGGTGATATTCATGTTCTGATCGCCGGTCAGAGCTGCGGTGGTGCGGCTGAAGCTGCTGCCAAAGCCGAGGGCGTTTCCAAGGTGTTGGTTGCCGATAATGCTGCTTACGCCTACCAGTTGCCAGAAAACGTGGCGCCGTTGGTTGTTGAGCTGGTTAAAGGCAATGGGTACACCCACGTACTATCGCCAGCCGGTTCGAACGGCAAGAATTTCATGCCACGTATTGCTGCGCTACTAGACGTGGATCAGATTTCCGAGATCATTTCGGTAGAAAGTCCGGATACCTTCAAGCGGCCCATCTATGCCGGTAATGCGATTGCAACCGTGCAGTCATCCGCTCCGGTAAAAGTTATTACCGTGCGCGCTACTGGTTTTGATCCGGTTGCTGCCGAAGGTGGTTCTGCCGCTATCGAAGCGGTTTCTTCCGTACAGGATGCAGGTATTTCCCGCTTCGTGAACGAAGAATTGGCCACGACAGGTCGCCCGGACTTGGGCGCTGCGAAAGTGGTGGTATCGGGCGGTCGTGGTTTGCAGAACGGTGATAATTTCAAGATTCTGTACTCCCTGGCAGACAAGCTGGGTGCTGCCGTAGGCGCTTCTCGCGCAGCGGTGGACGCAGGCTTCGTACCCAATGACATGCAGGTTGGTCAAACAGGCAAGATCGTTGCGCCGCAGTTGTACATTGCGGTAGGCATCTCCGGTGCGATTCAGCACCTGGCTGGTATGAAAGACTCGAAAGTCATTGTGGCCATCAACAAGGATGAAGAGGCGCCAATCTTCCAGGTGGCTGATTATGGACTGGTAGGTGACCTGTTCGAGTTAATCCCTGAGCTTGAAAAGTCGATATAAGCAATAACCTCCTAAAAACCCGTTCGATCGAGCGGGTTTTTTATTGGGTAGATTTTTGTTGACGGACAAATGCCTTTCAACATGACAAAATTCTGGTTTTAGGCAGCGTCATAGAGCTGTCGCCTGACTCTGCAGGAAACCAGATAGTGAAAAAATCTTATTGTTGGGCAGCTTCTGTTTTGGCCCTGTTGCTTGCCGGGTGCGCCAACGATCCCGCACCATCCGAGCAAATGAAACTGACCACCCAGGCATTCGACCAAGCCCATGACATTGGGGCGGATGACTCCATTCCTGAATACAGCCTCGCCAACGACAAGCTTGAACGGGCCCGAAAAGCCATGCGGGTTGAAGATTACAAAAAAGCTCGTGTATTGGCGGAACAGGCTGAACTCGACGCTCGCCTGGCCGAGGCCAAGGTGCTCAATAACAAGAGCCAGACACATGTGGATGAACTCAACAAGCAGATCGCCCGATTACAAAAGCGTTTGGAGAGTACGCCATGATACGTTCGGTACTGTCGGTGGCTGGACTTGCGCTGGCGTTTTCAATGATCACAGGGTGTACGAGCAGCAGCACCATTACTCGGCAGGCGTTACAGGACGCCAAATCCAGGTATGCCACGGTCAAGACTGATTCCGACGTGCTGCGTAGCGCACCCAAGGATGTAAAAAGAGCCGAGGAAACCCTGGACAAGGCGGAGCAGCTGGCTGGCTATTGGGGAAGCAGCAAAGATGTACGCCACTTTGCCTACCTGAGCCAACGCTACAGCGATATCGCCCGAGAGCATGCAAGCCTTCGCTTGAGCCAGGACAAGGCGACCCAATTACAACTGCAGATCGAACGCCTGCAATTGCAGTTGCGGGAAAAAGAACTCCGTTCTGCACGAGAGCGTAACGTATGGCTTACCGATCAGCTGTTTAACCTGGGTACGACTCAGACAGAGCGCGGTCTCGTCATGACGCTGGGCGATGTGTTGTTTGCTCCGGGACGATCACAACTCAATCCAACGGCTAATGAAACGGTTCTCAAGCTTGCCCAGTTTCTTCAAATCAACCCCAAGCGGGAGATCCGAATCGAAGGCTACACGGATAACTCCGGTGATGAGGATCGCAATCTTTCCCTCTCCAAACAGCGTGCCCATGCCGTCGCCAGGGCCTTGAGTGCATTAGGTGTAGAGGCAGGCCGCCTTCAGGTCATTGGATATGGCGAGGATTATCCGGTGACATCCAACGGGACGGCCGAGGGCCGCGCCAAAAATCGCCGAGTCGAAGTGGTGTTTTCTGACGAAAACGGTAATTTCATACCGGCACGTTGAGCGTAAACGGCAGGTTTAAACGGCCCGCCTGTCGCGCTCATGCTTAAAAGCGGCATCCCTTGTTTCATTGCCGACTGATTATCCGTTAGCACTGGCTGTATTGTCCTAAATTTACCAAGCTGTACCGGTGCAATCTGGTAAGACGATGCTACTGTTTCGGTTCAGTGACCAAGGGAATGCGTGCCATGACGAATCTGTTGCTCTATCAACGTATCGCTCATCAGTTGGCTGAAGATATTCGCCGGGGTGTCTACCAACCGGGCGAGCGCGTTCCCTCTGTTCGCAAGATGAGTCAGCAGTTGGGCGTCAGTCACGCAAGTGTTTTACAAGCTTATGCCACACTGGAAGACCAAGGGCTTATCCGGGCTCGTCCCCAGTCAGGGTTTTACGTACACCAGACGCCTGCCTTGACAGCGCCTACACCTGAAATCGGCAGGGTAGAGCGGCCAACCCTGGTCACTCGCGGTGACATTATCAATCAAGTGCTTCTGGAGTCCCGACGAGATGACGTGGTTCCTTTCGGGGCTGCCATTCCTAATGTGGATTTTCTACCTATCCGGGCCCTGCATCAGCAGATCAGCAAGGTGACGCGCTTTCACAGTCAGCGTGCGTTCAGCTATATGTACAGCCCGGGTTACGAGCCCTTGCGCCGCCAGGTTGCGATCCGTATGCGGGATGCCGGGGTCTCGGTAGCGCCTTCTGAGGTTGTTATTACCCATGGCTGTGTGGATGCCTTGCAGATGTCCCTGCGTGTGCTGACCAAACCAGGTGATCTGATCGCTACCGAATCGCCTACCTATTACGGCTTGCTGCAATTGGCTGATGTGCTAGGTCTCAAGGTGGTCGAGATTCCCTGTGACCCACAGACCGGTCTAAGCGTAGAGGCATTGCAGCTGGCCGCGCGGCAGTGGCCTGTAAAGGCGCTGGTCATGACCTCCCGGCTGAGCAATCCCCTAGGCAGTACAATGCCTGAGGCGCGTCAAAAGCAGCTGCTAAGGCTTGCCAATGAGCGAGACTTCATGATCATTGAGGACGATATCTACGGTGAATTGTTCTATGAGGTCGGTGCGACGAAGGCGTTGAAAGCCCATGATCGGAACGGCAGGGTGGTCTATTGTTCAAGTTTTTCCAAGACGATCTCACCTGGTGTGCGTATCGGTTGGGTCATTGCCAATCAATACCAGTCGGACATTCAGCGCTTACAGACCTTTACCACCCACTCTGCCTGTAGTCTCACGCAAATGGGTGTAGCGGCTTATCTTGAAAATGGCGGGTATGACCGTCATCTACGCTCCATCAGGCAGGAATACCGCAAGAATATGACGGCGTGGCAGCTAGCCGTTCAACAGTACTTCCCTGAGGGAACCCAAATGAGCCGACCTATCGGCGGCTTCATTCTATGGGTGAGCCTTCCAGCCAGGGTCAATACGAAGGATCTCCACCTCCGAGCGTTGCAGGAGGGCATCAGCATTGCGCCAGGCATTATTTTCAGCAATACGGATCAATTCAACAATTGTATTCGGCTCAATTGCGGGATGGCGTGGAATCGACAAACCGAGCGCGCTTTGATGACGATTGGAATACTGGCCAATCAGCTCTGCCAAGAGGCTCAGGTAGCTGCTTAACGGTGTGAACTCGTTCGCCATTTTGTGAGTCTGTTTACATTAGGCGTGAAGAGGTAAAGGTGTCGATGGGCTCGACCGAGGCCGCAAGCTGGCTGCCGATGATTGGAGTGCTAGGCAATGTACCGCTGGTGCTTGTTTGGCTGACAGGGCTGCTGGTGGCTTGCCTGAAATGGCGAACGCACCGCAAGGCGAGCCTGTTATGCCTGTTGAGTATGGTCATCCTGCTTGTCTGGCTTGCAGCCTATAGCGCGCTTACGCTGGCATTGCCGGTTTTACTGCCGCTCTGGCAGATCCCACTGGCGCCAGGGTGGGCGTATGCGTTACTCAACGCCGTCGGCAACCTGGTAACCGCAGTGTGCTATGCGCTATTGCTGTGGGCCATCTTCACAGGAAGGAGTTCACGACGTTCTGCCTGAGGCTTTCTTATGAGGACTCTACGTTGGATGGTGAGTGGTCATAAGCCGTGCTGGCTGGCGCTGGTATTGATACTCAGTGGGTGTGATAAGCCGGAAAAGGAACCGCCCAAAAAGCCAGCCGAACCGCAGGCGGCCTCTGTAGAGCAGACCGCGCCAAAACCAGTATCGCCAGCAGCTTCCCATGCCAAGCCAGTACCGGACACTTCGGCCCGGCAGGAACCCATCCTCACCTCCCGTGTCCCTGAAAGCTTTGATGAGGAGCCTGTGCCGGCTCCTCAGCCGGACAAAAAGCCTGAGCTGGTTATTGAAAAAACAAAGCCCAAACCGGTGCCCAAGACTGTAAAACAGAAGCTTCCCGAACCGGAGGAGCCACTCAAGGTTGACCTGAGTATTCCCAAAGAACTTATCGAGAGCGCAGTGCCTGTTACAGCAGAGCAAAAGGAGCCGACGGGCATGCTTCCTCCGCTGTTCGACAAGCATGAGGAGAATGATCGATTCAACCTGAGCGGTCGAATACTAAATCGCGAACGCTCAGATGATTTCGAAGGTGCTGAGTTGCAGTTTGAGTTCAGGCGCTAAGTCACAACTTAGGATATCTAGCGATTCCGGGCATCCTTGGCGTCCATTTCCGCGTTTCGCTGACGGATCCGCTGACGCTGCTCATCAGTGAGCTCTACCTTGTTGGCCGAGCTGCGAAGCATCAACAGGCTACCTACAATCGAGCCCACCGCAATAATCAAGAAAAGCCAGGCATACCAGGGCATGGTGCAGTCCTCCGTGCAAATGAAACAGTCTATGCTGCTTAGACCCGTCTAGGCAGTAGGAGTGCTTTTAAGCAAGGGTAAAACGCTATCGTCTTTCAAGTTGACCCCGGTCAGTTTTAGCTTTAAGGCCTGCTTGATCAGGTAGTCGAGTTTATGAACCGCCAAGCGGTACGGTAGCCCCTCGGGCCGTACATTGGAAATACAGTTACGCTCGCTATCCATACGTCCGCGGCGGGGCTGGTAGGTAACGTATAATCCGAGGCTGTCAGGTGATGTAAGACCAGGTCGCTCTCCGATCATCACGATTACGAGCTGAGCATTGAGCCGCTCTCCAATCTCGTCACCCAAGGCCACGCGGGCTTGCTCGGCAATGACCACGGGTATTTGGGACCAGTCGGTATCGAAACGCTCCTTTAGTAGCTCAAGTATGGGAACTGCATGGCTACTGGCCGCAAAGGACGACAGCCCGTCGGCAATGACGATAGCGATGTCCGGAGCAGGCGCTTCAGCCATTAACTGCTCACGGCTGGCGATATCCAGCATTCGGCCATGATCCGGGCGTAATAGATACTGCTGCCGATCCGCAGCCTGGCTGTGTACATGAATCGTGCGAAAACCTTTTGACTGGAGTTGCTCGCTCAGCATGTGGACATCCAGCGGATGGTGTACGGCATCTCTTGCCTGCGCATGAGCCAGGCCGAATCGAAGTACTTCCGCCGTGGGGAGGCTTGAGCCAACTCGGCCCAATGCTATACGTGCCGACGTATGGGTGCGCAGTTCGTCCCAGGGGTTTGTCTGGACCAGCGTAGGTTTGGCGGTCGTCATCATGCGGCTCCCGGCAGGTGGGGCAGGGCACGTAGCAGCTGGTGCTCGCGGTTGATGTCTCGTAGCTGTCCGGAGGGCTCTGTAATGGACATGCGGGTCAGCCAGGCTTCAAATTCGGGGGCACGCCTTAAATCCAGTACGCTGCGCAGATAAAGTCCATCATGAAAGGAAGTGCTCTGGTAGTTGAGCATAATGTCGTCAGCGCCTGGAATGCCCATGATGTAGGTCAACCCGGCGACGCCCAAAAGCGTCATGAGTGTGTCCATGTCATCCTGATCCGCTTCGGCATGGTTGGTGTAGCACACGTCGCAGCCCATCGGGACGCCCAGCAGCTTGGCGCAGAAATGGTCTTCAAGGCCGGCCCGGATGATCTGCTTTCCATCGTAGAGGTACTCGGGACCGATAAAGCCAACCACCGTATTGGTCAGCAGCGGTTTGAACGTCCGCGCGACCGCGTAAGCACGTGCTTCGCAGGTCTGCTGGTCAACACCATGGTGTGCGCTGGCGGAGAGGGCACTGCCTTGACCTGTCTCGAAATACATGACGTTATCGCCCAGCGTGCCCCGCTTGAGTGAACGGGCTGCATCATGCGCTTCCTGTAACAGGCTCAGCGTTACACCAAAGCTATCGTTGGTCTTTTGCGTGCCGGCAATGGATTGAAAGACTAGATCAACCGGGGCGCCTTTTTCGATCGCCTTGATTTGGGTGGTGACGTGGGTCAGTACACACGTCTGCATGGGAATATCAAAGTGCTGACGCAGCTCATCCATCATCTCCCACAGCGGCGTCAACGTTGAAAGCGAGTCACTGGCCGGATTGATACCGACAACGGCATCGCCTGCACCGTAGAGCAAGCCATCCAGCATGCTGGCCGCAATGCCTTGCAAATCGTCAGTAGGGTGATTGGGCTGCAGGCGCACCGAAAGATGGCCGGGCAAGCCTATCGTATTGCGGAAGCGGGTTATGACCTGGCATTTTTTGGCTACCAGGATCAGATCCTGATTGCGCATCAGTTTGCTGACAGCGGCGGCCATTTCAGGCGTGATGCCTGGCGAGACCGCTGTCAGGGTTTTGCTGTCCGTACTGTCGAGCAGGAGCCAATCACGAAAATCGCCTACGGTGAGATGACTGATAGGGGCAAATGCAAACGCGTCGTGACTGTCGATGATCAGGCGTGTTACGTCGTCCTGCTCGTAGGGAATCAAGGCCTCCTCAAGAAAGCGTTTGAGCGGGACATCCGCCAATGCGATCCTGGCAGCCATACGCTCCTCTGCCGAGCCGGCCACAAGCCCGGCCAGTTCGTCACCCGAGCGCGCCGGACTGGCCTTGGCCAGAAGTGTCTTGAGGTCTTCGAAGCGATAGGCCTGATGGCCGATGATGGTCTGGTAGATCATACACACTCCGGTTCTGTGACTGTCTCAGAGGGCCATCCCGAGGACAAGTGCTATCAGGCTCATATGGCGTTGACCTTCAGCAGGCTATCCGTGGGCGCCTGGGCACGCTGGCGTGCGGTAAAAAGAAAGTAGACGAAGCCGACGCCCATGAAGGTCAGGAAGACGAGGCCTATGACTGGGTTGAACCATGCCATGGCGACCAGGCAGACCAGTGCAATGGCCAATGCCAGCGCGGGTACGAAAGGGTAGCCGGGCGCACGGTAACTGCGCGGCAGGTTAGGTTCGGTGCGGCGCAGCCTGAACAGGCTCAGCATGCTCATGATGTACATGACGATGGCACCAAATACCGACATGGTAATCATGGCGGCAGTCAACGACATGCCTTGGAGGTTGATGAGCCCGTCGCTATAGATAGCCGCAACGCCCACGACCCCACCTGCAATGATGGCGCGATGGGGCGTCTGGAAGCGTGACAGTTTGGCGAGTCCGACGGGCAGATAGCCTGCTCGCGCCAAGGCAAAGAACTGGCGGGAGTATCCCAGAATGATTCCGTGGAAGCTGGCTACCAGACCAAACAGGCCGATCCATACGAGCATGTGTAGCCAACCGGAATTTTCGCCTACCACCATCTTCATGGCCTGCGGTAAGGGATCATTGATGTTGGAAAGCGTACGCCAGTCTCCAACGCCACCTGCGAAAAGCATGACGCCAATGGCCAGTACCACCAGTGTCAGAATGCCCGTCGTGTAGGCTTTGGGAATGGTGCGCTTGGGATCCTTGGCTTCTTCGGCCGCCATTGCAGCGCCTTCGATGGCAAGAAAGAACCAGATTGCGAAAGGGATGGCAGCAAAAATGCCAGTAATGGCGGGCATACCGAAGGTATCCGAGCCTGCCCAGCCATTAAGAGCAAAATTGGCGAAGCTGAAACCGGGTGCTACTACGCCCATGAAGACCAGCAGCTCCAGAACGGCCAGTACGGTCACGACCAGCTCAAAGGTGGCTGCCAGCTTTACGCCCAGAATATTGAGTGTCATGAATGTGATGTAGGCGCCTACGGCTGCAAGTTTGGGATCAAGCGCAGGGTACTGAACATTCAGATAAGCGCCGATGGCCATGGCGATGGCAGGCGGTGCAAAGACAAATTCGATTAGCGTGGCAAGGCCGGCAATCAGACCGCCTTTCTCGCCAAAGGCACGGCTGCTGTAGGCAAAAGGGCCTCCTGCATGGGGAATGGCTGTGGTGAGCTCGGTAAAGCTGAAAATAAATGCGGTATACATGGCGGCGATAATAAGCGCCGTTACCAGAAAGCCGAGCGTTCCGGCTACGCCCCAGCCGTAACTCCAGCCGAAATACTCCCCCGAAATGACCAGGCCTACAGCGATACCCCAGAGATGCAAGGTGCCCAAGGCGGGTTTTAATTGTGTAGTCATCTTGTCTTCTCACCGAGTGGGTTCACGGGTAACCATTGCAGCGAGCATGCCAGCCTGTTATTGGCTTTTTGGCGGCTTTCTAACACCATAGCTGCCCAAACGTAGGGCGCCAGCCAAAAAGTGACTCTTTGTTTTGGTGCATGGGTGTAGCAGACAAGCAATCCTTTTGCCGGGAAATGGCTTTCTGCGACAATAGGGCTTCCCTGGATTCATATGTGAGAGTGCCATGCCTGCTTGCCAGACACCGATTATTGTCGCCCTGGATTTTCCTACTGCCGAGGGTGCCCTGGCGTTGGCGGATCAGCTCGATCCGGCGCAGTGCCGCGTCAAAGTGGGCAAAGAGCTGTTTACTTCCCACGGCAGACCTGTCATCGAAGCGCTGCATGCCAAGGGCTTCGAGGTCTTTCTGGATCTCAAATTTCATGACATTCCCAATACCACAGCCATGGCCGTCAAGGCTGCTGCCGAGCAGGGCGTCTGGATGGTGAACGTCCATTGCTCGGGCGGTTTGCGTATGATGACAGCCTGCCGGGAGACGCTCGACACCCTTTCCGGCCCCAAGCCACTGCTTATTGGCGTGACAGTGCTGACCAGCATGGAGCGCGAAGACCTGGCAGGTATCGGTCTGGACATCGACCCCAAGGAGCAGGTCCTGCGTCTGGCCGGATTGGCTGAGCGCGCTGGTATGGACGGGCTGGTATGTTCGGCTCAGGAAGCCTCTTCGCTCAAGGCCGCTCACCCCAGCCTGCAGCTGGTCACTCCAGGTATTCGCCCGGCAGGCAGTTCGCTGGATGACCAACGTCGTATTCTTACGCCGCGTGAGGCGCTGGACGCCGGATCCGATTATCTGGTGATCGGCCGCCCCATCAGCCGCGCCAGTGATCCCGCGGCGGCATTGACGGCTATCCTGGCTGATCTACGCTGAAATTAGGAGATGTTCGCATGGCTCGCTCTAGCATGAGCGTTGCCTGCGAGCGTCACAAAAGATTTCAGGCCCTGTTCTTCGCTTGTACGGTTCAAGTAGCATCGGGCTGTTCAAAAGGAGAACGTAATGCACGCGCAACTGGAAACCTGTCTCCAAGCAGTCGACAGGGTCCTGCTCGGCAAGGACAAGCAAGTCCGCCTGGCCATGACCTGCCTGCTCGCCAAAGGTCACTTACTGATTGAAGACTTGCCCGGTATGGGCAAGACCACGCTGAGCCATGCCCTGGCCAAGGTACTCGGCCTTTCGTTTCAACGTATCCAGTTCACCTCCGATCTGTTGCCTGGCGATATTTTGGGTACCTCTGTCTTTGACAAGGACACTGGGCAGTTCGTCTTTCACCAAGGCCCGGTTTTTACCGAGTTGCTATTGGCCGACGAAATAAACCGGGCAACGCCAAAAAGCCAGAGTGCACTACTGGAGGCGATGGAGGAGGGGCAGGTCACTATTGAGGGTGCGACTCGCCCACTACCGGAGCCGTTCTTTGTCATCGCGACCCAGAACCCTGTTTCTCAGGGGGGAACGTTTGCATTGCCCGAGTCCCAGCTGGATCGCTTTTTGATGCGGCTTTCGCTGGGCTATCCAGGCCGCGCAGCCGAGCGAGCATTGCTGTTGGGTGGGTCGGGTAGAGACCAGCTTCCCAGGCTGGAGCCCCTGCTGGATCATCGGCAGCTGGCTGCTATCCAGAACGAAGTGCCCAATATCCATGCCAGCGATGCGGTGGTGGACTATGTGCTGCGTCTGGTCGAAGCAACCCGTACGCAACCTAACTTTGCCCTGGGTCTCTCACCAAGAGGCAGTCTGGCGCTGCTGGGTGCCGCCCGCGCCTGGGCGCTGTTGGACGGTCGTGACTATGTAATTCCTGAGGATGTTCAGGTTGTCTTGCCTGCCGTAGCCGGACATCGTCTGCGGGATCAGGCTGATCCTGCCGGTCATGGGGGCGGGGCGCTGGTCCAATGGCTGCTCCGTGAAGTCCCGGCACTCTGACGCTTATGAAGGCAGGTTCTTTCCGTCGTCAGTGGAGCGCCTGGCTCGATCGACGCATACCCGCTGCGCCATCCATGGTATTGCACCAGAAGCGCATTTTTATCCTTCCCACCCGCCAGGGCACAGCGTTTGGCGTTGCGTTGATTTTGATGCTGCTTGCAGCCATCAACTACCAGAACAGCTTGGCGTACGGCCTGACGTTTCTGCTGTTTTCGGTTGGGATCGTCACCATCCTGCATACCTATCGAAATCTGGCGGGACTGCGGTTGACGGCAGCTGGGTCAGCGCCAGCGTTCGTCGACGAGCCCGTGCGGTTTCGGGTGCGTCTGGACGATGAAGGGCGCGCCCATCAGGCCATTGCAATCGGGTGGGGTAAGGACACGCTTCAATACACCGATGTCGAGGCAGGTAGCGCCAGTGAGTTGGACCTCTTCCTGACACCCGTGAGGCGGGGATGGTTGAGGCCCGGCAGGCTGCGGGTAGAAAGCCGATTTCCGCTGGGGCTGATGGTGGCATGGAGCTGGCTTGATCTGGAGCAGAAAGCCTTGATCTACCCAAAACCGATACCGGGTGATTTGCTGTTGCCGGCGGGTCTTGACGCAGACGCTGACGAAGGTGCCCGCACTCAAGGGCAGGGTGCTGATGATTTTCTGGGACTCAGACCTTACCAACCAGGGGACTCACGTCGCCGGCTGGACTGGAAAGCGTACTCGCGTGGACAGGGCC
This sequence comes from Pseudomonas sp. JZ114, assembly GCF_051027705.1. NCBI lineage: Bacteria > Pseudomonadati > Pseudomonadota > Gammaproteobacteria > Pseudomonadales > Pseudomonadaceae > Pseudomonas > Pseudomonas sp. JZ114. The sequence continues at coordinate 1,535,730 of NZ_CP069256.1, forward strand.
TATTGGTCCGGGATTTCGCCATGCTGACAGGCAGTGATTTATGGCTCGACTTTTCTGTATTGGACGGAGATGTCGAAGCACGACTATCCCAACTGTGCCACTGGGTTCTGGTTTGCTCCGCCAAGCAGCAACGGTTTGGGCTGCGCTTACCAGGAACCGTGCTGGGCCCTGATACCGGTGAGGCACATCAGTCGGCATCGCTCAAGGCACTGGCTCTGTTCGGACAGCCCTCATGACAGCCGTTCAACCTATCCCCCGTATCGCGCTGACCTGGTTGCTGGTTGCCCAGGCATTAGTCATTGCGCCCCACTTGTTCCATCTGCCGTTCTGGATCGTCGGGCTGTGGCTGGGGTGCGCGTTCTGGCGTATTCAGCAGTTCAGGATGAGGGCTCGGGCACCTACCCGGATTGAAAAAGCCGGCTTGCTGATTGTAGCTGCCGCTAGTGTCTGGTTCGCCCAGGGTACGGTGATCGGGCTGGACGGCGGAACCGCGCTGCTCATCTCAATGTTTGTGCTCAAGCTGGTCGAAATGAACACAAGGCGGGATGCCTTGGTAGTGATCTTTCTGGGCTTTTTTGCGGTTGTCATTGCTTACCTGTTTGATGACAGCTTTCTTGCCGCCTTGTATAGCCTGTTGCCCATCTCTACGCTGCTAGCGGCGCTCATTGGCCTCCAACAGAGCGGCATGGCGCATCGGCCATGGCCTACCTACAGGCTGGCCGGAAGTCTGGTGCTTCAGGCACTGCCACTCATGCTCGTGTTGTTTCTCTTTTTTCCACGCATGGGACCGTTGTGGTCAATGCCACAATCGGGTGACAAGGCCGTAACGGGGCTTTCGGACAATATCGCTCCCGGCGAGATTGCCGAACTTTCCCAATCTGCCGAGCGGGCATTTCGAGTCAGCTTCGAAGGGACGCCTCCGCTACGCAATACGCTTTACTGGAGAGCAGTAACTTTCGAGCGCTTCGATGGCCAGCGCTGGTCGGTCAGCCAGGAAACTGCCTACAGCACTGCCCCACAATGGCAACCGGCTGGCGTTGCTATTCACTATACAGTGGTTATGGAGCCAAGCCAGAAGCCTTGGCTGTTTGCGCTAGACGTGCCGCAAACCAATCAGAGTGACGTCAGGCTGGTCGGAGATTTCCACCTGCAACGCCGAAGACCCGTTGATACGCCTTTGATGTACGAGGCGACATCATGGCCGCAAGTGATACGCGAGGAAGCTATAAATCCGGCCAACTCACGGCGCGCACTGCAACTACCTACCAACAACGACCTGCAAGCGCGTGCCTGGATTAAAGATCTGCAGCAGCGCTATCCCGAGCCTCAGGCATTGGCAGAGGCGATACTGCGCTATTTTCGTGAGGAGCCTTTTATTTACACCCTCAAACCGCCAGTCGGGGGGACGAATGCTATCGATGCCTTTCTCTTTGAGCATCGTCGTGGCTTTTGCGCCCATTATGCTGGTGCGATGACATTTCTCCTGCGTGTCGCCGGTATCCCTGCACGTATGGTGGCGGGTTATCAGGGAGGAGAATACAACCAGGCAGGCAATTACTTGACGGTCCATCAATTTGATGCACACGCCTGGGTAGAGTACTGGGTTTCCGGAAAAGGCTGGGTAAGCGCCGACCCTACGGCCCAAGTCGCGCCCGAGCGGGTAGAGCGTGGCCTTGAGGATGCGTTGTCAAGTGCACGAGGTGAAGGTGCTTTTCTAGAGTCGTCACCCTTCTCACCGATGCGCTATCGACAACTCGCCTGGCTTAACGAAGCCCGGATGGCGTGGGACAGGCTCAACTATGGCTGGCAACGCTGGGTTCTAAATTATCAGGCTGAGACGCAAGGCGACCTGCTGCGGAATTGGTTTGGCAAGGTCGATAGTGCCACGTTTGTTGCGACGCTTGTTGGCGGTGGGGGATTGTTGATGGGGCTATTGGCGGTATGGCTGCTCAAACCCTGGAAACAGGCAACTGACCCACAAACACGGCTATTCAATCAGTTCGAGCGAGTGGTAAGGCGCTACGGACTGACTCGTGAGAAAGCTGAAACCGTCCGTCATTTCATGCAGCGTACTATTCAACGACTCCCTCACCAGCAAGGCGAAATTGAAGCGTTCTGCCTGACCTTCGAACGCCAGCGCTACAGCCGCGAAACTGTGGATGAACATCTTCTTAAAGCACAGCTAAAGGCTTTGAAAAACGCTCTAAGAACATCAAAAAGTGCTGATCAGGCCTAGAGAAAGCGCTCGATCAGCTGACAAAAAGCGAGTGGGACTTCTTGCTCGGCTCGTGAAACTGGATCGCCATTGCCGCTACGATACCTACAACGCCCACTGCAACACTGGCAAGACTATGGCACAGCAGGCCGCTGGTAACAGTCAGCGCAGACAGGCTGACAAGCGGGACCGACAGCATCAGTGCCGTATCGCGTGAGGAGGCCCGATTCATCATATGGCGCATGATTGCACTCCTGTTAATTGATACACTTACTGTAAGGGCTTTGATAATGTGGTCGCGAATCGTTCCTCACTATCAAAGCCATAGTTTACTTGTGCTTAAAGCTTGAGCTGTTGGATGGCCCTGTTCAGGTCACCTGCCAATGCGGCCAGCTCCTGACTGGTTGCCGATGCATCGGATGTCTGCCGTACGGTATGCTCGGTAACGTCTCGTATACCGACCACTGAGCGGCTCATTTCCTCTGCTACGTGAGACTGCTGCTCGGCGGCAACCGCAATCTGCGTGTTGCTGTCGCGCATCTGCGCCACGGCTCCAGCAATCGCCGCCAAGGCCTGTCCGGCTTCGGCAGCTTCTTCAACACATCCATCTGCTTTGATCGAACTTTCGTTCATGAATTCAACCGCATCGCGCGTTCCTGCCTGAAGCGTTGCAATCATCTGAGTGATTTCGTTGGTTGAATCCTGTACACGCTGTGCCAGATTACGGACCTCGTCAGCCACGACGGCAAACCCGCGGCCCATTTCGCCCGCGCGAGCCGCTTCAATGGCAGCATTGAGTGCCAGCAGGTTGGTCTGTTCGGCAATACCATGAATGACACTGACGACGCTGCTGATTTTCTGGCTGTTGTCAGCCAGATGCTGGATCATTTCAGCCGTCTGCTGAACACCCTGGGAAAGTCCGGAGATCGACTGGCTGACGCGCTCGACTACGGTCTGTCCGGCACCGGCTAAACGATCGGCTTCCTTGGATTGATCCCGAGTGTCGGCGGTGTGCTGGGCGATGTGATGGACCGTTGCAGACATTTCATTGATGGCTGTTGCCGTCTGGTCCGTTTCGCTCTGCTGATTCAACATGCCGCGCTGTACTTCCCGCATCGTGCTGGCCAGACGTGCTGCGCCCTCATCCAGTCGAGTGGCGGTCTCGGTCACCGTCATGACAATACGTTGATAGCCCCCCTGCATTGCATTGAACGCGTTGGCCATCTGGCCGACTTCGTCACGGCTGTTGAGCGGTACTCGTGCTGACAGGTCACCGCTGCGCTCTACGTGCAGCATGACATCCTTGAGTGTATGCAGGTTGGTCAGAATGAAACGGATCAGAAGCTGAGAGGCGCACAGTAGTGCCAGCATTAGCACGAAAACGGCCACACCGTATTCGAAGGCGCGATGCATGAAGACCTCGCCAAAGCTCACCCGCTCCACGGTTATGGCAAACGGCTGACCATCGGAGGTCTGGGCAACCCAGGCTCCTGCCAGCGCTTCGCTGCGCTCCAGTTCCACCCAGTCCCGCTTTCCACTCAGCGAGACTGCATCGACTCCAAGGCGCGCTAGCGCAGCGGTGTCGTTGAGTTTCACCGCTGTGTCTGTAACCGGGAATTGAGCAGCCGCTAACGTCGATAGATGGCTGGCTTCCAGTCTGGCAGCGTTCTGACCGGCATCAAGGCGGGCATTCTGCTCAAGATGCATGGCAAACAAGACCAGTAACAACGTCGTAAAGAAAGCAACGGCGTTGACGGCCCAGAATTTGTACTTCAGGGAAATGTCTCGAATCCAACCACTCATGGAATGTTGTGTCCGTAACGGGAGTTTTTCCAGCATAGAGCCGGAACAAAATGTCGAAGCGGTCTACAGAGGCGACCGCTTCTTTCCACTCAGGTTAACGGCACAATAAAGAGCAGCTTTAGGTCGGATCTTCAAAACTCGCTTCAATCACCGGCAGGTTGAAAAACTGCCGGGCTGTGACTGTGGTATGTGCGGCGAGGGCCTGAGGCGACTCGTGACGATGGCGAGCCACTTCATGCAGTACTTCAGTCAGGAATGCTGGTTCGTTATGCCCACTCTTGGGTTTGGGGCGTAGCGTGCGCGGTAGCAGATAAGGCGCGTCGCTTTCCAGCATCAGGCGGCCCATGGGAATGTCATTCATCAGCGGATGAAGGTGTGTACCGCGACGCTCGTCACAAATCCAGCCGGTAATACCGATGTGCAGGTCCAGATCCAAGTATTGATAGAGGGCCTGTTTTTCGCCGGTAAAGCAGTGCACGACAGCCGCGGGAAGCTTGTCGCGAAAATCGCGTATAATGGCCAGCAGACGTTCGCTGGCGTCTCGTTCATGCAGGAAGACCGGAAGTTGTAGTTCAACGGCTATGGCCAGTTGTTCTTCAAGCGCTTTCTCTTGCACGGAGCGGGGAGCAATGTCGCGGTTGAAGTCCAGCCCGCATTCTCCAAGAGCACGTACTTTCTGCTCTTTTGCCAGCGCCTTGAGGCTGTTACCTGTCGTGGCGGTCCAGCTTGCTGCTTCGTGTGGATGAATGCCGGCTGTTGTAAACAGCGTGTTCGAGTCATCCAGCGTGCGGCAAAGTTCGAGCGCAGCCTCGCTTTCAGCAAGGCTTGTGCCGGTCAGTACCATTTGAACGACACCCGCTGTGCGCGCTCGCTCAATAACGGCTTCGGCTTCTCGCGCCAGGCTGGGATGAGTCAGATTGACGCCGATGTCGATCAGTTGCATGAGAAATACCTAATAAACGGTGGCCAGCTGAGTATCAGTCTGTCCATTTAATAAAAAAGTCGATCATGAACAGGATTATGTCGGTGTTCATGGGTAGTTCGGCTTCCATTGCCTCCTGGAAAGGGAGGGCGTCGTTGCGCCTTGTCTTGCGCTTGGCCAACCATGGAGAACCGGATGGCGCGTCATCTTATTGTTGTGTGTTGTCTGCTGTTGTTGTCACCTTTTCCTGCCCAGGCACGGGTCGGAAGTACAGAGCACTGGAAGCAGGAGAAGACCGTACGTGACCTGTCTGCGATTCGAACTGCAGGCGTGCTGCGTGTCCTGGTCAATCAGAACCGTAACAGCTCCGGCGAACTGGACGGCAAGCCCATCGGCATAGAGTACCGTCGTCTTGATGCCTTCGAGCAGTATCTCAACGCCAAGGGCAAAAAGGCTCAGCCGCTCAAGGTTGTTTTCATCCCAAAGCCTAAAGAGGAATTACTGGCTGCGCTAGAGCGGGGTGAGGGTGATATTGCTGCTCCGGGTGAGCTGTTTTCGGGGCCTATCGGGACCAAGATCGTACGCAGCCATCCACTGATGACCAATACGCCACTTGTAGTCGTCAGCCGATCAGGGCAGCGTCGCTATACTCGTCTGGATCAGCTGTCTGGTCGCCAGCTCACTCTGCCAGCCGGTAGCGCAGCCGAACCCGCGTTGCGCGAGCTGAATGCGCAACTGGCTAAGCGTAAGCTCAAGCCCATCGAGCTTGAGCGGGTTGACTCCAGCCTGGGTGTTGAGGATGTGCTGGAAATGGTTTCCGCTGGAATCTTCTCCCTTACGGTCGTTGAACAGCCTATTGCAGACCGCTGGGCCAAGGTCTTGCCCAAGCTTCATGTAGAGCGGCGGCTAGTAGTGGCCAAGCAGCAGGATATGACTTGGTTTGTCCGGCGCGATACCCCTGAACTGCGTAAAGCGGTGAATGGCTTTCTTGCTGGACATCGTATGCCGACCGGCAGCGATGTGGCGTTTCAAAAGGCCTACAAAGGCAGTTCCAAGGTCCGGAATCCGTTAGGTGCAGACGATCACCAGCGGCTTACCGAAGTTCGTCCGGTCCTGAAGCGATACGCGAACACTTACAATCTGGATTGGCTAACCCTGGCGGCTATGGCTTACAAGGAATCAGGTCTGGATGGCGCTGCCAAAGGTAGCGGTGGCGCAACAGGGCTGATGCAAATTACACCATCGGCGGCCCGAAGCGTTGGGGTCAAGAATATTCGCACGGTTGACGGCAATGTGCAGGCTGCTGCTCGCTACATGGCAAAGCTGCGCCGCCAATTCTTTTCAAGCCGCACGCTGGATGAGCGTGAGCGTCGGGCTTTTGTTCTCGCAGCTTACAACCTGGGACCAGAGCGGGTTCAGCGGCTGCGGACCGAAGCGAAGCGACAGGGGCTTAACCCTAACAAGTGGTTCTTTCAGGTCGAGCGAATTGCCTCTGAAAAATATGGGATGGGCGTCGTCAATTACGTCAGCAGCGTCAATAAATACTATCTGGCGTATGCCCGCGAGCGTGACCGGCTGGAAGAGGGCAAGCGCAGCATCCGTATTACCAGTCGTTAATCCGGTTGGCAAACCGCCGTGCTTGACAGCATGAGTACCGCTTGCCTAGGATTCGAACGCGCCGATTTAAACAGCAACTTGCGGGGCGCGAGTCTATCGAGACTCAAAAAATACCGCTAAAGCGCTGGCCGGTGATTGCCTCACCGCTGACCAGCGGGACTTATGAGGCGGATACCATCACCATGACCATTTCCCACTGCCAATTGCGCCTGACCCCCATTACTCACGGATCGCTCAGCTCGCATCCTTCCATTTTGCTTGGCGGACTGCATCAGCCCACACTGCTCCGGTATCTGGAAGGCTGGCCAAGGCGTTGGCCTGCTTCTCGCTCCTTCCAGATCCGTTTTGCCCAGCAACCGCAGGAGTTGAGCCAATTTGCCAAGGACATGTTTGACTTCGCCGTCATCGAAGCGCCTTCCAGGGACCAGGCGGCTGCGGTCGTGCATGAATTGACACGGATCGCTCGGCAAGGCGTGATTACCCGGCGTCAGGGGTAATCAATTTCTACGATGTACCAGCGCTTCTCGCCGGTTGGTGTCTGCACGGTAATTTCCGCATCCAGCGGTTTACCGACCATGGCGCGAGCCAGCGGGGCGTCGATGCTGATCTGGTTGAGTTTTATGTCGAACTCATCCGGTCCTACGATGCGATAGCGAGCCTGTTCACCCTCGTCATCTTCCAGGGTTACCCAGGCGCCAAAATACACCTTGTTGGGATCTGCCGGCCGCTCGCTGATAACCTTGAGATTCTCCAATCGCTTACGCAAAAAACGTACACGGCTATCGATTTCACGCAGCATTTTCTTGCCGTAGGTGTACTCGGCATTCTCTGAACGATCACCCTGGGCCGCCGCTTCGCTCACGGACTGCGTGACTTGTGGTCGACGGACATTCCAGAGCTCATGCAGCTCGGCGCGCAGGCGCGCTTCGCCTTCGGGCGTAATCAAAGGGGTGCCTGCACTACGAGGCGGTCGGTATCGACTCATACATCCATTCCATATAAAAACCTGATTAACCTTCCCGCAGAATGCGTAGCGGACTGACCGTCAATGCCCGTCTCGTTCCCAAAAGACCGGCTGCTGCAATCATTGCTGCGCCTATCAGGGGAAGCAGCAAAAGCCATGGGTGTGGTTGCCATGGCATATCGAACACAAGGCGATACAGCAAAGCTGTAATGATCTCACACCCTAATGCTGCCAAAAGTCCACTGGTTGCGCCAAGCAAGGCAAATTCAACCCGGCGGGTGCGTATCAGGAGTCGTCGCTCTGATCCCAGTGCCCGCAAAAGTGCACCCTGGCGTATGCGCTCATCCAGTGTGGATTGAAGACCGGCAAACAAGACCGTCATTCCAGCGGCCAATACAAAGAGCAAGACGAATTCTACCGCAATGGTTACTTGGCCCAGGATGCTGCGTAGTTGCGCAAGGATCGCATCGATAGGCAATAACGTTGCGGCTGGAAACTGACGTGCCAACTCAACCATGGCCCGGTCATGGCCAGGCGGAATGTAAAAGCTGGTGAGATAGGTGACGGGAACATTGGTAAACGTTCCCGTCTGAAAGATCATGAAGAAATTGGGCTGAAAGTTATTCCAGTCTACGGTTCGCAGACTACTCACCTGCGCCTCTATGATCTTGCCGGCAATATTGAAGCTGAGATGATCGCCTATCCCTACTTTGAGGCTCTTGGCCAGTTCTGCCTCTACGGATACGCCCGGCAGATCACGTGTTGGAGGTGTGGCGTCCCACCACCGTCCGGCAGTGATGACATTACCTGAAGGCAGCGTGTCAGCCCAGGTAAGACTAAGGTCGCGACGCGTGGCGCGGTCTCCGCGTGACTCACTTTCTACGACCTCGCTGGCAGGCTCGCCATTGATCAACACCAAACGACCCTGCACGATGGGATATAACGGTTTCGGATTGGGCGACAGCTGGCCGATCTGTGCCGCAAAGGCGTCCTTCTCGGCAGGCAGGATATTGAGTGCAAAGTAATTGGGGGAGTCCGCTGGCAGCTGGTCCTGCCAGCGGTCCAGTATTTCTCCGCGCAACAAGGCAATAAGCGCCATCGCCAACAAGATCAGGCCAAATGCCAGGGCCTGTCCGGCAGCAGCGACTGGATGACGAAGCAATTGGCCCAGCCCTAAACGCCAGGCAAGCGGTGCCGAGGCCAGCAGGCGGCGTAATCCTTTCAAGCCCAGCAGCATTAATCCGCCAAGCACCACTGTGGCAATCAGTCCGCCACCTAGCAGTGCCAGGGTTAGCCTGAGATCCAGCGATAACCGCCACATGATCAGCCCTAAGGCCAGCAGGGCCGTACCATAGACGACCCAGCTTCTGGGAGGGACAGGAAGAAGGTCGCTGCGCAGAACGCGCAGGGGCGGGACTCGGCCAAGTGCAGCCAGGGGCGGCAACGCGAAACCAGCAAGCGCGATCAGGCCCGTCCCCATACCCGCAAGTGCTGGAAATAGTCCTGCACTGGGGATTGTTGCGGGCAGCAACCCTGCCATCAGGTGGAAGAGCAGAAATTGGGCAAGCCAGCCCAGTACAGCACCCAGTACGCTGGCCGCCAGTCCGAGCATGGCCAGTTGCACGCTATACAGAATCAAGGCTTCCCGGCGCGAAAGCCCAAGGCAGCGGAGCAGAGCGCTTGCGTCGAAGCGCCTGACTGCGAAGCGATTGGCCGACATGGCCACGGCCACGCCAGCCAACAACACGGCGGCGAGGCTCGCTAATCCCAGGTAGCGTTGCGCTCGGTCCAAGGCGCTGCCGAGCTGACGATTACCGTCGCGTGGGTCCTCGATTCGCTGATTGACATCGAGACTACGTTCGAGCGTTGCCCGGTAACGCTCCAGCTGATCGGTCGCTCCACTCCAGAGGTCTCGGTAGCGAACCCGGCTGCCCGGCTGGATGACTTCAGTGGCCGGCAGGTCTGCACTGTTCATCAGGACACGTGGCGTCAAACTGTAAAAGTCCCCAGCGCGATCGGGTTCGTAGGTCAGGATGCGAGAGATACGTAGTGTTTTACGACCAACATCGATCGTGTCACCTATCTTCAGTTCAAGTGCCGGTAACAGACGAGCCTCGACCCAGGCCTCCCCAGGATCTGGAAGGCCTCCAACTGTTTCCTGACCTTGTGGAGTGAGCGTGCTCTTGAGCTGTCCCCTGAGCGGATAGGAGCCGCTGACGGCTTTGACGCTGGACAGTTGAATGGCCTGTTCACCGGCAATGACGCTGGAAAACTCTATGGTTTGAGCATGTTTCAGCCCTTGGGCAAGGCCGGCATCGATCTGCTCTTGATGAGCTGCCGAGGTACCTCGCAGTGCCAGGTCACCGCCTAGAAACTCCGTGGCCCTCAACACCATGGCTTCGTTCAGGCGAGCCGTGAAATAACCGATCGCACAGCTTGAGGCAACCGCAATCACCAGTGCAAAGAAGAGCACTCGCAGCTCTCCGGCTCGAACTTCTCGCATAAGCTGCCGGCTGGCTTGACGCAATAATCGGAAGAAGGGGAGGCGAGTCATTCAGGCCTCCAATGTGACTAGGCGGCCGCTTTCCAGACGTATCAGACGATTGCATCGCTGCGCGAGTCGCTCATCATGGGTCACCAGCACCAGGGTGGTTCCAAGCTCTGTGTTCAGTTCGAATAACAGGTCGCTGATACGGGCGCCAGTAGTGGTATCCAGGTTCCCGGTAGGCTCGTCGGCAAACAACACCTTGGGGTTAGCAGCGAACGCCCGTGCGATGGCGACTCGTTGCTGCTCGCCTCCAGAAAGCTGGCGCGGATAATGACTCAGGCGATGCCCCAGATTGACTCGTTCCAGAAGAGACTCGGCGCGATCACGCGCATTTTTGTAACCTTCAAGCTCCATGGGGAGCATGACATTTTCTAAAGCGGTCAGGCTGTCGAGCAGTTGAAACGACTGAAAAACGAATCCGACATGCTCGGCACGTATTCGCGCACGCTCATCCTCTGACAATGCGGCCAGAGCATGTCCCGCCAGAACAACATCCCCCTCACTCGGCTGATCTAACCCGGCCAACAGGCCTAGCAGAGTGGATTTGCCGGAGCCTGAGCTGCCTACGATGGCTAGGCTGTCGCCCTTTGCCAATTCAAGGTCGAGGCCATGAAGGATGGTGAGTTCACCTTCCGCGCTGGGTACAACCTTGCTAAGGTTCTGGGCAACTAGAATGCTGGCGCTCATGAGGATTCCGCATGCGTAAATGGTTATCGGGCGGCTGTCTCGCGCTGTTTCTAATTGCGCAACACGCCGCAGCACAGACGCTTTTGATCGTTGGAGATAGTATCAGTGCCGGTTTGGGGATAGAAACGGGCCAAGGATGGGCTTCGCTGCTTGAAAAACGGCTGGACGAACAGAAGGGCAGCTACAAAGTCATCAATGCCTCGATCAGCGGTGACACCAGTGCCGGCGGGCTTTCCCGGCTATCGCCGTTACTTAATGAGCATAAGCCTGATGTTGTGCTGATTGAGCTGGGCGGCAATGATGGTTTGCGAGGCCAGCCCCCTGCGCAATTGCAACAGAATCTTGCATCAATGATTGACCAGTCCAAGCAGGCAGGTGCCAAGGTACTGCTTCTAGGAATGCGGTTGCCGCCCAACTATGGCATTCAGTATACCGAGCGTTTCGCTGCGGTTTATTCCAGTCTGGCTGAAGAAAAAAAGGTCGCACTGGTGCCCTTCTTTCTGGAGGGGGTTGGAGGAATAGAGCAGTACATGCAGCCAGACGGAATTCATCCCAATGCAGCCGGACAGCCAAGACTACTGGAAAATGCCTGGCAAGCCTTACAGCCCTTGCTTGAACGGACGCAGAATGCAAAGCACTGACATTTTGTAAGATTTTACAGTTTGGGGCGGTTAAATCCGGTTCACCTGCTTTTCAGGTCAACGCCTTTCCGTTAAGGTTGCGCCCCCCTTCTGGAGCCTCAAATGTCGCGTCACGCCTGGTCCTTGTTTGGCTTTCAACTTATCGTGCCTGATTCACAGCTCGATCTGTTCGCCTGCCGGACAACACGGCTGCACATCGTTGCACGCCAGCTTGAGCTAGGCGGACATGCCGATCGCACATTGTGCGGCAGCCTTCTCCCGGCCGAGCCCAAGTTTCAGCCATTGGCTCGGCATTGGCTGAGACACTCGCAGTTATGCCCCCAGTGCATGGAACGTCTGGAAGCAGATAAACGGGGTGAAGTGGGTACTGTTTCGTTCCTCTGAGGTCTCACGACCTTATAGGCGCAGTGTTACACTGACACTATTTACAGCATTCTTTTCAAAGGATTTTTCGATGTTGTCTCGCGCATCATCTATCGCCTGTTTATCGCTTGCCGTTAGTCTGACTGCCGGTACGGCTTGCGCCCTGGAATTGCCGCTTCCACCGCCTGGTGAAGATATCGTGGGCGAGGTGCAGGTTATCAAGGCCGCCTACGAAGACACATTTGCAGACCTCGGTGAGAAGTACGATCTTGGCTATTCGGAGATGGTGGCAGCGAACCCGGGCGTTGATGCCTGGTTGCCAGGGGCGGGTACCGAAGTAGTTCTGCCTACACGGTTCATCCTGCCGCCTGGGCCGCGTGAAGGGGTTGTCATTAATCTGGCTGAGTACCGTATGTACTACTACCCCAAAGGGGGTAATACGGTTTTCACCTACCCATTGGGAATTGGACGTGAAGGATGGGGGTCGCCTGTTGGGACTACCCGAATCACCGCCAAGACCAAGGACCCCAGCTGGTATCCGCCTGCATCGATTCGTGCCGAGCACGCCGCCGATGGTGATCCGCTTCCTGCCGTGGTTCCGCCTGGGCCGGACAATCCGCTTGGACCCTACAAGTTGAACCTTGCGCTACCAGGTTATCTGATCCACGGTTCCAACAAGAAATTTGGTATCGGCATGCAGGTCAGCCACGGCTGTTTCCGGATGCTGAATGAGGATCTCAAGGAGTTCGTTGGAATGGTTCCGGTGAACACCCCTGTACGCATCATCAACGAGCCTTACAAGTTTGGTATCAGCCAAGGCAAGCTGTATCTGGAGGCGCATGAGCCGCTCTCGAGCGAAAATGGCAAGCCGGCCATGATCGACCAGCACACGGCTGTAGTGAATGCCATGATCCGTCGCGAGGACTTGAGTGGTCACGCTGAGCTGAACTGGGAATTGGTAAAGGACATCGTCACGGCGCAGGATGGTCTGCCCGTAGAGGTGGCTGCTACCATCAATCAGGCTTCTCAAACTGCTGCGACTGCCGCTGATCAGCCTGCTGCAGCGCTATAAAACAGTGTGGCAACAAAAAGCCCGCCAAAATGGCGGGCTTTTTGTTGCTCGCAAAAGCCGACCCGAGAGTCGGCTTAACAGGTCAGAGACCTATTATTTGCGGCTGGCTTTTTCCAGCATACGCAGAGCGCGCTCGTTAGCTTCGTCAGCAGTCTGCTGAGCTTTCTGAGCAGCAGCCAGAGCGTCGTCAGCATGACGATAAGCTTCGTCAGCACGAGCCTGAGCGCGAGCAGCAGCGTCTTCAGTAGCGGTCAGACGGGCTTCGCTTTCTTTGGAAGCGTGGCTGCAACCAGTAGCCAGGGCAGCTGCCAGAGCCAGAGCGGCAAATTTCAGAGCGTTGTTCATCATTATCCCCTTGAGGTGGACTTCCATATAGAGTGCAAATTTCCCAGCGGAAAATTGCGCGCTACATACTACTCATAACGTGTAGTAAGTAAACTGAGCGAATGCAAGGTTCGCGAGTTTTTTTCACTTTCCCTTTCATAAGCTCGATAAATTGACATTGCGTTGCTTAAAAAGTGTCCAAGGGTGACTGATGACGGGTTTTCTGACGGTATAAGGAGCGCGACTAAGGCAAACAGTTACAAGGCTAATGGGTTGTATTAATGCAAACTTCAACGCACTATTAAGCTCTTAGTCTTGCGCCAGATGCTCGTTGTATTAAGCCTAAGGTCATGATTGTTGTGCGATGGCCGGCCCGAACGGGGCAGCCATTTCTGTAGTCTGAAAATAGGCTCGGCAGCAATGTCGCTTCCCAATAAGAGAGATAAGGCGGGTAATCGGTTTTCCGCCAAGGAGCAGATATGAACGAGTCGTTTTCAATCGACCACGACCTCTCATCTCACCAATTTGTCATCCACGTCGATGGGCAGCGCGCGTATCTTGCCTATATGGATCTTGGTAAGCAGACCATGGATTTTTACAGAACCTTTGTGCCCGATAATCTGCGGGGCAGGGGAATAGCCGCAGCGTTAGCCGAACACGCACTGACTTACGCGGAGTCACGTGGCTACAGCGTCATTCCATCCTGCTCCTATGTCGAGCGTTATATCGAGCGGCGTCAGCAGAAGCTAACGGCTCCTCACTAATCGACAGGCATAAAAAAGCCGGGTAAAGAACCCGGCTATAAGAAGACTGGCAATCAATCGCGCTTGCGCTTGGGCAGTACGTCCTTGAGCTTGTTATGCATGCTCATGATGCTCTGTTCCGTCATTTCCCAATCGATGCAGGCATCTGTAACCGAAACGCCGTATTTCAGTTCGTTGAGATCCTTAGGAATCGGCTGGTTGCCATAGCCCAGATGGCTCTCTACCATCAATCCGATAATGGACTGGTTGCCTTCGATTATCTGGTTGGCAACGTTATCCATTACCAGCGGCTGCAGTGAGGCATCCTTGTTAGAGTTTGCATGGCTGCAATCCACCATGATATTAGCCTTGACCTTGGCTTTGCTTAATTCACGTTCGCATACCGCAACGCTGACCGAGTCGTAGTTCGGTTTGCCGTTACCGCCGCGCAGAACCACATGACCGTAGGGGTTACCTTTGGTTTGCACGATCGAGACCTGTCCCTGCTGATTGATGCCGAGGAAACGATGTGGGTTTGAGACCGATTGCAAGGCGTTGATAGCAACGGTCAGGCTGCCATCGGTGCCGTTCTTGAAGCCAACGGCCGATGAAAGGCCGGAAGCCATTTCACGGTGCGTTTGGGACTCCGTGGTCCGGGCGCCAATTGCAGACCAGCTGATCAGGTCCTGAAGATACTGTGGTGAGATGGGATCTAGTGCTTCGGTGGCAGTAGGCAAGCCTTTCTCGGCCAGCTCCAGCAGCAATTGGCGACCAATGTGCAAACCATCCTGAATCTTGAAGGAGTCGTCCAGGTAGGGATCGTTGATAAGCCCTTTCCAGCCGACTGTCGTCCGCGGCTTCTCAAAATACACCCGCATGACAAGGAAGAGGGTATCGGAAACTTTTTCGGCCAGAACCTTCAGGCGGTCGGCGTACTCGTGGGCTGCCTTGATGTCATGAATGGAGCAGGGGCCAATCACGACAAAAATCCGATGATCCTTGCCATCAAGGATATCACGCACCACCTGGCGACCCTGAGCGACTGTCTTGGAGGCGCTTTCGGTCAAAGGAATCTCTAGTTTGAGTCGCTCAGGCGTTATCAGGGGGTCGTTTGATACGACGTTTAGGTCATTTATAGGTAAATCGGCCATAGTGTTCTCGGAGGCCACGGTGCCTGCTTGGGCATAACCGGCTGGCGTTACGCGGTAAAAGGTTGACAAGAGGCTAACCATAACGTGTCTTCATAGGAGGCGACAATGGCCTTTTCCGGTTCGAGAGACGAAGCGGCCTGTTGCGTCCTTGGATGTCTTGACCAGTACGAAATAGCGAGGCTTTGTGGAATTAAGCGATCTTGATGCGGATCAGGCGTTGTTGGCGCTTTCGGGAGTAACGTTGCTTATCTTCACTGGTGAAGGGTGCTCAAGTTGCCGGTGGGCGCGAGAGCGCTTGCCGGAGATGAACTTGCCATGCGATCGAATCGCCTGGGTCGATGCGGAGCGAAACGGAGGAATGGTGCAGCGCTATGAGGTATTTCACTTGCCTGCTCTGTTCGTAGTACGTCAGGGGCTATTTTATGGCGGGCTGAAAACGCGGATGACCGAGTCTGAATTGAATCAGGGAATTCTGGCTTGTCTGAGCCGTGATGCTGATGATTTACCTTGATGAGAGAAGTGTGATGTTAACTAACCAAGTTCGCAAATTAAGGCATTTACCAGCATTTTGCACGGCGAAGTGGCAATACGCTGCTACGCTTTCCTGTGATGAATAAGCATTCGGCATGTCGTATGACGGCCATCCACGTCAGTAGTTGAGGGGGCCAATTGATCCAATCGATTCTTTATGCAACTGATCTGGGCATCTACTCATCCTCTGTCTTGCAGCATGCGCTTTCCTTGGCGCGAGCGCATGATGCTAAGTTGTATGTCGTACATGCGGTTGAACCCTTGGGGTTGTTCGCTGACTCGATTTTGCAAACCTATATGGATGCCTCCACGTTGGCACAATTGAACAAGCAGGGTTTCAATACCGTTTTAGCCAATATTGAGCAGCGCGTGATTGAGTGTCTGCGCGATGAAATGGGGGAGGCTGCGCAGGAGTTTGACCGTATCCGCTTGGTGCGGGTCGTTCAGGGAGATCCCGCTCAGGTCATTCTTGATCAGTCCCATGATCTGGCTGTCGATTTGATCGTGTTGGGCAGTCATAGTCATGGCAGCGCTTGGGATACACCGCTGGGACGTACTGCAGGCAAAGTTCTGCAAATGGCGGATGTGCCTGTCTATCTTGTACCCATGTTGCAGCATCGCAGCCATTGATAATTACCAATGGCTATAAATATTTTTGTAGTGCGTTAGTATAGGTTATAACAACGGTGCTGTTAGCTATAGCAAGGAGCCATCATGAAGCTTCAGCAATTGAGGTACATATGGGAAGTGGCGCATCACGATCTCAATGTTTCTGCAACAGCGCAAAGCCTGTATACCTCCCAGCCAGGCATCAGTAAGCAGATCCGGTTGCTTGAGGATGAGTTGGGGGTAGAGGTGTTTGCTCGAAGCGGCAAGCACCTGACACGCATTACGCCAGCGGGTGAGCGGATTATCCAGACCGCTGGTGAGATCCTGCGTAAGTGCGAAAGCATCAAGCAGATCGCTCAAGAGTTCTCCAACGAGAAGAAAGGCACGCTTTCAATCTCCACGACGCACACCCAGGCCCGCTATGCCTTGCCGGATGTGATCAGTGATTTCATGAAGCAGTATCCGGATGTCGCCCTGCACATGCAGCAGGGTACACCTATGCAGATTGCTGAAATGGCAGCAGATGGCACAGTTGATTTTGCCATTGCAACGGAAGGCCTTGAGCATTTTGGTGATCTGATCATGCTGCCCTGCTATCGATGGAATCGATGTGTCATCGTGCCCCATAGTCACCCCTTGGCCAAAGTGCCCAAGCTCACCCTGGAAGCCCTGGCCGAGCATCCCATCGTCACCTACGTATTCGGTTTTACAGGACGTTCCAAGCTGGATGAGGCCTTTAGCCGGCGAGGATTGGAGCCAAAAGTCGTTTTCACCGCAGCCGATGCCGACGTTATCAAGACCTATGTAAGGCTCGGTCTGGGGGTGGGAATCGTGGCGGATATGGCGGTTGACCATAAGCTCGACAGTGACCTTGTTGCGCTGGACGCCAGTGAATTGTTCGAGGCCAGCATTACCAAGATCGGCTTGCGTCGGGGGACCTTCCTGCGGGGATATATGTGTGACTTCATTAGTCGTTTCGCCCCGCATCTGACGCGTGAAGTCCTGGTGCAGGCGATGCAGTGCCATAGCCGCCAGGAAGTTGAAGACCTATTTGCTGAAGTCACATTGCCGACCTACTAGATTCGCTTAATCATCGTATGAAAGAAAGGGAGTCACTTCGTCTCATTTTGTGTCAGAGTGACGGGGTGAGCTTTCCAGCGGCTCACAAGTGTCCCTTACAAGAAAAACAATACGAGGTTCATACGATGAAAGTGTCCCGAAAGTCTGCTGTTCTGCTAGGTATAGGTTTCGCTCTTATGTCCGGACTCTCCCAAGCCAGCTCGTTGCATGTTGATCGTGCCCCGTTCGGGTCACTTCCTGATGGCCGTGCCATTGAGCGCTATACGTTACAAAACAGCAACGGAATGCGAGTTGGCATCATTACTTATGGTGGTATCGTCCAATCCATTGAGGTGCCCGATGCAAAAGGGCATATGGAAGATGTCGTTCTAGGTTTTGATGATGTGAAAGGCTATCTGGATAACGGCACCGTTTACTTTGGTGCGCTGATCGGCCGATTCGGCAATCGCCTGGCCAAGGGTAAGTTCGAGCTTGATGGCAAGACGTATCAGGTGCCGATCAATAACGATCCAAACGCCCTGCATGGCGGGCCGGAAGGTTTCAATACCAAGGTATGGCAGGCCAAGCCTATCGAGGGCAAGGATTGGAAAGGCGTATCGCTTAGCTATGTTTCGTCTGATGGTGAGATGGGCTTTCCAGGCACGCTCACAACTACTGTGCGTTACACTCTCAACGAGCATAACGAGTTGCAGATCGAATATACCGCAACGACGGATAAGCCTACGGTAGTCAACCTGACCAATCACAGTTATTTCAATCTGGCGGGCGCTGGCAACGGGACCATTCTTGACCAAAAGGTGACTATCCATGCGTCCAAGTTCACCCCGATTGATTCAACGCTGATTCCAACCGGGGAATTGGCTGATGTGAAGGGTACGCCTATGGACTTTGTCCATCCGACTGCTATCGGTGCGCACATTCGTGACAACGACCAACAGCTGAAATATGCCGAGCCCAAACAGGGTGGTTTTGATTTCAACTGGGCATTCGATAAGCCGGGGCAGCTCGATGCCGTAGCGGTTACGGCTTTTGATCCATCATCCGGGCGGCGTCTAGAGATGTATACAACCGAGCCGGGTGTGCAGTTTTATACCAGCAACTTTCTGGATGGCACTATCAAAGGCAAGCAAGGCAAAGTTTATCCGCACTGGGGAGCGTTTACGCTGGAGGCTCAGCACTTCCCCGATGCACCAAACCAGCCCAACTTTGCCAGCACTCGCTTGAATCCCGGCGAGACATACAAGCAGACTACCATCTACAAATTCTCGACCCTCAAGCAGTAATCTCCTGCCTATGGGGCTGCACCGTCAGCCCCATATCCTGCCTTAGTTCTTCAATCAGCATTTTGGCCGGTGCGGTGACGTCCATGCCCTGGCGAATGACAACGCTATAGGGCTCGCTGTTGATTTGCAGGTCAATGGAAAACCGCTTGAGCAAGCCAAAGCGTTCACTGAAGAGCGCTACATCGCTAGGCATCACAGCCAGAAGATGCGGATCCTCCTGCAACAGGCTAAGCATCGTGAACGTAGAGGCCGTTTCGATGGGATAGCGCGGAAAGTCGAGCCCTGCAAGGCGAAACTGCTGTTCGAGCGCGAGGCGCATGGGCATGTTGGAGGGATAGACAACCCAGCGATAGCCTGTCAGCTCGTCCAGACTGGAAAGTGATGCGTTGGCCAGCGGATGGTTGGGATGAGCCACCAGCGCCAGGCTTTCTGGATGTTCGATCAGCTTTTCATACGCATCAGGCCGGGTGCTTACGCTGGTTCGGCAAATCACTACGTCTACCCGCCCTTGGTCGAGAAGGGCAAGCAGTCGCGCGCTGGTGTCCTCCGCGATATGAATCGACAGTTCCGGCTGTTTCTGGCGAAGCCGATTGAGCGACTGCATGAGCAGCGGCACCGCACCCATGATAACGCCAATGGACAACCGGCCACCCTGACCATGCAGGATGCCAATCATTTCTTCCCTGAGGTGGGCAATGTCGGACTGAATAAGGCGCGCATACCGAATCACGCAGCGTCCCAGATCGTTAGGCACCAGTCCCTGACTGGTACGTGTAAAAAGGGTGGCGCCTAGTGTCGCTTCAATTTCATGGAGGGCTTTTGTTGCACCCGGTTGAGTAATAGCAACCTGCTCGGCAGCCTTGTGCAGTGAGCCATGCTCCTCAAGGGCAATGAGAAGCTTGAGCTGACGTACGCGTAGGCGCGATGAAATGGAATTCAAAGATGGAATCATGGGAATAACCAAAGGTTATCACTTAATCAGTACCTCTCATTAGGCAGCGTTCTGCGCGCGCCGTAAAGTATGCGCTATCCATTCAGCCCATAACGATAAGAGCAAACCCCATGAGACTGATTCAATTTGAGACTTCAGAAGGCCAGCGCCATGTAGGAGTGGTTGAAGGCGAGAATCTCCAGATTGTACGTAATGTTCGCACGACACGTGAGCTGGCACTGAATGCAATCCGAAACGGACGTGATCTGGTTGCTGAGGTCCAGGCGCAGGGTACCGAGCCAGGGCCGAGTTATGACAGTGTGCTTGAAGCCCGTCGCGTATTACCTCCGCTGGATCATGACGATACGGCCCACTGCCTGGTTACCGGAACCGGGCTTACGCATCTGGGCAGTGCTTCTACGCGAGACAAGATGCATCAGCACAACAATCAGGACGAAGCCAAGTTGACCGACAGCATGCGTATGTTCAACTGGGGACTTGAAGGCGGACGACCTTCGGCCGGTGAAGTGGGGGCGCAGCCAGAATGGTTCTACAAGGGTGACGGCAGCATTGTTGTCCGTCCGGGCGAGGATTTTTCCCTTCCCGAGTTTGCCGAAGATGCCGGTGAAGAGCCTGAATTAACCGGCCTGTATGTCATCGGTGATGACGGGGAACCTTATCGGGTAGGTTTTGCGCTGGGAAATGAGTTTTCCGATCATGTCATGGAACGGAAAAACTACCTTTATCTAGCGCACTCTAAACTGCGCTGTTGCGCATTTGGGCCTGAATTACGAGTAGGTGAGCTGCCTCGCCACCTTTCAGGTATGAGCCGGATTCGCCGTAACGGTGAGGTCCTTTGGGAAAAGGAATTTCTTTCAGGCGAAGAGAATATGTGTCACAGCCTGGCGAATCTTGAATATCACCATTTCAAGTACAACCAGTTTTTGCGTCCGGGCGACGTACATGTACATTTTTTCGGAACGGCTACACTGTCCTTCGCTGACGGTATCAAGGCGCAGCCGGGAGATCGGTTCGAAATCAGCATGCCTGAATTCGGTAAACCTCTGATCAATGGCATCGCTTCCCATAAGCCGGATTTCGTAATAGGCAACATCAAAGCGCTATAACTTTCTGAACATCAAGTGCTTTAAACGTGGGTTGTCAGCTAAATCTGCCTTCATAAGAGGCCGGTTAAATCACTAAATTGCTATGTTGTATGATGACTTAAAGTCCGACAGGATGTACCTTTAGTGCCTGACACCGATGTTCTTCTCATTTTATCTGCGTGAGCATTGGCTCGCGCAGTGTCCTGAAACCCTTTATGGTCAAGGAGTTAAGCATGCAGATCACAGGACATAACTATGTTGGCGGAGCGCGTAGTGCTAAAGGCGAAACTATCGTCTATAGCGTGGATGCGACCTCTGGAGAACAGTTATCGTATAAGTTCTATCAGGCTACGCCTGAAGAAGTTGATGCTGCTGCACGTGCTGCGCAAGAGGCTTATCCCATCTATCGCAGCCTGAGCGCTGAAAAGCGTGCCAGCTTTTTGGAAGCCATTGCAGACGAACTGGACGCGCTGGGTGACGATTTCGTGCAGCTGGTTTGCCGCGAAACCGCATTGCCTGCTGGCCGTATCCAAGGCGAGCGTGGACGCACCAGTGGACAGATGCGCCTATTCGCTCAGGTCCTGCGTCGTGGTGATTTCTACGGGGCGCGCATCGACCGTGCCTTGCCTGACCGCAAGCCGCTGCCTCGTCCAGACCTGCGCCAATACCGTATCGGTCTTGGTCCAGTAGCCGTATTCGGTGCAAGCAACTTCCCGCTGGCATTCTCTACCGCAGGCGGCGACACCGCTTCGGCGCTGGCTGCCGGTTGCCCGGTTGTGTTCAAGGCCCATAGTGGTCACATGGGAACAGCTGAATATGTGGCTGAAGCCATTGTTCGTGCGGCTGAGCGTACTGGCATGCCGGCTGGTGTTTTCAATATGATCTACGGCGCTGGCGTCGGCGAGCAGCTCGTCAAGCACCCAGCCATCCAGGCGGTCGGTTTCACGGGCTCGCTGCGAGGTGGTCGCGCACTATGTGATATGGCTGCTGCACGTCCTCAGCCGATCCCGGTCTTTGCTGAAATGTCCAGTATCAACCCGGTTCTGCTGATGCCTGAAGCACTCAAGCAGCGCGGCGATAATGTGGCTAACGAGCTGGCCGCTTCGGTCGTGTTGGGATGTGGTCAGTTCTGTACCAACCCGGGCCTGATCATTGGCATTCGCTCGCCGGAGTTCTCTGCATTCCTGGAGCGTTTCGCCGCGACCATGAATGACCAGCCGGCGCAGACCATGCTCAATGCAGGCACCCTGAAGAGCTATGTCAAAGGTCTCGAGCATTTGAATGCTCACTCCGGTATTACTCATCTTGCCGGTGCAACCCAGCAAAATAACAATCAGGCTCAGCCACAGTTGTTCAAGGCTGATGTCAGCTTGCTGCTGGAAGGTGATGAGTTGTTACAGGAAGAGGTTTTTGGTCCAACTAGCATTGTGGTAGAAGTTGCCGATAAGGCCGAGCTGATTCGCGCATTGCATGGCCTGCATGGCCAGCTGACTGCGACGCTGATTGCCGAGCCGGGTGACTTGGAAACCTACGGTGCTGAGCTGACAGCTGTGCTTGAGCAAAAAGCAGGGCGCCTGTTGATCAATGGTTATCCAACCGGCGTAGAGGTCTGTGACTCCATGGTTCATGGTGGCCCTTACCCGGCAACGTCCGATGCTCGCGGAACCTCCGTAGGTACGTTGGCCATCGATCGCTTCCTGCGCCCGGTCTGCTACCAGAATTACCCGGATGCATTGCTGCCTGAGCCACTCAAGAACGCTAACCCGCTGGGTATTGCCCGTCTGGTTAACGGCGTTACGACACGCGATGCGCTGAGCTGATCGCTCCGTTAATGAAAAGCCCCGGCGTGCCGGGGCTTTTTTATGGCTATTCGCCCTCTAATACCAGAGTAAGAGCCTTACGTGCGTCTTCTAGTTGTACCAGGGTGGCATGTTTGGCGCCCAGGGCATCGCCATGTTGAATAGCCGTCAGGATCGCTTTATGGCGGGGAAGGGCGAACTCATGAAGGTTGGGACGCCTGTTTGATTGCTTGAGCGATTCGCGCAATGCCAGCGATAGCATGTTGCAGAGGTTAGCCAAGAGGTCATTGTGAGTGGCTTCGGCAATCTGACTGTGGAAATCCAAGTCCGGTTGTAACCACTCTTCCGGCGTCTTGGCTGCTTCCATGCGCTGATAAGCGTTCTCAATGGCCGCTACGTCATCAGGTGTGGCATGCGTAGCAGCAAGCGCGGCGGCTGCGGGCTCTATAATGCAGCGCACGCTTGAAAGCATGTTGAAGAAATCGTTTTGTGGCGTCGTTTCCATCAGCCAGTGCAGTACGTCGGGATCAAGCATATGCCATTCGCGACGAGGCCTGACAACCGTGCCCACCTTGGGTTTGGAGTAGACAAGCCCTTTGGCTACCAAGACCCGGGTTGCCTCGCGCAGCACCGGGCGGCTGACAGCATACTCCTCGCACAGCAACGCTTCAGGCGGAAGCTTGGTGTCTGCAGGAAAGTGGCCAGAAACGATATGCCGGCCCAACTCCTGAACGATTCGGGCATGCATGCTTTTGCGAAGTGAAGGTTTGCGATATTCCATGAGGCGCGACGTGGCGATCCTGTTTCGAGGCCGCGCATCATAACATTCGCCCCTCGCCAATGCGGAAAGGGGCGTTGAGAACTCACTCAATGTGAATGTCTCGGCACCTCGGAGCCACGGCAGCCGACGAGGAAGTCAAAATCGCAGCCCTCATCGGCCTGCAGTACGTGGTCCACGTACAGCTTGCGGTAACCGCCACCGAGCAGGTTGGCGTTCGGGTCCTGCCAGTCCGCCAGGCGGGCCTGCAGCTCTTCATCGCTGATATCCAGGTGCAGACGGCCGTTCTCGCAGTCCAGCTCGATCATGTCACCGTCACGCACAACCGCCAGCGGACCACCTGCCGAAGCCTCCGGCGCTACGTGCAGTACCACCGTCCCATAGGCCGTCCCGCTCATGCGCGCATCGGAAATACGCACCATGTCGGTAATGCCCTTGGCCAGCAGCTTGGGCGGCAGACCCATGTTGCCCACCTCAGCCATGCCCGGATACCCTTTTGGTCCGCAGTTCTTGAGCACCATGACGCAGGTCTCGTCGATATCCAGGTCCGGGTCGAGCACACGCTCCTTGTAATGCTCCAGGTTCTCGAACACCACAGCACGGCCCCGGTGCTGCATCAGCTCCGGTGTGGCAGCAGAGGGTTTGAGCACTGCGCCCTTGGGTGCCAGGTTGCCCCGTAACACGCAGATTCCGCCGTCCTGGCGAATCGGGTTATCCAGCGTACGAATAACCTCATCCTTGCCATAGATAGGTGCCTCAGCGCAGTTCTGCCAGATCGATTGGCCATTGGCAGTCAGGGCATCAGGGTGCGGCAGCAGGTTTGCCTCGCCCATCCGGCGAATCACGGCAGGCAGGCCACCGGAGTAGTAGAACTCTTCCATCAGGAAGCGACCGGACGGCTGCAGGTCGACGATGGTAGGCATACCGCGACCGACCCGCGTCCAGTCGTCCAGCTCAAGGTCTACGCCCATACGGCCAGCGATGGCCTTGAGGTGAATCACGGCATTGGTCGAACCGCCGATGGCAGCATTGACGCGGATGGCATTCTCGAAGGCTTCCTTGGTCAGGATCTTCGACAGGCGAAGGTCCTCATGCACCATGTCCACGATACGCATGCCAGAGAGGTGCGCCAGTACATAGCGACGCGAATCCACGGCTGGGATCGCAGCGTTATGCGGGAGCGAGGTGCCCAGGGCTTCAGCCATGCAGGCCATGGTGGAGGCAGTACCCATGGTGTTACAGGTACCGGCCGAACGGGACATGCCGGCTTCAGCAGAGAGGAACTCGTTCAGGTCGATCAGCCCACCCTTATAGGCCTCGTGCATCTGCCAGACGATGGTACCGGCACCGATGTTGCGACCGTGGTGCTTGCCGTTGAGCATCGGGCCACCGGTCACCACGATGGCAGGTACGTCGCAGCTGGCAGCGCCCATCAGTAGCGCAGGAGTGGTCTTGTCGCAGCCGGTCAGCAGCACCACGGCATCGACCGGGTTGCCGCGGATGGCTTCCTCCACGTCCATGCTGGCCAGGTTACGGGTCAGCATGGCGGTGGGGCGCAGGTTGGACTCGCCATTGGAGAAGACGGGAAACTCGACAGGAAAGCCGCCGGCTTCGTAGACGCCGCGCTTGACGTGCTCGGCAATCTTGCGGAAGTGGGCGTTGCAGGGGGTAAGTTCGGACCAGGTGTTGCAGATCCCGATGATGGGTTTGCCCTGGAACTCGTGGTCCGGGATGCCCTGGTTCTTCATCCAGCTGCGATACATGAAGCCGTTCTTGTCGGCATTGCCAAACCACTGGGCCGAGCGCAACTGGGTTTTTTTCTCAGACATGTTGTTAACTCTTATTTGTCATACTAAACGGAAGTATTGATCCGAATTTAGACTTAATAAGCTTTCATGTGAAGTGTTGTTGAGTAAAAAGTATTACTTTATAGTCCATATCACCAGTGCGGCTGCTATGCTCAAGCCGTACATAACAAAAACAATCGGAGACTTGGCTATGAGCCCAGAAATGCGGCTGATCCGCCTCATCACACTCAAACTTATTCCCTTCCTTATCCTGCTGTACCTTGTAGCCTACGTGGACCGTTCCGCTGTCGGGTTTGCCAAGTTGCATATGGGGGCAGATATCGGCATCAGCGATGCGGCTTATGGGATGGGGGCAGGACTGTTCTTTATCGGATATTTCCTGTTCGAAGTGCCAAGCAATCTGTTCCTGACTCGCTTTGGAGCGCGCCGCTGGTTTGCACGGATCCTCATTACCTGGGGTGCCATTACGATTGGCATGGCCTTCATCCAGGGGCCAACCAGCTTCTATGTAATGCGGTTTCTACTTGGTATTGCGGAGGCGGGATTCTTTCCTGGGGTGCTGTACTACATCACGCAGTGGTATCCCATACGTCACCGCGGCAAGATCCTGGGATTTTTCATCCTGTCGCAACCCATTGCCATGATGGTGACTGGTCCGCTCTCGGGCGCCTTGCTAGGCATGGAAGGCATAATGGGTCTGCATGGCTGGCAGTGGCTGTTCATTCTTATCGGTACGCCTGCAGTATTGCTCGCATGGCCAACCTTGCGTTTTCTGCCAGATGGTCCGGCAAAGGTGAAATGGCTATCGGCTGATGAGAAACGCTGGTTGGCAAACGAACTTGAAAAGGATTTGCAGGAATATGGCCAGACACGTCATGGCAATCCACTGCATGCACTCAAGGACAAGCGCGTCCTGCTACTGGCACTCTTCTATCTGCCGGTGACCTTGAGTATTTACGGCCTGGGCTTGTGGCTGCCGACGCTGATTCATCAGTTTGGCGGAAGTGACATCATGACCGGCTTTGTCTCGTCCGTTCCTTATCTCTTTGGCATTATTGGTCTT
Organism: Pseudomonas sp. JZ114; assembly: GCF_051027705.1. NCBI lineage: Bacteria > Pseudomonadati > Pseudomonadota > Gammaproteobacteria > Pseudomonadales > Pseudomonadaceae > Pseudomonas > Pseudomonas sp. JZ114. The sequence continues at coordinate 1,561,768 of NZ_CP069256.1, forward strand.
TTGGTTATTCCTCGCAGTTCAGATCGCCTGAATGATCGTTATGGTCATCTGGCGGTCCTGTATGCGCTAGGTGCCATAGGCTTCTTCTTCAGTGCTTACCTAAGTGCACCAGCACTGCAATTGGGGGCTTTGTGTCTGGCGGCCTTCAGCCTGTTTTCCTGCACTGCAATCTTCTGGGCGCTACCAGGCCGCTTTTTCTCGGGTGCCAGTGCCGCCGCTGCCATTGCGCTGATCAATTCGGTGGGGAACCTGGGAGGTTATATCGGACCATTTGGTATTGGCGCACTTAAAACCTATACCGGGACATTATCGTCCGGTTTGTACTTCCTGGCAGGAGTACTTTGCATAGGTCTTTTGATGACATGGGTCGTGTATAACCAGCTGGAACGGCGCCTTGCGCTCAAGACTGCCCCATCTTCCTGAGCGGCAGGCTGCATAAAAAAAGCCACTCTTGATGAGTGGCTCTTTGCTTTATCAGTGCTGGATATGCAAGCCGCACTCACGGTTTTCTTCGCCCTTGGTGGGGTCGAAGTAATCGAAGTTGTTTGGCAGATTGTGCTCCACCAGATATTGATACAGGTCTTTAGAGGTCCAGTTCAGCAGGGGGGCAACCTTGATCAGGCCATCCTGGTTGATGCTGACCGGCTGCATTTGGGCACGTACTGCAGTATCGCTTGCACGCAATGCGGTAAACCATACGCTGGGTGCCATTTCCCGCAGTGCGCGGGTAAACGGCTCAAGTTTGACTTCTTCGGTAAAGGCCTCATGGCGTGGATCGTCTAAACCAGGCACAGGACCTTCAATAGCTTCGCGATGGGCCCGCGAGCGCTTGGGTAGATAAGTGATCAAGTTGAGATTAAGTGCGCGGGCGACCTCATCGGCGAAGCGATAAGTCGCCTCGGTATTATAGCCATTGTCCATCCATACCACAGGGATGTCGGGCTTTACGCGCGTTACCATGTGAAGAATGACCGCTTCAAACGGACGAAAATTGGTCGTGCAGATAGCCGGCTTGCCAAGACCCAATGCCCAGGCAACAAGCTGCTCAGGCTGATTGGCGAATTCGGCATTGATGCGGTCCAGATCAAGTGACATGGCAAGGCTCCAACGCTAATAAGTCAAGACGAACATGGTAACAAAGCCCCGTCTGGGCTGCACGACGTAGCGGCATCCGTCAGGCTATGCATCTCAAGGGTGTTCAATAACACTCGTACCTTGGCAATAGATTCCTCATACTCGTCTTGCCATTCTGAGTCCCTGACGATTGCACCGCCGCCCCAGCAGCTGGCCATCCCGTCCTTGATCAATACACTGCGAATAGCGATGGAGCTGTCCATCTCGCCCCGCACGTCGATATAGAGCAGGGAGCCACAGTAGATGGAGCGGCGAGTCGGCTCCAGCTCATCGATAATTTCCATTGCCCGAATCTTGGGGGCTCCGGTAATTGAGCCGCCTGGAAAGCTTCCGGCCAGCAGATCGAATACATCGCAACCGGATGCAAGCTCACCCGTCACACTGCTCACCAAGTGATGCACGTTTGGATAGCTCTCCAGTGTAAACAGCTCAGGGACTTTGACCGAGCCTATTTGGCAGCTGCGTCCCAGGTCATTACGCAAAAGATCAACGATCATTACATTTTCGGCACGATCTTTTGGACTGGCCAGCAGTTCATCCGCCAGGGCGGCGTCTCGTACGGGGTCCAGGCTGCGTGGTCGCGTCCCTTTGATGGGGCGTGTTTCCACCCGACCGTCATGCACCTGAATGAAGCGTTCAGGTGAGTGGCTGAGGATGGCACCGCCCTGGATGGGCAGATAACCGGAAAAAGGCGTAGGGCAGGCGGCTCGCAAGGTGCGGTAGGCTTGCCAGTCCGATCCAGAGCAGGGCGCCTGAAAGCGCTGTGTGAAGTTGATCTGATAACAGTCCCCGGCGTTTATATAAGCCTGGGTTCGCTCGATTTGTTCGCGATAGCGCTCTTTAGTCACATTCGCCTGGAATGGGGTTTTCAGGTAAAAAATTTGATCCTGGCTTGGAGTAACCGGGCTCGTGAAAAGATCAATCAGACGCGAGCGTTCAGCGGCATTCAGTACCGGATGAAATACTAGCTGGCTGGTCTGTCGCTCATGATCGCTAATCAATGCCCAGCCATACAGGCCCAGTCTGGCCTCAGGCAACCTCAGATCATCCTGGGCCTGAGCTGGTAGACGCTCCAGCTGGCGACCAAAATCATAGCTCAGATAGCCCATCACGCCACCTGCAAAGGGCAGATCTACTTCGGTGGGAAGCTGCGCCGCTCCGAGCTTGCCGAGTGCGTGACGAAGCCGAGCGAAAAACGAATGCCCTGATTCCTCCGCTAAAGGGGTGAGCTGCTCCAGCGGCCAGGCACTAAGCAGGTCATATCGTCCACGTGTGGCCGTTGGTCTGCCAGAGTCCAGCAGAATAGCACCCTCCGCATTACGGATGCGCTCGAAGAAATCACCGGGATCTGCTTGGTAGTCAAGCGGATAAAGTGTGCAGGTGAGCATGTGTTCAGCGAGTTATGGTAGATGAGGAGACATGACCGAATAATCGTTGAGAAAAGGCTACACGCTCTTCCGCTGTTTCAACGATACCCTGGGCCTGCATTTCGGCGAGACGAGCCTCTACTGCCTGAGCTCGCAAGGTAAGTCCGCTGTCATTGGCAATCTGAATATTCAGGCCAGGCCGTGCATTGAGCTCAAGAATCAGAGGTCCTTTATCTTTGTCGAGCACCATGTCAACACCAATGTAACCCAGCCCGGACAATTCATAACAGGAAGCCGCCAAGCGCATGAATCCGTCCCAGTCCGGCAGCTGTACGCCGTCTACAGGATGGGCGGTATCCGGGTGCTTTTCGATCTTGGCGTTAAGCCAGGTGCCACGTAGCGTAAGTCCGGTTGCCAGGTCCACTCCGACACCAATCGCACCCTGGTGCAGGTTAGCCTTGCCTCCGGATTGACGTGTAGGTAGACGTAACATGGCCATTACGGGGTAGCCCATCAAGACGATAATTCGAATGTCCGGAACACCTTCATAGCTGATATTGCGAAACAGCTCATCAGGGATGACCCGGTACTCGATGAGTACTCGATCTCTATGGCCACCGAGTGAATAGAGACCCGAGAGGATGCTGGAGATGTGATATTCCATGTCCGAACGGCTAACCATCTTGCCGGAGACTGTTTTCAATCGCCCCTCAAAGCGGTCGGCAATGACCAGAATGCCATCGCCACCAGCCCCCTGTGCGGGTTTAACAACGAAATCCTGATGGTTCTCAATAATCGTATCGATCTTCCCGATGTCGTGCTCTGTCGAGATGATCCCGTATAAATCCGGCACATGGATGCCTGCCTCGATTGCTCGCTGCTTGGTCAGGATTTTGTCATCCACGACCGGGTACAGGCTGCGCTTGTTGTACTTGAGTACATAATCGGCATTACGCCGGTTGATACCCATGATCCCTCGAGCCGAAAGGGCCTTCCATGTTTTGATCAAACCGAACATGTCAGTCTTCCTTCAGCAGGGCCTTGAAGCGAACCAGTTCCGTCAGGCGATAACCGCGATAACGACCCATTGCCAGCATGAAGCCCACCAGAATCAACAGGACGGCCGGGAACGTAAATACGAAATACACCAGCGGTGGGATTTTCATCAGAAGATAAGCCAGCGAGCCGGCGAACAACGTGCCGATGGCGACCTTGAGAGCATGGTTGGCGCCACGCTCCTCCCAGGTTATCGAGAGTCGCTCAATGGTCATGGTCAGAATAACCATTGGGAAGAGCGCAACCGAAAGGCCGTTTTCAAATCCCAGTTTGTGACTGAACAGGCTGATGGCGGCAATCATGAGTACGACGAACGTCAGTACAACCGACAGTCGAGGCAGCATCTGCAAGCGGAGGTGTTCCAGGTAGGAACGCAGGGAAAGGCCCAGTGCAGTGATCACGGTGAACAGACCGATGCCCCACTGCAGGCCGGTTTCCCGGAAAGCCAGTGCAATCAGAACCGGTGTAAAGGTTCCCAATGTCTGCAGGCCTATAAGATTTCGCAGTATGAGAATCACGAGCACGCCAAGCGGGATCATGATCATCGTCTGGTAGGTCTGCTGGGTCTGGAGGGGCAGGCCGTACAGGGAATAATCCATGAAGGCCGTCTCCACACTCGAATTGGTGAGCTGAGCCAGGCGAATGGCATTCATCTGGCTGCTGTCCAGCGTGAACGTCACATTCGCTTTACGACCGCCATCGAGGTTCAGCAGTTGACCGTCACCGCTCCACCAGATCATGCGATCGGACGGTAGACCGCGCTCGCCTGTTTCAGGATTGAAATAGATCCAGTCCTTGCCGTTATAGCTACGCAGCCAGAGTTCCGGATTTTGCTGAATGTGGGCGACAAGGCGCAGGGTGTGAACCTTTTCCAGGGGTACACGTGCCAGCGACACCAGCAGATCGATGGTCTGTGCCCGCTTGGTGATGCTGGTATCGCCATTGAGTAACAACTTTACGTTGTCGTCATTGACGTTATTGACGCGCCTGATGGCTTCGCTGATGAATGTTTCCACATCGGCTGAATGTTGACGGATAGGCGCGATCAAGGCTTCAGCAGCCAGGCGCTCAGGACCTTCCGGCAGAACAATAGGGTCTCGAGTAACCGGGCCTTTTTCTTCACGTGGCTTGTCACTTCCAAAACGCTTGGTCATAACCAGACGGTAATACAGGGTCTGGTCGCCTTTGGCACGTCGCGCAGACCAGGTCAGCTGCCGGTTACCCTCTATGCGGCTGACGTTAACGCCGTAGTTATTGGAGACAAAGCTCTCGTTAAGGCTGACGTAGCCTTGCGTCAAGGGTGGAACGAACAATTGTACTTTGACGGGCACGTGGGGTGTGGCAGTAAACGTAACCTTGGCATCAATGCTCCATAACTCATCCGTTTCATCCTGAGTGATCGGAATGCCCAGCCCAAAGATCTGGTAGGCGGTAATGGATACGCCAAGTAGAACCAGAACGGTGATAAGAATCTTCAGATGCAAATTAATGGAGCGCATGCAGGTTACTCGACTTTCAAATAGGGCATGCCGGAGTACCGGCCAGATAAGAGCGGGAGACGTCAATCAAGGCGTCATAGCGCCTGAGTGCCTTGCTGCCAATCAGCAAGGGAAAGTCAAAGTGGCTACGGTTCGTAAGATTAACCTCAATCGTATGCCTCTCATTTCCCATGCAGATAACCATTGGAATAACGGGACGACTGGTATGCATCTTGGGTTCGACCCCTGGTGTGTGGTCTGCATGCCGCCGCTTGATATGGCTTACACGAAGCAGAGGGCGCTCCAGCGTAATGTCATGGGCCTGATCAATAGCCAGAGAAAAGCGCACCCAGCGCTCCCCGCTACGGGTAAATAGATGGATGCGGTGTGCACTCAAGGAGGCGGTTTCTGCACCCGTATCAAGCTTTGCTTTAAGGTGTAAATTTAGCTCCGGCAGATACACATTTTCATGCAGGCCATACGTTCGCTTCTCGCTTGAAAAGCACAGGGTGCTCCATAGCAGGGGCACGCTAAACAGTAGATAAATTAAAGATTTCATCAAGCTAGTGCAGGCCAGGCATGTGCCAGCGGAGGATGGCTTCCGGCACAGTGCGTCAGTCAAAAGGGCACATTCTAGCATGGGCCCCTTTCTAAACCAGTGAAGCCTGCCGCGACGTATCACTTTAGGCGGCGCTCAACACCTTTCTCTACCAGAATCTTGGCGGCGATCTCTTCAACAGAGAAATGGGTTGAATTAATAGACGGAAGATTTTCACGTCGGAACAGGCTTTCTACTTCCCGGACCTCAAACTCGCACTGGGCAAAACTGGCATATCGGCTATTGGGCCGGCGCTCGTGCCGAATCGCCGATAGGCGGTCAGGGTCGATTGTCAGACCAAACAGTTTGTTCTTTTGTGCCTTGAGCGAGGCAGGCAGTTGCAAGCGCTCCATGTCCTCCTCGGTTAAAGGATAGTTCGCTGCTCGAATTCCAAACTGGAGCGCCATATAAAGGCAGGTGGGCGTTTTGCCGCACCGGGAGACACCGACCAAAATCAAATCAGCCTTGTCGTAGTGTTGCGTACGCGCGCCGTCGTCGTTTTCCAGAGCAAAATTCACGGCCTCGATACGTTGCATATAATTGGCGTTATGCATCATGGAGTGTGATTTACCGACCGAATATGACGATTCAGCACACAACTCCTGCTCAAGCGGGGATAAAAAAGTGGAAAAGATGTCAATCATGAACCCATTCGACTGGTCGAGAATCGCGCGTATTTCCCGATTAACGATGGTGTCGAAAATAATGGGGCGCGCACCGTCTGACACGGCGGCGTTGTTGATTTGCTGTACCATGGCCCGGGCTTTTTCCACGGTGTCGATATAGGGCCGGGTCAGTTTTGTAAAGCTGATGTTCTCGAATTGAGCGAGTAAGCTTTGGCCGAGGGTTTCGGCAGTAATGCCGGTACCGTCGGAAATAAAGAAGGCGGTTCGTTTCATCAGGGTGAAACTCCCGAGACAGTGGTTTTTGATTTTATCGTAAGGTGCTTCGTAAAGGCTGCTGGAAGACTGGCACTTTTTTAAAAGTACTTGGCGCCTGTAGCCAGTCGATAAAACGAATTCTACTGATTCTGGAATAAAGACCCAGTGTGAACGTGCCAGTTGCGTACGAGCTTTCCCACAAATACAAATATGGAGAGATCACCTTGGACGAGTACGTAGTTTCCCTGGATAAACTCGGGGTGCACGATGTTGAGCAAGTGGGCGGCAAAAACGCATCCCTTGGCGAGATGATCAGCAATCTGGCGGGTGCGGGTGTTTCGGTTCCTGGCGGTTTTGCTACTACTGCACAGGCCTATCGGGACTTCCTTGAGCAAAGCGGGCTTAATGACCGTATCCATGCCGCTCTGGACGCGTTAGATGTCGACGATGTTACCGCGTTGGCTAAAACAGGCGCCGAAATCCGGCAGTGGATCATGGACGCCGAATTTCCGGCTCGTCTGGATACTGAGATCAGAACGGCCTTCGCACAGCTGTCGGCAGGAAATGACAATCTGGCGGTTGCCGTGCGGTCTTCCGCTACGGCAGAAGACCTGCCGGATGCCTCCTTTGCCGGTCAGCAGGAAACGTTCCTGAATATACGCGGTGTAGACAACGTCATCCGAGCGGCCAAAGAGGTCTTTGCATCGCTGTTCAACGACCGGGCCATTGCTTACCGCGTACACCAGGGCTTCGATCACAAGCTCGTCGCGCTATCGGCTGGGGTGCAGCGCATGGTTCGCTCCGAAACAGGGGCGGCAGGCGTGATGTTTACACTGGACACCGAGTCGGGTTTCCGGGATGTGGTCTTTATCACAGGTGCTTATGGCCTGGGTGAGACCGTTGTCCAGGGTGCCGTCAACCCTGATGAATTCTACGTACACAAGTCCACGCTGGAGGCGGGGCGGCCTGCAATCCTTCGCCGTAATCTGGGTAGCAAGGCTATCAAGATGATTTATGGCGAGGAAGCCAAGGCGGGGCGCTCTGTCAAAACCGTCGATGTTGAGGCTGCCGAGCGTGCACGCTTCAGCATTACCGATGATGAGGTCACCGAGCTTGCCAAGCAGGCACTCATCATTGAAAAGCATTATGGTCGCCCGATGGATATCGAGTGGGCCAAGGATGGAGATGATGGCAAGCTCTATATCGTTCAGGCGCGCCCCGAGACCGTCAAGAGCCGTGCCAGTGCAACAGTAATGGAGCGCTACCTGCTCAAGGAAAAGGGGCAGGTCATTGTTGAAGGGCGTGCGATCGGCCAGCGTATCGGTGCAGGCCCGGTCAAGGTCATCCGTGATGTTTCCGAAATGGATCGCGTCATGCCGGGCGATGTCTTGGTTTCCGATATGACCGATCCCGACTGGGAGCCGGTCATGAAGCGCGCCAGCGCTATCGTCACCAACCGCGGCGGCCGGACGTGTCACGCAGCAATCATCGCTCGTGAGCTGGGTATTCCAGCTGTAGTGGGGTGTGGCAATGCAACCGAGCGCCTTAGTGATGGGCAGGTCGTAACCGTCTCATGCGCAGAGGGTGACGCGGGCCTGATCTACGAAGGTGAATTGAGCTTCGACGTCCGTCAAAGCTCGGTAGATGCCATGCCTGATCTGCCATTCAAAATCATGATGAATGTAGGAAATCCAGATCGAGCATTCGACTTCGCCCAATTGCCCAATGCAGGCGTTGGACTGGCGCGCCTTGAGTTCATCATCAATCGCATGATCGGCGTGCATCCCAAGGCGCTACTCAATTACGACAGTCTGCCGCTGGATATCAAGGAAAGCGTCGACAAGCGTACGGCTGGCTATAGCGATCCGGTAGGCTTTTACGTCGAAAAGCTGGTCGAGGGTGTTAGCACGCTGGCTGCAGCGTTCTGGCCCAAAAAGGTCATTGTCCGCCTGTCCGACTTCAAATCCAACGAGTACGCCAACCTCATTGGTGGCAAACTGTACGAGCCTGAAGAAGAAAACCCGATGCTCGGGTTCCGTGGTGCTTCTCGCTATATCAGCGAGTCTTTCCGCGACTGCTTCGAGCTTGAATGCCGTGCCATGAAAAAAGTGCGTAACGAAATGGGTCTGACCAATGTCGAGCTTATGGTTCCTTTCGTTCGTACTCTTGAAGAGGCCTCCCAAGTAGTTGATCTGTTGGGGACCTACGGGCTCAAGCGTGGCGAAAATGGCCTGCGCGTGATCATGATGTGCGAGCTGCCTTCCAATGCGCTTCTGGCTGAAGAGTTCCTTGAGTATTTCGATGGTTTCTCCATCGGCTCTAATGACATGACTCAATTGACGCTGGGCCTGGATCGTGATTCTGGCATCATTGCTCATCTTTTCGATGAGCGTAATCCAGCCGTCAAGAAGCTCCTGACTCAGGCCATCGCGGCTTGTAACAAGGCCGGTAAATACATTGGTATTTGCGGTCAGGGCCCGTCCGATCATCCTGACCTGGCCAAGTGGCTGATGGATCAGGGAATCGAAAGCGTATCGCTCAATCCGGATTCCGTGCTTGATACATGGTTCTTCTTGGCCGAGGGACAGGCTTAAAATAGCGCGTCATTCACAGGCGGGGGTAACCCCGCCTTTTTATGTAACGGTAATTATGCAAAGCAGTAGCCAGCTTTTCCCTGTTGCGCTCGTGCGCGCCGAGTTATACGGGGACTTAACCGAAGATGTGTACCTTCTCAAGCCCAACAATAGCTCAGACCTTAGTGTTGAGCTGTCTCTGACACGCCTTGGGCGGCTGAACCGGCAAGCGCCCTACAGACCTCCCGTTATCCTCGTTCATGGTGCCTTTGGTAATCGTTTTACGTGGTATTCCGCGAGCGGTACAGGGCTGGGTGTCGAGCTTGTCGATGCCGGATTCGACGTCTGGATTGCCGAGATGCGCGGTCATGGCTGCTCACCACGCAACCTGGAGTATGTGAGCAATCAATTATCTGACTATGCACGCTATGACCTTCCAGCAATTGCAGCCTTTGTAGAGGAGCAATCGGGGTTGCCAGGTCACTGGATAGGGCACGGGCAGGGCGGGCTTGCGGTTGTTTTGAGCGTTCTCAACGAATGGCTGGCCGAGCGCTCAGTCAAGTCGCTGGGCTTGTTGGGCGTTGCCACGTCCGACCGTCTGTGGGGGCTGCTGTCGTGGCGGGAAAAAATGCGCTCGACTATTTCCGGCCATGGAGTAGGCGTTGGTCCTGAGGATGAGCCAAAGGTGCTGCTAAAGGCACTTCAGGATGAGCGTGCACTGGGCAGTAGTCGCTCCGAGCGGGACCGGCTGCTAACGCGATTGTCTTCGCTCTCAATACCTGTACTGGGACTGGCAGCTGCCAATGACCCACTGGTGAGCGCTGAGGCGTGCCGAATGCTGTTTGACCGTTTCGGAGGGCAGTATAAGGATTTCATCTCTCTAGGTCAGCTTCTTTCCCGCGAAAACGGTATGAGTCATGCCTCGCCTTTCATGGCACGGGAAGCACATCGGCACTTTAGCGGGCTAATTTCAGAATGGCTGACCAGTATCGAAAAAGCTTCACAAAAGCAGGATGTTGCACCTAGTATCGAACTGACTGAATAGTAGCCCTGGATTCACTCAGGAGCCCAATGCGCAGCGGGCGATATCGTTAGGAGAGCCCATGTTCGTGCCGCTTGAAAGGTTATTGAATCTTGAGGAAGGATATCGTCAGCGCTTCCTGATCAAGGGGTTGCCAATCGTACTGATGGTCATCGAGGGCAAACATATCCTTTTTGAAGACAGGTGTCCCCATCAGGGCGCTTCACTGTTTCAGGGCGCCTTAACCTCGGACTCGATACGATGTCCCAGGCATGGCTTTGAGTTCGATGTGCACACAGGCAAGGCAGTCAACGCCAACTGTCCTGAGTTGAAATTGCTCAATCCTGCCTATGAGCGGGATCGTATCGGTATCGACCTTTAACGTCTCGAGAGAGGCCTCATATGCGCTACGTCACACCTGATCTCTGTGATGCCTATCCCGACCTGATACAAGTGGTAGAGCCATTGTTTAGTAATTTTGGTGGCTGCGACTCGTTTGGTGGGCAAATTGTCACCATCAAATGTTTTGAAGATAATTCGTATGTAAAGGAGCGGGTCGAGGAAGACGGTTCGGGAAAGGTCATGGTCGTGGACGGCGGTGGGTCCATGCGCTGTGCGCTTCTGGGCGATATGCTGGCTGAAAAAGCAGCAGCCAATGGATGGGCTGGTATCGTGATTTACGGATGCGTCCGGGATGTGGATGTACTGGCTGAGACCAACCTAGGTATCCAAGCACTGGCTTCGCATCCCAGAAAATCCGAAAAGCGTGGAGTAGGGCAGCGCGATATACCCCTTGTGTTTGGCGGGGTCACTTTTGAAGTTGGCCATTATCTGTACGCTGATAACAACGGCATTATCGTCTCCTCGCAGCGGCTTGAGATGCCAGGCGAATGAAAGAGTAACGAGAATCTGGAATGCAGGATTACGAAAGCGGTAACGAACGCGGCCTCGTATATGGCTATGTATTGAATGGACGAGGTGGTGCCCGCCGGATTCAGCGCAACGAGCTCGATATTCTTGACCTGCAGCTCGACGAAACCCTGTGGTTGCATTGGGACCGAAGTGTACCTGAGGCCCAGCAGTGGCTTCGTCAGTCCAGCGGACTCAATGAGTTTGCCTGTGATCTTCTTCTGGAAGAGGCCACCCGTCCTCGTATCGTTCCCTTGATCGGCGAGAGCCTTCTCCTGTTTCTACGCGGCGTGAACCTGAACCCCAACGCTGTTCCCGAGGATATGGTATCGCTGCGTGTTTATGTGGATGCCCAGCGCGTTATTTCTCTTCGCTTGCGTCCCCTCAAGGCGGCAGCTGAAATCCAAGAGGATCTCGAGGAGGGAATAGGGGCTGAAAACACGCGGTCGCTTATCCTTCAACTGGCTACTTACATGACAAGCCGGGTCGATACGCTGGTCGTTGAGCTTGCTGAACAGCTCGATGAAATGGAGGAACGGGTAGAAGAAGATGAAACAAACCTGCCCGAGCACAGCCTGATCCTGGGTCTGCGCAAGCGCGTCGCTAGCCTCAAGCGTTATCTGGCTCCTCAGCGCGACATTTACTTCGATCTGTCGCGCCAGAAACCAGCCTGGCTGGTAGCCGGAGGAGAGGCCGAGTACTGGAGTGAGCTTCATAATAGCCTGACGCGGAATCTGGAGGAGCTTGAGCTTATGCGAGAGCGAGTCAGCTTCTTGCAGGAGGTCGAGCAGCGCAGTGTGGCTGAGCGGACCAATCGGACCATGTATCTGCTTGCCATCATTACCGGATTCTTCCTGCCCATGAGCTTTGTAACGGGTCTGCTTGGTATGAATGTGGGCGGCATTCCCGGGTCGACATTCTCGATGGGCTTTGTTGTGGCATGCGGTGCCATCCTGCTTATTGCTATCTTTCAGTGGTGGCTCTTCAGGCGGTTGCGGTGGTTGTAAGTGTGACTTGCTGTTTTGGACGACCGTCTAGCATGAAAGTGGCGAGGGGTGCGCTATGTCAGATCCTTTCGAAGAATCATTAAAAGATATGCTCAAGTCGGGAGCCGAGGCTCCGACGGATTACGACAGACTGGATCGCGTCCTGAAGACTGCCAATCGGCAGGTGGGTGCAGGTGATCTGTTCGGGCTGATGGGGCGTTGGGGATCCGCCGTCCTCATGGCTATCAATAATGGCTCGGGGCACGTCAAGCCTGTACGTGGCTCTTCTCGTAGCTCCCGTTCTTCTAACAAACAAGCCGAGTAATCATGGAATTTGATATCTGGACGCAAAGCCTCCTGTCCGCGATGACAACCCTATGGAGCAAGGTGGCAGGCTTCATTCCCAATCTTCTGGGTGCTTTGCTGGTTGTTATTCTTGGATTCTTTTTTGCGAAGCTGCTTGATCATCTTCTTTCCAAGCTCTTGGCCAAGCTAGGCCTGGACAGATTGATGACCGGGACTGGTCTTACCAAGATGTTGGCCCGGGTTGGGATCAAGATTCCTGTCAGTACATTGATCGGTCGCATCGTCTACTGGTTCATTCTGCTGGTTTTTCTGGTATCGGCTGCAGAGTCGCTTGGCCTGCAGCGCGTTTCGTCTACGCTTGATGTCATGGCCTTGTACTTGCCCAAAGTGTTTGGCGCTGCTCTGGTTCTAGTCATAGGCGTGCTGCTGGCGCAGCTGGTCAATGGAATCGTGCATGGCGCGGCTGAAGGTGTTGGGCTGGATTATTCCGCAGGCCTTGGGCGCGTTGCCCAGGCGCTGGTCATTATCATCAGCATTTCTGTAGCCATCGGGCAGCTTGAGATAAAGACTGAGCTACTCAATACCGTTATTGCAATCGTGTTGGCATCACTTGGTCTGGCAGCCGCATTGGCGTTGGGGTTGGGCAGTCGCGACCTGGTCGCTCAGATCCTGGCTGGAATCTATGTGCGAGAAATTTTCGAGGTCGGGCAAGTCGTACAAATCGATGAGGTTGAAGGCGTTATCGAAGAGATCGGTACGGTGAAAACGTTGCTGCTTACCACGGACGATGAATTGATATCGGTTTCAAACAAGCGCCTTCTTGATCAGCGTGTAAAGGCTCGCTAACAAGTGAAAAAGTTGCCGACAGCGAGCTGTGAGACGGATATCATGCCGCCCACTGAACGGCAGTCCGGCACCGTCCGCTTTGAACGAAACCTTGTCTACAGCCTATGACCCCCGCCAGCTCACTGATGAGGAGCTGGTGCAGCGCGCACATACCGAGTTGTTCCATGTGACGCGTGCCTACGAAGAACTGATGCGGCGGTATCAACGTACGCTGTTCAATGTATGCGCACGCTATCTGGGGAACGACCGAGATGCAGATGATGTCTGTCAGGAGGTCATGCTGAAGGTGCTGTATGGACTTAAGAACTTTGAGGGCAAGTCAAAGTTTAAGACCTGGCTCTATAGCATTACGTACAATGAGTGCATTACCCAATACCGGAAGGAGCGTCGTAAGCGTCGTCTGGTAGATGCTTTGAGTCTGGAGCCGATCGAAGAAGCTTCGGATGAAAAAGCGCCAAAGTTGGAAGAGCGGGGTGGTCTGGATCGCTGGCTAGCCCATGTGAATCAGATTGATCGAGAAATTCTGGTGTTACGCTTTGTGGCGGAGCTCGAGTTCCAGGAAATTGCAGACATCATGCACATGGGGCTCAGTGCGACCAAGATGCGTTATAAGCGGGCACTGGATAAGCTGCGTGACAAGTTCGCAGCAGAAGTTGAGGGCTAGGTAACACCATAGTCCACTGTTTTTTATGAACTTCTGAATAACTTGTTGTCAAAGCCTCCGGAGATTGCCGGAACACTAATATCATTAAGATGGGGATACATAGGATGAAATTGAAGAGCACCTTAGGCGTCGTCATTGGCTCCCTGGTCGCCGCTTCTTCTCTGAGCGCCATGGCTCAGGGTCAAGGCGCAGTAGAGGGCGAGCTGTTTGGCAAGCGCTACTTCACCGACAGCCAGCGTGACATGAGCAATGCCAACCTGTATGGCGGTTCGGTGGGTTACTTCCTGACTGACGACGTCGAGCTGGCGCTGTCCTATGGTGAGTACCACGACGTACGTGGCGACCACGATGAAGGTCACAAAAAGATTCACGGTAGCCTGGCTGCCCTTGATGCCTACTACCACTGGGGTACTCCTGGTGTAGGTCTGCGTCCTTACGTTTCTGGCGGTTTCGCTCACCAGTCCCTGACTGATGCGCATGCTGACCATCACGGCCGCAACCACACTACGTTCGCAAACGTAGGTGCGGGCCTGAAGTACTACTTCACCGAGAACCTGTACGCTCGCGGTGGCCTGGAAGGCAACTACAACATCGATGATGACCAGGGTGAATGGTCTGCTGTCGTAGGTGTGGGTGTGAACTTCGGTGGTTCTTCCCGTCGTCAGGAAGCTGCACCAGCACCGGAGCCGGTTGCTGATGTGTGCACCGATTCTGACAACGATGGCGTTTGCGATAACGTCGATCAGTGCCCGAACACTCCGGCTAACGTAACTGTTGATGCCAACGGTTGCCCGGCTGTTGCAGAAGTTGTTCGCGTTGAGCTGGACGTGAAGTTCGACTTTGACAAGGCTGTTGTGAAGCCTGAGAGCTATGGCGATATCAAGAACCTGGCTGACTTCATGCAGCAGTATCCGCAGACTTCTACTACTGTAGAAGGTCACACTGACTCTGTTGGTACTGATGCTTACAACCAGCGTCTGTCTGAGCGTCGCGCAAACGCAGTTCGTAACGTTCTGGTTAACCAGTATGGTGTTTCTGGCAATCGTGTAAATGCTGTAGGTTACGGCGAGAGCCGTCCTGTAGCTGACAACTCCACTGAAGCTGGCCGTGCCGTTAACCGTCGCGTAGAAGCTGAAGTTGAAGCTCAAGCTAAGCAGTAATTAGTTACTGTCTAGTAAAAAGCCCGCATCGTAAGATGCGGGCTTTTTAATTTGGGCTTATTAAGGCAATAAAAAAGCCCCTGTCGGGGCTTTTTATTAACGATTATTAATCGGATTAATATCGCGCTTGGTTGGGCCGGTATAAAGTTGGCGAGGACGACCAATCTTATAGGGGCTGGAAAGCATTTCTTGCCAGTGAGAGATCCAGCCTACTGTTCTGGCCAGGGCGAAGATCACAGTAAACATACTGGTGGGTATGCCGATTGCTTTTAGGATAATTCCTGAATAGAAGTCGACGTTGGGGTAAAGATTTCTTTCAATGAAGTAAGGATCTTTGCGCGCAAGTTCTTCCAATTGCATGGCAAGTTCAAGCTGAGGATCATTAATGCCAAGTTCAGCAAGAACTTCATCGCATGTCTGTTTCATAACTTTGGCGCGAGGGTCAAAGTTCTTGTAAACGCGATGGCCAAAGCCCATTAGCTTGAATGGATCGTTTTTATCCTTGGCCTTGGCGACGAACTTATCAATATTGCTGACATCGCCAATCTCATCCAGCATTCGCAATACTGCTTCGTTTGCTCCGCCGTGAGCGGGGCCCCAAAGCGCTGCAATACCGGCTGCGATGCAGGCGAATGGGTTTGCACCCGAGGAGCCTGCCAGCCGAACTGTCGAGGTGGAAGCGTTTTGCTCGTGGTCGGCATGCAGAATAAAGATTTTGTCCATTGCCTTTGCGAGAACCGGGCTGACCGGCTTAATTTCGCAAGGTGTATTGAACATCATGTGAAGGAAGTTTTCTGCGTATCCCAGGCGATTATCGGGATACATCATTGGCTGGCCCATGGAGTACTTGTAAACCATGGCGGCCAGGGTTGGCATCTTGGCAATCAGGCGCATGGCCGAAATTTCACGATGATGCGGGTCCTGGATATCCAGGGAGTCATGATAGAAGGCGGAAAGTGCGCCTACTACGCCACACATGATGGCCATTGGGTGAGCGTCACGACGAAAGCCATTGAAGAACGTCTTGAGCTGTTCATGAACCATGGTGTGGTTCTTGATGATGCTTACAAAGTTCTGCTTTTGTTCTTCGTTAGGCAATTCACCTTTTAGTAAAAGGTAACAAGTCTCAAGGTAATCGGACTTTTCTGCCAGTTGTTCGATGGGATAGCCGCGGTGCAAGAGGATCCCATTGTCACCATCGATGTAGGTGATTTTCGATTCACAGGAGGCCGTCGACATAAAGCCTGGATCGAACGTGAAAACGCCAGCGTTCGTAAGATTACGAACATCGACCACATCAGGTCCGAGGGTTCCAGACATTACGGGCAGCTGTACCGGGTCTGCGCCCTCAATGATTAGCTGCGCTTTCTTGTCAGCCATTAAGGCCTCCTTATTTATGCTTGAAATCATTTATACAACCCCCACGCAGGGCCAGGGCCACTATAGAGGCAATCATTTGAAAGTCAATTTACGAACATATTGCGCCAATTATTACTTAGGTTTCAAACGTGCTCATAACTTACACTATTGAGCGTCGTTTAGGGCAGCGACATTAGTCTATTTGTATGGAATTGGTGCGTTGTCATGAGCAGCCTAACTGTCTATACTTCATGGCCGACCGCCTCAGGCTGTGTGCCTCTCCAGCGCGGTTGTCAATCCAGTAATGGATGTCTATTAAAGCAATTCCCAATAACTAGCCCGGCAACTTTGGGCTCTCAGTGTGAAAGAAGCCGTGAATAGTAAACGACCTGTAAATCTAGACCTCAGGACCATAAAACTCCCTATCACAGCTTACACCTCGATCCTTCACCGAATTTCCGGCGTTATCCTCTTCATCGGCCTTGCTGCGCTGCTTTATGGGCTCGACTTGTCGCTGAGTTCTGAGGATGGATTTGCTCGTGTGAAAGCGTTCCTGGCGTATCCGTTGGTCAAGCTCGTGATCTGGGCCGTGCTGTCCGCATTGCTGTACCACCTAGTAGCAGGCGTGCGCCATTTGATTATGGACATGGGTGCCGGTGAAACATTGCAAGGCGGCAAATTGGGCTCTCAGATCGTATTGATTGTATCTGCGGTGCTGATCGTTCTGGTGGGGGTCTGGATATGGTAACTAGCGTCACTAACTTCTCGCGCTCAGGTCTCTATGACTGGATGGCTCAGCGCGTATCCGCAGTAATTCTTGCGATTTATACGCTTTTCTTACTTGGATATGTCGTGCTTCACCCCGATATGTCGTTTGAGCAATGGCATGGGCTGTATAGCAACGGCTGGATGCGCATCTTCAGCTTGCTCGCCTTGGTTTCGGTTGGGGTTCATGCCTGGGTAGGCATGTGGACCATCTCTACCGATTATCTGACCCCTATGGCCTTGGGTAAGGGCGCCACGACAGTGCGTTTCCTGTTCCAGGCTGTGTGTGGTGTTGCCATGTTCGCCTTCTTTGTGTGGGGCGTACAGATTCTTTGGGGTGTGTGAGTCATGTCCAGTATTCGTACTCTTTCTTTTGACGCCATCATCGTAGGTGGCGGCGGCGCAGGCATGCGTGCAGCGCTGCAGTTGGCCCAGTCAGGTCACAAGACAGCTGTTGTTACTAAGGTTTTCCCTACTCGTTCCCATACCGTATCCGCTCAGGGCGGTATTACCTGTGCCATCGCATCGGCTGACCCGAATGACGATTGGCGCTGGCATATGTACGACACTGTAAAGGGGTCGGACTACATTGGCGACCAAGATGCCATCGAGTACATGTGCTCTGTGGGTCCCGAAGCGGTTTTCGAACTGGAACACATGGGCCTCCCGTTCTCCCGTACTGAAACAGGCCGTATCTATCAGCGCCCATTCGGTGGGCAGTCCAAGGACTATGGTAAAGGCGGCCAGGCGGCGCGTACGTGTGCTGCGGCTGACCGTACCGGTCATGCGCTGTTGCATACCCTTTATCAAAACAATCTGAAGAACAATACAGTCTTCTTGAATGAGTGGTATGCAGTCGATCTGGTAAAAAACCAGGATGGATCCATCGTTGGGATCATTGCAGTTTGCATCGAAACGGGTGAGACCGTTTACATTCGTTCGAAAGCCACTGTTCTGGCCACCGGCGGTGCTGGACGTATTTACGCTTCTACTACCAACGCGCTGATCAATACCGGCGATGGTATCGGTATGGCATTGCGTGCAGGTGTGCCTGTTCAAGACATTGAAATGTGGCAGTTCCACCCAACCGGTATTGCCGGTGCGGGCGTCCTGGTAACCGAAGGTTGCCGTGGTGAGGGTGGTTACCTCATCAACAAGCATGGCGAGCGCTTCATGGAGCGTTATGCGCCTAATGCCAAAGACCTGGCTGGACGAGACGTTGTTGCTCGGTCCATGATCAAAGAGATCATTGCAGGCAATGGCTGTGGCCCAGACGCCGACCATGTACTGTTGAAGCTGGATCACCTAGGTGAAGAAGTGCTTCACGGCCGTTTGCCAGGCATTTGCGAGTTGTCCAAAACATTCGCGCATGTTGATCCGGTCAAGGCACCTATTCCTGTTATTCCGACCTGCCATTACATGATGGGTGGTATCGCTACCAATATTCATGGACAAGCGATCACTCAGGATACCGATGGCAATGATAAGATCATTGAAGGGCTTTTCGCCGTGGGCGAGGTAGCCTGTGTGTCGGTTCATGGTGCAAACCGTCTGGGTGGCAACTCTCTGCTTGACCTTGTTGTCTTTGGTCGCGCAGCGGGTCTGCATTTGGAAAAAGCATTGAAGGAAGGTGTTGAGCATCGCGACGCCAGCGCCAGTGATATCGAGCACTCCCTGGCTCGCATTTCTGGTGTCAACGAACGCAGCACTGGAGAAGACGTAGCGCCTCTGCGCAAAGAGCTTCAGAGCTGCATGCAGAACTACTTCGGTGTATTCCGTACGGGCGAGTACATGCAGAAGGGTATCGCACAGCTTTCCGAGCTGCGCGAGCGAATCGCCAACGTGAAGATTGCAGACAAGAGCCAGGCATTCAACACGGCCCGTATCGAGGCACTCGAGCTACAGAACCTTTTGGAAGTTGCTGAAGCCACTGCTATTGCAGCGGAAACCCGCAAGGAAAGTCGTGGAGCGCATGCTCGCGAAGATTTTGAAGAGCGGGACGACGAGAACTGGCTCTGCCATACCTTGTACTTCCCAGAAGACAAGCGTGTTACCAAGCGCGCTGTCAATTTCTCTCCGAAGACAGTTCCTACGTTCGAACCTAAAGTTCGTACATACTGAGGTTTGCCGTTATGTTGCAAGTCAGTGTTTACCGCTACAACCCTGAAAAGGATGAACTTCCTTTCATGCAGGAATTTCAGATCGAGACCGGTGGTAAGGATCTGATGGTTCTTGACATCCTGGCCTTGATCAAAGAACAGGATGTTACGTTCTCTTACCGTCGCTCTTGCCGCGAGGGTGTTTGCGGCTCCGATGGTATGAATATCAATGGCCAGAATGGCTTGGCATGTATTACACCGCTTTCAAGCGTTGTAAAAGGTAACAAGCTGGTTGTTCGTCCTTTACCGGGTCTGCCTGTCATCCGTGACCTCGTGGTCGATATGAGCATCTTCTATAAGCAGTACGAGAAGGTGCAGCCCTATCTGCAAAACGAGACGCCTGCGCCAGCTATCGAGCGGCTGCAAACACCTGAAGAGCGCGAAAAGCTTGATGGGTTGTACGAGTGCATCCTGTGCGCCTGCTGTTCTACGTCTTGCCCGTCGTTCTGGTGGAACCCTGACAAGTTCCTGGGCCCTGCTGCGCTGCTGCAAGCCTATCGTTTCCTGGCTGACAGCCGTGATACGCATACTCAGGAGCGTCTTGCCGCCATGGACGATCCCTTCAGTGTCTTCCGTTGCCGTTCGATTATGAACTGCGTGACGGTATGTCCGAAGGGGTTGAACCCAACGAAAGCAATTGGTCATGTGCGTAGCATGCTGCTTCAGAGCGGTACTTAATTAGCGATTTGCACCGACAAAGGAACAGAATCCTTTGTCGGTGCTCTAAAGCGACCTGCAAGGCGTAGGCTCTGCCGGTTGATTGAATACATATTAGGGGCAACCGGGCTGGTGCCCGGACATCAATGAATGCTGTATAGCTTTCTGGCGCGCAGTATGACTCGATGGTGTTGTCCCTGACCGAGGGGTGACTTAAATGCACGAAAGCGTTATGCAGCGGATGTGGGAAAGCGCTCACCTATCAGGTGGGAATGCCTCCTATGTCGAAGAGCTCTATGAGCTCTATCTGCACGATCCCAATGCCGTTCCTGAGGAATGGCGCTCTTATTTCCAGAAGCTTCCTGCAGATGGAAATTTCTCCCCTGACGTATCGCACTCAGCGATCCGTGATCACTTCGTTCTCCTGGCAAAAAATCAACGCCGTGCCCAGCCTGTCTCAGCAGGTACAGTTAGCAGTGAGCATGAGAAGAAGCAGGTCGAAGTTCTGCGCCTTATTCAGGCTTATCGTATGCGCGGCCATCAGGCTGCGAGTCTGGATCCGCTGGGGTTGTGGCAGCGTCAAGCGCCTGCCGACCTGTCACTCAATCACTATGGGTTGACTGACGCAGATCTCGATACGACCTTCCGCACCGGCGAGTTGTACTTCGGTAAAGAAGAGGCAACTCTGCGGGAAATACGGGATGCTCTGCAAGAGACATATTGCCGCACTGTCGGTGCGGAGTTCATGCATATTGTCGATTCCGAGGAGCGCCGCTGGTTCCTGCAGCGTCTGGAAAGTGTCCGTGGGCGTCCTCAATATTCCGCCGAAGCCAAGACACACCTGCTCGAGCGCTTAACGGCCGCAGAGGGTTTGGAAAAGTATCTGGGTACCAAGTATCCGGGCACCAAGCGCTTTGGCCTGGAGGGTGGCGAAAGCCTCATTCCGCTGATTGACGAAATCATTCAGCGCTCCGGCTCCTATGGCGCCCAGGAGATCGTAATCGGTATGGCCCACCGCGGCCGCTTGAACGTACTGGTTAACACGCTAGGCAAAAATCCTCGCGATCTTTTCGATGAGTTCGAGGGCAAGAAAATCGTTGAGTTGGGCTCCGGTGATGTGAAGTACCACCAGGGTTTCTCCTCTAACGTAATGACTGAAGGTGGAGAGGTTCACCTGGCGCTCGCCTTTAACCCGTCACACCTGGAAATCGTTTCTCCAGTGGTGGAAGGATCGGTACGCGCACGTCAGGATCGTCGTAGCGACAAATCCGGCGACAAGGTCGTTCCGATTTCCATTCATGGTGATGCGGCCTTTGCAGGGCAGGGTGTAGTGATGGAAACCCTGCAGATGTCCCAGACCCGGGCTTACAAAACCGGTGGCACGCTGCATATCATCATCAACAACCAGGTCGGTTTTACCACAAACCGCCAGGAAGATGCCCGTTCCACTGAGTATGCAACTGATGTTGCCAAAATGGTGCAGGCGCCTATCTTCCACGTGAACGGAGATGATCCGGAAGCGGTTCTCTTCGTGACACAGCTGGCGGTCGACTACCGCATGCATTTCAAGCGTGACGTAGTCATTGACCTCGTTTGCTATCGTCGCCGTGGCCATAACGAAGCTGACGAGCCCAGTGGTACTCAACCGCTGATGTATCAGCAAATCACCAAGCAACGTACCACACGTGATCTTTATGCGGATGCGTTGGTACAGGCTGGTGTAATGAGCACCGAGCAGGTACAGGCTCAGTTCGAAAACTATCGTAGTGCCTTGGATGAAGGTCGCCATGTGGTGGCGAGCCTGGTCAAGGAGCCGAACAAAGGCCTGTTCGTTGACTGGCGCCCCTACCTGGGACATGCCTGGACCGCACGTCACGACACTCGATTTGACCTGAAGACTTTGCAGGAACTATCCAACAGGTTGCTGCAGCTGCCGGAAGGCCTGGTTGTACAGCGTCAGGTTGGCAAAATCCTCGAAGATCGTCAGAAGATGAGTGCTGGTGGACTCCCGATCAACTGGGGCTACGCGGAAACCATGGCCTATGCCACGTTGCTGCATGAGGGCCATCCGGTTCGTATTACTGGTCAGGATGTTGGCCGTGGTACGTTCTCGCATCGCCATGCTGTGCTTCATAACCAGAAGGATGGTGTGCCTTATGTTCCGCTGCAACATCTGAGCGAAGATCAGCCAAGTTTCGAGATCTACGATTCCTTGCTGTCCGAGGAAGCTGTACTGGCGTTTGAGTACGGCTATGCCACGACGACACCAAATGCTCTGGTGATCTGGGAAGCGCAGTTTGGTGATTTCGCCAACGGCGCGCAGGTTGTCATCGATCAGTTTATTACCAGTGGCGAAATCAAGTGGGGCCGCTTGTGTGGCCTGACTATGCTGCTGCCTCATGGTTATGAAGGACAGGGCCCCGAGCATTCCTCTGCTCGTCTGGAGCGCTACCTGCAACTGTGTGCCGAGCAGAACATCCAGGTATGCGTACCGACCACGCCCGCTCAGATCTACCATCTGTTGCGTCGCCAGGTTATTCGTCCGCTGCGTAAACCACTTGTGGTTCTAACACCCAAGTCGCTTCTGCGTCACAAGCTTGCCATTTCCACACTGGAAGATTTGGCTGAAGGCTCGTTCCAGACTGTTATACCGGAAATCGATGCGATCGATCCGCAAAAGGTAACCCGTCTGGTCATGTGTAGCGGCAAGGTCTATTACGACCTGCTTGAGAAGCGCCGTACCGAAGGTCGTGAAGATACAGCGATCGTACGCATCGAACAGCTTTATCCGTTCCCTGAGGATGACCTGACAGAAGTCATGTCTGCCTACAGCAATCTGACGGATATTGTTTGGTGTCAGGAAGAGCCTATGAACCAGGGTGCCTGGTATTGCAGTCAGCATCATATGCGTCGCGTCATTTCAGCGCTCAAGCCTGAGATTGGCCTTAAGTATGCAGGACGTGATGCCTCCGCTGCGCCGGCAGTTGGTTACGCTTCGATGCATGCCGAGCAGCAGGAAAAACTGCTGAACGATGCTTTTAATGGTTAACGCGCGCGCATAAAACGAATTAAGGAATCCAATAGAATGGCTATCGAGATCAAAGCCCCAACATTTCCAGAGTCGGTTGCAGATGGCACCGTCGCTACTTGGCACAAGAAGCCTGGTGAAGCCGTAAAGCGGGACGAACTGCTGGTCGATATCGAAACCGACAAGGTTGTCCTGGAAGTTGTGGCTCCCGCTGACGGTGTGTTGGCCGAAGTCTTGAAAAACGAAGGCGACACCGTGCTGAGCGAAGAAGTCATTGCACGCGTGGAGGAGGGTGCTGCAGCTGCTGCGCCAGCCGCTAGTGCTCCGGCCGTAGCGCCGTCTGCTGCGCCTGCTACTGCAGCTCAGGATGAAGAGGATCCGATTCTGGCGCCAGCCGCTCGTAAGCTGGCAGAAGAAAATGGTCTGGATCCAGCCAGCATCAAGGGCACCGGAAAAGGCGGTCGCGTAACCAAGGAAGACGTTGTAGCCGCTATCGAAGCCAAGAAAGCTGCGCCTTCCGCTCCGGCAGCCAAGCCGGCTGCAGCGGCTGCGCCGGCGCAGACCTTTGCTGCAGGCGATCGCGTCGAGAAGCGTGTACCGATGACACGTCTGCGTGCCAAGGTCGCCGAGCGTCTGGTCGAAGCTCAGTCAAGCATGGCCATGTTGACTACATTCAATGAAGTCAACATGAAGCCGATCATGGAGCTACGCGCCAAGTATAAGGACATGTTTGAGAAGAAGCACAATGGCGTACGCCTTGGCTTCATGTCTTTCTTTGTTAAGGCGGCGACCGAGGCTCTCAAGCGTCAGCCAGGCGTCAATGCCTCTATCGATGGTAGCGACATCGTTTACCACGGTTATCAGGATATTGGTGTCGCGGTTTCCAGTGATCGTGGCCTGGTTGTTCCGGTGCTGCGCAATGCCGAGCTCATGAGCCTGGCTGAAGTCGAGGGTACCATTGCTGATTTCGGCAAGAAGGCGAAAGCCGGCAAGTTGACCATGGAAGACATGCAGGGCGGTACCTTTACCATCTCCAACGGTGGTGTTTTTGGCTCGTTGCTATCCACTCCGATCGTTAACCCGCCGCAGACTGCCATTCTTGGCATGCACAAGATCCAAGAGCGGCCTATGGCAGTGAATGGTCAGGTTGTCATTCTGCCGATGATGTACCTTGCACTGTCCTATGACCACCGTCTGATCGACGGTAAGGAAGCCGTAACCTTCTTGGTCACCATGAAGGATCTGCTGGAAGACCCGGCCCGTCTGCTGCTGGATATCTAATCTGGTCCATATATAGAGACGGCTTCGTAAGAAGCCGTCCGGTTTATCGAAATAGGATGAAACTTATGAGCGAAAAATTCGACGTAGTCGTGATCGGTGCCGGCCCTGGCGGCTATGTGGCTGCCATCCGTGCTGCGCAGCTCGGCCTGAAAACTGCCTGTATCGAGCGATACAAGGGTAAGGAAGGCAAGGTCTCCCTGGGTGGTACCTGCTTGAACGTAGGTTGCATTCCTTCCAAGGCGCTGCTGGATAGCTCTTACAAGTTTCATGAAGCGCATGAAGGCTTCAAGGTTCACGGCATCGATGCACCCAACGTGACTATCGATGTACCTGCCATGATCGGTCGTAAGGATCAGATCGTTAAGAACCTGACAGGTGGTATCGGCACGCTATTCAAGGCCAACGGTGTAACGCTGTTGGAAGGACATGGCAAGCTGCTAGCCAACAAGCAGGTTGAAGTGACAGGTCTGGACGGTCAGACTCAAGTTGTCGAAGCGACAAATGTCATCCTGGCTTCGGGCTCGCGTCCGATCGAAATTCCGCCGGCTCCGCTTGTTGAAGGCATTGTTGTTGACTCCACGGGTGCTCTTGACTTCACTGAAGTTCCGAAGCGTCTGGGCGTTATTGGTGCAGGCGTTATTGGTCTGGAACTGGGCTCGGTATGGGCTCGTCTGGGTGCCGAAGTAACTGTTCTGGAAGCGCTGGACAAATTCCTGCCGGCTGCCGATGAGCAGATTGCGAAGGAAGGCCTGAAGATTCTAACCAAGCAAGGTCTGAACGTTCGTCTGGGTACACGTGTAACCGGTTCGGAAGTCAACGGAAACGAAGTGACCGTGACCTTTACCGACTCTACCGGTGAGCAGAAGCAGACGTTCGACAAGCTGATCGTAGCCGTAGGCCGTCGTCCCGTGACGACCGATCTGCTGGCTTCTGATTGCGGCGTGGAGAGCGATGAGCGCGGATACATCTATGTTGATGACTATTGCGCTACCAGCGTACCCGGCGTTTACGCAATCGGTGACTGTGTACGCGGCCTGATGCTGGCTCACAAAGCTTCCGAAGAAGGTGTCATGGTGGCCGAGCGTATCGCAGGTCACAAGGCTCAGATGAACTATGATCTGATTCCTTCGGTTATCTATACCCATCCGGAAATGGCATGGGTCGGCAAAACCGAGCAGGCTTTGAAGGCTGAAGGCGTTGAAGTGAATGTCGGCACCTTCCCGTTTGCTGCAAGTGGCCGAGCCATGGCGGCCAACGATACGGCTGGCCTGGTCAAGGTAATTGCCGACGCCAAGACCGATCGCGTTCTAGGTGTTCATATTATTGGCCCAAGTGCAGCGGATCTGGTTCAGCAAGGCGCCATCGCCATGGAATTCGGCACCAGTGCCGAAGACCTGGGCATGATGGTGTTCTCGCACCCAACACTGTCTGAAGCGCTGCATGAAGCGGCCCTGGCAGTGAATGGCCATGCCATTCATATTGCCAACCGCAAGAAGCGTTAAGACGGTAGACCAACGGTGAGCAGCCCGCCGCTACTCCAGGGGAGGGCCGCAGGAACGCTCACCGGACTGCCAGAGGGCAGTTACAGGTGGCGCGGCGCCAGTGAGCGCAGCGCCGAAAATGCGCAATACCTAACGAAGACGGTAGATAAGCATGAATCTCCACGAGTATCAGGGTAAGCAGCTGTTCGCTGAGTACGGCCTGCCTGTATCCAAGGGCTTCGCTGTAGACACCCCGGAAGAAGCGGCGGAAGCCTGCGACAAAATCGGCGGCAGCGAGTGGGTCGTTAAAGCACAAGTTCATGCGGGTGGCCGTGGTAAAGCCGGCGGTGTGAAGCTGGTCAAGAGCCGTGAAGACGCCAAGGCGTTTGCTCAAAACTGGCTAGGCAAAAATCTGGTGACCTACCAGACTGATGCTAATGGTCAGCCGGTTAGCAAGATCCTGGTTGAGTCCTGCACGGACATCGACAAGGAACTGTACCTCGGTGCGGTCGTTGACCGCTCCAGCCGCCGTATCGTTTTCATGGCCTCCACCGAAGGTGGGGTGGACATCGAAAAAGTTGCGCACGACACGCCTGAGAAAATTCTGAAGGCAACCGTTGATCCTCTGGTAGGTGCTCAGCCTTATCAAGGCCGTGAGCTGGCCTTTCAGCTAGGCCTGACTGGTAACCAGATCAAGCAGTTCACCCAAATTTTTGTTGGTCTGGCTAAGTTGTTCCAGGATTATGACCTGGCGCTGCTGGAAGTGAACCCGCTGGTCATCAAGAAAGATGGCAACCTTCACTGCCTGGATGCCAAGATCAATATCGACAGCAATGCCATGTATCGTCAGCCCAAGCTGCGTGCAATGCATGATCCATCCCAGGATGATGCTCGTGAAGCCCATGCGCAGAAGTGGGAACTGAACTACGTTGCACTTGAAGGTAACATTGGCTGCATGGTTAATGGTGCAGGTCTGGCCATGGGTACCATGGACATCGTTAACCTGCATGGCGGCAAGCCGGCCAACTTCCTGGACGTAGGCGGTGGCGCGACCAAAGAGCGCGTAACCGAAGCGTTCAAGATCATTCTGTCCGACAGCAATGTTAAAGCCGTACTGGTTAATATCTTCGGCGGTATTGTTCGTTGCGACATGATTGCTGAAGGCATCATCGGCGCAGTGAAAGAAGTCGGCGTGAAGGTTCCCGTCGTTGTGCGCCTGGAAGGCAACAACGCTGAGTTGGGTGCCAAGGTCCTGGCCGAAAGCGGTCTGAACATCATCGCGGCAACTAGCCTGACCGACGCTGCCCAGCAGGTCGTCAAGGCCGCGGAGGGTAAGTAATGAGCGTCCTGATTAATAAAGACACCAAAGTTATCTGCCAGGGCTTTACCGGTAGCCAAGGTACTTTCCACTCCGAGCAAGCTATCGCCTACGGCACCAAGATGGTTGGCGGTGTAACGCCAGGCAAGGGTGGTACTACTCACCTGGGTCTGCCCGTATTCAATACGGTTAAGGAAGCAGTAGAAGCGACCGGCGCCGAGGCTTCGGTCATCTATGTTCCGGCTCCTTTCTGTAAGGACTCCATTCTTGAAGCCGCGTTTGGTGGTATCAAGCTGATCGTTTGCATCACCGAAGGCATTCCTACGCTGGATATGCTGGATGCCAAGGTCAAGTGCGATGAGTTGGGCGTACGCCTGATTGGTCCAAACTGCCCAGGCGTAATCACACCCGGCGAATGCAAGATCGGCATCATGCCTGGTCACATTCATTTGCCAGGTAAGGTCGGCATTGTTTCCCGTTCCGGTACGCTGACGTACGAAGCGGTCAAGCAAACCACTGACGCAGGTTTCGGCCAATCCACATGTGTGGGTATTGGCGGTGACCCGATTCCGGGTTCCAACTTCATCGATATTCTGAAGCTGTTCCAGGAAGATCCCCAGACCGAAGCGATCGTCATGATCGGTGAGATCGGTGGTTCTGCCGAAGAAGAGGCTGCAGCCTTCATCAAGGCCAATGTGACCAAGCCTGTTGTGTCCTACATTGCCGGTGTTACTGCACCTCCTGGCAAGCGTATGGGTCATGCGGGCGCAATCATCTCTGGCGGCAAAGGTACTGCTGACGAGAAGTTCGCTGCGCTGCAAGACGCAGGCGTCAAGACCGTACGTTCCCTGGCTGATATCGGCAAGGCCCTGGCCGAGCTGACTGGTTGGGAAGTCAAGAAGGCGTAAGCCTTACCTTGATGCAAAGGCCACCTTTAAGGTGGCCTTTGTTTTTATAGGGCTGATAAATTTTTAGTTCTGTAAATCGCTGATCGATCGACAATACTGCTACAGAGGGCCTGATTTCGGCTCGTTTAGTCGGGGTGTAAGACGTTTTTGCTGCCTTTGTCTGCAGATTTCGTTAGGATGTGCACCCTTCACAGCCACCGTCTCCAAAAGAGTAGGGTAGCCATTAGTGGTCCGCTTTAGCCAAGCGGGCGTCGTTCCTAATAAGCAACGGGAACCCTTCGCGATCAATCTGTCTGAATCCGGTATTCCCTTAAATGAAATCTCTGAAAGGCCAGGATATCCTGGCGCTTGGCTTTATGACCTTCGCTCTCTTTGTAGGCGCGGGTAACATCATTTTCCCTCCGATTGTAGGCTTGCAAGCCGGTCCCCACGTTTGGGCTGCGGCTATTGGCTTCCTTATTACAGCGGTAGGCTTGCCTGTACTAACAGTGGTTGCCTTAGCTCGTGTAGGCGGCGCCATGAATGCGCTGAGCTCACCAATCGGACGGGTAGCTGGTGGCCTTTTGGCAGCGGTTTGCTATTTATCAGTCGGCCCGCTGTTTGCCACCCCACGTACTGCAACTGTCTCATTCGAGGTTGGGCTTGCGCCCCTTACAGGTGGTGGGGCGCTACCGCTCTTTCTCTACAGCCTTGTCTATTTCTGTGTTGTATTGCTGGTATCGCTTTATCCAGGTCGGTTGTTGGATACGGTAGGCCGTTTCCTGGCGCCGTTGAAAATCCTGGCGCTTGCCATTCTGGGGGCGGCGGCATTCCTATGGCCTGCCGGCGGGACGGGCGAGTCCGTTAAAGCTTATCAGGCACAGGCGTTTTCCCAAGGTTTCATTAATGGTTATCTGACCATGGATACGTTGGGCGCTCTGGTGTTTGGCATCGTCATTGTAAATGCGATCAAGGCGCGTGGCATAGAATCAGCAACACTGATTACGCGCTACGCTGTTATTGCAGGACTGATTGCAGGTGTTGGGTTGGCTCTGGTTTACATCAGCCTGTTCCAGCTGGGCTCTACTAGCCATTCATTGGTGCCAGCGGCCACTAATGGGGCAGAGGTACTTCATGCCTATGTACAACATACGTTTGGTGAGCCTGGCAGTATTTTCCTTGCCTGTCTGATTTCGCTTGCCTGTCTGGTCACTGCGGTTGGATTGACCTGTGCCTGTGCAGAATACTTTAGTGAAGCCCTGCATCTGCCTTACAAAGTTCTGGTTGTTGCACTGGCACTTTTTTCTCTACTCGTTTCGAATCTGGGTTTGACTCATCTGATTCAAATATCCGTACCCGTGCTGACGGCCATTTATCCGCCGTGCATTGTCTTGGTTGTGCTTAGCTTCTGCTCCAGACTGTGGCATTCACCCTCGCGCGTTGTAGCCCCTGTCATGTTGGTTGCGTTTCTATTCGGCGTTATAGATGGCATAAAGGCGGCAGGTTTTGATGCCAGCTGGATTACATGGCTGGAAGCCAAGCTTCCGCTGGTAGATCAAGGGCTGGCGTGGCTCATTCCATCGGTTGTAGTGGGTGTATTGGCTACGCTCTGGGATAGACAGCAAGGCCAGCCACACGCCGTTCGAGCTTCATAAGAGCTTTTTCCCGGTAATAAAAAAGCCCGCAATAGCGGGCTTTTTATTACAAGCTTACTGCTGCTTGGTGTTCGGATCGCCGCCTTGCAGAGGCTGATCCGGATTTCCCTGAGGAGAAGTATTGGTGCCGGTATCCTGAGCTTCTTTAGCTTGCTCTTGGGCGGCTTCAGTACGCTCTTGAGCAGCCTGATTGCTTTCCTTGGCTGCTTCATTCATGTGTTCTTGAGCTTTCTGCTCGGATTGCTGTGCGTCTTGTGCCTTTTCTTCGGAAGGCTTGTCACAGGCAGCTAAGCCAAGGGCTGCAGCAAGCAGCAGGGCGTAAGCGAAAGGTTTTTGCATGGTCTTCTCCTTGTTTAATTCACGGCAGCACTTCGAGCATACGTATACAGCGAAGTTCCGCGTAGACCTTCTTAGCGTCTATGGCGGTATGCGAGCCTAACAGGTACGGCTGCCAGACCTATTGGCAGCAATCATGGCCAGGTAGTTCCTGACATTTGATTAAATGGCCCGGATATGAGACCTGTAATCCGTTTTGGGTTGAAAAATAAGGACTTGCCCCCATTTTGCGTCCATCACCGCTATCGCGGCTCAACCGTCATCTGTGGAGTTCGTAACCATGAGTGTGGAGACTCAGAAAGAAACATTAGGTTTTCAGACTGAAGTGAAGCAGCTGCTTCATCTCATGATTCATTCTCTGTATTCCAACAAGGAAATTTTTCTTCGGGAGTTGGTTTCCAACGCCTCCGATGCGGCGGACAAGCTCCGCTTTGAGGCCCTGGCCAAGCCGGAGCTGCTTGAGGGCGGCGACGCGCTCAAGATCCGTATCAGCTACGACAAGGATGCACGCACTGTCACGATAGAGGACAACGGCATCGGCATGAGCCGTGAGGATGTCGTTACGCATCTGGGAACTATTGCCAAATCAGGCACCGCTGATTTCCTTAAGAACCTGTCGGGCGACCAGCGCAAGGACTCCCACTTGATCGGCCAGTTTGGGGTCGGTTTTTATAGTGCCTTTATCGTAGCGGACAAAGTGGATGTCTTTACACGCCGTGCTGGACAGCCTGCTGCGGAAGGGGTCCACTGGAGTTCGAAAGGCGAAGGCGAGTTCGATGTTGAAACCATCGAAAAACCTGAGCGTGGTACTCGCATCGTTCTGCATCTGAAAACAGGCGAAGAAGAGTTCGCTGACGGCTGGCGTCTGCGTAATATCATCAAGAAGTATTCTGATCACATTGCACTGCCGATCGAGTTGCCAAAAGAGCATCACGGAGAGGACGCACCCTCAGAGCAGGAGTGGGAAACGGTCAATCGGGCCAGCGCGTTGTGGACACGGCCGCGTACTGAAGTCAAGGATGAGGAATACCAGGAGTTTTACAAGCACGTCTCCCATGATTTCGAGAACCCTCTGACCTGGAGTCACAATAAGGTAGAGGGCAAACTTGAATACACCTCGCTGCTTTATGTACCTGCACGCGCGCCCTTTGATCTGTACCAGCGTGAAGCGCCGCGTGGATTGAAGCTATATGTGCAGCGTGTATTCATTATGGATCAGGCTGACGAGTTCCTGCCCCTTTACCTGCGCTTCATCAAGGGTGTGGTGGATTCCAACGATCTCTCGCTTAACGTCTCTCGTGAGATTCTTCAAAAGGATCCGGTCATCGACTCCATGAAGTCGGCGTTGACCAAGCGGGTCCTGGATATGTTGGAAAAGCTGGCCAAAAACGAGCCGGAGCAATACAAGCAGTTCTGGAGTGCTTTTGGACAGGTTCTGAAAGAAGGGCCGGCGGAGGACTTTGCCAATCGTGAAAAGATTGCCGGCTTGCTGCGTTTTGCATCGACTCATGGAGATGCGGGTGAACAGGACGTTGCGCTCGCTGACTACATTGGTCGCATGAAGGAAGGGCAAGACAAGATCTACTACCTGACAGGCGAAAGCTACAATCAGGTGAAGAGCAGTCCACACCTGGAAGTTTTCCGTAAGAAGGGTATCGAAGTCCTTCTGCTAACGGATCGCATCGATGAGTGGCTGATGAGCTACCTGACGGAGTTCGATGGTAAGTCGTTCGTTGATGTTGCTCGTGGCGATCTGGACTTGGGCAAGCTTGATTCCGAAGAAGACAAGAAAGCTCAGGAAGAAATAGCCAAGGCCAAAGAAGATCTTGTTGGTCGCATCAAGAAGGCACTGGATAACGAGGTCAGCGAAGTGCGGGTTTCTCATCGCCTGACAGACTCACCGGCTATTCTGGCAATCGGCGAACAGGACCTGGGTCTGCAGATGCGTCGCATCCTTGAAGCGAGCGGCCAGAAGGCCCCTGAATCCAAGCCGATTTTTGAAATCAATCCACAGCATCCTTTGATCGAAAAATTGGACACGGAGCAGGACGAAGACCGCTTCGTAGATTTGGCTCATGTCTTGTTCGATCAGGCAGCTCTCGCTGCAGGTGATAGTCTCAAGGATCCGGCTGCGTACGTGCGCCGTCTCAATAAGCTTCTGGTAGAGCTTTCTGCCTGATGCGCTGATAAAGCCCGCTTCTGGCGGGCTTTCTTTTAACACCCAACGACGAAGAGGTAACCCATGGCCGAAATGACGGTTAAGGCAATCCAGTATGAGATCGATGGACAGCCGTTCGAAGGGCAGCTGGTCTACGATGCTGATCAGCCCCGGACGCGGCCAGCAGTTCTGCTTTCGCCTAACTGGATGGGCGTATCGCAAGGTGCTATTGATTTAGCCAAGCGCCTTGCCAGCGAAGATGGGCTGGTTTATTTCATCGTGGATTTTTATGGCCAGAAGGTGCGTCCTGCTAATGCAGATGAGGCGCTGGCAGCCATGATGCCGATTCGTAATGATAGGGCTTTACTACGCAAGCGCCTGCAGTCTGCTTATCAGGCGCTTGTTGCTCAAGCGGGCACTGTTGCAATAGACACGAAACACATTGCTGCCATTGGCTTTTGCTTTGGTGGCTGTGCTGCGCTTGAGTTGGCGCGTGAAGGTGCAGAATTGGCTGCTGTTGTCACTTTCCATGCCAATCTGGATACGCCAAATCCTGAAGATGCCCGTAATATCAAAGCACCCGTTCTAGTGCTGCACGGGGCTGCTGATCCGTTAGTGCCTAGCGAACAGATTTCTGCTTTCGAGGCAGAAATGACCGCAGCCAATGTCGATTGGCAAGTTATCAGTTACGGTAATGCTGTCCATTCCTTTACTGATCCGGAAGCCAATAATCCAGGCAAGCAGCAATACAATCCGGTTGTTGCCAAACGCGCCTTCCTGGCTATGCATAATCTGTTTGATGAGGTCATGTCGCGCTAGTATGCGAAGACCCGCAGCAGTGCCAGGTCATAAAAAGCCCGCCAATAGGCGGGCTTTTTATGACCTGTAAGATTTAGTCTTCGTCATGCATATTGGATTGCAGGTAGTTCTCAATCCCTACCTTGTCGATCAGCCCCAACTGAGTTTCGAGCCAATCGATATGCTCCTCTTCAGACTCCAGGATGTCTTTGAGCATGTCGCGACTTACATAGTCTCGAACACTTTCACAGTACACAATTGCATCTCGTAGGTCGGCAACCGCTGCGATTTCCAGGCGAAGGTCACACTCAAGCATTTCCTTGGTATTTTCACCAATCATCAACTTGCCAAGATCCTGAAGGTTTGGAAGGCCTTCAAGAAACAGGATTCGCTCAATCAGACGATCCGCATGCTTCATCTCGTCGATTGACTCATGGTATTCATGGTGGCCAAGTTTTTTCAGGCCCCAGTCGTTATACATGCGCGAATGGAGGAAGTACTGATTGATGGCAACAAGCTCGTTTCCAAGTATCTTGTTGAGATGCTGAATGACTTTAATGTCGCCTTTCATGACGGCTCCGCCCAAGGATTATGTAATACAAGTCTGGGCGCGAAGCGAGAGCTTGTCAAACGTAAGTTATTGAATTGATTATGAAAAACATCTGTGAATAACACGCTTTCGCAACTGATTCATAACTTACTGATTTTTAGACATAAAAAAACCGGGCCAAATGCCCGGTCCTTAAAAATCTGTTTATCAGGCTTGGGATAATCCGACCGGGTAGGCCAGACTTTGAGCCGCCTGAAGCTCGCCAAGGGTTTCTCTGACAACCGTTTTAGCCAGGCAGGCACATTTACCGCATTGAGTACCTACTCCTGTGCATTCCCTTACTTCCCGATAGCTGCAGCATCCTTCGTAGATAGCTTCACGGATTTGCTTATCGGTGACACCTCGGCACAAACATACGTACATGGCGATTCGTCTATGGCTGAAAAGAGATATCGGCAGACTAATCGTAGTGAGAATGATTGTCAAAGCGTTATAGGAGGGAATGTTATTAACCTGCCGAGCGGCACGATGTCCGCTCGGCAAAGGTTTATTCAGGGTCCATCCAGCCGCCCAGCTCACGCCAGCGATTGACGATACCGCAGAACAGATCGGCCGTTTTTTCCGTGTCATAACGGGCAGAGTGCGCTTCCCTATTATCAAACTCGATTCCAGCGCTTTGGCAGGCTTTGGCTAGTACCGTTTGCCCATAAGCCAGTCCGGCTAATGTAGCCGTGTCAAAGCTTGAGAAGGGGTGAAAGGGGTTTCGTTTGATACCACAGCGCAAGACCGCAGCGTTGAGAAACGCAAGATCAAAGCTACTGTTATGACCTACCAAAATGGCTCGCTTGCAACCGTTGGCTTTCAAAGATTTCCGCACCCCACGGAAGATTTCCGTAAGGGCATGTTCTTCCTTGACGGCCATTCTCAGCGGGTGATCAAGCTTGATGCCAGTAAACTCGAGCGCGGCAGGTTCTACATTGGCCCCTTCGAACGGCTCGACCCGAAAGAAATGGGTGTGCTCAGGGAAGAGAAAACCTTTCTCATCCATCCCAATGATAGTAGCGGCTATTTCCAATAGCGCATCGGTGGACGCATTGAAGCCACCGGTTTCCACGTCCACGACTACAGGTAAATAGCCACGAAAGCGTCGGGCCATTGGAATACGCGAGTCGGACATTGGCGCGGTGTTTTCCATTTCTTCCGCGAACAGTTCTTCATCATCACTCATGCAGAGGTCTCCAGACGCCAACGCAACGTTTCTCCGGCACGCAGCGGCACAACTTCAAAATCGCCAAAAGGCAGGGAGCTAGGTGCTTTCCACTCTTCACGCACCAGCGTTACGGTATCGGTATTATGCGGAAGGCCATAAAAGTCGGCGCCAAACAGGCTGGCGAAGCCCTCTAATTTATCCAGCGCGTCGCGGCCTTCGAAGGCTTCGGCATACAGTTCAAGTGCTGCATAGGCGGTATAGCAGCCAGCGCAGCCGCATGCAGACTCCTTGGCGTGTTTGGGGTGTGGTGCTGAGTCCGTACCCAGAAAGAACTTTGGACTTCCGCTGACAGCGGCATCCAGTAGCGCTTCCTGATGCGTGTTGCGTTTGAGGATAGGTAGACAAAAAAAGTGCGGGCGGATGCCGCCAACCAGCATGTGATTACGATTATAGAGCAGATGATGAGCGGTGATGGTGGCGGCTACGTTTGCCGACGCATCACGTACAAATTGTGCTGCATCGCCTGTCGTGATGTGTTCAAGCACGACCCGAAGCGCGGGGAAGCGTCTAACGATGACGCTAAGCTGCTCGTCGATAAAGCACTTTTCACGGTCGAAAATGTCGACTTCTGAGCGTGTAACTTCGCCATGTACCAGCAGCGGCAGTCCTACCTCGGCCATCGTTTCCAATACCGGAAAGATATTGTCCAGCGAGGTGACCCCTGAGTCGGAATTTGTTGTGGCGCCAGCAGGGTAGAGCTTGACGGCATGTACGAAGCCGCTCGCCTTGGCAGCACGGATTTCGTCTGGTGTGGTGCGGTCAGTCAGGTACAGTACCATCAGCGGTTCGAAGCGGTTGGCGGCGGGGCGGGCAGCCAGAATACGCTCGCGATAAGCCGCGGCTTGTTCCGCATTGCGTACAGGTGGTACCAGGTTGGGCATGATGATGGCACGGGCAAAGGTGCGAGCAACATCGGCTACGGTTTGGCTCAAGGCCGCACCATCACGGAGGTGTATATGCCAGTCATCGGGACGGCGAAGCGTTATCCGGTCGGACATGCTGATTTCCAGGCGAACAAATGTGGAGAGAATGCTACCGGAAAAGGCGGACTCGGGCACGCCGCCCAGCCTAGAAGTATTTCAGAATAGCTGATCCATTGGGTGAAACAGGCAGAGTTGTTCTAAAGCAATGCCGCCTGCGTAGCGTTGGCGTACTATCCAAGTGCTGATTGTATTCAAGTTTTCTGGGTAATGAACCGATATCACAAGGGTAAGATTCTTCTATTGGATTCGGAGCCTCCCTGTGCGCCTTCGTTACTTGACCCTTCTACCGCTCCTGGCCAGCCTGCCGGCAATGGGCATCACATTCCAGGACCGCATTGAAAAAGCGGGATGGAAAGTGGAGGGCGATCAGTTTGAATGCCGGCTTTCTCAGGATGTTCCCCGCTTTGGTACGGGTGAGTTTGTTCGTCGTGCCGGAGAGCAACCTACTTTCAGGCTCAAAACATCTGAAAACTGGCTTTCCCAAGGCTCTGCGACGCTGCTGGCTGCCGCTACGCCATGGCAGCCGGGACGAGGTGATGAGTCGCTGGGTTCAATCAGAATTCAAAGTGGCAATACTCCGCTCAATACGAGCGAGAGTCAGGGGCG
The DNA here is from genome assembly GCF_051027705.1 of Pseudomonas sp. JZ114. NCBI lineage: Bacteria > Pseudomonadati > Pseudomonadota > Gammaproteobacteria > Pseudomonadales > Pseudomonadaceae > Pseudomonas > Pseudomonas sp. JZ114. The sequence continues at coordinate 1,598,038 of NZ_CP069256.1, forward strand.
GCGCCTGCTGACCGGATTGATGGAAGGTCGCAGTCCATTGATCAAATCGCGTAGCCGTAATGGCGACCCGCTTGAGGTTCGTATTCTACCCGCGAGGTTTGAGTCGGCGTATCAGGATTTCCAGCTGTGTGCTGCCAAGCTTCTGCCAGTCAACTTTGATCAAATTCGTCACTCCCTGGTTGGCTTTCCCAAGGGGGGAAGTGATCTGGATGAAGTGGCACGTAACAAGCTGGACATCATTCTTCAGTATCTCAAAGCCGATCCCACTGTAAACCATGTAGTGATTTCTGGCTTTACCGATAATTCCGGTAATCGACTCGATAACCGCCAGGAATCGCGGCTGCGTGCAATGGCTGTCATGCAGTATCTGAAAGCCAGCGGCGTTCCTGAGGAGCAAATGGAAATTCGCTTTTTTGGAGAGCAGTATCCTTTGGTCGCCAATAACAGCAAGGCAAATCGAGCCAAGAACAGAAGGGTGTCGATGGTGTTTACCCGTGAGCCTGTAGCCTCTGACTCCAAGCCAGAGTCTTCTACGGCAGCGCCAGCCGACGCGCCGGCGGCCGTTCCAGCTACAGCTTCGCAAGGTGGTAAGCCAAGCAGTTAATAGCGTACCGGGTGTCGCCTAGGCAACTTCTTGTGTCGCGCCTCTATAAATAGCTCCGCTTGGCAAGTAGAATCATCTTCTTTCTAAGCAATGCGTGGGAGCGAGTGGCATGACGGACGTCAAGAAGGTAGTCCTGGCGTATTCGGGCGGCCTGGATACTTCGGTGATCCTCAAGTGGCTGCAGGATACCTATAACTGTGAAGTCGTAACATTTACAGCGGACCTTGGCCAAGGGGAAGAAGTGGAGCCCGCTCGCGCTAAAGCCAAGGCTTTAGGCGTCAAGGAAATCTTCATCGAAGACCTGCGTGAAGAATTCGTTCGTGATTTCGTTTATCCGATGTTCCGGGCGAATACGGTATACGAAGGCGAATACCTGCTAGGTACTTCCATTGCTCGTCCGCTTATCGCCAAGCGATTGATCGAAATTGCCAACGAAACGGGCGCTGATGCCATCTCCCACGGTGCAACCGGCAAGGGCAATGATCAGGTACGCTTCGAACTGGGAGCCTATGCGCTCAAGCCTGGCGTAAAAGTTATTGCACCCTGGCGTGAGTGGGATTTGTTGTCCCGCGAAAAGCTCATGGATTATGCAGAAAAGCACAATATCCCGATCGAGCGTCACGGCAAGAAAAAATCGCCTTATTCCATGGATGCTAACCTCCTACACATCTCTTATGAAGGTGGTGTGCTGGAAGACACATGGACTGAGCATGAGGAGGACATGTGGCGCTGGACCAAGTCGCCAGAGGCTGCTCCGGATCAGCCGACGTATATCGAATTGACTTACCGTGCTGGTGATATCGTGGCTATCGATGGCAAGGACATGACGCCTGCCCATGTGCTGGCTGAGCTCAATCGCATCGGTGGCGAAAACGGTATTGGCCGTCTGGATATCGTTGAGAACCGTTACGTGGGAATGAAGTCGCGTGGCTGCTATGAAACGCCTGGCGGCACCATTATGCTCAAGGCCCACCGAGCTATCGAGTCCATTACCCTGGATCGTGAAGTCGCCCACCTCAAGGATGAGCTCATGCCTCGCTATGCGAGCCTGATCTATACCGGCTATTGGTGGAGTCCCGAACGCCTGATGCTCCAGCAGATGATCGATGCTTCCCAGTCCAACGTAAACGGGGTCGTACGTCTGAAGTTGTATAAAGGCAACGTAATTGTCGTTGGTCGTAAATCTGACGACTCCCTGTTTGATGCGAATATCGCTACGTTTGAAGAAGACGGTGGTGCTTACGACCAGGCTGATGCAGCAGGTTTCATCAAGCTCAATGCATTGCGTATGCGTATCGCCGCTAATAGCGGACGCAAATTGTTTTGAGTGATCTTGCCCCGGATCAATACCTGGGCAGCCCTTCCGTCTGGAGGGGCTCTCGCTCTTAAACGCTAATAAAAAAAGCCCAACCGGGCTTTTTTTATTTACAGATCGAAATCGTATTCCGAGATCTGACGCTTCAAGCGACGCTCTTCAAGCATATTGTCTATCAAGCGGCGCTTGGTAAGGTTGGTTTTGCTGACAGGCACATCAGCAGCCTCAACGTCACCCTCGGTTTCTACGAAGTCATCATCAAGTTCGATATCACTTTTCTCGCTCGCCATGAGAAAACTCCTAGCATGAGGTGGTCAAGGAGCGGGTGCAGTTTGAGAGGACTACACAGCCCTTTTGGCGCACCTTATAGCGACAAAGTGATGAGTCGTAAAAAAGATTTTTTTAATCGATCAGCTTGAAAGTTACGGTACTTATCAATTATCCGATGTCTTGGCTTTGTATTCGCACAGGTCCTCAATGCGACAGCTCCCACAGCGGGGTTTTCGCGCCTGACACACGTAGCGCCCATGCAGAATCAACCAGTGGTGTGCATCTAGCAGATATTCCTTCGGAACCACCTTGAGAAGCTTTTGCTCCACCTCAACCACATTTTTTCCTGGAGCAAGATTGGTCCGGTTGCTGACACGGAAAATATGCGTATCAACGGCCATTGCAAACTGCCGAAACGCTGTATTTAAAATGACATTTGCAGTTTTACGACCTACGCCAGGAAGGGCTTCCAGTGCCTCACGTGTCTGTGGGACTTCACCGTTGTGCTGCTCGATCAAAATACGGCAGGTCTCGATAACGTTCTTGGCTTTCGTGTTATAGAAATTGATCGTATTGATGTATGCAGAAAGCCCATCCACACCAAGGGCATACAGGCTTTCCGGAGTGTTGGCCACTGGGAACAACTTTGCGGTTGCCTTGTTGACCCCTTTATCGGTGGCTTGTGCCGATAGCATTACGGCAATCAGTAATTCAAAAGGCGTCGTGTAGGACAGCTCGGTCTTGGGATCAGGGTTGTCCTCGTGGAGACGACGAAAGATTTCCAGGCGCTTGGCGGCATTCATGGGAATAGTGGCTCGGCTTTCACGGTATAAGGGCTAACGTATTATTACGATGCCAAATGCTCTGACAGTTTATTTTCAAGCTCGGTCAATCGGCCACGCACTTCCAACAAGACATTCTCGGAAGTGTCCCTGTCGCGTTCAAGGCGTTTTACTTCTGCCTTGGCATAAGCAATCTGCGTCTTAAGGGTCCGCGTTAGAGGGTCGACAGGGCTTTTCTGTATCCGAGTATGCTCCGGCAGAGGTCTGTCTGAAGCCTTTTCAGCCATGTCCAAAGCGTTCTCAGCCTGATGAAGCATTTGGCGCAGTTGCGAAAGCTCCTCTTGAGGCGCACCGTTACGCTCTGCCGAGAGAAACGCGGCACGGGCACTTACTAGACCCAACTTTGCCTGTTTCAATGCGTCCGGCGTCTTGGACGGCGTCTGATCTTCAAGATTTGCCAGGGCTTGTGCAGCAGCGGCAGCTGAACCGTGAAGCATGCTCAGCTGCTCTTGCTGTTCCGGGGTTGGCTGTTGCCCGAATGCTTTCTCAGCTTTACTGAGTTGCGCTCGTGCCATGGCAGCATTGATTTTGGCTCGCTTTATTTCAGCAGAAACATCAATCGGTTGGGCTTGGCTTGAAGGGCGGCTACCACTCAGCGCTTCATCCAGAGCTTGCTGGGCGGCTTCAGCGGCCTGCTTGAGCCATTTAACCTGATCTTCCAATTGTTGTGTGGCACGCTGAGCCAGCTGCTTTTCAGCTTTCTTGAGCGCCATTTGGGCTGTAGAGGCGTTGATCTTGAGTTTTTTAAGTATTACGTCCGCATCAGTGGATGGATCTTTCTGAGCTTTGATGCGCGATATTGCTGCCTGGACAGGATCGACTGACGTGGCAGTTTGAACCGCCTCTGTCGACAATTGAGAGCGTGCCAGACGTGCATCTCGATCGGCCTGTTTACGCTGCTCTTCACGCGCCAGACGTGCGTTGTGTGCGTCATAGCGTAAGCGGTAATGAGCCGCTTGCTGCCGTTGCTGTTCGTGAGAAGGTTGTACAGGTAGCGGGTTCAGATCGATACAGTCGACAGGGCAAGGCGCAATGCACAGTTCACATCCGGTACATTCAGCCGCTATGACCGTGTGCATCAGCTTTGCTGCGCCTACGATGGCATCCACCGGGCAAGCCTTTAAGCATTTGGTACAGCCAATGCATTCTGCCTCACGAATGAACGCTACCTGAGCAGGTGTGGGCAGGTAGGGTGAGTCCAGAGGCGTGGCCTCGACGCCCAGCAGCACGGCCAGATCATGAATGGTTTCATCCCCACCGGGAGGACATTTGTTAATGGCTTCGCCCGCCGCAATGGAAGTGGCATAAGGGAGACAGCCAGGATGGCCACATTTACCGCACTGGGTTTGCGGTAAAAGCGCGTCGATTGCATGTATCAGGCTCATGCACATACATCCAGTGACGTGCGCATGGCGCCAAAAACAAATTCAAGCATGGTCAGCAGATAAAGCGGATAGCCAGACAGGGGCGTATTATCCGGGATATGGCCGCGAATGAACACCTGCCGCTGGCCAGCGGCAGGCTGCTAGATCAACGAGGCGCTATGGAGGCCATCGATCAGGACTTGCGGTCGCCCTTTGGAGCAAGACTCAATCCGTGCGCGAACTCCATAAACTTCTGCCAGACTATCCGCATCGATCACGCTCTGCGGAGTGCCATGAGCCGCCAGGCGTCCATTCTTGAGCATGACAATATGGTCGGTTTGTCTCAAGGCGATGTTGATATCGTGCAACACGATAAGGGTAACCATATCGCGCTGACGTGTTTCCTGGGCTATCACGTCCATCACATGAAACTGGAAGTTCAGATCAAGTGCGCTCAGGGGCTCATCAAGTAAAAGCAGTGTCGGTCTGCGGATCAGGGCCTGTGCCAGACCTACCAGCTGTTTTTGTCCACCAGAGAGCTGGTCAAGGTAGTGCATGCCCAGGTGTTCGATCTCAAGGCGCCTAAGCAGGGTAAGCGCGTCCTCAGTGTCTTTGGCATGCGGCTGCCCAGAGGCACGGCGTGCAACCAGAAGCGACTCGAAAACACGCAGATGGACGCTGGCAGGCAATGTCTGGGGAAGATAGACCACTTTCTCCGCGCGTTTGGCAAAGCTCAGACTGGTAAGCGCCTCTTCGTCCAGTGTGATGGTGCCTTTGGCCGGCGTCAGGCCAGCGATGGCCTTGAGTAAAGTTGACTTACCGCTTCCGTTGGGACCGAGCAAGGCGGTTACCTTGCCATGCGTAATGCCTTCAAGGGTAAGGTCCTGAATGATCGTTTTTTTGCCATAGCCAACATTCAGCCCCTGCATGGATAACGCGTGCATTACAGGCCTCCCTTGTTACGCAGGACAACCGTGAGGAAAAAGGGTATACCCACAAGAGCCGTTACGATTCCAACCGGTATCAGCACGCCGGGGAGCAGGTTCTTGGATGCAACAGATGCAAGTGAAAGAATCAACGCACCGGCCAAGGCGCTGGCAGGTAGATAGAACCGGTGATCTTCGCCAAAGATCAGGCGAGAAATGTGCGGGCCTACCAAGCCAATGAAGCCGATGGTGCCTACAAACGCCACAGCCAGGGCGGTGAGAATACTAACTCTCAGCAGGGTGCCTAGCCTTAAGCGCTTGACATTGATTCCAAAGCTGGCTGCACGATCCTCACCGAGTCGTAACGCTGTCAGCTGCCATGCCCGACGAAGCGACAAGGGAAGTGCGATGGCAAGTGCCAGCGCCAGAATGCCGAGCTTGAGCCAGGTGGCTCGGGCAAGGCTTCCCATGGTCCAGAAGACCAGTCCTGAAAGCGTATCCTCACTGGCAACAAATTGAACCAGCGATACTAGTGCCTGAAAGGTAAAGCCCAAGGCAATACCGAACAGCACAATGGCGCTGGTTGTGGCTTGACGAAGCCGTGCGACAACGTCGAGTAGAAGGGTTGCTGCCAGAACAAACACAAAGGCGTTGATCGAGATAAGCCACTCGCTGGGTACACCCGGAATGCCCAGATTCAACACAATGGCCAGGGCCGCTCCGAACGCGGCGGCGTGTGAAAGCCCTAGCGTGAAAGGGCTGGCCAGAGGGTTATTCAGTATTGTCTGCATTTCGGCGCCGGCAAGGCCTAACGCTGCGCCGACACAAACTGCCATGAGCGCTTGCGGGAGACGAATATTCCAGACAATAACCGCCTGACTAGGACTGACCGATTCGCGATGCACTAGGGTTTGCCAGAGATCACTAACGCTCAGGCCGGCCGGCCCGAGCGTGAAGTCCAGTAATAACGAACAACCAATCGCGATTACGAAGATCGCCAGAATAAGGAGTCGCTTACTCAGGAGCGAGCGGTAATCGTTAGAGAGAGAGGCATCCAGGGCAGGATGCTCAATCGATTGCTTGGCGTTCATGGATTACTCTTGGCTTGCGTCCAGTAGGCGCCACGGATATCGACAGGAAGGAACTGGTTATTCAGCTCATCCAGCGTTTGCTTGGGGTCGACGTCCTTGAACGCGTCCGGGTAGAACCATTTGGCAAATGCCTCGATGGCCAAAATGTTGTAGGGCGAGTTATAGAAATTATGCCAGATGCCGTACGTACGGCCTTCATGAACAGCTCTGAGCGGCGCGATTTCCTGACGCTTGAGCAGACCTTGCAGGCTGGCGGCCGCGGCATCATCCGTAACGCCTGCGCCTGACTTCAGGCCATTGTCAGTGGAGCTCATGTCCCGAGTGCCACTTGCAATGTAGATATCAGGGTTAACACTCAGAAGGGTCTCGGCATTGATGTCGCCGATTACGCCAGGCAGCAGGGGAGCGGCCAGGTTGTTGCCTCCAGCCGCTTCGATAAATTCGCCAAAGTTGCCTTTACCGGCCGTATGGCAGCACGCTGCGCCAGGCCAGATACCTGCCAGCATTTCGATGAAGACATTGGGACGTTTGTCGCTAGGGATAGTTGAGACGGTTTTCTGAATTCGATCCAGATGACGTTGATAGAACGCGATGTAATCTTCAGCCTGCTTTTCTCGATGCACAGCCTTGCCAAGTACACGCATGCTGGGAATGGTGTTTTGCATGGGGTGCTGACGGAAATCAATGAAAACAACCGGCACACCTGCAGCCTTTAGCTGCTCTACCAGCTCATTCTTGACGCCCGGGCCGTGACCAGCAATGCCGAAGATTGCAATATCAGGCTTCAGGGAGATCGCTTTTTCATCGTTGACACTGGCTTCAGACGTTTTGCCAATAGTCGGGATCCTGTCGATTTGAGGATACTTGGCCTGATAGGCCGCGTAGCCCTGCTTGTCTACGGTACTGAGTTCACCTTGCCAGCCAACAATACGGTCGAGTGGCTTGTCGCCTTCCAGTAGAGCCAGTGCATAAAGCATCCGTCCTTCGCCCAGAAGGATACGGTCAACCTTGGCAGGAATTTCTACCTGGCGACCAGCGATATCAGTAATAGTCTCAGCATGAAGACCACTCGACATGATGGCAGCCAGAGAAAAGCCTGATAGAAGGCCAAGCCAGCGCTTGCCAGACAATATGGAATTAAACATTACTCTTCCCTGCAAATGAGATGCTTTATTATTAGGCGACTAACAGCTTATGTTTTCAAGTCTCTTTGCAATATTTAGCCGTTATTGTTCAACCACTTATAAGAAAAACGGCCGCTTATAGCGGCCGTTTTGATTACTTCACTCGCTGCCCTGGCAAGGCACCCGCGTCTGGACTTAACAGAAAAATATCCTTCCCACCAGGACCGGCTGCCAGCACCATGCCTTCGGAAACACCAAAGCGCATCTTACGGGGAGCCAGATTGGCAACGTACAGAGTAAGGCGACCTTCCAGCGTAGCGGGGTCATAGGCGCTCTTGATCCCAGAGAACACATTGCGCAGTTCGTCGCCAATATCCAACGTGAGTTGCAGAAGCTTGTCGGCTCCCGCTACCGCTTCAGCCTTGACGATACGTGCTACTCGCAGATCTACAGCGGAAAAGGCATCGAAGTCGATGGTTCCTGCAATAGGCTCCTTAGCCAGTTCACCATTATTGGAGGCCTGAGGCGCTGTAGTGCTGGCAGTCAGGTCTTCTTTTGATGCTTCGATCATCTCGGTCACTTTTGCAGATTCGATTCGTGTCATGAGGGGTGCAAACGGGTTTAGCTGATGATTCGCCAATGCCGTTGAAAGATCTTCCCAGCGCAGCGGAGCTATATTCAGGAACGTTTCGGCGGCCTCTGCGAGCTTGGGGAGTACGGGCTTGAGGAAGATGACCAGTTGACGGAAGAGATTGATGCCCAATGCGCAGATTGCCTGGACTTCATCCTGTTTGCCTTCCTGCTTGGCCAGTGCCCAAGGCGCTTTTTCAGCAATCCAGGCGTTAGCCTGGTCGGCCAGCGCCATGATTTCACGCATGGCGCGCCCAAACTCCCGACCTTCATAGGCTTCGGCGATGCTGGGCGCCGCGGCCTGAAATGCCTGCCAGAGTTCAGGTGCCGGGTTGGCCTCGATCAAGAGCCCGTTATTACCCTTGTGAATGAAGCCAGCACAGCGGCTGGCGATATTGACAACCTTGCCCACCAGATCGGAATTGACTTTCTGGACAAAATCTTCAAGGTTCAGGTCCAGATCATCTACACCGCGCCCCAGCTTGGCGGCATAGTAGTAACGCAGGTATTCAGGCGAGAGATGCTCAAGGTAGGTACGTGCCTTGACGAACGTACCGCGTGACTTCGACATTTTCTGCCCATTTACCGTAACGTAACCATGAACGTTGACGGCGGTAGGCTTGCGGTAGCCTGCACCCTCCAGCATGGCTGGCCAGAACAAGGCATGGAAGTTGACAATATCCTTGCCGATAAAGTGATAGAGCTCTGCGGTGGAGTCCTTGCCCCAGAACGCATCGAACTCAAGGCCTAGTTCCGGACGATGAGTGATCAGGTTCTGGAAGCTGGCCATGTAGCCAATTGGAGCGTCCAGCCAGACATAAAAATACTTGCCAGGCGCATCAGGGATTTCGAAGCCGAAGTAAGGCGCGTCACGGCTGATGTCCCACTCCTGCAGACCGGCATCGAGCCATTCGGCAATCTTGTTGGCTACTGACTCCTGTAAGGCGCCGCCGCGCGTCCAGCTTTTGAGCATGGCGTCGAAGTCAGGTAGCTTGAAGAAAAAGTGTTGCGATTCCTTGAGAACAGGTGTCGCGCCGGAGATGGCTGACTTTGGATTGATCAGATCCGTTGGTTCATAGGTAGCGCCACACTTTTCGCAGTTATCACCATATTGATCCTCGGTGCCGCATTTAGGGCAGGTGCCCTTGATGAAGCGGTCAGCCAGGAACATGTTCTTGTCCGGGTCGAAGTACTGGGTCACTGCACGTGTAGCAATGTGGCCTGCATCCCGTAGCTTCAGATAGATCTGGCTTGCCAGCGCACGGTTCTCTTCCGAGTGCGTCGAATAGTAATTGTCGAAATCAATAAGAAAATCGGCGAAATCCGCCATGTGCTCGGTACGAACACCATCAATAAGCTGTTGCGGCGTAACGCCTTCACGTTCGGCGCGCAGCATGATGGCGGAGCCATGGGCATCATCGGCACAGACATAGATGCACTGATTGCCGCGCAGTTTTTGATAGCGCACCCAGATATCAGTCTGGATGTACTCCAGCATATGGCCAAGGTGAATCGAACCGTTGGCATAGGGGAGGGCGCTAGTGACAAGAATCTTCCGGGGTTCGGACATAGGGCTCGACTGTCAATTAAGGCTAAAAATAATTGAACACTATAAAGGCCGAACCGTTTTTTTTCACGCCTGGTCCAATAGCTGAGTATTTGGGTAGGTTTTATCCTGTCTGACCGGTAGCATAGTGACTACGATTACACCGTACCCTTGTTTGGAGCTGTTATGAGCGCACTTACCCGCGAAGTGGTAGAAGCCACTCTGCGCCAGTACACCGATCCCTACCTCAACCAGGACCTGGTCACCGCAGGTTGCCTGCGCGATGTCACCCTTAACGGCGGACACATCGTCGTTAGCATCGAACTGGGTTATGCGGCGGGACTGTTCAAGAATGGCATGGCACAGGTGCTCAAGAATTCGTTGGAAAACCTGCCAGGTGTGACCCAGGCGGATGTCCAGATCCAGTGTGTCATCAAGCCCCATGCGGCTCAGCCTCAGGTTGAGGCGATGTCGAACGTAAAGAATATTATTGCGGTCGCGTCTGGTAAGGGTGGGGTCGGCAAGTCCACGACTTCTGCCAACCTCGCGCTGGCCCTGGCACGTGAAGGGGCTCGAGTAGGTATCCTGGATGCCGACATTTACGGCCCCAGCCAGGGCATCATGTTTGGTTTGCCTGAAGGTACACGTCCCAAGATCCAGGATGAGAAGTGGTTCATTCCGCTGGTGGCACATGGGGTCGAAGTCATGTCCATGGCTTTCCTGACCGATGAGCGCACACCTGTGGTGTGGCGTGGTCCGATGGTGTCGGGCGCGCTGCTGCAGCTGATTACTCAGACCGCTTGGAATAATCTGGATTACCTCGTCATCGATATGCCGCCAGGCACGGGTGACATCCAGCTTACGCTGGCCCAGAAGGTTCCTGTAGCTGGTTCTGTCATCGTAACGACTCCGCAGGATCTGGCCCTTCTTGATGCCAAGAAGGGCGTTGAGATGTTCCGTAAGGTCAATATTCCAGTGTTGGGCGTAGTCGAGAATATGGCTGTGCACATCTGCTCAAATTGTGGTCATGCCGAGCATTTGTTTGGCGAGGGCGGCGGCAACAAGCTTGCCAGTCAGTATGGGGTTGATCTTCTAGCCTCTCTGCCGTTATCCATGGCTATTCGCGAGCAGGCGGACCAAGGACGTCCTACGGCCATCGCTGATCCAGACAGCCAGATCGCCATGATTTATCAGGATATGGCGCGTCATGTTGGCGCACGCATTGCCCAGAGTGGAAAAAAGGCTGCCATCATGCCCACCATCACGGTTTCGGACGACTGATACCATTGACGAGCGAGGGACTGAATAGCGTTGGTCCTTCGCTTTCTCATGGTTTAGGTCTTTGATGAGTGCCGCCGTACCGGTAAGATGTGCGGTTATGTTTTTACCCCTGACAGGACAGTGCCATGAGCATCAAAGCAGATAAGTGGATTCGCCGCATGGCCCAGGAACACGGCATGATCGAGCCGTTCGTTGAGCGGCAGATGCGTGGGGAGGGAGCCGACCGGCTGATCTCTTTTGGCGTGTCCAGCTACGGTTACGATGTGCGCTGCGCTGATGAGTTCAAAGTATTCACCAACATCCATTCAGCTACCGTCGACCCGAAGAATTTCGATGAAAAAAGCTTCGTCGATATCAAGGGAGATGTTTGCGTTATTCCGCCAAACTCCTTTGCGCTGGCGCGTACCGTCGAGTACTTCCGTATTCCTCGTAACGTATTGACCATCTGCCTTGGCAAAAGCACTTATGCCCGCTGTGGCATTATCGTGAATGTCACGCCGCTTGAGCCGGAGTGGGAAGGGCACGTAACACTGGAGTTCTCCAATACTACAAACCTGCCGGCCAAAATCTACGCCAATGAGGGCGTGGCTCAAATGCTGTTCCTGGAATCTGACGAGCCTTGCGAGGTGTCTTACAAGGATCGTGGTGGAAAGTATCAGGGGCAACGCGGTGTAACACTGCCGAAAGCCTGACTGACAATAGTGGAAGAAGCCGGGCGTGTCCCGGCTTTTTCATGCCTGCTGATCTAACCAGTCTGCTCAACTGTATTAAGAGGCCGGTTAGACGGAGGCATAATAAACGCTTTAAGTAGACCCTACCGCATGCCGATACAGTAAGAGCCATACAGCCATCTGTCGTGGCTGAGCGGACGGGCTTTTGCAGAGTTTCGCTTCAAGGTCCTTGCAAGATGGCCGATACCTAGGAAACGCTATTCTTAGGAGATTTGGCATGGCTAGCATTCTTGACTCTGTCGACCAGCGCACGCAGCTGGTAGGCGAGAACCGTCTGGAAATTCTGATGTTTCGTCTGTCCAGTCGGCAGATGTTTGCCATCAACGTGTTTAAGGTGCAGGAAGTATTGCACCTGCCCAAACTGACTTTAATGCCCAAGCGTAATCCGATGGTCTGCGGTGTCATTCATCTGCGCGGACAAACACTGCCGGTTATTGACCTGGCATGTGCCATTGGCATGAGGCCGATTGTGCCTGATCAAAACAGCACGATTATCGTCACTGAGTACAACCGCACCGTCCAGGCGTTCCTGGTAGGAAGCGTGGATCGCATCATCAACCTTAACTGGGACAGCATCCAACCACCTCCGGGTGGAGCCGGTCGTCAACATTATCTGACGGCTATTACCAAGTTTGAGGACAAGCTGATCGAAGTCATCGATGTAGAAAAAGTACTGGCTGAAATCGTGCCTTATAACGTCAAGGTTTCCCGCGAGCGCTTGGACGACTCGTTGCTGACCAAGGCGAAGTCACGTGAAATTATGTTGGTGGATGACTCCAGCACCGCGCTCAATCAGATGCGCGATACGTTGACGCAGCTCGGTTTGACGTTCCACATCGCTACGGATGGTCTCAAGGCGTTGCAAAAGCTCAAGCAATGGGCCAAGGACGGGGTCAATGTCTCTGAAAAGCTGCTAATGCTTATTACAGACGCTGAAATGCCGGAAATGGATGGCTATCGCCTAACGACGGAGATCCGTCAGGATCCTCAGCTCAGTAGCCTCTACGTCGTACTCCATACCTCGCTATCCGGTAGTTTCAACGAGGCGATGGTCAAGAAAGTAGGCTGCAACGCATTCCTGTCCAAGTTCCAGCCTGATTTGTTGGTTGAGGCGGTACGAACCCGATTGAGCCTGCTAGACCAATAAGTGTAGGTCCTGACGATAATTTTGTCCGTCAAGCCTGCACACAGGCGCTGATCTTTTCTAGACTCACGGCTTCTTTGGTCGACAGGAAGCCGTGCCATGTTTCATCTCAGCGGACTTTATCGTTATCCCGTCAAATCTACTGCGCCTGAGCCTCTTGAGCGTGCCGATATTGATTGCCTAGGCGTGGCGGGTGATCGGCGATGGATGGTGGTAGAGGCTTCGACAGGACGTTTCCTGACCCAGCGATTGTTACCCAGCATGGGGCAGATTGTAGCCCGTTGGATCAGTAACGGTTGTCTCTCGCTTGATGCCCCTGGAATGTCAACGCTTGAAATTTCCGTTCCTCTGCCAGATGAGGCCTTGCAGGGCGTCACACTCTGGCGAGACACGTTCCAGGTTCCAGAGGCAGGAGAAGAAGCCAATGCCTGGTTAAGCACCTTCTTGGACAGACCTTGTCGCTTGGTGTACATGCCCGAAAGTCGGGCGCGTCAGGTTGATACTGCTTATGCCAGTCCTGGTGATTACGTTAATTTCGCAGATGGTTTTCCATTGCTACTGATTGGCCAAGCCTCTCTGGATGATCTGGCTCAGCGCGTGGGCCGGCCTTTGGATATGAGGCGGTTCAGACCTAATCTGGTCGTTGAAGGTAGCAAGGCTTACGCGGAGGATAAATGGACGCATATACGAATAGGGGAGGTTGAATTTCGTATTGTGAAGCCTTGCTCTCGGTGTGTACTGATTACTGTTGATCCGGTTACCAGCGTGCGCAGTCATGACCGGGAGCCTTTAGCAACACTGAAGACTTATAGAGAACATGAGGGCGCCGTTTACTTTGGGCAGAATCTGATCCAGCTTAATCCAGGCGCAGTGAATATCGGTATGCCTGTTGAGGTGCTGGCATAGCGCAGTGGAAATGAAAAGGCCCTTCTGAGAAGGGCCTTTGTCATCAACCAGCTACTAGAACCCGTATGGATTCAAGGCGTAGCGATGCTTTGTCCAAGTGGGTAATACCTTCTTCACGCTGCTGACGCAGGGTGTCGATTTCAGTATCACGAACACTTGGGTTGACGGCTTGCAATGCCGTCAAGCGAGCCAGCTCCTCGTCCATGTTAGCAACGAAACGCTGACGTGCCAGTTCGACGCGCTCGTTATGACGAGGCAATACCTTGCCTTCGCCAGCCGCCACGAGTTTGCTCAAGGCGTCACGCTGGGCTTGAACAAACTTGTTGGCGCTTCCGCGTGGTACGCTTTCCAGCTGATCATTAAGCGTCTCGAACGAAACGCGTGCAGCCAGATCATTGCCGTTTGCATCCAGCAGGCAGCGAAGGGCAATAGGGGGCAGGAAGCGAGTCAACTGAAGTGAACGTGGGGCTACCGCCTCGCTGACGTAAAGCAATTCAAGCAGTACTGTGCCAGGCTTGAGTGCCTTGTTCTTGATCAGCGCTACCGCCGTGTTGCCCATCGAGCCTGATAGCACAAGGTCCATGCCGCCCTGGACCATGGGGTGCTCCCAGGTAAGAAACTGCATGTCTTCGCGTGCCAAGGCCAGATCCCGATCATAGGTAATCGTCACACCTTCATCGTTACCCAGCGGGAAGCCTGCATCGAGCATTTTTTCGCTGGGCTTGAGAATGAGCGCATTATCGGAGTGGTCTTCGCTGTCAACACCAAAGGCATCCAATAGCTTCTCCATATAGATCGGCAGTGCAAACTCGTCATCCTGTTCCAGGATCGCCTCCTGAAGCTCTTCACCTTCGCCGGAGCCACTGGAGTTAAGCTCAAGCAACCGATCGCGGCCTATATGCAGCTCGGCTTCAAGTGCTTCACGTGTGCGGCGACCCTCTTCAAGCAGAGCTTGCCAGCTGTCTTCATCTCCACCAGGGAGCAGCGTGTTGAGCTGTTCACCGAAGCGCTGCTCTAGCGTATTGCCGGTAGGGCAGGTTGACAGAAACGCATTCAGTGCATGGTGATACCACTGGAACTTGCGCTCCTGTGCGCTACCTTCGAGGTAAGGAACATGCAGCTGAATAGTGTGGCGCTGACCGATCCGGTCCAAACGGCCGATTCGCTGTTCCAGCAAGTCAGGGTGCGCGGGTAGATCGAACAACACGAGATGATGGGCAAACTGGAAGTTGCGTCCTTCACTACCAATTTCAGAGCAGATTAGTACCTGCGCCCCAAATTCTTCGTCAGCGAAGTAGGCGGCAGCCCGGTCACGCTCAAGAATGCTCATCCGCTCATGGAAAACCGTGGCCGGAATACCCGAGCGCAGTCGCAAGGCGTCTTCCAAATCCAGTGCAGTCTCTGCATGTGCACAGATGACTAGAACCTTGAATTTTTTCAAGCTCTTGAGGGTTTCAATCAGCCACTCTACACGTGGGTCATGGCGCCACCAGCGATCGTTTTCATCCTCTGGAACATACAGTGTTTCAGGATACAGCGAGGCGCTGGCATCCATGTACTGATCCGGGAAGGGCAAGGCTGATGCGTCCAGGTTTCGCTCTGGAAAGCCCAGCACTGCGGCGCGAGTATTACGGAAAAGAACCCGACCTGTCCCGTGACGGTCCAGCAGCTCACGAATAAGACGTGAGCGAGCCTCTTCATCACCAGCCGCAGCGGATGTAAGCAGCGTGTCGCCTTCCTCGCCCAGGAAGCCATGAATGGCAGCACGTGAAGCATCGCTCATCGTGCCGTGATCCAGCAGCTCTTGAACAGCTTCGGCAACCGGGCGGTAATTGGCACTTTCATTACGGAATGCTTCAAGATCGTGGAAGCGATTAGGATCCAGCAGGCGCAGGCGGGCAAAGTGGCTGTCTTGACCAAGCTGTTCGGGCGTAGCGGTCAGAAGCAGGACGCCAGGGATGACTTCAGCCAGCTGCTCGACCAGAGCATATTCGGGACTTACCTGTTCCGGGTGCCATACAAGGTGATGGGCTTCATCCACAACCATAAGGTCCCAGCCGGCTGCAAACGCGGCGTCCTGGGCGCGCTCATCACGCTTTAGCCAGTCCAAAGAGACCAAAGCAATCTGATTATCTTCAAAAGGATTGGTCGCGTCACTGGCGCGGAAGCGCTCTGAATCGAACAGGGCGACTTCCAGATTGAAGCGCCGGCGCATCTCTACCAGCCACTGATGCTGGAGGTTTTCAGGCACAAGAATCAGAATGCGACGCGCACGACCACTGAGCAGCTGGCGATGGATAACAAGACCTGCTTCGATCGTCTTGCCAAGGCCCACTTCGTCGGCCAAAAGGACACGTGGAGCAATACGGTCAGCTACACTACGGGCAATATGCAGCTGGTGTGGGATAGGTTGGGCTCGAGCGCCTGCCAGCCCCCAGAGTGGCGATTGTAAGAGACGACTGCTGTGTTCAAGTGTGTGGTAACGCAGGCTGAACCAGGAAAGCGGGTCGATTTGACCTGCGAAAAGACGATCACTTGCCAGACGGAACTGAATAAAGTTGGACAGTTCAGCCTCGGTCATCGTGCGAGGTTCGTTTTTGGCATTCAAACCGTGATAGGTGAGCAGGCCTTCGTTTTCTTCCACCTCACGAACGGTGAGTTTCCAGCCTTCAAAGTGGGTGATTTCATCACCTGGTGCGAAGCGTACGCGGGTCAAGGGTGCGTTGCGTTGAGCATACTGGCGTGTTTCTCCGGTAGCCGGATACAGTACGGTCAGAAGGCGTCCATCCTGTGCCAGGATGGTACCGAGCCCCAGCTCGGCTTCACTGTCACTGATCCAACGTTGCCCAGGTTGATACTGCGCCATGTAGTAGCTTCTCCCGCCCATTCAAAAAGCCGGTTATGTTAACGAATGCGCCCGCCGAGGCCAAAGCCTGATGGCATAAAATCTTTAAATAGGTATATCGCGAGAGGACAAGTTGATGTTACCGCCCATACCGCAAGCCTTGATTCCGATCACTACGCAGCACGATTCCGTAAAGCCTCGACCGGACATCGCTCCAGTAACAGCTGTCGCCCATGCAAAGGACGCGGGCTTTCAATCCGTTCTGGATGAGCAAAAGCTGGAGCAGGAAAGCGAAAAACGTCGCAAGCGTAAGCGGGGACTGCAGGTTTTACTGCCGGATGAGCGTGCCGAAGCATTGATGGAACCTTCCGAAAAAGGGCAGTGTGTTGATATCAAAGTTTAGGCGGCGGCTGGGTTCTATCAAGCCATATATAGCGCTCTGTATAAGTCAATGCCAAGAGAGGGTCGGCCGCAAGCCCTCTCGGGAAGGAGAAGGGAGGCCATGACTCAGACAGGTTTGGCGAATGCCGATGTGACGCTCTATGAGTCTTGGGTTGTTTCTCAGGAAGCTGACGACTGGATGGCGGAGCTGATTAAACAAACGCCATGGGAGCAGCCGCAGGTGCAGGTTTACGGCAAGAGCTATCCAATTCCCAGGCTCGTTGCTTGGTATGGTGATCCTGGAATCAGTTATGGATATTCCAGTCTTGCGCATCCTTCTTTGCCTTGGACGGAGCTTCTTGGCGATATTCGTGGTCGAGTAAGTCGGTTTTGTGAACACCCATTCAATGGGGTGTTGATCAACTATTATCGTAACGGCCAAGATGCCATGGGTTGGCATAGTGATAGCGAGGCCGTGCTGGGCCGAAACCCTACAATTGCTTCGTTAAGCTTGGGAGAGGCGCGACGTTTCGACCTGCGTCGTCGCGGTGTGCAACGTATCGAGCATTCCATCGAGCTAACGCACGGCTCGCTTCTGGTTATGCGAGGTGCTACCCAGCATTATTGGCAGCATCAAGTTGCCCGTACAAAACGGTCCATGTCTTCTCGACTCAATCTTACTTTTCGTTGGATACGAACGTGAGCGATAACAACCTGATTGATTTTACTTCCGAGCGAAGCAAGCGCATCCATGATTTGAATGAAAAACGGCTGAACGAGATGCGTCAGGCGTTCGAACAGGCTCTGCCATTGGCGAAGCCCAAAAAGAAAGGCAAGTCAAAGCCCAAGAAACGTTGAGTGTCAGTTACCTACCTACCCAACCATTGACTGAGGTCAATAATCCGAAGCTGTCTCTCGTTTAACGTATACCCATTGCTTGGCCGCAGAGATCATCACCATGTTTATCGATGATGTCATCACAATGGGTATCGGCGCGTTGGCTTCGATTTCGCTATTTATTGCGGTTGTAGGTTTCATCGTCTGGAAGGATATGCATAAACGCTGACCTTCTGGACAAAGGGCACGCAAGGCACTTGGGCGACTTCGGTCGCCTTTTTTTTGCTTTATTTTCAGGGATTAGAAAAAGGCTGGCTAAAAAGCCAGCCTTTTGTGTTTAGTGAGCAACTACAGGTTTGGTGCGATAGCCTTTCAAACCGTAGAAGAGAATGTAGACATAGCCCAGCATCGGAACAAAGAACGACATCAGCAGGCCGATAGAGTCAGCAAACATAGCCTGGATAAACGGAACCAGTGCGCCGCCAACGATGCCCATGCACAGCAGACCAGAGCCCTTACTGGTGAACTTGCCTAGGCCGTCTAGAGCCAGGGAGAAGATGGTGGGGAACATAATGGAGTTGAACAGACCAATGCAAAGCAGAGCCCACATTGCTGCCTTACCACTGACTGCCATGGCAATCGCAAGCAATACGACGTTTGCAACGCTGTTGAAGGCCAGCACATAGTTAGGTCTGACGCGTGCCATGATCACACCACCGACAAAGCGGCCTACCATCGCGCCGCCCCAGTACAGAGCCAGGTAGCGTCCAGCTACATCACTCGAGAGGCCTGCCACGTCAGGGCTTTCCATCAGGCTGATCAGGTAGGTGCCGATCGATACCTCGGAGCCTACATACATGAAAATACCGATAACACCGAGAAGAAGGTGCTTGTACTGCCAGATGCTTTTGGCTTCGTGCTGAGGAGCGCTGTTCTGCTGGGTCTGAACTTCGTCATTACCGCCTTTGATTTGCGGCAATTTGATAAAGCCAATGATCACGGCAATTGCCAGAAGCATACCGGCCAGAATCAGGTAGGGCATCTGTACCGAAGAGGCATCTGTGCTGTGCTCGACCAGTGCCAGAATGGTTACGGCGCCAATCAGCGGGCCTACGGTTGTGCCCAGGGAGTTGAAGGCCTGAGTCAGGGTCAGACGGCTTGCAGCGGTTTCCGGCTTACCAAGAACAGTAACGTAGGGGTTGGCTGCCACCTGAAGGACAGTGATACCACCCGCTAGTACGAATAGGGCCAGTAGGAAGAAGGCGTAGGAGTGCGCTCCGGCAGCTGGATAAAACAGCAAACAGCCAACAGCAGCTGTACATAAACCGAAGATAATTCCCTTCTTGTAGCCAAGCCCCTCAACCAGGCGACCTGCCGGGAACGAGACGATGAAGTACGCGGTAAAGAAACAGAACTGAATCAGCGAGGCTTGAACGTAGCTCAGCGTGAAGACAGCCTTGAGGTGAGGAACCAGAATATCATTCAGCGAGGTAATCAATCCCCACATGAAGAACAGTACGGTCAGTACCGACAGGGGGCCTCTGTAATTTGGAACTTCGTTGGAATTATTCATCTTCTCTCCAAAGGGGTAGGCGACTCAAATAAACGCCCGTTTAAAG
Source organism: Pseudomonas sp. JZ114 (assembly GCF_051027705.1). Classification (NCBI taxonomy): domain Bacteria; kingdom Pseudomonadati; phylum Pseudomonadota; class Gammaproteobacteria; order Pseudomonadales; family Pseudomonadaceae; genus Pseudomonas; species Pseudomonas sp. JZ114. The sequence continues at coordinate 1,617,494 of NZ_CP069256.1, forward strand.
CTCGCATATGATTGATCCAATCCGTTTCGGTTCAATCCGCGCGGAATAATAGTTATGAACCGTGCAGAAATCGATTCAGCGAGAGGTTAAATTTTTAAAAAGTTCGTCTAAAGTCATGTTTTGGTTGTAAAAAAACCCGCACGGTGTGCGGGTTTTAGGGTGTTGCACGCGGCGCTGGATCAGCTATTCCAGCGCTTGAGAATCAGCGTGGCGTTGGTTCCACCAAAGCCAAAGCTGTTGCTCATGACGACGTCGAGCTTGGCATTCTCCTGAGTCTCACGAAGAATGGGCAAGTCTGCTACCTGAGAGTCGAGCTCATCGATATTGGCTGAGCCAGCGATGAAGTTGCCTTCCATCATCAACATGCAGTAGATCGCTTCATGAACACCAGCGGCGCCCAAAGAGTGACCTGACAGGCTCTTTGTAGAGCTGATGGCCGGGGTCTTGTCACCAAAGACTTCTCGTACCGCCTTGATCTCCGCAACATCACCCACCGGGGTGGAGGTGCCGTGGGTGTTCAGGTAGTCAATCGGGGCGTCCACTGTAGACATCGCCTGGCGCATGCAGCGTGCAGCGCCTTCACCGCTCGGCGCAACCATGTCATAGCCATCGGATGTTGCACCGTAGCCTACGATTTCTGCATAAATCTTGGCACCACGAGCAAGGGCATGCTCGAGTTCCTCGACTACAACCATACCGCCGCCGCCAGCGATGACAAAGCCATCACGATTGGCATCGTACGCGCGGGAAGCTTTTTCAGGGGTTTCGTTGTACTGGCTAGACAGGGCGCCCATGGCGTCGAACAGGAAGGACTGGGACCAATGTTCCTCTTCACCGCCACCGGCAAACACGACGTCCTGCTTGCCCAGTTGAATCTGCTCCATCGCCAGGCCAATGCAGTGCGCACTGGTTGCGCAGGCCGATGCCACGGAATAGTTCAGGCCTTTAATTTTGAAAGGCGTTGCAAGGCAAGCCGATACCGTGCTGCTCATAGTACGAGTAACCCGGTAGGGGCCGACACGCTTGACGCCTTTTTCGCGCAAGATATCCAGCGCTTCCATCTGGTTGAACGTAGAGGCGCCCCCGGAGCCGGCAATCAGGCCGGTACGTGGGTTTGAAACCTGCTCTTCGGTCAAGCCTGAGTCTTTGACAGCCTGTTCCATTGCCAGGTAGGCATAGGCGGCTGCATCACCCACGAAGCGCTTGACCTTGCGGTCGATCAGCTCTTCCAGGTTCAGGTCGACGGACCCGGACACTTGGCTGCGAAGCCCCATTTCGGCATATTCCGGATTGAAACGAATGCCGGGACGACCTGCGCGCAGGTTGGCGGAAACGGTGTCTTTGTCATTGCCGAGGCAAGAAACAATGCCCAAGCCGGTGATCACGACGCGACGCATGCGGAAGGACCCTTAGAAACTTTCTGTTGAAGTGAATAGGCCGACACGAAGACCTTCGGCCGAGTAAATCTCGCGACCATCAACGCTAACCGTACCATCTGCAATGGCTAGAATTAGCGAACGTGTAATGGTGCGCTTGATATGTATGTTGTAGGTCACTTTCTTGGCAGTGGGCAGTACCTGGCCAAAAAACTTGACCTCTCCTGAGCCCAGCGCACGGCCGCGGCCAGGATTTCCCTGCCAGCCAAGATAGAAACCTACCAATTGCCACATGGCATCCAAGCCCAGGCAGCCTGGCATTACCGGGTCACCTTCGAAATGGCATTTAAAGAACCAGAGATCTGGATTGATATCCAGCTCGGCGACCAGTTCACCCTTACCGTACTTGCCGCCTACATCGCTGATATGAGTGATCCGATCGATCATCAGCATGTTCGGGGCGGGCAGTTGCGCATTACCCGGGCCGAATAGCTCGCCACGGCTGCAGCGCAGCAAGTCTTCGTGGGTGAAGGCGTGTTGTTTGGTCATGCAAGCTCCTGTAGCTGGCCTGGTGATCAATGTCGGCGATTATAGTGTCGCTCTCGCTATTGGACAGCCACCACATAGACAGCCAAGCCATTTTTAAAGTCACAGCGAGGCGGTAAAACCTCGCGAAAGACGAATTGTGCACGTTGGAGATCAAATACTCCAATAGTGATGCATATCCGATTACAAGGACGTTGCTCCTCGAGACCGCTCGGGCTGGCTAATCCAGCGTTGCAGCATCTGCTGAAGATCAGCTCGCTTGAAGGGTTTTGCCAGATAATCATTCATTCCGGCAGCCAGACAATTTTCCCGATCCCCCTGCAGCGCATTAGCCGTCAGTGCAATGATGGGAACCATAGGTCCAGGCTGTTGGCGGATCAGGCGAGTAGCCTGATAGCCATCCAGCACCGGTAAGCGACAGTCCATGAGAATTGCACTGAAAGACTGCTGTTCGGCCAGACTTACCGCCTGGGCTCCATCCCCTGCGATAGTAATATGATACCCCAGGCTGCGTAACATGGCTTCGATAACTGTCTGATTGACCGGGTTATCCTCAACCAGCAGGACGTTCAGTCCATTGACCTGAAACTCCTGAAGAGGAGACTGGTTGCGCTCTGTCTGCTGGACATGTCGGAAGGGAAGCGGCAATTCGAGCGTAAAGGTTGATCCCTGGCTTTCCTGGCTTATGGCATGAAGCGATCCACCCATCCGCTCCGCCAGTGTGCGTGCGATGGACAGGCCAAGCCCGGTACCTCCGTAACGGCGACTGATGGTTGGGTCAGCCTGCTGGAAGGCATCAAACATGCGCTCCAGACGTTCTGCCGAAATACCTATGCCGCTATCGTGTACCGAGCAGGTGAGCCAGAGCAGGCGCTCATCCAGCGGTTGGCAGTAGCATTTAACCTCGATTGAGCCGCTCTCGGTAAATTTGAGTGCATTGCCAACCAGATTGACCAGGATCTGCCTCAGGCGCGTCGGGTCTCCGGTAACCTCCAGTCGCTCCAGACTTTCGGCGCCTTCAAGCGCCAGCTGCAGACCACGTTGTGTTGCACTGTGCTGGAAAACCTGCACCGAACCTGTAATCAGGTCGGCCAGATTGAATGGAATGCTTTCCAGCTCCAGCGCACCACGCTCGATACGTGAGAAATCCAAAACATCGTTGATGACTTTCAGCAAATGCTCTGTGGATTCGGTAGCAAGGCTGGTGTATTCACTTTGCTCGCGGGATTGCTCTGTGGTTTCAAGGAGCTGCAACATGCCCAGTACGCCATTGAGTGGTGTACGAAGCTCATGACTCATCATGGCGAGGAAGTCTGATTTGGCGCGGTTGGCCTGCTCGGCCTCTTCACGTGCCGCAACCAGCTGATCAATGCTGCGCTGTTGCTCTTCACTGGCCCGCTGCAGGGCTTGGGCAAGATCATTGATCAGATGCGCCAATACGCCCATTTCGGAGTTGTCTGGTACCGGAAGACGGCTGTGGTAGTCGCCTGCGCGAATGGCATTCACGGTACGACCCATGTCGCTTAGCGGCGCGGAAAGGCGCTTGGCCAGGCGCCAGGCCAGCAAGAAGGTAAGCCCAAGTGCCAGTAAGGCCAGTGCGCCTGCCTTGGTCAAAATAGCCTGTTGGCGCTCATGGAAGGCTTCGTTGGTCACGCCAACGGCAACACGGCCAAGGGACCCATTCGAATTGGGTGTGCCCGAGCGGCTGATGCTTGCGTGAAATATCTCTACCTGTGAAGCCGATTGCGCATTGGGGGGCGGATTATGCGCATACATGATGATGCGCTCCTGACGATCGCGGATTTCGATAAAGCGAACGTAGCGGGTCGCCAGTGTGGCCTCCAGGAGGTTGCGTAGCATCGGGAGGTTATCGGTTGAGACCCCATATTCACTGGCAGATGCCAACTGAATTGCAATCAGCTGACCTGTGTGACTGAGTTCGTGATGCAGATCCTGAAGGCGGGCGTATGTGAAATAGCCCGTCAGTACCAATGTAATAATCAGGGCAGGTCCCAGGCTGATGGCTAAAGTACGGGTACGTATGCCCCAGCCGCGTCGCTTGTCCAATAGAGCGTTCTCCGTGAGCCTTGAGCTCGATGCTCTTACTACAATAGGCCATTCTGGCCGTTATGGTGTTAGCGTCCACCTTCAGGAAGAAGGATACGGTAATTACACATGGTTCAATAAAAGAGAGCGGAATGTTAAATAGGGGCTTCGTATAATGTGGATACCGTCGCACATTGCGGCATAAATGGATAACCCGATGAGTGTAAAGCAATCCATAGCAGTCTTGGGCGGAGGCAGTTTTGGAACTGCCCTGGCCAATCTGCTGGCGGAGAATGGTCATCCTGTAAAGCTCTGGATGCGCGATCCTGAGCAGGCTGAAGCTATTCGTCAAGTTCGTGAGAATCCGCGATATCTAAAGGGCATAAAGGTTCATCAATCTGTCGAGCCGGGATGTGATCTTGATGCCTCTCTGGCAGGGTGTGACATTGTCTTTGTCGCGCTGCCCTCCAGTGCGTTACGTAATGTGCTTGCCCCGGTAGCCGATCGCCTGGCGGGTAAGGCGTTGGTCAGCCTCACCAAAGGAATTGAAGCGCATACCTTCAAGCTGATGAGCCAGATCCTTGAGGAGATCGCACCGAAAGCCAGAATTGGTGTGATTTCAGGACCTAACCTGGCGCGAGAGATTGCAGAGCACGCACTGACGGCTACCGTTATTGCCAGTGAAGATGATGCGCTCTGCCAGCAGGTGCAGGCTGTTCTCCATGGGCGTACTTTCAGGGTCTATGCTAGCCGTGACCGGCTGGGAGTAGAGCTGGCCGGAGCCTTGAAGAACGTATATGCCATCATGGCGGGGCTGGCAGCTGCGCTGAATATGGGTGAAAACACCCGCAGCATGCTGATTACCCGCGCGCTCGCCGAGATGACTCGCTTTGCCGTACAGCAGGGTGCCAATCCTATTACATTCATGGGTTTGGCCGGGGTAGGTGATCTTATCGTCACTTGTTCTTCGCCCAAGAGCCGCAACTATCAGGTAGGGCACGCGCTTGGCGAGGGCCTTACGCTTGAGGCGGCAGTTGCTCGAATGGGGGAGACGGCGGAAGGAATTAACACCTTGCGTGTCCTCAAGGAAAAAGCCGATGAACTCGGCGTCTACATGCCACTGGTGCAAGGCCTGTATGCGGTACTGTTCGAGTCCCGCACGCTGGATCAGGTTATTGCTGCGTTGATGCGTGGAGAGCCGAAAACCGATGTCGATTTCTATTTGCCGATAGGCTCCGAAACTTAGGAGAGAATATGTCAGCAGACACTCATGAACGCGAAAGCCTCGCGTTGCGTCTTATCTGGATGGTGATTTTCCTGCTTGTATGGTTAGTGTCGCAGTACATTTTTGCAGGCGTGGTAATTGCTCAGCTGGGCTATCGCCTCGTCAAAGGTACACCAAGTGACGCCTTAAGTGAATTTGGTTCGAGTTTGTCCTGCTATCTGGCGCAGATTGTTCGTTTCGGAACCTTTGCTACAGAAGAAAAGCCATGGCCTCTTGCTGACTGGCCCGATACCGCTTCCTCTATGCAAGAGAAGCAGCCATGACGCTCTGGTTGCTAAGGCATGGTGAGGCGGAGCCGCGTTCAGAGGGCGATGAGTTCAGGCCGTTGACGGATAGAGGGCGTACTGAGGTCAGGCGCAGTGCAGAGCGGCTATTAGGGCAAAGAATCGATGTGATTTATGCCAGTCCATACGTCCGAGCCCAGCAGACAGCCGAGCTGGTCAGGGGTGTTCTAGGGCACAAAGAGCCCATTGTCACTCTGCCCTGGATAACGCCTGATGATGACGTGATCAAGGCTATTGATCTTCTGGATGATCTTTCCGGCAGTAATATCCTGTTAACTACCCATAATCCCTTTGTCAGCTATCTGGCTGGTCTTCTGGTTCATGGAAACCTACAGCAGCCACTGAGTATGGCTACAGGCTCACTGGCTACGCTTGAAGGGGAAATGCGCATTGCAGGTGCTATGGAGCTGGTTGAGCTTTTCCATCCTTGACTGATTCGACGATTCCATAATTTCTAACAAAAAAGAGGTCGTTATGTTAATTGATGCATCAGGTGTGTCTTTACGGGTCTATGCGGAGTACCTGGTATGAGTATCTGGTTCACCGAGCCGGACCTCGCTGCGCTGGATGAGAGTTTGCAAAACACTATTTGCGAGCGCGTGGATATTCATTTTGAGGCTTATGATGAAGATTCGCTCACTGCAAGCATGGCGGTAGATGAGCGTACCCACCAGCCGTTTGGGTTGCTTCATGGAGGGGCTTCTGTTGTCTTGGCAGAAACCGTCGGCTCCATTGCCAGTCTGCTCTGTATCGACAGGAGCCAGTACACCTGCGTGGGGCTTGAGGTCAATGCCAATCATTTGCGCGCTGTTAGACGTGGACGGGTGACCGCTGTGGCAAAGCCTGTCCATCTGGGTCGAAGTACTCATGTATGGGATATCCGATTGTCAGATGAAGCGGGGCGTGCAACCTGCATTTCGCGTTTAACGGTAGCTGTCATCCCCAAAGACCGCATTTCGTCCTGATGCCGCGCCTGGACCAGCCCTTTCGGTTATTAGGTGTTGGTCTTGCGCCTCTTTATATCTAGAGCATTTACTGGTTCGTCGAGCATGAGCGCCATTGCTCTGCGAAGCCCTTCTGCTTGCTTTATTGTCTGATCTGAAAATCAATTATGAGAACTAGACATGACTGCCCATGTACAGGAGTTGCGCCTTAACTTACCCCACCTTGAGCTTGCGGCTCGTTTATTCGGCCCTGAAGACGGGCGGCCAGTGCTGGCTTTGCATGGCTGGTTAGATAATGCCATGACGTTCTCGCGATTGGCCCCTTATCTGGAGGGGTTGCGCATTGTTGCAGTCGACCTGCCGGGGCATGGTTTATCCGCTCATCGCCCGGCCGGTGTTGGCTACCTGCTGCAAGACTACGTGCAGGACGTCTTGATGGCAGCAGAGCAGCTAGGGTGGGAGCGCTTCTCGTTACTGGGTCACTCACTCGGGGCCATTATTTCGGTGCTTTTCGCAGCAGCATTGCCGGAACGTGTCGAGCGTCTGGCGTTGATCGACGGGCTGCTACCGTACACGACAGAGCCGGATGAGGCGCCTGAAAAACTAGGCAATGCCTTGCGTGCTCAGCTTAATTTGCCCAATAAGCGCAAGCCGGTTTATGAGACTGTTCAGCAGGCCGCTCAAGCCAGACTCAAAGGTGTGGGATCGGTCAGTATGGAGGCTGCAGAGCTACTGGCAGAGCGAGGGTTGATGCCTATTCCAGGAGGGTATACCTGGCGCTCCGATGCTCGTTTAACCTTGCCGGCCACATTAAGGCTGACGCATGAGCAGGCCTTGGCGTTCATTAAAAAAGTGCAGTGCCCCGCGAGTCTCGTTGTGGCTGACAAGGGGCTGCTCGTCAACATTCCCGGTATCGATGGACTTCTACAGGAGCTTGCTTGCTATGAAGTTACCCGTTTGGCTGGAGGGCATCACTTGCATCTGGATAACGAGGTTGGCGCAAGAGCGGTAGCAGATTGTTTCAATCGCTTTTTCTCTGCAGCTTGACTCGAATACGGGTATTGATAAGGCTTGTTATGCATAAAGGATCAATAGCGATCAAGTCACAGGGAGCCATGCCTCTAAAGAATGCAGCGTTTGGGCGGTTTTTGAACGTGTATTCGCTCTGTCAGATTCGCCTGTCAGTCCTCAGACAGGAAAAAGCGCGTGCCGGTATAACACGCCACTCTAGGTAAATATGTCCCGCTATTATTTATGGGTCTTTAAATTAATTCAGGGTGATTCACTAATATATATGCGACTTTTTTTTGCGCTTGGTCTGGGGTTCATGACGTGTGCTGCTGTTGCGGCAGATATGCCAGGCGGTGTCGATCTTCCAGTGCTGGCGCGACCTGCCCATGCCGAAATTATTGATTATCGTGAGGCTGGGGCTGTCGAGAAAATGTACCCACAGGGCGCTGTAATTCGTATAGGGGGCAAGTTGCGCCTGGAGGGAGACGTCCAAGCAGAGGGTAAGCTCGTCACGCTGACCTATGAATTACCCCGTGGACATGACCCTATTGCGGCACTCAATGAGGCTAGAAGTACATTGCAGAAGCAGTCTGCGATACCGTTATCGTGGTGTGAAGGACGCGATTGTGGCTCCAGTAATGTGTTTGCCAATGCTATTTTTGGCAAATCGCAGTTGTATGGGCCGGACGAGCAGCAGTCGTATCTCCTATTGCGTCTCGCTCCACCACAAGACGAGACATTGCTGGCGCTTTACGCGATTACTCGGGGTAATCGAAGGGGTTATCTGCACGTGGAACAGCTCGAGGCTTCCACACCTTTGGGCAAGCTGGTAGCAAGTCCTGCAACATTGCTTCGTCAATTGCGGCAAGATGGTGAATTACATCTTCCTGCGTTAGCCGATCCACCAGACGATATCTGGCTGGACCTGGTAGGGCAGTGCCTTAATCTGGACACGGGTACCCGAGTGATCATCGGTGGGCCGCAAGCGGGCAAGTGGGAAAAAGCGTTGCTGGCCAGGCGTATACGAGCGGCCCGGCTTGAAGCTGATCCGAATCGTGAGCCTGGGCTCTATCTGCAGCCATAATCCATCTAGCGGTAACGACAGGTATCTGCCGGGGCGTTAAGCTCTGACACTATCGCTTGCCTGTCCGGCGGATGGAGCCGCTTAAGCAGGACAGTGATTCGATTGTCATCTTAGGAATTTATATGCGGCTTCCTGCTGGTCAGTCTCCCCAATTACCTCCGCCCATGTATGAGCACGATCGCCTGCTCGTCCGCATACTTCTCCTGTCACTCCTTGGTGCCTGTCTATGGGTGTTGCTGCCATTCATGTCGGCCCTATTTTGGGCTGCGGTACTGGCTTACGCCAGTTGGCCTCTGATGCGGGGCTTGACCCGCAGGCTGAACGGCCGTAATACGGTGGCCGCTGCGATTCTTACGATCGGTTGGATATTGTTGGTGGCATTGCCGCTTGTATGGGTCGGTATCGGACTTGCTGATCATGTGCGTGGAACGATTGAGTTAGTTCGCAGCATTCAAGTGGGCGGTTTGCCGCCTGTGCCAGAGTGGGTAGTGCGGTTGCCTCTTGTTGGCGACCGGCTGGCCAGTCTATGGCAAACCCTGGATGCACGAGGTACTGCCTATTTTGACAGCTTGAAGCCCTATCTGGGGCAGATGGGGAATTGGCTTCTGGCGCGAAGTGCGCGCGTAGGTGGCGGCTTTTTAGAGCTGGCGCTAAGTCTTGTCCTGGTGTTTTTCTTCTACCGTGACGGACCTCGGCTGGCTACCTTGGTTGAGAAGCTGCTCGTCAGGCTGATTGGTGCTCAAGCCGGCCATTATATGCAACTGGTCGGCGGCACAGTGCATCGAGTCGTTAATGGAATTCTAGGAACGGCGGCGGCTCAAGGTGTCTTGGCGATGATAGGCCTAATGATCGCTGGGGTGCCCGGCGCGTTAGGATTGGCGCTGTTGACCTTTGCATTGAGCTTGATCCCTGTAGGGCCTCCGCTGGTCTGGATACCTTCAACGATCTGGCTGGTGCTCCAGCAGGAATATGGATACGCCATATTCATGGGACTTTGGGGGCTCTTTGTCATTAGCGGTGTAGATAATATTCTCAAGCCGTATTTGATTAGTCGGGGAGGGGATCTGCCATTGGTAGTCGTATTGCTTGGTGTCTTTGGCGGCCTGCTGGCGTTTGGTTTTATGGGATTGTTTCTGGGGCCTATTCTTTTGGCCGTTGCCTACAATCTGATTCGTGACTGGATGGCAGGCGCTACAGATCAGGTCCCAAAGCCATAACCAAACGAGTGGGGCAAACAAGACGTTTTACCCACTCAAGCACGTTATAGCGGAAGGCTCTTGGCGTTTACATGCAGGTTGCGTCCTGCAAGCAGGCCAAATAACGCGGCTGAAATGGCGATTCCAATAAACAGGATGTCCACACTGCTCCAGCCGCTGCTCATGTCATGGATCACGCCTACCAGCAGGGGACCCATGGCTGCCAATGTATAGCCTACGCCTTGGGACATTCCTGACAGGCGAGCTGCAATATGCGCATCAGGCGAACGAAGTACGATCAAGGCCAGGGCTATACTGAAGGTTCCGCCTTGGCCCAGGCCTAGAATGCAAGCCCAGAACCATAGACTGCCGAGGGAACCGTACAGGCAGCCAAGAAGGCCGGTTAGCGTCATGCTCAGCACCAGGATGATGGCCAGGCGCTGGTCCTTGCCTCGGGTAGCCAGCCAGGGCGTGATAAGCGCGGTCAGTAATTGAAGTAGGACTGAAATGGACAGCATGAGTCCTGCCTCTACAGCGCTGAGACCTCGATCAATCAGGATGGAGGGTAGCCATCCAAAAACAATATAGGCGAGCGACGATTGAAGCCCCATATAAAGAGTGACCTGCCAAGCCAGCTTATCCTGCCATAAGCCTACCACCTGCCATTTCTGGCTGTTCGCATGATGATTAGCGCGGGTTTGCGGCAACCAGACGATTGCTGCCAGGATCGCTGGCGTTGCCCAGAAAGCCAAGGCCGGTTGCCAGCGGTCGTTGAACATATGCTCCAGTGGGGCTGTTGCACCGGCGGCGAGGGCGGCACCCAGGCATAGCGCCATGGTATAGGCGCCCATGAGCATGCCTGCCTGCTCCGGAAAGTCCCGCTTGATAATGCCGGGTAATAGAACGCCGATGACTCCAATGCTGGCACCTGCAACAAGACTGCCTATAAACAGGCCGGCAGGGGGTAACAGACTACGTAAGACAATACCGCCTGCCAGTGTAAGCAGTATCACCAGCACAGTTCTTTCGCTGCCCAGCCACCGGGAGAGGCGAGGCGCCAATGGCGCAAAAAGTCCCAGACACAGGACGGGTGCTGTGGTCAGTAGTCCGGCTGCCGAGCTGGACAACCCGGTCGAGGCCTCGATCTGACGAAGCAGAGGGGAAAGACTTGATAAGGCGGGCCTTAAGTTAAGTGCGACAAGAAAGAGTCCCAGCAGGAGTAACCACGCACGTGCGGGTACAGATGAGGTGTGGGTTGATGGGGCAGACATTAAGTAATCCAAATGTATAAACATGCTCATCCTACCTCAAACAATCGGCAGGACATTTTTGTAGTTGGGGTGGCGAGATATACACACCCGACTAAAACGCCATTGGGCGTAATGTCAAGGGGTTGTAATGCGTAGTAAAGCTATACTTTAAAATTATAAATGACTGAAAAGGCACAGGATTTATGGATTGCCTAAAAAAACGACAGTTTAGTTAAAGGTGGCGTGGCTACTGGCGTTGCGGTGATTTCCACCATCTTTTCCACGAACTTATCCACAGCTTTTGTGGATTAAAAACGTTCATGTCAGGTACTTTTAGGCGTTTATACAATGTTTTTTCGCGACATTTTGTCCTTGTAAATAGCTGGCAAGTTCCATCCGTGGCTCCGTACGAGCCTCGAATCACGCGTATAGCAGGCGTATGCTGGCTATTTAGTCTGGTCATTTACCAAGCAAGCCTAACCTTATCCAGGCTTTGTTAGAATACTGACCTATAAGCGCGCCTCGCGCGTATGAAATTCTTAGCCTTCAGCGGAGTACTTATGTCCGAGCCGATTCGCCTTACCCAATACAGCCATGGAGCCGGCTGTGGTTGCAAGATTTCGCCTAAGGTATTGGAAATCATTCTGGCCGGCAGTGGTGCCCAGCATCTGGACCCGAATCTTTGGGTAGGAAATGCCTCAAGGGATGATGCAGCGGTATATGCCCTTGATGCTGAGCGAGGTGTGGTTTCCACAACTGACTTCTTCATGCCCATTGTGGATGATCCCTTTGATTTCGGTCGTATCGCGGCGACCAACGCCATTAGCGATATCTACGCCATGGGTGGCGATCCTTTGATGGCAATTGCAATTTTGGGCTGGCCTGTCAATGTGCTTCCGCCTGAGGTTGCACGGGAAGTGGTGGCAGGTGGTCGCAAGGTTTGTGACGAGGCGGGCATCCCGTTGGCTGGTGGACACTCTATCGATGCGCCTGAACCTATTTTTGGTCTGGCAGTAACAGGTGTCGTCGAAAAGCGAAACATGAAGCGAAACGACACGGCTTCGTTAGGCTGCAAGTTGTTCCTTACCAAGCCTCTGGGCATCGGCATTCTGACTACCGCTGAAAAAAAATCAAAATTGCGTGTGGAAGACATGGGTGTCGCACGCGATTGGATGTGTCAACTGAACAAGCCGGGTAGTCGCTTTGGCAAGTTGGCTGCCGTCACCGCAATGACAGATGTAACGGGCTTCGGGCTACTGGGACATCTGGTGGAAATGGCTGACGGCAGCGGCTTAACTGCCCGGGTCGAATATAACGCAGTTCCACGTTTGCCTATGGTTGAGCAGTATCTGGAGTGGGGGTGTGTGCCTGGTGGCACCTTACGCAACTTCGATAGCTACGGTGACCGTATTGCATCGCTATCCGAGCAGCAGAAATTGCTTTTGTGTGATCCCCAGACCAGTGGCGGGCTGTTAATCGCGGTCGAGCCGCAGGGCGAGTCAGCATTCATGTCGGTCGCTCGAGAGCTAGGCCTGTCACTTCAGCCTATTGGCGAAATGGTTGATCGACAGCGGCATGCGGTTGAGGTGTATTGATGCGCGATGACGCTCGGGACTACCGCTCCCTCTTTCTTTCTGGTGTGCCGCTAATGGATGTGCGTGCACCCGTCGAGTTTTCCAAGGGCGCTTTTCCGGGCGCAACCAACCGGCCGTTGATGAATGACATCGAGCGGCAAAAGGTGGGTACCTGTTACAAGCTGAAGGGGCAGCAGGCTGCTCTGGAGCTTGGACACTCTCTGGTTTCCGGCAAGTTGAAGGAAGCGCGGGTACAGGCGTGGGCCGAGTTTGCCGAGGCCAATCCGGAGGGCTATCTGTACTGCTTCAGGGGTGGCCTGCGGTCGCAAATCACTCAGCAATGGCTGCTTAGTGAGGCAGGTATTGCCTATCCGCGTGTAGCCGGCGGCTATAAGGCCATGCGTACGTTTCTCATGGAAACACTGCTTCAGTCTGTTGAGGAATGCCGCTTCGTATTGGTGGGCGGTATGACTGGAACTGGCAAAACAGAAGTCATCGCTCAGCTCGACGATAGTGTTGATCTGGAAGGGCATGCCAATCATCGCGGCTCAAGTTTTGGTAAGCGCGCCACCGTACAGCCATCACAAATCGATTTTGAAAACAGTCTGGCCATCGACCTGTTGAGGCGTCGTGCAAAGGGGCAGGATCGTTTTGTGCTGGAAGATGAGTCTCGGTTGATTGGGCGGTGCTCCTTGCCTTTTGAGTTGCACCAGGCCATGCAGCATTTTCCTATGGTATGGCTGGAAGACACCCTGGAGGGGCGTGTCGAGCGAATACTAAAGGACTACGTGACTGATCTGGCAGCCGAGTTCAATCGTGAGCATGGCGACAGCGGATTTGATTTGTTTGCTGAACAGCTTTGTAAGAGTCTTTCCAATATTGCCAAAAGACTGGGCGGCGAGCGCTATCAACGCCTGGTGGAAATCATGAATGAAGCACTCGCGGTGCAGAAGGTCAGTGGCGATGTAGAGCAGCATCGTGAATGGATTCGAGCGTTGCTAAGTGAATATTACGACCCTATGTATGCCTATCAACGCGAGAATAAGTCAGGGCGCATCCTCTTTGCTGGAGATCAGCAGGCGGTCGTGAGTTATCTCAAGGCAAACCGTTGAACAGGCTAGTTAAAACGAGGTCTTTAATGCGCCGGATTTACTTATCCATTGAAGGAGTCAAATCATGAATCGCTGGCTTGCAATGATGCCTGTCGCGGCGCTGGTACTTGCTGGATGTGCAGCCAAAACGGTCAATCGAGACAGTTGTGCAGCGGAAGTGAACGCTGCATGGAAAGAACTGGATATAGCCAAAACCGAAGGGTTTGCAGGTACGGTCAGCTACTCCAAGGCGCTGGGCTTGATTTCAACCGCCAAGACTCAGCAGCAGGTAGAGGCCTATAACGGCTGCGTTCAGAATGCTCAAAAGGCGCGCTTTTATATTCGCGAATCACGCGCTGGTCGTTGATTGATCCAAGGATGAACATCTCACATGTTCATCCTTTCTTGCTTCCCTTTCCTCTATCTAGCCTTGAGCGTTGAACGCTTGCCCATTGACGTGTGCGCTGTCTGGTCCCATCAAATAGAGGTAGACGGGCATGATCTCCTCGGGTGTTGGGTTGCGTGCAGGGTTTTCAGCAGGGTAAGCGAGGGCACGCATGTCGGTTCGGGTTCCGCCGGGATTGATACTGTTGGCCCGTACGGCCGCAGTGCCATCCATTTCATCGGCAACCACCTGCATAAGGCCTTCGTTGGCAAATTTAGAAACGGCGTATGCTCCCCAATAGGCACGTCCTTTTCGCCCCACACTGCTGGAGGTGAAAATGATCGAGGCATCGTTCGATTGTCTGAGCAGTGGCAGTAGCGCACGCGTTAACATGAAGGCTGCGTTGACGTTGACTTGCATAACCTGCATGAAGGCTTCTCCGCTGGTCTGCTCAACAGAGGCGCGAGGACCTAGAATACCTGCATTGTGCAAAAGACCATCAAGTCGACCAAACTCCGTCTCTACCATGGCAGCCAGCTCTTCGAACTGCTCAGGCCGTGCGGCTTCAAGGTCAAAAGGAACGACTACCGCTTGTGGATGGCCAGCAGCCTCGATTTCATCGTAGACCTCGTTGAGGTTCTCTTCTGTCTTACCCAAGAGCAGGATGGTTGCGCCATGGGCAGCATAGGTTTTTGCCGCTGCCCGGCCAATGCCTCGTCCGGCACCTGTTACAAGGATGATTCGATTTTTGAGAAGGTCAGGGCGGGCCTTGTATTCAAACATCTTGACTCCCAGCCGCTCGCTTGAGCGGCCCTACTGTTTTAACAGCCGCAAATGGCGCGGTCCAAGGCGTCACGCAGCTCAAGCGGGTGATCTACTACCAGATCGGCGCCCCAGTGAGCAGGATTGTCCTCTGGATGGATATAGCCATATCGCACGGCCGCTGTTTTGGTGCCCGCTGCGCGCCCCGATTCGATATCTCGACGATCGTCACCGACAAAAATGACGGCTTGCGGCTCGATATTGATCTGTTTACACGCTAACAACACGGGCTCTGGATCAGGTTTGCTGTAGGTGACATGGTCAGGGCAGACCAGAACGGCTGAACGTTTAGCAAGGCCAAGTGCCTGCATGATGGGCTCAGCATAACGGACGGGCTTGTTGGTGACTACGCCCCAAGTCAGACGAGCCCGTTCCAGGTCCGCCAACAATTCTTCCATGCCCTCGAATAGGTGAGAGTGAATGGCGCAGTGATCCTGATAGCGGTCAAGAAAGTCCAATCGTAGTGGGTCAAACTCATCGCTCAAGGGATCTACTTCGAACGCGCTGGCTACCATGGCTCGCGCGCCACCCGATACGACGTCCCGGACAGTTTTCTCATCGACGGCTGGCAAGCCTCGATCAGCGCGCATGGACTGGATCACGGCGATAAAGTCAGGTGCCGTGTCGAGCAATGTGCCGTCCATATCGAACAGTACTGCTTTTATTCGCATCCTATTACTCCTCGCGGATGGTGCGCAGCATGTAGTTTACGTCGACATCATTGCCCAACTTGTAGACCTTGGTAATCGGGTTGTAAGTCATACCGATGACATCGCGTACGTGTAGGCCGGCGTTTCGGCACCAAGCGCCTAATTCGGATGGACGAATAAACTTGCGGAAGTCATGAGTGCCGCGCGGCAGCAGACGCAAGACATATTCGGCGCCCACAATGGCAAATAGATAGGATTTGGGGTTGCGGTTAATCGTAGAGAAAAAGACATGGCCGCCAGGTTTGACTAGTGTCCGGCATGCTTGAATCACAGATGCCGGATCTGGGACATGCTCAAGCATTTCCATGCATGTGACGACATCGTAAGCGCCGGGCGTTTCAGCTGCCAGCTCCTCAGCGGTAATGCGGCGGTAGCTGACGGGCACACCTGATTCCAGTTGGTGAAGCTGTGCAACTGAAAGCGGCGCTTCGCCCATGTCGATTCCTGTGACGTCCGCACCCCGTACTGCCATGGCTTCGCTCAGGATGCCGCCGCCGCAGCCTACGTCGAGTACTTTTTTGCCGGCGAGGTTGGCGTGTTGGTCAATCCAATTGACGCGCAGCGGATTGATATCATGAAGCGGCTTGAATTCACTCTCTCTGTCCCACCACCGCGAGGCCAGGGCTTCGAATTTGGCGATCTCGGCATTATCGACGTTGGACATCCCTTACACTCCATTCTCTAAATTCGTTGTGCAAATGCGCTTGTGATTTGGCATTTGCTAGATGAACGCACCACTGACGCAGCCAGTCGTTAGCGAGTGGCTATCTTTTGGCCCCAGGTGCGAGCGTTCTCGATAAGTTCTTGTTCATCCAGGCGGGTCAGCTTGCCGTCCTTTAACAGGGGGCGACCACCCACCCAGACATGCTTCACGCAATCACGGTTGCTGGCATAAATCAGTTGAGACACTGGGTCATAAATGGGTTGCTGAGCCAGTCCGCTCATGTCGAAAGCGACCATGTCAGCTGCCTTGCCTACCTCAAGGGAGCCCAAGCAGCGCTCAAGACCCAGGGCTCGTGCCCCATTGAGTGTGGCCATACGCAAGGCTCTGTGTGCATCCAGTGCTGTTGCGGAACCGGCTACGGCCTTGGCCAGGAGAGCGGCGGTACGGGTTTCGCCCAACAGATCCAGGTCATTGTTGCTGGCTGCCCCATCCGTACCTATGGCGACGTTCACGCCTGCCTGCCAAAGCGTTTCTACCGGGCAGAAACCGCTGGCTAGCTTGAGATTGGACTCAGGGCAGTGGATTACATGAGTGTTGGTCTCAACCAGGTTTTCCAAGTCTTCCTCGTCGATCTGGGTCATGTGGACAGACTGGAAGCGGGGACCTAAAAGTCCTAGCCTGCGCAGGCGAGCAAGCGGACGTTCCCCTGTCTTTTCGATTGCCTCCTGAACCTCGCCAGCCGTTTCATGCACATGCATGTGGATGCATGCGTCAAGTTGATCGGCCAGCATCAGGACATTGGCTAGCTTGTCATCGCTGACGGTGTAGGGAGCGTGAGGCCCAAAAGCGACCTTGATGCGCTCATGGAGCTTCAGGTCATCAAAAAGCTCAAGTCCCCGGCGTATCGCCTCATCTGCAGTCCTTGCCCCTGGTACAGGAAAGTTCATGATCGGCAGGGTGACTTGCGCCCGCATACCTGACTCGTGGATGGCCTCACACGCTACCTGCGGAAAAAAGTACATATCCGAAAAGCAGGTTATGCCGCCTTTGATTTGCTCTGCGATGGCCAATCGGGTGCCGTCGCGGACAAAATCCTCGCTTACCCATTTGGCTTCAGCGGGCCAGATATGCTCCTGTAGCCAAGTCATGAGCGGAAGGTCATCCGCAAGGCCACGAAACAGTGTCATCGCAGCATGGCCGTGCATATTGATGAGGCCCGGACTCAGTAGCATGCCGGGAAGTTCGACTGACTCGGCCGCCTGATAGCGTCGCAGATCAGAGCGGGGTGCCAATACGGCGACTTGCCCATCCTTGATGCCGATAGCGTAGTCAGTCAGTACCACCCCGGCCGGTTCCACCGGAACGATCCAGGTGGGGAAAAGAAGCAGGTCAAGGGGCACGACACCGGGCATGGAAGGGCTTCCTGAAAGTAAATAAATGAAAGTATAACTGGCGTCAGCCCAATGACGGGACTCAGTCGGGCCACATTATCGATAAAAGCGTTTATAAACCCATGTATTCGCGATGTCCTGTCACAGCGGCTTGTATCACCCCTGTATAATCGACTTTTTTGTTTCAGGCGATGAGGGTGATCATGCGCGAGCGACTTCTGGCCGCAGAGAAGGTCAAGGCTATCGAGTGGAAAGAGGGCGTACTGCATCTGCTGGATCAGCGTTTATTACCCATGCAGGAAGTCTGGCTCACGTATGACTCGGCCAGTGGTGTGGCCGAGGCAATCAGGCAGATGGTCGTGCGAGGAGCACCGGCAATCGGTATTAGTGCAGCCTACGGCGTTGTGCTAGGCGCTCGAGCGCGCCAGCAGGCAGGAGAGGACTGGTTGCAAACGCTGGATGAGGATATGCAGATGCTCGCAGAGTCCCGTCCTACAGCGGTCAACCTGTTCTGGGCGCTTAACCGTATGCGAGAGCGCCTGAAGCGACTCAAGCCGGGCGAGGAGGCACTAGCGGCCCTTGAAGCGGAGGCCGTTGCCATCCATGAGAGCGATCGCGAAGCCAATCTGACCATGGCGCAGCTCGGGGTCGAGTTGATTCGCAAGCATGGCGATGGCGTTCAGACGCTTCTGACCCATTGCAATACCGGTGCGTTGGCGACCGGAGGGTTTGGAACCGCCCTGGGGGTTATTCGTGCGGCTCACCTGGAGGGACTTGTGGACAAGGTATTTGCCGATGAGACGCGCCCGTGGCTACAAGGTGCCCGCCTTACTGCCTGGGAGTTGGCTGGCGAAGGCATTCCTGTCACTTTGAATGCCGATGCGGCAGCGGCCCATCTGATGAAAACCGGCAATATCTCCTGGGTCATCGTAGGGGCTGACCGAATCACAGCCAACGGTGACGTTGCCAACAAGATCGGGACCTATCAGCTGGCCGTCAATGCAATGCACCATGGGGTGCGCTTTATGGTTGTGGCGCCCAGTTCGACCATCGACATGAATCTAACATCCGGTGAGGACATCCCCATCGAGCAGCGTGAGGGACGCGAACTGCTTGAAATAGGCGGTGTTCGGATTGCGGCAGAAGTCGATACTGTAAATCCTGTTTTCGATGTAACGCCTGCTGATCTGATTGATGCGATTGTCACGGAGCGAGGCGTCGTGGAGCGGCCCACTGCAGAGAAAATGGCTGCACTTATGAACCGCAAGCGCTTGCACTGATTTTTCCGTTTAACACGACTCACACATCGCCTGCGGGAAACCGCTGGCAACCCTTGGTTTGTGGTAGTATTTACCGCTTTCCCGCAGGGTGTTGAAACTAAGGAACCAGGCTTCTCATGGGCGAACTGGCCAAAGAAATCCTCCCGGTCAATATTGAAGACGAACTCAGACAGTCTTACCTCGATTATGCGATGAGCGTAATCGTCGGACGCGCATTGCCGGATGTGCGCGACGGCTTGAAACCTGTGCATCGCCGTGTGCTTTATGCCATGAGCGAGCTGGGTAACGATTGGAACAAGCCTTATCTAAAATCCGCCCGTGTCGTGGGCGACGTAATCGGTAAATACCACCCTCACGGCGACTCTGCGGTATACGACACGATTGTACGTATGGCGCAGCCGTTCTCCCTTCGCTACATGCTGGTGAATGGTCAGGGTAACTTCGGTTCGGTTGACGGTGACTCCGCAGCCGCTATGCGATACACCGAAGTGCGCATGTTCAAATTGACCCACGAAATCCTGGCGGACCTGGATAAGGAAACCGTTGACTGGGTAGACAACTATGACGGGTCCCTGAAGATCCCGGCAGTCATGCCTACAAAGGTTCCGAACCTTCTGGTCAATGGCTCCAGTGGTATCGCGGTGGGGATGGCTACTAACATTCCGCCTCACAACCTGACCGAAGTGATTGATGGCTGCCTGGCGCTGATCGAAAACAGAGAGCTGACTGTCGACCAACTGATGCAGTATATCCCGGGACCTGATTTCCCGACGGCAGGCATCATCAACGGCCGGGCAGGTATCATCGAGGCTTATCGCACAGGGCGGGGACGTATTTACGTACGTGCACGTGCTGACGTCGAAGATATCGACAAGTCAGGCACTCGCCAGCAGATCGTCATCACCGAGCTGCCTTATCAGCTGAACAAGGCTCGTCTGATCGAAAAGATTGCCGAGCTGGTGAAAGAACGCAAGATCGAAGGTATCACCGAGCTGCGTGATGAGTCCGACAAGGATGGCATGCGTGTCGTGATCGAGTTGCGTCGTGGTGAAGTGGCTGAGGTTGTGCTGAACAATCTGTATGCACAAACCCAGCTGCAAACAGTGTTTGGTATCAATATCGTTGCGCTGGTGGACGGCCAGCCCAAGGTCCTTAACCTAAAGGACATGCTTGAGGCATTCATCCGTCACCGTCGCGAAGTGGTTACCCGTCGGACCATTTATGAACTGCGTAAAGCGCGTGAGCGTGGTCATATTCTCGAAGGCCAAGCGGTTGCGCTGTCCAATATCGATCCGGTTATTGAACTGATCAGGTCCTCTCCAACCCCAGCTGAAGCCAAAGAGCGGCTCATTGCGACCGGTTGGGAGTCCAGTGCTGTCGAGGCGATGGTAGAACGCGCTGGTGCGGATTCCTGCCGCCCGGAAAACCTTGATCCGCAGTATGGTCTTCGTGACGGCAAATACTGGCTATCTCCTGAACAGGCGCAGGCCATCCTTGATTTGCGACTGCATCGCCTGACCGGCCTGGAGCATGAAAAGCTGCTGGCTGAATATCAGGAGATCCTGAAACAGATTGCAGAGCTGATCCGAATACTCAACAGCCCTGAGCGTCTCATGGAAGTCATCCGTGAGGAGCTTGAAAAGATCAAGGCAGAGTTCGGTGATGCACGTCGTACTGAAATCGTCGCGTCTCAAGTCGACCTGACCATTGCTGACCTGATCACAGAAGAAGATCGTGTCGTCACCATTTCCCATGGCGGCTACGCCAAGTCCCAGCCCTTGCATGCCTACCAGGCTCAGCGCCGTGGTGGTCGCGGCCGTTCTGCCTCGGGCGTGAAGGAAGACGATTACATCGAGCATCTTCTCGTCGCCAATAGCCATACCACACTGCTGTTGTTCTCCAGCCTGGGTAAGGTGTACTGGAAAAAGACCTACGAAATTCCTGAGGCTTCTCGTGCTGCACGTGGTCGTCCGCTTGTAAATCTGCTGCCATTGGCTGAAGGCGAGCGTATCACTGCGATGTTGCCAGTAGATCTGGAGGCCGTGCGTCAACAGGCACCTGAGGATGAAGACCTGGGTGATCAGGACGATGTCGTTGAAGACGTGGTGCTTGAAGATGATGTTGAGGTCGATGAGGGCGCAGAAGGGGTTGAAGATAGCGGCAAGGATGAGCCTACCGGATCCTATATCTTCATGGCTACTGCTTACGGCACGGTCAAGAAAACCCCGCTGGTGCAGTTCAGTCGTCCTCGTAGCAATGGCCTGATTGCGCTGAAGCTGGAAGAGGGCGATAGCCTGATTGCAGCGGCCATTACCGATGGCGCCCAGGAGGTCATGCTGTTCTCTGACAACGGTAAGGTCATTCGCTTCAAGGAGCGTCATGTCCGCACAATGGGACGTACAGCCCGTGGTGTCCGCGGTATGCGTCTGGGTGATGGGCAGCATCTGATTTCCATGCTGATTCCAGAAGAGCAGGCGCAGATACTGACAGCCAGTCTGAATGGTTATGGCAAGCGTACTGCTATTGCTGAGTATCCGCAGCGTGGTCGTGGTGGTCAGGGCGTAATAGCCATGGTAACCAATGAGCGTAATGGCCCGCTGATTGGCGCTATTCAAGTCCTTGAAGGTGAGGAAATCATGTTGATTTCCGATCAGGGTACGCTGGTGCGTACACGGGTTGATGAGGTTTCCCTGCAAGGCCGCAACACGCAGGGTGTAACACTGATCAAGCTTGGCAAGGGCGAGAAGCTCGTAGGCCTTGAGCGTGTGCAGGAGCCCTCTGTTGACGACGAGTTGATTGAGCATGAGGGCGAGCTTGATGACGAGTTGCTTGAAAAGGAGCTTCCTGTCATTAGCGAAGAGCCAAGCGATGAGGATGTCCTGCCGGGCGCCAACGATGTTCCCTCTGATGACATGCCCAATGAGGACGATGAGTGATGAGCAAGCGAGCGTATAACTTCTGCGCTGGCCCGGCTGCGCTGCCGGAGGCGGTACTGAAACAAGCTCAGGCCGATCTGCTCGATTGGCAGGGGCGCGGCTTGTCTGTCATGGAGATGAGTCACCGTGGCGACGACTTCACTGCAATCAGCTCGAAAGCCGAGCAGGACTTGCGGGATTTGCTTGTAATCCCCGCTGATTACAAAGTGCTTTTCCTGCAGGGCGGGGCAAGTCTACAGTTCGCTCAGATTGCACTGAACCTGCTACCTGAAAGTGGAAAGGCTGATTACATCGATACAGGGATCTGGTCACGCAAGGCTATCGAGCAGGCGCAAAACTATGGCGCAGTGAATGTTGCCGCCAGCGCCAAGAAATACGATTACCTGGCTATCCCTGGGCAGAATGAGTGGCAGCTTTCCAAGGATGCGGCCTACGTTCATTACACGCCGAACGAAACCATTGGCGGTCTTGAGTACAACTGGATTCCTGAGACAGGCGATGTTCCTCTAGTTGCTGATGCGTCCTCGAACCTGCTGTCACGTCCTTTGGACGTGTCACGGTTTGGGTTGATTTATGCGGGCGCACAGAAAAACATCGGACCCAGTGGGCTTGTAGTGGTGATCGTTCAGGAGGAGTTGCTGGGGCGGGCACGTTCCTCTTGCCCCAAGCTCCTTGATTATAAGGTCGAAGCAGACAATGGTTCGATGTACAACACGCCCGCCACGTTTTCCTGGTATCTGTCTGGCCTGGTGTTCCAGTGGCTGAAAGATCAGGGTGGACTACCTGCCATCGAGCGGATCAACCGTCAGAAGCAGGAGCTTCTGTATGGCTTCATCGATAGTAGTGACATGTACATGAATCCGATTGCGGTAAATGATCGTTCCTGGATGAACGTGCCTTTCCGCCTGGCAGATGAGCGTCTGGACAAGACTTTCCTGTCGGGTGCCGAAGAGCGAGGCCTTCTATATCTTCAGGGGCATCGCTCGGTAGGTGGCATGCGCGCATCCATCTACAACGCTGTCAGTCTTGAGGCTGTGCAAGCACTGGTCGCCTATATGACAGAGTTTGAAAAGGAGCACGGTTAAACCATGGCGGAACAAGAGCTCAAGGCCCTGCGCCTCCGTATCGATAGCTTGGATGAACGGATTCAGGAACTCATCAGTGAGCGCGCCCGCTGCGCTCAGGATGTGGCTCGCGTGAAAATGCAGTCGCTAGGTGAGGGTGAAAGTCCGGTTTTCTATCGACCGGAGCGCGAAGCGCAGGTGCTCAAGCGGGTAATGGAGCGTAACCAGGGCCCGTTGGGTAACGAGGACATGGCTCGTTTGTTTCGAGAGATCATGTCGTCATGCCTTGCGCTTGAAGAGCCATTGAAGGTTGCCTATTTGGGGCCGGAAGGTACGTTTTCGCAGGCGGCTACGCTTAAGCATTTTGGTATGGCGGTAAAGACACGGCCAATGGCCGCTATCGACGAAGTTTTTCGTGAGGTGGCGGCTGGGGCCGTAAATTTTGGTGTGGTTCCTGTTGAGAACTCAACTGAAGGTGCCGTCAACCATACGCTTGATAGTTTCCTGGAGCATGATCTGGTTATCTGCGGCGAGGTGGAATTGCGTATCCACCATCATCTGCTTGTGGGTGAAACGACCAAGACAGATAGCATTTCGCGTGTTTACTCACACGCGCAGTCCCTGGCTCAGTGCCGTAAATGGCTAGACGCGTATTTCCCTAACATCGAACGAATCGCAGTTTCGAGCAATGCCGAGGCTGCGAAGCGGGTTAAAAGTGAATGGAATAGCGCGGCGATAGCAGGGGATATGGCGGCTTCCCTGTATGGTTTGTCAAAGCTGCATGAGAAAATCGAAGATCGTCCAGATAACTCCACGCGGTTTTTGATTATCGGAAATCAGGAGGTCCCGCCTAGCGGCGATGATAAGACGTCTGTGATCGTGTCGACTCGCAATAAGCCGGGCGCCTTGCATGATTTGCTAATGCCGTTTCATGCCAACAACATTGACCTGACGCGCATCGAAACACGTCCGTCCCGCAGTGGTAAGTGGACCTATGTTTTCTTTATAGACTTCATCGGTCATCAGCATGATCCTCTCATCAAGGATGTGCTGGAAAAAATCAATGGCGATACGGTCGCCTTGAAAGTTTTAGGGTCGTATCCTAAAGCAGTGTTGTAACGCTCGAAAGCCACACCGTTAGGGTGTGGCTTTTTTATATTTGCTTTCTGTATCTGCAACGCATCCCGCATCATCAAAACTAATGACGCGTGAATGCTTCTTGCGCTGCGTTACATAGTAGTAACGGGCGCGATTATTGTTCTCGATGATCCTGTCTGGCTTTCCCAGGGCGCTTTCGACATCCTCTTTCGTCATGCCCGCTATAACCTTTTTGTGGATGACCGCCGTTCTTCTTTCCGAGCCTGAAAGCACGTTTGGGCAGGCTCCTTCCTTGGCTCCCACAACTGCCAGTTCATGGTGGGCAGGCAACTGATCCTTGGCGGGAGAAGGTGAGGATAACGGTTGTGTCGATATCGGTGTTTTGGGTCCGTTGCCGCCAGGCTTGGGATTATCAGCGGTTTGGTGGCTGATCGTATCGCCTTTAAGGCAACCATTTGCGGAAAAGCTGATATGGCCGTCTTCGCTTGCACACCGAAAGACCGTTGTGGCAGTAGCCATATTTGAAAAAAACAACGTTACCAAACATAGAAGTGTAACGGGATTACGGTACATAGCTGTCCTCCATGACATCTGTTCATAGCGTAGTGCGAGATGCGCCGTGCCGCTGTGATTGGCTCCGCAGATCAACGGCCAGGCTCGGTCAGGCATGAGCATTAGCTGCCAAATGATTGTTTTTACTGTTTTACATCGCCGATTCAGCGCATGCAGTGCTATGATTCCGCTTGTCAGCCCCGCCGGGGCTCGTGGACCCTTTCCATGGACATACCCCGATCTAACAAACTTCGATCGCTGTTTCGTTTATTAAAGATTTAATTCCCGCAGCGCGCTCCGTTGCCGGGGATGGAGTGCGCTTATGAGTGAAGTGGAAGCAAGAAAGCCACAGGAAAGTTTGCAGGAGCGACTGGCTCAAGTCGTTGAGCTGCTCCATCAGTATCGTTTCGTTGAAGGTCCCGCTCACGACGAGCAGGTTGTACAGCCTGATGAGGCGCTGCATGAAGAGGGGCTGTCCGAACTCCGTCGCCGTCTGGATGAACTGCATCCGGCCGATATTGCTTTTATCCTTGAGGCGCTTCCACTTCATGAGCGTCTGACCGTCTGGAGCCTGGTTAAGACCGAGCGTGACGGCGACATCCTTCTTGAAGTCTCCGACTCTGTTCGTGAAACACTGATCGCCGACATGGACGATCAGGAAATCCTTGCAGTGGCAGGACAGCTGGATGCTGATGAGCTGGCCGACCTGGCGCCTGACCTGCCTCGAGATGTTGTACATGAGCTTATGGAGGCTCTGGACGCCCAGCAGCGTGAGCGGGTGCGCTCAGCGCTTTCATATGAAGAGGATCAGGTTGGCGCACTGATGGACTTCGAGATGGTGACTATCCGCGACGATGTCACGCTTGAGGTTGTTCTGCGGTATTTGCGTCGCTTGAAGGAGCTGCCAGGCCATACGGATAAGCTGTTTGTTGTCGATTATGACGGCATATTGAAGGGCGTGCTTCCTGTGAAGCGGCTTTTGGTCAATGACCCGGAAAAGCAAGTCGCTGAGGTAATGGCTAACGACCCGGTAGCGTTTCATCCTGATAATGATGCCTACGAGGCCGCTCAAGCGTTTGAACGTTACGATCTAATTTCTGCGCCTGTCGTTGACAAGAATGGCAAATTGATAGGTCGTCTCACTATCGATGAAATGGTGGACTTGATTCGCGAGGAAAGTGAATCTGAAGTCCTCAACATGGCGGGTCTTCGTGAAGACGAAGATGTTTTTGCTTCTGTTTGGAAGTCGGTCGGCAATCGTTGGACCTGGCTTGCTACGAATCTGGTAACGGCGTTTGTTGCCTCTCGTGTAATCGGGCTCTTTGAAGGCAGCATTGAAAAGTTAGTAGCGCTGGCCGCCTTGATGCCTATCGTTGCAGGTATTGGCGGTAATTCGGGTAATCAGACGATCACTATGATTGTGCGTGCTATCGCGCTGGGTCAGCTCAATGCCAGCAGCACCATGAGATTGTTGAGGAAAGAGCTAGGTGTTGCGCTCTTCAATGGATTGATTTGGGGTGGGGTAATTGGCCTGATTGCCTATTACCTTTATAACAGTTGGTCGTTGGGGGTCGTCATGACGGCTGCCATGACGTTGAATCTCTTGCTAGCCGCGTTTATGGGAGTATTGATTCCCATGACGTTACAACGGTTTGGGCGAGATCCCGCAATGGGGTCCAGTGTGCTGATTACAGCAATGACAGACAGCGGCGGCTTTTTCATCTTCCTTGGTCTTGCCACTATGTTCCTTCTGTAACTTCAAGCGAAAGGATCAGGGTGTATCCCTGATCCTTTAACAAATACTTTATTCCTGTGATGACTCGACGTCATTGGCAATCAGAGAGAGGAGGGCGTTTTGCTGGCGTCCAGAAAGTTGCCTGAAGCGCTGTAGCAGTTCCCGTTCATGAGCGCTTAGCTCTGGACTATCCATACGCATGCTCGGGTCTGTATCGATAGCGCCTTCTTGAATGAGACTCTGCTCCAGTCGAGCAATGATTTCAGAATTCATGCTGCGATGATGGTTGCGTGCAACTTCGGCGATACGTTCGCGCATTCCTTCGGGAAGACGGACGACGAATTTGTCAGCTGTGCGACTGGAGTACGATCTAATTGCCTGAGTCATGAGTACATTCATCTAAGTGGTCAAGGACGATGCCAACAAGGCTTTCATGAAGCTTGGGACAGCATTTGTTATTTGCTCTCAACGCCATTACTTGCGTGAGCTTATTGGCGTCAATTTAGTGACAATTTTCAAAAAAAGCAAAGTGGCTTCTCTCTAAATCAATGCTAATGAGAAGCTTAGCAATGATTTCTGGGAATAGCGGTCTTTAACGCTAGGTTTTACATAACGCATGACAAAGTGCGCTCTTGTCGTTAACATTCTGCTCTCGCACGACGTCATTTGGTCCCAGTAGCTCAATTGGATAGAGCATCCCCCTCCTAAGGGGAAGGTTGTGAGTTCGAACCTCGCCTGGGACACCATAAAACTTGCAATACCTCACGCACTTCTACTCTTCACATCCTTGACTAACGCATAAACTGGACTTTATGGTCTTTTATATTATTGTGCGTTAACGGTTGTCCTTTCATTTTTATGCAACTATTAATATGACTTCTAATATGACTTCTACCGTAAAGTGATATTAATAGTTAGCCGTCCTATAACCGATATATAAATATGTGATGGGGTTGGCAGACTGAAGGGGAACCTTTGGTGGGCATGAGAATCTATCGCTGGCGCTAGTATTAAGGGGTAACAAGATTCCTTAATTATAGTTATGTTATTCCGGTGCTCATTGGGCTGAGCGTGTTGGCCTCGATAACGATTCGAACAAGCAGAGCCCAGCAATGAACTTGTTTTACAGGCACGGCCAATTGAGTTGGCTGTGATGGTTTGTTCGTTATGTCGCGCCCATTCTTAATGAAGCCGCAATATTAAAGTTTATCTAGACAGCTTTGCTGAATATGGATCAACCCACTTGGGCTCTCTGAGAGGAAGCGTGAATGTCTTATTATCCCGTTCTGTTATCAATCGTTTTTGTTGTCCGTAATCAGTCTAGGGAGCTTGCAGAGTCATTGACTAATGCGGCGAGTATTATCGCCTCACTAGTGAGTGACTATGAGTTGATCATTGTTGACAACGCCTCTACCGATGACAGTGTAGCCATGTTAAAAGGGTTAACCAGCGAGAAGGGTTTGCCGAATCTTCAGGTGTATGCTCTGACCAAAGAGGTCGATACGGACACGGCTTGCTGGGTGGGTTTGGAAAATGCACTTGGCGATTATGTAGCGGTCATTGATCCACTGACGGACGATGTCGGGTTCTTGCCTGCAATGCTGGAAAAGGCAGCGGAAGGAAGTGATGTCGTATTTGCGGCCAATTCTCAAAAGCCTAAGCGTACCTTAGCCTACAAGGCCTGCTTCTCCAGCTTTAACTCTTTGTACAAGCGTCTAGGCGGCATCGACCTTGCAAACGATGCCCCTCAGTATCGCCTGTTGAGCAAGCGCGTAGTTAATTTTATTCTGCAACACCCTGTTCCTGCTTTGACCTATCGTCATTTGCCGGCAACAGCGGGCTTTGCTCAGACAAAATTGACCTATAGCTCTACGCCCAAAGCGCCTCAGAACAAGCGTCTGGGAGACAGTATCGAGCGGGGAATCCGTCTTCTGATCTCTACAACGCGTGCCCCTATGCGACTGGTCAACATGCTTTGCATGTTTGGTGCTGCAGCCAACCTTATCTACTCGGCATATGTCATCGCGGTTGGGCTTCTCAAGTCGGATGTTGCGCCAGGTTGGGTAACGCTATCCCTGCAACAGTCAGGCATGTTCTTTCTTCTGTCCCTCGTGCTGCTGGTATTGGGCGAATACATCCTGCAAGTGGCTACCCGTACCAATGAAGGGCCGGCATACCATGTTGCTCAGGAGTTTACGAGCGCCATCATGACGCGACGCGAGAAACTCAACATCGAGGTCGTCAGTGACCCACAGCCGTCTACCGTGACTGCTGCTGCCTCTAATATGGCTTAAGGCATACATACATCATGCAGGATGCTATTGTCATTGGTGGCGGTTTCTACGGATCCATGATTGCCTTGTATTTGATGAAAGTACGAGGTTTCAAGGCTGTGACGTTGATTGAGCGAGAGGCGACTCTGCTCAATCGTGCGTCTTATAACAATCAGGCCCGTGTGCATAACGGCTATCATTATCCGCGTAGTTTCACGACTGCCTTCAGAAGTCGCGTCAACTTACCCCGCTTTATAAAAGATTATCCTGACGCTGTAGTCACAAACTTTACAAAGCTCTACGCCATAGCCCGTAATAACTCGAAAGTTACTGCCAAGCAGTTCGAGCGGTTTTGTCATGAAATTGGTGCAAAGCTTGAACCTGTACCTGCGTCAATGGAAAAGCTCTTTGAGCCACGGCTTATTGAGGCTGTTTATCTAACGGAAGAGTATGCGTTCAATTCTAGAGAATTGGCAGGAGAGGCGAGGCGCGAACTCGATGAAGTTGGAGTCGAGGTATTACTTAATACCAGGGTGAAATCTATTCATCGGCAGGGCAGTGACACGCTTTCGGTCACTTATGAGCAGGATGGAAAATCGGTAGAGCGCTCCACTCGGTTCATTTTTAACTGCACCTATAGTGGTCTGAATCAGTTTTCCGGCGACTTTCCGGGTACTCAGACCAAGTTGAAGCATGAGCTGACAGAAATGGCCTTGGTTGAGATGCCGGATGCGCTTAAAGGTCTAGGCGTTACGGTGATGGATGGGCCTTTCTTCTCCATGATGCCTTTCCCTGCGAGAGGGCTGCATACGCTATCCCATGTGCGATACACGCCGCATATGCAGTGGAACGACTCACCGGATCTCGACCCCTATCATCGCCTTGAGCACTATCACCGCGACACACGCGTTGATCGCATGATCCGAGATGTGGCGCGATACATGGCCCCTGTCGCCAATGTTCAGTACAGGGACTCGCTTTTTGAAGTTAAGACCATCCTCGTTAAGAACGAAGGGGATGACGGTCGTCCCATCCTTTTTGAGCAACACGCTCAACTGCCCAATTGTTACTCGGTTCTAGGCGGAAAAATCGATAACATTTTTGATGTTCTGGAGAAGCTAGATGCCGAACCCATCCACTGATGCAACAAGTTTTGCGGATGTTACCCCGGCTCGGACGGCCCGCTGGCTGGGAATTATTGCTCTACTCGCGTTTGCTTTCGTCAGTCATTTCACGCTAGGTCCAGGCAATATTGTCGATCCTTTCCATCAAGGAGAGTTTTTTGCCACTTTGCCTAACATGTTGCATGGCCAGGCAGGTGAGCATGCCTTCACCATTCATGGTGCGCTCGACTTTCTGCCTGCTTGGATCGCCACTCACTTCAGCGGGCCGGATAATAACTTTCTCTATACCCAGGTTGCCTACGCACTGTGCAACCTAGGTGCGGCTTGGCTGTTTTACTTGATAGCGTCTTTATTCATTGAGCGTGGCGCTAGATATGAGTTGCTGACACTTGTTGCAGTGGCGGTGGTAGCCAGTCAACTGGTTGGTTACCGTGACCTGTGTTTACTGCTTTCGATCTATTTATTCCTGCTGTGTTTGCGAGCCAATCGCTCCTCCGATTTTTTTGTTAAAGCGACTCTCTTGGGTATTGCTGCAGCATTCAACATGTTTTGGTCTTATGACCGGGGCATTACCGGGTTTGGGGCGATAGGGTTGGGCGTGCTTCTGGCCAGCTTTTACGATCGCCGTTTTATCTATGCTATGGCCATCTTTGTTGGGACGTTTCTTGTGCTGTCCCTGATGACTGAGGTGTTTTCCCTTAGCGATTATCTACGGAACTTCGACTTTCTACTCAGTACATCCTCGCAATGGACGTATCACAGTCCACGCTTCATCATTCAGAGCGCGCTACTGACCGTACCGACAGTGCTGGCTTATTATGCACTGTTCAAAGCGCTGCCTAAGCCGTTCCATTTCGGCTCTGCGTTTGCCATTGCTGGAATGCTGGCTGTCCTGATGTTGGTTTTGTACAAAATCGCAACCAACCGTGCAGATTTCATCCATGTTCCGATGGGTATGTGGGCGCCTTTGCTCAGTTTCCTCTTCGCTTATGACCAGCTGCGTAAGACGGGCCGAAAGCAGGAATTTGTGCTGCTGAAAAAGCCCGTAGCCGTGGCGGTGGTTGGGTCCATGCTGCTTCTAGGGCTGATTGGTAAGAACCCGATGCCCTTTTTTGCAGTTCTGCTGGGTTTGGTACTCATTAACAGCAACCGCAAGCCCTTGGGGTATGTAGCCCTGGTAGGTCTCTCGGGGTTGCTGGCTGCCTTTACACTTTACAAATCGCCAGTCCCCAATGTTCTTGTAAACGGCTACAAGTGGCTACCCAATATGGCGTCGCCCCCTGAGAACTCTCTGCTGGTCTCTGACGGTGCGCGTTGGGCGGCCAGCCAGATCAAGGGGTCAGGATCGCAGTGTGTGTTTGATCTTTCCAATAACGGAATTATCAATGGCGTGACAGGTTTGCCCGCGTGTACGAAATACATTTATCCGGTGTATGCCACGCGCGTGTATGAGCAAGACATGATTTCGGATCTGAAAAAGTCAGACCCCTCTGTCGTGGTCTACTCCACAACGTTCTGGTCGTTCAATATCAACGACATATCAATGCACGACAAATTTCCTGAACTCAAAAAGTATCTGGATGAAAGGTATCCATACGAAAAGTGTGAGTCGGAATATTGTCTTCGTTTTAAAAATACTCAGGGGTGATAGGAATGAGTTTGCCAGACGCGCTTATAGGATATAGCGGCTTTGTCGGTTCGACATTGCTCAAGCAAAAAGACTTTGAGGGCCAGTTTCGCTCGACCAACATCTCTGAGGTAGGCGAAAAGGCTTATCACACGCTTGTATGCGCCGGTGCCCCTGCTCAGAAATGGATTGCGAATAAGGACCCCGAGGCTGACCGAGAGAAGATCGACGGTTTGATCGAACACTTGAAACAGGTTAAATGCGAGACATTTGTTCTTATCAGCACTGTTGATGTATTCGGCTCGCCCGTTGGAGTCAATGAAGAAACGCCTGTTGTTGAAGAGGGCCTGCATGCGTATGGCTTGAATCGCAGACGCCTTGAGAAATTCGTAGAAAGTCATTTCCCCAATTACCTGATTGTTCGTTTGCCAGGTTTAGTCGGACCAGGACTTCGCAAGAACGTTATTTTTGACTTCCTGAACGATAATAATCTTTCGGTCATCGATAGCCGTGGGGTATTCCAGTTCTATCCCATGGTCAATCTCTGGTACGACATCCAGACTGCCCTGAAGGCTAATCTCAAACTGGTGCATTTTACTTCGGAGCCTGTCAGCGTCGCTGATATCGCTCGCTATGGCTTTGGCTTCGAGTTCACTAATGAATTAAGCAACACTCCAGCTTCGTATGATTTCCAATCCCTCCATGCTGAGGAGTTTGGCGGTGGTGCCGGCTATCAGTACAGCAAGCGTGAGACGCTTCAGGCAGTAAGGGCATATGCACAGTCCGAGCCGTTGAAAGCGAAGACTGCTTCGGAGGCTCATTGATGCGAGTCGCCATTTCCAACATCGCTTGGGATGTTTCCAATGACGAAGAAGTAGCGCAGCTGCTTTCCCGTTACGATGTAGATGCAGTCGATATAGCGCCCGGTAAATACTTTCCGCAGCCCAAGGATGCGACTGATGCAGAGATCCGGGCGGTCAAGCAGTGGTGGCAGTCCCGTGGTGTTTCGCTAACAGGTATGCAGTCCCTGTTATTCGGAACTACTGGATTAAATGTTTTTGGCTCCGCTGAGTCACAGCAGGCAATGCTGGATCACTTGGATGCCGTCTGCCGTATTGCGGCAGGCTTGGGCTCTGCGCGTTTGGTGTTTGGCTCTCCCAAGAACCGTGATCGCTCTGCAATAGCGGATGAGCAGGTAGATAGCGTAGCTATCCCTTTCTTCCGCCGCTTGGGTGATATTGCTGCTCGTCATGGTGTGCTGATATGCCTGGAGCCGAATCCCACCTGTTATGGGGCTAACTTCATGGTCACTAGTGTAGAGACTGCTCGTGTAGTTGAGGCAGTTGATCATGACTCTATCCGGATGCAACTCGATACCGGCGCCTTGGCGATCAATGACGAAAATCCTGAAGAGATCATTGCCCGCTTTGCACCTTTCATTGGGCATGTACATGCCAGTGAACCCAATCTGATTACGTTGGGTGATGGCGGTTCGAAGCATGCGCAGGTTGCCCAAGCATTGGCAAAACACCTTCCCGATCATGTCGTGACTATTGAGATGCTCCCTGCCAAGGAAGAGTCGAACATGGCATCTATCGAAAGAGCACTGGGCGTTGCTACACGGCTCTATCGAGATGGTGTGCAAGCAGGGGTAATGGCATGAAGTGGATGATCCTCATACTGGGCATCCTGTCCAATGCATCTGCCAGTGTCCTTGTAAAGATGGCCATGATGCCACCAAGAAAGTTTCCAAGTCTTTCCGATCCTATGGGAGCGTTAAGCAACTGGCCATTCTGGCTTGGGCTTTTTCTTTATGGATTGGCGTTTCTGCTGTATGCCGCTGCGCTTGCACGTTTGCCGCTGAATGTGGCGCATCCCGTTTTGACCGCTGGTGCCATAGCAACCGTGGCGATCATGTCGGCAGCGATATTCAAAGAACCTTTCCCATGGACGACCATTACCGGGATCATCATGGTAATCGCCGGTGTTGCGCTGATTACGGCCCGTGTAAGCTCATAATGTAGACATGACTATGACAGCAGATATTTCCGAACACATACGCACTTCCTGGCAAGTGCCTGCGTATGAAAAAACGATGTGGTTGGGCAAGCAGCACGCCACATGCATCATCATTCCTGTGATCAATGAAGGAAGCCGTATTGTCAGTTTGCTGACTCGGATGAAGGATCTGAACGTTGATCAAGCGTCGGATGTAATCATTATCGATGGCGGCAGCACAGACGGCTCACTGGAGCTGGAGCGCCTCAAGTCCAAGGGTGTTAGAGGCCTGTTGCTCAAAAAGGGACCTGGTAAGCTAAGTGCTCAGTTGCGTTGTGCCTACGCCTTTGCATTAGAGCAGGGCTACGAGGGCATCGTGACGATTGACGGTAACGACAAGGATGATCCTGAGGCTATCCCGCGGTTCATTAAGGCGTTGGAGGAGGGGGCAGACTTCGTGCAGGCGTCGCGCTTCCTGCAAGGCGGTGTTGCTGAAAACACGCCAAAGTCCCGTGATTTCGCTATTCGCTTCATTCATGCGCCTATGCTGAGCATGGCATCAGGCTTTCACTGGACCGATACGACCCAGGGGTTCCGGGCCTATAGCCGCAAAATGCTGTTGGATCCACGCGTCGCTCCATTCCGTGATGTGTTCATGACCTATGAGCTGTTGGCTTACCTATCCTATCGAGTGCCCAAGCTGGGTTATCGTTGTGTAGAGCTGCCTACCATCCGCCGCTACCCTAAAGGTGAAGTGCCTACCAAGATCAGTAGCGTGAGAGGAAATCTCTCTGTTCTTCAAGTTCTCTTCAAGGCGTGTACGGGACAGTACAACCCTTGAGGGACTATAAACACGGCGGCTTAGGCCGCCGTGTTTATTTCGGCTAAAAATCCCTCCTGACTCGACCGAACTCTTGGGCTTGCTGCCCATCGAAGGGGTACATCAACGTCAAGGCAACAGGCCTTCGTATCAAACGCATAAGAATCTGTCTTCGAAGCGCATTGTGCTGCCTTCGTAAGGAGCTGTAATGGGACGTACGTTATCTGCCTTCCGAGCGCTTTATGCTGCTACGTTGCTCATGCTGATCGGCTCAGGTCTGCTTAGCACCTATATGGCACTAAGGCTTGCGTCCGAGGAAGTTCCAGGGGCCTGGATCGGTGCATTGACAGGTGCTCAATACCTGGGTCTGGTGTTGGGAGGCAAGGTAGGGCATCGTCTTATTGCGCGTGTAGGGCATATAAGGGCTTACGTTGCTTGTGCGGGAATCGTAACTGCTGCAGTTCTGGGAACCGGAATATTGCCCTTTCTGCCCGTGTGGCTGCTGCTGCGTATGCTGGTAGGGATGGGCATGATGTGCCAGTACATGGTGTTAGAAAGCTGGTTGAATGAGCAAGCTGAGCCCAACCAGAGAGGCAAGGTATTCTCGGGGTATATGACGGCTTCCTACTTTGGTCTGGTTCTAGGGCAAGGTGTACTGATTGCCTGGCCTGAGCTCGGTAGCGAAAAGCTTATGCTGGTTGCGCTCTGTTTTGCGCTCTGTCTGGTGCCTGTTGCGATCACTGCGAAGATCCACCCGGCCCCGATGAGTCCGGCTCCTCTTGATCCTGGATTTTTCTTCAAACGAATCCCTCAATCGTTAACAACAACTGTAGTGAGTGGCCTCGCTATCGGTTCGTTTTATGGTCTTGCGCCTGTTTACGCCGCGGCCCAAGGGCTGCCAACCGAGCGAGTCGGCTTATTCATGGGGGTTTGTATTTTCGCAGGGCTGCTGGCTCAATGGCCTATTGGTTGGCTTTCCGACCGCCATGATCGTAGTTGGCTGATCAATAAGGTTGCGCTTGTTCTGGTGGTGGCTGCACTACCGCTGGCGTTATTGCCCAAGGTCCCCTTATTACTGCTGCTTGCTCTTGGCTTTGCAGTCAGCATGTTGCTTTTTGTGCTTTATCCTCTAGCCGTTGCGCTTTCCAATGACCATGTGGAAGGGGAGCGACGGGTATCCCTTACCGCCATGCTCCTGGCCACCTTTGGCGTGGGAGCCTGTATCGGTCCGCTATTGGTAGGTGCTTTGATGAATTGGTTCGGCGCCAACATGTTGTACGCGTCTATTGGTGTGTGCGGGTTGATTCTGGTGTGGCGTATCAGGCCGCAGGATGTAAAAGGCTTGCACCGTGTCGACGAGGCCCCACTGCAACACGTGCCTATGCCGGATAGCCTGGCCAGCTCACCTTTGGTTGCGGCACTGGACCCGCGAGTAGATGAGCAGGTAGTCCATGATCAGATGCAGAATGCAGAGGCGGTGGCAACTCCAGCGGAGGCTGCAGATGAAGAGACTTCCTCATCTGCAGTGGAGGCTATGGCTGAAGAGAGCAATCCTATACCTGAGGATGAGCCCAAGCGTTAGTCTATCCGCCGTGTTTCGCGTTGAAGTTGATAGACGAAGCGTTCGACCTGACGTTGAGTTAGGCCCGACATGCGATAGAAGCGCAGGCCTACCTCGGTACAATCTAGCCTTTCGTTATAAGAAACGTGGCGGACTTCTACTGTTGAGCTAAGGGAGCTGCCAGGAAGGGCTACGGAGAATTTTTCCAGTAGCTCACCAGGAGACACCATGGACGTTGCATTCTTGGCGATACGGATCTTGCAGCCGGTCGCCGAAATGTCCAAGAGCGAACCTTTTAGGAATTTTTTACTGGGAAGGTCTGAGAGCTCGGCTGTTGGCTGGCGATTAAGCTGAAGGCGGACCCGAAAGGCATTTCGGCGCTGGTGATAGCTTACTTCCTTCGGGAGTGGAAACCAGTAGCAGCGGCTGTCGTTCAGCTCGCTCAAATTGCCTGGAACGTCATACTCCCAAGTGATTTGCACGCCTTCATGGGAGCTGTCGATGCGAAAACGCTCTCCCTGAAGCAGTAGTCGTTCCCCCTCGGTAGGGATGAGTTCATCCAGCGCGATCAAGCCTTGTTCGGTATTGATGTCGATCAGAAAGCTCTGGAACTGTCTGTTACGTTCCAGAAAGGTTATGCGGAGTGGACTACGGGTTTCCACCAACGGTTTTAGGTATGCAGCTATCTCAATAGGTGTCTTGAGCAGCTTGGGTGGCTGAGGACCCTGCACATCATTAAATGCGTTGGACACGCCCTGTCTCCATTTCTTGACAAATAAATAAAGAATGGCCGGGATCGTTTAATCCCAGCCATTGTTTCAACAATTCATACCTGACTTAACGGGCGTTGGTAACTCGAGCGGGGCAGATGGCCGCGTCTGTTGTACAGACTGGGCACAGGAGGACCCTGCAAAATTTCGAGCATGCTGGCCACAGTATACTGGTTGGCCTTGATGATCTGGCCATTCCGGTTGTTGGTTTCCTTGCACTGCTCAATAACGGTCGTGAGCTGGTCTGCCGCCTCGATCAACTGATCGTCCTGCTCGAAGCGTTCGGCATAGGCTAACAGGCCTTCACGGCTCAAGGGTAACCCCAGGCGCTGCAATTGTGCAGAGCGCAAGTGATTATGCTGATCCAGTTGAACCAGGAGTGGCTGCTTTTCATCCAGCAGCAGGCCAAGCAAATCGAACTTGCGATTTACCAGGGCTTCGTGTTCTAACTCGATCAGTTCCAGTAACCTTGTAGCGATGTTCAAATCGCTAAGGGTTAGCTCAAGCAAGCTGGCGTTGTGCATACGATCTACACTCGTGCGTCATATTTCCAACGCTGCGTCGCTTAGCGCTGGGATTCAAAATCAAGCAGTTTGGAAGCTACGCGCTGGCTATCGACTTTATAGCTGCCATCAGCAATGGCCTGCTTCAGGCGATTAACACGCTCGCTATCAACCACCGGCTCTTGGCGAATCTTTTCGACAGCCTTCTGAAGCGTTTGGGCTTCATCGCTCAGCTTTACATTTTCGCCTGCTGGCTGGGTTGGGGATACGGCAGCTGCTTTGGCAACTTCACTGGTTTTGTTAGTTGCATTGGTCGCTGCAGGTCCAGTAGTCCGGCTAGTGCTGGCGGTGCTGGAAGTGCTGTTCGTTCTGTTGAAATCAATAACCATGATGGAGAACCTCGGACAGTTTCGGTCGCATGCCCAGCTTTTCGGCTTAGCCCAAAAAAACTTTAGGCTAAATTTTGTGCTCCGTTTGGCAAAAAGCTAATGGGCCAGTATAAACCATCTGTTAGAGGCCATGGTGGCTGTTTGGTTTACATGGCGACCTCAACCATTCCCGGGCCAGTCACACGCGCTTTAATGACGCGCTTGGAGTTCAGATTCTTGACGCGAATCTGTTCTCCCTGGGCTCCATCAACCAACGCCTCTCCCTGCATTCTTACAGTAAAGCCTCCCGATCCCGCACTAATGACAACCTGATCGCCCTTGCGCACCACTTCGGCTGCCTGGAGAAAGGAGGGAGCCAGTATCTGATCTGCCACTACCTGCCGCTTGAGTTTCTGGCCTATTATTAAATCGATATCGGTGAGATAACCTTGAGGCAATTTTCCGACGTCTCGCTCCAGTAGAGCTACATTTTGCGGATCTATAATCGTATCGCGCAGCAACGGTCGGGTAGTGACTACGACATTTCGATACAGGCGAACCTCCGCAGGAATGTAGACGGTCCAAGGGGTGCTTCCTTCGCATCGAACACGTACCGAAACACGGCCTAGCGGTGCTTCAAGGCCCTGCTGTGCAACGGTTAACGGTCGGTCGCAAGCCGCCAGACGTAAACGTGGGTCCAAGTCTTTCACCTGAACCTCGTGTCGACCCTCGGCATGACTCTCGATCAAATATTCCTGAACGCGCTCCTCAAGAAATCCTTGAGCCGCGCCGATAAGTTCTTCAGGCAGGGTTAGCTCGGCAGCTGCATAGGTCTGGTTTGCAGAGCAGAATCCTACAAGCGTTATCAGTAATGAGATGTGGCGTCTGTTCATGCGTCGAGAAACTGTCTTCGGCGGTTCATGAACCTACCTAAGCAATCCCTGTGCCGTCTTCTGTCATCCGATAGGCCGGCCTTTTCAGGAGTTCACAAATGGCTGGCGTATTAGATGCAGTCAACCAGCGTACTCAGTTGGTCGGGCAGAATCGGCTGGAACTGCTGTTGTTCCGTTTGGACGGCCCGCAGCTTTATGGAATCAACGTCTTCAAGGTAAGGGAAGTGCTGCAGTGCCCTAAACTTACCGTGATGCCGAAATCCAGTGCTGTCGTACGTGGCGTTGCAAGTATTCGTGGTGGCACCTTTCCGATCATGGACTTGGCGCTGGCAACGGGTCGCCGTGGTCTGGATGATCTGACGAACAGCTTCGTCATCATCACAGAATACAACACCAAGGTTCAGGGCTTCCTGGTGCGCTCCGTCGAGCGAATCATCAATATGAACTGGGATATGATCCAACCGCCACCCAAGGGAACCGGTCGTGATCATTACCTGACGGCTGTTACGCGTGTCGATAATCAGCTGGTTGAAATTATCGACGTGGAAAAAATCCTTTCAGAAGTAGCGCCTTCGGTCGAAACCATTTCGGAAGGTGTTATTGACACGGTTGTTCAGGCAAAAGCCGTTACCAAGCATGTGCTGATCGTCGATGACTCGTCTGTGGCACGTAAGCAGGTGAGCCGCTGTCTGGGAACCGTTGGAGTGGAAGTAACTGCGCTCAATGACGGACGTCAGGCGCTGAATTTCCTGAAGGACATGGTCGATAATGGTGAAAAGCCGGAGCGGGAGTTGCTCATGCTGATCTCTGATATCGAGATGCCTGAAATGGACGGCTATACTTTGACGGCAGAAATCCGTAACGACCCCCGGATGAGCAACCTCCATATCCTTCTTCATACCTCGCTGTCTGGTGTATTCAACCAGGCTATGGTTAAGAAGGTTGGAGCTAATGATTTCCTCGCTAAATTCCGCCCCGATGATCTTGCGTCCCGGGTTATTGAGCGTATCAAGGCAGCCGATGAAGGCTGAGATGATCAACGCTCTTCTTTTCTGATTCAGGAGCAGAACGGAAGTGTCAGCAGTTAATGCAGATTTTATGCAGTTCCGTGTCTTTCTTGAAAAGACGTGTGGAATCCTGCTTGGTGATAATAAACAGTATCTGGTTTCCAGCCGCCTCAACAAACTGATGGAGGCGGAAGGAATCAAGTCGTTGGGAGAGCTGGTGCAGCGTATCCAGACCCAGCCACGCAGCGGACTCAAGGAGAAGGTCGTCGATGCGATGACGACCAATGAAACCCTATGGTTTCGTGATACCTACCCGTTTGAGGTTCTGAAGAATCGCCTGTTACCGGAGTTGACCAAAGCCAACCCTGGACAGCGACTGCGTATCTGGTCGGCAGCCTGCTCGTCGGGCCAGGAGCCTTACTCGCTATCGATGACCATAGACGAGTTTGAGCGTAGCAGCCCAGGCCAACTACGCAGCGGTGTCCAGATCGTGGCAACAGATTTGTCCGGTGTAATTTTGACAGCGGCTAAATCGGGTGAGTATGACTCACTGGCAATCGGGCGTGGCCTTTCCCAGGAAAGACTGCAACGTA
This sequence comes from Pseudomonas sp. JZ114, assembly GCF_051027705.1. Taxonomy (NCBI): domain Bacteria; kingdom Pseudomonadati; phylum Pseudomonadota; class Gammaproteobacteria; order Pseudomonadales; family Pseudomonadaceae; genus Pseudomonas; species Pseudomonas sp. JZ114. The sequence continues at coordinate 1,657,355 of NZ_CP069256.1, forward strand.
ATTTTGACGTGGTTCCGCCGAATCGGTGGTCAGTAAAGCCCGCTATTAAAAGCCGCGTTGAATTCAGAGCGCTCAATCTGTTGGACAGTTATGCCAGCCTGGGCAAGTTCGACATGGTCTTTTGCCGCAACGTGCTGATTTATTTCTCGGCTGATGTGAAGAAAGATATCCTGACGCGTATTCACGGCACGCTCAAACCGGGAGGCTACCTGTTCCTGGGGGCGTCGGAAGCCTTGAACGGGCTGCCGGAACTCTATCAGATGGTCCAGTGTAATCCTGGCATCATTTACAAAGCGAAATAAGCCAAAGGCCCGACATGTCGGGCCTTTTCTTTTCCTGTCTTGCCATCCTTCCTGTCAAAGTTTTGCCGTCATCCTTGCCGCTTGCCCCTTCAAATACGGAAAAACCTTGCCGCTTTTGGCGCCGTAGCGCGCCTTATTTTTTTAAGCCATTGATATTTAAGGGTTTTAATAGTTGGCATGTGCATTGCTAAAGGGAGATAGCCCTTCTGGCAATAGGTTCATGACCATGAGTATCAGTTTCGATAAAGCATTGGGTATCCATCAGCAGGCGTTGAATTTCCGTTCTCAACGCGCCGAAGTGTTGGGCAACAACATTGCTAACGCCGACACGCCTGGATACAAGGCGCGCGATCTGGATTTCTCGGCCGTTCTGGCAGAGCAAGCCAGCAAGTCGTCGCATAGCAAATTCAACCTTGATACGACCAACACTCGTCATATCGAGGCTGAAGGTTTCGGTGATCTGTCAGCGGATGCTGCGATGCGCTATCGCATACCCACTCAGCCTTCGCTGGATCAGAACACTGTAGATGAGCAAGTAGAGCAAGCCAATTACGCAGAAAACTCTGTGCAGTTCCAGGCCAGCTTCACGTTGCTTAACAACAAATTCAAAGGGCTCATGTCTGCCCTTCGTGGAGAGTAACCATGTCCCTGAGTAATGTATTCAACATTGCTGGTACAGGTATGAGCGCACAGACCACGCGCCTGAATACCATCGCCAGTAACATTGCTAACGCCGAGACCGTTTCGTCCAGCGTGGATGAGACCTACCGTGCCCGTCACCCTGTGTTCGCAACCATGTTGAACCAGGCGCAGAACGGTGGCAGCGCTTCTCTGTTCGATGAGCAGGGCGAAGCTGGAACGGGTGTGCAGGTACTGGGCATCGTTGAAGACCAAAGCAATCTTGAGGCCCGTTACGAGCCCAATCATCCGGCTGCTGATAAAGACGGTTATGTGTACTACCCGAACGTCAATGTCGTGGAAGAGATGGCGGACATGATTTCGGCAAGCCGTGCATTTCAGACCAACGCTGACATCATGAACACTGCCAAGCAGATGATGCAGAAAGTCTTGACGTTAGGTCAGTAAGCGGAGATCACGCATGTCCACTATCAATACGAATACCAATAACGCAGGCGTTGCAGCATCGGCATTGACAAGTCTTACGAGCACTTCGTCAAAGGATGCTACTGCGTCTACCGATAAGAAAGGCAGTCTGGGAAAGGATGACTTTCTGCAGCTGCTGGTCACTCAGCTCAACAACCAGAACCCGCTAAGCCCTCAGGACAATAGTGAGTTCGTTGCTCAGTTGGCGCAGTTCAGTAGTGTTGAAAGCCTGCAGAACCTGAACTCTGCGGTTAACGGCATCGCAGGTACCTATCAGTCTTCGCAAGCGCTGCAGGCGTCGTCACTGGTGGGACGCTCCGTGATCGCCCAAACGGGGTCGTCCATGGTGGACACCTCGAAAAGTTTCAATGGCTCGCTGGTCATGCCGGCGGCCGGTAAGGATGTCACTGTCGGCGTGTACGACAGTGCAGGTTCGCTGGTCAAGACCATCGACCTGGGCGTAGCCAAGGCAGGCACTACCGATTTCATCTGGGATGGTACAGATGCGAAAGGTAATAAAGTTGATGCGGGAATTTATAGCTTCAAGGCATCTGCCGATATCGATGAAACGCGGCAAGCCCTGACTACTTATCTGCCGGCCACCGTCAATAGCGTAACGCTGGGACAGGATGGCGGTGAAATGCAACTTAACCTGGCTGGGCTGGGCAGCGTGACGCTGTCGCAAGTTCAGATGATTGGTCAGTAAGCCGGCAGTCCGGCAGAGGAAAGAATTATGTCATTCAATGTTGGTCTGAGCGGTCTGAAAGCAGCAAGCACTCACCTGAACGTTACCGGTAATAACATTGCCAACGTAGGCAGCACCGGCTTCAAGGCATCCCGTGCCGAATTTGCCGATATCTATGCAACGTCGATGTTTGGTGTAGGCAATAACACCACAGGCAGCGGCGTCTTGACTGCCAATATTTCCCAGCAGTTCACGCAGGGCACAATCAGCAAGACCGGCAATAGCCTGGACATGGCCATTAACGGTAATGGCTTTTACATCATGAGCAACAACGGTACGGAGACCTACACCCGTAACGGTACGTTCAGCACGGATAAAGAAGGCTATATCGTTGACAACTCGGGCAACCGTCTCCAGGGCTATCGCGCAGATGTCGATGGCAATATTGTGCCCGGCGCGGTGACTGACCTTGTGGTCGATACGACCAATCAGCTGCCTAAGGCCACGACTGCCGTAGCACAGACACTGACCTTGAACTCAAGCTCTACGGTACCGACGTCCACTACATTCGATCCTAATCTAGCTTCTAGCTACAACTGGTCTACCTCAGTCAGTGTGTTCGATACTCAAGGCAACGAGCACAACATGATGCAGTACTTCGTCAAGAACGATACAAACCAGTGGACCATGTATGTAACGGTTGACGGTCGTAACCCTGCAGATCCGACTTCAACCACACCGTATTCAGCGAACGTGAATTTTGACGCTGCCGGTCGCATGAGCTCAATTGCGTCGAATGACTTTCAGGTTGACGCAAACAATGTGCTGACCATGAATAATTGGGTGCCTGCTGCTGTTAAAGACAGCAAGGCTGATCCGGTCGTTTGGGGTGCCAATGGCGCGGCTGCCAACGGTGCTGGCGTTACCCTGGATATCACCAAAGTCACCCAGACTAACAGCAGCTCTGCGGTTACCAAGGTAACCCAGGATGGCTATACCACGGGTCAGCTGTCAGGTCTTTCCGTAGATGCCAGCGGCACGTTGTTCGCCAACTACACCAATGGCCAGTCGAAAAACATTGGTCAGACTGTTCTGGCTACCTTCGCCAACATGCAGGGCCTGCGTCCGGTAGGCAACACTAATTGGATCCAGACCGTTGCGTCCGGCGAGCCCGTTCGTGGTACTCCGGGTTCAGGTGTGATTGGTACGATCGAGTCCGGCGCACTGGAGGATTCCAACGTGGATCTGACGGCGCAGCTGGTAGACCTGATCGTTGCTCAGCGCAACTATCAGGCTAACGCCAAGACCATCGAAACTGAGAACGCCATTTCCCAGACGATCATTCAGATTCGTTAATTAGGGGAAGGATAGGTTTGCCGCTAGCGGCAACAATATTCCGGCGCTCTGACAAAAAGGCCTCATCCGAGGCCTTTTTCTTTTTAAATCAACTACTTAACTAATTTAAATAATATGGCACAGGCCTTGCTATAGATCCTGCATCGAAGCAATTCGCTGCAAAAAACCGTCGCTAGAGGATTCTATGGACAAGTTGCTTTACGTCGCTATGAGCGGTGCCAGCCAGAATGAAATGGCACAGCGTGCCCACGCCAACAACTTGGCGAACGTTTCCACTTCAGGATTCCGTAAGGATCTTGAGCAAGCACGCTCGATGCAGGTATTTGGTGATACTCATCCTTCACGCGTCTATGCCATGAGCGAGCGTCCGGCAACGGACTTTACGCCTGGCTCGCTTCAGGAGACCGGACGGAACCTGGATATCGCTATCGAGGGTAACGGCATGATTGCTGTCCAGGCGCCCGATGGTAGCGAGGCGTATGTGCGTACCGCCAGCCTTCAGATTGATGCATTGGGTCAGCTGCGTACTAGCGGCGGCTTTCCGGTCATTGGCAATGGCGGACCTATTGCGGTGCCTCCACAAGCCAAGGTGGAAATCGGTCAGGACGGCACAATCAGTATTCAGGCGCTAGGTGAGAGTCCTCGCGTACTGGCCGAGGTTGACCGCATCAAGCTGGTTAACCCTGATACCAAGCAAATGGAAAAAGGTCTTGATGGCCTGATCCACACCAAGAACAACCAGCCTGCAGCGCCGGATGCCAATGTCCGTGTGGCTTCGGGATTCGTAGAAAGCAGCAACGTGAATGCTGCTGAAGAAATGACCTCTGTTCTTGCCCTGGCCCGTCAGTTCGAGTTGCACATCAAGATGATGCGTTCGGCTGAAGATAACTCGGCTGCGATGGCAAAGGTTTTGCAATCCTAATTACCAGTTTGCATGAAACGCCGTAAAGCCGGCGCTTGAGGAGAACGCAATTATGATGTCTGCATTGTGGGTCAGTAAAACAGGTCTGTCCGCTCAGGACATGAACCTGACCACTATTTCCAACAACCTGGCCAACGTCTCCACGACGGGCTTCAAGCGCGACCGTGCCGAGTTCCAGGATTTGCTGTATCAGGTACGTCGCCAGCCAGGCGCCCAGTCCACTCAGGACAGCCAGCTGCCGTCAGGTCTGCAACTGGGTACTGGTGTACGTATCGTAGGTACCCAGAAAAACTTTACCGAAGGTAGCCTGCAAACCACGGATCAGCCGTTGGACATGGCCATCAACGGTCGTGGTTTCTTCCAGGTTTCCATGCCGGACGGCACGATTGCCTATACCCGTGACGGTACTTTCCACCTGAACTCTGATGGTCAGGTCGTTACCGCCAATGGTTTCGCGCTGGAGCCAGCGATTGTTGTTCCTGCCGAGACCAGAACCTTTACTGTGGGTGAAGACGGTACGGTGTCGGTAACCACTGCTAACAATGCGGCGCCGCAGGTGATCGGCAACCTTCAGACGGCTGACTTTATCAACCCGGGCGGCCTGCAGGCTGTAGGCAACAACCTGTTCATGGAAACCGCTGCCAGTGGTGCTCCGCAGAATGGTACCCCTGGCTTGAATGGTCTTGGCACCGTCATGCAGCAGACATTGGAAAACTCCAACGTAAGCACCGTGGAAGAGTTAGTGAACATGATCACTACTCAGCGCGCTTACGAGATGAACTCCAAGGTCATCTCCACCGCTGACCAGATGCTTGGCTTCGTTACTCAGAACCTGTAATCGCTTTTATTCGCGAGGTCGTTGTTTGTATGAACCGCCTTCTTGCTCTTGTTCCCGCGCTTGGCGCTGTATTGCTGGTTGGCTGCGTAGCACCTGCTGCTCAGCCAAACGATCCGTATTACGCGCCGGTGCTGCCGCGCACGCCGATGCCGGCTGCGCAGAACAATGGCTCCATTTACCAGCCTGGGTTCGACCAGAACCTGTATACCGACCGCAAGGCGTTCCGCGTGGGTGACATCATTACCATCACGCTGGAAGAAAGGACTCAGGCGAGCAAGAACGCGAGTTCGGATATTTCCAAGGACAGTTCGGCCAATCTTGGGGTCAGCTCCCTGTTTGGCACCAAGGCACAGATTGGCAACCCGCTTTCGGGTGGCAACCTGAACCTGGGCGCCCAGTTTGACGGCGCTCGAGAGAACAAGGGTGATGCCAAGGCTGCACAAGGCAACAGTCTGACGGGTTCTTTGACCGTGACGGTGGCAGATGTGATGCCCAACGGAGTATTGGCCGTCAGGGGTGAAAAATGGCTGACGCTCAACACAGGTAATGAGCTGATGCGCATTTCTGGACTGATTCGTGCAGACGATATCAGCACCAATAACACCGTGTCTTCCACTCGGGTAGCAGATGCACGGATTACCTATTCCGGTACCGGGGCATTTGCCGATGCCAGTCAGCCGGGTTGGTTGAGCCGCTTCTTTACTAGTCCGCTATTTCCGTTCTGAGGCGTGAAATCATGTTGAAACATCTATGCGTTGCTTTCGCACTGGTACTGTCAGCAACGGCAGTCCAGGCAGAACGCCTCAAGGACATCGCCACGATTCAGGGCGTGCGGACCAACCAGTTGATTGGTTATGGCCTGGTTGTAGGCTTGAATGGTACAGGTGACCAGACGACTCAGACACCGTTTACCGTCCAGACCTTCAATAACATGATGGCGCAGTTCGGTATCAAGGTCCCCAACGGCGGAAACGTCCAGCTCAAGAACGTGGCCGCTGTATCCATTCATGCGGACCTGCCAGCGTTTGCCAAGCCAGGCCAGACGATCGACATTACCATTTCGTCGATCGGTAATGCCAAGAGCCTGCGTGGCGGTAGCCTGTTGATGGCTCCGCTAAAAGGTATCGACGGTAATGTGTATGCCGTCGCGCAAGGCAACCTGGTTGTAGGTGGGTTTGACGCAGAAGGTAAGGACGGCTCGCGTATCACTGTCAACGTTCCGTCAGCAGGGCGTATCCCCGGCGGGGCCACCGTCGAGCGTCCGGTTCCGAGCGGCTTCGATCAAGGCAACTCGCTGACGCTGAACCTTAACCGTTCGGACTTTACAACCGCCAAACATATCGTTGACAAGATCAACGACCTGCTGGGTCCCGGTGTGGCAACGGCAGTAGATGGCGGCTCGGTTCGTGTGACGGCACCGCTCGATCCCAACCAGCGCGTGGACTACATCTCTGTGCTGGAAAACCTGGAAGTCAGCCCAGGCGAAGCAGTTGCCAAGGTCATTATCAACTCGCGTACCGGTACTATCGTCGTCGGGCAGAACGTAAAAGTTGCGCCTGCAGCTGTTACGCACGGCAGCCTGACGGTCACCATCAGTGAAGATCCCATTGTCAGTCAGCCCAATCCGCTCTCGGACGGCCAGACAGCAGTGGTACCCAACTCGACGGTCAAGGCCAAGCAGGAAGCCAAGCCGATGTTCAGGTTTGGTCCTGGCACGACTCTTGATGAGATTGTACGGGCCGTCAACCAAGTTGGCGCAGCACCCAGTGATTTGATGGCGATCCTCGAGGCGCTTAAGCAGGCTGGCGCCTTGCAGGCCGATCTGATTGTAATTTAACGGAGCAGTAGTCATGGACTCTCGTTTGGGCGGAACCTACAGCAGTAACGTCGATTCCGGCGCATACACCGACCTGAACCGCCTTGCCCAGATGAAGGGCAAGAACCGGGATAGTGAGGAAAACGTCAAGAAAGTGGCTCAGGAGTTCGAGTCGCTTTTCCTGAACCAGATGATGAAGTCCATGCGCTCGGCTAACGAAGTGCTGGCCGATAAGGACAGCCCATTTCAGAGCGAAACGACCAAGCAATACCAGAGCATGTACGACCAGCAGATGGCCGTATCGCTTTCGCGAGAGGGCGGTGGCCTTGGCTTGGCATCAGTGCTTGAGCGTCAGCTCTCGAAGACGGGGCAGACCAGCCATCGTCCGAATCCGTTTGCGCAGGTGGGGCAGGCGGCTGCACCGAAAAGTGAAGCGTTAGCGGCTGCCCAGCCTTCAACGCTTCGCTCCGATCATAAACTGGCCAGTGTAGATCCTGCGCGTGATGACTCCAAGTTTCTCAATCAACGCCGCCTGGCGTTGCCTGGGAAGCTGGTTGATCGCGTCATGGCCGGTATTGTGCCGGATGTACAAAATCCGACCAGTCAAGTTGCCGGCACGGCTAACACTGCACTGTCAAAAAATGATTGGAAGCCTGCTCAAGCTCTGGCCGTTTCGGCCGATAAAGGTCTGAGTACGGGTGCCTCCCACGAGATTAGTGGACGTCGGTATGCGCAACCGCCCCTGGCCAGTAAGTCATCCTTCAGTAGCCGTGAGGACTTCGTTAACACGATGCTGCCAATGGCGAAGGAAGCGGCTGAGCGGATCGGCGTCGACCCGCGTTTCCTGGTAGCCCAGGCTGCACTTGAAACCGGCTGGGGCAAATCCATCATCCAGCAGCAGGACGGCTCCAGTAGCCACAACCTGTTCGGGATCAAGGCTCATGGCTGGCAGGGTGGTTCAGCGCGTGCACTGACTACCGAATATGTGAACGGGCAGCCCGTTAAAGAGGTAGCCAAGTTCCGTGCATATGACTCGTACGCAGACAGCTTCCATGACTATGTGAGCTTTCTGCAGGACAACGATCGGTATCAGAAGGCGCTTAACAGCGGAGGCGATTCAGAGAAGTTCATGAAAGGACTCCAGCAAGCCGGCTACGCCACTGACCCGAACTATGCACGCAAGGTAACGCAAATTGCTCAAGGCATTGGTACTTACCAGAACATTGCCTCGAATAGCTCAACTACGATTCGTTCATAAGGCCTGATCATGTCGAACCTCATTTCAATCGGACTTTCGGGGCTTTCAGCCAGCCAGAGTGCTTTGAGCACGACGGGTCATAACATTACCAATGCGGATACCGCAGGGTATACCCGTCAGCAGACCGTTCAGAAAACGACGGCAGCGCGTCTTGAAGGTACCTCCTATATTGGTACCGGTACGACCATTGCCGACGTGCGCCGTATTTATAATGACTACCTGGGTACCCAGGTAAGGACGACCACTGCGCTGAATAGCGCCGCGCAGTCGTTTTACAACCAGGTCAAGCAGGTCGACTCACTGCTGTCGGACGGTACTACCGGCGTTAGCAAGGTCATGCAGTCGTTCTTTGCTGCGCTGCAGACAGCATCGGCCAGTCCTACGGATAATGCCTCTCGCCAGCTGCTTCTGACACAGGCTCAGGGCTTGAGCGAGCGCTTCAACTCTGTAACCAATCAGCTGGTAGACCAGAACAACTACGTTAACGAGCAGTTGGCCAGCATGGCCACGCAGGCCAACAAACTGGCAGGTAGCGTAGCTCAGTACAACCAGGCCATAGCCGAGGCCTCGGGCAACGGCGCTTCGCCCAACGATCTGCTGGATGCCCGTGACGAGGCGGTACGTCAGCTTTCCGAGATGATCGGCGTGACGGTGGTCAACCAGGACGGCAACTACAACCTGTATATCGGCTCAGGTCAGCCCCTGGTGGTCGGCAACTCCGTGTCTACGCTTGCAGCAGGCCCCAGCCAAATCGATCCGGCGCGTTATGCCGTTACGTTGACCAAGGCCAATACAACGCAGGATGTCTCGTCCGTAGTGACGGGCGGAGAGATGGGCGGATTGCTCAACTACCGTAACAACGTGCTGGATCCGGCTCGTAATGAGCTGGGCCGCATGGCGATGGTGATTACCGAGCAGGTGAATAGCCAGTTGGGGCAGGGCCTGGATCTTAACGGCAACTTCGGTTCGCCGATGTTTGCTGATCTTAACAGCGCCGCCAACGTTTCTCATCGCAGCCTTGCCCAGATTGGCAACAGCGATAAGACGGCAAGCCTGAACGTAGACATCAAGGACACCAGCAAGCTGACCACTAGTGACTATGAAGTCACGATGCAGGAAGGTAATAGATATTCGGTGCGCCGTCTTTCCGATGGCCAAGCCATGGGCTCTTACAGCCTGGATGCTTCGCCTGCACCGGTGATTGATGGCTTCTCACTGAGCCTGGCGAGCGGGTCTGCGGTAAAGGGTGACAAGTTCACGATCATACCGACTCGTACCGGGGCGGCAGACATCTCCGCGCAGCTCAAGGATGCCTCTCAGCTGGCGTTCGCTGCACCGCTGTCCGCCACGCTTACAACCGGTAATAAAGGGTCTGGCAGTGTGACGCAGCCGACTTTGACGACCAAGCTGGATGTCAATGATGCTACCGCCAATGCTCAGATGCAGGCGGGTATCAAGAACGGCACGCCGGTCAAGATTGTATTTGGTGACGTCGCGAATGGCTCTCAGAGCTACTCAGTATTTAACACCAAGGGTGAATCCATCGGGACCGGTACTATCGTTCCAGGCAACAACAACAAGGTTGCTGTCAATGTTCCTGTACTGGATAACACTGGCAATGCGGTACTGAATACAGACGGAACGGCCAAAACGTTCTCGTTTGAAATGACGGTGAGCGGCTCTCCATCCAAGGATGACAGCCTCACGGTGTCGTTCAACAAGAGCGGTGCCTCTGATAACCGCAACGCTCAGCAACTGCTGAATCTGCAAACCAAGAATGCGGTGGGCGTCAGTGGTGGGAGTGTAGGAACCAGCATTACTGGTGCTTATAGCTCATTGATTGAGCGAGTAGGGGCTATTACAAGTCAGGCCGAGCTCGATACCAAGGCAACGAGCGCTGTGCTGACCCAAGCAAAAGACAGTCGTGATTCGGTATCAGGTGTCAACCTGGACGAAGAGGCGGCCAACCTGGTCAAGTTTCAACAGTATTACAACGCGTCTGCGCAGGTAATCTCGATCGCCCGCAGCACGTTCGATACGCTGATCAACGCAGTTCGATAGAGGCTTTATTCATGCGCATCTCTACTTCACAAATGTTTGCTTCGAATATTGCCGGATATCAGAACGGCTATTCGAGCATTGTTAAAACCCAACAGCAGATCTCCAGCGGCGTTCGTATCCAGACGCCGGCTGACGATCCTGTTGGCGCTGCTCGTCTGCTTCAGTTGGAGCAGCAACAGGCTCAGCTTGGACAGTACAAAGGCAATCTGGATACGGCGAAAAATAGTTTGCTGCAAGAGGAAAGCGTTCTTACGTCTGTAAATAATATGTTACAGCGGGCGCGTGAACTTGCACTGTCGGCAGGAAATGGCGCTTACTCAGATAAGGATCGAAGCTCGGTTGCTGCAGAGTTAGATCAAATCCAGCAACAGCTCCTAACGGCGATGAATAGCCGTGACTCGAATGGCCAATATTTGTTTGGCGGTTCAAAGAGCGGAGAGGCACCGTTTACCCAGAATCCAGACGGTACTTACAGCTACGTTGGTGATCAAGGATCTCTTGACCTGCAGGTCTCCAGCTCTATGCGGCTGTCTTCCAACGATAGCGGTTGGAGCGTTTTTGAGAGTGTATCTAATAATGCTCGCACTGAATCTCAGGTGACAGCTTTTCCTGCCAGTGGTCAGAAGGCGTTTCTTGGTCAGGGTGTTGTAACTAACAATCAAACCTTTAGCAGTTCGTATGCTAGCGGCGCTCCCTATGTGGTAGAGCTGACAAGTAGCAAGGAGTACAAGGTTTATAGCAAGGCAGATCCTAGCCAGGCCTTGGCAACAGGTACAATCGACCCAGCAAAGTCTACAAATAATATTTCGTTCCGCGGTGTAGATTTTTCATTGGGTATTAGCGGCCTGTCAAAAGACTCTACTGTTTTAGATTCAGAGTTGACAGGGCATCAATTCGAGCTTTCCAGTGCGCCAGACAAATTTTCAGTTTCTGGTCAGAATGCATCGAATGTCCAGCTAAGTGGTGGGGCTGTTGTTGACTCTCAAGCCTATATCACGCAGTTTCCTGCGACTGGCGTTTCCATTAAATTCAGCAGTGCTACGGACTATGAAATCTATGCCCAACCTATAAGCGAGGGTAGTAAGTCTGTTGCGCAGGGATCATTAAGTGGCTCGTCGTTAACTTATGCAGGAGTTCAACTGCAAGTAGGCGGAACACCTCAGGCTGGAGACCAGCTAAGTGTGTCGCCAAAATCACAGACAACACAAGGTATCTTGGATACATTGTCCAATCTGTCTAAGGCGCTTAAAACTCCTGTAACGGGTAACGAGACGGCACAATTCAAATTGAATGAGTCACTTAACCTGGCAGTTAAAAATATTGATAGTGCCATGAGTAATGTTGACGCTACTCGGTCGTCTATTGGTGCACGGTTAAATACGATCGAGACGCTTTCGATCGAGAATGAAAGCTTGAATATGACCAACTCTTCTACCCAGTCGGATATTCGTGACACTGACATGGCTGAAGCGTCGTCTAAGCTTATACTTCAGCAAACTATGCTAGAGGCGGCTCAGGCATCCTTTGCACGAGTCAGCCAATTGAGCTTGTTTGATAAGCTTTAAATACAACGCAATAAAAAAGGCGAGCCAGGCTCGCCTTTTTTATTGCTGCCAGACTGGCAAAGGCAGCCTAATGTAGGTTTAGAACGAAAGTGCTGCGGATAAAAGGTATAGAGAAAAACTAAAGCAGCATCAAAACAGGCCGAAATAGAGAGTAACCAGTTTAGGCCATCTGCTGTAGGCGGGTGGGGTGGCGAAGTTAGCCAACTGCTTGGGAAAGACTGAAGAAAATTCTCCTAAAGCAAATTGAGCAAACGCCGATAACTTAAACGTAGGTTCTCCAGGCCATTGAGGCAACCGCCAGGCCGGGGTATCAATCAAATGACTTTTGTGAGTATCTCATCATGGCTATGACCGTAAACACTAACGTTGCCTCCTTGTCTGTTCAGAAGAACCTGAACCGTGCTTCCGACAGCCTGAGCAGCTCCATGCAGCGCCTGTCCTCTGGCCTGAAAATCAACAGCGCCAAAGATGACGCCGCCGGCCTGCAGATCGCCAATCGTCTGACCAGCCAGATCCGTGGTCTGAACGTTGCTGTAAAGAACGCCAACGACGGCATCTCCATCGCCCAGACAGCTGAAGGCGCTCTGCAAGAGTCCACCAACATTCTGCAGCGTATGCGCGAACTGGCCCTGCAGTCCCGTAACGACAGCAACAGCGAAAAAGACCGTAACGCACTGAACGCTGAGTTCACTGCGATGACGGAAGAGCTGACGCGTATTGCTTCGACCACTACTTTTGGTAAGGACAAGCAGCTGCTGGACGGTAGCGCGGGTGTTATGCAGTTCCAAGTAGGCGCGAACACTGGCGCTAACGAAGTAATTGAAATTGATCTGAGCACTGGCTTCGATGCAACTACATTGTCTTTGGATACCCAGAGTATTACTGGTGCTACCAATGGCGACGCCCACACTGCAGTAGATGCCGCTATCACCGCTATCGATGCTGCTATGGATACTATCAACTCCAAGCGTGCCGACCTGGGTGCGGTGCAGAACCGTATGAGCAGCACGATCTCCAACCTGCAGAACATCGGTGAGAACGCTACTGCCGCTCGCAGCCGTACTCAGGATGCTGACTTTGCTGCCGAAACATCGGAAATGACCAAGCAGCAGACCCTGCAGCAGGCTTCGACTGCGATCCTGGCCCAGGCCAACCAGCTGCCCAACGCTGTACTCAAGCTGCTCAACTAATCAGGGCTGCTTTGTTGAAAGGGGAAGATGCGAAAGCATCTTCCCCTTTTTTGTTTGTGTCTTTTGTATGTGAAAGTCGCTACCAGCGGCACGTGAGCTGCCTAATGCGGTTAAAGGCAAGACGCGGCATTTAGCATCTCTAGCTCCGCTGGACCTGTCTTTGCCGGGGGCTCTCTACGCCTTACTTGCCTTCCAAGAGATCTCTTGGCGATTTTGTTTGAACCAGGCAATTTCTGTTGTAGTGATTTATAGAGACTAATAAGGTGAATCTGGTAGTTATTATAAAGCAGTCATTTAATTGGCTGCATAACTAATAGTGCCAACTTTTTGAGTGGCGGGGCAGCTAATTAATGAATCATGTTTCTCTAAAGTAAGTTAGCGAAGAGCCGAAATAGAGAGTAACCAGTTTAAGCCATCTGCTGTAAGCGGGTGGGGTGGCGAAGTTAGCCAACTGCTTGGGAAAGACTGAAGAAAATTCTCCTAAAGCAAATTGAGCAAACGCCGATAACTTAAACGTAGGTTCTCCAGGCCATTGAGGCAACCGCCAGGCCGGGGTATCAATCAAATGACTTTTGTGAGTATCTCATCATGGCTATGACCGTAAACACTAACGTTGCCTCCTTGTCTGTTCAGAAGAACCTGAACCGTGCTTCCGACAGCCTGAGCAGCTCCATGCAGCGCCTGTCCTCTGGCCTGAAAATCAACAGCGCCAAAGATGACGCCGCCGGCCTGCAGATCGCCAATCGTCTGACCAGCCAGATCCGTGGTCTGAACGTTGCTGTAAAGAACGCCAACGACGGCATCTCCATCGCCCAGACAGCTGAAGGCGCTCTGCAAGAGTCCACCAACATTCTGCAGCGTATGCGCGAACTGGCCCTGCAGTCCCGTAACGACAGCAACAGCGAAAAAGACCGTAACGCACTGAACGCTGAGTTCACTGCGATGACGGAAGAGCTGACGCGTATTGCTTCGACCACTACTTTTGGTAAGGACAAGCAGCTGCTGGACGGTAGCGCGGGTGTTATGCAGTTCCAAGTAGGCGCGAACACTGGCGCTAACGAAGTAATTGAAATTGATCTGAGCACTGGCTTCGATGCAACTACATTGTCTTTGGATACCCAGAGTATTACTGGTGCTACCAATGGCGACGCCCACACTGCAGTAGATGCCGCTATCACCGCTATCGATGCTGCTATGGATACTATCAACTCCAAGCGTGCCGACCTGGGTGCGGTGCAGAACCGTATGAGCAGCACGATCTCCAACCTGCAGAACATCGGTGAGAACGCTACTGCCGCTCGCAGCCGTACTCAGGATGCTGACTTTGCTGCCGAAACATCGGAAATGACCAAGCAGCAGACCCTGCAGCAGGCTTCGACTGCGATCCTGGCCCAGGCCAACCAGCTGCCCAACGCTGTACTCAAGCTGCTCAACTAATCAGGGCTGCTTTGTTGAAAGGGGAAGATGCGAAAGCATCTTCCCCTTTTTATTGCGATTTAAAAGTATGTTTCCGAGATGTTAAGCAAATGCTGGTAGAGTGATGAGAGGTTAAAACTCTCGCTTGGGAACTTAGTCAGACGCCTGTTTCTATTTGAGTTGCAATAACATAAGGGCTTTATACGCTATAAAGAGATTTTGATGCATCTTGGGCTTTGTTTAATAACTTTCTTCAAGGGTATTTCTTTTGACTGCTTGAGCCGGTTATTTGACTGCTTTCTATGTTGCGTCAAAGTTTTGATGGCTAGAGCTTGGATATATCTGAGAAAATTTAGCTAAAGAAAGCCGAGTCTGAGCCGAAATAGAGAGTAACCAGTTTAGGCCATCTGCTGTAAGCGGGTGGGGTGGCGAAGTTAGCCAACTGCTTGGGAAAGACTGAAGAAAATTCTCCTAAAGCAAATTGAGCAAACGCCGATAACTTAAACGTAGGTTCTCCAGGCCATTGAGGCAACCGCCAGGCCGGGGTATCAATCAAATGACTTTTGTGAGTATCTCATCATGGCTATGACCGTAAACACTAACGTTGCCTCCTTGTCTGTTCAGAAGAACCTGAACCGTGCTTCCGACAGCCTGAGCAGCTCCATGCAGCGCCTGTCCTCTGGCCTGAAAATCAACAGCGCCAAAGATGACGCCGCCGGCCTGCAGATCGCCAATCGTCTGACCAGCCAGATCCGTGGTCTGAACGTTGCTGTAAAGAACGCCAACGACGGCATCTCCATCGCCCAGACAGCTGAAGGCGCTCTGCAAGAGTCCACCAACATTCTGCAGCGTATGCGCGAACTGGCCCTGCAGTCCCGTAACGACAGCAACAGCGAAAAAGACCGTAACGCACTGAACGCTGAGTTCACTGCGATGACGGAAGAGCTGACGCGTATTGCTTCGACCACTACTTTTGGTAAGGACAAGCAGCTGCTGGACGGTAGCGCGGGTGTTATGCAGTTCCAAGTAGGCGCGAACACTGGCGCTAACGAAGTAATTGAAATTGATCTGAGCACTGGCTTCGATGCAACTACATTGTCTTTGGATACCCAGAGTATTACTGGTGCTACCAATGGCGACGCCCACACTGCAGTAGATGCCGCTATCACCGCTATCGATGCTGCTATGGATACTATCAACTCCAAGCGTGCCGACCTGGGTGCGGTGCAGAACCGTATGAGCAGCACGATCTCCAACCTGCAGAACATCGGTGAGAACGCTACTGCCGCTCGCAGCCGTACTCAGGATGCTGACTTTGCTGCCGAAACATCGGAAATGACCAAGCAGCAGACCCTGCAGCAGGCTTCGACTGCGATCCTGGCCCAGGCCAACCAGCTGCCCAACGCTGTACTCAAGCTGCTCCAGTAATGAGCGTTTAGTCGCTAGCAACGAGGGGGTGCGAAAGCACCTCCTCGTTTTCTTGTTTGTGAGGTGATGACATGGACATGAATGTCAAGCTGAATACGGTTTACGCCCACAGCGGAAACTCCGCCAAGGCGGAAACAAGTGCCGGCGACCGTCAGTCTTTAAATGATTCTGCTTTGGCAAAAGCAAAAACACCTAAGCCAGATGCTAAAGAAGTAGAGCAGGCCGTTAAAAGTATCCAGGATTTTGTCGACTCGGTGCAGCGCAATCTCAAGTTTTCTATTGACGAAAGCACCGGAGATGTCGTTGTTAAGGTTATTGCCAAAGCCAGTGGTGAGTTAATCCGGCAGATTCCTTCAGAAGAAGCACTCAAACTGGCTCAAAGCTTAAAGGGTGACAATATCGCGCTTCTTCAGGATAAGGTTTAAAACTGGCCTGGATAATGCTTACTTAAAACCATGATGACTAGATAGTCAAAATTTTATTGAGGCGAAAATCATGGCAGGTATTTCGTTTAGTGGTCTTGGGTCAAGTGTCGATACAAAATCTATCGTTTCAGCGCTAGTTAATGCTGAAAAAGCACCCAAGCAGAATCAGATCGATACTCAGACCAAAAAAGCCAATACTACGCTTTCGGCAATTGGTAGTCTGAAAAGTGCTTTGGAAACGTTCCAGAGTGCGGTAAAAAAACTTAACAGCGAGTCTGCTTTTGTTGGGTTAACTGCCAAGTCATCCAACGAAAAGACTGTCACTGTCACTTCCAGCACTGGTGCTGTAAATGGCAGTTATTCCCTTGATGTTAAAAATCTTGCAACCAGTTCCAAAGTGGCTACTCAAGTCATGGCGGCTGGCGCAACGACTGCTGATGCCGGTAAGCTGACTATTACTCAGGGTTCCGCCTCGGGCACAGGCAATTCTTATGATGTCGATATTCCGGCTGGATCATCTCTATCTGAAGTGCGCGATGCGATTAACCAGCAGCTGCAAAGTAAGGGTATCACCGCTAACATCTTGACTGACTCATCAGGCAGCCGGCTTGTCTTGAGTTCAACGACCACTGGAGCGGGTACTGATCTTTCGATCACTACAGGCGATAGTGCGCTTACTGCTTTCGCAGTTGATGGCACGACTCAGGTGAAGGATGCTAACGGTAAGCTCGTTAGTGGTTTCGTAGAGGCGCGTCCGGTGGATGCCAGCTTTATAGTTGATGGTCTGGAGATGACCAGTTCAAGTAATACACTGGACAAGACTATCAGTGGGCTTACCCTAACGTTAAGTGGAGTAGGCACTTCTACCGTATCTGTTTCTACTGATAAGGACAGCCTTAAAAAGTCTGTTCAAACGTTTGTTGACGCCTATAATGCCTTGATGCAGACCGCCAACTCTCTGACTAAAGTCTCTTCTACCGTGGCTTCGGATTCTTCAAGCACTACAGCAGCTGCGCTTACAGGCGATGCTACTGTGCGGAGTCTCCTAAGTGATATTCGTAATGAACTTACGAACGTACAGAACTCTAGTACAGGTGGAATCAGTATGCTGTCCCAGTTAGGTATCATGACCAAGCAGGACGGTACGCTTGAAGTTGACAGTACCAAGCTGGATAAGGCTCTGACTGAAAACTATTCCGCTGTTGCGGGCTTTTTCACTGGCGACTCAGGACTTCTAAAAAGACTTGATAGCAGAGTTGATAGCTATACTCAGTCAAAGGGTATTCTTGATAGTAGGAAAATCAGTCTTCAAACTACCTTGGATAGTTTGACTGACCAGCAGTCAGCGCTTGATCTTCGAATTGAGAAGCTTGAAGAGACTTTGAACGCCAAGTATAACGCGATGGATAGTTTGGTAGCCCAGTTAAATGCTACCAGTACAAGCTTGATGACGACGCTAAACGCGTTAAACAACAAGAAAGAATGATTTCTTGATGTGAAAAAGCCCGCCTTGTGCGGGCTTTTTTGTTTTAAAGCTTTCATTCGTCAGGCCGATATAAAGACATCGAAACCGAGTACGTGAGGAACTCATTCATGTATGCCAAATCAGCTATGCGTCATTACCAGCAGGTAAACACGCACGCTCAAGTATTGGAAGCCAGTCCTCATCGACTGGTTCAGTTGCTAATGGAGACGGGTTTAACGAGGCTTGCTCAAGCAAAAGGAGCTATGGTTCGCGGTCAGGTTGCTGAAAAAGGCGTTCTGATTGGTAAGGCAATTGATATCATCGGTGGCTTGCGTGAAGCATTGGATCCTGAGAAAGGGGGGAAGATAGCCCTTAATCTTAATGATCTGTATGTCTATATGACACAACGTTTGATCGAGGCGAACCAGCATAACGATGAAACAAAAATAGATGAGGTTGCCAAGCTGTTACGCACCGTCAAAGAAGGTTGGGATGGCATAGCGCCTACAGTCTAAGAAAATCGGAGATCGCGTTATGTCACTGGCTATTCAGCGAATAGATGAGGCGCGGGAAGCTATGGCTACCGCACTCGATAATCAAGATTGGGACGCAATAGGGCCCTTGGATATAGCTTGCCGTTTATACATAGACGAAGCTATGCAAGAGCAGCCGCGTAATGATTATGCTTTGCGTTTAAGTTTAGAGGAATTGCTCTCTTTTTACGGGAAGCTGATCTACGCTAGTCGGATGCAGCGTAACGAGCTTGCAAAAAAAGCAACCCGAGTAAAGCGGTCCCAAAAAGCGGCCAATGTTTACAAGTTATTTGGCTGAGAATACGACCAGCGGAATAAATTTAAAGTAAGAAAAGCACGTCATAAAATTGACTCTGTTCCCACTTTTGACTTTACTAGGGCTATGCCTGTTAGTGGTCTTTGGCGGAAAGGGAATAATTGAAGATGTGGCGTGAAACTAAAATCCTCCTGATAGAAGATGACGCGAAGCGTCGCCACGATCTTGCCGTCATTCTGGCCTTTCTAGGCGAAGAGCATGTCGCCTGTACGAGTGCTGATTGGGAGCAGGCTGTCGAGTCGTTTGAAAGTAGTCGAGCGGTACTGTGTGTTTTGCTGGGCCAGATCGACGCGCAGGGGGGGAGCGTCGAGCTGCTAAAAAAGCTGGCAGCGTTTGACGAGGTCCTCCCTATTCTATTGCTAGGTGCCGTCACGTACAGCGACTGGCCGGATGATGTCCGGCGGCGCATCCTGGCGACCTTAGAGGTTCCGGTTAAATACAACCAGCTGCTCGACTCGCTCCATCGCGCTCAGGTCTATCGGGATATGTATGACCAAGCGCGAGACCGCGGACGCCAGCGTGAGCCCAATCTTTTCCGTAGCCTGGTTGGCACCAGCCGCGCCATTCAAGGCGTGCGGAAAATGATGCAGCAAGTCGCGGATACCGAAGCCAGTGTCTTGATTCTCGGTGAGTCAGGTACAGGTAAGGAGGTTGTTGCGCGCAACCTGCATTTCCATTCAAAACGTAAAGACGGCCCTTTTGTTCCAGTAAACTGCGGCGCTATTCCAGCTGAGTTGCTGGAAAGTGAGCTGTTCGGTCATGAGAAGGGTGCGTTTACCGGGGCCATTACCAACCGCGCCGGGCGGTTCGAGCTGGCCAACACCGGTACGCTTTTCCTGGACGAGATCGGCGATATGCCACTTAACATGCAGGTCAAGCTGTTACGTGTGTTGCAGGAGCGTACCTACGAGCGTGTGGGCAGTAACAAGACTCAAACAGTCGATGTGCGCATCATTGCAGCAACTCACAAGAATCTCGAGAAGATGATCGAGGATGGGTCCTTCCGTGAGGACTTGTTCTATCGTCTTAACGTTTTTCCAATCGATATGCCGCCCCTGCGGGATCGTGCAGAAGATATTCCGCTGCTCATCAATGAGTTGATTTCCCGTATGGAGCATGAAAAGCGCGGCTCCATCCGCTTTAACTCGGCGGCTATCATGTCGCTGTGCCGGCACAGCTGGCCGGGTAACGTGCGTGAGCTTGCCAACCTGGTTGAGCGACTGGCGATCATGCATCCCTATGGCGTTATCGGTGTAGCTGAGCTGCCACAGAAATTCCGTTACGTAGAAGATGAAAACGACGCAATGACCACATCCTTGCGTGAAGAACTTGAAGAGCGTGAAGCGGTAGCGCTAGCCAGTCTTCCGGGTCCGGCAGCATCCTCTGCACTACTGCCGTCAGAAGGGCTGGATCTCAAGGATTATCTGGCGAATCTTGAGCAAAGCCTTATCCAGCAAGCTCTTGATGATGCTGGCGGTGTGGTCGCTCGGGCGGCCGAGCGCTTGCGTATCAGGCGTACTACCCTGGTCGAAAAGATGCGCAAGTATGGTATGGGTCGCCGTGAGGACGAACTGGCGGATGAGGAGTAACGCTTGCCTCTGAGGCGCCTCTACTAACGGCACGCAGCTTGCACACTCTCTGTTTGGTGACGACTTCCTGTCATTAAACAGAGAGTACCGCATGAGTTCATCTGTAACGCCGGTTCCTTCTAATACGCCTTCTACGGATGACGTCAGACGAACACTTGAGCAGGCTAGTGTTCTGTTTGAGCCCATCTCCGATCTGTTCAATGAGCCGTATGGCTGGCTTGAAGATCGTCTATCGGATCTGAAAGGTGAGCTTGCACGAGAAACCGCCCAACGTGTTCAGGAGTTGGCAGAGAAGGAGCGGCTGGCTAACCGACTGCAAAGTCTTCTCGATATTCTTCCGGCCGGCATCATCGTTCTGGATGGGCAGGGCGTTGTCTGCGAGGCCAATCCTATTGCAGTCGGTCTACTAGGCGAGCCGCTGGTAGGAACGCTTTGGCGGGACGTTATCGGTCGCTGCTTCGCGCCTCGCAAAGATGATGGGCATGAAGTATCACTCAAAAGTGGTCGTCGGGTGTCATTGGCGACACGCTCGCTGGACGGTGAACCCGGCCAGCTCATCATGCTGAGCGATATGACTGAAACGCGCCGCCTTCAAGAGCAGCTGGCTCGCCATGAGCGCTTATCCTCCATGGGGCGCATGGTTGCTTCGCTTGCGCATCAGATTCGTACACCTTTATCTGCCGCCATGTTGTATGCAGGCCACCTGTCTGAGCGTCCGTTGCCATTCGAGCAGCAGCAACGATTTGCCAGCCGACTCAAAGATCGCCTCCATGAGCTTGAGAACCAGGTTCAGGATATGTTGATCTTTGCGCGCGGTGAGCTGCCGCTCAATGATCGAGTTTCTCCCGTTCAGTTGTTCGCTGCCATCCAGTCAATTGCCAATCCCTACCTGGAAGATCTGCAATTGCGATGGCAATGCGACGCATTTGTAGGAGAAGTGCTTTGTAACCGGGACACGTTTGTAGGTGCAGTCATGAATGTTGTCCATAACGCTGTGCAGGCCGCAGGCAAGACCGCGCGGTACAAGATTCACGCGTACGCCAGGCAGGACACCCTGAGGTTGTCCATCAGCGACAGCGGCCCCGGTATGACCGTTGAAACGGTAAGGCGGCTTGGCGAGCCATTTTTCACCACCAAACCCATGGGAACCGGCCTTGGCATGACTGTAGCCAGGACCGTAGCTAAGGCTCACCACGGCGACCTGTTGATTCGCTCCAGGCCAGGCAGGGGAACCTGTATGACATTTGTCTTGCCGCTTCATGGACCGCGACTGGTGCTGATGGAGAATCCCCTATGAGCGCTCGTATTCTGCTGGTAGAAGACGATGCGGCCCTGCGCGAAGCACTGGAGGATACGCTAGAGGTCGGTGGCTTCGATTTCGACTCGGTCGACAGTGCAGAGTCTGCACTGGTAGCACTGGGTCAGAGCGCTTATGGGCTGGTCATCAGTGATGTGAACATGGGCGGCATGGATGGTCATCAGCTCATGGCATGTATTCAGCAGAGACAATGGCATATACCGGT
This sequence comes from Pseudomonas sp. JZ114, assembly GCF_051027705.1. Classification (NCBI taxonomy): domain Bacteria; kingdom Pseudomonadati; phylum Pseudomonadota; class Gammaproteobacteria; order Pseudomonadales; family Pseudomonadaceae; genus Pseudomonas; species Pseudomonas sp. JZ114. Next base: position 1,679,147 of record NZ_CP069256.1, read on the forward strand.
CCTGCTGATGACCGCGTTTGGCTCCATTCAGCGTGCTGTGGACGCTATGCGGCAAGGCGCTGTGGATTATCTGGTCAAGCCATTCGACCCTCGGGTGCTGCTGGAGCGAGTCGAGCGCTATGTAAGCCATTCAGCCGCTGATGAACAAGACAGCCCTGTTGCCCAGGAGCCGGCAAGTCGTCAGCTCCTGTCCTTGGCGGCCCGGGTTGCAAAAAGTGACTCAACCGTGCTGATTTCTGGCGAATCCGGTACAGGGAAAGAAGTATTGGCTCGTTATATCCATCTGCAATCAACGCGTGCAGCCGGACCTTTCGTAGCCATCAATTGCGCAGCCATCCCGGATAACATGCTTGAAGCCACCTTATTTGGTCATGAGAAGGGCGCTTTTACCGGTGCCATCGCCTCACAGCCAGGCAAGTTCGAATTGGCTGATGGTGGCACCATCCTGCTGGATGAAGTATCCGAGATGCCACTAGGGTTACAGGCCAAGCTTCTGCGGGTGCTTCAAGAGCGAGAGGTAGAGCGTGTTGGTGCGCGCAAACCCAAGCAGGTGGATATTCGAGTGTTGGCAACTACCAACCGGGACCTTTCCTCTGAAGTAGCCGCCGGGCGCTTTCGAGAAGACTTGTATTATCGACTGTCTGTTTTTCCCTTGGCATGGCGACCGCTTCGTGAGCGCCCTGCGGATATTCTGCCGCTTGCAGATCGGCTTTTGAAAAAGCATGCCGCCAGGGCAGGGCAGAGCGGTATTGTGTTTTCGGAAGGAGCTGCCAGGCTGCTTCAGCACTACGGTTGGCCGGGAAATGTTCGCGAATTGGATAATGCGGTTCAGCGAGCCTTGATTCTGCAGCAGGCGGGTACCATTGAGCCTGAAGACCTATGCCTTGACGGTGCTCCCGGATTTGTTGCGCGTGATATCGCTCCGCCAGTGACTGCGGTCAAAGCGCCTTTAAGTCCTACCGCTCTTGATGAATCACTAACTGCAGGAGCGTTGGGAGATGACCTGCGTCGCCGTGAATTCGAGGTCATCATGGAAACGTTACGTGCTGAGCGAGGAAGGCGTAAGGAAGCGGCTGATCGGCTGGGTATCAGTGCACGCACCCTGCGTTACAAGCTTGCACAGATGCGTGAGGCCGGTATTGATATCGAAGCCTATCTCTATGCCAGCTAGACCCCGGCCATGAGCCGGGGTCAAAGGCGTCAATCGCCAGAGCTCAGGTCCATCTCTTTGTACCGAACCAGTCGGCTGCGGTGCTTGAAGCGGTAGCCCAGCCAGATCAGCAGGAACAGAGGGATGCTGATGTAGGTTGCTGCCAGACCTGCCCAGTCGATCTGCTCGCCAATAAGCGCCGTGTAGTTCTGCCCCATGGTAATGAATAGGCACAGAGCGAACGCAAGAAGCGGCCCGAAGGGGAAGAGTTTGGCCCGGTAGGGCAGGTCTTCGAGTCTTCCACCCTGAGCGACATAGCCTTTGCGGAATCGATAATGGGAAATGGCAATACCCAGCCAGGCAATGAAGCCACACATGCCTGAGGTATTCAGAAGCCAGGTATAAAGCACCTTATCGCCAACAATCGAAGTCAAAAAGCACAGGGCGCCTACCAGTGTAGTCGCGTACAGAGCATTACGTGGAATGCCGTTTCGCGAGACCTTGGCAAACAGACGGGGGGCTTTACCCTGCTCGGCCAGGCTAAACAGCATGCGCGTCGAGGCGTACATGCCAGAAGTTCCGGCAGAGAGAATGGCAGAAAGAATGACAGCATTCATGACGCCAGCTGCAGCAGCGAAGCCTGCACGTTCAAACAACAGCGTAAACGGGGAAACGCTAATGTCACTGGCTTCGTTTTGCAGCAAGCGTGGGTCGGTATAAGGGATCAGCATGGCAATTACAAAAATCGCCAGAATGTAGAACATCAGGATGCGCCAGAAAACCTGGCGGATAGCGATCGGAATGTTCTTTTTCGGATTTTCGGACTCACCTGCTGCCACGCCAATCAGCTCGGTTCCCTGGAAAGAGAAGCCGGCAATCATGGCCACGCCTACCATGGCCTGAAGACCACCCACGAAAGGCGCTTCACCAAGCGTGAAATTGGAGAAACCTGGGGCTTCAACGCCGTGCATAATGCCAAAGATGCTGGCTAGACCAATGCCAATAAAGATGACTACTGTCAGTACCTTGATCAGGGCAAACCAGAATTCGCTTTCTCCAAATCCGCGCGCTGAAAAGACATTGAGCAGGAACATCAAGGCAAGAAAGCCCGCGCTCCAGATGATTCCGGGAACATCCGGAAACCAGAAGCTCATGATCAGCTGCGCAGCGACAAGCTCGGCTGCAATCGTCACCGCCCAGTTATACCAATAGTTCCAACCCAGGGCGAAGCCAAAGCCATCTTCAACGAAGCGGCTTCCATAGGTGCTAAAGGAACCTGAGACGGGCATATAGGCCGCCATCTCGCCGAGGCTCGTCATGAGGAAATACACCATTAGACCAATCAGGGCATAGGCGAGCAGGGCACCACCAGGACCTGCTGAGGCAATGGTCGCGCCTGACGCAACGAAAAGTCCTGTGCCGATCGAGCCCCCAATGGCAATCATGTTCAGATGCCTAGGTTTCAGTACCCGGTTCAGGTGAGGCTTTTCCGCCGTGGTGGCTTGCTCTGCTGTAGATTGCCCCTGCGAGGCGGTCGGTTGTTCCGGAGGGAGGGAGACGGCAGTCATAAACAAAAGGTCCAACTAGGGCAGCAAGGGTCTGGTGATAGGCTCCAGACTCGGATAGTGCTCACCGGTATTGCCAGTGAAAGGGTTCTTACAGTGCAGGCAACTGCCTATGGCAGCACCTGATTGCAAAGCAGAGTTTGCAAAAAGGGCGGGAGTGTACAGCAAAAGGAAAACACGGGGCGCTTGATCGCCATTGAATTTCTGCATGAACGCTACCGTATGAAGCCTGGATGCGCCCATAAAAAAACCCAGCCATTGGCTGGGTTTTGAATTTGGCTCCGCGACCTGGACTCGAACCAGGGACCCAATGATTAACAGTCATTTGCTCTACCGACTGAGCTATCGCGGAACAACAAAACGTATCTTACTGATTGCTAAGGAGAAGTCAACACTTCTCCTTAGACAAAAAACACGCTTAGAGAACTTCGGCGATAGCCTTGATAACCGCGTCCAGATTGTTCCTGTTCAGTGCCGCTACACAGATTCTGCCAGTTCCTACCGCGTAGATACCAAACTCAGCTTTCAGGCGATCAACTTGGTCGGTCGTCAGTCCTGAATAGGAGAACATGCCGCGCTGTCCATTGACGAAGCTGAAATCGCGTTTGGCACCGGCTGCATTGAGTCCTTCCACCAGAGCATGGCGCATGCTACGGATGCGATCACGCATTTCTGCCAGTTCGGCCTCCCACATTGCGCGTAGCTCTGGATCGCGCAGAACAGTCGCAACGATCGTGGCACCGTGCGTCGGCGGATTGGAGTAATTGGTGCGTACCACACGCTTGACTTGCGACAGCACTCGAGCGGTTTCCTCTCGATCAGCCGTTACGATCGAAAGTGCGCCGACGCGCTCGCCATAGAGAGAAAATGATTTTGAGAACGAGCTAGAAACGAAAAAGGTCAGGCCTGATTCGGCAAACAGGCGGACAGCAGCAGCATCTTCCTCGATGCCATCGCCAAATCCCTGATAAGCGATATCCAGGAAGGGCACGTGCTCTCGCGTCTTGATGACTTCCAGCACTTCCTTCCAGTCGTCCAGCTGCAGATCGACACCGGTCGGGTTATGGCAGCATGCATGCAATACCACAATGGAATGCGGAGGAAGGGCGTTAAGGTCTTCCAGCAGGCCGCCGCGGTTCAGACCATTCGTGGCAGCATGGTAGTAGCGATAGTTTTGTACAGGGAAGCCTGCCGCCTCGAACAGGGCACGATGGTTCTCCCAGCTCGGATCACTGATGGCTACCGTGGCATCAGGCAGGAGACGCTTGAGAAAATCAGCGCCAACCTTTAATGCACCGGTTCCACCCAATGCCTGAATAGTAGCAACACGGCCTTCACTGATCAGTGAAGAGCCCTGACCGAACAGCAGGGTTTGCACTGCTTCGTCATAAGCGGCAATACCGTCAATGGGCAGGTATCCACGCGGCGCGCGGGCTACAACGCGTTTCTTTTCCGCTTCTTCTACGGCGCGTAGCAGGGGGATGCGGCCCTGCTCGTCGTAATAGACACCAACGCCCAGGTTAACCTTGGTAGGGCGGGCATCGGCATTGAAGGCTTCGTTTAGGCCCAGGATTGGATCGCGGGCAGCCATTTCGACGGCAGAGAACAAACTCATTGTGCGCAAGCTCGATTTAGAAGAATGAAAACACGCACAAGACCCGATTGCCGTTGTGCGCAAGCGGGGAGACAGTATAGCGGGCATCGTCTGTCGGAGCGACAAAAAACAGGTCCCGCCTGGCAGTAACTAGACTAATGTTCAATGCTTGAAAAATATGCTGTCAGGACGCATCTAAAAGAGTCTGAATGGCAATGTCATTCCAGGAGTACAGACAACGAAACGCTGGGTTCGTGTTGGTTATTTGGGGTGCATCTCGGGCAGGATGGCTCTCTGCACCTCCTCTTGAGGAAGCTCATGTCTGCATTTCAATTGTCTACACGTTATACCCCGGCTGGTGATCAGCCGGAGGCGATTCGCCAGATGGTCGAAGGGATCAATGCTGGTCTGTCACATCAAACCTTGCTGGGTGTGACCGGTTCGGGCAAAACCTTCAGTATCGCCAACGTCATCGCTCAGATTCAGCGACCCACGATCGTGCTGGCGCCCAATAAAACATTGGCGGCTCAGCTGTACGGCGAATTCAAGGCCTTTTTTCCTGATAATGCCGTCGAGTACTTCGTCTCTTACTATGACTACTATCAGCCAGAAGCCTATGTGCCTTCCTCGGATACCTTTATCGAGAAGGATTCGTCTATCAACGACCACATTGAGCAGATGCGACTGTCGGCAACCAAGGCATTATTGGAGCGCCGTGATGCAATCATCGTAGCGTCAGTATCCTCCATCTACGGCCTGGGCGATCCCAAGGCTTACCTCAAGATGGTGCTGCATCTGGATCGCGGAGATCGTATCGATCAGCGCACGCTGCTACGGCGTCTGACTGAATTACAGTATTCGCGCAACGATATGGAGTTCTCCCGTGCAACGTTTCGGGTGCGTGGTGATGTGATCGATATTTACCCGGCTGAGTCTGACCTTGAGGCTATTCGCGTAGAGCTATTTGATGACGAGGTGGAAAATCTTTCGGCCTTCGATCCCTTGACGGGGGAGGTCATCAGAAAGCTGCCGCGTTTTACCTTCTATCCCAAGACGCATTACGCCACGCCACGCGATACGCTGCTTGAGGCCATTGAGCATATCAAGGCGGAGCTCAAGGATCGGCTGGAATTCCTGCGTACGCAAAACCGCCTGCTTGAGGCGCAGCGACTTGAACAGCGAACCCGCTTTGATCTGGAAATGATCATGGAGTTGGGTTACTGCAATGGCATCGAAAACTACTCACGGTATCTGTCCGGGCGTGCTCCGGGTGAGCCGCCGCCAACCCTGTATGACTATCTACCTCCTGATGCGCTGCTGGTGATCGACGAATCTCACGTAACCGTGCCGCAGATAGGGGCAATGTTCAAAGGTGATCGCTCACGCAAAGAGACGCTGGTCGAGTATGGCTTCCGACTGCCTTCGGCTCTGGATAATCGCCCGCTGCGATTCGAGGAGTGGGAAGCGGGGAGTCCGCAAACCATATTTGTATCAGCAACGCCAGGGCCTTATGAAGCAGAGCATGCCGGCCGTGTTATTGAGCAGGTGGTGCGCCCGACAGGCCTGGTCGATCCGGAGATTGAAATCCGCCCGGCAACGACACAGGTAGATGATCTGCTTTCTGAAATCCGCTTGCGAGTAGCCAAGGATGAGCGTGTCCTGGTGACAACCCTTACCAAGCGCATGGCTGAAGACCTGACGGACTATCTGGCCGATCATGATGTTCGGGTTCGCTATTTGCACTCTGACATCGATACGGTAGAGCGGGTCGAGATCATTCGCGATCTTCGAATGGGAACGTTTGATGTGCTCGTCGGTATCAACCTGCTCCGTGAGGGACTGGATATGCCGGAGGTTTCGCTGGTTGCCATCTTGGATGCTGACAAGGAAGGCTTCTTGCGTTCAGAGCGTTCTCTTATCCAGACGATTGGTCGTGCAGCACGTAACCTGAGCGGCAAGGCGATTCTCTATGCCGATTCGATGACAGGCTCCATGCAGCGTGCCATTGATGAAACAGAGCGGCGCCGAGCCAAGCAATTGGCCTTTAACGAGGCTAACGGTATTGTGCCTAAGGGAATCAAGAAGGATATCCGCGATATCATGGAAGGTGCGGCTGTTCCGGGTGCCCGCGGTAAGCGTCGTGCCGCCAAGGCAGCCGAGGACAGCGGTCGTTATGAGGCCGAGCTGCGTTCACCGGCAGATATCACCAAGCGGATCGCTCAGCTTGAAGAGCGTATGCTCAAGCTGGCGCGTGATCTGGAATTTGAAGCCGCAGCCAAACTGCGTGATGAAATCCAGCAACTGCGTGAACGCCTCATGGCGGCTTGAGTGAGTGTCTAACACAAAGGCCCGGTCCTAAAGCCGGGCCTTTGTGTTTTCGGCGCTGGAAGCCAAGGCTTGCCCGCTGCTACCATCTCCTTTTGTATTGTTCTGTGTCGAGACCTCCCATGACCACTGTTCGCACGCGTATCGCACCGTCGCCTACTGGCGATCCCCATGTCGGTACCGCTTACATCGCCTTGTTCAATCTCTGCTTTGCTCGTCAGCATGGCGGTCAGTTCATCCTGCGTATCGAGGATACCGATCAGCTTCGCTCTACACGTGAGTCTGAACAGCAGATCTATGATGCGCTACGTTGGCTGGGTATCGAATGGGACGAGGGTCCTGACGTAGGAGGTCCACATGGACCTTATCGCCAGAGTGAGCGGGGTGAGATTTATAAGAAGTACTCCGACGAGCTTGTCTCCAAGGGACATGCGTTCCCATGCTTCTGCTCGGCCGAGCGTCTTGATCAGGTGCGTGCCGAGCAGACGGCCCGCAAAGAAACGCCCCGTTATGATGGACACTGCATGCATATCGATCCTGCCGAGGCGCAGCGTCGTATTGCTGAGGGTGAATCCCATGTCATACGAATGAAGGTGCCAACAGAAGGCATCTGCGTCGTGCCGGATATGCTGCGCGGCAATGTCGAAATTCCGTGGGACCGCATGGACATGCAGGTTCTAATGAAGGCAGACGGCTTGCCGACATACTTCCTGGCTAACGTGGTCGATGACCACTTGATGGGCATTACTCACGTTTTGCGTGGCGAAGAGTGGCTGCCTTCCGCACCCAAGCTCATCAAGCTGTACGAATACTTTGGCTGGGAGCAACCCGCACTGTGCTATATGCCGCTGCTGCGTAATCCAGACAAGAGCAAACTTTCCAAGCGCAAGAACCCGACGTCCGTAACGTTCTATGAGCGTATGGGATATTTGCCCCAGGCCATGTTGAACTACTTGGGCCGGATGGGTTGGTCAATGCCGGACGAGCGTGAAAAGTTCACGTTGGCTGAGATGATCGAGCACTTCGATATCAATCGTATCTCGCTTGGCGGCCCCATTTTCGACATTGAAAAACTGTCTTGGCTAAACGGACAGTGGATCCGTGAGCTGAGCGTGGAGGCATTTGCTGCCGAGGTTCAGAAATGGGCGCTCAACCCTGACTACCTGATGAAGATCGCGCCTCACGTACAGGGGCGTGTTGAAACCTTCAGTCAGATTGCGCCGCTGGCCAGTTTCTTTTTTGCCGGCGCTTTGCCGCTGGATGCGGGGTTGTTTGCTCACAAGAAGCTTTCTCCAGATCAGGTGCGCCAGGTAATGCAGCTGACTCTCTGGAAGTTGGAATCGCTACGGCAGTGGACCAAGGATAATATTACGGCATGTATTCAAGGTGTAGCCGAGGGACTTGAGCTCAAACTGCGAGACGTGATGCCATTGATGTTTGCAGCTATCACTGGACAGGCCAGCTCTGTCTCGGTCCTTGATGCTATGGAAATTCTTGGTCCCGACCTCACACGCTTCCGCTTGCGTCAGGCCATAGAGCTGCTCGGGGGAGTATCCAAGAAAGAAAACAAGGAGTGGGAAAAGCTCTTGGCTACCTTGGGGTAATAGAAAAGGGCGACGTAAGCAATTACGGCGCCCTTTTTTCTGGCCTTTTGAAGTGGCTGATTACCTTGCATCAAGGTGATGAGCATTACTCATGTAGATCGGTTGTTGTTGAGTAATCCAGCGCCTTGGGCTGGGTTCCCGCGGCTGCATGGTCTACCATGGCGCCCATTCGTTTAATGGGTGCCGGGAGTCCGGCCATTATGAGGTTACAATGAGCTGCGATTTTCTAGCGCAAGCCCTGCCAGGCGTGCAGAAACTTTCACCTTATGTTCCAGGCAAGCCAGTCGATGAGTTGGCGCGCGAATTGGGACTGGATCCTCAGCGTATCGTCAAGTTGGCGAGCAATGAAAATCCATTAGGCCCGAGTCCCAAGGCAACTGAGGCGATAAGAGCCGAGCTGGCTGAGCTGACACGTTACCCGGATGGCAATGGGTTTGAGCTCAAGCAGAAAATTGCCAGTCGATGCGGCGTCAATATCGATCAGATAACCTTGGGCAACGGTTCTAACGATATTCTCGAGCTGGTTGCACGCGCTTACCTAGCTCCTGGTCTTAATGCGGTATTTAGCGAGCATGCATTTGCCGTATATCCTCTGGTGACGCAGGCAATTGGTGCCGAAGGTCGTGCAGTTCCCGCCGTGAATTGGGGGCATGATCTGGATGCAATGCTCAAGGCTATCGACGAGCATACGCGAATCGTCTTTTTGGCTAATCCCAATAACCCAACAGGTACCTGGTTTGGTCCACGCGCTTTGGCGGCCTTTCTGAAGGCAGTACCCGAGAATGTGTTGGTGGTGCTTGATGAAGCCTATATTGAGTATGCCGAGGGAGACGAGTTGCCGGATGGTTTGAGCTATCTGGCGGACCACCCCAATCTCATGGTTTCACGTACATTCTCCAAGGCTTATGGCTTGGCCTCGTTACGGGTGGGGTATGCCATTTCTTCAGTGCAGATTGCGGATGTATTGAATCGCGTACGACAGCCATTCAATGTCAACAGCCTTGCCTTGGTTGCAGCATGCGTGGCTATGGATGACGCTGATTACTTGGCTAAAAGTCGTCAGGTCAATGACGAGGGAATGGCTCAGTTTGAACAGAGTTTTCAGCAGCTGGGACTTTCCTGGATTCCTTCCAAGGGAAACTTTATCGCCGTTGATCTCGGGCAGCCGGCCGCGCCTGTTTATCAGGCATTGCTGCAAGAGGGTGTGATTGTCCGTCCGGTCGCTGGATACGGCATGCCAACATTCCTTCGTGTTTCTATTGGTACGAAAGAGGAAAACAGTCGTTTCCTTGAGGCGCTTGCCAAGGTGCTGGCTCGTGGTTGAATCGCAAAAAGTCCCCATGTTTGGTCGTCTCGTCGTAGTAGGACTTGGACTGATTGGCGGCTCGTTTGCCAAGGGCATGAAGGAGAGCGGCCTGTTTCATGAAGTGGTCGGCGTAGATCGGGATAGAGAAACACGGCGTCTAGCGGTTGAGTTAGAGGTTGTTGATAGCGCTGAGGCAGAGCTGGCCGTTGCTTGTCAGAATGCAGACGTTATCCAGTTGGCGGTTCCCATTCTTGCCATGGAACGAGTCCTTGCAGAGCTTGCGGCTCTCGACATCGGCCAGGCTGTGCTGACCGATGTTGGGAGTGCAAAAGGCAGCGTTGCCCGGGCAGCCAGAAAGGCCTTTGCCGGCAAAGCGCTCCGCTTCGTCCCAGGGCATCCAATCGCTGGTTCTGAAAAGAGTGGTGTTACGGCGGCTAATGGTCAGCTATTCAAGCGGCACAAAGTCATTCTTACACCCCTTGATGAGGCGGATGCTGAGGCGCTTGCAAATATTGATCTACTTTGGCGGGCACTGGGTGCTGACGTTGAATACATGACGGTTGACCACCATGATGAGGTGTTGGCTGCAACCAGTCACTTGCCGCATCTGCTGGCTTTTACCCTGGTTGATTCGCTCGCCCAGCGTAGTGAGAATCTTGAGATATTTCGTTATGCCGCTGGTGGCTTTCGAGACTTCACCCGTATCGCTGGCAGTGATCCGGTCATGTGGCACGATATTTTTCTAGCCAACCGGGAAGCCGTACTGCGGACACTGGATACATTTCGTGACGACCTGGATGCATTGCGTCAGGCTGTCATTACACAGGATGGGCATCAGCTGCTGGGTGTCTTTACCCGCGCCCGGGTTGCCCGCGAGCATTTCGGCAAAATACTGGCCCGCCGGGCCTATGTGGACGCTATGCAAACTAAAGATCTTACCTATATCGCCAATCCTGGCGGCTCGTTGTCCGGACGCGTTCGAGTGCCCGGAGATAAGTCCATTTCGCATCGATCAATCATGCTGGGCTCCCTGGCGGATGGAACGACAGAGGTGGAAGGGTTCCTTGAGGGTGAGGATGCCCTCGCTACGCTGCAGGCGTTCCGTGATATGGGGGTCGTCATCAAGGGGCCCACCAATGGTCGTGTAACCATTCATGGTGTGGGATTGCATGGCCTCAAGGCGCCTGCAGGTCCGCTATACCTAGGAAATTCAGGCACCTCAATGCGACTGTTGTCCGGGATTCTTTCCGCTCAGGCATTTGATACCACCCTGACCGGTGATGCCTCGCTCTCCAAGCGCCCCATGAACCGGGTTGCCGATCCATTGCGGGAGATGGGGGCTGTTATCGAAACAGCAGAGCAGGGACGGCCACCGATGACCATTCGCGGCGGACAGAAGCTCAAAGGTATCCATTACGACATGCCCATGGCCAGCGCCCAGGTTAAGTCCTGCCTATTGCTGGCAGGCCTGTATGCCGAAGGGGAGACATCGGTTACTGAGCCTGCTCCGACGCGTGATCACACCGAGCGAATGTTGCAGGGGTTTGGTTATCCGGTGACGGTAGAAGGTAATGTGGCAAGAGTGCGCTCGGGCTCCAGGCTCACTGCCAATCGTATCGAAGTACCTGCAGATATTTCCTCGGCAGCTTTTTTCCTCGTGGCCGGAAGCATTGCGGAAAACTCCGAGTTGGTTCTTGAGCACGTGGGTATCAATCCTACTCGTACCGGGGTCATCGATATCCTGCGCCTGATGGGTGGCGACATTACGCTTGAGAATCAGCGTGAGGTAGGGGGAGAACCTGTAGCTGATCTGCGCGTCCGTTCAGCTACGTTGAAGGGAATCGAAATACCGGAAGCGTTGGTGCCGCTGGCAATTGATGAGTTCCCGGTTCTGTTTGTTGCCGCCAGTTGTGCTCAGGGGCGTACCGTTCTGCGAGGCGCAGAAGAGCTACGTGTCAAGGAGTCTGACCGTATTCAGGTCATGGCCGATGGTTTGAAAGTACTGGGTGTAAGTGCTACTCCTACGCCTGATGGAATCGTGATCGAGGGCGGCTCCATGGGTGGCGGAGAAGTGGAAAGTCATGGTGATCATCGCATCGCAATGGCGTTTAGTGTGGCCTCGCTGCGAGCGAGCGCACCGATACGAATCCGTGATTGTGCAAATGTTGCAACTTCCTTTCCCGGCTTTCTTGAACTGGCAGCTAAAGCTGGGATTCGTGTGAAAGAAGAGGCTTCCGTATGATGAGTACCGCTCCGGTTATTACAGTCGATGGGCCTGGAGGCTCTGGGAAGGGCACTATCGCGGCACTTCTTTCCCGCCGTCTGGGCTGGAATCTACTGGACTCCGGAGCGCTTTATCGCCTGCTGGCCTTCGCAGCGCGCAACCATGGCGTTGACCTGACGAATGAGGAGTCACTCAAGGCGTTGGCGGCGTATCTGGACGTACAATTCCAGGCTGGGCATGAGCATGGTCAGCGCATTGTCCTAGAGGGGGAGGATGTTACCGACTTCATTCGAACCGAAGATATTGGGGCAGGCGCTTCACAGGTGGCGATCCTGCCGGCTGTACGTGAAGCGTTGTTGCAGCGACAGAAAGCCTTTCGCGAGGCGCCTGGCCTTATTGCGGATGGTCGGGATATGGGAACCGTAGTTTTCCCAGATGCGGAATTAAAGATATTTCTGACCGCTAGCGCCGAAGAACGCGCCAGACGGCGCTATCTTCAGTTGAAGAAAAAGGGCGAAAGTGTTAATTTGCCGGGTCTCCTCGAAGAGATTCGTGAGCGCGACGAGCGTGATACTCAGCGCACCGTCGCCCCACTCAAGCCGGCAGATGATGCCATTGTCCTGGATTCGACGAATCTCTCGATTGAACAAGTGCTCGACCACATCCTTGCATTGGCTGCCGAGCGTGACCTGGCAGGATGACAGCCAGATTATCCTATCTTGGGATATTTGGTGAAGGCAGGCAGGAACCAGTCTCAACCTGTCTGCTGGATATTGATAACGAACCCCGCATTGGCTGGTGATGCGGTAGATCGGGTGCATCGTGTACCCAACATTACAGGTATAAACATGAGCGAAAGCTTCGCAGAACTCTTTGAAGAAAGTCTGAAATCCCTCGACATGCAACCGGGTGCCATCATCACAGGTACTGTGGTTTCCATCGATGGTGACTGGGTAGTTGTCGACACTGGCCTGAAATCTGAGGGTCTTGTTCCGCTCGAGCAGTTCTACAACGAACAAGGCGAGCTGACCATCAACGTGGGCGATGAAGTCCATGTGGCTCTCGATGCCGTGGAAGACGGTTTCGGCGAAACCAAAGTGTCTCGCGAGAAAGCCAAGCGCGCTGAGTCCTGGTTGGTCCTGGAAGCTGCGTTCAACGCTGACGAAGTGGTTAAGGGTGTTATCAACGGTAAGGTCAAGGGTGGTTTCACTGTTGACGTTAGCGGCATCCGCGCTTTCCTGCCAGGCTCCCTGGTTGATGTCCGTCCTGTGCGTGACACTGCCCACCTGGAAGGCAAAGAGCTAGAGTTCAAGGTCATCAAGCTTGACCAGAAGCGCAACAACGTTGTTGTTTCTCGCCGTAGCGTTCTTGAGGCTGAGAACAGTGCCGAGCGTGAAGCGCTGTTGGAGTCCTTGCAGGAAGGTCAGCAGGTTCGCGGTATCGTCAAGAACCTCACCGACTACGGTGCGTTCGTTGATCTGGGCGGCGTAGATGGCCTGCTCCACATCACTGACATGGCGTGGAAGCGTATCAAGCATCCTTCCGAGATCGTTAATGTTGGTGACGAGATCGACGTTAAGGTTCTGAAGTTTGATCGCGAGCGTAACCGCGTATCCCTGGGCCTGAAGCAGCTGGGCGAAGACCCATGGGTTGCTATCAAGGCGCGTTACCCAGAAGGTACACGTGTTCAGGCTCGTGTTACCAACCTGACTGATTACGGCTGCTTCGCTGAGCTGGAAGAAGGCGTTGAAGGTCTGGTACACGTATCCGAAATGGATTGGACCAACAAAAACATCCACCCGTCCAAAGTCGTACAGGTTGGCGACGAAGTGGAAGTTATGGTTCTGGATATTGACGAAGAGCGTCGTCGTATCTCTCTGGGTATCAAGCAGTGCCGTCCGAACCCATGGGAAGAGTTCTCCGGTCAGTTCAATAAGGGCGATCGTATCTCCGGTACTATCAAGTCCATTACTGACTTCGGTATCTTCATTGGTCTGGATGGTGGCATAGACGGTCTGGTTCACCTGTCCGATATTTCTTGGAACGAGCCGGGCGAAGAAGCCGTACGCCGCTTCAAGAAGGGTGATGAGCTGGATACCGTTATCCTGTCCGTTGATCCTGAGCGTGAGCGCATTTCTCTGGGCATCAAGCAGTTGGAAGACGATCCGTTCTCCAGCTACGCTGCTCTGAACGAGAAGGGCACCATCGTTCGTGGTACTGTGAAGGAAGTTGACGCCAAGGGCGCCATCATCACTCTGGGCCATGAGATCGAAGGCGTTCTGAAGGCTTCTGAAATCAGCCGTGATCGCGTTGAAGATGCGCGTAACGTTCTGAAGGAAGGCGACGAAGTTGAAGCCAAGATCATCAGCATCGATCGTAAGAGCCGCGTGATCAGCCTTTCCGTCAAGTCTAAGGATGTTGACGATGAGAAGGAAGCGATGACGTCCCTGCGTAACAAGCAGGAGCCGAGCGCAGGCCCGACTACTATCGGTGACCTGATCAAGGCGCAGATGGAAAACCAGGGTTAATCACCTTAGGTTTTCTAAGAAAGGGGTGGCTTAGGCCACCCTTTTTTATTGCCTAAAAAAAGCTTCTCAGATCTAAGGGGTTATATGTTTAGCGTCAAATAAATTTACAGCCTTTTGCTGGGTATATGCTTTTCAAAGCCAAGCGGTCATGCTAAAAGAGTTAAAAAATGATCTAGCCGCTTGAAAAAGAAGGAAAATTCCATGACCAAGTCGGAGTTGATCGAACGTATCGTTTCGGAGCAAGGGCAGCTGTCAGCTCGCGATGTTGAGCTGGCTATCAAGACAATGCTTGAGCAAATGGCCCAAGCGCTCTCAACCGGAGATCGTATTGAAATACGAGGCTTCGGCAGCTTCTCTTTGCATTATCGTTCACCTCGTACAGGGCGAAACCCTAAAACAGGAGAGTCTGTAACGTTGGATGGGAAATATGTTCCGCATTTTAAGCCAGGTAAAGAGTTGCGAGATCGTGTCAATGAGCTGGAGTAATCTTGGTAGCGTTAAAGCTTGATGGGGTGGACGGGTGGACCATATCGCAATGTTCCATGCGGATAAAGAGACGCAAGATTTGTCCGCCTTATATCTGTAAGTTGTTTAGTGCTCAAATGTGACACGGCAGACGGGGTACATCATGTTGTCAGTTGCTTTAGGGTGCGGAATTTATATCGCGAGTGTCTGGCCTTGGCTCCTTATTTATAGTCTTCGAATCGCATTGGCGCGGAATACTATGAGTTCTAAATTTTAAAGATTCTGAGTCCAAGCGAACAATTTGTATCTAATTGCAAAGACGGTGTGCAGCGAGCCATTCTAGGATTTTTGCCATGGTGCGCTGATGTATCACCTTATTCTATTATTAACTAATAACTTTACTAAACAATGTTGCTAATTGGCTACAGCTCTCATCAAGATTTTTAACTATCTATCCAAGACTAGATTGAGGCTGATTTTATCGATTTTTTATCGTCTTGGAGAGATTCTTGAGGTTTGGTGGTAAGCGGGACTGTTGCAAAATTTGAGCACTCCGCTAGGGCGATGAATAGGCATATTATTATTTTATAAGGCTTAGTTTATTTTGCGGGAGGTAAAAATTTTACCTGTAATATCTGGTAGTGAATGCAGAATATGTACTTTAGCTTTTAATAAAGGATGTATTGGGATTGTTTTAAGTAAGTGTAGTTTTGTTTAAGATGTTTTGCATGAATATCTTGTTTTTAAAATAAAAAGGTAGATGTGAAGCTTGTGTCTTGGGTGTTTAGATCCTGGTTATAGATTATATGATTTAAGTTAATATAAATATAAGCAGCGATTTTTTTTAATGTCTTTTTATTTGATGGCTTTTGATTTATTTATATGCCGTTGATTGCATGCGTAAGCTGATATGAATCATAAATCTTTGCTCTTTTTTAAGTGATAACTTGGCTTCTTGTTCTCGATCATTAGTTTGTTTCAAGCTGAGAATATTTTATTTTCACTGATTCATGATTATCTTTTTATCTAATTTCCGAAAGATGAGTTTTACAAAGTAGAATTCATTAAGGAAAATGGATCGAGTAGTAATCCGTTTCGCCAGTTTAATTAAAGCAGGTGTGCCGATTTTCATAAGTACCAAGAATTTTATAATTTTCTTCAGGATCATTTTTCTCGCAAAGCATCCTGCTTGATAAGAAGATAATGTATTGGGTCGAAACGCTCTTTATATGGTGATAGGGTTGACGTGTAATTCTTTAAGAACCTAGGCTGGCTTGAATATTTGCCAATTTCCTCCAGGGCTATAAGGAGCTTCTGTTTTATAATTTCGGTCTGCTTGTCTTCAGATTCATGGGTGTCCGCTTTCCAGAGTTGCTGTTAGGAATTCAATTATTTTCTTTTTTGAAGGCTGCGAGCTCTATTTTTTCATTCTGTCTACGCTCTGTCTGAAAAATCGGTTTGCTACTCTGTGATGTCTTTTCTAGGCGGAGATCAGAGATGACAGGGCGCTACGAGTTGGACGATCAATCATGGGAGCGGATCAGCGATCTGATTTCTTACAGGCAGCAACGGGGGCGGCATCGCAAGGATGATCGCCTGATGCTTAATGGCATCTTTTGGGTACTATGTTCAGGAGCTAAGTGGCGTGATTTGCCCGATCGCTTTGGAGCCTGGCAAACGGTCTATCACCGTTTCCGTACCTGGCGAGACCGCTCTTTATTTACGGCCCTGCTCAAACGGCTTCATTTAAGCTTGAGGCAGGACGGTCGTATTGACCTCAACACCTGGATGGTTGACTCAAGCTCCATCCGTGCAACGCGTGCGGCTTCGGGTGCCGCTAAAAAAGGGGTGACCAAACGCTGGGACGCAGCCACGGTGGCCTGACCAGCAAGCTCCATCTGGTGTGATACACAAGGCATCCCCTTAAGCTTAACGGTTTCGCCTGGACATCACTCCGATAGCCGCTACTTTTCAACTGTCTTGGACAAGGTTTGCCTGCCGTCTTCACTAGGTCGACCGATCAAACGGTGCCGTACGGTTCTGGCTGACAAGGGTTATGACAGCGAGGCGCTGCGTCAGTACTGTGATCGCTTCAGGATCAAGCCCATCATCCCGTTACGCCAGATGCATTGTCGTCCCAAGAAAGGCCTGCCCAGACTCTTTGACCGACCGGCCTATTGCAAACGCAATGCGATTGAAAGGCTCTTTAGCTGGCTTAAGGAGCATCGCCGATTAGCCACCCGTTTCGAGAAACTCACCAGCAGCTTCGAAGCCATGATTTCTCTAGCCTGCATACGGATTTGCTTGAGAAAATCTTTTTCAGACAGAACCTAGTAGAGGCATTGATGGCGCGGCTATCATTTTTTATCTTTTTCTAGATAAGGCGTGTTTTCATAAATCTAGCGGTCTGTTCGCAATTAAATTATTAAGCTCCGCCTATTTCAATAAATTTTTTAGTAAATAAAGTCACCAAGAAGCCCATTTTTTGTACAGCAGTACATAAATGTCTTGAGTTCCAGTGTCCAATTTTTTCAGGGTTTTGGCTATTGCTAGGTAGAATTCATTCAGAAACTAATTATATCATAGGTGGCTGCATGCCTTTTAATGTACTGGTTATAACTTGAATAAGTCAGTTCGCTTATGGACCTGGCTACAATAATAAGCGAAATATTAGAACTGTACTGCTTTAGCGTGCATAAGGGTTCGGCTAGGGAGCTCCTTTTCTACAGAGGAAAAATGTTCACAAGACAGCAGCAGTTGATCCTTTTCACTGCTAGCTCTACTTAATCACTGTTTGATTTTGGCTTCTATACGCGCTTTGCAGAACGCTTTGGGGCAGCCATAGACAATGACATCGCCAAGTCTAACGCATTACCGCCTCGTATCGTTTGAAAGTCGCCACCAGCTATATTTACAGGATAAATCATGTTTTCGAACGTGCCGCTCAGCTCCAATTGTTGGAAGCAGCTCTGAAGGTGAGAGCTGCCAGTTTTATCCATTCCAATATGAATAAATGTATTTTTGAATTTCATATCAGGCCTCTATAAAATGCGGCACGCTTCCAGCCGAAAAACACGTTCCCGCCAAACGGGCGTGAATACATAAGCTGCCTAAATTCGTCTACTTGGTGACCGTCTAGATCCTGAGCGAGGCTTTCAACATCGCGGGCGATAAACATCCCTCGATAAAGCCCGTCAAGCTTTATCAGTGGCATGCCAATATGATGCAGAAAGATATTATTTTGATGAATCTGTGAGCCTCTGGAGAATGTTTCGACAAAGTGGGCTATCGCTTCTATACAGATGGTTTTATAAACGTCATCGTATGTTAGGTCTACATCTTCCAAATGCTTATAAACAAAGCCTGCTAAGGATCTAGTAGACATAACGAAGTTCATCCCAAAATCTTCAATCTCATTGCTTTTAACGTCTTTGCCCCATAAGCGCATCAGCTTATGGTTGCTATAAAGATATTTTTTTGTAAGCCCTTTTACCATGATACCTGAAGAATACGTGGGCCAGGGTAAAAGCTCGGATGCTCTGGATAGCGTAACCAGGCTGTCGATTAGGTCTGTGTGAGTTTCTAGGACTTTGGCAATACGTGTTGAGTCGTACAGCGCCTTGAACTGATCAGGTGACGTCACCACTCGCTTTAATGTCTTGGAAAGCACCATTTCCCCGCGCTTGATGACATCTGGTCGTACATCGGTCAGCTCGTAGTTCTTCCAATAATTTTGAAATACTTCGTTATTGAGTATCTTTTTATCAAGGGCTATACAGAATGAGCCAAGATGATGCTCTATTTCAAAGTTTTCAGTTGCACCCAGTGCTTCTATTTTGCTCTCAAACATTTCCTCCAAGAATTTATCGATGTGCTTGGAGCTGAAAAATATGCTGTCATTGATCATAAGAAGGCGAGGGCAGTCTTTCTGCATGCCTCTCCTGAAAAGGTGCTCAAAACCAGTTTTATAACTGCCGAAGTCCCGGCCGTAGTTATGCTTGTCAATGTAGCAATCAATGATGTCTTTGTGCTTTTCTATACTGGTTAGTTTTAGTGTGTTAACACAGATCGTATATATGCCTTGTTTCTTCGCGCTTTGAAGAAGGCCAATGACGTCATTTCTTAGAATGCCTTTCTCGTATAGTGCGAGGAGCATTATTTTTTGCCCTTCATAAGGCTTGTCTAAAATAATTTGTTCTTTGAATTTTTTTGACTTTTTCCAGTTCTGATACGATTGAAGCTTTAAGTAGTTATTTGCTGCTTGAAATACCAGCGTGTTTAAAATTTTGCTTAAGAGTCGCATTTAATACATCCGTCCTGGTTGACTGCTGTATAGCCTAATATTTATAGAAATTATGTTAACTGATAATGAGCAGGGTTTTTCTGCTAGAGGCATGGCATTCATTCAGCTGAAATATGCTTCTGTAACATCTTTTGCAGATCTAATCATCTTTACTGTTCCATGCTCCAACCAGATGGCACGGTTGCATACTTTTTCAATTAGCTCCCGCGAATACCTGGCTATGACCAGAATCTTGTTGGCGCTGATTATTTCCTTGATTCTTGCCTCCCCTTATGTTAGAGGTCTTCGTCCTCTGCCGAAAGCCATTCATCCATGAGCAGAATTTCCGGCCTAAATATTGCCGAAGGCCAGTCCCATGGTGCCGGTCATCACGCCCATACTAATTGTTAACCAGAATGGACCTAGCGCAGATCTCTTGTAGCGCTGTCTTACAGCCTGCCATCCTAGAAGGCCGATAGGTGATGAACATTTAATCGATGAATAGATATCGTTGAGTGCTGAAGAATTGTCTAGATGCATTGAGTTAGTACCATCCTCATTATTGGGCATGAGTTTTGTGACCGAGAGACCAGTTAAGATTGTTCCTAGCAAACTCTGTTACTGGAGTTATCAAACAAATATAGATGTTTAGCTTACAGCATCACTTGATTGGAAGCCGGTCTAGTGTCGCACCAACTGGCTGGACGGCAGAGCATCTATTAGGCGCAGATAGTGAAAAGGTGCGAGCAAAAACAAAAAAACGTGTCGCAGTTCTCACTAGCAAGGTGTCGGTCACCCTTTTTAAATAATTTTCTTGCCGGACTTTGGTTAGTCTCTCCAATCTTCAGACTTGCTTTTCATCATTAGTAAGAAAACCTGATAGTTCATACCCCTCCTCGGTTATGGCTGATGGGTTGCGCTTGTTAGCTTCGAGCCGGTCATGGCTTTTACGGCTGGCTTTGCTCGGAACAATTCACGCTTTTCTCTATCAAAGGGCAGCAATACAGATATGGCCCGGGCATTAGGGTGGACGGAAAATTTAGGTCAGGATGATGCTGAGAGTAATAGTTGCGGTCGTTGTTACGTATCATCCCGACATGGTAGCCCTCTGCAGGCAGCTGAAGCTAATTGCTCGTCAAGTTCATGCTGTCATGCTTGTGGATAATGCATCGCTTGGCGTCGAGGAAATCGATGAACTTTCTGAAATCGCGCAAGTTCATCAATGTGAGAGCAATGTAGGTATTGCCAAGGCTCAGAATATCGGTATTCAAAAAGCAATAGTGGCAGGCGCTGACGGGATTATTTTTTTCGATCAGGACAGCGTGGTGCCTGAAGGTATGATCGCTTCGCTTAGCCAAGAGTTCGATAGGCTATCGGTTAGACATCGAGTTGGCGCTGTCGGTCCAATTTATCGGGACTCCGAGCTTGGTTTCTACTATCCCGTTATTCGGATCGATAAATTAGGTTTGGTGCGGAAAATCATTCCATCAAGCGCCTCTGAACCTATACAGGTATCTTGTTGTATTTCTTCAGGCACTTTGGTCCCTGTTCATGTTCTGAATGATGTGGGTTTATTACAGCAGGCACTGTTTATTGATTATGTTGATACGGAGTGGTGCCTGCGTGCCGTCGCGAAGGGGTACGAGATTTTTGTAGTCCCCGATGCCCTGATGGAGCACAAAATTGGGGACGACACCTTGTCCTTTGGTCGCTGGAAAGTGCCTGTCCATTCACCGTTCCGCCGTTATTACCGTCTACGTAATGTTTTTATCCTTGCGGGGCTGAAGCATATTCCCATCCTTTTAATTGTTAAGGAAGGAGTGCAAGGGATATGCCACCAACTAATACTTGTTGCAACGCAAAAAGGCAGTCGGCTCGCCTATGCCAGGGCGGGAGTCAAAGGGCTGCTCGATGGCCTGAAATTATGTGCAAGTAGGCGGTTTGTAAATGATGCTTAGGCGGCCGCGGTTCGCCGTGGCGCTTGCGGCTTACAACGGCATGCTTTGGATTGACGACCAGCTCTCCAGTATTCTCGAGCAGCGGAGTGTAGATGTCGTCGTATTTATCAGTGTCGACATCTCGTCTGATGAAACATATGAGCATGTACTTTCGCTTGCCTCTAAAAATTCTCGCATATGTGTTTTGCCACAGATCGAGCGGTTTGGTGGGGCAGCCAAGAACTTCTATCGCTTGATACGCGATATAGACATTTCTGGATTTGACTATCTAGCCTTGGCTGACCAAGACGATATCTGGCTTGAGAATAAATTGATTAGAGCTCACCAAGTACTGATCGAACGGCAAGCTGAGGTCTATTCGGGTAATGTCATGGCATTTTGGGAGGATGGTCGGCAACGTCTCCTGGATAAGGCGCAGCCAATGCGCGCTTATGATTATCTTTTTGAGGCGGCTGGTCCCGGATGTTCCTACGTGATGGGTAGGGCCTTTGCTCAGCGTTTACAAGCGTTCATGGAAGAAAATTGGTCGGCTGTCAATGAGGTCGCGCTTCATGATTGGCTCATTTACGCGTATGGTCGTAGCTCTGAGGCGCAATGGTATATCGATCCGTGGCCTTCTGTTCTGTACAGACAGCATGGAGGTAATGTTGTGGGAGCCAATGTAGGTGTCCGCTCAGCCTTGAGCCGAATCAGGCGCATAAAAGGTGGGTGGTACCGAGACGAGTCGCGGAAGATCATCCGCTGTCTTGGTCTAGAAGATACCCCGGGTATCGCCCATATCATCTTAAAGAAAGAACGTTTAAGCGCGATTCGTTTGCTGGTTGAGGTCAATAAGACCAGGCGGAAGCTAACGGATCGGATCGCTTTAGCTCTCTTCATATTGCTAGGGCTGTACCGGTAGATGGCTAGAGTTCTGGTAACCGGGGCAGCCGGTTTTGTAGGCTCTAATCTTGTCTCGGCGTTAAATCAGCAGGGACATGAGGTTGTGGCGATGTCTCGTATGACAATCGAGACTGCAAGCGATCTTGTACAGCCCTGTCAAGCAGATTTTACAAGTCTGGATGCTAGTGCTTTTCGACGCCACCGTGTCGAGAGTGTCGTCCATTGCGCTGCTAAGGTTCATGCCATGCACGAAAAGCCAGGGCAGGGGCTGGGTGAGTACCAGCGGGTAAATGTCGACGGAACGATGAAGCTTGCGCGTCTGGCGGCTGCCCATGGGGTGCGTCGGTTTGTCTTTGTCAGCTCGGTAAAGGTCAACGGTGACGAGACGGTACCCGAACAACCTTTTTCTCCCTTAGACGCACCCCAGCCTTCCGATGCCTATGCCATTTCAAAATGGACTGCCGAACAGCAGCTCATGGAGCTGGCAAGAAATGGAGTAATGGAGGTCACCATTATTCGTCCGGTACTGGTATATGGGCCAGGCGTAAAAGCCAATTTTCTTACTATGCTACGTTGGTTAGACAAAGGCATTCCATTGCCGTTGGGTGCTATCGATAATCGTCGCAGCCTGGTTTCGGTCAACAACTTGGTGGATTTCATTTCAACATGCCTTTTTCATCCGGCTGCTGCCGGTCAGACCTTTATGGTGAGTGATGGAGAAGACCTTTCTACTACTGAGCTGCTTAAGCGCCTAGCCCGATTTTTAGAGCGTCCCATAAGGTTGATTCCTGTACCTCGAGGATTGGTAGAGGTTGGTGCAACCCTTCTTGGGAAGGGTGCGTTATCTCAGCGAGTGTGCCGTTCCCTGCAAGTCGATATTTCCAAGAACCTTGATATCACCGGTTGGCGGCCGCCTGTAGCTGTGAACGATGCTCTCCAAGCTACTGCAATTGATTTTTTGAGAAGCAAGGAAAGCTGATGACGCTATTTTTGGCTGTCTGCACGGTCGTCGCGTCTTGGGCTATGACACACTACGTTCGGCGTTATGCGTTAAAGGGACATCTTATGGATATTCCTAGTGTGCGCAGCTCTCACTCTATTCCTACGCCCCGGGGTGGTGGCTTAGCTATAGTTATCGTGTTTTCTATCGCCACCTTGGTCTGGCAATTTATTGGCGCCAATCTCTATTGGACGGATCTTGTCGCGTTGCTCGGTGCGGCATGTGGCGTTGCTCTAATTGGTTTTATTGATGACCATGGTCATATTCCGGCCAGGTGGAGGCTGCTCGGGCATTTTGCTTGCGCTGCTTGGGGGCTCTGGTGGTTGCAAGGATTTCCAACGGTCATGATTAATAATACGGCTATTAATTTTGGCTGGTTGGGCAACGCGTTTGCGTTGTTTTATCTGGTCTGGCTGCTTAATCTCTATAATTTCATGGATGGGATCGATGGCATTGCAAGTGTCGAGGCGATTTGCGTAGGAGCAGGCGGTGCCGCTCTATTCTGGATTACCGGACACGGTGCCATTGCATGGCTCCCGTTGCTGTTAGTGGCTGCCGTCTTAGGCTTTTTGATTCTAAATTTTCCGCCCGCTAGAATTTTCATGGGGGACGCGGGCAGTGGGTTTTTAGGAATCATTTTAGGATGTCTTTCTATCCTGGCTGCACGGCTTGATCCGGCTTTTTTTGTGGCATGGATTATCTTATTAGGTGTATTTGTGACGGATGCTTCCTTTACGCTGTTTCGTCGCTTGCTTAGAGGCGAAAAGGTTTATGAGGCTCATAGAAGTCACGCATACCAATCTGCTGCGCGCTTTCACAATGGGCATCGCCCCGTCACGTTGGCCGTTCTGTTAATCAATACTATTTTGCTTATACCTACGGCACTTTTGGTTGGTACAGGTTATCTATCGGGAGTTATAGGCGTGGCTGTTGCCTACGTTCCCTTGATCTATCTTGCCGTTCGTTATGAGGCAGGAAGGCCGGAAAGCTCTCGATAGATCATATTGGTAGGATTGGTGAAGGATTTGAGGGAGCTGTAGTTATGCTACGCGAGCGATTAGTCAGCCTAAGTCGTCGTAAAAAGCGTATTGTTCAAATAGCTGCAGATCTGATTCTGATCTGGGTCGCCTTATGGCTCGCCTTCTTCATACGTCTCGGAACCTCTGAAAGTATCGAGCCCTTTAGTGGTCACGCCTGGCTGTTTGCTTCGGCTCCAGTAATATGTATTCCACTGTTCATCCGCTTTGGTATGTACCGTGCAGTCATGCGTTACTTGGGGTATGACGCAATGATGGCTATTGCCAAAGCTGTTACGCTTTCGGTGTTAGTGTTGTCCCTAGTGATCTACTGGTATCAGGACAAGCCCGAGATTGTTCCAAGGTCGATGATCTTCAACTTCTGGTGGTTGAGCTTGTTCATGATTGGCGGGCTACGCTTGGCCATTAGACAGTACTTTCTCGGCGATTGGTATGCGGCATTGACCAGTGTTCCCTTTATGCGCCAGCAGACTGGACTGCCTAGGGTCGCGATTTATGGGGCTGGCTCGGCTGGTAATCAGTTAGTCGCTGCGCTCCGTGCGGGGCGTGCAATGCGACCTGTTGCGTTCATCGATGACGACAAGAGTATTGCCTGTCGTGTTATTGCTGGACTTAAAGTTTACCGCCCTAAACATATTCAGCAGATGCTCAATGAAACCGGGGCGGAAGAGGTATTGTTAGCTATCCCTTCATCTTCACGTGCTCGCCGGCGTGAGGTATTGGCTCAGCTGGAACCTTACCCTTTGCATGTTCGTACTGTTCCGGGTATTACCGATCTGGCTAGCGGCAAAGTCAAGGTCGAGGATATTCAGGAAGTTGATATTGCAGACTTGCTTGGACGGGACCAGGTTGCACCGAACCAGGCGCTTTTTGAGCGTTGTATTCGCGGTAAGGTTGTTTTAGTCACCGGAGCGGGTGGATCGATTGGCTCCGAACTATGCCGCCAGATTATGGGCCAGGGTCCATTAGGGCTAATTCTATTTGATCACTCAGAGTTTAATCTCTATAGCATTCATCAGGAGTTGGCGGGCGCTATAGAGCGCGAATCCTTGCCCATTTCTCTGGTTCCGATTCTAGGATCGGTGCGTAACAACAAACACTTGCTGCACATTTTGAGGTCATGGAAAGTCAATACTATTTATCATGCCGCTGCGTACAAGCATGTTCCTATAGTTGAGCACAATATTGTCGAAGGCGTGCTGAACAATGTATTTGGTACCGTTAATACTGCCGAGGCGGCCATTCAGGCAGGTATCGAGCACTTTGTTTTAGTCTCCACGGATAAGGCTGTACGACCGACGAATGTGATGGGGAGTAGCAAGCGGCTTGCAGAAATGGTGCTACAGGCCTTGAGTCAAGAATCTGCTCCAACGCTGTTTGGTGAGCAAGGTGGAATTCATCGTGTCAATAAGACGCGCTTTACCATGGTTCGTTTCGGTAACGTCTTGGGATCCTCTGGCTCTGTAATACCGCTGTTTCGCGCTCAGATTCGCAAGGGCGGTCCGGTAACCGTGACGCATCCTGGCATTACTCGTTTTTTCATGACCATTCCCGAGGCGGCTCAGCTCGTCATTCAGGCGGGGTCCATGGGTGCGGGAGGGGATGTATTCGTACTTGATATGGGTGAGCCAGTCAAGATCGTGGAGCTGGCGGAAAAGATGATCAACCTCTCGGGCATGACAGTCCGTTCGGAGAAAAATCCCCACGGAGATATTGCCATTGAGTTCACTGGTCTGCGCCCGGGGGAGAAGCTCTACGAGGAGCTGTTGATTGGTGACAACGTCTTGCCTACAGAGCATCCAATGATCATGCGGGCCAGTGAGGATTTCGTGTCTTGGGATGCCTTCAAGCTAGTGCTGGCTGATCTAAAGTCAGCGGTGCAGGCAGATGATTATTCTCGCATTAGGCAGCTATTGCGCGAAACCGTAGTGGGATATGTACCGCAGGGCGAAATCGTCGATTGGTTATACGTACAAAGCCGTCGGGACAGATAATAAGTAGCTCGTGTTAACCATCCTTTCGCCTTTATTAAGCAGTAAAATAGAATATAGATCAGCGTAGATGCAATTAAGAATCTTTCAGAGAAATTTTTGATGATGAGCACATTGAGTTAAGTTTTTCTTTCTTCGTGGAAACTTTTCTAAGTCAAAGCTGTTTAAGTCAGGTCTTGATGGCGGGTGGTGCTATTCATCAGCCTTAGGGCTTGCGTTCTAAATCTAGGGAACGAGACGCCTGTTGAGCTGTATTGGCTGCTTAACAGGAATTTATGATTTTTTAGCTGTGCCTTGCGCGTTTTGCTAACTGGCGCAGGCGTTTAAAAAGGCAGGTTCAGGATGAAAGTGCTGGTAACTGGTGGTGCGGGTTTCATTGGTTCTGCAGTGGTCCGTTTTTTGATCAACGAGACGAATTGCCATGTGGCAAACGTCGACAAACTGACTTACGCAGGCAACCTTGAGTCGCTAAATGAGGTCGCGTCATCTGATCGGTATGAGTTTCATCAGGTCGACATCTGCGATGCACCTGCCCTAAAAACTGTCTTCGATTCATTTCAGCCCGATGCGGTGATGCACCTTGCTGCCGAGTCACATGTGGATCGCTCTATCGAGGGGCCGGCTGAGTTCATTCGGACCAACGTTTTGGGGACCGGAATTATTCTAGAAGTGGCTCGTGCCTATTGGTCTGGACTCAATGCCGACCGGAAAGAAGCGTTCCGCTTCCATCATATTTCCACAGATGAGGTGTTCGGGGATCTGCATGGCACGGACGACTTGTTTACCGAAACGACACCTTATGCGCCAAGCTCTCCCTATTCAGCCAGCAAGGCGGGCAGCGATCATCTGGTACGCGCATGGGGGCGCACCTATGGATTGCCGGTGCTGATCACTAATTGTTCGAATAACTACGGACCGTTCCACTTCCCGGAAAAATTGATTCCTCACGTTATTCTGAACGCCATGCATGGCAAGCAGTTACCCGTATATGGTGACGGCTCGCAGATCCGCGATTGGCTATTCGTTGAAGACCATGCCCGTGCGCTCTACACCGTTGTAACCAAGGGTGTTATAGGTGAGACCTATAATATTGGCGGACATAACGAAAAGCGTAACCTGGAAGTGGTAGAAGCTATTTGTGATTTGCTCGAAGAGTTGGCACCTGAAAAGCCAGCTGGTATCACAGCCTACCGCGACTTGATTACTTTTGTGAAAGACCGCCCAGGCCATGACCTACGCTATGCGATTGATGCCAGCAAAATTGAGTCGGAGCTTGGTTGGGTTCCGCAGGAAAGCTTTGAAACAGGGCTTCGTAAGACTGTTCAGTGGTACCTCAACAACCGTTCCTGGTGGCAGCGCGTTCTTTCTGGTGCTTACCGTCTCGAGCGATTGGGTGAAGCTGTTTAATTTTCAGCCAGGGTTATTTGTATTTAGATCCTTAAGCCTATATCGATTGAGAGGGACGCGTAATGAAAAAGTATAAAGGGATATTGTTGGCGGGCGGTTCTGGAACCCGTTTGCACCCCATCACACTAGGTGTTTCGAAGCAGTCACTGCCTGTCTACGATAAGCCGATGATTTATTATCCTTTGTCGGTGTTAATGCTGGCCGGTATTCGGGAGATTCTCATAATTTCTACACCGACAGACTTGCCAGGTTTCAAGCGCATGCTGGGTGATGGTAGTCAATATGGTATCGAACTTAGTTATGCGGAGCAGCCAAGTCCCGATGGACTAGCTCAGGCGTTTATAATTGGATCCGAGTTTGTTGGTCAGGATAATGTCTGTCTTGTTCTGGGTGACAACATATTT
This sequence comes from Pseudomonas sp. JZ114, assembly GCF_051027705.1. Classification (NCBI taxonomy): domain Bacteria; kingdom Pseudomonadati; phylum Pseudomonadota; class Gammaproteobacteria; order Pseudomonadales; family Pseudomonadaceae; genus Pseudomonas; species Pseudomonas sp. JZ114. The sequence continues at coordinate 1,706,869 of NZ_CP069256.1, forward strand.
TATGGTCAGCATTTCAGCGAAACGCTTATAAACGCTGCGTCCCGTGAACAAGGCGCAACGGTATTTGGTTATTACACTGCTGATCCAGAGCGTTTCGGTGTCGTTGAATTCGATGAAAATGGCAAAGCCATCAGCATCGAAGAGAAGCCTAAAAAGCCTAAGTCCAACTATGCAGTGACTGGTCTTTACTTCTACGATAACGACGTACTTGAGATTGCAGCCAATATCAAGCCGTCACCGCGCGGTGAGCTTGAAATTACCGATGTCAATAATGAGTATTTGCGTCGCGGCGATCTGAATGTTTCCGTTCTTGGCCGCGGCTTCGCTTGGCTTGATACCGGGACTCATGATGCGTTGCTAGAGGCTGGGCATTTTGTCCAGACCATTGAAAAGCGTCAGGGTCTCAAGGTTGCCTGCCTTGAAGAGATTGCCTTTCAGAAGGGGTGGGTTACTCGCGAGCAGGTAGCACTGCAGGCCGAGGCCTTGAGCAAGACAGGCTATGGTCAATATCTGGCCCGCTTGATTGCAGGAGATCGATGATGGAAGTGATCGATACGATCATTGCAGACGTAAAGATCATTCAACCGCGAGTCTTTGGCGACTCGCGGGGATTCTTTCTAGAAACGTTTCAAGCCGATCGCTATGCAGAGCTGGCTGGCATAACATTGCCTTTTGTGCAGGACAATCATTCACGCTCAACGAGAGGTGTATTACGTGGCCTGCATTTTCAGCGCAGCCGTCCGCAAGGCAAGCTCGTTCGTTGCGTAAAGGGCGAAGTGTTGGATGTGGCTGTTGATATCCGTCAAGACTCGCCTACGTTTGGTCGCTGGGTTGCGGAAATCCTTTCTGAGGACAACAAGCGGCAGCTTTGGATCCCGCCAGGGCTTGCTCATGGTTTCGTTGTACTTTCTGAGACAGCGGATTTTGAATACAAATGTACTGACTATTATGATCCTTCCGCCGAGGGATGCTTGATCTGGAATGATCCTGATCTGGGTATTGACTGGAAGATCTCTGATCCTCAGTTGTCAGCCAAGGATGCTCAAGGCCTACGCTTGGTGGAGCTTTATAAATGAGAGTCATGGTCGCAGGGGGAAATGGTCAGGTAGGACAATGCCTGATTGATCGCTTGAAGCGCAGTGACTTGGCGTGGGAAGCGCATGGTCGTGCCACGTTGGACATTGCAGATGAGCGCTCTGTGGCCGAGCACCTGCAGCGTTTCAAGCCATCTGTGCTGATAAACGCTGCAGCCTATACCTCAGTGGACAAGGCGGAAATGGAGCCTGATGTAGCGGCACGCGCTAATATCAAGGGTCCTGCTACGTTAGCCAAGCTTTGCCATGAGCACGGCTGTTCGATATTACATATTTCTACCGACTATGTATTTTCGGGTGATGCTTCTGTTCCATATACACCTGATGACCCCGTGGGGCCGTCAGGTGTATACGGGGCGACCAAGTTGGAAGGTGAGTACCGTATTCAGGATGCCTGTCCGAATCATGTCATCATGAGAACGGCTTGGGTGTTTAGCGAGCATGGAAATAACTTCATGAAAACCATGCTCCGCCTGGCCTCGGAGCGAGACAAGCTACAGGTGGTGGACGACCAGCAAGGGACGCCCACTTACGCAGGGCATATTGCCGATGCTTTACTGTTGGTGGCTCATCGTATCGCTACTATTGATGACTCCCAGTTATTTGGTCTCTATCACTATGGGGGCAGCGATGCTGTTACCTGGTGTGGGTTCGCGCGGTATATTCTTGATGTTGCGCTTGAGAAGGGAATTATCAATAAGCTTCCCAAGGTAAACGGGATTACGACTGCTGATTTTCCTACCCCAGCGCGTCGTCCTTCCTATTCGGTACTAGACAGCACGCTACTCAAGAAACGGTTTGGTGTTGACCCGAGCGATTGGAAGACAGGGGTTAATGACTCCCTTGATGCATTAATAGCTGCAACCGCTGCTCACGCAAAGAATGCACCCAATCAGGTAAGTGCGTAACGTTAATAATGTGATGCTGCCAGTAGTTGGCCTTTCTGATAAGGCGTGAGTGGTTGGTAGCATATGCATTTAATTTCGAGTGAGGCCAAGGATACAGGCTCAAACTCTCCTGTAGTTGAACGTCAATTATGCGCTTGGAAAAGGATGTCTATTTATGCGCGCACTTCTATTATTTCGTATTGCCGTCTGTTTTACTCTTTTTACGCTCACTTCTGTTGCCTATGCTGAGACGTACGGTGATCCGCTGCATTATCAGTTACCCAAACCTGTACCTATCGCGCGGACCTCTACAGAGGTGTCCAGATCCTCTGGACCTGTTTCTTCCAGTAAGGTCAATATCAACACGGCAGATGCCGCTACGCTGGACAAAAGACTTAAAGGTGTTGGAGCTGCCAAAGCAAAAGCGATCGTTGATTATCGGAATGCGCATGGCCCGTTTCAGGCGATTGACGAGTTGATAGAAGTTAAGGGCATTGGACCTGCAATCTTGGAAAAGAATTCTGACGTCCTGACAATCAATTGACAAAAGCGGTGCTGGTAGCCAACTAGCCAGAGTTATTCTTTTGGCACACGGTAGTTGTTGAGCCAAATTTTACTAATTGCGTTTCCCCAAGGTATCTAAACCATTTTCTTCGCTTAAGCGCCTAGCCTTACTTAGTTCAACGCTAGGCTGCTTTCGCCCAAACCCCTTTCTGGCCTGTTAATTGCTCTGACCTTGATAGTGATTGAAACCTGGCGCCAAGCCGGTTCAGTTAGCCAATTTCAGCTGACAGACAAAACTTGGCATCGCCATTGCTACATCAAGGTATAGCTAAAAGCGCGGCGTCAAAAATCTGCGCTGGTTGGAGGGTGAAATGGTTCAAGGTGTTGAGTTCAATCGTTTAATGCTGGAGATGCGCTCCATGCAGACAGAGGCAATGGCGCGAAAGCCCGTTGCGAGCCCTGTCGGTGTTGAGGGTGCTGCAAATGTTCCCAGCTTTCCGGATTTACTTGGACAGGCTGTCCGTAAAGTCAACGAGACGCAAAAGGTTTCCAATGAGATGGCCACAGCGTTCGAGCTTGGTCAAGGCGGCGTTGATCTGACGGAAGTCATGATTGCCTCGCAGAAAGCTAGCGTTTCCTTCCAGGCCATGACCCAAGTCCGTAACAAGATGGTCCAGGCCTACCAAGACATTATGCAGATGCCTATCTGAGGATAGATTGAATGGCCGACACCGCCCTCAATAATCAGGTTCCCGCTAAGGTAGACGCCTCTGGCGCATCCAAGAAGCCTTTTCCGGGCCTGGGCTTTCTAGACAACCTGTCTGAAATGCCGATCTTGCGTCAAGTAGGCCTTATGGTTGGCTTGGCTGCCAGCGTTGCCTTAGGGTTTGCAGTAGTGCTGTGGTCACAGCAGCCTGATTACCGCCCCTTGTATGGCAGTATGTCAGGCCTGGATGCCAATCAGGTAGTTGAAGCGCTGACTTCAGCCGATATCAACTACAAGGTTGATCCTAATACCGGTGCCTTGTTGGTAAAGGCGGACGATCTGGGCCGTGCTCGCTTGAAAATGGCCAGCGCTGGCGTAGCGCCTACTGACGGTATCGTTGGTTTCGAGCTGTTGGACAAGGAGCAGCCTCTGGGAACCAGCCAATTCATGGAAGCGGCAAATTACCGTCGCGGCCTTGAGGGTGAACTGTCTCGTACGATTGCCAGCTTGAATGGCATTAAAAGTGCACGTGTTCATTTGGCGATTCCGAAGAGTTCTGTATTCGTACGGGATGAACGCAAGCCGACGGCTTCGGTTCTGGTCGAGTTGTATCCAGGCCGTACCTTGGAAACTGGGCAAGTAATGGCGATCGTTAATCTGGTTGCTACCAGTGTTCCAGAGTTGACGAAGTCTCAGGTAACGGTAGTCGATCAGAAGGGACAGCTCCTGTCGGATCAACTGAACCAGTCTGAGTTCAGTGTTGCAGGTAAGCAGCTGGATTATACGAACCGCATCGAAAGCACATTGACTCAACGTGTGCAAAACATGATGCAGCCAATCGTAGGAAACGGTCGCTTCAAGGCAGAAGTATCGGCAGATGTAGATTTCAATGCGGTTGAGTCAACGTCCGAGCAGTTTAACCCTGATCAGCCCGCACTGCGCAGCGAGCAGATCAATACCGAACAGCGTCAAACTGCCGGCGGTGGGCCGCAGGGTGTGCCGGGAGCCTTGTCGAACCAGCCGCCTGGACCAGCCACTGCACCTGAGAACGCAACAGCGGCAGCGGGTACCAACTTTACGGCGCCGGGTCAGCTGATTCGTGACCCTAATGATCAGTTCATTACTGACCCGAAGACAGGTCTGCCGGCGACAGTGCCTTATCCGACAGACAAGCGTGACCAAAGCACACGTAATTATGAGTTGGATCGCAGTATCAGCTACACCCGCCAGCAGCAAGGTCGAGTACGTCGTCTCTCTGTAGCGGTAGTGTTGGATGATCAAGTGAAATTGGATGCAGCGACAGGGCAGGTAAGTCATACGCCCTGGAGTGCAGATGACCTGGCTCGTTTTACTCGCCTGGTGCAAGACGCGGTAGGTTTCGATGCAAGTCGTGGTGATAGTGTTAGCGTGATCAACGCTCCCTTTGCTCCGATCGCTGCTGATGATGTGGAAAGTATCCCCTTCTACTCGCAGCCCTGGTTCTGGGATGTCGTTAAGCAAGGTCTAGGTGTGCTGTTTATCCTGGTCCTGGTGTTTGGTGTCCTGCGCCCTGTTCTGAACAACCTGGCAGGTACCAACAAGAGCAAGGACTTGGCACTGGCTGATGGTATGGGTGGTGCTGGAGATCTGGCGGGTAGTGGAGCGGGCGGCCTGAGTGGTGGTGATCTGGCCGATGACAAGGTAAGTCTGGCAAGTCCTGCAGCGCTGATGTTGCCTGGACCTAGCGAAAACTACGAAGTACAACTCAATGCCATCAAGCAATTGGTGACTGAAGACCCGGGCCTGGTTGCCCAAGTTGTGAGGGACTGGATCAATGCCGACGAGTGAATTCAACAGCATGAGCAATGTCGATAAAGCCGCTGTTCTGCTGCTCTCCCTGGGTGAGGCAGACGCTGCCCAGATCCTGCGTCACCTGGGCCCGAAAGAAGTACAGCGCGTCGGTACTGCGATGGCTCAAGTGCGTAACATCAGTCGTGACCAGGCCGAGCATGTACTGGGCAACTTTATCGAAGTGGTAGGTGAGCAGACCAGCCTGGGTGTAGGCACTGACGGTTATATCCGCAAGATGCTGACCCAGGCCCTGGGCGAAGACAAGGCTAACGGTCTGATCGACCGGATTCTGCTGGGTGGTAATACGAGCGGCCTGGATAGCCTCAAGTGGATGGAGCCTCGTGCGGTCGCGGATGTCATCCGTTACGAGCACCCACAAATCCAGGCGATTGTAGTGGCTTACCTGGATGCGGATCAGGCTGCCGAAGTTCTGGCGCATTTTGATCAGAAGATTCGGTTGGACATTATCCTGCGGGTGTCTTCGCTGAATACGGTCCAGCCAGCAGCACTGAAAGAATTGAATATGATTCTGGAGAAGCAGTTCTCGGGTAGTGCAAGCTCCGCCCGTACGACGCTGGGTGGCGTGAAGCGTGCAGCCGACATCATGAACTATCTGGATAGCGCGGTTGAGGCTCCGCTCATGGACGCTATCCGCGAAGTGGACGATGCGCTGTCTGCTCAGATCGAAGACCTTATGTTTGTCTTCGGCAACCTGGTTGATGTGGATGATCGGGGTATTCAGGCGCTGCTGCGTGAAGTCTCTTCCGATATCCTGGTTCTGGCGCTTAAGGGCGCAGATGACGGGATCAAGGACAAGTTCTTCCGCAACATGTCCAAGCGTGCAGGCGAGTTGCTGCGTGATGACTTGGAGTCCCGTGGCCCGGTTCGTATCTCCGAGGTGGAAGGGGCGCAGAAAGAGGTTATCGCAGTGGCCCGCCGTATGGCTGAGGCTGGCGAGATCGTCCTGGGTGCCAAGGGCGGCGAAGAAATGGTGTAAATCACCAAGTGGTTTCGAGCCCGGTCACTGTGTATTTGCAGTGGTCGGGCTTTTTTTATTCTGAGTTGGCCCAAGCTTTGCTATCTACCTGGCATACCGTAGCTTTTCTGTCAGGTGAGTCATGAACAAAGAGGACGCTAGCGATCTGATTCGCGCGAAGGAAGTCAGTATCTTCGAGCGATGGCTTTTGCCTGATCTGGATAGCAACCATGTTGAAGACGTGGCCGTTGAGCCTGATCCAGAGCCGGAAGCAGCGGAAGAGGAAACCGTCACCGTTGAAGACGTTCCGGTAGAGGAAGTCAAGCCGTTGACGTTGGAAGAGCTAGAGGCCATTCGGCAAGAGGCTTACAACGAAGGCTTCACTGCCGGTGAGCGCGATGGTTTTCACTCCGGGCAGGTAAGAGCGCGGCAAGAGGCTGAAGTAGCATTGACAGCCAAGCTGCGAAGTCTGGAAATCGTTATGGAGCAGCTGCTCGAGCCAATCGCCCAGCAGGATCGGGAGCTGGAGCAGGCGTTGGTTCGTCTGGTCGAGCATGTCACCAAACAAGTGATCCAACGTGAGTTGAAAGACGATTCTACGCAGCTGCAACGTATCCTGCGTGAGGCGCTGAAGCTTTTGCCCATGGGTGCTGAGAATATCCGCATTCATCTCAACCCGCAGGACTTCGATTTGGTGAAGGCCCTGCGTGATCGGCACGATGAGCGTTGGAAGCTGTTGGAAGATGAAAACCTGCTGCCGGGTGGTTGCCGTATCGAAAGCGAGAACAGCGTAATCGATGCAAGTATCGAAACGCGACTGGCTCAGGCACTGACGCAGATTATGGAACAGCAACGCCATCAGGCTACACAGCCTGCCGACCCTGACCTGCATATTCCTTTGGAGGATGCTGCTGATGCATCTTGATCGCCTGAGTTTCCAGCGTCGACTGGGTGGTTATATTGATGCAGTAAGCCTCCCGGGTGAGCCCGTAATCGAAGGGCGTCTGCTGCGCATGGTGGGTTTGACGCTTGAGGCAGAAGGCTTGCGTGCTGCAGTCGGAAGTCGCTGCCGGGTCATCAATGGAGGTACCTACCAACATGCTCAGGTAGAAGCCGAGGTCATGGGGTTTTCAGGTGATAGAACCTTTTTGATGCCGATTGGCAGTCTGGCAGGTATTGCTCCTGGGGCGCGTGTCGTGCCTCTGCCTGATACCGGACGCCTGCCTATGGGAATGTCGATGTTAGGGCGTGTGCTCGATGGGTTGGGTAATGCCCTCGATGGCAAAGGGCGGATGCGCGCCGAGGATTGGGTGCCGATCGACGGCCCGACCATCAACCCGCTCAAGCGCGAGCCTATTCATGAGCCGCTTGATGTTGGTGTACGTAGTATCAATGGTTTGTTGACGGTAGGACGCGGTCAGCGTCTTGGACTGTTTGCCGGTACTGGTGTTGGTAAGAGCGTGCTGCTCGGCATGATGACCCGCTTTACCAAGGCGGACATCATCGTTGTCGGGCTGATCGGTGAGCGGGGTCGTGAGGTTAAGGAATTTATCGAGCACATCCTGGGCGAAGAGGGCATCAAGCGTTCCGTCGTTGTTGCCTCGCCAGCGGATGATGCGCCTCTGCTGCGTCTGCGTGCAGCCATGTATTGCACACGTATTGCAGAGTACTTTCGTGACAAGGGTAAAAACGTTCTGTTGCTGATGGACTCTCTGACCCGGTATGCACAGGCTCAGCGTGAAATCGCACTGGCTATTGGTGAGCCGCCAGCGACAAAGGGTTATCCGCCATCCGTGTTTGCCAAGCTGCCCAGCTTGGTGGAGCGCGCGGGTAATGCTGAAAAGGGCGGTGGTTCTATCACGGCGTTCTACACTGTACTGTCAGAGGGTGATGATCAGCAGGACCCGATCGCTGATGCGGCGCGAGGGGTGCTGGATGGTCACTTTGTTTTGTCCCGTCGTCTGGCGGAAGAAGGTCATTACCCTGCCATTGACATTGAAGCGTCGATCAGCCGAGTGATGCCGCAGGTCGTAAGTCCTGAGCATTTGCGTAATGCCCAGCGTATGAAACAGTTGTGGTCTCGCTTCCAGCAAAGCCGCGATTTGATCAGTGTGGGCGCCTATGTACCAGGCGGCGATCCTGAAACTGACCAGGCAATCAAGCGCTACCCTGCGATGCAGCAGTACTTGCGCCAAGGACTGAATGAAAGCGAGTCGCTCGAGCAGAGCGGGCAAAATCTAGGCGTATTGCTGGAGAGCTGATGAATCATGAAAGGTCGTGCTGAGCGGTTGACCCCAGTGATAGACATGAGTGAGCAGGAGGAGCGGGACGCTGCTCGGCAATTAGGTAAGTATCAGACACAACTGATGCAGGCAGAGCAAAAACTTGCTGACCTGCAGCGCTACCGGGACGATTACCACAAGCAATGGCTGAATGCGGGAAGTCAGGGTGTGTCAGGCCAGTGGATGATCGGTTATCAGCGTTTCCTCAGTCAGTTGGAGGATGCCATTGCGCAGCAGGAGCGGAGCACTAACTGGCACCGCGATGTTGTCGAAAAGGCACGCCAATCCTGGCAGCAACGATACGCACGCTTGGAAGGTTTGAAAAAGCTGGTAGAGAAATATCGCCAGGAACAGCGGCTGGTTGAGGACAAGCGAGAGCAGAAGCAGATGGATGAGTTTTCCCAACGGCTTTTGCAACGGGTTCGGATGTAAGGAAAAAGGGCCGGCCTTTTTGCAGGCCCTTTTTATTTCTTGCCAAACCTTCTAAAAGAGATCCTGAGGGTTGGCAGCCAATTTTCCAGCAACATAGATCCTCTGTTGCTCATTCGCTGGAATTTTGACGTCGGGCTTATGTTTACCTTCCAAAGTCTGGTAAAAGAGCAATTACCAGAGCGCCTTCCAGCGTAAGTCCACTGATATAAACGGTAGTAATGAGCGCTTTAGAACAAATTATTGTGTTCCAGGGGTGCCATTAGAGTGCCAGCTTTGCCAAAATCGCACTGACAGAAGGTTTGTTTAACCTAACTCCTAACGGAGGGCTTGATATGTCAGCGTTGTGTAGCAGAGCTCTTACGTTTCATCCTCATGTTACTTTGCCATTTCGTCTGGCATCTTTGGCCTGATGAGTGAGTCCTACCATGTCATTGCCACACTTAGATACCGATACTCTGCTTGCCCTGCAGGAAATTATGGAGGACGAGTACGGTAATCTGCTCGACACCTATATTTCCGACTCGGAAGAGCGTATCCGTGCGTTGAAGGAGGCCTATGCCGAACAGGAGCTGGTACAGCTTCGGCATGTGGCTCACAGCTTCAAGGGAAGTTCCAGTAACATGGGCGCCGTCGTTCTGACAAATCTTTGCCGGGACTTGGAGGAAGCTGCCCGTCGAAACGCTCCCTTGTCCGTTATAGATGAAAAGATCGAAAGCGTTCAACGCGAGTTTGCCATTGTGCGCATTCTGTTCAAGTCGGAACGGCAACGGCACGCGTGATTTTCAGCCGTTTTTCTTAAAGCTGGCCCAGCGTTTGCTTCTCTAGCTCCAGATACCTTAACTGGAGCAATTTTATGGCTGTCGCCTCTGACTTCATTTTGTCGTCGACGCCTGATATCAGCTCGGCCAAGACCGCGTTCAAAGCGCCGTTCAAGCCCGCTGAGTCAACTCGCAGCGATACCCCACGTTTCTCGGATGTTTATGCCAAAGAGCAGCAGCCTGCTCGTAATGAGGTGCGTACTCGCGATACGGATCCAAAGTCCGTGAAGCGCGAGGCTTCCGCATCGCGTCACGATAGCAAGGTTAACGACAGCGAGACTGGCGAGTCTGTTTCCTCAGACGTAAAGCAGAAAGAGACCTCTGGATCTGCCGATAGCGGCAAGGCCTTGCCGGTGGCCGATGAGCACGCCTCTGTTCCAGACGCGCAGCTGGACCCGTTATTGCTGCTTGGCATGACTGGAACCCTGCCTACGGAAGTGGCACCTTTGCCGGTTCCAAATGCTGTCAGCTCTTTGACGTCCCTGACGGAAGATACGCTGACATCGGGTATTACGTCAGCGCTTCCACAGGGGCTGGATCAAGTGGCTTCCTCGAATGACCAGGCTGCCTCTTCTGATGAGACTGCTGGCCAGCTGCTGGCCCAGGCCGGTAGTAAGCTACTTCAGACTACCGATACAGCATCTGGCACTGCTCAGGCCAATACAAGTCAAGGCTCATCTAAACAGGCCGAGGTTGTAAATGCTCTTCTGGCTGCGGCCGCTCAAAGTCAGCCTGCTGAGGGTGAGGCCGCCCTTGAAGCATTGCAGGGATTAAAAGATATCGATGATAGGGCCTTGCCTGACGGTCGAAACGAGACCTTTGCAGACAAGCTGAATAGCTTGTCCCAGACAATGGGAACGCCTGTGCAGACGGCTCGTCCCGTTGCGCCTACAGTGCCGGGCCAACCGCTGGCAATGAATCAGTCCGACTGGCATGAAGGTGTAATTGATCGAGTCATGTGGATGTCGAGTCAGAACCTCAGGAGTGCTGACATTCGGCTCGAACCGGCCGGGTTGGGGCGTCTTGAAGTTCGTATCGATATGACTAACGACCAGGCTCAGGTCACTTTTGCTAGTCCGCATGCGGATGTTCGTGATGCACTCGACAGCCAGTCTCATCGCTTGCGAGACATGTTCGTGCAGCAGGGGATGACGCTTGATGTAAACGTCTCGGATCAATCAGCGCATCGTAACTGGCAGGCCGCACAGCAGGACACGGGAACCGGAGGGCGACGGTCTTCGAATACTGGGTCAGGTAGCGAAGATCGTGCGATTGATGAAGTGGCAGGTACCTCAAGTGAGACGGTAGCGCGCACAATAAAGAGAAATGATGGAGTGGTGGACTTCTACGCTTGACCGGGACGCCTCCCGCAGGTGATGAGGTCCGTCTTACCAAGGGCGAATCTGACGGCTACGCCTCAAGCGATTGGCTAAAGATGAATGTATCAACAAAACTGCTGTTATTCCCTCTGCGTTTTAGGGCTGTAGGCGGTTCACTCAATTACGGATGTAAGCATGGCCAAGAAAGAACAAGCGGCTGATGACGCGGCCAAACCCGCTGGCAAAGGCAAGCTCAAGCTCATCATCATTATCGTGGTCGCATTGTTGTTGACGATAGGGGCTTCGGTAGGTGCAACATGGTTCATCATGAACAAGAAGGTTCATGATGCCGAGGCCGCAAAGGCGGAGCCCACCACTCCTGTCCGACTGCCTGCCATCTACGAAAAATTAACGCCATCTTTTGTGGTCAACTTCAATGTGAACGGCAGGCAGCGTTATATGCAGGTGGGTGTGGCGCTGATGGGACGCGATCAGGCAAAGATGGATGAACTCAAGGCTCATTTGCCCCAGGTACGCAATCAACTGGTCATGCTGCTTTCTGCCCAGAGTTATGACGCCTTATTGACGCCGGTTGGCAAGGAGTTGCTACGTCAACAGGCAACTTCCAAGATTCAGGAGCTTGCTCAGAAGCAGGTGGGTCAACCTACGGTCGAGCAGGTTTTGTTCACTAACTTCGTCCTGCAATAGGGATTGCCATGTCTGTACAAGATTTACTGTCTCAGGATGAAATCGACGCGCTTCTTCACGGAGTCGATGATGGTCTTGTCGAAACGGATCCTATAGCGCCTACAGGCTCGGTCAGGGGATATGACCTGACCAGCCAGGATCGTATCGTCCGTGGGCGGATGCCGACATTGGAGATGATCAACGAGCGCTTTGCCCGCTATACCCGGGTCAGCATGTTCAACCTGCTTCGTCGCTCGGCTGACGTGTCCGTAGGGGGTGTGCAGGTCTTGAAGTTCGGTGAGTATGTTCGCTCGCTGTATGTACCGACCAGCTTGAACATGGTGAAGATCAAGCCTTTGCGTGGTACGGCACTGTTTATTCTGGATGCCAAGTTGGTGTTCAAGCTGGTAGACAACTTCTTTGGTGGCGATGGCCGTCACGCCAAGATTGAAGGTCGTGAGTTTACGCCGACCGAGCTGCGTGTTGTACGCATGGTGCTTGACCAGTGCTTCGTTGACCTTAAAGAGGCCTGGGGCGCAATGCTCGCGTGTCAGTTCGAGTACATCAACTCCGAAGTCAACCCGGCCATGGCAAATATTGTCAGTCCGAACGAGGTGGTAGTGGTCAGCTCGTTCAGCATCGAGCTGGATGGCGGTGGCGGTGAGCTGCATATCGCCATGCCATACTCAATGATCGAGCCTATCCGCGAAATGCTGGACGCCGGCTTCCAGTCGGATGTGGATGATCAGGACGAGCGCTGGGTCAAGGCTATGCGCGAGGACCTTCTGGATATCCGTGTACCGCTGGAAGCGACGGTGGTGCGTCGTCAGCTCAGGCTACGTGACATCCTGCATATGCAGCCTGGCGATGTAATTCCGGTTGAGATGCCGGAGGAAATGCTGATGCGCGCCAATGGTATGCCAACTTTCAAAGTAAAGATGGGGGCTCGTAAAGGAAACCTGGCCTTGCAAATCATTGAACCGGTCAAGAACTCTCGCTGACGCGATTTTGACTGAATGCTTTTATTTCTTTCGAGCCGTAGGCTCACCGTTTTAGATTGAGGTTAAGATGGCAGATCAAAACACCAACAGCGAAGAACAGGCTCTGGCTGATGAGTGGGCCGCGGCGATGGCAGAGGCAGGCGACTCCAATCAGGATGAAATCGATGCGATGATGGCTCAGGGCTCGAACCCGGCTTCTCGCGCGCCTGTAGAGGAATTTGCCGGGATCCAAGGTAACAATCAGCAGATTACAGGTATGGAAGGTCCGAACCTGGATGTGATTCTGGACATTCCTGTCATGATTTCGATGGAAGTCGGCCATACCGACATTTCCATCCGGAACCTGCTACAACTGAATCAGGGCTCGGTTATCGAGCTTGATCGCCTGGCGGGAGAGCCGCTCGATGTACTGGTCAACGGTACCTTGATTGCTCACGGCGAGGTGGTGGTGGTTAACGAGAAGTTCGGTATCCGGCTGACCGATGTCATCAGCCCCAGTGAACGTATCAAGAAACTACGCTGACCTTATGCGAATGCTCATTGCTCTACTGGCGACCTTGCCGCTTGTCTCCCAGGCGGCTGAAACAGCTGCACCGTCAACCAATATGGGATCGCAGCTGACACAACTCGTGTTGGGTCTGCTGCTGATCATTGGCCTGATTTTCGGGCTGGCCTGGCTTATCCGTCGGGTACAGCAGGTGGGGCCGCGTGGCAATAATGCTATCAAATTGGTAGCCACCCAGCATCTGGGGCCGCGAGAGAGGCTGGTGCTGGTGCAGGTAGGGCAGGAGCAAATACTCGTAGGACTCACGGCTGGGCGCATTACTCCCTTGCATGTGATGAAGGAGCCGGTTCGCCTGGCCGATGAGCAACCGGCTTCGCCTGAGTTTGCTCAACGGCTTTTCGAGCTGATCAGCCGTGACCCAAAGGATAAGTCATGAGATTCGACTCATTGAAGTCTTTCGCGCGAGTGGTGCGGAGAATGAACTGGTGCTGACTGGTACAAGCGGTGTGTTTACGACGTTGTTGAAATCCCATCTTCGTTTGCTTCGTAATTGCCTGCTTGTGCTGGTAGCACTGGCGGCACCTTTGGCGTTTGGGCAGGAAAATGGGGCTAATAATCCGTTGTCCATTTCCGCTATTACCATGAGTACAAACGCCAACGGCCAGCAGGAGTACTCCGTAAGCCTGCAGATCCTGCTGATCATGACGGCGCTGAGTTTCATTCCAGCGTTTGTCATGCTGATGACCAGCTTTACGCGGATCATCATTGTGTTCGCCATTCTCCGCCAAGCCCTGGGCTTGCAGACAACGCCGTCAAACCAGGTGTTGATCGGACTGGCACTGTTCCTGACATTGTTCATCATGGCGCCGGTCTTTGATCGCATCAATAACGATGCCTTGCAGCCCTATATGAATGAGCAGCTGACGGCCCAGGATGCAATTGCGCGGGCAGAGGGGCCAATCAAGGACTTCATGTTGGCGCAGACCCGGCAATCCGATCTGGACATGTTCATGCGGCTATCCAAGCGTACAGACATCGCCACACCTGATCAGGCGCCGCTGACGATCGTGGTTCCGGCCTTTGTGACATCCGAATTGAAAACAGCCTTCCAGATCGGCTTCATGATCTTTATTCCATTCCTGGTAATTGACCTTGTGGTAGCCAGCGTGCTGATGGGGATGGGCATGATGATGCTTTCACCGATGATCATCTCGTTACCGTTCAAGCTGATGCTGTTCGTGCTGGTTGACGGTTGGTCGTTGATCATGGGTACGCTGGCTGGCAGCTTCGGTACTGTCTAAGAGGAGATACCCCATGACGCCTGAAGTAGCCGTAGATCTGTTTCGCCAAGCGCTCTGGTTGACGGCATTGCTGGTGGGCATCCTGATCGTGCCGAGCTTGCTGGTGGGCCTGGTCGTTTCAATGTTCCAGGCCGCTACACAGATCAACGAGCAGACCTTGAGTTTTCTGCCTCGACTGATTGTCACGTTGTTGACGCTGATTGTCCTAGGGCCTTGGCTCACCCGTGAGCTGATGGAGTTCATGCGCAACATGATCACCAATGTTCCGATGTTGATTGGTTAAATCATGCTTGAGCTGAGTGATGCGCAGATTGGCGGCTGGGTCGGTACGTTCCTGCTGCCTCTGTTCCGTATTGCTGCCGTCTTTATGACGATGCCTATCATCGGGACCAACATGGTTCCCGCGCGCGTAAAGCTCTATATGGCACTGGCCTTTACCGCTCTGCTGGTGCCTACGCTGCCCCCCATGCCGCAGGTCGATGCCGTGAGCGTACAGGCCTTGCCGCTGATTGCAGAGCAGATCCTGATTGGCGCTCTGATGGGTTTTAGCCTTCAGCTGTTCTTTCACGTCTTCGTGATTGCCGGGCAACTGCTCTCCACCCAGGCAGGACTTAGCTTTGCATCAATGGTCGATCCGGCCAATGGGATTTCGGTGCCTGTGCTGGGGCAGTTCTTCAACGTACTGGTGACGCTATTGTTCCTGTCCATGAACGGACACCTGATTGTCATGGAAATCCTGGCGGAAAGCTTTACCACGCTACCGGTTGGTCAGTTGCTGTCTGTTGACCATTTCTGGGAGCTGGCCGGTAAATTGAGTTGGGTGCTTGGTGCCGGCGTATTACTGGTCTTGCCTGCCATTACAGCATTGCTGGTCGTGAACCTTGCTTTTGGCGTAATGACCCGCGCAGCGCCTCAACTCAACATTTTTTCTATTGGCATGCCCCTAACCGTGTCGCTGGGTTTGGTCATTATCTGGATTGGTACAGCGGATATCTTTTCGCACTACGAATCATTAGTCACTGAAGCGCTGCAATGGCTCCGAGAGCTGGTGCGGGCGCGATAGGCAGGAGGTCGTCATGTCGGACGAATCCAGTAGTGAAGACCGTACAGAGGAGCCTACCGACAAACGTAAGCGAGAGGCGCGCGAGGAAGGGCAGTTACCCCGATCCCGTGAGCTTGGCACGCTGACGGTTGTAATGGGAGGGCTCATAGCGCTTCTGGCGTTTGGTTCAGTACTTGGGGACGCTTTACTCGACCTGATGCGCGGCAGTTTTTCACTGAACCGTGAGGCCGTTCTGGATGAGCGGAACATGGGGATCATGCTGCTAACATCCGGCAAGGCCGCCATGTTGGGCATGATGCCGGTTTTTCTCGTCCTTGTGCTGGCTGCCGTTATTGGCCCGATTGCACTGGGAGGCTTCTTGTTTTCCAGCAAATCCCTTCAGCCCAAGTTCAGTCGAATGAACCCTCTTTCAGGACTCAAGCGCATGTTTTCGACCCATGCGCTGATGGAGTTGGGCAAGGCGCTGGCCAAGTTCGTTCTGCTGCTAACCATCGCTATCATGGTTCTCTTGTCCGAGCGTGATGCGTTGCTGTCCATTGCAAAGGAGCCTTTAGGCAGTGCCATTATCCATAGTATAAAAGTGGCGGGACATGCAGCGTTGATGGTGTCTTTAGGGCTATTACTTATCGCAGCTATTGACGTACCGTTCCAATGGTATAGCAACAAGAAAAAGCTGATGATGACCAAGCAGCAGATTAAGGATGAATACAAGGACAGCGAAGGCAAGCCCGAAGTAAAAGGGCGGATGCGCCAGATGCAGCGCGAAATGGCGCAACGTCGCATGATGACCGCCGTGCCAGAGGCCGACGTCATTATCACCAACCCAACACATTATGCTGTGGCGCTAAAGTATGACGCTGCAACCGGTGGGGCGCCGATCCTGGTAGCCAAGGGTAGCGACTTTGTGGCATTGAAGATTCGTGAGCTTGCCCAGGAGCACGCCGTTACGACGCTTGAATCACCCGCCCTGGCGCGAGCAGTGTACTATTCCACTGATATCGATAGAGAGATTCCGGCAGGGCTTTACATCGCTGTGGCGCAAGTGCTGGCCTACGTTTATCAGCTCAAGCAGTACAAAGCTGGTCAGGGCCGGCGTCCAGAGCAACCGCATGAGCCGCCTATCCCGCCGGATTTACGGCGTGACGAGTAGATAAGAAAGGCCCCGCTGAACGGGGCCTTCTTGTTACTTGATAACCCCGCACGCCATCCGGGCTCCACCACCGCCTAGCGGTTTGGGATGATCCGAGTGGTTATCGCCGCCTACGTGAACCATGAGGGCGTGACCTTTGATTTCATTCAAGTCCTTGAGGCGCGGCGCCAGCACGGGCTGAGAGGCTGTTCCGTCGCTTGTGACATAAAGGGCGGGCAGATCACCTTTATGGCCGTCGCCCCAGGGAGCGTCATGCTTGCCGGTATTCTCAGGGTCCCAGTGACCGCCTGCGGCGCCTGCCGGCATGTTCTTGCCATCGACTTCTGCAGCGTCACAGCTGGGTTTGGCATGAATATGGAATCCATGTATCCCTGGCTCCAGCCCTTTTAGCTCAGGTGTAAATACCAAGCCGTAGTCAGTCTTTACGATGGTGACGCTGCCTACACTTTCGCCCGGGCCTTTCTCTGTTGCGATATTTAATGGAACAGTCACGGCGTCATCCGCCTGGGCCATACCAGCGAGTCCTGCTGACATCAGCGTTACGGCAATCCATTTTTTCATCGGGTTCTCCTGTTATCCACTTTATGCGCGTCTTGTGAAGGGACCTCATATGCGTGTTCAGGTTTCCTTATTACGGTGCTCGTATCAACAGTGGCTAAAGGCCGGTCTCAAGAAAACAGCCTGGCAGCCCGATATAACAGGCGCAAACGCAACAAATTCAAACAAAAAAGGAACTTGGCCCGTTGCTTGCTGAATAGCCTGTATCAAGACGCTCTGACGTCAAAAGATTGATATGCAAGGCATTCAAGAGGAACGACTGTGAAAGTTAATCACGGGCAAATGTTGACCAATGTTCGCAGCCTGAGCCGCGGTAACCTGGCTGTACCGATATTGGTTCTGGCCATGCTCGGCATGATGACATTGCCGATCCCGCCGTTTCTGCTGGACGTGCTGTTTACCTTTAATATTGCGCTGTCGATCGTAGTATTGCTGGTAAGCGTTTATGCGCTACGGCCCTTGGACTTTGCGGTGTTTCCGACGATTCTGCTCGTGGCCACGTTGCTGCGCCTGGCATTGAACGTAGCGTCTACACGTGTCGTTCTTTTGCATGGTCATGATGGCCATGCCGCTGCCGGTAAGGTGATTCAGGCCTTTGGTGACGTTGTTGTTGGCGGCAACTACATCGTCGGTGCAGTTGTGTTCGCCATCCTCATGATCATCAACTTTGTTGTGGTGACCAAGGGTGCCGGTCGTATTTCTGAAGTATCAGCACGTTTTACCCTGGATGCCATGCCCGGTAAGCAGATGGCCATCGACGCTGACCTCAATGCTGGTGTGATCGATCAGGCCGAAGCCAAGAAGCGTCGTGCCGAAGTAGGGCAGGAGGCTGATTTCTACGGCTCTATGGATGGTGCGAGTAAATTCGTGCGTGGCGACGCCGTTGCCGGTTTGTTGGTTCTGTTCATCAACCTGTTTGGTGGCATTGCTATCGGTATGTTGCAGCATAACTTGAGTATTGCTGACGCTGGTCGTATCTATGCGCTGCTGACTATTGGCGACGGTCTGGTAGCACAGGTGCCTTCGCTACTGTTGTCCGTTGCAGCGGCCATTATGGTGACGCGTGTTTCTTCTTCGGAAGACATGGGTCAGCAGATCAACCGACAGATGTTCGCCTCGCCCAAAGCGCTTATGGTCTCAGCTTGTATCATTATCGCCATGGGACTGGTTCCCGGCATGCCACATGTGCCGTTTCTGGGCCTGGGTTTTCTGGCGGCTGGTGCCGCCTATATGATCTGGGATCGTCAGAGAAAAGCAAAGCAAGCAGTAGAATTAGAGTCTAAGCGTCAGCAGGAGCTGGCCCCCGTACAGCGCCCCGCTGAAACCAAGGAGCTGGGCTGGGATGACGTAACGCCTGTCGACATGGTTGGCCTGGAAGTAGGTTATCGCCTGATTCCCTTGGTGGATCGCAACCAGGGCGGTGAGCTGCTAACGCGTATCAAGGGTGTTCGCAAGAAGCTGTCCCAGGACCTTGGCTTCCTTATGCCTGCTGTACATATTCGCGACAACCTGGAGCTGATGCCCAATGCTTATCGTTTGACACTGATGGGCGTGAATGTTGCGGAAGCCGAAATCTATCCGGACCGCGAACTGGCTATCAACCCGGGTCAGGTATTCGGCACGTTGAATGGTGTGATTGCCAAAGATCCGGCGTTTGGCCTTGATGCGGTTTGGATTGACGTCAGTCAGCGTGATCAGGCGCAGTCCCTGGGCTATACCGTGGTCGATGCCAGCACGGTCGTTGCGACCCACCTCAACCAGGTTCTCCAAAAGCATGCCCACGAGCTGTTGGGGCATGAAGAAGTGCAGCAATTACTGCAGCTTCTGGCCAAGAGTTCGCCCAAGTTGGCCGAAGAACTGGTGCCAGGCATGATTTCCTTGTCTACGCTTCTTAAGGTATTGCAGCAATTGCTGCAGGAGCAGGTCTCGGTACGTGATGTTCGCACGATTGCTGAGGCTATTGCGAATGTGGCGCCGCGTAGTCAAGATCCCGCCGTCATGGTTTCGTCGGTTCGTGTGGCGCTGTCCCGTGCAATCGTCCAGAACATCATTGGACTGGAGCCCGAGCTGCCTGTTATTACGCTGGAACCGAGATTGGAACAGATGTTGCTTAATGGTATGCAGAAGGCCGGACAGGGTGTTGAAGATGGCATGTTCCTGGAACCAGGAATGGCCGAGAAATTGCAGCGCTCTCTGGTAGATGCAGCACAGCGTCAAGAAATGATGGGTAAGCCAGTCGTGTTACTGGTAGCCGGTGCGATTCGCGGGATGATGTCCCGCTTCGCGAGAATGGCAGTTCCCACTATGTCTGTGCTGGCTTATCAGGAAATTCCGGATAACAAACAAGTCACCATTATCGCAACGGTTGGCCAGAACGGCTGAGGTTTGAACCATGCAAGTTAAACGCTTTTTTGCTGCTGATATGCGTCAAGCCATGAAAATGGTTCGTGACGAACTGGGTGCAGATGCCGCGATCCTGAGCAATCGCCGTGTTGCCGGTGGCATTGAGCTGACCGCTGCCCTGGATTATCAAGCGCCGACTCCCACTGCGCCGAATGCTGCGCTGGAAGCCGAGCTGCGTAAAACCCAAGTGCGTATCGCCGAAGCCCACGCTGAACTGGCCATTCGCTCGCCTAACCAGGGTGTCGCTGCGCCGCAAGCCAACGCTAGTCAACTCTTTGGCAGTGAGCAGATCAGCGCTCGCCAGGAACCTGTTATCTCCGAGCCCAAAGTTGCCCAGCCAGCACCTGCCGTTGCCGCCGCGCCTTCTGCCGAAGAGCGCCGCGCGCTGGATGCCATGCGCTCCGAGATCACCGGGCTACGTGAATTGATTGAAGTGCAGCTGGGCTCTATCGCCTGGGGCCAGATGCAGGACAAGCGTCCTGACGAAGCAAACTTCTGGCGCCGCCTGCAACGCATGGGACTTCCGGCTGATCTGTGCCGTGACCTGATGGCGCGTGTGGCAAGTGTGAACGAGCCCCGTCAGGCCTGGCGTATGCTGCTGGCCCATCTGACCCAGGCAATTGACACGCCCCAGGTTGATCTGCTGGAAGAGGGCGGTATCGTCGCGTTCGTCGGTCCTGCCGGATCGGGCAAGACCACTACGCTGTCCAAAATGGCAGCGAGCTATGTTCTGAAGTATGGCGCGCAAAGTCTTGCGCTGGTCACCATGGATAGCCATCGCATCGGCGCCCAAGAGCAAATCAAGACGTTGGGTCATATTCTCGATGTGCCGGTTACCGTTGTAGATCCACGTCAGTCGCTGGCTCAGGCGCTTGAGCCACTGGCTCGCAAGCGTATGGTCCTGATCGATACGGCAGGTATCCCAGCCAATGACCCCTCCCTGCGTCTGCAGTTGGAAGCGCTGGCTAATGAGAAACTGAAGATTCGCAACTATCTGGTCATGGCTGTAACCAGCCAGAGCCAGGTGCTGAAAGCGGCTTATCACAACTACAAGGGGTGCGGTCTGGCTGGTTGTGTTCTGACCAAACTGGATGAATCCGCGACGTTGGGTGAAGCTCTCGGTATAGCCATTAGCCATCATATCCCGGTAGCCTATCTCTCCGACGGTCCTCGCATCCCTGACGACCTGCATATTGCGCGCAAGCATCAGCTGGTTAGCCGTGCAGTCAATCGTCAGCTGACCGAGGAGCCAGCAGAGGAAACCATGGCGGATATGTTTGCCGAGCTTTATCAAAAGCCGGCCAAGCGCGTCGGTTAAGTTACAGTTTTTTGCAAGTTGGGTAAGGTTTTTGCAACAGAAGGTTTACAGGCGTCGTAGTGTCAGAAAGCAGTACACGCTTCAGGTTTAGTGCCAGCTGGCTCGTTAGCATAACGATCTGGCTACACCATAAGTGCCCTCTACGGGCTGGCTGGTTTTTCATAGGTGTACAGCAATGGGTATGCATCCCGTACAGGTAATTGCAGTGACAGGCGGCAAGGGAGGTGTTGGGAAAACCAACGTTTCGGTAAACCTTTCGCTGGCGTTGGCTGAACTGGGCCGACGTGTCATGTTGCTCGATGCCGACTTGGGCTTGGCAAACGTCGACGTTTTGCTCGGTTTGACTCCGAAGCAGACGCTCGCCGATGTGATCGAAGGCAAATGTGATCTTCGCGACGTGATTTTGCAAGGCCCTGGCGGTATCCGGGTCGTTCCGGCCGCTTCCGGTGCGCAAGCCATGGTGCAGTTGTCGTCTCTTCAACATGCCGGTCTGATCCAGGCATTCAGTGACATCAGCAACGATATCGATGTGCTTGTTGTCGATACGGCTGCCGGCATCGGTGATTCGGTCGTGAGCTTTGTACGGGCTGCCCAGGAGGTACTTCTGGTGGTCTGTGATGAGCCTACTTCGATCACGGACGCTTATGCGCTTATCAAGATGTTCAACCGCGATCATGGAATCACGCGGTTTCGCGTACTGGCGAATATGGCATTGACGCCCCAGGAAGGTCGCAATCTCTTTGCTAAGCTGACCAAGGTAACTGACCGTTTCTTGGATGTGGCTCTGCAGTATGTGGGTGCGGTTCCTTTTGATGAATGTGTACGGAAAGCCGTCCAGAAGCAGCGGTCCGTATACGAAGCATACCCGCGCTCCAAAGCCGCTCTGGCTTTCCGGGCTATTGCCCAGAAGGTGGATGCTTGGCCCTTGCCGGCCAACCCACGCGGTCACTTGGAGTTTTTCGTCGAACGATTGGTGCAACCCACTGTAGGGCCAAATGTATGACAGCGTCCAGCGGTCTCCGTATGTACAGTAAATCTCAGACCCATTCACAGCAGGAGCAACTGATCAATCAGTATGCGCCGCTGGTCAAGCGCATTGCCTATCACCTGTTGGCGCGTCTGCCTGCCAATGTACAGGTGGAAGATCTCATGCAGGCCGGCATGATCGGCCTGCTCGAGGCCTCCAAGAAGTACGATGCCGGCAAAGGTGCAAGCTTTGAAACCTATGCCGGTATCCGTATCCGCGGAGCCATGCTGGACGAGGTTCGCAAAGGTGATTGGGCACCTCGTTCGGTGCATCGTAACAGCCGTATGGTGGCCGATGCGATTCGTGCTGTTGAAGCAAGAACGGGTCGTGACGCTAAAGATCCTGAAGTTGCTGCCGAACTTGGTGTAAGCCTTGAAGAATATTACGGCATTCTCAATGACACATTGGGAAGTCGCCTGTTCAGCTTCGATGACTTGATGGAAGAGGGTGAGCACGGTCTCGAAGAGAGCGGAGCCCATGATTTCGAGCCAGGTCGAGGACTGGAAGATGATCGTTTCAAGCAGGCCCTGGCGGAAGCCATTGCCAATCTTCCAGAGCGTGAGCGTCTCGTCTTGTCGCTGTATTACGACGAGGAGTTGAACCTAAAGGAAATCGGAGAGGTGCTTGGGGTAAGTGAATCCCGAGTCTGTCAACTGCACAGTCAGTGCGCAGCACGTCTGCGGGCTCGTCTGGCTGAATGGCGTTCGCGCTAAGGCAAAACACTAAGCATGTATGGCATGCCTTTGAAAAGGCATGTCTGGGGTAAGGATGGAGGTCGACTTGGACAAAGATATGAAAATTCTCATCGTGGACGATTTTTCCACCATGAGACGCATCATCAAGAATCTGCTGCGAGATCTGGGGTTCACCAATACTACCGAGGCCGACGACGGCTTGACGGCGTTGCCGATGCTGCAAAGCGGCAACTTCGACTTCCTGGTAACGGACTGGAACATGCCGGGTATGACCGGTATCGACCTGCTACGGGAAGTCCGTGCCGATGCACGCCTGAAGAACCTGCCTGTTCTGATGGTAACGGCCGAAGCCAAGCGCGAACAAATTGTCGAGGCAGCTCAAGCGGGTGTGAATGGTTACGTTGTGAAGCCGTTTACTGCCCAGGTGCTCAAAGAAAAGATCGACAAGATCTTTGAGCGGGTCAACGGCTGATAACCATCTCGAGGATGTTATGGACCTTGGCAGTAAATCATTCGAAGACCTGGAATCGACCCTGAAAAAGCATGCCCAAGAGCTGGTTGCCAGCCTTGAAGATGGCAATTTCAGCCAGGCAGTGCAGCTCATCAATGAGCTCAATCAGGTGCGAGATCGTGGTCTGTATCAGGAAATCGGCAAGCTGACGCGTGAGTTGCACAACGCGATCGTCAACTTCCAGATCGATCCCCAGGCGTCCTATGCCAATGAAGTAACAAACATTGCAGACGCCACCGATCGCCTAAGCTACGTTGTGGAAATGACGGAGCGTGCTGCCAACCGTACCATGGACTTGGTCGATGCCAGCACACCGCTTATCGAATCATTTGGTAAGGACGCTCATGACCTCCACGCCGAGTGGGGCCGCTTTATGCGGCGCGAGCTCAGTGCCGAGGAGTTCCGCGAGCTGGCCAAGCGCGTCGGTGCGTTTCTGGGGCGCAGCGATGAGGACGCCCACAAGCTGTCTTCGTTGCTGAACGATATCCTGTTGGCGCAGGACTATCAGGATCTTACCGGTCAAGTCATCAAGCGTGTGACGAACCTTGTTACACAAGTCGAGCGCGATCTCGTCAAGCTGGTCCGTATGGCCGGTCAGGTGGATCGTTATGCAGGAATTAGCCACGACCACGTCAAGGCCATCGAAGAAATTCAAAAAGAAAAGTCTTCGAAGGGTGAAGGTCCGCAGATTCATGCCGATAAAAGAGAAGACGTCGTATCCAGCCAGGATGACGTAGATGACCTTCTGTCCAGCCTTGGTTTCTAAACCTGGCCTTTTTGGAGAGTGCATGAATGAGCTTCGACGCCGATGAAGAAATCCTCCAGGATTTCCTGGTAGAGGCCGGCGAGATTCTCGAATTGTTGTCCGAGCAATTGGTGGAACTCGAAAGCCGCCCGGATGATATGAATCTTCTCAACGCCATCTTCCGTGGATTCCACACGGTAAAGGGAGGGGCAGGCTTCCTCCAGCTGCACGCCCTTGTTGAGTGCTGCCACATTGCCGAAAACGTGTTCGACATCCTGCGTAAGGGTGAGCGCCGCGTTGATGCCGAGCTGATGGACGTTGTCCTTCAAGCTCTGGATACGGTAAACGAAATGTTCGGCCAGGTACGTGAGCGTACTGAGCCGACACCGGCTACTCCTGAGCTGCTGGCTGCCTTGGCACGTCTGGCGGAGCCTGAAGGCGCCGAACCTGCTCCCACTGCCGTGGAGCCGGTTCAGGTCCCTGTGGTTGCTGTCCAGGCACCTGCTGCCAGTGATGTAAGCGACGATGAGTTTGACCGACTCCTCGATGCAATCGGGAATGAGCCTGCACCTGTGGCAGCCGTTGGCTCAGCCGTACCTGCATCTGGCGACGAAATCACCGATGACGAGTTTGAATCTCTGCTGGATCAGCTGCACGGCAAAGGCAAGTTCGATGCTGCTGTTGCAGCGCCGTCCGAGCCTGCCAAGGCTGCTGCTCCGGTAGCCAAGTCAGGTGACGAGATCACGGATGACGAGTTTGAATCTCTGCTGGATCAGCTGCACGGCAAAGGTAAGTTTGATGCTGCTGTTGCAGCGCCGTCCGAACCTGCCAAGGCTGCTGCTCCGGTAGCCAAGTCAGGTGATGAAATCACGGATGACGAGTTCGAGTCTCTGCTGGATGAACTGCATGGAAAGGGCCGTTTCGATGGTGGTGTTGCGGCTGCTCCTGTAGCGCCTGCACCTGCTCCGGTTGCCAAGGCAGCATCTGCTCCTGTGGCGAAGCCCCAGCCTGCAGCGGCCCCTGCACCGACAGCCAGCGCAGCACCCAAAGCTGAACCGCGTGCGGCGGCGGCCCCGGCAGGCGAGAAGCCGGCCAGCGAAGCTGAAACAACCGTGCGTGTGGACACCGCCCGTCTCGACGAGATCATGAACATGGTCGGTGAGCTGGTGCTGGTGCGTAATCGTCTGGTTCGTCTTGGGCTGAACAGCGGCGATGAGGCCATGGCCAAGGCTGTATCAAACTTGGACGTTGTGACAGCGGATCTTCAGACCTCGGTCATGAAGACGCGCATGCAGCCAATCAAGAAGGTATTCGGACGCTTCCCGCGTCTGGTTCGTGACTTGGCGCGCAACCTGAAGAAAGAAATCAACCTTGAGCTTGTGGGTGAAGAAACCGATCTCGACAAGAACTTGGTAGAGGCCTTGGCTGACCCGCTGGTGCACTTGGTGCGCAACGCGGTCGACCATGGAATCGAGGAGCCTGCCGAGCGCGAGAAGAATGGCAAAGCCCGTGCGGGCCGTGTCGTTCTGTCTGCGGAGCAGGAGGGCGATCATATCCTGTTGGCCATTTCCGACGATGGCAAAGGGATGGATCCCAACGCTCTGCGCGCCAAGGCTGTTGAAAAAGGCCTGCTCGATAAGGATGCGGCGGAACGTCTGACCGATCTTGAATGCTACAATCTGATCTTTGCACCAGGCTTTTCAACCAAGACCGAAATCTCCGATATTTCCGGTCGTGGTGTGGGCATGGACGTGGTGAAGACCAAGATTACACAGCTTAACGGCACGGTAAACGTCTTCTCCAACAAGGGGCAGGGCTCCAAGATTGTGATCAAGGTCCCGCTGACCCTGGCGATCATGCCAACCCTGATGGTAATGCTGGGCGATCAGGCCTTTGCATTCCCACTGGTCAACGTGAACGAGATCTTCCACCTGGACCTCTCTCGCACCAATGTGGTCGACGGTCAGGAAGTGGTCGTGGTTCGCGACAAAGCACTGCCGCTGTTCTACCTCAAGCGCTGGCTGGTCAAGGATGCGGCTTACGATGAGCAACAGCAGGAAGGTCACGTTGTTATCCTGTCGGTCGGTACGCAACGCATCGGTTTTGTTGTGGATCAACTCGTAGGTCAGGAAGAAGTAGTCATCAAGCCATTAGGCAAGATGTTGCAAGGAACGCCGGGTATGTCGGGAGCCACCATTACAGGTGATGGCCGGATCGCATTGATCCTTGACGTACCGAGCATGCTCAAGCGCTACGCGCGCCGCGGTATTTGAGTCGAAGCCCCGCCGTTAGGAGTGTCATATGGCTGTAAGAGTGTTGGTGGTGGATGATTCGGGTTTCTTCCGCCGCCGTTTGACTGAAATCCTGGCGGGTGATCCCAATATTACGGTCGTCGGTACGGCGACCAATGGGCGTGAAGGGATTGATCAGGTGATGGCGTTGAAACCCGACGTCGTTACCATGGATTATGAGATGCCCTTCATGGATGGCATTACGGCCGTTCGGCACATCATGCAGAAGTGCCCGACGCCTGTTCTGATGTTTTCGTCGCTGACGCATGAAGGCGCTCGGGTTACGCTCGATGCGTTGGATGCGGGTGCGGTAGATTATCTACCCAAGAATTTCGAGGATATTTCCCGCCATCCCGAGAGCGTAAAGCGCTTGTTGTGCGAGAAGATCCATACCATTGCGCGCAGCAACCGCCGGTTATCGTCTGGAAGTGTGTCGGCCCATGCGCCTGCACCCACCTCGACAACCCCTCGCCCGGCGGCGCGGACTGCTTCGGCACATCCGGCAGGCTCCTCGGCTTCAGCGTCGGTGACCAGTGCTGCGCCACGGCGCAAGAATTACAAGCTGGTGGCCATCGGTACGTCGACCGGTGGTCCTGTGGCGTTGCAACGGGTACTGACCCAATTGCCTGCCAACTTTCCAGCGCCAATCGTGCTGATTCAGCACATGCCTGCCGCCTTTACCAAGGCGTTTGCAGAGCGTCTGGACAAATTGTGCAAGATTTCTGTCAAGGAAGCTGAGGATGGCGATCAGCTTCGTCCTGGGCTGGCGCTACTGGCGCCTGGCGGCAAGCAGATGATGTTGGATGGGCGTGGCGGCGTGAAGATATTGCCGGGCGATGAGCGACTGAATTACAAGCCCTGCGTCGATATCACCTTTGGCTCGGCGGCCAAGGTTTTCCCGGACAAGGTATTGGCGGTGGTGCTGACCGGCATGGGCTCCGATGGCCGTGAAGGTGCTCGCCTGCTCAAGCAGGCTGGTAGCCAGATCTGGGCGCAGGACGAGGCCAGCTGCGTGATTTATGGCATGCCCATGGCCGTGGTCAAGGCAAATCTGGCAGATGCCGTCTACAGTCTTGACGACATCGGTCGACACATTACTGACGCGTGCATGTAATGGTACCGCTCTTGCTAGACAGGAGCGGCGCCGGATTTGAATTTGACAGGTTTTGGCTTGCTGCCATGCCTTAGGGAGATGATGTGTGGATGTCTTGAGCCTGATTGGCATCCTGTTGGCCTTTATCGCCATCATTGGAGGTAATTTTCTTGAGGGTGGCACCATTGCTGCTCTACTCAACGGGCCTGCTGCCCTGATCGTACTGGGCGGCACATGCGGTGCGGCCATGCTGCAGACGCCTATCCGTGTTCTCAAGCGCTCCCTGACAATGCTCAGTTGGGTTTTCTTGCCGCCAAGAGTCGACATGCCAGCCGGTATCAATCGCATCATTGGCTGGAGCATGTCTGCCCGTAAGGAAGGTCTGCTGGGGCTTGAACCGCTCGTGGATGCCGAACGTGATCCATTCGCTCGCAAAGGCCTGCAGCTGCTGGTCGATGGTGCCGAGCCTGAAGCCATTCGCAGCATTCTGGAAGTCGATATGTATGGCCAGGAAGATCGTGATATCCAGGCGGCCAAGCTGTTCGAGGCCATGGGTGGGTATGCGCCTACCATTGGGATTATCGGTGCCGTGATGGGGCTTATCCATGTCATGCAGAACTTGGCAAACCCTTCCCAGCTGGGTAACGGGATTGCTGTTGCATTCGTAGCCACAATCTACGGGGTCGCATTCGCTAACCTGTTACTGCTTCCGATTGCCAACAAGCTCAAAGGCATGGTGCTGCGTCAGACTCGCTACCGAGAAATGCTTCTGGAAGGTTTGCTGTCTATTGGCGAAGGTGAAAACCCTCGTTCCATCGAACTCAAGCTGCAAGGCTTCATGGAGTAACCGATGCGTCGCCGTCGACACGAGGAGCATGAAAATCACGAACGCTGGCTGGTGTCCTACGCGGATTTCATCACCTTGCTGTTTGCCTTCTTTGTTGTGATGTATTCCATCTCATCCATCAATGAGGGCAAGTACAAGATTCTATCCGAGACGCTGACCGGTATCTTTACAGAGCCGGATCGCTCCATGAAACCTATTCCCATTGGGGATCAGGTGCCTCGCAGTGTTCAGCCTACCATCGAGCAGAATACGCCTGCATCAGATAACGCGCCGGCGACTACTCAAGCAGTCGATCCGCTTGAGCAGATAGCAACCAGTATGCAGAACGCCTTTGGCGATCTCATCAATTCAGACCAGATGACTCTGAGGGCAACCGAGACCTGGTTGGAAATCGAGCTGAATTCCAATCTGCTTTTTCCTAGCGGGGATGCCATTCCAGGCGATCCAGCCTTTGGCTTGATGGCGAAGGTTGCCAAAATTCTGGCGCCTTACAAGAACCCGATTCAGGTAGAAGGGTTTACTGACAATATTCCCATCAGTACGCCTCAATACCCCACCAACTGGGAGCTTTCAGCGGCGCGATCCGCCAGTATTGCTCGGCTGCTGATTGGTGATGGCGTTACACCCGAACGGCTCGCGGTGGTCGGGTATGGCAGCTATCAACCAATAGCAGATAACTCCACCCCTGAGGGCAGGGCGCGGAACCGTCGGGTGGTGTTGCTCATTTCACGGAATGTCGACATTCACCGTGGCGTGAGTGGTTTTCAGGAGCGCTCCGCTTCTGGTAGAAATGGCACGCAAAGTGCACCTGCTCCCTCCAAGTAAGCGATAGAACCAATCGCTGTCAAATCTTCGCCGCTGGTATATCCAGCGGCTTGGCCTTGGCAATGCAGTACGCTGCCTGGGGAGGGTAGAACGTGAGAGTTTGGGCAATAGCCAATCAAAAGGGCGGAGTAGGCAAGACAACAACGTCTGTTTCGCTGGCAGGGCTTCTGGCTGACTTGGGCAAGCGTGTCCTGATGGTCGATCTTGACCCCCATGGCTCCTTGACGAGTTATTTTGGACAGGACCCGGATCGACTGGAACGCAGCGCCTTCGAATTGTTCCTGCATCAGGGGCAGGTTCCGGACGGGCTACCCAAGCAACTTCTGCTACCGACCAGCCATGAGCGCATCTCAATGCTGCCGGCCAGTACGGCGCTGGCGACCTTGGAGCGGCAATCGCCGGGGCAGAATGGCATGGGGTTGGTGATTTCCAAAAGCCTCGCGCAGTTGTGGAATGATTTTGATTATGCCCTGATCGACAGTCCGCCCTTGTTGGGCATTCTGATGGTCAATGCATTGGCGGCAAGCCAGCAGTTGGTCATTCCTGTGCAAACGGAATTTCTGGCGATCAAAGGATTGGAGCGCATGGTCAATACATTGGCCATGATCAACCGCTCCAGAAAACAGGCGCTTCCTTACACGATCGTACCGACGCTGTTCGACCGGCGTACCCAGGCTTCGCTGGGGACGCTCAAATACCTCCGAGACAATTACGTCGAGCACCTGTGGCAAGCGTTCGTTCCCATTGATACCAAGCTACGGGATGCCAGCCGTGCAGGGATAACCCCCTCGCAGAACGATGCGAATAGTCGTGGTGTCATTGCATATAGGGCGTTGCTTAAGCATCTGCTTGATATGCAGCCTGCCTCAATGAACGTCGCGTGAAGACATAGTGATGCAGTACTCAAGTTTTTGCGGTATCCAGCCGATAGTTTCTTCAATCTTGAAGTGTGATACGTGACATGAACCGTTCTACTAGCACTGAAATTCGTCCACAGCTGGCTTTGCAGTCCTATCTGGATGCGCTGCTGATGGAGGCGACACTCGAGCTGCCGGTAGAGACGCCTGCCGCCCTCCAGCATGAGGCGGTTGTCGTCTCGTTGGTTGAAGTGGTGTCCGTGGCTGCGCCTGATCCTGTTGCGCCTACGGCCCAAAGCGTGTCTTTGGACGAGTTCGAGGCGGCTGTACGTGAGGAGAAGGCACGCGATGCCCTGGTCAGGGAAACGCCTGCCCAGAACAGCCTGCCTGTGGTGCCGGTTGTTAAGCCTGTAGTGGCAGAGCCGGAAAAATTTGTCGATACCGTTATTCCGTTAAGAACTGTTCAGGCTGTCGAGCAGCAGGTGCAGCCTTTCAAGGTAAGCGACGACGGAAGGCCGGAATGGGCTGAAGAGCCGTTTGAATGTCTGTTGTTCGACGTGGCGGGGCTGACCCTTGCTGTGCCGCTGATATGTTTGGGAACGATTCATTCACTGGAAGGCCGCGAGCTGACGCCATTGTTTGGTCAGCCCGATTGGTTCCTGGGCATCCTGCCCAGCCCGCAGGGTAATTTGAAGGTATTGGATGCCGCGCGCTGGGTCATGCCAGAGCGCTACCGCGAAGACTTCAAGGAAGGCCTCCGGTTCGTTATCTCGGTTGAAGGGTATGACTGGGGAATTGCGGTACACCAGGTCAGCCGTTCGATACGTCTGGACCCTGCCGAGGTCAAATGGCGAACGCAACGATCCCAGCGGCCATGGCTGGCGGGAACGGTAATTGAGCATATGTGTGCCTTGCTGGATGTATCGGCGCTTGCGGCGCTGATTGAAAGCGGTGCTGCAAAGCAAAGGAAACAATAGAAGGGTTGACCTACGCTTAAGGGGTCGATTCTGGATCAACCAAGGCGGGAAGACCGCCAAGACCGCCAAGGCGGTATCAACGAGGCTGGGAAAATGAAGAAAACGTCTGCACAAGGTTCCGAAGATCCAATCCTGCAGTGGGTAACCTTCCGTCTGGACAACGAGACGTACGGTATCAACGTCATGCAGGTTCAGGAAGTGCTGCGCTATACGGAAATAGCTCCGGTGCCAGGTGCTCCAAGCTACGTGCTGGGTATCATCAACCTGCGCGGTAACGTCGTGACGGTAATTGATACACGTCAGCGTTTTGGCCTGGACTCTGCCGAGATCACGGATAACACCCGTATCGTGATTATCGAGGCCGACAAGCAAGTCGTTGGTATTCTTGTCGACAGCGTGGCTGAAGTCGTTTATTTACGTCAATCTGAAATCGAAACCGCGCCAAACGTGGGTAACGATGAATCCGCCAAGTTTATCCAGGGCGTTTGCAACAAGAACGGCGAGCTGCTGATTCTTGTCGAATTGGATAAGATGATGAGCGAAGAAGAATGGTCTGAGTTGGAAAGTATCTAATGTTGGCAGCGTTGATCGTGCTGGTGTTCATTTGCCTTGGGCTGGCGGGTGCCTGCTTTCTGCTATGGCAGGAGCTTAAACGGCAGGCGTCAAAGCTTGCCCAGCATGAGGAAACAACCGAAAAGCGCTTGAGGGCTCTAGCCAAGCGGCTGGAAACCTATCAGGCCGGCACGGTCCGTATGGGGGAGCAATTGCATGAAATTAATGAGATGGTTGCACCCCTGCCTGACAGGCTGACCCGTATCGAACAAAGCGATCCGGCCAGCCTGTCGTTCAGTCAGGCTGCGCGCCTTGTGGGGTTGGGTGCCAGCGTCGATGATCTGACTCAGTCCTGCGGCCTTTCACGGGCCGAGGCCGAACTGATCAGTAAGATGCATAAGGCGCGTCAGCAATCCTGACAAAGTGCATCTCGCAAGCCTGCCACAGATCTTGTGTCATATCCGGCAGGCCTTGCATTTCTTCATTTCCCGGAAAGCCATCAGTCATGCACTGATGGCTTTTTTGTGCTCTCGATAAGATGTTTCAGCATTTTCCGGATAGCGCCGATAGGATGGGATCATCCTGCCTGCATGACAGGCTCTGCAGATGCTTGCCCTTCAGATACCAGGCGAACGCGATGATTTCGGCAATCGTGCGGTATAGCGCTTCAGGAATGGCATCGCCAAGCTCAAGGCGTGCCAGCAGGCGTACCAGGTCAGCGTTCTCATAGATAGGGATTTCGTGCTCTCTGGCCAATGCCAGAATGGCTTCGGCAAGATCTGCATCGCCTTTGGCTGTTAGGGTGGGAGCGGTCTGGCCGTCATAGACCAGTGCAATAGCCTGCTTCGAAGTACTCATGCGCTTTCATCTATCCAGCGTTCTTCAATGTGCGTGCGTAGTCCACGCACCGGTTTTCCCAGCGTGCATTGCAGCTCGCCTACCAGAAGCCCGGCCTCCAGCAATCGCTCCTTGAAATGCTCCAGCTCATGGGTAATGAGCGCGGCGGTTTCCTTCTGCTCGGCCCAGAACTGGCTCGAAAGCGTACCGCGAGCAAGTTTAGCCTCGACCTGCATATTGCCGAGCGGCTCAAGATCAAAGGCAAGGTCGAGCTTCCAGATGCTGTCACGCAGTTCGCCAGCGCTTTTGGAAGGGCGTTCCTCTTGCAGCTTGTATTGCAGACTGGTGATGCGCTCACCGTTACGCATGGGAAGTTCCCCTTGCCAGGTAAGCAGCATGGATCCATCCGGGTAGTGCTGTGTCTGTTCAACGCCAGACAGCTGATGAGTTTGCAGGCGTGATAGGGCTGCTGTTGCCAACTTGAGCAACTCTTCAAGTTCCATGCCTTCCTGCAGGAGCGAGCTAACTACCCGTGATGGCAAGGGAAAGCTCAACGCAGCATGCTTAGGGTTGCCTTGGCCCAATGCCGTTAGGGCATTGCGCAGGCTTCCTGGCAGGTTTGGCACGCCGGCTTGAGGAGGAAAAGTGGTCGAAGTCGTTGTAGTATGGCTCAGTTGACTGATCAGGCGGAGCAGGAGCGTCTTGTAATCCTGCGGCAGCCGTTCGGTCTCACCTGAAATAAGGTGTCGCTCCAGCAAAATGCCGCTTCGCTCGAACAGGGTTTTTACGACATCCGGGTTCTTGAGTTCTTCAACCTCGGGTACGGAGGCGAGCAGCTGACCAAGCGTATCGCGCAACACGCCGGGCGTGGCGGGCGAGTCCGTTAGTAGCGGCAGAGCTTGAAACAACTGGGCCAGCGAGCCTTGTCGTTGGAACTGAGCCGTCAACTGCTGTCCCAGCTCAATCTGATCGAGTCTTCCGCTGGAGGGCACCAGAGCAACCTGCTGTGCATCGCGTACCGCAACCGTTATCAGGCTGCCGGGCTTAAGGGCATTTAGCGATTCGATTATCAGTTGTTTGCCTGCAAGGGCACCGTTGAGCAATGTCACAACGGATTTGAAGGATATCTGCCCCTCAGAGGCGTCGGCTGGTTGACTGCTGACCACTCGCGTCTGCAGCAGGGTGCCTGGCGGAAGCGCTTTGGTATCCAGGCTTTTCAAAGGCGTCTCTGCCTTGGCCTCGATCTGTACAGCCAGGCGGGTAGACGATAACGCCATGATGTTTAGTAGCGAACCGGTTGGCAGGGGTGAAGTGCTTTCCGCCGGTAGGGTAAGTTGACGTCCATTGGCAAGCGTCAACTGCAGCAATAACTGAAAACTCTGCAGGTTCTGCTTAAGGGCAACAACTTGCGCCTGGGCTGTTTCGCCGGGCAGCAGAGGGCTTTCTGTCGGCAAGGTAATCCGCACGGCCGGCTCGGCGGGTAACGCTGCCCGCATTGGGACAACTGGGGCAGAAGCGGGGCGGATAGTGCCTATGTCAGCCATGTAGCCACTCTGATAGTTTCATGCAGTCGGTCGTCCAGGCTGGCGTGATGTGTATAATGCTGGCCAATTGACGGGCTTGGTCTTGTTTCCAGCCTACTATAGCGGCCGATTCCGTTCCGACTTGATGCCAATGGTTGCGTGTAGTGATACCCCCTTGTCTTGAAGCCGTTGCGCTCACCTGTGAGCGTGACGAGCGCGTGCTGTTCGAGCAGCTGGATCTTGTGCTCGAATCTGGTGAAATGCTGCAGATAATGGGGCCGAATGGCAGCGGTAAAACCAGTCTGCTACGTCTTCTGGCAGGGCTTATGGCTCCAACGGCCGGTGAGGTGCGTCTGGCTGGTAGGCAGCGACACGAGCCGTTCAGGCAGTTACTCTGGCTTGGCCATGCGACTGGAATCAAGGGACTCCTGACTGCCGAGGAAAACCTCACATGGTTGTGCGCCTTAAACAGGCCCGCCACTCGGGAAGCAATCTGGCAGGCTCTGGACAGCGTAGGGCTGTCTGGCTTCGAGGATGTTCCCTGCCATACGCTCTCTGCCGGACAACAGCGTCGTGTCGCATTGGCTCGCCTGTATCTTGGCCCTCCTGCCTTGTGGATACTCGATGAGCCGTTTACGGCTCTCGACCGCCAAGCGGTGGAGCATCTTGAGCGGCATTTGAACCAGCACTGTGAACAGGGTGGAGCAGTGGTGCTTACTACGCATCATCAAATGACGCAAACGCCGACGCGCTATCGCCAGCTAGAGCTAGGGCAGGGGGGCTCATGAGCGGGCTCTTCGTGCTTCTGCTTAAACGTGAAGCGCTACTGCTATGCCGACGCCCGGTGGAGCTGGCCAATCCCTTGGTGTTCTTTGCGATCGTGATTGCCCTGTTTCCCCTGGCGGTGGGACCTGAAAGCCAGCTGTTG
Organism: Pseudomonas sp. JZ114; assembly: GCF_051027705.1. Lineage (NCBI taxonomy): Bacteria > Pseudomonadati > Pseudomonadota > Gammaproteobacteria > Pseudomonadales > Pseudomonadaceae > Pseudomonas > Pseudomonas sp. JZ114. Next base: position 1,741,411 of record NZ_CP069256.1, read on the forward strand.
AAAGAGCTGTCGCCAGGGTTGATTTGGGTCGCTGCCTTGTTGGCGGTATTGCTTTCACTGGACGGCCTGTTTCGTAGCGATTTTGAGGACGGCTCACTTGAGCAATGGGTGCTCTCGCCGCACCCACTCTTTGTTCTGGTATTGGCCAAGGTGATGGCGCACTGGGTGTTTACCGGGCTGGCGCTAATCGTGCTCTCGCCTGTCCTGGCGCTCATGCTGGGGCTTCCTGTCCAGTGTTTGGGGGTGCTGCTGCTATCGTTGCTGCTCGGTACGCCTGTGTTGAGTTTACTGGGTGCTGTAGGTGCAGCGCTGACTGTAGGGCTCAAGCGGGGCGGGTTGCTGCTGGCTCTGCTTATTCTTCCGCTTTACATTCCGGTGCTCATTCTGGGCAGCGGTGCATTGCAAGCCTCTCTTCATGGAATGCCCGCCGCAGGACAGCTTTTGTGGCTGGGAAGTTTGATGGTTTTATCGCTGACGTTCTCTCCGTTCGCTATTGGCGCTGGGTTACGGATCAGTGTGGGTGAATAATGTGGAACAGTCATGAAGTGGACGTTTTTTCATAAACTGGGCTCGCCCAAATGGTTTTACGAGATCAGTAGCCGGTGGTTGCCCATCCTGGCGTGGGCGGCGGCATGCTTCGTTATAGTAGGCATGGTATGGGGCCTGGTCTTTGCGCCGCAGGATTATCAGCAGGGTAATAGCTTTCGCATCATCTATATCCATGTACCTGCTGCATTTTTGGCGCAGTCGGGGTATCTGCTTCTGGCAATTGCCGGGGTAGTAAGCCTGGTCTGGAAAATGAAGCTGGCCGATGTCGCACTCAAATGCGCAGCGCCCGTAGGCGCCTGGATGACTTTTGTTGCGCTGGTAACCGGGTCGATATGGGGCAAGCCAACCTGGGGTGCCTGGTGGGTGTGGGATGCACGGCTGACTTCCATGTTAATCCTGCTGTTCCTGTATTTCGGCATCATTGCGTTGGGGCAGGCTATTTCCAATCGGGAAAGTTCGGCCAAGGCCTGCGCGGTACTCGCCATCGTAGGTGTTATCAACCTGCCAATCATTAGATACAGCGTTGAATGGTGGAACACCCTACATCAGCCTGCCACGTTCACGCTTACCGAAAAACCGGCAATGCCCATCGAGATGTGGCTTCCGCTTCTAATAATGGTGGTTGGTTTTTATTGTTTCTTCGGCGCTGTTGTCCTGATGCGCATGCGTCTTGAAATCTTACGCCGCGAATCACGAACGTCTTGGGCCAAGGCAGTGGTTGAAGAGAGCCTTGGTAAAAGGGGTAAAGCATGACGTTTCATTCGATAGGCGAGTTTCTGGCCATGGGTCATCACGGACCTTATGTGTGGTCAGCTTACGGAATCACTGCACTGGTCCTGATAATCAATATCGTGATGCCACGGCTGGCACACCGTCGTTATCTGCAGAGCGAAGCACGCCGCCTGCGTCGGGAGATGAACCCGTGAATGCTGTCCGTAAAAAACGTCTTTTGATCATTCTGGCGATTCTGGCTGGCGTTGGGGTCGCCGTGGCCCTGGCTTTGTCGGCATTGCAACAGAACATCAACCTGTTCTACACGCCCAGCCAGATCGTTTCGGGTGAAGCCCCCGTGGGCACTCGTATCAGGGCGGGCGGTATGGTCGAGCGGGGCTCTCTCCAGCGATCGGCCGACTCGCTCGATGTACGCTTCATCGTGAGTGATGGCGTTCAACACATTTCCATCAGGTACCATGGCATCCTGCCGGATCTGTTTCGCGAAGGGCAGGGGATCGTCGCGTTAGGCAAGCTCGATGCATCCGGTGTGCTCAATGCCGACGAAGTGTTGGCAAAGCACGACGAAAATTACATGCCGCCTGAAGTAACCAAGGCCCTCAGGGACAGTGGCGCCTACCAGCAGTTTAGTAACCAGAAGGGCAGCTGATGCTGCCGGGCTCTGCATTTTTGTTTTTAGTGTAATGCGAGAAATTCATGATTCCTGAACTAGGCCACCTGGCTCTGATACTTGCGCTGTGCATGGCTGTGGTCCAGTCGACGTTTCCCTTGCTGGGCACATGGCGAGGCAACCGGCAATGGGTGGGGCTTGCGCGGCCGGCGGCCTGGGGACAATTCGCTTTCCTTCTTTTTTCATTTGGCTGCCTGACCTGGTCATTCCTGACGAACGACTTCTCAGTAACCTATGTGGCGGAGAACTCCAACAGTCTATTGCCCTGGTACTACAAATTCAGTGCAGTCTGGGGTGCGCATGAGGGATCGCTGCTGCTATGGGCTCTGATCCTTGGCGGCTGGACGTTTGCTGTTTCCATCTTCTCCAGGCAATTGCCCGAAGACATGCTGACGCGGGTTCTGTCCATCATGGGAATGATCAGCTCAGGTTTCTTGCTGTTCCTGATCATGACGTCCAATCCATTCTCACGCCTGCTGCCCCAGTCGCCTGTGGATGGAAATGACCTGAATCCCTTGTTGCAGGATGTTGGGCTGATTGTGCACCCGCCTATGTTGTATATGGGCTACGTGGGGTTTTCCGTCGCCTTTGCCTTTGCCATTGCGGCCTTGCTGGGCGGGCGTCTGGACGCGGCCTGGGCCCGCTGGTCCCGGCCCTGGACGCTGGTGGCCTGGACATTCCTGGGTATCGGTATTGTCCTGGGTTCCTGGTGGTCCTATTACGAGCTGGGTTGGGGTGGCTGGTGGTTCTGGGACCCGGTAGAAAACGCATCATTCATGCCGTGGCTGGTCGGGACAGCGCTTATCCATTCGTTGTCCGTCACGGAAAAACGTGGAGTCTTCAAGAGCTGGACGGTATTGCTGGCAATTGCTGCGTTTTCCTTGAGTCTTCTGGGTACGTTCCTGGTTCGCTCAGGCGTGCTGACCTCTGTCCATGCGTTTGCTTCAGATCCCACCCGTGGGGTGTTTATCCTTGCCTTCCTTCTGGTCGTGGTAGGCAGCTCGTTAACCCTGTTTGCCCTGCGGGCACCTGTTGTTAAAAGTCAGGTTGGATTTGAGTTGTGGTCTCGGGAAACGCTCCTGCTGATCAATAACCTCATTCTGGTCGTAGCGGCGTCCATGATCCTGCTAGGTACGCTGTATCCGCTGATCATTGATGCGCTAAGCGGTGCCAAGCTGTCTGTTGGTCCGCCTTATTTCAATGCCCTGTTTGTACCGCTGATGGTCATACTGATGATTGCACTGGCAATCGGCGTACTGGTGCGCTGGAAGAGCACCCCTGTGCGCTGGTTGCAGGGCATGCTCATGCCAATACTTATTGTCAGCGTTGTTCTCGGCGTGCTGGCAGCGTTCATGCTGGGCGACTTTCATTGGGCGGTGCTGGCGGCGTGCTCGTTGGCGTCCTGGGTTGTACTGGCTGGCCTTCGCGATCTGCAGGACAAGACGCGCCATAAAGGTTGGCTCAAGGGTATTCGCAGCCTCGGTCGCAGTTACTGGGGGATGCAGGCTGCCCATCTGGGGCTTGCGGTGTCGGCATTAGGGATAGTGCTCTCTACCCAGTTCTCCGCTGAGCGCGACCTGCGCATGGCGCCAGGGGAGTCGGTCGAGCTGGCAGGTTATCACTTCATTTTCGATGGCACTCAGCATTTCGAGGGGCCTAACTTCAAGTCGGACTATGGCACTCTGCGGGTCTCGAAAGGCAATCAGAATGTTGCGGTTCTGCATCCGGAAAAGCGTCTTTATGTAGTACAGCGCTCGGTCATGACCGAGGCAGGCATCGATGCAGGGCTTATGCGTGATTTATACGTGGCGCTTGGTGAGCCGTTGGAAGACGGGGCCTGGGCAGTCCGCATTCATATCAAGCCATTCGTACGCTGGATATGGCTGGGGGGCGTGCTGATGGCGCTAGGTGGACTACTTTCCATGTCGGACAAACGTTATCGACTCAAGGTGCGTCAGCGTGCCAGTCGGTCCCTGGGGCTCAAGGAGGCGCAGGCATGAAGCGTCGCCTGGTTCTACTGATTCCACTCGTTCTTTTCCTTGCCATGGCTGGCTTTCTATTCAAGGGCCTGTATCTGAATCCATCTGAGCTACCGTCCGCACTGATCGACAAGCCATTGCCGGGGTTTTCATTGCCCGCTGTTGACGACCCCGGCCGAACCCTGACTCAGGTTGATTTTCAAGGCAAGCCAGCCCTGGTCAATGTATGGGGCACCTGGTGTGTCGCATGCCGGGAGGAGCATCCCGTTCTGAATACGCTCAAAGAGCAGGGCATCATCATCTACGGCATCAATTACAAGGACGATAATGCCAGCGCATTGAGGTGGCTGAGGGAATTCCACAACCCTTATCAGCTCAACGTTCGCGATGACAAAGGCAGCCTGGGTCTGGACTTGGGTGTATACGGCGCACCAGAAACCTATCTGATCGATAGCAAAGGCGTCATCCGCTACAAACATGTAGGCATTGTAAGCCAACAGGTGTGGCGTGATGAGCTGGCGCCGCGTTACCAGCAGCTCATGGAGGCGCCATGATCCGCCGGATAGGAGCATCGTTATTATTGCTGTTTATATGGATAGGCGTTGCACAGGCTGCCATCGAAACCTTCGCGTATACAAACGATGCCGAGCGCGAGCGCTTTCAAGCACTGACGCGTGAATTGCGCTGCCCGAAGTGCCAGAACCAGGACCTTGCCGACTCGAATGCACCCATCGCCGCTGATTTGCGAGGAGAGATTCATCGTCTGATGAACGAAGGTAAAAGCGATGAGCAGATCATCAACTATCTGGTGGCGCGATATGGTGAGTTCGTCATGTACAGGCCGCCTGTTGAACAGCGGACCTGGCTGCTCTGGTATGGGCCGGCTGCGTTTTTAATCTTAGGGTTCTGTATCATCCTGATCATCGTGCGACGTCGCCAGCAACAAACCTTGCCATCCAATGCTCCATTGTCTGCCGATGAGCAGGCACGCCTTGCATCACTTCTGAAAAAGAAAGATTTCTGATGATCGATTTCTGGCTCGCCATAGGGCTGCTGCTGCTCGTTGCCTTGGGCTTCCTCCTGATTCCCGCGATACGCCGTCAGCACGTTGCCTCTGGTAAAGACCGTGCCGCCGTCAACGTTGAGCTTTACGAGGAGCGACTGACAGAGCTCTCCCAGCAACACGCTGCAGGCCTGTTGACGGCTGCGCAGTGGGAGGAAGGCCGCTCCGAGGCAGCACGTGAACTGCTGTCCGATGCTGAGCAGGCAGGCAGTGATACCGGGGGTACCAAAAGCGGGCGCGCCGCACCGTTGATCGTGGCGTTGATCGTTCCGCTCGCCGGGCTGGGGCTCTATCTGCATTGGGGCGCCAGTGACCGGGTTGAGCTCACTCGAGAGTTCAGCCAGCCGCCGCGCTCCATGGATGAAATGACTTCTCGGCTGGAGCGGGCGGTTGCCGTCCAGCCCGAGTCCTCCGATGGCTGGTACCTGTTAGGCCGTACGTATATGAGCCAGGAGCGTTTCAGCGAGGCTGCTCATGCGTTTACCCAGGCAGTCCGGCAGGCCGGGCGTCAACCTGAGCTGCTAGGGCAGCTGGCGCAGGCGCAGTATTTTGCGGACGGTAAAGTCTTGACCCCGGAGGTCAAGACGTTGGCTGACGAAGCGCTCAAGGCCAATCCCAAGGAGGTGACTACGCTTGGGCTCCTGGGTATAGCGGCGTTCGAGCAGAAGGATTACGCCGGTGCAATCACTCATTGGCAAACCTTGGTCGATCAGCTGCCTACTGGTGATCCGTCCCGTAAGGCTATTCAAAGTGGTATCGAGCGGGCCCGGCGCTATATGGGCGCTAGCGGCGAAGCTGTATCTTCAGTCAGTGCTACTCAATCAGTTACCCTGAGCGTCACGGTAAGTCTTGATCCAGGCGTGAGCTCACGTGTCAAGGCGAGTGATACCGTGTTCGTGTTTGCCCGCGCTGTATCAGGGCCACCCATGCCATTGGCAGTAAAGCGTCTGACAGTAGCGGACCTGCCTGCCAGGGTATCGCTGAGTGACGCAGATGCGATGATGCCGCAGCTGAAGCTGTCAGGTTTTGATCAGGTTCAGCTGGTTGCGCGTATCTCTCGACAGGGAAATCCGACGTCAGGTGAGTGGGTTGCGCTTAGCAAGCCGATTGCGGTGAAAGATGCCCAGCCGCAGCAGTTGAAAATAACGCAGCCCGACGCCAAATAGAATATTTGCATGGCTTCTTGCAGGAGGGGCCATGCCTTGCCGGATGGCTGTGCGCAAGCATTCGCCTCCCGCTACACTTAAGCCTTTATTTGCCGGTATTTCTACTTAGCAGGAGCGGGAGCATGTCTACACCCTTTGCCCAGATGCTCGATAACATCACGCCGGAAATCTACGAGAACCTAAAACGCGCCGTAGAAATCGGTAAATGGCCGGATGGCCGCAAGCTGACGCGCGAGCAGGTCGAGCTCAGTTTGCAGGCAGTCATTGCCTATGAGGCCAGGCATGTCCCGGAGGACCAGCGAGTCGGCTACATGGGACCACAGGAATGCAGCTCAAAGTCCGAGCCGATTCCCAATCTTCTCTTCAAGTCCGACGCGATTCACTGATCTTCGCATCACCGCAGTTCCAAGCGCCGCGGCCCTACAGCCGTGGCGCTTTCATTTTAAAAGGTAGTGCAACACCATGACAGAGTTAGGGCGCGGCGCGCTAAGCAAGATGACGGTGTGCCTCGGCGAGCCCGTGCAGTATTCGTTTCGCCTGGGCGAAACAGAGGTTCCCGTCAATCCGCTGATTGGCGAAAGAATCCGTCTGGAGTACCTGGGTGAAATCCATTGCATCCATTGTGGCCGCAAGACCAAGAAGAGCTTCGGTCAGGGTTACTGTTATCCCTGTTTTACCTCCCTTGCCCAGTGCGATAGCTGCATGATGAGTCCTGAGAAGTGCCATTTCGAGCATGGCACCTGTCGCGAGCCGGAGTGGGGAGAGTCTTTTTGCATGACGCCCCATATCGTCTACCTGGCCAACTCCTCAGGGCTTAAGGTCGGTATTACGCGTGCCAATCAGATACCTACTCGCTGGATCGACCAGGGTGCTCATCAGGCGCTGGCCATCTTGCGTGTGGCTACCCGGCAGCAATCGGGTCTGGTGGAGGACCTTTTTCGTAGCCAGGTAGGAGACCGCACCAACTGGCGCGCTATGCTCAAGGGAGAGGCAGAGCAGGCGGACCTCGCTGCGCTGCGCGACCAGATTCTGGATGCCTGTGCGCAAGGGATGCACGTGCTTCAGGAGCGTTTTGGCCTGCAGGCGATCCAACCAATAGTCGACATGGAGCCGCTTCAGATTCATTATCCGGTTAAGGTGTATCCCACCAAGATTGTTAGCCACGATCTGGAGAAGACGCCTGTAGTAGAAGGCACACTGCTTGGTATCAAGGGTCAATATCTGATGTTTGATACCGGGGTCATTAATATTCGCAAATACACAGCTTACCAGCTGGCCGTGCATCATTAAGCCGCCGCGGTACAACCGCCGTCGTGAATTAGCATAAGGGTTACGTCATGCGCACCGAGCAACCGAAGACGATACATCTCAAGGACTATCAGGCCCCTGAGTACCTCATTGACGAGACGCATCTCACGTTCGAGCTGTTCGATGACCATACGCTCGTTCATGCCGAGTTGCATATGCGGCGTAACCCTGACCGAGGCGCCGGTCTGCCACCCCTTGTTTTGCAGGGGGAAGAGCTTGAGCTGTTGAGCCTGTCGGTCAATGCCGAGCCCCAGACGCCTAATGAGTATCAGATCGAGTCCGATCACCTGACGATCCAGCCCTGTGGCAACAACTTCACTCTCAGCACCACTGTACGCATCCATCCGGAAACCAATACGGCGCTGGAAGGCCTGTATACCTCTGGCAAGATGTTCTGTACGCAGTGCGAGGCCGAGGGTTTCCGCAAGATCACCTACTACCTCGACCGCCCGGATGTGATGAGCGTATTTACCACAACCATCAAGGCGGACAAGGTCAAGTATCCGATCCTGCTTTCCAATGGCAACCCGATTGCCAACGGTGAGGAAGAGGGCGGACGTCACTGGGCGACCTGGGAAGATCCCTTCAAGAAGCCGTCCTACCTGTTCGCGCTGGTAGCCGGTGACCTCTGGTGTATTGAGGATACATACACCACAGGAAGCGGACGCGACGTAGCCCTGCGGATCTATGTGGAGCCGGAAAACATCGGCAAGCTGCAGCATGCCATGGACAGCCTCAAGCGCTCCATGCGCTGGGATGAGGAAGTCTATGGCCGTGAATACGATCTGGATATTTTCATGATCGTTGCGGTGAACGACTTCAACATGGGCGCCATGGAAAACAAAGGGCTGAACATTTTCAATTCCAGCGCTGTTCTGGCAAGCCCGGACACTGCCACAGACGCCGCGCATCAGCGGGTCGAGGCTATCGTTGCCCATGAATACTTCCATAACTGGTCGGGTAACCGTGTCACCTGCCGTGACTGGTTCCAGCTATCCCTGAAGGAAGGCTTCACCGTATTCCGTGATGCCGGATTCTCCTCCGACATGAACTCGGAAACAGTCAAGCGTATCGAGGACGTGGCTTTTCTGCGGACCAATCAGTTCGCAGAGGACGCCGGTCCGATGGCACACCCGGTGCGCCCGGATTCCTTTATCGAGATCTCCAACTTCTACACCCTGACTGTCTATGAAAAGGGTGCTGAGGTGGTGCGCATGCTGCACACTCTGTTAGGTGCAGATGGTTTCCGCAAGGGGACCGATCTGTACTTCGAGCGCCATGATGGCCAGGCGGTCACTGTCGAGGATTTCGTCAAGGCCTTGGAAGATGCTAACGGCGCCGACTTCACTCAGTTCAAACGCTGGTACAGCCAGTCCGGTACACCGCGTCTGGAGGTGGCTGAAGCCTTTGATGAACAGGCCAAAACCTATACGCTGACCTTCCGCCAGAGCTGTCCGCCAACCCCTGGCCAGTCCACCAAGGAGCCGTTCGTAATTCCGGTCAAGTTAGGGCTGTTGGGGGAGCAAGGGCAAGAATTGCCGCTACGCCTTGCTGGTGAGACGGAAGACGCTGTAACAGATCGCGTGATTGCCGTAACCGAGGCTGAGCAGTCCTTTACGTTCGAAGGTATGAAGGAAAAACCGCTGCCCTCATTGCTGCGCGGATTTTCCGCACCGGTCAAGCTTAGCTTCCCCTATACGCGTGAGCAGCTGATGTTCCTCATGCAGCACGATTCCGACGGGTTCAATCGTTGGGATGCTGGTCAGCAACTGGCTGTACAGGTCTTGCAGGAGCTGATCATTCAACAGCAGAAGGGTGAGGTGATGGTACTCGACCAGCGTCTTGTCGAGGCGCTGCGCACGGTATTGGAAGACGAGCGCCTGGATCAGGCTATGGTGGCAGAAATGCTGACGCTTCCAACGGAGGCGTATCTGGTCGAGCTGTCTGAGGTCGCTGATATCGATGCTATCCATGCTGCCCGTGACTTCGCTCGTGATGAATTGGTTAAGGCGTTGTATGAGCCGCTGTGGAAGCGCTATCAGGCGAACCGCGAAACCTCACGCAATACGCCGTATGTTGCCCAGGCGGATCATATTGCTCGCCGCAGTTTGCAGAACATCGCACTAGGCTATCTCATGCTGAGCCGCAAGCCGGAAGTGGTTGCAGCGGCTCAGGAGCAGTTCGACAACTGTGACAACATGACGGAACGCCTGGCGGCGCTGTCAGCCTTGGTAAACTCCGACTTCGAGGCGGAGAAGACCGAGGTGCTGAAGCGCTTTGCCGAGCGCTATAAGAATGATCCGCTTGTCATGGACTCCTGGTTCAGTGTGCAGGCGGCCAGTTACCGTCCGGGTGGTTTGGACCGCGTCAAGGCATTGATGGGGCATCCTGCCTTCACCTTGAAGAACCCCAACAAGGTTCGTGCACTTATCGGAGCCTTCGCCAACCAGAACCTGATCAATTTCCATCAAAAGGACGGCAGCGGTTATCGCTTCCTGGCTGATCAGATCATTACGCTCAATGCCTTGAATCCGCAGATTGCATCCCGCCTGCTAACGCCGTTGACCCGCTGGCGCAAGTACGATGAAACCCGCCAGCAACTCATGCGTGGAGAACTGGAGCGGATCATGGCAAGCGGTCAGCTCTCGAGCGATGTGTATGAAGTGGTAAGCAAGAGCCTGGCATAACGTAAATGCTTGGGTAGCAGGCCTGAAGGATAGGCCTGCTACTTCCGGCTTATTTCTATAGAGTGGTGAGCAGGCGGGCGCTTTTCGTGATAGTTCGGAAGGGGCCGCTGCTTGCACGCTTCTGTCATGAGTGATGTTTGTTCTTTCCTGGCATTCTGGTCGCGCGGACTTTCCCTGGTGTCGCTCCATAACGCTTGGGTATCAACATGAGATACCTTTGCGCCAATCGGCGTACAGCTGACCCGTCAGCGGGGCTGATTGCAATCTGTTCGAAACCGCAAAAACCTGTAGGACATACGTGTAAGAAACGCTTCCTAAAGGAATCGTGCTTCAGTCACTGCTCCCGGATGTGCGCCCAGCGGATAGCCAGACGTTTGAAAAAAATAAAATGATCACGAGTGGCGCTCGGTTCGTGTGAGCGCCACTGGACGGTAATGCCCGGCAGCATGGCTTAGTCAATAAAGCGAGGCGTCGGCCCCTGGATTCTTAACGTACTCAATCCGTTGCCCTGTTTGCATACCTGCACCTGGACAGGAATACGCTCATGCATTTCCTGGACATGGGAAATGACAGCAACCTTGCGGCCTTGAGCTTGAAGTCCGTCTAATGCGTCCATGGCAAGCTGTAGCGAATCAGGGTCAAGGCTGCCAAAGCCCTCATCAATAAACAGCGACTCGATCTTCAGGTTAGTCGACGCCATGGAGGCGAGACCCAGGGCCAGTGCCAGTGAAACGAGAAATGTTTCTCCACCGGACAGAGAATGTACCGAGCGCAGCTCATCGCCCATTTCGGTATCCATAACCAAGAGCCCTAGCGCACTGCCGCCTCGCTTGAGCCGATAGCGGCGGACCAGCTGCTGGAGTTGAGCATTGGCATGCTGGATCAGCAGATCCAGATTGTAGCCTTGAGCAATCTTGCGGAAGGTATGACCATCGGCAGAGCCGATCAGCTCGTCCAGCCTGGCCCAGCGAAGATACTCCGCGCGGGCGCTCTCGATCGCGTTCAGCAACTCAGCGCTTTGTGTGCGCCGACGGTTGTCTTCAGCGATTTCAGCCCGTAGTTCGGCATGGCGTTCCTGAGAGGCCTGGTTGAGTTGGCTCAGCTCTGTCCAGCGCTGCTCCAGCGTCTCCGGCTCAGGAAGGTCGGCCCGCTCGGTCCGGTGGGCTGCCAGACGTTTTTCACGCTCTTGAACGACCACGTCAGCCTCATTGACAGCCCGTTCCAGGGTCTGCATCTGCCGGCGCAAGGCAGTGTGCTCACGGTCATCGATACCCAGCAGTCGAGTCAGCAGTGTCTCGTCAAGCGTACTGTGCTGGACCCGCCAGGCGTCAAGCTCGACGAGAAGTAGACGATGTGCGGAGTCCAGCTTTTGCGCTTCGCCTCGCTTGAGCTCAACAGTATGGCGTAATTGCTCATGGTTCAGATTGACCTCATTCCAGGCTTCCCTGGCTTGACTTTCTGCTTGGCGTGCCTGTTCAACGGATTGGTTCAATGCTTGTTGCCAGGCATGGGGGCTGGCATGTTCACCCAATGTTGTCTGAAGGCGCAGCTGACCGCTCGTCAATTGTTCTTCCAGTGTTGCCAGCAGACTGGAAAGCTTTTCGTGCTGCTGAAGTCTGGTCTGCTGTTGATAACGCTCACGCTCAAGATCGGACGTGCAGGTCGTCAACGTCTTTTCCAGCTCCTGTTTCCGTAGCAGGTGATGGTGTCGGGCTTCTATGAGCGCTTCCAAGCGCGTAAACGTAGGCTGGGGCTGCTGTTGCCAATGTTCCAGCCAGGGTGCAGGCAGTAGTGCAGTGAGTTCAGCCAGCTCCTGAGCGTGTCGAAGCTCATCCTGCTGGATGGCTTTCAGGTGTTCTTCCAACTCCCATGCGGCCTGCTGGCTACGCTCGCGGGCGGTTTGCCAGCGCTCCTGTAAGCCATCGATTTTTTGCTGGTGATTCAATAGGAACTGCAGGCGCGTTTCTTCGGTCTGGATGCGCTTGCTGAGTGCTGTCAATTGTTCGTTCAGCCAGAAAGAGCGATGCTCCTCAGGTTGGGCGAGAAGTGTCTTGCCTTCCGGGTGGCCTCGCAGCTGCTCATGTATTCCCAACTGCTGTGCGGTCAGCTGTTCTTCTTGCTGCTTGAGATCCTTGAGTCGTTCATTCAGACCGGCAACAGCGCTTCGTAGACCAATCAGGCGTTCGTACAGCTGTTGCACATGTAGTCGAGCCTGCTCTTCTTCCCGAGCTTCATGGGAGGCTATAGCCTTTGCCAGAACACTCTCCTGATGAAAAGGATGCTCCTGGCTGCCGCACACAGGGCAGGGCTCGCCTTCTACGAGTTGGGCACGCAGCTTTTCCACGCTTACGCTGCGCATCAGCCGTTGCCGCTCAAGTATGGCAAGGGTGACCTTGAGGTCGCGCTCGGCTTCGGCGTGCTCTGCAGCGGCGCGCTTACCCTCGGCTATGGTGTGGGCCCGCTCCTGCAAGAGCGCTGTCTGCTTTTCCTGATTACTGAGCCAATAGCCTTCGAGCTCTTCTCCTTGTTGCCAGAGATAGATGAGTCGTTCCAGTGAGCTGAGCAGGGGGCGGCTGGCCTGTTGCTGTTGCGTCAGCGCCTGGATTTGCTCGCTCAGGTTGCCTTCCGCGCCGGATTCCTGCTGGAGCGTCTGGATGGCTGTCTGATAAGTATCGGCCTCTTCCTGGGCTTTTTTTACAGCAGCCTGTAACTGGGGAATGCGCAGGCGGGACCCCGCCAAGCGCTCGCCGAGCTGCAGGTTCTGCTGAAGGCGAGGTCGGTAGGCTGACCAGGCATCACATAATGCTGACAGTGCCTCGCTTGCCTGAAGCTGTGTGGCTATCTGCTCCAGTGCCTGACGTTGCTCCACCTCGGTAGCCGCCAAGGCATTGATCCTTGCCAGGGATTCGCGTTGAAACGAGTCCTCTTGACGCCACGCCTCGCGGGTCTGCTGGACGTCGATCTTGAGGCGGCTGAGGTCGTTCTCTTCCTGAAAAGCCTGTTGCAGTGAATCGGCACTTTGATGCAGGGCTTCTTCCGCGGTTTGGCGACGGGTTTGAGCGTGCTGCTGGCGTTCTGTCAACTCGTCCAGGCGTTGTTCAAGCGCTTGTTTCTGCTGTTCAAGCTGTATGAGGTGGGCCGTCAGCTGGTCCATGTCATGCTCAAGCTGCGCCTTCTGCTGATAGCGATGACGCTGTGGTAGCAACTGATCAAGCCAATGAAGCGTCTGGCGCGCCTCTGTATGCTCATCGTGTTGCTGCTGCACTGTTGTACGCGTTGTCTGGGCCTGAGCAAGTTCCTGCTCCAATCGCTTCAAATCCCCTAACCAGCGCCGCTGCTGTTCGACCTCACCAAGCTCGGCCTGAATGCGGGTCAAAGCTTCCAGCGTGCTCTGGCATTGGGTTTCGAGTGCTGTGCGGCCAGCGTCGTCTAGGGGGCGGATACCACCTGCTTGCTGTTCCAGTTGATCAAGGGACTGCCGAGCCTGTTTCGCCCGTTCGAAGGCGCGTCGGCCAAGCTGGCTATAGATCGCAGTATCGGTCAATTTTTCCAAGAGTTCGCTGCGGCCGTTGTCGTCCGCTTTCAGAAAGGCGCTGAACTCGCTTTGTGCCAGTAGCACTGCGCGGGTGAACTGTTCAAAGGTAAGGCCCAGGCGCTGCTCAAGCTGGGTTTTGAATTCGGCTTTCTTGTCGGCTGCCAACAGCTGCTGCGTGTCCAGGTTCCGCAGGCTCTGGCGGCTGGGCTGCAGTTTCCCATCCGCTCTGTCTCGAGCGCGATTGGCTTCCCAGCGTGCACGGTAGCGATAACCGTCGATACCCAGGAAGTCCACTTCAGCATAGCCTGCACCGCTACCGCGGCGAAGAAGGGTACGTGGATCGCCTGTAGCAATTTCGTTATCGCCGTCTGGCACCTTGGCTTCCTTGCGCACATTGCTAAGGCGTGGCACTTCACCAAACAGCCCTAGCGAAAGGGCATCCAGCAGTGTGCTCTTGCCTGAACCGGTTGGGCCGGTAATGGCAAACAGGCCGGTGCTGGCAAGGGGTTCAGCGGTGAAGTCCAGCTCATGCGGGCCGGCAAGAGAGGCGAGGTTTTTCAGGCGAACGGCCAGAATCTTCATGCCTGTTCTCCCAGTTCGATGTCTTCAAGCAACTGGGCAAAATCGTCCAGTGTGGACGATTCTGGCATTTGCCCATAGGTATCCTGCCAGGCAAGACCGAAAAGCTCTTGTGGCGTCAGTTGCTCCAGCGCCACCAGCTCCGGCGACTCGCTGGAAGTACTGACGGCTCCCGCGTATTGCACGCCGATCCGTACGAGGCGCAGCGATTTTCTTTCAAGTGCAGACTCCAGCCGCTGCCGTAGATCGGGTTGGGGTGCGTCGAGTATGACTCTAACTTCGAGCCAGGGAGCCAAATGGCTTTCGGGTGTATTGAAGAGGTCGATTTCGGATTGGCTTTTGAGATGCTCAAGGATATCTGCCAGTGGTGCAGGGCCTAGGCGCACCATGTCCACGGCTCGCGGGATCCGAATGCTCTCGACAGTCTTGAGCGCGTCTCCTTCGAACTGAACATCAAGAATCTGGTGAGGATAGTCCACTTCCGCGAACGAGAGGGGAAGGGGAGATCCGCTGTACCGGATACGCTCCTGCTTGGCTACCTTTTGCGGCTTATGCAAATGACCCAATGCCACGTAGGCAATGCTTGGTGGAAACAGAGAGGCAGGTTGAGCTTCGGCATTACCAACAATAATATTGCGCTCTGAATCCTTCGATACCTGGCCTCCCGCCAAGTGTGCGTGGCTCATGGCAATAAGGGCCTGGCCTGGTGTGCGACGTGTTTCAGCGTGGGCAATCAGCTCTGCGTGTACCTTGGCGATACCCTCCATATAGGTACCATCACTTCCCCCCGTTACTTCTGCTGGTCGTAAAAAAGGCAGGGCTAGGCACCAGGCTCTGATCGCGCCGTTTGCATCGGTAAGCGGAACCATTAGCCGCCTGGCATCCAGCGAGCCGTCATCCAGCCAGAGCACTCGCCCTAACGCATGGGTCCGCAGGCTGCGCATGAGCGGAGCGGGGAGTTCGATCCGGGCTCCAGAGTCATGGTTGCCTGCAATCATCACCACCGTTAGGGTAGGAAGCGCCAGGTGTGCCTGTACGATAAAGTCATAGAGGCGCTCCTGCGCCTTGACCGGCGGGTTGATCGTGTCGAAGACGTCGCCAGCGATGAGCAGGGCATCGGGGCGGCGCGTCTTGAGTTGTGCCAACAGCCAATCGAGAAAACAGGCGTGCTCGAAGTCGCGATCCTGACCATGAAGGGTCTGGCCAAGGTGCCAGTCGGAAGTATGAAGAATACGCATGGTGTTCCTGTTCAGGCGTGTGGTCGAGGCGTTGCGCCCGGACCATCAGCGCGGGTATAGCGGTGGCAGTGAGCCAGGCTCCTGTTGTACGGGCTGCGTAGAGGGCGGTAAAGCCTGGAACGCCTGCCACAGTGTCTCGCCTTGCCAGTGCTGTCCGCTTTCGCTGTAAAGCGCGCCGTTAAGGTCATCCAGGGCGACAGAAAGCGGATCGAAGCGGGCTGCCATTTCTGCCAGGGTTTCTGGCTGTTGTCGAGCCCAGGCATCGAGCGCCTGACGCGTGGCATGCGGATCGTTAGCCTGGCAGGCGCGTCGCAAATCATCGAGCAGCGTGCGTGGGCTCGGGCCGGCAGGAGCCATTTTAATAATGGCGGGCAGTTGGCGGGCTCGCCACCACAGTCCGAAACCCAGCAGTGTGGTCAGAAGCAGAATAAAGCTGGCCAGCTGCCATGGCCAGAGAGGTAGTCGCTTCCCGTTCACACTGGTAGAGACCTGCCCTAGGGACGGTGGCATTAGGGCCGGGTCGGCAGCGACGGTAAGGGTATGGGCAGGTAGCTGTGTACGCTCAAGTTGGTCGTTCCGAGTGTTCCACCAGACAACTTCCAGAGCAGGTATAGTGATGTCGCCGCTCCGGTTGGGTACGAGCGCCTCCCGCTCCTCGCGACTGCCGACCAGGCTTTGATCCTGCACGTCGTTGGTCAGCTTGGCCTGGTCTGGATAGCGGCGAAGCCCGTCTACAATCGGCTGCGGCAGAGGCGGCAGCTGTGCACTGGACAGGCCTTCTGCCTTGAGAAGAAGGTGGCGTGTCAATACGGCGCCCTGGCGCGCTTCTTCCGGCTGGGGATTCCACGCTTCGCTCAGCTCGATATGACGTGCCGGTAGCCAGGGTGCGTCAGCAGGATAATCGGCAGGCTTGGCTTTGACCTGAATGGGAATCTCGCTGGTATCCACGCGTATTACCCGACCCGGCCTTGAGCTGAACGGAGACGACTGCTGACCACTGGTTGAGGTATCAACCGCCGTGGCACTGAACGACAGGCTGGGAATGCGTAATGGACCGCTTTGCTGCGGAAAAATGGCATAGCGGATCTCGATAACACCATGTCTCACGCCGCCAATGGTCTGCTCATACGTCCTGGGCTCTCCCAAAGGCTCGACGCGCGCTGATGGCATGCTCAGCGTACTGAGGTTACTGTCATCGTAAAGCGGTACGGAGTGGAGGATGCGTAGCGTCAGGACCAGCTGCGCCTGCACATAAACGGTTTCCTGATCCACCGTAGCATCGATAAAGACCGGCTCCAGGTTTTGAGCGCTGGGGGTGAGTGTCGAAGTTTCGTTGACATGCAGCGTAATCGGCTGGCTTCGCACCCCACTCAGGGTCAGCGGGGGAATCACTACGATTCCGCGCTGCCGCGGTTGAAGCGTTACGATCCAGCGGGTGATAGGCTCGCTTTGATCGGGACCCGCACTCAACTGGTTGATCTGGCGTGTGCCGAGAATATCGAACTGGGGCTCCAGAGGAGACAGATCCGGTTTGCCGAAAAGCGTCGGATCGCTTGATTCGAGGACAAGCTCGAAGGTCTCGCCAGGTACGAGTTGGGTATGGTCCACGCGAGCCGTAAAGTCTGCCCCCCAGCCAGGCAGACTGACCAGCAGAAGCAGGGTGAGCGCAATACGGACTAGGCTCATGGTGTTCTATCTTCCTGTTTTTGTTGCTGCTGATGCCAGAACTTGCGGCGTAACAGCTCTGCGGGATCGTCTGGTATTTCCCTTAGCCATTGTTCCAGTGACTGCCTGCGTTCCTCGCTCAGTACGTTCGAGTGAGGCTGAGACAGAAGGTCGTCGTTCTCTTCCTCGGTCTCGACGGCCTCGCTATCGCTGGCTTCGCCTGAGGTTTGGCCAACGGGCTGCCCTGATTCGTCATGGTTCGACGCAGCCCTTGGCTCATCAGTGGCGTCACTGTTTTGCGGTGAGGGTTGGGCTTGGGTGTCGGACTGACTGTGCTGGTCGTCACTTCCTGCTTCATTGGGCGTGGCGTCCTGAGCGGTTGCCTGTTCCTGTTGCTGTTTGAGCAAGGCTTCTACCAGGGCTCTGTTATGGAGGGCCTCGGGAAAATTGCTTTGCAGCCTGAGTGCTTGGTCATAAGCGTCCAGCGCACCAGTCAATTGACCGGCTTTGGCCAGGGCGTTAGCGCGGTTGTAGTGATCTACCGCACTGTTGCCCTGGGCAAAGGTTTTGGCAGCCTCTTCATATTGACCTGCTTCGTATTGGGCGACACCACGCCATTCACGATTCTCGAACCGTCGAGCGGCTTCGTCAGGACGTTGCGCTTCAAGCAAACGGGCGCCTTGCTGATCCTTGCGCAACCAGAGATCTTCGAACGCAAACGCGTGAGCGGGAGGTGGCATGACAAACAGCAAAAGCGGTATACACAAGAGCCAGCCTTTTCGCCCTGCGCATGCAGCCAGAATCAGCACGGGGATAAGCAGCCAGTAGCCTTGGTCGACCCAGGCATCGAGGCGTACCTGTTCCTGTCGCTCGGCTACGGTGTCCGGTGTGTCGAGCAGACCCAACGCGCGGAGGTCACGCTCATCGGGCTGTTGGCGCTGATACTGCGCACCCACCGATTGAGCGAAGCGGAACAAGGTAGCCTCATCCAGGCGTGACAGCAGGATATTACCTTGATTGTCGGTCAGATAGCCGCCTTCTTCCCGCGCCATCGGCGCACCTTCAAGTGTCCCCATACCCAGCATAAGCAAGGGAACCCGATAGCTGGACAGCGCTTCACGTATGCCTTTCTGTTCCTGGGTGCTGAGCTGGCTGGTTATCAGTAAGACTCGTCCTCCTGTACCGCTGCCTTGCCGGAGTAGCTGCAGTGCCTGGCGTACCGCTAAATCCGCACGCTCGCCGGCTTCTGGCATGATCGCCGGACGCACGGCTTCCAGCAAGCTTTGTGCCGTATGCAGATCGTTGGTCAGCGGGACCAGGACATGACTGCTGCCGGCATAGACGACAATGGCTGTTTCAGCATCCCGACGTGCCGCCAACAGGTCCAGAATAGTGTGCTGGGCCTGAATGAGGCGAGAAGGGGAAACGTCCGAAGCCAGCATGTCCGGCGTCATGTCGAGCACAATAACCAGCGGATCGGTACGTGTGTAAGCCGGCTGCTCTGCGCGCTGCCAGCTGGGGCCGCTCAATGCCAGGATTGCCAGCGCAGCGCCAAGACCAAACAGTAACAACGGCAGGCGTTGGGTATCTCTGGATGGCGTGGTCAGCAGCCATTCGTGAAATGCCGTTGGCAAAAGCCGTTGCCAATGTCCTACGCGACGCGGACGATGCCACAGCTTCCAGAGGAGCCAGAGCAGCACGGGGAATGCTAGAAGCCAGAGAGGACGCGACAGGTGTGGAATCAGCGACATCATGTCTGCCTCCTCCCGCGCGCCTGTGCGTAGGCACGCAGCCGAGGAATACGCCGCCAGGGTTTCGGCCAGATATGCAAGGCAGCGGCGATCAGGCTGGTCAGAAGGGCAAGACTCAGTGGCCAGTAAAAGAGCGCTTTGGCTGGACGTACACGGGTGGGCTGTTGTGCAATCGGCTCGAAGCTGTTGAGTTCATTCGAGATGGCGGACAGCTCTTCCTGCGAACGGGCACGGAAATAGCGGCCTCCGGTTTCCTTGGCAATGGCTTTGAGTGTGTCCTCATCCAGATCCAGGCTGCTGAAACCGAATAGGCTCGAGAGACTGGCCTGTTGTGGGTCGGCACCAATCCCGATGGCATAGATCCGTACATGCTCTTCGGCGGCCAGGCGAGCAGCGATCAATGGATCGACGCGGCCACCGTTATTGGCGCCATCCGTAATCAAGACCATGACTCGACTATTTTCCGGACGCATCCTCAAATGCTTTACCGCCAGGCCAATGGCGTCACCGATAGCGGTGTTCTTGCCTGCAATACCTACCAGGGCCTCATCGAGCAGGGCATGGACCGTCCGGCGATCAAAGGTGAGCGGCGCCTGCACATAAGCTTGCGAACCAAAGAGGATAAGACCGATGCGATCACCCGTGCGGCCTTCGATAAAATCGCCGATCAGATGCTTTACCAGGGTGAGGCGGCTGATGTCTTCTCCCTTCCAGGTCATGTCGGGATAATCCATGGAGCCAGACACGTCAACGGCCAGCAAGATGTCTCTGCCACTGGTAGGAAGCGGAAGGGGTGAACCCACCCATTGGGGACGAGCTGTTGCTGCCAGAAGCAGCACCCAGATCAATACAAACGGCAACTGCCGCTTCAGGGCAGGCAGACGTGTATGGGCGCGGTGTCCTGCAAGGTGCTCAAGTTCTTTCAGAAAACTGACCTTGAGTGCTGACTCCTGGCTTTGCGCAGGCGGCAATATCAGCCTGGCCACCCAGGGCAAGGGTGCCAGGAAAAATATCCACGGCCAGGCAAATTCAAACATGTTTGCGAATCCATATGCTGACCGCGGCGTAAAGGCCATCGATGGTCTTGTCGTCCAACCGGCAGTCCGGGCGATAAGCGCCTTCTACCAAGACCATCCAGCGTGTCAGGCCAGCTGCCGTACACCGGGTGTCGAGAAAGGCCAGCCAGGCGCGCCCGCTCAATGTCTGGCAGTGGCTGTCGGGATAGCGGGTCATGCACAGCCGTTTGAGCAGGGCATTGAGACTTTGCAGCCAGGGCCCGGCGGATTCGCCATAGGGACGGGGCATTTGTGCCAGCTCAAGCAGTGCCGCCCGGCGAGGCCCCTCCAGTTGCTCTTCTTCTGAAACAGGCTGCTCCACAGACGTCTGGCGCCGATGCCGCCATACCATGAATGCTGCAGTAGGTAACGCCACTAACATGACCAGCGCTATCCACCAGCCGGGTGCCAACGGCCAGAACGAAACGGGCTCGGGCCTGACCAGAGGGGCCAATTGATCGAGCGGGTTCATTGTTGGTAGCCAGGCTGATGCTGGTGCAGATGCTTGCGCAGCTGCTCAATCAGGTCGTAGGAAGTAGAAAGCGGAAGCAGCGGGATACCCAGTCGCTGGCTTAGGCGTGTCCAGCGCTCCCGACGCTGCTTTGCCTGCTGCAGGTAGGCATTCGACAGCGTGCCGTTCAGGGTGTCGATTTCAAGCTCGGTGTCGTGCTGGGCGAAGCGAAGAAATCCGGCTGCTGGCAAACGGTGGTCCAGCGGATCGGAGACCGGTAACAGAACCAGGTCCGTATGGCGAGACGCCAGGGCCAGTTGCTGCTCCGCGGCCTCGCTCAGGCTACGCTCATCGCATAGGATCAATGCCATGCTGCCTGGACGCAGTACTTCACGTGCGCGCCGCAGCACCAATGAAAAGGCGTCGCTCGGAAGTTTGGGTTCGGTCTGGTCCATAAGACTGTGATTGGCCTTGATCAGATGATCGAACAACCTCAGCAGGTTTTGCTTGCTGCGCCGTGGACGCACGTCGTGAAAGCCGTCATCACCAAAAACCATGCCGCCAATGCGGTCGCTATGACCCAGTACGGACCAGCCGATTAGGGCAGCTGCCTGTGCCACCAATACCGATTTGAACACGCGCTCCGAGCCAAAGAACAAGCGTTGGCTCTGTTCAATCAGCAGATAGACAGGGCGCTCACGCTCTTCGTGAAACAGCTTGGTATGTGGCTCGCGGCTTCTGGCGGTCACACGCCAGTCAATGGTGCGGACGTCGTCGCCTGGTTGATACACCCGTACCTGATCGAAGTCCACGCCGCGACCCCGCAGGCGTGAATGGTGAACGCCAATGAGCGGGCTGCGTCGCCCGGCGGCCGCGAACAGTTTGACCTCTGGAACGCGGTGTCTCATGTCGATCAGCTCGGTCAGGCTGATACTGACGCTGCGCGGCGTGCCCATGGTGCTATGCAACGGCCACGACGTCGAGAATACGTTGCACAACGCGATCATGGTCGACGCCGGCCGCTTCGGCCTCGAAGGAGAGGATTATGCGGTGTCGCAGAACGTCGAACAGTACCGCCTGGATGTCTTCCGGACTGACGAAATCCCGCCCCGCAAGCCAGGCATGTGCGCGAGAGCAACGATCCAGCGCGATGGAGCCCCGCGGACTCGACCCATAGCTGAGCCACTGTGCCAGTTCGGCATCGAAGCGTGCCGGTGTCCGTGTCGCCATTATGAGCTGGACAAGATACTCCTCGACCGCGTCGGCCATATACAGCGAAACAACCTCCCGTCTGGCCGCAAAGATGGCCTCCTGCGTCACCTGATTAGGCGCCTTCGTTTCCCCGTGTAATGCCTCGCCTCGTGCCTGCGCCAGGATCCGTCGTTCAACGCTGGCATCCGGGTAACCAATCTTGACATGCATGAGGAACCGGTCGAGCTGGGCCTCCGGCAGCGGGTAGGTTCCTTCCTGCTCGATAGGATTTTGTGTAGCCATGACCAGGAACAACGGCGGTAAGTCATAGGTGGTGCGGCCAATACTGACCTGGCGCTCCGCCATGGCTTCCAGCAGGGCGGACTGTACCTTGGCCGGTGCTCGGTTGATCTCGTCTGCCAACACGAGATGGTGAAAGATAGGGCCGCGCTGGAATTCGAAGTTACCGCTGTCGGCTCGATAGATCTCGGTACCGGTAATGTCGGCCGGTAATAGGTCCGGAGTGAACTGGATGCGATGAAACTCGGCTTCCAGTCCGTCGGCGAGATCTTTGATTGCCTTGGTTTTCGCAAGTCCGGGAGCGCCTTCTACAAGAAGATGCCCGTCGGCGAGCAGTGCGATCAACAAACGCTCGATAAGCTTTTCCTGGCCCAGGATCTGGCTGGACAGGTAATTGCGTAGCGAGATCAGCGCTTCACGGTGTTCCATTAATACTTCCTGGAAAAATGGCAAGGATGAAAGCCTCGGCAGGGCGTTACTTTAATCCATTCCCATGCACTACACCTAACCTCTAGCGGCGTTTGGCTAGTACACGGAAGATCAATGGTCTTGCAAAGGCTGCAGGCGGTATTTTGACGAAATTTTGATTCCTGATCCGGCATTCTTACGCTTTTTGAACGGGCTGCGTATCAATGACGCTGAATAGGCGCGCCGGAAAGCTGGCTGCTATTGCAGGTATTGCGCTGATTGCAGCGGCCTGCGTTCCACTTTGGAAACACTTCTTCCCTGTCCAGGCCGCTAATGGCTGGGAGTACTCAATCTATCGCCAGGATATTCCTAACGTCAGTGCGCTGATCAGGGATGAGGCAGGCACTCTGTATGTAACGGAAGAGTTCCAGGATGGAAAGGGAAGAGTCATGACGCTTTCTCCCGATGGGACGTTAAATCCTTATGTCGAAGGTCTTTCCAAGCCTGATGGCCTGACGCTCTTTCAAGGGGGTGTGGTGTATAGCCAGGAGGCTGACCGACATCCCGTCATCTGGCAAAAGGGCGATCAAATACGCGAGCTGTTCATGGGAAACGATGTCGAGGAAGTCTCAACCGACGGACACTACCTCTACGCCATCGAAGATCTGCATGGCAACGGGCGATTGCTGCGCTATGACCCAAGCACCCAGGCGGTGACCATTCTGCGGCAGGGCCTTGATCAGGCAGAAGCCGTCGCACCTTGCCCGGACGGCTCGCTGTTCTATCTCGAAAAGCAGAAGGGTGAAATCCACCAATGGCAAGCCGGTGGCCAGGACCCTATAGTGCTCACCGGTTTGAATGCGCCTGGCTTCATGGTGTGCACCACGGAGGGTGTTTGGATTACGGAAGACGCCACGCACATGGCCCGGCTGCTGCTACTCGATCGGCAGGGCAGGGAGCATGTAATCCTGAGTCATCTTCGCTCTGCCCAGACCCTTCTGCCATCACCTGACGGCAGTTTTCTGCTATCCGAGCAGGGACGCAACCGCATCCTGAAACTCCAACGCACCAAAGAAGGCGCTTAAACAATGCAACAACCGGACGCCAAACGACCCGCTAATCCAGGGCGCAGGCCTATACAGCCAACTATTGCCAGTCATCTGGTCTTTACGCTGGGGAGTGCGCTGGCCTTGCTGGTCATGTTCGCCCTGCTGCGGCTGGCCTTGCTGGCTTACAATCATGAATCCATTGGCGATACGCCTGCCGGCGAGTTCATCGAGGCGTTTATCAACGGTGCTCGCTTCGACCTGCGCCTGATTGCATATATCTGTGTGCCGCTACTGCTTTCACTGCTCAGCGTGCGTGCCATGGCGGCTCGCCGTCTGCACTGCGTCTGGCTCACGGTCGCTGCAAGCCTTTGCCTGTTCCTGGGTGTGGTGGAGCTGAACTTCTACCGGGAATTTCATCAGCGCCTGAATGGCTTGGTGTTCCAGTACATGCAGGAAGATCTCAAGACCGTATTCAGTATGATCTGGTACGGCTTTCCTGTTGTTCGCCTTCTGCTGGCCTGGCTGGTAGCAGCGTTGTTGCTGGGATGGATGTTTCATCGTATCGAGCGGGCGACGCGGCCGAAGGTTGTCGCTTCGGACAGCACGGGAGCCCGCCCGGTTGCTTCACCTGCCTGGTATGCGCGGGGCGCGGTATTCGTGGTCTGTCTGCTGGTGGCGGTCGTTGTCGTACGTGGCACGCTGCGCCATGGCCCACCGCTGCGCTGGGGGGATGCCTATACAACGGAGTCGATGTTTGCCAATCATCTAGGGCTTAATGGCACTCTGACGCTTATCAATGCGGCAGAGCACTCCTTCTCTGACCATCGGGACAACACCTGGAAAGCGACCCTGCCCGAGGATGAGGCGCTGAAGACCGTACGCAGCATGTTGCTCACACCTCGTGATCAGCTGGTGGATGCCGATACCGCTGCCATTCGTCGCGTCTATACACCCGCGCCCGAAACCAGGCTGCCGGGTGTACGCAATGTTGTCGTCATTCTGATGGAGAGCATGGCGGGCCGGTACATTGGTGCGCTGGGCAGTACGGATAACATCACGCCCAATTTCGATGCGCTAAGCAAGGACGGCCTGCTGTTTACCCGTTTCTTTTCCAACGGAACTCACACCCACCAGGGGATGTTTGCCACCATGGCCTGCTTCCCGAACCTGCCGGCTTTCGAATACCTCATGCGGATGCCGGAGGGCAGTAACAAGTTTTCGGGACTGCCGCAGATGCTCAGCCCGCGCGGCTATAATGATGTCTATGTCTACAACGGAAGTTTCGCCTGGGACAATCAGTCTGGCTTCTTTAGCAACCAGGGTATGACCTCTTTCGTAGGGCGTGACGACTTTGTTAATCCGGTCTTTATCGATCCAACCTGGGGTGTCTCTGACCAGGACATGTTTGCCCGCTCGGCTGAAGAACTCAGCAAGCTCGAAAAGCAGGGCAAGCCGTTTTATGCCCTGCTGCAAACTCTTTCCAATCACACCCCTTACGCGTTACCCAAAGACCTGCCGGTTGAGCGTGTAACCGGACACGGTTCGCTGGACGAGCATCTGACAGCGATGCGCTACGCGGACTGGTCGCTGGGCCAGTTCTTTGCCGAGGCGCGCAAGCAGCCCTATTTCAAGGACACCCTGTTTGTCATCGTGGGCGACCACGGTTTCGGTGCGCCGGAACAGTTGACGGAAATGGATCTTTTCCGCTTCAACGTACCGCTGCTGCTGATTGGGCCTGGTGTACAGGAAACTTTTGGCAGCCGCCGCGATACGATTGGTAGCCAGGTCGACATAGTGCCCACCATCCTCGGCCGCTTGGGCGAGCCGGCCCGCCATCAATGCTGGGGGCGGGATTTGCTGGACCTGCCAGCAGGCGATCCTGGCGTTGCGGTTATTAAGCCGTCAGGAGGCGAGCAGACCGTGGCCATCGTGTCGGGTGACGATATTCTGGTGAAGCCCAAGGATCTTGACGCACGCCTGTATCGATACGAGTTGGGCGCTATCCGTCGTGCGGAAGTGGTCAATGATGCAGACAAGGCCTCTGCCATGCAGCACAAGCTGGATGCTTTCCTGCAAACCGCAACCGACAGCCTTTTGAATAACACGACCGGTGTGACGCCGGCGACCCAGATTCCCTCCTCGAAGTAATCGTTCTGGCGCAGCGGCAAACGCTGCGCCATTCCTTTCCCAAACCCCATCTGCAACAGGTATGAACGAAGATGTCGCGGCACCGAATGCAGCGGCGGCAGCTTCGTTTTAAGCTTTTACCCGGCTGAAGTCGCTGCTGCCAAAAATGTCAGGGGCTTCAGTTGCAATAAAGTTGAACTCGAGCTGAACACCCTGGGTCCTCGTCCTTGTATGTAGGCACCAGGCGTGCAAAAAACGAATAAAGCCCAGATGGAGTACAACCATGGCGTTTTTTACCGCTGCCAGCAAAGCGGACTTTCAACACCAGTTACACCTTGCTCTTGCTCAGCATGTGGACGAGCCGACGCTCTCCAGGCTGACACCCTTCGCTGACCAGTTCTTCGGAATTGTCGCGTTGGAAGAACTGACCCAGCGCCGTCTTTCGGACCTTGTTGGTTGTGTACTCTCGGCCTGGCGCTTGTTGGAGCGTTTCAATCCGGTTCAGCCGCAGGTCAATGTATTCAACCCTGAATACGAGCGGCATGGTTGGCAGTCTGCCCACACGGCGGTAGAGGTCCTGCATGCCGATATCCCGTTCCTGGTTGACTCGGTCCGCATGCAGATCAATCGATCCGGACACAGCGTACATACCCTGCAGAACAGTGTGCTGAGCGTACGCCGTGATGAGACAGGCCGTCTGCTGGAGGTACTGCCCAAAGGTACCCAGGGAGAGGGAGTCAGCCAGGAATCAGTCATTTTCCTTGAGATCGATCGCTGTGCTTCAGCCAGCGACATGAAGGCGCTTGAATCAGCCCTGCTTGAAGTGCTGGGCGAGGTACGCCTGGCCGTGAACGATTTCAACCCCATGAAACAGCGTGTAGCGCATCTGCTCGATCAGCTGGATACCATGGCGGGGCCAAATGTGGCAGCAGAAGAGCTGGACGAGGTGAAGACCTTCCTGGCCTGGCTCAACGATAACCACTTCACGTTCTTGGGATACGAAGAATTTACCGTCGAGAACGAGGGTGAAGGTGGTCGTATTTTCTATGACGAGTCCTCTCTGCTGGGGCTTTCGCGGCAGCTGCGCATAGGCCTTACTGCCGAAGACGCTCATATCCAGACCGAGTCTCTGCAGTATTTCCGCGAGCCTTTGCTGCTCTCGTTTGCCAAAGCTGCGTTGCCAAGCCGGGTACATCGTCCGGCCTATCCCGATTTTGTCTCTATCCGTCAGTGCGACGAGCAGGGGCATGTCATTCGTGAACACCGGTTCATGGGGTTATATACCTCCAATGTCTATAACCAGAGCGTCGAAGCCATTCCCTTTATCCGGCGCAAGGCGGCGGAGGTCAGACGTCGGGCCGATTTCGGTGCCAGTGCGCACTTGGGCAAGGAACTGGCGCAGGTGCTTGAAGCGCTGCCTCGTGATGATCTCTTCCAGACGCCGGTAGATGATCTTTTCGCCACGGCGATGTCCATTGTGCAGATCCAGGAGCGCAACAAGGTTCGCGTCTTCCTACGCCGAGATCCCTACGGCCGCTTCTATTACTGCCTGGCCTATGTACCGCGCGACATCTACTCCACCGAGGTCCGTCAGCGCATGCAGCAGATCCTTATGGAGCGCTTGCATGGCACCGACTGCGAGTTCTGGACCTATTTCTCCGAATCCGTTCTAGCACGTGTTCAGTTCATTCTACGTATCGATCCAGGCCAGAAACCGGAAATTGATCCTTCGCGTATCGAAAAGGAAATGGTGCAGGCGTGTCGGTCCTGGAAGGACGACTATGCGAGTCTGATCATCGATACCTTGGGCGAGGCGCAGGGTACAGCTGTACTGGCCGATTTCCCTCAGGGTTTCCCGGCCGGTTATCGTGAGCGTTTCGCGCCGCATCTGGCGGTGGTGGACATGCGGCATCTGCTGAACCTTTCGGAAAGCCGCCCGCTGATCATGAGCTTCTATCAGCCGCTCGGTTACAGCGGCGGCGACAATGTCCTGCATTGCAAGCTCTATCATGCAGATACGCCGCTGGCCTTGTCGGATGTGCTGCCAATTCTTGAAAACCTTGGTCTGCGCGTATTGGGTGAGTTTCCTTATCACCTGCGCAAGAAAGATGGGCGCGAATACTGGATCCACGATTTTGCCTTTACCACGGTGGCAGGGTTGCATGTGGACCTGCAACAGCTCAACGACACGTTCCAGGATGCGTTCATCCATATCGTCAATGGCAGCGCCGAGAATGACTCCTTTAACCGGCTGGTCCTGACGGCCGGGCTGCCCTGGCGTGATGTGGCCCTGCTGCGTGCCTACGCGCGTTACCTCAAGCAGATTCGCATTGGGTTCGACGTTGGCTACATTGCCAGTACGCTGAACAATCATGTGGACATTGCACGCGAGCTGACACGCCTGTTCCGTATGCGCTTCTATCTGGCGCGCCGTATGAGTCCGGAAGATCTGGAAGACAAGCAACAGCGTTTGGAGCAGGCAATCCTTGCAGCACTGGATAACGTGGCAGTGCTCAACGAAGACCGTATCCTGCGTCGCTACCTGGATCTGATCAAAGCAACGCTGCGAACCAACTTCTACCAGCCAGACGAAAATGGTCAGCCCAAGGGCTATTTCAGCTTCAAGTTCAATCCGCGTGCTATCCCCGAATTGCCCAAGCCTGTACCGCGATTTGAGATTTTCGTTTACTCGCCACGTGTGGAAGGCGTCCACTTGCGAGGCGGCAAGGTTGCTCGTGGCGGTCTGCGTTGGTCGGATCGGGAAGAGGATTACCGTACAGAAGTGCTGGGCCTGGTAAAGGCGCAGCAGGTCAAGAACTCGGTAATCGTACCGGTAGGGGCAAAAGGTGGATTCGTACCGCGGCGTCTGCCTGTAGGCGGTAGCCGGGATGAGATCCTGGCCGAGGCAATTGCGTGCTACCGCATCTTCATTTCCGGTTTGCTGGATATCACGGACAACCTGAAAGAAGGCGAAATCGTTCCGCCAGCGGGTGTTGTGCGTCAGGACGATGATGATCCCTATCTGGTCGTGGCAGCCGACAAAGGCACGGCGACTTTCTCGGACATTGCCAATGGTATTGCGGCTGAATACGGCTTCTGGCTGGGTGATGCGTTTGCTTCTGGCGGTTCGGCAGGTTACGACCACAAGAAAATGGGTATCACCTCGCGGGGTGCCTGGGTTAGCGTACAGCGGCATTTTCGCGAGCGGGGCATTGACGTCCAGAAAGACCCGGTCACTGTATTAGGGATCGGCGACATGGCCGGCGATGTATTTGGTAACGGCCTGCTGCGCTCGGAAAGCCTTGAGCTGGTAGCGGCATTCAACCATCTACATATCTTTATCGACCCAAACCCCGATGCTGCCCGCTGCTTCGCCGAGCGCCAGCGTCTGTTTGACCTGCCACGCTCCAGCTGGACGGACTATGACGCCAGCCTGATTTCCGAGGGTGGCGGCATTTTCTCGCGTAGTGCCAAGCGAATTGAAATTTCGCCGCAGATGAAGGAACGCTTCGATATCCAGGCCGATCAGCTGACGCCTAACGAGCTGATTCATGCATTGCTCAAGGCTCCGGTCGATCTTATCTGGAACGGCGGTATCGGTACTTATGTCAAGGCCAGCTTCGAGTCCCATGCGGATATCGGAGACAAGGCCAACGATGCGCTACGGGTGAATGGCAACGAGCTGCGCGCCAAGGTGGTAGGTGAGGGCGGTAACCTGGGCATGAGCCAGCTGGCACGGGTCGAGTATGGGCTCAATGGTGGCGCATGCAATACCGACTTCATTGATAATGCCGGCGGCGTGGACTGCTCTGACCATGAGGTCAACATCAAGATTCTCTTGGGCGATGTGGTGTCCTCTGGCGACATGACCCTGAAGCAACGCAATCAGCTCATGGGCGAGATGACCGATGAGGTCGGTGAGCTGGTCGTCAACAACAATTACATGCAAACCCAAGCGCTGTCTCTGGCGGAGCGTCGTGCACGGACGCATCTCATGGAGTACAAGCGTCTCATCGTGGACCTGGAAGGCCGTGGCAAGCTTGACCGCGCACTGGAGTTCCTCCCCTCTGATGATGTTCTGGCAGAGCGCGCGAGCCAGGGCATAGGCCTAACCCGTGCCGAGCTTTCGGTGCTGATCTCCTACAGCAAGATCGATTTGAAGGAGCAGTTGCTCAAGTCGAGCGTGCCGGACGATGAGTACCTTAGCCGCGACATGCATACTGCGTTCCCGCAGCGCCTGACTGAGGAGTTTGGCGAGGCGATGCAGCGGCATCGTCTGAAGCGCGAGATCGTGAGCACCCAGATCGCCAATGATCTGATCAACCATATGGGTATCACCTTTATCCAGCGCCTCAAGGAGTCCACCGCCATGAGCGCGGCGGATATCACGCGTGCCTATGTTGTGATGCGGGATGTCCTGCATCTGCCTCATTGGTGGCGTCAGATCGAAGCGCTGGACTATAAGGTTCCGGCAGATGTTCAGTTGAGTCTGATGGATGAGTTGATGCGCTTGGGGCGTCGTGCGACGCGCTGGTTCCTGCGCAGCCGTCGCGGTGAGCTGGATGCTGGGCGTGATGTTGCTCACTTCGGGCCACGTGTTGCCGCGCTGGGCGTTCGTTTGAACGAACTGCTCGAGGGCGAGCCACGCAGCCAGTGGGAAGGGCGGTATCAGCATTACATCGATCAGGGTACGCCGGAGCTACTGGCGCGTGTGGTGGCGGGTACGACGCACATCTATACGCTTTTGCCCATCATTCAGGCGGCTGACGTGACCGGGCATGATCCTATCCAGGTAGCCTCGACCTGGTTCGCTGTTGGCAATGCGCTCGACCTGACCTGGTATCAGCAGCAGCTCAACGAGTTGCCGGTTGAAAACGCCTGGCAAGCATTGGCGCGTGAAGCGTTCAGGGACGAGTTGGATGCACAGCAGCGCATCATCACGATTGCGGTTTTGCAGATGCCTGAGGCACCTGAAGATAATGCTGCGCGGCTGGCTCTATGGATGGAGCACAACCGTACTATGGTGGAACGCTGGAGAGGTATGCTCAGTGATGTGCGTGCCGCCAGCGGAAAGGATTTCGCCATGTATGCGGTGGCAGCCCGTGAACTAATGGACTTGGCTAGTCTGGGTTCTGCCACGAGTTCGACGATGTAAGTCGCACCATCGATAAAAAACCCCGCCTCGGCGGGGTTTTTTATGAGCTTATTTAATGTCAGCCAATCCTTTGAGCAGCGCCTTGTGAAAGCGCTCGGGATCCTGGATTTGTGGTGCATGTCCCATATCATCAAATTCGATTAGTGTGGCATAGGGAATGGTCTTGGCTGTCTGCTTGCCTAGGGTCGTATAGTCACCCAGTGCCTTCTGTGCTTCTGGGGTGGCTGCGTCCTTGCCAATGGCAGTATTGTCCTTGGTGCCTATCATGAGCAGCGTTG
The DNA here is from genome assembly GCF_051027705.1 of Pseudomonas sp. JZ114. Classification (NCBI taxonomy): domain Bacteria; kingdom Pseudomonadati; phylum Pseudomonadota; class Gammaproteobacteria; order Pseudomonadales; family Pseudomonadaceae; genus Pseudomonas; species Pseudomonas sp. JZ114. The sequence continues at coordinate 1,772,347 of NZ_CP069256.1, forward strand.
GCATGCGCAGCTGATCAAATTCATAGACCACCGGCTGGGTATAGATCATGTCGTACAGCAGGGCCGAATTCCAGGCTACGACCTGCTTGCCTTCACCACGATACAGCCCGGCCAGCATATCGACCCAGCGATCGTATTCAGGCTTCCACTGGCCGGCGTAATAGGTGTTCTGTTCGTACTTGCGAATACCTTCAGCGCTTGTTTTGAGCTCCCGCTCGTACCATTGATCAACACTACGGTAAGGCACACCTTTGGTTTTCCAGTCTTCAAGGCCAATGGGGTTAACCATGACCAGCTGCTCGACCTGGCTGGGGTAGAGCAGGGCATAGCGGGTAGCCAGCATGCCACCGGTGGAATGACCTAAAACTGTGACCTTGTCTACACCCAGATGCTCGAGAAGCGCGTGGGTATTCACCGCCAGCTGCTGAAAGGTATATTGATAGTGTTCAGGTTTGGTGGATTTACAAAAACCAATCTGGTCCGGCGCTACGACCCGATAACCGGCCCCACTCAGTTGGGCTATGGTCGTTTCCCAGGTTCCGGCACAAAAGTTCTTTCCATGCATCAACACCACGGTACGCCCGTTAGGTGTTGCGGTAGGCTTCACATCGATGTAAGCCATTTGCAGGCGTTGATTTTGGGATGTGAACTCAAACTCACTTACCGGGTAAGCGTATTCGAAACCTTCCAGACGTGGACCATAGGCGGCATCGGCAGCCAACGCCGAATGTGTCAGGGTAGCTAGCAGCAAAGCAGGGGCGAGGCGCGCGAACATGGATAACTTGCTCCTTGGGATGATTCAGCCGTTTCGACTTACCCTAGGTAACTAATAGTTCCGCAGTCCACCAGCACTGTTTGACAAGACATGTACAACAGGAAAGCTCTAGTGAGCGGATCACAGATCTTTAGCGCTATCCCGATCAATCACACTTGTACAATAACGTACCTATGCAGGCACAATAGGCATAGATAAATCATCCATACGTAACGACAGGAGAGGATGCTTGGCCGTCGCCGACAATCCCAGTTCCTCGCTTCCAGCCAGCACGCTGACGGAATGTGCGAAAGAACCTATACACATTCCCGGTAGTATCCAGCCACATGGATTTCTGCTGGCCCTGAGCGAGCCGAGCCTGACAATTACTCAGGTTAGCCAAAACGTACAGGATTATTTGCATGCCAGCCCTGCCGATCTGTTAGGGAAATGCCTGAGTGATTTTCTGCCAGAAACGGATCTGCCCGAGCGGCTGAAGGAGCTGGTCGTCGAAGACCACAATCCTTTCTATCTGGGTGATGTAGTCCTGCGCCTTGGTGATAACGGCAACCAGTTTGCCATGTTCGTGCATCGTTTCGATGATGTATTGATCGCCGAGTTCGAAGCGGCCGGTACGGCAGCAATGGCTTACACAACGATGTACCCATTGGTGCGTACCTTTGTCGAGCAGCTGCAGCATGCCGAGTCCATTGAGGCGCTTTGCCTGCTGGCGGTACGAGAGGTCAAGCGCATTACGCAGTTTGGCCGAGTACTGGCATATCGCTTCGATCACGACGGCCATGGCCAGGTGATTGCCGAAGAGGCAGACGAGGGTTACGACCGTTACCTTGGCCATGTCTTCCCCGAGTCGGATATCCCGGCTCAAGCGCGTCGGCTTTATCTTGAAAACCGGATTCGTGTCATTCAGGACGCCCATTACGAGCCCTCTATCATCGAGCCTTCCGTCAACCCGGAAACGGGGCGCCCACTGGATTTGAGCTTTGCAATGCTACGCAGCGTATCGCCAGTGCATGTCCAATACATGCGTAACATGGGTACGCAGGCCTCGATGTCCATTTCTATTCTGGTGGATAACGAGCTCTGGGGGCTGATTTCCTGCCACGATGCCGAGCCAAAGTCGGTGAGCTTCCAGAAGCGCACTGGCTGCGAACTCCTGGGACGTATGCTGTCCTTGCAGATCGAGGCTGGTGAGTCTCACAAGTTATCCGATCGCCGCCTGTCGCTTCGGCAGATGATCGTGCAGTTGCTGGCCGCGATGGCTGACCGCGACAGTGTTATCGAGGGCATCGCTGAAGTACCCGATATTTTCCTCCGGTTCGCCAGTGCGTCGGGTGGTGCTATCGTATCGGCTGAGCGCTGCGACCTGATTGGTCAGACACCCCCGCGTTCGGTCGTCGAGTCGTTGGTGATGTGGCTCTCGACACATGTTGAAGATGATTTCCATACCAACAATGTGACACGCGATATTCCCGAACTGGAATTGGGCGGCTATGTTGCCGGTTTGCTGGCGGTGCCGATTTCCGAGCTTCACTCCCATTACCTGATCTGGTTCAGGCCAGAGCAGGTTCAGGTCGTCAACTGGGCCGGGCCGCCGCATAAGGCGGTGCAGGACGACGGGATGCTCAATCCCCGTCTGAGCTTTAGCACGTGGCAGGAAACCGTCCGAGGCTTCTCATTGCCGTGGGATCCGCTGGAGGTCGAGGGCAGCATCGAGCTGCGTAATGCCGTTCGCGGTATCGTCTTGCGCAAGGCTGAAGAGTTGGCCGAGCTGGCAGAAGAGCTCAAGCGAACCAATAAGGAACTTGAAGCCTTTTCCTATAGCGTCTCACATGACCTGCGTGCGCCTCTTCGGCACATTGCCGGTTATGCAGAATTACTCAATGACTTCGAGGGCGACAAGCTCTCTGATCGCGGCGCACGCTTCCTTGAGAACATCGGCGTTTCAGCACGGTTTGCCGGAACCCTGGTTGACAACCTGCTGAGCTTTTCCCAGATGGGAAGGGCTGCGATCCGCTATTCCGATGTCAATGTCGCAGCCTTGATCGAAGCGATTCGTCAGGAGATGGCGCCTGACTTTGCCGGGCGCAACATCGAGTGGAAGGTCGAGCCATTGCCGATGGTCATTGCAGATGCGGCTTTTATTCATCTGGCGCTCCGCAACCTGATTTCCAACGCGATCAAGTACACCCGCAACCGCGAGCAGGCGGTTATCGAGATCGGCTCAGAATCAACCGACAAGGAAGACATTTTCCATGTCAGGGATAACGGGGTCGGATTCAACATGGATTACGTGGGCAAGCTGTTCGGCGTCTTCCAGCGACTGCACCATATGGACGAGTTCGAAGGCATCGGTATCGGCCTTGCCACTGTCCGCCGTATCATAGAACGCCATGATGGCAGGGTCTGGGCTGAGGGCGAGCCGGGCACAGGTGCCACGTTCTATTTTGCTTTACCGAAACAGCGCCCCCTTTCCACACAGAAACGTTGAGACTCCTTCTATGCTTAAGCCGATTCTTCTGATCGAGGATAATCCGCACGATCTCGAGCTGACGCTGGTTGCGCTTGAACGGAGCCAGTTGGCCAACGAGGTCATTGTTCTGCGCGACGGTGCCGAGGCGTTGGACTATCTCATGCGCCGGGGCGCTCATGCTGAGCGCCTTGAGGGAAATCCGGCGGTAATGCTGCTGGACTTGAAATTACCCAAGGTCGATGGCCTTGAGGTGCTCAAAGAAGTGCGTGATACCCCATCATTGCGCAGCATACCGGTTGTAATGCTGACTTCTTCTCGCGAGGAGCCTGATCTGGAGCGGGCCTATCAGCTCGGTGTCAATGCTTATGTGGTAAAACCTGTTGAGTTTCGTGATTTCGTAGCGGCCATCAGCGACCTAGGCATCTTCTGGGCTGTGCTCAACGAGCCGCCACCCGGTTCGTTTCGTCTAACCCGTCGCCCCGGCTCATAGTGAGGTCCTTATCAAATCCTATACTGCAGATGACCCGAACGGCCTGATTTCACGTTCCATGCTCGTGGAACCTGCTCGGCGAAGCAATATGTCCTTACCGAAACGCATCAAGATATTGTTGGTCGAGGATAGCAAGCTCGACGTCGAGCTGATCCTTATCGAACTGGAGCGCAACGGCTTTAGTCTTGAGCCGACGGTTGTGTATGACCGAGCGGGGCTTGACGCGGCACTGTGCGGCCAGCCGTTCGATCTTATTCTGTCGGATATCATCCTGCCTGGCTTTTCTGGAGCCGAGGCGCTCAAAGTGGCGCGCGTAGCGGCTCCCGATACGCCGTTCATCTTTGTTTCCGGCATTTTTGGTGAGGCACATGCCGTCGAGATGATGCGCCTGGGCGCGAATGACTACGTGCTCAAACAGAGTCTGGAGCTGCTTTCTACTTCTGTAGAGCGTGCATTGACTGTTGTGCATGAACGACGGGAGCGCCGCAAGGCCGAAGAGGCTCTGCAAACGCTTGAAGTGCGCTCCCGGCTGGCAATCGATGCGGCGCGCCTGGGCATGTGGGAGCTTCAACCCGAGACCAACTGCCTGCTGTGGGACGAGCGCTGCAAGGCCATGTTCGACTTGCCTTCGGACGCACAGGTCGATTTGGAGTTGTTTGCTCGACTGGGGCATCCGGACGAAGTCCAGAAAATGTTTGACGCGGTCCGCCGTGCTACCGAGCACAGCAATGACCAGGAATATCACGCGGAATACCGGATTTCTCTTCCTACTGGAGGACAGCGCTGGATCGAGGCGAGAGGCAAGGCATTCTTCGAGGATGGCATCTGCACCCGTCTGCTCGGGGTAATGATGGATATTACCCAGCAGAAGCGGGCCACCGAAGCGCTGGAGCAACTCAATACCTTGCTGGGCGAACGTGTACAGGAACGTACACGCGAGCGCGACCGTACCTGGGATCTGTCACGAGACCTGTTGATCGTAACCGGATCACAAGGTCGTCTGTTGGCATTGAACCCGGCCTGGGCTGAGACCCTAGGATGGGATCGCCAGGCCTTGATCGACAAGCCGTTCATTGAGCTGGTGCATAGTGATGATCGCAGCATTACCCAGGCTGAGCTGAACAGTGTTAGTAACGGCCGGATAACCAACCGGTTCGTTAATCGTATTCAGCATCGAGACGGCAGCTATCGCTGGATTTCCTGGACGGCTGTGCCCGAAGATGGAAAGTTGTATGGCTCGGGGCGCGACATCACCGCCGAAGTGGATGCCATGGAAGAACTGGCGACAGCCAACCGGCAGCTGCGTGAGCAGATCAATGAGCGGGAGCGGGTAGAGGCGACGCTGCAGCAAATGCAGCGCCTGGAAGCCGTGGGTCAGCTTACGGCCGGTGTTGCGCATGACTTCAACAATCTATTGACTGTCATTCTCAGCAGTGCGGCGTTCATGGGGCGCGATCTGGAAAAGGGTACTTTAGAAAAGCTGCCTTCGCGTCTGCAGAACGTTCGCGAGGCGGGAGAGCGAGGCGCCAAGCTGATTGGCCAGTTATTGGCGTTTTCACGACGCCAGCGTCTTGCGCCAAAGCCTGTTGAACTGAACGAGACGGTCAACAGCATGCTGGCCTTGCTGCAAAGCACCATGGGCGGCAGTGTCTGGATTGAGACCTCCCTGGAGCCGGGGCTTTGGCATGCCTTGGTCGATCCGACCCAGATCGAGTTGATCATCCTGAATCTGGCAATTAATGCTCGGGATGCCATGAGCGTAGGCGGGTCGCTGCGTCTGACCACGGCCAACCAGACGATTACAGCCGCACCTTCGCGGCCTGAAGAGCCAGAGCCGGGCGATTACGTCATGATGTCCGTACGCGATTCTGGCACGGGTATGACAGATGAGGTGCTGGCCAAGGCATTCGAACCGTTCTTTACTACCAAGGAAGTAGGCAAGGGGTCTGGCCTGGGGCTTGCTCAGGTGTTTGGTTTTGCCAAGCAATCCGGTGGTGGAGTGCGCATCGAAACCGAATTGGGTGTAGGCACCGAAGTCAAAGTATTTCTACCTCGCGCCGAGGTGGAGTTGGATGATGCGGCGTCGGATACCCAGGCAGCCTCCGAAAGTCGTATGGATGGACCCAGACGTACGATCCTGCTGGTTGATGATGACAGTGCCGTTCGGGAGGTTACCTCAACGCTGCTTCAGGAGCTGGGATATAGCGTCATCGAGGCGCAAAACGGTTTTGCTGCATTGGCGGTGATAGAGCGTACGGCCAAGATTGATCTGTTGCTGGCTGACTTTGCCATGCCGGGCATGAACGGCGCCGAGCTTGCCCGAACGTTGCGCCAACGCCAGCCCGATCTTCCGGTAGTCTTCATTACCGGATACGCCGAACTCGGCGAGTTGGACGAGCAGGAATATTTCATCGTACCCAAGCCCTTCCGAGAAAATGACCTGGCGAATAAGGTTCATTCAGCCCTGAAAGGCTCCAATCCCTTGAAAGTAATACAGCAGACATGAGTACGTCCTCTATTCGTGAGCGTTTACGACAGGCCGGTGGCGAATTGCACCAGCAGGTGGACGCCTTGTTTTCGTCCTATCGTCTAACGGATCTGGATGGCTACCAGACGTTTCTGGTTGCCCATGCATGGGCCTTGTTTCCCATGGAGGAGATGCTTGAGTCCTCCGGCATCGAAGCGATGATGCCTGACTGGAAGCAGCGTCGGCGTCGGTTTGCGTTGGCCGAAGATTTGGCCATGCTGGGTGTGTCTGTACCTGAATATAAGCCTTTGCAGGCCTGCAGTAATGAGGCCACCCTTTGGGGATATGCTTATGTGCTTGAAGGGTCACGGCTCGGCGGCAAGATGATTGCCCGCTATGTGGCTGGTAGTGATGAGCCATTGATTCGGGCTGCAACTCATTATCTGAGTCATGTTCCTGACTCCGGGCCAGCCGGATGGCCTGCTTTTCTGGCAGAGCTGGAGCATCGGGCGGTACATTGGAAAGAAGACGATCTCTTCAGCGGTCAATCTCAAGCCTTTGGCTTGTTTTTACAGGCAGGGCAACGCTTTCAACCGGTCGCCTCAAGCACCGCCTGATTCTTCAGGCGGTAACGGCGCTGTGGGTGTCCTTTCATCAGGAATCGCTCCAATCTGGCGTAGGCGAACCAACAGATCGGGAGCGCCTGCCAATTTGAGTCCCTGACCTAGCGCATCGCTTAACGGTGACTGACGGGGCAGCAGAAGCCATTCCAGCTGCTCCGGGTGTCCGGGAAGAGTAAGTCGGGCATAGGGAATGGCGTTATCAATCAGTAGTTTTACAAACCCTCGCTCGTTCCAGCACTCCGAAGGTACGGCAAGTACATGGAAGGCTTCACCGAGTGTCTCTACCGCAGCCGGATCGAGCTGATAGGTCGTCAATTCTGCGGGCAGTAGATATTCAAGGCCTCTCAGGCGTGCATAAGCTACTGCGCCTGCAAAAGCGCAAACCTGCTGCTCATCGCCATACCAGAACAGCCGTGAGCCGCGCCAGCTTGCTTCACGAAGCTGCAGTGAAAAGCGGTTTCCTGCCAGGGCCTGGCCCAGTGTGGCCTCAAAGTCGCGATAACTGATAATGCGTACATGGCGGCGACAGTAGGGTGTAGCGGCCAGCTCTTCAAAGCTGCTCGCCGAGACCGTGCTGACGGCGGGGTGGCGTGTATAGACGCCGTTGATCCAGCGCAGGTCGAAGCTGGAGTAGTTGATCTGCCGCGTCTTGATGAGCTGGCTGAGAAGCTCATAGGCAGGCGCCTTGTCTTCCTGAACCGGACCTGAAAGTGCTCCACGTGACAGGGAAATCAATTGATACAGGGGAAGCCCTTCATCCCACCAGATGCTTTCGACATCCTTCGGGAGTGGCTGAAAATTAAGATCCAGACGGCTGGCGCGATGCAGCACTCGACTGGCCGACTGACCAAGTTTCAAGCGCTGGGTAAGCGCCATGAACCGAGCACTGAGGCTTAGCGCATTCCGCGGGCTCATTTTCCCTCCGTGGGGCAATTCACTGGCGCTCCATTTGTATCCAAAGACCCGCTGGCTAACGGTGGGCCATCGGACTCTGCCGATTGATAAAGATTCACTGATTGCACTAACAATTAACTATGGCATGCACAGAAAAGTCTGCGCGTTTTTCTTCCGAACGGTTGGGACTAACCCGAGGAAGTGGAGCACGAGTTGAAAGGCACCAGATAAATACGAGCAGGTTTTGAAAAATACTCTTTTTATTCTGACATTTTATAACTTGTTCAGTTCGTTACTGATAACTGCTTTGCAATTACAAAAGAGCTGTACGGCTTATTCCCACTACGGGCATGGAGAGACTCGCGACTTGTTGAGCTGTATAATGGGCGGTCCTTCCATTCGAACAGCCCTTGCCCATGTACTCCACGGTTCGTAACCTACTGTTCAAGCTTTCTCCGGAAACGTCCCACGATCTGACCCTTGATCTGATTGGTGCTGGTGGCAGGCTGGGTCTCAATGGCCTGTTTCATCGCCAGCCTTCGTTCCCCGTCACGGTCATGGGGCTGGAGTTCGCCAACCCTGTAGGCCTGGCGGCTGGACTGGATAAAAACGGTGCTGCCATCGATGGTTTTTCACAGCTGGGGTTCGGTTTTGTCGAGGTGGGTACGGTAACGCCAAGGCCACAGCCGGGTAACCCTCGGCCACGGCTGTTCCGTATTCCCCAGGCTGAGGCCATCATCAATCGCATGGGGTTCAACAACCTGGGCGTCGATCATCTGATTCAGCGGGTTCGGGCCTCCCGGTACAAAGGCATTCTTGGAATCAATATCGGCAAGAATTTCGATACGCCTGTCGAGCGTGCCGCTGACGATTATCTGCTATGCCTGGACAAGGTCTATGAGCATGCCAGCTACGTGACCGTCAACGTCAGCTCGCCCAATACACCCGGACTGCGCAGCCTGCAATTTGGTGACTCGCTCAAAGCGCTTCTGGAAGCGCTTCGGCTTCGTCAGGAGGATCTGGCGGTGCGTTACGGCAAGCGAGTGCCGATTGCCATCAAGATCGCGCCGGACATGACGGATGAAGAGACTGTACTGGTAGCCCATGCCATTCATCAGGCAGGCATGGACGCGATCATCGCGACGAACACGACTCTGAGCCGGGACGGCGTGGAGAATTTTCCCTATGCTGCCGAGGCGGGCGGTCTTTCCGGTGCGCCGGTGCGTGATAAGAGTACGCATACGGTACGTGTGCTGGCGTCGGAGCTAAAGGGCAAACTGCCCATTATTGCGGCAGGCGGCATTACCGAGGGTATCCACGCAGAGCAGAAGATAGCGGCGGGTGCGAGCCTGGTTCAAATCTATACCGGCTTCATTTACAAGGGACCGGCACTCATTCGCGAGTCGGTAGATGCTATCGCTTCGACAATCAAAAGGGCTCCTTAAGGAGCCCTGTGCCTCGTTGGAGGCGTATCTGGTGTTCACCAGTGCGATCTGTTTGAGGGCGTTAAGTCACCCGTCCAAAACGAATTAGGTTGTATCAGCCTGCTACGTTGAGTTGATTTAAGCGATGAATACCTGCTGTGCCGATGAAGCCATCCCAGTGGTCGCCGCGGCCTTCGCGCCAACCGTTCATCCAGGCCTGGCGGATTTTTTGATGGTTAAAGGGGCAAAGATCGCGGGATTTTCCGCTAACGCCGTGCTGATAACCACGTTGAAAAGCTCGTTCCATCGGATCACGCTTAAGTCTTCTCATAGGGTGTTGCCCTCGTTTGTTGACTGTTTTTCCAATGGCCCTTGGGCCTCGTGGAAGCGTTGCCGGCGTGACGCTTCTCATCCCGCTCATTGCGAATCGGGATTGGTTAAGTTCTAACCAATGGTTACAGCTATGTGAATGATCGTTTTGGCATAACCATAGTGTTTTTATCAAATCTAACCATAACGACCGGCTAAGAAAGACCTTTACAAGGCCGGTCCTAACAGTCAAAGCCTTATGTAATAGGGCTTTTTATGGTTTTCAGTTTTCTGGCCGGTCAGTAAACCTGCCATCAATGAGTAATGACGATTCATGACCAATCAATACGAATTGTTTCTGACGTGCCCAAAAGGGCTGGACGGGCTGCTACTGGACGAGGCACAAGCGCTTGGTCTGGAGCAGGCGCGGGCTCAGGTCTCTGCCATACGTGGGCAGGGCACGTTGGAAACAGCCTATCGGCTTTGCCTCTGGTCACGTTTGGCAAACCGGGTGCTACTGGTACTGTCGCGCTTTACAGTAACCAATGCCGATACCCTTTACGACGGGGTGGCGGCTATTGATTGGAGCGAACACCTTGAGCCCAACGGGACATTGGCCGTTGAGTTTTCCGGAAAGGGTTCGGGGATTGATAACACACATTTCGGTGCGCTCAAGGTCAAGGATGCGATTGTCGATGGGCTGCGCAGGGTATCGGGGCAGCGTCCGTCGATTGACAAGGTGCGGCCGGACGTTCGCATTCACGTTCATCTGGATCGAGGTGAAGCGACGGTATCGCTGGATTTGTCCGGACACAGCCTGCACCAGCGAGGTTACCGTCTACAGCAGGGTGCAGCACCGCTCAAGGAAAATCTGGCGGCGGCCATTCTGATTCGTGCGGGCTGGCCGCAACTGGCCGCGCAGGGCGGCGCGTTGGCTGACCCGATGTGCGGGGTAGGGACGTTCCTTGTTGAGGCAGGGTTGATGGCTGCGGACATCGCGCCCAATCTGAAGCGGGAACATTGGGGGTTCTCGAACTGGTTGGGGCATATCCCGGCGGTGTGGAATCGCTTGATTGACGAGGCCGAGGATCGAGCTGTCGCCGGGCTTGCGCGTCCACCGCTATGGATTCGCGGGTATGAAGCCGACCCTCGGCTTATTCAACCCGCCCGCAATAATATCGAACGGGCAGGGCTGGGCGACTGGATCAAGGTTTATCAGGGAGAAGTAGCGAATTTTGAACCGCGACCAGATAAGAACCAGACTGGTCTGGTCATCTGCAACCCACCCTATGGCGAGCGCCTGGGGGATGAGGCAAGCCTGCTGTATCTCTATCAGAACCTGGGTGAGCGTCTACGCATGAGTTGCTTGAACTGGCGTGCCGGTGTGTTTACGGGAGCACCGGAGCTGGGCAAGCGCATGGGTATCCGCAGCCACAAGCAATATGCCTTCTGGAACGGTGCACTGCCTTGCAAGCTGCTCATGTTCGAGATCGAACCACGGCAATTTGTGACTGGTGAACGTTCTTCCACATCGTCACAATCCCGTGATGAGGCGCAGGTAGCAGCGGAACCTGCCAAGCTGAGCGAAGGCGGGCAGATGTTTGCCAATCGCCTGCAAAAGAACCTGAAGCAACTTTCCAAATGGGCGCGTAAGGAAGAGATCGAGTGTTATCGCGTGTATGACGCGGACATGCCCGAGTACGCTGTTGCCGTCGATCTGTACCGTGACTGGGTTCATGTGCAGGAATACGCACCGCCGAAGACTATCGACCCGGAAAAGGCGCAGTCGCGGTTGTTGGACGCATTGGCAGCCATTCCGCAGGCGCTGAATGTTGATTCTACTCGTGTGGTCGTGAAGCGTCGCGAGCGCCAGACCGGTAAGAAGCAGTACGAGCGTCAGGCTGCGCAGGGTCACTTTATGGAGGTGATCGAAGGGGGTGTGAAGCTTCTGGTCAACCTGACCGACTATCTGGACACCGGCCTGTTCTTGGATCATCGCCCCTTGCGCTTGCGTATCCAGCAGGAGGCCGCTGGCAAGCGTTTCCTGAACCTGTTCTGTTACACCGCGACGGCGACTGTACATGCAGCGGTTGGCGGTGCCCGCAGCACCACCAGCGTAGACATGTCACGGACCTATCTGGACTGGGGGCGTCGCAATCTGGCGCTCAATGGCTTCTCTGACAAGCATCGTCTGGAACAAGCCAATGTCATGGAGTGGCTCGATGAGAACCGGGGAGAGTACGATCTGATCTTTATCGATCCGCCAACCTTCTCCAACTCCAAGCGTATGGAGGGCGTGTTCGATGTTCAGCGTGATCACGTTTCACTGATCGATATGGCCATGGCTCGGCTTGCCCGGGGAGGCCTCCTTTATTTTTCGAACAACTTCCGAAAGTTCGAGCTGGATGCCTCGCTCGCAGCACGCTACCAGGTAGAAGAGATTACGCACGAGACACTTGATCCGGATTTTGCACGGAACAGCAAGATTCATAGAGCGTGGCGGATTTCGGCTAAGCCAAAAGCATAATGATGCGCTCGCTTGTGACCTCTGTCATGAAGCGGGCCAAAACTTGAAACCCTGAGGGTCGATGAGAGTCGACCCTGGGCGGATATAGCCTCTAAGGTTTGTCTGAACAGGTCAGCGTTGCCTAATCAGTACCGAAATGTGCTGTCAGAGCGGCTGATGCTGCAGCAGTCCTATCCGCATCAATGGGCTTCAAGGAGGCAAACGCTTTCAATGTTGGTTTCGCTTCAAGCGCTAAGGGCTCTGGCAGCCTGGCTCGTGGTGTTTCATCACTTCATGCAGGTCTTCTTTGATTTTCGGTCCGACACCCTGGTCGGCCATCTGCTCTCAACGCGAGGGCAAGTGGGAGTCGATATCTTTTTTGTGCTCAGTGGGTTCGTGATCTATATCTCGACAGCAGGTCGAGCCATGCCCACGTTCCGGTTCATGGTGAATAGGATCGCGCGAATAGTGCCCGCCTATTGGCTTTATACCGGTATTACCGCTGCCATCATTTTTTTTGCGGCGGATGTGATGCCTGTTTATGGAGTGACAAGCAAGGAGCTATTGCTATCGCTGTTTTTCATTCCGAGCCAGAATCCCGGAGGATTCGGTTTGTATCCCACGCTGCCGGTAGGATGGACGTTAAATTATGAAATGCTGTTCTATCTGTTGTTTGCACTGTCATTCAAAGTGCCGGAACGCTGGCGACTCTGGGTTGTATCGCTTCTGGTGGTTGGGGTCAGCGTTGCGTCAGCAGAGCAGCCTTTTATCAGCCATTTCTACCATAATCCCATCATGTATGAGTTCTTGTTGGGCATGGGTATCGGTGTGCTGTACCGAAAGGGGTTCATACCGCAAAGTCTGAAGGTAGCGCCACTGGTTGCAGGATTTTCGATAGCCACGATTCTGCATTTTGATGCCGGTAATGACTGGCGTTTGCTGACTTGGGGTGTTTTCAGCGCCTTGCTTGTAGCCAGCTGCATCGCAATGGAGCCACTGTTTGCGGGTAATCGGGTTCTCAAGGCGTTGGGTGATTGGTCTTACTCGGTCTATCTCATCCACGTCATCGTCCTATGGCTGGGCGACTACTGGCTACATCATCAGGTGGGGTTGAATCCCTATGAAACCCTGCTGCTGTGCTTGCCGATCATTCTTCTGTTGTCATGGCTCAGTTTTGAATTCATCGAGCGCCGAATGACCCGCAAGGTTAAGACGGCATTGGAAGCGGTCCCGGCGCGTATTGCCGAGACCCTGGAGGCGCGGGCTCGCTGATCAGCGCCAAGCGTTGCGCTCGGCTTCGCTAAAGTCGGGCACAACGCTGATCCCTTCTTCTGCAGAACGCTGGACAGCCTCGATGACAGCCATGAGTGAGCACGCCTGAGCTGGCGTAACCGGGTTTTCTGCCTCACCCCGTAACGCACTGATCACGCCTTGGTAATAACGACGATGATCCCCTGTGGACACCGCTACAAGCTCTTGAGTGCCGTCGGCATGGAGCAGCTGTCCGGCATCCTCATCCAGGCCCCAATTTTCTCCGCCCGGCAAAATACCCTGACGTAATGCGTCCTCCTGACGATCAGCGCCACGCTTCAGCCAGCTGGCCTGTGTACCCTGGATCATGAAGCGGGGCGATCCTCCAGCGCTCAACATTCCGGCCTGCAGGATCGCCTGAGTACGTCCATAGTCGAGTACGACGTGAAACCAGTCATCCGCCAGTGCGCCTTGCCGCTGCTTTACAAGCTGGGCAGTTACACGGTGCGGTACACCAAACAGGCAGAGTGCCTGATCCGCCAAATGCGGCCCCAGGTCGTACCACAGGCCGCTGCCCGGTCCATCACTTTCACGCCAACGTTGCCTAACCTCGGGCCGGAAGCGTTCGATACGCGATTCATACACGGCGATCTCACCCAGACGATTGCTGTTTATCAGCTCCTGAGCGCCTAGGAAGTCACTGTCCCAGCGGCGATTCTGAAAAACGGACAGAAATCTGTTTTCTGCCTGAGCAATGTCTGCCAGCTGGCGCGCTTCGCGAAGCGTCAGTGTAAAGGGCTTGTCCACCACGACATGCTTACCCGCTCGCAAGGCTGCTTCAGCCAGTGTTGCATGGGTATCGTTGGGCGTGGCCAGGACCACCAGATCGACTTCAGGATGCATTACTGCAGCGTGATAATCACTGATGACATTGATATGAGGGAGTTGAGAGCGAATCTTATCGAGCTGGCGAGAGGCAATATGCGTCAGAAGAAGGCCATCGACGCTTTCGATGAGAGGGGCATGAAAGATTTCCCCTACAAAGCCATAACCGATGAGAGCAACTCGAACCTGCGTATCCATGATGAACTAATACACTGACTGAAATGAAGTCGCAGTATAGCCAGGCTGGACACTATCGATAAGAAAGCCGCGAGAGGAAACAATTCTCTCGCGGCAAGGTGGGAGATACGTTATTCCTTACCTAACGCTGCCTGCTTGGCCAAGAAGTCGTCCTGCAGAAGCGAGTCGGTAAATTCCTGTGAATCTTCCAGATTAATCGGGTCGTCGATGTGGCCGGTAGACGTAACCTTTGCATCAAGTTTTCCGGTGAGGTGTTCAAGGGCGTGTCGCATTTTTTCTGCAGCGCCATCTACGGCAAGGTCTAGCGCTTCGGCTTTATGAGTCACTGAGATCGAGCGGTACCCCTTGGGGCGGGCTTCGATCTGACAACGCTTATCTTCCGCTCCGGATTTTTGAGCATTCTCATCGCTCAAGTGAATTTCAACGCGGGTCAAGAGATCTTCGAAACGCTCCAGGCGATCGACAACAGCAGAACCTACCCATTCTTGCAGCTCGGCACTGCCTTCGATCTGATTGGTGTTCACTTGGACTTGCATACCACATCCTCATGTTTTTTGACGTGCCTATCTAATAGGACGGGCTCGGCAGTAGGAGGTTCATCTTTTAAAGACTAATGGATGCCAAGTACTTCGCCATGCAAGGCATGAAGCTGGTGCCGATAACGCTGGTAGACAGTTTCATAGGCACGCGCGCGGTCGGGATCAGGAGAGACATGCGACGCGTCGTCCAGCTGCACGCAGCGTTTGCTCAGCGATTCAAGGGTGTCTGCCGAGTCATGCTGAGAAGACCAGCACCATGCTGCCTGTATGGCACCGCCAAGGGCCGCCGCTTCGGTGTGAAGGGTGCTGATGACCGGCGTATCCATGATATCTGCCACCAGCTGCCGCCAGACAGGGCTTTTGGCTCCTCCGCCAATCAGGCGAATGGTCTGGCTGTGCATGCCGGTGCCGCACAGCAAGTCCAGCCCATAGCGCAGGCCAAAGGTTACGCCTTCGATCATCGCACGGCACAGGTTGGCACGGGTAAGGTTGGAGGCGGTCAGGCCCAGCAGGCTCGCCGTAGCAGTAGGCAGGGAAGGGACGCGCTCGCCGTTCAGGAAAGGTAGAACCGTAATGCCCTCAGCCCCAATGGGTGCCTGTTCGACAAGGCGGTTGAAGGTATGCAGGTCGATGTTCAAAAGCTCGCGTAGCGCGCCGCTTGCGTTTGTCAGGTTCATGGTGCAGATCAGCGGCAGCCAGCCGCCAGTCGAAGAGCAAAACGTTGCGACAGATGCATGCGGGCTGACGCGGGGGCTAGCAGAGTAGGCGTATACCGTTCCGGAAGTGCCCAGGCTCATGGTAATAAGGCCTTCCTGGCTGTTTCCGGTACCGATTGCTCCCATCATGTTATCTCCACCGCCACTAGACACGATGGCGTGCTCATTCAGACCCAGCCGCTTGGCAACCGGTGGAAGCAGCGTGCCGACAGGCTGATGGGCCTCGATGAGTTCAGGCAGAGCCTTCATCAAGCGTCCAGTCGGATCAAGGTGCAGAAGCAGGTCGTTATCCCACTGCCGGGACCGCACATCGAAGTAGCCTGTCCCTGACGCATCGCCAAACTCGGTACAGCAACGGCCTGTGAGCCAGTAATTCAGGTAGTCATGGGGAAGCAGAATATGAGCGATGCGGGCGAAAAGGTCGGGAAAGTGTTTTTGTGTCCATCGAAGCTTGGATACGGTATAGCCCGGCGCAATGGCTATACCAAGACGTTCCAGCGAACCGGCAGGCCCGCCTAGGTAATCGAGCAGCTCCTCGTTCTCTAGTGTTGACTCGGTGTCGCACCACAGCTTGGCAGGGCGGAGCACTTGGCCTTCATTGTCAAGTAATACCAGCCCATGTTGTTGGCCTGATATTCCGATACCCCGGAGAGCGTTTCCTGGCAGGCCAGCATGAGCGAGTGCTTGCTGTGTAGCCGTTTCAAATGCCTGGATCCACTGTTCAGGCAACTGCTCACGACGGCCGTTGGGCCCGCTGATCATGTCGTGGGCTGCGGAGCCTTCCCCCAGGATCTGGCCCGTAGCTGAGTCGAGAATGACGGCCTTGGTGCCTTGTGTACCGCAATCAATACCAAGAAACATGTGTAGTCTCGCTGTTGTTCGTACTGAAAGGCCCTAGATGCATTTGCTTCTAGAGCCTGGGGATCACCTGTCTGACTTCAGAAGATTTTCCAGAGTTTTCTCTACGCCTAAGGTTTTCAGGCTGGCGAGGTTACGTTCGAAGGAGGCAATAAAGGCGGCGGATTTTGGGATAGAGGTTCCAAAGATTTCCTCAACACCCAGCAGCTGCTCGGTTAGGCGCTGATCGTTTCTGACCAGGGATTGGCAGAAGTCGGCGCGGGGATCAGGAATACGGTAGGTTTCGCCGCGCTCGTCTACGCCTTTGAGATAAAGCGCCCAGGCGGCCACGACGAGGGAGGCGCGATCCAGGTTCTGCTTGTCGGCAATCAGACGATTGATAGTGGGAATGGTGAACTTGGGAAACTTGGACGATCCATCCGAGCAGACGCGCTCCAGCTGATCGGCAATCGCTTGGTTGGAAAAACGCTCGATCAGCTTGTCCTTGTAGGCTTCCAGATCAATACCGGGAACAGGGGCGAGCTGCGGGGTAACATCCTTGTTCATGTAATCACGAATGTACTGGACGAATAGTGGGTCATTCATGGTCTCGTGAACAAAACGATATCCCTTGAGGAAACCCAGGTAGGTAAGGGCAAGATGGCTGCCATTGAGCAGCTTGATTTTCATCTCCTCATAGGGCGTAACGTCGTCAGTGAACTGAACACCTACCTTTTCCCAAGCCGGTCGGCCATTGACGAATTTGTCTTCCAGTACCCATTGCATGAAGGGCTCACACGCAACCGGCCAGGCATCTTCGATGCCGTAGCTGTCCTTTAGCTTTTGCTTGTGCGCGGTACTGGTCATAGGGGTGATACGGTCGACCATCGCGTTAGGAAAGGAGACGTTTTTGGCGATCCAGTCCGCCAGCTCCTTGTCTACCAGTTTGGTAAAGGACAGCAGCATTCGCCGGGTGACATCGCCATTATGAGGAATGTTGTCGCAGGACATGATGGTGAAAGGGGGTGTGCCTTCGCAACGGCGTTTGCACAAGGCCGCCAGCAGAAATCCGAAAACCGTTTTGGGATCTTCCGGGTGGGCGATGTCATGCTGGACCAGCGGAAGTTCATCGTTGAACTCGCCGGTGCTATCGTCCATGCAGTAGCCGCCCTCGGTGATAGTTAGCGAAACGATGCGAATATGGTGGTGGGCCAGTTTATTGATCAGTGCCTGAGCACTGTCTTCTGCCAGCAGCATCTCGCTGATTGCCCCCACAACACGGACTTCAAGATCTGGCGTGTCGCCCAGCTCGAAAAGCGTATAGAGATAGTCCTGCTCGGCTAGAGTGTCGCGCATGGCGCGGTCTTCACTGCGCAATCCCACCCCACAAATGGACCAGTCCAGCGCCTCGCCCTGATTGAGAAGGGCTTCGGTATAGATGGCCTGATGGGCTCGATGAAAGCCACCAACGCCGATGTGAGCAATGCCATGCCGGGTCTGACATGGCACGTAGCTTGGCGTGCGGACCGGGTCTGTCAGCTGTGCAAGATTCTGGCGATTGAGTTTCATGCAGGTGTCTCCAGGTGTGGCCCTATTGAGCCACGCGAATTCAGTTGATCAGGCGGCTTGTTGCAGGGCACGGCTTACGGCCTGCCCATGCTCATCGAAGAGATGACAGTGGCTCACATCAACGGCCAGCTTGAGCCGCTCGCCATAAGCACCGGAAAAGTCTCCCGGTACGCGTACGGTGAGGGGTTCGTCAGACGGCGTGGTCATGTGGCAGTAGGTGTCGCTGCCCAGGCGCTCGGTTACGTCCGTGACCACGGGCAGCTGACCTTGAGGGTCTATGACGAGATGCTCAGGGCGAATACCTAGGGTGACTTCGTGGCCGATTGCCAATGCTCTGCCGTCACGTGGCAGACGCAGTCGAGGCCCGCTGGCCAGCTCGATTTCCGTCACCTGAGCGCTGGTATGGATGACCTTGGCTTTCAGGAAGCCCATCTTGGGTGTGCCCAGAAAACCTGCGACGAAGAGATTGGCAGGGTGATGGTAGAGGTCCAGCGGCGAGCCGACCTGTTCGATACGGCCGCCGTTGAGCACTACCACTTTGGTTGCCAGTGTCATGGCTTCGACCTGATCGTGGGTGACATAGATCATGGTCGCCTTGAGTTCCTGGTGCAGCCTGGCCAGTTCCAGGCGCATCTGGACACGCAAGGCAGCGTCCAGGTTGGACAGGGGCTCGTCGAAGAGAAAGACCTTTGGATTGCGTACGATGGCGCGGCCAATGGCGACACGCTGGCGTTGGCCGCCGGAAAGCTGGCGAGGCTTGCGTTCAAGCAAATGACCCAATTCGAGGATACGTGCCGCCTCGTCAACTTTCTTCTCTATTTCGCTTTTGGCAATTCCCGCCAGATCCAGCGCGAACGACATGTTCTTGCGCACCGTCATATGGGGGTAAAGCGCATAGGTCTGGAATACCATGGCCAGATCCCGTTTGGCGGGGCTGACCTCGGTAATATCACGGCCGTCCAGCTCGATGGTGCCGCTGGTGACATCCTCAAGGCCGGCAATCAGGCGCAGCAGCGTGGACTTGCCACAACCGGAAGGACCGACAAACACCACGAATTCACGGTCGTTGATATCCAGGTCGACACCCTTGATGATCTCGATGGAGTCAAAGCCTTTACGCAGGTTACGAATCTTTAACGTAGCCATGGAAAATCCTCTTGTTCTTATTTGACGGCGCCGAAGGACAGGCCGCGTACGAGTTGCTTCTGACTGATCCAGCCGAAAATCAGGATAGGTGCGCAGGCCAGTGTCGAGACGGCAGACAGCTTGGCCCAGAACAAGCCTTCCGGACTTGAATAGGACGCGATCAGGGCAGTCAGTGGCGCGGCGTTGGACGAGGTGAGGTTGAGTGACCAGAACGCTTCGTTCCAGCACAGGATCAGCGACAGCAGGACCGTCGACGCCAGGCCCCCTTTGCTGATGGGCAGAAGAACCCTGACGATTTCCTGAAAGGTGGTGGCGCCATCCAGGCGAGCAGCTTCCAGGATGTCCTTCGGAATTTCCTTGAAGTAGGTGTAGACCATCCAGACCATAATGGGCAGGTTGATCAGCGTGTAGATGATGATCAGCGAAAGCTTGGTATCGAGCAGGCCCAGGCTCTTGGTCATCAGGTAGATCGGCATGAGAACGCCTACGGCCGGTAACATCTTGGTCGAAAGCATCCAGAGCAATGTCTGCTTGGTCAGGCGCGTCTCATGGAAGGCCATGGAGTACGCCGCTGGAACCGCCAGCAGTAAGCCCAGCACTGTAGAGCCAAAGGAGATGGCGACGGAGTTCCAGGCAAAATGAAAGTAATCGCTGCGCTCCTGAATGTGCAGATAATTCTCCAGCGTGGGCATAAAGATGAACTGCGGAGGGGTTGCAAAGGCATCGATTTCAGTCTTGAAGCTGGTGAGGATCATCCAGAAGATTGGAAAGAACAGCACCAGCGCAATGATCCAGGCCAGCGTGCCGAGAACGGCACTGTGCAGGCGACGAGATTGCTTGAGCGTCATCATGGTCGCATCCTCACTGTTGGGTCAGGTTCTTGCCAAGCATCCGAACCAGGATGATGGCGGCAATGTTGGCGATCACGACAGCGATCAATCCGCCTGCCGAGGCCATGCCTACATCGAATTGCAGAAGTGCCTGGTTATAGATCAGATACGCAAGGTTGGTAGACGCGAAGCCAGGGCCGCCACTGGTGGTGGTAAAGATCTCAGCGAAGACCGAAAGTAGAAAGATCGTTTCGATCATCACCACGACGGCAATGGGACGCGCCAGATGGGGCAGGGTGAGGTGCCAAAAAATGGCAAGCGGGCCGGCGCCGTCCAGCCGTGCTGCTTCTTTCTGCTCCTGATCAAGCGACTGCATGGCGGTCATCAGGATAAGAATGGCGAAGGGCAGCCATTGCCAGGACACGATCAAGATGATCGACAGCAATGGGTAATTTGCCAGCCAGTCGATTGGCTGTGCGCCAAAAAACTTCCAGACGGCGGCGAGAATGCCTGAAACCGGATGGAAGATGAGGTTCTTCCAGATCAGTGCGCTGACGGTAGGCATGATGAAGAAGGGGGAAATCAGAAAGACCCGTACAATCCCACGCCCCCAGAACTCGGTGGCTTCCAGAAGCGCTGAAATCAGTACGCCCAGGACCACACTGATCAACAAGACACTGCCCACCAGTAGCAGGGTGTTGGTCATGCCCGGCATGAAGCCGGTGTCGGTGATGAAGTATTCGAAATTCTCCAGACCGACGAAGTCATTCTCACCGGGGTAGAGCAGGTTATAGCGAATTAGCGAAAAGTAGATGGTCATGCCCAATGGCACGATCATCCAGAGCAGAAGCAGCAGGACCGACGGGCTGACCAGAAACCAGCCGGGGCTGGTCCGGCGCTTGCGGGCGGTGTGCTCACGAGCTCGTGCCTGGGTAGAGACGGGGCTTTTCAACGTGGTTGTATTCATGACAGTCGCTCCGAACCGTTGCAGCGAGAGGTCTACAGGGCGGCCATCCAGAAAGCTGTCAGGCCAGGCTTGTCCTGAAGCGGCGCAGCCATTACGGCCACGCCGAACCGGTTAAGCTATTTGGGATAACCCGCGCGTTTCATTTCGCGAGAGGTCGACTGCTGGGCAGCCTGCAACGCCTGCTGCACGGGCATCTGTCCGGTCAGTGCCGCCGAGAACAACTTGCCCACCGAGGTGCCGATAGCCTGGAACTCAGGAATGGTTACGTACTGAATACCCACATAAGGAACAGGCTTGGCAGCGGGATGCGCCGGGTCGGCCTTTTCCAGCATGGACAGGGATACCTTGGC
Organism: Pseudomonas sp. JZ114; assembly: GCF_051027705.1. Classification (NCBI taxonomy): domain Bacteria; kingdom Pseudomonadati; phylum Pseudomonadota; class Gammaproteobacteria; order Pseudomonadales; family Pseudomonadaceae; genus Pseudomonas; species Pseudomonas sp. JZ114. Next base: position 1,793,593 of record NZ_CP069256.1, read on the forward strand.
GAAGGGTGCGGCCTGCATGTAGGCCTCGCTGTATGTAGACTTGCGCGTACCTGGCGGGACGTTGGCGATACCTTCCTTGTCAGCTACCAAGGTGGCGTATTGCTTGGACGTCGCCCATGTCACAAAGGACTGTGCAGCTTCCTTGTTTTTGGAGCTGGAAGGAATCGCCAGGGACCAAGCATAAAGCCAAGACGAACCTTTATCGGTTACCTGCGTTGGGGAGGCGGCAAAGCCCACCTGGTCAGCCACCTTGCTTTGCGATTTGTCGGTCGTAAAAGACCCGGCCACGCTGGCATCCACCCATAGGGCGCACTTGCCGCTGTTGAACAGCGCCAGGTTTTCGTTGAAGCCGTTGCTGGACGCACCGGGAGGGCCGTACTTCTTCATCGTATCGACATAAAAGTTGGCGGCCTTGGTCCATTCCGGGCCAGTGAATTCCGGCTGCCACTTTTCATCGAACCAACGTGCACCGAAAGCATTGGCCATGGTGCCGATCAGCGCCATGTTTTCACCCCAGCCAGCTTTGCCGCGCAGGCAAATGCCATACTGATCCTTGTCGGGATGGTGAAGTTTGGCGGCAAATTCACCGAGCTGTTCCCAGGTTGGCTGCTCGGGCATGGTCAGCCCGGCGTCCTTGAAGAGGTCCTTACGGTAGTAGGTAATTGAGCTTTCCGCATAGAACGGCAAGGCATACAGCGTGCCCTTGACGGACAAACCTTCTCGTACCGAAGGAAACAGATCGTTCACATCATAGTCGGCTGGCAGGTCTTTCATAGGTTCCAGCCAGCCTTTGGCACCCCAGAGACCGGTTTCGTACATGCCAATGGTCAGCACGTCGAATTGACCGCCCTGCGTGGCAATGTCAGTCGTCAGGCGTTGGCGAAGTACGTTTTCTTCAAGGACTACCCAACTGAGTTTGATATCCGGATGCTGCTCTTCAAAGGTTTTGGAGAGCCGTTGCATCCGAATCATATCGCTGTTGTTAACGGTAGCGATGGTGACCGTGGCGGCCTGAGCATAGGTGACGGCACAAATTCCGGCTGTAGCGAAAAGCGCTTTCAATAGCATGTTCATGTCGCACTCCCTTCTGCGCCGTAGCGACAGAAGCTCTTATTGTTGTTTTAACCCCCAGACTGCGAAACAGGAGGAGCGTGTTCGATTGATTACACCCCTTAAGTTAAGCGGTAGACAAATGCGAAAACACACTCAGGCTGATACTTTTTTGCACTTGTTAGCGAGTGATCTTTGCGTGTGAAATAGCAACAGAACGCTCTGCAGTAGGGCTTGGTGCGTTTTTGGCGTTGAGCCTGCGTGACAGAAATTGCAAGGTATTGGCAGGCAATGAGCAGTCGCCTGGACCCGGTTTATACGTTCTGCTCGGTCAAGCGTTTTACCGTGAGGCGCCGATAATGCGTAGGCGTCATGCCTTTCATTTGTTGGAAGCGGCGATTGAAATTGGAAATGTTATTGAAGCCTGACTCAAAACAGACGTCTGTCACGGCCTTTTCGCTTTGCGATAACAGCTCGCAGGATTTGCTGATACGCAGGCTGTTCACGAATTCAATAAAGCACCGCCCGGTAGCCTTGCGAAAGAAGCGGGAAAAATAGGTAGGCGTCATGCCCAGGTGCTCTGCTGCTTCTTCAAGCGTGAGCTCACTGGTATAGCGCTCGAAGATGAAGTTAAGCGCCTTGTTGGTACGGTCCAGAGTATGTTCGTCGTCTTCCGAACGAATCGGCGCGCCGCTCAGCAGGTGATAATCCTCACAGGTCGCCAGCAGCTCCATCAGTACGAAAAAGTGACCCAGACGGCTGGCACCCCGCGTCTCGGCAATACGCTGCAGAAGATCTGCCGATTCATTGATGGTGCGCGAACAGTGGAACTGAATGCCGAAACGGGCGCGCTCAAGCAGCGGGTTCAGTGCATTGAGTTCAGGAAAGACTGTCGCCGCGTTTTCAAGCGTCTCATCGGTAAAGTTAACCAGCATGTCGCGCTTGTCGACGACCTCACCTTCCGCTACTTGGCTGATCCAGTTATGGGGCAGGTTAGGACCGGTCAAGAACAGGCTGTAAGGATAAAAGCTGCCGATATAGTCGCCAATGAAGGCTGTGCCCGAGCTGGCTATGATCAGATGCAGCTCGTATTCCTTGTGAAAATGCCAGCGAACCAGAGGGCAGGGGAAACCGTGCTCGCGGTAGATCACCGAATGGCCGCTAAGGTCGTCCATCAGTTCATACGACGGATCGCGTTTGCGCAAAGGTCGAGTCATGGCCGGGTCCGTGGTGTTGTGGTTATACGGAAAAGGCCACCGCAGCATAGTCTGCTTCCTCCGAAATGTCTTTAGCGGCTCAACGATACGGCCATGCCGGGTCAGGTAACGCCGGTTTGTCGCCGGTCATACAGAAGCCGGTTGCATTTTGCTACCGTAACGCCTCCCCGCCGTCCGGATCAGGATGGTGCGACTCTAAAAAGCAAAGATTATGACTACTTATTTAGATGCCTCGTTAAACTGGCTCAGGAACTATCCCGAGCTCTACACGCTGTTCTGCCTGACCTTGTTGCTGCTGGCTGCCTGGCTATGTAACTGGATTGTGAAGCGTATTCTGGTGAAGGGTGTTTACCGGCTATTAAGCAGTGCTTCGCTGGGTCTTAAAAGCGAGGTCACCAATACCCCGATGATCGCGCGCCTGGCTAATGTCGTGCCAGCCTTGATCCTGTCGACGGGTATACTCGCAGTGCCCGGCCTGCCGGAGGCGTTGGTCACAGTAGTTGGGAACGTGTGTAGCGCGTTCATTATCCTTACTATCGTGTTGGCGATCAGTAATCTGCTCGATATTGTCAATGCGGTTTACCAGCGCCGTCCCGATGCGCGATTCCGGCCGATCAAGGGGTACATCCAGGTCCTCAAGATCGGCATATTCTGCCTGGCATCCATTCTGATCATCGCCACGCTGATTGATCGCTCGCCATTGATTCTCCTGTCCGGACTGGGCGCGATGGCTGCTGTGCTGCTATTGATCTTCCAGGATACGCTCCTGTCACTGGTGGCCAGCGTACAGATCTCATCCGGGGACATCGTGCGCATCGGTGACTGGATAGAGATGCCCCAGCTCAACGCCAGTGGGGATGTCATCGATATCGCTTTGCACACGGTCAAAGTGCAGAACTTCGACAAGACGATCACCACGATTCCCACCAAACGCTTTATCTCCGATGCGTTCAAGAACTACCGCGGTATGCAGGAATCCGGCGGTCGCCGCATCAAGCGCAGCCTTTTCCTAGATCAGCAGAGCGTGCATTTCATCGATGGTGATGAGTATCGACATCTGCATCGTTTCAGCTTGCTGGCGGACTACCTGGACAACAAGCAGAAGGAGCTGAAGGAGTGGAATGATAAGCTGGCTGAGCGCGGTCAGGAGCCTGTCAACACGCGTCGTATTACCAACCTGGGTACATTTCGGGTGTATGTAGAGCGTTACCTGCGTAGCCATCCCGGCCTTCGGCAGGACATGACCCTACTGGTTCGCCAGCTCGATCCTACCTCCAGCGGTTTACCCCTGGAGGTGTACTGCTTTACCAATACGGTGATCTGGGCACAGTACGAGAATATCCAGAGCGATATTTTCGATCATTTGCTGGCGATCCTGCCGGAGTTTGGGCTTCGTATCTATCAACAACCCAGCGGGGCGGACATGCGTGCCTTTCTGACGTCGGATCATCCGATCAACGCGGTAACTTCGCTGGATGACAAGCATCTGACCATACGATAGGCCGGGACGCTTTTTACCTTTGACGGTGCAACCTGGGTAATACTAGCTAGCGACGGAGCGTCTGGGTCAAGCCAACGCTCCAGCTTGCGTGTCGGGTGGTTGAGAAGGTGCCGTGATAAAAGAATTCAGAAATGCCTACTGGAAACGCTGGCTCAGAAAGCAGGGCTGCAAGCTGTCGAACGGACCTCTTGGCCTCAGTAGCAGAACCACATTGCTACTGGAAGAGCATGTTTCGATCGGTCCTGTGGATGTGGCTGCCCGTCATCTTTCTGTTGGAGCCTATACCTATATTCGAGGCGGCAGCGAGCTATATCTGGTCCAGTCTATCGGGCGTTTTTGCTCGATTGGCAACAACGTTCTGATCGGACAGGAGCGGGATACCCATCCCGTTCACTGGGCAACTTCTCATCCGTTCGCGTCTGATGAGGCGGGGCTACCTTACCAAGGCAAGCAGAAGATGAGCGTCATTGGCCATGATGTATGGATTGGCCGTGATGCCATGATTATGGATGGGCTCTCGGTGGGTACCGGTGCGGTTATCGCTGCCCGAGCACTGGTTACTAAGGATGTGCCGCCTTATGCCATCGTAGGGGGTTCTCCGGCCAGGATCATTCGATACCGCTTTGCGCCTGAGCTTATTGAACGATTATTGGCGTCTCAATGGTGGACGCTCAGCCCGGAGGCGCTCAGGCAGCTTCCTTTCGATGATCCAGAGCGTTTCGTGCAGCACGCATCCAGTCACGCCCAGCCGGCAGCGTATAAAACGTTGGAAGTTACCCGCAAAGGGTGTCGGGTGCGCTGATTCATTTGCCAGATCTCCGCCAGCCGGGCTGACTGGTGCTTTTGAGTACATGGCCACGTATGCTGGAGGGACATTTACTTCAGAACACAGGACGCACTGATGGAGGGATTCATTTTTATCAGCTGGGTCCGCGCATCCATGCAGGTTTTCTGAGAGTTGAACTCCTGCATGGCGACCATAGGCGAGCTGCCCTTATCGGTATGAGGATTGGTTGTATTCAGAAGGGTCACCACAAGAAGAACCCAAGTGCTCATAGGAGCTCCGTTTTAGAGACGTCAGTGTCGTTATCAAGCGTTTTTTACCTTGGAAAGCTAAAGCGGACTTACCGCACTGAAGCAGTACGCTACTGCCCTTACGCTACCGAATTTGTCTCTGGGGCTGGAGGATAAAGGATCACCGCGGCCCGTAGCTTGTTCTTGCCAAAGCGGCTGAGTTTATCGAACTCGGCATGGCTGACCGGAATGTGTTGGCAGTCCAGCTCCCGACGATGCTGGCTATGGTCTACGTCTGGGTCGTGGAAGTAAATGAAGTCTTCGTCGCAACCGGTTACAGCGATCCAGTGAGGGCCTTTGGTCTGGATAAGGCGAAAGCTGCTGATCAACACCAATGGCAGACCACCGTCGGCAATGATTTGCGGGATATCCAGCTTTGTTCGAATCAGGCGTTCAATATCAGTCTGTTTGAGTTCCCGGCTGAAGTCCTCATGCACCAGCCGCATCACGTCACGTTTTTCTTCGCTGCGTACGCCTTCCAGGAAAAGAGGGCCGCGGGTGTTAACCTGTAACTTCACACGAAAGCCGCGGCGTCGGGCGGCCAGGGCCAAGCCGTGTGGCCCGCAGCCACCGTGGCCGGCGGTCATATAAATAGTGGTAGCCTCACGCCAGAGACGTAACTCTTCCCAACGCTCCAGCGGGCGTCCAGGCTCCAGCGCGCCCATGGCCATCAGAAGCGAGGCCGGGCCGCAGGTGAAATCCGTGGTCTGTCTATAGAAGGGTACCTTGCGTAGCCGGCCTTCACCGGGCTGACGGATACGTTTCTCGAAGCGCAGCGCCTGACTGTGATCTTCGTAATAGTCATCGACGGTTGCAAAAGGGAGATAGCCATTGCGTTCATACAGGGCAATAGCTGCAGTATTGTCCGGGCGCACCTCCAGACGCATGTACGCACAGTCCCGCTCAATGGCACAGGCTTCCGCAGCTTCGAGCAGGTGCTGCCCAAGCTTGTGCCCCCGAGCTGCCGGGTCGATGGCAATGGAATACAGCCGCGCCAGGGAGGTGTTTTGGTGAAACAGAACCAAGGCGTACCCCAGGGTATTTCCAGCCTCTTCCACCAGCGTGAGAGAGGCATTGGCTCGAGTCAGCATCCATTGGAAATTGCGCCGCGAAAGGCGGTCGTATTCAAAGCACCGTTTCTCCAGCTCAACCAGTGCGTTGAGGTCCTCGTGAACAGCAGGGCGTAGCATGAAATTCATTTGTGTGAATCCCTAGCCAGGTCAAGCGCCTCAAAGACAGTCGCTCGGTCCTCAGCAGTGCGGTTAAGCCGCGGTTAATGGAGGCTGTGTTACGTAGTTTTCGTCTGTCCATCAACTGGTACAGACCGAACCTGAGTCGTTTGACAGGAACGTTGGTAATAGGCTCCCAAGGCGATTATCTGCACCGAGGAGGTGTTGTGAGCAAGCTGTATATCATCGTCGAGCGCAAGGAGGATTGGTCATCCTATTATCCGAGCGAAGACGTTATCACTGCCCAGGAATACCTTGAGCAGTCAAATGAGCAAGATAACGGCAAGCGTGTGCAGGTCATCAACCTGTGCCGTAACCAGAAGTACCTAGGGCACGGGTATTACTGCTCATTACTGGCAGAGGCCCGGGGTCACAAGGTAATTCCCTCCGTTCGCACGATCAGTGAGCTCTCCCGTAAATCCATCTATAACCTGGCGCTGGAAGATCTCGACAGGTTACTGAGCAAGGCCTTGAAGGGCCATCCCTACGCCAGTGCTGATGGGTTCACGTTGACCCTGTACTTTGGGCGAACCGATATCGAAGCCTTGCAGGATCTGGCCCGCCAGCTGTTTGAAGCTTTCCCCAGTCCACTGCTGCTCGTGGATTTTCGCCGCAATCGTGAGGGCTGGCATATTGGGGGCGTCAAGCTGGGAGCCATACACAAGCTGCACGAAGCTCAGGAAGACCTTTTTGCCAATGCCTTGGATGGTTTTAGTCGACAGGTCTGGCTCAAGCCGCGCGTACGCGAAAAATATCGCTTCGAAATGGCTATCCTGCATGACCCGAAAGAAGCGTTTCCGCCTTCTGATGCCAAGGCTCTGAAAAGCTTTGTCCGGATTGGCAAGCGCCTGGGAATTGATGTCGAGTTGATCGAGAAAAAGGATTACTCACGCCTTTCGGAGTTCGATGCGCTGTTTATCCGTGAGACAACTGCCATCGATCATCACACGTATCGTTTCGCCAAAAAAGCGGAAAGCGAGGGGTTGGTGGTAATGGATGATCCCCGCTCGATCCTGCGATGCACCAATAAAGTCTATCTGGCGGATTTGCTTAAAGCACACAAGCTGGACATGCCCAAGACGGAAATTCTGTACAAGGACAATGCCGCCCAGTTGGCAACGGTAGGGGAGCGGCTGGGCTTTCCGCTGGTGCTAAAGATTCCGGATGGTTCGTTCTCGCGTGGCGTTATGAAGGTCTCCAATCAGGAGGAGTTGAACAAGGCGAGCGCCGAGTTGTTCGAGCGCTCCGTGCTGCTCCTGGCCCAGGAGTTCTTTTATACCGACTATGACTGGCGCATAGGGGTGCTCAACCAAGAGCCTATCTTTGCCTGTCAGTACTTCATGTCGAAAGGGCATTGGCAGATCTACGATCACAGCGCCGGTGCGGTCGAGAGCAGTGGTGACTTTCGTACCGTACCCATTCAGGAGGCACCTCATGAAGTGGTCGAGCTGGCGGTTCGTACTGCCAACCTTATCGGCGACGGCCTGTACGGAGTTGACCTCAAGCAGGCGGGCGAGCGAATGGCGGTCATCGAGGTCAACGACAATCCCAATATCGACTCAGGGATCGAGGATGCCGTCCTGAAGGATGATCTGTATGCGTTGGTTCTGGAGGAGTTCATCCGCCGGTTGGAGTTGCAGCGCAACGGTCAGCGTTGGTGATCACTGATGTTCTTAAAAACATTTGGACGCTAAAGTGTCCCGCAGAGCGGTTGGAGCCCTAGAGGGAGGGTTCTCAATCCCAAGTAAGCACGTGCCAAAAGAGTGCCGATAAAGCATCGGCTTCAGGCGTAGCTGTAACGCCTGAAGCCTTTTGACTCAATGAAACACCATCCAGATCAGCAGCCCGGCCTCGAAGAGGCAGAACGCCATCAGGCATGCCATGGTGAACTTCAGGCCCGCATCGTCACGACGGTAGGCGGCAATCTGCTCCTGCAGCTTGAACACGCTGAGGTCACGCTCATGCAGGTTCTTGTCCGCCTGTTCCAGCATGCTGCCTACATCCAGCAGGGAAAGCACCTGCACCTTATCCATGTTCCATTCGCTTTTAAGCTCGCTGGCCTTGGGCGCGCTACAGATGGCCTTGAGGGTTTGCCCCTCAAGATAGGTAAGGGTAAAACCCTGAGCTTCCAGTGCATGGTCGCGGCGCTTGCGCATCTCCTCGACAAATCCATCACGGGCTGGCAGATCAAGGTTGGCCACCTTGTAGTGGCCCCACTTGGTCTTGGCCCATGCAATGCCCTGAGCCAACAGAAAGCGGCCCAGGCCACGATTGGATGGCTCGACTTGCAACAGTCCGCCTTCAAGTCCGCCGGGTTCGGCGGTGAAGCGGATCTCCTTGTTCTCGTGATCAGCCCAGATATTCAGGAAGTTTTGATCACGGTGAACGCGCTGTCCGGGCAGCTGAATGCTCAACGATAAAACGCTCAGATCGTCTCCATGCCGTTCGGTCTTACCAAACTGCACAAAGCGCAGCGGGCGAGGCCCGGTAATACGATCCGTAGGCAACGGTGTCAGACGCAGCAGGTAAAAATATTCCGGTCCGAGCTCGGCCCAGGGATGCGTCTGCTTCTCAGGGGCGGTTTCCTCGGCGGTAGTGGGTTCTTCAATATCGGTTTCAGTCATGGCCGCGATCCTTTTCTACCTCCGCATGGGGTAATTCAAATCGCTATATCGGCCAAATCAGCGTGAACTAGAGACTTTTTCCTGAATGAAGACAGTCATTCGCTCCACCAATTCGCCCGCTAATGGAAGATCCGGGTTGTTGTAGGTGGAAAGCTGAGCTTCGACATTGGCTGGCGTGATTCTGAGCATATGATTCATACCGGGAATCAGTGCCAGCTCGGCCTCGGGCCTTGCCCGTTTAAGCGCCTCGGCATCCTTGATGTCTACCTGAATGTCATGCTTGCCCTGGATGATCAATGCCGGAGCCTTGACCTGAGCGAAGGCCTGGGCGGGATTCTCCCGGAAGAGGGTGATCAGGTAAGGCTGAACGCTAGGGCGAAACAGCACCATCAGGGGCTCCGGTACCTGAAGCTGCATCTGGCCTTTATCCAGCTGATCCATGATCCATTGTGCGCTGGCCAGCAGCGGAGGGGACAGCTTGGTTGCCAATTGCTCGCGCAACACGTCGTCGATGGGGCGGCCACTTCCCGACAAGGTAATCAGGGCATCGGCACCTGCATCGTTGGCAGCGAGGCTGGCCATGAGGGCGCCTTCGCTATGGCCGATCAGGATCAGTTTTGTAAAACGCGGGTCTGAGTGGAGCTTTTTCGACCATGCGACGATATCTGCAACATAGCGTGGGACGCTCAAGTCTTCTTCCCGTGGCGCAGCAGGCGTACTTTGTGCAACGCCACGCTTGTCATAGCGAACGCTGGCAATACCGTTCTCAGCCAGGGCCTCGGCCAGGCGTTTCAAGGCAAAGTTACGCGCCATGGGGTTATTGCCGTCACGGTCTGTAGGCCCGGAACCTGCAATGATAAGAGCTACCGGCTGTGGCTTGTGACTTTCCGGCATGACCAAGCTGCCATACAGCGTTCCGTTGGCCGTCTCAAGGTTGATAGGGTGATATAGGATCGGCCCCCTGGCCGCGAATGCGGGTAGCGTCAGAAGGCAACACAGCAGAACAAGCAGACGGGACATCACAACACTCATGACCATAAACAAAGGACACCGGACGGTTCCGGTAACCCGTAATTGGACGCAGCGTAACGGTTAGGGTTCTAAAGATGAACTCGGGAAAGCCAGAAGGTATACTCGTTCGCTTTCTGTGCCGGCGCTGGATAGGCTCCGGTCCATCGATTCTGCGGAGCTTTGCGACATGTCCGGCAATACCTTTGGCACATTGTTCACTGTTACCACGGCTGGCGAGAGCCATGGGCCCGGGCTGGTCGCGATTGTAGACGGATGCCCACCGGGGCTGCCGTTGGCGTTGGCTGACCTTCAACATGATCTGGACCGTCGCAAGCCGGGCACCAGTCGGCATACTACCCAGCGCCAGGAGCCGGATGAGGTCGAGATCTTGTCTGGCGTGTTCGAAGGCGTCACCACCGGTACGCCTATCGCCTTACTGATTCGCAACACCGACCAGAAGTCAAAGGACTACTCTGCCATCAAGGACCTGTTCCGCCCAGCTCACGCGGACTATACCTATCACCATAAGTACGGGTTGCGTGACTACCGTGGCGGTGGCCGCAGCTCTGCTCGTGAAACATCCATGCGGGTTGCGGCTGGCGCCATTGCCAAGAAGTTTCTGGCAACCAAGGGCATCCGTGTCCGGGGCTACATGAGCCAGCTCGGTCCTATCGAAATTCCGTTCAAGACCTGGGATAGCGTGGAGGAGAATGCGTTCTTCTGTCCTGATCCAGACAAGGTCCCAGAGTTGGAAACGTACATGGATCAGCTGCGTCGCGATCAGGATTCGGTAGGCGCCCGGGTCACGGTCGTGGCCGATGGTGTTCCGCCCGGCTTGGGTGAGCCAATCTTCGATCGTTTGGATGCCGAGCTGGCGTATGCCCTGATGAGCGTCAACGCGGTAAAGGGCGTCGAGATCGGCGCCGGATTTGCCAGTGTGGCGCAGCGGGGCACCGAGCACCGTGATGAGCTGACCCCCGAAGGTTTTCTCAGCAACAACGCCGGCGGTGTACTGGGAGGTATTTCCTCCGGGCAGCCGATCGTAGCGCATCTGGCGCTCAAGCCTACCTCAAGCATTACCACGTCTGGCCGTTCCATCGATGTGAATGGCCAGCCCGTTGATGTGATAACCAAGGGCCGCCACGATCCTTGCGTTGGTATTCGGGCCACCCCGATTGCCGAGGCGATGATGGCGCTCGTCCTGATGGATCACTACCTGCGACATCGTGCCCAGAATGCGGATGTACACGTAGGAACGCCTGTCTTGGGTCAGCTCTGATTGCGGGCTTATCAGCCTATAGACAGGTTCAACTGCAGCTGCCCGTGGAGGGCAGCTGCATGAATAGGCACGCCGCTGATCAGCTGTACCGGCCTACTCGGGCACTGCATGAATACACATGAGTCAATGCCGATTCCTTATTGGCGTCTGTCCAGCTTCTATTTCTTCTACTTCGCCTTGCTGGGCGCAACGGCGCCGTTTCTGTCGCTCTACTTTCATCATTTGGGGTTTTCCAGCGAGCATATCGGTCAACTGGTCGCTATTCCCATGCTGATGCGCTGCCTGGCACCCAATCTCTGGGGGTGGCTGGGCGACCGTACCGGTAAGCGGTTGACCATTGTTCGTTTCGGCGCCTGCTGCACGCTCATCTGCTTTGCGGGGATTTACCTCAGTCATAGCTACGCCTGGCTCGCCCTGGTCATGGCGGCCCATGCGTTCTTCTGGCACGCGGTGCTGCCACAGTTTGAAGCCATTACCCTGGCACACCTGCGTGAACAGGCTTCGCTGTATAGCCGCATTCGCCTCTGGGGATCCGTCGGGTTTATTGCAGCAGTGGTAGGGCTGGGCAAGCTGTTCGAGCATTTCAGTCTTGATCTGTACCCAGCCGGCCTGCTGGTCATCATGGCCGGTATTGTCATAGGCAGTATCTGGGTTCCGTCGCCTCTTGCGGTAAAACTGGAAAACAGCGGAAGCGAAGGCGGACTCATGGGTTGTCTGCGTCAACCGGGCGTCATGGCTTTTTATTTGGGGGCCTGCCTCATGCAGCTCTCCCATGGGCCTTATTACACCTTTCTAACGATACACCTGGAAAACCTGGGTTATGCTCGCGGCACGATCGGTCTCTTGTGGGCAATAGGGGTTGTGGCGGAGGTGCTGATCTTTTTGGTCATGCCTCGTTTGTTGACCCTGTTCAGCCTGAGACAGGTACTTGCGGCCAGCTTTCTGCTTGCAGCGCTGCGCTGGCTGCTGTTGGGTCATCTTGCCGATTACCTAGGGGTTCTGCTCTTTGCCCAGGTCATTCATGCGGCTACATTTGGTTGTTTTCATGCATCGGCGATCCATTTCATCCAGCGCCGTTTCGGAAACAGACATCAAGGGCAGGGGCAGGCACTGTATGCTGCACTGTCGGGAACCGGAGGCGCCTTGGGGGCGTTTTACTCCGGTTATAGCTGGCAGGTGTTGGGTCCTGCCTGGACATTCGGCTTCGCCAGCCTGGCAGCGCTGGTGGGGGCATGCATGATCATTACGCGTTTGGAAGATCGACATCATGATGAATCATCGGGAGCTGCTGGCGCAGCAAATCATTGAGGCGGGTCAGTTTCTCTACAGTCGGGGATGGTCTCCAGCAACCAGTAGCAATTACTCTGCCCGGCTGTCCGAGACCCGCGCGTTGCTTACAGTCTCAGGCAAGCACAAGGGACAGTTGGGCCTGGATGATGTGCTCGTAACGGACCTGGAAGGTAACAGCCTGGAGCCCGGCAAGAAGCCGTCGGCCGAAACGCTGCTGCATACCCAGCTGTATCGATGGAAGCCGGAGATTGGGGCGGTGCTGCATACGCATTCGGTTAATGCCACGGTTCTGTCCCGGATGGTTGCCGACGAGGCGCTGGTACTGCATGACTATGAGCTGCAGAAGGCCTTCAGCGGTATCACGACCCACGAGGGCAGGGTACTGGTACCGATCTTTGAAAACGATCAGGACATCGCCCGGCTTGCCACGCATGTTCAGGCATGGCTCGACACGCATCCAGACTGCGTGGGGTATTTGATTCGTGGTCATGGTCTCTATACTTGGGGGGCTCGTATGAGCGATGCCTTGCGCCAGATCGAGGCGTTCGAGTTTCTTTTCGAATGTGAACTTAAAATATTGAGTATCCGGACATGAGCCGCCTGACTGTCTACCATGAGTCCCATCCCGAGCAGCCCAACAAGGTGCTTACCCAGGGTGATCATATCGCGGCAACGCTGGCCGAAGTAGGCGTTCGATTCGAACGCTGGCAGGCCACGGCGCCTGTAGCGCCGGGGGCGAGCCAGGAAGAAGTGATTGCTGCCTATCGTCCCGAGATCGATCGTCTTATCCAGGAGCGCGGCTATCAGACCGTGGATGTGATCAGCATGAAGGCTGATCATCCTCAGAAAGCCGAGCTGCGCGCCAAGTTTCTGGACGAGCATCGTCATGCGGAGGATGAGGTCCGCTTTTTCGTGGCCGGGCGTGGCCTCTTTACCTTGCATATCGGCGAATATATCTATGCCGTACTGTGCGAGAAGAATGACCTAATTTCAGTGCCCGCCGGTACACCGCACTGGTTCGATATGAGCGAAGAGCCCAACTTCGTTGCGATCCGGCTGTTCAATAATCCTGAGGGATGGATCGCCCAGTTCACTGGGGAAGACATTGCTTCCCGTTTTCCACGCCTGGAGGCAGATGCATGACTATTCGCGCTATCCTGACCGATATCGAGGGCACGACCAGCGCGGTCAGCTTTGTCTTTGATGTCCTGTTTCCTTTTGCGGCCAAGCATCTGCCGGGCTATGTGCGTGAGCATGCTCAGGAGGTGGCAGTGGCAGAGCAGCTGGATGCGGTGCGCGCCGAGGCCGGGGAGTTGACTGCCGATACCGAGCGCGTCATTGAGATTCTGCTGGGCTGGATCGCTGAGGATCGTAAGGTTACACCGCTCAAGGCCTTGCAGGGCATGATCTGGGCACAGGGCTACAAGGCCGGCGAGCTGAAAGGGCACGTCTATCCGGATGCCGTCGAAGCCCTTCGGCGCTGGCATGCGCTGGGGATTGCGCTTTACGTCTATTCTTCCGGCTCTGCGCAGGCGCAAAAGCTCATCTTCGGTTGTTCCGAGGCTGGAGACCTGACGCCGCTGTTTTCCGGCTACTTCGATACGATGACCGGAGGCAAGCGTGAAGCCGCTTCCTATAGCCGTATCGCCAGCGCAACCACGCATCAGGCAGATGAAATTCTCTTCTTATCGGATGTTGTCGAGGAGCTGGATGCTGCCCGGTCTGCCGGTATGAAAACCTGTGGCCTGGTTCGCGAGGGCGGCGAGCTGGCCGGTCACCCTTGCGTGAAAAGCTTTGCTGAAATCGACCCTCTGGCGCTCTGACAAAAGGGATATCAGCGACATTCGGTCGTTTGAGGCGAACTACCGCCTCGGGTGCGCAGTCCCAATTTTACCGGAACTGAATTGGAGAGCACCCATGATTAACTCAACTATAGGCGGTGTCATCGGTTTCATCGTCTTCTTGCTGGATATCTGGGCTATCGTTAGCGTGATTCGCAGCGACAGCACCAGTAACAAGAAGATCTTCTGGACACTGCTTATTATCATTCTGCCAGTCGTGGGGCTGATTGCCTGGGGGCTTGCGGGTCCTCGCGGAAGTACGTCCGTATCGGCGCCAACGCATAAAGGGTAGTAGAACGCGTCTGGAGACCGTCACGTATTGCCCTTACAATGCCCGCCTTTTCCAGGGCGGGCGTTTTCCGTTCCGCCCATCCGAGGAACGGGAGACCTCTCAATGAAAGATTATCTAGAAACCCTATATGACGGCTATGGCCAACGCTTTCGCATGGACGAGCTGCTCCATGAGGTTCGTACCGAGCACCAGCAACTCGTTATTTTCAAGAATGCCCGCATGGGACGCGTCATGGCGCTGGACGGCGTAATCCAGACGACCGAAGCCGATGAGTTCATTTACCACGAGATGCTTACCCATGTGCCGTTGTTTGCCCATGGTCAGGCCAAGCGTGTCCTGATCATCGGTGGCGGTGACGGCGGTATCCTGCGGGAAGTGGCCAAGCACAAGAGTGTCGAGCACATCACCATGGTGGAAATCGATGCGGCCGTGGTCGACATGTGCAAAACCTATCTGCCCAATCACTCCAATGGCGCATTTGACGACTCGCGTCTCAACCTTGTCATCGATGACGGTATGCGCTTCGTGGCAAATACCACTGACCGTTTCGACGTGATCATTTCCGACTCGACCGATCCCATCGGCCCGGGTGAAGTACTGTTCTCGGAAAACTTTTATCAGGCCTGCCATCGCTGCCTGAATGAAGGTGGAATCCTGGTCACGCAGAACGGCACGCCCTTCATGCAGCTTGACGAAGTGAAGACCACAGCAAGCCGGGTCAACGGGCTCTTTGCTGACTGGCATTTCTATCAGGCTGCCGTACCGACCTACATTGGCGGCGCGATGACCTTTGCCTGGGGCAGCCGAGACGCTGGCAAACGTTTCGTGCCGGTAGATACCCTACGCGAACGGTTCGCAGTCTCCGGCATTGTTACGCGCTATTACAATGCCGACATCCATATTGGTGCCTTTGCGCTGCCTCAATATGTACTAGGCGCCATTGGCAAGACTTCCAACGCCTGATACTTTCGGAAGGTGCCCTGTGATCATTTGCAGGGCACGCACCACTCGTCGCTATCCAAGGAACCGGTGCCGCCTCAAAGCTCTCTTTTAGTTGTGTGCAATGCTATACGTCAGGCGTTTGTGTTGGCGTTCTTTTAGTTGAAAGGGCTCTGCGGGTGGCTTCGCTGATACCGGCGATCACCGTTGCAACGCCTCTATCACGCTCTATCGCATTAACTAAAAATCCCATTCAATGAGCAGGAGGTGCCCTATGCCTTTAAACATCTCCGATGATGTAAGCCTTACTGTGCTCCGGCAGATGAAGGAGGGTGGTTTCGACTTCTCACGCATACATCCCATCGATTTCTTCGCTATTTTTCCTGATGAAAAACAGGCCCGAGAGGCTGCATGTCAATTCAAGGGAGAGTCGTTGAACGCTCAGATAATCCCGCACGAAGAGGGTGGGTGGCACTTACAGGTCAGTAAGGTCATGTTTGCTACCTATACGACAATTGACGATTTCGAGTCTGATCTTGAGGCTGTCGTCAGTCCTCTTGGCGGAACGTTGGATGGCTGGGGCGTAACCCAGGAAATCAGGAGGACCTGATCCTGACGTCGAGGCGTGGCCGTTAGTGTCATGCCTCATTTTAGTTTCTGCCACATGCTCCGTTTGATCTCACGTCCTGCGATACCGATTTACTACTCCCCGTTCCTGCCCAAGAGGGCATAATGAACCCTTGATTCAGGGGAGAAAGGCATGCTGTCAGAGTTATTCGCGGTCATGGCGCCTGTGCTCATTGGCGCAGGTATCGGCTATTTCTGGAAGCGCTGGGGCTATGAATATCCCACTGACTTCATCTCCCGCCTGGTCTTCAACGTAGCCTCTCCCTGTCTGGTCCTGGCGACACTGGGGCATGCACACATCGACAAGCACAGCTTTGGGCAAATGGCCCTGGCCTGCGTTATTATCTGCGCGATCATGGGTTTGGTAGCCTATGGGCTTGCTCGTGTCTTCAAGCGAGACTGGAAGGTATTGGCCCCGGCATTCATGTTTCCCAATGTAGGCAACATGGGCTTGCCGGTGTGCCTGTATGCGTTCGGCGAGCAAGGCATGACACTGGCCGTGGCGTTCTATCTGGTCTTGTCGATCGGCAATTTCAGTCTGGGTATTTTCTGGATGTCCGGCGAACGCTCGCTCAAGATGCTGTTGGGTAATCCCATCATGATCAGCGTAGCGATAGCGTTATCGCTCATGATGCTCGATGCCCAACTGCCGCGCTGGATTGCCAATACCGTCGACCTCATGTCTGGCCTCGCTATCCCGCTCATGCTTATTACGCTGGGCGTGTCACTGGCCAGCATACGGCCACAACACCTGGGGTCCGGCTTCCTATTCGGCGGAATCCGATTATGCCTGGGTGCTCTTGTGGGCTGGCTGGTGGGTTGGGCGCTACATCTGCCACCTCTGGCCCATGCTGTCCTCGTCACCCAGTCATCCATGCCCGTAGCGGTTTTCAACTATCTCTATGCCCTACGCGCTAACCGGTCTCCCCAGGAAGTAGCCAGTCTCGTATTGTGCTCAACCATACTGGCGTTTGGGTTCTTGCCGCTGATGCTGGCATGGTGGCTGCCTGCCACAGGATAATCAGCCCCCCAGCAGGCGGGTCAGGTTGGGAAGTACAAGTACGATGGTGGTGATGATCAGCACAAGACTCGCTTGCCGCCACTTGGGTGTCGGTTCTCTTAACATGACTCAAGCCCTTTCTTCTTATAGGGAGAAGCTCGATTGCTCTGTCGGCATTTATATGGCCCTCGCAAGGGCCATATCACATTGAGTCGAGACTAGGTCGCAAGTTACAGCCTGTTTAGATCTAAAGCTTTTCTAAATCTCTTACTTAATGATGTTTAGCGATTAAAAGGAGCGCTGTACAGCATCTTTTCACTGTTATAGACGCGTTTCACAGAGGCTTCGTGACAGCGTGCCGTTTGTCTGATGATTGTCAGGCGCGGTCGAAGTGTTGGGCGTCCAGCGCGATAGCCTCATCCAGTGCGGACAGTAATGGCGCTCTGGCCTTTACCTTCGTATTCCCATGGGCTGACATGTTGAGCTTGCTCAGGCGCATAGCGGCGCGGTGAACAGCGTCTTCCAACGCTTCTGGCGCTACGACTTCATCCAGAAAGCCTGCTTCGACAGCCGCTTCAGGTGAAAACATTTCAGCACCAATCACGGCTCGTTGAAAGGCGGGACGGGGCAACCGGTCGCGTGCGATTTCAATACCCGCCTGATGCATTGTCATACCAATGGCGACTTCATTCAGCCCTATGGTAAAGGCGCCTTTGACGCCAATCCGGTAGTCCGCCGACAGTAACAGGAAGGCACCTTTGGCAACGGCATGACCACCGCATGCAACTATCACGGGGAAGGGGTGGGACAACAGACGGCGTGACAGACGAGACCCCATTGTGACTAGGTCGATCGCCTGCTGCGGGCCGCTCATCATGACCTTCAGATCGAAGCCCCCGGAGAGGATTCCCGGTTGGCCTGTAATGACCACAATGGCTTTGTCCTTTTCGGCCTGATCGAGGGCCTCGTTCAGCGCATCGATAACAGCTGGCGAGAGTGCATTGACCTTACCGTTGTTCAGCGTAAGCGTTGCCACAGGGGATTCATAGCGATAAGAAACAAGTGCGTTCATGAGTGAGCCGTTGTCGTTATTGATATTGCGGTGAACGTAACGACTGTTTCGAGTCACGTAAAGCCGTTTGGTTGACTGCCTGGTCACGCGTGAACTGGGCTTTCTGATTTAAATGCATGAATACATTAAAAAAAATTTGCCATTTCAAAACTACATGGATATAGTAGCGCACCTCAACGACGCAGACGTTGAGAAAAATTCTGGTGAGGTGTCCGAGCGGTTGAAGGAGCACGCCTGGAAAGTGTGTATACGAGAAATCGTATCGTGGGTTCGAATCCCACCCTCACCGCCAGATTAACAAAACCCCTGAGAGCGAAAGCTCCAGGGGTTTTGTGCATTCTGAGTGAAATTTCTGCCGAATATACGGGCAGGATGTCAGCGTTTTAGATACCGAGCGCTTGGGGCGTAAGTTGCGAGTGTCAGATCCGGCAGGCAGGGTTCGCTGAAAGACGTTGGTTTGCGAAGTTCGCGCTCTATGTCCGTTAGCACAGTGTCCATCAGCAAAGGGTTCTGGACTTGCGCTGAGGTCAGCTTCCAGGTGAGCGGAGAATTCCCCGTTACGGGAGCTGCAGTAATGGTCAGGCTACCATCGCAATCGACCACTGTATTGACCTGGTAGCGTCCAAGCGAGAGATCCGACAGGTGAAGAAGTGACTTCATGATCAAAGAGCAGCGTTTTCCGTGATGAGTATTAGATACGGAATTTCCCAAACATTCCCGCACGGCTTGACCGTTTGTCAGATCTTCTTTTCCTGTCTTACGTCTTGATTTAGATCAAGAAAGAGGTTGTTTCACCGACGCTGTTGACTCAAGCCGCAGCGTGTCGTGGCGACATGTCCGCCGCGACTTGCCTTTTATGGCCAAAACTTCTGATGGCCTGAAGGCTATACGGGAAGGATGGTGGTAGGTGCGGTTATGAGGTCGCTGCTTAATCGCTCGACTGTTGTTTGCCAAGTTGCTGGCTATTGAATGGCTAGGCTGACTTTTTCCCCTGGGTACTGTCAAAAACCGGGATTGTGGCGTGTGGCCAACTGGATGTTCGCTGGGTTGTCTGCAATGCTGTGTTTATCTTCAGGCAAAGGCGAACAGTTTGCACATCGCTATTCATTCCCTACCTCAACAATATGGCCATATGCGCCAGCCTGGCCTGTACTGGTTGTTGGTTAACCAGGCTCTGGTGGCCGATACGTTGCTGCTGTCAACCCTCCATGAGCAGGCTTCGGACGTATCGTCAATTTGCGTATTGCCTGACCGGCCCAAGGACAGCTGGATCGACGTTCTGCTGGCTCATAAAACTAACGTCCGGTTTTATACGCTAGCTGAACAGAACCATGAGCGCTGGCTGGAGCGGTTGACCGAAGAGCTTGAATGGTACGGCAGGTTGGCCGGCCGGCTGATCGTGGTGCAGTACGATGTTCGCCAATTGGACAGTCTGACCGAGGCTGCGCTGAAAAAGCGGCTGGCTCATCTGGCCGGATGGGTCCGTAAGCACAAGGCTACATGGCTCATGATTGGGGTGGGAGATGGTGTCCAGCAGCGGACACGTCTGGCGCCGCTGAGTGATGAGTTATCCGGCCTGGGTGAAATGGAGCGCCATGCCTTTCATGTGCATTACCATATTGATCACTGGCGTAGCGGGGAGGGTGGCGTTTTTCATGCTGACTTCTCACTTGAGCTGAGTGAGTCCGGCCTGCGACTGGCCAATGCCGCTGATGTGGAAGTGTCTACCAGTAACCGTGATGACGAGGTGGTTCTGGCCTGGCGAGAATGCCTGGCAGGCCGACAGGCACCCTCCCGACATTGGCAGCTGTTTGACTCACTGGAAGATCTGCTTAATGCAGCCCATGGCGCCCATGCCGCTACGGTAGTGCTGGGCATTGCAACTGCGGGCAAGGTAGAGGAGCTGGCAAGACAGATCCATGGCTTACGCGCTGCCCGAGGCAATCGGCTCAAGATTGTGATTCGTGAAATCAGTCAGTGTCTTCGCCACGTGGATGAACGGCTGTTCTTTTCAGCGGGTACCAACCTCGTTGTGCCGTACCTGAACGATGTATCCCGTTTCTTTAGTCAGTTGCAAAGTGTACAAGGACAGATTTATCGGCGAACGGGCGATACGGACTTCGATAAGCTCCTGCAGGCATTACGTCCCCAGTTCATGCGTGGCTATGTGGCTGCAGAGACTTTTATTGGCAGTGTACAGGCCGAGCTGGAGCGCATCGTACAGGATGAGCTGCCCGGCATGGTATTAAAGCTCAAGCCCGCCCATGGTCTGACCGCACTGGATCTATTGGCACAGTGCGACATGAAGCGTCGTGGCGATTTTGTGACGGTGGTCGAGCAAAGCTTGTACCTGTATCTGTTTGCGTGTCGCCTTAATGATATCGAACCGGCCTTGCGAAATATTTTTCGTGTTTCTGTCGATACGCTGGCATCGAGTGTCGAGATTTATGACAGCGCCGAGCGGTTGGGGCTGGAGCTGAGTCGAATGAATGCGCTACCGGCCCAGCATGACTATACGGATGACCTTGCCTTCCGGCTCAAAGGTATTGCCGAGCCGGCTGACATCAAAGATGTCTCTCCCGAATCGGGTGAGCCACAGCCTGTATTGAGGCGTGTTTCGCTTATGGTAAAGAGGACTGCAACCCATGAGCGATGAGCTGTTTCACTACGCCATCATTCTGACCGGCATTCTGGCCTTTCTGGCGGGTTTTTTGCTGCGCTCGGCTTGGAAGGCCATACTGGATTGGATATTTCACAAGACACAAAGGCCTCGTTACCTGAAACCCTCGATAGAGCTTAAAGGGGGCAAGATTCGTGATGGCGAGACAAAAGGGCGGGGTAATCAGTAAACCTGGCGGACGTTTATGCTCCGTCATCCATTCGACTACGCCTCGCTATCGCCTTGAGCGGGCAGGACGCCTTGATTGAAGATGTGTTTATGACCGATAGACCACTGCTGCCGCCACCCACCGCGCTTCAATACTGGCGAGGGTTGGGCTTCTGGAATTATTACTTCCTCACCAAATTCGTGCTGGTCTGGCAAGGCCTGCTAAATTTTCATGCGTTGGAGAATTTGGCCTTTGCGGCTTTTCTGTTGGTGCCGCTGCCGCCGGTATGGCTGCACCGTCTGAGGCATGTCGTGGCGATTCCCATTGGCGTGTCGCTTTATCTATATGACACCTGGCTACCCCCTGTCAGCCGGCTCTTTGCCCAGTCTGCTGAGATATCGGCGTTCAGCTTTGACTATATCCTTGAGCTGGTAGGGCGGTTCATTAATACTTCCTGGCTGGCCGCAGGTCTCGTGCTGTTGGTGGGGTACCTGTTCTTCAGTCAGTGGATACGTTTCACGGCGGTAACGGTTGTAGCCTTGGTAACGATTCTGATGGCTGGCCAGACAACCTTCTGGCGTTCATTAAACCCTGCCGCAGGACCAACACTTGTAGACGTCCCAACCACGGCTGTACAGCCTGGAGGACAGGCGTCGCCTGTGCCCAGGCCGGTGGCGGGCGGAACGGTAGAGCCAACCGATGCTAATCTCAATGCAACACTCAGTGATTTTTATACCCATCAGAGCACTCTGGTCAGCCAGTTCCCTCCAGCTCTAGGTAGCGACGCGGCCCCCTTTGACGTGCTGATCCTGAATATCTGCTCGTTGGCCTGGGACGACATGGAGGATGTCGGACTCAGTCAGCATCCGCTCTGGAACAAGATGGACGTGCTGTTTGATGACTTCAATTCGGCCGCTACTTACAGCGGACCAGCTGTATTGAGGCTGCTTCGAGCGAGCTGCGGCCAGTTGCCTAATGCCGGGTTGTATCAGCCTGCCAGCAAGCAGTGCTTTCTCTTCGAAAATCTCAAGCAGTTGGGTTTTGACGAGGCTATGGTCATGAACCATACCGGTCGCTTCGATAATCTGATCGGGCAGGTCAAAGACAACGGTGATATGCAGGCGACTCTTTTCCCGTTTGGGGACTTGCGGCCCGTCATGACGGGCTTTGATGGCTCGCCCATTTACCGTGATGGACAAGTGCTCTCCAAATGGTGGCAACAGCGACTAGACAATGCGTCAGCGCGCGAGGCGATGTTCTATAACACAATCTCGCTGCACGACGGGAATCGGGTCATTGATCCAACGTCCGGCAAGACGGTCACGGCAGAATACAAGCCGCGTCTGCAAAACGTACTAGATGACCTGAGCGGATTTATTGATCGCCTCCAGGCTTCTGGAAAGCCGGTTCTGCTGGTGATCGTGTCCGAGCATGGCGCCGCATTGCGAGGCGATCTCATGCAGATCAAGGGTATGCGAGAAATTCCAAGCCCTACCGTGACGCACATTCCGGCCGGCGTCAAACTCATCAATGCCAAGGCGACGTTGAGTGGGGCGCCTGTTCATATCCGTACGCCTGCCAGCTACTTTGCGTTGTCGGAATTGATCAATCACTTGGTGGATGGCGCTGCCTGGAAAAATCCGAATTTCGACCTGAATGCCGTTATTACCAGCCTGCCGCAGCTGGATCATGTGGTGGCGGAAAACGAAGGCAGTGTGATGATGCGTTTCAACAGCACGCATTATTTGAGGCTGGATGGTAAAAGCTGGATCAAGTATCCGGAGCGGGGGAAGTAAGCGAGAAAGGCCAGTCGTAATGTACGGCTGGCCTTTCTGGCGCTAGCTTCAGTCGTTGCCGACCCGGACGACCAGCTTACCAAAGTTCTTGCCTTCCAGGAGGCCCGTAAACGCGTCAGGGGCGTTTTCCAGACCGTCCACGACCTGCTCGCGGTACTTGATCTTGCCTTCGCTTACCCAGGGCGTCATGTTTTCCAGGAACTCACCGTAACGGTCGCCATAGTCCATGGTGATGATGAACCCTTGCATGCGAATGCGCTTGTGCAGGAACGTAGCCTCCAGCATCGGGAGGCGATCCTTGCCGTCAGGCAGATCCTTTGGATCCTTGTTGTAAGTGGCGATCAGACCGCACACCGGTACGCGTGCCTTGGTGTTCAGGAGAGGCAGAACCGCATCGAATACCTTGCCGCCTACGTTTTCAAAATACACGTCGATACCCTTAGGGCAGGCCTTGGCCAGTGCCTCGGCAAAATGCTCACTCCGGTGGTCGATGCATTCATCAAAGCCCAGGGCTTCTACGGCATGCTGGCATTTTTCGGCTCCGCCCGCGATTCCTACAACGCGGCAGCCCTTGAGCTTGGCAATCTGTCCCACCGTCGAGCCAACGGGACCGGTGGCCGCGGCAACCACAACGGTTTCACCCTCCTTGGGCTGTCCAATATCAAGCAGCCCCATGTAAGCAGTAAAACCAGGCATTCCAAGAACGCCCAATGACCAAGAGGGATGCTCCGGGTTATCGCCGAGCTTGTTGAGACCATCGCCATTGGAGACGGCATAATCCTGCCAGCCATTAGCAGCTAATACCCATTCGCCTTCCTTGTAGTCCGGATGTCGGGAGCTTTCCACGCGGCAAACCGTGCCTCCTACCATCACATCGCCCACTTGCATCGGATCGGCATAAGATTTCGCATCGCTCATCCGGCCCCTCATGTAGGGGTCGAGAGACAGGTAGACCGTGCGCAGCAATACTTCACCGTCTTTTGGCTCAGGGCGAGGCTCGCGCTCCAGACGAAAGTTCTCTTGCGTCGGTGCGCCTTGCGGGCGCGAGGCCATTACGATGCGGCGATTTTCGTTTTGGGATTGGGTCATGTCTCACTCCTGTGGATCATCCAGGGTCAGCGCTGTACCTGTTCAACGAGAGCAGGCGGGCTGTTGGTTACAGGGAAGGGACTGACCCAGATGCCCAGGGTTCCTGAAAATCTCTTTCAGGCTGGCCTGGGTTTAATTGAACTGTGCATATTCCTGAAGTGGCTCGGGCGGCATCCTGAGATCGCCTTCCCAGGGAGCAAAACTGTAGCGCAGGTACACGAGTGCCTGGTTGGGTTTGTAGTCACTCCCCACGGAGCGCTCGATTCCGGCAGACGTACCGATGAACCAGTTGGGCGAAAGACGACGCTCCAGCGAAAAGCTGGCTCGATAGCCAAGGCCTTTGCTGCGGCCTCCCGTCAGTACAGGATTTCCTGCTTCGCGCTGCCAGGCGGACTTTGTCGGGAAGTAATCCGCATCATCCTCTTTCACCCACGAGTAGCTGGCTGATGCTTCGGCGTAAAACGACCAAGCATCCCAGCGTTGCGCAAAGTTGATCGGGACAGAGTAGGACAGGTATTGCTGTGGGCTATAATAGCCTCCCTGGCCGAACGTATAACCGCTCAGGTTTTCCTTGAAGTGCCAGTACATGACGTTACTGCCAACCCGCAGGCGTCGATTGGGCTCGTCGATCAGGCGAAAGTAGATTCCACTCATCAGGCGCAGGCGATCATTGCTTTCCACGTTTTTACCAGTCAGACGATGAGCCTGCAGGCTCGACCAGATGCCATAGAAGCCGCCCTGGTCGTAGCTCAAACCAAGCGATACCCCATTGGTGCGGACGCCACCCCAGGTTTTGCCTGTGCGAGGGTCTTCAGTACCTGCATAGGCCAATAAGGACGTGGACAGGGCGCGGCGGGAAATATCCATTGTCCAGCCAAGGGGCTCAAGATCGCCGCTCAGGCGTACGCCCCCTACGATATCCTGTACTGGAAACCCCAGCGGCGTAGTACCTACGTCCCATTGGGTGTCTTGCCCACGCCAGCCAACAGCCAGGCTGGTACCTTGGGCACGTTGGTTGATATGCCCGCGACTGCATTCCTCACGGGTCTGGCAGAGGGCGACACTTCCAAAGTTGTTCTGCTCAAGAATGTTTCCCAGGCTGCCATTATCCATCGTAATGGTTTCCGCCCGGAAAAAGCCTTTGCCATCCCTGAGGGGATGATCAGCTTCAAAGCGTAGATAATGGGCTTTGAGGTCCGATATACCCGGTGTGCCTGAGCTGTCCCATGCGTCATATTGCAGTGTCGCAGTAGCGGTCTGCTGTTGATAAAGCTCAGCGGTATCGCTGCGAATGCTGCGGTTGAGCCAGTCGTCGTCAGGTTGTACTCGGGTTTGCCGGGTGAACTGCGCATCGTTTTGGCCCGGATCGCCCATGTTGCTTGTGCGCATGGCCTGGCGATAGCGATCAAGCGCCAGGTTCGGCTGCTGATTATGCCTGGCGAGTCGCGCCGCGTCGCGCCACAGGAATGGATCGCTGGTTTCGATCTCCAGTGCTGCATTCATGTAGTGGTTAGCTTTCTCCGGCTCTCCCAGTTCTGACCAAAGATTGGCCATCCGACGTTGCTGTCCTGCAGTGGCTGCTTTGGAGGACAGCTCGGCCAGCTGGCGCCGTGCCTGGATATCAAGGCTCTGCTGATGGGCAAGCTCTGCCAGGCTGAGTCCGGCTTCTATATTGTCAGGCTCAAGTACCTGAGCTGCACGGTAATAACGTTTGGCCTCGTCAGGATGTCCACCTAATACCGACCACTCGCCCAGCAGGAGAGGAATACCCGCTTCCTTGGGAAAGCGCGTACGTGTCTTTTCAAGCAGGGCGGTCGCATCCTGGGTGCGGCCCTGATTGTTTAAATCGCGCGCTTGAGCCAGGGTCAGGCCATAATCCAGTCGATAGGCAAGGCTGTGCATATCCTCACTCCACTGGTTGGCCGGGACTTGACGCAGGCTATCAAGCGCCCTTTGCGCCTGGTTCTGACTGTCGAGAAAGAGCGCGTGGGCATACCGCAGGACCGGATCAGTGGAGCGCTGACGCAGCTGATTTGCAAAGGCGTCTTCTGCCTTTGGATTACCCAGTGCTGCGCGCGCTCTAGCAAGGTTATAGGCCAGCCAGGGATCCTGCGGCTGCAGCTCAAGGGCTTCTGTCAGCTTGTGCTCAGCGGTTGCCCATTGACCTTTGGCGGCATGGGCATCGGCCTCGCGCGACAAGATGTTCGCCTGAATCCGGTTCAACTCAGGTGTATAACGTTGACGCTGATCCTGGGGAAGGGAGGCGATAAGAGATTTGGCCGTGTCGATCTGGTTTTGCTCAAGATAAAGGTTGATGAGGCCCCGTAGTGCTGGACCGTTTCGACGGTCATAGGCCAGCGCCCGCTTGTAGGTCTGCTCGGCTCTGTTCGTATCACCCTGCGCTGCATAGACATCGGCAAGGCCCGTCAAGGGCTCTACGGCGCGAGGTTGCAGTCTGGCAGCGTTCTGGTAGGCCTTTGTCGCTGCAGTGTAATTGCCTGCACGCAATGCAGTATCCCCGTCATTGAGGGTTGCCCAGAATTGGGCTGTGTTGATCAGGCTTTGCCATTGGGCTCGCTGGTCGATGTTTTGTTCGCTGGCCAGGGCCTGTTGGTAAAGCGCCAACGCTTCCTGATGCCTACCTTCGCGCTGCCGTAGTCTTCCCAGATTGCCTAACGCATCTGAATCATTGGGAAAGCCCTTGAGGGCCTGCTGCAGGGCGCGCTCGATAGCAGCATAGTCCTGTGAGTTTTGCTCCAGAAGCTGCTGAGCCCTTTGCTTGGCTCTGAAAGTCGGGTTTGCCAGCAGTTGCTGCTGCGCGGCTAATCCCTCGTGGGCGATAGGAGCTGCATCCGGGTAGGACTCAAGGTAACGCTTCCAGAGCGTGACAGCCCGATCTTCAACTGGCATTCGCTGGAGTTGGTCCAGCCATACTGCAGAGGCGCCCTGGCGGGCGTAGGGGTCCTGACTGAGCTTTTCCAGGTCCTTATAGGCTTCTGGATCATAACGATTCAGATCGAGGCGCTGTCTGACCAGCGCCAGCCGATAATTGCCACTTTGCGGATAGCGATTTACCAGTGATTGAATACCCTGTAGGGCTCTGGTATGACCCTGCGGCGTATTGGCAACCGCTTGCCAGTATTCCAGCTCGTATTCCGGCGACGGCAGGCCTGGCTTGAATAGCTCATCGTATAGCTTCAGGGCTTCGTCATAGCGACCCGCCCGGGCGAGCAGCCTGGCTTGAAGAAGCTGCGATTTTTTCTTTGGCTGATCAAGCTCGATATCAAGCCGTACCAGACTCAATGCCTGCGAACCCGGAGCAACCTTTTCCAGATGCTCCAGTGCAGACTGTGCTTCCTGAGGCTTGTTCTGTCTTAACCTCAGGCGGGCGAGGGCAGCCAAGCCTTCCGGATGATCAGGTGCCACTTTGAAAAGGCGGTAAAGGCTGTCTTCGATCAGGTCATCTTTGTTACGCGCCTCGCCAGCCCTGACTTGCGCCATTAGCCGATCCTCCGGCGTAACGGGCCCCTCGGCCTGGGCCGACAGGCTAACCAATAGAAGAGACAGCAGAACAATCAGCGTGGGCATGCAGCGGTATCCGGCAACTGCAATTCACCATGAACGTTGAAGCGGAAGCGACCTTCTTGCCAGCCTCGTCCAAACAGCGACAGGACATTGCCATAATAGGCATCTGCCTCGAGCGGCTCCTGCTTCAGACGGGTTAGCTGAGCGTCGAGAGCCGCCTTGTCACCCAGGCTTGCCAGAAGCGGAAGTACAGCCGCCGAGAAGCCTAAAGGCCCGCGGTTTTGAGTAGTCCCTGTCTCGGCATTGACCTCTTCGGGCGGGTACCCCCGTTGCGAGATATAAGTCTGCATGGGCTGAAAGCGCGAAAGCAGGCTATCCCGGCCGGCTGATCCAGGCGCCTGCATACCTGCCCACAGGTAAACACGAATGGCGTTATAACTGCCTTGCCAGCCGCTCCGCTCGGAGCCATGCCAGGCGCCTGATCGCCAATCAATCCAGTCAGGTGCAAAGCCTTTGGGCGCGGTTTCGTTTAGCAGTCGCAGCGTAGGAGCAATCATGCCTTGCCAGGGGCCTTCCGGATGCTTGTAAGCGAAGCTGCTGAGCAAAAAGAGCGGCGTGTAGCTGGGGTTTAGCGTCCAGCTGTCATCGTCGGTAAAACCGACCGGGGCGGGCAGAAGCACCGGACCAAGCCCCTCAACCCGCGCGACTTCCTGCTTTTCGATCTGCTGCAGAAGCCGATTGGATAACGTCTGGTAATTGTGAATCCGCCAGAGGCGTGAGGCTTCCTGAAGGCTGTAGGCAATCCAGAGGTCGGCATCGGAAGCTGCGTTGTCATCCAGTATTTGAAAGTTGCCGTTTTCCGCTCGCCCCCAGAGCCAGGCGGGCAGGTGTTTGGAAAAGTCTCCCTGGCTCAGGTTGCCCTGCGTCCAGTTGACTAAACGCTGAAACGTGGTTCGGTCACCTGCCACCAGGGCGAAAAAGAGCGCGTAGGATTGCCCCTCCGATGTCGTAATTGCGCGCTCGTCGCTGCGATCAATCACCCTGCCATTTTCGATGAACCCGCGCTTGAAACTTTCCCAAGCCGGCCACTGGCAGGCAGCCGAGACGGGGCTGGCGAGACTGATCAGACAGAGGGAGGCAAGCACTTTTTTCATGAAGGTTACTCCTGTTCCTGCAGGCGACGGCGCGCCAGCCAGCGGAGGACATTCCAGAGCAGGGCAGCCAATATCAGTGTGGTCACGATTGCAATGAATGCCAGTAGCAGCGGATGTGCGGACAGGTGATACCAGAGAAGCAGCCACCAGGGCAGGCTGCCTACGTAGTAAGGCTCTCCTACGATATGACTGTCGATCCGGTCTCCGCGGAAAAGACTGACGGACCCGGTGACATTCTCAAGCCCGGTATTCTGGCTCAAGGCCTCTTGCAGCTGCTGATAGCTGTTTTCGCCATAACCCATCAGAGCGACTACGCTGCGCGAGCTAGCGTATGGGGATTCAAACCCGACCAGCGCCGAGATCGGCCCCGACGACGACGTTTGCAATTGTGTGTCTGCCATGGCAGACCCGGTGTCCTGTAGCGGTGACTCAAGGCGGGATGTCTTGCGGTTGGGAAGCATGAGCGACGTTCGGGTCTCAT
Organism: Pseudomonas sp. JZ114; assembly: GCF_051027705.1. Taxonomy (NCBI): domain Bacteria; kingdom Pseudomonadati; phylum Pseudomonadota; class Gammaproteobacteria; order Pseudomonadales; family Pseudomonadaceae; genus Pseudomonas; species Pseudomonas sp. JZ114. The sequence continues at coordinate 1,822,512 of NZ_CP069256.1, forward strand.
CCACGAACGCTGTCATATTCTTGTCCAACTCGGTCCGAGCCTGCTCGGGAATTTCACCTATTATCAGAACGTCGCGTTCGCCTTTCTTTATGGTTGACCAGTCATCACCAATGGAGACCTGTGTCGCGGGATAGCCTGTAATGGCCCCCATGCGTCCCATCAACGTAAACAAAAGGCCTGTCTGTTCCGGCGTTGGCTGCGAGGGCATCATTACCTGCGTCTGGGATAGATCGGCAAGGCGAGTAAAGGGATATCCGGCACTGACAAAGGCGCGTAGATCGGGCATAGCCTTGTAGTGATAGAGCGAAGAAAAATCAATGCTCGAGTCCGGATCGATTGCGGCCTGAACATTGAGCGGAAGCGTCGTGCTACAGCTGGTATTGTCGCCATTGGCCGGGAAGGCGCCGAAAGAAAAATCAAAACGCAGCTCATTGCGAGCCCCTAGCTTGAGTGACGGCACTTGAAAGCCGGTACTGGTCCCTAGCAGATTTTCGTTAAGAATTGGCAGATTAACACCGCCCATGCTCTGGTTGGCATTCTTGCTCAGCGTAAAGGCCTTGATGAACTGGTTGTTGGCGTTGACCGTCAACAGGGCCGTATCGTCACGGAGCGGGGGCGTGTAGCGGTATTTAAGATCCAGCGGGATACCGCGATTACGCCACACGAAGAGGTCCGGCGGAATATTAAACGCCAGCGTAATCGGTCGCGGCACCATGCCGGTGACTTCCAGCTGATTGGGATAATCCATCAGCTCGCCCAATCGAGTAGGGCGATCCAGTGAAACCCAATTTGGGGCATCGTAGGGTTGGCGGGGTGCCAGGGTTTGCAGAGAGTCCACGGTGGTGGATTGCCCTCGTAGCGTAACAGCGCCCAAGGCGACAGCTTTCGCTGCAGTCAGCAGGTCGTTGTCGTCGCGCCCAAGGATTAGTAACAGCTTCCCGTAGGGATTTTGCGGATTCTCGACAATCTCAATGGTCGGTGCTGTCACCTCCGCATACCCTTCAATCAACGCAGGCAACTGTGCATTCGTTGCAAACACAACGGCATTGCCTTGGATGGGCAGGTGTCCAAAAGAAGTCGGGAAGCTGGCGCCTCGCCAGCCGCTCAGCGTTCCAAACCAGGAGGCTATCACCGCGCCAGCGGTCTGCTGGGCACTGTTGGGACGATCTGCAAAGATGAATGGAACGCTCAGGGCCGCCGGGTCGCGCTGATCGAAAAAGGGCTCTGGTAATTTGGATAAGTCATTCTGGATCTTTAGTGCCTGAGTGCTCAGGAGCAGCTGGCTTTTCGCGCTGAAGTCAACCCATAGGCTGGAGTGCAGCGGGTCTTCGCAAATGGGGGCATAGTGGCCAACCAACTCAAAGCGCACGTTGTTGTAATCAGAAATAAACTGGGCATCGAGCGGTAGATCCCGAGTAATTTCCTTGCCCAGATCCGCCTGATTGATAGGCAATACCCCCATCAACTCATTGTTCAGATAGACTTTCAGGTGCGACTGCACCGGAATCAGCGCCGGCGAGGGGGTATACACCAAATGGAGTCGAGCGCCTGTGACGACCTCATCGCTACGTAACCCAAACGATGCGTAGAGATTTCTCAAGACATTACGGGTCGTCAGGTTTCCCGCTGATGAGATCTGATTGAAGCCCAGCTGCCGCTCCTGTACCGGTGGGGCAACGGGTGTCGTGTTGGGAGCAGGCGCAACCGTAGGCGCCGCGGTAGTCCAGGGAGCGCAGGTCAAGAGAGCCGCTGCGATGAGAAAGCGGATTACGCCTTTCATGCTTATCCTTGCTGTTGTGTTCGTTTTGGCGGTAGGACAGGGGTTACAGGTATGAACGACACGAGTTTCTCCACCAGCCATACCGAGCCCTTGATAAACGGACGGGAAAACCTGGGGGAGTGCTGCAGCATGCGTTTATAACCTGATAATCCGACCCGGATAATGGCCAGGATGCTGCGTAGCGGACTGTCTTGCACGAAACTTTCCTGCCATTGGGCCCAAGTGTCGGCACGTGCAAACGTACACTGCACAAAATTGATGCGTGTCTGAACATCCATCGGTTCAAGCTCTAGCCCTGCCACCCGGCCTCGCTGGTTCCGAACGCGAGTGGCAAAGCTGTACTCCTCAAGGCCGCGCTTTAGTTGCAGAAAGATCTGCTCGTCCGTCTTGAGGTCCAGCTCTGGCGGCAGCTCCAGTCCTACACCGCCGTCGGAGTAGTCCGTCAGCGTACACGCATAAACGTGGCCGCCTATCAGGCGTATGGCGGCAGGCAGTCTCAAGTCGACGCGATGGGTACGACGAACCTGACGAACTTCTGCGGCAACTGCAATGGCGCCTCCAAGGATAATCAGGTTATAGACGGTCCAGAGCATGCTGATGATGACAGTGCCTTGTTCGACGGCTGGGCCGGTAACGTAACGATAGACACCAAACAGCAGGCCTACCACATTCAATCCAGCCAGGAACAGAAAGGACTTCGAGATCGTCCAGTCAAAGACGTTTTCCTCAACCAGTCCCCCTTTAGCCGTTACGTTGAATTTACCCTTGTGCGGATTGATCAGCGCCACTGTGGTAGGCCGGGCGATGTACCAGGACAGCACCGTCTCGTAGATCTCGCTCCAGAAGGAATAACGGTACCGACCCTGGATGCGCGAATTGGTAATGCTGGCATGGGCGATGTGAGGCAGAACGAACAGCAGAATCAGCAGCGCCGGGGCATACAGGATATACGCATGCAGGATCAGGAAGGCCAATGGTGAAAGCAGGTAGATGAGCCTGGGTACGCCGGCGAGAAAATGTAGCATTGCGTTGCAATAGCAGAGTCGCTGGGGAAGCGAGAGGCCTTTGCCCATCAGCGGATTGTCCAGGCGGAAGATCTGCACCATGCCCCGTGCCCAGCGAATTCGCTGGCCGATATGGGCTGAGAGGCTTTCGGTGGCGAGGCCGGCTGCTTGGGGAATACGAATATAAGCGGACGTCCAGCCGTTGCGGTGGAGACGCAGGGACGTGTGAGCATCCTCGGTTACGGTTTCCACGGCGAAACCACCGATGCTTTCCACGGCGGTGCGCCGCAAAATGGCGCAGGAGCCGCAGAAGAACGTGGCGTCCCACATGTCGTTTCCGTTCTGGACCAGACCGTAAAACAGGGTGTTCTCGTTCGGCGTACGCCGGAAGTTACCCAGGTTTCGCTCGAAGGGGTCTGGCGACAGAAAATGGTGAGGCGTCTGCATAACGCCCAACTTTGGGCTTTTCAGGAACCAGCCCATGGTCATCTGTAGAAAAGAGCTGGTCGGAATATGGTCGCAGTCAAAGATCACCAGGAAATCACCTTTGGTGACTTTCATGGCCGCATTCAGATTGCCTGCCTTGGCGTGGCGATTATCCGAGCGAATCAGATAGTACACCCCAACTTCCGCGGCAAACTGGCGAAATGACTCCCGTTTACCGTCATCAAGAATGTAGATGTTCAGCTTGTCTTTTGGCCAGTCGATACCCAGGGAGGCCAGTACCGTCGACCGAACGACAGACAGGTCTTCGTTATAGGTGGGAATATAAATATCGACCGAAGGCCATTCGGCAATGTTGAGGGGGAGCGGATAGGGCTTGCGATCCAGCGGCCAGATTGTCTGGAAGTACCCAAGGATCAGTACCAGCCAGGAATAGGTTTCTGCCAGTAGCAGGAGCAGACCGCACACGACGTCCATGGGGTGCTCCCAGTTCAGCGTCTGCGTATAGCGCCACCAGAAATACCGACACGATACAAGCAGCGAAAGGATAATAAGCGCTAACGTCGGGAAGCGCCCCGGCATCTTGCGAATGACCATTGCCAGCGCCCATAGCATGGCGATAAAAACGATCTGCTGGCCGATCTCGAATGGCTGCGTTACGCAAAGCAGCAAAAGCGGCGTGGCAATAAGCGCAAAGGCACCACCTAAGATACATTTCGTTCTAACCGAAAGAGACGACCAGGTCTCTTCTTTCAGCGTAGCGAGTGGCAAACGTTCCGGCAGGCGTGCGGCTGAACGATAGAGGCGACGCCGATGTTCAAGCAGGGCAGGAAAACGTTGGAAACCCTTGGAGAGAGCAGCCAGGTAATCGGGACCTTTGCCATTGACGGGCCTGACCAGAATAAGCCAGATACTTTGCATGACAGTTCTGAGAGGATTGCCCAGGCGCCGCGTGGATAACTGAGGGTACAGCGCACGCCAGTTGATGGCGACCCATTGCCAGGTGGGGCGCTCGAATCGCAGGAATGTCCAGCCCAGTAGCCACAATGCCGTCATCAGTAAGGCAACCGGCGCGCGATGGCGCTCGCGGCTCTTGTGGTAGTACAGCGAAAGCCAGGATTTGGCAGCCGGTGCCAGGATCATGTGGCGCCTGCCTGCGCCACGCTCCATGTAGCCAGCGAAAGGAAGTTGTGGCTGGCCAGAGAGGCCGGAGCGCTATCTGCGAGCGGCCGCTTCAGGGCCAGGGCCTCGCGTACAGCTTCATCCTCGTGGATGATGGTTGAAATCAGTGTCCTGCCCAGGACCAGGCGCCAGAGTTGTATGAGATCCCGAGAGAGCTTGTAAGCGGGTTGGTAACGGTTCACCAGCCAGAAGCGGTTGGGTGTATTCAGCTGGCCCACCAGCGACTGCTGATTAATCAGGGCATGGCAGGCGGGATCGGCCTGCACGATTTGAATCCATTGCAGGTCCGTAATCTGACCTAGTGCCTCGCGAAAGCTCGAGTGCTGTGGCACGTCGAAAATCACATAGGTATCGTCCGGCATCGCAAGTGCGCGCAGGGATGTGGGCAACCAGTCTGCAGCCAGCTCATGTAGATGGGAAAGCGAGGTCGGACGACCAAAGGGCAGCAGCCAGATGTGCTCTTTATAAAGGAAGGCGGTGCTTTGCCAGGGGTATCCTTCGGCGAGAGCCTGTGCCCATCCGGCATCCTCTGTAACGGATAAGCCAAAGTGCAGTCCCAGTAGATTGCTGGGGCAAAGATCGATCAGCAGAACATGCTTCTGTAAGGTGGCTAGACTGGCCGCCAGGCCTGCGGCTACTGAGGTGGTTCCACAGCCGCCCCGTATTCCCTGGACGGCTATAACGTGCATATTTTATGAGGCATTCTTCAGTTTGGCTTGCTCTTGAGTCGGTAGTACGACCTGAAGCGTCTCCAGGAGAAGAGGCCATTCGGCCAACGCTTTATTCAGATTCTGTACAGTCTGAATCTCAGCGTAGCGGAAATTTTGCAAATCGTAATGACGAATTAGCGTGGAAACGTCTTCACGACCACTGTTGCCTGTGGCAACGATCTCAGTAACGGGCAGGGTAGCCATTCTGGTATTGCTCCTGTTTGCAAAGCATCTGGGCTTTGCCGCGTTTATTTCTAGTGCACCCAGCGGCGTAAGGTGCAATGGATAAGGCACTTGGAAATAAAAGCGTCATCAAGGGCCGCCATAATAGAGTTGCCCCACTACCGCCTGCGATCTGTGTCTTGAGTACAGTCTGTCCGGTCGCAGCCATGTCTTGAATTTGATTTCCTTAATCCACTCGATTCATTTTGTGAACCAGTGCAAATTATCGGCGGCTATTCCCACTGCTTAAAGGTCTATCCGGCGCCTTCTGACCGAACGATTTTTTCTCAGGACGAATGGCGTTTTGATGGCATCTGTCTGTTTCCCTTATTTCTAGTTGACCTGAGCGCTGTGTCTGGCTAAATGCCGTCCGGTTGTGACGCTGAGTGCGTCATCCGCTGAGCAGTGAGGATGAATGAACGCTTCGTGGGATATCTTTTGCAGTGTCGTCGATAATTATGGCGACATTGGTGTGACATGGCGCCTTGCGCGTCAGCTGGTAGCCGAGCATGGTCAGCAGGTACGCTTGTGGGTGGATGACTGGTCGTCCTTTGCACGTATTCATCCAGCCGCAGGCACCAGTGATGATCCTGTCCAGCGTCATCTGGGCGTCGAAGTGCATCGGTGGACAGCCGTATGGCCCGACGATGTCATTCCGGCAGAGGTCGTTGTCGAAGCGTTTGGCTGTCCATTGCCGGCTCCCTATATCGACGCAATGGCTCGACGTGCCTCCCATCCCCTCTGGATCAACCTTGAATACCTGAGCGCCGAAGCCTGGGTGGAGAGCTGCCATCGCCTTCCATCGCCGCAGCAGGGGATGCAGAAATACTTTTTCTTTCCCGGCTTCACTGAGGGAACGGGAGGGCTGCTCAGAGAACAGGATCTGCTCGACAAGCGTTTGCACTTTCAGGCGTCTACTGACGCACAAGCACGGTTTCTGGCTGCCCTGGGCGTTACCCAGACGCCTGGCGAGCGCATCCTTTCATTGTTCAGCTATGAGATTCCAGCACTATCGGAGTGGTTGGATGAACTGGCCCAGGGCGCTGAGCCCACCTTGCTGCTCATTCCTGAAGGCCGTGTATTAAGTAACGTGGCCCATTGGCTGGAGGCTGAAGAGTTAAAGGCAGGCGAGGAATATCACCGAGGCGCGTTGCGGCTCTGCATTGTTCCGTTCCGCCAGCAGGATGACTATGACCTGCTCTTATGGTGCTGCGACTTCAATGCTGCACGGGGCGAGGAGTCATTCATTCGAGCGCAGTGGGCTGGTCGACCCTTCATCTGGCATATCTATCCGCAGGAAGAGCGTGCCCATATGCTCAAGCTGGATGCGTTCCTGGACCGGTATCTCGTCGGAGCAAGCCCGGCTGCGCAGGTAGCTACGCGTACGCTATGGCACGCATGGAACGGAGAAGGATCTCTTGGGCAGGCCTGGCGTGAATGGTCAAAACATGAAGCCGAAATGACCGCTCATGCGGAAAACTGGTGTGCCCGACAGAGTGAACTCAATGACTTGGCGTCAACGCTAGTACAATTCCATACAGAGCGGCTATTATACGGCGCTTGATTTTCTATCTTCTTCCAAACGGATAACCGCATGAAAACCGCACAAGAGTTCCGTGCCGGCCAAGTGGCCATGATCGACAACGCTCCCTGGGTCATCCAGAAGGCTGAGTACAACAAGTCCGGCCGTAACGCTGCAGTGGTCAAGATGAAGCTGAAGAGCCTGCTTTCCGGCAGCAGTACCGAAACGGTATTCCGTGCTGACGACAAGCTGGAACCAGTCATTCTGGATCGCAAGGAAGTAACCTACTCCTACTTCGCCGATCCGCTGTACGTGTTCATGGACAATGAATACAACCAGTACGAGATCGAAAAAGACGACCTGGGCGATGCGGTTAACTACATCGAAGACGGCATGACTGACGTCTGCGAAGCTGTTTTCTACAATGATCGTGTAATCTCTATCGAGATGCCGACCACTATCGTTCGTCAGATCGCTTACACCGAGCCGGCTGTTCGTGGTGATACGTCTGGCAAGGTGATGAAGACTGCTCGTCTGAACACCGGTTTCGAACTGAAAGTTTCCGAGTTCTGCGATATCGGCGACCATATCGAAATCGATACTCGTACCAACGAGTACAAGTCACGCGCCAAGGTTTGATCGGCGAGTGTCACAAGAGCCCGGCTGATGCCGGGCTTTTTTGTGGGCCGTGTTTCGTTGGCCCAAAGCACAGTGATGGACAGGATGATGTATGGATGTAACGGCGATTGTGCTTGATATCCTGCTGGGTAGTGTTCTGGGCGTAGTGGGTGGTCTTTTTGGAATTGGGGGTGGTCTGATTGCGATCCCTGTGCTGGGGCTGCTCTTCGGGCTCGATCAGCAGTTGGCACAAGGCACAGCGTTGGTCATGGTCGTTCCTAATGTGCTGGTGTCAATCATCAAGTACAACCAACGCAATCGCATCGATTGGCGCCGTGCAGGTATTCTCTCGGGAGCGGGTATCCTGTCAGCCATTGCAGGAGCGATGCTGGCGGTAGGGCTGGATGCAGACCTGATGAGAAAAGGCTTTGTAGTCTTCCTGCTGTTTCTTGTGGCCTACAATCTCTGGCAGCTGCGCATGAAGAGCCATACGGTGACCAATCCACCTGGAGTCGCCTGGTTGGCAGTGCTGGGCGTGTTTGCCGGTCTGGTAGGAGGCCTCTTCGGCGTAGGCGGCGCGGTGATTGCGACCCCCATGTTGACGAGTGTCTTCGGCCTGTCCCAAGTCGTAGCGCAGGGGCTCTCGCTAACCATGGCGCTCCCGGCCACCAGCATTACGCTGGCAACCTATGCGATTCATCATGAGGTCGACTGGCTTATTGGCATACCACTGGCAATTGGTGGTTTCTTCAGCGTCGGGTGGGGTGTAAGAATGGCCCACGCCTTGCCGGAGCGTCTGCTGCGTGGGCTGTTTTGCGGTTTTCTTCTGGTATGCGCCATATTGCTTGCGCTCAAATGATCAGCCAAGACGGAAGCCTTCGACAATGAAGTTTGCGAAGGCCTCCGTAACTTGGGACTCAGTGTTCGAATTACGAACCAGCATGATCCGGGCGGAGGGCAGGCGGGGCAGACCGGCTTCTTCCTCGTTGATGATTTCCAGTTCTGGCGTAGCCAGGCTGTGCAATTGCGCTGTTACGGCAAGACCGGTGCCGGTCATGGCCAGGATGGCCGACAGGCTGTGGCTGCTATAGGCAACCCGGTAATCGATGCCCGCTGTCTCCAGGGCATTGCACATCCATAGACGGCAAAAACAGCCATGATTGAAGACCGCTACAGGCAACGGGCTTCGCTCAAGAGCGGAGCTGCCAATGGCCTGCATCCAGCGAACGGGTTCTTCTCTAAGGAACTGACCGATTTCGTGGCCTGGCTCGCAGGTCACGATGCTCAGATCAAGGTCATGCCGCTGCAACAGCTGCGCTGATGTCTCGCACTGAACTTCGACTTGCACAAGCGGATAGGCCTGAGCAAAGCGTGACAGAATACCGGGCAGAAAGCGCATAACGTAATCATCAGGAGTCCCGATGCGAACGGTACCTACCATATGGGGCTCGCGTAGCGTATTCAGCACTTCACTGTGCAACGCCATGATACGGCGAGCGTATCCCAGCAGCACCTGACCCTCAGCCGTGAGGCGAACCTGGCGTCCCTCTCGATCGAACAGCTGACGTTGAACGATATCCTCCTCGAGACGTTTCATCTGCATGCTAACGGCAGATTGGGTTCGGTTGACGACCTCGGCCGCACGCGTGAAGCCACCGCTGTCAGCAATGGCGATAAAGGTGCGCAAGAGTTCACTGTCAATACTGGGGAAAAGGCTCAAATCATCAATCTCCTGAATGCAAGGCATCAGAACTATTCGTTGGATTGATCTTAGACGCGGGCCAAGAATGATGCCACTACATGAAGAGGAGGTATCAGCATGAACGCTCATGAGGTTATCCAGGCTTCCGATAGTGCGCGCCGCAAAATATCGGCTCTCTTGTTCTGGCAGAAAACACATGGAGTCATCAGGGCTTGGCGTGAGCAGGCCAGGCAACGCCAAACCCTGGCGATGTTAAGTGATGACGCCTTGAAGGATCTGGGCTTGAGCCGGGCGGATGCAGAGCGGGAGGGTTCCAAATGGTTCTGGGAGGGGCCGTTTTCGCGTTGATGTCTGGCAGAGGGTTGACTAGGGTGTCCGTACCTGGTCCTTGGAATTCATCATGTCTGTCCCTTTGTCCCTGTCGTTGAAAGAGGCTCGCCGACTCGCCCTGACGGCCCAAGGCTTTTACGGCTTCAAGCCCAGGGGCGAGGTACGGCATCGGCATATCGAAGCGTTAATGAAGCGCTTGTGCATCCTGCAGATCGACTCGGTCAATGCGCTCGTGCGGTCACATTACCTGCCATTATTTTCCCGGCTTGGGTTCTATCCCCGAAAGCTTCTGGATGAGATGGCATGGTCATTGGAGAAACCGCACCAGCTGTTCGAGTGTTGGGGGCATGAAGCCTCCCTGATGCCTATGGAGGATTATCCGCTGATGCGCTGGCGCATGGAGCGGGCCGCTCAGGGGCAAGGCATCTATCGGGAGCTGGCACGGGTTGGGCGTGAGCAGCGCGCCGTGATTGAAGCGGTGCTACAGGCGGTACGGGAACGGGGCGCGCTTGGCGCGGGAAGCCTGACGACCCGAGTCGGCAAGGCGGGACCCTGGTGGGACTGGAGCGTCGAAAAAAAGGCACTCGAATGGTTATTTGCGGCTGGAGAAGTAACGGTGGCAGGCAGGCGTGGCTTTGAACGTCTATACGATCTGCCTGAAAGGGTGATCCCAAAGGCCATACGAGAAAAACCGCTACTGAGTGAGGCGGAGGCCCAGCGCGAGTTGATCCGCCGAAGCGCAGCAGCCATGGGTGTGGCGGCCGAAAAGGACCTAAGAGATTATTACCGGCTCGATCCTGCTGATGCCAAGGTGCGTATCGCAGAATTGGTGGAATCCGGCGAGCTGCTGATGCTGACTGTAGAGGGCTGGAAAAAGCCGGCCTTTAGCCTTGGCGAACCGCAGCAATCCCTGCGCGCGCGACACGTGAGCGCGCTGTTATCACCTTTTGATTCGCTCATTTGGGAGCGCGCCCGTACGGAGCGATTGTTCAATTTCAAGTATCGACTGGAGCTCTATACGCCTGCTCATAAGCGAGTGTATGGCTACTATGTCTTGCCTTTTCTCTTCAATGAGCACCTGGTTGCACGGGTAGACCTGCGGGCTGAGCGCGCCCATGACCGGCTGGCGGTACATGCCCTGCATGGTGAGGAGGGACGTTTGAGCGAGGAGGCTAGTCGTTCGCTGGCAACCAATCTCCGCCAGTTGGCCAACTGGCTTGGCCTGGCGGAGATCAGTCTGCATGGCAGTGCAGCGGTGCTCAAGGCACCGCTGGCTAAGGTCAGCGGCGGACCTGCTTGAGGGTTTCCGCAATCATGAAGGCCAGTTCCAGAGACTGGTCGGCATTCAGACGTGGGTCACAGTGGGTATGGTAGCGGTCGCACAGGCCGGCCTCGGTAATAGGTCGCGCCCCCCCAATGCACTCAGTCACGTTCTGGCCGGTCATCTCGATATGAATGCCGCCCGCGTAACTGCCTTCGGCTTGATGCACCTGGAAGAACTCACGAACTTCCGATAGAACGCTGGCAAAGTCACGCGTCTTGTAGCCACTGGAAGCCTTGATCGTGTTGCCATGCATCGGGTCCGAACTCCAGAGCACCAGGCGGCCCTCTTTTTGTACAGCCTGAATCAGGCGGGGCAGGTGATCACCCACCTTGTTGGCGCCCATCCGTACAATCAGATTCAGACGGCCGGGATCGTTGTTCGGGTTCAGCGTATCGATGAGGCGTATCAGGTCTTCCGTTGACGTCGTCGGTCCAACCTTTACGCCGATCGGGTTATTGACACCCCGCAGGAACTCCACATGCGCGCCGTCGGGCTGGCGGGTACGGTCGCCAATCCAGAGCATGTGCGCAGAGCAGTCGTACCAGTCACCCGTCAGGCTGTCACGACGGACAAACGCCTCTTCATAATTGAGCAGCAGGGCTTCGTGAGCGGTAAAGAAGCTGGTTTCCTTAAGCTGCGGTGCGCTTTCCAGTCCGCAGGCACGCATGAAGGCGAGAGTTTCGTCAATGCGGTCCGCCAGTTGATGGTAGCGCTCGGCCAAAGCCGAGTTCGCAATGAAGTCCAGGTTCCATTTATGTACCTGATGCAAGTCGGCAAAGCCGCCCTGAGCGAAGGCACGCAACAGGTTCAGGGTTGCCGTCGCCTGGTGATAGGCCTGCAGCAGACGCTGAGGATCCGGTACGCGGTTGGCTTCATCAAAGGTGATGCCATTAACGATATCGCCGCGATAGGCTGGCAGCGTGACGCCATCCTGGGTTTCTTCACCCGAAGAGCGAGGCTTGGCGAACTGGCCGGCCATGCGACCTACCTTGACCACAGGGCACCCGGCGGCAAAGGTCATCACCACGGCCATCTGTAGCAGCACCTTGAACGTATCGCGGATCTTGCCGGCAGAGAACTCCGCAAAGCTCTCCGCGCAATCACCGCCCTGAAGCAGAAACGCCCGGCCATGGGTAACTTCGGCAAACTGGCGACGCAATTCACGGGCTTCACCTGCAAATACAAGCGGTGGAAAGCCGGCCAGGGTGCGCTCGACGTCGTTTAGACGCTTGGCATCGGGGTAGACGGGTTGTTGCTGGATGGGCAGTGCTCTCCAGCTGTCAGGGCTCCAGGGTTGAGTCATGATGGCTACTTGCTTTACAGATTATCCAATTGGGCAGGCATGTTAACCGATTAATAGCCTTTGGCGCTGATAGACGTGCTATATCAGTCTGCCTAAGATGGTGTGCTCTGTATAAAGGAGTCGACATGGACACTCAGGAGCGGTTACTGGCGGAAGTACACGACGAACATGGTCGTATTCGAGTCGTGGAAGCAGGAGAATACCGCTTTCTCGAGTTTGGAGACGAAATCGAGCAGAGTTGCGTATCGACTGCCAATCCCGGCTGGCTGGAATATGAGTATGGCCGGGCCATGCTGATGGGCGCGCTTTGCCATCCTGAACCACGGCGGGCGGTATTCATGGGCTTGGGTGCCGGAACACTAACGCGTGCCTGCCTTGATCATCTGCCATTGCAGGATGTTGAGGCAATCGAGCTGCGCGAAGCGGTACCGCCGCTGGCTCGACAGTATTTCGGTCTTGGTGACGATCCGCGCCTGCATATCCGCATTGGCGATGCGATGGATCTGCTGGACAGCTGCGAGCCAGCCGATCTGATTTTCGTCGACCTCTATACGGATGTAGGCCCCTCAGCCGCTCACTTGGCATGGGGGTTTCTGACAGGCTGCCAGAGCCGTCTCAATCCTGGTGGCTGGCTCATCATCAATCAGTGGAGCAGTACCGATGACAAGCCCCTGGGATCTGCATTCCTGCGTGGCATGTTCAGGCACCACTATTGGGAGTGCCCGGTGCCTGAGGGTAATGTCATCATTCTGGTGCCGGCCAGCTTCGAGCAAACCCTGGACCGGAGCGGACTGTCGGTACGTATCGGTGCCATGGAGGAGAAGACTGGTTACTCACTGGGCCATCTGGTCGATCTGATTCGTCCGGCGAGCTAAATGCTTAGCCTTGAAAGCATTTTTGAGAAAGGCTGGGCTAATCCTGAGTTTTCCGGTATGATACGCCTCGGTCTTTTCAGACCTTTCCGTTCAGGAACTGCATTTTCCCGGTTCGCACCGGCCATAGCCTTGCAGTGCGAACTATTCCAGATGTAACACCACGTAATTTACTCATTCGCAAATCCTCACCTCGTCTGCCTGGGTGACTTCGGTCTATCGGAAATTAGCAGCACTAGGTCTTGGGTCTTTGCGATGTACAGAGGCAAGACAATGACCCAGGAAATCGGCGGTTTCGCCGCTCTCGATCTTAATCCTAACGTACTGGCGGCAATCAAGTCCGTTGGCTACGAAGAACCTTCTCCTATTCAGGCCCAGTCGATTCCAGTCATTCTGGCTGGCCACGACATGATCGGCCAGGCTCAAACGGGTACTGGCAAGACAGCCGCTTTTGCGCTTCCGTTGCTGTCCCGTATCGACCCTGCTCGCCGTGAGCCACAAGTCCTGATATTGGTGCCAACCCGTGAGCTGGCCCTGCAAGTGGCAACAGCCTGCGAAACCTACTCAACAGAAATGCCGGGCGTTAAGGTCGTTGCCTTATACGGTGGCGCGCCCATGGGCCCACAACTGCGCACGCTGCGTTTGGGCGCTCAGGTTCTGGTTGCTACGCCAGGCCGCCTGTGTGATCACCTTCGTCGGGATGACAAGATACTGTCCACTGTTGGACGTCTTGTACTCGACGAGGCGGATGAAATGCTCAAGCTGGGCTTCATGGACGATCTCGAATTCATTTTCGAAGCGATGCCTGAGTCGCGTCAGACCGTGCTGTTCTCCGCTACGCTGCCGCCGTCGATCCGTGCGATCGCCGAGCGTCATCTGAAAGAGCCCAAGCACATCCGCATTGCAGCTAAGACCCAGACAGTTGCCCGTATCGAACAGGCTCACCTGATGGTTCACGCTGATCAGAAGCCAGCCTCCGTGCTGCGTCTGCTGGAAGTGGAAAACTTCGATGCCCTGATTGCTTTCGTGCGTACCAAGCAAGCCACGCTGGACATGGCTGAAATGCTCGAGCGTCAAGGCTATCGCGTCAGTGCCTTGAACGGCGACATGCCCCAGGCTCAGCGAGAAAAAGTGATCGAGTCGCTCAAGGACGGATCGCTGGACATCGTGGTTGCAACAGATGTTGCTGCGCGGGGTCTGGACGTGTCTCGTATCACGCACGTACTGAACATCGACATGCCCTATGACCCAGAGTCCTACGTACACCGTATCGGTCGTACAGGTCGTGCCGGTCGTGAAGGTCGTGCGCTGCTGCTAGTAACGCCGCGTGAGCGTCGCATGCTGCAGGTCATCGAGCGTGTAACAGGTCAGAAGGTTGGCGAGATTCGCCTGCCCGATGCCGAAGCGGTACTGGAAGCCCGCATTTCCCGCCTGGCGGACAGTCTGGGTGCGCTACTCGCGGACGCAGAAGAAAACCGCGGTGCGCTGCGTGACGAGCTGTGCGAGCGTCTGCAGTGTGATCCGACAACATTGGCCGCTGCGGTATTGGCCAAGCTGACTGCTGGCCGTGCGCTGGATATCGACACGGTTCGCCGTGAGCAGCCGCTGACACCGGCGCCTCGCTCCGATCGTGGCGAGCGTCAGAGCAGTGGTGGTCGCAGTGAGCGTGGCGAGCCACGTGATCGTCGTCCGATGGCACCACTGCCGGAGGGTCGCGTACGTTGCCGTACAGCCCTTGGTGCACGTGATGGCATCGCTGCCAAAAACCTGCTGGGTGCTATCCTTAATGAGGGTGGTGTTCAACGCGAGGCGATTGGTCGTATTCAGATCCGTGAATCCTTCAGCCTGATCGAGTTGCCGGAAGAGGGACTCGAAGGGCTGCTGAATCGTCTGAAAGATACGCGTGTAGGTGGCAAGCCGCTGCGTCTGCGTCGTTATCGCGAAGACTAAGCAGTGTGATCTGCAAAAAGCCCTGGCCTTGTGCCGGGGCTTTTTGTTTTCGGGTGTTGGATGCCTACTGTCTAGTTATCAGCAAGGAGGTCATGTGGAAGCAGCATTCTGGATATCCAAGTGGGAGCGCAACGAGATCGGTTTTCACGTGCCTGAAGTCAGTGCTTATCTCACACGAAACTGGGTGTCATTGGAGCTAGCTGCCGGGTCGCGTGTACTGGTTCCGCTTTGTGGAAAAACACTGGATATGGTCTGGCTGGCAGAGCAGGGCTATCAGGTCGTGGGCATTGAACTCTCCCAGGTGGCGGTCGAGTCATTCTTTGCCGAGCAGGGGCTGAGTCCTATGCAGGAAAAGCGCGGTGATCTGGTGCTCTACAAGGCGGGACCTTATGAAATTGTGCAAGGTGATTTCTTCAAGGTAGGCGCAGAGCAAGTGGCGGCATGCGCTGGCTTCTATGACCGAGCAGCTTTAATTGCCTTGCCGGAAAATATGAGACCTTCTTACGTTAAGCAAATGGGCAGGCTTATGCCAGCCAAGGCGAAGGGACTCCTCGTAACTCTTGAATATGACCAGGACAAGCGCGCGGGCCCACCGTTTTCAGTGTCAGAGCACGAACTCCATGCCTTATATGGCTCTGCTTGGGGGCTGACCTGTCTGGAGCGCAATGATGTACTGGCGGAAAACGCCAAATTCGCCCGGCAGGGGGTGATCCGGCTTGATGAGGTGGTGCACCGAATCAGTCGGTAGGAAAGGAGGGGCAGCAATGCGCTGCCCCTGAGTCAGAGAATGACTTTATCTCGCAGCTTTTCAGCAGCCTGCTGCAAGGCCTGGATGACTTTTTCCTTGTCATAATTCTGGATGCTATTGGTATCCAGGTACATGGAAAAGCCTGGGGCTTCATGCTCCATGTAACTGGGTGAAGCGCCCAGATCACGGCGGAAGTCCACAACCTGATAGATCTGAACCGGACGGCTGAAGCCCTTTACGCTGATCTGGCTTTTATCCCGGCACATGATGACGTCCTTGATCAACGAGTAGGTCTCATGGCTGATCAGAATTTCCCCGGCATCGGCCGCACTTTCAAGCCGGCTGGCAAGGTTTACTTCACGGCCGATGATCGTGTAGTCCATCCGTGTGCTGGCACCGAAGTTACCGACCGTGCAGTAACCCGTATTGAGGCCCATTCGGATTTCCAGAGGCTTGGTAATGCCCTGGCTACGCCACTGCTGCCTGAGAACTTTCATGTGCTTGCGCATGGCGATGGCCATGGATACCGCTGCAACCGCGTCCTTCTTCGCGCCTTGGGTATTGGGGTCACCAAAAAACACCATGACGCAGTCCCCAACGAACTTGTCGATCGTACCACCGTACTTGATGGCAATTTTCGACATCTCGTTGAGGTAGTTGTTGAGCATGTCCGTCAGTGCTTCGGCTTCAAGCTCTTCGGACAGCTCCGTAAACCCTTTGATGTCGGAAAAGAACACGGTGAGCTTTTTACGCTGGGTCTCCAGGATGACGTTCTTTTTACCGGTAAAGATCGACTCCCATACTTGAGAAGGCAGGTATTTAGAAAGATTGTGGGCCAGGTTCGCAGCTTTTTCATGTTCAAGCTTGAGCTCTTCCTGCGCCTGACGCAGGCGAAGCCGCTGTTCATACATGAAGTACGCTGTCATGCAGAGGTGCAGACTGGTGCCTACGATACTGACAAAGGTAACCAGAAGCGGTGTGTGCGGTTCGATGTGCTCCAGCGCGACCGCACTGGTCGCCAGTAGAGCGCTGAAGGCTGTCAGCAATGCAATAGCAGCATAGCGGCCCCCTCCCATCAACAGGGAGGTAAACGTCAATAGCAGCAGGACCATGAAGCTGGGCACCAGCGAAAAGCCCAGCAGCAGAATGCTGATACCCGCATGCACCGAGTCGATGAACAGCAGGATCAGGTCGGTTTCCTGGTTGCGGTTGCGGCGGAAGCGTATGCTGACCTGTTGAGCCACATGGGGATACAGCAGTGTATAAGGCACCAGCCACAAAATGTTGTATGCGAAGTGGTGGGCATAGGCGCCTGCGGCAATGGTGGCTGCCAGGGCAAGATAGGCCAATGCGCGAGAATAGTATTCGCCTAGGTACTCGGATGGGCTGTTGGCGTGTCGATGGGTCAGAAACTTCATAGAATCGAACCATCTGGAAGAAGAAGTGATGCCATAGTAACCCTCAAAAGTCTTGCAAAGAGCTGTGCCAGAATAGCGTCGCTGGCGAGCGCGATCTTATCTGAGGTCGTTATTCTCGTCCAAAGTCTTTACTTGTTACCGATGAGCAGAAGTTTGGCATGGAGTAATGGCACAATTCAGCCGGTCTGTACAACAACGATCGTTTTGATGAAAAGAGGTGTTCATGGATGCACTCGATGTGCTGCTCAACCGCGTTTCCGTTGCTCGCTTGACCGAGCCCGCCCCTACGGCAGAGCAATTGGAAACCCTCTTTGCTGCCGCGTTAAGGGCGCCCGATCATAAGCAGTTGCGCCCTTGGCGCTTCCTGACGATTCAGGGGGAAGGGCGCCAGGCGCTGGGCGAGTTGTTTTCAAGGGCGGTTCTGGCTCAACGCCCAGAGAGCCCGCCCGAAGCCTTGGCCAAGGCGCGTAACATGCCTATGCGTGCGCCTTTGCTGGTGGTGGCTGTGGCCTGCATTCAAGAGCACCCTAAAGTACCTGCGCAGGAGCAGATCCTGGCAGCAGGATGTGCCGCTCACGCTCTGGAGCTGGCAGCTTATGCCATGGGGTTAGGCGCTATATGGCGCTCCGGCGATCTCACGCATGATCCTGTCGTACGCGAAGGGCTGGGCATTGGTGCTCACGAGGAAATCGTCGGTTTCATTTACCTGGGGACGCCGGACGTTACTCCGCGCAAGCCGGTAGCGTTGGAAACGAAGCAATTCGTCAAGACTTGGCCGGCGTAATCAGGCTTGCGGGAAGCTCCAGTGTGGCGACGAACCCACCCTCGGGATGGTTGGCGAACACGAGCTTTCCCCCGTGTCGCTCGACCGCGCGCCGGGCGATGGCCAGGCCCAGGCCGTAACCCTGACTCGTCTGGTTGGCTGCACGATAGAAGGGTTCGCCCAACCGTGGTAGGTCTTCATCCGCCACCCCTGAGCCATAATCGCGCACTACGATAGTCAGTGTTTCCCCGGTCTGGTGGGCTGTAATTTCCAGAGGCGTTTCAGGTGGATTGAAGCGCAGTGCATTACGGATCAGGTTATCGATGGCGCGTTCGAGCAGGTCAGGCCATCCGTGCAGCATCAGGGTGGCGGATACATTTACCTCGATCCGCTGCTCGGGTGCGGTCAGCTGAGCGTCATCGCACAGGTGTTCGATGAGTGCATTCAGAGGGATGTCTGCCCTGTCGCCAGATTCGCCGTCCAGGCGGGCCAGCGCCAGGATCTCACCGATCAGCGTTTCCAGACGATTGCATTCCTGTTCCAGCCTGGGCCACATGGCGGCGCGATCTTCAGGGGTCGCGCGCTCGGCCAGCGCAAGGGCAATGCGAAGTCGGGCAAGAGGCGAGCGTAACTCGTGAGAGACGTCTCGAAGCAGTTGACGCTGGCTGACTATGAGACTTTGCAGGCGGTCGCCCATTCGGTTGAAGTCTTGCGCCAGTACGCCAAACTCGTCTCTTCGCCGAGAAAGCTTGGCAAGGCTGTCCTGCTGATAGGCCGTACGTCCCAGATCATGCACAGCGCTGCGCAGGCGGTTCAAGGGTCGGGTAATCGCCAGCGTTAACAGCAGACTGAACAGCGTCAGAACTACAAAGGCAATGACCAATACACTGATAGGGAAGAGCACTGAATCGCGCCGCCAGGCGTTCAGCTCGGGCAGTGGGATATGGTAAATGAACAGATAACTGCGCCCGCTTTCGCTGCTGGTATATTCTGTAGTAATCCGGCGCCAGGGCGGCGGTCTTCTGGGGCCGCGTTTTTCCATTTCCATAACGTGCGGAGGGAGGGTGCCGGGCACCAGTGGCGTCCCGTTCTCGCCCAGTACCTGTATATCGACGCCAAAGCGGCGCTTGCGGTGTTCGAGCAATCGTTGGGCCGCGTCTTCGCCTTCATGCTCGTAGCGCTCGACCCACTTGGCGGGCAGTTGTTGAAGGCCAGGATGGCGGGAAAGGATCCAGGAATCTTGATCGAGAATATGCCCCAGGAGCATGGTCAGGCCGACTGCCGACAGGATTGCCAGCCAGAAGGTACCGAATATTCGCCAGAACAATGTTCTCAAGACCATGTGGAACCCTGGTTTGGATGGAAAACTGCCCAGCCGGACTAACCGGGCTGGGCAGTTTCAAGCGTCAATTGGATTTGTGTTCTTTCTTCCACTGCTGGAATTCAGCCCATTCCGCTTTGCGCTGTTCCTGCTTCTTGGCCAGCTCGTCGAACTTTTTGCGCTGATCAGGCGTGAGCTGATCGCGAATGGTCTTCTGCGTCTTTTCGCGGTTGGCCTTGAGCTCATCCTTCATGGCCTGGCGCTCTTTTTCTGGCAACTTGTCCAGGTACTTGTGAATGATGTCCTGGCGATCGTGCATCTCCTGACCCATCAGCTTACCGATGGTACGGTGCTGCTCAGGCGTTAGATCAAGCTCCCGGAACGGGCCGCCCATCATGTCGCGATGTCCCTTGGGACCGTCCATATGCATGCCGGGCGGGGGCGGCGGCATGTCATCGGCTGGCGCAGGTGCTGCAAAAGACAAGGTAGGCAGCAGGGAAGCGAACAGCAGGGCGGGAATCATCTTGCGCATAAGGTTCTCCTTTTTGAGAGCCGGTATCGACCGGATGAGTCCACTTTAGCGGAGGCAAGGTCAGGCGCCGTCAATCAAGGTAAAGCTTGGGTAAATACGCAGTCAGTAAACTGTGTCAGTACCGTGCCGGCTATTCACTGTAGTAATAGCCGCGGCCTCTAATGGCCATGATGCGGGGTCTGCCATCCGCATGGGCACCCAGTTTCTTGCGCAGATTGCTGACATGCATGTCGAGGCTGCGATCGTAAAGCGTAAGCTTACGTCCCAGGGCAATCTGGGCCAGAGCCTGTTTATCCAGAGGGTCACTGGGTTGGCGAAGCAGGGCTTCCAGAATGCGGCTCTCGGTAAGTGTCAGGTTGACCTCGTGCTCGCCGATGTTGGCGACGCCTCGGGCAACGCTCAATGACAGATCGCCCAGCTGTAAACGGGCTGCGGGCTGCGCCGGGTGGCTGCGGCGTAGAACGGCGCGCAGGCGCGCAGTCAGCTCTCGCGGGTCGCAGGGTTTGGCCAGATAGTCATCCGCGCCCAGCTCCAGGCCCAGGATGCGATCCAGGGGTTCGCCACGGCCGGACAGCATCACGACAGGTAGCTCGGGGTAGTCGCTGCGTAGCTGCTTGAGCAGCTCCAGACCACTTCCATCAGGCAGCATGACGTCGAGTACCACTGCAGAAGGGGTGTGGGCAGCCAGTTCCTGGCGTGCAGTCACGCCATCGTGGCTGGCGCGCACTTCGAATCCTTCCTGCTGCAACCAGGCACTTAGCAGATCGCAAAGCTCACGATCGTCATCGATCAGAAGAATTTGGCTCATTACGTTAGGCTCGTCGGGAACCGGAAGCAGGCTACCGACGTATGACAGGCCGGCAGCTGTATGAAGACTTCAGCGGTTCTAGGATTTCTTGGAGTCGCTGTCATGCAGATGCTTGGACAGGTAAATGCCCTGACCAATCATGAAGAGCAGTGTCATGCCCAGGCTGCCAAACACCTTGAAGTCCACCCAGATGCTCTCGAACGTAAAGGCGACGAACAAATTGGCAAAGCCGCAGACCAAGAAGAAGATGATCCAGGCAATGTTGAGGCGTACCCAGATCGCATGGGGCAG
Source organism: Pseudomonas sp. JZ114 (assembly GCF_051027705.1). NCBI lineage: Bacteria > Pseudomonadati > Pseudomonadota > Gammaproteobacteria > Pseudomonadales > Pseudomonadaceae > Pseudomonas > Pseudomonas sp. JZ114. Next base: position 1,843,356 of record NZ_CP069256.1, read on the forward strand.
GGTCATGGCATGGCCCAGCATCCGCTCGATCAGCGGTTTATCACCAATGAAATGACTGCCGATGAAGGCCAGGGCAAACAGCCAGTTGACCACAGGCGCTTTCCATTTCAGGAAAGTTTCGCTGTGGAACGCCAGGGTCATGCCACCAAACACCAGACAGGCCACCAGCGTCAGCCATTGGCCTTTCTCCAGACGTCGCTGCTGGATGAAAAGGATGCCATAGACGATGACTGACGCAATGATCAGAACCGCTGTTGCACTAAAGATGCCGCCCAGTGAGAAGGCATGACCTGCGAACTCGACGGTTCGAGGTTCAAGCTTGAAGACGATGAAGAACAGAAGCAGGGGGATGAAATCGATAAGTTGTTTCATTTAAGCAGCCGGAGCCAAGACATCCGGGCATAATAACAGACGAATCAAGACGAGGAACCAGGATGCGTGTCGATCTGCACTGCCACAGTACGGCTTCCGATGGGACATTGGCCCCGGCCGAGGTGGTTGCACGCGCCTATGAGCGGGGCGTTCGGTTACTGGCCCTGACCGATCATGATACCCTGGAAGGATTTGCCGAGGCGCGACAGACGGCCGATAAGCTGGGATTGACGTTACTGACAGGCGTTGAGCTCTCCTGTACCTGGGGCGGCGCAACCATCCATGTATTGGGCTACGGCTTTGACAGCGACTCTCCAGACCTGAAGCAGGCACTGGAGGCCCTTTACACGGGGCGTTGGGCGCGGGCCGAAGAAATTGATCGACGTTTGGCTGCCAAAGGCATGCCGGGGGCGCTTGAAGGCGCTCAGGCTATTCAGCAGGCGCTGGGTGATAGCCGTAATGCGCCTTCCCGCCCTCATTTCGCTGAGTTTCTAGTGCAGGCAGGTTATGTGAAGGACAGGGGCGAAGCATTCCGCAAATGGCTGGGCGGAGGCAAGATCGGTGATGTCAAGCAGCACTGGCCGACCTTGGAGGAAACAGTCACAACCCTGCGTGCGGCCAAGGCGTGGATCAGTCTGGCTCATCCATTGGCTTATGACTTTACACGGACTAAACGGCGCAAGCTGATCGGTGACTTCATTATGGCCGGCGGGCATGCCCTGGAAGTGGTCAATGGAGTCCAGCCGGCCGAACAGGTTGGCATGTTGGCAATTCTGGCGCGTGAGTTCGGTCTGATGGTTAGTGCCGGAAGTGATTTCCATACACCGAGTGACTGGTCTGACCTGGGCATGTACCGTCCGGTCCCTGAAGACCTGCCTCCGCTGTGGGCACGATTCGGCCATGCCATCTACCCAGCCAGTCAGGAGCCAACGTGAGCCAGTACATCGAGATACATCCGCAAAATCCCCAGCCGAGGCTGATCCGTCAAGCCGTGGATATCATTCAAAGCGGCGGCGTGATCGCTTATCCCACCGACTCGTCTTATGCATTGGGCTGTCGGATCGGTGAGAAAAATGCCGTAGAACGCATCCGGCGAATTCGCCAGCTGGACGATAAGCACAACTTCACTCTGGTATGCCGCGATCTTTCCGAGCTTGGTTTGTATGCCAAGGTCGACACGAGCACCTTTCGACTGATCAAGGCGCATACGCCAGGACCTTATACCTTTATTCTCAACGCCACCCGTGAGGTGCCACGCATTCTGCTGCATCCCAAGCGACGTACCATTGGTGTGCGGGTGCCCGAGCATCCCATCACTCAGGCGCTTCTGGAAGAGCTGGGGGAGCCGCTGATGAGTGTCAGCCTTATCATGCCCGGCGAGAAAGAGTCGCTATCCGACCCTTATGAGATGAGAGACCAGCTGGACCATCTCGTTGACCTGATCATTGATGGTGGAATGGGGGGACTTGAGCCCTCTACGGTGGTCAGCCTGACCGACAGCGAGCCGGAAGTTCTACGTGTTGGTGCTGGTGATCCAGAGCCGTTTGAGCGTGAGCGTGCATGAGCGAGCCAGGCAGTCCTGACGTGAACGAGCCTTCGGCACGCATAGAGGCGGCAGTACCGCTGGTTTACGGGCAGGCTTTTACCGAGCTGCCACAGGACTTGTATATCCCGCCAGATGCGCTGGAGGTCTTCCTCGAAGCCTTTGAGGGACCGCTTGACCTGCTGCTTTACCTGATCCGCAAACAGAATATCGATATTCTCGATATTCCAGTGGCTGAGATCACGCGGCAGTACATGGGTTATGTCGAACTCATGAAATCGGTTCGTCTGGAGCTTGCTGCAGAGTATCTGGTCATGGCAGCCATGCTGGCGGAGATCAAGTCGCGCATGTTGCTGCCTCGCTCTTCGGAGGTGGAAGAGGAAGAGGATGACCCTCGAGCTGAATTGATTCGCCGGTTGCAGGAGTACGAGCGCTTCAAAAAAGCTGCTGAGGATATAGATACTTTGCCTCGGGTAGGGCGTGACATTACCGTACCCACTTTACCGGCACCTGACGCCAAGGCGCGCAAACTCCTGCCGGATGTGGGGCTGAACGAGCTGATGCTGGCCATGAGTGAGGTTATGCGGCGGGCGGATCTCTTCGAGAGCCATCAGGTATCACGGGAAGTCTTATCGACTCGTGAGCGCATGAGCGATGTGCTCGAACGCCTCAAGGGGGGGCAGTTCGTACCCTTTATTGCCTTGTTTACCGTCGAAGAAGGCCGTTTAGGTGTGGTGGTGACATTCATGGCTATCTTGGAGTTGGTAAAGGAATCGCTGATCGAATTGGTACAGAACGAGCCCTTTGCAGCGATTCATGTACGGGCCCGAGGCGAAGACGCGCCTGTTGCCGATGCAGATATTGCCCAGTCCTGACTACCGGCCTAGGCCTAGCGCCGTCATCAGGGAATCGATTGCAGTAAATGTCTGGTCGGCCTGTGGTAATGGGGGGCGAGCACGCATCAGGACAGGGATTTTCAAGTCGCGCGCAGCGATCAGTTTAGCCTCGGTGGCGCTGCTGCCGCTGTTCTTGCATACAATCACCTCGATCTCTTGATCTTTCAACAAGGTGTATTCGTCTTTTATCCGGAATGGTCCTCGTGCGTTCAGGAGCGTAACGTTGGAACGACTCTGCTCCGAAGTGACCAGGCAGCGAACCCACCAGCGCTGGTGACGGGGTATCTCATCGATATGGGTTAGCGGCTCTCGCCCGAGCGCCATCAGGACTCGGGCAAAGGGATAAAGCTGGGCCGTCAGCTCGGGCCAGTGATGCCATTCCCGCCACTCATCACCCGCGCAAGGATGCCAGGCCGGACGATGCAGCACCCAGTATGGGATACCTGTTTGTCTAGCGGCTTTCTGAGCATGTCGGCTGATCTGTTCAGCGTACGGATGGGTCAGATCGAGCAGCAAATCAATTCGTTGTTCATGAATGAAACGAACCAGCCCATCGATACCGCCAAAGCCACCCACGTGGCAGCGGCAGGGTAAGTCATCGGGTATCTGACCCAGGCCAGCCAGGCTATAGATGGCATCGGCGGGAAGCTGGTAGGCAAGGCGCAGACCCTCGCGAGTGCCGCCCAGCAGCAGAATTTTCTTCAAGACGCGCTTCCCATCAGATTGCCGGCGCGGTCGATGGCAAAAACGTCCAGTGCCGTGGCATCGGGCAGTTTACTGAGCGCCACATTGTGGGCGAGTCGGCAGATATGGTCAGCCAGGAGGAAACCGGCCTCATGGGAAAGCTTGAGCGCCTGTTGACTGGTAGTGCAGGAAGCAATAGCCGCTTGCAGGGAGGCGCCTGCGCCGAGAGCTGCCGCCTGCTCAGCCAGCCAGGGCAGGTCTATGCTGGAGCTACGGCTGTGGAGATCCATGTGTCCGGCTGCCAATTTGCTGATCTTGCCAAAACCGCCACAGAGAGACAATCGTGGCACCGACACGCGCTTGGTGTGTTTTAAGACTGCGCCGACAAAATCTCCCATCTCGATCAAGGCAATTTCAGGCAGGCCGAAGTGGGTCCGCATGGCCGCCTCGCTGGCATTGCCGGTACACGCAGCCAGGTGAGACTCCCCGTTGGCGTGGGCAACATCAATAGCCTGCTGAATTGAGGCGATATAGGCTGCGCAGGAAAAGGGACGAACGATGCCGCTGGTACCCAGAATCGACAGCCCTCCCAGGATGCCCAGGCGGGCATTCATGGTCTTTTGCGCCAATACCTCACCGCTTTCAACGCCGATAGTCACTTGGAACCCGCCAGGGTAGCCAGCCTCAAGGGCGAGCCGCTCCAGATGGTGGCGCATCATCTGCCGGGGTACCGGGTTGATCGCGGGTTCACCAACCTCCAGTACCAGACCTGGTCGGGTTACTGTGCCAACACCAGGACCTGCTAGAAAGGTAATACCGGGTTCGGCTGTCAGCTCGACCTGAGCGAAAACCCGTGCGCCATGGGTAACGTCCGGGTCATCTCCAGCATCCTTGATGATCGAGGCGGTGGCACCCGTAGCACTACGCTCGCAATGCTCGATGCGGAGCAGAAGGGTTTTCCCGCCCTTGGGCAGGTCGATGGTCAAGGCATCACAGGTTTCGCCACGCAAGAGCAGGCGTGCCGCTGCCAGGCTTGTGGCCGTGGCGCAGCTGCCTGTTGTAAAGCCGCTGCGCAGCGGACCTTTACGCTCGGGAGATTCCTCGCGCATGGGCGTTGAGTCGTCCTTCAGCCCACCACTGACATGAGTGCGTCAGGTTTGGAATGGACGAACGGGCAGGTGAACGGTCTCATGCAGGCGGCTCCTCGCTGGCTTTCTTGCGGCGCTTGTATGCCGGACGATATACATGAGCCTTGTCCTCCCGGTAAAGAAAGGATTCGGAAAAATCATCTGGTGCCAGCACACGCCCGACAAGAATCAGCGCCGTGCGGTGGAAGCCTTTGGCCCGAACCTTAGCCAGGATGTCTTCCAGCGTACCCATTACCCAGTCCTGATCCGGCCAGGTAGCTCGGTGCACCACAGCCACCGGGCAATCGGCGCCATAGTGCGGGATCAGGTCCTCGACAATCTTGTGCAGTCGGTTGATTCCCAGGTGTATGGCAAGGGTTGCGCCATGCCGAGCAAGGTCCGGCAGTTGCTCACCTTCGGGCATAGCTGTCTTGCCTGCATAGCGCGTGAGAATAATGGTTTGAGAGATATCCGGAAGTGTCAGCTCTGTACCGAGCAAGGCAGCGCACGCAGACGTGGCTGTGACGCCCGGTATCACTTCGAAAGGAATGTCCAGCTCACGTAAACGGCGAATCTGTTCGCCAATTGCGCCATAGAGTGACGGGTCGCCTGAATGCACGCGTGCTACATCCTGGCCCTTGGCATGGGCAGCTTCGATCAGCGTCATGATTTCCGCCAGATGAAGCTCGGCAGTATTGATGACTTGTTCGGCTGTGTTGCCTTGGAGAACAGCCTCGGGGACCAGAGAGCCTGCATAGAGAATGACCGGGCAGCTGTGAATCAGTCGCTGGCCTTTGATGGTGATCAGCTCAGGGTCGCCAGGACCGGCGCCGATGAAATAAACCGTCATGCATCGGCTCCCAGTTTTTTAGCATAGCCGCGGGGCGTGTATACCCATTGGCCAACTCGGCGGGTTTCGCTGTTGCCCACCAGCACAATAGTCAGCATATCGACCTGAGCTGGGTCCAGTTCGCCTAGTGTAGTGATAGTGATCTGCTCTGTTGCCCGGGTGACGTTGCGACCGATAATGACAGGCGTGTCTGCTGGGCGTTTTTCCAGTAACAGCTCACGGGCACGTGCCAACTGCCAGGTACGCTTTTGGGAGACCGGGTTGTAGAAGGCCACCACAAAATCTCCCAGGCCTGCCGCACGGATGCGTGTCTCGATGGTTTCCCAAGGAGTGAGCAAGTCTGAAAGCGAGATGGTGCAGAAATCGTGGGCAAGTGGGGCGCCCACACGGCTGGCGCAGGCTTGCAGGGCTGAAATGCCGGGCACTACGGCAATCTCCACCTCGTGCCAGGCGGGCAGCGCCTCGTGCTCCAGTAGCTCGAACACCAGAGTCGCCATGGCATAGATGCCTGCATCTCCACTGGAAATCAGCGCCACGCTTCGGCCTTCGGCGGCCAGCTCCAGGGAGCGGCGGGCACGGCCGATTTCATCACCCAGCGGGCTATCGTGACGTGCCTTGCCGGCCACGATCTCGCCGAGCAGGTCGACGTAGAGCGGGTAGGCAACCAGGTCTGTAGCGCCTTCCAGCGCGCGGCTGGCAGCGGGGCTCAAGTGCTCCAGCCCGCCTGGGCCGGTACCGATGATAACTAAACGTCCAGTCATGAAGGATCCTGATAGGCGCGTGCAAGAGCAAAGGTCGCACGGGCGTTCTTGTGTTTGGGAATGATCAGCTCGGCCGGGCCGCCCGTTACCTGCTCGGCCATTGCAAGGGCCGCTGCCTCTGCCACGCCATAGCAGCCCGTTTCGCGAAAAACGATAGCGGAGCGTTGAGTGAGCTGGTTTTCGTACCGGTTGAGCGTGTCGGTTTCGAAAAACCGAATAGGTACATTTAATGTTTCAGCCAATGCCAGCATGCCGACTTCGTCGTGTTTCAATGCGATGCTGGCGAAGCCATTGATGTCGGCTACGGTCAGCGAATGGGCAGCCAGGGTTTCTGTCATCAGTGTATGCAGAACTGATTCCGGGCAGCCTCGCTCGCATCCCAGGCCAGCAATGTAGAGAGGACGGGTGTAGCGCCGGGCACTGGTGATAACGCATTGAGCCTGCAGCTGCTCCGACCATTCCTGCGCCCAGGCGTTGGCGCCGCCTTCATGGCCGGACAGCAGGGGAATGATGAACCGACCGGCTTCATCCAACACCAGCACCGGCGGGTCGCGGTACTTGTCTTGCAACACTGGCGCCAGGGTGCGTACGGCGATACCGCTGGCGCAGATCAATGCCAGCCGATGTCCGGCCTGGAAGCGTTGCTGTACGATTTCGATAAAAGGCTGAGGACGATGCAGCCACTCGGCACTTCGATCCAGTAACTGCAAGCGTTGAGCGAGCGCAGCACCGGCATCCGTCAGACTGACGATGGTCAGCATGGCTGTGCCCCGATTAGGAACAAGGCAAAGTAGGGGCCTTGTTCTCCATCAGGCATCGCTTCATGACATCGGATGATCCGCTGTGTGTCACGGCTGGCGTATTCGACATAAACGCTATCAGCGTCACGTCCGGTACGTCGCAGCAAGCGCAGGATTTCACCATACTGGCGGCCGGGTTTCATGATCACGAGCGGTCCGGGCTCATGCAGGGCGCTGGCCAGCCGCTCCGGGCCGGCAGTAGCGGGCAGGATGCGCAGGCTTTGTTCGAGTCGCGTCAGCGGGTGACGCGCTGCAGCGGCGGCGGCCATGATCGAACTGATGCCCGGCACAATCTGGCAGGGAAACCGCTCGCCCAGCCGATCATGTAGATAGATGAAGCTGCCGAACAGTAGAGGGTCGCCTTCGCATAGAACCGCCACGTCCTGCCCACGCTCAAGCCGATGGGCAATATTGGCAGCAGCTTGATCATAGACAGAGAGCGCCGCATCGCGCTGACGCTCGAACGGCATGTAGATAGGCAGCTCCAGCTGATCGATCAGATGTTCCTGGGCGATGACCCGCGCCTGGGAGGCACCTTGCTGATTGGCAATATAGGCTACTACCGGACACTGCCGGATCAGGCGGGCAGCCTTGAAGGTAAGCAGTTCGGGGTCGCCGGGGCCGACACCGATGCCATAAAGTGTACCAGTCATGGTTTGATTCGCTTGAAAAGAAGTACAGGCAGGTGCGGGCGCATGAGGCGTTGACCGGCGAGACGGTCGCCTCTGGAAACGGCCAACTGGATCCATTCGTCGTCCTGGGCAGGCTCAATTTGTGAAAAGCCATGCAAAGCCATACGCGCATCCTCGGTGACGGCACTGGCAATCAGGCGTCCTCCTGACGGGAGTCGAGCCCAGCATGCTTCAAGAATCGCAGCCAGATCACGGCCGCCACCGCCTACAAATACGACGGTCGGCGATGGCAGTTTAGCGATATGCTCAGGCGCACGGCCTTCATGAATATGCAGATTCTTGACGACGCCGAAGCGGTCACGGTTCGTAGCTAGATGGGTGAGTCGCTCGGCGTGATACTCCAGGGCATGAACCTGCCCATAAGGGTTCCATCGGGCCCATTCCACCGCTACGCCACCACACCCTGCACCAATATCCCAGCCGATATCACCTGCACGGGGCTCAAGCAGCGAAAGAGCACACAGCCTTACCTCGCGCTTGGTCAGCAGACCTCTGCCTGCCTCGTCACCGTCTGTGCTGAACGCGGCGTCGGCGATGCCCGGGAATTCAGGCAGTACGCCACCTGCACCTTGAGTCCTGAAGATCACGACGTTCAAGGGAGAAAAGACTTCAGTCGACTCACTGAGAAGGCTGGCCGTATGAGTGGACACACGTTCCTCATGGGTACCCAGGTTTTCTGCTACCCAAACGGTGGAATCACCAAAGCCTCCGGCAACCAGCTCGTCTGCGATCGCGGCAGGATGGCTATGGGCATCGGTGAGCGTTGCAAACCAGCGGTTGACCTTCAGGGTGGCGCGCAGACTGGAAAGGGGACGACCATGCAGGCTGACCACTTCAGCCTCTTGCCAGGGTTGGCCGATCCGGGCAAAGGCGGCCTGGATACTGGACACTGCCGGATAAAAGCGAAGCTTTTCAGCGGTGAGGTGCTTGCGCAGATGTCCGCCAAGGCCATAAAAAAGCGGGTCGCCAGAGGCAAGCAGGACGATGCGCTGACCGGAATGTTCTGCCAGAAGCGACCAGAGCGCTGAAAACGGGCTTGGAAAATAGGCTCGGCGAGGAACATCGAGGCCTTGCTGCTCGAGCGCTTCGAAATGACGCGGTGCACCAATGACCAGCTCAGCCGAGTCCAGTGCCTGCCGCGCTTCGGCCGAAAGGGCTTCGCCTGCGAGCCCAAGGCCGATGACCTCCAGCGTAGGGCCATTCCAGGTTCGTTCGCTCACCAGCGTATCCCTTGCTGCACACGTGCCAGTGCATTGAGCGTAGCGGCGGCCAACGCGCTGCCGCCCCGTCGGCCACTGAGTGCTATCCACTCGATGCCGAGTGCTTGCCCATGAGCCATGAGCGCATCCTTGGATTCTGCTGCACCAATGAAGCCAACCGGCATCCCGATGACAAGGGCGGGCCTGGGGCCACCCGATTCCAAGTGCTCAAGCAGTCTGAACAGGGCTGTCGGGGCGTTGCCAATGACTACAATGCTGCCGGGCAGATAGGGCTCCCACAGCGACAGCGCCACCATGCTGCGCGTTTCACCCGTTGCTTTTGCCAGTGCCGGGACGCGCTCGTCATTCAGAAAGCATAAGGGACGTTCACCGAACAGGCGTCGGGTCAGGCCGTGCCTGACCATTTCGACATCACAGAGGATAGAGGCCTGCGCCTCCACGGCGGCAAGACCGGCTTCCATGGCATGTGGGCTGAAGTGCAGCGCTTCCACAATCTCCGGTTCGCCACAGGTATGCACCAGGCGCATGGCAATCTGCGCCTGGTCAGGGTCGAAGCGGCTGAGGTCGGTCAATGTCCTGATCTGCTCAAAGGACTGACGCTCGATGGCCTCCGGGTCGCGCTGATAATCGAAGGGCATGCAATCAATCCGCCGGGGTCAGTTTCTGAACACCTTTGAGCGGCGCTGCCTGGGCAGGTGACAGAGCATGATCATGACTGTGGTCATGATCGTGGTGGTGGTGGTGATGACCATGATGGTGATGATGGTGGTGGTCATGATCGGCATCGGTGCCAATACCGCGCACATGGTGGTGGTGTCCGAACTGGGGAGCACCGACACGGTCTTCGAAGCCGATGATCTGCTCGCGGTAATGACAAAGCTGGCAGTTCATGTTGCCAGTGCCTTCCTCGGTTTCATGGAGTTTGTCCACCAACGCCTCGATGACCAGGGGATGGTCGTTGAGATAACCGGCCTTGACAACCCGTACTTCAGGATGCGCCTCGGCATAGGCATCTACGTCTGCATAGATGCGATCGATCAGGCGTCCTGTGAAAAGGAAGTAGGGGAATACGATGACATTGCGGTAGCCCAGGCGATGCACGACAGGCAGCGCGTCGGCTACCAGCGGCTTGGTTACGCCGGAATAGCAGGTCTCGGCCCAGGCGAAGCCCATGCCTTCCCACAGAAAGCGCGTGATCTTGGTGATGTTGGAGTTGGCGTCAGCATCGGACGCGCCTCGCCCGACAACGACCAGGAGGGTTTCATCGCGACGGTAATCATCGCCAAACTGCGCTTCGGCCGCCTCGATACGATCGCGTGCAGCGCGCATCATCTTGGCGTTGACGCCCAGTTCCACTCCGTAGGTGATCTTGACTTCCGGGTTCGCGGCCATGAACTCGTTGAGTTCGCTGGGAATGTCGTTCTTGGCATGGCCGGCGGCCATCAGCATGCCAGGAATGGCGGTAATGTTGCGAGCACCTTCTGCGATCAGCTTGTTAAGGCCTTCAGCAATGGTCGGGCGGGCGAATTCGAGAAAGCCTGTGGTGCACAGACGATCCGGAAAGCGGCTCTTGAGGTGTTCGGCGAGGCGGAAGAACTCTTCGACGCCCGGCCTGCTGCGAGTGCCATGCCCCACGACGAGAATGGCGGGTGCGCTGTTACTTAATGTCATCAGGTGTTCTCAGCTGTATCACGGGTGTAGAACCAGGCGCTCAGCCAGCCCAGCACAATCCAGAAAACGGCATTGGAGACAAGTGCTGCCAACTGGAAATGTTGCTGCAGGGATTCAGGGGCCAGGCTTGCCTGTTCGGCAGGTTGTGGTGCGCCAATTATATGGGGCAGCGCAAAAAGGGCCAATGCGGCCAGACGCAACACCCTATGGCGGGTGAAAAATAGCAGGGCCAGGGCGCAGGCTGTGGCAGCCGCGGTGCCGATCCACCAGCCTTGCCGTGCGGTCAGTTCAGCCGCTGCGGTGCCGGGCAGTTCCGGTGGCAGCCCCAGGGAGGGCGCAAGACAAAAGGTCAGATAGCCGGTAGCGCCCCAAAGCAAGCCATGCCAGGCGTGGCGCGGGGCTCGTAGCGTAAACAGGCCTGCCAATATCAGGCTGAATCCAACCGCAACGACCAGGTTGCCGCCGAGTGTCGAAAGCGTTCGTTGCCAGCCGTCTTCAGGCGCCCAGGCCTCGTCGTCATGGTGGTGAGCAGGTGTGTCAGCGGCATGCGCGTGCGCTTCACCCGCTACCTCATAGGTTTCGGCTTCCAGGATCAGCGGCGTGATCCAAAGATTCTGCAGTACGCTCAGGAGCAGTGCCGCCAGTAGTCCGGCAAAGCCGGCTGTAAAGGCAATCCGTTTGTACATGTCACAGCCTCAATGGCAGGGGAAGCCTTCACTATGACGGGTGTCATGAGCGCCATTATGAAGGGCGTCGATGTGTGAGAAGCCGGCTAGAAAGACCAGGCCTGCTCCCAACACGCACGCCAGGGCGGCGGCAGTCAGGCGTTGAGTCAGGGTGCCGGATGCCGTAGGCACATGAGACAGGGATTGGCTATTCATGGATTCCCTCCTAGGAGTGTGGCGAGGATGAGGGAACGCACGAAGGCGCGGTCGCTTGCGCGCCACGCCATTCAGCTGCGCCCGCCCACCGCGGGTTGCTCAATCGTCAATCAGGCCGGTCTCCGGACTTGTGAAGGGGGTGGAGCAAGGGGCTCCAACGCCTGCAAGATCGGCCTTCCCATGCTCTACAGCCGAGCACAGTGGATATCGATCTACACTCACGTACCGTTGCGGGGGCAGTGCCGGACTTGAACCGGCTTCCCGTTTCACCGCCACGAACCGCGTGGCGACACCTGAAATCAGGCGCAAGCAGACCACGAACACGGGCGAAGCGTCAACTTCATCGATTGACACTCCAGAGTGTCGCTCGTAGCCTTTGCGCCTTCAGGGTGCTTTGGCACATGACCAAAGCTAAGAGGGAATGCGGTGCGAGACCGCAGCTGCCCCCGCAACTGTAAACGGTTGTTTAATCGATGCTTTTCAGGAAGCCACTGCTCTTGGGCGGGAAGGCGAGAAGCGTTGCCGTGAGCCAGGAGACCTGCCTTGAACACATTTCAGAATGCGGCTGCACGTGTGAGCCGTATTCTTTCCGACAACCGGGCGGGGTGATCCGGTGTGGCGTCTGGACTGCGTATGAGCGCGTCTTCGTCATGCCTGCCTGTCCCTTTTTCATAAGGCAGCTCATGAAAACCTTGGCCAAGATTCCTGTCACAATCATTACCGGCTTTCTCGGCGCCGGCAAAACCACATTGCTGCGCCATATTCTGGAAAATGCCCAAGGGCGGCGCATCGCCGTCATTGTGAATGAATTCGGTGAGCTGGGTATCGACGGTGAAATCCTGAAGCAGTGCAGCATCGGATGTACCGAAGAAGAAGCCGCAGGCCGGGTATTCGAGCTGGCTAACGGCTGTCTGTGCTGTACCGTGCAGGAAGAGTTCTTTCCGGTGATGCGCGACCTGGTGGCCCGACGTGCCGATATCGACCACATCCTGATCGAGACGTCTGGCCTGGCGCTGCCCAAGCCGCTCGTACAAGCCTTCCAGTGGCCGGAAATCCGTAATGCATGCACCGTGGATGCCGTTGTCACCGTGGTGGATAGCCCGGCGGTTGCCCTGGGTACGTTTGCGGCCTATCCCGAAAAAGTCGATGCCCAGCGTCAGCTGGACCCCAACCTGGATCACGAGTCCCCACTGCATGAGCTGTTCGAGGATCAACTGGCAAGCGCCGATCTGGTCATCCTGAACAAGGTCGACCAGATGCCGCAAATGGCCCTGGCGGCCGTGCGTAGCCAGATCGAGAGCGAATTGCCAGCGTCCGTGAAAATCATCGAAGCGAGCAATGGGCAGCTGCCGTTGTCTGTCCTGCTGGGGCTGAATGCCGAGGCCGAGCTGCATATCGACGCGCGAAAGACGCATCACGACCATGAGCCTCATGAGGAGCATGATCATGACGAATTCGACTCGTTTGCGGTCGATCTGCCAGAGGTAGAGGAGAGTGTCTTGCTGGACGCATTGACCGGGCTGGTGCAGCGCCACGGCATCCTGCGTATCAAGGGCTTCGTCGCCATCAAGGCCAAGCCGATGCGCCTGCTGGTGCAAGGGGTAGGTACCCGCTTCGACAAGCACTTCGATCGTGCCTGGAAGGCGGATGAGGTTCGGCAGACACGTCTGGTCGTGATTGGCCAGGATCTGGATCAGGCTGCCATCAGCGCTGAACTCCGCAGCGTACTGGCTTAATACGATGCATCTCCTCAGGACTCAGCCCGGCGGCTTTACTCCCGACGACGGAATCGCTCATCTTGCACAGACCCCGGGCGACCTGGTGATCCTGTGCAGTGCCGATTCTCATCTAGCGCTGCTGGCCGAAGCGGCGCGCGGGCTGCCTGAGGACTTTCCAAGCCTGCGCCTGGCCAACCCCATGCAGCTGATGAATCACGCCTCGGTTGATCTGTATGTCGATGAGGTGCTTCAGCATGCCAAGGTCATCATTGTCTCGTTGCTGGGCGGGGCGGCGTACTGGCGCTACGGTGTAGATCAATTGGCCCAGCTGGCCGCACAAGGTGCCAGGCTGATTCTTGTACCCGGAGATGACAAACCCGATCCTGAGCTAATGGCGTTGGGTAACTCTTCCGTTGAGGATGCCGAGCGGATCTGGCAGTACCTGCGACAGGGCGGCATGGATAATGCCCGCATGCTGTATCGCTTCATCGGCCAGCGATGGTTTGGACGTGAGACGATGTGGGTCGAGCCTCAGCCGCTACCGCGTGTTGCGGTGTATGCGCCAGAGCGTGATAAAGATAAGGCGCTGGGCTCGTGGCAGCAGCGTTGGCAGGAGGATGGGCCGGTAGCAGCCCTGTTGTTCTACCGCAGTCATCTACAAGCGGCCAATACCGGGTTCATCGATACGTTCTGCGAAGCATTGATAGCTCAAGGGATTAATCCGTTACCTGTTGCCGTAGCCAGTCTCAAGGAGCCGGAGTGCCTTGCTGAGGTCGAGGCACTGCTGGAGGCGACAGAGACCGAGCTGATCATCAATACGACAGGTTTTGCCCAGTCCAACCCGGATTCCCCTCATCTCCGCCCGTTTCGTCGCGATGTGCCGGTACTGCAGGCTATTTGTGCCCAGGATAACGAACCGGGATGGCGGGAGAACGCCCAAGGGCTTGGTCCACGCGACCTGGCGATGCACATTGCCTTACCGGAACTGGATGGGCGGATCATCACGCGCCCCGTCAGTTTTAAGGGCCTGGCCTGGCGAGATGAGCGCAGCCAGAGCGATGTGGTGTGTTATCAGCCCGTTCATGAGCGAATGGCGTTTGTGGCTGAACTGGCTCGGCGCTGGATCATGTTGGCTCGATTGCCAAATAGTGAAAAGCGTACCGCCTTGATCCTGGCCAATTACCCGACCCGGGACGGCCGGATTGGTAATGGTGTAGGGCTGGATACGCCTGCCGCTGCACTCAATATTCTCAAAGCGCTGGAGACCGAAGGGTATCCGGTCGAAGGCCTGCCCGAGAGCGGAACGGCCCTGGTCCATTCTCTACTGGACGGCGTGACGAATGATCTGGGAAGCTTGGATCTACGGCCATGCCATCAAAGCCTGGGGTTGGAGGACTACCTGCGCTTTTTCGCCGAATTGCCGCAGGTGAACCAGGACGCGGTGCGGGAACGCTGGGGCGATCCCGAGCAGGACCCCATGTTTCGCCGCGGCCGCATGATGGTTGCCGGGCTGCGGTTCGGACTGACGTTTGTAGGTATCCAGCCGGCGCGGGGCTATCACCTTGATCCCAGTGCGGTTTACCACGATCCGGACCTTGTACCGCCGCATGGGTATCTGGCGTTCTATTTTTGGCTGAGGCACGTCTATCGCGCCCATGCGCTGATGCATGTCGGCAAGCATGGCAACCTTGAGTGGCTTCCAGGGAAGGGTGTTGGTCTGTCTGAAACCTGTTGGCCAGATGCCGTGCTTGGCCCAACGCCCAACATTTATCCTTTCATTGTCAATGATCCGGGCGAAGGGGCGCAGGCCAAGCGTCGTACCCAGGCGGTTATCATCGATCATCTGATGCCTCCGCTGACGCGCGCCGAGAGCTATGGGCCTTTGCGCGATCTTGAGCGGCTTGCCGATGAGTTCTATGAAGCGCAACTGCTTGATCCGCGTCGCGCCCGCGAGCTGCAAGGCGATATCGCACAGCTGTTACGCAGCTCCAGCCTGGACCAGGAGCTGAAACTCTCGGATACCGAAGCGCCCGAAGACTGGTTACCCAAGGTAGACGCCTACCTGTGCGAGCTGAAGGAATCGCAAATACGCGACGGGCTCCATATCTTTGGTGAGTCTCCGCAGGAGCGCCTGCGGCTTGATACCCTGCTGGCGTTGGTTCGTATTCCCCGCGGTAACGGGCAGGGCGGTAATGCCAGCCTGCTTCAGGCATTGGCTAAAGACCTGAGCCTGAATATTGATCCCCTTGATGCTGCGTTGGGAGAGCCCTGGCCTGGGCCGCACCCTGAAGCGTTACGGGCAGTCAGTACGGAGCCTTGGCGTATCGCCGGTGACACGCGTGAGCGCCTGGAATTACTGGCCGGTCGACTGATTGAGCAGGCACTGGGCGGTGAGTTGAATGAGGCGCAGTGGCCCTATGCGGGGCTGGTGCTGGCCCAGCTCAAAAGCCATATAGCACCGCTTCTTGACGCCTGCGGTCCGGCGGAGATCGAGGGCATTACCAGCGCACTGGCAGGACGGTTCGTCCCGGCAGGTGCCAGCGGAGCACCCAGTCGAGGCCGTCTGGATGTGTTGCCTACGGGCCGCAATTTCTATTCGGTAGACGTCCGCAACCTGCCAACCCAAACGGCATGGCGAATCGGTTGGCAATCAGCCAACCTCTTGCTGGAGCGTCATTTGCAGGATCATGGCGATTACCTGCGGCAATTGGGGCTGTCCGTTTGGGGAACCGCTACCATGCGAACAGGTGGCGACGATATCGCCCAGGCCATGGCATTGCTGGGCGTGCGCCCCGTCTGGCAGGCGGGTAGCCAGCGTGTCAGTGATTTCGAGATCCTGCCTTTGACAATCCTGGACCGGCCGCGTGTAGACGTCACGTTGCGGGTTTCGGGTTTTTTCCGTGATGCCTTCGCCAACCTGATTAGGCTATTTGATGCCGCGGTGCAGGCGGTGGCCGCGCTGGACGAGCCGGACGATATGAATCCATTGGCCGCCCGGGTCCGTGAGGAGCAACGTGTCCTCGAAGCGAAGGGGCTGGCGACTGACGAGGCGCGGCGCCAAGCTGGCTGGCGGGTATTTGGTTCCAAGCCCGGCGCCTATGGGGCGGGTCTGCAAGGCCCGATCGATGAGCGTCAGTGGCAATCTCGCGATGATCTGGCGGAGGTATACCTTAATTGGGGCGGCTACGCCTATGGCGCAGATGACCCAGGCACGCCTGCACGGGAGCGCTTCGTCGAGCGGCTCGGCCATCTACAGGCTGTCTTGCACAACCAGGATAACCGTGAGCACGATCTGCTGGATTCGGACGACTACTATCAGTTCCAGGGTGGCATGCTGGCCGCCGCAGAGACATTGCAGGGCGAGGCAGTAGCGTCTTATCACGGCGACCACAGTCAGCCGGAGTCGCCTCGCATCCGTACACTCAAGGAAGAGCTCAACCGCGTCATTCGTTCCCGGGCTGCCAATCCCAAATGGATCGATGGCGTGAAGCGGCATGGGTATAAAGGTGCCTTTGAGCTGGCGGCCACGGTGGATTATCTGTTTGCCTTCGACGCCACGACAGCGTTGATCGATGACCACCAGTATGCGCTGTTGGCCGATGCCTATGTGCTCGATCCGGCCACCCGCGAATTCATCCAGCAGCACAATCCTGATGCCTTGCGAGAAATGACCGAGCGATTGCTGGAGGCCCAACAACGCGGGCTCTGGCAGGAGCCGGGGCATTATCGGGAAGCGCTGGAAAACATTCTGATGGACAGCGAGGAAAGCTAAGTAGATGTTTCCTCATAATACCAGCCCATTAATGAGCCCTCTATGACTGATACTCCGCAATTTCCTTTGGCTGCCATTGTAGGAGCTGACTCCTTGAAGTTGGCGCTTTGCCTCAATGCCATTGATCCGGGTATCGGTGGGGTATTGATCGAAGGCCCGCGCGGTATGGCGAAGTCCACCCTGGCACGCGGCGTGGCCGCCCTGATGCCGGGTGGTTCATTCGTGACCTTGCCATTGGGGGCCAGCGAAGAGCGTATTACCGGCACACTCGACCTGAACGCCGCCCTGGGTGAAAAGCGCGCTGCATTTTCACGTGGCGTGTTGGCCAAGGCGGACGGCGGAGTGTTGTATGTGGATGAGGTCAATCTGCTGCCGGATCATCTGGTTGACCTGTTGTTGGACGTAGCCGCCAGTGGTGTAAACACCGTGGAGCGCGACGGGATTTCCCATCGGCATCCGGCGCGCTTTGTACTGATTGGCACCATGAACCCCGAGGAGGGGGAGTTACGTCCTCAATTACTGGATCGGTTTGGTTTCAATGTGGCGCTGAATGCCCATCCTGCGCCAGCAGAGCGAGCCGAAATCATGCGTCGTCGGCTGGCGTTCGACCTTGATCCGCCCGGCTTTATTGCCAGTTGGGCCGGAAGCCAGGCGGACCTTGTCGAGCGCTGCCAGGCTGCACGTAGCCGGTTGGCAGGGGTCGCACTGGATGATCTGTCGCTGTCGCGTATTGCCGAGCGCTGTTTTGCAGCGGCAGTGGATGGCATGCGTGCGGACCTGGTATGGCTAAGGGCAGCACGCGCCCATGCGGCTTGGCGCGGTAACGAAATGATTACTGAAGATGATATCGATGCGGTGGAAGAGTTCGCGTTGCGTCATCGCCGACGACAGCAACCCCCTTCGGAGTTACCGCCACCGCCATCTTCTGATCGTCCCGTCTCCGAACCCTCTTCAAGCCATTCGAAGAGTGAAGGGCAATGGGGTGAGCTACCGCCTCAGGCGACGGCGATTGGAGAAAAGCGCTCAGGTGAGGGTTGGCCAAAAAAGCGCTGAGCATTCGCCCGCGTGTAACCCAAGTGGCGGATGCTCGACCTTTACCGGGGAAGGCTAATAGTGGTCGGCACGGTGCTTCTCGCACAGGTGAGGCAGGGGCAGTTGCCTGGGTACCCACCTTACTGAGGGGGCTTCCTCGACGTGAGGCTGACCTGATACGCCAGCCTCGCTCTCAGTTGCCACGAGAGCATTGGTTGTTCATTGTCGATGCCTCGGCGTCCATGCGACGTCATGGCGCCCTGGTTCAAGCCAAGGGCGTATTGCTGGGTTTTCTCGAGCAGGCTTACCGCGCGCGGGCAAGCGTAGCGGTGCTAGGGGCAACAGGTGTACAGCCGCACTGGCTTGCCCAGGCTCGTCGAGCCAGTCAGCAGGTTCCGGGTTGGCTTGAAGACCTGGGTGCAGGGGGCGGTACTCCCTTGCTTGAGTCCCTGGAACACGCACATGAGTGGCTAAAGCAACACCAATGTCGTCTCGGCAATGAGCCGGTAAGTGTCGTTGTGATGACCGATGGCCGTGTACGCGCCTGGACCTCATTGCCTCGTCTTGATGCGTCTGTCCTTGTCATCGATACCGAGCGTGCTCCGGTTCGCGTTGGACGTGCGCGTCAGCTGGCAGCTGATCTACAAGCCGTCTACTGCCACGTCGATGAGTTACCCATTGGGAAGCTGAAACATCCGCTGCGCTAAATAAGGCAGCGATTTTGTTGCGTAACCGGTAGGCTATACAGCAGAACTACGATTTTCTTTGAGGTATGCGTCCTTGTTTTCCGATTTCGACCTGCACGAGCGTCTGCTCAAGGCACTGGACACGCTGAAATTCAAAAAGCCCACGCCGGTTCAGGAGGCCGCCATCGGCCCGGCACTGGATGGGCGAGACCTGCGTGTGACTGCCCGTACTGGCAGTGGCAAGACGGCTGCCTTTGTCCTGCCGATTCTGCATCGTCTGTTGTCCGAGCCCAAACCCCAAGTGGGTGCTCGGGTGTTGATATTGCTGCCTACCCGCGAGCTGGCCCAGCAGACGCTCAAGGAAGTCGAGCGGTTTGCCCAGTTCACGTTTCTAAAGGCCGGACTCATTACCGGAGGTGAGGGGTTCAAGGAGCAGGCCGCGGCGATGCGTAAGAATCCCGAGATTCTTATCGGAACGCCCGGACGGCTGATCGAGCATCTAAATGGCGGTAGCCTTGAGTTGGACGATGTCGATTTTCTCGTCCTGGACGAAGCCGACCGGATGCTTGACATGGGTTTCTCCGAAGATGTGCTTAAACTGGCCGACGCGTGCACTTCAGAGTCCCGACAAACGTTGCTGTTCTCGGCTACCAGCGGCGGTAGCTCCCTGCGTACTGTCATAGAACATGTCCTGCGTGAGCCGGAAGTGCTCATGCTTGATCGCACCGGGGAACTCAACGAGGCGGTCACCCAGCAGATCATCACTGCCGATGACGTGGCTCACAAGGAGCGCCTGCTGCAATGGTTGCTGGCCCACGAGACCTATCGCAAGGCCATTGTCTTTACCAATACCCGTGTACAGGCCGACCGCCTAGGTGGCGTGTTGACCGCCAGCAACATCAAGGTTTTCGTTCTGCATGGCGAAAAGGACCAGAAAGACCGCAAGCTGGCGATGGAGCGCTTGAAGCAGGGCGCCGTGTCCGTGCTGGTTGCTACGGATGTAGCGGCCCGTGGCCTGGATGTGGAAGGCATGGATCTGGTCATTAACTTTGATATGCCGCGCAGCGGGGATGAGTATGTCCACCGTATTGGCCGTACCGGACGTGCCGGCGAGGCGGGCATGGCAATTTCGTTGATCTGCCATACCGACTGGAACCTGATGTCCAGCATCGAACGCTACCTGAAACTGCGTTTCGAGCGGCGCGTGGTGCAACCGCTTAAAGGCACCTATCAAGGGCCGAAGAAGCTCAAGGCGTCTGGCAAGGCTGCCAGCACCAAGAAGAAAAAGACCGACATCAAGAAGCCAGTGACGAAAACCAAGACATCGCCACGGCCCAAGCGCCCCAGCGCTTCCAAGGTGGTCAGCCAGGATGGCATGGCGCCTCTACGGCGTAAGAAGACGGACGCGGAATAAACGAATTGGCCCTGTTGATTACAGGGCCAACTTCGTTTCAAGGCTAGTTCGTTGCGTAAGACGAGGAGAAAGGCGAGCCGCCCTGGCCAGAGGTCTGAGGCGTTACGGGTCGCCTGAGCCAGTGCTCAAGCTCAAGCGCACCCATGGGTTTGGCAATGTGGTAGCCCTGACCTTCATCGCATCCTAGCGCCAGCACGGTGTCCAGAATCTCGGGTGTTTCCACGCCTTCCGCGGTGACTTCGTATCCCAGGCCGTGTGCCAGTTCCACCATGGTGCGAACGATGAGTGCGTCCTTGTCGTCGCCTGGCAGGCAGCGAATGAAACTCTGATCGATCTTGATGTAATCCGTTGGTATCTGGCGGAGATAGATCAGGTTGTTGTATCCCGTTCCAAAGTCATCGATTGAGATAGAAGCTCCTAGATGCCGAAGCGCATCCAACTGGATGCGAGCGTTCTCAAAATTGCACATGAGAGAATTTTCCGTCACCTCGAACTCCACGCAGGAGGGCGGTACGCCATGTTTGGCCATTTTTTCCGCTACCCGCTCGGCAAAATCTGGATCGTCCAGGTCGTGGGACGAAATGTTGATCGACACATTGAAACAATGGCCGTCTGCTTTCCAAAGCGCATACTGGCTCAAGACAGCATCGATGACCCAGTAACTGATAGAGCGAATCAGGGCCGTTTTCTCAGCCAGTGCTATGAATTCGGTAGGCCCGATGGCGCCCAGCTTTGGGTGAGCCCAGCGCAACAGGGCTTCCACGCAGCGGCAGGCACCCGACTTGAGGTCTACACGAGGCTGATAAAACAGGGAGAGCTGACCTTCGCTGTGCAGGGCGACCGGCAGGCTGCTCAACAGGGCAAAGGCCCGTTGCTGAGCAAGATCGTGGGCGGAGTCGTAATAACGGCTCCCCATTCTACGTTCGCGGGCTATATCGGCCGTCGAGATGAGCGCCCTCAGCCAATCACGGGTGTCGCCGGGCTTGAGCTTGAGAATCCCAAGACCGGGACGGGTTTCAATCGGGATGCCGTTGTAGTCGATAAGCCCTGTCATGCCGCGCTCGATGCAATCAAGCACTTCCTTGCCTTGCAGATCGGTCATGCCGTGGACCAGAAATGCAAAGCGGGCCGTACCGATGGAGTACAACCGTATCCCCGAAGGCATCAGGGAAAGCAGTCGCTCCTTGATGGACTGGAGCAGTCCTTCGTAGTGGTCCTGGCCCAGCGCATTGAGCAGGCCATTGAGATAGAACGGGTCGAACACATCCATGGAGACGGCCAGCAGCTCTTCGGAGCTGCGCAGCATCGATTCGGCATCTTCCAGCAGACGGCTGCGGTTAGGCAGCTGGGTAATAGGGTCTACGTAGCTGAGTGAACGCAGCGTCTCGATGCGCTCCATCAGCATATCGCGTAATTTACTGAGGAGTCGTACCTGGGCACCACTGAGCTCAGACCGTGGGTTGGTATCTATCAGGCATAAGGTGCCTAAGGCCAGACCTTCGTGGGTCCGTAACGGGATGCCGGCATAGAAGCGTATGCCAGGGTTACCGGTTACCAGTGGATTATCCTTGAACCGTGGGTCGGTCTGGGCATCACGCACCTGCATGATGTTTTCATCCAGGATGGCATGAGAGCAAAACGAGATATCCCGAGGCGTTTCCTGCGCGTCGAGTCCGCGGATAGACTTGAACCATTGTCGATGCTCATCCACCAGCGAAACGATGGCAATAGGCACGTCGAAGAGTTCGGTAGCAATTTCGGCTATGTGGTCAAATGCGGGGTCAGCTGGGCTGTCCAGCAAGTTTGAACTGCGTAAAGCAGCCAAGCGCTCTGTTTCATTAGGCGGAAGGGCAGCGCCGTTACTCATAAGCTAAATCCTGCAGACATGTCTGCTAAATAACACACCCATACTTTCGCATGAGCGCTCTACAGCTCATTTCCACTAAACAGTTAGTAATCGCAACGGTTTAGTACAACTATAGGAATAGCTTAGCCTTGGCATCTGCGCCAGAGTGGCGCATCGGCATCATGAGTACCCTAACGGTCAGCTCTTAACGACGCGGCTGACCGCTGCTCGAGCGCTATCGTCCCAGATAGTGCACGCTAAAGAGGGCCGCGGGATCTTTCCATACGGCTATTGGGGAAAAACCGGCTTCCCGGCTCAAGGTTTCAAATCCTTTCAGACTGTATTTATAAGAGTTTTCGGTATGCAGCGTTTCGCCCTGACGAAACATGAAGCGCTGGTCTTCGACACGAATCGTCTGGGCGCGGCGGCTGACCAAGTGCATTTCAATACGAGACTGCGGTTCGTTATAAAAGGCGTAATGGCTGAAGCGCGAAGGATCAAGGTCGGTATCCATCTCCCGACGGATACGCTCCAGCAGATTGAGGTTGAATGCCGCGGTAATGCCCTCAGCATCGTTATAGGCCGCCTCCAGGCGGGCCTTGCTTTTGACCAGATCCACACCGATCAACAGTCCGCTGCCCGGTGGTAGTAATCGGTGAAGGTTGCGCAGAAAGGAGCGTGCTTCTGTTGGCGTGAAGTTGCCGATGCTCGAACCGGGAAAGAAGGCCAGTACAGGCGCTTTTCCCAGCGTTTGTGGAAGCTTCATCGGCTGTGTGAAATCCGTGCACAGCGCACTTACGTCCAGCCAGGGATAGTCGGCGGCCAGGCGGTGCGTGCTGGACAAAAGAAAGTCTCGGGAAATGTCCACACCCAGGTAGCTTTGAGGACGCAGGGCTTCCAGCAGGAGCCGAATCTTGCGGCTGGCACCACTGCCCAGTTCCATGAGCGTCATGCCGGAGCCTGCAATAGCAGCGATATCGCCAGCCGCTTCGGTCAGGATGCGCTCTTCAGTACGAGTCGGGTAGTACTCTGGCGTACCGGTAATGGCTTCGAACAGTTCGGAGCCGCGCTGATCATAGAAGTACTTGGGCGGAATGGCCTTGGGTTCGGCTGCCAAACCATTCAGGACATCTTCACGTAGGGAGTCGCTGGCGACGTCCGGTTGTTGATCGTAGAAGCGAACCGCTAGAGCCATGATCAGATCTCCTTGGCAAGGCGAAGGCCGGCGAATTGCCAACGCATGGCTGGGTAGAAGAAGTTACGGTAGGTCGCGCGAATATGATCGGCAGGGGTAGCGCAAGAGCCGCCCCGCAAGACCATCTGCCCGGACATGAATTTGCCGTTGTACTCGCCCAGACTGCCATCCAGCGGCTTGAAGCCGGGGTAGGGGCGATAGGCGCTGCCGGTCCATTCCCAAACGTCTCCAAACAGCTGGCAGGGTTGATCGGGCGTGTGAGTCCTATAGGCCACAGGCGAGAGATGGTCCTGCTCGACAAAGTTGCCTGTACGCGAAAGACCGGCGGCGGCCACTTCCCATTCGGCTTCGGTTGGCAGGCGGGCGCCGGCCCAGCTGGCGTATGCATCCGCCTCGTAAAAGCTCAGGTGACAGACGGGTGCCTGTTCATCGACAGGTTGCAGGCCGCCCAAGCCCATGGCGTACCAGCGGCCGTCTACGTTCTCCCAGTAGAGGGGTGCTTGCCAGCCGGCCTGCCGCACTTGGCTGAAGCCATCGGACAGCCAGAGATCACTGCGGCTATAGCCCTGATCTTCGATAAAGGCCATGTACTCACCGTTGGTGACCAGGCGATTCGCCAACTGGAACTCATCGACAAAGACGCGGTGGCGTGGTGTCTCGCAATCAAAGGCAAAACCGTCACCGCTATGGCCTATGTGGCGTACGCCAGCCGGATATGAATGCCATGTCAGCGGAGTGGAATCAGCGTGTGTGGCTGGCTTGAGATCGTGCCGATACACCGGATGGAGAGGGTTCTGGGCCAGGATATGCTTGATGTCCATGAGCAGCAGCTCCTGATGTTGCTGCTCATGGTGTAGCCCGAGTTCTGTTCGACGGGCGATTTCTTCAGCATGCTGTTCCGGCAGATGGTTCAGCAGTTCGAGCATGGCCTGATCGACCCATTGGCGAAAGCCATAGACCTCTGCAACGGTTGGACGGGAGATCAGCCCGCGCTTGGCTCGTGGGAATGGGGTGCCATGGGTTTCGTAATAGGAGTTGAACAGGTAATCGTAAGCGGGATCCAGCGTCTTGTAGCCCGGCAGGAAGGGCTTGAGAATGAACGCTTCGAAAAACCAGGTCACGTGGGCCAGATGCCATTTGGGCGGACTGACGTCTGGCATGCTTTGAATCAGGTAGTCTTCGGTCTGAAGGGGAGCACAAAGCTTTTCAGTAGCGGATCGAACCTGTGTAAAGCGTTCGATGAGGCAGCCAGGGGTGTCGAGAGCGAAGGCATCCACAGTGTTCATCTCGCGGGCGAGATGGCTCATGGCATTATCTCCAGGTCGTTCCGACAGATGCCGGAGGTGGGCTTCGTAGAACGGACCCGGAGATAAACTTAAAGTTCTTTCTAGAATAGAGCCGACTAAGATCGATTGCTTCTGGATGGTCGAAGGCTTATAGCCGTATCGGGGCTGATGTCAGAATACGGCTATAATGCTACCGCTTTACCACCAGGTTTCCAATTGCACGCCGAAGTTTGAACCGTGACGCTGAGAGCCGAATGCCCCTGAATCAGACAGTGCAGTGTCTTGCGCTGCGCTTAGCTGAGCGGCGCGGTTCCACTGTGCATAAGTCCAGTAGAATCGGATTTCGGGACGATCCATCAGGCCCATCCCGCCTAACGCAAGGGTGGGAGCCACGGTGAACTTGGTCAATTTGCGTGTGCCGCCTTCTTCAGGATCGATCTGATCGTGGCCTGCTTCTACCAGAAGCTTGAAATGCTCGCTGAACGCATAGGATGGGCGGACACCAAAGGAGTACCACGTCTGGCCAGCGTTGTTAGGCGCGCGGTCACGCTGTACCAATGCCAGCAGCATTCCGCCAAAGCGCGGGGTAATCTGCCAGCGGGGCGATTCTAGAACCCTTATGCTCTTTACATCCTTGTCGGCTTGTACGTTACCGGTCTGGCCAAGCCCGATACCGGGACCTTCGCCGTATTGAACCGTAAACCGGTTCTCGCCGCCAAAGAAATTCACCTGCTTATGTTCGGCCGAGATGGACCAGCCACTGTGCGAGTCTTCAACATGTCCGGCTTTCTGAATGTAGCTCAGGCCAATTTCAATCTCGGCGTCCTTGTTGGCCTTAATGCCACCCAGGTTGATGTCGTGTCGGTTGGCCTTGTGCTTCTGTTCGATATTGTCTTCTCGGGAGAAGGCATAGCTCAGGCGTAGTCCTGTGTCGCCCAGGCCATAGTCCTCGATACCCGCGCCTGTGCCGCTTGGGTTCCAGTAGTAGAAGTCATTGATGTGAATGTCGTGACGCTTGTAGTAGCGGCGACCGAACCAGAGGCCACCGCCGTTCAGTTCGGGCAACGCCAGACTGGTCCAGATTTGTGGCAAGCGGACATTGCCATTGTCGCCGCTAAACGTGGGTGACTGGTCATAGACATTGTAAAGGCTTGCCATGCCGTGCAATTTCCAGAGCGTCCCGTCAGTGCCCTTGTACAGTTCCTGGTGACCCTCTAGCTCCCAGTAGGTCTCGCACTCGTTACCCAAGCGGTATTTGGCAGGTGCTCCTGGAAGCTGAAAGCAGGACTGCTTACCGCCTGCATCGGCACCCCCTATACCAACACGTCCGTACCCATCAAATTCGAATGCCTGCCCTGTGAGCGGAAAGATGCATGCTAAAAAAGCCGCAGAGGTGCCGCGAATCATTGTTTTCATTAGTTATTTTCTCTATCCCGATAACGCAATAGTTCTTTTTTTAAAAAAAGCTTTTCTCGGACTCGCTGTTTCTCGACGAGTTGCGTAGCGCCTCGCTGAACTACTTTTGTATGACCTAGCTCTCAATTTGTAGACGAGCTGTACAAAAGTGCCAGTCGCATCGCTGTGCGGCCCCTTTATAAAAATAGTGAGGACAAGAAATATGGCGGCCTCAGATGTTTCCGCTGTCCAAGAGACGGATTCCCCTTCTGGCAAAAAACTGCACGAGCACATTTACGAAACCAACCTTCCGGCCCGGCTCGACCGCCTGCCCTGGGGGCGCTTTCATACCCTGTTGGTCATGGCCCTGGGTATTACCTGGATTCTCGATGGTCTTGAAGTCACGCTGGCGGGTTCGGTAGCCGGCGCCTTGAAGGCGAGTCCCGCGCTTCAGTTGACCAATGCTGATGTTGGATTGGCAGGTGGCGTTTACATCGCCGGTGCAGTTCTGGGGGCGTTATTTTTTGGCTGGCTGACGGACCGGCTAGGACGTCGCAAGCTCTTTTTCATCACACTGTTTCTCTATGTAGGTGCAACGTTTCTGACGGCGTTTTCCTGGAACCTGTGGAGCTTTCTGCTGTTCCGCTTCCTGACAGGCGCAGGCATTGGAGGCGAGTACACGGCCATCAATTCCACCATTCAGGAATTCACGCCAGCGCGTTATCGCGGCTGGGTTGACCTGACGATCAACGGCTCGTTCTGGGTGGGCGCAGCCCTGGGTGCCATGGGCTCCATTGTGTTTCTGGACCCCGAACTGCTTCCAGGCGACCTGGGGTGGAGAATGTGCTTTGGCATTGGGGCAGCGCTCGGGTTGATCATTTTATTCATGCGCATGTGGATACCCGAAAGCCCGCGCTGGCTCATGATTCATAATGAGCCGGAAGAGGCCAAGCGCATTGTCGATAACATCGAAAAACGCTTCGAAGCCGAAGGCTACAAGCTTGAGCCGGTCGATCCCAAATTCCATTTGCGCATGCGCGGTCGGGACCATACGCCACTCAAGGAAGTCTTCCAGAGCTTGTTTGTCGTGCATCGCCAACGCGCATTGGTAGGCATGACCCTACTGACAGCTCAGGCCTTTTTCTACAATGCAATCTTCTTTACCTATGCGTTGGTACTGACAGATTTCTATGATGTACCCTCAGAAAATGTCGGCTGGTATGTACTGCCATTTGCGCTCGGTAATTTCTGTGGTCCACTGCTCCTGGGGCGACTGTTCGACGTGGTTGGCCGCCGGATCATGATCAGCTCTACCTACGCTATTTCAGGTGTCCTGCTCATCATCACAGGCTATATGTTCCAGCAGGGTATGTTGGATGCAACGACTCAGACGATTGCCTGGATGGTTATCTTCTTCTTTGCATCGGCGGCAGCCAGCTCGGCTTATCTGACCGTTGCCGAAACCTTCCCGCTGGAAATCCGCGCCTTGGCGATTGCAGTGTTCTACGCCTTTGGTACCGGGCTTGGCGGAATTATTGGCCCAACCCTGTTTGGTCAGCTGATTGAGAGTGGTAGCCGAGTCAACGTTTTCTATGGTTACGCCATTGGCGCTAGCCTCATGATTGCAGCAGGGATCGTGCAATCGATCTGGGGCGTGGCAGCCGAACGCAAGTCACTTGAGTCAGTCGCGCGACCGCTGTCGCTGGCAGACAATTGAGTCAGAAGGCTTGATGCAATCGTCTGTCACTAAGCCGGGCGAAGTGGAGAAATCCACTCGTCCGGCTTCGTTTATACCGCCTTGTCTGTTATCGAAGTCGCTCCCATAGTGGGATCATGACTTATCCTTTACGTCCCGCTTCCAGCCAAGAGACTCTGGCAGGTTTTCATCCTGCCGTGCAGTCCTGGTTCTCGCGTACCTTCGCCTATCCAACCCAAGCCCAGCAGCATGCCTGGCCTGCCATCAGGGCAGGACAGTCGACGCTGGTCGCAGCCCCTACCGGCTCTGGCAAGACCCTGACAGCCTTCATGGCGGCAATCGATGAACTGGTACGCCTGGGTGTTGAACACAACGGTGCCTTGCCGGATGAGACCTGGGTTGTTTACGTTTCACCGCTCAAGGCGTTATCGAACGATATTCGAATCAATCTGGAAAAGCCGCTCGCAGGTATCACGGCTGAGCTTGAACAGTTTGGTTTGCCGCCTGTAGCGATCCGAACGGCCGTCAGAACAGGCGATACACCGCAGCGCGAGCGTAATGCCATGCGTAAACGGCCGCCACACATCCTAGTGACGACGCCAGAATCGCTTTATGTACTGCTGGGCTCAGACTCTGGACGCGCGCTTCTACATACGGTGCGCAGCGTCATTGTGGATGAGATCCATGCCATTGCTGACGGAAAGCGGGGCAGTCATTTGAGTCTTTCTCTTACGCGCCTGGAGGCCTTATGCGAGCGGTCTCTGGTGCGTATTGGATTGTCGGCTACACAAAAGCCTATCGGCGCCGTCGCGCGCTTCCTGGTGGGGTGCGATAGAACAGGGCAGGAAAGACCTTGTGCGGTCGTTGATATCGGCCATGATCGTGTTCGGGATCTTGCTCTTGAAGTACCGCCCGCTCCGCTGCAGCCTGTGATGTCCAATGAAGCGTGGGAAGGGCTTTATGATCGTCTGGCCGAGCAGGCTGAGGCCCATCGAACGACGCTGATTTTCGTCAATACGCGCCGTATGGCCGAGCGCATGGCCAGGCATCTGACGGACCGGCTCGGCAGTCGGGCAGTGGCCGCCCACCATGGCAGTCTGGCCAAGGAGCAGCGCCTCGATGCCGAACAGCGCCTCAAGCGTGGCGAACTCAAGGTGCTTGTAGCAACCGCATCGCTGGAATTGGGCATCGATATTGGTGAGGTTGATCTGGTCTGCCAGATCGGGTCACCTCGCTCCATTGCCGCTTTTCTTCAGCGTGTAGGCCGCTCGGGTCACCATGTTGAAGGGATTCCGAAAGGGCGACTGTTCCCAACGTCTCGGGATGATCTGATCGAATGTGCAGCGCTGCTTGATTGCATCCGACGTGGCGAAATGGATACGTTGGTTATTCCTAGGCAGCCGCTGGATGTGCTGGCACAACAGGTCGTAGCGGAAACCGCATGCCGTGAGTGGGACGAGGACGCCTTGTTTACGCTGGTCCGATGTGCCGAGCCCTATGCGGCACTGTCACGAACTGACTTCAACGCGGTAGTGACGATGCTGTGTGAAGGCTATAGCCATCGGCGAGGTGTTCGGACCGCCTATGTGCACCGCGACGCCGTGAACGGGCTCTTGCGCGGTCGTCGTGGTGGCAAGATGACTGTGGTCATGAGCGGTGGGACCATTCCTGAAACCGGCGATTATTCTGTTGTGCTGGAGCCGCAGGGGCATGGGATCGGGACGGTCAATGAGGACTTCGCGGTCGAGAGCCTGGTTGGCGATATCTTTCAGCTGGGCAATACGTCCTATCGAATTCTCAAGATCGAAAGTGGACGTGTCCGCGTTGAGGACGCACAGGGTCAGCCGCCCAATATTCCATTCTGGCACGGCGAAGCACCTGGGAGAACAGATGAGCTCTCACACGGTGTTTCGCGCTTGCGTCATGAGCTGGAGCTACGCTTATCCGATACGGCGTCGGTCATCGAATGGCTGAAAGTGGAAAAAGAGCTTCCAGCGGCGGCGGCTGAGCAGATCGTCGATCATCTGGGACGTGCTCGACAGATGCTGGGTGCGTTACCGACCCGGCAGACGCTGGTAATGGAACGGTTTTTCGATGAGGCAGGCGGCATGCAGCTTGTCATTCATTCGATTTATGGAAGCCGTGTCAACCGAGCCTGGGGACTGGCGCTGCGCAAGCGATTCTGCCGCCGTTTCAATGTGGAGCTGCAAGCGGCGGCGACAGAAGATGCCCTGATCCTTTCGCTCTCTACGAGCCATAGTTTTCCGCTGGAAGAGGTGTGGCGTTACCTGCATTCAACAAGTGCGGAGCACATTCTTATACAGGCGCTGCTTGAGGCACCGCTTTTTGGCATTCGCTGGCGCTGGAATGCCACCACCGCGTTGGCCTTGCCGCGGTTCACGGCAGGTCGGAAGGTCGCGACTCAGGTCCAGCGGATGCGCAGCGATGATCTGCTGGCAACCGTTTTTCCCGATCAGGTGGCTTGTCTGGAAGACATTGTTGGCGAGCGTGAGGTTCCCGAGCATCCGCTGGTCAAGCAGACCCTGCATGACTGCCTACAGGTATCCATGAATAGCCGCGCCTGGCTGGAGCTGCTCGGGAATATCGAGGCGGGTACGGTCGCGACAAAGGTTTGCGATCTGCCTGCACCGTCACCC
This sequence comes from Pseudomonas sp. JZ114, assembly GCF_051027705.1. Taxonomy (NCBI): domain Bacteria; kingdom Pseudomonadati; phylum Pseudomonadota; class Gammaproteobacteria; order Pseudomonadales; family Pseudomonadaceae; genus Pseudomonas; species Pseudomonas sp. JZ114. The sequence goes on from NZ_CP069256.1 coordinate 1,873,550, forward strand.
CTTGCAGCCGAAATTCTTACCGCACGTCCCTATGCCTTTCTGGACGATGCTCCTTTAGAGGAGCGCAGAACGCTGGCTGTGATGAATCGGCGTTGGTTGGATTCCGCGACTGGCGATGACCTGGGTGCGCTCGATGCCGAGGCGATTGACTCAGTACGGGAGCAGGCCTGGCCGCAGGCACGTGATGCCGATGAGCTGCACGAAGCGCTCACAGGACTGGTGTGCATGACTGAAAAAGAGATGTCTGCGCAAAACAGCTGGAAACCGTTTCTGGCCAGGTTACTCAAGGCAGGGCGGGTATGCCGTGTTGTTACGCCGCATCAGGTCTTTTGGGCCCCGGTTGAGCGTGTACGCCTTTTGGAACTGGTTTATCCGGGAATGACACGTGATCCTGATGGCTCACTGCCTGTCGAACTTGATGAGATATGCACTCGGGAAGAGGCGCTGGTAGAGCTCATACGTGCCCGGCTGACAGGCTTCGGTCCGCTGACGTTAAAAATGCTGAGCCAGCACACGGGGCTTTCAATCTCAGAGCTCATGGTGGCACTCGCTGCACTGGAGCAGGAAGGTTATGTTTTGCGGGGGCGTTTCACGCCTGTCGCTGCTGAAGAGGAATGGTGCGAGCGTCATCTGCTGGCTCGCATTCACCGCTATACCGTCAACCGGCTACGTCGTGAGATTGAGCCGGTGAGTTGTACGGATTTCATGCAGTTCCTGTTTGACTGGCAGCACGTCACACCTGAGACCCAGGCCAGAGGGATCGAAGCCTTGTCAGCGGTACTGACCCAGCTGGAAGGGTATCAGGTGGCTGCTGCAGGCTGGGAAAGTGAGATATTACCTGCGCGCCTGCCGGATTATGGCTTTCATTGGCTGGATGATCTGTGTCGTAGCGGGCGTATGGTGTGGATGCGCCTGGATCCCGTAAGCAAAGCTGCTGGCGGACCTGTACGAGCTTCTCCCATTGTTTTATTGCCCAGACGCGACTTGGCTGTCTGGAATGCGCTGTCTGCTCATTCGGCCGAGCCGGAGCTTTCACCTAAGGCACAAAAGGTCATGGATGCCCTGTCCCGTCGCGGCGCGCTGTTTTTTGACGAACTGATGAGCGAAGCTCGTTTGTTGCGGACAGAGCTGGAAAATGCCCTGGGCGAGTTGGTCAATACAGGGATGGTCAACGCAGACAGCTTTGCCGGATTGAGGGCGTTGTTACTGCCAGCTGCCAAGCGAGGCAGCCGTACCACGAGTCGTCGGGGCAGGGTGCCTCTGTATGGCGGGATGGACGATGCAGGCCGCTGGGCATTGATTCGGCGGCCTGCAGCAGAAGCCGAGCAGCAGGTATCCAAACCCCCACGCTGGGGTGATGACGTCATGGAGCACATTGCCTGGGTGTTGCTGAGGCGATATGGCGTCATCAGCTGGCACCTGCTGGCACGGGAGGCAGACGCCTTGCCGCCCTGGCGCGAACTGCTGCGCATCTACCACCGTCTCGAAGCGGGAGGAGACATACGCGGCGGGCGTTTCATAGCGGGTCTTTCCGGTGAGCAGTTCGCCTTGCCGGAAGCTGTTGCGCTACTACGCGCCGTGCGAACACGTGCCGCAACTGAATGCTATGTGCGTATTGCCGCCGTAGACCCACTCAATCTTGCCGGTACACTGCTACCTGGAGCCAAGGTTCCTGCGGTCATGGGGAATCGGCTGCTGTTCAGAAATGGCGTACCGATTGCGGCCTGGGTGGCCGGTAAGTTCAAGGCGTTGATCGCCTTAGAGCCAGAGGAAGAACAAAAGGCCCGGCTACTGCTGATTCGAGGTGACGCCTACCTTGCACAGACAGGCGTAAGCAGCGTTTATGAATAGTGTGCTCATTACTTTGCCATTTGTCGTGATTAGATAAGTTTAATCAGGCGCTTACTCAATAAATTCAGGCAGCAGGTCGATACCTCCTACGACACGACTGTGTCGACCCATTAAACAATTATTTCTTGGTAGAGGGCATGCCTGTGTCCGAGTCCGTTTACTCCCTAACTACCTACTACCGCAAGGCCGATAAGTTGATGTTGGCTGTGGTTTGGGTCATGTTCGTCTATTCGCTCTGCCTGACCTACTGGGAAGGAAGTCTTACGCAGGCCCTGCTTGTCGGTGGAGCACTGGCTGCTTTGCCCACAGTGCTTTATAGCGTTGTACCCGGCTCACGCCTGATGCGTTGCACCATAGCCGTTGTATTCATGGGTTTTGCTGCATTGCAGATCCACCTCTTGCGAGGCATGGAAGAAATGCACTTCGGCGTCTTTGTACTGTTGGCGTTTCTGGTGTATTACCGGGACTGGTTACCTATTCTCATAGCGGCGGGCGTTATCGCTGTTCATCATGTTGGATTTTATGCAATCCAAGCGTCAGGATGGGATCTGCATGTCATCCATCGTAGCGAAACATGGGGCGTTATTTTCCTGCATGCGTTTTATGTGGTGTTGGAAAGCGCCATTCTTATCTATCTGTCGCTTCATACCCGTAAGCAGGCGGTTGTCAGTGAATCCTTGTTACTGGCAGTAAACTATCTGACACGTCATGGTCAGGCGGTTGATCTGAGCTATCGCATTTCACTGAAAAACGAACTGACAGACCGGTTCAACAGATTTCTTGACTCGCTCGATCACACTGTTGGAAGTGTCGTTTCTAACAGCCAAGGGCTCTCTGTTGCCGGTGAGGGTATGGCTAAAGCCACTTCTCACATGCGTGAGGGCTCACGCATACAGCATGAGCAAATTACTAAGGTTTCATCTGCTATTGATCAGATGGGAGCCACAATCGGTATAGCTGCTGAACAGGCTCAGCAGGCTGCTCAAGTAGCCGGCCAGGCGACTGAGCGTGCTTATAAAGGCAGTACCGATCTGAATGCCATGCAAAAGGAGTTCAGCCTTCTGGCTGAGCATCTTGAGGGAACCGATGAGGAAATGCGCGCTTTGGCCGCTCACTCTCAACAGATCGGAAAAGTACTGGAAGTCATCAAGGCGATTGCCGAGCAAACTAACCTTCTGGCGCTTAACGCAGCCATCGAGGCGGCCCGGGCTGGAGATCAGGGTCGAGGGTTTGCGGTGGTGGCAGATGAGGTGAGGGCATTGGCGCAGAAGACAGCGGCCTCGACCTCAGAGATCGAAAACATCATTGGCTCATTGCAGATGGGAAGCAAAAGTGCAGTAGAAGCCATGCAGGAAAGCCGAGAGCGCGCGGTTCGCTGCGCTAGCGATGTGCACAAGAGCGCTCAGTCCTTGCAATTGATCTCCGATGACATCCGTGCCATTAACGATATCAATGCGCAAGTAGCAGCTACCTCCTGTCATCAGGTTGAAGTCACTGGCGAGGTAAGTAAACACCTCTACTCTGTACGGACAATCACCGAAAAGAATGCTTTAGAAGCGGAAGGGCTTGAGCATGAAAGCCAGCGTTTGAAAAGCCTCTCAGAGCAGTTCCATCAATTGAGTAGTGTTTTCAAAACCAGCCTTTAACCTATTGCATCCAGCGGTCCTATGACCGCTGGGTGACTTAAAACAGAGGGTGCGACGCCTTTAGCAATAAAGCGGTATCGCAGTAGGCGTTGTGTCCTGAATAGGATGAGCAATCCTGTCCCTGAAGACTGGTTCCGGTGTAAGAAAAGTTGAACTGAGTATCAGCCCATTTGCGGGTCAGATTTACCGACCAATCATTATACGAGCGAACCATGTCGCCACTTGCCAGCGTCACCGGCGAGTTCAGCATGTAATTTCCATAACGCATGGAAAGGCCCATTCCGAGAATCGGAGTAGTACCCAGGTCCGCGTAAAGAGATGTGTTGCTACGGTCGGGATCATTGGCGAACGCCGCGCCAAAGCGGCTACCGAGAATGCTAATACCGGAGTAGATTTCCCGGCTGGGTTCTACGTCCTGCGTGACGTGATCGTAATTGATCAGGCCGAATTCATAACCGTATCCGCTGCTAGCAAAGCGATGCTTGTAGCCCGCATAAGTGTCCATTTCAATGGACAGGTTATCCGCGGAGGATCCGCTGTTCGCCGTCCACTGGCCAAAATACAAGCCAGTGTCATGGGTGAAATCCAGACCGCCATTTACTGCGCCGTTAGAAGGCTTGACGAGCCCCTGGGCCATAGTGCGCGTCTGGGTCGTTCCCAGGGTCATATCGAAGCCGCCCAGGTCACGCTGCAAGAGCGTCTGGGCTGTAGCAGGACCGGAGGCAAGAGCCGCCACAATAAAAACAAGCCATGAAGGGTTTGGCATGGGTTTCACTCCCCTAGGTTTAACAGGAGCGGCGATTGCTCAGCAGCCTGCACTAGCAGGCAAACAGCCAGAGGCCAAAGCAATGCCTGACGTCAACATTCATCCGTGGTTGAGCAGGTAGTTAATATTCAAAAAAGTCCGCCACGTGGAGCACGCTACGTTCTTGTTATGACAGGAGGAGCCAGGGCACTCAGGCACGTAAAACAGGCTCAGGGGAATAATATCGATCTAGCCGAATTGGAAAAGGTCATTCGTCGGTTAAATTTTGACCAATATTACAAACTTAGGAATAAGACCTCAGGTAATTACTCAACAGTTCCGCTGATCGTGCTAATTTTTCGTTCTATCGCACCGTTGAGGTTCAAGGTCTTTTTGTATATCCGTTAATCGACTGACGATCTGATTACGCTGTGTTTCATCCGTGGTTTTGTACACGTCGTCAATAAGCGAAATCGCTGCCTCCTGAGTTTTCGAAAAGCTTTCCCGGTAAGCAGGCGTCCACAGGCTTTCCCGATCCTGCAGCAGCTGTTTGACGCGCTGTGGGAAATCTGGCTCGCCGCGATGTTGCAAGGCCTCAAGTAGTTCTCGCTGCCACTGAATCCGATTGCCGACCCAGGCCTGATTTTGATCACCAAGTTGCACCGACCATTGCATGATTCGGTCTTTCTGAGCCGGATTGAGCGAGCCTGTCCAGAAGCTGATGCGTTCCTCCATACGAGCGGCCCGATCTCGAATCTGTTCGCCGCGAGAAGGGTCGAGGTACTTTTTACGACGGTCCCTGATGTCACGGTCCAGCTCTTCCTTCAGCTCTGCGACCTGCTGATCGGTCAGCTGTTTTAACAGATCGGTACTGGTCGGTGTGATTTCAACCGCCAGGGTATCGACGGCCTGTTTGAGTTCATCCATGCGAGCCCTGATCGTTACTGGGGATACCTGCTGGTTACGCACCATAGTCTTGATGCCATCCATCCACTCCAGATAGCGAGGCAGCTCGTGGCTACAGTGCCAACGCAGATGGTCCGCCAACCGTTCGTCAAACCAACGACGCTGCTCGGAGTTCATGTCGAGGTAATCGTTCATCGACCACGGTATAAGCGTATTGAGGTGCTTATAGGCAAATCCGACACGGGTACAAGCCCCGACGCTTAGGGCAATGGCAAAGATGACCAGCCAGGGTGAAAGCGGAACACGCATGAATACTGCCTCTTCCAGAGCACTACTGTTTAGTCCTTCAAAAACTGGTTCTGGTTGCATACTTGTCTGTTTGCAACGTAGCGCACAGGCCGTTTGGGTTAAGCGAAATATAGTGTTACGGCTGGGGCAATAGTTCTGGAATTGAATAGGGCAAAATTGACTCAATATTAAGGTAAGCCTGCCGATAATCTGTTGAGTGCGTTATTCAGGCAATTTTCCGGCAGACACGTAGTCTCTGTATTACAGGTAGTAGATCTCAGGAGATCGGTAATGAAAGAACGTATTCAAGAGCTGGCGTCCAAATTGATCGAGGCGCTGGGCCTGGCTGATCAGCCGCGTCTTCAGCCTATTCCTGTGCGCAGCCGCGAGCGGGAGCGTTTGGCAGAAGAGCAGCGTCGTCGCGCACGTCGTCGCTAACCCCTACTTAAATTCTATGCATTGAACGCTTGTCTTTGCCGTAGCCCGTATAGTCAAGTCGGTAACGGCAACGTCCAATGCAGGAGTCGATGCTGATCACGGCTCCTCTTCCCTGATTAACCCCTGCAACCTGAATCGCTAACACTGCTTTCACAGCACTGATCTGCTATAGGGTAATACCATCCCTGTTAAAAGGTGCCGAAACGGACTACGTCTGTAAGCGTTCGCTTATTGTAACTGTCTATGTGAGTGGGCCTTTTTAGCCGAAGTAAAGCGCTACAGTCAGTTTTCCGGTTAAAAAGGGGGAACACTATGTTTAAGTGGGCGTTGGCAGCAGGCGCGTTGCTGTTAAGTGATGTAGTCATTGCTCAGGGACAGGTCGCTACCTATCCCAGTGAGAAAGGCAAGGTGAGCGTTACGGTCATTAAGAAAGGCTTGGACCATCCGTGGGGGCTGGCTTTTTTGCCTGATCAAAAGGGAATGCTGGTAACCGAGCGGCCCGGGCGCCTACGTGTACTCAAGAGCGACGGCTCTGTATCTAACCCTATTGCAGGCTTGCCGGATGTCTACAATCGCAGCCAGGGCGGCTTGATGGACGTGGCTTTGTCTCCTTCTTTTGCTGAAGATCGTCTTATTTATCTCAGTTACTCCGAAGGGGGAGGCAAGGATGACAAGGCTGGTACGGCGGTTGGGCGAGGCACGCTCTCTGCTGACATGACCCGTGTGGAAGGCTTTACCGTGATTTTCAGGCAAGAGCCCAAACTTTCCACCGGTGCGCATTTTGGCTCACGGCTGGTGTTTGATCAGCAGGGCTATCTATTCATTGCGCTGGGTGAGAACAACCAGCGTATCACGGCGCAGGCGCTCGATAAGCTCCAGGGCAAGCTTGTTCGCATCAAGGCCGATGGCACCGTTCCGAACGATAACCCCTTTGTAGACCAGTCAGGTGCTCGCCCGGAGATCTGGTCCTATGGGCATCGCAACCAGCAGGGCGCGGCCCTGAATCCCTGGACCGGACAGGTCTGGACGAATGAGCATGGGCCTCGTGGAGGAGATGAGGTCAATATTCCGCTGGCAGGTAAAAACTATGGTTGGCCTGTGGCTACCCACGGGATCAACTACTCCTATACACCCATTCCGGAAGCAAAGGGCAAGGACGTACCAGGGACAGAGCAGCCATTGTATGTATGGGAGAAGTCGCCGGGCGTCAGCGGCATGGCCTTTTACTCAGCCGATCGGTTTCCCGCCTGGAAAAACAGCCTCTTCATTGGCGCTCTTGCTCAAGAGAGTCTGATCCGGCTGCAGCTGGAGGGCAACAAGGTTGTCCATGAGGAGCGTTTGCTGGAAGAAAAAGGGGCACGTATCCGGGACGTTCGCCAGGGACCTGATGGTTATCTGTACGTATTAACGGATTCGTCAGAAGGGGAAGTGTTGAAAATAGGGCTTGAATGAAGAAGGGCGCATACGCGCCCTTTCTTAGTTATAACCCGTGCCGTCTTTCATGCGATCAGGGCTGTTGGGAGAGGGCGGGTTACGCTCCGAATCCACCTGGGCATGTTCTGTGCGGCGTGGCTTTTCTGCTTGATCTCTTTTTTCGTTTTCGGCATTTCGCGTTTGTTCAGTCATGGCTCACCTCGCATTGCGTGGTTATGAATGGCTCATAAGGTGTGACTGAACTTATACAGACCCGTTCAATGTTTTCGGCCAACGGTCATTGCAGTGTCTGTAACGTTGGCTGCTCAGCTATCAAGGTCTTTAGCAGCTCGTTGACCTGCCGGGTAAAGGTATCGGTAATCGCTTCGCCGGTTGTATGTCCCATGAAGGGAAGAAACCAGATACCCATCCAGGTCTTGATGGAATCATCGTTACGGTGCCGGGCAACTGGGTGCAGGCTAGGGTCGAATAACTCGCCTGTCAGGGTAAAGTTGTCCTTGGCCACGCCGGGGACAATAAATAGCGTTGCGCCGGTAAGCATGCCGCTGGCAACAGAAGCTGCCATGGCGCTGTGGTTGTATAGCTTCAACTTGAGTACGTAATCACCAGGCTCGGCACGATCAGGCGCCAGGTTGTAATGACTGAAGAGCTCCGAGGTCTGCAATGCCTGGATGAGGGCCGGTTCCAGGCCTTCACGCGCTACTGGAATGGATCGGGCATTCCCGTCGTCGGGTTCGCCCCGGTAGAAATTGAATTCCACGTGTAATCCAGGACGGGCGAAAGACGGCGAAGCGATGGGCGCTGGTGTAGGGGCGACCTGATCGCCTGGAAACACCGCACATCCTGATAGGGTCAGAAGCAGAACGAGTCCCAGTTTACGAAGCATATATCACCCTGTTATCTGTCGTGCAGGCATAAAAAAAGCCCAGCTTTGCAGCGGGGCTTTTTCGAGAAGTCGGGGTAGTTAGACTACCTGAACCTCATCAGCCTGCAGGCCCTTCTGGCCTTGCACGACCAGGAAGGAAACGGCTTGACCTTCCTTCAGGCTCTTGAAGCCAGTGCTCTGAATGGCACGGTAGTGTACGAAAACGTCCGGGCCGCTCTGCGGAGTGATGAAGCCGAAGCCTTTTTCATCGTTGAACCACTTGACGGTACCGGTTTGGCGAGTAGACATGGATTGCTCCCTGAACAAAGATTTTTGACAGCGCTGGAACTGCCCAGGCTGCAACTGAGTGCAAAGAGTCACCACTGCTAAGCGTGGCCATGGCCTCGCCGATAAACGGTACACGTGCAACACAGTGCAGGCACTGTAACGCTTTCGAAGATTTTGTCTAGCCCTTTTGCCAGGGCATTTCATGGTTTATCGGTTGAGCAGAATATGTCAGGTATGATAGTGGCTTCTTAATGAGGTACTAGCATGGCTTTAATCGGGCGTTTTAATAGTCTGCAAATTATCAAGCGGACGGACTTTGGCTTATATCTGGATGCCGAGCAGGACGGTGAAATCCTGTTGCCGAACCGCTATATCCCGAAGGATCAGCCCAACGAGGCGGGTGATTGGATCAATGTATTCGTTTATCTCGACAGTGAAGACCGGATCATTGCGACGACTCAAAAGCCCAAGGTTCAGGTAGGGCAGTTCGCCAGTCTGAAAGTGGTCGAGGTCAACCGTATCGGAATTTTTCTGGATTGGGGCCTACCCAAGGACCTGTTGCTCCCGCACTCCGAAGAAAAGCGCCCGTTGCAGGTTGGGGATTACTGCGTGGTCTATGTCTATATTGATCAGCGCACCCACCGAATTACCGCAACGGCGCGCCTGGATCGATACCTGGATACCGTACCGGCGTCTTACACAAGTGGTCAGGCAGTCGATCTGCTGGTGGCCGAACAAACGCCCATGGGCTTCAAGGCCATTATCGAAGGGAAGCATTGGGGACTCATTCATCAAAATGAGGTCTTCAAGTTTCTGCGTAGCGGTATGCAGGAAAAGGGCTTTATCAAGGAAGTGCGCCCCGATGGAAAGATCAGTCTTTCCCTGCAACCGTTGGGACGTCAGGCTGTCGATGCGCTGGGTCAGCAGATACTTGGGCTGGCAAAAGCCCGCAATGGCGTTCTCGAAGTCAGCGACAAAAGCTCGCCAGAACTGATCAGCAAGCTGTTCGGCGTCAGCAAGGGGACGTTCAAGAAGGCCATTGGCGGTTTGTACAAGCAGGGGCTGATCGTTATATACGACGACAGGATCGAATTACCTGAGACGGACGATTGATAGCCGCCTCACCTGAACATTGACGGAGGCAGAAATGATTCGTGAACTGGTGAGAATGGGTGATGAGCGCTTGTTGCGCATCGCCAAACCTGTGCCGGCATCCATGATTGGCAGCCAGGAGCTGGATGCGCTGGTGGCGGATATGTTCGAGACTATGGAACAAGCTGGTGGTGTGGGTTTGGCTGCTCCGCAGATCGGTGTGGATCTGCAGTTGTTCGTAATGGGCTTCGACAGCAGCGAACGCTACCCGGATGCACCTGCAGTGCCCCAAACCGTTGTTATCAATCCTGTGATAACGCCGTTGTCACAAGAGATGGAGGAGGGGTGGGAAGGCTGCCTTTCCATCCCCGGCCTGCGCGGTGTCGTTGATCGGTATGCCCGTATCCGTTACAAGGCAGTGGACGCGAGAGGCGAAACGATTGATCGGATCGCTGAAGGTTTTCATGCGCGCGTGGTGCAGCACGAATACGATCATTTGATCGGGCGGCTCTACCCGTCGCGTATCACTGACTTTTCCCGGTTCGGATTCACGGATGTCCTCTTTCCGGAAACCTCACCGGCAGCTCAACGCTAGCAGGCTCAGCGTTGAGTCGTGAGCGTCTCGATTGCCCGTGTGAGACGCTCATAGTCCACCGCGCCGCTAAGCTGGGTTGCTTCTTCGTAGGCTTGGCCTTCCAGACGGATTAGTAAAGTGGGCACCGCTGTAATACCCAGTGTCTGGGCCAGCGCTTCATCGTCGAGCACGCTCTGGGTATGACGATTTTCTTCAAGCGCCACACCTAATTCGAATGTATCGATGCCCTGCAGGTTTGCAATATCCAGCAGGATGTCGTCACGACCGATGTCGCGCCCTTGTTCAAAAAAGGCCTTGAATATCCCTTGATGCATGGCATCGAACTGTCCAGATTGCCGGGCATGTTCAGCTACTTCCAGTGCTCGTCGGCTACGGGGTTGCACGGGAGGCAGGCGCAATGTCAATCCCCGTTCTTCCGCCATGGGATATACCGCTCGCGCCCATGTGCTGCGTAAGTAATGGCTATCCGGGATAAGGGTTGGGATGGGGTCTGGTCTCAACTCGAAGGCATGCCATGTAACGGTCAGCCTGTCGCCATAATGCGCCTTCAGCTGATCGAGCAGCGGCAATTCCAGATAACAGAATGGGCAGACGTAATCGCTCCAGACGTCGATGTGGATAGGCAGTGTGCTCATAGGACTCTCCTTTGCAGGAACGACAGGCGTAGACTCTTGACTCTCGTTATGCCTGTCGGTTCGCAGGGGAAAAGCCCGTATTCCGCTGCAATAGCGGTAGAACGTGTTCAGACAGCAGGGGCGCCAGAGCAACCTCATAAGGTGGTGCCAGCGGTATCCAGGCCAGCGCCTCAAGCTCCGCCGCTACAGCCAGCGAGGGTGTATCTACATAAGCCATGAAAAGCTCTGCCTCGATCATGGTGTCTGGCTCGTTGGCAGCGGGCGCCTGGAAGAGGCCGAGCGGCTGGCAGGTCTCGGTATCCAGCAGCAGATTCAATTCTTCCTGAATCTCTCGTGCAAGTGCTTCGAGACCGCTTTCGCCTGCCTCCAGTTTGCCGCCAGGCAACATGAAGAATCGGGTATGTCGTTTACGTACCACGAGTAATTCGTTTGCCGGGTTGAGCAGGCAAGCGGCGGCAATCTTTAGGCGAGTAATAGGCATGACACATCCTTGTCTTGGAAGAGGGCCGCTATTGTCCGCACCTTGGTCAGTACTGACCAGCCCTATGTGCAGCTGGGGTATGAGGAATTGATGCGAAAACCAGAGGTAATCGATTTTTCCAACATTTCACAAAAAAACCTTTAAAGGCGGCGTATACCGATGCCGGTTATCGTGAATAGCGCTACTTGACAAAATCGAAACGAACTCCTCCGTGCCGCTGAAGTCACCTTATTAACGCGCAGTTTTATGTCTTTTGAGTCACCGCTGCGCTTACCAGCCGCTATTGTGCGGAAAAACGTAAAAATGGTGGGACCAAGCTATGACATCACCCTACGAGAGTAATACTCGAGAAAGCCAGCAGCAGAGTATGCCGTCTGCCCAAGAACAGGCCGAAGCCATGAAAGATAAGGCCCGGAGTGTGGCGGACAATGCAATGGTGCAAGGTAAAGGTCAGATTGATCGTTACAGCGACAAAGCCGCCAATGAAATCGAAACCGTCGCTAACAGTTTCAAAGCGGCAGCGTCGGAGCTGAGCGACCAGGATCGTGCCGGTCTCTCAGGCTATGTCTCCGATATCGCCCAAAGCATGGCCGGGCTAGCTGATACGCTACGTGGCAAAAGCGCTGATGAGTTGATCCAGGAAGCAGGCCGACTGGCCCGTGAAAACCCGGCACTCTTTTTGACCAGCAGCATCGCTATTGGCTTCGGACTGTCTCGCTTCGCCAAGGCCAGCAGCCGCAAAGCCAATACCTCCGGCATGGAGATGTCGTCCTCGAACACCAGCGGCTCCGGAGTAGGTTCCGATCTGTCCTCCGGTTCGTCCTATACCGCTCGGGCAGGTGCAACGGGTGAAACCATGACCACACCGCCAACGCTGGGCGAGAGCGACAAGGAAACATCCTGTCGTGTAATGGGCTCTAGTGCGGCCATGGGAACCACATCTTCGGTTAACCATGCCGGTATGGGTGGCTTTGAGCATTCAGATGGCACGCGTACCATCGATCCGGCATCCCAGACCAGCACACCTGTTATCGCCGAACAGGAAAGCACCTATCAAAACAGTACCTCCCAGTTGCCTAAAGGCGATACCACGGCCACTACCTCAATTGTCCGTCCAGTGCCTACATCCGACTTGGGCGATACCCCACCCTATGGTTCCCCCGCGCTTGATCCTGATCGTGCATCAACCACAGCGCTAGGCAATACCAAGAAGGACACTAACGGAGGTCTGTAATCATGAAAGAACAACCGAACCTACGTGATGCTACCTATCAAGAAGAGACTGGCATCGATTCAAATTCAACCTCGATTGCAGGTCTGGTGCGTCAGCTGACACGCGAAGTGCCTTCTCTGTTTACCAAGGAATTAGCACTAGCCAAGGCTGAGATTACCGAAGCCTTGAATACTACCAAGGCTGCCACAATCAGCATGGCATCAGGCGGTATTGTTTTGATGGCCGGTTTTATCATGCTGCTGCTTTCAGCCGTTCTTGGACTGAGCCAGGTCATGGCGCCCTGGTTGGCCGCCCTGATCGTGGGCGGTGTGGTGTGCATAGTGGGTCTGGTAATGGTATCTGCGGGCAAGAAGAAACTTGACCCTGCGGCGTTCAAGCCAGAGCGAACCATTAATAGCATGCAGAAAGATAAAGAAGCCGTGAAGGGGAAAGTAGCATGAGCACCGATACCCATAGCCGACTAGACGCTGAATCGCAAAAAGATCCTGCGACTCTTGAGCGTGAAATCGATCAGCAGCGTGACAGTATCAACGATATCGTGAATGCGCTGGAAAGCCGCCTTTCTCCCGGCGAGTTGCTTGACAAGGCAATGACCTATGCCAAGGGCAATGGAGGCGAATTTATCAATAACCTAGGCTCGACCATCAAGGCGAACCCAGTGCCGACACTGCTTACCTCGGTTGGGCTCATGTGGATGATGATGGGCCAGAATCGCAGTCAGCCCTATACCAATGCAGGCATGTCCTCCACAGGCATGTCCTCTACAGGCACGTCCTCCACTGGTATCGTCGATTCGCTAAGGGACAAAGCTTCAGGCCTGAGCGACACATTACACGACAAGGCCAACAGTATGTCCGGCGCGGTACATGACAAGACAGACAGTATGAGAACGCAAACTCAGGGCTTTAAGGACAAGGCTGCGGACATGCGCAGCAGCACGTCTGACTCCATGAGTTCAGCCCGTCAGACTGTAAGCGAAAAAGCTCAGACTGCATCCGAAACCATGCGTAACCAGACGGCCAAGGCCAAAAGTGGTTTCCAGTATATGCTGGAAGAGCAGCCGTTGGCGCTGGGTGCCATTGGGATTGCAGTAGGTGCGCTACTTGGAGCGACCTTGCCTGCAACCGAGCGTGAAAATCGCTTGATGGGCAAGACCAGTGATCGGATCACTGACAAAGTGAAGATGAAAGCCGAGCAGGGTTATGCCAAGGCAACTGAAGTAGGGCAGGATCTGGCTGATCAGGCGACAAATCGTGTTAAGGAAGAAGCCGACCACATGTCTTCCAAGCATCAGGAACAAGAGCCACAGCGCGCATCACGCTCCATGTGATATGTGCTTTCCCGCTAGCGGCCTGCGCTCGGTAGGCCGCTAGAATTTCTCTAGCTTTTGATTGGATTCTCCTGAGTCGTATCGGGTATAGCGGCCTTCTAACGGAGGTACGAACGTGCAATCGATATCTCACGATCCACTCCTTCCCGTATCCCTTTCTTTTTTCGTCTATAGAAAGCCTTTGTTGGGACTTTATTGAGTCCTGCCAGAATACTCTGCCTACGAACGCCGTCCTGGCTTCACACGCCCTACGCGGCACCACCGAAAAACTGAAAAGGTGTGCGACGGGACCAATGGTTTGAAACAGGCCCTTTCGTAGAGGTCTTAATGTGGAGGAGGAGCAGGAGATCGAAATGAGCGTATTTAAAATAGCAATGTGCGGGCTTGGGCTGGCATTGGCGTTGGCCGCTAATACAGGTATTGCAGACGAGTTTGATAGACGTGCGATACCCCGAACCTATATAAGCCCCGGAGCGTCCGGGAGCATCGAGACGCAGCAGCGTAGCCAGTACTATAATCTATACGGTGGTCAGGCTGTCCCGCGTGGAACGGTTCGGGAGTACCGCTCTCATTCCAGCGGACAGTATGAACAGCGAGGCTCGATTCGCCAGAGCACGGAATACCCTGGCGGAATCGAAATTGAACGGACGCCGGGCTCTACAACCAACCGGCTTGAACGTCGTCAGTGAGTCATGGCCGCTGTTTCGGAAGGCTTGTCACTGCTCAGACGCTCCACCAATACCAATGCCTTCTCGAAAGAAGGATAGCCGCTCTTGGCAACGTCAAGATCGCTGTAGCTGTCCTTGTAGGTTTCCGCTCGAATAGGGTCTGCTTCAGTTACCAGGTAAGGCTTGGAATAGACCTGATAGAGCATTGCATAGGCCAGCGGATACTCTTTCTTGGCTGAGGTTTCCAGCAGGGACAGCACGTCATCTGCTTGCGGGCCTTGCTTGATCATTACCAGCGCCTTGTAGAACTCGATCTCGCCGGTGCCTTCTTCAGCTTTGTCGGTTTGCATCGAGGCGCGATTGAGCAAGGCGTCAGCCAGTTTGAGTTCATCTTCCCCTCCGGATACTACAAGCATCTTTGCCTGGAGGAGGTCATTCTGGGTGAGCAGATGCAGTTCTTCCTGAGTAAGTTGAGGGGATTTACTGGCGCAGCCTACCAGCAATGCGGTAGCGAAAAGAGGAATCCATTTTTTCATAATAGATCGTTTGATCCCTTGTCTAACCATCTGAAGCAGCTTGTCTTCGACGGTGGTGGTGCCAACGAGTTCACTACTCATCATATCTCGTCTGCGGAAAAGCGCTTTATAATCGAACCGCTGGGCGCTTTCGTGGTCGGATCTCCCAACGCTCGGGGTCGAGCGCTTTTAGACGTCCATTTAATCGGTCACTGAGAGCCTCATGCTGAGCATTGTAACCCGATGAACGGCTGTTTAGACTGCCATAGTATTGCTCCCACAGATCAAAGGACGCCCATGATCACCAAATGTCTGTTCCCGGCCGCCGGCTACGGCACTCGCTTTCTTCCAGCAACCAAAGCGATGCCGAAGGAAATGCTGCCCATCGTGAACAAGCCCCTGGTCCAGTACGCCGTTGAAGAGGCACTCGACGCTGGGCTCAAGCAAATTGCTATGGTCACCGGGCGTGGCAAGCGCTCTCTGGAAGACCATTTCGATATCAGCTACGAGCTGGAAAGCCAGATCAAGAACACAGCGAAGGAAAAGTACCTGACCGGGATTCGCCGCCTGATCGACGAATGCTCCTTCTCTTATACCCGTCAGATCGAAATGAAAGGTCTGGGTCATGCCATCTTGACTGGCCGTCCTCTGATCGGTGACGAGCCGTTCGCCGTTGTGCTGGCGGACGACCTGTGCCTGAACCTCGAAGGCGATGGCGTTCTGAAGCAGATGGTCAAGCTGTACAACCAGTTCCGCTGCTCTATCGTGGCTATCCAGGAAGTACCTGCGAACGAAACACACAAGTACGGTGTGATCTCGGGCGAAATGATCCGTGATGATATCTACCGTGTGAACAACATGGTTGAGAAGCCCAAGCCGGAAGATGCACCTTCCAACCTGGCGATCATTGGCCGTTACATCCTGACGCCTGATATTTTCGACCTGATCGAGCAGACCGAGCCGGGCAAGGGCGGTGAAATCCAGATTACTGATGCCCTGATGAA
Source organism: Pseudomonas sp. JZ114 (assembly GCF_051027705.1). Classification (NCBI taxonomy): domain Bacteria; kingdom Pseudomonadati; phylum Pseudomonadota; class Gammaproteobacteria; order Pseudomonadales; family Pseudomonadaceae; genus Pseudomonas; species Pseudomonas sp. JZ114. Next base: position 1,889,565 of record NZ_CP069256.1, read on the forward strand.
GCAGGCTCAGGACGGTTGTGTTCTGGCTTACAAGTTCAAGGGTCAGCGTTTCGACTGCGGTAGTGCGGAAGGCTTCGTTGAAGCAACCAACTTCTGCTTCGAGAACGTCTACAAGGAGCTCTGATCTCCTTGTTAGCCTGTGTTTGACAGAAGCCACCTTAGGGTGGCTTCTGTCGTTTAAGGCAACAGTATTTTCGTCAGCAGCGATGCAGGTGCGTTAAGCTGGTGAGCAGTTGAGCCGATCAGGATTCGTCATGACATACGATTTTGACCTTTTTATCATCGGTGCGGGTTCGGGCGGTGTTCGTGCAGCGCGTTTTTCCGCCGATTTTGGTGCTCGCGTGGCCGTAGCGGAAAGCCGCTACCTGGGCGGCACCTGCGTAAACGTCGGCTGTATGCCGAAAAAGTATTTCGTCTACGGGGCTTCGTTCCACGACGAGTTCAGGCAGTCGCGCAGTTATGGCTGGAAGGTCGAGGAACAGGGGTTCGATTGGCAGAATCTGCTAGCCAATAAAGACCATGAGATTCGTCGACTGAACGGCATCTATCGTGCATTGCTCATCAACAGCGGTGTGACACTGCTGGAAGACCATGCGCGAATCATTGATGCGCATACTGTCGAGGTAACGGGCAAGCGCTACACCACCGAGCGAATCCTCATCGCTACCGGCGGTTGGCCGTCAGTGCCTGAGTTGCCTGGCCGTGAACACATCATCACGTCCAATGAAGCCTTTTATCTGGATAAGCTGCCCGAGCGAATGATCATCGTGGGTGGCGGTTATATCGCGATTGAATTTGCATCGATCTTTCACGGCCTGGGTGTGAAGGCGACTCTCATGTACCGCAAGGAGTTATTCCTGCGCGGGTTTGATGACTGCGTACGGGTGCATCTGCGGGATGAATTGCTCAAGCGAGGCCACGATCTGCAGTTTAATGCGGAAATTGCCCGTATCGACAAGCAGAGCGATGGCAGTTTGAAGGTTACGCTCAAGGATGGCCGTGTTCAGGAAACTGACTGCGTGTTCTATGCGACAGGCCGTCGCCCCATGCTGGATAACCTGGGCCTGGAAAACGTTGGCGTCGAGCTCGATGAACGTGGCTTTGTGAAGGTGGATGAAACCTTCCAAACCACGGAGCCCTCAGTGTATGCGATTGGGGATATCATTGGCCGTGTGCAGCTGACGCCTGTTGCCCTGGCAGAGGCCATGACCTTGGCCCGCAGCCTGTACAAGCCTGAAAGTTACAAGCCACTTGATTACAACCTCATCGCTAGCGCGGTTTACAGCTTGCCTAACGTCGGAACGGTAGGACTGAGTGAAGAGCAGGCCCGTGAAAAGGGCTACAAGCTCAGGATTTTCCAGACGACCTTCAAGCCTACCAAGCTCAGCCTGACCAATGAGACGGAGCGTACGCTCATGAAGCTGGTCGTAGACGCTGAGACTGATAAGGTGCTGGGTTGCCATATGGTCGGGCCCGATGCTCCTGAGCAGATCCAGTGTCTGGCAGTGGCTCTCAAGGCCGGTGCAACCAAAAGCTGCTTTGATGACACCATCGGTATTCACCCGACAGCAGCGGAAGAGTGGGTGACCATGCGCTCCCCAGTGAGAGAAGACTGATTTACGTAATACATAAAAAAGGCCGGTAGTGACCGGCCTTTTTTATAGGTTAAGCAAAAGAATTCAGTGCGCCTTGGCTACCTTGGTTTCACTGGCGGTTGTCTCTTCACGCCGCCCGTAGCGCTGTGACAATACCGCACATACCATCAGCTGGATCTGATGGAACAGCATGATGGGTAGCAGAATGGCACCCATGCTACTGCCAGCGAATAACACCTTGGCCATCGGCACGCCAGTCGCCAGACTCTTCTTGGAGCCGCAGAAAACCACTGTGATCTCGTCTTCTTTGTTAAAGCCCAACAGGCGCGCCGTATAGCGGGTAATCAGCAGCGCCAGCGTGAGGATTACCGAGCAGACTGCAGCAAGGCCCAGCAAAGCGGTCAGTGGAATGGATGACCAGAGGCCTTCAAGAATGGCAGCGCTGAACGCAGTATAGACAACAAGCAGAATGGAGCCCTGATCGACAAACTTGAGGCTGGACTTGTGTTTGTCGACCCATCCGCCAATCCAGCGGCGCAGGATTTGACCCGCAATAAAGGGAACCAGAAGCTGAAGGAAAATCTTGGTAATGGCATCTAGGGTGGACATGCCGTTGGTGTCTCCACTGCTTTGCGTGTCCAGCAGCAGGCTTACCAGTAGCGGCGTCAGGAACACACCAATCAGGCTGGACGCCGAGGCACTGCACACGGCGGCAGGCACGTTGCCGCGGCCCATTGAAACAAAGGCGATGGAAGACTGTACGGTTGCCGGTAGGGCACACATATACAGTACGCCCATGTAAAGCTCAGGCGTGACGAGGGGCGAAAGCAGCGGCTTGAGCGCCCAGCCCAGCAGCGGGAATAACAGGAAGGTGCAGCAGAAGATCAGGAGATGAAGGCGCCAGTGGGTAACGCCCGCTACAATGGCCTCGCGTGACAGCTTGGCGCCATGCAGGAAAAACAACAGGCCAATGGCGATGTTGGTGATCACATTGAGTACCCCGGCAGCGGCTCCGCTACAGGGAAAGATGCTAGCCAACGTGACGGTTGCTATCAGGTACAACGTAAAGTTGTCGGGTAAAAAGCGTGGACGAGCCATTCACATCTCTCGAACAGTTGTTGAGTCTGACTTCGCAGTCTACTGTGGTGTGATTATTCCGACTAACGTCAAAAAGGCTTTCAATGTCGCCTAACGGACAATCCGCTGAATTACGCCGGCAGATTCCTTCTCTCAAAGCGCTGCCTCGCCCGGTTTATGCCCGGGCCGAGTCGCTGGCACGTGGCTCCTGGACGCCTTGGCATAGTCATCCGTGGGCGCAGCTCTCCTACGCCATCAAGGGGGTGCTTTCGGTGCACACTAGCGCGGGTAGTTTTGTCGCACCTCCTCAGCGGGCCGTGTGGATTCCGGCGGGGCTGGAGCATGAGGTGCGCTCTTCAGCCGAGGCTGAAATGCGCAGCCTCTACCTAGGACCGCAGCTATTGCCGAACCGGGGGGCCGAGTGTCGGGTACTGAGCGTCAGTTTGTTGTTGCGCGAACTGATAAGAACGTTCACAACCTTTCCCGTCGAGTACGATGAAGAGGGTGGTGAAGGGCGCCTGGTCGAGGTGCTGATCGATCAACTGGCAATCGCGCCTCATATGGCGTTATCGCTGCCATTACCAGCAGATGCTCGACTGCGCCGATTGTGTGAACACTTGCAGCAAGCGCCGGATGATCAGCGCACCCTGGCGGAGTGGGCATTACTGCTGGGGGCTTCCGAAAAAACCCTGAGTAGACATTTTCAGCGGGAAACCGGTCTTACCTTCAGAGCCTGGCGGCAGAAGCTGCGTCTGCTAAGCGCACTGACCCTGCTTGAGCGGGGCGACAGTGTCACGGCGGTAGCTTTGAGCTGCGGCTATGATTCGCCGTCAGCCTTTATCGCTGCGTTTCGAGCGCAGTTCGGAACAACGCCGGGTGACTTCTTTACCCTCTGATGGAGCCCTCGATGGTTTCGCTGTTTTATCTGTGCGATCTATTTGGCGTTGCTGTTTTCGCTATTACCGGCGCCCTGATGGCCGGGCGCAAAGCAATGGATCTGTTTGGTGTTCTGGTAGTGGCCCTGGTAACTGCACTGGGTGGCGGAACCCTGCGAGACGTGATTCTGGGGTTGCATCCGGTAAGCTGGATACGGGACGACACCTACATTGCAGTGGTTGTCTTTGCCACTTTAGGTACGGTGCTGTGGGTACGTCTGACGCGACCGATACCGGAAAAAGCGCTTCTGATCGCCGATGCATTTGGTCTGGCAGTGTTTACCGTGATCGGAACGGAAGTCGCCCTGCGTCAGCAGGTACCTTTAAGCACAGCCGTCATCATGGGTGTCATGACCGGTGTGGCTGGTGGTGTCATCCGAGACATTATCTGCAATGACATTCCACTGATCTTTCATAAGGAGATCTACGCTACACCCTGTATTCTCGGCTCGCTGGTATATATCGGGTTGAACCGCCTGGCGCTGCCGGCAGAGCTAGTCACAGGCGTTGGGATGCTAGTGGTGCTTCTTATTCGCCTTGCCGCGATCCGTTGGCATTTCGCCTTGCCTCGCATGCAGTTGCTTGACCGTAACCGGTAGTGCTCAAACCAGAAAGATCTCCCAAGGCCGAAACAGGCGCGACAATACATGGGATGGCAGGATAGGCTCTGGCGCCGGGCCGTTGGCTGTGTTGAATGCCTCGACAGCATAGCGCTTAGCGGCAAGACTGGACTCATCCAGCGGCAGCCGTCGAGCCCGCTCCCAGGGAAAGCGGTCATCACCCGGACGGAGCCATTGCCATGCCCAAAGCGGGACTTCAATACAGCGAGCCCCTGTGACTACACAGGCAAAGCTGGCGGCACGGCCTGTCGCTTCGTGATCGGCATGACCATCCTCGCGCCAGGCGGTGAACACCGTATCGGTCGACTTGATGAGTGCCGCCAGTTGTTCGCTAAGCCGTTGTTCTTCATTGCTGGCGATGCCGTCGGAAAAGTCCAGCCGGCAGATGTCTACGGACTCCAGGCACAGCCGTCGGCTGGCTTCACGACTTTCCGGCAGGGTAGGTACATGGAAAACCGGTTGGCTGCCCAGTCCTTGCTTGTATTCACCCCGTGTTACGCTGACTAAAAGAACTTTGCGCCCCAGCTCGGCAAGCTGGGCCAACAAGCCGCCACAGCCCAGAATTTCGTCATCCGAATGAGGCGCAATGATTACGGCCCGTCGACCTGGCGGGACCAAATGATTGGCATCAACTTCCGGAATTCCGGCAAATCGGGGCCAGGCGGCCCACTCCTGCGCAGAGGCGCTTTTTTCCTCCAGGGTGCGGGTATTGAGCGTCGTCATATCGCTGTTCCTCGTGCGAGGCCACTACCTCGCATAATGCCGAACTGATATTGGGCGCTTTTGAGGCACATCAACAGTACAGGCGAATCATTTACTCCATACCTAACGTTTTTCGCTGCGCAGCGGTAATCCTCTGGCGCACGGTTGCGTAATCTGCCCAAGGATCATCTTGCCGATGATCCAAATGGTCGAACAGCGTTTCCAGTGTCCACTGGTCGCCTCGTTCAAGTGTTTTCAGCTCCTCACGGCCTATAGGGACCGATACGCCTAGACCTGGGCGTGCCCGTAGCGAATAGGCCGATACCGTAGTAGCACCTTCGCGATTGCGCAGGTAATCGATAAAGATCTTGCCGACTCTGTTCTGCGCGCCCATCTTGGCGGAGAAGCGCTCTGGAATAACCGCCGCCATATGCTGAGCAATGGCCTGTGCAAAGTCTTTCACGCTATCCCAGTCATCTCTGCGTTGCAGAGGAACAACAATGTGCAGGCCCTTGCCGCCACTGGTCTTGATAAAGGCTTTGAAGCCCAGCTCATCCAGTAGGGTCAGCAACAGCTCCGTTGCCTCCAGCATCTGTTTCCAGGGCAGTTTGGGATCAGGATCAAGATCGAAGATCATGCGATCCGGTTTACCGATCTGGTCAGCCCTGGCGTTCCAGGTATGCAGTTCGACTGTGCCCATCTGCGCAGCGCCCAGCAGTGCCTCAAGGCTATCAATCACCATAAGCGGTGCATGGCCTGGATCCAGAGCCGGGTCCAATTCGCGGATATGCGGGATTGCCAGGGTTTGCTTGTGCTTCTGGAATATCTGTTCGCCTTTGATGCCTTCAGGAGTCCGTACCAAGGCAACCGGCCGGTTTTTTAAGTGTGGCAACATCCATGGCGCAATACGCTCATAGTACTCTGCGACGTCTAGCTTGGTGGTTTTTGAAGACGGATCGATAACGCGCTCTGGGTGGCTGATGCGCACGCCTGCGACTTCAGCACCCTCTTTTTTCGTTAAGGCTAACGCTTTCTTTGGCGCAAGGGACGAAGCCTTACGCGGGACGACCTGCGCCTGTTCGAGCCCAATATCCTGAGCCGGCTTGTCTTGCCGCAACCCATGGAAAACACCCTGGCGTACAATTCCGTCGTTGGTGATAGCTGCAAACGCTACTTCACACAGTAATTCCGGCTTGAGCCATGTAACGCCGCGGGCTTGAGCACCCCGAGGCGGGTTCTTAAAGGGGGAGGTGTCAGTTGTGTAGGGCTGCATATGCTCATGGAGTGCAGCCAGGCTTTCCCGGGTAAATCCCGTTCCGATCTTTCCTGCAAAGCGTAGTGAGCCGTCCTTGTCATGCAGGCCGATCAGCAGCGCGCCAAAATGACTTCTTGCTCCCTGGGGTTGGGTATAGCCGCCAATGACGAACTCCTGCCGGCGCTTGCACTTAAGCTTGATCCAGTCGTTGCTGCGCCTGGAGGTATACGGGCTGCCAGCACGTTTTCCAATGACGCCTTCCAGGCCAATGGCGCAGGCACTTTCCAGTATCTTGTTGGCGGGTACGTCGAAGGCTTCCGAATACCGTATGACGTAAGACTGGGTGGTATCCAGTACGGCTTTGAGAGCACGACGACGTTCTTCGAGTGGATAACTGCGCAGGTCCGTACCGTTACAGAACGGCATATCGAACAGGTAGTAGAGGATGGTGGTGTTTCGGCCGGTATCGAAAGCGTTTTGCAGGGCCTGGAAATCAGAGACGCCATTGTCGTCGAGTACGATAATTTCGCCATCAAGCCAACCATTATCCAGGCCAAGTGTTGAGAGAGCCTTTGCCTGTTCTGGCAGACGATGGGTCCAGTCTTTGCCGTTGCGTGTGATAAAGCTGACCTTGCCATCATTAATACGGGTCAACAGGCGATACCCGTCAAACTTGATCTCATAGAGCCAATCGCCTGCTGGGGGCGCGTCGACCAGCGTGGCCAGTTGGGCTTCGACCACTTCAGGCAGTGCCAAAGGCGCAGCGGAAGATGTTGCCTTTGCCGCCGTGGTACGGGCCCGCCTGGGTTTTGCTGGCTCCGCTGCCTTAGCAACAGGCGCCGCTGCTTTGCCCAGTCGCGGTAAAGTCTTCTCGCTCAGTACGCTGTCAGGTAGAGCCTCGGTTACGTCATATTCGCTATGAGGTTTGGCGTCATCGTCTTTTTCCTTGATCAGCAGCCACTGCTCTTTTTTGCCGTTGCCATGCAGGCGCGTGCGCACCAGCGTCCAGTTGCCCTTGAGCTTTTCGCCTTGCAGCTCGAACTTGAGCTTGCCCGCCGCATAATCGGTAGCTGCATCGCCATGGGGTATCCAAATGCCACGATCCCAGACGATGACGTCTCCGCCACCGTATTCGCCTTCTGGAATGCTGCCCTCAAAGGTGCCGTATTCGATCGGATGATCTTCAACGTGAACAGCCAGGCGCTTTTCCTTGGGGTCATAGCTGGGACCTTTGGGAATGGCCCAACTCTTCAAGGTGCCGTCCAGCTCCAAACGAAAGTCATAATGCAGCCGGCGTGCATCATGTTTCTGAATGACGAACTGTAGCGCTTCGGGCGAGGTGCGCGTATGGGGCGCATTGCCTTCAGGCTCTGCAGTCACCTTGAAGTTTCGCTTACGGGAGTACTCGCTCAGCGGGTTCGCCATGGCCGGGTTCCTTATTTGGCTGCTTTACGGCCTTTGGGTGAGGCGGTACCTGACGAACGTCGGGTGGTGCTGGTGCGCTTTGGCTTTGCCTTGGGGGGTTGGGCTTTTTCTTCGTCGCTCTCGGGCGGCGTGCGTGTGCCTCTCAGGCTACGTTTGAGCAGCTCGGTAAGGTCAATGACATCGGCCGTACGTTTGGGTGCTTCCTGTTCAGGCGCTTCAAGCGTTTCGAGCTTGCCCTCACGTACCTTGCGCTCAACCAGCTTCATGACGTTGTCTTCGAAGGTGTCATGGTATTGCTCTGGATCCCACGACTCGGTCATGTCTTCAACCAGGCGCTCGGCCATGTCGATCTCGCGCTTGGACACCTTGGCGTCCAGGTCTTCAAGGCCCACGTCCTCGGCTGAGCGAACCTCGTTGGCCCAGCGCAAGGTGTTGAGCACGAGCGTATCGCCCAAGGGCATGATCACAGCAAGGTGCTGCTTGGTGTGCATCACGACGTTGGCTACGCCAACCTTGCCGGTGCGTTTGAGTGTCTCTCGCAAAAGGATGTATACCTTCTCGCTGTGTTTCTCAGGAGATAGAAAATAGGGCTTTTCGAAGTGCAGGATGGAAATCTCGCTGGCCTCGACAAACGCCAGAATGTCGATCGTCTGGGTGGCTTCCGGCAGGGCGTTGTGAATCTCCTCGTCGCTAAGCACGACATACTCGCCTTTTTCGTGCTCGATACCTTTGACGATGTTTTCCCGGGAGACCTCTTTGCCCGTATTCTTGTTGACGCGCTTGTAGCCCACCGGGTCCATGCTGCGCTTGTCCAGCCAGTCGAAATCGATTCCATGGCTGGAGGTGGCGGATACCAGGGAAACCGGAATATTGACCAATCCAAAACTGACGGCGCCTTTCCAAATCGAACGTGGCATACCGGTTACCTCCAGGTGTGTGCTTTCCAGTTTTGAGTTGGCCGCTGCGTCCGAGGTTCCAAAGCGCCATGACGGACGGGGAACCAGATACGTTTCAAAGGCTCTACCCGTGACTGTCGAGGCAAAGCGCGCCTGCTATACACTGGCAGCGCATGGCCTCCTGGCTTACCGATTGAGTGAATTGAATGGATAGTGTGGATTCGAGCGTGTTGCGCAGCGCCTTGGCTTGGCGTCGGGAAGGGCATCGCGTTGTGTTGTTTACGGTGGTTCAGACCTGGGGAAGCTCCCCGCGTCCACCGGGTGCCATGTTGGCTCTGCGGGACGATGGTCGTGCTGCCGGCTCGGTTTCTGGTGGCTGCATCGAAGATGATCTGATTGCACGCATGCATGATGGCCGGATTCCCGAAACTGGAATAGAACTCATCACCTACGGTGTGACGCAGGAGGAGGCCGCTCGGTTCGGGCTTCCCTGTGGCGGAACGCTGCGTTTGGTGCAGGAGCCTTTAGGTGATCCACAGTGGATTGCCGAACTACTGAGCCGCTGTGACAATCACGAGCTGGTGGCCCGGCAGCTTGAGCTTGGCACCGGAGCCGTTCAGTTATTTCCGGCGCAGGCGGACGACGCCCTGCATTTGGATGGGCAGACCTTGCGTGTCGTCTATGGACCGCGTTGGCGATTGCTGTTGATTGGCGCAGGTCAGCTGTCCCGCTACGTTTCCGAAATGGCTCATATGCTGGATTTCGACGTGTTGATCTGCGATCCGCGGCAGGAATTCAACCACGGCTGGGAGACTTCAAAGGCGCGTTTCGTCCCGGGTATGCCAGACGATGCGGTGCTTTCCATTGTTCCTGATGAGCGGACGGCGATCGTGGCGCTGACTCACGATCCGCGTCTGGATGACATGGCGCTTCTAACCGCGCTCAAGTCCTCGGCTTTCTATGTCGGCGCGCTGGGCTCGTTGGGTAACAGTCGCAAGCGTCGGGAACGCTTGGCCTTGTTTGATTTGAGCGAGGATGAAATCGATCGCTTGCACGGCCCTATTGGCCTGCATATCGGTAGCCATACGCCGGCCGAGATTGCTGTTTCACTGCTGGCCGAAGTGATCGCTGTAAAAAATGGTGTTGCGCTGACGCAAAAGAAACAGCCCAAGCCTGTTGTCGATCAAGTGGCCTGACGTGGCTGATTCGCTGTGCGTGATCGTGATGGCGGCCGGGCAGGGCAGTCGCTTTCGCGCCCAGGCCGGGACTGACAAGCTGCTGGCCAGGTATGAAACTGGGGTAGGCGAGTCGACCCTCGTGCTTCAGCAAACTTTGCGCAACCTCAAGGGTATCGGGCAGCGGCGGGTGGTCGTGACCCGACCGGATAATGGAGAGGTGGCGGCTCTCGCCAGACGCGAAGGCTTTGACGTACTGGCCGTACAAACCCAAGGGATGGGCGAAACACTGGCGCAGGCGATTGCGGCCGAGCCAAATCATCGAGGCTGGTTGATCGCCTTGGGCGACATGCCGTTTGTACAGCCGGAGACGTTCCGCCAGATAGCCGAGGCGGTGTCAGAGGACGTGATTGCCGTGCCGTTCTGCTCTCTAAAGAACAGCGTTTCACCAGCATCCAGTAATTCTCCAGACGGTACTCTGGTGGTCGGCACTCCGGTGGCCGGCAACCCGGTGGCCGGCAATCCGGTGGCGTTTGGCCGTCGTTACTTCAAGGCGTTGTGTGCGCTCACGGGCGACCGTGGCGGGCGAGGGCTGTTTGGGCAAGGTGAGCTACGCTGGGTAGAGTGCAGTGATCCCGGCATCTATCGTGACGTGGATGTGCCTGACGATTTGAAGCGCACCTGACGGTACGTAAGCTCTTTCCAATCGAACTTGCGCGGCGGCTGCCTTTCATAACGGAAATGCGCACTTCGTTTCGTGGGAGCATCCATGAGGTCAGATATCCAACCGGTTCTCGATTATTTGAAAGAGTACGACATGCTGCTGGTGACAGCCGAGTCCTGCACGGCAGGGCGGGTCATTCACCTGCTGTCTGAAATTCCAGGCAGTGGATCCTGTCTTGATGCCGGTTATGTCGTTTATTCTCCTGCTGCCAAGCAGCGTTTGCTGGGCGTTCACCCGTACACGATCGATACGTTCAACCTGACCAGTGAAGAGGTGGCGCGGGAAATGGCCATCGGTGCCCTGCATGACAGTGATGCAGCGGTCGCCATCTCTAACACGGGGCTTGCAGGCCCGGATGGAGTAGATGGAATACCCCCTGGCACCGTATGCTTTGGCTGGGGCTTTCGTTATCAGGGCGAGCTGGTAGTCTTCTCCCGAACCGAGCGGTTCTTTGGTGGCCGGGAGGACGTGCAATTGGCAGCAGCCGTCTACAGTTTGACGAATATTCCATTATTCCATGCACGACTATTACGCGGAGAGAGAGGCTAAACGCATGTCAGACGATTACGAATCCATTCAGCGTGACATTATCAAGGCACTCGAAATACCCACCGAATTCGATGCCCAGCGTGAGGCCGAGCTGCGTATCAAGTTTCTCAAGGATTACCTGATCAGGACCGGCATGGAAGCCTATGTGCTGGGCATTAGCGGAGGGGTAGATTCCTCGACTGCCGGCCGTCTCGCCCAGTTGGCCGTCGAGCAGGCTCGTAGTGAAGGTCACAACGCCCGCTTCATTGCCATGCGGCTGCCCTATGGCGTGCAGAAGGATGAAGAAGATGCCCAGCGCGCATTAGGCTTCATTCAGGCGGACGAGGTGCTGACCGTGAATATCAAGCCGGCTACCGACGGGATGCTGCAGGGCTTGCAGGACAGCAAGCTGGCCTTTCGTGATGAAGGGCAGCAGGATTTCGTTATGGGCAATGTAAAGGCGCGTCAGCGCATGATTGCTCAGTATGCGGTGGCGGGTGCCCGCAAGGGGCTGGTCATCGGGACTGACCATGGTGCTGAAGCACTGATGGGGTTCTACACGAAGTTTGGCGACGGTGCCTGCGACCTGACTCCGCTGCATGGGTTGAACAAGCGCCGTGTACGCATGATTTGCGAATACCTGGGTGCGCCTGACAATCTTGTGCACAAGGTTCCCACGGCGGATCTGGAATCACTGTCGCCCGGTAAGCCGGACGAAGAGGCGTTTGGCATTAGCTACGCCGAAATCGATGATTTCCTTGAAGGCAAGAAGGTCAGTGACCATGCCTATCAGGTTATTTTCAAATACTACAGCGGTTCGCATCATAAGCGAGCCCTACCTGTTACACCGTATTCCTGAGACCAAACAAAAGGCCCGCATTATGCGGGCCTTCTGTTAGGACAATACTCAATCAGCTGAGCTGGGCCTTGAGTTCGTCACTCAACATCGTCTTGATCTTGACGAGGTGCTCTTCCTCATGGCGCATAGGCACCTCGAAGCTGGAAGCAATATTGGGATGGTTCGCCTGGCGAGCCAGCTCGATTAGCAACTCCCATGCAGCATTGTCTGTCAGCTCGATGGTCAGCATGGCATTAAGGCATTGCGCCATGTTGGTTCTGGGATCGGTCAATACCTGGATAATCCCCTGAGCCATGGTGCCAGAGACATGGGCGCAGGGCGTCATGGCAGTAGGGTCCGCACCCAGTGTTTCGATGGACTCACGTAGCAGCTGCATGTGCTCGGCTTCCTGCTGCTGGATAGTCCTGAGCGTTTCCAGCAGTTCCGGACGAGCATCCGGTGCTGCGGCGACCTTGGCAATGAAGGCTTCATACAGACGAACCCCGGTGCGCTCGTAGGCCAGGCGCTCGCCCAGCTTGTCGAGAAGCAATTCAGGGTTTTTACCCATCATTTTGTCCAGGCCGGTTTTCAGTACGCCTTTCACCGAGCCAGGTGGAGGAACGGAGCCGACCTGCTCATCAATAGCTTCATGCTCACGAATGAACTTGACGCGCTCTTCAGTAATGCGCGAGGCATCGCCTGGGGGGATATCCTGGCGGAACTGCTCAGTAGCCTCAATTTGTCTTTTGGTGTCCTCGGGGGACATTTGTGCGCCGGTGCGATTCAACCCCATGGGTGCAGAAGTAGTCATGGCGAGTCCTCAAGGTTTACGGAAGAGTTCGGTGCCGGGTGTCCAGATATAACCTGCCGAGGCCATATCCGAAGGGATACCTTCTGAGTTCAGGTGGTTGCGGTAATCCTGAGAAGCCCTGTCTTCCTGTTCTTTTGGTACGTAATGGATGCCGTGGGCGCGCAGGTCGATTTCTTTCGAAAGGGTCTCGCGTACAAAATCGCGGTTGCGCTTCAAGGGGCGCATTTTGGGCAGCTCGCCAACCAGCACTTCAGCCGGATCGCGACGCTCGTATTTCTTGAACAGGTCACAGGCAAATTCCAGGTGGCCCAGTTCGTAATCCAGGAAGCGCTCCCACAGGGCCTTGATGCGCGGGTTCTCTTCCTGTTCGGCACAACTCGCGTAGGCATACACTTCCATCGCCTCATGAACCAGCCACTTTTCCATGAAGGTTTCGCTGGCATCCATGAGGGACTCATATTGGGTCACATGCTGCTCTTCAACCGAAGCGATTTCCGCATACAGCGCGCGTGCAACCGGATCGGCAAACGTGTTGCCGATATTCATGTAATAATCGTGAGTCTGGTATTCCGAGCTGGTAATCATCGCCGCATGGATCTTAGTGATCAGCTGCGCGGTAGTTTTGTCATAGCTGTCACGTACATCGTCACTGGGATTCCGGTGGTGCTGGCTGGTCGGACGACCCGGAATGATGTCCGTGTACCCTTGCAGGATATTGTTCGGATCCTTGCCCTCCAGTCGGTCATACATGGCCGAGTAGCGATACAGGTGATCGAAGTCTTCCAGAAGTCCGAAGCGGTATGACTGTGCCTGGTAGGGGTCAGGCTCGTTCTGGGCGACTGCCGCCGTAACTTCAATAGCCACCTGCTCGTAGGCAATGGTTGTTTCCAGCGGGGAGTGGTCACCCGAGATCAGCCAGTTGATGGCGGTAGCTTGATGGTGCTCTACGCGGCGGATATGGGCCAGATGAGGTTGCAGCTCCTTGTGGAATCGCGCGCCGATATGCTTGAGTCGAAGGGCTTCGGTTTCGATGCCGTTCATGAGAATGATGCGGATGCGAGTCGTCGCATCGTCATCCAACTTGCTGATTGGCCGAGTGGCCATTTCACGCCAGGTAAACCGCTGCTTATCCAGCGGCGTGCCTTTCATATCCAGAAGTCCAGCAAATGTATCCATCTTGTCCCCCAGGTTTAATCGCTTCGGGAGAGGGTTAATTCCCTTTATCGCCTCGTCAGTAATAGTCACGGTTGCACACAATAGTGGCACCTGAGGATGGACTCTTGAGGCGTCATAGCATTCCTCTTGCCACAAAATAACTGACCAGTGGAATGTACTTTGAGGAAACTTTATTTTTAGATCTGATTAGTCCACTTATGACTAAAGAGTCGACTCGGTTGTTGTATAAATCTTGTATAAATTCAAGTCGTCTCGCTATAGACATATGGCGCTTCATTGCTAACAGAGCGCTCTAGAATGGGATTTGAAGGTATTATGTCTGTGGGTATGTATTTTTCAGCCGGTCGTAATGCGATGGTTGGCGAGAACTTTGTGAGAAGGGCAGTTGACTAAACAGAAGTGGATAGCGAAGAAACTAAGGCGTTGTGCATTACTTAATACAAGAGTTGTAAAACTTTAAGTAATAACAGCCGCTTATGTATTTCGGATTTAGCCGCTTAAGTTGGAAAGTTCGCTTCGCTTAACTAACTTCTACCCTGACCAAAAGGTGAAGAGACATGACTACTCGTCAAGAACATTTGATCGACTGGCTCAAAGATGCCCATGGTATGGAACAGCAGGCAGACAAAATGCTGAAGGGCCAGCTGGAACGTCTTGAGAATTATCCTAAGCTCTCCGCCCGTATTCAGCAGCACATCGAAGAAACCCAGTCCCAGCTTCAGCTGATCGAAGGCTGCCTGACTCGTCTGGGTACCAGCCCCTCTACCATGAAGGACTTTACCGGTAAGTTCATGGCCATGGGCCAGGCAATGGGCGGCATGTTCATGACTGACGAAGTGGTCAAGGGGTCCATGGCCAGTTATGTCTTTGAGAACGTCGAGATCGCCATGTACACCGTGCTGATCTCTGCCGCCGAAGCGGCTGGCGATCTGGAAACCAAGCGGGTATGTGAGCAAATCCTGCCACAGGAAATTGCCATGGCCGAGTGGGTGAGAGAGCATCTTCCGGAAGTCACCATGGCGTTCATGGCGCGCTCCGAAGCCGGTGAAACTGCCAAGAAGTAAGTATCCTGTTGTATCGAGGGCCAACCATACGGCTGGCCCTTTTTGTTGCCTGCTTACTGTGTCGGGGCCGCGTTCCGCGCTGTCCAGGGATTGGTCTCAAGACTGTTGTGAATGGCCGTCGAGCAGAGTGCGGCGTGGCCGGTCGCTACGCTGATCTGCTTGAGTGATTTGACGACATCGCCTGCCGCATACAGGCCTGGAATGGAAGTACGCAGGTGTTCATCAACAATTAATGCTCCCGTATCGTCGGCTTCGGCGCCCAGGCGTATGGCCAGCTCGGAACGGACTCTAGAGCCCAAAGACGGGTAAACGATGTCGAACCGATGAATCTCGCCCTTGCAGGTCCTGAGTTCTACCTGCTGGTCCTCCAGCAGGCGGATGCCTTCAACGCGATCACTGATCAGGCGAATGTCATAATGTTCGGCCAGAGCAAACGCTTCCTCACAGGCCTTTGGCTCTCCGTGTATGACAACGGTCACCCGATTCGTAAACGTGCGCAGGAATACAGCGTGTGAGATGGCGCATTCTGCCTCGCCATACACCGCCACATTATCACCATTGATCTCGTAGCCATCACAGATCGAGCACAGGCGCACGGAAGATGCTGCAATGGCCTCGTACACACTAGGCATATCGGGCAATTCATCCTGTATACCGGTGGCCAGCAATACACGACGGGTCAACACGCTCTGGCCATTGAAGAACACTTCGAAACCTTCCGGGCGCTGTTGGATGTCATCGACTCGGGCATTTTCAAAACGAGCACCATAGGTCGTTGCCTGCTCCCGCAAACGCTCCAGCAGACCTTTGCCCGAAATGCCGGGTGGAAAACCGGGATAGTTATGAGAGAGGGGAATCAAGGCGGCACGACTGGCACCGTCGTCGACGATCAGCGTCTTGCGGTGAAAGCGTGCCAGGTAGATGGCAGCTGTAAGGCCCGCTGGCCCTGCGCCCACAATAACGCAATCCAGCTCATCGGCTGCGCTGGTACCTGTAATGGATTCAGGTTGGTCAAATATCTGCTCATAATCTTTCATGATGGGGAGGCCCTGTTGCGTATGGTTAAGATCACACCCAGTAGGGCTGTCGACCACCTATGAGAAATAGAAGGCTGCGCACGTTTGAAAGTTCTCTACAATTGCTATTGTCTGGCGTGCGGTAGGGTTACTCCGACGCTTTCTGATCGTCTTCTTTCTCCTGCATCTTTACCCCTAGACGCCTCACAGCGGGTAGCCATTCCTTGTTGCCGCAGCAGTCGCACTCCTGATCTTCAGGCGCAGGGTTGCACTCCGTTACGTGACCGCATCGTGAGCAGGCATAGTGGCTATTGACCTGGATACGCTCACTCATTTCATCGTCTGGCGTTGGCAGCAGCCAGAGTCCATAGTGCGGCGTACGGTATTTGATCAGGCTGAAGTGGCCGGATGACTCCAGGTAGACACGCCGAACCTCGCCCAGATGCTGGATGTTCTGCGCGCGCAGTTCGGAGTGAATACGCTCGGGTGAGAGGCGGGCCTTGACCATGTTGTCGATGACCAGACGGCCATCTTTGACGAGAATGGTTGAGTCCCCCTGGGTCGCCACTTCTACCGAGCGTCTCTTGAACGACAGAAACGACAGGCCTCGCTGAAAGACCAGAGCCGTCAGCAAGAGGACAGCAGCAGGCAGGATGCCTTTTTCCGGTGTCTGCAGGGGCACACCAATCGCCGCACCCAGCGTAATCATGACGGCCAGTTCCGAGATGCTGAGCTGAGCGGCGACACGGCGGCCCATCATGCGCATCATCATGAGCAGAAGCAGGTAGATCACGCCGGTACGCAGCACCACCTCGATCATGAACGGCCACTGTGTTTCGCCCAGCAAAATACGGTGCCAATCCCAGGATGTAACGTTCAGCATTCAGTCCTCCAGCTCTACAGCGGCTGGCATCCAGCGCTCAGCCTTGCAGTAATCGCAGGCACATTGTGGTTCTTGCTGAGTCTTGAGTGTGTACCCGCAGCTCGTACAGGAAAAATGGTCCCGGCTGGCTACTGCTTCCCGCAACTCGGTGTCGATCTCCGGAATAATAGAAAGCCCAGGGCAGGGCTGGTCAGTCAGTACGATGGAAATGGAGCCGGAAGGCTCGATATAGACGCGGCTGAGCTGGCCCAAGTGCTGAATGTTGCGCATGCGCAGTAGTGCAAAGATTTTTTCCCGAGACAGGACAGTCTTTCGCAAGACCTCCAGTTCCAGTCGCCCATTGGTGATGGCAGTCATCACACTGCCCGAGACGGCATGGTTTACCTTGGGATGGCGCATGGTCAGACGCGCAGTTACTCGCTGAAAGATGATGACGCCTGCCATGATGATCAGAGGCGGCAACATGCCGCGCTCCTGCGCTTGCAGCGGTACACCAATTGCACCGGCCAGGGTAACGACTACGGAGAGTTCGAAGAGCGTATATTGGGATGCCACGCGCCGCCCGAGGAGCCGCATGGCCATCATGATCAGAACATAGGTTAGCCCAGCCCGGATAACCACTTCTATCAGGAACGTCCAAGGTGTTTCGCCGATGAGAATGCGGTGCCAGTCTGCCAGGGAAAATTGCTTAGCTTGCATAACGGCCTCAACATCAATACGCCATGTTTGAAGCAGGGAAGGGCAAATCGGTTCGCTTGTTCCGACGAGGCGATAATCCTTTGATCGGTTAATGACCGTTTGTCGAGACGGGCATGACGCGCTTAAGGCACAAAACTGTAAAATACCGACCTTTTATGGCCGGCTTGTTGAGCACCTCCTGGATTATGAACTGCACGCTGGAAGTCTCTTCCCCTGATCCTGCTTCAATGCCACCGCTATCGTCAGATATCTTGAACGACATGGTCTTCGAGCTTCTGCCTGCCGCTGCGTTCGTGTGTGACGCGACGGGAGCCATTGTTCGCTACAACCGCAAGGCGGCAGAATTGTGGGGACGGGAGCTCGTTCCTGGTGAAACCTATTACATTGGAATCGACCGGGTTTTCCATGCCGACGGGCGCGTGATGCGACCAGAAGAGTCACCCATGGCCAGTGTGCTGCGCTCCGGCACTCCGGTGCGCGATCATGAGCTGCGAGTCCAGAACTTGACGGGGCAGGAGCGTTGGGTGCTAGTTAACATCTCGCCGATTTTCGATGCGGTCGGACAGATCCAGGGCGCCATCAATTGTTTTCAGGACATCACCGAGCGCAAGGAAAGCGAGCGAAGACTGCAGGAAAGTCAGGCTTTTCTACAGGCTATCGTTGATGCAACGCCCGAGTGCATCAAGATCGTAACCGAAGACGGCTCGCTGATGCAGATGAACGGGGCCGGCCTTGCCATGATTGAGGCCGACTGCCTTGAAGCGGTACAGGGGTCTTGCGTATTCGATCTCATCGTGCCCGAGCATCGGGAGATATGGATCGCGAATCACCTGCGCGTGTGCAACGGTGAGCAGCTCAGCTGGACCTACGACATCATTGGCTTGGCTGGCTCCCGGGTAAACATGGAAACCCATGCGGTTCCGCTGCGCCTGCCGGATGGTCGTAGAGTTCACCTGGCCGTGACCCATAACATCACCCAGCGAATAAAAGACGAGCAGGCCGTGCGCGAAAGCGAGCGGCATTTGAGTGAGCTGCTCGATGGGCTTGCCGTGGCCGTTTACACCACCGACGCGAAGGGTTACCTGACCTTTTACAACGAAGCCGCAGTGGAGCTTTGGGGGTATCGTCCCCGATTGGGTAAGGCCCAGTGGTGCGGCTCTTGGAAGATGCAGTGGCCGGATGGTCGTGAGCTGAACCATGATGAATGCTTCATGGCTGAAGTACTTAGCGACGGTAAGGCCATACAAGGTGGAGAAGGCTTTATCCTGCGGCAGGATGGCTCGCGTGTTCCGTTTGCGGCGTACCCGTCCCCCTTGCGTAACGCGCAAGGTGAAATCACTGGCGCCGTCAACATGTGTGTGGATATCAGCCGCCACAAGAAGGCGGAGGCTCAGCAGCGTGAGCTTATCAACGAGTTGAACCACCGGGTGAAAAACACGCTGATGACGGTGCAGTCCATTGCAACCTATAGCCTGCGTAGCGCAAATGCCGAGTCTCGATTCCGCGAAACATTCGATGCCCGTTTGCTGGCTTTGAGCAAGGCCCACGACCTGCTGACCCATGAGCAATGGCAAGGGGCTCAACTCCGAGCGGTAATCGAGCAGGAGATTGCGCCTTATACTGAGCAGGAAAAGTCTGATCGCATTGCGCTTTTTGGCAGTGATTATGCGCTTGAGCCCCGAGAAGCACTGGCCTTGGCCATGGTCTTTCATGAACTTATCACCAATGCCGCAAAATACGGTGCACTCTCCGTCCCGGAAGGGCGCTTGCAGCTGGAGTGGTATGTCGGTAAAGATGAGCATACGGGGCATGATTGCCTGGAACTCAGCTGGCTGGAGCGCGACGGTCCCACTGTCGAGGCTCCCCAGACCAAAGGCTTTGGCTCTCGCCTGATCGATCGCAGCATTACGCGTGAACTGAAAGGGCGCGTCGTAACCACATTCGTACCGTAAGGCCTCGAATGTCACTTATCCATCCCGCTGTTGTGCCTGCAGGTCAGGCCCAAAGGAAGCTTCGTTTGACCACTACCCGTAAACGTGTCCTGCTTGTCGAAGACGAAACACTGATCGCCATGCTGCTGGAAGATATCCTGGATGAGCTTGGCTACGACGTGGCAGGTAGCGCGGCTGATTTTGATGAAGGCATGCGGCTGGCCAGCTCAGAAACCTTCGATCTGGCCATTCTGGATGTAAATGTAGGTGGGCGTGAAATTTTTCCGATTGCCGAGCAGCTGGCCGCGCGCGACATCCCCTTTATGTTCTCTACTGGTTATGGGGCCTACGGGTTGCCGGAAGAGTGGAAAAATCGGCCGGTTCTGGCCAAGCCGTTCAAGCCTGACGATTTGGAAAGGGCATTACAGGGCAACTTCCCTTGATGAAAACAAGAGTGAGTGATGCCTGAAGGCATCACTCATCGTCGGAATAACGTTCTTCCTGCCAGGGATCACCACGATTGTGATACCCGCGCTCTTCCCAATAGCCGGGCACATCGCTGACCCGAAACTGGATTCGCCTGATCCACTTGGCACTTTTCCAGAAGTACAGGTGGGGTACGATCAGGCGTACCGGCCCGCCGTGCTCGGTTGAGAGGGGATTGCCTTCCCAGGAGTGGGCAAGCAGGGCACCATGAGCTGCGAAATCCTCCAGCGTCAGGTTGGTGGTATACCCGTCGTTGGAGTAGAGCAGTACAAAACGCGCGTCCGGGTGCGGCTGTACACGATCCAGCAGGTCCTGTGTGGTTACGCCCTGCCATTGATTGTCGTAGCGAGACCAGCTGGTTACACAGTGAATATCGCTGACTAATCGAGACTGGGGTTGCGCCATGAAGGCATCCCAGTTCCAATTCTGTGGGTTTTTCACTGCGCCGATTACGTTTAGCTGCCAACGCTCCCGAGTAACGGTGGGCCTGACGCCCAGATCCAGTATGGGCCAGTTCTTGACCAGATGCTGACCGGGCGGTAAACGCTCCTCTTCGGGCCGTGAAATACGGCCTGTCAGATAGCGCCCCTCACTGACCCAGCGCTCTTTGGACTGGGTCAGCTTGGTGGGTTCTGGAGGCTGGTGATCCTTCTCGTCGTCCATGCACAACTCCCATTTACGGCATGAATACCGCGCGCATGCAGTCCTCGGTCTTTTCCTTGAACATGGCATAACCGCGCGGTGAATCTTCCAGACTCATCGGGTGCGTCAGCAGGTAGGACGGATCCAGCTCGCCTTTCTGAATGTGCTCGAACAGCTTATTGGCATACCGCTGGCCTGGCTGCTGGCCGGAACGAACCGTAAGGGCTTTGTTGACGATGGCGCCCATGGGGAATTTGTCCAGGAGGCCGCCGTAAACGCCCACCACGGATACCGTCCCGCCTTTGCGACAGGCCCGAATGGCCTGACGAAGCACAGTACCGCGCTCAGTGTGCAGGTGCATCAGTTGTTTAGTCTTGTCGTATACATAATCCAGCTCGGTGCCGTGTGCTTCCATGCCGACGCAGTCGATGCAGCGGTCTGGCCCGCGCCCACCAGTCAGCTCCAGCAAGGCTTCGTGGACATTCGTGGTTTCGTAATTGATGGTAATCGCCCCGGCCTTCTTCTCAGCCAGTTCAAGGCGAGAGGCGAAGCGGTCGATAGCAATAACCCGCTCGGCACCCATCAGGTAGGCGATGCGAATAGCCATCTGGCCAACACCGCCACAGCCCCAGACGGCGACAGTATCGCCCCGCTGGATATCGGCATTATCGGCGGCAAAATAGCCAGTCGGCGCAGCGTCCGACACAAAGACTGCCTGCTCATTGGTAACGCCGTCGGGCACCTTGAACAGGTTGACGTCGGCAAAGGGCACCCGGATATACGTCGCATGGCTTCCGGCATATCCGCCAAAGGCATGGCTGTAACCAATAATGCCGCAGCACGGTTGGCCGTAGGCCAGATCTGTCGTTTCCGGGTTCGGGTTGGAGTTGTCGCAGCAGGAAAAATCGCTACGCTGACAGTGTTCGCAGTTGCCGCACCCTATGATGGAAATGGTAACAACGCGATCACCCTTCTTGAATTGGCTAATGCCGGAGCCAACTTCAACTACCTCACCCATGAATTCATGGCCGATGATGTCTCCCGGCTTCATGGCCGGCACGTAACCGCCCAGCAGGTGAAGGTCGGAGCCGCATACCGATGACATGGTGACGCGAAGAATGACATCGCGTGGATTAACGATTTCCGGGTCCGGTACGGTTTCTACTTGAAGAACGTTAGGGGCTTGCCAGGTGAGCGCGCGCATCAGTAAGCCCCTCCCTGACGAGTCTCATCGGTATGTGACGCGATGGTGCGCGGCTCGCTGATCACTTCGCCTTCCAACGGTACGGTTGCTGACACTTCATCCACCGGGACCCGTTCAACAGCACCTGTTCTCATGAGGCTGTTGGTAATCTCGCCGGTCTCCAGGAGCTGCTTCAGGCGACGCAAATCAAGATTAAGCTCACGTCCCGAGAATTGGCTGATCAGACTGGCTGCGGCATAACCCACCCGGCCGGCTGGCGGTTCGCACGCCAAAACGACCTGTAACTCCGTTCCCATGCCGTTAGGGGCATCTCTGAAGGTGAGGGTGGCTTTATGCTGAAGGTATGCTGTGGATTCGGTGCTCCAGACAATACGTTCCTGCGCAATCTCTTCCTCCAGGAACGCATTCCACTCTACTGTCCGATTCTGTGGGCCTACCGCAACCCAGCGATAGTGAGTGGCGTCCATCTGCTGGACGCGTTCGAGGCGACGCAGGAAGAGGGGGAGATTTTCAATGCTGCGTACGAAGTCGTAGACCTCGGCACGAGGCTTGCCAATGGTAATCGTGCGGGAAATCGCTTCGGCATTGGTCCAGCCGTACTCTTCCTGCAGAAGCGATTCGTATGGCGTAGGCGTAAGCGCTGCCTTGGCCTTGCAACGACCAGTGACGCCACGGGCTGTTACCAGTGCGCCCAAGGCCATTTGTGCCAGCCCCAGAAGACCGCCACGGCGAAGGCCGCCTGCCAGGAGTAAGCCACCACCTACAAGGGAAAGGGTGCGCTCGGTTCCCTGTACATTAGGCTCATTGAGTGACTGCTGGGATTTGCGTGTGGCCATTAGTGGTTCATGCAGGGCTTTCATCGTGTGTTATCTCCATATAGAACCAATCGGTATCTAAAGGGGACTCCACTGCGAGACGTCCTGTTCCCTGGTCGTTACAAAGGCTGACAAACGTTCAGGCGATGGACAGGTTTGCCGCCTGACGCTGAAAGCGTCTCAGGTGGTTATGCTGGTCAAGGAAGCCGTCTCCGCAGCGGGCACACGCCCGGTTACCTCGCTCAGTTCAACCTTTGACGTCTCGGGTAGCAGCAGACCTCCGATCAACGCCATTACGGATATCGCGATGAGATAGAACGCTGGTGCCAGGTTGCTACCGCTCTGTGCAATCAAATAGGTTGCCATGAGAGGCGCAGTACCGCCGAAAACGGTATAAGCCATGTTGTAGGTAATGGCTGAGGCGGTGTAACGCGTCCGGGTGGGGAAGACTTCTGACAGCAGTGCAGCGGTAACGACACCGGACAGTACCGCTCCGACGGCCAACAGCAGTACACCCAGAACCGACAGCAGCAGGTTACCTGAGTTGGCCATCCAGAACGACGGATAGACCACAACGATCAGTAAGGTACAGGTTGTAAATACTGTAGCCTTGCGCCCGACCCTGTCTGAAAAGAGACCTGCGAATGGGCATAGCATGGCTGCAAAAACCAGGGCAATGACGGTAACCAGAAGGGCGGAGGCGCGATCAAGCCCACCGGCTACCTGCAGGTAAGTCGCAAAGTAGGTTGTGAACATGTAGAAGGACAGGGCCGTTACGGAAATAAACGCGCCCAGCCGACAGATAGCTCCGCCATTGGACTTTAGCGTTTCACGCAGTGGCGCATGTGCTACTGCGTGTTGAGCCTCGACAGACTGGAACGCCGGGGTCTCGCCTAGCCGCAACCTCAAATATAGGCCTACGAGGCCCAGAGGCGCTGCAATAAGAAAGGGTATACGCCAGCCCCAGCTGGCCATGGCGTCTTTGGTAAGCGTAGCATCCAGACCGTAGGCCAATACGGCTGCACAGGCAAAGGCCGAGAACGTCGATACGGGTACGAAACTTCCGTACGTGGCGCGTTTTTCCCGTGGTGCATGCTCCATGACATAGGCGCAGGCACCAGCGTATTCGCCTCCGGCCGAGAATCCCTGGACGCATCGGATAACGGTCAGCAGTAGCGGAGCGGCCATGCCTATGGCGGCATAGGTAGGTAACAGGCCTATCAGCGTCGTGGCACCGGCCATCATCAGGATTGTCAGGGCCAGTATCTTCTTGCGGCCGATCCGATCGCCCAGCATGCCGAAAACGATGCCGCCCAATGGCCGGAAGGCAAAGGCGACGGCGAATACGGCAAAGGTCTTGAGCAAAGCGGCTTTCGCGTCGCCGCTGGGAAAGAATTGCTCGGCAATGATCGTTGCAAGAAAGCCATAGATGGCAAAGTCGAACCACTCGACGAAATTACCGATCGAGGCGGCGGCAATGACTTTTCGCAACGTATGGGTGTCGACGGAACCGGATGCTGCCTGGGTCATGATCACGCTCCAGAGGAAAGGGATTCGCAACGGGCAGGAAAGAGCAGGCGCACGGATTATTAGGATAGTGAGGATAGGTGGCCTGGTGGTATCAAACGCTACCGTTCTGAACTGTAAAGGCGGTTTCCCAGGCACAGTGGTCTGCCACCGACCCTTACTATTGAGCAGGCGACATGTGGGTGGCAGTGTCTCTCATCATGGCGGTCTGCTCGGAAAGGTAATGTCGACCGGCACTGTCATAGCGTGTCACTTCCACAAGTAGTGGAAGTTCGTCTTGCTCGGAAAGAGGAAGGGTAGGCAAGGGCAAGACTGCGCGCTTGGTCTCTTTAACGGGCGCTCAAAACAAGCGAATTAGTCCTACTGTGGCCATAGGCTTTATTCAAAGACTGACGGATGTTTTATTTAGCATCTGGATAATGGCTTTTTTCATTTGCACCAGATCCCATGGTTTCTGCAGATAAAGCATGCCGTCTGGTAGCTCAGGAATGGTCTCCAGATCACGTCCGGTGGTTACAATGACCGAAAGACCTGGCCAGCGTGCGCCAACCATGGTTGCCAGCTCGGCGCCCTTGATCTGCCCAGGCACTAGATGATCGGTGACGACCAGAGAGGGCTTTTCACCTGCACTGAGCATATAAACCAACGCATCATCAGCCGTCTCGAAGCTGCTGACACGACCGCCCAGTTCTTCCACGAAGCCCGATAAGATACTTTGCAGAAGTGGATCATCTTCAATCAAGACAAGCCAGTGGCCTTCAAGCAAAGCTTTAGGCTCTTCGATAACACCATTCATAACTTTGCCAGCCCAGATCAGACGCGCTTAATGCGCAATCTCTTATTTTCTCAAATTTCAGGACGCTTCGCTTTATGGGTGGACGAACGTACACCTGTAAGTTACTTGATCCAATTAACACAACGCGACATCAGTAGTGATGCAGAAGGTGTTACACCCTAAGCGCACTGCGTGAAGATGCCATTAACAAGTGCAACGTCTGGCTGTTTCTACGGTTTCCCATCCTGTCCGCTCCGGCTGTCTATGCAGGCGGCCGGAGCGGAGTTATTCACGTTAACGCTTGAATGGTGCGATCGGATTGATCAAGGTTCCGGCAAGCTTCAGGTTTCCAGCCGGATCTGCCAGATTGACCATTTGTTGGTTGTTGCCCAATTGAAGACGGTTCAGGCAGGAGCGGATGAACTCGGGCGCAAACAGGTCGTATCGGGCAAATTTCTCGGCATATTGAGGATGGCTCTGCTGATAGGTGCTGACGCACTCGGCTACCAGCGACCAGAAACGGTCCTCAGAGTAGTCGGCTTTTTCCACCAGAATGGCGCTCATGTAGCGGAAGAAGCAGTCGAACACGTCGGTGAAGAGCGACAGGATTTTCAGCTCTTCGGGTACAGAGACCGCCAATCGCTTGATCTTTTCCGGCAGCTTGGCATCAGGGTTCAGCACGGCGATCTCTTCCGCAATGTCTTTCATGATTGCCCGCGACGGAACGTTGTTATCCAGCACCAGAATCAGGTTCTCCCCGTGAGGCATGTACACCAGATCGTGAGCATAGAAACAGTGCAGCAGGGGCGTCAGGTAGGCGTTGAGATAACGGCGCAACCAGGTGTCCGTATCTATGCCGGAGGAGGCAATCAGCGCCGTGAGGAGCGAGTCTCCCTGGGCGTCCAGATGCAGCAGCGAGGCCATCGTCATCAGGCGCTGCCCCGATTTTAACTGAGGGACCGGGCTTTCCCGCCAGAGGGCAGAGAGCATCTTCTTATAGGGCGTATCGTTAACCAGCGCTGTTTCATAATAGTGGTTTCGATAGCCTACCGCGGCGACTTCGCGCAGGATGCTGAAGCCGTTTTCCGTCAGGAATGGATCATTGTCAATTAGCGCTTTCAGCCATTCGTTAATGGCTGGGGTCGCCAGCATGTAGTAGGGCGACAGACCCCGCATAAAACCCATGTTAAGAATGGACAGGGCCGTCTTCACGTAGCGCTTTTCAGGGTGGCTGGTGTTGAAGAAGGTACGAATGGATTGCTGTGCAAGATAGCTGTCCTCTCCGTAACCCAGGCAGACAATATTCCGATTGGCAACGTCTGCTGAGAACGCCATGGAAAGCTTGTTGAACCACTGCCACGGGTGGGCAGGCATGAAGAGATAATCGTCCGGATCCAGGCCTTGCTCGGTGAGCTGGGCCGTGAAATCGGTGATTGTCGCTGTGCCAAGCTCCTCTTCTAGAAGCTGCTCATAGGTCAGGTCTGACAGTGACGAGAATGTTGCCTTGGTCTTACGCACAGCCAGCCAGATCAGCTGGATGGGCGAGGCGGCTTCGGGTGCATAGGCCCGGTAATCATTGGCGTCAAAGCCCATACGGCCGTTATTTGCGACGAACCCGGGGTGGCCTTCCATCATGCCTGTTTCTACAGCTTGGAAATCGGCACGGGTGAGCTCTTCGGCGGTTAGCCCCGGCTTGGCATGTTTGTAGGCGCTGCCATATAAGGTGCTACTGATCTCGTCCAGGTACACCGGCATCATGCTTTCCTGAATACCGAGGTGCTCCTTGAATTCAATAATGAACTCTAGCGCATCCAGCGGTACGGCCTGGCCATCCCTGGTCTTCTCGATAGAGGCGGTGTCGATCAGCCAGTGATCCAGCGCGAGCTTGCGAGCGCGAAAGCGGTATTCCAGCGTTGTATGTCCGTTATCCAGGCGATAGTGATCCCAGCCATTTCCGGATGTGGTCAGCACCGGCTCAATGAGCTTTTCATGGGCGAATTCCGCCAGCGCTTTACGTACAAGCAGCCGATTGACCTTACTCCAGCGTTCAGGTGTGAGATGCAGTGCAGCGTGCCCGGGCGTGGCAGCGGGCAGGGCGGTAATCATCTGGTTCATGGGCGGTTCTCCATTACAAGGCTGGCGGCGTAGTGTTCGCGAGTGCAGAAGGCGAGGTGGGCAGTTTTTTCGCCCAGTTGAATGACACGGTCGTACTCGAAACCGACACGCTGATTGAGCACGTGGATCTTGTCGTTACGGACATCGGGCTCGACGACGACGCGGCGGGCAAAGGGATCGCTGAAAATGAATTCCATGATGGTTCGCATCACGGCCAGGGTGAAGCCTGAAACAGGTTTCTCGCAGGGCGCGACGAGAAAATGCATGCCCCGGTCACCGGGCTTCACGTCGTAGTGCTGGCCTACCGGGTCATGAAGCGGCATATAGCATTCGACCAGGAAAGCCGGTGCGCCATCATGTAAACCCAGGTAGGCGTTGGCATGAGGAGAGGCCATGAGGTTGCGGTAGAATGCTTCCACTTCTGCCTGGGTCGCATTCTGCATCCCCCAGAAGCGTGCATAATCGCGAGTCAGCCAATCATGTAGTCGCGCCGTATCCTCTGGCAGGCTGAGTGGACGCAGGCTGAAGTGGCCGAGTCCATGCTGTGGCTTGCTGAAGCACGGGCGGGTATCGATGGGTGTTTGCAAGGCAATGGCAGTCATATCAGACCCCCTTGTCGATAACAGGTGTTGTCGTGGGCTGGGCCGTGCGGACCAGCAGCGGATAGGCAAGGGCGGTCAGGGCAAAGCCCGCCGCGCCGATCAGAAAGGGCACAGTCAGGCCAAACGTGCTGACCAGGGACCCCGCCGCAAAGGACGAGCCCACTACGCCGAGTTGTTGAAAGAAATTGATCTTGCTGAAGTCAGCGGCATACGCATCGGGCGTGCTCAGCTCGAAGAGCAGGGCATCCAGCCGTACCGTGACCTGGAACATGGCCCAGCCATACAGGCAGCGGCCAGTCAGGATCAGGGCGGTCTGCTCACCAGCTTGAAGCAGCAGGCCGCACACACCCAGCAGCAGCGCACCGCTCAGGGCCTGCTGTCGGCTGCCGGTACGCCGGTTCAGCCAGAGTCCGAGCAGGGCCATGCCACCAGGAATGGCATACACCAGTCCGGTCAGGGCGGCGTGGTCCAACTGAGCGACCTGCTCCCAGTACACCGTAAAGAAAGGCTTTACCAGGTAACCGCTGAAATAGAACAGCAGCATCAGCAGGCAGAGCCGGTAGATAGGCCATGCCTTGCCGGTACGGTGCGTAATGGCTTGTTCCGGCTTGGCATGGGGTGGTTCCCGCCGTAGCAGGCGCAGGCAGATCGCCATTTGCAGAAAATCCCCCGCGGCCATCACCACAAAGACATCTCGTGGCTCCAGTACCTGAAGGACCAGGCCGCCCACCACGGCGCCGAGGATGGCGCCGAAGTGAACGACAACCGACAGCATGCCGATGGTATGGGTATGGTTCCTGGAGTCCTCCAGGCTCATCACGTAGGGGTACATGAGCAGGTAGCTGCCCTTGAATACGATCATCCCCAGCGAGACAAGCCAGAACTCCAGGAGCGCCGATGCCCAATAGCAGTACAGGCACAGCAACCCGGCGGCGAGCTGCGTCCAGATCAGCAGCCGGATCGGGTGCACCCGCCGCGCCACGCGCGCCCAGAGGGGCAGCGCGAGCATGACCGTAAAGCAGATGGCGGCCAGATAGGCCCCCACATGCTCCGGCCGCGTTTCACCAAAACGGCTGGCAAAGTACTGCGGATAGAACGGAATCAGCATGGTGTCGCTGATGACGGCAAGGGCCGTCATGGCGATCAACGAGGTACGCAGCGTCATGTCTTGGCCGGCTCCGGCTGGAGCAGTGTCGAAGAGGGCGCCGTGAACTGCTGGAAGGCGATCTTGCGTTCGACGGGGTAATGTTCGCGGCCGAGCATCTCGCGAATGATATAGGCGTTGCGGTAGCACGCCATGCCCAGGTCGGGCGTTACCAGGCCATGCGTATGAAGCTCGGCGTTCTGGACGAAGATCTCCTGGCCGGCGGTATCAATCGTATAGTTTCGATTGACGGCGAAGCGGCCACGCTCATCGAAGCGCAGGCGTGAGCGTAACCCTTGAAGGAAAGGAGGGGTTCTGTAGCAATACCCAGTAGATAATACCAGCCCATCAGTCTGAAGCGTATAGCGGCTCTCCTGTTCCTCCTGAAACAAGGTAAGCGTAAAGGTGCCGGTACGCTCATCGTAGCGGCAGTCCTGCAGCTCCGTGTTGGTAAGCAGGTTGGTCCTGACCGGACCGCATAAGCTCTTGTTGTACAGCAGGTCGTAGATGTCATTGATCAGGGCACTGTTGATCCCCTTGTAGAGCCCCTTCTGACTGCGCATCAACGCGTCACGCTTGTGGGTAGGCAGCTGATGGAAGTAGTCGATGTACTCGGGCGATGTCATCTCCAGGGTCAGCTTGCTGTATTCCAGCGGGAAGAAGCGAGGCGAGCGGGTGATCCAGTTCAGGGTGTACTCGCGCGTGTCGATTTCCTGCAAGAGGTCATAGTAGATCTCCGCCGCGCTCTGACCGCTGCCGATCAGCGTAATGGTACTTTTTGCCTGTAGAGCCTGTTTGTCGGTCAGGTAGGTCGACGTGTGGGACAAGTGGCTGCTGGCGTCCTGGCAGCAGTCAGGGATATAGGGTGACGTGCCAGTTCCCAGGACCAGACGGCGCGCCTGATAAACCAGGCGTTCTCCTGTTTTGGTGCAGGTACAGTTCACCGTATAGAGGCCGGTTGCCGGATCATGGTCGATACGTTCGACGTATCGGTTGAACTCGATATTGGGCAGCCGATCGATGACCCATTGGCAGTACTGGTTGTACTCGCGACGCATCAGGAAGAAGTCTTCCTTGATGTAGAACGCATAGATGCGGCCTGTGGATTTAAGATAATTCAGGAAGCTGAACGGGCTGGTCGGGTCCGCCAGGGTGACCAGATCGGCCAGGAAGGGCGTCTGCAGGGTTGCAGATTCCAGCATCATGCCGGGATGCCAATCGAAGCACTCGTTCTTGTCGAGAAACAACCCATTGAGCTCGTCGATGGGAGCAGTCAGACACGCCAGACCCAGGTTGAAGGGGCCAACACCAATCGCGATGAAATCGTAGGTTGAAGCCGTCATGGTGGTTCTCCAGATCAGCACGTGGCCAGGGCAGATTGTTGGTTAACGTAACGGGCACCTTCATGCTTGATGGCGTCGAGAATGCCTCGCAGGTCGTCCAGGGTGGTCATGGGGTTGAGCAGGGTGAACTTGAGGTACTGTTGGCCGCCTACCTTGGTGCCCGCGACGATGGCGCGTCCGCTACGAGACAGCGCTTTGCGAATGGCTGCATTGGTCGCATCGATCTGCTCGGCACTCAGCGGCTCCTCGGGGATATAGCGGAAGACCAGGGTGCTCAGTTCAGGAACATGGGCAATGTCGAAGCGTGGGTCACGCTCGATAAGCGGATAGGTTGCGCGAGTCAAGTCGATTACGTGATCAAACAAGCTACCCAAGGCATTCGCACCCATGGTGCGCAACGTCATCCAGAGCTTGAGCGCATCAAAGCGGCGTGTAGTCTGAATGCTCTTGTTAACGAGGTTGGGTGTGCCTTCCTGGGTCTGGCTCTTGGGGTTCAGATAATCGGCATGGCAGGTGACATGGCCCAGCTCTCGACGATCCCGTACCAGAAACGCACTGCAACTGACCGGCTGGAAGAATGATTTGTGGTAATCGATAGTGACCGAGTCGGCATGTTCGATACCGGTCAGACGGTTACGGTATTTAGGCGAAATCAGCAGTCCGCCACCGTAGGCGGCATCGACATGCATCCAGATTTTTTTCTCGCGACAGATTGCCGCGATGTCTTCCAATGGATCGATGCTGCCGAAATCCGTAGTACCGGCAGTAGCCACTACCGCCATCGGAATCAGCCCTTCGGCTTCGCATTCTTCCAGCACGCGGCGCAGATCGCTCAAGTCCATTTTCTTGCGCGCATCGCTGCGTACCGGTATCACGGCGTCATAGCCCAGGCCCAGGATGGCCGCGGATTTCTGTACGCTGAAATGACTGACCTCGGATGACAGGATGCGCAGGCGTTTGAAATCGGTCGGCAAGCCTTGCGTCTTGTTGCTGGCGTGACCGGGCTGACGGTTGCACACATGATCACGTGCCAGCAGCATGGCCATCAGGTTGGACTGAGTACCACCACTGGTGAATACCCCATCGGCTTCGCTGCCCAGACCGATACGCTCAGCCGTCCAGTCAATCAACTTTTGTTCGATATACGTGCCGCCGGCACTTTGATCCCATGTATCCAGTGAGGAATTGATAGAAGAAAGTACCAGTTCGGCAAGAATAGCCGGAATAACAATAGGACAATTAAGATGAGCAACATAGTGAGGATGATGGAAGTAAACAGCATCTTTCAGGTACAACGCTTTTAATTCTTCCAGTGCCTCGTTGAAGTTACCCAGTTTTTCATCCAGATTCACTTCGTCAAACTGCCGCTTTAGTTCATGCGGCAATATGCCGGTATAAGGCTTATTGATACCGAGCAATGTTTCCTTTATACATTCAGCCCCTTGAACCATAAGGCTTTCATAGGCCTGCGCATTCTTTTCGTTGAAAAGATGCGAAGTCGCCTGATCATCCTGTAGGCGAGCGGAAGGGTATGCAGTAATGGCCGCATACGAATGCAATGGATTATTCACGAATGGAACCTCGGCAATTGATTAAACAATTCTGCAATAACCCAACATGTTGTCGGGATATATGCCTCGCCGGGCTCTCACGGTAGTTTGATATTAATAGTTAGCTATATGCCATTATCAAACGGCTTAGCCTTTATAATTTAAAAGCAGTGATAACGCATTAAAAGTAAGTGTTCATTACTATCGCAAAGCCCATTCAGAGTAGACCCTGTGTTGAATGAAAATCAATATCATTTAACACAATGCAGGTTATGAAGTGTGATGCACTTCGCTTAATGGTGCGCTCTTTTGGTGCTGTGGCGCGGTGATATTAGAAAAAAACGGATCGATGATGGAGCGAAACAAACACAACAGCGCTAACTTGGCCAGTCGCCTTGAGTTTACTCACATGGGCCAGCAGCGAGATTCGTGCGGAGCTGCCAAGGCCGAGGATCAATAGGAAAACCCGTCCAGTGACGGTTAAGGCACGACGGTTGCCTGTACCAGACTGAGCATAAACCTGTTGTATGAACAAAAAGGTCGTTGCTGTGATTGAAGCGAATTGCCAAGGAATATTTGGGTCCCATTAAAAGGGCGCCCAATTGCATGTACTGAGGGCGTGACGATAACGAATTCACCGTCCTGAGAAAGGGAGCGCACTCATGCAAGAGAAAGTCGTCAGCAGTTCCAATGGTTACTACGTGTTCGAGTGTGCAGATGCGACTGGCGGCAGCTGTTATGAAATCAGAATGGGCACACGCTGCGTCAAGCGCGTCGGCAGCCTCGACGAGGCCAAGCGATTCATCCAGTTCGCTTATGCAGAAGAAGAAAACTATCAGGACTAGCACCTTCGTGAAGACCTGGAATGAGCTAAGGCTCGATCAGGTGTAAGGAATGGGAGGAAGGCCTGCGCGGCCTCCCTCCGGCAAGGTCAGAACGCGACGGCCTGGCCGTCCTTGCGTGGATCAGAGCCACCGACATAACCATCGGCCGTTTTCTGAATGATCTGAGCCCCGCCGAATGCAAACACGCCGCTTGGCGCCTCAACCTGGATATCATGTCCTTTGGCGCGTAGGGCAGCTACGGTCTGTGAGTCGAACTGTCGCTCAACGGCAACCTTCCGACCTGACTCAATCCGCCAGCGGGGTGCGTCGGCCGCCGCCTGCGGGTTCTGCTTGTAGCGCAGGATACGCAACATCATCTGCAAGTGTCCCTGCGCCTGCATGGGACCGCCCATAAGGCCGAACGACATCAACGGCGTGCCGTCGGCATTCATGGCAAAACCGGGGATGATGGTGTGGAAGGGGCGCTTACCGGGAGCGACGGTGTTGACGTGCTCTGGGTCCAGAGAAAAGCCCGCCCCGCGGTTTTGCAGGCTGATTCCCGTGCCTGGAACCACTACGCCGGAGCCAAAACCCATGTAGTTGGATTGAATGAACGACACCATCATGCCGCTTTCATCTGCCGCTGACAGGTACACCGTACCGCCGGGCTTGGGCGAGCCATGGCCTGGGTCAGCAGCAGTCTCGCCGATCAGCCTGGCGCGCTCCTTTAGATAGGCCGGGTCAAGCAGATGGTGAGCCAGAACGCGCATATGGTCCCGATCTGTAATGTGATGATTGAGGTCCGCCAGGGCCAGCTTCATCGCTTCCAATACCACATGCAGGGTTTCGGGGCTGTCGACAGGATGATCGCCAATACCGATGGCCTCCAGAATTCCCAGGCCGCTGAGCGTAGCGATGCCCTGGCCGTTAGGAGGCAACTCATGGACCATGGCGCCTGCAAAGGGCGTGGATAGGGTATCGATCCAGTCAATTGAGTGATTGCCCAGGTCATCCAGGCTCATAACGCTGTTGTTGGCTCTGGCATGAGCAACCATGGCTTCGGCCAGGGCGCCTCGATAGAACGCTTCGCCGCGGGTTTCGGCGATCAGCTCCAGCGTTTTGGCATGGTCCCTGAGTTGAATCTTCTGCCCGGCTCTGGGGGCTCGGCCATCGGGCAGAAAACACTCAGCAAAGCCGGGCTGATCTTTCAGGAGCTGACCGCCTCTGTGCCAGAGCTCAGCGATTATAGGCGTTACCTGGTAACCCTCTCGCGCATAGCGTATGGCGGGTTCGGCCACCGTGGTGAAAGGCAGCTTGCCGTAACGCTCGGAAAGCCCGACCCAGGCGGAAACCGCACCGGGCACGGTCACTGCATTCCAGCCGCGCTCCGGCATGTGTTTGTGCCCTGCAAAATACTGGGGCGACCACGCTGCCGGTGCGCGTCCAGAGGCATTCAGGCCCTGTAATGTCTTGCCATCCCAGACGATGGCAAAGGCATCACTGCCGATACCACACCCTGTTGGCTCTACTACCGTAAGCACCATGGCAGCAGCAATTGCCGCATCTACCGCATTACCGCCACGGCGCAGCATGTCCAGGCCTGCCTGGGCGGCCAGTGGCTGGGAGGCCGCTACCATGTTCCGTCCCATGACAGGGGAGCGGGCAGAGGCGTAAGGCTGGCTATAATCCAGATGATCGAACATGGGATCACTCTCTTCTTGTCTGACGGTTAGTCTTTGGGATCCAGCGCATCGCGCAAGCCGTCGCCCAGCAGGTTGAAGCACAGCACCGTGATATAGATGGCCACGCCTGGAGCAATAGACATCCAGGGCGCCTGTTCCATGAAATTCTTGGCTGTGTTGAGCATGGAGCCCCAGGAGGGCGCTGGCGGTTGCTGGCCAAGGCCCAGGAACGACAGACTCGCTTCTGCGAGAATGGCTGAGGCAATGGTCAAGGTTGCCTGGACTACCAGCGGCGAAAGGACATTCGGTAATACATAGCGCAGAACGATCCAGCGATCCGGCAGGCCAATGGCGCAGGCACCTTCCAGGTAGTCCTCGTGTTTAATCGAAAGGACCTGTCCGCGCGTCAGGCGCGCAAAGATAGGCATGGCAGACAGGCCAATGGCGATCATGGCGTTAGTCAGGCTAGGGCCAAGAAATGCCCCCAGCGCGATAGCCAGCACCAGAAACGGACAAGACAGCAGTGCTTCCATGATCCGGGAAATAAGGGCATCCAGCGCGCCCCCAAAATAGCCGGCTATAAGACCTAGCGGAACACCGATGGCCATGGCGATGGCGACCGATACTCCACCCGCCAGCAACGAGCTGCGCGCACCCCAGAGCAGGCGTGAGAACAGATCGCGGCCCAGCTCATCCGTGCCTAACCAATACAGGGCCGAAGGTGCCTTGCGAACGGCCAGAAAGTTCGCCTTGAGTGGATCATGGGGCGCAATCCAGGGTGCCAGAACAGCTGCCAGGACAAATAACAAGAGGATAGCTGCACCGATGACAGCACCCTTGTTCTTCAAAAACTTTGCCAGGAAACGAGACTGTAGACGGGTCTGTAAGACAGGAGGGAGAGGGGTGGCAATGGCATTCATGCGGCAGTCCTCAGGCGCGGGTTGATCAGGCGATAGAGCACATCGGCCAGCAGATTCATCAATACGAATCCAATGGCTACGCACAGCACTACACCTTGCACCACGGCATAGTCCCGGTTGAAAACGGCATCGACGATCATCTTGCCGAAGCCGGGAATACTGAACACCTGCTCAGTCAGGACTGCGCCCCCAAGCAGTTCGCCGAACAGCAGTGTAGTCAGCGTCACGATGGGCATCAGCGCGTTACGAAAGGCGTGCTTGAGAATGACTGTTCTGGGAAACAGCCCTTTCGCGCGCGCTGTCCGCACATAGTCTGAGCGCAGCACTTCAAGCATGGCGCTGCGGGTATGACGCATCAGGGTTCCGGAAAGACCTGCACCCAGCACGAAGGCTGATAACAACAAGGTTTTAAGGTTTTGCAGCGGGTTTTCACTGAACGGTACAAAACCGGAGGCGGGCAGCCAGCGCAGCTTTACCGCAAACACCATGATGAGCAGTATCCCCAGCCAGAAGTGCGGAATAGAGATACCAGAAAGGGCAACGATGTTCGCACTGTAATCTACCGCGCTCCCTTTACGCACCGCCGAGAGAATACCGGTGGGGATACCTATCAACAGCGCAATCAGCAAGGCGAAAACTGACAATTCCAGGGTGACCGGCAGTTTCGAGACGATAAGCGCGGTCACTGGTTGCTCGGTGCGCAAGGAAGTACCGAAATCACCTTTCAAGACATTGCCCACCCAGTTCAGGTATTGAACCGGTACGGGATCGTTAAGACGATACTTGTCTCTTAAGTATTCGATGACAGCGGGGTCGCGCTCCTCCCCAGCCATGGCCAGCACCGGATCGCCGGGCAGCAGTTTTTGCAGGGTGAAGACAAAGAGCGAGACCAGAACCAGTGTTGGGATGGCACTGAGCAGGCGGCGAAGGATGAACGTCAGCATGCATAACCCTCGTGGATTACCGGCCCGTGCGGTTTACTGCAACGGGCCGTATCGGTCATTGCGCGAATGACACGTTGGCCAGGCGGATCAGTCCGTCCGGGTTGGAGACATACCCTGTCACTTTGCGATTCGCCACAATCAGTCGAGGCTCGAAGTAGAGGTAAATGTTCGGCGCTTCGTCCGCCACGATGGTCATCGCCTGGCGATACAGATCCTGACGCTGGGCCTGGTCATTGACAGTACGTGCCTTATTAAGCAGCTCATCCAGCTTTGGATTGCAGTAATGGCCATCGTTCTGGTTTCCTTTGCAGGTCACGAACTGATGGATATTGCCATCTGGATCAGGACGACCGGACCAGGCGCTCATACCTACCTGGAAGTTTCCGGATTGCTGCTCGTTAAGAAGCGTCGCGTACTCGGTGGCGACCAGATTGACGTTGAAGCCCGCTTCGGACGTCATCGCCTGGATAATTTGGCCTACCTGCTGAGAGACAGGTGTATTGCCAACCTTGAGCTCAACGTTTACCGGGAGCTTCACGCCTGCTTCCGCCAGCAGCGCTTGGCTCTTGGCAATGTCTCGCGAGGGGAGTGGTAGCTCCTTATCGAAATAAGGGCTACTTTGTGGAAAGGGTTGATTGCCCGGCGCGTAGAGCCCTTCGAATACCACCTGGTTGATAGCGTCCCGGTCCATTGCCAGCTCGAAGGCCTTGCGGACACGCTTGTCACTTCCCAACGGATTTTTGGCTTTGTCACCATTGGCGACATTGACCATCAGTTGCATATACCCCAGGCCGGGCGTGTTGTAGACCGTAAGATTCCGGTCATCCTTGACCGCCTTGATGTCCGTGGGAGCAACACGTTCGACGATGTCCAGGTCTCCAGAGCGCAAGTTTGCGAGACGAACCGACGTGTCAGGTATGGGCAGGAAAATCACTTTATCAAAGTGATAGGCCTGCTTGTTCCAGTAATGATCGAAGCGCTCCAGCACGATGCGATCCTGCTGTACGCGCTGCACGAATTTATAGGGTCCGGAGCAGACAGGTTTGGACCCGACATCGCTTTGTGATGCGTTGGGGGCAAGCATCATGCCGGCCCGGTCGGAAAGCTGGGCGATCAGGGTAGCGTCCGGTTGCTTCACCTTGATCGCTACGGTCTTGGGATCGATTACATCCACGTGTTCGATAGAGGCCAGTTCGCTCTTGCGCAGTGAATCGGGCAAGGTACGAGCTCGGTCCAGATTGAATTTGACCGAGGCGGCATCAAAGGCTTCGCCATCATGAAAGGTCACTCCTTCACGTAACGTCATGGTCAGGGTTAGGTTGTCGTCGCTCCAGCTCCAGCCTGTGGCCAGTTGCGGTACAAAGGTTAGGTCCGGCGCAACATCCACCAGTTTGTCGCACAGGGCGGTGTATACCAGACGTCCCGAATAGGTTCGTGAACGGTGCGGATCCAGAACATCCGGGTCGTCCTGGATGCCGATGCGCAGGGTGGTTTCGGCAAATGCCGTGGTGCCGATCGTCAATAACAAGGCTCCAGTCAACAGGCGTACAGGATTCAAGGCTGGCTCTCCAGGGCAAGGGGCTGATGGCTTTTGAATAGATGAAGGCGTTGGGAAAAGGCGGGGCTGGGAGCTGGCACAATCAAATTGCCTGCTCCGGCATTCGCAACTTCGCGCCAGAAATGGCAGGCAACCTGACGCGCCCCTTCGACAGATTCAAAGGCAGGTTTTGCCTCTTTGCAGAGGGGGCGGGCATGGGGACAGCGCGTGTGAAAACGGCAACCGGGCGGTGGATTGGCCGGGCTTGGCATATCCCCACCCAATACGGGGCGAGCCCGTCGCAGACCGGGGTGGCTGACAGGCACAGCGGCCATAAGCGCTTGTGTATACGGGTGAAGTGGTGTTTCGAACAGCGTGTCGACCTCGGCCAGCTCCACGATCTCCCCGAGATACATCACGGCGACTCTGTCGCTCATATGGCGGATCACGGCCAGTCCATGGGCCACGATAAGCAGCGTCAGCCCAAACTGATGCTTGAGGTCTTCCAGCAAATTGACGACCTGCGCCTGGACCGACACATCCAATGCCGAAACCGGTTCATCCCCCAGGATCAAGCGTGGATTGGAGGCCAAGGCGCGAGCAATGCCGATACGCTGGCGTTGCCCACCGGAAAACTCATGGGGATAACGGTTGGCATGTTCAGGGGCCAGGCCCACGGTATGCAAGAGTTCTGCTACTCGTGCTGCGCGATCTGCGCGGTGGCTATCGGTGTGCAGCCAGATGGGTTCGCCAATGATAGAGGCCACTGTCATCCGGGGGTTGAGTGAGGCAAAGGGGTCTTGAAAGATGATCTGCAATTCCCGCCTTGCCTGCCGGAGCTTATCCGCAGGCAGGTTTCCCAGGTTTCTGCCTTCGTAGATGACATCGCCAGCGGTAGGCGCCAGCAGGTTGAGCAGCAATCGCCCCAGGGTTGACTTGCCGGAGCCCGACTCGCCTACCAAGGCTAACGTCTCGCCTCGCTTGATCGACAGGGAAACATCCGTGACGGCTTGAACAGGAGCCTTCTTGCGTTGCAGAAAGCCTGTAGGTGACGTGAAGTGTTTGGTCAGATGAAGGCCTTCAAGAATAGGGCGTTCGGGCGTTTTCATGCGCTAACTCCCAAGTGCTGCTCCAGCGGTGTACGAATGCATGCTGCCAGATGCCCTGGTGTGATCTCGCGTAGCGGGGGACGATCTGCGCGGCACGCCTGAATCACAAAAGGGCAGCGGCTGGCGAAGCGGCAGCCACTGGGCATTTCTGCAGGCGTGGGAACACGGCCGGCAATGGTGGCCAAGCGATCTTCACGCGGGCCCATCGAGGGCATCGAGCCCATCAGGCCAATGGTGTAGGGGTGCTGAGGGTCATCGAACAGCGCAGTAACGGGACCGCTTTCGACAACCTGGCCCGCATACATGACCGCTACATCGTCAGCTACTTCTGCAACGACGCCCAAATCATGGGTAATCAGCATCATGGCTGTTCCGGTTTCGGCTTGCAGGTTTGCGATCAGGGAAAGAATCTGCGCCTGAATGGTTACATCCAGTGCAGTGGTTG
Organism: Pseudomonas sp. JZ114; assembly: GCF_051027705.1. Lineage (NCBI taxonomy): Bacteria > Pseudomonadati > Pseudomonadota > Gammaproteobacteria > Pseudomonadales > Pseudomonadaceae > Pseudomonas > Pseudomonas sp. JZ114. The sequence continues at coordinate 1,928,579 of NZ_CP069256.1, forward strand.
GTTCATCGGCAATGATGAGGGCTGGGTCGTTGGCAAGCGCCATGGCAATCATGGCCCGCTGGCGCATACCCCCTGACAATTCGTGGGGAAAAGCCTCCAGCCGTTGAGCCGCTGCGGGTATACGGACTTTTTCCAGCATCTCCAATGCCCGGCGGCGGGCTTGTTGGGGAGACAGGCTTTGGTGACGCACGACGCTCTCGGTGATCTGATCACCTATGGTGAATGCCGGATTGAGTGACGTCATGGGTTCCTGAAAGATCATTGCCAGGCGGTTACCGCGTACATCCAGGCGACGCTGCTCAGTCATTGCCAGCAAAGGTTCGTTAAGGAAGGTCGAAGTATCGGCATGCACTTGGGCGCTATCCGGTAGAAGCCCCATCAGCGCCATGGATGTTACGCTCTTGCCGCAGCCGGATTCACCAACAATGGCCAGGGTTCGACCTGGCGCAATGTCGAATGACAAGCCATCTACTACATTGGCCGCTGCACCTTTAAAGCGAACGGTCAGGTTACGGATACTCAAGACAGAGCATGGGGATTCGCTCATAAACTGTTCACCAGATCGTGATGGATAACGGTGTCGAGCGCCTGTTGCAACGCACGCAAATGGCCACGCATGGCCATCGCCGCCTTGCCGGGGTCACGCTGTTCGATCGCGGACACAATGTCGTCGTGATCATGGCTATACGCATGCATGCGGTCAGTGTTGCGGGCACGCTGGCGCAGGTCGCGCCAGACAGAGTCCAGGCGAATGGCATCGAACATTTCGAAAATATCCAGCATCAGTCGGTTGCCAGCGGCTTCCGCAATGCCTCTATGAAAGGCGCTGTCCCAGAGTTCCAGTGCTTCTGCATCGGGCGTCTGGGCATTGAGTTGTTGGCCGGTACGTTCAGCGAGCCTCCGCAGCATTGCCATCTGCTCGCCGCTGGCGCGAATGGCAGCCAGTGAGGCAAGAGCAGGTTCCAGGTAAAGGCGGGCCTCCATGATTTCGATGAAGTTGGTTCGGCTGGACAGCTTGGTAAAGCTCAGGGACGCACTGGGTGGGGTTGGGCCTACAAAGGTGCCTTTGCCCTGGCGGCGCCACACCTGTCCTTCTGCTTCAAGCACTGAAAGGGCGCGGCGAACCGAGCGACGGCTAACGCCAAAGCCAGCAGCCAGATCACGCTCCGGAGGCAGAGGTCGTTCCGGAAATGCCGAATGCTGTGCCACCAGCTGGCGAAGGGCATCGAGTGCCATCCGGGCTGATTGATCGATAGGAGTTTCCGTTTCGCACGTTTGCATCATGCTCTCTCAGGCCAACATGAATGTCTGTCTGTGCGCCTCGTATATGCTTGATAGTAGGGCGCAACAGTTACAGGCAGTTTTGCAAGCGAGATGCCAATAGCGATTGGTTCATACTGGCGAAACGGTTATGACCGGGCGCTTAGGCTATGACTACAGGCGTGTCAGGCTTTTGGTACAAAGGTGTGGAGGCAGGGAGTAGGGGATGATCTGGCATTGGTTCAGTCTCTATGCGAACCAATTTCTAGAATGGTTACGGGAATGGTCCGTTTACGGGCGACACTGCACGTTAACGGTGCGGCTAGGGTGACTGACAGGACCGAACATCTATTATGCCCGGTCCTGTTTTCATTAATCAGGAGGAGGGAACGCCCTTTTCCCAGGCACTCCAGTTCTTAACGATGTCCTGTACCAGAGGATTGCCTGTACGGAACAGGTTTTCCAGGGCGGGTTCGAAGCCGCCTTGCTTGGCGTAGTCGATCAGGTTCTCAACATCTGAATACCCCTCATAAGGGCGATCGAAGTCAGAGCCGCCACGCACTACGGCCAGGCGCTGGATATCGACACGGCCCGTACGGCTGGCCCGTAGCAGCGCCTCATAAGTGGCGTTGTCTTCTTGCTGCGTAGTGCAGTAACGGCCTTTTCCATCCGTCAGCGTACGCGTCCATTCTTCGGCGCGCTGGGAGAGCAGCGTACCGGAGAACCAGGTATCGCCGGCGACGGTGTCACAGCGGGTAACCACAGGAGGCTGGTTGGCAGGCGCATAGTTGTACTTCTTGCGCCACGCAGTAGACTCGGGGCTTTCGATGAGCTTGACGTCCTTGGAAAGGGCATAAGCCTTTTCCATCAGCTTCTGGTTAACCTCGAACACCTCGGTCTTGTAGTCCAGAGGAGGCTTTTGAGTGGGATGACGCGTATTGATACCCAGATAGCCACCTTTCCAGTCAGCCGGAGCTTCTCGAGCGTCCAGCTCCCATTGGATGCCAAAATCCACGAGATAGTGCGCCCATGCCGTAGTGCCAATGGTGCCCTCGTGCGGGTTGATTCCTGCAATACCAGCAACCAGGAAATAGGTCTTGCGCAGATCGAACTTGGGCGAGAAGGCTAATGCCATGGTCGAGGCCGCGGCATTGGTGTGCCCCATTGCGGTCGTCATCAGACACACCTGCGCCTCATTACAGAGCACATCCGGATACTCGGCAGACAGCCCTTCGACCGGCACCTTTCTATCGAGCTTGAGTTGCTCGGTCCAGGTCTTGGCTTCCGGGCCAAACATGGCGATCAGCATGACTTTGGGCGCAATGGGTTTTTCCGCTGCGGATACCTGGGGCGCCGCGGTAAGCCCGCCCAGCAGACCTGCCAGTCCTAGCGCGCTTGCGAGGGATTTTTTCAGCATGGGATGGAATAGCCTCTTATAGAGTGAGCGTGAAAAACCTGACCGGATGTTCAAGGTACATGCCAGCGCTAGGCGCAAACGCGCAAAAGCGGTTGTCTGCAACACGAATCGCTGATAGAACGCGGGTTGGCTTCACGGGCTGGCAGTATAGGAAAAGCAGTGATAGCAAAGGGCCAGCCACGCGCTTTGTGATGTGTGCAAGAACCTGTTCAATCTGAACAGGGGAACTATAGTTCTTCCGTCAGCAACCAAGGCAGGTTGTACAGCTGTTCTGCCTCAGATCGAAGCATAAGAGGACGCATGACTTTCTTTGCCTGGAAAGCGCCGCGCGCTATACGTAAGTGGAAACTGCCCCGTTCGGAAAAAAAACGAGTGTCTCCCTCCACCGCTTCGGCCGGAACATCCGGTAGCCAGGCTGCCCACGCGCCCATGGCGGTTCCGCATATTGTGCCGATTGTGTTGGAAGCAAGGGCAGGGGCGCCCGAACAGCCGGCTGTACGCATTTTCCTGGGAACCGAGCCTGCACAATACCGCGCCGAGCGGATCTTCGTGTATTCGTTGGAGCAGGTGCGCAATCCTGATCGGCGTTACGAGGTCTACCGCATGACCCGTCTGCCTGGCTTTGATGAAAGCCGCTGGCGTACCGGGTTTACGAATTATCGGTTTGCCATTCCGGATCTGGCCGGACGTCACGGGCGCGCCATTTATAACGATGTGGACCAGATCTATACGGCTGATCCGGCGGACCTCTTCGACCAGCCCATGGGTGAGCATGGTTATCTGGCGTTAACCCCAAACGACACGGCCGTCACCTTGATCGATTGCGAGCGCATGGTCGAGGTATGGAATTTTGAAAAGGCACGTTGTGAAAGCAAGAAAGTTTTGCACGCCCAGGCTGCCGAGAAGCCCGGCCTGTGGGGACAGCTCGACCCCGTCTGGCATGCGCGTGACCTTGAGTATGAGCATGGCCGTTCCAGATTGCTGCACTACACCACGCTGCACTTGCAGCCCTGGCGGCCAACACCTGAGCAATACTCCTATCAGATCAACCCGTATGCCGAGTATTTCCTGAGCCTTGAGCAGGCGGCCAATGCTAAAGGTTACGAGCCTTACACCATGGCGAGTCCTAGCCCAGACTTTAACGCAGCCTGTCAGACGCTGGCATCGCCTGCTGCGTCTCTGCCATCGGATGTCCTGTCCTTTGCAAGCGCACTGAGCGGCAACGATATCGCCTTCGTAGGGCATTGGACTGATGTTCATAAGGACTCACTGGCTACGACCCACTACCGCTTCGAGCAATTGCGCCAACCAGACCTGCCCAGCCATGACCTTTTGGCGGTCAGTGGTCTTGAGCATCTGCCACCGGAAGATGTGCCCTGGCTCGTGGACCGGCTGTTCAGGCTTAGCCGCGGTTTTGTCTACATCCGGACAGGACTGGGGACGGATGAGTCACTCATCAGCTCGATCAAGGGATGGCGGGCACTGCTGCGCCGTGTGTCCCAGCGCTATCCGGATCGTTGCTGGCAGCTTGATTGCGAAGACGATAACGGCACCTTGCAGCGTTATCTGGCGGACTTCCCGTTACGTTCCCGACGGGCAGAGGCGCTGCCCAGGGTGTGGGTACTGCTGGGCCAACATGCGGGCGATAATGCACAGCTGGTTGCCATTGCCGAGTCGCTTGGCTGGCCATATGAATGCAAGGAAACGCGGTTCAAGCCGGCCAAGTATGTGCCGGGTGCCTTGTTGCAGGGCAAGATGGCTCAGTCCGCGCCGGGTCTTGCCGCGCCCTGGCCGGATCTTGTCTTGAGTTCGGGACGACGTACAGCACCGGTGGCGCACTGGATCCAGCGCCGTTCCGAAGGGCGGAGCCGTCTGGTGGTCGTTGGGCGCCCACGCGCACCGTTATCCAGCTTTGATCTGGTCCTGACCACACCTCAATACAGCCTGCCACTACGGGACAACGTAGTGGATTTACCCGTGCCCTTTATCCAGAATCAGATACCGTCTGACCAGGAGCTGGCGGTCTGGAAAGAGCGTTTTGCGCATCTGCCGCGGCCCTGGGTTGCCATGTTGGTAGGGGGAAGCAGTATTCCTTATGAACTGGATAAGGCCGCAGGGCGAGCGCTGGGTGCCCAAGCCAGCGCTGCTGTCGGGGCCAAGGGGGGATCGCTTCTGATTTCTACAAGCCCCCGTACCGCAGAACCGGTTACCCAGTCGCTATTACAGGCCATCGAGACGCCGCACTGGTGTTACCGTTTCGACAAGGGTAGCGATAATCCCTACCGGGCATTGCTGGCGTTGGCTGATGCCTTCATCGTGACCGGCGAAAGTGTCTCCATGCTGACGGAGGCTGCCCTGACCGGCAAACCGGTTGCAGTTTTCCCATTACCGGTACGGCGCCATTTCAAGGCGCGTGTGCATCATGCGCTTGAACGCAAGCTGGGCGTGATTGACCGGGTGGCAGGTAGCCGTGGCACGCCCCGGCAGCAGAACAAGACCGGACGACTCTACGACAGTCTTGTAGAGGAAGGACTCATCAAGCGTGAGCGAAGAATCGAGGAAGTTCATGTAGCGCTGGGGCTTTTGCCTTTGCCGCAGGGACTTGATCAAATGCCAGGTCTGTCGCCAGCACTTATGGCTACCTCGCGCCAGCGTGCTATCGAGGCCGTACGGGCCGTGATTACAGGCGAGCGGGCCTTGTCGGCAAATCGCATCTAGGCGCATACATGCAGGCGGTCCGCTGGGCCGCATCGAATACCGTCAGGACACACGTACAATGACCAACGCCGCACCTCCTGTTGCCGCTAAAACAAAAGTCAAACGCAGCGCCCTCTACCGGACCGGTAAAAAGCTGCGGCCCGCGCTTAACAGCTATCTGGCCAAAAATTCTCTGGTCGGCGATCCGCCTGTATTCGATAAGCAGCTGTTTCCCTGGACGGCCTCGCTGGAGCAGCATTGGGAGGGTATACGACAGGAGGTACAACAGCTCTTGCAGGGCATGGATTCAATTCCTGCGCTTCGCGATATTTCGCCTGATCACCGCAGAATTGCCGAGGGTAATAGCTGGCGCTCCTATTTTCTGTGGGGGTATGGCTACAAGATCGAAGAGAATTGCCTGCGTTGCCCAAAGACCACCGAGGCCTTGTCCGTAGTGCCAGGTCTGAACAGTGCTTTCTTTTCCATCCTGACGCCGGGTGCGCACATTCCACGGCATACCGGAGTGACCAAGCGCATCATGACGTGTCACCTGGGACTGCTGACGCCCACTCCACGTGAAAATTGCCGCATTCAGGTAGGGGATGAAATGGTCTATTGGGACGATGGCAAATGTATCGTGTTCGATGACACCTATCCCCATGAGGTCTGGAATGAAACCGATCAGACGCGGGTCGTGCTACTGATCCAGTTCAAACGGCCATTGCGCCTCCCGGGACGGCTCTTGGGCGACCTGTTTTTAGGTGCAGTAAAGCGGAGCCCCTTCGTTCAGGAAGCACGTCGCAATCTTGCTGCGTGGGACGATGCTCAGAAATTGCTGGATGAATAACTACGTTTGAGTGACAGCTCGACGCCAGGAAACGCCGAGCCGTTATTCTATCGTTACGGCTCCAAACCACGTTCCCAGGCGCGATGGTTGCGCCGCGCATCCTGAATGAAGGGTGACCAGCGAATCAATCGTAAGATGATCCGGTTAAGCAGCGAGCCCGGCCAAGCCAAGGGTCGTTGAATGTCCAGGAACAGCACTACGCGGACGCCATCGGTCTCGTTCCAGACCTGATGTCGGTAGGTATCGTCAAAGATCATGCATTTACCGGTTTCCCAGTGCCGGGTCTCGCCACCCACCTCAATACGGCACTTTTCTTTCGGCTCGGGGACGACTAGCCCCAGGTGAGCCCGGAGCAGTCCGTTGTAGGGACCGCGGTGCAGTGGGATGTGCTTTCCAGGCTCCAGAATGGAAAAGAACGCCGTGAACATGCCTGGGATGGACTCGATGATGCGAGTTGTCTCCGGGCAGCGCAGGCAATTGCCATCCATCTTGTAGCCGTATCCGTACAGGAAGAAGGTTTTCCAACGATCATCCTGGGTGATGTTTTTCTGGTCCTTGGAGATGTCCTGGAAATTGGGAATCTTGTGCTTGTTTTGCAAGACTTCGTTCAGCTCGGCACGAATCGTTTCCCAGTGGGTTTCCAGTTCAGGCACCCAGGCAAACTGGCCGGCATCGATAAAGGGTGTCGTTTCTACCTTGGAGTAGTGCTTGATCGCTTTTTCCAGGCGCTTGATGATCCAGAGACCGATCGCCACACTGGGGCGGTGCTTTTTGCGTTTACGTTTCTGAGTAGACAGCGTGGCGTTGTCCTGGGTCTTTTCCACTCTTCACCTCGTAGGCAGTGCCGCATGGTTCCTGATGCAAGCGAAGAGCGCTCCGCTTGCGTTCGATTTAGCGTAAACGACGTTCCCTCAATAACCGCCACAGCAACGGCCAGCCGAAGATCAGCGGGTAGCGGCGCAGCCGAGGCGTTACCTCAATTGGCCGGCCCATATGCCGTTCTAGCTTCCAAGCGATGTAGTCCACTCCATTCTCGAATGTGAAAACGGACTTCATGAGCCGAAGAATATTCAGCATTCGTCCCTGACGCCGCCGGGTGCTCCACATCTGTCGGCTTTGCTGCAAGCGCTCGCGGGAAGGCATATGCGAATAAAGATCCTCTTCAGACGCTATTCGATGCATGCCGGAAAAGTCACTGACAACGGCTGCCGTTAACTGACGGTAGTAGGTTTTATCATAATGAACCAGCTCGGCAGGCCGACTTGCGGCTTCTGGACGCAGTTCAGTACCGTAGCTCAAGGCAAGGCCCGTTTGCCATAACTGTTCACTGCTAAAGCGTTCCGGCATCGAGGGCAGTGTTTGTTCCACTAACCTCAAGACGGCGTAGCCCAGTGCCTGATAAATACGCTGCCGTATCGTGTCGTCCCGGCAGTACACCAGGCGAGACGGCTGCGCAAACCGGCCCCATAGATAGCTCTGGAACCAGCGGGCAGTGCCGCGCTCCAGATCCTTCAGCGAAAGCACCGCGCATTTGGTTTGCAGCACTTCTCCTTCTGGCGTTCGGGCTTGAAGCATGAAGACATTAGGCGGTAGCCATGCATTAGCGGCCCTAAGCAGCGCATTGGCATGTACCTCTGCGTAACTATCGACAACGGCATACAGGTCAACGATGCCTTCGGCCGGATTGCCACTTCGCAGGCAGGAGCCATAAAACAGTACGCCAACAACGGACGCGCCAAACCTTCTCTGGACCGCTTCACACAGGCAATCGAGTTCCTGGCGTACCGGTTGCCCGCTTTGCCTGGCGATTACCTCAAGCAATGCCGGTGAAGGACGGGGGAGCGGGGCAAGATCTGGCATGGCCGGCCTCAGTAAGTTAGAAAGCGCAGGGGAGCGGTGGTTGAAAGACGAATCGGGCAAGTAGCCTCGAACTGTTCGCCGTCCAGAAGAAAATGTGAGCTGCCCTCAAGACTGAGTGTGCTGAGGTTACGACTGATATAGCCGTCCCGCTCATGCGCGACCGATTTGCCGCGACCGCACAGCAGGAACGGTAGGACGCGTATCAGCCGTCGCGGCTGATGCTCGACGGCTGTGAAATGCATGGGGGCCGCTTCGGTGCCCCAATACGGGCGGCAGCCGATCAACAGATTATCGAGCGTTGACGCGAGTACCAGAAGCCAGCTGCTGCTCCAGTCATGCGTGTCGGTTCTCAGTGACGCGGGTGTGGCTGGGAGAAGTGGATGGGGTTTGCTGCGCAGCAGCGACAGCAGCATACGGATAAAGGCCAGGGCAGGGCCTAGCGCACCGCGTACACCCGTTGGGCGAACATGCTGATGAAAATACCGGACACCGCTCAGAATCGCTCCCGTGCCGAAAAACATCCCGTACTGTGGCCCGCTCGTCTCGTTGCCCTCGACCTTTATCGCGGCGCGCTCCACCTGGCGCGGCGCCGCTCCCTGGCCCTCCAGCCAGGCGCGCAAGGCCTTCAGTACGGCCTCAGGTTTCGCCCGTGTGCCCAGGTCGGCGGCACTCATGTTTGTGGTGCCACCGGCAATTACCAACAAGGCAGGTAAGGGCGTGGAGGACGTTTGTAGCAGAGCCGTTAGGACGGCTTGTAACGTGCCGTCGCCGCCGATTACAACCACAAGTTCTGGTGAGGTTCCCTGCCATTGAAGCAGCGCGCGGGTAATATCCGCTGGTTCTGAAGCCTCATGCAACATGACACCGGGCAGGGTGGCAATCGATGCACGTAAAGGCTGCAGACGCCGACGAACACGACCGCTTAATGGATTCATGAGTATCCCGATCCGTTTCGGTACGGGAAGTTCGTATTCAGGCATCGGCCAGCCCGGAGCGGGGAGCAAATAGCCGAACCACCGGACGATGCCCTTCAGCCTTGAGGTCGATCTGGCTCAACCACGGCTGCAATTCAGCACCGCGTCGCCGCAACGTAATGGCCCATATGACGCGCCACGCCAGAACAAGCGTCGAGATGACTGTCCAGGCTGCCACCAGTAGCAGTCCCACATCATTGGCCCCAGCAGCCCATGCCAGCGTGAGCAGCAAGAGGTTGGGATTGCGACGGGCCGTAACCAGTCGGTTCAGCGAGTCGAAGGGTTTCCAGAGGAACATCGAAAAAGGGGCGGCAAACTTGAACGAGCCTTCGCACAGGCGTCCTGCTACATAGCCAATAAAGATGGCCCAGAACACTAAAGAAAGCGGCAGGCTGTAGCTCCAGGTTGCAGCAAGCCCCATACCCCAGGCGATGTACCAGAGCGGGGGATGCACGATATCAAGAGCGTGGTCGAAAATATTGCCAAAGCGGGTCGAGGTTACCGTTACGCGGGCAAGTTTGCCGTCCACGGTGTCGAGAAAGGTCATGATCCAGCCGGCGATCAGGCCCAGGCCGAACTGCCCGTTCCAGAACCACCAACCGGCCAGGATGGCCAGCACATAACTGGCGGTCGTGACGTGGTTGGGACTCAGGCCCAGACGAACACACAGGTGGGTTACCCAGCGTGCCGGCACAGGCCAGACGCCGCGGGTGATAAAGTCCGTTACACCCTTGTAAGCACCATTGAACAAGGACTTTTCCAGATGCTGGCGGTTGCTTTGGGTGATTCTTGCTACCCAAGGCTGATCGAATTTGCGCAGCTGGGTCTGTAGGCCGGAGGCTACGGTGTCAGGTTGCGCAGGACGCAGCTGAGCGACAGCAGGTGCATTCAGGTCGGCCACGCTAGACAGGCGCGAGGCGGAGAGTCGGGCCGCGACAACCGCGCCATCCCGAGGGTCCTGCAAGGCAACGTCTTGGGTATCCAGCAATCCTCTCAATACCCGGTCATCGTAAAGGTAATCCTCGCGCAGCAGCAGAACATCACCTTCAGCAGGAAGCGCTTCGCCGGGGCTGACCAGATGCGCCTTGGGAAATTTCTTCAGGATTCTTCGCAGTCGCTCCCGTGAGGTCAGGCCCCACAAGATCACCTCGCAACGGCCTACCAGATGGACCTGTATCGTCATAAGTTCTGCCTTAGTCCACGCAATGGATGTGTTATTTAAATTATTAAGCCTTGCAAGCCCTATCTGCCGAGGGCCGCAGCCTGTTTGGCAGCCTTTCGTACCGCCTTATCGTTTTCTGTCGAACCGAAAAATCAGGCTCATCGAGAATACCAGCATTAACAGCGCCGGAACGGTTCCCACCAGAACAGGAACAAGTCCGAACAGAATGCCTAGATTTACAATAATCTGATTGGTCAGATAAACTAGCAGCCCCGTTACTGCGCCAAGGGCCAGCTTGCTGCCCAGCCCGGTGGAGCGTACTTGGCTAAATGAAAAAGGCACTGCCAGCAGTATCATGGCCAGGGTCAGCAGAGGTGTTCCAAGCTTTTCCCATAAGGCCACTTCATACTGGGCCGATGGTTGCGCGGTACCCTTCAGGAATTCGATGTAGTGGTAGAGCTGCCGGGAGGAAAGACTGTCCGCCGGAAGCGCAACCTCCTGCAGGCGCGTTTCAGGCAGCACTGATTGCCAAATCATCTGATCCATGTGCTCGACCGTCTCGTCACTATCGACCCAGCGCTTCACTGTCACTTCATGCAGCTGCCATATCCCCTTGGGCTGAATGTCGGCATAGTTGGCAAACAGATATTCCTTGAGTACCTGGTCGCCGTCAAAGCTGAACACTTCGATATGGGTAGGAATCCGTCCCAGGCGCAGCCCGCCTACACGAACGAACTGCTGGTCCTTACGCCCCCAGATGCTGCCATCCTTGCCATTCCCTTCGACTGAGGCAATGGCATGTGCACGTAGCTGAATAGCGCTTTGCTGAAGAGGCGAGGCAGCAAACTCATCGACTGCCGCCAGTGCTACCGCAAGCAGCGCGCCGGCTAACACGGTACTCAGTCCGATACGAGCAGCAGAGATGCCAGCAGCACGCAGCGTGTTGAGCTCTTGCGTCAGAGCCAGCTGCCCCAGTGCAGCGATACCGCCCAGCAAGGCAATGAAGGGGCCGAGTTCTACCATGCGTCGAGGCAGCGTCATGGCGACTACCTCAATGGCCTGGACAAGCCGGTAATCTCCGCCAATGTCATCAAGCTCCCCGACAAGGTCCAGGGTGCTGAACAGTGGCAGTAACAATGCGGCAGCGGCTATGAAGCCCATGAAGAGGGACTGCAACAGATATTTATCAATGATCTTCATGCCGTGCGGATCCGCTTCTTGCCTACGTCCCGCCGGATGGCGACAAGCAGCGCCAGCATCATGAGAATAGGGATCAGCCACATGCCGGGAAAGAGGGGCAGCGAGCCATTGCCAACCATGCTCCGGCAAATGTCGCTGGCATAGAAAACCAGAGCAAATGCTGCCGTGACCGGTAGCATTCTCGCAAAACGGCCCTTGCGGGGAGCGGTATAGCTAAGTGGTATGGCAAAAAGTGCCAGCAGTAGGGTGGTGATGCCTCGGGTCTGGCGCCATTGCAGCTCTGCCTGATCAGATAAGGCTGACGAAGCTGCCAGTGCACTGCTGGGTGCGGCCTTGCGGCGATACTCGGCTGTTTGTGCAACCGGCGCCAAGTGCAGGGTCATATCCTTGAAAAGCATGGTCTGGTCCCGGCTGCCCTGGCGCTCCAGCGAGTAGGCAGTACCCTGTTCCAAGGACAGAACAGGGTCTTCCGGATTAGGGTCTGTAATCGATGCTTGGCGGGCCCTGAACAGGTGGGCTCTTTCTGCGCCGCTGTCGTAGATCAGCACATCCTTTAACGCGCCTGAGTCAGGCTCGATGTGTTTTGCCAGGATCATCCTGCCATTGTCTTCATTGACGTTGAAGCGTTCGGCCTGCAAATGATTGACGTCCAGATCCGTTTTGGACTGCTGTTCGAGTCGATAAGCGTTGTCATATGCCCAGGGTCGGCCATAGAGGGAAAGGCAGGCAACCGCGATCGCAACGGGCAGCGCAATCAACAGGATGGCTTTATACAGGCGCAGCGGGCTGACACCTGATGCAGCAATAGCCGTCATTTCCGTATCGTGGTACAAACGTCCCAGGCTCAGGACGACCGCGACATAAAGCGCTACAGGGACAAGCACTTCGAGCGCAATAAGTACCTTGTAATAGACGATATCCAGAACGACACTCAGTGCCAACGTGCCATTCGCAGCTTCAGCCAGATAGCGTTCCGAGGAGTAGCTGGCAAAAATGAAGGTAAGAATGCCCACCATGGCCAGTAAAGGACGGCATACCTCGGAGATAACATAACGCTCAATTAGACGCATGAACTCTGGAGCCTTCTGTGGTTCCAAAACACCCGCCGGTTACTATACCGTTTATTCATACGTAACTGGCTGAATAACCATCCTTAAATGTTTGGCCGGGGTTTGGCTGCTTCGAGGTGGTTAAGTTCCTTCCTGTTAGGAGACGGCATTGAATCATCTTGAACGGAATGAGCCCCGTCGGGCGATCATTTTAAGTGCGGGGCAAGGACGTCGGCTTCTTCCTTATACTGAAAACAAGCCCAAGTGCCTTATCGAGCTTGAGGGGCGTACGGTTATCGAATGGCAGATCGATGGTCTGATGGCCGCAGGAATAGAAGACATTACGGTTGTCGTAGGCTATGAGGCGGGTCAGGTAGAGCGTGTATTGAGTGACCGTTATGGTGCAGGCGTCATCCACACGCTGTTCAATCCCTTTTATGAGGTTGCGGATAACCTGGCCAGTTGCTGGATGGCGCGAGAAGCCATGCGTGATGATTTTCTGCTACTCAATGGCGATACGCTGTTTGATCTACCGGTACTCAAGCGTCTTTTGGGTGCGTCGCCGCGGCCTATCACACTGGCCATCGACCGCAAGCCCTCTTATGACAGCGATGATATGAAGGTCTGTCTCGAAGGCGATCAGCTGATGCGTGTGGGCAAGACGTTGCCGTTGCCAACGGTCAATGGCGAATCAATCGGCATGATGTACTTCCAGCCGGAGGGGGGCGTTCTGTTTCGCAAGGCGCTTGAAGACAACATGCGCAAGCCTGAAGCCCTGCAACGCTGGTATCTGAGCATTATCGATGAAATCGCTCAGCAGACCGGCCAGGTTTACGTACAGTCCATCGAAGGACTGAGCTGGGGCGAGCTGGATTTCCCCCAGGATCTCGAAGCTGCCAAGCACAAGGTGCATACCTGGCAGATGGCGACATCAGCGGCGGCTCAATACTGAGCCGCTTCACGCCCAACTCTTTCCGCCAGGATCGTCTCTACCAGTTGACGGTCCGCTGGCGTATCCACATCAACTGCGGCTTCGGCGAAGGGCAACACCACCGCGCCAATTCGCATGTTCAGTTTGCGTGACAACCGCTCCAGCGCCTGCTCCAAGGTCAACGTTCCCGCCAGGTAGCGAAGCACTGCCGTCCAGCCCAAAGCACCCGTGATGACTCGCCATGGTCGCTTGCGCTCCTGCTCGATCCGTCTCCAGAAGGGAGCCAGCTGATGACCACGCTCCGTCATAAACGCAAACAGGTTGCAGCCACAGAAAGGGCCGTCCTTGAGCTTGATCGCCGTACGGCGATTTCCGGGAAAGCGCGCCTTGACTGTTTCCAGGCGAGCAACGCCCACCACAAAGTCACATCCGCTGCGCCGGGCCTCGGTCAGGAAGTAATCGACTATGTCCGGCGTCAACAGTGCATGGTCGGCAGTCGTCAATAACACCGGTTGCGTTGGATCTTCCGCCTCAAGACCGAGCGCGGCGCTGGCGCTGGGAGAGTTAGCATGGCTCAGCCAGTTGATTTCACCGGCTTGCAGCCATGCTTCTACCTGAGGTTCCTGGCGCAACAGGGCGCGGGTAGGGCCTATGAGCGTAATGCGCTCCACCAGAGGGCTTGAGCGCAGGGTGCTAGTCACGCGGCGAACCATTGGAATGCCGTCTACGGTTGCCAATGCCTTGCAGTCCACACCGGCCGCCGTTGCCACTGCGTCCCCGTCATGTCGGTCAGCAGCCAGAACCAGTGCCGAAAAGGGTTTGGATTCAGAGCTGCTTTTCATAAACGCGGTATCGCTTGTACTGGTGGGTGCCAATCTGCTCGAGAATAGTGCGCATGCCGGTATTGCTTTCCAGAATCCAGGACATCTCCAGGGCTTCGAGGCCGTGCCTGACGAAGGGTGGTTTGAGCGCTTCGATCAGGAGCAGCGCCAGCGTAGGACCGAGGCGGCTAAATTGATGTTCCTGACGTACCCCCATCAACGGTACACGAGCCGTGGTTGGCTTGCGAATCTTCAGTCGCCACAGCAGACGCAGCCAGCCAAAGGGCAGGAGCTTGCCGTTGAGTGGCCTGATCACCTCATTCAGGTTGGGCAGGGCAATGATGAATGCGCTGGGCTTGCCATCTACTTCGGCGATGTACAGCAGGTCATCGGGCACCAGCAGCTTGAGGTTATTACCCATCTCCCGGAACTCGGCTTCGGTAAAGGGAACGAAGCCCCAGTTGTTGGCCCAGGCATCGTTGAAGATATCGCGCAGCGTCTGCATTTCTTCGGCGAAACGGCTACGGTCCAGCGTTCGGATGCGAACCCGCCCACGGTAGCGATCCATCATCCGGCGCATGGTCGGCGTGAAGTTGAGCTCGTCCGTACGCATCCAGTACGCCAGAAGATCGGCAGCGGGCCGGTAGCCATTGTTCTCCAGCTGCTGGCTGTAGTAAGGGTGGCCATGGCTCATCATGAACATTGGCGGTGTATCGAAGCCTTCGACGAGAAGGCCACTCTCCTCATTGATGGTCAGGCTGAAAGGGCCTGTAATACGACGAGCGCCTTGCTCGAGCAGCCAGGCTTCAGCCGTCTCGATCAGTGCCTGAAAGACGGTCGGATTATCAATGGCTTCGAGCATGCCGAAGTGACCGGTGTCCTGACCATGACGCTCTCGATGGAGCGTGTCCACCTGCGCCGTGATACGTCCTACCGGCTCGTGGCCTGACCAGGCGATCCAGGCCCGCCATTTCAAATGTTCGAATACGGGATTTTTTCGGGAGAGGTGCTCGTGGCGCTCGAAATGCAAAGGTTCGACCCAGTTCGGGTCGCTCTTGTAGAGGCGGCCCGGGAAACCGATAAAGATCGCCATATCCGTCTTGCTGACAACCGGTCTGACTTCGATTGTTCCTTTGATCCCGGAAGTAAGTTGGTCCACATGAAGGCCTTTGGCTTGGTTAGCTGAACAATGCTTCGCGTTGCACTAGAAACATGCTTCCTTACATACACACATTACTTCTTCCCACGGCACGATTATGCGCTTATGGTTTACGGATGTTTCAAAAAATAACAAGCATTAGTGATTCGAATAGGCTTTCAAAGCAGCGCATAAACATTTAACTTCCGTAGCCGAACCTAATCATACGATGATCAATGGGGTCTGGATGGAATCGACTGATGCGTTGAACGCCACCATGAAGAAGTTTGGCGCTCCTGATACTGTGATTCGTGATTACCGATATTGGGCGGTGCTGTTGCGACCCCAGCAGGTAACGTTGGGCTCTCTGGTATTGATTGCCAAGGAGCAGGTGACGGCCTTTGCCGAGTTGAGTCCGGCAGCATTTGCAGAGCTCAAAGCTGTTACTGTCGACATTGAAAGCACTTTAAAAACTATCTTCAACTACGACAAACTGAACTATCTAATGTTGATGATGGTCGATCCAGACGTCCATTTTCATGTAATACCTCGTTACAAGAGTCCCCGTACTTGGGCTGACCGGGAGTTCAGTGATAGTGCCTGGCCAGGACCCCCTCAGCTGAATTCATCGATTGAGTTTCAGGAGGTCGACAACATTAATTTACGTGATGAACTGATGCGCTGCTGGCCTTGCTGATCGGCCCGCTGCATGCGATGTGCTGAAAGCAGGACCAAAGGGATGGCCGAACTGTACATGTCTGCAACACTAACTCAACACGGTTTACCTCAGCGCCTGGCTGATTTTTCGACGTTGTCGGAAGCGCTTGATTATGCGGCTGAAGGTGAAACAGGGCTGAACTTCTATGATGGCCGTTGCCGCCTGACGGCTGTTGTACAGTACGGTGCCCTTAGAAGAGAGGCTCTCAAGGTCGCTAAACGGCTTCATGGTTTGGGCCTTGAGCGGGGAGATCGGGTTGCCCTGATCGCCGACACCGATCTGTCCTTCATGGAGGTTTTCTACGGCTGTCAGTACGGCGGCTTTGTGCCCGTTCCGCTGCCGATTCCCTCGGGGCTAGGCAGTCACGATATCTACGTCAAGAAACTCAAGGGACTCCTCAAGAGTTGCGAAGCCTCTGTCGTATTCGCACCGGCCGAGTTGGTCAAGTTTGCCAAGGAGGCCGCTGAGCAGCCGATGCGATTCATCGGTACGGCCAAGGAGCTCTCCTTGCGCCCGCTTATAGCAGTCGAGCTGGCGCCTTCCCGTGCCGATGAGGTCGCGTATTTGCAGTACACCTCCGGCAGTACCCGTTTCCCGCGTGGTGTCGTTGTAACGCAGCGGGCTGTGATGGCGAATCTGCAAGGCATTACGCGAGATGGCCTGGGCGTTCAGCCGGGTGATCGCTGCGTCTCGTGGTTACCGTTCTATCATGACATGGGGTTGGTCGGATTTGTCCTTGGCCCGATGGCGTCCCAACTGTCCGTTGACTATCTGCGGACTCAGGACTTTGCCATGCGTCCCAGGCAGTGGCTGAGTCTGATCAGCCAGAACCGCGGTACGATTTCGTTTGCACCTCCTTTTGGTTACGACATTTGCACGCGCCGTGTTCGCGAAAGCGATATGGAGCGTTTTGACCTGTCCAGCTGGCGCATCGCAGGTATTGGCGCCGAGCCTATCAGGGCAGAGGTGTTGAACCGTTTCGCCATGCAGTTCGAACGGACGGGCTTTGATCGCAAGGCGTTTTTGCCCTGTTATGGACTGGCGGAAAGCACCCTGGGCGTCAGCTTCGCGCGTCGTGATACCGGTATCCAGACGGACCGTATCAATCGCTGGGAGCTTGAGCACCATTCCCAGGCCATTCCTTTCGACGGGCCGGACAGCAACGCCAGCAGCTTTGTCAATTGTGGTGCGGCCCTGCCCGGACATACGCTTGAAATCCGTGATGACAACGGACATGCCTTGCCTGAGCGTGCAATCGGTCGTATTACCCTGAAAGGGCCGAGCCTAATGTCGGGTTATTTCTGCGACGAAGAGTCTACCCAGGCAGTCATGAGCCCTGAAGGTGATTGGCTGGATACGGGAGATCTGGGCTATCTCTCCAAGGGTGAGCTCTATATTACCGGTCGCCGCAAGGACTTGATCATTGTGCGCGGACGTAATATCTGGCCTCAAGACATTGAGTACCTGGCCGAATGCCAGCCGGATATTCGCCCCGGCGACGTCATTGCCTTTCTTATTCCAGGCGAAGAGGAGCCTCAGGTCGTCGTCCAGGTTCAGTGCCGTATCATGGATCTGGAACAGCGTGAGCATTTTGCTCAATCGCTGACCAAGCTCATCAACAGCGAGTTTGGCCTTACCTGCCGGGTGGAGCTGGTGCCGCCTCATTCATTACCGCGTACGTCCTCCGGCAAGCCCTCGCGAGCCGAGGCACGCAAGCGGTTTATCCAGCAGATCGAGGCTGATTGCGGCCTCTCTCTTGCTGCTGGATAAGCCTTTGACCGCTCAGGTTGTCGCCCTCACGGGGGCGACAGGCTTTATCGGAACCATCTTGCGCAAGCGTCTGGTTGAAGCGAATCTCACGGTACGCGCTCTAAACCGACGCGAAGACGGCCCCCGCGACGGTGTCACCTGGATCAAGGGTTCCCTTGGGGAGCCTGATTCACTTGAGCATCTGGTAGACGGGGCGGACATTGTTATCCACCTTGCCGGTGCCGTTAGAGGCAGCACGCCCCATCAGTTCAACCGGATCAACGTCGACGGCAGCGCCCATCTGATGGAGGCTGTACGGCGGATTGGTGCAGGCCGGCGGTTTCTTTTGATGTCTTCTTTAGCGGCTCGGCATCCAGAGTTGTCCTGGTATGCAGCCTCCAAACGTGAGGCAGAGCAGGCTATCCAGCAACGGGCCGGCGACCTTCCGGTTACGGTATTCAGACCTACCGCAGTTTATGGGCCGGGCGACAAGGAGATGCGGCCACTCTTCCAGTGGTTGCTGCGTGGCTGGCTATTGACGCTGGGTGAGCAATCCGCACGCTTGTCATTCATTCATGTGGAAGATCTCGTCCGCGCTGTGGTGGCCTGGGTCGGTGCCTCGCAGGTACACTCGGCTACCTATGAACTTAGTGATGGTCATCCTGACGGCTATGACTGGCAGAGCATTGCCGAGATTGCTAAAAGAGTTCGCCAAGGGCCGGTGCGTAAGGTTACTGTGCCTGCCGCAGTGCTTGAGGGAATGGCACAGGTCAATCTGTCCCTTTCCCGCCTGACACGACGTGCACCCATGCTGACACCCGCCAAGGTAGGTGAGTTGAGACATCCTGACTGGTCATGCAGTAATGCAGCCGTTGAGCAGGCACTGGGATGGCATCCAAATATCCTGCTGGAGAAGGCTTTGCAAGAGCGTAGTTTCTGAAAGGCCTAGGGCATTCATTCCGTTTAGGGACTTAGTCATGACATCCCAAGAAAAAATACTAGAAAAGATCTTTGCTTACCTCAATCGCCTTGCGCCTCCCGGTACGCCTATTCATCCCGACATCGATCTGATTCAGGAGCTTGGCCTGGACTCCATCAAGGTCATGGATCTTCTGATGGAAATGGAAGACGAGTTCGATATCTCCATCCCGCTCAATGTCCTGACCGACGTCCGAACCCCCGCGCAACTGGCACATGCTGTCATCGCCTTGCTGGAGCCTGCAGATGGCACTGTTCGATAAGTTCAACAAGCTGGCACAGGAACGTACCGCTCTGATCCAGGCGGAGCCCAGTCCCTTTGGTACGCGCATCGACGAAATCTATACGCCTACTGAAGGACGTATTGGGCAGTGGCGTGTAGTGCTTGCGGGAACCAACAATTACCTGGGGTTGACCTTCGATGCTGAATGCATCAAGGCTGCCCAGCAGGCGTTGGAACATGAAGGCACTGGTACGACCGGCTCGCGCATGGCCAATGGCAGCTACGGCAGCCACATGGCACTTGAAGAGGAATTAGGTGATTTCTTTCAGCGCCGCTCGGTCATTGTATTCTCGACAGGCTATCTGGCCAACCTGGGCATTATCGGCACCCTGGCGGGGCCGGACGACATCGTGCTGCTGGATGCCGATTGCCATGCCAGTATCTATGATGCCTGCCGCATGGGTGGGGCACAGGTCATTCGCTTCCGGCATAACGATGCCGCCGACCTGGAAAAGCGCATGCTTCGCCTGGGCGAAAAGGCCCGTGATGCGATCATCATTGTAGAAGGCATCTACAGCATGATGGGTGATCAGGCGCCACTCAATGAAATCGTCGAGATCAAGCGTCGTCTGGGTGGATATCTGCTGGTTGATGAAGCGCATTCCGTTGGGGTGCTGGGTGCCAACGGCCGCGGTCTGGCCGAGGAGCTGGGCGTCGAGGACGAAGTAGATGTCATCCTGGGTACGTTCAGCAAGAGTCTGGGTGCGATTGGCGGCTTTGCAGCAAGCCAGCACGCTGAGTTCGATCTGCTTCGTTATGCAAGTCGCCCTTATATCTTTACAGCGTCACCTTCGCCTTCAGTGATTGCTTCCGTGCGTACGGCGTTACGTAGCCTGCGTACCCGTCCCGAGCTTAGAACGCAGCTTTGGGACAATGCACGACAGCTGCACAAGGGATTGTCGGCGTTAGGCTATCGGGTAAGTTCAAGACCGAGTCCTGTCATTCCGGTCATGCTGGGTTCGCCCAAGGAGGGCGTTGCCTTCTGGGAAGCGCTGATCGAGCAGGGCGTTTATGTGAATCTGGTGCTGCCTCCTGCCAGCCCCAACGGGGATGCGCTGGTTCGCTGCAGTGTCAGCGCCGCTCATACGCCAAAACAGATCGACCAGATCATTGCTGCCTTTGCAACGCTACGTGATGTGTTTTCGACCGCGGCGCAAGTCAGCTGACGTGTCTGCCTTACGCCGCTTTTACAGGGGTAAGGCAGATCAAGAGTTTATGAACCAAGCTATAGGCTCACAGGGATACGGAGCTGGATTACCCCTTTGTAGTCTGGCGATAGGTCGAGCCGTGCGCTCCCTATCCAGTTAACCGAGCCCATCGCTAACGGATATACCATGCGGATTCTTTTTGCTTACGGCCGGGCTTACCCGGTGCGTACGTTTCTGATGTTGATAAGCCTGCTGCTGGCAGGTATCGCGGAAGGGGTCGGCTTGACGACCTTACTGCCGCTACTCTCCATTGCCCTGGGTGATCAGGCGCATTCCGACTTGGCCAATAAGGTCATTCATGTCCTTGGGCTGGTGGGTCTTGAGCCTACGCTGGTAACGATGCTGGTCGTGATCGTTGTGGGGCTGACGCTGAGCAGTACATTGGTGCTCTTGGGTAACCGTCAGGTCGGTTATGCCGTAGCCCATGTGGCCACTGACCTTCGAATCGATCTGATTCGTGCGTTGCTGGGGAGTCGCTGGGAATACTATCTGCGTCAGCCTGCCGGTGCGCTGGCCAATGCTGTAGCGACCGAAGCCTATCGTGCATCGACAGGGTATGAGCATGCGGCCAACATGTTGGCACTGGTCATCCAGGCGGTTGTGTATGCCGTCATTGCGTTCATCGTTTCTTGGAAGGCAACGCTGGTTTCGCTCATCCTTGGAGGTTTTCTCCTGATGGCCCTGCAGCGCCTGGTAAAGACGTCCCGGCGCGCCGGCAAGAGTCAGACCAGTCTCATGCGCGAGCTGCTGGCTCATCTGACCGATACGCTGGGATCGGTCAAGCCGCTCAAAGCCATGGCGCGTTATGACATTGCCGATTCGCTGCTTCGCCATCAGGCAGCCGAGCTCAACAAGGCGATGGAACGTGAGGTCATGAGCCGTGAAGCGTTGCGTGCGCTTCAGGAGCCCATGCTTGCCATCCTGGCAGCCGCTGGGCTGTATGCGGCGCTGGTGGTCTGGAAGCTGCCTCTGTCGTCTGTCATGGTGCTCATCTTTCTGGTGGTGCGGGTACTGGGTCTGCTTCACAAGGCACAGCAGCGCTATCATCGGATGGCCGCACAGGAGAGCGCTTATTGGGCGTTACAGGATTCCATCAACGCGGCGCTGGCGGATGCTGAGCCCAATGGCGGCACCCGCACACCGTCTCTGAAAAGCGCTATCGTGTTCGAGCAGGTGTCCTTTCATTACGGAAGCAAACCGATCCTGAGCGAGGTGGACCTTACTATTCCGGTCGGAACATTCACCAGCCTTATAGGGCCGTCTGGCTCGGGAAAGACCACTATTCTGGATCTGATATGTGCGCTGCTGGCTGCGCAGTCTGGGCGCGTCCTGATCGACAGTGTTCCGATTGAGGAGATCGACAAGCGCCAATGGCGTCGCCTGATTGGCTATGTGCCGCAGGAAACCTTACTGTTGCATGACACCGTTCTGGCTAACGTTACGCTGGGGGATCCCGAGCTTACGGCTGCTGATGCCGAGCGGGCGCTGAAGCAGGCCGGAGCATGGGAGTTCGTGGAAAAACTCACCGGCGGTATGAATGCTGTCGTAGGGGAGCGGGGCGGACGTCTTTCGGGCGGGCAGCGTCAGCGTATCGTTATTGCCCGTGCCCTGGCGCATAACCCTCGTTTGTTGATTCTGGATGAGGCCACCAGTGCGCTAGATCCTGAGTCCGAAGCCGCGATCAGCCATACCCTGAAAGCGCTAACCCCTGGTATTACCATAATTGCCGTATCGCACCGGCCTGCACTGATTGATGTGGCCGATCAGGTGTATCGCCTGTTCGAAGGGCGGCTGACGCAGATCAAAAGCAATGAGCTCGACGAGGTGGCGCATTGACCTCTAACACGGATGCCGTCCGGTCTGCCCCGGAGGGCATCCGTTCAGACGCTGGCTGCCTCACTTTGTGGGCTACGGGTGAGTCGATAGAACATCATCATTTCGTCTTCCGTTTTCAGACCTAGCGAAGCGGTTTTGGAAAACAGATACTCGAAGCCGCTCTTGACCAGAACCCTGCCTGAGGCAGGATTGCGCGCAAGGTGATTGCCGCGCACCTCGGTCAGGTCCAGCGTTTGAAAGCCAAAGTCTGTAATAGCCTTGCAGGCTTCGGAGCCGTATCCCTGATTCCAGTAATCCACGCCGATCCAATAGGCAACGATAGCGCGTCGGTCACGGATGTGATTCAGCGAAATGACGCCAATCAGCTGCTCTGTCTGTTTCAATCGAATGCCAAAGGCAGCCAGCTCGCCGGCTTCCCAGCGAGCGGTGTGAGTAGCGATCCATGATTCGGCCAATCCGTCGGGATACGGATGGGGAATGTGCGCCGTTACATCGGCAATCAAGGGCGAATTGGCCAGCAACTGAATGCGTGGCGCATCACTTGGCAGGAGCGGGCTTAATAGCAAACGGTCCGATAGGAGGGTAGGCTGAGTCACGGTCTGTTTTGTGGCGATGGACAGATCCCGAATGTAGCATGGTGTCCATGACCGGATCGTGTCTTCGTCTATGGGGCCTTGAGCGTAATCCAGGTAGGAGCGTGATCACTGGCATGGGGCTGGTCACGTACCCAGCGGTCTACACCGGCATCCAGCAGGCGTGGCGCAAGTGATGCACTGAGCAGGAGATGATCGATACGCATGCCCGAGTTTTTCTGCCAATGCTGGCGGAAATAGTCCCAGAATGTATAGATGCGCTCGTTAGGGTGGCAGGTGCGCAGGGCATCGGTCCAGCCTTGTTCCAGAAGCTGCTCGAAGCAGGCTCGGCTTTCCGGTTGCAATAACGCATCTTTCTGCCAGGAGCGCGTGCTATAGATATCCTCATCTGTAGGAATGACATTGTAGTCGCCTGCAAGAACGACCGGATGACCACTTGCCTGCAGCTGGGCAGCATGAGCATTCAGCTTTTCAAACCAATCCAGCTTGTAGTCAAATTTAGGACCTGGTTGTGGGTTGCCATTGGGAAGATACAGGCAACCCACGACGACTCCATGAGCGACCGCTTCCAGATAACGGCTCTGGGGGTCGTTCTCATTACCCGGGAGGCCGCGTCGACTTTCCTGGGGCGTTTCGCCCTTTGCCAGGATAGCCACTCCATTCCAGGACTTCTGGCCCTGCCATAACGCACCGTAACCGGCATTCTGGATCTCATCGACAGGAAAACTGGCATCAGCCATTTTCAATTCCTGCAAACACACAATGTCGGGGGATTCACGGTGTAGCCATTCGAGCAGATGAGCACGTCGTGCCTGCAGGCCATTCACATTGAATGTGGCGATTTTCAGCGGTTCCACAAGAGCTCCTTGTAGCGGTAATGTCATCCACAATGCGTTGTAGGGATAGACGTATGACCTCGGCAGCAGGCGTTCTTTCCGGTCGTCTGCACTTCTTCATGAAACCTTTGGATACATTGAGGCTCCACAAGGGGGTGTAAATCCTCACCGGCAGACTTTGCGTGTTCTGGCTCGGCACGTTGCGGCTGTCTCTGTTTCAAGGGAGATAGTGTTGACTGATTTGATGAATAATCCTGATCTTTGGCTTGCTGTTGGACAGATCATCCTGATCGATATCCTCTTGGGTGGCGACAATGCCGTGGTAATTGCATTGGCTTGTAGAAAACTGCCCGAGGCGCAGCGAAATAAAGCCATTCTGGGTGGCGCGCTCGGTGCCATCCTGCTCAGGATCGTATTGATCTTTTTCGCTCTTGAATTGTTGACGTTGCCTTATCTCAAGCTAATCGGTGCGCTGCTGCTCGCCTGGATCGGTGTAAAACTGATGCTGCCCGAGGGTGAGGACGAACATGCTGATTTGAAGGCAAGCCCGAAACTGCTGGGCGCTATCTGGACCATTATCGTGGCAGATGCGCTTATGAGCCTGGATAACGTTGTGGCGGTGGCAGGGGCGTCCCATGGCCAGCTCGAACTGGTCATTTTTGGAATCGTGGTCAGCATCCCGATCATTATTTGGGGGAGCAAGCTGGTGTTGCGCCTGATGGAGCGTTTTCCAATCATCATCAAATTGGGCGCGGCGCTGTTGGGCTGGATTGCGGGTGGAATGGCGGTGGCCGATACCAGCCTGCCTGCCTTGCCTTCATGGGCGCATTACGCAGCGGGTGTAACAGGCGCGCTGATCGTTGTCGCGATAGGTACGTTGCTGGGGCGCTATCAGCAACATCGTGCGCTACGGTCAGGTGGTGCTTAAGGTGAGGTTAGCCTGGCGCCTGATAAAGCCCAGGCACCAGAAGTATTCACGAGAACGTGATAAGGCCGGGGATATCAGAGAGTGATAACCAGAGAAATGCAAGACCAGTGGTAAGAATCAAGAGAAAGTAAAAGACGCGCATGGCGAAAGCCTCTGAACATACAGGCACGCAAGGGCAAAGAAGCAAGCAAACATTGCAGCCTGTTAAGATGACAAGAAGAGAGCAAAGGCAGAATCCAATTATAGATAATGCGGCGCTGTTGTCATCTGCGGTTCGCTTGTTTTTAGAGGGGATGAACCTAGGGCGGGGCTGGGGAGGTAGGGATGAGCCTTGGGCTGTACCTGAAAAGATCCGGACCCGCCCTTATGGCGGAAGGCAGGCCCGGATAAGAGTGCCTATTCGCGTGCTGCTGTCGCTGCGTTATCGGCGATCAATGAAATCAAGGCGTTCTGCTGACGTCCTGACAAGCCCCTGAAGCGCTGCAGCAGTTCGCGTTCATGGGCGCTCAGCTCAGGGCTATCCAGCCGCATTCTGGCGCTACCGTCCATTTCACCATTCTGGATCAAGCTCTGCTCAAGGCGAGCGATAATTTCGGAGTTCATGCTCCGGTGATGGTGACGGGCTACATCCGCAATATGATCGCGCATTCCTTCAGGAAGACGGACGACAAATTTGTCTGCTGTACGGCTGGAATAAGATCTGATTGCCTGAGTCATGAGTTTAAGTCATCTAAATGATTGGGAAGCGTATATTCAAGGTCAAGCTGGCTTTCAGGTGTTGAAAGGCAGGGATCACCTGATGTGTTTTTAAAGCCAAACTAGGGCCTTTTTATCAACGTCCTTTTATTGATTGGTCTATCCATCTTTTTATTAAGCACGCATGGCAATCAGGTCGTTTTATTGAAGACCTAATGCATTTCTTGTCTGGTTGTCGATTTCTATCCAGAAAGCGACGACCGGTTTGTTATCAATAAGATGTGGTTTGGAAATACGGTGAATATTCAGGCCGGCACGTTTGAGCAGTCTTTCGTTGCCAACACCGGAAAAAGCGATCAGGCGGTGCGCTCCTCGAGCACTTGCAGCATCAACTACTTTTGACATCAAGGCGATATTGTTTTGCCATGATTGCGCGGCGGTTAATACTTTATTTTTGGGGGTGCTCAAGGCAAAGCGAGACAGTTCCCAAATATCGGAAGAATGCGGTAAGGCCGCGCCTTCCATTAATTCGGGGAAGACTTCACCCAGTAGATACGGCTTATGGGTAGGCAGTAAGCGGGCGCAGCCACAGACTTCGTTGTTGCTGTCATGTGCCACTACATAAAGGGTGTCTTCACGGTCGAACTCATCTTGTTCGTTACCTTCCTGACACTCGAGAGGCCAACCCATCTTTTCAACAAAAATGTTATATCGATATACCGAAAGGGCCTGTGCCATGGCCGGTTTTAAATCTTTAACCGTCCCTGTTACCATATTAAGCATATCGCATCTCCGTAAGTGTCTTTACTCCATTACAAGAGAGCGACGTTTTTTTGGACAGCTGCCCATCTGGACAGGTCTGCTTATAAGGTGACTGGAATTCCGGACTGCCAGTTTTGTCGAGAGAGCCAGGATATTAGTAGTTCTTCTGTAGCCCGTGGTCCCAGATCGTAACCGGTTGCACATCGCAGCATCAGATTGGTGCTGATTCCACCGGGAGCAAGGTAGGGGCTTCCAATTGAACTTTGTCTGAACCAGGTCCAGCCAATGCTGATGGAGGGTGAATGTGTCGTGCTGGCCCATTCGCAAAATCCGGCAGAAGCGGCGTCTATTCCAAGGCTGTGCAGCTCCTCGACGAGATCCATGTCCATCCAGGCCATGTATTGGTAAAAGGTGACGTCGCTGAACTCCTTGTAAGACATGCGGATGAAATGATCTGGTGCTAATAAAGACATGGCAGCGCCCTTGGGATGCGACGAAAGAATACCTAAATCGACCAAGATTCATCACCTTACAAGTTGTTTCGCAATAATTAAGTCATCACCAATAGATGATGGTACGGAGCCTGTTAGAAACAAACCACTGCCCATTTGGGCATCTTTTACAAAGGTTGAAGTAATGTGAAAGACTGGCGTGAGGATTATCTCTCTTTATGCTCCGGGGCTAAATCCGAACATCAATTGTTCAGTGAGCTTGGAAAGATCATTTCAGGTCTGGGGTTTCAATTCTGTTCTTATGGCCTTCAGGCGCCACTTCCTGTTTCTAGCCCAAAAATAGAACTTCTTACAACATTTCCTGATGCCTGGAAAAGTAAGTATGTAGCTAATAATTATTACTGCATCGACCCAACCGTACGGCACGGTATCCGGGAACAGTCCCCTCTGATCTGGTCAGCGGAGCAACCAGCGGTGGAGCATGATTTCTGGGAAGAGGCGATGCAGCATGACATTCGTCATGGCTGGTGCCTGTCGTCGCGAGGGCAGTTTGGAACGATGGGGCTGTTGTCGCTGGTTCGTTCTTCGGAAAAACTTACCGTTACAGAACTCGACGAAAAAGAAGCCAAGCTTATATGGCTGACCACGCTTGTTCATTCTTCAATGGTGCGTTTTCTGGCTCCGAAAACCATGCCTGAATGTACGAGTGAACTAACTTGCCGTGAGCGGGAAGTTCTCAAATGGACAGCCGTAGGCAAGACGTATATCGAAGTTGGACTGATTCTTAATATCGACGAGCGTACCGTTAAGTTTCACTTGGTAAATGCCATGCGGAAACTTCATGCATCCAATAAGGCGGAGGCGGCGGTCAAAGCGTCTTTGTTGGGGATGTTATTCTAGTGAGCACTGCCTCAAGGGCCTGTCTGAAACGCATCAGCCAGGTCCTTGATTCATTACGCAGCTCACTTACCGGGCCGGTCCATCAGACCAGGGAATCTGAAGATGGGCTCGATCCTTGTACTGGTCGATACGCAGAGCGTTGGGCTCATCAGTCTGCTCAACCCAGGCCTGAGCAGCTTCGCGGCTTCGCCCAAAATGCATATGGCGCTCGATCAGCCGGGTACGGCGCTCATCAGGGTCGACAGCAACGTACCAGCACTCGTCGAACAGTTCGGCCACGGGTTGCCAGGGGCCCTCATCAAGTAGCAGATAGTTTCCCTCACTGATGATCAGCGACACTTCGGATGAGATTGGAATCGATCCGGCAATGGCTTCCTCAATGTCACGATGAAACGAGGGCGCGTAGACCGTTTCGTCTGCCTGCTGGTGCCTGAGACGCTTCAGCAGGGCCCGGTATCCATACACATCGAACGTATCCGGTGCCCCTTTGCGTTCCGCGCGGCCAAGGCGAGCCAACTCCCGATTGGCCAGATGAAAGCCGTCCATGGGTACGACCAATGCTCGCGTGCCCAACTCAGCCGCCAGCAGATCCGCCACGGTCGACTTGCCAGCACCCGGTGGGCCAGCGATTCCCAGCAGGCGACGACCACCTTGCTGCAAAAGGGCTTCGGCCCGCTCGATAATGGGTTTAGGTAGGGAGAGGCCCGCTACCGGGCGTTGGCTGCTGGTCATCGTGGCTCGCTTCTTGTTGCGGATGGATTGTCTATGCCGAACGGGCTGTATGCCTGGGCAGACGGTTTGTCACCGCGCCGTTACCAACTAACAGTTCGCAGCATAGGGTGCAGTGACTACTATTCCGACACACCTGTTTTGTACGGTAGTCCTGAGTCTGCGTGGTCGCATCGCACGAAGACAAGGGAAAAAGTGCCAAACCTATTGATTCCTTGAACGGGAGAGAATTCATGGATGTTGTGCGCTGGGGAATGATTGGCTGTGGGGATGTGACGGAGCGGAAAAGCGGGCCAGCCTTTTACAAGGCGCCTGGCTCTGCGCTGGTAGCGGTGATGGGCCGCCGTGCCGAGGCTGTCACCGATTATGCGGCGCGTCATGGCATTGCGCGGATATACACCAATGCGCAAGCCTTGATCGATGATCCAGACGTGGACGCTGTTTATATCGCAACGCCTCCCGACAGCCATCATGCCTACAGCATGCAGGTGGCCACCGCAGGCAAACATTGTTGTGTCGAAAAGCCGATGGCGCTCAGCAGTACGCAGAGCGAGGAGATGCAGCAGGCATTCGACAAGGTGGGTCGCCATCTTTTCGTATCGTATTACCGTCGGTCACTGCCCCGGTTTCAGCGGATACGCGAATGGTTGACGCAGGGCCATATTGGCGAGGTCAGGCAGCTGACCTGGAGCCTGATAAAGCCGCCTTCGCAAAAAGATCTGGAGCAGCAGGCCAACTGGCGAACCGACCCGGCTGTCGCAGGGGGTGGATACTTTGCCGATCTGGCCAGTCATGGCCTTGACCTGTTCCAGTACCTGTTGGGCGATATCGTGGCCGTAAGCGGTTTCACTGCAAGACAGGCAGGGCTCTATGCGGCGGAAGATGCAGTAGTTGCAAGCTGGCGTTTCTCATCCGGCGCGCTCGGCATGGGGTGCTGGAATTTTGTGGCTGACCGCCATGAGGATCGAGTCGAAATCATTGGCAGTCGAGGGCGTATTCTCTTTTCAGTATTTGGTGATGAGCCGGTCCGGCTGGACGCTGAAGAAACTGTTAGCGAGTACATCCAGCACCCTGAGCATATCCAGTGGTATCACGTGCTGGGTATGAATGCGCATATTCGAGGTGAGCGTGACTACGCTGCGCTGGCGCGGGAAGCCGTTAAGACGGACCGGGTAATGGACCAGATTCTGGGGCGTGCCAAGGCATAGATAAGCTTGTTGAAATACCTGCGCCAGACAAATCGGTGCGGTTAGCAAGCGGATTCGTAAAACCTGCTCTATAGTTCCAGTGCCCTAGATCATTAGTGCGCTACGTTAACCAATAACAAGGAAAAGAGAGGGTTCGATGAAAAAGGCCGCTGCTTTAATCAGCTTAGCCACACTGGCGACAGGAGTCTCGGCGCAAGGTATTTCTTCGCACGGTGTAACGCTTGAGCAGAAAGACCTGCCTGTACTAACGGTGGGCGGCTTGCAGTTCAAGGACATGAACCGTAACGGTCGGCTGGATCGTTATGAGGATTGGCGACTGCCTGCCGAGGACCGTGCCCGCAATCTGGTTACCTGGATGACGCTTGAGGAGAAGGCAGGAGCCATGATGCATGGCACCTTTCCGACCGTAGCGGATGCCGGTGGGCTGGGTGGCGGTGCCGTCTATGATCAGGAGGCGATTGCCAAGACGATCGAAACCAAGAAGGTAAACACCTATATCACGCGCCTGGATACAGACCCCGAGAATTTCGCCAAACAGAACAATGCGCTGCAAGTCTTGGCTGAACAATCGCGGCTGGCGATTCCCCTGAGCATCAGCACCGACCCCCGTAACTCTTTCCTCTACACACCAGGCGCCAGCAACCAGTCCGGTTCGTTCTCCAAATGGCCGGAAGCCTTGGGGTTGGGCGCCATTGGGGACGCTAAGGTCGTCAAGACCTTTGCCGAGGTCGTACGCGATGAGTATCGCGCGGTAGGCATCAACGTGGCGCTATCTCCGCAGGCGGATCTCTATACCGAGCCGCGTTGGCCTCGCGGCAGTGGTACCTTCGGACAGGATGCCCAGTTGGCCAAGCGTCTGGTTCGCGCCTATGTTCAAGGCATGCAGAATGGTAATTTCCTAAACCCTGGCAGTGTGGTGACGGTGGTCAAGCACTGGGTAGGCTATGGAGAGGCGAAGGATGGCTGGGACAGCCACAATGCCTATGGCAAGTACGCAGACTTCTACGGCAAGGACATTCGCCAGCATATCGTTCCGTTCATAGGGGCATTCGAGGCGAATGTAGGCTCTGTCATGCCGACCTATTCGATTCTGCAGAACGCCTCTCACCAGGGACGGCCGATCGAAGAGCAGGTGGGGGCGGGATTCAACCGCTTCCTGCTACAGGATCTCCTGCGGGACCGCTATGGCTTCAAGGGCGTCGTCGTGAGCGACTGGCTGATTACCAAAGACTGTAACGAGGCCTGCCAGAACGGCAGCAAGCCGGGTGAGCCGTTCTCGCTGGGAATGCCCTGGGGTGTCGAGTCGCTGACTGAGCTTGAGCGTACCGCCAAGGCCATCAACGCCGGGGTCGACCAGCTTGGCGGAGTGGATGACAGCAGTCTCGTAGTGAGTGCGGTCAAGCAGGGGCTCGTGTCCGAGCGTCGTGTGGACGAGGCGGTCATCCGCATCATGAAGCAGAAGTTCGAGCAGGGACTCTTCGAGAATCCGTATGTGGATGAAACCAAGGCCGCCGAGGTTGTAGGCAGTGCAGAGCATCAGCAATTGGCAGATGACGCGCAAAAGAACTCGCTGGTACTGCTCAAGAACCGCAAGTTGCTGCCTATTGGCCAGGGCCGAAACGTTTATCTTTATAACGTCGATGCCACTGCGGCGCAAAAGGCCGGCCTGAATGTCGTGGATTCGCTGGACAAGGCGGACGTTGCCATCATGCGTTCCACAGCGCCCTACGAGCTGTTACATCCGAATTATCTGTTCGGAAGCATGCAGCATGAGGGTTCGTTGGACTACCCGGAGGACAATCCAGACCTTATCCAGATCAAGGCTGCCAGCGCAAAGGGTGTGCCGACTATTGTAAGTGTGTATCTGGATCGTCCGGCCGTGCTGACCAAGCTTGAGGGGCAGGTAGGTGCCCTGATCGGCAACTTTGGTGTATCCGACGAGATCCTTCTGGACGCGGTAGTCAATCCGACCCGCTTCAAAGGCAAGCTACCGTTTGATCTGCCGCTTTCCATGGAACAGGTAATCAACCGTCACTCAACTAACCAGGAAGGCAACCGCAAACCTCTGTACCCGATGGGGTATGGATTGATGTTCTAACTGCTCTCTGGAAAGGCTTGCCGTGTGGTTGCCGGTGTGGCAAACCCTGCCAGCAGCCTCGACCACGCCACAGGTCTTGTGTGGCGTGGTTTATTGCAAGCGCTCCAGCGGTATCTGTGTCGTGACAGAGCTATCAAGGCTGGTGGAAATCGCCGGTCTTCTTGAAGACCTCGAACGCCTGGATCAGCCCACTCAGCGTTCCGGGTTCCATTGGTGAGTGGCCTGCATCAGGCACCATGTTCAGCACGGAGCCAGGCCAGGATTTGTGCAGCCGATAGGCAGCATGAGGCGTTGCGATCATATCGTGCCCACCTTGCACAATGGCGCACGGCAGGTGGTTGATACGGTCAATGTTGCGAAGCAACTGGTCGTCTTCCAGAAACATGCTGTGCTTGAAGTAATACGGATCCAGGATACCCATGCCCATCATGGTCGTATCGTCAGCGGCTTGCTCTTCAACGCCTTCAGGATCATGGCGCAGCAGCGCACAGCTGCCGGAATATTTTACCCAGTAACGGGCGGCCTCCTGCCGAACGTCTCTATCTTCGGAGGTCACCCGCTTGCAATAGGCTTCTAACAGGTCACCTTGTTCCTCCTCCGGCAGCCACTTGACGAAGTCTTCATGGGCCTTTGGGAAAAACAGGCGCATACCGTAAACGAACCAGTTGATCTCATCGGTTGTGCCCAGAAAGATGCCACGCAGGACAAAACCCAGGCAACGCTCAGGATGGGCTTCGCCATAAGCAAGCGCCAGGGTGGTTCCCCATGAGCCGCCACAGACAAGCCATTTGTCAATGCCGAGCATCTCCCTCAGGGTCTCGATATCATCGATCAGATGCTGGGTCGTGTTGTTTTTAACCTCGGCCAGGGGAGTGGAGCGTAACGCGCCACGCTGATCGAAGAGGATGATGCGGTAATAGTCCGGGTCCCAGAATTGGCGCTTGGAGGGCGGGGCCCCTTCGCCAGGTCCGCCGTGCAGATAGACGACGGGTAACCCCTCAGGATTGCCGGACTCCTCCCAATAGAGTTGATGGGTGTCGTCAACCTGAAGCATCCCGCTTCGGTTGGGATTCTCGATGGGAGGGAAAATTGAATAACAAACTTCACACTGAGCATCCATAGATAACTCCGCAAGACAGATTTAATGCTCTATTCGACTGTGCGGCTTCCTGCTGAATGTGAGGCAATACCTGCCATATCAGGTTAGGGCGAATGAGGTATGAGCTGAGAAGAGGGTGGTAATCCAGATCAGGTTATTGATTCGGATACGTTTTATAGGAGCTGTTTCGCTGGCGTGGAGTTTCTATTGAAAGGTATCGAGCCGATAGAAGGCCGGGTGCGCGATGGCCACCCGGCGTGAGAGCATCAAGCCGAGGTTATGGCGTCCGGACGCATGGCCTGATCAATGGCCTTGGCCAGCTCTTCCAGGCGGAAGGGCTTAGCTAGCTTGTGCAGATCAACCGAAAGCGTTGCTGGCAACTCGGCATACCCTGATGCGAGCACTATGGGAAGGTCCGCCCAATGAGCCCGTATGGCCTCTGCCAATTGAGTGCCGCTCATGTAAGGCATGGCCTGATCAGTAATGACCAGATCGACAGGCGGATATGCCTTCCTCATTATATCGAGCGCCTGGGTGCCACTGGAGGCCTTGTAAACGGTGTTTCCCAGGTCTTCCAGCATGGCAGCGGTACTGGTCAGGACGAGCGGGTCGTCGTCTACCACCAGGATATGAAAGGTATTTCCGGGTTTGTCTGTTGAAGGCGCGGGTAGGGGTTCGTCAGTGGTCTGCATGCCGGCATCAGATACGTGTGCGGCGGGTAACCAGATTTCGGCTGTAGTGCCTTCGCCCAGCCGGCTTTTGAGGATGAGCCTGCCACCGGATTGTTCGGTAAGGCCGTGCACCATGGACAGTCCAAGCCCCGTTCCCTTACCGATGCCCTTGGTGGTAAAGAAAGGCTCCATGGCACGGGACAATGTGTCTTCATCCATTCCCTGGCCGGTGTCCTGTACCGATAGGCAGACGTAGGCCCCCGGTTTCAAGTGGCTGGGATGGCCTTGGGAGATCAGTTCATCACGGGCCGAGATGATGATGGAGCCGCCCTCCGGCATGGCGTCTCGTGCATTCATGGCCAGGTTGAGCAGGGCCAGCTCCAATTGATTGGTGTCGGCGTGGGCAGGTCTGAGAATCAGCGGAAAGCGGGTTTCGATCTTGATCGACGGGCCCAGGGAACGCTGAAGCAGTTCGGCCATACCGCGGACCAGAGTAGGCAGTTCAATGGTCTCCGGATTCAGTTCCTGACGGCGTGCGAAGGCCAGCATGCGCTGGGTCAGAGAAACGCCTCGCTGTGCCCCCTGGATGGCATTGTCGAGCAGCGGTGTAACCTTGGGATCATCCGGCAGACGCTTGCGAACCAGTTCAAGGCAGCCAATGAACACCATGAGCAGGTTGTTGAAGTCGTGGGCAATCCCACCGGTCAGCTGGCCCAGGGCTTCCATCTTCTGTGACTGGAACAGGGCCTCCCGGGCTTGCTCCAGAGCCAGTTGGGTTTCCCGTTTCTCGGTGATGTCACGGGTGACCTTGGCGTAGCCGAGGAGGGTGCCGTTGTCGTCCCTTATTGCATCGATGACAACATTGGCCCAAAAGCGTGTACCGTCCTTGCGGATTCGCCAGCCTTCCTTTTCAAAACGACCCTCACGTTGAGCCGTTTCCAGCCCCTGTTGGGGCAGGCCTGCTTCCCGATCTTCAGGGGTGTAGAAGCGTGAGAAATGCTGACCGATGATTTCCTGTGGGGTGTAACCCTTGATCTTCTCGGCACCGGCATTCCAGCTAGTCACCTGACCGGTCGGGTCCAGCATGTAAAGGGCATAATCGGAGACGCCTTGAACCAGCAGGCGGAACTGCTCTTCACTTTTTCTCAAGGCGTCTTCCGCCGCCTTTCGCTCGGTAAGGTCGCGCGTCACCTTGGCAAAGCCCAACAGCGTGCCTTGTGCGTTACGAATAGGGTCGATTACAACATGCGCCCAGAAGCGTGTGCCATCCTTGCGTACACGCCAGCCTTCCTGCTCGAACCGGCCTTCACAGCGGGCCTGCTCAAGTGCCCGGCCGGGTAGGCCGGTCAGCAAGTCCTCAGCGGTATAGAAGCACGAAAAGTGATGACCGAGGATTTCTGCTGTCTCGTACCCTTTGAAGCGGCGAGCGCCGGGATTCCAGCTTGCTACGAAACCGTCCGGATCCAGCATGAAAATCGCGTAGTCAGAAACGGCTTCCACGAGCAGACGATACTGCCCCTCATCGATGAGAGCGGCAGGCAGCCGTTCGGCATGTTGCATCAAGGCATCCTCCAGGTGGGGCTTTATCGTTCTTATAGGTTCAACAGGCTCAGGCCATTAATGCAGGCATTAACGTACTGAAAGGCTATCAATAATGGCACGTTCACTATAGGAAAAATTGCGGGGAAACGAAGCGAATTGCAGGGGTGATCCGATGAGCTGCCAGTCGGCAGTAGAGAGGGGCTGCTGGTCCCGATGAGACCAGCAGTCATGCGATGGATCAGTTACCCATCAGGCTGGGTAGGAAGAGAGAGATTGCGGGGATATAGGTTACGGCCATCAGGGCAGCAAACAGGGCTACATAGAACGGCAACAGTGCCTTTACGGTTTGCTCGATAGTCACCTTGCCTACAGCTGCGCCCACGAACAGCACGCCGCCTACCGGTGGGGTGATCAGACCGATACCCAGGTTGACCAGCATAATCATGCCGAAATGCACGGGATCTACGCCAATGGAGATCATGACCGGTAACAGGATAGGCGTCAGGATCAGGATCAGCGGAGCCATATCCATTACCGTACCCAGGATCAGCAGCATGATGTTTACGCACATCAGGATTACATAACGGTTTTCCGAAATGGTCATGAGGGCGCCGGTGATCTGTGCCGGAATCTGCATGAGCGTCATGATGTAGCCAAAGCTTGAGGCAAAGGCAATCAGGATCATCACCACAGAGACCGTACGTACGGTTCGATGCATGAGCTTGGGCAGTTCATTCCACTTGTAATCGCGGTAGATGAACATTGTCACGAAGAATGCCCACAGCACGGCAACCGCAGCAGATTCCGTTGCTGTAAAGATGCCGGAGATAATGCCACCGAGAATGATCACCATGGTCATCATGCCCCAGAGCGCCTCGACGCAGATCTTCAGCGCCTGCTTCATGGGAATGACTTCACCCTTGGGGTAGTTGCGCTTCTTGGCGAAGAACAGGCACATCAGCATCATGATGGCGCTGAGCAGAAGCCCCGGTCCAATGCCGGCGATGAACAGCGAGCCGATGGAAACCGTACCACCGGCGGCCAGCGAGTACAGGACGGAGTTGTGGCTGGGTGGAGTCAGCAGCGCCTGAACCGAGCCGCTGACCGTAACGGCAGTGGCATAGTCACGCGGATAACCCTTCTTTTCCATTTCCGGAATCAGCACCGAACCTACCGAGGCGGTATCCGCCAGGGAGGAGCCGGAAATTGCGCCAAAGAAGGTCGAGGCCAGGATGTTGACCAGCGACAGCCCACCGCGGATGAAGCCTACCAGTACGTTGGCGCACTCCACCAGCCGCCGCGACATACCCCCTTCGGCCATGATGGCCCCCGCCAGCACGAAGAAGGGAATGGCCAGCAGGGAAAACTTGTTGATACCCCCAGCCACCTGAATCATCAGCGCATCGAACGGAATATCGATCCACCAGGCGCCGACGAGCGCCGCTAGGCCAAGTGCGTAGGCAACCGGCATGCCCAGCAGAATCAGCAGTATGAAACTGCCTAGTAATACGAACGCATCCATATCAGGCAACTCCTTCGGCCGCTTCTTCTACCGCATCGTATTGCACGACGCGCCGTTGGCTTTGATCGCCAAAAATGATTCTTTCGAGCACGAACCAGAGGGTCAGCGCGCCACCGATTGGGATAGGCGAATAGGCAATCCCTACCCGGAGCCAGGCCAGGTCACTGGTGAACTGGTACCAGGTCGCCATGCACAGCTTGATACCCCAGATCGTCATGAAGAGGCTGATGGCGGTCATCAGCAGATTGACCAGAACGGCATCGTATTTCTTGAGCAGTGGCGGAAGACGATCGGTAAACATTGCTACAGCCATGTGCGCACCGGCACGGTAGCTGGGCGCTGCGCCAATGAACGTGAAAATGGACATGAGCAGAATGGCGATAGGCTCCGGCCAGGATGAACCGGTTCCCATTACGTAACGGGTAAAAATACCCCACGGAATGATGAGCGAGATGACAAGAATTGACAGGCCCGCTATCCAGACACAGAGGGTATAGATGACATCGTTGACACGCAGAAGAGCATGTTTCATGAAAAGCTCCGAGCGGCCGCATGCTCGCTGCGAGAGGACCTCGGAGCGAGCAGGGCATGTCAGGTTGTTGTTGTAATGGCCGTCAGGCCTTATTGCACCGCTTCAACACGCTTGACCAGCTCGGCGAATTTGGGTCCGTACTGCTGGCTATATTTTTCACGTACCGGCGCGGTGGCGTCATAGAAAGGCTTGCGGTCAACTTCGATAAACTCAACGTTGGCAGCTTTCAACTTGGCGACACTTTCCGCGTTGTACTTGTCCCACAGCTCACGCTCTTCCATCTGCGCTTCGCGTGCAGTTTTCTTGACCAGCGCCTGTTGATCCGGCGTCAGCTTGTTCCAGGTGGCCTTGGACATGACCAGCATTTCCGGCAGGATCAGGTGACCTGTCTGGGTGTAATACTTGGCTACCTGGAAATGGTTCTGCGTAACCATGGTAGGCGGGTTGTTTTCCGCGCCATCGATCACGCCGGTCTGCAAGGCGCTATAGATCTCACCGGTTGCCATCGCAATACCGCTGCCGCCCATGGCGTTCAGGGTGTCAATGAAGATCGGGTTGCCGATTACACGGATCTTCATGCCGCCAAGGTCTTCTATCTTGCGCACCGGCTTTTTGGTGTACAGATGGCGAGTACCGCCATCCATCCAACCCAGGGCCACGAGATTGAAGTTGGAGTTGGTTACGGTATCCAGCAACTCCTGGCCTACCTCACCATCAATCACTTTGCGCATATGCGCTTCGTCGCGGAAGACGAAGGGCAGGTTGAACACGTTGACTTCCGGTACCACCGGGCCTACCGATCCGATGGAAATGCGGG
Source organism: Pseudomonas sp. JZ114 (assembly GCF_051027705.1). Lineage (NCBI taxonomy): Bacteria > Pseudomonadati > Pseudomonadota > Gammaproteobacteria > Pseudomonadales > Pseudomonadaceae > Pseudomonas > Pseudomonas sp. JZ114. The sequence goes on from NZ_CP069256.1 coordinate 1,966,092, forward strand.
CCATCTGAATCGCGCCCAGCTGAACCTGCTCGACTACTTCCTTTTCGCTACCCAGGACGCCGCCGGGGAACATGCGAATGCTGAGTTCGCCGTCGGTTTCCTTCTTGAGTTTCTTGCCCATGTTGTCGACGGCAACGACCGTCGGATAGCCTGCCGGGTGAACGTCCGAAGACTTCAGGGTGATATCAGCCAGTGCGATTGCGGGAGTCAGAAGCGCACAGCATGCAGCGGCCAACAGGTTACGTTTGAAATTCATGAGATAACTCCTTAGTACATCTTGTCTTTGTTATGAGGAGTACAGCGGTAGTAGAAGGCGTTGTTCTATCCTCTGAACGTCGGCTCTTCCAGGCCTTTCACGCCAGGCCTCAAGGCAAACACACCGCCCGCCAGAGGTTGATCAGATAGATCACCGCCAGGTCGGATGGAGGTGACGAACAGCGTATCCAGGCCCGGTCCGCCAAAGGCGCACATGGCCGGTTTTTTTACCGGTACGGTCAGCGAACGATCCAGCTTCCCATCCGGGGTAAAGCGATGGATCTGGCCAGCATCATTACCGCAGATCCAATAGCAACCGTCCTCATCCACCGCGGCGCCATCAGGGCGACCAGGATAATTGTTCATATCAACGAACAGACGGCGGTTGTGAGGGGTGCCGGTATCCGTGTCGTAGTCGAATGCCCAGATCAGCTGTGCATTGGGATGCGAGTCGGACAGATACATGGTCCGGCCGTCTGGGCTGAAGCCCAGACCGTTGGGTACGATAAGGTCTTCCAGAATCGGGGTCAGGCCATCGGCTGCGGTCGAGTGTTGCTCAGGGAAGCGGTATAGCTTTCCCGCCGGTGTTGCAGCTGCCATATCCATGACCATGGTTCCCGCCCAAAAGCGACCCTGGCGGTCACAGCGTCCGTCATTGAAACGCATGTTTCCGGTCGGGTGCGTTACGTTGGCCAGGGCTGTGGCTTGCAAGGTGTCTCCGTCGGTGATCTCTACCTTGAACAGACCACTCTCAAGGCCTGCCAACCATGCAGTGTCACTGCCGTCATAGCGTGCCACGCAGGCGATCATTTCTGGAGCCAGCCAGGCGCGGGTGCTGCCATCGGCAGCACTCCAGCGGTTGAGGGTACGAGCAGGGATATCGACCCAGTAGAGCGCCTGTTCCCGTAGGTTCCAGACCGGGCTTTCTCCCGTACCGTTGCGGGCATCCAGAATCAGTTCAGCTTGCATCATTCTTATCTCTCTTGTTCAGTCCGATCGTCCTGATCCATCGCAAGCAACGGCGTACTTATTCAAACGGACCCGAGGCAACGAAAGCGCCGCCCTGATACACCATGGACGGATCATCCGCCGCCGGAGCCGGCTCTGCTTCGACTTTCTCGCGGAACTGCTCGGAGGAGTCCTGTGGCTCCCAGCCCAAGTGAGCGGCCAGGCGGTTATCCCACCATACGTCACGGTTCTTGGAGGCTCCAAACACGACGGTGTGGCCAACATTGGGCGTGAACAGGGAGCGGGCGATCAGATTGGTCAGATCGTTGTAGCTCAGCCAGGTAGCCAGCATGCGGCGGTTCTGCGGCTCGGGGAAGGAGGAGCCGATACGGATGCTAACGGTTTCGATGCCATAGCGATCAAAATAGAAGCTGGCGACGTCTTCACCATAGGATTTGGACAGCCCGTAGTAGCTGTCTGGGCGGCGCGGCGAGCTAGCATCGATACGTTCGGTCTGCTTGTAAAAGCCGATGACGTGGTTCGAGCTGGCGAAGATGACGCGCTTGACGCCATGGCGGCGTGCCGCTTCGTAAATGTGGAAGACGCCTTTGATGTTGGCTTCCAGGATTTCCTCGAAAGGACGCTCAACCGAAACCCCGCCAAAATGCAGAATCGCATCTACACCTTTGACGAGTTCATCGACGGCGGCTTTGTCAGAAAGGTCGCACGGAACGACTTCTTCATGGGGGCCTTCGGCGGGTGCCATGTTGGCGATATCGGAAAGCCGAATCACTTCAGCGTAAGGGCGGAGGGCTTCGCGGAGTACCTTCCCGAGACCGCCTGCGGCGCCGGTGAGAAGGATACGGTTCAAACGCTGATTCTCTACAGAACTGGTCGCCATGTCAGTTTCCTGGTTATTAGTATTATTTTGAGTCGTAAGACATCATACGACTAGATGGCGAAATTTTTAACAGTGCTTACCTGCGATGTCAACGACGCCTTTTTCTTGGAGGCGGTAAGTTGTCGTATCTTACGAGTTTCGCCAAGACTCCTGTAAGGAAACCCTTCGCTGGAAACATTCTCTTACAAGCTTTTAAGGGTGTCGATTAAGCTCAAAGCCAGGGTACAAGCGCCCTATAGTGGCGTAATGACCTGATTGATAAGAGCGGAGCAGAGAAATGCTGGGTTTGACCGATAGGTCATTGCTGTTGGTTAGACAAAGGTCTAATCCCGCCGGGGTAGTCTGCCGTGCTAGGTGCGCGCAAGGTTCTAAGTGCGGGCGGTAGGACGTCAGGTGTTACTACGCGCTCGCTCTTAAGCGGGCCATATCTTTCATGGGTGGTGCTCCAAATAACCGGCTGTATTCGCGGCTAAATTGGGAGGGGCTTTCATAACCCACCCGGTGCGCTGCCGACGAGCAATCGATGCCCTCATGGAGCATCAGGCGCTTGGCTTCCTGAAGGCGTAGCTGCTTCTGATATTGCAGTGGGCTCATCGCAGTCACCGCCTTGAAGCGATGATGCAGCGTTGAAGGGCTCAGATTGACGCGCCGGGCAAGCTCATCGATCTTCAACGGCTCAATGTAGTTCTGATTCAACCAGTTGATGGCGCGATTTACACGGTGGGTTTGGCTGTTCGTTATTGCCATTTCGTACAGTCGATATCCCTGGGGGCTACGCAGTAACCGATAATAGATCTCTCGTAGCACCAGAGGGGCCAGCATCGCCGCGTCACGCGGGGTGTGCAAGAGGCGAACCAGTCGAGTCACGGCATCGAGCATGGCATTATCCACGCGCTCGACGTACAGGCCCCGGTGAGCTGGTACGACGGGGACACCTGTCGGGCCGGCGTCGGCTATCAGGCGGGTAATTTCCGCCGGGTCCAGGTTGATCCGAATACAGAGATAGGGGCGCTCGGGGGTAGCCTCGATAATCTGGCCGGTCACAGGAAGCGAGACAGAGCCCACCAAGTAATACAGAGGGTCATAGGTAAAGCATTCATCGCCAAGCGTAACCTGCTTACGACCTTGTGCGATGACACAAAAGCTGGGGTTGCTGATCCCATGCACAGGGTCTGAGGGCTGGCTTGCACGCATCAAGCAGAGACCGTCGATCCGGGTGGTATGAGCGCCATCGGTCAACGTAAGCTGATCAATCAGCGCTGCCAGTTCCTGCTGCAGAAGCGTGTCTCGACTATGAGTGGATTCATGCGTTACACAGTCCATGCTGATCCCCTGAAGCTTGCGGTTCCCATTGTATCGGCGTGCACAGGCGTACCGATCAAGTCAGGCGTCACGATAACCAAAAGTGGCAATGCAGGGTTATATCAATTCTGCTGACTTCTTGCCTGATCCTGTCATGGTATGCCCGCGGTCCGCAGGATTGTGAAAGCCAGCGTAGTCCAACCTTGCCTGCAGAGCGCGAATAATCGTGTTGGACAGGCGCTCCCTGGCCCACTGCGTTCTTCTCCGTGCAGGATCAGGCAAGAAGCGAGCAGGATCCGTCTAACGTCTGAATGCCTTTCGGCTCTAGCCTTGTCACTAACGCGGCAATACCGGCCGCCCTCACTGACAGGCAAGGAGATTCGTATGAAAGGTCTAGAAGGCAAGGTCATCGCAATTACCGGCGCAAGCAGTGGCATTGGCGAAGCAACCGCACGGTATCTGGCGGCACAGGGCGGCTTCGTCATTCTAGGGGCGCGTCGTACAGAGCGGCTTGAGACCCTGGTAGCTGAAATCAGGGCGCAGGGCGGCAAGGCTGACTACCGCCGGCTCGACGTTACCGCATTGGAGGATATGGAGTCGTTTGTGCAGTTCGCTCAGCAGCAGGGCGGACGTCTGGATGTATTGGTCAACAATGCGGGTGTGATGCCGCTTTCCAAGCTTGAAGCGCTCAAGGTTGACGAATGGAATCGCATGATCGATGTAAACATTCGGGGCGTGCTCCACGGGATTGCGGCGGGCTTGCCGGTCATGCAACAGCAGCGTAGCGGACAGTTCATCAATCTGTCTTCGATTGGCGGGCATGCTGTCAGTCCTACTGCCGCGGTTTACTGTGCAACCAAGTTTGCCGTCAGGGCCATTTCCGAAGGGTTGCGTCAGGAGGTAGGAGCCGATATCCGCGTCACTGTGATCTCGCCCGGGGTAACGGAGTCTGAGCTGGCTGACACCATCACCGATCCAACCGCTCAGGCAGCCATGGACGCGTTTCGCCGAGGGGCTATTTCACCGGAGTCCATCGCGCGCGCCATTGCGTTTGCAATTGAACAGCCTGCTGAAGTGGACGTAAGCGAGATTATCGTCAGGCCGACCGCGAGCCCTTATTAAGGGCTTCCGGTTTCAACCCGTGGCACTTCATCTCGGAGGAGGACTCATGTCCGCATCGCCTTGTACATCGTTGCTCTTGATCCATGCCCGCACCGGGCGCTCCGCAGCCCTCAGGGCATGTCTCAGGGGATTGCCTTATCCAGGGCAGACGTGTCTCACCTTTACCGTCATGCCATCGCCGGAAGAGGAAAACTGCTGGTTGGTGTATGGCCAATGGCAGTCGCAGTCGGATATGGACAGCTACTTCAACACGCTTCCAGCCGAGCTGTGGATGCGCCTGGTAAATGGCTCCCTTGCGGCCCATATGGAGTTCATGACGTTCGAAGGTAACGAGTTGCCCAACGCCTATCGTTGGGCAACTCCACGGTTCAGCTCGCCTGGTTGCGCCTCCTATGCCTGTTGTGGCTAGGCGCAGGCGCCATGTCTCCCTGTAAGTTGTGAGCTGCGTTTTACGTCATTGGGAGTAGGTGTTCTCATCGGCGGTAGCCGGGTGGTAGTCCGTAGGAGCGCAGAGGCTCAGGTTTTGCACCGGCACCAGGCGAGCCGGGCCCATTGGAACTCGTGTTGCCGCCACAGCCAGCAGATTGAACGTACCTTGAGCCGCAACGGCCCAGCGTCCGGTTACGGGCTCGCCGCGAAGCAAGGTAGCGGCGGCCAGAAGGAGCTTCAATCCGCTGCAGGTATCGATATTGAGATGAACCGTCATGGGCAGCTTGCGCACCAGACCATACTCGTAGTTGGTCAGAAGGCTGTAGGTTGCGGTTGAAAGACCTGCAACGGCAAACAGTTGGCGGGTGCGCGGTCCCCACTCGTTGACACCTGCCAACGCCAGACAGAGGCCTGCTGAGGCATAGTCCAGAAGGCCGTGCATGCGAGGTGATAATAATTTGGCTGGCGCCAGCCGATCACGACCCTGATCCATGCCAGAGACGACAATTTCATTACTCATGTCGGTTGCCCGGGTATCGAAACGACCGGTGATGAACCGATGGACCAGCTGCGACATGAGCGGCGCGGCGGTGTAGTGCGCGTTGTGCGCCGCGCCTTCTACAACCACCAGTTTGCCGTTGGGAAGTAGACTGGTGAATTCCTCTGCCCACTGCTGGGTAAGGGTCTTGTCGTATTGGCCACGGATTACAAGGGCAGGAACATGCACGTGGGAAAGACGGTTTTCTATGGGGTCGTCCACCGTTCTGCGAAGCTGCTGAACCATGCGCGGTAGGCCATTGGAAAGATACTCCATGTGCATCAGCGGGTTGATCGAAGGTGCCTCGAACGGCATGTTCAAGACGAGGCGGGCGTACTGCCGCGCCGGTGTCCGATAGGCCGGGTCTGGCGTAGGTGCGATCAGGATCAGGCGCTCGACTCTATCCGGAAAGCGTGCCGCAATTTCAACGGCGATTTGTACGCCTACGGAGTTGCCGCACAGCACCGCCTTGTGGATTCCGTTGGCATCCATCCAGGCCAGCAGATGATTCGACTGCTCTCTGACATCCGGACCTGCTGGCCACTTGGACATCCGCGGCGCAGGCGAGCGCCCGAAACCGGGCAAATCGGGTGCCATGACGTCATGACCCATCGATGCGAGACGTCTCCCCAGCGGGACCATATAGCGGCTTGAAAGCGCCAGGCCATGAATCAGGATGATTGGAACCTGATGTGGATCATCTTCATGGGCTAGCCAGGTGCGGGCGTGCATGCGAATGCCGAGCGAAGGAATAGTCGTCCAGGTTTTGTAAGGGGCGTAAGCGAGTTTGAACATAAGGGACAGCTCCCATGTATATCGAGCCTTGCCCAGGTCGCAGCGTGCCTGAAGGCATCATGAGCCAATCATGCGGCATGCGCGGGCTCCTGGGCGTGAGCATTGTAAATGTCGTCTGAACATGCAGAAAAAAGAAGGCCCGCAGAGCGGGCCAAAACGAGCTTTGAACAGCTCGCTGCCGCGAAAGGGCCCGTTCCATCAAGGGCCCAGAGGGGAGGTTATTGCCGGGAAGTAATCAGTGATGATGAGCAGGTTCCGCAGTGAATAGCGGCTGAAATAAAGGGGGCTGCACATCTCAAGACTCCTCATGTCACGGCGTATCACCATCGGTCTGAGCATAAGCTCGTACCGATTCGAATGTGAAAAGGGCAAGGTCAGCAAATATATGCCTTGCTTAATGACCGATAGTTTGGAAAAGAAAAAGTGCCTTGGAAGCGACGAACGTAAGTACCTTTTATCCCTTGCAAAACGATGACGGAGCCGATCAAACGATACGTTGAAGCTGACTAGAGAGGTAGACGGAACCCTGTCTTGTAATACCAGCCTAATAATAAGTAAACGAGCCGCATTTCCAGCCTGTTGCAGCTTAATGCAGTTTAATAGACGTATCGACAAGGGCTTTATCTGATTGTGAATCTGTTTAATCGGTCAGATTGGGATGAGACGGTTATAATGAATGTTGGTATTACTTATTGAGGAAAGAGGTGCTCATGATCACTGACGTGCGCGAAGCGTGGCAGGAAATGGTAGAAGCTCAGCGAGCCTTCAACGCAACGTGGCCTTCGGCGGTGGTTCATGCACAAGTCTGGTTGCTTCCCATCAACAAGGAGCCTAAAGGCCAGACTAAAATCACACCGATGGAGCTAGTGGGTGAGCCTGCCATCGAGGCTGCGAAAAAGGCCATCCTGCAATTCGAGCAGGAGGAGGGGCAGCACCCTAGTACCGTCATGCGGCTCCCAGGGTGGATCGGCGTTTCGCAGTCAGTGCTGGAGTACGCCCGTGAGGCCAATGCCGCGCGTGATCGTTTTCTTGAGGTTCTGGCTCAGGAAACGGCCTCCATGAACCTGAAATCGCTATCCAAGGGAAAGCATCTTCGGAGCATTCTCAAGCTGCCGATTGTCATCAAGCAGATCGAGCGCCATATCCAGGTGTTTGAAGGGGTGCCACGGCGTATCCTGTTCACCTGGGCGGGCAAAACGGCGGCCCCCGAAAGCATCCCTGTCAAGGATGTGATCGAAAAGATCGAAACGCAGCTGGCTGATGCCGTGGCCAAGGCTGATATGGACAAGGAACGCAATCTGAGGCTTGAGCTCAAGGCGTTGGGGTTTCTGGATGCGAAGGCCGAACTGCATCGCTACCGTCCTATTGCGCCCCATCCGCGCGTGATGCTGTATTTCTCCAAAAGCCCTCGTTATGACGCCATGCCTCACGCCAATCTGCCGATTTTTGTTTCACTGGATGAGAAGCAGCCGTGGCCGCGGGTCGATGCGCTCGAAGAGTTTGATGCAGAAAACGCTCAGGCTGAGCGCTCGGACAAGGTGCCCCGCCAGGAAATCATTCCGCGCCTGGGGCTGTACCTTAAAACCGCGCCCGACCGTAAGCGCAGCCCCAGGACGGCCCGTGGGGACTCGACCGCCGTGGCACGAGCGTTAGTCTCGTCTACTTATCAAAAGCGTTGAGTGGTAAACGGACACTCACAATATGTACGCAGAAGATGGATTAAATAAGGGTCAACAGACTAACGCATTGGTTGAGTGGAATATGTTCCGTTTCGATGACTGAAAGACTCTATCTTTAATTCATATGCGGGGCATTGCCAAATCTTATTCATATGCTGTTTGCTAAGCGAGTAATGCTTTATACAAAGCAATACTCGCTCAGCCCATATATAAGCATCTGCTTGTTAGCGGTTATTTACAAATATTTACTCAATTAACTGTTTGAATATGCTGCTTAGTGAATCTGTTCGCATAATTAGTGCGTTGCAATCTTGACCGATAAAGTGACAAAGAATTCTTAATTGCTTGGAAATCATGGCATTAAGACATTAAAGCTCATTATATGAAGGGTCGGTTTGCAGCTATTTATAATTCTTAATATTCGTGTAATTAAATGTTCATGCCTTGCGGGGCAACATTCACTCGTCTGGCAGCGATTGGGGTTCGAAAGAATCAGGACGTTGCTGGAAATATGCTCTTCTCTGCAGCCGTGTAGTAGCAGTTGGCGCATGTCTAATTTTTTTCAATAAGGAGATATTGATATGAGTAATGTTACTCCGACCAGCACCAGTTCTTCCGACGCTGCTATCGACAAAATGACTGCCGCTTTCGATGCCGCTATCGAAAAATCCGCGAAGATCACTGAGATCACCACCGAGAAGAAAACTGAGCTTGACGCGACCAAACAGCGTCCTCAGAACTAAGGTGTGGACGGGCGGCGCCTTATGGCGCCGTCTGTTTGTTCAGACAGCTTTCCAGATTGGACCTGCATGCAGGCTGGCCTTGCCATGCGTGCCGGGTCAGGCAAAACAATGATGTCTGCAATGTCTTCTCTTCCCGGCTCAAAACCTGCAGTGCCTACTCTTGAGGTCATTGCGGGACTGCATACTGGCGTATCGGTATCGCTGGATGAACCTGCCTATTGCCTGGGTGCCTCCGACGAGGTGGATCTGGTGCTCAGGGATGCAGGCGTTGCGCCTCGCCATGCCGTGTTGCGTCTGGAGAAAAATACAGTCGCCGTTGAGGCAATTGGAGGCGATGTACTCACGGCTGAAAAACGAATCCCTTTGGGCAAGGGGCTGCGCCTGCCATTACCGGTGGAGTTATCCGTTGGAGAGGCTCGAATCCGCTTATCTGCTCCGCTGACAAGGTTGGTTGCGCCTCCCAAGCGATGGCCTGTTACCCACGCCGGTATGATGGCACTTTTTGGCGCGGCGGTATTGCTAGGCCTGTATACGTTGATCGGCACCAGCGAAGCCGAAGATCGCTTATCGCCTGTTGCCAACGCGCCAGTTAGCCCGGTACTCGACAGCGGCGCTGGTCAGGAGCCCGTAGTGCGGGACGATCAGGTTACCCGACAATTGCTGTCCCGACTTGAATCCGCTGGACTTTCTTCGGTGCATGTCGAATCGCAAGGCCGTCATCTGATGCTCTTCGGTGAAATCGATGCTGCTCAGCAGCCAGCCTGGGTCGATATCCAGAGGTGGTTCGACGGTGAGTATGGCAGCAGCCATGTACTGGTCAGCTCGGTCACGCTACGCAAGGCGCCGGTTTCTCCCCGTGTCAGGTTCCAGGCGGTATGGCTGGGACAGGATCCTTATGTGGTTAGTGAGTCCGGTACACGTCTTTACCCCGGCGCATCGCTGGACGACGGCTGGGTGCTCAAGGGGATAGAGCCGCAGCGGATTGTCCTGAGTCGCAACGGCCACGAGTTTGCCCTGACCCTATGACGCTGCCATTGCTTACACAACCCCTGGGTGGGAGGCCTTTTCGATGAGAATCGATACCAGCCGACCGCTGGACCTGCAGCGGCCTGAAGAGGCGTCCAGCGAATCCCTGCGTCGGACCGGCTCGGTTGCCAGAGCCAGGCAGAGTGAGGTGTTCGAGTCGCTGCTGCGGCTGCGCAGCCGGACTCCGTTCAAATCCCTGCGTAACGAGCTGGCGGAGCTGATCGGCCCTCCCGTTAACGACCCTGGCATCTTCAGCCCTGGCCATTCGCTTCAGGTACTGGAGCACATCATTGATACGGTGTTGCCTCGGCTGGACGCCGAGCCGGAGATCAAAGCACTTGCTGCCAGCCTGCTTGAGCAGGAAATCCAGCAACGTCGGGAGCTTGGGATGCGGTTGAGCGAGATCGACGATTTATGAACGTACAGGATCGCGAGGCAGTACAGCTGCTTCACTCGCTTGGCGCTCTGTATCTACGCAGCGGACAACAGCGACAAGCGCTGATCTATCTGCTTCTGGCTATTCAGATCGACCCGGCAGATACCGCTTTGCTGCGTACGCTCACCAATGGCTTTATTGCCACAGGTGATGGGGAGCGGGCACTGGCTGCTATCGGAAGGCTGGAGCAGCTTGAAGGGTCAAGCATGCCGCTCAAGTTTCTGCGTAGCCGCGCATTATGGGCGTTGGGTGCCAAAGACGAGGCACGACGCTGTTTTCGTGAATATCTGGATAGTCGGAGGGCCGTAACGTGCTCGCCAGATTGAACCGCCTGGCTGTAATGGCCTCACAGCGTACCGATATCGTCATTGCACTGTTCATGATGCTGGCCATCGTGATGATGATCATCCCGCTACCCACAGTAATGGTCGATGTGCTTATCGGCACCAATATCGCGTTCAGTCTGTTGGTTCTGGTCGTTGCGTTCTACGTGTCGCATTCAGTGGATTTCTCTGCACTCCCGCCGGTAATTCTGCTCAGTACGCTGTTTCGCCTGTCGCTTTCCATCACCACGACCCGGTTGATCCTGCTCAACGGAGAAGCGGGGGATATTGTCGAGGCATTTGGCAATTTCGTGATTGCCGGTGAGGTGGTCATTGGCCTGGTGGTTTTTCTGATCATTACCGTGGCGCAGTTCATCGTTATCACCAAGGGCGCCGAGCGAGTGGCCGAGGTGGCGGCTCGCTTTACTCTGGATGCGATGCCAGGCAAGCAGATGAGTATCGACAACGATCTGCGTAATGGTGATATCGATCAGGCCGAAGCCCGTCGACGTCGCTCACGCCTGGAGCGGGAAAGCCAGCTCTATGGGGCCATGGACGGTGCCATGAAATTCGTGAAAGGAGATGCGATCGCCGGATTGGTCATCCTGTGCGTGAACCTGCTGGGTGGCTTGCTGATCGGTATGATCAAGCGGGGCATGCCCTTTGGCGAGGCGGTGCATACCTATTCGCTATTAACCGTAGGCGATGGGTTGATCGCCCAGATTCCTGCCCTGTTGATTGCGGTTGCCGCAGGCACGGTAGTCACGCGCGTAACAACCGATGCAGAGACAGATCTCGGCACGGAAATTATTAGTCAACTAAGCGCCAACCAGCGGGCGTTGGCACTGACGTCTGCCATTCTGCTGGGCGTTGCGTTTATTCCAGGATTCCCGGCGCCTGTATTCATTGCCATTTCGCTGGTCCTGGGCGGAACGGCCTTCTACATGCATCGGCGTAAACAGACCGCGGAACAAGTTCCGGCTGCTCAGGAGGAGCCGGAACCACGTGAGGTTACGGCTGAGCCAATACAAGATGTAGAGGACACGGGTCATTTCCGCATTACGCTATGGATTAGTGAAGCCCATGTGTCACAGGTCTCGCTCAATACGCTCAGGCAGCGACTGGACAGTACTCGTTACGAGATCAGTGAGGACTTGGGCGTCGAGCTTCCCCGTATCGGCTTGCGCATTGACCGCAACGCCGTGGCGGAGCGGTTCAGGATTGATCTGGAGGGCGTGCCCGTCATGGAGGGAGCTATCCGCCCTGATGCGGTGTTGCTGCAGGACGATGAAGTTCATCTTGAGCTGCTGGCAATCGAGCATACAGCCTCGGCCCCGTTGTTACGCCGTAAGCCTGCCCTGTGGGTGGATGCACAACAGGCTGCCACGCTGGTAGAGGCTGGGGTAGGGCATCTGGATCTGGCGCAGACGTTTGACGCCTGCATGGATCAGACCTTACGCCGCTATGCGGCTGAATTCCTGGGTATCCAGGAGGCCCGTCAGATCCTGACCGAGATGGAAGAGCAGTATCCCGAGCTCGTTAAGGAGGCCCTCCGCGTGCTGCCCTTGCAGCGAATCGCGGATGTGCTGAGGCGGCTGGTCAGTGAGCATATTTCCATCCGCAACCGCCGCGCCATTCTTGAGGCGATTGTGGAGTGGGCACCGCGTGATCTGGATACGCCCATTCTGACCGAGCATGTCCGTGCTGCGCTAGCCCGGCAGATTTGCTATGCGTACGCCGACAGTCACCGCGTCATCTCGGCCTATGTCTTTTCCCGGGACCTGGAGGAGGCACTACGGGCGCCACTGCGCCGCAGTGATAAAGGCCGCCCTACGGTACTGCCGCCCGACTTGACCCGCACCATTACGATCCAGCTTCAGCACGCGTATGACGCTGCCAGTCATGATCTGAATCCGGTGGTCATGGTGACGGCGGACATCCGTCGCCCGCTCCGGCAGTTGCTGACCCGGCATGATCTGGATGTTCCCGTGCTGTGCTACCAGGACCTGACCCGGGAATTCACCGTGCAGTCGCTGACGACGCTCACGCTACCGGAGGCCAATGCGGCCTTGCCACACACCGTAACGGAATCGTTGACGGCTCCACAACCGTTGTAAGGGAACAGAAAGGATGGTGAGGGTGTTTGAGGATTACCGGCAGGCAGGGTGTGTGCCGAGACCGACGTTAAGACAATGGCTGATTATCGGTTTCGGTTGTCTTTTACTGTCCGGCGGCTGGCTGGCTCCCGGGCGGGCCGTTGCGCAACCTGTTGAGGGGGTGAGTTCTGAGGGGCGTGTGCTTTACCTCGCCTCGGGGGAGGGCCAGATTGTGAAATTCAAGGCGCCGGTAGAGTCGGTATTTGTCGCTGATCCTGCCATTGCCGATCTGCGCGTTGTCTCGCCGGGAGTGGTGTATGTCTATGGCAAGACCAGTGGCGAAACTAATCTGATTGCCCTGAATGCAAACGAGGACATTCAAGGCACCTGGCAACTCAAGGTCCAGCCCAATGTCGGGCCGATCAAGGAGGCCGTACAGGCATTGCAGCCAGGCAGCAGCGTTTCGGTGGCGCAATCCGGCAAGCGGCTGATAGCCAAGGGAGCCACCCAGGATGTTGCGTCGGCGCTGGATATAAATGCATTACTCGATAGCCAGACACCAGCCGGTGGCCCGCCACCCCTGAACACCACGACTTATCCTGAATCGCCCCAGGTCAATATCCGGGTACGTTTCGCCGAGGTGTCACGCGAGCAGTTGCTGCGGTATGGGGTGAACTGGAATGCGCTCATTACCCGTGGTTCGTTTTCGTTCGGGCTGGTGACAGGCGGTCCGCTGGCGCAGTCGGCAGTAGCCGGGGCCACGAATCTGATCTCGGCAGGTTACAGCTCCGGCAGCGCCAATATCGATGTGCTACTCGATGCGCTGCAAAGTAACGGCATTCTCGAAATTCTGGCAGAGCCAAACATCACGGCGGTAACGGGGCAAACGGCCAGTTTTTTGGCAGGGGGCGAAGTGCCGGTACCTATTCCTGTGAGTCGTGACCTGGTAGGTATTGAATACAAGCCATTTGGTGTATCGCTGCTCTTTACGCCTACGCTGCTTCCCAGTGGGCGTATCGCCATGCAGGTTCGCCCCGAGGTCAGCAGTCTTTCAACGACCAGTGCCGTGCAGATAGCGGGCACCAGTGTGCCAACGTTCCAGGTCCGGCGGGCCGATACGCGTGTTGAGGTAGGCAGTGGTCAGACATTTGCCATCGCCGGTCTTTTCCAGCGCAACAGCGCGCAGGACATGGATAAGCTTCCCATGCTGGGTGACGTTCCGATCCTGGGCGCATTGTTCCAGTCCAAACGCTTTCAGCGCAACGAAACCGAACTGGTCATTCTGATCACGCCGTACCTTGTCGAGCCTGAGTCAGACCACACGCTGGCTACGCCACTTGATCCGAGCGCGTCCAATCCTGCACAGCACTTGGCGCGAACGTCTACCGCGCCCACCAAGCCTTACTCGGAGTTCGGGTTTTATGTGGATTGATTCGAGACGCTCCCTTGCTGTGCTCGGCGCGGCTGTCATGCTGCTGGCGGGGTGCTCACTGGAGCCGGTGTCCTATGCATCGGATTATGTCCGTCTGGCTGATCGCAACGGTCAGGCGGTATGGGTGCCCCGTGTGTGCTTGAGTCCCGAAACAGCGGCAGCGCCCGATCGTTTACCCATGGGCTGCGCCAATGCGCTTAATCTGGCCAGAATGATCGAGCGACCTACTGACCTACAGCGTGGTCGTCCGATGGGACCCGCCATGGCCGCTCCGGTAGCACGTGCGGCAGAAGCTTATATCACCGGCCACACCGCCGATGACATCAGGCGGCAACGGCTCGAGCAGGAAGCGGCAAACCGTAACGCTGCCGGAATGTGATGATGTTCGTCAGATCAGGTCTGGCGAGCATTTTTAATTGGAATGAGTGGCGATAAGCCCTACCGCCTGGGCGCGTTGCATCGGGTCGCGCAGGGACTTGATTTGCCGGGCCTGTTCGAGCAGCCGGGCTTTTTGAGCCGGTGTCGTTTGGGGAATGACCAGGCCCGTAGCCTCCTGCTCGTGACCGGCCAGTACCAGTGCCAGAAGCAGGTTGCGGTAATGGCCTGGCATGGCCAGAGGGGAACGGGTGACTTCACGCAGCCGTGTGACGGCACGATCCGGTGAGCCTCCCAACGCCATGGCGACGGCCTGATTGCTTTGGATGTCCAGATTGCCGGGCGCCAATTCAAGCGCCTGGGAAAAGGCTGTTTCCGCTGCGGCTGACTGGCCCAACAGACTGTAGGCCGTGCCCAGCTTGCTATAGGTACTGGCCGTTTTCTTGAGCGGGGCAACTTCCTTCAGCGCATTGGCCGCACTGCTGGCATTGCCGAGCCGTAGCTGGGCACTACCAAATCCCAACAGCGCGTCGGGATTATGGGGTTCCTTTATCAAAGCCTCGCGAAAGGCCTGGGCAGCACCGTTGGCATCTCCGCTGCCAAGCCGGGCATTACCCAGACGAATGAACGCGGGAGCGTCCTGCTGCTGTTGAGCCGCGCGTGCATACAGGGCCGACGCGGTGGCAGGGTCGCCCCGGCGTTCGATGTCGGATGCCAGTTTGTCCAGCTGAAGATCAGAGTGGGGATTGGAAGGTGCAGAGCTGCAACCGGCCAGCCAGGAGCACACAACAGCCAGGACGAACCGGGTAGGGCGGGAGGTAGGCAAAATCACACTCCATGTTTTGACTGCAAAGAGCCACATCCTGCGCATTTGGCCGGACAAACATGACAGTGCGATGACAGCGCCCGGCTGTGTTTGAGGCTTGTCCTGTACCGCCCTGGTTCTGTGATACAGACAACACTCATTGGGTGACTTGCAACGGGCTTGTCACAAAGCCTCACCATACTCGGGGCATCGAGAAAGTGTCCGAACGTTCCGGATAAAGGATAAGCCGGAGTCGTCGTTTGGTTTGCTTCGTACAGGGATGGATCACTGTCTGCCATCGGTTCGAGTCGTATGAGGCATCGAGCCGGGTATGGAAGAGATGAAGAAGAACGAGCAAGCCATGCCGTTGCCTGTTTTTACCGCTCGCTGTTTACGTTCACTGTGTTGCCTGTTTGCGCTTGCAGGGGTTGCGCTTGATGGCTGGGCACAGACAGAGAAACCTGTCTGGCTGGACCAGCCCTATCACTACGTTGTGATTGATCAGGATGTACGCGGCGTACTGATGGAGTTCGGTCGTAATCTGTCATTGCCTGTGGTCTTGTCCGATCAGGTCAAGGGCCGGGTACAGGGCCATGTGCGGGCGGAGCACGCGGGTGAGTTTCTCTCGCGTATCAGCGCCACCCAAGGGCTGGTCTGGTACTACGACGGCAGCGCCCTGCATGTGAACGCCAACCGCGAGCTGATCAGTCAGATCATCGATACCCGCCGGTTCGATCAGAAGGCTTTGAGAGGCGTGCTCGACCAGCTGGGCCTGGTAGGCGAGAACGTATCGATACAGCTCAACCCCGGCCGCTCGGTTCTGAGCGTATCCGGGCCGCCTGCCTACATTGGCTATGTGCAGCGCAGTCTCGAAGGCCTGGAAAGGCCCGTTATTTCGAGGGAAAAAAGCCAGGGCATTCGTATCTTTAGGGGCGGCGCGGAAACCGAAGTCTTTAGCGGACAGGGTTGAACATCTGGCCTTTTGGCCTTTACAGACAAGGAGAAGGACATGGCAACAGCACCCATAGACAACAGCAGTACCGGCAGCGTCACTAACAGCGAGCAGACATTCGACGCTGCGCTCGAGTCGTCCGATACCGGCATGACCGATGAAGAGTTCACCCAGCAGTTGGTGGACGGTGCGGTGACCGTCGCCGGGCAGATGATCATTATGCCCCGCGCGAACGAGATCCTGAATGAGGCAATGTCGGACGAGTAAGTCTGGCGGCCCTGTGCATTATCGATGTGTGTCTGGAGATATTCATGACTGTCAGTATTCCTCCTGTAGCCCCGCAGCCCATGCCGGAACCTGCCGCGCAGGCTGCCCAGAATCTCTTCGAGCACATGGCGATGCATGCCCAGGGCCTTCCTCAGGGAGCAAGCCCGGCTCAACTGAGCCAGGGATTGATAGAGCGGCTGGATGGCTTTCTGGATCGTTCCCATCGCTTCGCTGAACGGGCCAACGGCGGGGTCGATCAGACGCAGACCTTCGGCCCGGTGATCCGTAGCTCCCAGGCCGAAGGCGCGGCGCTTCCGGACAGCCAGATGGACAAGGTTGTCACCGCACTGAGCCGCATGTTCGATCATTCGATCGAAACCCAGATGGTTGTCCGAGGCGCGACCCAGGTTTCCGGGGCGGCCAACACCCTGCTGCGTGGTCAATAAGATGACCGGTTGGAACGGATGGTTTGCAAAAGCGGTAGTACTGCTCACGCTGGTGGCGTTGCTGCAGGGATGTAAAACGGACCTGTATACCAACCTCTCAGAACGCGATGCGAACAGCATGGTGGCGGAGTTGTTGCGGCGCGGCATTTCTGCTGAACGCGTCGTTCAGAAGGACGGCCATCTTACCGTCAAGGTAGACGAGGCACGCTTTGCCGAGGCCATGCATATCCTCGACGAAGCTGGCTTGCCAGGGCAATCCTTTGCCAACCTGGGCGATGTATTCAAGAGCAATGGACTGGTGTCTTCGCCTGTTCAGGAACGTGCTCAGATGGTCTATGCCCTGAGCGAAGAACTCTCTCATACCGTATCGCAGGTCGATGGAGTGCTGTCGGCCCGGGTGCATGTGGTATTGCCCGATAATGACCTGCTTAAACGCAATGTCATGCCATCTTCCGCATCGGTTTTTATCCGGTATGAACCGGGGCTCGATATCAATCCGCTGATTCCACAGATCAAGACCCTGGTCGCCAATGGCATTTCGGGCCTGACTTATCAGAACGTTTCAGTCGTACCGGTCGAGGCAGTCAGGCGGGTCGAAGGCTCCCAAGAGGGCGAACCCCTGGCTTCGTTCATGGGGGTCTGGATGCTTCAATCGAACGTCGGCAAGGCCGCTTGGATCATGGGCGGGCTGCTTTTCCTCGTGCTGGCGCTGGCCACTTCACTGGTTTACGTGGTGTGGCAGTCCCGGCGTGCTCAACCCTACGAATTGGTGCCATTGAAATGAGCCTGACACAGTCTGCAGAACTGCCGTTGTTTCGTGGTGAAAACGGGTGGAACCTCTTCAAGACCAACCCTTTGCGCTTCGTACACGGCAAGCACGTTGCTGAGTGCTTCAGTGAATGGGGCGAGTATTCCATCGTGGCTGCGATCCAGGCCGAGCAGCGGTTTCAGTCTCGACTTGAGCGTTTGTTCCAGGATCACTTCGCGCTGCCGCCATTAAATGAGGTAGAGCCGCCCGTTGAAGAGGACTTGGCCATTGCGTTACTGGCGCCGGAACACTTTGCTGCACTGGTGGTGCCGTGTGGTGTGGTCCTTCATGGACGCTCCTTCACCCAGGAGATCAGAGCGTCGGCCTTGCGTACGCTGAAAGCGCGCTTTGGTGATGACTTATTCGCCCTGGCCGTAACCAATGCCGATCTGGCCAGCACCTCCACCGTTCTGACCGATCTCGATGAACTGGAGCGGGCCGTTCAGTTGGATGGAGAGGCCTGTATCGCCGCCTGGCTGGCTGCTCAACCTACCTCGCTCGCCGCCTGGCTGCGACTGAAGGCGACGGATGAGCCTGTCTACAGCCGCGCACTTTCGACGGACCTGCTGCAACGCGGGCCCGCCATCGTCAGGCGTATAGCGCCGCACGTTCAGGCCTATGCAACAGTGAGGAAGGCTTCTTGAGCGAACTGCCCCGTCAACCTACCCAAACCATTCTTCGGCAAGCTGAGGCCGCCCAATGGATGGATGGCTACACGTTTCTCGAGCAGGCCCGACAGGAAGCGGATGCCCTGCTGGCCAGTACACAGGCGCAAGTCGATGCCGCCCGCACTCAAGGCTACGCTGAAGGCCAGCGCGCCGGCATCGAGGCGGCAAACAAGATCCTGGTGAATACCACCCGCCAGATGGACCGGTATTTGGCCAGTCTGCCGGAGGCTTTGACCGACCTTGCTCTGGATGTAGTCCGCCGCGTTCTGGGCCAGTTTGAGCCCGGCGAGCTGGTGGCCCGTCTCGCTCGCGAAGCCCTGACGACCTTTCGTGGTCAGCACACGATAACCGTGAGGGTAGCGCCAGAGCATGTGGCCCACGTGGAAGCAATGCTGCTGGAAGGGGCTGGACCATCAGCCTCATTTCGCGTCGAGCCCGATGCCCAGCTCACAGCGACTCAATGCGTTATCGCCAGTCCTGTCGCTGTGGTGGATGCCAGCCTGGACATGCAGCTGGACGCGCTTCGTACCGCCTTGGTCAGCCCTGGCGAGTCTGAGGCGGTGTAATGCAGGAGTCGGTGTTGGAAGTGTTAGATCTCCAGACGATCATCCCCAGCTTGAAAGCGCGCCTGGATCGGGCAGAGTCGCGTCCGGTACGCGGACGTGTGAAGTGTATTCGCGGGATCATGGTGCATGCCATGTTGACCCAGGCGCGGGTTGGTGAACTCTGCTACCTACGCGACCCGCTCACGGGACGCACGATTCCCGCTGAAGTCATCGGCTTCGAGCATGACGAGGCGCTGCTGACACCGGTGGGTGAGTTGGAGGGTATGTCGACCCGTACAGAAGTTATCTCCACCGGTCAGGCGATGACAATCACCGTAGGTGATCATTTGCTCGGCGCGGTTATCAGTCCGACCGGCGAGCGGCTGGATCGTGTCGAAGGAACAGTTGATGGGCATGATACGCGCCGCTATCCGCTTCAGGCCGAGCCGCCAGCGCCGTTCGAGCGAAGCCTGATCAAGGAGCCCTTGCAATTAGGTATTCGCGCCATTGATGGACTCATGACGGTTGCCCGGGGTCAGCGCGTCGGGATTTTTGGTGAACCCGGTATCGGCAAGTCTTCTCTGTTGGCCAGTATTGTCAAAGGCACCGAGGCGGACATCATTGTTCTGGGATTGATTGGCGAGCGTGGCCGCGAAGTACGCGAACTGCTGGATGTACAATTGGGCAGGCGGGCACGGGCGCGTACCGTAGCGGTGGTGGCTACCTCGGATCGGCCTGCCATTGAGCGCGTCAAGGCCGCCTACGTGGCGACCAGCGTTGCCGAGTATTACCGTGACCAGGGCAAGAATGTATTGCTGCTCATGGACAGCATTACCCGGTATGCCCGTGCGCAGCGGGAGATCGGCCTGGCGGCAGGGGAGCCGCCTACTCGACGAGGGTACCCGCCATCCTTCTTTGCCGCATTGCCACGGCTGCTCGAACGGGCCGGCCCCGGGCAGCACGGAACGATCACTGCGTTGTATACCGTCCTGACTGAAGGGGACGGCACCCTTGATCCCGTCGCCGAAGAAACCAAGTCCATTCTGGATGGACATATTGTGCTGAGTGCAGAGTTGGCTCAACGCAATCATTTCCCAGCCATCGACGTATTGCGTAGTCGTAGCCGTTTGATGGACACGGTTGCGTCCGAGGCGCACCGCCGATGGGCGGGCCAGGTACGTGAACTGATGGCGCGCTATGCCGATATCGAATTGCTGCTCAAGGTGGGTGAATACACGACTGGCAGCGACGCCATGACAGATCAGGCCATTGCGCAACAGGGAGCGATCGAAGCCTTTTTACGGCAGCCTACCGAGGAACGCGCGGCGTTCGCCGAAACCGTGCGGCGCTTGGCGAGCCTTGCATCATGACCCATTCCAGAAGTCGTCTGAATGTGTTGATTGCGTTGCGCACACGGCGTGAAGAACGTGCCATGGCAGCACTGGCAGCTGATACACAGCGCTCCAGCGAGGCGCAGGAGGCTGCTGCAAATGCCCGGAAACAGTATCACGCCTATTGCGTCGACCAGCATCAGCAGGAGGCGCAGCTTATGGCCACTCTGGCTCATGGAGCCTTTGGGCATCGTGATGTACAGCAGGTGGTCGAGGCGCTCAAGGCATTGACCGGACGTCGGATGGATCTGGAAGACGAACTCCGCCGACTGGACGAGCAGCATGCCATGGCGCTGCTCAGGCGTAGCGAAGCCCTGCAGACGCGTAACCAGTGCTGGAAAGCGAGGCAGGCCGTCAGCCTTTTACTGGCCAATGAGGATAAAAACGTGCGTCTTGCAGAAGAGATGCAGGCTGATATCGAGACGGAAGATCGCCCGCAAGCTAGGAAGACCCCGTGATGTGGATGACCGATCCATCAGCTGGTGATGAGTTTTGCACGAGTAAAGAGGTTGCCCCTCTGGTGTTTCCCCTTGTCACACTCGAAGACGTCAGGCTTGCCAATCGTGTGTATCGCTCGCGTGAAGACTGGCAGGGAAAGATTACAGGTCATCCTGTCAGCGTTCGGCTTGCATGGAACTCCCAGCCCATCCAGTCCGCCTTGTCGTTTCCGCTCATGTTCGATGAGCAGCCAGCCTGTCTGCAGCTGCCATCATCGCTGACTCAGGCACTTGGCGGAGCGCTACTGGAGGGCATCGGCGCTCCAGCGCGTTTCCGGGCCTTGCTGATCGAGCAGGCGCTCCTGACCTCTATTCAGCCCATTGAGCAATCCACCGGATTCGCCATTCGATTCGCAGCCGGTCCCGTGGACATTCCTCATCCCATACGGCTCTCGTTTCAGGTAACGCTGCGGGACAAGACCTATCCCGTGATGCTGGATCTTTCAGCCACAACCCTTGGTCCGCTCTTGCCATGCCTCGATCAAACATTTCCTGCCAGTGATTTGCCTCTTTCTCAGCTGCGGCTCCCCGTAACGCTCTGCATCGGCAGCCAGCAGGTGCGCCTGAGTGAACTGCAAGGTTTGCAGCCTGGTGATGTGGTGATGCTGCGCTCGAACCAGGGCGCCTGGATATCGGTTGAAAACCGGCTCAGGGCGCCTCTGGCAGTAGTGGCCTCGGGATACCAGCTGCAAACCGGATTGGTTTTAACGTCTGTCAGTAAGGAATGGGACATGAGTGATACGTCCATGCATAAAACAACCGCCGAGGACGATCCATTAGGGGAGGTGCCTGTTACATTGGTATGTGAGGCGGGGCGGCTGGAGTTGCCGCTAGGTGAGGTCAAGGCGCTGTCGGAGGGAAGCATCCTTGCGTTTCCGGACTCGACTGACGAGGCCGTTGAGATCACTGTGAACGGCCGCCGACTCGGCCGCGGTACCCTGATCAGGATTGGCGAAGGGCTAGGCGTACGGATCACGAGCCTATCAACACATGGATGAATTTCAGCCCAACCTGATTGAGATCATCATTGTAGTTGCGACGATCGGGCTGGTTCCGCTTGCAGTCGTCACGATGACGGGATTTCTCAAGATCTCTGTCGTCTTGTTTCTGATCCGCAATGCTTTGGGCATTCAGCAAACGCCGCCGAACCTCGTCTTGTACGGTATTGCTTTGATTCTGACCGTGTATGTGACCACTCCGCTGGTAGGTGAGATGTACCGGCAGCTGGAGCATCAACCGATCAGTTTGGAGAGCGTGGACGGTGTCAAAGCAGCCGCCGGAGCGCTTCGCCAGCCATTGCAGAACCATCTTTCGAGGTTCGCCAATGATAATGAGCGCGCATTCTTCATGCAGGCGACAGAGAGCATCTGGTCGGAGGAGGCGCGGGCAGACTTACGGGACGACGATCTGGTTGTACTCATTCCCGCCTTTGTCAGTTCGGAGCTGACCCGCGCATTTGAGATAGGCTTTCTTTTATATATCCCGTTTCTGGTGATCGACCTGATCGTCTCCAATGCCCTCATGGCCATGGGCATGATGATGGTGTCGCCTACGTTGATTTCCATTCCCCTGAAAATTTTCCTGTTCGTGGCGGTTGAAGGATGGTCACGCCTGATGCACGGATTGATCATGAGTTACGGAGGCTGAGGTGGGACAGGATCTGTTTCTTTCCTTGATGAAGGAGTCACTGCTTACCGTGTTGCTCCTGTCGGCGCCGGCTCTGATCGTCGCCATCGTGATCGGCTTTGGGGTAGGGCTCATGCAGGCTCTTACACAGATTCAGGATCAAACGCTGCCGCAGGCCGTCAAGCTGGTGGCTGTGCTGCTTGTGCTGATCTTGGTCGGCCCGCTTCTGGCCGGGCAAGTGGGGCAATTGGCCGAACGGATGCTCGATAATTTCGCAGCCTGGACACGGTAAGGCACTGACGTGAATTTTGCCGTTGCCCAGGCGCTTCTGGACTATGTCTACCCCTTCCTCGCGGCCTTTGGCCTGGCAGTGGCACGGGCGTTGGGCATGGTCATCATCAGTCCGGCATTCAATCGTCTGGGACTGACCGGCATGATCCGTTCGGCGGTAGCCGTCGTGCTGGCCATTCCGGTGGCGCCAGTCATCTATGCCGGGCTTTCGCTGGCAGACGCACCGACTGGTTTTGCCATTGCAGGGCTGCTGATCAAGGAAATGGCGATTGGCTTGGTGATTGGTCTTGCCTTCGGTATTCCGTTCTGGGCTGCAGAGGTTGCAGGTGAGTTGGTCGATCTTCAGCGTGGGTCTACCATGGCCCAATTGGTAGATCCACTGGGCGCCGGTGAGACGAGTATTTCCTCCACGCTTCTGACGGTTACCCTGATCACACTGTTTTTCATGTCTGGGGGCTTTACGCTCATGGTAGATGGGTATTACCGCAGCTATGGCCTCTGGCCGACCCTGACCTTTAGCCCGATCGTGGTAGAAAACACGGCGCTGGAGATCGTGCGGATACTGGACCGTGTGATGCAGATCGGGGTGTTGCTGATCGCACCCATTGTCGTGGCGCTGCTAGTGGCTGACATGATGCTGGCCTATCTCTCCCGTATGGCGCCCCAGCTGCATGTATTCGATCTGTCTCTCCCGGTAAAGAATCTGCTGTTTTCGTTCTTGATGGTGCTTTACGCATCCTTCCTTGGGCCGCTCATGTTATCGGAGCTGGGTAGCCTGTATGAGGTGTTCGACTGGTTGGAACAGGCCGTCTCTAAGGGCTAGGGCAATGAACAGGCGCTTTCAGGTAGTGGTGTCATGAGTCAGCAGACTGAGGAAAAATCCCTCCCGGCCTCAGCCAAGAAACTGCGTGATGCACGTAAGAAAGGGCAGCTACCCAAAAGCCAGGATCTGGTAACCGGTATGGTTATCCTGGCCTGCACCCTGTGCGTGGTCGTGATAGCGCCCGATATCGAGGCGCGTGTGGAGGCGCTGTTGCTTGAGGCAGGCCGAATCTACGTCGAGCCATTCACCCAGGTCTGGCCAAGGCTGCAAATGCTGGGGCTTGATGTCCTAATGGCCGCTACGTTACCGCTGTTTGCTGTCACGGTAGTCACAGTGATTCTGACGAATATTGTGGTCATGCGCGGTATGGTCTTTTCGG
Source organism: Pseudomonas sp. JZ114 (assembly GCF_051027705.1). NCBI lineage: Bacteria > Pseudomonadati > Pseudomonadota > Gammaproteobacteria > Pseudomonadales > Pseudomonadaceae > Pseudomonas > Pseudomonas sp. JZ114. Next base: position 1,989,990 of record NZ_CP069256.1, read on the forward strand.
CCGAGCCGGTGAAGCCAACGTATGAGCGGATCGATCCGGTTGCTGGCTTCAAGCGTATTTTTTCCATGCGCAGCGTTATCGAATTTCTGAAGGCGCTTATCAAGCTCTGCGCAATGGCGGTGGCGTTCATCATCGTCTACCGGCTGGGGCTGCAACGGCTAATGGAGTCTTCCTACTGCGGTACCTCCTGCCTGTATGCCACGTTCCTGGGGCTTCTAAAACCGTTAGTCATCACGGCTATCATCGCTTTTTTGATCGTAGGCGGTTTCGATGTGCTGATGCAGCGCTGGCTCTTTGCTCGGGAAATGCGCATGACCAAGAGCGAACAGAAGCGCGAACTCAAGGACACTGACGGCAACCCGATGGTCAAGCGTGAGCGCCAACGGTTACGCCGCGACATGCAGAGCCTTTCAGCCAAGCGTGGCCTGCAGCATGCCTCGCTCATTATTGGTGCGCCTGGGCAGTGGGTCGTAGGGTTGAGATATGTCAGGGGAGAGACACCGGTGCCGGTCATCGTCTGCCGTGCAGAACCCGAGCAATCCCACCAGATGATTCAGGACGCGCAGCGGCAGCGGCTCCCTTATGCGGTCAACGGAGGACTGGCTGAGCGCATTGCCCAGCGGACAGCCGGAGAAGGGGTGCCGGAAGCGACCTTTCAGGCCGTGGCGGACATTCTGGTAGGTGCTCGCCTGATTTAGCTGATAGACAAGGGCGCAGGCTAAGGAGTAAGTCAATAAAGGCCAAACGTATGAAGAATGCAAACAATAAGGGCCGGTAACTGTTCCGGCCCCTATGCGTAGTACTGACAGGCTTGATCAGCCCGCTGTTACTTCTTCGAGTCCTGCCCTTTGACGATCTTGATGATCGCGCCTTCGGTGTCTTTCAGGAGCACATAATCGTTACCGATCTTGACCCAGTGCTGGTTCTCTTCGGGAGCGCTCAGGCCGTGGGCTTTCCAATCCTTGATTCGGTAGGTATCACGCTGATATTTATCAGGCGCTTCGCTGCCTACCTTATATTCGTTGTTGCTGTTCGGGTCCTTGACGGTGGCATCTTCTGACTGATTAGGTGCCTTTTTCATTACTTCGGACTGGTACTTGCTGTTGGAAGGCTGGTGATCGCCAGCGGCTTGCTGGGCGAAGAGGGCACCGCTTGCAAGGGATGCGCTGATGGCTACAACGGCCGATAGTGCTTTGATATTCATCTCGTCCTCCAATGATCGAGTCTACACATGAGACCTGCATTGGCTCCTGGATATCCCCAAGGCGTTTTATTTTCCGCTGCGGCCCCGCGTCACGGTGCAGGGCTGATAAACATGAGCAAAGCACTGATTGTAAAAAACGAGGCGGTTGTGGCTACCATGAGCGCAGCCGCGCAACGGCCTTCCAGTCCATAGCGTTGTCCTATGATCGGATAAATACTCATCATCGGCGCGCTGGCGAACAAAACGGCTGCGAGCTTGAGCGTTGGATCAATGGAGGGCAGCATCAGGGTCATCAGAAAGACGGCCAGCGGATGCAGAATGAGTTTGCTGCCCGCAATCCGGCCGACGTCGACCAGCATGCCTTTTGCCTTCAGGCCATACAACGTGGCGCCAATTACGAAGAGCGCAGTGGGCGCCGAGGCGTGGGCCAGCATGTCGATCACCGTATAGATCGCGATAGGCAGTTTGATCTGTAGTGCCGACAGCAGGAGCCCGACAAGAATCGCAATGATCATCGGGTTCTTGCCCAGTCGCTTGACGATGTCCAAGAGCACTTTCAACACACCGCCTTCGCTGGAGCGACTAGCTTCAGCCAGCGCCAGCGCCAATGGAATCATCAGCATGTTTTCCACCAGCATGTTGAGGGCCAACGCTACCGCAGCCGGTTGTCCCAGTACCAATACGGCAATCGGATAGCCTATGAAGCCACTGTTGGACACAGACATGCCCATGCCTGTAATGGCGCTGACATCCAGGGTCTGTTTGAGCTTGTAGCGGGTAAAGCAAAAGCCGCCGGTGAAGACTAGAAGCGATCCTACCGCGTAAGCGATGAGATAGGATTTATTGAACACCTGATCGATCGGGCTTTCGGATAACGCTCGGATGATCAGGGCCGGCATTGCGAATGTGATGACGAAGCTACCCAAACCACGGATCTGCTCCCGCACCAGAATGCCGCTCTTGGAAGCAAAAAAACCAAGACCAATCAGGATGAAGATAGGGGTCGTGATGGACAGTATCTGTAGCACGGTAACCGCTGCGTCCTTGTTGTTTTGACTCATCATGGCAGCTTGGCAGGATCAGGGCCAGGCTCGATGCCAGCGTTCTTACGGCTATGATCCGTACCGCCTTTCTTAATTCATTCAAATAATGATTAATTGCATCGAACCTGCTGCATCGAACACTGTCATAGCGCCATCATTGCATGGAGCGACTTAATGGCAACCCCAAGGAAACACCCGAATCACAGGCTGAAGGCCGCGCAAACCCTCATGTTAAGCCTGGCTTTTTTGGGTGCCTCTTTCTCCTCGATCACAGTGCATGCGGCTGAAGTTTCGTTTCGTGAAGCAGGTCCCGAGCAAACCTGGCATGTGCAGACAGACAACGTGTTGGTGCGTAAATGGCCTGTTGTGTATGACACGGCAGCGGCTCGGCGGGGGAATGTGCAGACTCGTCTGGCAGCTGGCACATCCGTACGGATAGTGGATACGCGTGAATACAAGCGCTGGAAAAAGATCCAGATCTCTACGGGTGATCAGCAGCCGGTAGAGGGATGGATTGAAAGCAAGGATGTGCATTCCGCCATACGAGTAGAGTAATAAATTGCCTGACAGGTAATTGCTGCCTGCGCTGAACCAGTGGCTTTCCTCGAACGATCCCGCTCGTCTTGCGTCTTACTTCACAGAGGTTTGTCCAGACCACTGGATAAGACGAGTGAGTGACCGAGACAAGAAGGAATGCCCATGGCTACCGGAACATCAGCCACGCTACTGGCGCGCCGATCCCTGACAGCTGCGTTGCTTATTGGGATCGGCTTCATGGCCGCCATCGATGAAATCATTTTTCACCAGGTCTTGGCCTGGCATCATTTTGTGGATCGTGGCACGGGTGCTTTCGCCTTGCTTTCCGATGGCATCCTGCATTCGGCCGAACTCATTCTGATTATTGTCGGGTTTTTCATGGTGGCCGAACTGCGGGAGCGTAAAGCCTTTGCCAAACCTCAGGCCTGGGCCGGCTTTTTCATGGGGATGGGGGCATTTCAACTGTTCGATGGCCTGATTGATCACAAAGTCCTGCGCCTGCATCAGGTCCGATACGTCGACAATTTAATGCTGTATGACCTGCTCTGGAACCTCGCGGGTATCGTATTGCTGCTGATTGGCCTTTTATTGCTGAGAAGAGCCCGACGCACCTACGTCAGCCCATAACCCCTAGGAGCCTTGCTGATAATGCATGCCTATTTCCTGGGGCCGGGCCACGTAGCGGTATTCCCGATCCTGCTGGCTATCATCGTCTGGTTGTTCTACTGCTTCGGTGTAATCTGCTTGCAGCGGCAAGGGCGGACATGGTCCGGCTGGCGTACGCTCAGCTTTGCGGTTGGCATCGTCCTGATCGTGGTCGCCTTCATGCCACCGGTATCGAGCTTTGCTCATCAGGACCTTCGCGGACATATGCTCCAGCACCTTCTGCTGGGCATGTTTGCGCCGCTGGGCCTGGTATTTGGCGCACCGGGTACGCTGGTGCTGCGCACTATACCCATTGATACGGCACGGGTACTGGTTCGCTTGTTGGCGACGCGCTTCATGCGTGTGCTGACTCATCCGATTACGGCGGCGCTTCTGGATATAGGCGGTATGTATGTTCTGTATCTGACCTCATTTTTTGCGCTAAGCCAGACCAGCCCATGGGTTCATACCTGGCTGCATCTGCACTTTATCCTGTCGGGGTATCTGTTCACCTGGGCCATTGCCGGACCTGATTCCGCGCCTCATCGGCCTACGCTGCGCCTGCGGCTGGTCGTGCTGTTCATCGCTATGGCCGCCCACGCAGGGCTGGCCAAGATCATGTATGGGTTTGGTTATCCCCATGGGCTTGGTTATGCGCTTACCGAGATCGAATCTGCCGCTCAATGGATGTACTACGGTGGTGATTTGGCAGAGGTGCTACTGGCCGTTGCGTTCTGCAGGGTGTGGTTTCGTCATCGCAAACGCCTCCAGGTCCAGGCATACAGTCATCAGCCGCTGGTTTATGGGCTGACCAGGACAGGATAAGGAGAACCTGCACATCCTTTCAGTTATCGAAGCGTTAAAGACATGCTAGATTCGCGTTCCCACGGCTAGAGGTCCCGTTGTGAAAGAAGATAAAAGCCCCCATACCCATCTTAATACCGATGAGCCCGAGCCGCCGCCCAGTAAGGCCGGTTGCCTCTGGATGACCGTCGGTGCCATTGCCTTTGCCTTCGCACTGTTTGGCGGCATGATCTATCTCTTTACCCGCGGGCCTTCGCCTCAGGTTGAAGCCAACGAACGGAGTACGATCGAAGCCTGTCATCAGCGCGCTGATGCTGCCGCCGCTGGCTCAGGGGATCGTCTCTCGATCCAGCAGGCCTGCCAGGAAATGGAAAAGCAGTTCATCAAGAAATATGGCCACGCGCCTAACCAGTAAGGTCCTACACGGCGCCTTTCAGCGTTAGGCTCCGATTATTCAGAGGGTGTTGTCTGCCTTGCCAGTACACGCCCTTTGTCGTCTCTCTGGTTCTGACCGGAACCTCCGGTCTCATATTGTGGCCCACACCTTGAACAGGTTTGGAGGTCACATGAACAAGTCATCTTTCAATTTCGACAAGAAACGCTTGATCTTGAGTAGCGTGGCGGCGGCCTGTGCACTGGCCATGCCCCGTGGAGGGCTGCGCAGTATGGTGTCGGCTGCAGCGGCGTTGGGGCTGGGTAGCGCGTTGCTCAAGCCGAGTGCCAATGAGGCGTCAATCGATGCGAATGAGCAGGCAGCGCCCGAGCTTATTCGTACAGCCCTCGTCAATGGCATCACTATGCGGTGGGAGGAGCACGGTGATTCCGACCCAGGTGCAGTACCCGTCATCATGGTACATGGTATTCCTACTCATCCACGTCTGTGGCGTTATGTGATTCCGCAGGTCTGCAAGCCGGGTGTGCGTTGCCTTGCCTGGGAGCTGGTGGGCTTTGGCTGGTCGATAGAAGAGGGCCTTGAGCGCGACATTTCGCTTCCCAAACAAGCGGACTACCTGTACGACTGGCTGCAGCACATGAACATCACCCAAGCCGTCTTCGTCGGACATGACCTCGGCGGGGGCGTACTTCAGGAACTCCTGGTCAGGCATCCTGAGCTCAGCAGCGGATTGGTGCTAGTCGATAGCGTCGCGTATGACAATTGGCCCGTTCCTACGGTGCGCTTGGCCAAACTCAAGGCGTCGGTCATCGAACAGCTTCCACCCAGTCTGTTCAAGCCACTCTTTTTAAGCGGTGTGTACAACTTAGGACACGATAACGAAGCCCGCCGCCAGGAGTCGATCAGCCTGCATTGGCAGCCGTACTCGCGAACAATCGGCCCCAAGGCCTTTGCGCATCAGATCAGTTGTCTGGACTCGAAAGACACCCAGGCACTGGCGGGGAAGCTGTCCGTCATCCGTGGGCCCAAGCGGATCGTCTGGGGAGATTCGGACTCCATTACGTTCGCTTCAGGCCAGCAGTTGGCAGCTGAGCTGAACGCCTCTCTGGTATCCATTCCCGGCGGGCGACATTTCAATCCTGAAGACCACCCGAGCATTGTCAGTCAGGCAATCAGCGAGGTGCTTCAGTTGGCCGACAAAAATGCTGGAGTCGATCCATTGGTTGCAGAAGGTGCAGAACTCGCCTGACTCATCCAGCCGGCGGATGATCGACCTGAGGGCTACGCAGCGCGTCGGCTAGTGCGTTACGGCAATCTGTTAACGCGCGGCGCAGGCCCTCGTCATTTGCCTCCATCCGCCAGGCAGGGCCAACCAGGGAAATGGCATACCGGCCTTGAGGCGTTTCAATGCCGATAGCCATGGCATGGACACCCAGCATGTGCTCTTCGCGATCATAGGAAAAGCCATCCTCCCGAATCTGCTGCAATTCATCGAGCAAGGCGGGCAGGGTGGAAAGGGTCTTGTGAGTAAGCACTTTTAGCTCGGGTCCAAGCAGCTGGGTTACTACGCCGTCCGTCATGCCCGACAGCAGCATTTTTCCACCCGAAGTAGCGTGAATGGCCAGAAAGTTACCGGGGGTGGGTGCTACTCGTAGTTCCTGACTGGATATAACCGAGTGCAGCACCATCAATTCAGCGCGATTGGCATGCACCAGTACAGCCGTCTCGCCGGTGTGCTTGGACAACTCTTCCAGAAAGGGGCGCACCCGCTGGGTGATATCGCCATGGCTCCGGGACGCCAACCGGATCAGGGCTGGTCCTAACCGCACGCCGCCAGCGCCATGAACCTCGAGCAGCTGCTCCAATGCCAGTGCATCCACCAGCCGCTGCACGGTGGAGCGGGGCAGGTCGATGCGTTTGGCGATAGCGCCAAGGCTTAGCCCTGCGGGTTCATTTTCAAGGCAACGAAGGATGGCCGCTGCCCGTGAAATGACCTGAATGGCACCACGTTCCGGCTCAGAGGTCGTCATGGATATTGTCCTGTGTATCACTGTTCGGTACACTGTACCGCATATTGCTTCTGCACCATAGGCTTAGTTTCGAGCCCTTTCGTTTCTGGAAATTCTATGTCTCCTACTGCGCCACCGGCGCCAGCTCCAGCACCCTTTGGCTGGCGTTTGGCTATTGGACTTATCGGTGTCCTGATTGCAGCGTTGACTTCAGGTCTCAACGACCGCGTAACGGAAATCGCCCTTGCAGATATACGGGGCGTATTTGGAATCGGTCATGACGAAGGCACCTGGATCAGCGCATTGTACGGAGCCGCCGAGGTGTCGGCGATGCTCATTTCACCGTGGCTGGCGGTCACGTTCTCGCTGCGCCGATTTGCTATCGGGGTAACACTGGCGTTTGCCTTCCTGGGATTGCTGTGTCCGTTTGCACCAGATCTGCCGTCGCTGCTGTTTTTACGCGTCCTCCAGGGATTGGCCGGAGGGGCGCTGCCGCCGCTCCTGATGACGGCGGCGCTACGCTTCCTGCCCTGGCATATCAAGTTGTATGGTCTTTCAGCCTATGCCCTGACCGCGACGTTCGGCCCAAACCTTGCCGTACCGCTGGCTGCCGTCTGGACGGATTATCTGGACTGGCATCTGGTGTTCTGGCAGGTGGTGCCTTCCTGCCTGATCGCCGCCGCCTGTATCGCTTATGGCTTGCCGCAGGACCCGCTGCGTCTTGAGCGCTTCAAACAAGCCGACTGGCTGGGTGCACTGCTTGGGTGTGGCAGTGTGGCTATGTTTGTGATTGCCCTGATGCAGGGGGAGCGGCTGGACTGGCTGGCTTCGCCACTGATCCGCACGTTGTTCATCGGCGCTGCCATCCTGTTTCCTCTGTTTCTGATCAACGAGTGGTTTCACCCGCTTCCGCTGGTAAAGCTGCAACTGCTCAGTCGACGCAATTTCTCATTCGGCATCGTTACGCTGGCCAGTTTTCTGATCCTGGGCATGTCGGGTGTGGCGATTCCGTCCGCTTATCTTGCCCACGTGCATGACTACCGTCCCCTGCAAACCATGCCGATTGCTCTGATGATCGCCTTGCCACAGCTTCTTATGGCGCCATTGGTAGCCACTGTCATCAATCGCAACTGGGTGGACTCCCGTTGGGTCATTGCCTGTGGCCTTGGCCTGATGACGCTGGCTTGTCTGGGTGGCTCCCAACTGACAAGCGATTGGATTCGGGACGATTTCTATACCTTGCAAATCCTGCAGACCCTGGCGCAGCCGATGATTGTGGTTCCGCTGCTCATGTGCGCCACGGGTGTGGTACAGCCTATTGAAGGTCCTTTTGCCTCCGCCACCGTCAATACCGTACGGGGTCTTTTCTCTGTAATCGGTGCGGCGCTGCTGGAGCATTTCATCACGGTGCGTGAGCACTTTCATTCTAATGTCCTGCTTGACCGGCTCGGGTCGGCGCAGGCCCAGCTATTACCTCTGCTGACCAACGATTCGATGTCGGCCTTGAGCCACCGCGTTCGCGAGCAGGCCTTCGTTCTGTCGTTCAGCGACGCCTATCTGGCTCTGATCGGCGTCGCGGCATTCATGCTGCTGGTCCTGCTGACCCTGCCCAAGCGGGCTTATCCACCTCAACCTCCGGTAATGCCATGAGTCATAAAACCGCGTTTTCTCTTGTCGGCGTCGCCGTTGTGCTTGGCGCCCTGTATGCCTGTGTCCATGTCGCTCAGAATGATGGAACGCAAAGCACAGACGATGCTTTTATCACCGCTGATTCAGTACTGGTCGCGCCCAAGATCGCAGGTATGGTGTCCGAGGTGCTCGTCTCGGATAACCAGCCAGTCAAGGCAGGCCAATTGTTGGCCCGTATCGATGACCGGGATTTCGTGGCGGCGCAGGCTTCGGCTCAGGCGGCGGTGAAGGCTGCTGCGGCCGAGGTGGCCAACCTGACTGCTGAAATCGATCGTCAGGCTGCCATCATCGATCAGGCGGCGGCGACGGTGCGTGCCACCGATGCATCGCTTACATTTGCCCAAGCCAATGCCAAGCGCTATCGCAACCTGTCCAAGGCAGGGGCCGGTACCGTCGAGGAGCAGCAGAAGGCTGAGGCCGAACTCCTGCAATGGCAGGCCGCCAGGGATCGTGACAGTGCAGCCCGCGTCGCGGCCCAGAAGCACTTGGCCGTACTCAAGGCGCAGCGCGATGTCGCAATAGCCACCCAGGCAAAGGCCGAAGCTGCACGCGAACAAGCCGACCTGAATGTGTCATACACTCATATTGTAGCGCCTCGCGATGGCGTGATTGCCCAACGCTCGGTTCGGGTAGGTGCCTACGTAGCGCCGGGCAAACCGTTGCTTGCCGTGGTACCGGTCAGTGAAGCCTATGTGGTGGCGAATTTCCGTGAAACACAGCTGGGAAGGATGCAGGCCAATCAGCCGGTCGATGTGCGGGTCGATGTTTTCCCGGATCAGGTCCTGCATGGCCATATCGACAGTCTCGCACCCGCTACGGGTCTTGCGTTTTCAGCGATTGCACCCGATAACGCCACCGGCAACTTTACCAAGGTCGCCCAGCGGGTCCCGGTCAAGATCGTGTTCGAGCCTGATCAGCCAGCCGTTGCCAATCTGCGTGTAGGGTTGTCGGTGGTGGCGACTGTTAATACTCAGGGAGAGGTTCACTGATGCGCCGCTCTCTATTGGCTATCACGTTGGCCGTGCTTTCCGGGTGCAGCGTGGGACCTGATTTTCATAGACCTGAGGCGGTCCTGCCCGAGGCTTGGCAAGGCCCGTCACAGGCCGTTGGCAGCGTGACGGTTAGCCATCCTATTGAAAAGGCGTGGTGGACACAGTTTAACGATCCACTCCTGACCTCACTCGTTGAGCGGGCCGCCTCCACCAACCTGGACCTGGCTCTTGCCAGCAGCCGCTTCGAGCAGAGTCGTTCGCTGCTGCAGATTGCCGGTGCGGATGTACTGCCAGACGTCTCGGCTACAGGAGGCTACCAGCGTGCACGCAACAGCGAGCAAGGCCTTATGGATGCCTCGGGCAATAATGGAAAGTCCGACTTCAATCTTTGGCAGTACGGCCTCAAGGCGAGCTGGGAGGTAGACCTTTGGGGCCATGTCAGGCGTACCCTGGAGGCTGCCAACGCAGGCGTTGCCTTGAGCGAGGCTGAACGGAATGGCGTCGCCTTGAGCATTGCGACAGAAACCGCAGCGGATTACCTGCGCCTGCGGGGTATTCAGGCAACGTTGGCGGTTACCCGGCAGAACCTGGATATTGCCAGGCAAAGTCAGGCACTTACCAAAACCCGTTTTGAGAATGGTGTAACAACCAACCTGGACACTGCCAACTCGGCTGCCCAGGTGGCCACGATCGAAGCCCGTATTCCGTTGCTGGAGGCAGAGGAGGCCCGTCTCATCAATGCCTTGAGTTATCTGCTTGGCCAGGAGCCCCATGCGCTCGGCCAGGAGTTGGGGCAGCCGCGAGACTTGCCAGAGCCGCCGTCGGCCGTACCGGTGGGGTTTCCGTCGGAGCTTGCCCGTCGTCGTCCGGATATCCAGAAGGCCGAAGCAGCTCTGCATCAGGCTACAGCAGCCGTAGGCGTGGCCCAAGCGGATTTCTATCCACGCATCAGCCTGGGCGGCAATTTTGGCTTCCAGGCACTAGAAGGCTCTAATCTCGGGTTATGGAGCGCCCGCCAGTTCTCGATCGGTCCCAGCCTTTACCTGCCTGTTTTCCAAGGTGGACGCCTGACCGGCACGTTGGAGTTGCGCGAACGTCAGCAGCAGGAAGCGGCTTTGAATTACCGACGCACCGTATTGGCTGCCTGGCATGAAGTAGACGATGCACTGACATCCTACAGTGCTGAGCAACGTCACCATGCGGCGCTTGCACAAGCGGTCAGTCAGAACCGTATCGCGCTGGAAACAGCCCAGGCGCGCTACAAGGAAGGCGCCATTGATTTCATCAACGTGCTGAATGTCCAGCGTGAGCTGATCCAGACTCAAAGCGCCTTGGTGGACAGTGCCACCCGCGTCTCGACGGATCTGGTGCAGGTGTACAAGGTATTGGCCGGTGGATGGCCGAAGTCTTCGGGCCATCAAGGTTAAACCGTAACCCTGCAATAGGAATGTTTAAATCCTTCATAGGAATAATCTAATCAAGCGCAGCGGGAGTAGGCCGATAGCAAAGGCATCAATTTAATCAGGCCTTTACTATGTTCAACCGTCTTTCAATCCAGCTGAAGATCACTGCGCTGGCAGGCTTATGCCTGCTGGCTATTGTGACACTGCTAGTCGGTGCGTCTCTTTACCAGGCCAAGCGTAGCGGTGAGGTGGTCAAGCAGACCAGTTCCAGCATGCTTGAGCAGTCCGCGGAGCTTCGCTTGCAAACCTCAGGCGAAGCCCAGGCGCTGCGCATCCAGCGAGACTTCATGAGTGCCTATCACTACGGACTGGGCCTGGCAGGCCAGGTCAAGTTGCTGAGTGAGCAGCAGGCAAGAGGGGCTATCAGTGCCCGTGAATTGCGTCAGGAGCTGGTTGAGGTAGTGGGCAACGCACTCAAGGCACGCCCTGACCTGTTGGGGCTGTACATTGCCTTCGAACCCAACGCGCTAGACGGACAGGACAGACAGTTCATCAATGCGGAAGAGGAAAGCAGCAACGCAAGTGGCCGTTTTGCCTTGTACTGGTCTCAAGGGGAGCCGGGAACATTCGATTTCGAATCAATGACCGAAGAAGAGCTTACCAAGACGACTCCCGGGCCGAGTGGTGCAGCCTATAACGCTTGGTACACTTGTCCTCGTGATACGCGTAAGGCCTGTCTGCTGGACCCTTATTTCGATGAGGTGAATGAGCAGCAGGTCCTGATGACCAGCATCGCCCTGCCTATTGAGCAAAACGGCAAGGTGACCGGTGTTATCGGCATTGATATCAGCCTGAACACACTTCAGCAGATTGCCGAAAAAGCCAGCGACAAGCTGTACAAGGGGGAGGGCGAGGTCAGCATCATCAGCCCAGCTGGTCTCCTGGCGGGTCATAGCCTGGATGCCAAGCGGTTGGGAGAGTCCCTGGACAAGATCTATGCCAGTCAGGCAGGTGAGCTGAAGCAGGCTTTGGCGACAGGCGAGTCTGCCATGTTGTCCCATGATGATCTGGTACGTGTCATCGAGCCAATCAGGCCCATCCCGGAAGCCAAGCCGTGGGGCATCCTGCTTGAGGCGCCCAAGAAGCTGGTTCTGTCCCGTGCCATTCAACTATCCGATGAGCTGGACGAGCGGCGCGTTTCCGACAGTGTGTTCTCGGTTGTGGTGGGCCTGATTGCGGTGCTGAGCGGTCTGGTATTGATGTGGTTCGCTGCCCGCAGCGTAACCCGGCCGATTCTGGCCGTTGCCGCCATGCTCAAGGACATCGCCAGTGGTGAAGGTGACCTGACCCGCCGCCTGGGATATGCCAAGCAGGACGAATTGGGACAGTTGGCGGGCTGGTTCAACCGGTTCCTCGACAAGCTCCAACCCATTATTGCGGACGTAAAGCGCTCGGTTCAGGATGCGCGCACAACGGCGGACCAGTCTGCGGCCATTGCGACTCGTACAAGTGAGGGCATGCAGCACCAGTTCCATGAGGTGGAGCAGGTTGCAACGGCATCTCACGAGATGAGCGCCACGGCCCATGACGTTGCTCGCAACGCTGCACAGGCCGCAGAGGCTGCACGTGGGGCCGATCATGCGACCCATGAAGGTCTGGACATCATTACCGAGACCACGCGCAGCATCGAAAAGCTGGCAGCTGATATGAGCGCGTCCATGAGTCAGGTCGAGGGTCTGGCGGAAAGCAGCGAGCAGATTGGCAGCGTTCTGGAGGTCATCCGGGGAGTTGCCGAGCAGACCAATCTGTTGGCGCTGAACGCTGCCATCGAAGCGGCACGGGCTGGTGATGCGGGCCGTGGCTTTGCGGTCGTGGCCGATGAGGTGCGTGGCCTTGCCAAGCGGACCCAGGAGTCGGTCGAGGAGATTCGTCAGGTGATCGAAGGGTTGCAAAAGGGCACGCGGAACGTAGTGGATTCCATGCACGATGGTCACCGGCAGGCTCAGGGTAACGTCGAGCATGTAGGTAAAGCCGTGTCGGCCCTGCGTCAGATTGGTGATGCCGTCTCGGTCATTACCGAAATGAACCTGCAGATCGCCAGCGCTGCTGAAGAGCAAAGCGCCGTGGCAGAAGAAATCAACCGTAACGTCAGCGGTATCCGTGAGGTCACGGAGTCGCTTTCAGAGCAGGCGGAAGAGTCCGCTCGGGTCAGCCAGTCGCTGAATGCGCTGGCCAACCATCAACAGACCCTAATGGATCAGTTCAAGGTGTAACCGCAAAGGCCGCCCTCCGGGGCGGCTTTTCATTTTTGACCGTCTTTTACGGTGCCGTACTATCCCGCCTGCATCTGGTATACAAACTTCCACTCCTTGGTTACGGACATGCTGAGCCGATCGTAGGGCCGCTTGGCTGGGTTGTTCTAGAGTACGGTCAAGACCACCGGTATGGATGCACATCGCGCTTCACGCAACAGATTTGTCACCAGGGTAGTGGCAATACCGTTGCCCTGTTGCTCCGGGATGATTTGGAGCTGAAGCAGTTTCCACGTACTGTCTGATTTCACTACCTTGATGAGCCCCTATGGGTGTGTTCTCAAGCACTATCAGTTGGCCACTTTCAAGGTGCGCCAATACCCGGGCCTTATGCTCTTCCTCGGAGCGCTGCATACCGGCTGCCACTTCATGAGGTACAAGCACGCGTCTCCTCAAACCAAGAGGAAAAGACACATCTGCTTCTGATATCGGCTTGAGGGTCAGCGTATCCATACGGCTCTTCTACGATGGGTCGTTGTGGTTAACCTTTCATACGATTTACGCCACTGGAATAGCAGCCTTAGTCTGACTGTATGACACCACAAGGCAGACAGTTGCCATAACAAAGAACAGTAATGAGGCGCTTAGCACGCCCGTATAGCCATAGGCAGGATAGACCCAGCCCGCCACCGCCGATCCAAATCCAATGCCGCAAAACATGAAGGAAGCCGTCAGCGCCAGGGCGATACCGCGTCGTTCCGGCATACGCTCGACTACCCGCCGTTGCTGTGAAGGCCATACCATGTCCGTAGCGAATGCCCACAGAACCAGCACAGGCAGCAGCCAGCCCAGGTGAGCGGGACCGTATCCCAAGAGTAGAAGCGTTACGGCCAGGAGGCTGATTCCGGACAGAAGCATATGCTCTGCACTGTAACGTCCGGCAGCCCGTGTCACGAACAGGTTGCCTGCTACGCCCGCTATGCCCAGCACGGTCAGGGCAACAGACACGTCCTCTGGCCCACCGTGATACACATCGCGGATGATGGGGGACAGAAACGCATAGGTAGAAAACACGCCTGAAGTGATGAAAAACACCACCAGAAAGGTACTGAGCGAACCAAGGCGTGTGAGCAGGGATACAACCGTTGAAACCGCGATGCGCTCACCTTGCACATAGTCGGGAACGAATCGGGCAATCAGAAGGGCAGTCATGAAGCCCGCGACGCTCAGCATCAGATAAAGCGAGCGTACGTCCCAATGCTGAGCGATCCAGGCGGCCAAGGGAATGCCTGCCATCCCGGCCACGCTCAATCCCAACAATACCATGGCAATGGCGCGGCCTTGCTGGGCCCGGTCAACCAGGGCTGAGCCCAGTGCACCCAATACCGGACCGATAAAGCCTGCGCCCAATCCCATAAGAACGCGAGCCAGCACCAGCACGCCGTAATTTGGCGCCAGTGCGAATAGAAGCGAAGCGCTGCTGAAAAGGCCCAGGCCAAGCAGAACCTGCCGCCGTCTGGGTAGATGTCCCAGAACGACCTGCAGCAGGGGCGCAGCCAGGGCAAAGGTGATGCCGAAGAGGGAGATCAGGTACGCGCTTTGGGTATCGGTCAGCAACCATTCCTGGGAAATCTGCTGCAGACAGCCAACCACGGACAAAGCACCTACCGCCTGGACGAAATACGCAAAACTCAAGGATCGCAATGCAAGCAAGGTGGGTGGCGCGATAAGACCTTTCATGAGCGTCTCCAGTGAATCACCCAGGCCACCCGTGACGAGTGGCCTGGGGCGTATTCAGCCGACAGGAATAGGGTTGGCAATCAGGGCCTGGTTGAATTGCTCTACCAACGCATGCTCATTGGGGCCGGGATTGGCGCGGAAGGCCGCAACACGATCGACAATGACTTCCGTTTCAGCGCTTTGCAGCTTCTCCAGAATCTCCGTAATGAATTCATCCAGCGGCATGGCGCGTGGATCACCACTCTTGTGAGTGAGATCGGTATCGACCCATGGCGGTGCGATTTCCAGCACCTTTACTGACGTATCCCGAAGCATGAAGCGCTGCGACAGGCTATAAGAGTGAATCGCCGCCTTGGTGGCGGAGTACAGTGCGGTAACTGCCAGCGGTACATAGGCCAGAATCGAACTGTTGTTGATGATGTACGCTTCGGGCTGCCGCTTTAGATGTTCTACAAATGCAGCACTGACCCTGACCGGACCCAGGAGGTTGGTCATGAGCAGCTGCACCGCCTGTTCATCGTCCAGTGCGCCGGAGGCCGCATTATCGAACGGCATGACGCCAGCATTGTTGATGATGACGTTAAGGGTAGGGTGGCGCTTGATGACTGTTTGGACGACGGCTTTGATCTGTTCCGGATCGTTGATATCCAGCGCGATGGTATCGATACCGGGATTAGCCCTGGCGACTTCATCGAGCAGTGCTTGGCGTCTGCCCGCAACGATAACCTTGTTCCCGCGTTGATGAAAGGCTTCGGCCAGTGCACGACCAATGCCAGACGTACCGCCAGTGATGAAGATAGTGTTTCCGCTTGTGTTCATGGTGAAGTCTCCTGGTTGAATGTAGAAGTGATCAGTACGAGGCGTAGCGGGAAGCAGGCGTATTGCTGGAGAGCTGCGTGGCCAGGGCCTGGCGGGCCGCTTCAAGGGCTTCCCAGCGTTCGAGGGCGTGCAACGAAGGAATGGTGATCAGCTCGCCCTGGTCAAAGCCGGCCAGCGCTGCTTTCACCAGGTCTTCCGGTGACATGACGATGCGTTTGTCGAGGTTTTCCAGCGGCAGACCGCCGATATCCCAGAATTCAGTGGCCGTAGCGCCGGGCAGGACGGCCTGTACGCGGATGCCTTTGTCGGCCAGTTCATGGCTCAGAGACTGAGAGAACGCCGTCACGTACGCCTTGCTGCCGCCGTAGACGCCATTGAGGATCTCTGGTGCAAGGCTGACGATGGAGGAGATATTGATAATGGCGCCCTTGCCGCGGTGGACGAATCCCGGAACGGCAGCGTAGGTAAGGCGAGTGAGTGCCGTCACGTTCAGGTAAATCATTCGCACCATCTGCTCGATATCGCTCCCAAGTAATGGGGTGTGAGTACCGATTCCCGCGTTGTTCACCAGAAGAGTGATGCTGGCGTCTTCCTTGAGCTTTGCCTCAACGGCTGCTAAAGATGATTTATCGTTGAGATCGGCAGGCAGGACCTCCACGGCTCGTCCGGTCAGCGTGGCAATGCGCTCGGCCTGAGTGTTGAGTCGCTCACGGTTGTGGGCAACCAGAATCAGGTCATAACCGCGACGGGCCAATTGCTCGGCATATACCGCGCCGATACCGGAAGAGGCGCCAGTGATGAGTGCAGTGCCTTGATGAAGAGTGTTCATGATGCTGCTCCGTTTGGGTGGGTGTGGAGGCATCATGCAGTGAATTGACCGCGACCTAAATGACGTTTATGGTGCGTTTTCAGGACATCGTCAGGGAGACGATCATGCACCGGGTAGGCTACATGCTGTCAAACGGGTTCCAGATCCTTTCACTGGCGACGCAAACGGTTTTCGAATATGCCAACGTGGTGGCAGGCGAGCCGTTCTACGAAGTCGAGAACTTCTCGCTGGAGGGCGGCGAGGTCCGCTCCTCGCTTGGCCTGACGGTGGGTTCTCGGGCACTCGGGCCCGATAGCCAGGCGGATACCTGGATCGTGGCGGGGGTAAACAATCCACTGGCTGGACCATCACCTGACGCTGTGCTTGGTTTTATTCAGGACGCCAGTACCCAGGCGCGCCGGATGACCGCAATCTGTACCGGTGGCTTTGTACTGGCGGAAGCTGGATTACTGGCGGGACGACGTGCGACCACCCACTGGGCATATGCACGGGAGTTGCAGCGGCGTTATCCTGAGATCCGTGTCGAGGAAGACCGTATTTATATCACGGACGGTCCGATGTGGACGTCAGCCGGGATGACGGCAGGGCTTGATCTGACGCTTGCAATCGTGGAAAAGGATTTGGGTAATGAGGTTGCCCGGTCGGTAGCACACAAGCTGGTCATGCACCAACGACGTGCCGGTGGTCAGAGCCAGCATTCCGAAATGCTAAACCTTGCACCTAAGTCTGATCGTATCCAGAACGCCCTGAACTATGCCCGACAACACCTGAGCCGCCCTTTGAGCGTGGAAGAGCTGGCCGAATCCGTTCACCTCAGCCCGCGTCAGTTCAGCCGTGTCTTTACTGCGGAAACCGGCCAATCACCTGCCAAGGCTATCGAGAGTCTTCGCCTGGAAGCGGCTCGACTCATGATCGAGCAAAGTCGTCATTCATTAGATGTGATTGCCAAGGAAACCGGCTTTCGTGATCGCCGCCATATGCGAGAGGCCTTTATACGCGGCTTCGGCATGCCACCACAGGCAATACGGCGAGGTAATGCGATGACTGAAGAGATGCTCTGAAGGGAAGGGCGCATACAGCCGTGCGGCAAGATGCTTGGCAATATTCAATCGGTTGGAAGCATAAAAAGGACTGGGAATAAGCCAACTCTACCGATTTGAATAAAAACGGTTAGGCTCTTCATGCAGCCAAGCCATGACGCCTATTAGCCCTGTAATTGTAAGAAATTGTTCTGTTGTTTCAGCCACTTGCTCTAGGTTGCGCCTTTCCAGTCAGACATAGACTCTCATCTAGGTTGCACTTTACTTTCTATAGTCATACGATGTCGTACAACAAGTAACGGTTATTCCTTAGCCACGTACGCCATCAAGCAAGGTGCAACAAAATGACTCCACAAGAACTCAAGCACACCCTTTCATCCGGATTGCTGTCCTTTCCGGTAACCGATTTCGATGCGCAGGGCGACTTCCGCCGCGATACCTATATCAAGCGCCTGGAATGGCTGGCGCCCTACGGTGCCAGCGCCCTGTTTGCGGCTGGCGGCACCGGTGAGTTCTTCTCGCTGGACCAGAAGGAATACTCCGACATCATCAAAACGGCCGTGGACACCTGCAAGGGCATGGTCCCGATCCTGGCCGGTGCCGGTGGTCCGACCCGCGTAGCGATCCAGCAGGCTCAGGAAGCCGAGCGCCTGGGCGCCCAGGGCATCCTGCTGCTGCCGCACTACCTGACCGAAGCCAGCCCTGAAGGCGTGGCCGCGCACGTCGAGGCAGTGTGCAAGTCCGTCAAGTTTGGCGTGGTGGTGTACAACCGTAACGTCTGTCGCCTGAAGCCTGACCAGCTGGAAATGTTGGCCGAGCGCTGCCCCAACCTGATTGGTTTCAAGGATGGCATGGGCGATATCGAGCTGATGGTCTCCATCCGCCGTCGCCTGGGTGATCGCTTCACCTACCTGGGTGGCCTACCGACCGCTGAAGTCTACGC
Organism: Pseudomonas sp. JZ114; assembly: GCF_051027705.1. Lineage (NCBI taxonomy): Bacteria > Pseudomonadati > Pseudomonadota > Gammaproteobacteria > Pseudomonadales > Pseudomonadaceae > Pseudomonas > Pseudomonas sp. JZ114. Next base: position 2,008,333 of record NZ_CP069256.1, read on the forward strand.
CGCGGCCTACAAGGCGCTGGGTGTACCGGTGTACTCCTCGGCGGTGTTCAACTTTGTTCCCAAGACGGCCATGGACTTCTACAAGGCCATCGCTGCGGATGACCACGAGACCGTGGGCAAGCTGATCGATGATTTCTTCCTGCCATACCTGGACATCCGTAACCGCTGCGCAGGCTATGCGGTAAGCATCGTCAAGGCGGGTGCGAAGATCGCAGGGTACGATGCCGGTCCGGTACGCGCACCGTTGACCGACCTCAAGCCTGACGAGTACGAGCGTCTGGCTGCGCTGATGGACAAACTCGGTCCGCAGTAAGGCTCTGTGAGTGGGCTGGCCTCTTAGGCTGGCCCACCAGTTAATAAACCTGCAAGACTGGCCGCCTGCCTGGCCATTTCCATAACCCATTTCAAATGCTTCTCTGACACGACAATTCTAAAAAGGAGAATCCATGACTGCCTCAAGCGCTTCCCAGACCCATGCTTCTGGGCAAGACACGGTTCACCTTACGCTTGATGACGTACGGGCACTGGCGACGCGTGTGCTCCAACACTATGACTTTACCGCACCTCATGTCCGCTACGTTACCGAAACGTTAGTGGCTGGCGAGCGCGATGGATGTTCATCCCATGGTCTGTATCGGCTGTTGTCCTGCATCAATACCTTCAAGGCAGGCAAGGTCTCTCCGGATGCCGAGCCAGAACTGCATGACATGGCGCCCGCTCTGGTACGTATCGATGCCAAGGGTGGCTTTTCGCAAGTCGCTTACCAGATGGCACTGCCACATCTGATCCAGAAAGCCAATACACTGGGTATTGCTGCATTGGGCATCAACCATTGCGCTCATTTCTCAGCCCTATGGGCAGACATCGAACCGCTTACGGATGCCGGTCTGGTTGCCTTGGCCTGCACGCCCAGCCATGCCTGGGTGATGCCTGCCGGTGGGAGCAAACCACTTTTCGGAACCAACCCTTTTGCCTTTGGCTGGCCTCGTCCAGACAAGCCGGCATTTATCTTTGATTTTGCGACCAGCATGGTGGCGCGGGGTGAAATTGAGCTGCATCGCCGCGCTGGCAAGCCTATTCCTGAAGGCTGGGGCGTAGACGCCGAAGGCAGACCTTGTACCGATCCGGCCACCGTGCTCGACAAGGGCGCCATGCTGACGTTCGGAGGGCATAAAGGCTCGGCTCTGGCCGCAATGGTGGAGCTGATCGCTGGCCCCCTGATCGCCGACATGACCAGTGCCGAGTCGCTGGCATTTGATAACGGCGCACGGGTTACTTCCATGGGAGGCGAGCTGATTATTGCTATCGATCCGCAACGCTTCCTGGGTGAGCAGGCTGAGACCGAGCTTGCCCGTGCCGAAAAGCTGTTCGAGTCCATGGTGGCCCAGGGCGCGCGTCTACCTTCGCAGAGGCGTTATCAGGCTCGTGAAAAAAGCCTGCGTGAAGGGGTCTGGATACCCAAGGCACTCTACAACGATATCCAGGCGCTGCTAAGCGCTTGATCCGGCAGGAGGAGCACACCTGATGCTCCTCCTGACCTGCCTACCGGTGATATTGCCCGGCCTGTTCAGGCTGAAAGGGGATATCCATGATCCTGACCTTGAGCATTCCTTTGCCTGGGGTCGGCCACTCAATGTAGTCCCCGATGGACAGCCCCAGCAGCGCACTGCCTACCGGGGCGAGGATAGAAACCTGCCCCGAATCGCCTGCAAGATCCTTGGGATACACCAGTGTCTTGCAGAATTCCTCACCAGTTGCGTCCATGCGAAAGCGCACGGTTGAATTCATGGTGACGACCGTAGGCGGTATCTCATGCGGATCGACAATATCAGCTCGACCAAGCTCCTCCTGTAAGGCGGTTTGCATGGAGTGTTCGCTGGCCGGCAGGGACTCGAGCAAATCTTCTATCCGCTCAAGGTCCAGTGAGGACACGACAATATCCGGTTTCATGGTCATAAAGGCTCTTGTTGAAAGTGTGCATCCTGTTGTGAATGCTGGGGAAATAACGTCTTGCACGGAATCGAGTATGGACCGCTTATCCGCTTTCAACTACCTGAAACCATTAACGCCTGTTTCTGTAGACAGTGCGATCCCTTGCAGGGAGGAGGCGTGCTGAACAGGCTTTTGCGGTTTACAAGCGTTTGTTGAACGCATGGCCTGATCAGGTATCAGATGACAAACACGCAGAGGTGATTTATGAGCAACCCGGAAAACATGCCTGATCAAGGCCAGACGCCTGATGAATATGATGAATACGGTGACGTTCCTGATACCCAAGACACGCCTAACATGGATGAAAGACCAGACGTGGACGACAGTCCGTTAGGGTGATACTGGGCTAGCAAGACCTGGGCAGCCGTCAAGGGCGGTTGCATCAGTGAGGCAAAAACGCACGAAAGCTAAGGCAAATACTCCACCAGAGTATGGTCAAGGCCTGCCAGCTCCTCATTAATGAGGGCACCGATGATTGCCCAGTCACCCTCTGCAAGCCCGGCGCCAATGCGAGGATAGCCGATACGGCATCCCGAGAACCCTTGCCGAATCGCCCTCACGACTGCGCGGATAGCCTCATAATCTGCCTTGACGCTCTTTCCGCGCCAGTGAGTGTAAGCATTCACTACTGTAAGCTCGAAGTTGCCTTGCTTAATTCGAGTGCATGAGCAAGTGCCCAGTTTTCCCGTACTCCTTTCGAAGCTAGGCAATCAGCTTCATAGGATTCAGGAGACCCTCTTTATAGTCTTAGCGATTTCTGACCTATTTTGCGCTGGCAATTACATCCATGGACGATAATGTTGAATTGGCCCGTTAGAGCAAGTTTGACCAAGTCTCCTTTTATTACCGGCATGATTCATAGCCTTCCCAAATAAGATTAGTGTAACTGATGGTATGTAAACGCATAAAACAGCCAGCAAGCTGAAGAGAGCCTGTACACTATTACCTATTCAAAGACCTTGTTTTTGACAAGCGAGCTCACGAAAGCAAATTTTGACCCCTGCACATTTAGGCCGTGGCAAGGTTCTTGCGTCTTATAAGGTAACGACAGAAAATTGTTATCTAGACTCAGCCAAAATGACTGGCTGGTCAGAATCTGTTTATTAAGCAAATAAAATCTTCTGCTAAATGATATTTAGCACTAAGCTTCTTCGCTAGCTAAATTGCCAAGCGGTAGAGGCAATTAGCCATCTTGGATGGGATTTCAAATTCAAGCTCGTCACGTCAGCTGCTGGTTGTTCTAGAGGACATCTACACATGAACGAATTGTCATTGGCAGGCACACAAATTGAACACTTTCATGTCTGCGCTTTTTTCGATAGTCGTGAGCAGGAGTACGATGTCCTGACTCCTTTTTTCAAGGAGGGGATTGATCAGGGCGAGAAGAATATACATATCGTAAATCCTGCCAAGATGGATGACCATCGGGTACGCCTTAACAGGGCGGGAATCGATACTCATGCCTGTGAGGCCTGTGGGCAACTTGAGGTTCAATCGTGGCAGGGTGCCTATCTTGATGAAGCCGGCACCTTTAATAAGGACCGCATGCTCAATACGCTGGAAAGTGCCTGCAAAGCCGCGCGGGAAGCTGGATTTCCACGCGTGCGTATCATGGGCAATATGGACTGGGTCTTTAATGATGTGCCTGGTGCTAAAGACATTCTGGCGTACGAGGCCGAAGTAAATGAAGTGCTTTCCCAGAACCGTCAACCAGCCGTATGTGTATATGACATTGCAAAAATGTCCGGCTCCATGATGATGGATCTCTTACGTACCCATCCGTTGACGCTTATCAATGGTGTAGTACAGGAAAATCCCTTCTATACCCCAGCATCAGAAATGCTGGCTGAGCTTGCCAAGCGTCAGGTCAAGGAAGACGCCTCGACCACCTGATATGTTATTTTCCTCCTTTCATTTCGCCTTTTTGGAAGACAATGAGCCGTTATCCTGAAGTATTACCGGTTCCCTCCCAGGAAGGCGATTCCTCAGAACGTGGTATTCGAGACCTGATGGGTCTTCTCGCCTTACCCGCCTTGTGGGCAGGGCGAGAGGGTGAGACGGTTCTTCGCCTCATGATCGAGGCCGCCGAACGTATCGTTCCCCTTCGCTTTAGCTATGCCCAGGCGCTGTTGGCTGATAATCCATCCTTCAAAGGCCTTTTGCGAGTCGAGGGGCGTTATTGCCAGGGCGAAGAGCTATCTCGCTGGGAAGTTACAGCCGAAGCCTGGAAAAACACGCGTGTTCCTGACGGGCGAGCCTATGAGTCAGATACTCCATTGGGGTCCATGTACATTGTTCACTTGAGCATGGGCTATGGAACGTATGGTGGAAAAATCTGGTTTGGTTCTTCTGCGCCAGGTTTTCCAAGCATCAACCAATTAGCTCTTTTGCGAGCTGCTGCTTCATTGGCTGCTACAGGATTACAAGCCGCAAGGGCAGATTTTGAGCGTGAGCAGGCCAGTCGAGCCAAAGATGAATTTCTAGCGATGCTGGGGCATGAATTGCGTAATCCCCTGGCACCCATTGTCATGGCGCTTGGATTGATCAAAAGAAGGCATCAGGGCCTGTTTCCGCGAGAGCTGCAGATCATCGAGCGGCAGGCTGATCATTTGTCGCGTCTGGTGGATGACCTGCTCGATATTACGCGCATCACTCGTGGAAAAATCGAAATCAATAAAGAGCCTACAAGCATAACAGGAGTAGTGCTCCAAGCCCTTGAGAATACAAGTGCGCTTGTTGGTGACCGGCGTCAGCAGATCACTCATATATTTCCCGATGAAGAGGTCTGGGTGTCAGGGGACTCCGTCCGCCTGACCCAGGTCTTTACCAATCTACTGACCAATGCGGCCAAGTACACTCATGTTGGGGGCCAAATAGAGGTCGAGGTAAAGACTGACGGTGAACAGGTTTCTATTCTAGTCAAAGATAATGGCTCCGGTATCAGTCCTCAGTTATTGCCCCGTATTTTCAATATTTTCGAGCAGGGTGCGGTTACCATAGATCGGGCGAAAGGCGGATTGGGTATTGGTCTGGCCTTGGTCAAGAGTTTCCTAAGCCTGCATGAAGGAACGGTAGCGGCTAGCAGTGGCGGTGTTGGTTGCGGTTCTACTTTTACGGTTACGTTGCCACGGCTTTTGTTGGCCATCAGCGAACCAACGCAGGTCCTTGAGGAAAATAGCAATACGGTAGTAAAACCGGCTCGGATCCTGATTGTTGATGACAACCTTGATGCGCTTGAAAGTACCCAGGCTGTCTTGCGTCAACAGGGACATACCGTCCAGGCAAGCAGTAATCCATTCGATGTACTGAATATAGTCCGTGAGCTCAAGCCCGAGGTTGCGGTGCTCGACATAGGGCTGCCCGACCTGGATGGTTTTCAGTTGGCCTCTATGCTCCGTGAGCATTTTCCTCCATCAGCGCTAGGATTGATCGCTTTGACCGGTTATGGGCAAGTTAAAGACCGGGAGCGTTCCAAAGCGGCAGGTTTTGATGTGCATCTGGTTAAGCCGGCTTCACTCCATGACCTGACAGCCGCTATTACACGTCTTTCATCAAAATAGATATTCTTTTCTGGTTTATAGCCTGCCTATGCGAGCGCAGGTTTAAACAGGATGAAAAGCCGGGTTATTGAAGAATAAGCCTTGAGCCATGAAGCGGGTAAATAACGACTTATTTCATGTCTGGCTTTAAGCCAAGGCCTAGTACTTTCCATATCCAACCCATCCGAACACCTGCGAGTCACGTTCAGACGCAACTCTTCTGGATACTCTCAAGCACGAACCTGCCGTAGCCGTACCGTCCTATCCTTATAGGATCCACAGTTATCGGTATGGGACTCTAATGAAGCCTGTCCGATTCGCTTTGACCGGCCTATTGGGGTAAATGGGTGCTGTTGATAAACAAGGGCTAGGTTTACCTGAGTTTGCGCATCTTGAGGGCATGCCGGTTATGACGAAGTCATGTTCGATTTGCCGGGACGGAACAGAAACGGGAGTTTATCAGCAGAAGTAGGGCAGCCCATGCCCAGCACCCGCTAGGAATAATTTGCTGGTGTTGTGTGTTGATGAGGAGCATTCCGCGCTACCCAAAGGCGGCTAAAAAGCTGGAGCACCAGCCCGTTGCACCAAAGTGTTCATATTGGCAAATAAACAATCTGACCTATTAGGGCCCAGACGGATAGCGCGTAGTGCTATGCCGGGCCCCTAGGTTTACAGTGATTGCCAACGCTGAAACCATAGGTGATTAAGATTGTTGACACTTTTCTGTTTTTGGGCCTAATGTTTGACACAAAGGTCGCTAAAAAAATAAATGTGTCGACAGTATGAATCAACTAAGCGAAATACCTTCTGCCAATACGCCTGAAAGCGAGACGCTTTCGGAGCATGTCTTTCGCCATATCCAGGCGGCCATCATTAAGGGTGAAATTAAACCGGGCAGCAAAATTTCAGAGCCTGAGTTGGCGCGTACCTATGGGATCAGTCGAGGTCCATTGCGTGAGGCTATTCATCGTCTGGAAGGGCAAAAGCTGGTCGTACGCGTGCCCCACGTGGGCGCTCGTGTTGTCTCGCTGGGCCTTGAGGAGCTGGTTGAGCTCTATCAAATCCGTGAATCGCTTGAAGGAATGGCGTGCCGACTGGCAGCCGAACGCATGACCGACGCAGAGATTCTCGAACTGCGGCAGGTGCTAGAAACCCATGAGCACGACGCCTCGTTTCAAGCTGGGGTGGGGTACTACCAGCAGGAAGGCGACCATGATTTTCATTACCGCATCATTCAGGGCAGCCGAAACCGCACACTGACCCGCATGCTGTGCGATGAGCTGTATCAGCTGGTACGCATGTACCGGATCCAGTTTTCCGCCACACCCCACCGGCCGCGCCAGGCCTTTGCCGAGCACCATCGTATTCTCGACGCCATCGCTGAGCGTGACGGTGAGCTGGCCGAACTCTTGATGAAGCGCCACATTGCTGCGTCACGGCGCAATATCGAGCGCCAACTTGATACTCAACACCAACCCGGGTACGCAGCGGTAAGCGCGGCGTCTGCCAACAAGAATAGAGGTGAGTCATGAGTCAGGGTCTTTCCATGCGTCCCGGCCAGCGTTTTCGAGAGGCTGTTGCGGTCGAACATCCGCTCCAGGTAGTTGGCACTATCAATGCCAATCATGCCTTGCTAGCCCAGCGCGCCGGCTTCAAGGCCATTTACCTGTCCGGTGGTGGCGTTGCAGCCGGTTCATTGGGGCTACCGGATTTGGGTATTTCAAACCTGGATGATGTCTTGACTGATGTGCGCCGGATTACCGATGTATGCGATTTGCCATTACTGGTTGACGTAGACACCGGGTTTGGCTCGTCAGCATTCAATGTGGCCCGCACGGTCAAATCAATGATCAAGTTTGGCGCGGCCGCGCTGCATATCGAGGATCAGGTGGGGGCCAAGCGCTGCGGTCATCGACCCAACAAGGAGATCGTCTCGCAGCAGGAAATGGTGGATCGCATCAAAGCGGCCGTGGATGCCCGGACTGATGACAGCTTTGTGATCATGGCGCGAACCGATGCATTGGCGGTTGAAGGATTACAGTCGGCTATCGATCGAGCCTGCGCCTGTGTAGAAGCGGGCGCGGACATGATCTTCCCAGAAGCCATGACCGAGCTTGGGATGTACAGGGAGTTCGCTGGCGCGGTGAAGGTACCGGTACTGGCAAATATTACCGAGTTTGGCTCGACGCCACTGTTCACAACCGAGGAGCTGGCCTCCGCAGATGTCTCGTTGGTGCTCTATCCCTTGTCGGCTTTCCGCGCCATGAACAAGGCGGCTGAAAACGTCTACACCGCGATTCGGCGCGACGGTACACAGAAGAATGTAGTCGACACCATGCAAACGCGTATGGAGCTATACGAAAGCATTGGCTATCACGAGTTCGAGCAAAAGCTGGATGCGCTGTTCGCCCAGAACAAGCGCTGATCCGGCGAAGGTCCGTCAGCTAACCTGACAGATGCAGTTGCACCATCCATAACAAGTCCAAGAAAGGAGAGAGCAATGGCTGAAGCAAAAGTATTGAGCGGCGCTGGCCTACGGGGTCAGGTCGCCGGCCAGACAGCCTTGTCTACCGTAGGTAAAGAAGGCGCCGGTCTGACCTATCGAGGTTATGACGTGCGCGAGCTGGCCGAGCATGCCCAGTTCGAAGAAGTGGCCTATCTGCTGTTCCGGGGTGAACTGCCGACTACGGAGCAGTTGAATGACTACCGTGATCGACTCATGACCTTACGTGATCTGCCACAGGTGTTGAAAGAGGTGCTTGAGCGCATCCCGGCGCAGGCGCATCCGATGGATGTGATGCGGACCGGCGTCTCGATGCTGGGCAACCTGGAGCCTGAGCGCAGCTTTGAGCAACAACAGGCTGTATCGGATCGGCTGCTGGCGGCATTACCGGCCATCATGTGTTACTGGTATCGCTTCAGCCATCAGGGTGTGCGCATCAATTGCGTAACAGACGAATCTTCTATTGCCGGGCATTTTCTCAAGCTCTTGCATGGCAAGGCACCCAACCAGCTGCACCGCAAGGTGATGAACGTGTCGCTGATCCTTTACGCCGAGCATGAGTTCAACGCCTCGACGTTTACCGCGCGCGTATGTGCATCCACGCTTTCAGACATGTATTCCTGCATTACCGGTGCGATTGGTTCATTGCGTGGACCTCTGCATGGTGGGGCCAACGAGGCCGCCATGGAAATGATCCAACGTTTCAAGTCACCCCAGGAGGCCATCGAGGGCACGCTTGGCATGCTGGAGCGCAAGGACAAGATCATGGGCTTTGGCCATGCCGTCTACAAGGACTCGGACCCGCGCAATGAAGTCATCAAGGTCTGGTCGAAAAAGCTCTCCGAGGAAGTAGGCGATACGGTGCTATTCCCTGTATCCGAAGCGATCGACCACACCATGTGGGAGCAGAAGAAGCTGTTCCCCAACGCCGATTTCTACCACGCGTCCGCGTACCACTTCATGGGAATTCCCACCAAGTTGTTTACCCCGATCTTTGTCTGCTCGCGGGTTACAGGCTGGGCGTCCCATGTGTTCGAGCAGCGTGCCAACAACCGCATCATTCGCCCGAGTGCGGAGTACACCGGCGTCGAGCAGCGCCCGTATGTGCGGCTCGAAGAGCGCAGCGCGTAGATACATCCAAAGGCAGCGACTGCCGCTGCCTCACATAACAATGAACCATGAGAGCGAGAGCATGAGCGCCAACGTCGACCTGAATAATCGTCCTGACTATGACAACGTTCTGCAGGACATCGCCGACTACGTCCTGAACTATACGATTGACTCTACCGAGGCGCTAAACACGGCGCGTAATTGTCTGATGGATACGCTGGGGTGTGGCCTTCTGGCCCTGCGTTTCCCAGAATGCACCAAGCATCTGGGTCCGTTTGTGGAAGGGACCGTGGTGCCGTATGGCGCGCGCGTACCCGGAACGAGTTTTCGCCTGGACCCGGTAAAGGCTGCCTGGGATATCGGCTGTATCGTGCGTTGGCTGGATTACAACGACACCTGGCTCGCAGCGGAGTGGGGACATCCTTCGGATAACCTGGGCGGCATTCTGGCAGTAGCCGATCATTTGTCGCAAAAGCGCGTTGCGCAGGGCGAGGCGCCTCTGACCATGCGCGCCGTGCTTGAAGCCATGATCATGGCGCACGAAATTCAGGGAGTGTTTGCGCTGGAGAACTCCTTCAACCGGGTCGGGCTTGACCATGTCATCCTCGTCAAGGTGGCGTCGACGGCGGTTGCGGCCAAGTTGATGGGCGCCAATCGCGAGCAGATGCTTGCCGCTATCTCTCACGCCTTTGTAGATGGACAGGCACTGCGTACCTATCGGCACGCGCCGAATGCAGGTTCGCGCAAGTCCTGGGCAGCAGGGGACGCCACCAGCCGCGGTGTACGTCTGGCAGACATTGCCATGCGCGGCGAAATGGGTATTCCGGGCGTGCTGAGCGCACCTCAGTGGGGCTTTTATGATGTGCTGTTCAGCCATACCAACAAGGATCTAGAGACCAAGCCGCAGGACAAGCGCCAATTCAGCTTCCCGCAGGGGTTTGGCAGTTACGTAATGGAAAACGTCCTGTTCAAGATCAGTTTCCCTGCAGAGTTTCACGCCCAGACGGCGGCCGAGGCAGCGGTCATTTTGCATCCCCAGGTTCGTGAGAAGCTCGATCAGGTCGAAAAGATCGTGGTGACTACCCACGAGTCTGCCATCCGTATCATTTCCAAGGTCGGCCCGCTGGCCAACGCGGCTGACCGCGACCACTGCCTGCAGTACATGATTGCCGTGCCGCTGTTGTACGGAGACCTTGTGGCCGAGCACTACGAAGATGCCTTCCATGCAGCGCATCCGCTGATCGATCAGTTGCGCGAGAAAATGGAAATCATCGAAGACCTGCGCTACAGCCAGGAGTACCTGGAGTCTGACAAGCGCTCTATAGCCAATGCCATCCAGGTATTCTTTAAGGATGGCACCTGTACCGACAAGGTCACGGTAGAGTATCCGATTGGCCATCGCCGTCGCCGCGACGAAGGCATCCCGCTGCTCGAGGCCAAGTTCAAGAACAACTTGGCTACCCGTTTCCCGGCACAGCGCTGTGAGCAGATTTTTGCTTTGTGCAAGGATCAGGCGACACTCGAGCGTACTCCGGTCAATCGGTTCGTTGATCTCTTTGTCATCTGACGTATCCCTTCAGGCTCGTATAACACGGGCTTGCCTTCCTTTCAGCCTCAGGCACCCGAGTACCGTTTCGCTCAGGTGCCTGACGCCCTCATAAAAAAATCAGATACCCCCTTAAGCATTTCCCAGACGACGGGCCAGGCGAGTGGCTTTAACGTCTGGGCTGACCGTGAGGCAGTTTCGTTCTGCCATCACGTGATAAGCCCTATGGGCATTCGAATCACCATAAAAACAACAAGGGTGGCCGTCATGCACACCGACTCGCCTGTCGACGTTAAACAATGGATTGATAACCGGCCTGTCTCGGGCTATCAGTGGTTGATCCTTGTCCTGTGTTTTTTCATCGTCCTGTTCGATGGTGTGGATGTCGCCGTCATGGGCTTCATTGCGCCATCACTGATGCAGGACTGGAATCTATCCAAAACCGCCTTCGGACCGGTCATGAGTGCGGCTATGGTTGGTCTTGCGGTGGGTGCATTGGTTGCGGGCCCTTATGCCGACCGCTTCGGTCGCAAGACGGTACTGCTCGGTGCCGTGACTGTATTTGGTGCGCTGAGCCTGGCATGCGCCTTCGCACGTAACCCTTATGAGCTGGCCATCCTGCGTTTTCTCACCGGGGTAGGGCTCGGGGCGGCGATGCCCAATACGACGACACTGCTTTCGGAGTATTTACCCGAGCGCTATCGCTCCGTGCTGATTACCGTGATGTTTACCGGGTTCAACCTGGGCTCGGGTGCCGGCGGCTTTGTAGCTGCCTGGCTGATTCCCCATTATGGTTGGCAGTCTGTGCTGCTGGTGGGTGGCCTTCTACCTATCCTCTTGCTGCCGTTCCTCTGGCTGTTTTTGCCTGAGTCTGCCCGGTTTCTTGTCGTAAAAGACGCACCTGCCGCCCGTATCGCCAAAGTGCTGAATCGACTGGGTGGCCAGTTTACGGCGCAAACACGTTTTATCACGCTTGAGCCTACGGTTCACCACAAGGCGCCGGTTCGCGCCTTGTTTGCAGAGCGTTATCGTTTAGGAACGTTTTCCCTCTGGGTTACCTATTTCATGGGGCTGCTCGTGATCTACCTGATGATGGGCTGGTTGCCTACGCTGATTCGTGAGTCCGGTATCCCGATCGAGCGTGCAGCGACCATCACAGGACTGTTTCAGATTGGCGGGACGGTAGGAGCAATCGTGGTTGGCTGGATCATGGACAGGCGCAATCCCAATCGTGTTATTGCAGGCTCCTATGCTTTGGGCGGTGCGTTCATCCTGCTCTTGGGTGCCTTTGGCCTGGAATCCAGCCTGCTGACACTTGGCGTTATCGCGGCGGGCTTTTGCATGAGCGGCGCGCAGACAGGTCTTAATGCCTATGCCCCCGGCTATTATCCTACCGAGTCCCGCGCCACAGGTGTGAGCTGGATGTTGGGGATAGGCCGCTTTGGTGCGATCTTCGGCTCGGTAATCGGTGGTGCGGTGCTGAGCCTTGGGCTGAGCTTCGGATTGATTTTTGCAGTGCTGGCGATACCGGCTTTCGTGGCAGCGCTGGCCATACTGGGCAATGGTTATGCTGCACGGCGTGCAGCCCAGCCTGCCTTGGCGTCTTGATCATTCATTAAGGATTATTTTATGGCACGTATTATCGGAGGCCTGGCCGTCTCGCACACGCCTACGATCGGCTTTGCAGTCGACTACAACAAGCAGGAGGAGGCCGCCTGGGCGCCCATCTTCAAGAGCTTCGAGCCGATGAAGGAGTGGCTTAAGGATAAGCAGCCTGATGTGCTGTTTTATATCTTCAACGATCACATCACCTCGTTCTTCTTCGATCACTATTCGGCCTTCGCCCTGGGCGTAGACGATCACTATGGTGTGGCAGACGAGGGCGGTGGCGTACGTGGACTGCCTGCCATTGGTGGGCATGCGGCGCTGGCCCGGCATATCGGGGCCAGTCTCATGGCTGATGAGTTCGACATGTCGTTCTTTCGTGACAAGCCGATCGACCATGGTCTGTTCTCACCCATGTCTGCGCTGCTGCCGTTCGAGCCGGAATGGCCGGTAGACGTAGTACCTCTGCAGGTCGGTGTGTTGCAGTTTCCGATCCCGAGTGCCAAGCGCTGCTACAACCTGGGACAGGCCTTGCGGCGTGCCATCGAGAGCTATCCCGAGGATCTGAAGGTGGTCATTGCTGCCACGGGTGGTGTGTCCCATCAGGTCCATGGTGAGCGGTGTGGCTTCAATAATCCTGAATGGGACGCCCAGTTTGTTGATCTCTTTGTCAACGACCCCGCGCGTCTTACCGAGATGACCATTGCCGAATACGCAACGCTGGGTGGACTTGAGGGGTCGGAGGTCATCACTTGGCTGATCATGCGTGGTGCGCTCTCATCCAATGTAAAGCTGATTCACCAGGATTATTACCTTCCTTCGATGACCGGTATCGCGACGCTGCTCTTGGAAAACCAGGCGCGGCCATTACCCATCGACATACAAGCCCGCCACCGCGAACACATGAACCATCAGTTGGCTGGTGTCGAAAAGCTGGAGGGCACGTACCCGTTTACGCTGGAGCGCAGTGCCAAAGGATATCGGCTGAACAAATTCCTGCATGGCATGATCACTCCGGCCTGGCGTGAGCGTTTTCTGGAGGAGCCGGAGGCCATGTTCGAGGAAGCCGGCCTGACTGACGAAGAGCGCGACCTGATTCGACGCCGCGATTGGCGTGGGCTGATTCACTACGGTGTTATTTTCTTCCTGCTAGAGAAGCTCGGCGCGGTGGTAGGGGTATCCAACCTGCACATCTATTCAGCCATGCGTGGTCAATCACTGGAAGAGTTCCAGAAAACGCGTAATCAGCAGGTGCTGTACTCGGTTGCTGGAAAGAAATAACTCCAACCCAGGGCGCGGTGCCTGTCGCTGCGTCCATTCACTAAATGGCGATAGTCCATTGGCAGTCTGGTGTCATGACGTTTCTGGAAGCACTTCTCGCCCTGGCACTTGCTGCCGAAATACACGATTCTAACGAGGCCGTAACACGAACGGCCAAGCGATGCCTTGACCAGATTCCTGCCAAATACAAGGCAGTAGTGGCATCCATCGCAGACAGTCCTTCACCACTGTTTTGCGTCAAGGTGCTGATTAAAACCATCCCTGACAGCGTTATTGGCAAAGTGGGTGCGGTTTAGGCTGGCTTATAAAGCGCCTGCATCCCAGTAAAATCAGGCGTCCAAGCGCTCCAGGGCTACTTCACGGATCTTTTCCATCAACGCTTTGGCTGCAGGTGAGTGCAGGCCACCGGTGCGGTAGATCAGACCTATGGCGCGGGTGGTATGGCGAAGCCGCAAGGGGAGACGTTGCAACTCGCCTGAGGCGATCTCGTATTCAAGTTGATGGGCTGAAACGACAGCCAACATATCAGAGCGTACGAGCAGCCCACGGATAATCGCCAGATCCCCCGTTTCAACTACCGGTAGTGGCGTTTCCGTACCCAGCTCGCTAAAGAAGGCATCGAGCTGGTTGCGGGCCGGCGAGCCTGCACGGGGCAGCACCCAGCGAGCATGGATAAGGTCATTGGTATTTACCCCCTGATCCAGTAATGGATGGCCCCGGCGTACCAGTACCACCAGCTCTTCAGTCAGCAGCGTTTCACCCAACAGATCGCTGGCATAGTCGGAGGGGCGCAGGGCGCCCAGTACAAAGTCGATGTCACCGGCCCGCAGGTCGGTAGCCAACAGGTCAAACGCACTTTCATTGGTCGCCACACGAATTTGAGGGTACGCAGAGACGAGGCGCACAATAGCTTCAGGCAACAGCCGGGTTCGCCCCAAGGGCAAGGCACCCACCATGACGGTTCCCTGGAGCGAGCCGCGTAGGGCGGCAATGTCGGCATCGATATGGCGCAGCTCATTCAATGCCCGACGAATCGGCAGGACAATATCCAGGCTCGCTCGTGTAGGCTGAAGGCCTTTGGGAGTGCGCTCGAACAGTGTATGGCCGCAACCACCTTCCAACACCTTGAGGGCTGCACTCACAGCGGGTTGGGTCAGGCCGAAGAGGGTAGCTACTGTCTGCATATGGTGGGTTTCGCACAGCTTGACGAACACTTCCAGACGCCGGGTATGCATCAGATAAAGGGGTTCGGTGATCGCGCCTGGATGGTTACCCAGCAAGCGGGGCACTGTCTCCAGCTCAGCCAATGCCTGTCGTGCACGAGGCAAGATGCGGGCGCCGTAATCGGTCAGCCGCATTCCATTGGCATGCCGTTCGAACAATGCAATGGTAAGCCGCTCTTCCAGGTCGCGAATGGAACGGGTGACAACAGATTGCGCGCGGTACAGTACTTCAGACGCCTTGGAAACACTGCCTTGGTCCGCCACCCGGACAAACGCGCGTATCTGCATTAGATTGGGAAGTTCGGCAGTCATGGTGTTCTCTTGGCAGGGCACATGCCTGCATCATGCGCGCGGCGTGTTGATAAGTAAAAGGTATACCTGCTCTAGCTGAACGCAATATTCGCTCAGGATCAGCCGTGCGACTCTCCTTGAAAACATGAGGAGCCTGGACATGATCGATTCCAACAAAAAAACTGCTCTGGTCGTCAGCGCCCATTCCGCTGATTTCGTCTGGCGTGCAGGTGGCGCTATCGCTCTGCATGTCGGGCAGGGTTATGACGTGCATGTCGTCTGCCTGTCCTTTGGTGAGCGGGGCGAGTCGGCCAAACTCTGGCGCAAGGGCGAAATGACCGAAGAGAAGGTCAAGGCGGCGCGCCGTGAAGAGGCGCAGGCGGCAGCTGAGATACTGGGTGCCACTGTCGAGTTCTTCGACATCGGTGATTACCCTATGCGTGCCGACAAGGAAACGCTGTTTCGTCTGGCCGATGTGTTCCGCCGCGTACAGCCGGAATTTGTGCTTAGTCACTCGCTGAAGGACCCCTACAACTACGACCATCCACTGGCTACGCACCTGGCACAGGAAGCGCGCATCATCGCTCAGGCAGAAGGCTACAAGCCGGGCGAGAAAATTGTCGGTGCGCCGCCCGTCTATTGCTTCGAGCCGCACCAGCCTGAGCAGTGCGAATGGCGCCCGGACGTACTGCTAGACATCACCGACGTGTGGGACAAGAAGTATGCCGCTATTCAGTGCATGGCTGGCCAGGAACACTTGTGGGAGTACTACACCCGTGTAGCGCTACAACGTGGCGTACAGGCCAAGCGCAACGTAGGCATTACCTCCAGTAAGAACATCATCTACGGTGAGGGCTACCAGAGCATCTTCCCACGCGTGACGGAGAATCTGGGATGAGCAGCTTGATCGGCAAGAACGGCGTTGTAGTCCGCACTATCGCACGGGCCGAAGTGGGGCTGGTTGATGAGCTGGGTCAGTATGGTGTGGCAACCGTTCACGAAGCTCAGGGTCGCAAAGGGCTGCTGGCTCCAGATATTCGCCCGATTCAGCAGGATTATGGCATCAGCGGTTCGGCTGTAACTGTACTGGTAGCACCTGGGGACAACTGGATGTTCCATGTTGCGGTAGAGCAGTGCCAGCCGGGCGATATCCTGGTCGTAGCACCCAGTTCGCCATGCCACGATGGTTACTTTGGTGATCTGCTGGCGACCTCGCTCAAAGCACGCGGTGTACGTGGGCTGGTGGTCGATGCAGGTGTGCGCGATAGCCGCACGCTGCGGGAGATGGGCTTTGCCGTGTGGTCGAAAGCGGTCTATGCCCAGGGCACGGTCAAGGAAACGCTCGGCTCGGTCAACATTCCAGTGATTTGTGCCGGCCAGCTGATCAACCCCGGCGACGTTATTGTGGCTGATGACGATGGCGTTGTGGTGGTTCGGCGTGCCGAGGTGCAAACCGTGGTCGAGGCCAGTCGCAAGCGGGCCGATGCCGAAGAGCAGAAGCGGATTCGGCTGGCTAATGGCGAATTAGGGCTCGACATCTACAACATGCGTCCTCGCCTGGCCGAAAAGGGCCTTCGGTACGTTGATAGTCTGGACGAGCTGGAGGGCTGAACCATGGGACAGACTCGTATTCCTTGCCTGATGATGCGCGGCGGTACTTCCAAGGGAGCCTACTTTCTCGCCACTGATCTTCCTAACGATGGAGCACTGCGGGAAAAAGTCCTGCTGGCCGTTATGGGCTCGCCTGACAAGCGCCAGATTGACGGTATCGGCGGCGCAGATTCGCTGACCAGTAAGGTTGCGATCATCAAGCGCTCCGAGCGACCGGATGTCGATGTGGACTACCTGTTCGCTCAGGTACTGGTAGAGGAAGCGCGAGTCGACTATGGGCAGAACTGCGGCAATATTCTGGCGGGTGTTGGCCCGTTTGCCATAGAACAAGGACTGGTTCCTGTGCTGGAAGATACAACTCAGGTTCGTATCTTCATGGAAAACACCGGTCAGATTGCCGTTGCGAATGTACTTACGCCAAACGGTGAGGTGCAGTATGAAGGCGATGCCCGCATTGATGGCGTACCGGGTACGGCCGCTCCGCTGATTGTTGAATTCGAGGATATTGCTGGCTCTAGTTGTGGTGCGCTGTTACCGACCGGAAACGTGTGCGACACGTTTGATGGGATTGAGGTGACCTGTATCGATAATGGCATGCCGGTAGTGCTGCTTCGAGCGGCCGATCTGGGTCGCACCGGTTATGAGACGCGTGAGCAGCTGGATGGCGATACCGAACTTAAGACCAGAATCGAGTCGATTCGTCTTCAGGCCGGGCCGCGTATGAACCTGGGGGATGTTACCCACCGTACAGTCCCCAAAATGTGCTTGATTGCTGAACCCCAAGCGGGTGGTGCTATCAGTAGCCGAACTTTTATTCCCCATCGCTGCCACGCCTCTATTGGCGTTTTCGGTGCGGTAAGCGTGGCCTCGGCCTGTCTGATCGAAGGCTCGGTGGCTGATGGGTTGGCCCGGGTAGAGCAGGGCGACTCGTTGCGGCTCTCTGTTGAACATCCCACGGGAGAATTTACTGTCGAGCTCCATCGTCGGCAGGGTGAGTTGGCCGGATGTGGACTGCTGCGTACCGCGCGGTTGTTGTTTAACGGTGTAGTGTGTATACCGGCATCGGTCTGGTCCGGCAAGGTCTGAAGACGTCGGGTACTCTCATCTGCAGAAAGGCGATAAGCTGCCCTTTTGCCGTATGAGATCATGTGTTCATGGACCTCAAGCAATTGGAGTGCTTTGTACGGGTCGCCGAGTTCGGTAGCTTTACCAAGGCTGCGGCGGTACTTGGCCTGTCCCAATCGGTGGTCAGCCGGCAGGTGCGTCAGTTAGAGGTCGAGTTGCAGGAGCATCTGCTGCTGCGCAATGGCCGTGGTGTCACGCTGACGGCCTCCGGGATGCGGTTGTTCGAGCATGGGCAAGGCATCTTACGGCAGGTTCAGGTGGCTCGGGAGGAATTGCGTGAGCAGCGGGACACCTTGTCGGGCAAAGTGGTTATCGGCTTGCCGCCGAGCATTGCACGCTGCCACACCGTCGGGCTGGTAACGGCCTTTCGCGAGCGCTTTCCTCACTGCGCGCTGGGCATTAAGGAAGGGCTGACGCACTCGATACGGGAGTGGCTGCTGCTAGGACGGCTGGATTTTGCGCTACTGTTCAACCCGGCCCAGAATGCCCAACTCTGTTATGAGCATTTGCACTCGGAGCCGCTAGTGCTGGTGGGTGCAAAATCCTCGAATCTACCAGATGAAATCCCGCTCAAAGAACTGGGCCGCTATCCCTTGATCATTCCGAGCCAACCCCATTCTTTGCGTCGCCTGGTTGAGTCCGAGGCAGCTCGCCATACCGTCGAGCTGGATGTCGCGCTTGAGGTGGATGGCATTCCTTCTCTGCTTGAGCTGGTGGCCCTGGGGTTGGGCTACGGCATTCTGTTCCGTACGGCGTTGTCCGGGCCTTATGTACCAGAAGGCCTGCGCTCGGCAGCTATTATCGACCCGGTTGTTCATACGCATCTGTTTGTTACAACCGCCGCGCAGCGGCCCCTGACGCGATTGGCTGACCAAACGCTGGCGATGGTCCGCGAACACGTGCATAGCCGCTGACCCGTTATGCAAATCCTGCATAGCTGCTAGAACCCAGGCTTTATTGTTGCTCCAAGAAATAGCCGTCACCATCGACGTATCCCTTCGAATAATCACAATGAACGAGGAGACGTGATGAAAAGCTGTCTGGCACCTGATCCCCAACCTACCAAGCCACACCATACCCTGCCGGAAGGTGCATGGGATGCCCATTGCCATGTGTTCGGCCCAAGTAGTCGATTCCCGTACGCTCCGGATCGTAGCTACACGCCACCGGATGCACCCTTTGAAACCTTACGTAATCTTCATGATTTTCTAGGCTTTAGTCGGGCTGTGATCGTACAGGCGAGCTGCCATGGCAGCGATAACCGGGCCATGCTCGACGCTATCGCGCGTAGTGAAGGACGCTATCGAGGTGTGGCCATTGTCAACGGCCGTGAAAGCGATGCGCAATTGGCTGAAATGGATGCTGGTGGCGTTCGCGGCGTACGCTTCAACTTTGTAGCCCACTTGGGTGGTGCACCCGACCTAGAGCTATTTGATCAGGTATTGGAACGCCTGGAACCGCTGGGCTGGCATGTGGTACTGCATTTGGATGCTCAGGATATCGTTACTTATGCCGATCGGTTGGAGCGTATCGGGGTTCCTTTCATCATTGACCATATGGGGCGTGTCAAGGCTCAGGAGGGACTTGATCAGGCACCATTCAAAGCCCTGCTGGAACTTATGGAAAACCCGCTGGCCTGGGTCAAGGTCTGTGGTGCAGAGCGCGTTTCAGCAGGACGCAAACCCTTCGAGGATGCCATTCCATTTGCCGAACGGCTCATTGAACATGCGCCTGATCGCGTGCTCTGGGGGACTGACTGGCCGCATCCAAATATCACCCGTGACATGCCCAACGATGGCGGTTTGGTAGACCTGATGTTTCGCTTCTGCGCTGATCCGGCGCTTCGCCAGAAACTTCTGGTAGATAACCCCATGACGCTTTATGGGCGCTGATAGAGCGCCTTCGCCACACCAAATCCAACAACAATGACTGGTAGTGGAGTCCTATATGAATCCTCTCTCGCAGGCCACCACCCCCGTAGGTGCGTCAACCCAAAACACCGTCAAGACCAAGCAACCGTTTTACCGCGCCATGTATGTTCAGGTACTGATAGGCATTCTGCTCGGCGTGGTCGTCGGGCATTTTTGGCCTGACTTTGCAGCGGATCTCAAGCCGCTCGGTGATGCGTTTATCAAGCTCATCAAGATGATTATCGGGCCGGTCGTATTCTGTACCGTGGTCATCGGTATTGCCGGCATGCAGGACCTGAAGAAAGTAGGGCGAGTAGGCGGTAAGGCCTTGCTTTACTTTGAAATCATTTCAACCCTCTCCCTTATCATTGGCTTGATTGGCGGACACCTGTTCAATCCCGGTGGTGGATTCAATATCGACCCCAGCACCCTGGATGCCTCGGCGGTTACGGGCTTTGCAGAAAAGGCCAAGCACCTGCATATGGTCGACTTTCTGATGAGCATTATTCCTACCACCTTTTTTCAGGCATTTGCAGAAGGAAATGTACTGTGCATTCTTCTGGTTTCGGTGTTCTTTGGATGTGCGCTGTCGGCCATGGGTGAGAAGGGCAAGCCGGTCTACGACATGATAGAAGGCCTGTCGGGTGTGTTCTTTCGCATTGTGCATATCATTGCTAAGCTGTCAGCCATCGGGGCGTTTGGCGCTATTGCATTTACGGTTGGTACTTATGGCGCCGCCTCACTGCTACCCCTGTTTAAACTGATCGGCAGCTTCTATCTGCTCTGCGTTCTGTTCATTGTCGTGGTGCTGGGAGGCGTTGCACGGCTCTCTGGTTTCAGCATCCTGCGCTTTATAGCGTATATCAAGGATGAGCTGCTGGTCGTGTTGGGAACGAGCTCATCCGAAGTGGTGCTACCGCAGATCATGGAAAAAATGGAGCGCCTGGGTTGCTCCAAGTCGGTTGTGGGGTTAGTTGTACCTACGGGGTACTCGTTCAACCTGGACGGCACCAATATCTACCTGACCATGGCGGTGCTCTTCATTGCCCAGGCTCTGAACATTGATTTGAGCTTAAGTCAGCAACTGACTCTGGTCATCGTGGCGATGCTGACCTCCAAAGGTGCCAGTGGTGTGTCGGGCGCGGCTTTTGTGATGTTGACCAGTACCTTGATGGTGATTCCAGTGGTGCCAGTGGCTGGCATGGTGTTGATCCTGGGTATCCACCGCTTCATGGGGACGGGCCTTGCAATGACAAACCTGGTCGGCAACGGCGTAGCTACGCTCGTAGTGTCCTCATGGGAGAAAGAACTGGACCGCGACAAGCTGGCCCAAGAGCTCCACCACAAGCACTAAATCCCGCCGTTTATCTTGGTCCTGTCCGGTTATGCCGGGCAGTGCTCTCTTGCGCCTGGAGAAAACAACAATGATTCATATCCTGCGCCATACCGTATTCACCTTAGGCATGCTTTGCTCTCTACCGTTATGGGCTGCTGGCTTCATGGATGACAGCAAGGCCCGACTCGATATCCGTAACTTCTATTACAACGGTGACTTTCGGGAAGAGGCCGGTGTTTCGAAGCGGGATGAGTGGGCTCAAGGGCTTTTGCTGCAGTACGAGTCCGGATTTACCGAGGGGACGGTAGGTCTGGGCCTTGATGCGATGGGCTTTTGGGGACTCAAGCTTGATTCCAGTCCTGATCGTACAGGGAGTGGCCTGCTGCCCAAGACCAACTCGGGAGAAGCGGCAGAGGAATATTCAAAGGGCGGTATAGCGGCCAAAATCAAGTATTCCAAGACGGTGCTGCGTCAAGGAATTGCCTTGCCAAAGGTTCCGGTCCTTCAGTTCAACGGTAGCCGGATGTTTCCTCAGTTTTACCAGGGAACGCAGATCAGCTCGAATGAAATCACAGGGCTTTCGCTCAACGTTGCTCAGTTCGACCGTACCACCACCCCTGACTCGACCGATCTGCAAAAAATCATGATAGCCACCAAAGAGGGTCGCTTCCGCGCGACAGGTGAGGGCGATCATTTCCGTTATGGGGGTGGCAGTTATACTGTCACGCCAGCACTGACGGCCAGCTATTACTACGGCGAATTACAGGGTGTCTATCGGCAGCATTTTCTAGGGCTTACTCACCGCCAGAAATGGGGCGAAGGAACGGTAGAGGCCGATCTAAGGACTTTTTTTAGCCGTGACACAGGTGCGGCGCGGGTGGGGGAAATAGAGAGCGATGTATACAGCGGATCCCTGACGTACAGTGTGAAAGGCCATAGCTTTACGGCAGTTTATCAACATCTGGAAGGCTCAAGCGGCTTTCCTTATATCAACAATCCGTACCTGCCGAATTATGTGCAATACCATGACTTTGGCACCGCAGGTGAGCGGAGCTGGCAGGTGCGCTATGGCTATGATTTTGCCCCGATGGGGCTGCCGGGACTCAGTTTCTTTACGAGTTATATCCACGGCTCGCATCTGGATAAAGTCGGAGGAGGCCATGAGTGGGAACGTGATATAGACGTGACGTATGTCGTTCAGCAGGGCCCGAAAGGGCTTTCGATACGCTGGCGAAACGCAATCTACCGGAGCAGTTATGGCAGGGATATCGATGAGAACAGGCTGATCATTAATTATCCGTTTTCGTTCCTATAAGTATTGGATGTCTGCTGCGTGGTCGGTGAGCGCTACTGCTCATGGAGGCTTTTACAACGTTTGCAAAAGCCTCTTCTATCTTGGCAAGACGCATGCAGGCATACGCTAGGAGCCTCCGCTGCGCAGCGCTATTTAGGTGGACCAAACGTTGAACAGCTGGTGTTGTTGATGTATTTCTTTAGCGTTGCCCATTGCGGTCTCTCGCGACCGCCAACAGGCTCCACAGACATAAAATAATTTCCCCAGCCTGGCCCTGCTGCCCAATAGGTAGCTGGAATGCAATTCTGCTTCAGATACGCCAGCATGTTGTCCATCATGGCTAGCCAGCGGGGGTCATTATCTGGAACCCCGAACTCTCCGATGTAGCCTCGTTTGCCATTTTTCTTGAGCCATTCTACAAACGGTTTTACTCGCGTTACGCCATACATGGGGTCTAGTTTTCCGACATCTACCGCCTGGTAGTTCCCACCTGCATTTTCGTCGAAATAAGAGTGAGCGGAATAGACGATATTATTTGCCGGGTCCTTCAGGTTGAGCAAAGAGTCGTTCCATTCCGGCCATCGGGTTGCGCTGGCCCAGCCGTTGCCCTCGATAATAATTGGCTTTGTTTTATCAATGACACGTACGCCATCTATCCCATATTGAGCGGCGGTTGGCCAATAAGCGAGAGCTCCATTGGGCTCGTTCATGATGTCATAGGCAAACAGTGCCGGTTGGCTACTCCACTTGGTAGCGATATGGGTCATTATTTCCTTGTAACGGGAGTAGGGTACAGCGGAGGTTCCTATGATCTGCCCCTTGTATCGCGCATAATTATGAAGGTCCAGAATAACTTTCATATTATACTTCTGAGCGTAAGCAAAGGTTCTATCCACCAAGGCGATATAGTTTTGATCAAGAGGCCCCCCGAGGTTTGATTGAAGTCTCTCCCAAATAATGGGGAAACGAATCAGTCTGATGCCCTGGCTGCTCCAATACTTAAAGTAATTTTCTGTAGGAAATACATAGTTCTTTTCATTAATGCCAGGAAGAACCTGCGGAGCAAAGCCGGCACCCGACATATTCAAGCCTAGAAGTTCAAAGCCAGCGCTCTGGGCTTTTACGTTACCATTTAAAAATCCAAAGGCTCCAGCAAGTATTATTGCTAACTGAAATTTTGATATACGCTTAATAAAATAAAGTTCGCCAAGGTACTTCATATGCGTTTTCCCGCAAAAGTTTACATACATGAATAGTTTTAACAATCCAGTCTGAACGACTTGCGAGGAAAGCATGCTTCCAGGATGCTTTAGGTAAAAGATATCATCAGTCTGGTATTCTCCTCTTTATGATTAAGGATAGTCTTATTAAAGAGGGGATTTTTTATATTGCAAGACCGATTGTCCTTATTGGGTTAAATATCTATTTGATATCGAATTGATATCTTTTTGGATTTATTAAAGTAAGTGACGTTATGTTTGTTTTATAAAATGTTCTTTTGTGGCGGCTCTTTACCCGCAATGAATGCATACGTATGAAAGCCAGTAGTCAGGCTATTTGTCGGAAGCGCCTGAAGTCTATGACACATGAAAGGGAGTAAGTAGAGGCCAGTGCCGACTCTGACTAGTCCAACTTGAAGCTGTAACCTACGCCATATACCGAGCGAATGAACTCTTGATTGGGCAGGTGTTGCTGTAGTTTGCGACGCAAATTGCTGACGTGGCTGTCTACCGTTCTGTCCGATACGATGCGGTGATCCTGATACAGGTTGTTCATGAGCTGATCGCGTGAGAAGACTTGCTCAGGGTGTTCGGCAAAGGTCATCAGCAGGCGAAACTCTACAGGCGTCAGATCAAGCAGGGCTCCGTTAAGAAAGGCCTGGTAGCGGTCGGTATCAATACTCAAGCCGCCTGGCAGGGCTGGCGCAGGTGTTTGCGTTCGACGCAGCACGGCCTTGATCCGGGCAATGACTTCGCGCGGACTGAAAGGTTTGCAGATGTAGTCATCCGCGCCAATCTCCAGGCCCAGCAAGCGATCCACTTCTTCCACCCTGGCTGTTACCATGATCACAGGCGTCTGGCTGATGGCGCGAATCTCGTGACACACCTCAATTCCGTCCTTGCCGGGCAGCATGAGGTCAAGCAGGACCAGGCTTGGGCTGTATTGCGTAAAAGCAGGCAGCACCTCAAGACCGTTCATGACCAGCTGGGCATTCCAGCCGGCCGCTCTGACGTAATCTGCCAGGAGCGCGGCCAGCTTGGGTTCGTCTTCCACAATCAGGATGGTAGGTGTTGAGAGAGAGGAGCGGTGCGGCATCTTTAGTTACTCGCCAAGTCAGGCAGGGGATCAAACTGCAATGTCACGCAGAGCCCGCCCAAGGGCGAGGATGTGGCGTCAATTCGCCCACCATGGGCTTCGACAATACCGCGGCAAATCGCCAGCCCAAGCCCAGCGCCGCCAGTGGCCCGGTTGCGTGATTGCTCGACTCGGTAGAATCGCTCGAACAGGCGGCCCAGTTGCTCTTCGGATACGCCTGGCGCGGAGTCTTCACAGCTGATGAGGATGCCGTCTCGCTCTCGTCGAGCGCGTATCAGGATATGACCGCCCGCATCGGTATAACGCAGGCTGTTTTCCAGCAAGTTAGTAAAGAGTTGTTGAAGCCGACTTTCATCACCGCTGATCCACAGCGGTTCGCCGGGTATTTCCAGGGTTAACGATAGCGTGTTTACCAAGCAGCGCCTTTCAAACGTAGCGGCAATGCCATAAAGAACGGACTCCAACTGCACTGGACGCTTTTGGTAGGCCTGAGCACCCAGCTCAGAAAGGGATAGGGCAAAAATATCGTCAACCAGCTTGCTCAGGGATTCCACTTCGGCCTGAAGGGAGGCAATTGCCTCCTTGGTCAGCGGGCGAATGCCATCTTCAAGCGCCTCCATTTCCCCTTTCAGGACAGCAAGTGGCGTTCTTAGCTCATGGGAGATATCCGCCATGAAGTGGCGCCGCATGTTCTCGTTGTTTTCCAGGGTTTTGGCCATCTGATTGAAGTCCTGAGCAAGCTGGCCCACTTCATCCTGTGAGTGGACGCCAACCCGTGTGCTGTACTCTCCTCGGGCCAGCCGATGGGTAGCCAATGCCACCTGCCTGATCGGACGCGACAGCGTGCGGGCAATACGCCAGGCAATGAAGGAGGAGATGATCAAACTGGCGCCCACGATCAACCAGATTGAGCGAACCTGGTCTTGTTGAAAGCGCTCATCACCAATGGCCGTAACGCTCTCGAAGGGCGTCATGCCCATCCAGCCTACAACCATACCGTTTGCCTGTACCGGTTTGAAGGTGGCGATGTCCTTGTAGTTGGGATAACCATTGATATAGCGGTGCTGGGCATCCAGAAGGGTGAAGCGCATATGCGCTCCCGTCAGATCGGCTATGGGAGGCTCGCGTCGGGTATGGGGCTCACCTTCATGCTGCCTGAGACTGGTACTCAAGAGTTCGAACCATTGAACATGCGTTCCTACCAGAAACTGCCAGCTGCCATGTTGGGTATAGGCATCTTCCAATGTTGGAATGGCATTGGTCATGCGAATAATAGCCTGCTCGTTCAGAAAGCCTACAAAGCTGCGGGTAAAGCTCCAGTAGGCGGCAAACCCCATGCTGAGCACTGCCAGGACCGACAGCGTTTGTATGGCAATAAAGGCTTTTGTGGAAATGCTGAGCTTCATAAGGAGCGGGCCTGAAGGGTACTGCTAGTTATATTTAGGCGGGTGTGTCTGACGTTTTCAAGGACATAGCCCAATCTTCACATTGCCTGCACAGTTGTTACTCACACTTGAGGCTGAAAAAAGCATGAGCGACAGCCTGACTGATTCAGCCATGCGTCAAATACCTGATGGGATAACCCAGGATAGCCCTGTACTACCGGCACTGGCAGTCGATTGCAGCAGCAGTAGTCACTGCACAAGCGGTATGCCTGGAAGCTAACCTGTTTTTAAGTATTCATAGAGATCGTCCCATGTACAACGAACGTCTCAGACGCGCCTGTATGGCCGTTACGTTATGGGTGTGTTCATCAGCTGCCAGTGTGGCGGGCGCTGCTACCCAGGAAGATAATTCAGCTGCTTCGCTGGCGTTGTCTCAATCACTGCCTATCGTCCAACCTGCTCAGGCTTGTTCGTCGCTTAAAAGTCTCGATATGAGCGACATTGGCGGTAAGGGCAGTTCGATCACTTCAGCCACTGAAACCTCTGATAATGGCGTAGCAGTGTGTGCGGTTGAGGGGGCGCTGGCCCCCTCGATTGGCTTCAAGGTAGTTCTTCCCTTGCACAGCTGGACTCAGCGCTATCTGCAGGTGGGATGCGGTGGATTATGTGGCCGTATCTCGCTTGAGGTCGGTGCGGCCGAAGGGTGTACGCCGCTCGATACAGGCGGCTTTGTCACGGCAAGCACGGACATGGGACACCAGGGCGAGGAGTCGTTCGGAGAAGATTCGCAAAAGCGTCAAGACTTTGCCTTTCGCGGTGTGCATCTTACGGCCCTGGCCGCCAAAAAGCTGATCCATGCCTTTTATGGTCGTAGTGAGGCCTACTCCTACTTTAACGGTTGCTCTGATGGCGGACGCGAAGCGTTGATGGAGGCGCAGCGCTATCCAAACGATTTCAATGGCATCATTGCCGGTGCCGCGGCGATGAACTTCCAGACCCAGAATGCGATGTATCACGCCTGGCAGGCACGTACGAACACCAGCCCAGACGGTAAGGCTGTTCTGATAGCCTCTCGCCTTCCGTTGATTCACAGGGCTGTACTCAATCACTGTGACGCGTTGGATGGGCAGGTCGATGGTCTGATTTCCGACCCGCGGGCCTGCCATTTTGATCCGGGCACGTTGCAATGCAAGAGCGAGCAGAAAGGCGATAGCCCTAACTGTCTGACTGCGGCCGAGGTTAGCGTGGTGCGTCGCTTGTACGAAGGACCTAAAGATCCTGCGACTGGCCAGCGGCTGATTGCTGGTGGACCGCAGCCGGGATCTGAATTGGCGTGGGCGGATGTCTTTGTTCCGCAAAGCCATGACGATCCTATTTTCAGCAAAATGATTGCCATGGGCGCACTGCAATGGCTGTCATTTGAGCAGAGTCCGGGCAAGGACTTCAAACTCTCGGATATGCAATTCGACTTGAAGACCTTTGACCGCCTAAGGCCGTTGCATGCGTTTTATGATGCAACCAACCCGGACCTATCAGCCTTTGCCAAGGCTGGCGGCAAGCTCATCATCTGGCATGGCTGGGCTGATCCGCATATCTCGCCCATTAACTCCATTGCGTATCACGAGGCTGTTCAGCGCGTCATGGGCAAGGAGCAGGCTTCAACCTTCGAACGGCTTTACCTGTTGCCAGGCGTCTACCATTGTGGTCAAGGTGAAGGCCCGGCGAAGCTTGACCTGTTGACACCCATGCTCTCCTGGGTTGAGGGCGGACAAGCACCTGAAGCCATCCTTACAAACCAGACCGATGGGCAAAACGTCATGGGCCACTTTGGCGCACCGACGGATAGACCCATGAAGGGCGCTCCTGGCTTCAAGAAGATGAAGGATGCTCCAAACCTCATGAAAAAGCCGGTAGTAAAAGATGAAAAGGTGATCCGTTCGCGGCCGGTCTATCCCTATCCGTATGTGGCAGCTTACGACGGCAAGGGCGACCCAGCCAACGCTGAAAGCTATAAGCAGGGTAAGCCTCTTTTCAACGAGGAGACTCGTCCGTGGGCCGGCTCGGATTTCTATAGCCCCTACACGTTCCGCATGCAATAACCATTAAGGTGGCGCGAGAAGGCGGCACCTGTGTGGCTATCGAACGAACAGGCAAGGAAAGGATATGGACGAGAAAATCAATACGGTGCTTGAGACTTATCACGCGCGGATACACAAAGAGCAAAGCGCGCCCCGCGAGCTTCCTCCTGGCGGACGTGACGGCGGGCAGGATCAACGCATGCGCGCTGTCGGACCGCAAACCGGACAGCTGATCAATATCTTGGCGAAAAGCCTGGAGACCCCTACGATTCTGGAAATTGGTACCTCTTTTGGCTATTCCGGAATCTGGCTTGGCGAGGCTGCACGCGCAACGGGTGGACAGCTGATTACTCTGGAGCTGCATGAGTACAAGTCACTCTATGCACGGGAGATGGCCGAAAAAGCAGGGCTTGCAGACTACATCGACTTTCAGGTCGGTGATGCCGTACAGCTGATCGAGGCGCTACCCGGTAGAGTGGACTTTGTCCTGCTTGATCTGTGGAAAGACCTCTATGTACCGTGTCTTGAGGCGTTTTATCCCAAGCTCAACCCGGGTGCGATCATTGTTGCGGATAATATGATCCGGCCCGGCAATGACGATGTGAAGCGCTATGGGCGCGCTATTCGAGCCAAGGCGGGCATTACCAGTGTATTGCTGCCGGTAGGAACAGGACTTGAGGTAAGCCGGTTCGAGGCGTGATATTCAGGCACAATCTGTTAGACAGCACTGTGCCTTCGAACGTTGACGGTCAAGAGCGGGGCAATCGTCATGTGCGGTTGCCCCTATTTACCTTTATTGGTTGCGCGAGTATGCCGCGGCGGCTTCAACCTGCTCAGGACTTGGGCGGATGCCGGTGTACAGGACAAACTGCTCCAGTGCCTGGAGGGCAACAACCTCTGCGCCGGTAATGACGGGCTTGCCCAGTTCGCGGGCGCGTTTGATGAGTGGGGTTTCGGATGGCATTGCCACGACATCAAATACCACTTTGGCCTTTTGAATCACTTCGTCATCAAAAGACAGATCGTCCGCTTCCGGTCCGCCGGTCATGCCTACGGGTGTCACATTGATGATGAGTTCAGGGCGCAAGTCGCCCAGGGATTCGGTCCACTCATACCCGCAGGATTCAGCCAGGGCTCGGCCGGTAGTGGGATTGCGAGCCACGATGTGTCCCTTCTTGAAGCCGGCCTCCCGCAAGGCAAACGCCACGGCTTTGGCCATACCGCCGCTACCCCGCAGCGCAAGCGTCAGATCACGAGACACCTGATGGCTATCAAGCAGTGAGGCGACAGCCAGAAAGTCCGTGTTATAGCCTGTCAGCTTACCGTCATCGTTCACAATAGTATTGACCGAATCGATCACGGCGGCAGAAGGGTCGAGGCCATCCAGAAGAGGAATGCAGGCTTCCTTGAACGGCATGGAAATAGCGCATCCGCGTATGCCAAGCGCTCGGATGCCGCCAATGGCAGCAGGCAGGTCGGTGGTTGTGAACGCCTTGTAGAGATAATTCAGGTTCAGGGCTTCGTACAGATGATTGTGAAACCGTGTACCGGTGTTGCCAGGGCGTCCCGCCAGGGACATGCAAACCTTGGTGTCTTTATTGATGGCGTGAGGCATTTTGATTCCTTCAAAAAAGCGGCCCCTGTTTGTCAGCCAAGCGGGCCGGTGGTTCCCAGGCACCGCTTGGCATGTGAACCCGATCAGCTCTCCAGTACCGCCCGCAGGTAAGGCGAGGTCTTGCTGCTGGTCTCTTTTGCAACGCTCTCGGGTGTACCGCTCGCGACAATGTGTCCGCCTCTATCACCAGCCCCTGGGCCGATATCGATGACCCAATCGCTTTGCGCCACGACGCGCATGTCATGTTCAACCACAACAACTGTATTGCCAGCCTCTACCAGACCGTTGAGCTGGCGCACCAGGAGGTCCGTATCAGTAGGGTGTAGACCCGTTGTAGGCTCATCAAGTACATAGAGCGTAGCGCCGCGCTGGGTACGTTGCAGCTCGGTTGCCAGCTTGATGCGCTGTGCTTCACCGCCGGAAAGCTCCGTGGCTGGTTGCCCCAGGCGCAGATAGCCCAGACCAATATCACGCAGGACGTGCAAGGGACGGAGTACGCCAGCTTCCTCCGCGAAAAAGGTACAGGCATCCTCTACCGTCAGGTTCAGGACTTCCGCAATGGTTTTTCCTTGCCAGGTGACTTCCAGCGTTTCGGCGTTGTAACGGGCGCCATGGCAGGTCGGGCAGGGCGCATACACGCTGGGCATGAACAGCAGTTCGACACTGACGAAGCCTTCGCCCTCACAGGTCGGGCAACGCCCCTTGGCTACGTTGAATGAAAAGCGACCGGCGTCATATCGCCGTTTCCGGGCTTCCGGGGTCGCGGCAAACAGTTTGCGGATGCCGTCAAAAAGGCCTGTATAAGTGGCAAGGTTGGAGCGCGGTGTGCGACCGATCGGCTTCTGATCCACCTGGACCAGTCGGCGAATATGCTCCATGCCTTCAATGATTTGTCCTGAGAGCGGCTGAGGAGCCTCCTCGTCCAGCGGTGATTCGTCTTCATCGCGCTCGGCCAGTGGCCGGCCTAGGTGCTCACCGACCAACTCCAATAGTGCCTGGCTGACAAGAGTCGATTTGCCGGAGCCAGAGATACCGGTAACGGAGGTAAAGCAGCCAAGTGGAAACGCAACATCAAGGGCCTTGAGGTTGTTGCGCGTTACGCCGGTTAGTCTTAGCCAATGAAGCGGCTTGCGGTGCGGGCGTCTCAAGGGGGCTGCTGTGCGCCGAGACGCAAACAGGTAATCCCGCGTTTGGGACGCTTCGACATGGGCCAATCCGGCGGGCGGTCCGCTGTAGAGAACCGTACCACCGTATTCGCCTGCTGCAGGGCCCACATCTACCAGCCAGTCTGCACGACGCATCGTCTCTAGATCGTGTTCCACTACGAACAAGGAATTGCCGGCCGCCTTGAGTTGATCCAGAGCCGTAAACAACGCTTCGCCGTCAGCAGGATGCAGACCGGCGGACGGTTCATCGAGCACATAGATCACTCCGAAAAGCTGCGAATTCAACTGAGTGGCAAGGCGTAGACGTTGCAGCTCTCCCGAAGACAATGTTGGGGTGCTGCGTTCCAAGGAGAGGTATCCCAGCCCTAGCTCGGTCAGGGTGGTCAGGCGCTCCAGCAGATCCTGGGCGATACGTTGGGCCGCCAGGCGCTTTTCGTCTGACAGGGTCGGCGTACGGCGCACGTCCGGGGCGGCCTCATGGGAAGCGCCACCTTCCCGGGCACGCGCTTCACGTGCGCGGCGTGATTCTTCCCTTGTGAAGGTTTTCTCCACGGGGGATGACCCTGAAGCCAGCGCACCGGCTGCAACAGGTGTGAGGACATCAACCAGGGTCAGCAGAGGCATGCGGGCCAGCTCGCCAATGTCATGCCCGGCAAAGGTGACGGACAGCGCCTCACGCTTCAGGCGCTTACCTTCACACAGCGGACACAGACTACCCACCATGAACTGGGATACGCGCTTTTTCATTAACGCGCTCTGCGAATGGGCAAAGGTGTGCAGCACATAGCGGCGCGCACCGGTGAAGGTGCCCATGTAACTGGGCTCGCGCTTGTGCTTGAGGGCTTCGCGGGTCTGCTCTGGTGTCAGGCCGGCATAGACCGGAACGGTCGGCTGTTCTTCAGTAAAGAGAATCCAGTCGCGATCCTTTTGGGGGATATCGCGCCAAGGTATGTCTACGTCGTAGCCCAGGGTTACCAGAATGTCCCGCAGATTCTGCCCCTGCCAGGCAGTAGGCCAGGCGGCAATGGCCCGCTCGCGAATAGTCAGCGAGTCGTCCGGTACCATAGACTGCTCGGTTACTTCATAGACTCGTCCGAGCCCATGACATTGAGGACAGGCGCCTTGGGGTGTGTTGGGCGAAAAGTCCTCTGCGTAGAGCATGGGCTGATCAGGCGGATAGGTGCCGACGCGTGAGTACAGCATGCGGATCAGGCTGGACAGGGTAGTGACGCTACCCACCGAAGAGCGAGCGCTGGGCGTGCCGCGTTGCTGCTGGAGAGCAACAGCCGGAGGCAATCCTTCTATGGCATCCACATCCGGTACGCCTACCTGATCGATCAGGCGACGGGCATAGGGTGCCACCGATTCAAAGTAACGACGCTGGGCCTCGGCGTACAGGGTTCCAAAGGCAAGGGAGGACTTGCCAGAGCCCGAAACGCCGGTAAAAACAACCAGGCTGTCGCGGGGGATGTCGACATCTACATTCTTGAGATTGTGCTCACGCGCGCCCCGGACGCGGACAAAGCCGGGGGCTGTAGAGGGAGAGGCGTGGGTGGGATCAGGCGTGCTTCGTTTGTTGGGCATGCGTCAGGTCTTGGC
Organism: Pseudomonas sp. JZ114; assembly: GCF_051027705.1. Lineage (NCBI taxonomy): Bacteria > Pseudomonadati > Pseudomonadota > Gammaproteobacteria > Pseudomonadales > Pseudomonadaceae > Pseudomonas > Pseudomonas sp. JZ114. Next base: position 2,040,858 of record NZ_CP069256.1, read on the forward strand.
GTAGGAACGTATTCATAGGACCTTTTACCTGCCGGGACGACTGCACAACAGCCAGGAAAACCGCTACGTTGCGATCCAGGCCTCATGCACGTTGCAAGATATCCCCACGTAAATACCCACCGGCGTATCCACGAATCGGGTTGCCGTACACATCCTCAAGGCCCAAGACCTCCCGGGCGCAGTTCATCCAGGCCTGAAGCATGTCTGGAGAGCCATTCAGGGCGCCGACCTTGATACGTCCGCTCCGTGGCTCCGGCATGCTGTACATGACGGGGCGCCCCAAGATGGCGGACGCCTCGGAGAGTTCGGGGATGTCGTGATCCATGGCATCGAAGAACTCATGGCCGGCGATGGAGATTGGTTTGAGCGCCTTGACCTGTTCGATTGCCGCCTCGATCGTGGCTCGTAATTGATCAGGTTTGATCTTTTGCCAGTTCGACCGGGAGGCGATACGCCACGCGCGTAGATCAGCCGGATCGACCCCGGGGCAGAGACCCTTGTAGGCTGCGCTCAGGCAATGGTCGGCGGCGGCAGCCAGTTGCAGCTCCGGGGTCGGCTCGATCTCCAGCAGCTGGCAGACCTGCCCCAGCGAGGAGCCTTCCCAGTAGCGCGCCGGAGGCATGTCATACCCCGGATCGCCTTCATGATGATGGTCTACCACAATATCACGAGGTTGGGAGGTATCGGCGAGGCCGCATTCCACCCAGACGATAGGGCCATGGGGCTCGCCTTGGCGGGCAGATGTGCGATCGGCTTTATAGGCATTGCCCGCGTATACCCGACGCTCATCCGCCAGCGCATAGGCCAGTCGATGCCGTGCCCTAAGAACCAGGGTCTCGATGAGCATCATTTCAGGATCTCGCGCACCAAGGATGAACAGGTATTTCATAAACATGACTGACGCTTCAGGGAGTTGAGTTATATCAGGGATAGGCGTATCGGATTAGACCCGCTGCCGTGCCATGGGTTGAGGCGAACACTTAGACGATTGACATGATGGACTTCGAGATACGTTTACACTGTAACAAGACAGCGACTTCCCTGTATTCTGCGCCGCCTCATGTTTAGGCAAGAAGAGAGCGGGCACGTTTACATGCATAGCGACATTCATACGCCTACCCGGCGATTATCCTGGCAGGACCATAAGACCCTGGGTCTGGCGGCGCTGGGCGGTGCCCTGGAAATCTACGACTTCATTATTTTCGTCTTTTTCGCGCTGGTGCTCAGCCAGTTGTTTTTCCCGCCGGAAATGCCTGAATGGCTGCGGCTGCTGCAAAGCTTCGGCATTTTTGCCACCGGGTACCTGGCGCGCCCCTTGGGCGGGATTCTCATGGCGCATTATGCCGACCGCCTGGGGCGCAAGCGCATGTTCAACCTGAGCATCCTGCTTATGGCATTGCCAAGCCTGCTCATTGGCGTGATGCCTACTTATGCGCAGATCGGCTACTTTGCACCGCTGATCCTGCTGGCGCTACGGGTATTGCAGGGGGCTGCCGTCGGCGGCGAGGTGCCCAGTGCCTGGGTGTTTGTAGCAGAGCATGCCCCGGCCAATCACCGAGGTTATGCGCTGGGTATTCTTCAGGCAGGCCTGACATTTGGCTACCTGTTGGGTGCACTAACGGCCACGGTGCTCTCATCAATCTACGCCGAGAAAGAACTCCACGCCTATGCCTGGCGTATCCCCTTTATCCTGGGTGGCTTTTTTGGCGTCCTGGCGGTATGGCTACGGCGGTGGCTGAACGAGACGCCTGTCTTCATGGAGATGCAGGCTCGCAAGGTATTATCGGCGCGCCTGCCGTTATCGACGGTCCTGCGAGAACACCGCACCGCCTTGCTGCCGGCGGCACTGCTGACTTGCGTTCTGACTTCGGCAGTGGTCGTCCTGGTGGTTGTGACGCCTACCGTGATGCAGAAGTACTTTCATATTCCAACCAGTACCGCGTTCCGCATGAGCTGCATCGGTATCGTGTTTCTGAATATTGGCTGCGTCATCGCCGGACGCATCGCCGATCGAATAGGTCCCTCGCCGATCGAATAGGTCCCTGGCAGGCGATGGGATTGTACAGCGCCGTTCTCGCCCCCGGTATTGCAGTCCTGTATGCGAGTCTGGTCAGCGAGGCGATAGCGCTCTGGCTGGGCTACGCAATCGCAGGTCTTGCCTGCGGCATTGTGGGCGTCGTGCCATCGGTGATGATCGGGCTGTTTCCCTCCAATATTCGAGTCACGGGTATTTCCTTTACCTACAACATTGCGTACTCGATCTGGGGCAGTATCACGCCGTTGATTCTGATTGCCCTGATGCCGGTCAGCCCCTGGTTCTGCGTGGGCTACTGTGCGGTCATGGGCCTGGTCGGACTTGTCCTTATGCTGGCTTACCGGCATGACCCTCGATTGTCGCGGCCCCTGACCGATTTCTCCTCCTCGTCAGACTGATTTTGCTTCTGCACCTGTCCTGTCGGCTGAGCACCCGGCAAGACAGGCGCGACGAGGTGTTGTCCTAACCGACAGGCTGCAATTCAGCTTTTCTGGTCTGCGCCGATAGAGCCTTTTAGCTAAGCAGACATGGGAAAGGCACCATGAAATTCAAGTCCATTCAGTACACCATCATGGCGTATGCCGGTGCCTGTATCCTGGCGATCGTCATCGCCCTGGTGGGGTATGCGTTGGTTACCGGCGAGCGTACACAGGATCAGGCGGCCAAGGGTACAGAGGCGTTGTTTGAAAAGGTCATCCAGGAGCGGCTGATTTCTCTGGCCGATGCCAACGTCATGCATATCCAGCATGACCTTGAAAAGCCATTGAACATCGCAGCATCACTGGCGCAGCTGAGCGCCTTGGCTGCCAGCGATCCGAGCACCAGCGTCCATCTGTCGCGAGATGAGCAGGATCGAATCGTTCGAAATGCGATGGAAAAGCACCCTGAACTCCTGGGCGCTTATCTGGGCTGGGAGCCCAATGCCTTTGCAGGTGACGACTATCAGTTCATGGGGCAGCCTGGGCATGACAGCACTGGCCGCTTTCTGCCGTACTGGTTCCGCAATGCCGATGGTACGCTCGGCCATGACATCATTCAGTTCATGGAAAGCCAGAAACGCTCCGACCTGGGCGTGCGCGAGGGCGAGTACTATTTGTGCGTCAAGGAAACGCAACAGCTTTGCGCCGTTGACCCCTATACCTATGACGTCGCTGGCAAGCCTGTCCTGATGGCATCGTTTACCGCGCCTATCATGGTCAAAGGCAAGTTCCAGGGTATTGCCGGTGCGGACCTGTCCGTCGGCTTTATCCAGGATGCTCTGGTCAAGGCCAACCAGTCGCTCTACCAGGGCGCAGGTCAAATGGCACTGATTGCCAGTAATGGTGCCTTGATTGCCTATACCAAGGACGCCGGCCAGCTGGGCAAGTCTGTCAGTACTCTGCTGGATGAAAACGAGCTGAATAATCTGAAGCAGCTGAAGTCGACCGAGCCGCTATACGACTATGACGAAGCGCATGGGCATATCGAGCTGTTCCTACCGTTCAAGGTCGGTAACACGTCCGCTCAGTGGACACTGATGATCCAGCTGCCCATCCAGGCCGCACTGGGTGAGTCTCTGAAGCTTCACGACGATATCAAGGCGCAGAGCGATCGAAATACCTTCGGGATGGGATTGGTCGGCCTGGCCCTTGCCATTATTGGGCTTGGCGCGCTGTGGCTGGTAAGCCGCAGTATCACGCGACCACTGAAGCAAATGGTGCTGATGCTAGATGATATCGCTCAAGGCGAGGGCGATCTGACCCGTCGGCTGGATGAAAACCGGCCCGATGAGCTGGGTGCCATGGCAAAAGGTTTCAACCGCTTCCTGGCCAAGCTGCAAGCCATGATTACCCAGGTAGTATCCTCGGTACAAAAAGTGAGCGATGCATCCGAGCATACAGCAGAGATCGCCATTCACACCCAGCAAGGGGTACAGAAGCAACAATCTGAAATCGATCAAGTGGCAACGGCCATTCAGGAAATGTCCGCTACAGCCCAGGAAGTTGCCCGCAGTGCCAACCAGGCGGCCGAGGCGGCAGGTAATGCAGATCAGTCGGCTAACCACGGGCGGACCATTGTGCAGAACTCCAGCGATGCGATTTCCGCACTGGCTGCCGAGATCGACCGTGCGGTTGTCAGCGTGGAAGGGCTGGCCAAGGACAGCGAAAACATTACCACGATCCTGGTCAGCATTCGCGGCATTGCCGAACAGACCAACCTACTGGCCCTCAACGCAGCCATTGAGGCGGCACGGGCTGGTGAGCAGGGCCGCGGCTTTGCCGTAGTGGCGGATGAAGTTCGTAATCTGGCGGGCAAGACTCAGCAGGCGACTCAGGAAATCCAGACCATGATCCAGCAGCTGCAAAGCGGTACGCAGGACGTGGTGCAGATCATGCAGGCCAGTCAGGCGAAGACCGAGACCAGCGTGCAGCAATCTTCCGAGGCCGCAGCTGCGCTGGCGGCGATCACCGAGGCGGTTTCCGTCATCACGGAAATGAACATCCAGATCGCGGGAGCGGCCGAAGAGCAAAGTGCCGTGGCGGAGGACATCAACCGTAATGTTACCGTGATCGGAACGGTTGCGTCTGAAGTGGCCCAGGGTGCAGAGCAGTCGTCGCACGCCAGTGCCGAGCTGACACAGCTGGCCGAGCAGCAGCGTCGCCTGGTCAATCAGTTCAAGGTCTGACGGCAGAACTGCCCGCCCGCGACAAGGGCGGGCAACGCAGGGAAGCAATCGGAGTAGGGGAGGGCGGTTCTTACACTGCAATACGGCGATAAGAACACGACCCTCTCAGGTCAGCAGCGTGGGGCCGGGTTACAGCTCAGCCAGCCGGATGAGATAGCCGTCGATTTCTTGCACAGGCATGCCAGTTTCGGTGCAAAGGTAGGTACTTTGCACCACCTTGTCGTCAAGAATCATCGGTGAGTTGGCAGCGTCTTTCCCTTTCAACTCCGTCAGTGCTTCTTTCAAATCAAATACAGCATCGCTATAGCTAACCAGCTTGTGACCATACTGGCCCTGCATGATGAGAAAATGCATGAGGTTTGTCCTGTAGGTTGCTGACCTAATTAGTTATAGGTGACTTTTAGGCATTTACAAAGCCCCGCTAATCGGCAAGCGGCTAACTTCTTATCACCGTTAGGATTAATTGTCTCCCTTGGGTGGAATGTGCTTATCTGATAGGGCATTTCTCATGGCCCCGTCGCTCCTGGCAGACAGGGCGACCGATAAGAACAAGACGAGAGCACCTACATGAGTGAGCGCTGCATCCAGGTAACGGAACTGCCACTGGCCTCCGGCAAGCGGCTCGGACGCGTGACGCTAGACGCACCAAGCAGCCTGAACGCCCTATCCTTCAACATGGCCGTCCAGCTGGAAGAACAACTCAGGCACTGGGCGGAGCAGGACGACATTGACGCGGTCTGGCTGGAGGGAACTGGTGAAAAGGCCTTTTGCGCGGGAGGCGATATCGTCGCGCTCTACAAGGCCATGCGGGAAGGAGAAGCTGGGCCGGGCAAGGCCACCGGTGAGTACTTTACGCTGGAATACCGGCTCGATCACTTCATCCATCATTACCCCAAGCCGCTTATTGCCTGGGGGGCGGGTTACGTCATGGGAGGAGGGCTTGGGTTGCTCGCCGGTGCCTCTCATCGCGTGGTATGCGAGAGCACCCGTGTTGCCATGCCTGAGGTCAGCATCGGGTTATATCCCGATGTAGGGGCGAGCTGGTTTCTCAACCGCATGCCGGGCCGTTGCGGGCTGTTCCTGGGTGTTACCGGCGCACAGCTTACGGCGCGTGATGCGGTTTTCGTCGGGCTGGCGGATCGCTGCATTGCGGCGGAGCGGCGTGAGCAGGTCATTGCCGATTTGCAGGCCATGCCCGACAGGGTGCTCGGCCATGCCTCGGTTGCACAGGTGCTACGCCAGCATGAGCAAGTGAGCCTGCCCCTGATGCCTGAGCCAAATGTACAACCCCTCTTCGATACCCTTCAGGCCCTGACGGATTTCGATGATGACAAAACTGTACTTGCTGAAATCAAGGCCTACAGCGGCGATAATCCCTGGCTAACCAAGGCGGCCAAGACATTGGCCCAGGGCTCACCGACTTCGGCGGCCATCACGCTGCGTCAGCTCAGGCGCAGCAAGCGCTGGTCGCTGGCCGAGGCGCTGCGCAGTGAATTGGACCTGTCGGTGCGCTGCACTCAGCTCGGTGAGCTGCAAGAGGGGATACGCGCCCTGCTGATCGACAAGGACCGCCAGCCGAAATGGCATGCAGATCCACTCGCAACGGACGACCCGGCTTGGCTGGATGCCTTTTTCGAGCCTGCCTTTCCGGCCCACGAGCATCCGCTGCGCGTCCTGAAGGACTGATCAGTGGTCAGCCGTGCCGTTCCCAAGGGCACCATCTCGACCTATCTGGTGGAGGAGGCGCTACAGGCCTTTGCTGCGCGGGGAATGAGCCATGCGGAATTATTGTGCGACATCGGGCTGGCGCCAGACTGTCTGGCGGAGCCGGGCGGCCGGGTGCCCGTCCCCTTTTACGGGCGCATCTGGCGGCGTCTGGCCCGGCGCTTTGATGATGAGTTTTTTGGCATGGATCCGCGTGGCATGCGGTCCGGTAGTTTCGAGTTTCTCTGCCGGGCCTGCCTGTCCCAACCTACGGTAGGCGCAGCGTTGATTCATGGGCTGGCTTTTCTCGGGCTTACCTTCGAGCGCCTTCGTGGTGAGCTGGTCCGCAGCCAGAGCCTGGCGGAAATTATATTGCGGGAGCCCGCCGGGGCGCCCAATCGAGCCTTCGCGTATTTCACCTACTGGATGATCGTTCACGGCGTAGCCTGCTGGCTGGCTGGCCGCCGGATCCCGATTCTGGCAATCGAGCTGCGCTGCCCCGAACCCGCCTTTACGGCCGATTACAAGGTCATGTTCTCGGACAACCTGCGTTTCAACCAGAGTCGGACGCGCATCATCTTTGCTGCTGAGGTGCTGGATGTGCCGGTAAGACGCAGCAAGGCGGACCTGCAGCGTTTTCTGGCTGAGGCACCCTGCAATATTCTGGAGAAATACCGCGATTCGGATAGTTTGGCGAGCCGGATCAAGCTGCAGCTGCGGCAATTGCCAGGCGAGCAATGGCCTACCAGTGAAGCCCTGGCGCCCACCCTGTGCATGTCGCCTGCAACCCTGCGGCGGCGTCTGGCAGAGCAGGCGCAGTCCTACCAGGCGATCAAGGACACCGTACGCAAGGAGCAGGCGATCGACTGGCTGGCCGATCCCTCGATGACCTATTCGGACATTGCTACTCAGCTTGGCTTCGCTGATATCAGCGCCTTCTATAAGGCCTTTCGTAAATGGACCGGAACCAACCCTGGTCACTATCGCAACCTGATCCTCGCCCAAGCCGACTCTGCCTGATTGTCCAAACCGCTCAGCCAGATTGAAGGGTTTGACCATTGCAAGCCAGCGCTGGCGCGATACAGTCAAAAAAGACGCTCCTGACGTTCCAATAACAACAAGCCGAGGAACTGATCATGCAGGACTATCAGGCTGCCTATTCCAGCTTTGATTTCCCTTCTGTTGTTGCCAGCCGACTGAGCGGGACGCTCGAGTCGCTCAACGCCTGTATCGAATGCTGCGACCGCCATGCTCTGCCGGGCCGTATCGCCCTGTTCTGGGAGGGCCGCGACGGCAGCAGCGAAACCTGGACGTTTATCGACCTCATGCAGCGCGCGGCCCAGTTCGCCCATTTTCTGGTGGCCCAGGGGATAGGTCCGGGTGATCGTGTGGCGGGCCTGCTGCCGCGTACGCCAGAGCTTCTTGTGACGATCCTTGGCACGTGGCGGGCCGGTGCGGTCTACCAGCCCGTGTTCACAGCGTTTGGCCCCAAGGCCATCGAGCATCGACTTACGACATCAGAGGCGAAACTGGTCGTGACCGATGGGGCCAACCGAGGCAAGCTGAGCGACGTCGATCATTGCCCCACCATTGTTACGCTGGGTGGCCGACGTGGTCTGGGCATTGAGCGTGGCGACTTCAGTTTTTGGAGCGAACTGGAAAAGCATCCTACCCATTTCGAGCCGGTCATGCGTGCAGGGGATGATCCTTTCCTGCTCATGTTTACTTCGGGCACCACAGGCCCTGCCAAGCCACTGGCCGTTCCGCTGAAGGCCATCGCCGCGTTCATGGGTTACATGAGCGATGCCATCGACCTGCGCCCGGAAGATGCCTTCTGGAACGTGGCTGATCCCGGCTGGGCCTATGGACTGTACTACGCCGTGACAGGCCCTCTGGCGCTGGGACATCCCACTACGTTTTATGATGGTCCGTTCTCGGTGGAGAGCACCTGTCGCATCATCCGCAAATATGGCATTACCAACCTGGCCGGTTCGCCTACTGCTTACCGGATGCTGATCGCTGGTGGTGACAGCGTAATCGACTGCCTCAAAGGGCGGTTGCGAGCGGTCAGCAGTGCAGGAGAGCCGCTCAACCCGGAGGTAATCCGCTGGTTCGCACAGAACCTGGGCACAACCATCCATGACCATTACGGGCAGACCGAGCTGGGCATGGTGTTGTGTAATCACCACGCACTGGAGCATCCGGTGCGGCCCGGCTCGGCAGGCTTTGCCAGTCCTGGACACCGAGTCGTGGTAGTGGATGACCAGGCGCAGGAGTTGCCCCCTGGCCAGCCCGGTATCCTGGCAGTAGATCTCTCACAGTCGCCCATGTGCTGGTTTGGTGGGTATCTGGGGCTGCCTACCAAGTCCTTCGTCGGCGCTTACTACCTCAGCGGCGATACGGTCGAGCTGAACGATGACGGCAGTATCAGCTTTGTAGGGCGATCCGATGATGTGATCACAACATCGGGCTATCGCGTAGGACCGTTCGATGTGGAAAGTGCCTTGATCGAGCATCCGGCCGTGATCGAGGCGGCCGTAGTGGGCAAGCCTGATCCAGAGCGTACCGAAATCATCAAAGCATTCGTCGTCATTCATAGCCGGTACTGTGATACCCCAGAGCTTGCCGAAGAGCTGCGCCAGTACGTACGCAAACGCCTGGCCGCCCATGCCTATCCGCGGGAAATCGAATTTGTGGCGGAGCTTCCCAAAACCCCCAGTGGCAAGGTCCAGCGATTCATCCTGCGTAACCAGGAGATTGCGAAGGCCCAGGCTACCCCGGCATCTGCCGCCTAAGGAGTGCTGTATGCAGATTGAAAACAAAACGTTCCTTGTGACCGGTGCGGGCTCGGGCCTGGGGGCTGCTACCGCGACCATGCTGGTGGAGGCTGGAGCCAACGTTATGCTGGTGGATATGCATGCGCCCAGTGTCGAGGCGAAGGTCGAGGTACTTGGCCCACGGGCACGCTGCGCCGTGACCAATGTCACCGACGAAACTCAGGCGCGTTCAGCCGTAGCGGCCACGATGGAGGCCTTTGGCGCCGTTCATGGGCTGGTCAATTGCGCAGGTGTCGTAGGGGGTGAAAAGGTACTGGGAAAAAGCGGTGTTCATGGTTTGGACAGCTTCAGCCGAATCGTCGGCATCAATCTTATTGGCAGTTTCAACATGCTGCGTCTGGCCGCCGAAGCTATGACGCAGGGCGAGGCTGAGGCCAGTGGCGAACGTGGCGTCATCATCAACACCGCTTCCATTGCGGCCTTTGACGGGCAAATCGGGCAAGTAGCCTATGCAGCCTCGAAAGGCGGCGTCGCCAGCATGACGCTACCGGCTGCCCGGGAGTTGGCACGTTACGGGATACGGGTCATGACCATCGCCCCAGGTATCTTCGAGACGCCCATGATGGCAGGCATGACAGAGGCCGTGCGCGAATCCCTTGCTACAGGCGTGCCGTTCCCGCCGCGTCTTGGCAGGCCTGAGGAATATGCAGCCCTGGTCAGGCACATCATTGAAAACAGCATGCTCAACGGCGAGGTGATTCGTCTCGACGGCGCCTTGCGCATGGCAGCCAAATAAGAGAGATCATCATGAATCAGGATCCCATCGTTATCGTCAGTCTTGCCCGCACCCCCATGGGCGGTTTCCAGGGCGATCTGCAAGGGCTGAGCGCAACGGAGCTGGGCGCCCAGGCTATCGGCGCGGTTATCGAGCGTAGCGGCGTCAGCGTTGAGGCAGTAGATGAGGTGCTCATGGGCTGCGTGCTTCCCGCCGGCCTGGGGCAGGCACCGGCACGGCAGGCTGCCCTGGGTGCAGGCCTTACCCAACACACACCCTGCACTACGCTCAACAAAATGTGTGGCTCCGGCATGCAGGCTGCCATTCTCGGCCATGACCTGCTGCGGGCTGGCAGTGCCAACGTTGTCATTGCCGGGGGCATGGAAAGCATGTCCAACGCACCGTATCTGTTGGATCGTGCCCGCGCCGGCTATCGCATGGGCCATGGGCGCGTACTGGATCATATGTTCCTGGATGGGCTGGAGGATGCCTATGACAAGGGACGCCTCATGGGGACTTTTGCCGAAGACTGTGCCCAGCAGCATGATGTCAGCCGTGCTGCCCAGGATGAGTATGCGATGGCCTCTCTGACCCGGGCGCGCAAGGCCATCGAGGAGGGCGCCTTTTCGGCCGAGATCGTACCGGTTAGTGTCAAGACCCGTAAGGAAGAACGCCTTATCCGCGATGATGAGCAGCCGCCCAAGGCCCGGCTCGACAAGATTCCCGAATTAAAGCCCGCGTTCCGTCAGGACGGTACGGTAACGGCTGCCAACGCCAGTTCGATTTCCGATGGTGCAGCGGCGCTGGTACTGATGCGCCGCTCCGAGGCCGAGCGGCAGGGGCTGACGCCATTGGCCGCTATCCACGGACATGCAGCCTTCGCCGATGCACCGCATCTGTTTCCCACGGCGCCCATTGGCGCCATCCAGAAGCTCATGAAGCGGACAGGCTGGTCGCTGAACGACGTGGATCTGTTCGAAATCAACGAAGCATTTGCTGTAGTTGCCATGGTCACTATGCGCGAGCTTGGACTGCCCCATGAAAAGGTCAACATTCATGGCGGTGCGTGTGCACTGGGCCATCCTATTGGCGCTTCAGGTGCACGGATTCTGGTGACCCTGATTTCGGCCTTGCGCCGTCATGGTCTGCGCCGAGGCGTAGCGGCCATTTGCATTGGCGGCGGCGAGGCAACCGCGATGGCCGTGGAATGCCTGTATTGATGTGAGGACAAGATCATGCTGATTACCGAAGAACAACAAAGCATTGCCGACATGGCCCGTCAGTTTGCTCAGGAGCGGTTGCGTCCGTTCTCGGCAGAATGGGACCGCGAGCATACCTTTCCTCGAGAAGCGTTACGGGAGATGGCTGAGCTGGGTTTCATGGGCATGCTGGTGCCTGATACCTGGGGCGGCTGCGAGACAGGTTATGTTGCCTATGCACTGGCCCTTGAGGAAATTGCCGCCGGTGACGGGGCCTGTTCTACCATCATGAGCGTGCATAATTCGGTAGGCTGCGTCCCGATTCATCACTTCGGCACCGATGAGCAGAAAACCCAGTTTCTGATACCGCTGGCTACGGGTGAAATGATCGGTGCCTTTGCACTCACCGAACCTCAGGCTGGCTCGGACGCCAGTGATCTACGGACCAAGGCACGGCGGGAAGGTGATGAGTACGTAATCAACGGGGCCAAGCAGTTCATTACCTCCGGCAGTAATGCAGGCGTTGTGATTGTCTTTGCCGTGACGGATCCGTCCGCTGGTAAACGAGGCATCACCGCCTTTCTGGTGCCGATCTCAACGCCCGGCTATTCGGTCGTTCGTGTAGAGCACAAATTGGGCATTCATGCCTCCGACACCTGTCAGATCCAACTGGACAACGTGCGTATCCCGGCGGCTTATCGGCTGGGCGAGGAAGGGCAAGGCTACAAGATCGCCCTGGCCAACCTTGAGGGCGGACGCATCGGTATTGCAGCGCAAGCAGTGGGCATGGCACGCGCGGCATTCGAATATGCGCGCGATTACGCCCGTGACCGGCAGACCTTTGGCAAGCCTATCGTCGAGCATCAGGCTGTGTCTTTCCGCCTGGCGGACATGGCAACCGAAATCGCCGTGGCTCGGCAGATGGTGCTGCATGCCGCCGCGCTCAGGGACGCCGGCAGGCCTGCATTGGTCGAGGCCTCCATGGCCAAGCTGTTTGCCTCCGAGATGACGGAGCGCGTCTGCTCCGCTGCCTTGCAAACCCTGGGTGGCTATGGCTACCTCAACGACTATCCGCTGGAGCGCATCTATCGCGACGCCCGGATCTGCCAGATTTACGAGGGCACCAGTGATATTCAGCGGCTTGTCATTGCCCGCCATCTAGGAGAGTAACTTCATGTCCTATGAAACCCTGGTGATCGAAATACAAGAGCGTGTTGCGCTGATCACACTCAACCGCCCTCAAGCCCTGAATGCCCTGAACACAAAACTGATCAACGAACTCAATCAGGCGTTGGACGGGCTGGAGCGGGACAGCACCATTGGCTGCATCGTGCTGACCGGGTCGTCCAAGGCCTTTGCGGCAGGTGCGGATATCAAGGAAATGGCTGACCTGACCTTTCCTGACATTTATCTGGATGATTTTTTCTCTGCTGTGGATCGTGTCGCCAGCCGGCGCAAGCCGATGATTGCAGCCGTAGCCGGATATGCCTTGGGAGGTGGGTGTGAACTGGCGTTGCTATGCGACTTCATCTACGCCGCGGACAATGCCAAGTTTGGCCTGCCGGAAATCAAGCTTGGCGTCTTGCCGGGCATGGGAGGTACTCAGCGGCTGACGCGGGCGCTGGGCAAGGCCAAGGCCATGGAAATGTGCCTGACCGGCCGCATGATGGAGGCACCGGAAGCCGAGCGGGCAGGGCTGGTAGCCCGTATTTTTCCTGTGGACAGCCTTGTGAGCGAAACCCTGAAGGTTGCTCATGAGATCGCCAATAAGTCACTGACGGCAACATTGATGGCCAAGGAAAGTATCAACCGGGTCTTTGAAACGAGCCTGAGTGAAGGTGTGCGGTTCGAACGGCGCATTTTCCATGCCGTCTTCGCCACGGCGGATCAGAAAGAGGGCATGAAGGCCTTTGTTGAAAAGCGGGACGCAGATTTTAAGCACCGGTAATGTCGAGGCTGGGTCTGATGGCGGACCCAGCCCTTGTTTCAGGGAAGCGTAGACAGCCGCTGGCAGCTGCTCTCGAACTTCTTGTCGCAGGCGCTCATGTAGAGCTGCTTGGCCTGAAAGGTATCCTTGGGCAGGCCATGCATGCCTTCCATATAAAAGTTACCCAGCATGTGCTGAGCCATGGGATTGCCACCGGCTGCTGACTGATTAAGGTATTTGATCATATCGGCCTCGTTGGCCAGGGCCGGATCAGCTTGTCCTGAATACAGAAATGCCAGGTTCACGGCCGCCTCGGGATGACCGCGGTCAGCGGCCAGCTTCCACCAGCGCTCGGCCTGTCTTAAGTCCTTGGTTGGCTTGCCCATGAAATAGAAGCTGCCCAGCTGGATCTGCGCGTCGACATCGCCACGCTCGGCCATCGCTTTGGCGGTATTGAAGTCCATGGGCGCCTGAGTGGTCGGACTGGCCGCAGTGCCTTGGGTGGGTTGGTCGGTTGTTTCTGGCGTATCCGCTTCTTGATGGGCGCAGCCACTCAACAGCATAAGGCCAAGCAGTGGACCTGCCAGTTTTCTAATGAGCATTCGTTCTCCTTGATAATAACGTCCGGGTCTGGCCCTTAGGCTTGTACATAAACGAAAGATTCAACACGCCGCAACGCATCGCTTCAAGAACATTGTCTTGGCGCACATGACCACTATCCGAGAGATATCAAAGGTGATTACAGGATAGAGCAGGCATTCTCAAAAGCTGATTTATGTTATGTTATAACTTAATCAATTATCTTATGTTTAAGTCTATATCCGACAGGTCCTGCCGATGCTGCGTCAATACGCATTTACACCCAACATACTGACCTCTTGTTTGTTAGGTGGGGAAGCAAGCCTGTGCCTGACGCTTTAAAAAGTGAGTCTGATGAACATGGCAGAACCTAGCGTTACACCCCGGCAAATAGCAGGCGATACCCCTGCCGTTTTGGCTGATGTGCTCCATGAGGGTATCAATCTCGCCATCTGGAACCGCTGCCTTCCTTTGCACATTGAACAGTTCGCCCGGATGTTGACCGGCGTGGCCGAGCCATTTGCCCAGTCTCTGGTGGTGCAACTGGAGGATGCGGAAGCCGAACCCAATCTGAGTCAGCTGGCCGGCACCCATAAGGATTTGGAGGGTCACGAAGGGTTTGTTGCAGACGTCGCCTGGCTGGTCAAAGCCTTCGCCTATTTGCTCAATGCCCGCCGAGTCGGGGTGCGTTTGCGCTTGCTGGACAAGGCAATGTGCCCACGCTTTCACGTTGACCACGTGCCGCTTCGGCTGGTGACGACCTATTCCGGGCCGGGCAGTCTCTGGTCAGGCAAAAGCCAGCTGACCACTATCTCTCCGGACGAAGCCCATCAACTCGCGTCGGGTGCAGTGGCGCTGCTCAAGGGTGACAAGTGGGAGGGCAACGAAGGGGCAGGCATTGTGCATTGTTCGCCTGCCTTGGAGGCGGGCGAGAAGCGCCTGTTTCTGTCACTGGACTGGCTGGCTTAGGGAGGTTTACATAAATCAAAGCCTGTCACCCATTAAAACCTAGGTTGTATTGATTAGATTATGGAAGGAAGAGACGGCGTCTGGTTGGAACGGTTGACTTCGAGGAAGGCCTGAGGGACGAACCCCTCAGGCCATGTGGATCAGCTGAACAGATTAATACCCAGTTGGAAAGCAATCCATACGGCCAAAGCCGTCGCGAACCCCAGCGCGATATTCTCGAACCAGTTGTTCCGGTATTTACCCAACAGTGATTTCTGGTTGGACATGATCAGCAGTCCAAGGGAGATCACCGGCAAACCAATGATGTTCAAGGCATTGACTGCGATCGTCAGGGTAACGAAGTTAGGCATTCCCGGAAGCGACCACACCAATGGCGTAACCAGGATGAACAGCATGAACCACTTATGCATCGGATCATGGTGCAGGACCTTGCCGTAGCGCTCACGGCGACCGGGGCGGATGTACTGGAAAGCATCGGTAATCAACATGGGCAGGGCGGTTGTCTTGCCTGAAATGCTGGCAAACAGCGTTGCAAACACGCCCACAAAGAAGATCAGCCATCCCCCTTGGCCAAAATATAGCTCCAGCGCAGCGCCCAGATCATCCAGCGTATTGACCTGAATACCGTTGGGTCGCAGGATCTCTGCGCCTACGACCCAGATGGCCAGGTTGATAATGATGCCGACAATCACCGCAAACAGAAGGTCGTTACGCTGGATGCGTTTGTGCTCAGGCCCTGTCCAGCCTTTTTCCTTCATCACATAGGGGTGAACGAAATTGGAAAACGAACCCGCCACGGCACCAATGACAGACACCGCCACCAGCAGCGCGCCGTGAACGCCTTCATCGGCCGGTATGCTGAAACCGATGGTTCCACGCAGGATGCCGCCCATATCCGGCGTAGCCATGATCGCCAGGGTCAGGAAGGCCAGCGTCATGATAGCCAGTAGCAACTTCATGACGCCTTCGATCATCGCATAGAAGTTTCGCCCCACCAGCATCCACACGGCCAGCACGACCGCCACCGAGCACAATAAGGGCTGGTTAATGTGCAGTAATGTCGAAAGCGCCTCGCCGGCCCCCTTGATCATGTAGGCATTGGTCAGGTGTGCCATGATCAGCGCATAGCCAAACATGAAGTAGGCGAAGAGCGGGTGAAGTTGGGCATAGCCTTGCAGGATGCTCATGCCCTGGTTGTTGCACAGCTGGAAGCGGGCAATGATGTTGACGATCAAGAAGCGGAGCAAAAGGGATACGGCCAATACCCACATCATGGCATAGCCATAATTCGAGCCGGCGACCGATGAGGTGATCAGGTCGCCCGCGCCTAGCCAGGAGAGCACTGCGATAATGCCAGGGCCGAGCACCTTGGCGAGGTTGGAAAGAGAATAACGGGAAGTACTGACTGCCTTTTTGGAAACCGATTCGGTATGTGCCATGACGTAACTCTCTGAATAGGTTGATTGTTCTTGTCACTATCAAGAGCGTTTTGCAGTCCAATGTCGGCAGACCTACTGCAGGCCATGGAACGGGGTTCGGACAAGCCCGCCTCGTTGGTATGTAAGCGATCTGAAGGTGGTCGTGTCTCCTGTTGAGAAGGGAACGTTAAGCCTCCGGTGAAACCGCTGGAGGCTCGGTGGATTACACGGGGGTCTTGAGTTTTCCGCTCGTGAAATACAGGTTGAGATTTTCAAGCACAAGATCGGCCATGGCCTGACGTGTCTCATGTGTCCCGCTGCCCAGATGGGGTGTCAGGACAACGTTATCCATTTCCAGCAATGGCTGAGGCACTTCGGGTTCATGGGCGAATACATCAAGCCCGGCGCCTGCAATAACGCCTTGTTGCAGTGCACTCACTAGCGCGGCTTCATCTACCACCGAACCACGGGCAATGTTGATCAGGAAGCCATCCTTGCCCAATGCCTGTAGTACGTCTGTACCGATAAGGTGATGGGTCGCGTTACCACCGGGGACCGCCAGCACCAGAAAGTCGGACTGGCTGGCCAGCGCCTTCAGGTCCGGCTCGTAGCGGTAGGGCACATCTGCTTGTTGATGGCGACCATAATAAGCAACATTCATGTCAAAGGCGGAAACCCGCTTGGCTATGGCTTTGCCAATGTTGCCCAACCCCACAATACCGCAGGTCTTGCCGCCGAGCTTGCGTCCCAGGGGAAACTTTTCCTTGAGCCAGCGGCCATTGCGAACGAAGCGGTCTGCCGCGCTGATGCCGCGAGCTACGTCGATCAGCAGGGCAAATGCAGTGTCGGCCACGCAGTCGTCCAGTACGCCTGGTGTATTGCTGACCGCTACCCCTCGGTCTCGTGCAGTGGCGATGTCGATTGCGTCATAACCCACGCCGAAACTAACGATAACTTTCAGGTTGGGAAGCGCCCGCATTACCTCGCCTTTGCAGCCGTGAATTCCGCTGGTGACGATCCCTTGAATAGAGTCACCATGACTCTTGAAAAAGGTGTTTTTGTCCTCGACGTCCCAGAGCTTGTAGACCGTATACATCGATTCGATCTGCTGCTGTAGCGCTGGCAATAAAGGACCAATCAGTAAGAGCGTAGGCGTTTGATTTGTGGTCTCGCTCATAAGCGTCTCCTGTAAAGAGATGGAGTATGTTCGTCTGGCCTCTTTTAAAGGTTAGTCAGCTTTTTGTTGTGTACTGTTAATAAGGCGCTCGCGACGTGTGGTGCTAACTCAAACGCGCCCGGCACATTCGCACCGGGCGGTAAGGTCAGGAGCGCATTAGTTCGGCGGCTCCTCCCTTCTTGGCCGGGCGCAGCGTGCCATACACATGCCAGGCGACCGAGAGCGCAGCCAAAGCCAGGAAAGTGGCGCAAATCGGATTGGTCAGGAAGCCTGTGAAGTTTCCATCCGAAAGCATCAGCCCACGCCGCAGGTTGGTTTCGGCCATCGGCCCTAGGATAAATCCGATAATAAATGGCGCAGCAGGTATACCGCCTTTCACAAAGCCATAGCCAATCAGGCCAAACAACAGAATGGTCCAGATATCGAAGATACGGCTACTCAGGCCAAACGCACCCACTACGCACAGTACAAGGATGATGGGCAGAAGGATGTGCTTAGGTACGGCAAGCAGTTTGATGAAGATACGCAGGCCATAAAATTCCAATATCAACATCGTGACGGAAGCCAGGAGCAGGGCGGCAAAAATGGTATATACCAGCGTTCCCTGACTCATGAATAGCATCGGTCCTGGCTGAATGCCATGAATCATAAAACCACCCAGCAGAATGGCTGTGACGGCATCGCCGGGAATTCCCAGAGTTAGCAGCGGAATCATCGCACCGCCGATTCCGGCATTGTTAGCGGTTTCACTGGCTACCACACCGTCGATTACACCTTTGCCAAACTTCTCGGGATGCTTCGAGCGTTTCTTGGCCACGATGTAGGACACGATGTTCGAGGTGCCAGCTCCTACGCCGGGTAGAATCCCGATGCCGATACCGATCAATGATGAGCGAATCGAGTTGGGCAATTGACCAATGAATTCCTTCATTGAGAAACCAAATCCCTTGATCTGCTTCATGCTGACCGAAGCAACGGCCGCCTTGCGTTCTGACCGCACGCTTTCAGCGACTTTAATGATCTCAGAGATGGCAAAAATGCCCACCAGCACGGTAAGAATCTCAAAACCGCTGTTGAGGTTAGGGGTATCAAAGGTAAAGCGCCGGATGGCATCCACCGGTGCAATGCCTACCGTGGCAAAGACAAAGCCTACTACGCCGGAAAACAGGCCCTTGATCATCGAGCCGGTCGAAAGCGTGGCGATCAGCGTCAGGGAAAAAATCGCAATCCCGAAATACTCATGAGGGCCAAACCGCAGGGCAACTTTGGCTAGCCAGGGAGCGATAAACATGAGTGCAGCGATACTGACAATCGTACCGATAAACGAGAATACAATCCCTGCACCGAGTGCCTTGACGCCTTCACCTTTCTCCATCATCGGCGCGCCGTCAAACGTTGTCGCAATGGACGAGGGTGTGCCAGGAATCTTCAGTAGGATGGCCGAAATCAAGCCGCCTGAAGTCGCGCCAATATACAGTGATACCAACAGCGACAAACCCGCAGCAGGTCCCATTGTGTAAGTCAGTGGCAGGCTCAGAGCGATTGCCATGACAGCGGTGAGACCCGGTACCGCTCCAAATACGATCCCAACGGCTACGCCCAAGGTAATAAGGATTAAAATCTGAAACGAGAATACGGCGGAAAAGCCTTCCTGCAAGAGTTCTAACATGGCCGTCTCCTTATAGGTCCAGGAATCCGGCCGGTAGCATCAGATCGAAGCCATGGCGGAAGATGAAATAGATAGAGGTTGAGGCGATAACGGCAATGATCAGATAGTTCACATGTTTGACACGGTGGCTGGCGGGTGTCAGTACGATGAACTGTAGATAGAGATACAGCGCGGTGATCACGAGAAAACCTACTGTATCCAGCAGGGCCGCATAAAGAACAATCAACCCCAGCGTCTTCAATACAGTTGCATAATCAGCCGGAGCACTGACGCTTTCGTTGTCCCCCTCAGGGTTGGCCGGCTTTCTGCTGGCAATCAACTGCATTACGCCTAACAGGCACATCATCATAGAGAGGGCATAAGGTACAAAGGCGGCGTCAACAAAACCTTTGCGGGGTAGGTTCATTGTCATGAACAGGTAAATCAGACCAGCGCCAAGCATAACCACGCCGATCACAAGCTCTTTTTTCTTGTGGCTTTCCATATAACGTCCTCACATGGAAACAGCAGCGCCAGGCTCGATTGACGAGCCTGGCTGGCAGGGTGGCTTACTTGTTTTGCTGCAACATATCCTTGTACTGCATGAACGTTTCGCGCGTTTCCTTCAGACGAGCAACAGCCTGTTCAGTATTGTAGTAGCTGACCGGCTGCTTGAAGCCCTGCTCAAGATCTTTCGCATAAGCAGGCAATTCAGTAATCTGCTTCATGACGTCAGCCATTTTCTTAACGATGGCTGGGTCCGTCCCTTTGGGAAAGGCGATGATGTAGGGCTTATCCATGACAAAGTCGATACCCTGAGACTTGAAGGTCTTTACATCACCCAAAAGCGGGTTCGGCTCTTCGTTAGGCTGCGCCAGGATATGCATATCGCCGGTTTTGACATAGTCCTGTACGGCGCCATAGCTCACTGCAGACATATCGATACGGCCGCCAAGCAGGGAAGTGACTTTCTCAGCTGCCGAACCAGTATCAACCATCTTAAGTTGTACCCCGGCAAGCTTCTGGAAGATAAGTCCCTGCAAGTGCGAGAAGCCGCCCAGCTCTGTTCCATAGATAACGCTATTAGGTTTTGCCTTGGCTTTTTCGATTAGTGCGTCCAGCGAGTCGACGCCGGATGGCTTACCCGATACAAATACGGCTCCTTTGTCTACCGCAGCGATGCTGGATATGTCGAAGGCGTCATAGCTGTAATCCACTAGGCCGGAAACCTCGTTGACAATCAGTTGGCCGACGTGAGCAAACAGGATCGTATTGCCGTTGGGCTCGGCATTCTTGACCTGGGAGGTAGCTACAGAGCCGCCACCTCCGCCCATGTTGGTAATGACCATCGATTTACCCGTGATCTGGGTAAAGTACTTAGCCATAGTGCGGGCGTTGAAATCCGTATCACCGCCCGCACTGGCAGGCACAATGACCTGTACCGGACGAGTAGGCCACTTGGTTTCCTCCGCAGCAAAAGCACTGCTTGCAGTGAGTGAAACGAATGCAGTCAGAAGGGAGGCGCATAAAGCTTTTTTCATTGTTTTACTCCAAGGTACGGCTATGCTGCGTGTATTGATGGAACGAACAAATTCAGCGGACCATGCAAGGACGCTTGTTATTGAATGTCCAGTTCGGCACGAGGAACTGCATGGCGACAGCATCATCCCGTGCGCCCAGTCCCATGCCTTTGTACAGCTCGTGGGCCTTGGCAACCTGATCCATGTCGATCTCGACGCCCAGTCCCGGCTTTTGCGGAACAGCGACCAGACCGCCCTTGATCTGGAAAGGCTCCTTGGTCAGGCGCTGACCGTCCTGCCAGATCCAGTGTGTATCGATGGCTGTGATTTTTCCTGGCGCGGCCGCAGCGACGTGGGTGAACATGGCCAGGGAAATATCAAAGTGATTGTTGGAGTGCGAACCCCAGGTCAGGCCCCAGTCATTGCACATTTGCGCAACACGAACTGAACCTTGCATCGTCCAGAAATGCGGGTCGGCCAGCGGGATATCCACGGACTGCAGCTGGATAGCATGACCCATCTGACGCCAGTCGGTCGCAATCATGTTGGTAGCAGTCGGAAGGCCTGTGGCGCGACGGAACTCAGCCATCACCTCACGGCCGGAGTAGCCATCCTCTGCTCCACAGGGATCTTCGGCATAGGCCAGTACGTCATGCTTGTCACGGCAAAGAGCGATCGCCTCCTTGAGTGACCAGGCACCGTTCGGGTCCAGCGTGATCCGCGCTTCGGGGAAACGTTCAGCCAGAGCCGTCACCGCTTCCATTTCTTCTTCGCCGCGCAGCACGCCGCCCTTGAGTTTGAAGTCGTTGAAGCCGTAGCGGGCATGGGCTGCTTCGGCCAGGCGCACCACAGCTTCCGGGGTCAGGGCTTCCTCATGGCGCACACGGAACCAGTCATTATCGGCCTCTGGCTCGCTGCGGTAGGGAAGATTGGTCTTGTTGCGGTCGCCTACGTAGAACAAATAACCCAGCATTTCTACAGCGTCGCGCTGCTGACCTTCGCCCAGCAGGGCGGCAACCGGAACGCCCAGGTGCTGACCGAGCAGGTCCAATAGGGCGGCTTCTACAGCTGTTACGGCATGAATGGTGATGCGCAGGTCAAATGTCTGTAGGCCTCGACCGGCAGCATCACGATCCGCGAACGTACGGCGCATCTGATTAAGGATGTTGTTATAGGTACCAACGGTCTGCCCAACAATGAGTGCACGAGCATCTTCAAGGGTCTGCCGGATCTTTTCGCCGCCGGGTACCTCACCCACGCCAACATGACCTGCATTGTCTTTCAGGATAACGATATTGCGAGTAAAGAACGGACCATGCGCGCCGCTGAGGTTGAGCAGCATGCCATCGTGTCCTGCAACCGGAACGACCTGCATGTCGGTGATGACGGGCGCTTGTGTGAGAGCCTCATGAGTGACCTGTACGTTCATACCTATTCCTCTTCACGCTTTATTCTTGTGGCAGGCAGTGGAGTACTGCCGGTACGCTTGTTTAGGTAACGCCCAGCGGTAAAGCCGGGCGTAGTGGGAGTTAAACGGGCTTGAGTTCCAGGCCTGTGCTGCCAGCGTCTGGTTTCTGTCCTTTGGGCTTGGTCCGGGCAAAGAACACCACGATGGCCGCCAGGATGGACGTAGCCGCCAAGCCATAAAGGCCGCCCTGGATTGAACCGGTCCGCTCTTCAAGGATGCCGAAGACAGTCGGTGCAACGAAGCCACCCAGGTTGCCCAGCGAGTTGATGAGGGCCAATACGGCTGCTGCGATGCGAGCATCCAGGTACGCCTGGGGAATCGGCCAGAAGCATGAGGATGCGGACTTGAAGCCGATGGCGGCAAAGCAGATGGCAACGTAGGCAAAGATGGGGCCGCCTGTGGTCGACATGAACATGCCTGCCGCCGCTACCAGGAGGGCAACGGCAACCCAGGCCTGCTGGAATTTCCAGCGTGCCGAAAGCGAGGCGAAGGCATACATGGCCACAATGGAGATCAGCCAGGGTACGGAGTTGAACAACCCGACCTCAAAGTCGCTGATGTTGCCCATTTTCTTGATGATGCTGGGCAACCAGAACGTGGCGGCATAGATGGTCAGCTGGATGGCAAAGTAAATCACGCAGAACAGCATGATCTGGGAGTCTTTGAGCAGTTGCATCAGAGTCGGTTTAACCGTCTGTGCCTGTTCCCGCTGACGTTGCTCATCCTCAATGGTTGATACCAGAGCATCCTGCTCTTCGCGCTTTAGCCATTTGGCATCATGGGGCAGTGAGTCCAGCCAAAACCAGACAAAGCCGCACAGCGCAACGGAGAAAAGCCCCTCGATCAAAAACATCCATTGCCAACCGTGCAGGCCCAGCCCCTCGATTTGCAGCAGGGCGCCTGTTACCGGGCCGGAAATGATCGAGGCGATAGCCGATCCGGAAAGGAATAGCGCAATGGCCTTGCCGCGCTCGGCACCGGGTAGCCAGCGAGTAAAGTAGTAGATGACACCCGGAAAGAAGCCCGCTTCGGCCACACCGAGCAGAAAGCGCAGGATATAAAAGTGCGTTTCGTTCTGGATAAAGGCCATCATGGCAGCCACGATGCCCCAGGTGGCCATGATGCGTGTCAGCCAGGCGCGTGCGCCAACCCGTTGCAGCAGGATGTTGGAGGGGACCTCAAACAGCGCATAGCCGACAAAGAACAGACCAGCGCCCAGACCATAGGCGGCTACACCAATGCCCAGGTCAGTTTGAAGATGGTTTTTGACAAACCCGATGTTCACGCGATCAATGTAATTGACGATGAACATGATGATGAACAGTGGTAGGACGTGTCGCTTTACCTTGGCGACTGCGCTCGCCAGAACGTCGGCTGATACAGCCGATTGAGCGGTATGGCTCATGAATGCTCTCCCACTTTTATTGTTGTGGCGGGTACTGCATTGTCAAAAAGGGCGGGGCGGACCGCCCTTGGCTGTAAAACAGGCTCGGTTGCAATACGCTGCGTAGGGGGCACGCAACCGGCCCAAATGCTTACTGCGGACCGAGTTTGTCCATCAGCGCAGCCAGACGCTCGTACTCGTCAGGCTTGAGGTCGGTCAACGGTGCGCGTACCGGACCGGCATCGTAACCTGCGATCTTCGCACCCGCCTTGACGATGCTTACCGCATAGCCTGCGCAGCGGTTACGGATGTCCAGGTACGGCAGGAAGAAGTCATCGATCAGCTTGCCCACGGTCTCGTGGTCATCCGCAGCAATGGCCTTGTAGAAGTCCATGGCCGTCTTGGGAACAAAGTTGAACACCGCCGAGGAGTACACTGGTACACCCAGCGCCTTGTAGGCCGCGGCATAGACTTCAGCGGTCGGCAGACCGCCCAGGTAGGTGAAGCGATCACCCAGGCGACGGCGGATGGAGACCATCAGCTCGATGTCACCCATGCCATCCTTGAAGCCGATCAGGTTGGGGCAGCGCTCGGCCAGCATTTCCAGCTGGTCAGGCTTCAAACGGCAGACGTTACGGTTGTACACCACCACGCCAAACTTGACGGACTTGCACACCGCCTCGACATGCGCGGCCACGCCTTCAGGGCTGGCTTCGGTCAGGTAGTGCGGCAGCAGCAGGATGCCCTGGGCGCCCAGGCGCTCGGCTTCCTGAGCCTGCTGGATCGCCACGCGGGTTGGGCCACCGGCACCGGCCAGAATCGGGACCATGCCCTTGCAGGTGTCCACGGCCGTTTTGATGATGTCGGAGTATTCCTTCTGGTCCAGCGAGAAGAACTCACCGGTGCCGCCGGCCGCAAACAGGGCGCTAGCGCCGTAGGGCCCCAGCCATTCCAGGCGCTTGATGTAGGTATCGCGGCGGAAATCGCCCTGCGCATCGAAATCGGTTACCGGAAAGGACAGCAATCCGGATGAAAGGGTGTGCTTGAGTTCTTGCGGATTCATGTATTGCACCCTGCTGAGAGCCATGAGGTTTGTTGTTGTGGATTTAGCCTAACCTCTCATCAGTCGTCATACAAGTGGGTATGATGCTCTTTTGCTTATTTTTTGATTGCAGCTGGCCCTTCTAAAGTGACTGCATCACTTTTACCAATCGTTCTCGGCTGTTACTAAGGTGCAGACGCATAGCTGCCGCAGCACCAATGGCATCCTGCCGGGCAATGGCGTTATAGATGTCTTCATGTTCGGCATCGCGCCGCTCAAGATAGGCTTGGGACAGCGAACTTTCATTAAAGGCTTTGTTCAGGCGCATACGTGGAATGAGTTCTCGGCTAAGGCAGCTCATGATCTCTGTAAAGTAGCGATTACCGGTTGCCTGGGCGATCAAAAGGTGCATTTCCATGTCGAGATCCTCTGAGGGAGAGGACGCTCTTGCCCGTGCCTGCATACGGTCGAGCAGAGCTCTAAACTGCGTCAGATGGGCCTCTGAGCGTCTTTGTGCTGCCAGGGCTGCCGCTTCGGACTCAAGGCTGATTCGGACTTCAACGACTGAAAGAACATCCTGCAGTGTCTCTACACTGGAGGGATCAATCATGCCTGATAGCCGAATAATGGGCTCGCAGACAAATGTGCCGATACCTTGCCGGGTGACTACCTTGCCGTTTGCCTGAAGGTGGGAAAGCGCTTCACGAACAACCGAGCGACTCACGCCATGAGCCTTCATGATTTGCGCTTCGGAAGGCAGTTTTGCGCCAGGGCTAAGCTGGCCATCGCGTATCTGGCTATCGAGAATATTGGCCAGCTCCTGCGAAAGATTATGCGAGCGTTTGGCGAGAAAAACAGGCTCGGAATGCATCTGGAACACCTTCTTATTTAGATTAGTTATCCGGTCTACCTATAAGATGTCTGACAAGTTTAGCGCTGTAAAGAGGTTTTGCAGTAGAGGTACGTTGGCTATTTTGATAAATAACCAACGTCGTTGTAAAAACCGAAGTCTTCCAAGCGGAGAGAGCTAGCCCGCCTAAATCCATCCGAAAGCCGAGAAACCTTCCCACGGATTCCAGCTCTGCGTATTTTTCATTTCTTTAAGGTAATAGGCGTAATTGGCAATCATTGAGTTAGCAATCGCAAAGCCTATGCTAATGCCAAAGTCAAGCGCTTGGGGTACATCAATCCCCGTCAGCTCCTGAAATAAAAGTTCAAGTAAGCCGGTAGAGAAGGCAATGCCTAACATGGCTAAACCTTTTTTCTTTAAACCTAAAGCAAAAATCAAATAGAAAGGTCCGAGAAAAAAGGCTGGCCAGCATCTAATGATCAGGAGCTTCTTTCGAAAAGGAAGCTCCTTGAATGCCTTTTTGCATGTAGCGGTTTTAGGTGCACCATAGGTTTCGTAAAAGGCGAAACGCTCTTGCCATTTTGGCGGATATGATGCTTCTCTGGAGGGTTCCGTGGTGTCCATATTGTTACTCCTTGGCATGTAGCCTGTATTTTTTACAAAGGGGGTAGCCGTGAGGTTCACCCGCACGTGTGCGGCTTGACATAAGCCCGTGCATGGCGAAGGAGGGCGAACATACCGAGGCGATGGGAGGTTCGGTTTCTATCCCGTCTCAAAACGCTTATTTGAACGTATTGAAAGGAGGCCTGGTTCAAACAGCAGGGGCTACACAGGCAGAAAGCCTGCTGCCTGTGAGAAGGGATCATCAGCCGTAAGGTCTGAGTAAACAGGCAGTAGGTACAAGAGGGCGTTTTAGCCCCTTATATAGAGGCGTGGCTTACATGCCGCAGCTGGTTAACGTTCCGGTTTGGTAGTTCACTTCACTGCCAAGACTAAAGAGTACATCGCTCGAAAAGGACGTACTCTCTACAAAATAGGCGCTATGCTCTCGCAGGCGCTTGGCCAAGCCGCTTGCTTGCTCGACAGGCAGGAATAAAAGGACAAATGCTGTGCCGAAAGCAAAACAGACTTCAAAGACACTGGTTTGTGAGCAGGCGTGGCGGATACGCAGGTACCAATCGATTATCATGGGCATTCTGTAGTCGGCAGTTCGTTCCAACGCTGCGCGGTTTGCGCAATGGTTTTGGCTAGAGTAGCAATAGCCTTCTGATGGGCTATGACGAGGCTTTCAAGCTCCATGCCGGCAGGCTCGCGAATGATACTGCTGCAGGTCAACGTTCGGCGTGGGCTACCTTCGCTTCTCAGGTTAAGGCTCCAGACTACATCAATCAAGGCATACCGCTCGGGCAGCATGTCGAAGCGGCGTACATCAGTGCGTAGCGTCAACACCGGCTTGCCGGAGGTTTTGGGAAGTCCTGCCAGATCCCGGACGCCGAGCTGTTGCTCAAGCTGACCTGCCAGTGCGTCATGAAATTCATCGCCAAGCGGCGCGCTCCAGCGTTCGGACTCCAGAATGGCGAGGCTACCATTGCTTTGCCTCACCACCAGTTGAGGCTGGTCAACCTGCACAGGCATGCGCACAGGCGCAAGCTCGAACTGAAACGCTGCGGAGGCGGTGTGAGAAGCCGCCTGGCCAGACAGGGGAGGCAGTAGTGTGTAGTAATGCGTAGGGGCTGAGCTGCACGCGGCAAGCCCCAGCGTGGCCGCTATTGCAGCCAGCGATAAGCGAAGGGTCATGGCTGGGACTCCATTTCAATGTCTCGAGAGGATGACTTCCCTTTATAGGAGCCGGGCGCCGCTTCCTCGGTACGGCCACGAATCAGCGACTCGGGATGGCGGCTCAGATAATCGGTCAGTACACGCACGGAGCGAGCGGTTCGCTGGACCTCGTCCATGGCTTGGTTGACCTGCTGACGTGCCGGCGAATCTTCATCCAACGTTTCGTTGGCAGTCTTGAGCGTGTTTTGCAGCTCCTCGAGCGTACCTCGCATTTGCGGCAACACATCGCCATTGACCTGTTTCATCGTTTTCTGCAACTCGTTCAGGCTGCCGTTCAGGTTGTTGGCAATCGAGTCGATAGGTAGCTTGCTGATCTTGTCGACCATAGCCTGCAGCTGCTCCTGTAGCTTATCGAACCCGCCTGGAACCGTCGGAATCTCAAGAGGACGACTGTTGGGGTTGAAGCTGACCTTGGCCGCCTTGGGTTCGAAATCCAGCGCAATATAAAGCTGTCCTGTCAGAAGGTTGCCCGTGCGGGCCTGGGCTCGCAGACCTTGCTCGACCAGACGCTTGATCAGTTGAGCGGATTGCTCTTCGCTTTCACCGCCGATCTGCTTGACCAGCTTGTCATGGGCACTGCCCAGACGCTGCGGATAGACCACTGCACCTACCGTAGTCGGGAACCGCTGCGTTTTGGGGTCATAATCAAGATCCACTGAGACAACCCGGCCGATATTCACCCCCAGGAACTCCACGGGAGCATTCACCGCAAGTCCGCGTAAGGACTGATTGAACCGCAGGCGAATAAACCGAGGTTCGCCGGAGGGAGGCGCCAGTGCCGTCTGCTGGTCGTTATAGAGCGTGAACTCGTAGTGCTCTGGAGCTGGTTTGGCGTCCGGGCTGTAATTAGGCTCCCGGAAGGCAATGCCGCCCGCCAGAATGGAGGGGATCGTCTGGGTGTTGACCTTCAGGCCGCTGGCATCAACCGAGACGTCAATGCCGCTGGCATTCCAGAAGCGGGTATCGTCGGTCACAAACGCATCGTTGGGCGAATTGACGAACACCTGAACATCTACCCCTTTGCCATCTTCCGTCAGGTTATACGAGATGACCTGGCCTACCTGAATGCGGCGATAGTAGACCGGCGAGCCAATATCCAATGAGCCAAGATCGTCGGTATGAAGGGTAAAGCGCTTGCCCCTTTGCCCGTAGGTGACAGGAGGAGGGTTTTCCAGTCCGACGAAATCTTTTTTGGTCACGTCGGAACGGCCAGCGTCCGCACCGATGAAGGGGCCGGAGAGCAGTGTGTCTACACCGGAAACCCCGTTGGCGCCGATACGCGGACGGACCACCCAATACTGGGTATCCTCGCGGGTAAAGGGTTCGGCTGACTTATCCAGGTCAATCGTGGCGGTAACGTGGGTGCGGTCTTCGCTGAGGGCGATCCGGGTAACCGTACCGATTACCACGTTCTTGTACTTTACCTGGGTCTTGTTTGCTTCAAGCCCCTCAGCCGTCTGAAAACTGACGTTGACCTGAGGACCTGCCCGCAACCAGCTGTTGACGACCATGGATAGCCCTACCAGAGCCGCCACGATCGGGACCAGCCAGACCAGAGAAATACTGAAGCGCCGCTTTCTGATCTGAGGCGTGCCAGGGGTTGGAAAAGCAGTGTTCGGGTTATTCGACATCATTTACCTCAGCGTCCCAGATCAGGCGCGGATCAAAGCTCATGGCAGACAGCATGGTCAACACAACAACCAGGCCAAAGAACAGGATACCCAGACGGGGCTCGATCGTGCTCAAGGCTCGGAATTGAACTAGCGCAGCCACCAAGGCCACGACCAATACATCGAGCATCGACCAATAGCCGATCAGCTCTACGAAGCGATAAAGCTTGGCCCGTTCGCGCATGGCCCAGCGGCTGCGCCTTTGACAGGTAATCAGCAAAGTACCCAGGACGCAAAATTTCATGCAAGGCACGGCAACGCTGGCAATGAAAATCAGGATAGCGATGTCCCATGAGCCGTGCTGCCAGAACTCGATGACACCGCTCATGATCGTATTTTCACTGCCCCCGCTGAACATGCTGGTATACATCACCGGCAGGACATTGGCCGGCACATAAAAGATGATCGAAGCAAGCAGAAAGGCCCAGGTACGGGCGATGCTGTTGGGTTTGCGCGTATGAACCGGGGAATAGCAGCGCGGGCATTCATGCGCTCCCTCAGGGCAGACAAATCCACAGGTATGGCACAGGCAAACCTTGAGTTCGCGCGCGTAGGGCGGTTTATTCATATAACCGGCACCTCCAGATCATCCCAGAGGTAGCGGATGTCACGACCGGCAATGAGAATAATCAGCACCGTCAGCATGGCCATAGCCCATAAGCCGACGCCAGGCGAAACGTTGAGCATACCGGCCAGTTTGATAATGGCTACGAGAATGCCAAGCAGGCAGACCTCCAGCATGCTCCAGGGTCGTAAATGCTCAAGCGCCCGCATACAGGCCCTGAAACCAGGGGCCATTTCGCCCACATAAGCGTAACCCAGCACCCAGCCCAGCAGCAGAATCTGAAACAGCGGCGCGAAGATAATCGCCAGGCCTGCCACCAGCGCAATCAACGTAATACGACCTTGAGCCAATGCCTCGACAGATTCCCAGAGCGTGGCCTCGTTGCTCAGCCCTTGCAAGCTGATGTGCATGATGGGGAAGACGTTGGCCAATATGAACAGGATGCCAGCTGCCAGCGTAAGGGCGAACAACTGTTCGACATTGAGCCGTCTGCTGCGCTCGATCACGGCATCGCAACGCACGCAGCGGGCAGCTTCGCCCCGCGCGAGTGGGCGCCGATGGTAGACCGAATCGCAGTGCTCGCAGATGATCCAGTCAGGGTGTTGAGGCATGGCTGATGGTGTGCATTGGATAGGTTTCGGTGAAGTGTGGAAACGCCGACCCGTCGACCAGCACCTGATCGTTAGGATACTGCGTTAGGCCGTTTCGCTGTATGGGTGTTCGAAACGGTGCGTTGTCGATTTTGTAACAAGGACACATAGAGCACCGTACTTGTTTCATATGACCGGTAAAAACCTGTGGGTGGTAGAAGCGTTAGATACGCTGTAGGTCACGAAGGATCGATGAATCTCATTTCACTGGAGGCGCCGCTTAACAGTGGTTCGTTCAGTTCGGCGCAGGCTTTGAGGTAGTCCCAAAGTAGCGTAACGCGCTTCAATGCCCGCAAATCCTCCTGACAATACATCCAGAAATGCCGTGTTATTTGGATTTCCTCCGCAAGCAGCGGTTGCAAACGGAGATCCGGGCCGGCCAGAAAGCAGGGCAAGATCGCCAGCGAGCGTCCCTGAAGCGCCGCCGTATATTGAGCGATTACACTGGTGCTGCGTAACACCGATCGAGCGCTTGGAACAGCGTGTTCCAAATACAACAGCTCCGGGCTAAAAGCGAGATCATCTACATAGGTGATAAAGGTATGCTCAGCCAGATCGCTCCGATCATGAATGGGGCCGTGCCGCTCTAGATAGCCCGGAGTCGCATAGAGCTTGAGCTGGTAATCACACAGTTTCGTGCAGACGTAAGGCCCTCGTTCAGGCCGCTCCAGGGTAATGGCAATGTCTGCCTCACGTTTGGACAGGCTGATGAAATGCGGAACCGGCAAGACATCGACCGTCAGGCTTGGATAGGTTTGCTGAAAATGGCTGACTTGCGGCGCGATGAAGAAGCTGCCGAACCCTTCTGTGGAGCCAATTCGGACATGTCCCGACAGGGACAGCCCTGCACCGGCGACCTCTTCACAGGCCGATTGCAGCGTGCTCTCGATAGCCTCTGCATAGCCCAGGAGCCGCTGGCCCTCGGTGGTCATTGCAAAGCCGCTGCTGCGTGATTTTTCAAACAGTAAGGCGCCTAGCGTCTGCTCCAGAATACGGATACGGCGTGACACCGTCGTGTAGTCCACCGCCAGCCTACGGGCCGCGCCGGTAGCCGTTCGTGTCCGGGCTACCTCCAGGAAAAACTTGAGATCGTCCCAGTCAAGTGCGGCAGGGGACATGAGATTTTTTTGCATATCGGTCCGGCTTTTTTGTGCGTTCTTATCGGAAGTTTGCACATCTATACTCCGAAACAGCCGCAAGCGCCAGAACGCGATTCCGGCTGATGACACCTCGCACAACAACAATAAGCGGAGGCGTTTATGACTACAGGCACGCTATCACCCAGAGCGACCTCATCTGGTCGCAAGCACTATCGGATCGCCGGGTTGGCCAGCATGGCCGGAACCACCATTGAGTGGTATGACTTTTTCCTCTACGGCACTGCTGCGGCATTGGTCTTCAATAAGCTGTTCTTTCCTGCCCTCGATCCCATGAGTGGCGTACTGGCTGCCTTTGCCACCTACGCTGTGGGGTTTCTTGGTCGTCCCATGGGCGGCATCGTGTTTGGTCATTTCGGTGACCGGATTGGGCGAAAATCCATGTTATTGTTGACGCTCATGTTGATGGGCGTTCCTACCATCGCCATCGGCCTGATTCCCACCTATGACCAGATCGGCTACTGGGCAGCCTTGCTGTTGGTAGTCATGCGCTTTCTGCAAGGCATGGCCGTAGGGGGCGAGTGGGGCGGCGCCGTGCTGATGGCGGTCGAGCATGCGCCGGAGGGCAAAAAAGGCTTTTATGGCAGCCTGCCGCAGACTGGTGTTGGAGCAGGCTTGGTACTGGCCTCGCTGGCCATGGGTGCGGTGGCTACTTTACCAGAGGAAGATATGCTGGCCTGGGGGTGGCGGCTGCCATTCCTGGCCAGTGTGGTACTGCTGGGTATTGGCTGGCTGATCCGGGTAAAGGTGGCGGAGTCGCCTGACTTCGAACGGCTCAAGCAGGAGGGGCGCAAGGTCAAGGTCCCCTTGTTTACAGTGCTCAAGGAGCACCCTCGGGAAACTCTGGCCATCATCGGCGCCCGCACGGCTGAAAACGCCTGGTTCTATATGGCGGTCACCTTTGCGCTGGCCTATGCCGCCAATCAGCTCCAGATTCCCCGCGCCAGTGTACTGAATGCTATTACCGCCGGTGCCGCACTGTCCCTGGTCACCATGCCGTTCTGTGGTTATCTCTCTGATCGGGTAGGGCAGCGGCGTCTCTATTTCACCGGGCTGCTCCTGTTGTGCGCCTTTGTTTATCCCTTCTTTGCCATGCTGGGAACACGTGAACCCCTGCTTGTTTGGTGGGCCATGGTGCTGGCCGTGGGCGTAGTGTTTCCCATCCTGTATGCGCCTGAGTCACTGTTGTTTGCCCGTCAGTATCCGGCGCAGATTCGCTATAGCGGAATTTCGCTTTCCGTGCAGTTTGCTGGCGTGCTGGGCGGCGGCTTTGCACCCATGATCGCCACTACGCTGCTGTCGCTGGGAGAAGGCAATCCGCGATACGTCATCGTCTATCTGCTGGTCATGGGTGCGATCGCATTGCTTTGTACGGCCCTGATGAAGCCGGATCCTCAGGTCGGCCGCTCCGCTATTTCCACTACCGCTTCCCGCCCCGTTGGCATGGTCAATTCCACCTCAGGAGAATCCCTATGAACGCCCCCTTGAATGATGCCAAGGCTGATATCAGCCAAGTCAAACTGCTGATCAACGGTGAGTGGGTGGACTCCAAAACGCACGAGTGGCGCGATATTGTCAACCCGGCAACTCAGCAGGTGCTGGCTCGTGTTCCCTTTGCCACGACCGATGAGGTCAATGCGGCTATCGCTGCTGCCCAGCAGGCGTTCACCCGCTGGAAGCGTACGCCTATCGGTGCGCGTATGCGCATCATGCTCAAGTATCAGGCATTGATCCGTGAGCATATGAAGCCCATTGCCCAAACGTTGAGTGCCGAACAGGGCAAGACCGTGGCCGATGCCGAGGGTGACATCTTCCGGGGTCTGGAGGTCGTCGAGCACGCCTGCTCGGTGGGTAGTCTGCAGATGGGCGAGTTTGCCGAAAACGTGGCGGGCGAGGTGGATACTTATACGCTACGCCAGCCCATTGGCGTCTGCGCAGGCATTACACCCTTCAATTTCCCGGCCATGATCCCGCTGTGGATGTTCCCTATGGCTATCGTCTGCGGCAATACGTTCGTGCTCAAGCCCTCCGAGCAGGACCCGCTTTCCACGATGCAGCTGGTCGAGTTGGCGCTTGAGGCCGGCATTCCACCCGGTGTCCTCAATGTGGTACACGGCGGAAAGGACGTAGTCGATGCGCTGTGTACTCATCCCGATATAAAGGCTGTCTCCTTTGTCGGGTCTACAGCCGTTGGTACCCATGTTTACAA
The DNA here is from genome assembly GCF_051027705.1 of Pseudomonas sp. JZ114. Taxonomy (NCBI): domain Bacteria; kingdom Pseudomonadati; phylum Pseudomonadota; class Gammaproteobacteria; order Pseudomonadales; family Pseudomonadaceae; genus Pseudomonas; species Pseudomonas sp. JZ114. The sequence goes on from NZ_CP069256.1 coordinate 2,074,085, forward strand.
CCTGGCGGGTCAGCACGGCAAGCGCGTGCAGGCGATGATGGGCGCCAAGAATCACGCGGTGGTGTTACCCGATGCCAACAAGGAGCAGACACTTAATGCATTGGTAGGTGCGGCTTTTGGTGCTGCCGGCCAACGCTGCATGGCCACTTCGGTGGCTGTTCTGGTAGGTAAGGCGTGCGAATGGCTGCCGGAGCTCAAGGCCAAGGCTGAACAACTTAAGGTCAATGCTGGGTCCGAACCGGGGACGGATGTTGGTCCGCTGATCTCCAAACAGGCCAGGGAGCGTGTGCTCGGTCTGATCGAAAGCGGGGTGGCGGAAGGTGCTTCATTGCTGCTTGACGGGCGCAATGTTCAGGTGCCCGGATACGAGCAGGGTAATTTCGTAGGGCCTACGCTGTTTTCCGGCGTTACGACAGACATGCGTATCTACACGGAAGAAATCTTTGGCCCGGTCCTGCTGACTCTCGAAGTTGATACGCTGGATGACGCGATTGCTCTGGTAAATCGCAACCCCTTTGGTAACGGAACCGGACTCTTCACCCAGAGCGGTGCAGCGGCTCGCAAATTCCAAAGTGAAATCGATGTTGGTCAGGTAGGAATCAATATTCCGATTCCGGTACCGGTTCCCTTCTTCAGCTTTACCGGTTCTCGTGGCTCCAAATTGGGTGATCTGGGGCCCTACGGTAAGCAGGTTGTTCAGTTCTATACCCAGACCAAAACCGTCACGGCCCGCTGGTTCGACGATGACAGTGTCAGCGATGGGGTGAATACCACGATTACCTTGCGTTGATTGGAGCGGTCTTCAACGTTACAGAAGGAGAATAACCATGCGTATTGCCTTTATTGGTTTGGGAAACATGGGGGCTCCGATGGCGCATAACCTGCTGAAAGCCGGACATGCGCTCACGGTCTTCGATGTCAACGCACAGGCGGTTGGCGCCCTGGCGGAAGCGGGCGCCAAGGCGGCAAACTCCGCCCGGGACGCCGTACTGGAATGTGAGCTGGTCATTACCATGCTGCCTGCCGCGGCCCATGTGCGCAGTGTCTACCTGGGTGAAGAGGGGCTTCTGGCAGCGCTGCCTGACGGAGCCGTAGCAATTGACAGCAGCACCATCGATCCTCAGACGGCCCGGGAGGTTGCCCAGGTGGCGGCGGGGCGAGGAGTCGCCATGGCCGATGCGCCGGTTTCAGGGGGGACCGGCGGTGCGCAGGCAGGCACCTTGACTTTTATGGTCGGCGCGACGCCTGAGCTGTTCAATCTCATACAGCCGGTACTCTCTGATATGGGTAGGAATATCGTGCATTGTGGTGAGGTCGGAACCGGACAGGTCGCCAAAGTCTGTAACAACCTGCTGCTGGGCATCAGCATGATCGGTGTTGCAGAAGCCATGGCGCTGGGCGATGCGCTCGGCATCGACACCAAGGTTCTGGCCGGCATCATCAATACCTCTACCGGACGCTGCTGGAGTTCGGATACCTATAACCCCTGGCCGGGTATCATCGAGACGGCGCCGTCTTCACGAGGCTACACCGGTGGGTTTGGGGCTGACCTCATGCTCAAGGATTTGGGGCTTGCCACTGAAGCGGCGAAGCAGGTGCGCCAACCGGTTCTGTTGGGTGCGCTGGCACAACAGCTCTACCAGAGCATGAGCCAGCGAGGTGAGGGCGGCAAGGACTTTTCCGGCATCATTGGGCTGTACCGCAAGCCTTAGCGCTGATTAGTCGGCCCAGCGGTAATACCACGCCGCTGGGCCAGCGAGTCGGCATCCGGCACCGCCTCCCTGTACACTAGGCATTCGATTATTTCCGGATGCCTCACATGAAAGACCAACTCCTTGAACTGATCACCCTAATCAGCTCCGGCTGTATGAGCGATGAGGAGATCGCGCGGATCGCTGACGAAGCTGCACAAGCTTATGCCGATCCCGAAGCGTTCCTGGCAGCCAATCCGGATATCAATTACGACGAGACCTTCCCGATTTCGCTGGGCGAGTGGGTAGTAGTCGGCAGTTTGCCGGAAACGGTACTGTTCCAGGCCGATGGTTACGATGAGCTACTCCAGCACATCATGGATTCCTTCGGCAAGGATGTGCCGTTCAACATCAAACCCAAGCAGCTGGTGAAGGTTGAACCACTCAAGGCGCTCAATCGGATCCAGGTTCAGCTGAGCAGCATGTACAAGGAAAAGGGTGGCTACACCCTGATGGATTTCAGTGAGCCACTTGATGATGAGCTGCAAGCCGTTCTGGTGTACACCCATGACGTGCAGCGCGTACTGGATCTCTGCGCCGAGCTCGACATCTACGCGGCGCCCTCCTATGAAGCGCTAAAGAACGCGTTGGAAGACTGAGGCGTTCAGTCATCAACCTGCCATCTCTCCACTGAATAAACAGCGGGTCGGCCATTATCGACCCTGAGGTTCCCTTTTATGAAAGCCATGGCCAAACATATTCTGGTCAAGACATCCGACGAGGCTGACGCCCTCAAGAAGCGCCTTGAAAAAGGCGAGGCCTTTGACGTACTGGCGAAGAAATTTTCGATTTGCCCTTCAGGAAAGCGGGGCGGCGACCTTGGCGAGGTCAAGCCGGGCCAGATGGTCAGGGTGATCGATCAGGTAATTTTCAAGAAGTCGGTCGGTGATATTCATGGTCCGGTCAAAAGCAAGTTTGGCTATCACCTGGTCAAAGTGTATTACCGGGACTGAGCGCAGCCTGCTCAGTCACCCAGACAGGAACAACGACCCGAGCGAGGACCGTTTTGGCCAACGAACCTGTAACACCTGATGCACCTGCAAAATCCGATCGCTGGCAGTCCCCAGTCTTTCGCATGAAGGTTCTGGCGGGCTGCCTGTTGCTGGCAGCCGCTGTCCTTTATGCGGTCGCTACCGCACTGCATGACATCCATCCTGGCTGGGGGTATGTCGCCGCCTTTGCCGAGGCGGCGATGGTTGGCGCGATCGCCGACTGGTTTGCGGTTACCGCGCTGTTCAGGCATCCCCTGGGGCTGCCCATTCCTCACACGGCTATCATTCCACGTAACAAGGCGGGCATAGGGCGCAAGCTTTCGGATTTCATCTGTCTTAATTTCCTGTCCACCCCTCAGCTGATGGCAAAGGTCAGAGAATTCAACGCAGCCGACCAACTGGCCGGCTGGCTGCAAGAGCCTCACCATGCCGAAGCCCTAGGTAATCATCTGATAGGGGTGGCCCGATTCGGCGTAGGTGCCTTGCGGGATGAGCGTGTTCAGCGCTTTATCCAGCGCACGGCGACGGCTCGGTTGCAGCAGGTTGACCTAGCACTGTTGAGCGGGCAGCTGTTGGATGTCATGACGGCAGACCGGCGCCATCAGGCCATGCTCGATGATGTGCTGCGTGAGATCGACCGCATGATGAGGGACGAAGTTACTCAGGCGATGATTGCCCGTGCCATCTCTTCAGAGCTCAGCGCGTTGCGCTATGTTCGGCTTGATGAGTATGCGGGGCGCTGGTCGGCCGAGAAGGTCGTCAAGCGGATCTCGATGCTCATTACCGAGATCAGCGAAGACAAGGATCATGAGATGAGGGCTCGCTTCGACCATTATGTCGCCGACTTCATCGAGAAGCTCAAGAACGATCCCGAATTTCGAGTGAAAGGCGAGCAGGTCCGTATGCAGCTGATCGAGCACCCCGCCATTGCCGGGTATCTGCAAGGGCTCTGGGATGATCTGATTGACTGGCTGCAGGATGATCTGGGCAAGGACGACTCCTCAATACGTCGACGCCTGATTCGTCTGACCCAAGGGCTGGGGGCTGCGCTGGCAGCGGATGCGCCTATGCGGCAATGGATCAATGACCAGATCGAGGAGGTAGCGCCTCCTGTCATTGAGCGTTATCGCGGTCAGGTGGGAGACTACATCGCCGAGCGAGTCGAAGCCTGGAACACTGACGAATTGGTCGAACAGCTTGAGAAGAACGTAGGCAGAGACCTGCAGTTCATCCGCATCAATGGCACGCTCGTAGGCGGACTGGTTGGACTGATCATCCATACGGTCACCCAACTGCTGGTAGGGTAGCAGGGTGAAGAAGTGCCGGATGGCCCGGCACTTCCAGCGGGTTAAAGCAGGCGGAACTGCTGCTCCTTTACCTCTTCCGAATCCAGTCCGATATAGACCTTGAATGTACCGGGCTCCGCGGCGTACTTCAGGTCTGCGTTGTAGAATTTTAGGTCTTCTTCACTGATGTCGAAGTCGATAACCTTTTCTTCGCCAGGTTGCAGCATGACCTTGCGGAAATTCTTCAGCTCCTTAATCGGACGACTGATTGAAGCAGTAACGTCTCGCAAGTACAGCTGTACAACCGTCTCGCCCGCGCGCTGTCCCGTATTTTTCAGCGTCACACTGGCTTTCAGTCTGCCATTTCGGTGCAGCGTGCCGCTGGAGAGCGTTATATCGGAAAGGTCGAAAGTGGTGTAGCTCAAGCCGTAGCCGAAGGGATACAGCGGTCCGTTAGCCTCATCGAAATAGCGAGACGTGTATTTGCCCGGGTCCTTGGGATTGAACGGTCTGCCAGTATTGAGGTGATTGTAATAGATGGGTATCTGGCCAACCGAGCGTGGAAAGGTCATGGGCAGCTTGCCGGAGGGGTTGTAATCGCCAAACAAGACATCGGCGATAGCGTTACCGCCCTCGGTTCCGCTAAACCAGGTTTCCAATAGCGCGTCGGCCTGTTGGCTTTCCCAACTCAGATCCAGTGGTCGGCCATTCATGAGCACCAGCACCAGAGGCTTACCAGTGTCTTTCAAGGCTCTGATCAAGCGGCGCTGATTGTTCGGAATATCGATATGGGCGCGGCTGGATGCTTCATGGGCCATGCCTTGCGACTCACCTACCGCGGCGATGATGACATCCGCCTTCGAGGCTACCTCGACCGCCTCCTCAATCATATCTTCGGTAGAGCGGTGGTCTACCTCGACAGCAGGATCGTAGGAATTTAGATAGGCCAGAATGCTGGCGTCATCAGTAATGTTGGCGCCTTTGGCATAGACCAGTGTGGCCTTGTCGCCGACTGCGTTAGCCAGGCCCTGATAAAGGGAGACGGCTTGCTGGGTCATCCCGGCGGCTGACCAGTTTCCCATTACGTCGCGCTGGCTCTTGGCCAGGGGGCCGATAACCGCAATGGTGCCGTTCTTTTCAAGCGGAAGCAGGTTGCCTTTATTCTTGAGCAGGACCTGACTTTTGCGGCCTACCTCCCGCGCGGCTTCGCGGTGTAAGCGGCTCTCGGCGTTGGTATCAAAAGGCGGATCGTTTGGTTTGCCCAGGAAGGCATAAGGGTCCTTGAACAGGCCCAGGTCATATTTGGCACTAAGTACATAACGGCAGGCATCGTCGATTTCCTGTTGGCTGACCTCACCGCTCTTGAGCAGGGCGGGAAGCTGAGTGCCATATAAATCGTCGTGCATGTTCAAGTCCACGCCTGCCTTGATAGCGAGTTTTGCGGCTTCGCGCCCATCTTCGGCGACGCCGTGACGGATCAACTCGTTGATGGCGCCATGATCGCTGATGATGAGACCCTTGAAGCCCCACTGGTCTCTCAGCAGATCCTTGAGCAGCCATCGATTGGCTGTGGAAGGAATGCCGTTAATGGCATTGAGGGAAACCATGACGCTGCCCGAGCCTGCCTCCACCGCCGCCTTGTAGGGAGCAAGATAGTCCTGGAACATGCGCTGGGGGCTCATGTCGACCGTGTTGTAATCACGACCGCCTTCAGTCGCGCCGTACAAGGCGAAGTGCTTGAAGCTGGCCATAATCGAATGCGCAGACGCCAAGTCGTCACCCTGATACGCCTTGATCAGTGTGCCGGCAATCCTTGAGGTCAGGTAGCTGTCTTCACCAAACGTCTCGGAAACCCGTCCCCAGCGAGGGTCACGAGTGACGTCAACTGTCGGCGAGAAGGTGAGATTCAGACCGTCTGCACTGGCTTCCTCTGCTGAAATGCGCCCGCTCAAGGCAATCGCATCCAGATCCCAGCTGGACGCCATCCCCAGGTTGATAGGAAAAATGGTGCGGTGGCCATGCACCACATCATAAGCATATAACAGTGGGATCTTGAGGCGGCTGTGCTCTACCGCCTGGACCTGCATCTGACGAATGTCGGGCCGAGTGACCGTATTGAACATCGCGCCTACCTTGCCGGCCCGAATGTCCGCCATGATGGCGTCCTTGGTGTAGTCAGGACCAACGCTTACCAGGTTGAGCTGGCCTATCTTTTCTTCAAGCGTCATTTGTTTCATGAGCTTGTCGATAAAAACACTCTTGTCATGTTCCCTGACTGAAGGGGCAGCGCGGTCTGTTTCAGCCAGCGCAGCAGCACAAAAGCATGCCGCCAAGGTTCCTAGCACATACAGCTTCTTCAAGTGACACCTCAAAGGGTTTTATTCTTCTTTCTCTTCTTGCAGCGAAACGGCAAGAGTGAGCAGTTTCGCATAACAGCAAAATGCGGGCATGTGATTTCTGAAGCGTCGAGTTCAGCCGGTTGACCGACTGTCTTTTTGGTTCGACAGGCTACTGTTTTCAGGTCCGTGATGTCATTCTGATAACCTGTGACTTCGGCGGATGGACGCGGCAGGGTATATTAACGATCTATACTGATAGCGTTCATCGGACGTTGTCATGGTTTGCAGTTCAGTAAGGGTTACCCGTGCGCACAGGCATCTACGTCGATTCAGACAATATCAGCTCAAGTGGCGGCAGCTACATGCGCTACGAAACGCTCAGGCGTTTCTATGAGGCATCCAGCGTAGTCACTATCGCCAAGGCTTATCATGCCTTCGACGAAGTGCTGGCCGAAGAAAAGCCCGAGTATGCGAACTGGCATGCTGCCCACGTAGCCCGTATCCAGGGCGCCGGGTTTCGGTTGCTGATCAAGCCGGTCAAGCGCTACAGCAACGATACGGGCACGTCCCGCAAGGGTAATGTCGATGTGGAACTCACCGTTGATGTCCTGACCCAAGCTGACAAGCTGGATCGGGTCGTGCTGGTGACAGGCGACGGTGATTTTGTCGCGCTGGCACAGGCGCTTCAGGCGAAGGGCGTACGTGTGGAAGTCGTAGCGTTCAAAAATATCTCAAGCGATCTTGTCCAGATCGCTGATGTGTTCCTGAATGCCTATCTGATCCCCGATATTCTGGCTGGCGATGCTCAGCCCCGGGACCGAGTTATTCAGATCATGAATGTCGACCTGAATGGGCAGCGAGCCTTCTATTCCTGCCTGGAGCAGGCGCCCACCTCGCTCTCGCCGGACGATCCGGCCTGGTTGCGTGGCGAACTCAGGTTGACCAAGTCGATGATTGACTCCCGTAATTTCCGTCCTGGCAAGATTCTCGCCTGGCGTGGACGTAACGCGGATGAGCAGGCGTTTGAGGTGCTGGCAACGCAGCGACTGTAAATTAATGCTGTCGCCATGTGACTTAGGGTGCAGGACGGCACTCTATGAATTAAGGTGATTTGCAGCATTAACCCTTACAGTATGCAATCTTTGTTTCAGGCTTTTGGTCTTCCAGGTTTGCCTAGATATGCTTGATTTCGAAAATGGGTACGACTCGAAGGCCAAGCGGTTACCGCTACAGCTCCTGACGATTCTCTTTTTGGTCACGGTTTGCCTGTCAATGGTGGCATTGACGGCTTGGCAGGTCTGGAATTCGCGAAATGTCCAGATCAGCGAAGGCGAGGTCATGACCTCCAACCTTGCAAAGTCCTTGGCCCAGCATGCTGAAGATACGTTCACCGAGGCTGATGCCGTACTGCTCGGTTTGCAGGAGCGTATGGAAATAGATGGCACCAGCGCCCAGCACATGACTCGGATGAGTATGCTGCTCAGGCGGCATGTGCAGGACCTTCCACAGCTCGAGGGGTTGTTCGTCTATGATGAGAAGGGCAATTGGCTGGCGACATCCTTTCCGACGATACCGGCCAATAGCAACAATGCGGACCGTAACTACTTCAAGCAGCATGTCTCCAATTTCAATCTAACGCCGCACATTGATCATGCCGTGCGCAGCCGCTCTTCCAACAACTGGATCATTCCGATCTCGCGGCGTTTCAACAAGCCTGATGGAAGCTTTGGTGGCATCGTGTTGGCTACGGTCAAGATGAGCTATTTCCAACAGTTCTATGACAGTTTCAAGCTTGATGACGAGGGCGCGATTTTTCTTGCCCTGACCGATGGCTCGATCATCGCCCGACGACCTTTTAAAGATGAATACGTTAACAAAAGCATTCAGCAAGGTCCGATTTTCAGTAATTATCTTCCCGGCGCACCTGTAGGTGTCGCGGTGGTCCGCGCGTCCGTGGATAACGTTGAGCGCATGTATGGTTATCGCCAGTTAGAGCGTTATCCATTGGTGATGGGTGCCGCCTTGTCCAAAAAAGCTGTTCTGGCTAATTGGACTGACGAGACGCGCAGAGCCGTTGCCATGGTGGCGCTGATGCTGTTGGGCATGACAATGTTCGGGCTTTTACTGCTCAGGCAGATTCAACATGGCATACAGGCAGAGGCTGATCTGGTCGGTGCCAAACAGGAACTTGAAAAGCTGGCCATGCACGATGGTCTGACTGGTCTCGCCAATAGACGGTATTTGGATACGTTGCTGCCTGCGGAGCTGGGACGCGCGCTTCGTTATTCTCATCCGGTCGGTCTGATCATGATCGATATCGACTACTTCAAGACGTATAACGATCTCTTTGGTCATCCAGGCGGTGACGATTGCCTGCAACGTGTCGCCAAAGCCATCCAGAAAAGCCTCAACCGCCCCAGCGACGTTGCTGTTCGCTATGGTGGCGAGGAAATTTCGGTACTTCTACCAGGAAGTGATCTGGATGGATCCGTTCTGGTTGCGGAGCGGATTCGTGAAAACGTACGAGAGCTCAAGCTGGCGCATCCTGGTAATCCAACCGGCTATGTAACGGTCAGCTGCGGTGTGCATGCGTATGTACCTAGTCGTGGCGATGAGTGTTCCGGCAAGAAACTTATCATGAACGCGGATCAGGCACTTTACCGTGCCAAACGTGACGGCAGAAATCAGGTTCAGGCGAACCGTGAGCCTTTTCATCAGGCATAATCTGCATGCCATAGATGAGAGTTTGCTATAAGATTACAGCCTAGTTTGTTGTTTAAATTGAACTAATTCTCATCTGTAAGGTCTTTGCGCAACCTAGTTATCTGTAGTTGGGCAGGGACCTATGCAACATTTACGTTACGAAGCCATTTGTGGAAAGATCCGATACGCCCTGGCGCCTCTTCGCTGCGTCTTTAAACAAGGTGAGGCGTACAGAACTTTCAGCTTCATGGTTCACGATAAGGAAAATGGCATCCTGTTCAGTTCCGAGCCGTTGAACAGTGCTTATTTCAGCAACCCCATCGTCCTGCATCATTACCTGAAGGATTTACGTGAGCGCTTGGCTGACCAAGGCGTTGCGCTCGCTGACTGGCAGGATTGCATTACGCTTGAAAAACTGGCGACATGGCGCAAGCGGGTGTTACCCAAGCCAGGCCCCACCATGCGCGCCGCAACGTCCTGAGTTCAGTCGAGTCGTCTGCCGTCTGAGAAGGGACGTATGTCCAGTCCTGGTTGCAAAGGCGGCTCTACATGATCAGGGATCGGCTTTGGGCGTTGATAGTTTCTGGATTCGGCTATCAGCGCCTTGGCAGATTCGACCAGCGCTTCAAGTTCTGTGTCGATCTGAATCAACCGGTCTATCAGGTAACGAGCCTTGCCTGCGTATTCAGGGTGAATACTGCCATCTAGCACTAGGGCCAGACGACAAACCTCAGAGGCATGTGCCTGAAAACGTGCTGAATCAATAGCTGTTACAGCACTGTCGATACGAAACTCGCTGGCATCCTTGCTGGCATGAGTGAAACTCAAGATGATCTTCCATTCCACAATAAACAGTGAATTATTAGATCACAGGGCCAGTAGTAATGGCTAATTGCCTTTATATCATTTTGATCTAGGTTCCAAAGCGCTCAGATAACGCCTTGATGTCTGCACGTTTGGCTCACCCTAGAAGATTAAAGGCTGTTCAGCTTTTGTTTTGGTTGGATGGGATATCTTGAAACTGCAATCTCATCACCTCCTATGAGCTTAGTCAGCACCGTTAGAACCGCATTACTGACAACCCCGCCTCGGCGGGGTTTTTATTTGCCTTAAGAAAATCCAATGGTTACCGGCAACCCCGCAGGACCGGTTCAGGCTCCCACGGGATATCAGTGTCACCGATATTTAATGAGATTTCTCAGCGTTGTTGCCCAGAGCTGTCTCAAGCAGGTCTGCCTCACGCACGAGCTTGCGTAAGGTGTTGTCATTGATAATGTGCTTGCTGCGCAACTTGTAATACTCATGGCGCTCAGCTTTCAATGCTTCCAGACGGGTTTCACGCTCCAGCTCCCGGCGACTTTCCAGGACAGGTGTGGAGAGTTCGACATTATTGATTTCCAGTCGCTTGTAGTAGTAGTCCATCAATTGGAGCGTAACGTCATTGAACGCAATGATGATTTCTTCATCACCCTTGTGCTCGGCCAGTTTCTTGGCTTTTTCCTGACGGTAGCTTTCAATTCGACGAATAGCCGCTTCAGCGCCGCGAATGCGGGCTGTTCGCTCCTCTTCATACGCCTTGGTGTCCTTTGGCAAGTGTAGATTCCGAAGCACCAGGGGAAGGCCGATACTGCCGGAAATCAAGGTAAACATAATGACGCCGGTAGCCAGGAAGATAAGTAGCTCTCGTGCTGGAAAGGGAGTGCCATCATTCATTGCAACCGGTAAGGAGAGCGCTGCTGCCAAGGTTACCGTGCCTCGAATACCAGCCAGGCTACCCGCAAGAATAACGCGCATCGATACCCTGGGTCTGGCTTCACGCCTGGACAGCAGGCGAGGCAGGTGGGCTGCGCCTAGAATCCAGACAAAACGCATGGCAAACAATGATAGGGAAATCAGGCCGACCAGACCCAGCAGCTTGAAGAATTCGAGCGTACCGCCATTCTGCTCCGCATAGTGCAGAGCACCCTCGATAATTTCGGGTAGTTGAAAACCTAGGAGCAGGAAGACCAGGGCGTTGAGCACAAACTCAAGCATGTCCCAAACGCTGCGCGTTTGAATGCGTGAGCTGGTCTGGTCCTGACGTTTCAGGTCCTTATAGTTAATGACCATCCCCGCAGCTACGGCGGACAGGATGCCCGACATATTGAAATGCTCAGCCACCAGATAAGCTGCAAAGGGCAGCAGAAGCAGTAGAAGCACGATTTGGATCGTTGAAGCTTCGCCCAGTCGGCGCTCGATCAGGCGCGTTCTGATGAAGTTGAAAACAAAGGCCATGGCCGCGCCGATGACGAGACCACCTATCGAGATCATGAAGAAGCCCACAGTGGCATCCATGATGGAAAACGCGCCGGTAAGCGCTGCCGCAACTGCAAACTTGAACGCCACAAGGCCTGAGGCATCGTTCATCAACGATTCGCCTTCGAGGATATGCATGAGCCGCGGCGGAACGGGGAGACGACCGGAAATGGCGGACACCGCCACGGCATCGGTGGGGGACAGAATGGCAGTGAGCGCAAAGCAGACGGGCAAGGGCAGGTGAGGGAATATCCAATGCACGACATAGCCGACACCAACCACCGTCATAAGCACCAGACCCAGGGCCAGCGCCAGGATAGGACCTCGCAGAATCATGAACTCCCTTTGCGGGAAGCGTCGCGCATCGGCAAAGAGAAGCGGAGCAATAAAGAGCAGCATGAAGATTTCAGGCTCAAGTTCCACATGCAGACCGCCAGCAGGCCAGGCCAGCAAGGCACCAAATGCGATTTGAACCAGCGGTGTCGGAAGTACGGGTAGGAAGCGGGCAGCCACACCGGTTGCAGACGCTACCAGTAGCAGAATCAGAACGAGATAAACGGTATTCATGGTAAGGCGGATCAACCTGCGGGAAAGGGTTGATGGCTAGTCAAACTGTCGAGCGGGACGAGGCGTATGAATGCTAGAGGGAAACGCAGGGAAGCATAACTACGGCAAGGTACAGCTTAAGGTGTTGAAGCCAGAATGGATTGCAGTCGAGACAGCCTTGCCATAGCTTTTGGTTATAAGCAAGGCCGTACCGATTAGACTCTATTAGTTATTTATCGCGATGTCCATGAACGCATTGTCGCCTGCGTTGTGGCATGGCTTAGGCCCTGCCTACCTTTTCACGCTTCTCTACCATCGACTTTGCGAATCGTACAAACCGTATCGAACCAAGCCTGGTTACCAATGAGCGGTTGTGGGTTGATGGGAATAATTCGGTTCACGTTGTAACCGTTACCGCGGCCCTCCTGGCGCTCATCCCACCAGAGCGAGGTGCTTAGGTCATCCTGTTCTGGAGTCCCTCCATAACCCTGCTGGCCAAGTGTCGCTTCGGTATTGCGCTCGCCCTGACGTGCAAGGGCAGCGCGACCCGATACGAGATAGCCAAGGCTATTGGATACCGCAAACACGCGAGGATGTATGCCCTGGGTTACGAAAATACGAACACGCTCGGAGCCTACAGGCTCACCTGTCCCCTTATAGGCCTGGTCACCATGCGGGCCGCTGACCGGGCGGTAGGTGGTCAATTCAACCCAGTCGCCGGTTTTAAGGCCAAGTGACGCGGCAGTGGATGCATTGATCCACATGGGATTGTCATGGACGATTTCCGTCAGGTATTTCTGATTGGCTGTCCGGGCCTGAGTATGCACATTCCATTTGAAGCTGGTCAGGATGAACCGGTCTTCCGGCAGGTTCTGGTGCGCAGGAATAGGGATATAACTGGGCAGACCGTCATCGGTAATGCCGAGTGTCGTAGCGACCTTGACCAGCTCCGGACAGTACAGCTCGAATTTGCGAGAGGGTGTCTGGAAACCTCTGACTGCTGTGCGAATCCCGTCCTCTTTGATCATTAGGCCAATAGCACTTTCCTGGCCGGCCGTATTCGCCGTATAGATGACCTGCGTGGCTTCGTCGACTCTCGTGTTGCGGAGCTGTTCAGGCGTGAGGCGACGGCGATGTACCTCGTAGCTTTTCGGAGCGCTGCGGTCGACGTATACGCCATGCTTTTTCATGTACTCGAAGCCATCAGCTTCTTCGCCAGCCGGTATGTTGGCGCATTGGTGTCGGACAAACGCCTCATGGTCACCAAACTGAAAGTATCTGGCCTGTTCCGGGCCGAGGCGTCGGCCAATATCAAACAGCACATCGGCATAGCTACGTGCCTCGCCCGGCGGCTGCACCATGGGTTGACGCAAGGTAACGAAGTGCTGGAGTTCCAGGCTGTTACGGGTATCAAGCCCCCAGCGCTCCAGATAGGTCGCATCCGGCAGGATCAAATCGGCGTAATGGGCCATCTCTGAATAAACTACGTCGGAGCAGGCATGAAAAGGGATCAGGGATTCATCCTTGAGCACCTCGACCGTTGTCGAGCGGCCCTCAGGCCAGGTCATGGGGGAGCTGATCGTATAGGATAGATACACATCAACCTTGGCGCGGCCTTGGCGGATGTAGTCATACACAATCTGGCCCACCTTCATCTCCTGCCAGCGGTTGGCCAGTGGCCACTCGGGTGGATCTTCCAGATCCGTTCTCAGCTTCGGCTTGGACGGCACAGGTTGCGGCTGCGGATAGCGAGTGGCGCTGAGCTTTTCTTCCAGGCCATAGCAGTAACCACCCGGCTGGCCTACAGCGCCAACCAGGGCATTGAGCATGACCACGGCGCGTTCAGCATTGAGTCCATTGTAATGGGCGCCTGTCCCCCGGTTGGTAAACGCCACAGCAGCGGGGCGCTGGCGAGCAAATTCAAGTGCAAGGCGTTCGATGTCGCTGGCGGCGATCCCTGACTGCTGGGCCGCCCATTCAGGCGTGTAAGGGGCAAGGAAGGCATGGACTTCTTTCAGGCTCAGGTTGACGAAGTGCTCCATGAACCTGCGGTCATATTCACCCTCGCGCATGATGACATGGCCCATGGCGAGTGCAATGGCACCCTCGGTACCTGGAAAAGGCGCGTGCCACTCATCGCTGCGGCCAGCAGTGTTGGATAGGCGAACGTCGAAGGTTACGAGTTTGGCACCATGATCGAAGCGGGCGGTTGCCACACGCTTGGCCAAATGCAGACCGCCTTGGTGGGCCTCATAAAAATTGGAGCCGAAGTTTAGAAAGTATCGGCAGCGCTCGGCATCGATGGACTCCCAGTCGGTGTCGCCCAGGCTGATGTAGTTGGCGCCGCGCTTGCTGGCCGAGCACAAGGCGCGATGGTTGAGCTGCACGGGTGAGCCTATAGCGCCTAAAAAACGCTTAATTTCCGCATCGATGCGAGAGCGTCCGGCATGCAAGGCGACCCGTTCGGGGTGCCCTGCATCGATACTGCGCTGAATGCGCGAGGCAATCTCTGTATAAGCTTCGTCCCAGCTAATCCGTTGCCATAAGCCTTCGCCCCGAGCGCCCGCCCGCTTCAGAGGATAAAGCAGTCGCTCGGGATAGTCATTGATCGTCGGCCCGCTCTGACCCTTGGCACAGGTCATGTAGCTACCCATGTTTGGATCGAGAGGGTTGCCACGAATCTTGACGACCTGGTTATCAATGACAAAGCCTTCGATACCGCATACGGTGGAGCAGTTCAGGCATACGCTTTTGACGCGTTTGGCCTGACTGTAGTCATGCCTGGTCTTGCGGGGCGGTGGATCCATGGCCAGGGCGGCAGCGACACCACCGGCACCAACGGCGGTACATACGCCCAGATAGATGTATTCACCCAGTTTAAGCTGCGCGAGCGCTGCCATTCCGGATTTGATGAACGTGCGACGTTTCATTGATTCATGCTCGAAAAGGGACAGGACGCAAGCGTGTTCAGGTAGGCGTACCGAGCTCCGCCCACGTATCGATCTCGTAGGAATGCGGGTCGTGGTTGCGTCCGTGTGGTAGCTTGGTCTCGATGGCACGAGGCGCAACGCGATCCAGTCCTCGGTAGAGAACTTGCGGCTGAGTGGCCTGTTCAGGCTTGAGGCTGGCCAGCTCGGCTCCGCGCTTCTGGTAGAACTGCGCGACAGGGCTTGCTGCATCGCTGAGATCACCAAAGACCAGTACGCCGGTTGGGCAGGCTTCGACGCAGGCAGGCTGCATGGCCTGTTCCAGGCGGTGGCTACAGAAGTCGCACTTGTCGGCGACCCACTGGACCGGATCAATGTGCAGGGCGCCGTATGGGCAGGCGGTTACGCAGCTGCCCCAGGTATCACACGTATCCACGTTGATTCGAACAATGCCGTCCTTGCCCTTTTCGATGGAATGCGTAGGGCACGCCTTGATACAGGGTGCATCGGCGCACTGCATGCACAAGGCCGGAAGAAAGCTGCGCTGTGTGTGAGGAAACTCGCCTTGGTCGTAGTAATAGACCTTGGTTCTGAAGTGGCCAAGTTCCACTTGGTTTTCGACCTTGCAGGCGACCGAGCAGGCATGACAACCGATACAGCGCTCCAAATCGATTGCCATGCGCCATTGGGGGGAGATGTCCTCCATACCAAACCTTCTAATGTTATTTATAAGTGATTCGTGCACCGGAACGTCTGGTCTGGCCCAGACGAAACGGGCAATCTCAGTCAGGGCGTAAGCGGTAAAGATGGAAATTGTGGCACAGCTAGGCAGGACGTCAAAAAAACTGACGGGATAGCGCAGGGCGAAACAGGGTCTTGCGGGCAAGACCCCAGTGGAGCAGTGTCAGTAGTCCTGAAGCGTAGGACGGAAGAGAATCTCGTTGATGTCTACATCATCCGGCTGGCTCATGGCATAGACGACGGCTCGCGCAAAGGAGTCGGCCGGAATAGCGATTTCATAAAATTTGCGGACGTTTTCGGCGACGTCCTGCTCGGTGATGCTGTCTGGCAGCTCTGTAGCAACTGCGCCTGGAGAAATGATGGTGGTGCGGATGTTGTAGGGCTTCACCTCCTGGCGTAGTCCTTCGGAGATGATGCGTACGGCATGCTTGGTCGCAGAGTAGACTGTACTGCCAGCGCGCACCTTGTGTCCGGCTACTGACGATACGTTGATGATATGACCGGCCTTGCGCTCGGACATGTAGGGCAGTACCGCAGCAATGCCGTAAAGCACACCTTTGACGTTGACGTCGATCATGCGGTCCCAGTCTTCGATCTTGAGCCGCTCAAGCGGGGAGTGCGGCATGAGTCCTGCGTTGTTCAACAGGGTGTCGACGCGGCCATAGGTGGCGATGGCTTTTTCGACCAGTGCCTTGACCTGTGCACTGTCGGTGACGTCAGTCTTCATGGCAAGCGCCTTGCCGCCGTTGCCATTGATTTCATCAGCCAAGGCCTGGATACGCTCCAGGCGGCGCGCGCCCAAAACAACGGTTGCGCCCATCTGACTTAACTGTCGGGCCGTTGCCTCGCCCAGCCCGCTACTGGCACCGGTAATCACAACGATCTTGCCTTCAATGTTGTTGCTCATGGCCTGTCTCCTTGGGGTTTAAGCCTTGGATAAAGAACAACGCGAACGGGCATAGGTTCTATTGAAGTCTCCTACAGACCAGGGAAACAGAAGGCCGGTCGTTTGTTGCAACCATGGAACCGGTTTCTATCAGCGGCTTTCTGCTGGTGTGCTGCCTATAACGCGGTTATGTTTCCGCAACGTTGTGGTCTTACCTGAATGCTCTAGAACAGGATCTTTAAATGTTTCGCTCACGCTGGACGATGCCGGTCATCCTGATTTTGCTTCATGTTTATGTCGGCGTGACGCTGATTCCCCATCTGCCGCTTAACGATGTAGGGCAGTTGCTTGCCGCGCTTTTGCTGGCGCTGTCCTGCTACCTGGTGCCATTAGGGTTTCGCTCGCGCAGTTTGCGCATGCCCTGGCTGGCCTGGGCAGGTCTATTGGCTATGGGAATATTTTCCAGCCTGGCCGTGCTAAGCCTGTTGCGCGGTGTGCTGATCGCTGTGCTCATGTTATTTCCTGGCGCGCTGTCCGAGGCGGTCACAGAGCGCTCTGCCGAGGCAGTCGTAGGTCTGGTGCTGCTTTTCACGGTGCTGGGCGTCTTCAATGCACGACGAATTGCAAACGTCGTTGACGTTGAATTACCCATCGAAGACCTGCCGGAAGCCCTGGAAGGTTTTACGATCGCTCAGATCAGCGATATCCATGTCGGACCGACAATTCACCGGTCTTATATTTCTGCCATCGTTCAACGTGTAAACCGTCTTGAGGCCGATGTCGTCGCGGTAACAGGGGATCTCGTCGACGGCTCTGTAAAGCAGTTGGCCGAGCACATTCAGCCACTGGCCGAACTAAAAGGCCGTTACAGTGTGTACGTGGTGACAGGCAATCATGAGTACTACTCAGGTGCTTTGGAGTGGGTAAGCCACTTGAAACATATGGGGCTCAGGGTGCTGCTCAACGAGCACGTGGTGATTGCTCACAACGGGGCTGAGCTGGTGCTGGCGGGAATTACGGATTATTCCGCCGGAATGTTTGTGCCGCAGCACAAAAGCGATCCGCAGGCAGCGCTCCAGGGTGCGCCGAACAACGTGCCCAAGGTTCTTCTGGCCCACCAGCCACGCTCAGCAAAGCTGGCAGCCGAGGCGGGGTTTGATGTTCAGCTTTCCGGACATACCCATGGAGGGCAGTTCTGGCCGTGGATGCATTTTGTGCGTTTCCAGCAGCCGTGGGTGGCCGGTATCCATCGGCTGGGAAGGCTTTGTGTCTATATCAGCCGGGGCACAGGTTATTGGGGGCCTCCGATTCGCTTTGGCGCGCCCTCAGAAATCACCCGCATCCGACTGGTCTCTGCGCGTCGCTGATTACTTGTCGGACGTGGCGGTTGCTGGCGTAACCGCTGCATCCAGGAACAGAAGTGATCCGCTGAAAGACACCGCCATGAACAGGAACCAGGATACTTTGCGCAGCATCCAGATGATGATGTCGCTGCGGTTATCTGCACTGTTCAGCATCAGATGATGCGTTTTGAAGGGGTCGAAAAAACCTAGCAGGCCGAACAGTGCCAGCGTGCCGCAAAATAGGAAGACTAGCGCGAGTGCGTAATAGCGCGCGTTCTTCGAGGCGAGTAAGTTGTGCATGAAATAACCTTTGAAAAGACGTTGGATAAATAAGGCCCGGTCGGTCTTTTCAGCAACAATGCTGCGCTCTTGTTCAGGAGCGGCATGATTGATTTATCAGGTCTGAAAGCTCGATGCCCATATGCTCTATGACGGCACGGCTGTCCGATACTTGAATCGGGCCGTCGACGTACGACAGGTTCAGACCTGGTTGATGCCAGCCTAGGCGGTATTGGGATTGTTCTAGGAATAAGGGCGTTAACCCGTACAAGCGCAGCATGACGCTGAAAAGAGGCGTACCGGCGCAAAGGCAAATACGGTACGCATCATATGGCTGGCTCTTAATATAAGGGCAGAATGCTGGGTTTCAAATACCGCTGAACCAATTGTAGCCCTGATCTTCCCAGTACCCTCCTGGGTATTGGTTGGTAACAAACAACTCGCCAATATGCTTGGGGTTCTTGAAGCCCAGCTTGGTAGGTACGCGCAGGCGAAGCGGGTAGCCGTAATCGGGCGGCAACGGTGTCTTGCCAAAGTCCAGTGCCAGAAGGGTTTGAGGGTGAAGGGCAGTGGCCATGTCGATGCTGGAGTAATAGCGGTCGGCACACTTGAAGGCAACATACTTTGCCGTAGTATCAGCACCGATGTGTTCGAGAAAGGTTTTGAGCGGTACGCCACTCCACTGACCAATGGCACTCCAACCTTCGATACAGATCAGCCGAGTAATGTCGCTGCGCTGAGGAAGTCGCCGCAGCGCTTCCAGCGTCCAGGGCTGCTTCTTTTGTACGAGCCCCGAGACCTCAAGGCGATAATCGCTCAGGTCTACATCAGGAACGTTGTATTCAGGGTAAAAGGCGTTGAAAGGAAAGGGGTGAGTGATCTGGTCTTCCCGGTAGACCGGCGCCAGACGCTGGCCGCCAAACAACCAGGCCTGAACCCGATCATTCCAACGGGACAGGGCCCAGAGTACCTTGTCTACCTGATCGCCATCCTGCAGATTACAGCCGGTCAGCATGGCCATGGCGCCGACGGTAAGACCGGAGCGCAGGAACAGTCGACGCTGCAGGTTAACCACTTGCGTACGCTGCGCTGGCTCAAGATAAATTCTGGTTTTGCGCTCACTCATGATGCGTCTCCTTGACCCGACCGGTAATCATCGGAAGAAAGGTGCGAGGGACAAGCATGACGAGGGCAAGGTGGATAATCACAAACCCGCCGATCCCAGCCATGGCAAGGAAGTGGACATAGCGTGCCCGGTCAAATCCACCGAACAGAGTGGCCAGGGCCTGCAACTGTACGGGCTTCCAGATTGCAAGACCCGACAGTACGACCAGAGCGCCCATGGCCAGTACGAACCAGTACATCAGCCGCTGCACAGCGTTATACGTCCCCAGTCGATGGGCTAACCGAAAGCGCAGCGCATCCATGAGGTCCTGGCGAAAGGCCCGAGCGCCTATGGGCAACAAGTCCCGACGAAAGTGTCGGCTGGCGAGGCTGTACAGCACATAGAGGGCGCCATTAATCACCAAGACCCACATGACCGCGAAATGCCAGGCAATGGAGCCACCCAGCCAGCCGCCCAAGGTAGCCCAGGTCGGAAAGGCGAACCCGAATAGCGGTGAGGCGTTGTAGATACCCCATCCGCTCAAAAACATGCAGGGCATGGCAAGGGCGTTGATCCAGTGAGTCAGGCGTACCGGCCAGGCATGCACCAGCCGCCGCGTGGTAGTCGGATGCGTCATGGGTCATCTCCCGGTAGGAGGGTAGGCGCACCGCTCCGGTGCGCCTCAGCTGGGCTACATGGGTGGGGTATAGCCGTCTTTACCGATCGCAACGCCTTTGGCCGTCTTGCCATCAGCATCAGGAAACAACACGATCTTGGTTCCAGGCTTGAGTTCGTCCGCCTTGCCGGGTTCTACATAGGCAATCGGCACATCTTCAGGCACATGCAACTGCTTTTCGCCGCCCTTGTACTGCACTGTCAGGGTGCGGCCGTTGGCATTCTTGAGTTCTCCAACAGTACCGTTGGTCATGGTACCGGAAGAGCCATCAGCGTTTTCCCATCCGTAATGGCCTTCGCCAGTACCCCGCAGGCTAGCTTCAAATACGGTGACTTCCAGTGCCTTGAGGCTGCCGTCCGGCTGCGGAATGGCGGCGGAACCTACAAAGCTGTTGGGCTCGATTGCGTCCAGTTTGGCCGGAGAGACCAGGCGATAAGATGTCTTGTCAGTCAACGCAACCGACAGGTGCTGGCCATTGCGAGTGGTGAGGTCCAGCGTGTTGGATTGCACGGCATCTACCGTTCCGCGAACCGGCTTGACAGTCGGCATGGCGGCGCCGGCGGGCGTGGCGGCATGGACAAGCAGCGTGCTGCCCAGTAACAAGGTACCTAGGGCAGTGGATAACAGATTCTTGGTCATGGGCGAATCCTTCTGGGATAGGTTGCAGGAGCCATGCTCGCGCAGGGAAGGGGTCATGAAGATGACGGGCGAATGACAAAAATGTAATCCACCGTCGTCGTCGTGCTCGTTAGAATTGACTGATCGCAGGAGAGCAACTGTGCACCTATTACTGATTGAAGACGACACGAAAACCGGCGAGTACCTGAAGAAAGGGCTGGGTGAGTCCGGCTATGTAGTGGACTGGGCCCAGCATGGAGCGGACGGTCTGCACATGGCGCTTGAGCATCATTATGACCTGATCATTCTGGACGTCATGCTGCCTGGCATCGACGGTTGGCAGATCATGGAGGTGCTGCGCAAGAAGCACGACGTGCCCGTCCTGTTTCTTACTGCCCGCGATCAGGTACAGGACCGTATCCGCGGCCTTGAGCTGGGCGCGGATGACTATCTGGTCAAGCCGTTTTCGTTTACCGAGCTGGTGTTGCGCATCCGTACGTTGCTCAGGCGTGGCGTTGTCCGTGAGGTCGACCACTACCACCTGGCAGATCTGGAGCTGGATCTGCTCAGGCGGCGCGTTACGCGGCAGCAGCAGGTGATTACGCTGACCAACAAGGAGTTCGCATTGTTGCATCTGCTGCTGCGCCGTGAAGGTGAGGTGCTCTCGCGTACTCTGATCGCGTCGGAGGTGTGGGACATGAATTTCGATAGCGACACCAATGTGGTGGATGTGGCCATCAAGCGACTACGCAGCAAGATCGATCAACCCTATCCCATCAAACTTATTCATACGGTACGCGGCATTGGCTACGTCTGTGAGGCTCGGCCATGCGCATCCGAAGACAGCCCTCTCTAACCCTTCGGGCAACTCTGGCCTTTGCGGTTGTCGCCATGCTGACCGTAGGCGGCGTGGGCGTTTATCTGTACGGCTCGTTGAAACACACGCTACTGGAGCGCAGTGATTATGCCGTACTTGGGCGGGTCGACCATTTTCGCAAGCTGTTGAGGTATGACCTGAATCTTGCGGATCTGCAGCGCAATCCGCAGCTGTTCGAAAACATGCTGGGTAATGAGGATGATGTCTTCATCATCAGCCAGCAGGGGCAGTCTATCGTCATGGTCAATCCCAAGCAGGCCATACTGCCGGATTTGCCTGTGGTCGGCAGTGACGAGTCATTGAGTCTGGATGACCTGCGCAGTGGCGTTGCGCCGAACAATATTCCCCTGCGCGCGGCGGCGGCTGAAGTCCGTTCCGGGGATACCTCGGTTCGTGTCGTGGCGGCTCATCTGCTGGTCAAGGAAATGGCCATGCTTGATACGTTCCGTGAGCGCATCCTGGGCGCCGTAGTGCTGGCGTTTCTGCTGACAGCTATTCTGGGCTATCTGTTGCTGCGCAGAGGGTTGCTGCCTATTCGTGAAATGGCTGCCCATGCCGCAACAATCACACCCGCGAGATTGAACAGTCGACTCGATCCCGCCAATACGCCCAAGGAGTTGGATCAACTCACCACGGCGTTCAACGGTATGCTGGATCGGCTGGCGGATGGCTATCAGCGTCTGGTGCAGTTCTCAGCGGACCTTGCCCACGAGATTCGCACGCCTATCGGTTCGCTGATGGGGATCTGCCAGGTTACGTTGCAGCAACCTCGCTCTCTGGATGAGTACCAAAGTGTGATCGCCTCCAATCTGGAAGAGCTGGAGCGTATTTCACGCATGGTGGAAAGCATTCTGTTTCTTGCCCGCGCCGATGATGCGCAGGCAGTACTGGATTACAAAACCCTGGCGCTTGCAGACGAGCTGGAGCGTGTGGCGGACTATTTCGAGGGGCTAGCCGAAGAGCGTGAGCTGCGGCTCAGCACTGAAGGCGACGGGAAGTTGGAAGCTGATCCGTTGATGGTGCGCCGTGCGCTGAGCAATCTGGTTGCCAACGCCATTCGATATGCGGACAAAGGTTCCGTTATCCATATCCGTACACTGCAAAAAGGACAGGAGCAATGGATCCAGGTAGAGAACAGCTGCCCTATGCTCGAACCTCGTCAGCTGGAACGCTTGTTTGATCGGTTCTACCGAGGTGATGCGGCACGGCATGGCTCGGAATCCAACGGGCTTGGACTGGCGATTGTAGCAGCCATCATGCGTCTGCATGGGGGAAGTGCAAGCGTCGAGCAGGATGAGCATCGGCACATTTGCTTTACCTTGCGCTTTCCCCATGTGGCTCCAAAGCGCGAGTCCATACTGACGGCACCTATGGCAAAAGGCTTACACGGATAGAAGTCGGTTGGCGCTAGGCCTGCATGCAGCATCTGCGTAATCTACACATATCGAAATGCAGCGCAGGAAGCGCTCATCGCACCTCAAGGACGACGACCACGCCAGGATGGCAACTTGACAGGATGTTGAGTAAGGTCAACGAAACCCCGCCAAGCGCGGGGTTTTTCGTTTGCGCTGAATAATTATGGGGTATTTATTTCGGCCGGTACATCTTGAAGAGCTGCGCTTCGGTAATCTCGAAATAGTCTGCCGGACCGCCCCCGCGCAGGATGGGCCGTGCGGCCGCAGTCTGATAGACCCCGTCGACCAGCAGTGACCTGTCGATATGTACGCCGACCACCTCGCCCAACACCAGCCAGCTTTCCACCGAATCCCCGGCTGCGGTTTGCAACTGGATCAGTTGGGTGAGCTTGCATTCGAAGGCCACCGGCGTTTCGGCAACACGTGGTACCGAGATCACGCGTGAGGGGGTAGTCGTCAACCCGGCCAGTTCAAATTCGTTGACCTCCGGCGCTACCGCTGCACAGCTGGTGTTCATCTGTTCCGCCAGTGCGCGTGTCGCAAGGTTCCAGCAGAACTCACCCGTCCGCTCGATATTACGTACGCTATCCTTATAGCCAATGCTGGAAAAGCCGATAATGGGCGGCACATAGTTGAAGGCATTGAAGAAACTGTACGGCGCCAGATTCAATTGCCCCTGCTCGTTGTGAGAGGAAATCCAGCCAATCGGACGTGGGCCGACGATCGCATTAAAGGGATCGTGGGGCAGATCATGGCCTTTGGCGGGTTCGTAGAAATGAACGTGTTCAGACATCGACAGCCTCTCCTGACTAGATGGTTACATACTGACACACACCAGCTCAGGGTGACGCAATGCCATTTGCTTTTCTTGATACAGAGTTCACCAGTCTTACTGCGCAAGCCAGACTGATTTCGCTGGCGCTGGTTGTTCCAGACGGCCCCGAGTTCTATGTTGAATTGCCGCAGAATTGGGACCTTGCAGACTGCTCTGACTTTGTCATTGAAGTTGTGCTGCCGCAGCTGGACCCTGTGCAGTATGGCATGAGTGTGCCGGACGCCAGGGATGCGCTATGGCAGTTTCTATCCCGCTTTGATGAGGAGGTCATCGTGTGCTGTGATGCGCCACTATGGGATTGGGAGTTCTTCAGTCAACTGGCATATCGCCATGGCAAGTGGCCTGCCAATGTGCGTAATGCCCCCCGTAACAGCTATGACCTGATACTGGACCTTGCCAGGGCCATTCCTGAAGAACAGGTGCCTCATCACGCACTGCTGGATGCGCGTCTGGCGGCCAGGCACTACCGCATTGCGACCAGCCGGGGCTAGGCCGCAACACGACCTAATCGCTACGCAAGCCAATATAGCCCGTTGTGAGGCGAGGTTATCGCCACTGCTTGATGCTCAACCTCGCTCCGGCGGAGCTGTTACCACTGATACGTTGCGCTCAACTGCGCCGTACGCTGCGAACCGTACCAGCACCACGAATACGAGTAGCAGGTGGTGATGTATTCCTTGTCTGTCAGGTTGGTCACATTCAGGGCCAGCCGCAGGTTATCGGTAGGGCTGTTGATAGGGCCGACGTCGTAATGAATGGCCGCATCAAACAGCGTATAGCCAGATACTTTTAACGTGTTGGCGGCATCGCCCCAAGAGGAGCTGACGTAGCGTACACCGCCGCCTACTCCAAGACCTTTAACCGGCCCCTCATGAAAAGTGTAATCGGCCCAGGCGGAAGCGGTATGGCGAGGCAGGCCGTAAGTGGTCGTGCCTTCCACGGGTACCTCGGGACCGTTTGCAACACCCGTCACCCCAGGGGCTCTGCTGGTGGTATTGTTGGATTTTGTGATCCGGTTGTCGAGGTAGGCGTAGGCGGCAGTGATGTCCAGATTGTTGGTCAGGCTGGCTTTGCCTTCAATCTCCAGGCCACGGGACTGGACTTCGCCATCCTGTACCTGGCAGCGACTGCCGTTACACAGATGGGTAGGGTCTGGGTCGAGTGTCGGTACGTTGGTCTTGCGCAGATCAAACGCCGCGATGGTGATAAAGCTGTTGCTCCCAGGCGGTTGGTATTTGATTCCGATTTCGTACTGCTTGCCTTCCGATGGCTGAAAGAGCGAGCCGCCATAGAGCGTGCCCGACTGCGGCTCGAACGACTCCGCATAGCTTACATAAGGTGCGAACCCATTATCGAACAGGTAGACCAGCCCCAGACGTCCTGTAAATGCTTCGCTGGACTGCAAACTTTTGGCTTTTCTGCCAGTGCTGAGGGTGAGTGTGCTATTGCTGGTATCTGCCCAGTCGTATCGTCCTCCCATTAGCAGGACCCAGCGGTCCCAACTCAGATGATCCTGTAGGTAGAGACCTTTCTGCTCACTGCGCTGAGTCGCGTCGGTGGAGAAGGCAGGATAGCGATCGATACCGGTATAGACAGGGTCGAAGATATCCAGGCTACTGCCTTTTCCATAACCGGCCTTGGTATCGCTGCTGGTGTTCTGATAGTCAGCACCCAGTAACACGGTGTGCTGTAACGGGCCCGTACCAAACTTGGCCTGGAGTTGGTTGTCGAGGGCGTAGGAGTCAATGTCTACATCGGTTGCAATGGTGCTGCGGCTCATCGTGCGGTAGTCAGCTGCCAGAACGGATGCATTGTACAAGCTGCGGTAAATGCCCTCGCTGCGCAGGTAGCGAGCGTTTTGCCGTACAGTCCAGGTATCGTTGAAGCGATGTTCGAACTGATAACCGAGTGAATAGTACTCACGATCAGACTTTTCAAACTCCTTGTCACCGTCGTAAAAGTCGACCTTGATGCGCCTGCCAGTTGGACTATGCAGTGCTGAGCCATAGGCGGGAATGGAGCCGTAGGAGCCCCCTTTGGGATCCCGCTGGAAATGGCCCAGCAGTGTAAGGGTCGTGTTCTCCGAGGGGCGCCAGGTGAATGACGGTGCAATAGACTGTCGACGTACTTCGGTGTGTTCGATCTGGCCATCCGCATCGTCATAAAGACCCAGCAGGCGGTAGGAAAACTCTCCTGCGTCGTCTAAAGGACCGCTGAAATCCAGCGTGGTCCGCTTCTTGTCAAACGTGCCTATCTGAACAGCGATTTCATGGTAGGGCGTATCCAGGGGACGCTTACTGACCATATTAATCACGCCTGCCGGGCTGGATTGTCCATAAAGTACCGACGCAGGCCCTCGTAGTACCTCTACACGCTCCAGATCAAAGGCATCTTCCTGAGGAAGGGCATCCCGGCTGCCGGGCATGCGCAGCCCGTCCAGGTAACTGCCTGGTGAAAACCCTCGAATGGTCAACTGGTCCAGGCGCGAGGCGGTAGCGCCACGACTTTCCGGAATGACGGCCGCGGTGTAACGCAGGATCTGATTGAGGCTCTGCGCATCCTGAGCCTGCATCTGATCACGGGTAATGATCGAAATGGACTGCGGTGTCTCGATCAATGAGGCATCGGTCTTGGTTGCCGTAAGGCTGCGATTGGCGACATATCCACTTACCGGCCCTGTAGGACTTTCATCCAGCGATTCCTCGCTGATTTCGGTAGCGTCCAGTTCAAAGGCAGCCTCTTGTTCAGCCGCATTTATGGGTGAGGCAAGCAGGGTCACGCAGGCAACGATAGCGCAAGATGAAGCAGCAGAGCGGTACATACAAGTCCTTTGTAGATAAGCGCTTAAGCACAACCACAGCTAATAGCGCGAGGTGAGAGAATTTCTATCTACCTGATAACTTATATCAATTGAGAATTTGTATCAAAAAAGAAAATATCTCATTACAAATTAGCTATAAGGCTTTATCGACGTAACGGGATAGGATGAATGTGAGGTAAGGGCTAAAGAGGTCAAGCAGGCGGAAAAACGCTTCTCATCAGTGATTTTTACATGCTTTATGTACTGCTGCGCGATACATGAAAGCGGTGCAACCGGTGCGAATTTCTTTTGCCAAGTGGTGAAGGGGCGCTTCCAATAACCTTCAATAAGGAAAACCTGTGGTGATACTTAGAAACGCTCTGCTCTGTATTGGTCTTGGTAGCGTTGTACTTAATGCAAGCGCGCATGAACTCTGGCTTGAGCGGGATGCAAGTGGCCCCATACGTGTCTACCTCGGCGAGCCGGACGAGGGCGTATTGGAAACCGGCGAGACCATTGCTGCGCTGGCCCCTACCACTCAAGTGTTTACCCATGATCGAAATGCAACGGCAAAGGTTGTAGCACGTGAAGATCACCTGGAGGCTGCAGTAAACGAGCAGGGGGATGTTCGCAGTTATAACGATCAGGTCTGGAAACCTTGGAAGGATGAGCAGGGCCATTATACAGCCGCCTTGATGCACGCTCGTGCAGGCCGCACCGAGACCAAGGCATTGCTGGATTACGAACTCGTGCCTGCTGCTGCAAACAGTAACCGCTTTACCTTACTGTTCAAAGGCAAGCCGCTTGCCGAACATGATGTGGTTCTGTTCGATCCAAAAAATCAGGCGCTGAAATTGAAGACGGATAGTCAGGGCGTTGTCGATGTCCCTGCCAAGGAGAAAGGTCGGTTCATCTTGGCAAGTGGTTACCAGACGCCTGCGAATGGTTATGAAGTAGCCGGTCAAAAGATGGATAATCTCTATTACGGTACTACCACAAGCTTTATCGTGGATTGACGGCTGCACACTAAATGCACTGTTACTTCTCCGCTGCTTTCGCTAGTAGCAGCGGAGACACGTCGAACATTTAGTTAAACATGCTTTCGGGGCAACCCAAGCGGCGCGAAATGACCTGGGCTGTTTTTAGTAATTCCTGAACGTATTCGTCTTTGAGTTCTTCTCTGAAGCGAAAGCAGGGGAAGGAAACACTCATTCCAGCAACGACATGGCCGAAGCGGTCATGGATGGGCGCGGCAAGGCAGCGCATATTCTCTTCGAATTCTTCTTTGTCCTCACCGTATCCCTGGCTGCGGATAAGTGCCAGCTCCTCAAGGTAGGCCTCCAGACTCGACAGGGTATTGGCCGTACGAGGCTGGAAGGTCTCGCTCGCCAGGCGCTTGCGTACATCCTGCTCGTCGCGCCAGGCCATCAGTACCTTGCCAATGCCTGTGCAATAAAGCGGCGCACGCAAGCCGATCCGCGAGTACATCCGCAGGTTGTAGCGCGAGTCGATCTTGTGGACATAAACGATATTGTCTTCATCGAGAATGCCTAGATGCACTGTTTCGCTCGTAAGCTCATTGATGGTACGCATGCCGGGCTCGGCTTCACGTACTAGATCAATATGCGGCAATGCCTTACTGCCCAGTTCGAACAGCCGCACGCTGAGGCGATAACGATCCTCGCTGTCCTGTACGACATACCCTAGCGATTTAAGGGTCTGTAGAAAGCGGTAGACGGTGCTCTTGGACATGTCCAGCTTTTGCGCAATTTCTGAAACGCCACTTTCTTCAGGACACTGACCCAGCGCTTCCAGAACAGCCATGGTCCGGCTAACCGCGGTTACAGATTCATTATTGGTAGTGGGACTATCCATGCGGGCTCCTCTGCGAACGTTGTTAAGTGTATCTGAATTCCATTTCGAAACAGCGTTTCATTTCTCTTGACGTGCCTTGTTGAATCGCTACACTCGGTTCAATACAGGAATTGAAACCACGTTTCAATAATGCTGATGTAGGGGCCGCAAGCGTGGAACCCCGCTACAAAAACAAGAAGGCACCAGATGATGCAGGCTATTCCACAGCGGTATCTAATGCCCGTCCAGGCAGACGCGTATGTGACGAATCGGGTGGGGGGCTCCCTATGACGACCCTCTTCAAATCTTTGCCATCCCCGATACGGGTTGCCCTGGTTGGTGAATGCATGATCGAGCTGCAACGCGACAGCGCAGGCACGATTACTCAGGCATTTGGCGGGGATACACTCAACGCCGCGGTCTACCTGGCTCGGCTATGCCAGTCCACGGCCATTTCGGTGGACTATATAACCGCCATCGGTCAAGACCCGTTCAGCGAGGCCATGTGTCAAACCTGGCAGGCTGAAGGGCTGGGTACACAAAATGTGCGACACCTGCCTGATGCATTGCCTGGTCTTTATTTCATCCAGACTGATGAGCAGGGCGAGCGGCAGTTTCTTTACTGGCGTGGTGAGGCGGCCGCCCGACGCTGCTTCGATGGCCATGAGGCAGCGCAGACGCTGGCGGCCTTGCTCAACTATGACGTCATCTACCTGAGTGGCATCAGCTTGGCGGTGCTGACTGCTGAAGGCCGGGCACGGCTTCTCGAGACATTGGCCGAGGCGCGCATGCAGGGCACGCGGATCGTGTTCGATAATAATTACCGCCCCCGACTCTGGCCGGATCGCGGCGCGGCACAACACTGCTATCAGGCATTGCTGGCGTTGGTCGACCTGGCGCTGATTACCTGGGAGGACGATGTCGAGCTGTTCGGCTTCTCTTCACCTGAGGCCTTGTTCCGTACCTATGCCCAGTCAGGCGTTACCGAAATAGTCCTCAAGCGGGGGGAGGCTCCGTGTCTGATCCATACCGGACGGCAGGTTCTGACGATTCCCGGCGAGAAGGCGCAGCAGGTGGTCGATACCACCGCCGCCGGTGACTCTTTCAGCGCAGCATACTTAGCCTGTCGTCTGCAGGGCGGTAATCCTGAACAGGCTGCCCGGTGGGGTCACCGGTTGGCTGTCAGTGTCATTCAGCACCGAGGCGCCCTGATCCCGCCTCCCGCCATGCCGGCAATGCCCGCGCTTTCGTATTCCCTAGCTGCCCAGGCTTGAACAATGAAGATAAGAGAAGCCCGCGTTATCGTGACCTGTCCCGGTCGTAATCTAGTCACTCTCAAGATTGTGACTGACGAAGGTCTTTACGGAATCGGCGATGCTACCCTCAATGGCCGTGAGCTGGCCGTGGTCGCCTATCTGGAAGAACATGTTATTCCTGCCTTGATCGGACGGGATGCTCATCGAATCGAAGACATCTGGCAGTACCTGTACCGCGGTGCCTACTGGCGTCGTGGGCCCGTCACCATGACGGCGATTGCCGCGGTTGACCTGGCGTTGTGGGACATCAAGGCCAAGGCCGCCAATATGCCGTTGTATCAATTGCTTGGCGGCAAGAGTCGTGAGCAGGTGATGGTATACGGGCACGCTACCGGCAAGGACATTGAGTCCTGCCTGGATGAGGTAGCCCGACATGTAGAGCTGGGCTATAAGGCCGTCCGAGTCCAATGTGGCATTCCCGGTATTCCCACCACCTATGGTGTAGCCAAGCGCGAAGGTGAGCGCTACGAGCCGGCAGACAGTGACCTGCCGGCCGAACACGTCTGGGACACTGCCAAGTACCTCAAGTATGTCCCCAAGCTGTTTGCTGCGGTTCGTGAACGCTTCGGTGACGACCTGCACATCCTCCACGACGTGCACCATCGCCTGACGCCTATTGAAGCAGGGCGTCTGGGTAAGTCGGTAGAGGAATTCAATCTGTTCTGGCTGGAAGACTGTACGCCTGCCGAGAATCAGGAAGGTTTCCGCCTGATCCGCCAGCACACCACCACACCACTGGCGGTGGGTGAAGTCTTCAACTCGATCCATGACTGCCGCGAGTTGATCCAGGAGCAGCTGATCGATTATATCCGTGCAACGCTTGTGCATGCCGGTGGCATTACCCATGTCCGGCGGATCGCTGATCTGGCGGCGCTGTACCACGTGCGTACCGGTTTTCACGGCGCAACTGACCTGTCACCGGTATGCATGGGAGCGGCACTGCACTTCGATACCTGGGTACCTAACTTTGGCATCCAGGAGCACATGCCCCATGAGGAGCGGATCGATGAAGTCTTCCCCCACGCGTATCGATTCGAAGATGGTCATTTCACGCCGGGCGAAGCGCCAGGGCATGGCGTAGACATCGATGAAGATCTGGCGGCGCGCTATCCCTACAAGCGTGCCAGTCTGCCGGTAAACCGCCTCGTAGACGGTACGCTCTGGCACTGGTGAATCATGCTCGACAATGACAACAACAGACGGGTACGCACAATGAACAAACAGAACCGATTGTATGCAGGGAGGCTGCTGGGTAACGCCGGTGCAGCCGTTAGGTCGATCCAGAGGAGTGGCAAATAATGAAAGCCTTTCAGGTACGGGCTCCCCATGAGTTCAGTCTGGCCCAGGTCGAGACACCAGTCGCTGCGCCAGGTGAGGTGGTGGTAGGCGTGGCGTATGCGGGTATCTGCGGTTCGGACATGCATATCATCCATGGGCAGAACGCATTCGTTCGGTTTCCACGGGTGACCGGGCATGAGTTTGCCGGTGTCGTTCAGGAGGTCGGCGAGGGTGTCGAGACGCTGAGCGTTGGCGATCGTGTGTGCGTCGATCCGGTCATCAGTTGCGGCACCTGCTACCCCTGTCGCATTGGCCGTTCTAATGTCTGTACCCATTTGCAAGTGATTGGCGTGCACCGCGACGGTGGTTTCAGCGAGCGCGTCAGTGTGCCAGCGGAGAACGCTCACAAACTGCCAGAGGGGATGCCGCTCAGCCATGCCGCCTTGGTGGAGCCGTATTCCATCGCGCTGAACGTGCTTGATCGCATGCAACCTCAGCCAGGCGACTCTGTACTGGTCTATGGCGCTGGCGTTATCGGGTTGACCATCGTGCAGATGGCGCGCGCCCTGGGACTTACCGACATCACTGTTACCGATGTGATTGATACGCGCCTGCAAACAGCCCGGGCGTTGGGCGCGACATGCACGATCAACGGGCAGGCACAGGATGTGGAGTCTGTCATGAAGGA
This sequence comes from Pseudomonas sp. JZ114, assembly GCF_051027705.1. Lineage (NCBI taxonomy): Bacteria > Pseudomonadati > Pseudomonadota > Gammaproteobacteria > Pseudomonadales > Pseudomonadaceae > Pseudomonas > Pseudomonas sp. JZ114. Next base: position 2,105,635 of record NZ_CP069256.1, read on the forward strand.
GCAGACCGGAGGCGAGGGCGTACCGCTCATTGTAGATGCAGCCTGTATTCCTGCGTTGATGCCTCAAATAGTGCGGCTGGCGTCACCCGCCGGGCGGATTGGTCTTCTGGGTTTCAATGCAGCGCCCAGCGACCTGGTACAGCTGGAAATGATCAAGAAGGAATTGACGCTAGTAGGATCGCGGCTCAACAACCGCAAATTTCCACGGGTGATTGAGCTGATGGCGACCGGAAAGCTGAATGCGCAGGATCTGATCAGCCATCGCGTAGCCTTTGACGATATGCCTGAGGCCATTGATCTGATCGAAAGCCATCCTGAGCAGACGCGTAAGGTGTTAGTGGAGTTGATGCACGTGGCGGGTTAACTCGGACGGCCTTAGCCGTCTTTCCAATCGATACGCGCCCACCCGGGCGCCCTCACCGATAAATACAAGAAGCGGGAGGTTTCCATGTTTGGTCAAGGTCGTAGCCTGGTACTCGTCATGCTGTTTCTGGCGGGTGTCATCAATTATCTGGATCGCTCGGCATTGTCTGTGGCGGCTCCGTTCATTCAGAAGGACTTTGGGCTCAATGCCGGCGAGATGGGGCTGATCTTCAGCAGCTTTTTCGTAGGGTATGCAGCCTTCAACTTTGTCGGCGGCTGGGCGGCAGATCGTTACGGCGCCAAAACCACGCTGCTGGTAGCCATGGTGCTGTGGTCACTGTTCAGTGGCTTGACGGTGCTGGCCCTGGGCTTTGCCTCATTGTTCCTGATCCGCGTGCTGTTTGGCATGGGGGAAGGGCCGCTAAGCGTGACGACCAGCAAGATGGTGAACACGTGGTACGCGCCCGATAAGCGAGCACGCGTCTTGGGCGTTTCCATGGCCGGTACGCCGTTGGGTGGCGCCATTTCCGGGCCGGTGGTAGGCATCATTGCCGTCACCTACGGCTGGAAGGAGTCCTTTATCGTCATCATGATTATTGGCCTCGTATGGGCGGCGGTGTGGTTCAAGTTTATCAAGGCCAAGCCGGACGGTGCGGCAGCACGTGAAATCGAAGAGGGTGAACGGCTCACCGAGATTGCCAACGTGCCGACTCAGCCACTCCGGTATTACCTCAAGCAGCCTACCGTGCTGTTTACGGCGTTTGCCTTCTTCACCTACAACTACACGCTGTACTTCTTCCTGACCTGGTTCCCAAGCTACCTGACCATGGCTCATGGCATGAACGTGAAGGACATGAGCATCGCGACCGTCATTCCGTGGATTCTGGGATGCCTGGGACTGGCGCTGGGTGGCTTCGTGTCCGACTTCGTGCTCAAGAAAACCGGCCGGGTGATGTTCTCGCGCAAGGTGGTGCTGGTGGGGTGCCTGTTGTGCTGTGCGGTCTGCATCGGTTGCGCCGGGCTTGTTTCCACCATGTATAGCGCGGTAGCGCTGGTGGCGCTGTCTGTATTCTTCCTGTATCTGACCGGCGCTATTTACTGGGCCATCATCCAGGATACCGTACCGGCGGCACGGGTCGGTGGAGTAAGCGGCTTCATGCATTTCCTGGCCAATACCTCCGGCATCGTCGGACCAACCGTGACCGGTTTTATCGTCCAGTTTACCGGGGCATTTACCAGTGCCTTCCTCCTGGCAGGTCTTTTGACGGTTGTGGGTGCGCTGTGTGTGGCCCGTTTCGTCAAGCCTATTGCCCCTGTGCAGGCGGAGATGGCGCCATCGGTCGCTACGCCGTCAGTACTGGGCCGTTCCTCGTAAGGAGTTGCAGATGCAGTACACATGTGTAGAACAAGGGGCGCTTGAAGGATTCTGCCAGCAGGTCTTTAGAGCCCATGGTCTCGCCGCACCGGACGCCGAACTCGCTGCCCGAGTGCTGGTGAACTCCGACGCCCGGGGCATTCCTTCCCATGGCGTAGCACGTCTGCCGCGCTATGTGCGAGGGCTCAAGGCGGGCAGTATCCTGACAGATGCCAAACCGAAGCTGATTCATGAAACGCCGCTCTCGCTGGTGTTGGACGCCCAGGGCGGTATGGGCACCACGGTCAGCCAGCAGGCCATGGATGCCGTGATTGCCAAAGCCTGCGAGCACGGCGCGGGTTTCGCGACCGTACGCGATTCGAACCACTTTGGTATTGCCGCCTGGTACGCCATGCAGGCGCTGCCCCATGACCTGATTGGCATCGCCATGACCAACACGGCGGCACTTGGCGTTCCCACGCATGGTCGACAATGCATGTTTGGCACCAACCCGATCGCTTTTGCCGCACCGGCCGACAGGGAAAAGGCCTTTGTGCTGGACATGTCGACCACAGCCGTGACGCGCGGCAAGCTAGAAGTCTATGGCCGGCAGAACACACCGTTGCCCACTGGATGGGCTGCGGCACCGGATGGAGGCGATGCCCATGATGCCCCCAGTCTCCTGGAAAGCATGAACATCTATGCAGGCGGCGGGTTGCACCCATTAGGCGGTGCGGGCACCGAGTTTGGTGGCCACAAGGGCTATGGTCTTGCCGTGATGGTCGACATCCTTTGTGGCGCACTGGCGGGGCATGGGTTTGGCAGGCACCTGCACGATACGCCTGGGAGTACGGGGCGAGTGGGGCACTTTTTTGCTGCTTTTCGAATCGACCTGTTCCGTCCCGCGGATGAGTTTCGCCAAGCCATGGATCAGCTCTTGTCAGACCTGCGCACCTCGGAGCCTGCCGCAGGGCACGATCAGGTCTGGTACGCGGGACTCAAGGAAATCCAGGCCCAGGAAGCGGCATCGCGTGAGGGTGTGCCGGTTGAGACAGGGGTGATCGAATCCCTTCAAGCGCTGGGGGAAGCCTGTGGCGTTACTCTGGCAGGAATCAAGGAGCCTTCCCATGCGTGAAGTCGAGCGGTATCCCTCAACCTATCCAAAGCCGATCATCGGCATCGTGCATCTGGGCCTTGGTGCATTTCACCGAGCGCATCAGGCGGTCTACCTGGAGCGCACTCTGGCACGGCATGGTGGAGGCGAATGGGGTATATGCAGCGCCAACATTCGGTCCAACCGGGTACTTGTCGATCAGCTTCGTGCGCAAGGTTGTCGCTATCACGTGGCCGAATACCGCGACAGTGAGCACGTTGCCTTGCGGGAAATCGCGGCGCTGCAGGAGGTACTTTATGCCGGCGAAGACGGTGAAGATAAAGAAGCCTTGCTCGAACGAATGGCCGATCCGGCGACACGCATGGTAACGCTAACTGTGACGGAAAAAGGCTACTGCTTGAGTCCCGCCACTGGGCAGCTACGCGTAGATGACCCCAATATCGTCCATGATATTCGCACGCCTCATGCGCCGCGCACGGCCCCAGGTCTGCTGGTAGAGGCCTTGCGCCGACGTCATGCCCGTGGGATAGCCCCCTTTACAGTATTGTGCTGTGACAACATGCCGGACAACGGCCAGCGAACACGGCAGGCGGTAACGCAATTGGCGGCTGCCCAAGATGAACGACTGGCCGCCTGGATCAGTCAGGAGGTCGCGTTTCCCTGCAGTATGGTAGACCGCATTGTTCCGGCCATGACTGACGCCTCGTTCGAAACGTTGCGTCAGCTTGGGTGTGAGGACTCGGCAGCCGTTATCGGCGAAGCCTTCAGCCAGTGGGTGATAGAGGATCAGTTTCCTCAGGGGCGGCCCGACTGGGAGCAGGAGGGGGTGCAGATGGTAACGGATGTACGCCCATTCGAAACCATGAAACTACGCCTGCTCAATGGCAGCCATTCACTTTTGGCCTACGTAGGTGCACTGGTAGGTCATACCACGGTGTATGACGCCATGAATGATCCTGCACTGGTCAGACTCATCCGGCATTACATGAAGGACGAGGCCATGCCGACGCTGGAGATGCCGGCAGGAATCGACCTCAACGCCTATGCTGATGATCTGATAGCACGCTTTCGCAACGACAGCCTCCAGCACCGTTTGCATCAGATCGCTATGGACGGCTCGCAAAAGCTGCCTCAGCGCTGGCTCTCCGGCACGGAAGCACGGCTTGCTCAGGGAGGCGGAATCAGCTGCATTGCGTTTGGCGTAGCGGCCTGGATTGAGTACTGCTCCGGGCAGAGCAGCCAAGGGGCGCATGAGGTAAATGATCCGCTGCGTGACACCTTTGCTGAGTTGCATGCGCACCGGCAGGGAGGGGCACTGGTCGAGGCCTTTCTGGGACTTATGGACGTCTTTCCGGCGAGTCTGACCGAGCAGGAGGGGTTCCGGCAGGCCGTGCATCAAGCCTACCGTGTGCTGAGCACCCAAGGTATTGCCGCGGCGCTCGCAGAAGCGACGAACAATAATAATCACTGAGGAGCGAAGTCATGGAGCATACCTGGCGCTGGTTCGGCCCTAACGACCCCATCAGCTTGAGCGACATTCGGCAGACCGGCGCGACAGGCATCGTCACGGCCTTGCATCAGGTTCCCAACGGGGAAGTCTGGACAGTAGAGGCGATCAGTGAACGAAAGGCGATGATCGAGGCAGCTGGACTGACCTGGTCGGTGGTGGAAAGTATTCCCGTTCACGAGGATATCAAGCGAGGCTGTGGCCGCCGCGATGACTACATTGGCAACTACCAACAGAGCCTTCGCAATCTCGCGGCGTGCGGTATCGACATCGTCTGCTATAACTTCATGCCCATCCTCGACTGGACCCGTACGGACCTCGCATGGCCGCTGGAGGACGGCGGGTGGGCACTACGCTTTGATCAGGATGCATTTGCCGCGTTTGATCTCTTTATCCTCAAGCGTGAAGGCGCCGAGGCGGACTACACCGAGGACGATATCCAGCGGGCCCGTACCTATTTTGACAACCTGGACGACACCCGGCGCGATACGCTCGTTGCTACTTTGATTGCCGGTCTGCCAGGCGCTGAAGAGCACTATAGCCTGGATGATTTCAAAGGACTGCTTGCGACCTATGCGGACATCGACGCGGAGCAGCTTCGGGAAAACCTGGGCTACTTTCTCAAGGCCATTATGCCGGTGGCGGAGGCGGCGGGCGTACGCATGGCCATTCACCCCGACGATCCGCCACGGCCTCTTCTGGGCTTGCCTCGTATCGTGTCTACCGCACAGGACGCCCAATGGCTTCTTGATGCGGCACCCAGTCCGGCCAACGGGTTGACCTTTTGCACCGGATCCTACGGGGTGCGTGCAGATAACGATCTCGTTGCCATGGCTCGGCAGTTTGCGCCTCGCATCTATTTCACTCACCTGCGCTCGGTGAAGCGCGAGGCTGATCCGCGCAGCTTTCACGAAGCGCATCACCTGGCCGGAGACGCAGACATGGTCGGTGTGATCCGTGAGCTGGTTCTGGAAGAGCGTCGACGCGAACATGAGCATGGCCCCCGACTTCCCTTGCGGCCCGATCATGGTCATCAGCTGCTGGATGATCAGCATCGCCGTACCAACCCCGGCTATTCACTGATCGGCCGTCTCAAAGGATTGGCAGAGTTGCGCGGGGTAGAGCTGGCCGTGCGTCAATTACTGCAAAATTGACATTACCGTGAGAACGCCATGGAACTGATAACAAAAACAGGCGGGATCGATACCGCCAAAGCCGTGATTCGCCTCCACCCGCAGGACGACGTCCTCGTGGCTCTACAGCCGCTGCCGGCAGGGCTTGCCATCGTGGAGGAGCGCGTAACCCTCAGTCAGCCCATTCCCGCAGGCCACAAGTTCTCGGTGCGCCGGATTGATAGCGGGCAACCGGTGCGCCGCTATGGTCAGATCATCGGCTTTGCCACGACCCCTATCATGCCCGGCGAGCACATCCATGTTCATAACCTGGCGATGGGCGAGTTTGCCCGGGATTATGCTTTTGGAGAGGATGCCCACGTGCAGGCCTTTCCCACCGAGGGGCCAATGTTTCAAGGTATCGTCCGCCCGGATGGTCGTATAGCGACGCGCAACTACATCGGTATCCTGACCTCGGTAAATTGCTCGGCGACTGTAGCTCGGGCAGTGGCTGACTATTTTCGGCGGGATATCAATCCGGCCGCTCTGGCGCCTTATCCCAATGTGGATGGCGTCGTCGCGCTGACGCATACCTCCGGCTGCGCTGTGGATTCAGCAGGCGAGCCTCTGGCCATCTTGCGCCGCACCCTGGGCGGATATGCCGTCCATCCCAATTTCGCGGCGGTCATGGTGATCGGACTTGGCTGCGAAACCAACCAGATCGAAGGCATGATGGCGGCTCAGGGGCTGGAAGCGACCGCAACACTGCGTACGTTCACCATCCAGGATACGGGAGGTACGGCCAAGACCGTAGCCAAAGGCATTGCGTATGTGAAAGACCTCTTGAGCGAAGCCAATCGCATCGAGCGCCAGCCTGTGAGTGCCCGTCATTTGATAGTAGGCCTGCAATGCGGCGGCTCGGATGGCTACTCCGGTATTACCGCCAATCCGGCCCTGGGTAATGCGGTGGACCGATTGGTAGCCTGCGGTGGTACGGCTATCCTGTCCGAAACACCGGAAATATATGGTGCCGAGCATCTGCTGACCCGTCGGGCTACCAGCCGTGAGGTAGGCGAAAAGCTTATCGAGCGCATCCATTGGTGGGAAGAATATTGCCGACGCACGGGAGCGGAAATGAACAACAATCCGTCTGCAGGCAACAAGGCGGGTGGTCTTACGACCATTCTGGAAAAATCGCTTGGCGCGGTAGCGAAAGCCGGATCAAGTAACTTGATGGCTGTCTATGAATATGCCGAGCCGGTAAGGGCTCAGGGATTGGTATTCATGGACACGCCCGGCTATGACCCGGTTTCCGCTACCGGACAGGTTGCGGGAGGCGCAAATCTCATTGCCTTTACTACCGGACGGGGCTCGGCCTATGGATGCGCACCGGCGCCCTCGATCAAGCTTTCGACCAATAACGCCCTTTGGCAGCGTCAGGAAGAGGACATGGACATCAATTGTGGCGAAATCGCGACCGGTACGCTGACCATCGAAGCATCCGGAGCCGAGATTTTCGACAAAATGCTCAGGATTGCCTCGGGCGAGCGAAGCAAGAGCGAGCAGCACGGCTATGGGCAGAATGAATTCGTTCCCTGGCATATTGGCGCCATCACATAATCTGTTCGGCCGCACGGTGTGATCCTTCCTGTATCGGCACCGGCGTGTCAACCAACAGCCTGCCGACGCTGTCGTGTGAGGCATGCTGACGGTTGACCCCTTCAACCGCAGGGTCTATGGCATTCGGCGAGCGCAGCGTGCTGTTGTGTCTAGGGCGCATCGACTAATAACGCTCAAACGGCCTGCCTAATACCGGATAATTATGCCAACCCGAGGCTGGTACTGGACGCAGGACCGGCAAACCCTCTGGTTAACACAGGTAGGCCCTGGAGACACGATCGGCGGAATCGAGTGGAGCTCATCGGTAGATCCGCTCAATTCTCCAATCTATGTGTCGATCAACAATTCCTCAAATCAGAATCACACGTTGGCGCCTGATTTCCAGAAAAGCTGGAAGGGTGGTATGTGGTCCGCGCTGGATGCGACAACTGGCCGGATTCTCTGCCAAGTGCCTGCCACCGGTACCAATCCGGTGACGTCAAAATAGGCAGTCGGGTTAGGGCCGATGGCGTCGTCGCCGGGTCTGGTTTATGCCGGTTCGATGTCCGGTGACATGGTAGTGCTCGACGCAATACCGGGGCTACTATCTGGAAGTATGCGTCAGGTGGCTCGGTAGCCAGTGCGCCATCGATTATAAATGGTCAACTGTTCTGGGGCTCTGGCTATGGTCGCTTCAATTTTGGCAGGCCCTAATGACAAGCTTTATAAGTTCACGCCAGTCGGCTCCGCACCAGCTCCGCATTGATCAACGTACAAAGCCTCCTGTCTGACCGCAGGGGGCTTTTCAGATGAGAGCGCACGGCATGCTTTAATGTTGGTTTATATCTATAAATAACATTAAATTACATAAATAAGTTTTTGATTTATAGCGATTAAATCTTCTATTCGATCAGATTTGAACAGCTCTTTACGTAGCTACCCAGTATTTAAAAACCGTTCACTTAACGTTAGATATAGGATCAATTTTTTAGTTTAAATAATTGAAATTTAAGGATAAAATGTCCGGTGCAGTAGTCTGCCAAATTAGGATCTAGTAGTGCGTAAAGTACCTTGAGAGGTCGAAGCGTTCTGTCTCGCGCTCGAATCAAGTGACCCTTCAGGTTAAAGGCCGTCGAGTCCGCCGCGTCGTGCAACAGGGACTCGCTGATTAACCAATACTCAATCAACATGGCGTCTTTACCACCGGTTCGGACAGCTTCATGAAAAACCGGCCTACGTTCATCGGTTGTGGCTATGCTGAGTAAGCGTGGCCATCTTGTGGTTGCGGATACTATTCAGGCATTAACTGTGCAGATCGTGTTCGATCACCTGGATATTTCACACCGATTTTGGCTGTTTATCCTTGCGGCTCGGTAGGCTGCCCAATGCTGTATAACCGGAGCTTGTTGGCAATGGTGGTATGGGAGACGCCAAGTCGTTTTCCCAGTAAGCGGCTGCTGGGGTATTGGGTAATCAGCTGTTCCAGCACTGCCTTTTCGAATCGACCAACGATCTGGTCAAGATTACCGTCCAGCGTGAAGTGTCCCAGCGGTTGTGGGGTACCGTAATCCGGCAGGCGTATGTGCTCAGGTTTAACTACCTTGCCTTCGGCCAAGGAAACCGCTTGAAAGAGTGCATTTTCAAGCTGACGCACATTGCCAGGCCAGGGGTAATGGCGTAGTCGCTCGAAGGCGGCAGGGGCCAAAGGCTTGAGCGGGCAGCCGATCTGGCGGCTGGCTTGATCCAGAAAGTGTTCGACCAGCGGCTCCAGTCCATCCAGGCATTCCCGTAAGGGGGGGATGTGCAGCGAAAGCACATTGAGGCGATGGTACAGATCCTGGCGAAATTCGCCTTGTACGCACAGATCGGACAGATCCTGCTGGGTGGCGCAGATGACACGGACGTCCAGGTAGACCTCCTCGTCGCTACCCACCCGGCGAAAAATCCCATCTTGCAGAAACCGAACCAGTTTGGCTTGAAGGCGCAGACTCATCTCACCCACTTCATCCAGAAAAAGCGTGCCGCCGGCGGTAAGCTCAAGCAGTCCAAGCTTGCCCTCTGGCCGAGCCCCTTCAAATGCACCAGCGCTGTATCCAAACAGTTCCGTCTCAGCCATCGACTCGGGCAGACCCGCACAGTTGAGCACCATGAAGGGGGCTTGACCGCGAGGGCTTGCCAGGTGACAGGCCCGCGCCAGCAGTTCTTTGCCGGTACCGGTTTCGCCGGTAATCAGCAGCGGCGCATCAAGAGGAGCCATGCGTCGCGCCTCCCGGACGACAGCAGCCATGGACCTGGAGCTTTGGAAGATGCTGTCAAACCCTCGAAGCTCCTGCTTGCGTACCTGATAGATACGCTCGCCCACCTGGTCGGCACGGTGCAGCGTCAGTACGGCGCCCGCCAGGGCCTCGCTGTCGTCATGCCCGGTCTGCAGGGGGGTAATATCGGCGAGAAAGACATCGCCCTTGATCTGAATACGCAGACCGTTGAGCCGGGATTTGTTGGCACGAACCAGCTCAGGCAAGTCCAGCTCATCCACATATTTTGAGAGTGCCATCCCGGGCACCTCGTCCACTCGGGCACCCAATAGCTGTGCTGCTGCGCGGTTGGCTGCAACGATATGGCCAGCCATATCAATCGACAGCACGGGAAACTCCAACGCGCCGAGCAGCGTATTGAGTTCCAGGTGGCGACGCTCGCTGGGCATGAGGCTGATACGCCAGATATCGAACACACCGGGGATGGCCGCGAGCTTGGGTCGCAGTGCCTGGAATTGCAGATTGATCAGATTAGGGCAGTAGAGATAGACCGTATTGCCTTGGTCGCCTCCCACCTCGCCACGGGCCACGTTGATCCCGTAGTCAGCCAACAGATTGAGCATGTCGCGCAGAATGCCTACGCGGTTCTGACACAAAACTTTGATTCGCATCGAGCAGGCCCATTGTTGTGATTATGGCGGGCGGTGCAGCCGAATTTTTCAATGGGCCGCAAATTGAGTGTCAAGAATATGTGCCAGATAGGCCTTTTATCAAGTAAACCACACAGCCTGAAGTGAACCCTTAACAGTTTGCTGTAAAGATTTTCTTACGAATTATCCAGGCAACATATGCTGCCTTGATCTTTTACCCTTATACACACAGACCGCCTTCGCGCTATTGCTAGAGCCATACAACAAGACCCAGCGGCATCCGCCGTCAAGGAGGCTACATGAAAGGTACGCAGTACGTGGCGAGAAAACCGGATGAGTCTGGTTTTATTCATTACTCGGATGACGAACACGGTGTATGGAATACGCTGATCACCCGGCAGTTGAAGGTGATTGAAGGCAAGGCCTGCCAGGAATACCTGGACGGTATTACCCAGCTTGATCTGCCTATGGACCGCATACCTCAGTTGTCCGAAGTCAACCGCGTACTGGAACGCACCACGGGCTGGCGCGTGGCACAAGTGCCAGCGTTGATCCCTTTCGAGACGTTTTTCGCCTTGTTGGCTAGCCAGCAGTTTCCAGTCGCCACGTTCATTCGAACCCGGGAAGAGCTGGACTACTTGCAGGAGCCCGATATCTTCCATGAAATCTTTGGCCATTGTCCGCTGCTGACCAATCCCTGGTTTGCCGAATTCACCCATACCTACGGCAAGTTGGGGCTCGCTGCCTCCAAGGAAGAGCGCATCTTCCTGGCGCGCCTGTACTGGATGACCATTGAGTTTGGACTGGTGGATACGCCGATGGGACGTAAGATCTATGGAGGCGGTATCCTGTCATCGCCCAAGGAGACGGTGTATTCGCTTTCGGCCGAACCGGAGCACCTGCCGTTCGACCCCATCGAGGCCATGCGTACCCCGTATCGAATCGATATTCTGCAACCCGTCTATTTCGTGTTGCCTGAACTCAAGCGGCTATTCCAGGTCGCTCATGAAGACATCATGGGCATGGTTCGCGAGGCCATGCAGCTCGGGCTTCACAAACCCCGCTTTTCGCCCAAAGCAGCCTGATATTACAAGGAGAAGACATGACTGCTACCGCTCTGAAACAAGGCCACTGCGAAGCCTGTAGCGCCGATGCCCCCAAAGTCAGCGAAGAAGAGCTGGCGGAGCTGATTCGGCAGATTCCGGACTGGAGCATTGAAGTGCGTGACGGAATCATGCAGCTCGAAAAGGTCTTCCGCTTCAAGAATTTTCGCCATGCGCTGGCGTTCACCAATGCCGTTGGCGCTATTGCTGAGGAAGAAGGGCATCATCCCGGCCTCTTGACCGAATGGGGCAAGGTGACGGTGACCTGGTGGAGCCATTCGATCAAAGGACTTCATCGCAACGATTTCATCATGGCGGCCCGCACGGACGAGGTGGCGGCTACAGCGGAGGGGCGCAAGTGAGCCATTTTAAGACGGTCGACTGGGTAGCCGGCGACCCGATCATGGGGCTGCTTGAAGCGTTTCGAGCCGATCCTAACCCCGCCAAGCTGGATCTGGGCGTAGGCGTATATAAGGATCGGCAAGGCCTTACTCCCATTCCCAAAGCCGTCAAACTGGCGGAGCAGGCATTGATTGGCAGCGAACAGACCAAAAGCTATGTTGGCGGCCACGGCGATGTGAGCTTCGGGACCTACCTGCTGCACCTTGTTCTAGGTGCACATAGCGCGGTGATCGATGACAAACGGGCCGGCTGTACCCAGACCGCCGGTGGTACAGGAGCCCTGCGGCTAACAGGGGAGTTCATTGCGCAGTGTCTGCCAGGCAAGGGCGTCTGGTTGAGTCAGCCAACCTGGCCGATTCACGAAACGCTGTTCAGGGCCGCCGGGCTCGCCGTGCAGCATTACCCCTATGTGGGGGCAGATAACCGTCTTGATGTAGCCGGTATGCTCGAAGCCATGCGGCAGATTCCCAAAGGTGACGTCATCCTGTTGCACGCCTGTTGTCATAATCCGACTGGCTTCGATTTGAGTCGGGCCGATTGGCAGCAGGTATTGGGGATCGTAAAGGAGCGCGAGCTGCTGCCCTTGTTCGACTTTGCCTATCAGGGGTTTGGCGACGGGTTGGAAGAAGACGCCTGGGCTGTCAGGTTATTTGCCCAGGCGTTGCCAGAGCTTTTGATTACCAGCTCCTGCTCGAAGAACTTTGGTCTGTACCGTGAACGTACGGGAGGGCTGATCGTGGTGGCGGAAGATGCAGATCGTCTTCTGGCCATACGCAGCCAGCTCGCCTCGATTGCCCGTAATCTTTGGTCTACGCCACCTTCCCATGGTGCGGCGGTCGTGGCCGAGATCCTGGGTACTGCTTCATTGCGCACAATGTGGGAGGAAGAAGTCAATGCCATGCGCACGCGTATCACGAGCTTGCGCAAGGGACTGGTCGAAGCACTGATCCCCTTTGGCTTGAACGAGCGCTTTGCTCATATTGCCGTGCAGCGCGGTATGTTCTCGTATACAGGACTCACCGCTGAGCAGGTCGCACAGCTCAAGGCGCGTTATAGCGTTTATCTCGTCAGTAGCGGCAGGGCCAATGTCGCCGGGCTGGACGAGAGCCGGCTTGATGAGCTGGCACGTGCGATTGCCGAGGTCTCTCGGTAGCGGAAAAGCCGGCAATCGCCGGCTTTTCTTTCAGAACGTGCCCTGGTAATGCCCACCATCGAGCAACACGTTCTGGCCGGTCATGTAACTCGCATGTTGGCTGCATAGAAAAGCACACACCGCACCGAATTCATCTGCCGTGCCGAAGCGTCTGGCGGGGATCGTCTGTAATCGCTGCTGAACGATATCTGCTACCGGCTTGCCAGTGGACTGTGCAGAACGCTCCAGCGTGTTCTGTAGCCGATCGGTATCGAAAGAACCTGGCAGAAGGTTGTTGATCGTAACGTTGCGCTCCGCCAGACGAGCCTGACGCGCAAGCCCGGCGACAAACCCCGTCAGGCCGCTGCGTGCGCCATTGGATAATCCTAGAATATCGATAGGCGCCTTGACGGCAGAGGACGTGATATTCACGACACGACCGAATCCTCGCTCCGCCATGCCATCAACGGTTGCCTTGATCAGCTCGATGGGCGTCAGCATATTGGTCTCGACGGCGCTCAGCCAGTCCTCCCGCGTCCAGTCACGAAAGTCTCCCGGCGGAGGTCCGCCTGCGTTGTTCACAAGGATGTCGACCTGTGGACATTGAGTCAGGAGTGCCTGTCTGACGTTTTCATCACTGATATCGCCTGCGACACAGCGGACCTCAATAGCAGGATTGAGCGAGCGTAGAAATGTGGCGGTCTCCTCCAGTGCTTCAAGGCCGCGTGCATTGATTACCAGGTTGACGCCTTCCTGAGCTAACGCGCTGGCACAGCCTTTACCCAGCCCCTTGCTGGCAGCACATACCACTGCCCAGCGTCCCGAAATGCCTAAATCCATTGCTCTTCCTCCGGTTGCGAACACGCAAGATCGGAGCATTAGGCTACAGCGGGAGGGAAAAGTTGATACAGAGGAGGAGCCTGGACCCTTACGGGTCCAGGTGTCTGGCTTAGTCAGCCGAAGTGGCTGCCAGCGAAGGTTCTGCGGCGTTGGCGTCCGGCTTACGCTTGAGGCGATAGCACGCCACCATGATGACCAGCCATACCGGAATGGCGTAGACCGAGATATTGATGCCGGGAATCAACAGCATGGTGCCCAGGATGAAGACTACAAACGCTAGGCACAGGTAGTTCCCATAGGGATACCAGAACGCCTTGAACGCCGTGCTGACACCCTGGCGCTTCATCTGCGCACGAAACTTCAGATGCGCCAGGCTGATCATCGCCCAGTTGATTACCAGCGTTGCCACTACCAGCGACATCAGGAGCTCAAGCGCCTGCTGCGGCATCAGATAATTGACAACTACCGCCAGGAAGGTAATAGCGGCCGAGAACAGAAGGGCACTTACCGGTACGCCGCGAGCATCGACCTTGGCCAGGAAACGAGGCGCATCGCCTTGCTCAGCCAGACCCAACAGCATGCGTCCGTTACAGTAGCAACCACTGTTGTAGACGGACAACGCTGCGGTCAGTACGACAAAGTTCAGGATGTGGGCCGCTGCATCACTGCCAATCAGAGAGAAGATCTGGACAAAGGGGCTACCGCTGTACGCATCGCCGGAGGCAGTCAGCGTCTGTACCAGCGAATCCCAGGGCTTGAGTGAAAGCAGAATGATCAGGGCGCCGACATAAAAGATCAGGATACGGTAGATTACTTGGTTGATGGCTTTGGGGATGACTTTCTTGGGCTCCGAGGCTTCGGCGGCGGTAAAGCCCAGCATTTCCAGGCCACCAAACGAGAACATGATGATGGCCATGGACATGACCAATCCCTGAATGCCGTGGGGGAAGAAGCCGCCATGCGACCACAGGTTGCTGACAGAAGCCTGTGGGTCACTGCCACCGATAAGCAGGTAAGTTCCCAGCAGGATCATGCCGATGATGGCAACCACTTTGATGATTGCAAACCAGAACTCGGCCTCGCCGAACAGTTTCACATTGGCCAGGTTAATGGCATTGACCAGCAGGAAAAAGAAGGCGGCGCTGGCCCAAGTGGGTATCTCCGGCCACCAGTAATGAATGTACTTGCCAACCGCCGTCAGCTCGGACATGCCTACCAGGATATAGAGAACCCAGCAGTTCCAGCCTGACAGAAAGCCGGCAAAGCCTCCCCAGTATCGATGAGCGAAGTGGCTGAACGAGCCGGCTACAGGTTCCTCGACAATCATTTCGCCCAGTTGGCGCATGATGAGAAAGGCAATAAATCCAGCCAGGGCATAGCCCAGGATCATGGAAGGGCCGGCCGACTGCATGACGCCTGCCGAGCCAAGAAACAAACCAGTACCAATAGCGCCACCCAGGGCTATCAATTGGATATGGCGATTTTTCAGGCCACGTTTGAGTGTACCCGATTGGGTGTTACGACCAACCATTTAAACGTCCTCACGCAAGGTGTTGTTATTGTGCGGTGTGAAGCGTGTCTATGCGAAGGCCAAACTAGGTAAAAATGTCGCAGGTACTCCGCCTTTTATCGGTTGAAGCACTCTTTTGATGAGTACACCTGTGATAGGTAAGGTTAATCGAGGCGGTTTTAGAGCTAGAAAGCAGGCAGTCTACGTTCAGGATCATGCGTCACCTTTTATTGTTGTATGTGACGGAGCGGACGTACCGGAGAAGCGGTAATGGAATGTCCTTTCCAGTAGGCCTATATGAGCCGAAGCCAGCACAAGTAACAACCCCGGCCTGAAGGACCCGGGCTGTTGCTGTGGGATAAAGTGTCACGTTTTTCTGACAGCCGTGCCAACATCCACGGTTTGCAAGGCTTGCTGTAAAGGTTTCTTGACGAGCAGATCACTAGTAGTGGACTAACGCCTCAGTCAATCAAGCGGCCAGGGGCAGCGTGAAATGAAAGGTGCTGCCTTGTCCGGGATCGCTCACGACCCAAATTCTACCTCCATGCGCTTCCACAATTCCCTTGCTAATGAATAGGCCCAGCCCGGTTCCCGTTGGGTTGCCTGCCTTGACGTGCCAGTAACGATCAAAGATGTGCTCCAATTCGTCATCGGAAATGCCTATGCCGCTGTCTTTGATGGAGAAGCAGGCGTGGCTACCCTCACGCGTCACGGATATTTCGATACTGCCACCAGCAGGCGTGAACTTGATACCGTTACTGATCAGATTCGATAGCACCTGAAAGAGCCGCTCGGCATCGGCATTCAGGATCACGTCGTCTTCTACATGAATCTTGAGCTGAATGGATTTGGTTTCGGCGAGCGACTGCAAGAGTTGCACCGCCTGGTGGACCAGACTGGAAGCATCATGGGGCTGAGGTGAAATCTGAAAGCGGCCCGATTCAATCTTGGACAGGTCCAACAGGTCGCCAATCATGCTATTCATGCGTGTAGCGACCGTTTGAATGATATTGATCGCCGACAGCAAGCGCTTGGATGATTCACGTTGATCGCCCACGATCATCCGCTGCATAAGGCCTGCCTGCATGGTCACAATCGTCATGGGATTACGCAGGTCATGGGAGACTACTGCCACAATCTCGTCACGGGCACGTACGGCCTCGCGTTCGCGGGCGACCTGAAGGGCCAGATCAATTTCTATCGCTGAGCGGCGCAAGTCCTTGACGGCATAAATATCTCCAGGAAGCCAGCGCTTGGAGCGTCCACGTACCTGTTCTCGCCAAACGGCAAAGCTGCGCCGCGGATGAGGACGCAGCTGACCGGTCTCTGGGTCCGCTTCTAAGGGTTTATTCGGATTACCGCTCCATTTGAGGGTTTTGACCAGCTCTGGTCTGAACCACAGCACCATATTGGTGACTGGCTTGGGCAGGGTAATAGCCATAAGGCCGCTACCCAGGTGCGCATAGGCAGAGGCATCAGCCAGCTCATTGGGCAGACAGCGCGTATGGAAAATCCCGCTCTCGCCAAGTTGCAATTCAGCCCATTGGGCAAGCGCCCTGATTTCAGCATCACTTGGGCAATCCCCCACAGCCAATACGCGCTGATCGACCAAAATGGCAGCGCCACTGGCATCCGCAAGCGCCAGAAGATCGTCCCCTTTGTACATCAGCCCGATCAACGCCTCATCTTCAGCCGAATGCATGGCTTCCACCAGGCGAGAAAGGTATTCCTGCTTGGCTTCACGCTGCTGTTGGGCATCCCGCTCTTGGAGCGCATTGATCTGGAGCGACGTTAACTCGCCAATTGCCTGGCAAGCGGCACGAATTCGGTAGGGAAGGTAATGGGGCTCCCTATGACCGCAGCTGATCAGGCCCCATAAGGAATCGCCCTGCATAAGCGATACACTCATTGACGCCCGCAAGCCTTGATAGCCAATGTATTCCCGATGCAGCGGCGAAACACTGCGCAGGATTGCACAACTAAGGTCTACCGGCTGGCCTGTCTCGCTTCTGAATGGCGGAAGCAGGGGGGCCGGCTCATAGCGAGCATCGGGAATCAGGCGAATCCAGTTATGCTCATAGAGCTTACGGGCCTGGGCCGGTATATCAGAGGCAGGAAACCGAAGCTCGAGATAGGGATCTACCTCAGGATCTCGTGCCTCTGCCACCACTTGGCCGTCACCTTCGTTATCGAATCGGTAGACCACAACGCGGTCGAAGCCTGTCAGGGCTCTGACCTCCTCGACTACCACTTGCTGCAAATCCGCCAACGTGCGTACTTTTTGCAGGCGACGCAACGCGCGTGAATTCAGAACGCCGTCAGAAGGCGAAGTGGGTTGAGCACGCTCCAGTTCGAGAAAGATCAAGCCATCATGTTGATGCAGCAGACCCTCGTATTCGTGGCCCCCGACCGTCAATAACAGCGGATTGACCTCGTCGAAATGGGGCTGCCGGAGCGCTTGCTCGACCTGCGACAGCGCTTGAGCATTCAGGATCTTTGCAAGAGGCTGTCCAAGTACCGCATCCGCTTTGCAGTCCAAAAGCGTAGGGAGGTTGGCGCTGATGTGCTGAACGCGAGTATCGGCTTCTCTAAAAGCAATCAGATACCCATGAGGCTGAATAGCGCCTGGAATATGAATAGGCTCGCTCTCACAGCGTATGGGGTCGGCTTCGCGTTGATCGTGGCCAGTCATGCCGAATGTAAACTCCTTCTAATCCAGAGCTGTGCAGTCAATAACTGCCACTTCGTCTGTTATAGATGTGACTGCATTTGGCCTTGATCGTTTGATCAAGGTGTCGAAGCGGTAGGCACCCCTAGGGTGCATGAACGGTCAGAAACTACTGAGAGTGGCAGGGTGGAGCAGGGTTATGCAGCAGATTGACGTGGTTGTGGTAGGAGGAGGGCAGTCCGCGCTGGCAGTTGCCTATTTCCTGCGCCGTACGTCACGTTCATTCGTGTTGCTGGATGCAGAGCAGCATCCAGGTGGTGCCTGGCAACACGGGTGGGATTCGTTGTATCTTTTCTCACCGGCCAGCTCCAGCTCCATTCCTGGTTGGCCCATGCCTCCTACCCACGAAGAAACGCCTTCGCGTGACCATGTCCTGGATTATCTGACCCGGTATGAGCAGCGTTACGGGTTTCCCATCAGGCGTCCTGTCTGGGTAGAGAGCATTGAGTCACGCCCGGACGGCTTGCTGGTCAAGGCTGGCGCAGAGGCATGGCTAGCCCAGGCGGTAGTCAGCGCAACCGGAACCTGGCGACATCCCTACACACCTCGTTATCCGTGCCAAACACTGTTCAGCGGACAGCAGATTCATTCGGCACAGTATGTCAATGCCGAGCCTTTTATGGACAAAAGCGTATTGATTGTCGGAGGGGGCAATTCAGGGGCTCAGATCCTGGCTGAAGTATCCAGGGTGGCAGAGGCTCATTGGATTACCCTGGCGGATCCACAATTTCTACCGGACGATGTGGATGGATATGTCTTGTTCGAGCGAGCAACCGAGCGCTGGAGGGCGCAGCAGGAAGGCCGCGTCTGGGATGAGCCCGCGGGTGGGCTGGGCGATATTGTCATGGTTCCCAGCGTGAAGGAGGCAAGGACACGAAGCGTATTACGGGCCGTGCGGCCATTCGAGCGCTTTACTGAGAGCGGCGTAGTCTGGTCCGACGGACATGAAATTGCAGTAGACGCGGTAATCTGGTGCACGGGCTTCAGGCCTGCGTTGACGCATCTGGAAGCGCTGGGGCTAGTCGAGCCGGATGGACGCGTTCAGGTTAACCGCACTCGTTCGGTCAAGGAGCCCCGTGTGTGGCTCGTGGGCTACGGTGAGTGGACCGGTATGGCATCAGCAACGCTGGTAGGCGTCACCCGAACGGCACGGAGCACCGTTCAGGAGATTGAAGTCTATCTCGATCAGAGGGAGCGTTGATTGACGCGCCGGGACAGTGCCTCGGCAGATTCCTTGCGTTCCGAGTAACGATCTACCAGATACGTCTGGCGCCCACGGAGCAGGAGCGTGAACTTCATCAGTTCTTCCATGACGTCCACCAGGCGATCGTAATAGGGCGAAGGTTTCATTCGTCCTGCCTCATCGAATTCCAGAAACGCCTTGGGTACCGAGGACTGATTTGGAATCGTGAACATCCGCATCCAACGACCTAAAACACGCAGCTGATTCACGACATTGAAGGACTGCGAGCCTCCGCAGACCTGCAGAACAGCGAGGGTCTTGCCTTGGGTAGGGCGAACCGCACCCATGGCCAGCGGAACCCAGTCGATTTGTGCTTTGAAAACGGCGCTCATGGAGCCGTGTCGCTCAGGTGAGCACCATACCTGACCTTCTGACCATTGCATCAATTCCCGCAGCTCAATGACTTTCTCATGGGTATCGGGGGCATCGTCAGGCAAGGGGAGACCTGAAGGGTCAAAAATTTGGACGTCGGCGCCAAAATGTTCGAGCAGAAGAGCAGCTTCCTGTGTCAGGAGTCGGCTGAAGGAGCGCTCTCGGTTCGATCCATAAAGCAACAGGATCCTGGGCTTATGGGGCAGGGGCTGCTGACTATCCAGGCGCTCGACAGCGGGAATGTCGATCAGGGACATATCGAGATTCGGCAGGTTATCCAAGTGAAGCCTCCCGGTCAGTTGCCAAGCGCATTAACTGCGGAGCGGAGTTCGTCCCGATTCAACCGATCAAATGGTAGGGCAAGGAATGCCTGCACGCGCTGCTCGATGACCCTTAGCGTTTTCTCGAAGGCTTGCTGAATATCCGCTTCGCTGGCCTCCAGTGCAGAGGGATCCTCCAGCCCCCAATGAGCCTTGAGTGCATGACCAAAATAGACCGGGCAGGCTTCGCCAGCTGCCCGGTCGCAGACGGTAATAACCACATCAGGCGGAGCGTCAGCAAACACGTCGGAAGACTTGCTATAAAGTCCCTCCGTTGTAATACCAGCCCTTTTTAGAGCATGTAAAGTCAATGGACTGACCTCCCCGCTAGGATGGCTACCAGCGCTAACCGCCTCGAATCCATCAGGAGCCAGATGATTGAACATTGCCTCCGATAGAATGCTTCTACAACGGTTATGGGTACACATGAACAGTACTTTCATAAAACCTCCTGGCGCTTACAGACTTAAACGCAGAGCGAGCGCAGCAAGCGTCGCGAGCAAAACGGGCAGGGTAAGCACGATACCTACCTTGAAGTAGTAACCCCAGGTAATCGTAATGTCCTTGCGTGCAAGAACATGTAGCCAGAGCAGCGTGGCCAGACTCCCGATAGGGGTGATCTTCGGGCCCAGGTCGCTGCCAATAACGTTGGCGTAAATCATGGCCTGCTGGACCACACCGCTGGTTTCACTGTCATGAATGGAAAGCGCTCCAATGAGAACCGTAGGCAGGTTGTTCATGATGGACGACAAAAAAGCGGTTAGCAGGCCGGTTCCGACTGCAGCGCCCCATACACCGTAATGAGCGCAATATTTCAACGCCTGCGTCACGTAGTCTGTCAGGCCCGCATTGCGTAGCCCGTATACCACCAGATACATCCCAAGGGAAAAGACGACAATTTGCCAGGGAGCGTCCTTGAGCACCTTCTGGGTGCTGATCACATGACCTCGCGCCGCAATTACGAATAGCAGCAGGGCACAGGCCGCAGAAATAACGCTGATAGGTACACCCATCGGCTCAATGATGAAGAAGCCAATGAGCAAAAGGCCCAGCACCCACCAGCCAGCAATGAACGTTGCACGGTCGCGTATGGCTTCACGGGGGGCCTTGATCTGGGCCAAGTCGTAGTGCTGAGGAATTTCACGGCGGAAAAACCAGAGCAGCATAATCAGCGTGGCCAGAATGCTCACGATATTCACGGGTGCCATGATGGCGGCATATTCGCCAAAGCTGATGCCGAAATAATCCGCCGAAACGATGTTTACCAAGTTGGATACCACGAGCGGCAGGCTGGCTGTATCGGCAATAAAACCGGCCGCCATGACGAATGCCAGCGTGGCGGCTGGAGAAAAGCGCAAGGCCATTAGCATGGCGATGACAATAGGAGTGAGGATCAGCGCCGCACCGTCATTGGCGAACAGGGCAGAAACCGCAGCCCCCAGCAGGATAATGAACGCGAACAGCCTGCGTCCGTTGCCGCCACCCCAGCGGGCGACATGCAATGCGGCCCATTCGAAAAAGCCTGCCTCATCCAGTAGCAGGCTGATGACGATAATGGCGATAAAGGTGGCAGTAGCATTCCATACGATATGCCATACGACCGGAATGTCTCCCAGGCTTACGACACCTGTCAGAAGTGCTAGAACGGCTCCTAGGGATGCGCTCCAGCCCACGCCTAACCCTTTGGGCTGCCAGATGACCAGAACGATCGTTATCAGAAAGATCAGAGATGCAATCAGCATGCATGAAACTCGATGGAAGGTTGACGTTGGTTAACAGCAAAGCGCCTTACGCTCGGGACGGTTACCCATTTTGTGCAGGCGGTCCATGTCTACCGCGAGCCACGCTGGATTGGCTTCCAGCGTGCTCCGAAGGACAGCCTGAATCCACCCGGGCAAGGTTGGGTGAATCCGGTAATACACCCATTGGCCCTGGCGACGATCCGCTAGCAGTCCACATTGGCGCAGGTGTGCCAGATGGCGAGAAATCTTTGGTTGGATTTCATCCAGAGCGCTGGCGAGTTCACATACACATAGCTCTTCCTCTTGAAGGATCAGCAATGTCATGCGTGCACGGGTCTCGTCGGCGAGGCATTTAAACAGGAGTGAAGGCGTCAGGGATTGGGACATATGGCTTCCTTCAATAAGGGAGGCACTATAATTAATATATGAAAATTCGTATATATGCACATCCATATAATCTGTTAACACTTACGTTGGAAACGTATTTGCTTGCTGGCCGCTCTGATAAGAACAGACAAAGAGTGCAGGTGTGAATCATGAGCAGTATCTGGAGCATGACGCTGGCAGCCTTTCGTGATGCAACGGCTGCCAACAGCCCGACACCCAGCTGTGGGGCAGCAGCGGTCGTCTCGGCCACGATGGGAAGTGCGTTGATACTCATGGCGCTGCGGATCAGCGAATCCAAATCGGCTGCTCCTGGTCGGAGCGAGCTGATCAAGCGCGTCGAGCAGCAGATGGCGAAGCTTGGTACCTACGCCGACGCAGATGTAAGAGCGTTTGAGCGATACATGGATGCGGCTCGACTACCGGAGCATTCCTCAATCCAGGCAGAAGAACGTGAGCAGGAGGTACAAGATGCCGTGGTCGAGGCCACGCAGGTCCCGTTGGAAACAGCAGAAACCTGTCTCGAACTGCTTCGTCTGGCGGAAGAAGGCGTTTCGTTTACATCCGAGAATGTGCTGAGCGACATACTGTCTGGGAGTCTGTTATTGCAGGGTGGGTTATCGGCGGTACTGCTCAATGTAGATGCAGATGCAAAGATGCTGGAGAAGGGCAAGATGCGGGAGCAGGCAGTTACAAAACGGCAATGGCTTGAGCAGCAGGCAGACCTGTATCTACAGTCCATTAGGAAGGCAGTCTGTACCCGCTAGACACTTTTCTACGGATGTGACTAACCATTTGGCCTGAATAAGCCAAATGGTTCTATCGTACCTGTACGGTGTTGCAGTACGGGTTAAGTTGCTTTTTCGATAGCTAGGGCCAGCAGATCCTTGGGTTCCAGGTCACGTCCCAATACATCAATCACGCCCGGCGTAAAGCTGGCCGTGATTTTTTTGGGATTGGACTTCCAGCCCTGAAGAATCATCAATGTCGCCTTCTGGCCATTTTTATGGATGACTCGTAAAGAGGCACGTGATAATTGAGTCAAAAGTGCCTCAATTTCGCTAATCTCATCAGTATCGTGCGGGATAATGATCAGTTCGTTGCGTTTGCGATCATCAAAAAAGATTTCTTCGGTGCGGCGCAGGGCGTTGTTGTATTTAGCCATGAAAGGTATCTCGAAATCGGTAGGGAGACGGGAGCAAAGGCTCTGAACCAGTCTCAATATTGCTGGAGCTCCATCAGCTACGACCGGCCATGAGAACGGTGAACTGTTCAGCCTGAGCCTCGCCTGAGAAAAATTTCAGGCGATCTGAAACGAGATTTTCCAGCCGCTATAGCGTTTGCATACTACGCACAGGCAGTTTGCAAACGGTTTCCAATTTAATGGGGCAACCGTTACGAGCACTTACTCGACAACAACGGCGAGATTTGGCGGGGATCAAAAATTTCATAGCTGAATCAACTTCTTACCTTCAGCATGAATACTGCGTTGCTCAAACCCGTCCATCTCACGTGCTTGAAAGGGTAGCGTTCATAGCGTTAGAAAAGTGAGACGCATGTCTCGTTATTGCATTTTGCTGTCTTCTGATCGTCATAAAGTCGACGCCAATACGAAAGAAGTTGCACCGATACGCAGCGAAGCCGTATTCATCTACCGACTCCTGCACACATCGGCTGATACTAGGTGAAGATTTACCGTTCGTCGGGCGTGCTACTTGAAAAAAGCGAGCGGGTTCCTATATGGAATTCTGCAGGGCGCCGAAGCCGGGCCCTGCGTTGAAACTTGCTGATGACTCAGGAGATTCCCTATATGAACACTGCATTCTCTCTTGCTCCCTTGTTCCGCCATTCCGTTGGATTCGACCGCTTCAATGACCTGTTCGAATCCGCATTGCGCAACGAGTCGGGCAGCTCCTATCCACCCTATAACGTGGAAAAGCATGGCGACGATCGCTATCGCATCGTGATCGCGGCTGCCGGCCTTGCCGAAGACGACCTTGAGCTCGAAGTGGAGCGGGGCGTGTTGACCGTGAAGAGCGGCCGCCGTGAGAAGAGCGCCGACAGCGTGACCTACTTGCACCAGGGCATCGCCCAGCGTGCGTTCAAGCTGTCCTTCCGCCTGGCTGACCACATTGAGGTGAAGGGCGCGAGCTTGAAGAATGGCCTGCTCAACATCGATCTGCTGCGTGAAGTACCGGAAGAGGCCAAGCCCAAGCGCATCGCCATCAACGGCCAGTTGAGTGCCGATGAAAAGCCTGCGCTGGAAGGCCAGATTGCCTAAGTACAGCAGGCATCAAACAGTAGAAAAAGGGGCGCCATGTGCGTCCCTTTTTGTAGTGCCTAAGTAATACCAGCCCCTTTATAGGCTTTTCAAACACCTCCATAAAAGCAACAAGTCATCAGGAAAAACCGCTACGTTAAGAAGCTGGCTTCATACAAACGTAGCTTTCATGCCAGGAGAAGAGGGGCATTACCAGCCGTAGAAATGAATCGCTGTCTAACCAAATATTTTTCCAGTGCTCCAGCTTCATCTTTTCCTTCCAGATCAGCGGAGCGGGGCATTCGCGTCGGCATCGCAATCAGCGTTTCGAGCAGTAATCGAACGGTAGGAAATACGCCCAATGTATCCAGACCTCTAGCATTGCTCCATGATGTTGATGCTTACCTCATGAAGCATGATCGGTAAAAGTGGGTACGTTGCATATGAACCGTTACGAGTACCTATAAAGTCTCGTAACGGTAGGGGAGGAGCGCTATTTAAAAGCCTTGGCGACTCGAGAGCCTGTATCGCGGCCTAGGACCTCACAGATTCGCTGACCTGCGGCAATCAGCCGAGAAAGATCTACTCCAGTCTGGATACCAAGGCCGTTGAGCATGTAGAGCACGTCCTCTGTGGCCACATTACCGCTTGCACCAGTTGCATAGGGACAGCCTCCCAGGCCGGCAACAGAGCTATCGACCACAGAGACACCCTCCAGCAGGGCAGCATAGATATTGGCCAATGCCTGGCCATAAGTGTCGTGGAAATGCACAGCCAGTCGATCACACGGAATCTCTTGGGAGAGCTTACCTATGAGCGTTCGTACAGCGCCCGGTGTACCAATCCCTATCGTGTCACCCAATGAAATTTCACGGCACCCCATATCAATCAGTTCACGTGCAACTGATAAGACTTGATCAGGCGTAATGTCGCCCTCATAAGGACACCCCAGTACGCAGGAAACATACCCACGGACGCTAATCCCATGCTGCCGTGCAGCCTCCATTACAGGTTTAAACCGCTGCAGGCTCTCATTGATAGAGCAGTTGATATTACGTTGAGAAAAGCTCTCGGATGCTGCTGCAAAGATGGCTATTTCTTTCACACCTACATTCAAGGCAGCTTCGAAACCCATCATGTTAGGCGTCAAAGCACTATAGGTAATACCAGCCCTTTTAGAGATCTTCAAAAATAGATCAGAACTCCCTGCCATCTGCGGCACCCACTTAGGAGAAACAAAACTACCCACTTCAATGTAATCAAGGCCAGTATCAGTCAGATCATTTACCAGCCGTACCTTGTCCTCCAGGCTAATCGGCTGTGTTTCATTCTGAAGGCCATCTCGTGGGCCTACCTCAACAAGACGAACACGCTCAGGCAGCATCATCAGCCTCCATTTCAACCAAGGTTGAACCCTCGCTGACCATGTCACCCTCATGGTAAAGGATGGCCTTGAGCATGCCTGGAGTCTGGGCCCGGATGGTATGTTCCATCTTCATGGCTTCCAGAACCACTAGAGGAGCGCCGGCTTCAACACGCTGACCTGGTTCTACCAGTATCCGCACAATGCTGCCATTCATAGGAGCGGTAAGCCCGCCTGAGTGAACCGTTTTATTGGTTGCGGCCTGTATGGGATCGAAGCGGGTAAGGGTGTGGGTTTCGCCTCGCCAATTCAGATAGAGGTTGTCGTCGCGGCGCTGCGCCTTGACCTTTCGATCTTTTCCATCCCAGACAACACGCTGTTTTTCTTCATTGCATATCAGCGTTACTGCCTGCCGATTCGGCAAGCCTGCTCGCCATCCGGGCAACGATGCCCAGGGAGCGCTGGGGTCATCAGCCATTGCTACCGGCGGCTCACTGCCTAGCCAGCCTTGAACAGCTGCTTGCCAGAAATCATTGTCATGCTCTGCAGGGGCTGGCAGTAATTCATTCCGATACCGATGAATGAAATCTGTATCCAGTTCAGCACGCGCGAAGGCGGGGTGAGCCAAAACGCGCTTGAGAAAGGCCAGGTTGGTTCGCAGCCCGCCTACCTGGGTATGCTCCAGCATGGCGAGCAGACGTTGTCTGGCTTCTTCGCGGTTCTCGCCCCAAGCGATGATCTTGGCCAGCATGGGATCGTAAAAGGGCGATACTGTATCACCCTCGGTTACACCGCTATCGATGCGGCGACCTGGACCACTGGCGGGTTCTTGATAGAGATGCAAGGTACCGGTAGCGGGCAGGAAATCATTGCCAGGATCTTCTGCATACACGCGTACCTCAATAGCATGCCCTTCAAGCGGGACCTGATCCTGAGTGATGGGCAGGGCTTCACCTCGGGCGATGCGAATCTGCCAAGCAACAAGATCCAGTCCGGTGATAGCCTCTGTCACAGGATGCTCTACCTGTAAGCGCGTGTTCATCTCCATAAAGAAGAATTCGCCACGGTCGTCCAACAGAAACTCGACGGTACCGGCACCGACATAGCCGATCGCCTGTGCAGCCCGTACGGCAGCCTCTCCCATGGCTTTACGCAATGCAGGAGAAAGTCCGGGGGCAGGGGCTTCTTCTATGACTTTCTGATGGCGACGCTGAATCGAACAGTCGCGTTCGTTCAGATACAAACAATGACCGTGCTGATCGGCAAAGACTTGTATTTCGACATGTCGAGGCTTGAGCACGTATTTTTCAACCAGCATGCGGGCGTCGCCAAAGGCAGATTGAGCTTCACGCTGCGCCGAGGCCAGGGCATCAGCCAGATCGGCCTCTCGCTCAACGATTTTCATGCCCTTGCCACCACCGCCGGCAGCCGCTTTCAGCAGAACGGGATAGCCGATCTGCTCGGCGGCCTGTCTGAATGTTTCTAGCGTCTGGTCCTCACCATGATAGCCGGGAACCAGGGGCACGCCGGCGGTTTCCATCAGGGCCTTGGCGGCAGACTTGCTACCCATCGCCTCAATTGCGGAGGCGGGAGGGCCAAGAAAGAGCAGGCCTGCTTTTTCAATAGCCTGGGCAAAGGCTGCATTTTCGGAAAGAAAGCCATACCCCGGATGGATGGCCTGGGCACCGCTGTGCTTGGCCGCTGCAATAATCTTGTTGATACACAGATAGCTTTCGCCCGGTTTACTACCACCCAGGTTAACAGCCAGGTCTGCTTCGCGAACATGGCGGGCTGTAATGTCGATCTCGCTGTGCACGGCGACCGTTCGGATGCCCAGCGATTGGGCGGTACGCATGATACGACAGGCAATCTCGCCGCGATTGGCGATCAGGAGAGTGTCGAGAGGCTTTAACATGCTCATACGGAGGACTCCTGCCAGCTAGGCATACGTTTTTCAAGGAAGGCGCCTAGTCCTTCCTGTGCTTCTGGGCTTACCCGCAGTGATGCAATGAAGTGCTGGGTATAACCTTTCAATGCATCATCCAGGTTTGCAGCCGTACCCACTTGGTGCAGCAAGCTCTTGCAGGCTTTAAGGGCTGCGGGGCTGTTGAGGAGCAGATTGTTTTTCCACTCATTGACGGCGGCTTCCAGCTGGTCAGCCGGGTAGGTTTCATCCAGTAGCCCCAAGGCTTGCGCACGACCACTGGAAAAGCGCTCGGCTGTTAAGGCATAGCGGCGCGTGGCTCGCTCGCCAATAGCCCGGACGACATAAGGGCTGATCACTGCCGGAGCCAGACCGATGCGGACTTCAGAAAGACAGAACACAGCATCCTGCGAACCGATGGCCATGTCGCAACAGGCAATCAATCCAAGCGCTCCACCAAAGGCCGCTCCCTGCACGACCGCCAACGTAGGTTGGGGTAGGGCATGAAGTGTTTCCATTAAAAGACTCAGTCGTTGTGCATCGTCATGGTTTTCCTTGAGGCTCAAGGTGGCCGATGCCTGCATCCAGGCAAGGTCTGCTCCTGCGGAAAACTGCCGTCCCTGTCCACGCAGAATCAGAAACCGGATGGCCTCATTAGAACCAATTGCTTCCAACGCGTGAATGAGCTCGGCAATCACCTCGGCATTGAACGCATTGTTTTTTTCCGGGCGGTTCAGCCACAAGGTGGCAACGCCGCGGCTGTCGATGTCAAGTTGCAAGGTCTGGTAAGTCATCGCGGGATTCCTTACATGCGGAACACGCCAAAGCGGGTCGGCTCAATAGGTGCGTTTAAAGAAGCGGAGATAGCCAGAGCTAGTACTTCACGCGTCTGGGCAGGGTCGATCACGCCGTCATCCCATAAACGGGCACTGGAGTAGTAGGGGTGACCCTGACGGTCGTACTGCTCAAGGATCGGCTCTTTGATGGCCGCTTCCTCTTCCAGGCTGAGTGCTCCGCCTGTCCGCTCGGTCTGTTCCCGCTTGACCTGCACCAGTACACCGGCTGCCTGTTCACCGCCCATTACCGCGATACGGGCGTTAGGCCACATCCAGAGGAAGCGGGGGTCATAGGCTCGGCCGCACATGCCGTAATTGCCCGCGCCAAAGCTGCCGCCAATGATCACGGTAAACTTGGGGACTTGTGCGCAGGCGACAGCGGTCACAAGCTTGGCCCCATGCTTGGCAATGCCGCCTGCTTCATATTTCTGACCAACCATGAAGCCCGTGATGTTTTGAAGAAACACCAGCGGAATACCTCGCTGACAGGCCAACTCGATGAAGTGCGCACCTTTTTGCGCCGCCTCGGCAAACAGGATGCCGTTATTGGCCAGAATTGCTACGGGGTAGCCATGTAAATGCGCAAAACCGCAAACCAGAGTAGGCCCGAACAGCGCCTTGAACTCGTCGATTTCGCTACCATCAACCAGACGCGCAATCACTTCGCGAACGTCGTAGGGCTGTTTGGCATCTGCCGGGATAACGCCATAAAGCTCATCGGGTGAGTATTTAGGTGCTACAGGGGAGCGCATCTGCACCTGACCCTGTTTGCGCCAGTTCAAATGGCCAATACAGCGACGCGCCAGGGCAAGGGCATGCTCATCATTCTCGGCGTAGTAATCCGCCACGCCGGACACCTTGCAATGTACATCAGCGCCACCCAGTTCCTCAGCGGTCACCACCTCACCGGTAGCGGCTTTGACCAGGGGCGGACCGGCCAGAAAGATGGTGGCCTGGTTGCGAACCATGATGGTTTCGTCCGCCATGGCGGGCACATAGGCGCCACCGGCAGTACAAGAACCCATCACTACCGCAATCTGCGGAATGCCTTGGGCGCTCATGGTTGCCTGGTTGAAGAAAATTCGTCCAAAATGCTCGCGATCAGGAAAGACCTCATCCTGTCGGGGCAGGTTGGCACCGCCAGAATCCACAAGGTAGATGCACGGCAGTCGGTTCTCTTTGGCAATGGCCTGGGCACGCAGGTGCTTTTTGACGGTAAGGGGGTAATACGTCCCTCCCTTGACCGTCGCATCGTTGGCAATGATCATGCACTCCACACCCTCGACTCGGCCAATGCCGGCTACCACGCCAGCCGCCGGTACGTCCTCGCCATAAACCTCATGAGCGGCAAGTTGGGCAACCTCCAGGAAAGGCGAGTTGAGGTCGAGCAGGTGATCAATGCGGTCTCGTACCAGCAGTTTGCCGCGTGAGGTGTGACGCTCCTGCGCCTTGGGTCCGCCGCCTTGCTGGATGTGGGCAAGCAGCGCGTGCAGGTTCGCCACCTGTGCCTGCATGGCGTCTTGATTGCGGATAAAGTCAGGCGAGCGGGGGTCGAGCTGACTGGTTAGAACGGTCATGGCGGATCTCGCTTCAGCGTTGTTATTGGAATGTCCGCAGGATAAAAAGCGGGTTACATCGTTTCCTTGAACAACTCGCGCCCGATCAACATGCGCCGGATCTCGCTGGTCCCCGCACCGATTTCGTACAGCTTGGCATCGCGTAGAAGGCGGCCGGTTGGGAATTCGTTGATATAGCCATTGCCGCCCAGAATCTGGATGGCATCCAACGCCATCTGGGTTGCTCGCTCAGCCGTATAGAGAATGACGCCCGCGGCATCTTTGCGCGTGGTTTCTCCTCGATCACAGGCTTGGGTAACGGCATACAGGTACGCGCGGCTGGCATTGAGCTGGGTATACATGTCCGCCACCTTTCCTTGGATCAACTGGAACTCGCCAATGCTCTGGCCAAACTGTTTGCGGTCGTGAATGTAGGGGACAATGACATCCATGCAGGCCTGCATGATGCCGACAGGTCCGCCAGAGAGTACGACACGTTCGTAATCCAGCCCACTCATGAGTACCTTTACGCCGCCGTTCAGGGCGCCAAGGATGTTTTCTTCCGGCACCTCGACGCCATCGAAAAAGAGTTGGCAGGTATTGGAGCCTCGCATGCCCAGCTTGTCGAACTTGTTGCTGCGGCTGAAGCCTTTCCAGTCACGTTCAACGATGAATGCTGTGATGCCGTGTGGTCCTTTATCCAGGTCAGTCTTGGCATAGATCACATAGGTATTGGCATCTGGTCCATTGGTAATCCAGGTTTTAGTGCCGTTGAGGATGTAGCGGTCACCCTGTTTCTCTGCACGCAGTTTCATGGAAACCACGTCAGAACCGGCATTCGGCTCGCTCATGGCCAGGGCGCCGACATGCTCACCTGATACTAGCTTGGGCAGATATCTGGCTTTCTGCTCAGGCGTCCCATTACGGTGGATTTGATTGACGCACAGGTTCGAATGCGCACCATAGGAGAGGGCGATAGAGGCCGAGCCTCGGCTGATTTCTTCCATGGCCACTACATGAGCCAGATACCCCAATGTCGAGCCGCCGTACTCTTCATCCACTGTGATACCCAGGAGACCCATGTCGCCAAATTTGCGCCAAAGGTCATGGGGAAACGTGTTCTCACGGTCAACGGCTTCTGCGCGGGGTGCGATTTCCGCTCTGACAAAGCTTTGCACCTGCTCGCGCAGCATGTCGATGGTTTCGCCGAGGCCAAAGTTGAGCGAGGGGTATGTCATGGGGTCACCTGTGATTGTTTTTGTCTGGTGGAAGCAAAAGGGGATCAAGCCGTTGCGTTAGCCATCTCCAGCGCCGCACGACAGCGTTCTTCAGCCGTGTCTAGTTCGAGCTGCATCTGTTGAATATCCAGCAGCTGCTGTGCAAGCTGCTCGCGACGTTCCGCAATCTTGGTCAGCATGCTATTGAGCTGCTTCTGGTTACCTGAACTCGGGTCATACAATTCGATTAATTCCCGGCACTCCGCCAGTGAAAACCCGATTCGCTTACCCCGCAGAATCAACTTGAGCGTGACGCGATCCTTGGCCGAGTAGATGCGCTCCTGACCACGTCGCTCGGGCGTAAGCATGCCTTGCTCCTCATAGAAGCGAATGGTTCGGGTTGTAATGTCCAGCTCTCGGGCTAGATCGGAAATGCTGTAACTCGCCGTCATATGTAAACTCAACTGGATTACCTTTACGTTAACGTAAAGCTGGTCAGCGAAGCTGTCAACTCGCTTCGGTAACGTCTAGATGCAAATACCTCGCAAGCATGCCAGACACCTCTTCAGAAATTTGGCTGTGCTGGTTGGATACAACGACTTGCCATGCCTTTTACGTTAACGTAAAGATAACTAGGCTTTAGCGGTAGCCACATGAGTCAGCAGCTCCCACAACAATGACAAGAAGGGAAAGCCATGAACCAACCGAGCTATACCCAGGGCCGTCAAGACAAGCCCTTACTGGCCATGACGATTGGAGAGGCCTTTGATCTTACGGTAGCCCGTTACCCTGAGCGCGAAGCGCTAATTGTTCGTCACCAGAATGTACGGCTGACCTGGCAGGTGTTGGCCGAGGAGGTAGAGCGTTGCGCCAGGGCCTTGGTAGCATTGGGTGTAGAGCAGGGGGACCGACTGGGTATCTGGGCACCAAACTGCATGGAATGGTGCGTCACGCAGTTTGCCAGCGCTAGAATCGGGGCCATTCTGGTCAATATCAACCCGGCATATCGGGTAGGTGAGCTGGAGTATGTGCTGAAGCAATCCGGCTGCCGTTGGCTGGTGTGCGCGCATATCTTCAAGACGTGCGACTACCACGCCATGTTGAACGAGCTTCTCCCTGATATTGAAAGCCAGCCCCCAGGGCGGCTGCGCTGTGTAAACCTTCCGGGTCTGCACGGCATAATCACGCTGGGCGAAACGGCACCTGCCGGTTTCCTGCGTTGGAGTGATCTTTCCAATTTCGCCAAGCAAACGAGCACGGCTGATGTGCATGAGCGCAGCGCGCTACTTCAGTTCGATGACCCTATCAATATCCAGTACACCTCAGGCACCACAGGCTTTCCCAAGGGAGCCACTCTGAGTCATTACAACATTCTCAATAACGGCTACATGGTGGGAGAAAGCCTTGGGCTGACCGAGCGGGATCGTCTGGTCATTCCCGTACCGCTGTATCACTGCTTCGGTATGGTCATGGGTAATCTAGGTTGCCTGACCCACGGTTCCACCATGATCTATCCAGCGCCATCTTTTGAGCCGTTGGCAACATTGAGAGCTGTCTCGGAAGAGCAGGCCACCGTGCTCTATGGCGTTCCCACCATGTTTATCGCCGAACTTGATCATCCCGAACGTGTGCGTTGCGACTTGTCCTCCCTGCGCAGCGGCATCATGGCAGGATCGACATGCCCGATCGAAGTGATGCGCCGAGTCATAACCGAGATGCACATGAGCGAAGTGCAGATTGCCTATGGCATGACCGAGACCAGTCCGGTCTCTCTTCAGACTGGCCCGGACGATGAACTGGAGCGCCGCGTTACCACCGTGGGCCGCAGTCAGCCCCATTTGGAAAGCAAGATCATCGATGAGCAGGGCCGCATCGTTCCTCGTGGGCAGATAGGCGAGTTATGTACACGCGGCTACAGCGTGATGCTGGGCTATTGGGAAAACCCAAAGGCCACATCCGACGTGCTGGACGGTGCCCGCTGGATGCATACGGGCGACCTTGCCTGCATGGACGAGCAGGGCTATGTGCAGATCGTAGGCCGCAGCAAGGACATGATCATTCGGGGTGGTGAAAACGTCTATCCACGTGAAATCGAAGAGTTCCTATTCCGTCACCCGTCAGTGGCAGATGTTCAGGTGATTGGCATTCCTGACGACAAGTACGGTGAGGAGATCGTCGCCTGGGTCAAACTGCATGACGGGCACTACCCACAGGAGGAGGTGCTTCGCGAGTTCTGCAAGGCCCACATCGCACACTTCAAGGTGCCGAAACATGTTCGCTTCGTAGACGAGTTTCCCATGACCGTAACGGGCAAGATTCAGAAATTTCGCATGCGGGAAATCATGATCGAGGAGCTGACGCAGCGAAAGGCGTCGTAGTGCGTACCGCTCCCGCTGGTCATGATGTCAGCGGGAGCGGGGGGAATTATTTGTATTTGCTCTCAATCTTGCGCTTTTCCAGCGCGTACTGGGTTATGTCAATTTGACCCAGCTGAAGCTGGCTATCAAGCGTGTCCAGGTCCTTGTCACGCTCAGCATCAAGCTTAGCCTTGGTGGCCTGATAGTTGATGACCTTGGCTGCATCGTAACCGCCAACCGGGTCCCAGATGATGGAAAGAGGCCAGAGCAGAAGATTCACGACGCCAAAGCCGTATTCTCTGGTATAGAAAGAACCTCCTCCGGGAAGAAGGCCAAGGCCTGCTGCAAGACCAGGGCTCTTTTCTTGAACGACCAGACCGCGGGCTTCGTACCGGTCGAGTTCTGACTTCTGAAAACTGTTCAAGCCAGAGGCACATCCATTTAATAATACGGCCATTCCGATAGCCGCAACTGCTTTACGATACATCACTAATCCTTTCGGGCATCCTTGATTCGCACCATGCGAATTGTGATTAGGTTAACATTTTGCCGTGCCGTTGATAAAGCTACCTCCTGCATTGGGATACGAGCGGCTCATTCCTGCAACCGCTCGATTCAACACCTTACAGCTGGGTAGTACGAATGCGCTGCAGGGTCTCCTGTACCTCAGCGGCAGCGTCTACAAACGAGGCTTGTTGCCTCAAGCGGGCCAGCAGTTCGGCACGCTTGCGTTCGGTAGTAGCCAGATAACGCTCCTGCACCGGGCCGAACCCCCGAATGTCCAGCGGTAACTTGGCAAGCTCAACTGCAACGGAATAATTGTCAGGCGTCAGACGCTGCAGGATTTCATCCAGGTTGGCTTCGTATTCCCTGAGCGTCTTCAACTCTCGCTTGCGGTCTTCAGTGCGGGCAAAGGGGTCCAGCCAGGTATTGCGGATACCTTTCAGGCGCGCCAGCATGCTGAAGCCTTTCATCATCCAGGGTCCGAACTGCTGCTTCTTCGGACCCTCACCAGCCTTGGATTTATTGAAGATAGGCGGAGCCAAATGGAAGTTGAGCGTGTAGTCGCCTTCAAACATCGAAGCAATCTTGCGTTGGAAGTCGCCATCGGTGTACAGACGCGCCACCTCGTACTCATCCTTGATAGCCAGGACCTTGTAATAGGCACGGGCAACCGCCTCGCTCAATTCACCAGGCTGTCCCATCAGGACTGTGTCAGCTGCCTTGATCTTTTCAAGACGCGCAAGGTAGCGCTCGGCATAGGCGGTGTTCTGGTACGCCGTCAGATCATCCACACGCCGCAGAATCACTTCTTCAAGGGTTTTGGATAACTGGTGAGACGCGGTAACAACGGAGCCTTCCTTGACCTTCTGCTCAACCCGCGCCTGGTCAACGGCAGTTCGACGGCCCCAGATGAAGGCTTTTTTGTTCAGCTCGACGGCAGCGCCATTCATTTCGATCGCCTGGAATAGCGAGTCCTGGCTAACCGGCAGCCAACCTTTCTGATAGGCCACTCCCATCAAAAAGGTATTGGTTGCAATCGAATCCCCCATCAGCGCAGTGGCGATACGGCTGGCATTGAGGAAAAAGGCACGATCCGTTCCTACGGCTTCGGCGATCTGAGCGGCCATGTCCGTAGACTGGAATTGAGGATCAGGATGGGTGTGAACATCGCCACTGTTTGCCTGATGGGCAAAGGTGCGAACAAAGTGGCTGGTTACGCTTTCCTGGCTGTTGACGAGCGCATGGGTGACGCCCTGGCGAAGCTTATCAAGCGTCTCGGCATTGGCACTGACGATGAGATCGCCACCTAACAACAGGTTGGTTTCACCTTCGGCAATGTGGGGTGCAAAGAGCTGCTCCTGCCGCTCGGCGATACGGACATGGGTCCACACTGCGCCACCTTTCTGCGCCAACCCAGCCATGTCCAGCGTCAGCACTCCCTTGCTTTCAAGATAAGCCGCCATGCTCAGCAGGGCACCGATCGTGACGACTCCTGTACCGCCCACACCGGTTACCAGAATGCTGTAAGGCTCACTGACCGAGGCCAGTACAGGCTCAGGCAGATCCCAGCTATCGGAAGGGTCTTCCGCCAGCGCCTTGGCCTTGCGCAGCTTTCCGCCTTCCACCGTGACAAAGCTCGGGCAGAAACCTGAAAGACAGCTGAAATCCTTGTTGCAAGCGGATTGGTCGATCTCGCGCTTGCGTCCGAACTCAGTCTCGACCGAAGCCACGGACATGCAATTGGACTTGCTGCTGCAATCACCGCAGTTTTCACACACGGCCTCGTTGATCACAACGCGACGAGCGGGATCAGGATAGGCACCACGCTTGCGGCGACGCCGCTTCTCGGCGGCACAGGTTTGGTCGTAGATAATGACGGATGCGCCCGGGTGCTCTCGCAGTTCACGCTGCACAGCGTCCAGCTCGTCACGGTGTTTGACCGGTACATTCTCGGCAAGCCCTTTGACTGGCTTGTATTTGTCCGGGTCATCCGTGACGACCACGATGCGCTTGATACCTTCAGCACGTAGCTGTTGTGAAATCTGCGGCACGGTCAAGGTACCGTCTACCGGCTGACCACCTGTCATGGCCACGGCATCGTTGTAAAGAATCTTGTAGGTAATTGGTACCTTCGCGGCGACCGATGCGCGAATGGCTAGAAGCCCTGAGTGGAAATAGGTCCCATCGCCCAGGTTCGCAAACACATGCTTTGTCTGGGTAAACGGCGCCTGTCCTACCCAGGCAACACCTTCACCACCCATCTGGCTGAATGTCTGGGTATGCTCAGGGTAGATCCAGGTTGCCATGTAGTGACAACCGATCCCGGCCAGTGCGCGACTGCCTTCCGGGAGCTGAGTAGAAGTGTTGTGTGGACAGCCAGGGCAGTAATGGGGCATCCGCGCCATCTTGGTGACCAGTCCGCCTTTAGCCGCCAACTGAGCATCCAACACCGCCAGGCGCATCTGCAGCAGGCCATTGGATTGGCGTTGCAGGATGCGCTTGACCACTGCACGGGCAATCTGCGCCGGAGTCAGGTCACTGGTGGCCGGGAGCAGCCAGTCCGTATGGGGCAGGGACCATTCGCCCTTGTCGTCAAACTTGCCTACGATGCGTGGACGAACATCCTCGCGCCAGTTGTATAGCTCCTCCTTGAGTTGGTATTCGATCAACTGGCGTTTTTCTTCCACCACGATAATTTCTTCCAGCCCATCGGCAAAATGCCGGACGCCTTCGGCTTCCAGGGGCCAGACCATGCCCACCTTGTACACGCGCAAGCCGATCTGCCGGGCCATGTCTTCGTCGATACCCAGAATCTTCAGGGCTTGGCAGACTTCCAGATACGATTTGCCTGACGTGATGATACCGATGCGGGCATTGGGAGAATCATGGGTGATGCGGTCGAGCCTGTTGGCCCGCGCATAGGCGAGGGCGGCATAGAGCTTATGCTCCAGCAAGCGCTTCTCTTGCACCAGTGGCGGATCGGGCCAGCGGATGTTGAGACCATCCGCCGGGAGCTCATAGGTAGGCACCTTGGGCTGTACACGAAGCGGGTCGACATCGACCACCGCGCCACTTTCCACGGTTTCCGAAATGGCTTTCATGGCCACCCAACAGCCTGAATAGCGGGACATGGCCCAGCCATGCAAACCAAAATCGAGGTATTCCTGCACCCCGGAGGGAGACAATACCGGCATCATCACGGCCTTGAAGATGTGCTCGGTCTGATGAGGCAGGGTGGAAGAACGAGCGCCATGGTCGTCACCAGCGATAACCAGCACGCCGCCAAAGCGTGAAGAGCCTGCAGCGTTAGCGTGGCGAAAGACATCGCCACAGCGGTCAACGCCTGGGCCTTTGCCATACCACATGCCAAACACGCCGTCGTATTGCGCACCCTGGAAGAGGTTGACCTGCTGTGATCCCCAGACGGCCGTAGCGGCCAGGTCTTCGTTCAGGCCGGGCTGAAAGACAACGTGATGCTGTTTGAGATGGCTCTGAGCCTTCCATAAAGCCTGGTCCAGGCCGCCCAGTGGCGAGCCACGGTAGCCCGAGATGAACCCAGCAGTATTCAAACCTGCTGCAAGATCACGTTGCCGTTGCATCAAGGGTAGGCGAACGAGCGCCTGGATACCGGTTAGCAGGATACGCCCGCTTTCCAACGTGTACTTTTCATCCAACGTCTTGTTGGCTGCACTCATTCGCTATTCCTCGATTTATTGTTTTTGTCATCAGGATCGGGGCGAGCGAAGCCCCATTTGCTTTTGAGTGTAGGAAGGGGTACAGGTAACGTAAAATTCTAAAAACCGCACTCAGGTATTCGAAAATCAGATGGCCAGCTCCAAAGATATTTCGATGCGTCAACTACGCTACTTTGTGGCGGCTGCCACCACGGGCCGTTTCTCCCAGGCGGCATTGGATGTCCATGTTTCCCAGTCCGCGATTACCTCAGCAGTGGCTCAACTGGAGGAAAATCTGGGGGTCAATCTGTTTGAGCGACAGCCCTACGGGGTTGCTCTGACAGCAGAAGGGCACCGGTTCCTGCAGCATGCCCGGCACATTCTCGATACGCTGAACGATGCACTCAAGGAACCCCTATTCTTGAGTCATACCCAGGAGGGAGTGGTGCGCGTAGGAGCCACCTACGCAGTGCTGGGGTATTTTCTGCCCAGCCTGCTGGCTCGCTTCAAGCGCAGCTATCCACAGGTG
Organism: Pseudomonas sp. JZ114; assembly: GCF_051027705.1. Taxonomy (NCBI): domain Bacteria; kingdom Pseudomonadati; phylum Pseudomonadota; class Gammaproteobacteria; order Pseudomonadales; family Pseudomonadaceae; genus Pseudomonas; species Pseudomonas sp. JZ114. Next base: position 2,143,585 of record NZ_CP069256.1, read on the forward strand.
GATATTGATCTAGTGGACATGGATCGGCCCAGCATCGAGCAGGCTGTTCTGGAAGGGCGCCTGGATCTTGGCCTGATCATTGTGTCCAACAGCGAGGCCATTGACCGTTTCGAGCATTATGTTCTGATCCGATCACGCCGCCAGCTCTGGCTGGCCAGTCACCACCCGCTGATGACCAAACCCGACATTACCCTCAAGGATGTGGCCGAGCATGCTTACATCCTCGGGACGGTCGAAGAGGGCGAAGCCTCGACCCAGCGCTATTGGCACGCCCGCGGTCTGGAACCAAAGGTCGCGTTTCGAACGTCCTCCATGGAGTCTGTACGTGGCCTGGTTGCCCATGGATTTGGCGTGACTATCCTATCGGACATGGTGTTTCGTACCTGGTCGCTTGAAGGCAAGAAGATCGAGGTACGCCCGCTCAATGATGCCGTTCCGCCTATGGAGCTCGGGCTGATCTGGAAGCCGGATACCGAACTGCCGACAGCGGCAGAAGCCTTTCGACAATTTCTCATTCAAGCCTGCGGAATGTAGAAGCAGCTTTTGCTGAGTGGTCAAGTTGTCGTATAACCGTTGCAGACCTAAGCATAAGCACAACAGAAGAGAGGAGAGCGCCTTGAGCTATACGGCTGCCATCAATCGATACGAATCCATGCCTTACCGCCGGGTAGGCAAGAGTGGTCTGGTCCTGCCTGCACTGTCCCTGGGCTTGTGGCACAACTTCGGTGACACCACACCCATTGAAAACCAGCGGGCCCTGTTACGTACGGCATTCGACTTTGGCATCAACCATTTCGATCTGGCCAATAACTACGGTCCTCCCTACGGCAGCGCCGAAACCAACTTCGGCCGAATCCTGCGGGAAGACTTCAAGCTCTATCGGGACGAGCTGATCATTTCCAGCAAAGCCGGCTGGGATATGTGGCCAGGGCCTTATGGACAGGGCGGTGGCTCACGCAAATACGTCCTGGCAAGCCTTGATCAAAGCTTGAAGCGTATGGGGCTGGATTACGTCGACATCTTTTACTCCCACCGCTTCGATGCCGACACACCACTTGAGGAAACCGCCAGTGCATTGGCTACGGCCGTGCAGCAGGGCAAGGCCCTGTACATTGGCATATCATCCTATTCGGCTGGCAAGACACGCGAGATGGCAGCGCTGCTCAAGGAATGGAAGGTTCCTCTTCTCATCCATCAGCCTTCCTACAACCTGTTCAATCGCTGGATCGAAAAAGACCTGCTGGATGCAACTGATGAGGTCGGTGCAGGCGTCATCGCATTTACACCGTTGGCCCAAGGCTTGCTGACCGGCAAATACCTCAATGGCGTACCGGAGGATGCACGGGTGAACCGTCCCGGCGGTGCCTCCTTGCGACCGGAGCACCTGTCCGATGACAACATCGCACGGGCGCGCGCACTGAATGAGATTGCCCAGCGTCGCGGTCAGAGTCTGGCTCAGCTTGCCCTGGCCTGGACGCTACGCGATCCGCGTGTCACCTCGGCGCTGATTGGGGCGAGTCGTCCGGAACAGTTGCAGGAAAATATCGGAGCCTTGAGCAATCTGTCCTTTAGCGCGGAGGAGCTGGCAGAAATCGATAAGTATGCCGTTGAAGGGGGAATCAATCTGTGGGAAAAACCCTCTACCGATAGCCCTATCTGATCGAGTGAAAGGGTATGGCCTCTTCAGGTCGTACCCTTTGGAGAAGTATATGCAACCCGCATGGCCGCTCACCTTGTTTTACGATGGCGACTGTCCGCTGTGTGCCCGCGAGATTCGACATCTGCGTCGACATGCTGACCCTGCACGCCTGTTGTTTATAGACGTAGCCGATCCAACCTTCGAGGTACCGGCACCTGGAATGTCATCACAGCAATTCAGGGATCTGTTGCACGCCCGATTTGCCGACGGGCAATGGGTCAAGGGGCTGGATGCAACCTATTGGAGTTGGCGAGCGGCAGGGCTTGGCCGTTGGGCAGCACCTCTTGCCTGGAAGCCGCTGCGGCCGTTGTTTGATTTGGGTTATCGCCTGTTTTTGCGCGCTCGCCCGCAACTAATCTGGATTCCTCATCCGGAAGGCTCCAGACGCTGTAAGGATGATCAATGCGCGCTTCCTGAGAAACCGAACGCTACCCGCGATTAGTAGCTCTAACAGTAACCCTATAAGGTTTCTTAAAAGGAAATGACCAGCAGGTCATCTTTATTCCTTACCGTTTGGTTTGAGGATCCGGGCAATCTTTGAACTTTTCCTATGCGTTCTGATGTCCCAATAGCATCACTGCCAAGGGAGTGGCCTTATTCATACAGCCCGCCCATGTCCCAGACAGGAGGGACCTTCACGCTGTTGGTGACGGGACTTTTCAACCAACGTTGGAAGAACGCGCATGAAAGCACTCTGTTGGCACGGGAAAAACGATATCCGCTACGACACCGTTCCGGACCCCAAGATCGAACACCCACGCGACGCTATTATCAAGACAACCAGTTGCGCCATTTGCGGCTCCGACCTTCACCTCTATGACCATTTCATTCCCGGCATGGAGTGCGGCGATGTTATGGGCCATGAGTTCATGGGAGAGGTGGTTGAGGTCGGCTCGGAAAACAAAGAGCTAAAGGTAGGCGATCGCATCGTCGTGCCATTCACCATTACCTGTGGCGAATGCGAGCAATGCAAACGCGGTAATTTTTCTGTCTGCGAGCGCTCGAACCGCCGTAAAGACCTGGGTGACAAAGTGTTTGGTCACTCCACAGCAGGCCTTTTTGGTTACTCGCACCTAACCGGCGGTTACGCAGGCGGGCAGGCCGAGTACGTACGTGTTCCGTTTGCAGATTCTACCCATGTAAAGGTTCCAAGCACGCTTACGGACGAACAGGTACTGTTCTTGGGTGATATTTTCCCCACGGGTTGGCAAGCTGCGGTGCAGTGCGACATTCAGCCTACTGATACCGTAGCGGTCTGGGGGGCGGGTCCGGTGGGTCAGTTTTGTGTGCGCAGCGCCATACTGCTGGGCGCCAAGCAGGTCGTGATGATCGATAACGTGCCTGAACGACTGCTCATGGCAGAAGCGGGCGGGGCGATAACCATCAACTTCGACAAGGAGAGCGTGGTTGAGCGTCTGAACGAGCTTACCCGCGGTAAGGGTCCTGAAAAATGCATTGATGCCGTAGGCCTTGAGTCCCATGCGACGCGGTCGCTGGATGCCGTTTATGATCGGGTCAAGCAGGCGACCATGATGGAGAGTGATCGTCCTCATGTATTACGCGAGATGATCTATGTTTGTCGCCCGGCGGGCATTTTATCTATCCCGGGCGTTTACGGCGGTCTGGTCGACAAGATTCCCATGGGGGCGCTCATGAATAAGGGGCTTACCATGCGCACCGGGCAAACGCACGTCAAACGTTGGACGGATGACCTGCTGCGCCGTATCGATGACGGACAGATCGACCCCTCATTCGTGATTACCCATACGGTAAGTCTCGACCAGGGCCCGGAAATGTATAAGACCTTCCGGGACAAACTCGACAACTGCATCAAGGTTGTTCTGAAACCTTGAGGGAGACGGCTATGACCATGCTTGAGAAATTTTCATCCCCCCAGCGATCACTAGGCGCTTCAGACAAGCTTGCCCGAGGCCTCGGCTTTTACAGCCTGGGTCTCGGTCTCCTGGAGTTGGCTGCTCCACGATTATTGACCCGCGCCTTGGGCATGGAAGGGTCGGAGAATATTGTTCGTGCCTATGGGGTGCGTGAGATTGTCAGTGGTGTCGGCGCGCTGAGTGACAACCCTGCACCTGCGCTCTGGAGCCGTGTAGCGGGTGATGCCCTGGATCTCGCTACACTGGCGACCGGTCTGAATGCCGATAATCCCAAGCGGGGAAACGTGAAAATCGCGATGGCTGTCGTGCTGGCTACCGCGTTGGTTGATGTCATGGCAACACGGGGCATCACGGAGCGCCACCACCGTCCACGACACATGCCTATACGTGATTACAGCAATCGATCCGGCTTTCCAAAGTCAATAAGCGACATGCGTGGTGCCGCAAGCGACTTTGAAACACCGGCTGATATGCGAGCCGATATCGGTAACGGTTATGCGCGTGCAGATACTGGCCACGCGTAGTCAGAAACCAGCAAGACAAGGCCTGCTTGAAAGCAGGCCTTGTCATTTCAGGCGAGGTGAGACTGGGAAAATGCGTTGTTACCTATCTCATCAAGCAAGAACGCCTGAAGCTTTTCGAAGGGAAGAGGGCGACTGGGTAGAAACCCCTGGGCAAGGTCGCACTGGTTATCGATCAGAAAGGTAATCTGTTGCTGGGTTTCCACGCCTTCGGCAATGACTTTCAAATGCAATTTATGCCCCATGGCAATGATAGCTTCCGCCAGATCAAGGTCCCGCGCATTGTTGGGAATATCCTGAATGAACGAGCGGTCCACCTTGATAGCATCCAAGGGAAGCTGGCTCAGATACGCCAGTGATGAGTAACCTGTACCAAAGTCGTCAATGGACAACCGCACGCCAAGCTCACGCAACTGCCTTAGCTGCCCGATAACCTGGTCAATGTTGGCCATTAGCGCGTTTTCGGTTACTTCAAGTTCGAGAAACTGGGGCTCCAGGCGTGCCTGACTCAAGGCTTCCTGAACGTTGGATACGAGCGTTTCACGCTCCAGGCTGCGTACACAGCAGTTGACCGCAACTCCAATCTTAAAGCCTTGCCGATGCAGTTTCTTGATATCACGACAGGCTCGGCGAATCACCCAACGGTCAATATCAGCAATAAACCCGTTTGCCGTCGCAATATCAATAAAGTTACCGGGCAGCAGCAAGCCTTGTTCGGGGTGCTGCCAGCGCACCAATGCCTCTACATGGCAAACCTTGCCGCTACTCAGGTCAAAGACGGGCTGGTAATACACGGTCAGATTATTACGACTCAATGCCTGTCGTAGTTCTTCCTCCATTTTTAGCTCAAGAGACGCTTTGCTCCTGAGCTGTTCCTGAAAGAAATACAGCATGTTGCGACCATTAGCCTTGGATTTGTACAAGGCCAGATCGGCATGCTTCATGAGATCTTCACCGGTCGTTGCATCCTGTGGGAATAGGCTGGCCCCAATGGATGTGGTTATGACCATTTTTCGACCGGCCAGGATAATGGGCTCTTTCATCTTTTGCAGGATGCGGCGCCCCAACAGCTCGGCCTCATAATTCTCTTCAACGTTGGCAAGAATGCAAAATTCATCACCGCCCAGGCGTGCGATCAGGTCTCGCTCACGCAAAGCGCTTTTCAGGCGCTGAGCCACAACACGCAACAGCTCATCACCGGCATCATGACCTAATGAATCATTGATTCGCTTGAAGTTATCCAAATCTAGAAACAGCAGGGCCATGGAAGTGCCTTGGGCCACGTGTTCATCCAGCCGCATCTGGATTTCCTTGTTGAAGGAATAGCGATTGTGCAGGCCTGTAAGGGCATCGAAATGAGCGACGTTATGGAGTGAAGCCTGTGTGCTATCGAGTTCGTGGAGCAGGGCGTTGACCCGTTCAAGATCTCGACGCTGGCTTTCCAGCTTCTTTCCTGCCCATACCGCAACCAGGCTGCAGCTGATAATAATCAGCGAAATAAAAGCCGTCGCTATACCTAGATAAGGTGAGTGATTGTCAACGTGCGCACCAGCGTCAAACGTCGAGCCGGCGGGGAGGGTAAAGGTAACGGCCGCCATACCACTGAAATGCATGGAGATAATACCTGCACCCAGCGCCAGACTCGCCGCCAGTTTCAACTTGAGCGGAGCAGGGTTGTCCGGCTGGCGTAGCTTCATGATCAACATCATCGACCCGAGGCTGGCCAACATCGATACCACAATAGAAAGCACGAATAGCCAGGGATCATAGTAGGCCGTCGCAGCAGATTGCATGGCGGCCATACCGATGTAATGCATGGCTGTAACCCCCAAGCCAATACTGATCGCCGCGCCGATATATTGTCTGGCGGTAAGAGCAGGGCGACCAATCATGACCATGGCCAGCAAGGACGCCATGATAGCAATGACCAGCGAAAGGGCCGTGAGGCGATGGTCGTAATACACTGGAATCGGCATGACGAACGCCATCATGGCAAGGAAGTGCATCGACCAGATACCGCCGCCCAAACAAAAGGCACCGATCCAGCGCCACAGCATGCGCGTTCGGCGATCATCCGCGACCGCAACATCAGCAAGGCTCAGCGCGGTATAACCGGCAGCAGTTGCAATCAGATAGGAAAAGACAACCAATAGAGAAGTGTGGCTATGCTCGACAGGCGAAAGGCCGGATTGCTGAAGATCTGTGAGAAAATGAATACCTAACCAGTCCACGGCGAGCCACCTTTAAAGCTGAACGGCATTTGCCTATAAAAGTGAGATCAATCTCACACAGCTTAGTTCTTTAACGGTTCGTTGGAAGCGGTACGAGACGGCTTTCGTAAGTGCTTGTGTCTTCTATAAAATCCTATAAACAAGCCAAATTTCCGATTACGTCCATAATCGGAAATTGATATACTAAGAAACCTGCCTTTTCAGTGTTATTTCGATGCTTTTCTCGTCTAAACCCCAGCCTTTATTTGACACTTATGCCAGTTTTCTTGGGCTTAACGCTACCTCTTACGAGGCAGAGCATACGTCTATCCTGAATTACCTGAAACGGTTTGAGCCCGGTATTCCGGCTAAAGACGATTATTTTCATGTGCGTGAATTTTTGCGCTCTTATGCCGGCTGGGAAACGACATTCAAAGCCTATCGCACCCAAGTTGAACGTCTCCTTCTGTGGAGCTGGATCAAGGAAGGGAGGTCTATCCTTTCGCTTCGCCGCCAGGATGCCGAGGCGTTCCTGGCATTCAGTCAGGAGCCTGACGAGGACTGGGTGGGCACCTCTGTTCGTCGCCGCTTCATTCTGAAAGATGGCAGCATGGAGCCCAATCCGTTGTGGCGCCCCTTTGGGATTCAGGGTGATAAAGCCTCACGCAAGCTTGCTGTCGAAACAGGAGACGACGATGACACTACCCCAGAACGCTATGAAATGGCTCAGGGTACGCTCAAGCAAGTCTTTGCAATCTGCAGCTCATTCTATGATTACCTCAATGATCAGGACGTATTGGTGGGTAATCCCTTTCGGGCGATCAAGCAGAAGAGCCGCTTCTTTCAAAAGAAAGCCAAGGCTGTCAGCGGCAAGGTTCTTGACCGCCTTCAATGGGAGTTCGTTATCGAAACAGCGGAATGGATGGCTGCAGAGGAGCCTGAAAAGCACGAGCGTACACTCTTTATCATAGCGACCCTGTTTTCACTCTACCTGCGAATCTCCGAACTTTCCGGGCGGCCCGGCTGGTCTCCCACCATGGACGCCTTTCAGAAAGACCCTGACGGTTCCTGGTGGTACGTTGCAATTGGCAAGGGCAACAAGGAGCGTCGCATCTCGGTCAGTGATGACATGCTGGTCTATCTCAAGCGCTACCGGGCCTTCCGCAATCTGACGCCGCTGCCATACGCCGGAGATCCTGCGCCGCTACTGACTAAACACAATGGACAAGGCGGTCTGACCGATCGGCAGATTCGCAACCTAGTACAGGAATGCTTTGACACGGCGTTGGTACGAATGAAACAGGAAGGTCGCAGCGAGGACGAAGTATCCAATCTGCGTGCAGCCAGCGCCCATTGGTTACGCCACACCAGCGCAACCTACGATGCACCAAGCAGACCACTCAAACACCTGCAGGAAGATCTTGGCCACGCCAAGGCGAGTACAACGCAAGACATTTACTACAACGCCATCAACCAGGAGCGAGCGGCGTCTGGTAAACAGCGACGTTTAAAGGATCAATAAAGAAGTGAGCCATAAAGAGCTCAAAAAAGCTCAAAAAAGCTCATATGGAGTTTCGCAGCGTTCAAGGCGCTGCCCCATGGCTCCATATCCAGAATACATAACTTCGCATAATGTATATTATGTTAAATTAGATATTAGCAAGCACTGACTTCTCTATCCCCTTCAGGGTTTTGGGTCCTAAACCTTCATCTGGATCCGGTTAAGCCAAGACAGATTTTCTTGCCTCGTTAATGAACCTTCCTACGCCTTGTCTTTTTCTCACTGCCTGATACAACTGCCCAACTGAAATTCACTTTGCGTGTTTAGTAGACCTTTTTCTGCGTGCGTGCAGCCTCGATGTTGCGCCTTATCCTGTCACTCAAGGAAAGCCTGGTATGTTCAAACGATTTGCAGCAGATGCTTTGGGACTAAGCGACATCGGATCGATTATCAAACCAGCAGACTTCGACAAGGTCGATGCGGACGACTATCTCTTTCACGAGGACGGTGAAAAGATTTTCTTTCTGATCAAATCGAAAAAGGATGAATATTGCTTTACTAATCTGGCGTTGATTCATGTGGACGGCGAATCTGCGGTATCGTCCAAGCGCACTATCAAACGCTACGATTACCTCAGCGAGCGTATTCAGAGCGTCATGATTGAAACGGCCGGCACGGTGGATCTAGATGTCGAGCTGAAATTCGTCATAGGCGGCAAACCCTTCAGCATCGATATCAAAAAGACCTTTCTTGAACAAGTCAAAGACATCTACAAGTCTCTGATCGGGATCAGCAAGATTCAGCACCTGGAAGAACTCAAGCGTGCCAATGCACTAAAAGTACTGGATATGACGGCCTCCATGTACAAGATTGCTAACCCAGCATCGCCTGAACACATAACCCAGCAATACACAGGTACCTTGGACACGCTGAATACATTGATGCTGGAGACTTATATGACCCATGACTACAGCGCTGTATTCAGCAAGTATGTCCAGGCTTAAATATTCGCCAAGCAGCAACAGATAAAGTTTACATAAAAAGTAAAATACGTAATGGGCGGCAGCTATTACCGCCCTATTCTCCCGGACTGCCTTCAGCTACTGTCCATTCTTTTAAAGCTCTGTATTGCACGCCTCCCTGGCTGCTTTCCGATACAAACAAGGCAAAGCGCTCTACTGGCCACGCCAATGACGGTAGTCCACTTGGCCGATAGCGGCTTTTACGTGCAGCCGTCAGGTGTGGGATAAAGGGTCTGCGATCCAGCGGAACGCCCAAACTTTTCAGTCCCAGGTTTAGATCGTCAACCAGCGACACCAGCGGCACTGGCGTCTGGGATGCAATCATGCTGATAAGCCCCTGATGCCAACGCTCGACGCTATCAAGCACGACCGTACATGGCTCAAAGCGTATGTGATCGCCAAGAGCCATAAGCGCGTCTATCTGTTCTTCTGGAATTTCACCCAGAAAAGCCAGTGTCATGTGAAGATTTTCAGGAGGAACCAGGCGCCCATCCATGCCCTGCTCCTTTCGCCAGGCGACTACACGTGTAACCACAGAGGCTGGGCACGGCAATGCAAAAAACATACGCATGATGATGGAATCCCTATAGTCAGAGCGATCAAACACTCTGACCCGGGAGCGGAGGCCTTATTCCGGTTTTTTGTAGGCGACGCAATCCACTTCGACTTTGCAGTCAATCACCATGCTCGATACTACACAGGCGCGTGCAGGCGGATGCTCGCCAAAATATTCCTTGAAGATCCTGTTGAACGACATGAAGTCACGAGGATCATCCAGCCATACACCGCAACGCACCACATGTTCCGGGCCGTAGCCGGCTTCCTTGAGAATGGCCATGACGTTATCCAGGCATTGGCGCGTTTGAGTGACGATGCCGCCTTCGACCACTTCTCCGTTGACCATAGGGGTCTGGCCCGAGACGTAGAGCCATCCATCAGCCTCAACAGCGCGCGCAAACGGCAGGTGCTGCCCGCCTGTCCCGCTACCACCCTCAACACCGTAACGTTTGATTGACATGTCATCCTCCTAATTAAAGTGTGTGCGCAGGTCGCCTTGTCGGGAAAGGAAGCGACCGTTTCTATGGGGAGTCAGTTGTTTATCTGAATACGACAGGATTCCATTTACCCAGACAGCATCGATCCCTTCTGCGACAACCTTGGGCGTCTTGAAATCGGCGGCGGCATGTACGGTTTTGGGATTGAACAAGACCAGATCCGCCCAATAACCTTCCTTGATTAATCCGCGCTTGTAGAGCCCAAAACGGGCCGCTGAAAGCCCGGTCATCTTGTGTACCGCGGTATGCAGGGGAAACAGGGCCACGTCGCGACTGTAATGTCCTAGCACTCGCGGAAAGGCGCCCCACAAGCGAGGGTGCGGGAATGGGTCTTCGGGTAGGCCGTCCGACCCGATCATTGATAGCGGATGAGCCAGAATGCGCCTCACATCGTTTTCATCCATCCCGTAATACACTGCCCCGGCCGGTTGCAGGCGTTTGGCAGCATCCAGTAGCGATACGCCCCACTCCTCTGCAATGTCGTTCAGGTCGAGGCCGCTCACGTCAGGATAGGGTGTAGACCAGGTAATGGTGATGCGAAAATCAGCTGTTACCTGCTTGAGATCCAGCGTTGAGGAACTGGCCGAATAAGGATAACAATCGCACCCAACTGGATGATCCCGTGCTGCTTGCTCCAACGCCGCAAGAAGCTGTGGACTACGTCCCCAATTGCCTGCACCGGCACATTTGAGGTGCGAGACGATAACGGGCGCCTTCGCATGACGACCGATACGAAACGCTTCGTCCAAGGCCTCTAGTACAGGCTCGAATTCGCTACGCAAATGTGTGGTGTATACCGCTCCGTAGGCGTCCAGCTCTGAGGCCAGTTCCATTACTTCGTCAGTACTTGCGTCATAGGCTGAGGCATAAGCGAGCCCTGTGGAAAGCCCCAGCGCACCTTGCTCCAGACTCTCACGCAACTGAGCCCGCATGGCAGTAATTTCATCAGGCGTTGCCGTACGATAAAGGTCATCCATATGGTTGCTGCGCAGTGCTGTATGCCCAACGAGGGCAGCAACGTTTACCCCCGGATGCGCCTGTTCGACGGCTGACTTGTAATCGGCGAACGTCGGATAAGCAAAGGCCGCTGCTGGCCCCAACAGGTTCATGGGATCTGGCGGCTCGCCTTTCAAGCTGACGGGAGAAGCGCTGATGCCACAATTACCTACGATAACAGTCGTTACACCCTGGCTTAGCTTGGGCAGCATCTCCGGCTGACGGATCACCACGGTATCGTCATGGGTATGAACATCAATGAAGCCCGGTGCAAGCACCCTCCCCGCGGCGTCAACCTCATGGGTTGCCGTTGCCCCACTTATGCGTCCTATCTGTTCTATTCGGCCGTTCTGTATAGCGATATCCGCCTGATAACCCGGCGAGTTGCTGCCATCGATCACCTGTGCATTGCGGATAAGAGCATCGTAGGTTGGCATTGTCAGTCTCCCAGCGGCAATCGCTCATCGCCGCCACGGTAGTCGTCCATGGCGAGCTTGATGCGCCGCAAGCGTTCCTGATTCGCTTCAGGTGCGCTCAATGCCAGCTCAGTAGCCAGAATATCCACGGCAAGCATCATTCCGTAGCGGGCGGCGGTAGGTTTATAGATAAAGTCTGTTTCAGCCAGAAACAGCGGCAGTACGACATCAGCCAGTTGGGCAACCGGCGATGTTTCGGGTGCGATGGCCAGAATGCGAGCGCCGTACCCCTTGGCCAGCTGCAGCGACTCGACAAGTTCGGGGGTTATGCCCGTCATCGAGCAGGCAATCACTACCTGATCCTGGCCCAACGTGGCAGCCGTCAGGCGCATCAGTACCGGATCGTGATAAGCCGCAATGGGGTATCCCAGCCGAACCAGCCGGTATTGCAGTTCATCCGAAAAGATCGTGGAGCAACCGCCCATACCAAAGGCGTAAACCATGCGCGCCTCATGAACAAGTGCAACCGCCTGTGCAAAGGTTTGCTCATCGAAACAGGCCAGATGCTGGCGAAGCGTTGCTTCGATGTCACTGACGATATTACCAAAGAATGCAGAATGCTCCGGTGCGTGTGTTCGGCCCAGAAACCGCGCTCCAACACCGCTGGCCTGAGCTAGCTGCAAGCGCAGGTCCCGCAAGTCCTTGCACCCTGCGCTGCGGGCAAAGCGGGACAAGGTCGCACTACTGACTTCAGCCCGTGTCGCCAGCTCGTCCAGGCTGGCGCTGGCTGCGAACGGCACATCCTCCAGGATCAGGCGAGCGATACGTTGTTCGCCTGCACTCATATGCTCGAGACGTGCACGGATTTGATACAGAATATCCATTACAGTACAGCCGCCAACGCTAATGTCAGAAGAAAGGCGATGATGGAAATCAAGGTTTCTAATACGGTCCACGTCTTGAACGTCTGGGTTACCGTCATGTTGAAATACTCCTTGATCAACCAGAACCCGCCGTCATTTACATGGGAAAAGATGACCGACCCTGCCCCGGTAGCCAGAACCAGCAGTTCAGGGTGTGGATAGCCTAACCCTAACGCAACAGGCGCGACGATGCCTGAAGCCGTGGTCATGGCGACCGTGGCCGAGCCGGTGGCAATGCGCATTAGCGCAGCAAAGAGCCACCCCATCATCAGGGGTGACAGGTTAAATTCCCGGGCCAGTCCAACGATTTCGGTGGTCACGCCGGCATCGATAAGGATTCGGTTGAGCCCTCCACCAGCGCCTACCAGTAATGTGATCGTGGCCGTTGGAGCCAGGCATTCATTGGTAAATTTCAGGATCGCATCGCGGTTGAAGCCTTGAGCCAGCCCTAACGTCCAAAAACTCACCAATGTGGCAACCAGCAGTGCAATCACGGAGTTGCCGATAAATTGCAGAAACTGATTGAAGACGCTGCCCGGCGTTGATATCAGGTTGGCCCAGCCACCCATCAACATCAGCACAACGGGCAGGATAATCGTACCGATCGTGATGCCAAAACCAGGCAGCTGTTTACGAGGCTCACGCTCGGTAAACTGCTCGGCCAATGGGTTTTCGGCAGGTAACTGAATCTTTGGAACGATGAACCTGGCGTAGACCGGTCCGGCAAGAATAGCCGTCGGAATACCTACAAGAACCGCATAGAAGAGCGTCTGCCCTACCGAGGCATGATAGGACTGCACGGCCAGCATGGCAGCAGGATGCGGCGGAACGAGCGCATGCACAACCGACAACCCCGCGACCATGGGCAGGCCTACCATCAGGATAGAGACACCTACACGGCGGGCCACGGTAAAGGCGATAGGAACCAGCAGCACGAAGCCCACTTCAAAAAACAGGGGCAGCCCTACGAGAAAGGCAATGCAGACCATCGCCCAATGGGCATTGCGCTCGCCGAATCTGGCTATCAGGGTACGAGCGACCTGCTCTGCGCCGCCTGACTCGGCCATCATCTTGCCGAGCATGGTGCCCAATGCCACGACCAGGGCGATATGACCAAGCGTCTTGCCGACACCGGCCTCATAAGAGGCAACAATCGTATTGGCTGGCATACCGGCGACCAGAGCCAGTCCTACCGATACCAGGGTAATCACGATAAAGGGATTCAGCCGATACCGCGCAATCAAGACAATCAACGCAATGATGGCTACTACGGCATAGATCAGAAGCCAGAACCCGGTAGAAGGCGTCATCGAGCATTCCTCGTGCCTGAGTCCGTCCAAGGCTGGACGGCACAACGTCATTGTTAGAAGTAGGTGGCGACGGCTCCGGTGACACGGTATTGCTCATCTACCAGGAGGAGCTGCTTCCATTTATCGAACGTGAGACATGGATGAGAAATATCGAAACACAGCATGTCCCCTACCTGCAGATCCGCATCGGGTGGTACGTCCATAAAGGCGTGCTGATCCATCATGGCGCTGATCTTCCAGGCTGCAGGCGCCTCCATTGGAGAGGCGGAATGACCGGGCCGAAAATGCAGCGAGGGAACAGGGAAACCGGCATCGAACGCCGCATCACGCTTGCCCAGTGCAATGATGGCGCGGCCCGGCTCGGGTCGTGATTGCACATAGGCCCAAAGTTGCAAGGCTGGCAGAAGGCTGCGCTGCATTTCCTGTGCAACAGGGTTATTGGCTTGAATACGTGCCTCGGCCGCTTTGTAGATACCTACGTCATGGGTGAGATAGCAGCCGGGGCGTAACACAATATCCAAAGGCAGCCCCGTCTGAGGAAGCGCAAACTCCTCGGCAACCAGATCGAACCAGGCAGACCCAGCGCCTGACAGAATAATGCAAGGCTCGGCAAACCCGCTTTCATCAGCTATGACACGCGTCCTTGCTACGGTTTGCTTAAGAAAATCACGGATTTCGGCCTCCTCTTTCAGGACCCCCTCGTAGACCTCAACCCCTACCAGGGCCAATGCGTGTGGCCAGTGTGAAATGGCGTCTCGCACTGCCTTTTCCTGCTCCTCATTACGCACCCCAGTTCGCCCACCTGATACGCCGTATTCGAGTAGAACCCTGAGACGCTGACCTCTCCCGCTGAAGTAACGCCCCAGGCTTTCGACGTTCTGAGGGGAATCAACTACACAGCAAAAGCTGAAACCGGGATCGGCCTCTTGCAGATCGGCAATCAGGGCCATATTGGCTTGGCCAACCAGCTGATTGGCCATTAGCACACGCCGTATCCCGTGGGTAAACGCAACGCGAACCTGTGGTGCAGTGGCGAGCGTAATACCCCAGGCCCCCGCCTCCATTTGCCGCTTGAACAATGCCGGGCTCATGGTGGTTTTACCATGCGGCGCAAGCCGTACGCCGTATCGCTCCATGAACTGCTTCATCCACTGCAGGTTATGCTCGATACGCTGTTCCCGCAGTACCGCAACAGGCAGACTCACGTCCTCCTTCAAGATATCCCACCCTGAGGCGGCAACTTCTTGGGTGGAGACAGTACCCACTAACGAACCGAGACCTTTTCCGAGTCCATCGACTTGTTCAGATGCAGCATGGTGAAGCTTCACGGCGATTCCCCTGCCTGGCTTTTTGAAAGCAACATACACCGAAGCGAGGTTTTATCAATTGATTGTGAAAACTAATTTCATAAGCAGAAGACCTGATGCCGTTATTGGATAAAAACAGGTCGTATTTAGGGAGAGATTGTGCTTTTGGCAGGGCATGTAGAGACAATGGGCTCGTCTGTCATGACTTTGTGAGCAAAGCTCAATGCATCCTTTTGAGAGACCAGCCAAGCCCCTGAATGGCCTTCGCCCTTATATACATGAGCCTCAATTGTCGTACCGGCATTGCAGGCCTCCCGAACCAGTAGCTGCTGCCCCTCTGGACGAACATCCCGGTCCGCATCGCCGGTTCCGACAAACAAGGGCTGGTCCAGCTTCAAGGTATTGAAGCGATATTGAGGCAAAAGAATCTTGGCCATCGTCTTTACCGCCTCGGGTTGAACCGTATTAGCCTGAGTGAGGCCCGCCTGCATGACCTCTCGTGCCAAGGTGCCCACACACAAGCGGGCGGCCTTTTCGAATAACGGCATGGCTTTTGGCGTAAACAGCGTCGAAGCATCGGTTACTGGCTGCCTCTGATGGGCAACCAGAGCTACGTAAAACATATAGGCAATGCCGGGATCCACCTGGTTAGGATCTACCCCCGAGACGGTCATCGTTCTTTCCGTCAGATACGGTATACCTGTGACTATCGTGCCCTTGATATCCAGCTCCGGCGCATACTCCTTGGCAAATCCGGCCGTCGCAAAGGCCGCCCCGCCCCCTTGGGACTGTCCTGCCACGATCACCTTGTTGGCGATAGGATATCGTCCATCTGTAACGGCGCGGATACTATCGAGCACACCGTAGGCCTCAGAGCGTTTGGTCAGGTAGGGATGCAAACCGGGCGTGCCAAGCGCCTCATAATCCGTCGCGACAATGGCGTAACCCTGCTTAAGCCAGCGATTCAAGTAATCTTTGTAAACGGTTGGTGCTTCATTCCAGGACGGCGCGCAGACATCGGCCACGCCTACCGTTCCATGAGCCCACGCAAGCAACGGCCACCCTCCCCCAGGCGGTCGCCCTTTGGGAACGAACAACTGACCAGAGACCGTAATGGGCGAGCTGTCCAGACCGCTCACTGACGTGTAAAGAATACGAAACTGCCCTTCTGCATCCTCCAACCGATTTTGTGGGGGAAGTGGCTCACTGCGCAGCAACTCACCTGCAGCGGTTGGAATTGGTTTATCCCACCGATAGAACGTTGAAACGCCACCGTCCCCCGAATCCCAAGACTCCTGAGCCTTGGCTGACTCTATTCCCATTAGTAACAACTGGACACTGACCAGCAGAGTTGCTCTGAGCAGTCCTCTACGTTCATGAACAGGTCTTGCTCTGAATGACATCGTACTGTCTCTCCGCAGAGTTTATGGGACGGCTTTTATGCAAGACAGCGACGACGACTCATGGTTTGATCAACGCCCTTTTGACCTGCTGCGCCGTACCAGAAATAGGAGTGCGAAGACTCGCACAGTTAAAAAACCGAAGACCGTCTATCCTGTTTTTGCTTGTCGTACCGCTTCGCTTGGAATACTGTATATCCAAACAGGAAAAGGACTGAGGTTGCATTATGTCGCTTGATCAAGCGGAAATGACAGTTAAGCAAGACCTGGAATGTGCTCTGGCATCGCTGGACATGCAGCGTGACGATTTTCTCGAACTGGCGCGCGGCATCAGACAGAAAATTTCGGAAGAGACTGAGGAAGCCGTTGAGCTGGAAGCCAATCTTGGCTGATTGCTCTTGAGTTAAACGGTACTTTCCCCGCTGCGGCTGCACCTGATCAGCCGCACGCTAATTTCCTGATTAAAGCTTTTTGCTATATCTATAGCGCCGGAAGCTATTTTATTAGCCCACTTGTGTAATCTTATAGTTCTAAATCCTTACGTTATGGAATAAGAACATGAGAACCGCTCTGCGTCGTTATTTCACGTTTGCAAGCCTGGCTCTGGCACTCGGTATCTCCGTTAATGCCCATGCAGAAGACCTGTTAAAGGAAGTCAAGCAGCGCGGTACGCTGGTGGTTGGGCTTGAGGGTACTTACCCTCCTTTCAGTTACCAGGATGAAAACGGCAAGCTGACCGGTTTTGAAGTCGAGTTTGCCCAGGCGCTGGCCAAGGAAATGGGCGTACAGCCAAAAATCCAGCCGGGCAAATGGGATGGTTTATTGGCCGCGTTGGATTCCAGGCGTCTGGATGTGGTGATCAATCAGGTCACCATTAGCGAAGAGCGCAAGAAAAAATATGATTTTTCGACGCCCTATACGGTCTCCGGTGTCCAGGCAATGACTCGCAAGAACGAGCAGGACACCATCAAGAAGCCGGAAGACTTGGCCAATAAGAAGGTGGGTGTTGGTCTTGGTACCAATTATGAGCAATGGCTCAAGGAAAACGTACCACAGGCTGATGTTCGCACTTATGAAGACGACCCAACCAAGTTTCAGGACCTGCGTGTAGGTCGGATCGATGCCGTTCTGGTAGACCGACTGGCCGCCTTTGAAATGGCTGCCAAAACCGGTAACCAGTTTGTACCAGCAGGCGAACCGTTTAATCGTCAGGAGTCGGGCGTGGCCGAGCGCAAGGGAAATCCCGAATTCCATGCCGCCATCGACCAGGCCATTGCCAAGATGAAAGCTGATGGCACGCTGGCCAAGCTCTCACAGAAGTGGTTCAAGGCTGACGTCACTCAATGAGCGAATCCAGCCTTCAACTGATACTGGATTCGCTTCCGTTTCTACTCAAAGGTGCCGTCTGGACTGTACTACTCAGTCTGGGCGGCATGTTTTTCGGGCTGGTGCTGGGGTTCTTTCTGGCGCTGATGCGGCTTAGCCAAAACATGGTAGTGCGCGCAGTAGCGCGGGTATACGTGTCTTTCTTTCGAGGCACCCCACTGCTTGTGCAGCTGTTCATGATCTATTACGGCTTGCCTGAGCTGGGCATTCAGCTAGATCCTCTGCCCGCTGCGCTCGTGGGTTTTTCGCTGAATATGGCCGCTTACATCTGTGAGATTCTGAGGGCAGCCATTGCCTCGATTGACCGAGGACAATGGGAGGCGGCTGCCAGCATTGGCATGACACGGACACAGACACTGCGTAGGACCATCCTTCCTCAGGCAGCCCGTACGGCGCTCCCACCTTTAGGTAACAGCTTCATTTCGCTGGTAAAGGATACCTCTCTTGCGGCTACCATTCAGGTCCCAGAGATGTTTCGCCAAGCGCAGCTCATTACAGCGCGTACCTTTGAAATCTTCAGCATGTATCTAACGGCAGCATTGATCTACTGGGTTCTCGCCAGCACCCTGGCGGCGTTGCAGAACACGCTGGAAAATCGGGTAAACCGGCATAATCAGGAGCGTTGAGTCATGATTGAAGTACGTAACCTGACCAAGTCATTCAATGGCCAGCCGGTGCTCAAGGGGATCAATCTGGATGTAGCAGCGGGCGAAGTCGTTGCCATTATTGGCCCCAGTGGCTCCGGCAAGACTACCCTGCTTCGTTGCCTGAATCTTCTTGAAACGCCCGATAAAGGCCGTATCCGCGTTGCGGGTATCTCTATTGATGCAAGTCAGAACCTGAACTCGCAGCAGAGCCAGATTCGGGCGCTCCGCCAACGCGCCGGCTTCGTATTTCAGAGTTTTAACCTTTTTCCTCATCGTACGGCTCTGGAAAACGTGATCGAAGGGCCGATTGTGGTCAAACGGGAGGCCAGGGAATCCGCCGAAGCCCGGGGCCGGGCATTACTGGCGAAAGTAGGCCTGGCGGGCAAGGAAGATGCGTATCCCAGACGGCTATCCGGCGGACAGCAGCAGCGCGTTGCCATTGCCCGTGCGCTGGCGATGCAGCCCGACGTTATTCTCTTTGATGAGCCCACGTCAGCCCTTGATCCCGAGCTGGTCGGTGAGGTGCTGACGGTCATTCGTAATCTGGCCAATGAGCAGCGGACCATGGTGATCGTGACGCATGAGATGAGCTTTGCCCGTGACGTGGCGCATCGCGTGCTGTTTGTCGATCAGGGCGTTATCGTTGAACAAGGAGAAGCTAAGGCGCTGTTTGCCAATCCCCAGGAAGAACGGACGCAACGGTTCTTGAGCAAGTTCAGAAGCCATGAAGGTTAGATACTAACCTCCATGGCCTGTTGGTCACTGCTTGTCGGGCCACCTCGGTTAACAGCTGGAGCAGCCTATTAACCGAGGTGGCCCGAGATCACTTGGCGCTGTTCCGAGCCAATCAGTGCTTTTAAACGATAAACATATTTAATGCATGACTATATCGCTTTCGATGCTTGTAACGGCTTGTAATCGAGAATGCAAAGAATACGCATAATCAAACAGTCGCTTTCTTGTTGATCCGCATGCATGATTTGCGGCCTTTTCAGCTGGCTGAGCCCGTTCGCTATGAATTTACGTTTTTGCCTCATTGCCATGACGGCCCTGGCAGTCATTGGCGATAACATGCTCATTCCCTTTTATCCGCAGTACTTTGCCAGCCGTTTTGACGATCCTCGTCCCGAGCAGGTCGGTGCCTACCTGGCTGCTATTTGCGTTGTTGTCATGTTTGCCTTTCCTCTCTGGGCCAAACTGGCCAAGCGCGTGCATCCTATCCGGATCCTGATCTGGACACAGTTGGCTGCGGGGCTGCTCAGCGTATGCTGCTATATCATCGACTCCCTGCCCTTGTTCTGGGTTGTTTCACTAGGCATGGTGGTCTTCAAAGGCAGCTATCTCTTGATGTATCCCTATGTGATGAGTCTGGAAGCCAAGGAAAGCCACACGCGAACCATTGGCACCTTGTCGGTGGTGGTGCATTTCGGAGCCATCTTTGGCGCAGCTGTGGGCGGGCTGGTTCTCCAGGCGCTGGAAATGGGCGAAGTGTTCCTGATCATGGCGCTGGGCGACTTCATTCAGATGGCAATCTGTATGCGTCTGATGCGAGACAAGCCTCCCGCTTCGGGAGAAGCTCCAGCCTCCAGCGAAACCCCGGAACAGTCTGCAACCGAAGTGCCTATCGCCAAACCAGGTAGCCACCTGATCATTTACAAGCTCTGTCTGATCATGTTGCTGTTCTACTTCAGTGCCTATGTCATTCGACCGTTCTTCTCGGTTTACTGGCAACAGGTTTCCGCTCTGGAAAATGAGCTCGTCACCGGCTTCGTCTATTCGCTGCCAGGCGCTGTAGCGCTAGTCGCACTCTGGTGGAGCAAGCGAGCCAGCCAACAAGGCCATGCCTGGGAAGGTATCCTGTCCGCCCTGCTGCTTGGCGTCTGCGGTATTTTCATTCAGGGCTTTGAAAACGAAGTGGCCATCCTAGGAGGTCGTTTGCTGTTCGGCTGGGCCTTGTATCAGGTCACGGTGCGCCTGGATGCGCTCATGTTCGAGATGAGCAAGCCCGAGGCGTATGCTGTGGACTTCAGCAAGGTCAATTTTTTCCAGAGTCTGGGTGTCATGTGTTCATCTTATGGCGCTGGGCTTCTCGTCAGTCATTTCACGCTTTCTACGCCGTTCTGGGTAGGCGCAGCCGGCCTGCTGCTCACGGCAGTTCTCTTTCCGCTACTGGTTAAAGCGCCCAACAAGGCTGCAACAGCGGCCAAGGCGTAAATGGTTGAGGCGGTGGCAACCCTCTGCCACCACTCACCCTGTTCCGCTCATCGCAATCTAGCGAAATGTGACACCTGGATTGCTAATGATAATTTGATGCATTTGTATTTAAGTGTTTAAATCGGCATTTCCGAGCATGTCCTCCCGAACGGCCGAACCAGACGTTCGGGAGATGACATCTAACCTCGTTCTGGGTCCGACGTATGACGATTCAGGTAAAGACCGATCTTACCCGCCTGCTGGATCTTTCCGCCCTTTCCTATTTAGGGCTCAAGGGAACGATAGGCCCTGCAGGCCCGGATGACCTCGCCTGCGGCAGTGCCGAAAACCATGTGCGCATTGCAGCGCTTTATGACCATTGGCAGCAGGCCCATCCGGAGGCCGGCCCCCATTACTGGTCAGCGCGTAGCTGGACGCTCATGGTCTGGCAGCCGATCTACCTGACGATTCTGGGTGTCCACCTCGGTCGATGTGTTCCTTCTCTCGATCAGTTTGCCCAGCGCGTGCACCACGGGTTCGTGGCAGGGTTTTACCTGCATGATCATTGTCCCTATATCGCCGACCAGGACACGTTGATTCGTGTCGCCGCCAAGCAATTACAGAACCTTTGCGAACGGCAGCTGGAAGAGGCAGGAACGGTTTTCAAGCTCAACCCGAAAATGGCCCGTCGGCTGGCGGCAGACTGCGTGCTGGCAGCCCTTCTCTATGTGCAGAACAACCTGCGCGAAACGCTATGCAACAACCGTATGCGTGTGCTGGAAGGTATGTGGCTCGAAGCGCTGGGCCTGAAGGACAACAGCGAGCTGATCTGCATTGCGCTTGACGATGGACAAGAGCGGCTGGCACTTGGACGCAAGGTCTGCTGCCAACACTTCCGCCGCGCAGATGGCGAGTTATGCAGCACCTGCCCCAAGCTCAAGCAGGAAGAGCGCATTGCCCGTTTACGACAGGAGTTAACCCTTGAAGCTGCAACTCACTGATATCCGCGTCAACCGCGGCGGACGACTCATTCTGAGTCTGGACCAGCTGCGGCTTGCCGGAAATGAGCTGACAGTCATTCTAGGGCATAACGGTTCCGGCAAGTCGACATTGATGAACCTGCTGGCGCGTCAGACCATGCCCGACAGTGGCAGGATCGAGCTGGACGACCAGCCCATCGCACGGTTGAGCCAGCGGGAATTTGCGCGGCTGATTGCCTTTCTGCCTCAGCGGTTGCCGGAAGTCGCCGGGCTTACAGTACGTGAACTGGTGCGCCTGGGCCGTTTTCCCTGGCGCGGTCTGTTAGGCCGCTGGCAGCGTGAAGATCAGACGATCATCGAGCGAGCCATGCAACAAACCGATGTAGCGCATTATGCCGATCACCTGACCGACACCCTTTCCGGCGGCGAACGGCAACGGGCCTGGATTGCGATGCTGCTAGCCCAAGAATCGCCACTGATTCTGCTGGATGAACCCACATCGGCCCTGGATCTCTCCCATCAGTATGAGCTGATGGGCCTTTTACATGAGCTGAACCAGAAGACCGGCCGCGGAATTGTCGTCATTCTGCACGACATCAATCTGGCTACACGTTATGCCGACCGTATCGTTGCCCTCAAGCAGGGTCGGCTGTTCTTTGACGGGATGCCACAGGCCTTGTTGTCCAGTCGTTTGCTATCCGAGCTGTACGAGATCGATATTCAACTCATTGAGCAGCCTGCGGCGCAGCGCAAGATTGCGGTTGTTGCCTGAAGATGCACGTTACCCGCACCGGGACGGGCGTCCCGTCCAGAACCATGTTATCTACTGCACCAGGTCTTCTGCGTTATCCACTCACGCTGCTGTCATTGCTTCTGATACTGCTCGTACACCTGCAGATCGCTTCACCGCTGTCGTTAGGTCAGCAGTGGCATGCTTTGTTCGATGCCTCCAGCCAAGATTTCACGCTGCTGCAATTTCGTGACTCTGCGCTTCCACGGGTTGTAATGGGTCTTCTGGTTGGGGCAGCGTTGGGCTTATCAGGCAGTCTTCTTCAGCAATTGACGCAAAATCGTCTAGTTTCACCCATGACTATCGGGTCGGCCTCAGGGGCATGGTTGGGACTGGTTTGTGCCACGCTGATTGCACCAACCCTGGCTGCCGATCACGGTGAATGGGCCGCGCTACTGGGCGCAATGGCTGCAGTAGGCATTGTCCTGTTGATTGCAGGGCGATCTGGTATTGCTGGTCTTCCAATCGTTTTGGCCGGTATGGCCATGAATCTTCTTCTAGGAGCGCTGGCCTCGGGGCTCGTATTGCTCAACGATCAGTACGCCCGGAATCTTTTCCTCTGGGGGGCTGGCGATCTGGCGCAAATGGACTGGCAATGGGTCATCTGGCTGCTGCCCAAGCTGGCGGTCGGTCTGCTTGTCCTGGCCTTTGCTCAGCGACCGTTGACCCTGCTGCGCCTGGGCAGTGAAGGTGCACAAGCACGCGGCATGAGTTTATGGCCGGTTATGCTGATGCTGTTTCTCGCCTCACTGTGGCTCACATCCGTTTCCATTACCGCGGTCGGCCTGATTGGATTCATTGGTCTGCTCACACCTAATCTTGCGCGGTTGTTCGGCGCTCGTACCGCCTTTGATGAACTGCTATACAGCACGCTGCTGGGAGCTGTTCTACTGCTGACAACCGATGCACTGGCTGTGCTCGCCAGTCAATGGACGATCAACCTGATTCCCAGCGGAGCCGCGGCCGCATTGATAGGTGCACCGGCACTCTTATGGCTTTCGCGCCGCAAAATGTCGGCAGAAGATCAGCGTGGACTGATGCTCCCAGGCAATAGCGACCGGAGAATCACCACATCAGGCTGGGTAATTATTCTGGGTATTGCCCTGGCGATTGTATTACTGACCCTATGCCTGGCGCCGGGCGCCCAAGGCTGGCAGTTGAACTGGCCCTCCTCCCTCGTCTGGTCCTTTCGCTGGCCGCGGACGCTAACGGCTGCCTCGGCAGGATTCGGACTGGCGATTGCAGGCGTCATTCTTCAACGTCTGCTGCGCAACCCCTTGGCGAGTCCGGATATTCTTGGCCTTTCCGCCGGAGCAACGCTTGCCCTTCTCATAAGTGCGTTTGTCATGGGTGGGACTATCCAGACTGCAGGCGGGCCATTGGCGGCTTTTGCCGGGAGCATGCTGGTCTTGGCTGTGCTGCTGCTGTTTGGTCGCCGGCACCAATATGCACCGGGCATGCTGGCATTGGTAGGTATCTCCCTGATGGCATTGCTGGACGCCATCCTTCAATTTGCCCTGGCCAAGGGGACAGCAGACTCCTTCGCCATCATGGGCTGGTTGGCAGGTTCGACCTACCGGGTTTCGGCCAGCCAGTCTGTCGGACTTTGCGTAGGCGTTCTGCTTATCGGAGGGGTCAGTCTACTGTTCCATCGAGGCCTGTCGCTGATTTCGATAGGTGACGGCGTGGCCCTTGGTCGCGGCCTGAATCTGACGCACCTACGTATCGTGCTACTGGTTCTGGTTTCGCTGATGTGTGCGCTCGTGACCAGCGTAATGGGGCCGGTCGCCTTTCTGGGCCTGCTGGCACCGCATATTGCAGCCATCCTGGGTGCCAGGAAAGTCCTGCCTCAACTCTTACTCGCCGCCACGCTGGGTAGCGTCTTGATGCTTGTTGCCGATTGGATAGGCCGTGTCAT
Source organism: Pseudomonas sp. JZ114 (assembly GCF_051027705.1). Classification (NCBI taxonomy): domain Bacteria; kingdom Pseudomonadati; phylum Pseudomonadota; class Gammaproteobacteria; order Pseudomonadales; family Pseudomonadaceae; genus Pseudomonas; species Pseudomonas sp. JZ114. Next base: position 2,167,754 of record NZ_CP069256.1, read on the forward strand.
GATCTATCCCCTCCAGATGCCGGTAGGCATCGTGGCGTCCGTTCTGTGTGGAGTCTATTTCATTATTTTATTAGCCAGACAGCGAGGCGCGTAGGGTTGCTCAAGCATAAAATCAGTCCCAGCCTGCTCCGTTGGGTCCTAACCGGACTTTTAATGATCGGCTCTGCACTCGCTCACGCAGCCGAAACACCGCAGCGGGTAGTCGCGCTCACCTGGGAAGCGGCTGAGCATTTGGTCGAAATGGGGATCACGCCCTTGGCGGTAGCGGACGCCGATGACTACAAGGTGTGGGTCGTGCGCCCTGCTTTGCCATCATCGGCTCTCAATGCTGGAAGCCGTGTCGAGCCCAATCTTGAGCTCTTGGCCGAACTCAAGCCAGACCTGATCATCTCCAGCCCGGCTCTTGAAGATCTACGTGGCAAGCTTGAACGGATCGCCCCGGTAGAGTCATTCGACAGCTATCGACAGGATCACAACAATTACGAAACCGCACGGCAAAATTATCTGACTCTGGCCAAGCAGTTCAATCATCTTGACCAGGCGCAGCAGCGCTTGGCAGAAATGGATCGCCATATCGCTGAACTACGGAAGCAGCTGCTTAAACATTTCAACGGCGAACCGCCCAAGGTTACGGTGATTCGCTTTTCTACGCCAGCGGTAGCTTATGTGTATGGCGACAATTCCATGCCTCAATATGCCATGGATTTATTGCATCTTCAGCCTGCCTACCCATTGCCAGCCACTGCCTGGGGTATCACACAGAAACCTATCAGTGAGTTAGGGAAAATACGTGAAGGCGCTGTGCTCCATATCGAGCCGTTCTCCCAGGAGGACAAACTCTTTCCTACCCGCCTCTGGCAGGCGATGCCCTTCGTGCAAGCACGACGATTCGCTACGGTCCGCTCAACCTGGACCTATGGTGGTGTTTTCTCGGTGGAATATCTGGCTGAGTCGCTTGTAGACGCGCTCCTGACCTTAAAGCCTGAATAACGAGCTTTCTGCCCTTAAGCTCGCTCTAAGCTTATAGCTAGAAAGTATTTATAACTCTTTTTAAATTACTTTAACGTCTATTTACCGGATCACCGGACCTGCACTGACTTTTCATCTGTCGGTCCGGCTCCGCTATGGATCTGGCCGGCATTGCTCATTGCGAGGCCGTATGCTCAAGCCAGATACCCTTCTTGATAACGATCAGGATGTAGCTCCACCCGTCTACCCTGCCCGTATTCTCACTACCGACGCCGAAGCCATTGCTGCTGCTCATGAGCTAGCCCGTTTCGCTGCGCAAGAAGCATCGCTGCGTGACCAGGAGCGCAAACTTCCCTGGGCCGAAATCGAGCGTTTTACTACCAGCGGTCTGGGCAGCGTATTCGTTCCCAGAGCCTTTGGAGGCCCTCAGGTTTCCTTTGTAACGATCGCTGAAATCTTCAAGATCATTGCCAAGGCTGATCCAGCACTGGCTCAAATTCCCCAGAATCATTTCAGCATTCTCAATGTCATTCGAAGCGTAGCGTCCGCCGAGCAACAGCAGCGCCTATTCGAAAGCGTGTTGGCTGGATGGAGAATAGGCAATGCAGGTCCCGAGCGCGGCAGCAAACATACATTGGACCTGAAAGCGCGCCTGACACCCGAAGGTGATCACTTCCGCTTGAACGGCGAAAAGTTTTATTCGACAGGTGCCCTGTTTGCCCATTGGGTAACCGTCAAGGCATTGGATGACACCGGACGACAAGTCATGGCGTTCGTCCGGCGCGGAACACCGGGGCTTCGAATCATTGATGACTGGTCCGGCTTTGGACAGCGCACCACAGCAAGCGGAACAGTCATTCTCAATAATGTTCGTCTCCCCGCAGAAGGCATTATTCCGAGCGGATTGCTAAGCACTAAGCCTTCCTTACAAGGTGCCTATGCGCAGCTGATCCATGCAGCCATTGATGCAGGCATAGCCCTGTCTGCTTTGGCTGACTTGAGGTGGTTTGTTGTTGGTAAAACTAGACCCTGGCTTGAGGCTGGTATTACTGAGGCACGAAATGAACCTTACCTGATTGCAGAGGTTGGACGACTGGAAGTTGAACTGCATGCAGCTGAAGCGCTATTGCGAAAGGCAGCCGGGGTACTTGATTCCTTTAAGGACCAGCCTGTTGATGAGTCACAGGCTGCTCAGGCCTCGATTGCGGTAGCCGAGGCTAAGGTGCTGACGTCCGAAATTGCCTTGGCAGCCAGTGAAAAACTCTTCGAGCTGGCTGGTAGCCGAGCCACGCTGGCTGAGTTCAACCTTGACCGGCATTGGCGCAACGCTCGGACGCACACCCTTCATGACCCCGTGCGCTGGAAGGTACATGCCATTGGCAATTATCACCTGAACGGTATATCCCCTGCCCGCCATGCCTGGATCTGAACCATGAATGCACCTGTATTGCACGGTATTGCCGACCGGATCGAAAGTGATGAACAAGCATTAAGGATTGCCACCGAGCTGGCCACCCTTTTCAAGCAAGACGCCGCTCAGCGGGATCAACATCGGACGCTGCCGTGGAGTGAATTGGAGCAGTTCTCCCAGTCCGGACTCTGGGCTATTACAGTACCTAAAGCGCTGGGAGGCGCTGAAGTCTCCAGCGTAACGCTTGCCAAGGTCATCTCTATTATTGCTGCGGCGGATGGCTCCCTAGGCCAGATACCGCAAAATCACTACTACGCGTTGGAAGTATTGCGTGTAAATGGCAGTGCCGAACAGCAGCACAAGCTCTATACCGAAGTGTTGGCCGGCGCCCGTTATGGCAATGCACTGGCCGAGATTGGTACTAAGACGGTACTGGACCGCACTACCCGGCTCACCCCTGACAGGGACGGTTTCAAGGTCAACGGGCGCAAGTTCTATGCAACCGGTGCACTGTATGCTCAGCGCATCCCCACCTCGGTTGTGGATGACGAAGGCAAGCAGCGGCTGGCCTTTATCCCGCGCACCCGTGAGGGCGTAACCGTTATTGATGATTGGTCTGGCTTTGGGCAGCGGACCACGGGCAGCGGCTCGGTCGTGCTGGATAATGTCGCGGTAACGGCTGATGAGGTCGTGCCCTTTCAGACAGCATTTGAGCGCCCTACTACGGTAGGCCCTTTCGCCCAGCTATTACACGCAGCGATCGATACAGGTATTGCGCGAGGTGCTTATGAGCACGCTCTTCTTTTTGTCCGTGAACAGGCGCGTCCCTGGCCCGATTCCGGTGTTGAACATGCTTACGAAGACCCCCTGACGATCAGTGATATCGGCCGGCTGGCCATACGTGTTGCCGCCGCGGAAGCCCTGCTTGAGCGCGCTGGAGAGGCACTCGATAAGGCGCAGCAAGATCCGACCGCAGACACCGTAGCTGCCGCCTCCATTGCAATCGCTGAGGTGCGTGCGTTGAGTACAGAGGCCTCTCTACTGGCAGGCAACAAACTCATTGAGTTGGGTGGTGCCAGGGCCAGCCTGGCAGAGCATGGGCTTGATCGTTACTGGCGTAACGCACGTGTACATACCCTGCATGACCCCGTGCGCTGGAAATACCACGCCATTGGCGACTACTACCTGAACGATACCCTGCCGCCCCGACGCAGCTACCTCTGAGGTTGTCATGGCAAAGAAACAGATTCGGCTAAACGCCTTCAACATGAACTGCGTCGGGCACATCAACCATGGGCTTTGGACGCATCCACGGGATACGTCTACCCAGTACAAGACGCTGAGCTATTGGACTGAGCTGGCTAAGCTGCTGGAGCGCGGTCTATTCGACGGTTTATTCCTCGCTGACATCGTAGGGGTCTACGACGTATACGGTGGCGGCATAGACCTCACGGCAAGGGAGTCCATCCAGCTTCCGGTTAACGACCCTCTCCTTCTCGTCTCTGCCATGGCATCCCATACCACGCACCTTGGGTTTGGTGTGACTGCAAATCTCACCTATGAACATCCCTACCTGCTGGCTCGACGGTTTTCAACACTGGATCACCTGACGGGCGGCCGCATCGGCTGGAACATTGTGACGGGCTATCTGGACAGCGCAGCCAAGGCGATGGGGCTTACCGCTCAGCATGAGCACGATCGTCGCTACGATCGGGCTGATGAACATCTAAGCGTGCTTTACCAACTGTGGGAAGGCAGCTGGGAAGATGATGCTGTCATCGCTGACCGCCTGGGCCGTGTCTACGCACGACCGGATAAGGTGCACAAGGTTAGACACCACGGAGCGTTCTACGACGTTGAAGGTTATCACCTGAGCGAACCCTCTCCACAGCGCACACCTCTGCTTTACCAGGCGGGTTCTTCCGAACGCGGCGTTAATTTCGCCGGACAACATGCGGAATGCGTTTTCATTGGTGGCCAGAATATTCAGGCGGTCCGGCATCAGGTTGACCGAACACGTGCCAGCGCAGTAGCCGCCGGGCGTACGCCGGACGCCATCAAAGTCTTTATGGGGTTGAGCGTGATCGTTGCGCCGACTGAAGCTGAGGCCCGGGAAAAGCATGCGGACTATCTACGCTACGCCAATCCAGAAGCAGGCCTTGCTCACTTTTCCAGCTCGACGGGTATCGACTTCGCAGGCTATGGGCTCGATGAGCCTATCCGTTATCAAAAGACCAATGCCATCGAGTCGGTCGTCAAGGCGTTTACCGCGAAGGACAGTGGCTGGACCAAGCGCAGGCTCCTTGAGCAGCCCGCTCTGGGTAGCCGATACCCACTCATTGTTGGCTCGCCAAGCCAAGTGGCGGATGCACTGGAGCAATGGATCGACGAAACCGGGCTGGATGGATTCAACCTGACACGCATCGTCACACCGGAAAGCTATACGGACTTTATCGACTTGGTAATTCCAGAGTTGCAGGCACGGGGTCGCTACAAGACAGCCTACGAGCCAGGCACCCTGCGCGAAAAACTGTTCGCCCAAGGTGCTCGGTTACCACCAGACCATGCCGGTACACATTGGCGAAACCTGACACATCAGGCCAGCCAAACGGCTAGACGAACTGCAATTTGATCTCAACGACTACTGGAACGCTTCCAGCCTCGCCTCCCATGACCTTGAACAGGATGACCGATATGCTGCACCGATTGAACCCAGGCCGTGGCTGGATAAAGACCTTCGCCCTTGCAGCACTGCTAGGCGCTGCAGGCATGAGCTACGCGGCCGACTCTAATGAGCCACTGAAACTCGGCACGACAGCAGCCTTTGCCCCTCCACTGGAAGCAGCTGTGGCTGAAGCGGAAAAGCAGGGGTTGAAGGTGGAGCTGGTCGAGTTTACCGACTGGATTGTCCCTAATGTCAGCTTGGCTAACGGGGACATTGACGTGAACTACTTCCAGCACATTCCGTTTCTAGAAAATGCACGAAAGGAAGGCGGTTATAACCTGATTCCCTATGCCCCCGGCATCATCAACAACGTAGGCCTCTATTCGAAAGAGTATAAACGCTTCGAAGACCTGCCGGACGGCGCCCGTGTGGCAATTGCCAATGACCCTGTCAATGGAGGACGTGGCTTACAACTACTGGAAAAAGCGGGCCTGATCACCTTGAAGCCCGGCGTGGGATACAAGGCGACTCAAGCCGACATCCTGACCAATCCCAAGCATATACAGATCATCGAGCTGGAAGCCGTTCAACTGGTGCGCGCCTATGATGACGTGGATCTGGTCCAGGGTTACCCGGCCTACATCCGCCTGGCCAATACCTTCGACCCCTACTCAGCTCTGCTTTTTGACGGGCTTGATCACCCTGAATATGTCATCCAGTTCGTCATTCGGCCTGACCGGCAGAGCGACGAACGCCTGCGCAAGTTCATCGATATCTATCAGCATTCCCCGGCCGTGCGTGCAGCCTTGGACAAGGCACACGGAACCCTTTACCAAACCGGCTGGAGGAGCTGATTCATGACGGGATCGATTACACTTATTCGGCAGGCTCGAAACACTCATGAAGCAGAGGCGGGCCAATGCTCCCATACACTACCCTACCCCCTTACCTCTACCGCACTGGAACGCGCCGAGACCCATATCCGCTTTCAGGATATGGGTAAAACCTATAACGGTGAGCAAGGACCAGTGCGTGCGCTGCATGGTATAGATCTGGCTGTGTGCAGGGGTGAGATATTCGGCATCATAGGGCGCAGTGGTGCGGGCAAGTCTTCCCTGTTACGGACAATCAACCGACTCGAGCAGCCAAGCGAAGGACAGGTTCTGATCGACGGCGAAGATATCGGTCGCTACGGCACAAGCGAGTTGGTTGCCTTGCGCCGGCGCATCGGCATGATCTTTCAGCACTTCAATCTGCTTTCCGCCAAAACCGTGCGGCAGAATGTGGAATTACCCCTTAAAGTGGCTGGCGTACCGCGGCAGGAGCGGCAGCAGAAGGTTGCCTCACTCCTCAAGCTGGTAGGTCTGGAAAACAAGCATGATGCCTATCCTGCGCAACTGTCCGGCGGCCAGAAGCAACGCGTCGGCATTGCCCGAGCGCTTGTTCATGATCCCGATATCCTGCTATGCGACGAAGCGACTTCAGCACTGGACCCTGAAACGACACAGGCCATTCTGTCGCTGCTACGCGATATCAATCGGTCGCTGGGGCTGACCATTGTGTTGATCACCCATGAAATGGAGGTGATTCGCGAGATCTGTGATCGTGTCGTCGTGCTTGAGTGTGGTGAAGTCGTCGAACAAGGCCCCGTATGGAGAGTCTTTGGTGATCCCCACCATGACGTGACCCGCATCTTGCTCTCTCCGTTGCAGCAAACGCTATCAGATGATCTTAAAGCGCGTCTGCAGACACAGCCATTACGCCAAAACGATGCCCTCCTGCTTGAACTGCGCTTGAGTGGCTCAAGCAGCCGTGAGCCCGACCTGGGATCACTCTTCAACGCGTTGGGTGGACAGCTCACGCTTATCAGATCGAGCATCCAACGACTTCAAGGGCGCACGGTAGGCCATCTGCTGGTCTCGATCAGGCGTTCTCCCCACGCTCAGGAAGAGCTGATCAAGCGGGCTCGGCATATTTTCGACGATGTGGAGGTATTGGGTTATGTCGCTGCTGATTGATCGCCTGTGGCAAGGACTACTGGATACCCTGCTAATGGTAGGCGTCTCCTCCCTGATCGCACTGATTGCCGGTATTCCGTTGGCCGTGTTTCTGGTTACCAGTGGTAAAGGCGGGATGTTCGAGGCTGTTCGTTTGAACAGGCTGATTGGAAGTATCGTCAACCTCTTCCGCTCCATTCCTTTTCTGATTCTGATGGTGGCTCTTATTCCGTTCACCCGCCTGATTGTAGGCACTACTTACGGTGTGTGGGCCGCCGTCGTACCGTTGGCTATTGCAGCAACGCCGTTCTTTGCCCGTATCGCTGAAGTGAGCCTGCGTGAGGTAGACCATGGCCTGATCGAGGCCGCCCAGGCCATGGGATGCCGACGCCGACATATCGTCTGGCATGTTCTGCTACCTGAGGCCCTGCCGGGTATCGTGGGCGGATTCACCATTACGCTTGTTACGATGATCAATTCCTCTGCCATGGCGGGTGCCATTGGTGCGGGCGGCCTGGGAGATCTTGCTTATCGCTATGGTTATCAGCGGTTCGATGTGTCAGTTATGTTGATTGTCATTATAGGGCTGGTATTACTTGTAACATTGATTCAATTTGGCGGGGATCGCTTGGCGAAGGCGTTAAACCATCGAGCATGAACCGATAAAAAAGGCCAGTCGGGAGTCCGCTGGCCTTTTTTGCATTCGTATGAAGTTTAAAACAGTTCGATCTTGAGTCCTTCGGACTGCACTTCGTGTCCCCGACCTATCTCTTCAAGATGGCCTTTGTGCTGTGAGTGCGTCACATAGCTGTTCAGGTGCTTTTGCATCCGAGCATCGAGATCAGGTAGCTCCCCCGGCTGACAGGTTTCAGGTGAGGCAAGCCCGACACTATAGGCCTCCATAACATCGCTCAAGGTGTCCAGCATATGACTGCTCTGCTCCAGGCGCTGACGTAGCGGGTCCTGGAACTGCAAACAGGACAGTACGCCTTGCAGATCATTGTTCACTTCGGAGCTTAACCCTTTGACACCACTGACGACTGACGTCATGCATTCCGCTGCTTCCTGTAGATACCTCACCATGGAACGCAACTCATTACCTACATGTTCCAGTCCGCTTCTGGCCAGGAAATCCTCCTGCCGGTTTTGTGCGGCTGTCGACTCCTCCTCAAAGCGTGAGGCCAGATTCTGAATAGTCGTGGAAATCGAGTGCGCCGCCTCTGCAGTGCGCGCGGAGAGATTACGTACTTCAGTGGCGACTACGGCAAACCCACGACCGGAGTCCCCTGCCCGTGCAGCCTCGATAGCTGCGTTAAGCGCCAGCAGGTTGGTCTGTTTGGCAATATCACTGATGAGGGCAATCAACGGCCCGGTGGCGTTGACTTCCTCATACAGGCGCCGCATACGCTCGATATCACTACTGAGGCTTTCCTTGCGCTCTTTTTCAAAGGCAGACAGTGTCGCCAGTGTCTTTTCATTGCGCTGCTGATGCTCATCCGCCTCACGGGAAAGCGTCTGGGCACAACCACATCCTTCACTTACCGTCTCGGACAGCTTCTGACCGGTAAGATGAATATTATTGAGACGTTCGATTGCGCACAGCACATTGCGCTCGGTCTCATCACTCACCTCTTTTAGGTTACGCTGCACGATACGGCTCAGGCCAGGCACAGCATTGGCCGTGGCGACTGTTTTATCGAACAGGACTGCGTATGTGCTCCCCTCCTCTATTCGCTCAGGAACATGGGCAGAATTTTGGGACAACCTCCACGTCATCAATAACAGCGGAATGGAGAAAAACACGGCGACGCCCATGCAGGCCACGGTTGACTGTTGCGCCAGCCAAGCCGACCAGACCGGCGAGCTGAGGCCCAGCGCCACTATGGCCAGCAACAATCCGGCTTTGAGGTAGGCTTGGTTGTTCATTTTGGCTCCTTAGGCGCCCGGCAGGACTTGCTTGATGACCTTGAGCAGGTCCGCTGCCCCGACAGGCTTCACTAGCCAGCCGGTGGCACCATTCTTTTTGGCCTCGTCACGCTTGCTTTGCTGGCTCTCGGTAGTGAGCGCCAGAATGGGAACAAAGCGCATTCCAGGTAGTGCACGGGCCTTGCCGATCAGCTCAAGACCACCCATGTTGGGCATGTTGATATCGGTGATGATCAGATCCGGCTTGTAGCCGCCTTGCAGCTTGCTCATCGCCTGCACGCCATCATTGGCCGCCTCGACTTTAAAGCCGGACATTTCCAGGCTGCTGCGCAGACTCATCAGCATGGTCGCGGAGTCGTCGACGATCATGATGTTCTTGCTCATTTCACTCTCTCCTACGCATTCAGTGCGGCTTCAAGCCACACCTTTATATCGGTATTTTTCGGCCAAACTGAAACGTTTGGTTTCAATGCCATAAGTACTTGCAGATCAGCGGTATGCAGGTGTTCGAGGTCACCCAGATTGACCTTTGCGGCCGGGTTTTTCACCAGCCATTCCAGCAGGGTTTCTGCCTCTTCCACCGTGACCTGATCAGCCAATACGGCTACGCTTTTCTTGAAGGTAATGCTCATTCGAATAGCTCCGTGGGGTTGAGGATCATCAGGATGGAACCATCCCCCATCACGGCCGTACCGGAGTAACCAGATAGCTCACCGAGAATGCCCACCATGGGCTTTAGGATGATGTCGATCGAGCCGTGGAAATCATCAATGATCAGGCCGACCAGCTCGCCTCGGCTGCGTAGCACCATCAAGGCGTACTCATCATCCTCGTTAAGCACCTGCTTCTCGGAGACCGCCAGCATCTGGTTCAAACTCTTGAGCGGAATCGTGCGACCGCGCAGTTGCGCGGTGGGCTGATGCTTGATGGTATGGATCGAATCCTTGGGTAAGCGCACGGTTTCCATGACTTGATCCATGGGAATGCCAAAGCGCTGACCGCCTGACTCAATCACCATGACCTGCGTTACTGCCATGCTCAGCGGCAGTGTCAGGCTCAGCTGCGTACCCTTGCCGACCTGACTGGTCAGGCGCAGTTGGCCGCCCACTTTTTCGATACCTGAGCGCACCACATCCATACCAACGCCACGGCCGGACAGATCGGAAATCTGCTCCGCAGTCGAAAAGCCCGGCAGGAAGACCAGATTGACCAGCTCCTGATCACTCATCGCATCCAGGGCAGTCTGCTCGACCAGACCTTTACCAGCTACCTTGGCCTTGATCTTTTGTGGATCGATACCGCGACCATCGTCTTCAATAACAATAACCACATGGTCCGCGTTCTGGCTGGCGCGAATACGCAGCGTGCCGGTTTCCGGCTTGCCAGCGTTTGTACGCTCCTCCGGAAGCTCCAGCCCGTGATCCATGGAGTTACGGACGATATGCACAAGCGGATCGGCCAAGGCCTCGATCATGGATTTGTCCGCTTCGGTGTCTTCCCCTTCCAGGATGAGGTTGACCTTCTTGCCCAGCTTGCGCGCGATATCACGCACCAGACGTGGGAAGCGCTGCAGCACGAAAGAAACCGGCATCATGCGTACTTGCATGATGGCGTCCTGCAGGTCTTCGGCGATACGGTTGACTACGGCATATTGAGCCTTTATCTCTCGCGCCAGCTCGCGCTGACCATATTGGTCTTCAGCACGCTCGGCCAGATAAGGTAATCCGTTCTTGGCAACTACAATCTCGCCAATCAGGTTCATTAGGCGGTCGATCTTTTCCTGCTCGATCTTGAGGACCTTAGGCGTAACATGATTGCCAGCCTCCTCCTGACGCCGACCGGCAGATGCCCCGGAAGGCGCGCGTGCAGCTTCCACCACCGGAACAACAGGTGCTGCGGGATCAAGCTGTGCCGACAGCCATGCGCTCATGGCCTCTTGAGTACGACCCTCTTCTTTGGGCGCCTCGGATATGGAGTCAGCACCCGTCTGCCAGTGTGCCTGGAACCAGGCCATAATCGGTGTGGCGCTGCGCTGCTGATCGGCGTCCATCACGCTACGCTGCAAGGTCTCATTGAGTGCAGGATAAGCCATGAGAACATTGGTTAATGTCCGGACGATGGCGGCATGCTGACCGCTACGCCAAGGCTGAGAGAGGCAGGCAGCCAAGGCTATCTGCTGAGTGCCTACTACGTCCCGTACCAGTGGATCGATTGCTTCGTTACCATGGCTTAAGCTCTGTTGAGCCTCTTCGGCCGGAGCAGGTGCAGCACACAGTGCCGCTGTTACGGCCTCCCAGCTGACCTGATCACTGACATACCGGAAGTGCTCAGCCAGATCCTCTTCCCGTATCGCTAACAGGAATTCGATACGCAGATTGCAGTGATAGGCATCCAGTTCTGACGCTGCCGCCCAGGGCTCTACAGCGGTCACACGACGCCAGAAAATGTCCGGCAGCTGACGCACCAGGTGCAAAGGATCGGTGCCCTGGAAAAAACAATCGGCGGCAGGACGATACTCAACACGGTAAACGCATTGTTCATCCTTCAAACGATCGGCTATGTGCTGACGTACTTCATCATTCAGTTCAGTCGCCCAGGCGGGCGACTCGCTTTCAGACGTACCGTTTTTGGCGCCAGCAGCAACCACGGCCGTCTCGCTGCTGGTAAGCCACGCGCGCAGCCCATCGACCAGTTCACGAGGCGGAACCTGAAAGCCGTCACCCGGCTGACCGTTTTGTTCGATCTCATCCAGGAACTCGCTGACATAGTCAGCCGTGTTCAAAAGCTGATCAGCCAGTTGTTGATTGAAGTCCAGCTCACCGTTACGGACTGCATCCATCACGTCTTCAGCGGCATGCAATACACTGGTCAGCGCCGGAAAATCAAACAGGCCTGAGTTACCTTTAAGCGTATGCACCAGGCGGAACAGTTCGCCCAGTGGGGCGGTATCGCCAGGCTCTCGTTCCATGGCAAGCAAGGTACTGCCAATGGATTCCAGGGCTTCACGGCTCTCCTGGATGAATTGTTGCAGCAATGCGTTCACTGAGCACCTTCTCCGGTCAAAACATTCACCAGCCTCAGCAACGCTTCAGGCTTGATCGGTTTGGTTAAGTAATAATTAGCACCGGATTCCCAAGCCTGCTGACGATCATGATCACCCGACTCGGTTGTAATCATTACCGCAGGGGCCTGTTCAATAGGCCGGGAGCGCAGTTCACGCAGGAAGCTGAAGCCGTCCTGCATGGGCATATTCACGTCTACCAGATACAGGTCGTAGGGCGTCTCGAGGCTTTTTTCCAGCGCCTCAATGCCGTTGATGGCCTCGTCAACGTGATAACCGGCTTTCTCCAGTATTTGTCGGTTGAACAGCCGTACGGTGGCCGCGTCGTCGACGATCAGAATGCGTTTCATCGAGCCTCCAACGGCTTCTGGTAAACAATTGCTTCAGGGAATTTGCGCACCTGGAACAGAGACGAAATACGACTCATGGACTCCGAGTGACCCAGGCAGATCATCCCGCCTGGATTGAGCGCATCAAAAAACGTATCGGCCGCCTGGCGACGAGACAGATCATCGAAATAGATCAGCAGATTACGACAGAAAATAATGTCGAAGCCCTTATAAGCCTTCACATCGGCAGCGCTCATCAGGTTTACCCGGCTGAACTCGACGCTTTGACGAATATCGTCGATTAGCTGGTAATCCCCGCTTTTCTGCTGTTTGAAATACTTTTCCAAAAGCGTGGCCGGCAGGTTGTGTACCGAACGCGGGCTATAGAGACCTCTTCTGGCGCGCTCCAAAATGTTGGTGTCGATATCCGAGGCGATCAGCTCAACATCCCACTCCTCAATACCCTTCCAGTATTCGAGCAGGTACATGGCGATGGAGTAAGGCTCCTCACCTGAAGACGACGGCATCGACCAGATACGAATGGGCCCTGAGTCACGCTTACGTCGGGTGACCTCTTCCAGCATGTTCGTCACGAGACACTTGAGCTGATACTCCTCGCGGAAAAAGTAGGTCTCATTGACGGTCATCGCATTGACCAGAGACTGCAGCTCATCACCCGATGCCTGAAAACGCAGGTTCACAAAATAGTTGCGAAAAGTACCCGCGTCCGTGGCCTCGATGCGCTCGATCAAGCGCTTGTCCACGAAATAGCGCTTCGAGTCATCGAAGTGGATACCGGTCTTGCGGTAGAAGAATTCGCGAAACTTCACGAAGTCTTCCTTGGTAATCGCGGGTGTCTGGCTCACAGGGCTGATTCTCCACGCAGGCGCTGGATAGCCAGATCAACGGCGAAACGCAGGTAAGCCTCATCGGGGAAGCGCTCAAGACAAGCCTCAAGCGCCGGCACCGCACGCTCGCTCCCGATTTCGCACAGCAGATCCACGGCGCAGGCACAGACATTGAGATGCGGGTCATGCTCCAGCAGATCGATCAGCCACAGCTCGACATCCGGATGCTTGAGTGATTCCAGAATTCCGATAGCCAAGATGCGGACGTCGGCGTCGTAGTCCTGCAGCGCGTTCTGAATCAACCCAGGATGCTGAACACCTGCCGTCTTCAGAGCTTCGATGGCATCGTTACGTAGCGCCGCATCCTCACTGCGCAGGCAGTCAAGCAGAGCGGTGACTGAGCTGACATCGGCGATAGCAGCCAGACTGGTGATAATGGCCTCACGCACAGACGGTTCGGCTTCTTCTTCCAGACGATCGATCAGAGCGCTACTGGCATTTGGAAACCTTGCTATTGCACGTGCGGCCAAGCGACGAGCCGCGGTATCGGGGCTGTCGAGTGTATCAAGCAGCTGCTCGAACCCGCTTGGCTGGTCATCGCCGGCCTGATCGGCCAGGGTATTACGAACGAGTGGCATGGCGGGATACTCGAGAAGACGTAGTGGTTTTACCGCTGCCCCAACGGATAAGGGTGGCGGCCATTTCAGTGCAGGCCATGATTTCCGTGGCACCGCCACGACGGATCAGCTCTGCCGGCATACCAAACACAACAGATGATTCCTTGGACTCAGCCAGGGTGCGCCCTCCACGGCGCTTGAGTTCGGTCATCTCATCAGCACCGTCGTACCCCATGCCCGTCAGCATTACACCGATCAGTTGACTTGGCTGGAAATGCTCCATGGCGGTTTCCACCATCAGGCTGACGGAGGGATGCCAGAGGTACTTGTTGTTTTCCGGCTTGGGCAAGGCATAAGGACGGCCTGCACGACGACCGATACAAACGTCACTGGCTCCCATCCCAACGTAAACCGTACCGGCTTCGAGCGGCATGGGTCTGCTGACCTCTACTACCGTGAGCGCGCAGACATTGTTCATGCGCTCGGCGAAAGCACGGGTAAAGTTGGCCGGCATGTGCTGGGAAACCACGATCGGCCAGGGATAGCTCGCCGGAAGCTTCGACAGAATTTCTTCCAGCGTACGAGGCCCACCGGTAGATGAGCCGATCAGTACAAGCCCTTCACCCAAGCCACCTGCCAGCTCTACGGCTTTTTCCACCGGCTCGCGCTCGATTTGGGAGCGAGTCGGCGCGGTTGATCCGGCGCGTGGTTTTCCTGCCTTCTTGAGCTGAGCACCAGCAGCGGCACGCACCTTGGCAACCAGGCTGTCACGCACCTGATCAATATTCAGAGAAATCGTACCGCCCGGTTTGGGAAAGAAATCCACCGCGCCGAGCGCTAACGCCTCAAGCGAGGCAATAGCACCCTGCTCGGTCAACGATGAAAACATCACGACCGAACGGGGCTTTTCTGCCATGAGCATGGACAAAGCCGTCAGCCCGTCCATCTCAGGCATATTGATATCCAGGGTGATGACGTCCGGATCGAACTGGCGAGCCAGCTCAATCGCTTCGAGGCCATTGCGGGCCATTTCGAGCTCGAAGTCACCTTCGGCCTCAAACACCTTTTGCAGATGGCGGCGCATTAATGCGGAGTCATCGACGATAAGCAGACGAATCATGACGGCAGCACCCTTCCCTTACGCGACGCTCGACAGGGCGCTAAGCTCCTGCTCGCCCAGAAGCTGACGCGGCTCGACAAGCTGGATCATGCGCTTCTGCTTGGGCAGGTTTGCCACGCGACCAAACAGGCGCTGCTGTTCACTCGACAGTGCCGGTGCAGGCTCGATAAGGTTGCGTGAGATTTTCAGCACTTCAGCGACCGAATCCACGATAAAGCCGGTGCGCAGATCATTGATGACAAACACCATGATGCGCTGGCGATCATTGTTCTCGATGCTCGGTAATCCGAAGCGGCGGCGCTGATCGATTACCGGCAGCACAACGCCACGCAGGTTCATGACACCCTCGACAAAGGAAGGCGCCTTGGGTACATGCGTCAGGTTTTCCGGGACACGAACGATCTCCTGGACGCTGTCGATGGGTACGCCAAACTCTTCGTTACCCAAACGGAACACCACCAGTTGCTCTTCGTCGTCGTTATCAATCTGATCGAGCAGCTCTTCGTCCACGCTCGGCTCCTTATCATTCGTATTCAAAACACGTTGCACCGACTGGTGCTGGAACAAGCGCTCTGCTGACACGACGGAAACCAGTCGCTTGCCATTTTGCAGGCGGCATAAACCGGTCAGCTCAGCCATGTTCTGGTCTCGCGCCAGCATTGGCGGCATGGGCTCAACCTGAGAGCCGGGCACTCGCAAAACTTCATTAACACTATCGAGAATGATCCCAACCGATACCCCGGCGAGACTTACCACCAGGATGCGGCTGCGCTCGTCAGTCTCCTGACTGGGCAAATGGAACATCTCGCGTAGCGATACCAGAGGCAGCAGGCGCTGACGCAGCGTCATGACACCGCGTACATGGGACGCCGTCTTGGGTACAGAGACGATATGCTCGGGAACCTGGACGATTTCCTGAACATCCTCGATCGCGATACCATATTCCTGACTGTCTACGGTAAAGCTGACCAACTGAAGCTCATCACTGTCCTCATCCTCATCGGCGGTGTCAGGCAGAACGGACATGCTGCTGGCCATGACGGTACGCTGGAGCAGACTGTTCTCGCTGAAGCTGTCTCGGATCAGGGCCTGGAAATCCAGGATCATGACCAGTTCGTGGCCGCCAACCTGCTTGAGCAGCCCTGTCAGGAGCCGGGTGTTGATCGTGGACTGGACATGGCTGACCGGCTCGATCTGATCGTCTTCCACCATAATGACACTGGCAACACGGTCAACCACGAAACCCAGCGGCTGGCCCAAATTGAGCACAATGGCGCGGGTCGAATCATCGGCATCGCGGGCTTCCATGTTGAACAAGGTCCGCAGGCAGATAATCGGCAACACGTTACCGCGCAGGTTGGCCAGACCGTTCAGGGCTGGCGGTGTTAGTGGTACACGGATCACCTCTGGTACACGGATGATTTCCTGCACAGGCAACATCTCGACCGCGAACACCTCCTCACCGACGGTGAACGTTACGAACTGATGCCCTTGAGCCAGCTCGTCGTCATCTCCTCCCTCGCCGCGTACGACGAGGGCTTCATTTGCAGTTGTTTGAGTCATCTCGATCCCCTCACTTCAGGGATTTAGGCGCTTTGCAGCTCATCAGCCAGGGAGGCAATTTCTTCAATGGCGGCGGACAGCTCCTCAGCACCCTGCGACTGCTGCTTGGCAGCAGCGGCGGCTTCCTGAGCCGCGTGCTCGGCTTCCTGGGCGGCGGCAGAGATCTGGTCGATACCGGATTTCACCTGGGTGATGCTGGCGCTGATCTCTTCGGCAGATTTCAGAATGTCGGAAGAACCCACTTCTACACTGGCGATGTCACCGGCCATGCTGTCCAGGTTGCGGGTAATCACCGTTGCCTTCTGAGCTTCTGCCAGGGCAGCGCTGATGATTTCTTCCAGGTCGCGACCCACTACCCCGATCTGGTCCTGAACGGCTTTCACCAGATCCTTGATGCGGTCAGCGTTCTCAGCGGAGTCATGGGCCAGGTTACGGATATCGGTCGCCACGACGACGAAGCCTTTACCGAACTCACCGGCTCGGGCCGCTTCGATAGAGCCGTTCACGGCCAGCATGTTGGTCTGGATGGAAACCGTGGTAATCGCGTCAACAATCTTGTCGATCCGGCGGGAGATCAGTTCCAGATCCTTGATCTGGCTCAGGCTGGCGCGAGTCGCTTCGATGGACGACGTCACACCATTGACCATGGCGTCGATGTTGCCCTTGTTGGCCCCCATCAGCGTCTTGATGGCATTCGCCTTCTCCAGGCTGGCCGTTGCACGGCCTTGCGCCAATTCCAGACCTTTTTCGATCTGAGTGACCGCTGCAGCGGACTCTTCGGTAGCAGCAGCCTGCGTTTGTGCGCCTTGGCGGATCTGGTCGATTACCAGAGAAATCTGGCTGGACGCACGATTGATCTCCTGAACAGCCGAAGACAGCTCTTCAGCCGCTGAGGCAACCTCTTCGGCGCTTTTGCTGACATCAGTTGAGCTCTTCAGCTCTTCAGCCAGCTCTGAAAGACTTTGAGCGGCCTGCTCGCACTCAGCCAGGGCCTGGGCCTGCTCGTCTACCGTCTTGGCGGATTCCTCGGCCGCGGCGGACTGCTGCTCGGCAGCGGAGGCAATGGAATCTGCACCGCGCAAGGCCTGTTGGGCAGCAGCGCTGCTTTGAACAGCGCCCGCGGCGATGTCCTGCGCACCTTTTACAATTTCTATGCAATCCAGACGAATCTGTTCAAGCTGCTGGGTGATGGTGCCACCCTTCTCTACTTCGGTCTGGATGGTTTCAGCGGAGCGGTTAATGCCCTGGGCAATGTTTTCCACGTCATGCTGGATCTTGCCGACCATGTCGGAAATCTGCTTGGCACTCTTCTCAGAGGTTTCTGCCAGGGTGCGGACTTCGTCAGCCACTACGGCAAAGCCTTTACCATGCTTGCCTGCACGGGCGGCTTCAATGGCAGCGTTCAATGCCAGAAGATTGGTTTGGTCAGCGATACGGCCAACAGCCTTGACGATCTCGCCAATGTTAGCGGCCTGCTGCTTAAGCTCAGCGACGCGGTCAACCGAGCCGGACTGACGCTCTGCCGCAACACGAACGTTGGCAATGAGCGCTACTACGTCAGTATTGACCGCCGCAGCCAGGCGCTGCATGGCCTCGGATTTTTCCTGGGCAACCGCAGCGCTTTGCTGCTGAAGCTCAATGGAGCGGCCTACGATCTCGAAAGCTTTCAGGGACTGCTGAGCAGCGCCGGAAGCTTCCTCTGCACCACTGGCGATCTGATCGGCGGCACGCTTGAGCTCTTCTGCAGCAGAAGCGGCTTCATTCACGCCTGTAGACAGCTGATTGGTTGCAGCAGCAATGCGCTCGGCTGCCTGCTGCTGCTTGGCCAGTGTACGGGCACGCTTGCGCTGTGCCTCAGCGTCACGGGCAACGGTACGGGATACGACTTTTTCAGCCGCGGCGGAAGGCGTGGTGGGTTTCTTGACCAGGGCCATGAAGGTTTCCTCAACTACGAGCAATGGTTTCATTGATAAATGGATGCATACGCAGCTGGGTGGCTCCTGCTCACTCCAAAGCGTGCGGCCTGTCTGATGTAGGCCGAAACACTTCGGCTCGCCTGACATCCACGGCAGGCATATTTAAGCGTCGTTGATCAAGAGAAACTATCGGGGAGAACCTGAGGTAAAACGCCTGCTTTTCCTAAGAAAAAACCTGAAACATCTAAGCCACCGAGCGGCTAAAGTTTCAGGATGGATGGCAGAATCGAAGGCCTGCCACGCCGTAAGCTCAAAAAAAAAGCCGCTCTACAGCGGAGCGGCTTTTTGACACTGCAAGCTGAAAGAACTAAGTCATTTACCTAATGGCAATATGCTTTTCCTCAAAAATAACGGCGTCAACCGGCGGACTGATCAAGAACCCCTGCATCTGGTCACAATGCAATTCCTCTAATAACCGTTGTTGCTCCAGCGACTCGACACCTTCGGCCACAACCGTCATCGACAAGGCGTGAGCCATCTCAATGACGCTTTTCACAATGGCACGATCAGAAGCATTGCTGGCCATCTCGTTAAGAAAGCATCGATCAATCTTGAGTGTGTCCGGCACAAAGGAACGCAAACTTCCCAAGGTCGAATAACCCGTACCGAAGTCGTCCACTGCTATCCGGACGCCCAACGTTTTTAGATCATTGATGATGGCGCTCGACTCGCTGCCTGCCTCAGGCATGATGGACTCGGTAAGCTCCAGTTCCAGGCAGCCCGGCTCAATACCATGTCGCTCCAAACTGGCTCGCACTTGCTCGCATAGGTCGGGTTGCAGCTGGCGAAGCGACAGGTTCACCGCTACTACAAAATGGCCTAGCCCTCTTGATTGCCACTCAGCCAGTTGCGCCAGAGCCTGGTCGATACACCAGAGCCCAACGGGCACGATCAGGCCGGTTTCCTCAAGCAATGAAATGAACCGTAGCGGACTAAGGAGACCATGAGCTGGATGTTCCCAGCGAATCAGGGCCTCGGCGCCACATACCTGTTGATTAGCCATATCCACTTTGGGCTGGTAATACAGAACGAACTCGTTTTGATCGATCGCACGACTAAGTTCAGCTTCAAGCTTAAGCGTATCGAAGCTGTGCTTGAGCAATCCTTGGTTGAAGAATTGATACCCATTGCGCCCAGATTTCTGTACGGCGTACACGGCAGCATTGGCGTTCTTGATCAATTGCTCAGCCGTTTCACCGTCCAATGGATACTGAGCTACACCAATGCAGCCTGTTAGCCGGATCGATTCTGTCGCCAATAAGAAATGCTCATCAAGCGACTGAAGCAAGGCCTTGATAACATCATGCACATGCGCCATTTCCTCCTCTCGGCTCAACAGTACCGCAAACTCATCGCTGGCTAGATTAGCAAGGTAGCCCTTTGCACCTAATACGGTCTGGAAACGCTCGGAAACCTGATTGACCAATTCATCCCGTATACGCTGACCCAGGCATTGCTGGACCCATTTGATACGATCAAGCCCAATGAAGAGTACCGAGAACTCGCGATTACCCTTTCCAGCCTGAACACATTGCTCTTCCAGGCGTTTATGGAACATGACTCGGTTGGGTAACCCACTTAAACTATCGAAATGCGCAGCCGCATAAAGTTGTTCCTGGTAGGTGCGCGCCTCGGTGATGTCTTCGGCGATACCCACAATACGAGCAACCTCTCCTTGGGCGTTCGGAAATGGAAAAGCCTTATTACGGACCCACAAAAGTTTACCGTTGGCATCGACTGAGCGGTACTCGACCTCAGCAGACCGGTGATGCCAGATCACCTCTTGATGAAAGCGCTCAACCAAGGGTTGATCATCCTGATGGACAAGGCTGATCCATTGTGTCGCATTCTCGTATAACAACTCAGGAGAATGTCCCCATATTTTTTGGAAGGCTGGGCTTACATAGCTGACTTTTTCCTTGGAAATGTCATATACCCAGAAGACATGAGGAAGATATTCAACCATTTCCCTGAAACGAGCTTCACTTTCTTGAAGCTGAGCTAAAAGGTCTCGCTGAAAATCGATATCCATCAGCGATCCTGCGAAGCGCACCAGTACATCCCCTTCCCGCTCGGCCTTGCCACGGATCCTGAACCAATGCCAGCCCATAGCCGTTTGCAGACGCAGCTCGATATCAAATGGCGCGTCATGCACCAGATGGCATTCAAGCATAGATACCAACGCCTCGGTCTCATCGGGATGAGTCTGTTCAATCAACCACTGTGGAAACGGTTGATGCTCATCAGGGATGCTTCCTATCAATTCAATAAACCGCTCGGACAGGTAAAGCGCTTTACGCTGCGGGATCCACTCCCACAACCCATCGCTCGAGCCTTCGTAAATCAACTTGAGCCGTTGGGCCTGAGTATTTAGTGTTCGCTGAAGACGAGCCGTTTCGGTGACATCCTCATGCACAATGAGTAATTGCTTCTGCTCAGTGTCCATTAGCAGGGCAAACATCTTGAAGACGCGAACCTCATCCCCCAAGTCCATCTTGAACTCCAGGCTGAAAGGATCACCTTCTCCATCTAGCAGAGACTGGAGTTTAGCCAAAATAGTCTGCGCCACGGCCCCACCCCGGCCTGCCATACCTGCACAGAATTTCAGGTAATTCGTTCCAGCATCCGGCCAGTCCCACTGGGCGGGATGGGTATCAATAAACTGGGTCCACGCTTGATTGACGGTAATTACAGTACCGGCTTCGTCCAATACACATACCAACTGAGGTAGTGCATCAAGAATACTGCGTGTAAAGGCTTCTGCTTGAATCAGGCGCTGCTCACGATGCTTCTGCAAGGACACATCCTGCATGCAACCGACCAAAAGGCCTTGGGGATGAGCTTTAGGGCGAAGCACCACGCCTGCAAATTGAAAGTTTCTCCATGCTCCCGACCGCCCGACGTGCCGGAGACGTAAAGAGACACTCAAGGAAGCTTTTCCCTCGGTCAAATCCAGCAGCGCTGAAACCAGCCCCAGACGATCATCAGGATGCAAATGCTTCATCAGCTCATCCTGATGCGAACCACCTGCCTCCATGGAAATATTCAGGAGCTGTATCGCCTGCTCGGATAACATAAGTTCACGCGAGGCCAGATCGAATTGCCAATCGGCGAAACGACCAATTTCCTGAGCCAAGCGCAGGCGAGTTTCTGTTGTCTGGCTCTGTTGGACGCTGGCGACATCCGAGGTGATGTTGCTAAAGAACACCGTGATACCGTTAGGCCGTGGATAGGCGCTGACACGATGCCATTGCTGAAAAGGCCGAAAATAAAATTCGAAATGACGAGGGAAACCGGAATACATCACATCCCGATAAGCCGAACCGAGTTCCCGATCTTCATCCTCTGGGTAAAGATCCCAGATGTAAGCGCCCAATAGCTCTTTTCGTGTGCGCCTGAGCAGGACCTCAGCCATCTCATTGACTTGAATGAAACGCCACTCCTGATCGAGCCGATACATTCCTTCATCAAGGTTATTTAGAAGAGCATCAAATTCATCGTGGGTGTCTTTAAGCTTGGTAGCGTTACGCTGAGCTTCGGTAATGTCCCAAGAGAACGCCAATATCGTCTCGATGTGCCCTTGCTGCCCACGGACAGGCAGGACCAGTACATCCCACCATTTGGCTGTGCCATTGAGCGTGTCACATTGGCCAACAAAACGCCCCGGCACGCCCAAACAGGCCTGATCAAATTCCTGACGCGCCTTTGGAGCCCATTCGTCTTTCCAGAAGCTCAACCAATCCGCGCCGTGGACCTGCTCGGAATTGCAAACGTCCATGAGCAATCGACCCTGGTCATTCATGCTTAAAAGACGACCGCTCAAGTCAATCTCTTTAAGGCATACGTCAGGCGACTGGGTAAGGACCGAACTGAACTGCGCCAACAAGTGGTTGTGTATGTGCTGCTGTTTGATTCTCGTCTTCAGCCGAGCCACTTTTCCCGAAAGATAGCTGACCGAAATAACCAACCCGCAAACGATCACGAGATGAATATCGATATCGTAGGGGTGGGGATCAATGACATACCAGACCAGACACCCTACAAGGGTAACCAGCCCGCAAACGCTGAACGCTTGCCAAGCCAGACGCTTTACCGTGGCCATTGTCAGCGCGCCCCCCCAGATCAGTAACGCAACCTCTAGCCGGCCAAGGCCCAGGCAAAGGAGACTGACCATGGAAACGCCCAAGCAGAACGCCCACGAGTAGGACACTGGAAATGAAGCAGAAGGTGCGTCTGAAGCATCATGACGTGAGAGATAATGCTCCAGGAAACGATCAGCCTGGGACGAAAATGAAGACATAGGGCACTCTTTCAATAGCCAGTGACCTAGTGTGCGAAACTTGCGCCACCTTGACTATCAGGGAATTCCCTAAGCCAATAAGCTGTTAATCCTCAGGGCTTATCAAGCCTTTACGTACAGCGTATAAAACCAGCGAGGGCACATCATGCAGATTAAGGCGATCCATGATTTGCGAGCGATGGGTATCTACGGTTTTTACACTGAGTCCAAGGCCCTGAGCGATATCACGTGTCGAGCAACCACGTGCAATCAAACGCAAGATTTCTGTTTGCCTGGGCGTCAATACCGAACCGCCGCTACTACTCTCGCGTGGCCGGCCTTCAACGATAGCGGACTGAATAACGGTCTGGGCAATACCGGGACTTAAATACGACTCGTTGCGTGCCAGGGCTTGCAAAGCAATGTCTAGCTCCTGTGCAGCCGCATCCTTGAGCAGATAGCCCCGCGCACCTAGGCGTAATGCAGCCAGAACATAGTCAGGTGTAGCATGCATGGAAAGCATAAGAATCTGAACATCTGGATACTGTTCACGCCATTGGCGTAGCGCATCGAGACCACTAAGGTGCTTCATGCTGATATCCAATAATAAGATGTCCGGTTTATGCTCCCGCAGAATACTTTCTACATCGGAGCCATCCCCTCCTTCCGCCACAACCTCATAGCCAGGCTGGTCTTCGACCAAAGACCGCAGCCCAGCCCTGATCAAGGCATGATCATCAACGAGCGCTACACGGGTTACCAAGCTCATTCTCCTTTCATCAATTAGTCGCAACAGGCAGAACCGCTGTGATACGTGTGCCTACGCCCGATATGCTTGAGATCCTGACCTTCCCGTTTAAAGAAGCCACCCGCTCATGCATGCTGGTAAGCCCCAGACTTCTGGCTCCCTGAGACGCATTGCTGACATCAAATCCGCAACCATCATCCAATATCTCTAACCTTAGCCCCTCGACGTCATAACTTAAGGTGATCCTTACAGAAGCCGCCTGCGCATGCTTGGCTACATTGTTCACGGCCTCTTGAATGATTCTGAACGCAACAACCGCCATGTCGGCTGACAGGTTATCCAACGTCCCTTCAACATTCAGCTCCCATTGAGTAGACGTAGCTCCTAGAAATTGGGACAGATGCCACCGCACGGCAGCTTCAAGTCCTAATGTTTCAAGTTGTAGCGGATGAAGGGACAACGAGAGGCTTTTCACCTTGGCCAAGGCATCATTTACGCTTTGGCCAAGGTCGGTAGCTAATGTTTTGACTTCAGATTCATGGTCGAGTTTGCGAACAAGTCGTTGCAGGTGCAGCTTGATGCCTGTGAGCTGCTGCCCAATATCATCATGCAGATCACGGGCCAGCTGTCGGCGCTCAAACTCCTGCACCTCGATCAGCCGCTGGGACAGACGTTGCAAGCTCTTGTTGGCTACCTCCAGGTCCCGGCGCATCTGAGAGGCTTGACTGATATCCCGAACAAGCAACTGCACGTCACGGTGTCCATGCTCTTCAAGAATGATTTCAGCCAATTCAGCCTCGAATTCTGAGCCGTCCAGCCGTAATAATGTGATATGCCTGAATGTCTGCTCTTGCGTCAGACCTTTATGCAAGGCATCAAGGCGGTCCATCTCGCGCTCCCGATGATCCGGATGGAAACACAGCCCGATATCCAGCGCCCGTAACCGTGCACCTGAATGTTCGGCGAACATATGGCAGGCGGCGTTATTAGCGTATGTAACACGCCCCTGATGGATGATCAGTACACCTTCAGGAAGGGTGTCAACCATATGTTCATAACGCTTTTGCTGCCTCGCCAACGCCTGCTCGGCCACCTTGATCTCGGATACGTCGATAAACGTCCCGAACAGCGTTCGGGCGACTCCCTGTTCATCTCCTATTAGCTGAGTACGCTCAAACACGTAGCGAAGCTCTCCATTATTTGGAGTAACCCGATACTCATGAGTGGTCTGCCCCACCGAAGCCGCCTCATGATATATCTTGGCCATGCGCGCTCGATCATCCCGGTGAATAAGAGAAAGAAAGCGCTCGAAGGTAAGTTCTTCCTGTCTGGGGTCCAGGTTGAGGATTGAATAAATCTCAGGCGACCAGCGAATCGACTGGTCTTTTAGATCCCGCTCCCAATAACCCATCATGCCAATATGCTGGGCCAGCTCAAGCTGCCTCAAGCTATTGGCCAGCTTTTTCTCAAGCTCGAAATGGGCGCTAACGTTTTGTGCCATCAGAAGCCCGTAAGGCTCATGTTTGAAAATATGCTCATGGCAAAGCACATCTACATCCATGGAATTGCCGGATTGATTGACATGCTTGCGAATACCAGAAAGATGCTGACTGTTAATACCGTTTTTATGGGTGCGATTTTTAAATTCATCCCTATCACTGGATGCGTACAAGTCAGTGATCTTCAGCTGGGCAAATTGAGCACTGGTGTAACCATAAGTCCTGTGAGCCGCCTCGTTTGCCTTAATGATAACGAGACTGTGCTTGTCATAGAGCCACATGGGTGCTGGATGAATTTCGAATAACGCTCGGTAATCGCCTTCCGATTGGCTGATCAGTCGCTGGGTCTGAATCGCAATTTGAGTCAGCCGCTTGATAAACCACCATCCCGTGATGGCCGTGAACAAGGTAAATAGCAGCCCGCGAAGTGTATAGCTCCATTCAGGAAGCTTTAATGTCTCAATGACAAAGGACGTACCTACGACCCAAAGGACACCCACTACGGTATATACCAGAACCAGTCGCCACGGGGCTGCCAGCAGGACATTTCGAGAGGACGACACGTGGGTGTCAATATCGGATGAACGCATAAACATCAAAGGACGGATTACCTATTCAAGTGACTCGCCTCAACACGAGGTGCTTATCTAACTAGTAGCACTGAATGGCCGTTTGGCTAAGTAAATCGACGCTGCATATCCCTTGAAACTGTCATCAGCCCAGCCTTTCCATAAGGATGTCGGCCTTTCCTTGATAAGCTTTACGTTTATAGCTGAAACGATTCATTACGTTCTTCTCAATAATTACGTATGACGTGTTCAAACGAGCTGGGATTGTTGGCATCTACTCCTCAAATAGGCTGGTATTACTACTCGCCTGATGACCGTTCAGCTGCTAAAGCCGCTCTAGCTGGGAGGCTGGGGAACCAGAGCCCGAGAAGCCCAGTCGGAATTGACAAGCGCTGAATCATCAGCGCGACCAGGTCCAAGTTCCTTGCAGCATTGAGGTGAGATGCCATGATGATCATCGATATCACCCGCAGCTATGCGCGCAATGTGTCTGCTGTGGCACGTATTCAAACTATTCAAGCCGCTAACGACGCTGATGCCGGTAGTGTTGATAACACCCCCCCTCCGCCTGAAAGCCCTACTTCGCTTTAAACCCACCGACTGAATCAGCCGATAAAGCCGCGCTTCGCGGCTTTTTGATTCCTAAGGACTCTGGATGATGTCCATCGACTGGTCGACATTTCTCTCCTCTCCGTGGCTGGCTACTCTGGTAGCGGCATGTGTTTCGATGGCGATCGCCAGTATTGCCGTACTGGTTATTTCTACTGTACTTAAACGAATCGCGCGGCCTTTTTTGCTGGCCCAGACACTGATCCGCTACTCCGAGCGCCCTGCCCGGTTTCTGATCCCGCTGATAGCCTTGCAAGGCGTATTGGGCTCAGCGCCTGACACCCTGCCCCTGATCGGTGGCTTAAGGCACCTGACGGCCCTGATCACAATCGCTGCCTTTACTTGGCTGGGTTTACGGTGCGTAAAAGCCATTGGCGCGACCATTTCCATCCGTCACCCGGTCAATATTGAAGATAACCTTCGTGCCAGACGTATCCAGACCCAGACGCGCGTCATGGTGCGCAGCCTAGGTTTTGTCGTCTTTCTGGTAGGCCTGTCGTCCATGCTGATGACGTTTCCCGAGGTCAGGCAAATCGGTGCCAGTCTGCTCGCTTCCGCTGGTGTGGCCGGTATCGTGGCGGGTATCGCCGCACGCCCTGTACTAGGCAATCTCATTGCCGGTCTGCAGATTGCCGTGACCCAACCCATTCGAATTGATGATGTCGTGATTGTCGAGGGGGAATGGGGCCGGGTTGAAGAGATTACCGGAACCTATGTCGTGGTACGGATCTGGGATGATCGTCGCTTGGTAGTACCCCTGCAGTACTTTATCGAGAAGCCTTTTCAGAACTGGACCCGCACCAATTCCAGCCTCATGGGATCAGTCTTCATGTGGGTGGACTATTCTCTCCCGATGGAGCCGATACGCGCTGAATTGGAGCGCGTGTGCAATGAAGTGCCCCATTTGTGGGATGGCCGTGTGTGCGTCTTGCAAGTTACGGATGCTTCGGACAGAGCTATACAGCTACGCGTCCTCGTTACCTCTCCAGACTCATCTAAGAACTGGGATCTACGCTGCCATGTACGTGAGCGTCTGATTGCCTTCGTAAATCGGGAATTTCCAGAGTGTTTGCCTCAGCTGCGGGCGGAAGTGGGCACACAAATCAAACGGCCCCACTCAGGATCCGACGAAATGCACAACACGCCAGCTAGACAGCCTGAAATCTGAATTTAAGGCGATTACGCAGAGTACTGTCGCGTAATTGTAACGATCTTCGCTAAAGCTACAGGGGCGTGCTTTATTTCCAGCCCACCAGAAGCGGCACGGTTCTAGCACGTTCGTCAAATGTGCATACCCAACCAGGAAACTTAGGCGAGCTGGCGCAGGTCATCTTTTATGCAGACTGGACTATCGGGCGCAACCTTGCAACGCCCCTTTGTCCAGTCCCTTACAGGGGGACGTCGCCAGGGGGCTGTAAGCAGCATGGCTGTGGACGTTTTTGATCGGTATGTCGGCTTCGACGAGAAGCGTTCATTGGGCAAACCTCAGTCATTACTGCTTTTTGGGAGCGCAATATGGCAAATGCCGTTGTGGGGAAATTTGAAACGCTTGTAGCTGCGAACTCAGCAGAAGTGCGCAATGCCAATCGCTTCCCTACTCAAACCGACGAGCGCCAGCTCAAGCTGAGCTCAGTCGTTGAAACACGTAAGCGTATTTTGTTCGTAACACCCGAGATTACCGATTTCGTAAAAGCTGGTGGCCTGGGAGAAGTCTCCGCTGCCCTGCCACGCGCGTTGTCTTCCAAGCATGACGTCCGGGTTCTTATTCCCGGCTATCGTCCTGTCATGGATGCCATCCGCGACGAAATGCAGATTGTCGGACGTATTCCGGCACTGGCTGCCATGCCTGCCTGCGACATCGCCCGTGTCGATCAGGAAGACGGTCTCGTGATTTATGTGTTGGTCTGCCCCGAACTCTATGAGCGTCCGGGCACACCTTATGCCGATACCCATGGTGCCGACTGGGTCGACAACCATATCCGCTTTGGTCGCCTGGCTTCGGCGGCAGCGGATCTGGCAGCAGGCACGGCGTCCATTCGCTGGTGCCCTGATCTCCTGCACTTGAATGACTGGCAGACAGGCCTGGCCGCAGGTTATGTGCAATGGCGCGGACTGAAAACACCATCAGTGATGACCATTCACAACCTGGCCTATCAAGGCGTATTCCCCCGTTACTGCATGGCAGACCTCGGTATCCCGGCCGAAGCATTTTCCATTGACGGTCTTGAGTATTACGGCAAGATCTCCTTTCTCAAGGCAGGCTTGAGCTACGCCAGTCACATTACGACGGT
Organism: Pseudomonas sp. JZ114; assembly: GCF_051027705.1. Lineage (NCBI taxonomy): Bacteria > Pseudomonadati > Pseudomonadota > Gammaproteobacteria > Pseudomonadales > Pseudomonadaceae > Pseudomonas > Pseudomonas sp. JZ114. Next base: position 2,196,231 of record NZ_CP069256.1, read on the forward strand.
AAGCCAGACTTATGCCAAGGAAATCACCACACCCGAGTTTGGTTGTGGGCTGGAAGGTCTGCTTCAGGTCAAGGCCAAGCAGGGCAAGCTGTCCGGAATCCTCAACGGAATCGACGAGGGCTGGGATCCTTGCAATGACCCGCACCTGTGCCAAAGCTTTTCTCCCTATGACTGGGCAGGCAAGCGGGCCAATGCAGACCGTATCCGTGAGGATTTCGGTCTTGAAGTTTCTGAAGGTCCCCTGTTCGCGGTCGTTTCCCGTCTGGTGCACCAAAAAGGTATCGATCTGACCATTGAAGCAGTTGACCATATCGTCTCTCGCGGTGGCCAATTGGTGATCATTGGTTGCGGAGAGCCTGCGGTCGAGCGCGCAGTGAATGAGCTGTCCAAGCGCTACAAGGGTCGTGTTGGCGTACACGTAGGTTTCTGCGAGACCGAAGCTCGCCGCATGTTTGCAGGCAGCGACTTCCTGCTGATGCCCTCTCGCTTCGAGCCTTGTGGCTTGAGCCAGATGTATGCGCAGCGCTTTGCCTCTCTACCAATTGCTCGCCGCACAGGTGGCTTGGCGGACAGTATTGAAGATGGTGTTACCGGTTTCCTGTTCGACAAGCACACTCTGGAAAGCTACACGAAGTCCATTGATCGTGCGTTCGAAGTGTTCGAGCGTAAGGATCTGCTTCAAGCCATGCGTCGACGCGCCATGAGCGGCCCGTTCTACTGGTCTCAGAGCGCTCAACCGTACGATGAGCTCTATCAATCGCTGCTTTCTAAAGTTCGTCAGGAACAAGCTGCGATCTGATTCAACTTTAGCGCCATCTTTCTGGTCATAGAAAGAACACTCCCGCCTTCATGGCGGGAGCGCGCACCACAAACCGAACCTGCACCCACGTGCCTTACCCTGCCCTCCACTGGGAGACAGAACGCATGAAGGACTTGTCACGCCCGTCCAAAAATAACCGCTACGCCTGGCAATGCACGGCTGGCGCCACTCTTCTCTCCGACAATCGTACCCAATTCTGTTTCTGGGCCCCCAGCGCCACGGCTGTCGACGTAGTTCTCGATGGCGGCATGATTGTTCCCATGCAAGCCCTCGATGGGGGTTGGTTCAGCGCTGAAGCCGCCTGTGGTGTCGGCACACGCTACCGCTATCGTATCGGTGACCTTCTGGTTCCCGATCCTGCGTCCCGGGCCCAGGCGGGTGACGTACATGAAGCCAGCATTGTCATTGATCCGCATACCTATGAATGGCGTCATACCCAATGGAGCGGCCGCCCCTGGCACGAGAGTGTTATCTACGAGGTCCACGTCGGTACGCTGGGTGGATTCAAAGGCGTTGCAGATATTCTGCCCAAGCTGGCTGCACTCGGAGTCACGGCCATCGAGCTGATGCCGCTGAGCGAATTCCCTGGCGGTCGCAACTGGGGTTATGACGGTGTGCTGCCCTACGCCGTGGAATCCTCCTACGGCACGCCTGAAGATCTCAAGGCCATGATCGATACGGCCCATGAGCATGGTCTTATGGTGTTCCTTGATGTGGTCTACAACCACTTCGGCCCGGACGGCAACTACCTGCACGCCTATGCCGAAAAATTCTTCCGTGAAGACATCCACACGCCCTGGGGTGCAGCCATCGACTTCCGTCAACAGGCCGTACGCAGCTATTTCAAGGACAATGCCCTGATGTGGCTGATGGAATACCGCTTCGACGGCCTGCGCTTCGATGCGGTCCATGCCATTGGTGACAAGGGTTTCCTCATGGAAATGGCAGACGAGATTCGCTCAACGGTCGAGCCGGGTCGCCATGTGCATCTCGTTCTGGAAAACGAGGACAACACCGCCTCCCTCTTGGGCGGCGTACATTACGATGGGCAGTGGGCGGATGACTGGCACAATGTGATTCATCCCATGATTACCGGTGAGAACGAAGGGTACTACCAGGACTTTACCCAAGACGCCACTGCTAAGCTGGTTCGTTGCCTGAGCGAGGGCTTTATCTACCAGGGCGAAGACACTCGCCACGGCAAGGGGCGCGGGGAGCCGAGCAGCCATCTGCAACCAACGGCCTTTGTCATCTTCCTGCAGAACCACGACCAGATTGGCAACCGTGCCCTTGGTGAGCGCCTGACACTTCTCGCCCCAGAGAATGCTCTAAAAGCCGCTACGACTCTCTTGCTGCTCAGCCCCATGATTCCACTGCTCTTCATTGGTGAGGAATGGGGTAGCCGGCAGCCCTTCCTATTCTTTACCAGTCATAACGAAGAGTTAGCCAAGCTGGTAAGAGATGGTCGTCGCAACGAGTTCAAGGATTTCGAATTCTTCACCCATGAGGAAAACCGAGAAAAGATCCCGGACCCTAATGCGGTTACCACCTTTGAAGATTCGAAGCCCAATTTTGGAGAAGCGGACCAGCCAGATCATGCCTTGTGGGTCGGACTCTACAAAAAGCTTCTCGAGATTCGCCATCAGGAGATCATTCCGCGTCTGCCTGGTGCTCGTCCAGCAGAGGCTAAAGCGTTAGGCGAAAAGGCGGTCACCGCCTGCTGGACGCTGGGTGATGGTGCCCGCCTCACGTTGGAAGTCAACCTGAGCGAGCAAGCCGTTTCTGTCGATACCAAACAACCGGGTCGACTGCTCTTCGCCAGCACGGATAGCGGTCTCTCCACGCGCGAACAAGGCCAACTGGCTGGGCATACCGCCCTCGCCTGGCTGGAGGATGCTCAATGAACGATTCTGACCAACTGCACGCACTGGCAGAAAAAGCTGGCATCTCCATTCACTGGGATGCCTATGACGGCACGCCTCAACAGGTATCGGATGAGGCCTTGTGTAGTCTGCTCGCCGCACTTGGCTTGCCCGCAGATTCGGAGGCGGACATCAAGGCCAGCCTGGCCAAACTGGATGAGCTGGAAGACAGCGAAAACCTTCCTCCCCTCATTACCGGAGACTGCAACAAGCCTGTCGGCCGGACAGGTCAGTTCAAGGCTGGACAGACCTATGCGATTACCCTTGAATCGGGTAGCAGCGTGACCGGCAAGGTGGACGGGAACGGCCAACTCACGCCCATCGACACCATGGGCTATCACACCCTGAAAATAGGCGAACAGCAGGTCACCCTGGCGATTGCACCCGAGCGCTGTTACAGCATTGCCGATGCCCTGGGTAAACCCGAACCGCGAACTTGGGGCTTGGCCGTGCAGGTGTATAGCCTGCGTCGTCCGGGGGATGGTGGCCTGGGTGATCTGAAAGCGCTCGAAGAGTTTGTCCGCTCGGCGGCAGAGCTGGGCGCCGATGCGGTTGCTATCAGCCCGCTGCATGCCATGTTCAGTGCTGACGGCAATCGTTACAGCCCCTATTCGCCCTCCAGCCGGATGTTTCTCAATATCCTGAATGCTTCTCCTGCCGCGATTCTGGGTGAGGAAGCGCTCAAACACGCCTTGGATAAGACCGGCCTAGCGCAGGAGTGGTCCCGCCTGGAGGGACTGGAGATGGTCGACTGGCCTGCCGTGGCCAAGACTCGCCTTCGTGTACTTAGAGCGCTATTCATGGACTTCCGTGTGAAAAGCGGTGAGTTGCAGGACGATTTCAAGGCCTTCCGCCAACAGGGTGGCGAAGCGCTGGAAAACCACTGCCGGTTCGAAGCGCTACATGCATCCTTTGCCCATGGTACCGCGGCGCCCAGCTGGCAGCACTGGCCAAAGGAATATCAGGACCCTCAAAATCCTGCTGTCGCCACGTTTGCTGAAACTCATGCACAAGACGTGGAGTTCTATGCGTTCACGCAGTGGCTGGCCGCCCGCGGCCTGGAAAGCGCACAAAAGGCTGCTCAAGCGTCAAGTATGAAAATCGGCCTTGTTGCTGATATTGCCGTAGGCGCCGATGGCGGCGGCAGTCAGGCCTGGAGCCGGCAGGAAGAGCTGCTGTCGTCTGTCAACGTTGGAGCACCACCCGACCTGCTCAACCAGCGCGGCCAGGGCTGGGGCATTTCTGCATTCTCGCCGTCTGGTTTGCAGCGCCACGGCTTTCGGGCGTTCCTTGAAATGCTCAAGGCAAATTTTGCCCATGCAGGCGGTGTACGTATCGACCATGTGATGGGTCTGCAACGACTGTGGCTGGTGCCCGAGGGCGCCTCACCGGCCGATGGCGCCTATCTGTCTTATCCCATTCAAGACATGCTTCGTCTGGTGGCGATCGAGTCCTGGCGTAACGAATGTATTGTCATGGGTGAAGACTTGGGCACCGTACCGGAAGGGTTTCGTGAGCGTCTGATGGAAAAGTCCATCATGGGCATGCAAGTGCTGATGTTTGAGCGCGACGAGGACCAGAACTTCAAAGAGATCGAAGATTGGAACAATACCTCCATCGCCATGACCACGACGCACGATCTTCCTACCATGACTGGCTGGTGGATTGCGCGTGATGTCGAATGGCAGGCCCGGCTGGAACAGTTGGCGGAAGACACCACCGAAGAAAAAGAAAAGCAGAATCGTGCAGAGGATCGCCAGCGCCTGGCCAAGACATTGGGCCTGAAAGACACCAGCCCTGATAGCGCCAAAGCGGCTGTGGATGCCTGCATAAGCCATATCGGTAAAACACCGGCACCGCTGGTTATCCTGCCGGTTGAAGATGCCTTGGGCCTGGAAGAACAAGCCAACCTGCCCGGCACTATCGATAGCCACCCCAATTGGCGCCGTCGCTGGCCGGATCAGGCCAGCACCCTACTCAATAACGAAACCCCCAAGCGTCGCCTGCAGTTACTGGCGGCAGCCCGTCAAGAAGCGGAGAGCCACTCATCATGAGCCCAGTGCGCGCGACTGTTCGCCTGCAGTTTCACAAGGACTTTACCTTGGACGATGCCATTCCCCTGGTCGATTATTTTGCCGACCTGGGCATCAGTCATATCTATGCCTCCCCCATCACCACGGCCAGAGCCGGCTCGGTTCACGGCTATGACGTTGTGGACCCTACCCGCGTCAATCCTGAATTGGGCGGTGAAGAGGCCTTGCGCCGTTTGGTTGCCCGTCTGCGCGAGCGTGGCATGGGACTGATCGTCGACTTTGTACCCAACCACATGAGCGTGGGCGGATCGGAGAATGCGTGGTGGCTGGATGTGCTCAAATGGGGACGCCATAGCCCATACGCCAAATTCTACGACATCAATTGGTACAGCCCCGACCCTGAATTGCATGGTCAGCTACTGCTGCCTTTCTTGGGTGGCGCTTATGGTGACATTCTGCAGGCCGGTGAGTTGAAGCTGGTATTTGATGAGAAAGACGGTTTCCGGGTCGAGTACTACGCGCACCATTTCCCTATTTCACCGCCTACCTACGCCGATATCCTACGCGCAAGCGATGCCTCCGAGTTGCGCCTGTTTGCCGATGCGTTCGAGGCCCGCGAGGGTGACCGTGAAGGCGCCAACGAGGCCGTTACCCAGTTGGCAGAAAGTGCTCGTCAAAACCCTGCAGTCAAGGCAGCGCTGGACCAATGCCTGGCAGCTTTCGATGCAAGCGACGCGGCCAATCACGAGCGTCTGCATGCGCTGCTGGAGCGTCAACATTACCGTCTGGCAAGCTGGCGTACCGCTTCCGACGATATCAACTGGCGCCGCTTCTTCGATATCACCGAATTGGGTGGCCTGCGCATGGAGCGCCCCGAGGTCTTCGACGCGCTGCATGCCATGATTTTCCGACTGATCGGCGAAGGCTTGATCGACGGTCTGCGCCTGGACCATATCGACGGTCTGGCCAATCCCCGTGGCTATTGCCGCAAGCTGCGTAGACAGATCGATACGATCTGCCAGAGCCGTTCCAACGGCACGCCTGAAGGCGGCTTCCCCATTTATGTGGAGAAGATCCTTGCCGAGGGCGAGCACCTGCGTGGCGACTGGGGCATTGACGGCACCACCGGCTATGAGTTCATGAACGAAGTGTCGGGGGTTATGCATGATCCGGCCGGCGAAAAACCTCTGAACGAATTCTGGGCTGAAAAGACCGGACGCCCAGCCGACTTCATGGAAGAAGTTCGTGAGGCGCGCCGCCTCGTGGTGACTACTGCACTGGCCAGTGAATTCGAATCCACTGCGCATACCTTGCATGTTGTGGCTCAGCAGGACTGGCGTACCCGTGACATCAGCCTGGGTTCCATTAGGCGCGTCTTGCTTGAGCTGATTACCTACTTCCCGGTTTACCGCACTTACGCCAGCGCAGCCGGCTTTACTGGTGAGGATGAAAAGTTCTTCCAGAAAGCCGTAGACGGTGCGCGCCCCAATCTTTCGGAAGCCGAGCTACCAGTACTGGAGCTGCTGCATGAATGGTTGGGTGGCAAGGCTCCCTGCCGTCAGCCGGTGGGTAGCGTGGCACGTCGCGAGCAGCGTCGCGCTATTACCAAGTTCCAGCAGCTGACCTCACCCGTTGCAGCCAAGGCCGTGGAAGACACCTCCTGTTACCGCTCAGGCGCCCTGCTCTCGCGCAACGATGTGGGATTCGACCCACAGAACTTCAGCCAGAGCACAGAAGAGTTCCATGCAAGCAGCAAACTGCGGTCCGAGCAGTTCCCACGCAACATGCTGACTACCGCGACCCATGACCACAAACGCGGCGAAGACACACGCGCACGCCTCGCGGTCATCTCCGAAATGGCTGATCTCTATACCCAGGCTGCAACCCGCTGGTTGGAGATGGGTTCACCGCTGCGGGGAACCTTTGCTGACAAGCCTGCCCCTACCCCGGGTGATGAGCTGATGCTCTACCAAACCCTGCTGGCCAGCTGGCCGCTTGATCTGGCAGCCGATGACAAGCAGGGGCTTCAGGCGTATCTGGATCGTCTCCTGCCCTGGCAGGAAAAAGCCTTACGTGAAGAGAAGCTTGAGTCAGACTGGTGGACGCCTAATACCGAATACGAAGCAGCGTGCCGTAATTTCCTGGAACAATTGATCACCGGTGAAAAAGGCGGGGCACTTCGTAAGGAAATTGTCGAGATGGTAGCCCGTATCGCTCCTGCAGGTGCGCTGAACGGCATGACCCAGGCGGTGCTTAGAATGACCGCACCCGGTGTACCGGACCTCTATCAGGGATGTGACTTCTGGGATCTGAGTCTGGTCGAGCCTGACAACCGCCGTCCGGTGGACTATCCGCCTCGCATCGCTGCGCTGAAAGAGGCCAAGGCCCCGGCAGAGCTGCTTTCTAGCTGGAAGGATGGCCGCGTCAAGCAGAGTGTGATTGCAAGAACCCTGGCGGCCCGTACCTCTCATGCGGATGTGTTTCTCAAGGGCCAGTACATACCGCTGGAAGTCTCGGGAGCACAGGCGAGCCACGTACTGGCATTCGCCCGTGAGTATCAGGGCAAGGCCGCTATCGTTATTGTACCGCTGCGCGTTTGGCGCTTCATTGGGGAGAATCCCAGTCCCTCTTTTGAGGCATCAGCATGGCAGGACACTTCTGTAAAAGTGCCAAAACAGTTCGTCGATCAAATTTTTACGGAAACTTTCAGCCATTCATCTGTCCATGTGAAACAGAGTGAACTTTCATTAAGCGAGCTTCTTGCGAGCTTTCCTCTTGGTTTATTGATTACACAAGACCTGTCACAAGGAGAGACATTATAATGAGTCAACGCACCGAACGCATTCAGCAGCTCGCCTACCAGATTTGGGAGTCCGAAGGTCGTCCTGCTCATCAAGAGCATCGCCATTGGGAAATGGCTACCAAGCTCTATGAAGCCGAGCAGCAGCAAGGTGTAGCGCCTGAAGCTGCAGCAGCGCCTGTAGCCAAGCCCAAGAAGCCTCGTGCAACCAAGCCCAAGGCTGCCTCGCTGGCCGAAAAAGCGGTCGAAAAGGTCAAGGAAGCCGTTAAGCCCAAGACTGAAAAGCCTCCGGTCGAAAAAACCACAGCTGCCGCTGCAGCGCCCAAGAAGCCCCGTGCTCCGCGTGCCAAGACCGTACCTAAAGAGTAAGTCCTGCCTTAATGTCTCTGCCCCTTCTGCTACTAGCAGAAGGGGTAAACACTTTTTCTCTTTGATATGTGGCTCTGCTTATATATCAAAAGGCCATATACCTTTTATCCGGATACTATCAACAGCCGATAAAAGGCTGGAACTAGCCTTACCTCTGCGTATCAATTCCAGCACTCGATTCAAGGTGTTCGGGTGTAATTTTAATCCTATGAGAATTGATGCCATGGCACACCGTCCTGAAGTTCCTCAACCTGACCCGATCGTAAGTGACAATCCTGCCAAAATGCCTAGTTGCATTGAGTTTGAACCACGCGATCTAGACGGCTGGTTAACTTCCGAGCCTAATTGCTGCCAACTAAATGCCAATCCACACACGGCGGATTTTAATTAATCAGTTAAGACTCAAATGAATGGATCTTACCATGCGCCATCTATTTGCAGGTAATGTTCTCAACCTACCATTCAAGCAAGCGATGAGCATCCAAAAAAGGCCTGGACCGCTCGTCAGCCGTGGGCTCTAGCGGGTGAACCGTAGCCTCATGAGGCTATCCCATACAGTGAAGGGTTAGCAGTTAATAGCGGTAATAACTGCTATTTCCAGAAACCAACGTGAGGGTAAATTCATGACTGCCAAGAACAACAATCCTGGTAATTTTGCCAATGATCGTGAAAGAGCGGCCGAGGCCGGACGTAAAGGTGGCCGTAATAGCGGAGGCAACTTTGCCAATGACCGTGAGCGTGCAGCTGAAGCCGGCCGCAAGGGCGGTTCCAAATAAAAGGTGTTGATCTTCCGACTCGTTACTAAGTTGTACGGATCACCATTAAAAAGGCGGAAAAGAATGAATATTCTTTTCCGCCTTTTTAATTCAATCTGAAATTTATAACTCTACAAATCTTATACACGAAATCTTATAAAAATAACTATTTATTTATTGAAACTTGCGCTGCTTCGCTCTAACCGGCATGACACACGTCCTTTCGGAACTGCCAGCATTCGGGAGCCTCTATACCTATGACGTACAAGAAGGTCCGGAAACATCACATTACCGGATGGTTGAAAGTGCCTCGCTCCAGATAGAGCCGGTACCGTTACCTCAATACAGGCAGCACCTGGTTGAGCTCTAAGACATAGACCTGAGTCGATTACTATGAGCGCTAACAAGCCTAGCGATAGTTCTGAGAAGACCCAAAACGCTTTCGTCAACCGCACGACATCCCGCATTCGCGAAGGACTGCCCTATCCCCTGGGAGCCACCTGGGACGGCTCCGGCGTCAACTTTGCCCTGTTTTCGGCTCATGCTACCAAGGTTGAGCTTTGCCTGTTTGACCAGGATACTCTTGAAGAGATCGAGCGCATCGAGCTGCCCGAGTACACCAATGAGATCTGGCACGGCTACTTGCCTGACGCACGTCCGGGGACGTTGTACGGTTATCGCGTACACGGCCCCTATGAACCAGAGGCAGGCCATCGCTTCAACCACAACAAGCTACTGATCGATCCTTATGCCAAGCAGATCGTAGGCGAGCTTGAGTGGAACGATGCGTTGTTTGGTTACACCATTGGCCATCCTGACGGTGATCTCTCGTTCGATGAACGCGACAGTGCACCTTATATGCCTCGCTGCCGCGTGATCGATCCGGCCTTTACCTGGGGCACTACAGAGAAGCCCAAGGTACCGTGGGACCGTACTGTCTTTTACGAGACCCATGTCCGTGGTTTCACTATGCAGCATCCTTCAGTGCCGGAAAACACCCGCGGCACATTCTCCGCGTTCCACGAAAGCGATGTTGTAGATTACATCCGTTCGCTAGGTGTGACGTCCGTCGAGCTGATGCCCATCCACTACTTCCTGGATGACAACCATCTGCTTGAGAAAGGGCTGCGTAATTTCTGGGGTTATAACACCCTGGCCTTTTTTGCCCCTCATGCCCGCTACATGGCCAGCCAATCCATCGGCGAGTTCAAGATCATGGTCGCGCGGATGCACAAGGCCGGCCTTGAAGTCATTCTCGACGTGGTCTACAACCATACCGCCGAAGGCAATGAGATGGGCCCGACCCTCTCGCTCAAGGGGATCGATAACGCCAGTTACTATCGTCTGATGCCGGATAATCCCCGGTATTACATCAACGATACCGGTACGGGTAACACACTCAACATGAGTCACCCTTGCGTATTGCAGATGGTGACTGACTCCTTGCGCTATTGGGCAACCGAGATGCGTGTGGATGGCTTCCGCTTTGACCTTGCTACCATTCTGGGCCGCGAACCCCATGGTTTCGACGAAGGCGGCGGTTTCCTCGATGCCTGCCGTCAGGATCCGGTACTCAATCAGCTCAAGCTTGTTGCCGAACCTTGGGACTGCGGTCCAGGCGGCTATCAGGTGGGTAATTTCCCACCCGGCTGGATGGAGTGGAACGATAAATTCCGCGATACGGCACGGTCCTTCTGGAAAGGCGATGACGACAAACTTGGCGACTTTGCCAAGATTGTTCTCGGCTCGGGTGATCAATTCAACCAGCGTGGCCGCAAGCCGGCGTCGTCAGTCAACTTTGTCACTGCTCACGACGGCTTTACCCTCAACGATGTAGTGTCCTACAACGACAAGCACAACGAAGCAAATGGCGAGGGCAATAACGACGGCCATTCAAATAACCTGTCCTGGAACTGTGGCGTAGAAGGTGAAACGGACGATCCGGAAATCATCGACCTGCGCTACCGCCAGATGCGTAACTTCCTGGCAACCCTGTTCTTCTCCCAAGGCACACCGATGCTGTTGGCGGGTGATGAGTTCGCGCGGACGCAAGGCGGCAATAACAACGCCTATTGCCAGGACAGCGAAATCGGCTGGATAAACTGGGATATCAAGGAGCGCAGTGCTGAGCTTCAGGACTTCACGCGCCGACTCATCGAGCTTCGCATGAAGTATCCGTTACTACGTCGTAGCCGCTTCTTTACTGGCGTATACAACGAAGCGCTGGATATCAAGGACGTCACCTGGTTAATGCCCAGCGGTGAAGAAATGGGCATGGAACAGTGGCAGGACGGCAGCAATCGCTGCATGGGCATCCTGCTTGACGGTCGTGCGCAACCTACGGGGATTCGCCGTGCCGGCTCTGATACGTCGCTTCTGATGATCGTAAATGCTCATTACGACATGGTGGACTTCACACTGCCCCAAGTGCCTCAAGGTGAGCACTGGGTTTTGCAGGTTGATACTAATCAACCTGATTTGTTGGAAACCGGCGACACCTTTGCGTTTGGCGATGTCTATCAAGTAACAGGACGGTCATTTCTGTTGTTCGAATTGACCAAGCAAACCAAACGGAGGAAGCGTCAAGCATGACGAACGCAACAAAGGGTTTCTCGTTCAAGATCCTCACTATCAACACGCATAAGGGCTTTACGTCCTTCAACCGCAAGTTCATCTTGCCGGAGCTGCGTGACGCAGTGCGCACGACATCGGCTGATCTCGTGTTTCTGCAAGAAGTGTTGGGTACACACGAGAAGCACCCGTTGCGCTTCGAGAACTGGCCAGCGGCGCCGCAGTATGAGTTTCTGGCTGATTCCATGTGGACCGATTTCGCCTACGGGCGAAATGCGGTTTACCCGGATGGCCACCATGGCAACGCCGTACTGTCCAAGTTTCCGATCGTGACGTACCAGAACCTTGATGTGTCCATTACCGGCCCGGAAAAGCGCGGCTTGCTGCATTGTGTGCTGCGCGTTCCGGATCATGACTTTGATATCCACGCGATCTGTTGTCATTTGGGGCTCAGAGAGAACCACCGTCTGCAACAGCTGAAACTGATGTGCAAGCTCATTGAAAATCTGCCGGAAGATGCACCATTGGTCGTTGCAGGTGACTTCAACGATTGGCGCCAACGCGCCAGCGATGTGCTCAAGGCGGGCGCAGGGCTTGAGGAAGCATTTCTAAACGCCAACGGGCAACACGCCAAGACATTCCCAGCGCGTATGCCTATGTTGCGATTGGACCGGATCTACACACGCAACCTCACGGTGCGTACCCCTGAAGTCTTATCCAACCGCCCTTGGTCTCACCTGTCCGATCATGCCCCGCTGGCTGTGGAGTTGTGTGTATGAACCCGCAATGGCGAGACGGCAATCGAATTGAGCTCCTGGAGAATGGTGAAGAATACTTTCCCCGGGTATTTGAAGCCATCTCCCAGGCCAAGCGGGAAATCCTGCTGGAAACCTTCATTCTGTTTGAAGACAAGGTAGGCAATGAGCTACACCGTGTATTGATAGAAGCAGCCCGGCGTGGCGTACGCGTTGAGGTCACGGTGGATGGCTACGGTTCGGCGGAATTGACCAAGGACTTCCTTGATAAACTCGTGCTTGCCGGTGTTCGCTTCCGCTTTTACGATCCGCGCCCTCTCTTCATGGGGCGTAGGACCAACCTCTTCCGCCGTCTTCATCGCAAGATCGTTGTCATTGATGCTGAGATCGCTTTTGTTGGCGGTATCAATTTTTCTGCTGATCATCTGGGTGATTTTGGTCCTACGGCCAAGCAGGACTACGCAGTAGAAGTCGAAGGTCCTATCGTAGCCGATATTCATCGCTTTAGCCTTGAGGCACTGGGCAACAGCGAAGAGCCTCGTCGCTGGTGGGGTCGACGACGCAATGAGCCTGCTCGCAACGACTTCCCCGGTGATGCACAGGCGCTGTTCGTTTATCGAGACAACGAAGAGCATCGTACGGATATCGAGCAGCACTATATCGAGATGATGCGAAGCGCCAAGCGTGAAATCATCATTGCTAATGCCTATTTCTTTCCCGGTTACCGCCTGTTGCGTGAACTGCGAGACGCGGCCCGGCGTGGCGTGAAGGTCAGACTGATCGTCCAGGGCGAACCGGATATGCCGATCGTGAAGGTCGGTGCACGGATGCTTTACAACTACCTTGTACCTGAGGGCGTCGAAGTCTACGAATATTGCCGCCGCCCTCTGCATGGCAAGGTGGCGCTGATGGACGATTACTGGGCTACGGTGGGCTCCAGCAACCTGGACCCTTTAAGTCTTTCTCTTAACCTCGAATCCAATCTCATCTTCCATGACCGAGCCTTTAATCAGGTCTTGCGTGGTCGGCTCGAACAACTCATGGTGCAGCATTGTCAGCATGTGGACATGACCAAGGTGCCGCGCAAGACCATCTGGCACTTGGCCAAAACCATGCTGGTGTTTCACTTCCTTCGGCACTTCCCTGCCTGGGTAGGCTGGTTACCGGCACACACCCCTAAAATAGCGTTGGTCGAACCGCCCGCTCAATCGCATCTTGAACGATCCGATATAGCAGATCCGGAACGTGCGAGGACTCATACATGACCGCCACTCTAAGGCACTCTCAGGATGCCTCCGTGAAGTCGAAACCTTCTCCCAAAGGTAAAGTGTGGCCGATCGCCAAGAGGCTTCTGACCTACGCTTTTTTCATTGCCGTTACTGTTCTGCTCGTGATGTATGCCCGGCAGGTGAACTGGGTGCAGGTCTGGCATTCCATTCGCCAGTATGGCTGGACCGCTATCCTCATGGCCGTGGGCCTGGTTGTGGTCAGTTATATCATGTATGGCTTTTATGACCTGATTGGGCGAGCCTACTGCAGGCACAAGCTGGGCAAACGGCAGGTGATGATCGTGTCGTTTATCTGTTATGCCTTTACTCTTACGCTCAGTACATGGGTAGGCGGCATTGGCTTGCGGTACAGACTCTATTCTCGCCTGGGTCTGGAAAGCGGCACCATTACCCGTATCTTCAGCCTAAGCCTGGCGACTAACTGGCTGGGCTACATCCTACTGGCAGGGATTATCTTTACAGCAGGGCTGGTGAAGATTCCGCCGCACTGGTACATCGGCAATATGACGCTACGGATGATAGGCATTGGCCTCGTCACCTTTATTGCTGTCTATCTGCTGTTTTGCCAGTTTTCCAAACGTCGCTCATGGACCATTAAAGGGCAGGACCTTAATCTGCCTTCCCTGCGCATGGCCTGTATTCAACTGGTCGTCTCCTCCATCAACTGGATGGCAATGGGTGCCATTATCTATGTGCTGCTCGGACAGAAGATGGATTATGTGTTTGTGCTGGGCGTCCTGCTCATCAGTAGTTTTGCTGGTGTCATCACGCATATTCCAGCCGGAATCGGAGTGCTGGAAGCAGTTTTCGTGGCCTTCATGGGGCATGAACTGGATCATTCCTACATTATTGCGGCGTTACTTGCCTACCGAGCCATTTATTTCATCGCTCCGCTGCTGATTGCCATCGTTGTGTATTTCTTCATGGAAAGTCGCGCCAAGAAAATCCGGGCACGAAACGAGGCCAAGATGGAAAAACAGGACGAACAGGCGCAGGCCAAAGGTCCGGCAGCCTGACCGGCTGCCGAATCCTTATCGGTTGTTGGGTTGATGCATGGTGACCAATCGGTTGAAGGTCACCTTACCCCCTTCGGTAGAAGGTCCCTCCTTGTCCTCCACATAAGCGCCCGCCTTAAAGTAAAGGTGGTAACTTGCCCAGCGCTGATCCAACTGTACAGACAGCTCCCCGTTTCCGCGCCCATGTGTAAAAAGCCTTACGCTCAGCACACCGGTCCGACTCAAGCGCAACTCATAACTGAACGGACCGTCCAATGGAATATTGCGTAGCAGAATTTGTGGCGGAATCTTGAGGGTGTCCGGCTTGGTACGAATCAAGGCCTCAACCTGTCCAGTGACAGGCGTTTTCCCCTCCATGGTAGGGTCCAGACGATAACGCAGGCTGATCAATGCTGAGTCCGGTGTACCCTGACTATCTCCCACCGTACGGATCTGTCCGATAATCATCTTGCCACTGGAAGGCACTTGATTAACGCGCAGGTCAGCCTGCATCAGGCTGACGGAGTCTTCGTATTTCCAATTGTATTCACTGCCATCCGGGCGCGTTTCCCGAAGCTCAGTACTGGGATAGTTGAGTTCCGGCGTATAACGTCCTGTTACGGGAGCCCAGAGGGTCACGCTACCATCGGGAGTACGATAAAAGTAATCACTGCGGTAGTTGCGATTGAGTACGTTGGTCTCAATAACGACAGGACTGGATGGCTCGGGAATTGTCAGATTCCACTCTGCCAGATCTACCATGTGAGTCCTCCCTGATTACCTATAAAGACCCTGATCCGGTGCTACTGCATTAGTAGAACCCATAGCGTGTCAATAAAACATGAATGATGCAAACAGCAGCCTGGCAACCTCGGCGGCAATAACAGATCAGCTTCATTTACCTGCGGGAAAACGCAAGAAAAACGGCGCGTTAAGCGCCGTTTTCTTTTTTGTCTTCCGATCAATGCTCGGGTCGAGTGCCAGGTCTCAGGATAACGACACCCAATGGCGGCAACTTCAGATCCAAAGAGGCTGGCTGGCCATGGCTAGAGGTTTCATCTGCCGTAACGGCACCACCATTGCCAACACCACTACCGCCGTAAATATCGCTGTCGCTATTGAAGAGTTCTAACCACTGTCCCCCTTCAGGCACGCCTATACGGTAGTCATAACGCGGTACCGGTGTGAAGTTTCCAACAACCAGCAGGGGCCGCTTCTGTGAGTCGAAACGCAACCAGGCAAATACGCTGTTGGCAGAATCATCACCTACCAGCCACTGGAAGCCTTCCGGTTCGCAGTCATGCTCGTGCAGCATGGGCTCTGCCCGGTATAACCGGTTCAGATCCGCTACCAGCTTTTGTACACCCTGGTGGTTCTGATGCTGCAGCAGGAACCAGTCCAGTTCGCGGTCGTGGCTCCATTCACGCCATTGACCGATCTCGGACCCCATGAACAGCAGCTTCTTGCCCGGATGCGTCCACATGAAGGACAGGTACGCACGCAGGTTGGCAAACTTCTGCCAATTGTCACCGGGCATCTTGTTCAGCAAAGACCCTTTGCCATGCACGACTTCATCATGGGAAATAGGAAGAACAAAACGCTCGGAATAGGCGTATACCATACCGAAGGTCATGTTGTGATGGTCGTAACGGCGGTAGATCGGATCACGCTCGATGTAATGAAGCGTGTCATGCATCCAGCCCATGTTCCACTTGTAGGAGAACCCAAGACCGCCCTCGGAGGTAGGCTTGCTGACACCAGGCCATGCGGTTGACTCCTCTGCAATCATCAACGCACCGGGCGCTTCTTCATGCACCACATCGTTCAAATGGCGGAGAAAATCGATTGTCTCGAGGTTCTCGCGGCCGCCATATTTATTGGGAATCCACTCGCCCTGCTTGCGGGAATAATCGCGGTACAGCATGGATGCGACCGCATCCACACGCAGGCCGTCTATATGGAAATGCTTGAGCCAATGCAGCGCAGACGACAGCATGAATCCGTGTACTTCATTGCGCCCAAGGTTATAGATGTAAGTGTTCCAATCCTGATGGAAACCTTCGAAAGGATGCTCGTACTCATAGAGTGCTGTACCGTCGAAACGCGCCAGTCCATGGGGATCCGTCGGGAAATGCGCGGGCACCCAGTCGAGAATCACACCGACGTGCGCCTGATGGCAGGCATCTACGAAGGCTGCGAAATCAGCCGGCGTGCCATGACGAGAGGTTGGAGCGAACTGCGACAGTGGCTGATAGCCCCATGATCCACTGAACGGATGCTCCATCACAGGCAATAGCTCGATATGGGTAAAGCCCATCTCCTGAATATAGGGAATCAGCTGTTCAGCCAGCTCCCGCCAATTCAAGATGCGACCATCGTCGCCACCGTCACGACGCCATGAGGTAGAGTGCAGCTCGTACACCGAGAACGGCGCATGAACAGACTGGCGCTCCTTGCGCTGCGCCATCCAATCATCATCATGCCACTCGAACGGAGCCGGATCAGCCACTACCGAGGCGGTGCACGGCGGTAGCTCCGTTGCCAAGGCGACTGGGTCAGCTTTTAGGGGCAATAACCCATGCTGACCAAGGATTTCGTACTTGTATGAATCACCCGGCTTGACGCGGGGGATAAACAATTCCCACACCCCTGCACCGTGCCGTAGGCGCATTGGGTGACGGCGACCGTCCCAGGTATTGAAGTTACCCACTACTGAAACCCGACGTGCATTGGGTGCCCACACAGCAAAGCGTACACCCTGAACACCATCGATGGTCATCGCTTGAGCACCCAGGCATTGGCCCAGCTGACGATGCTTACCCTCATTGATCAGGTAGATATCGACATCGCCCAACAGTGTACCAAAGCTGTAAGGGTCTTCTGTCTCCTGTACGCCACTGGGCCAGCGGATCCTGAAGAAATACGTTGCCTGATAGTCCAGGCGGGCATAAAACAGCCCGGGAATCTGCCCGGCTTCCATATGGGCCAAGTGGCGACCGCTCTCACGCTCGACCAGCTCGACACCCAGCGCATTGGGTAAAAAGGCACGAACCAGAAACCCGGTACCATCCGGGTGAGGCCCCAAGATGGCAAACGGGTTGCCATGTTCTCCGCGAGCCAGCGCGTCCGCCTCTGGAGCAGATAGCTGGGCGTAGTCTGGTTGGTGGTTCTGGGGTGCTACGGCTTGAGTCATCCTTTTGCTCCCGAAATGAGCGAATCCACAATGGCGGCTACGCCGCGCAGCGGAATGTTGATCCAGTTAGGCCGATTGGCCGCTTCATAACCAATTTCATAAACGGCTTTCTCTAGCGTATAGAGATCCAGCGCTACCTGCTCACCACGCTCGCTCCATTCATGGGCGATACCGGCAGCAGCCTCACGATAAGCCTTGAGGAAGGCCGCGTAAGCCGTTGTGCGATAGGTCTCTGCTGCCTGTCGCCGTTGACGCATTGCCTCTTCCGACGTATCGGCACCACTGTTACTGCTCATGGTGATCATGGCCGCCGCATAGTCAAAGGATCGCAGCAGACCTGCCACGTCCTTGTGCGGACCATACTTGGCACGACGCTCATCCAGCGAACGGGCAGGCTCACCTTCAAAGTCGATCAGGTAGGCATCGTCCTGAGACACCAGGACTTGCCCAAGGTGCAAATCTCCGTGAACACGGATGCGCAAGCCACCGGCTACGTCTTCGGCAAGGGCTTCGATACGCTCGCCAAGTTCCTTGCGCTGAGACACCAACTTGTCGAGGTGCTGGGTGCTGGCGCTATCCAGGGAGGCGCGTTTGTTCTCAAGCGTATCCAGCGCAGCGTCAACCTGCTCTCGTACACGGTGAGCAAACGTACGCGCGGAGTCTGCATCGATCTTCTCGGGTGCAAACGCAGCGTCATCGGTGTCCTGGGCAAGCAAGGTATGCATTTCACCCAGGCGCTGTCCCAGAATGGCGGCAAAGTTTTCCAGATCGGACATGGCAGTGAACTCGTTCTCCACCTCTGACAGACCTGCCTCCAACATGTCACGGGTTACCTGGTCCAGCTTGTCCAGCGTCCACTTCCAGGCATCCCCCTGGTTATGGATCTGAGGCTGCACCAACATGAGCACATTGGGTGTGCCCTCTTCGTTGTAGCGTGTCACCTCACCCAGTAAGGGCGCCATGTTGGCAAAGCCTTTGTCCGTCAGGAACCGACCCATTTCGACTTCAGGGTGAATACCTGTAGCTACCTTCCGGATCAGCTTGAGCATGTACTTGTCGCCTACAATGAGCGAACTGTTGGACTGCTCTACACCCATGTGCCGAATTTCAGTTTCATCGGTTGTAGTGAAGTTCTCGACATCCATGTACGGCTGGAAGCGGATCTCACCTGCAGGCGATTTCAGTACGGCCTGATCCTTGAAGGCCTTGAACACCCCATGCACAAAGCTGGTCAGCGTAAAGGCATCGGTAACCAGACCTACGTTGCGAACATGGCGAATGCGGGACATCGCCAACTGGGTAGCCAACGGACTGCAATGCTGGTCACTCTCGGCCAGGAAGCCCAACGGCAAGGCATAATGCTCCTGCCCCTTGGCATTTTTCACACAGACTTCCATGAACAGCACGGGGAATTTCGGCGTTGGAATTTCCACAGCGTACATGAGGGTGACCTGCTGGATCGCCTCGTCCTTGCTGCCGAACCAGCGGCGCTTGGGCAGGTACAGCGGCAGGATTTCCTGTTCAAGAGCCTTGCGCGGCGTACCGCTGAGCAACTCTTGCAGATTCTTTTTGATGACGAGCGTTTGGAAGTCAGGCATGGTTTCTGGAGGCTCGGAGTGCCACGCAGGCATCTGTTCATTGCCTGCGAGGTAGAACCAATAAAATCCGTACGGCTGAAGTGTCAGCATGTAAGGCAGTTGGCCAATGGGCGGAAAGGCACTGCCTCCCAGCATTTCCACGGGCACCTTGCCTGCCATGGATGACAAATCCAGTTCGACGGCCTGGGCAGCACGCGACACGTTGGCAACACAGAGAATGGTCTCGTGCTCGCCTTCGGGCGTGGTGTAGTCACGCAAATACGCCAGAATACGGCGGTTGGTTGGCCGGAGCATCTTCATGGTGCCGCGACCAAAGGCTTTCTGTTGCTTGCGCACGGCCAGCATGCGGCGCGTCCAGTTCAGCAGCGAATGAGGATCGCGCGCCTGTGACTCTACGTTGATCGACTGATAGCCATATAGCGGGTCCATTACCACCGGTAGCACGAGGCTGGCCGGGTCGGCGCGGGAGAAGCCACCATTGCGGTCGACCGACCATTGCATCGGCGTACGTACGCCGTCTCGGTCGCCTAGGTGGATATTGTCGCCCATGCCGATTTCATCGCCGTAGTACATCGTAGGCGTACCTGGCATGGAGAGAAGCAGGCTATTGAGCAGTTCGATCCGCCGACGATCCCGCTCGAGCAGCGGTGCCAGGCGACGGCGAATCCCCAGATTGATGCGCGCACGCCGGTCTGAGGCGTAAAAATTCCACAGATAATCCCGTTCCCGGTCAGTCACCATTTCAAGCGTCAGTTCGTCATGGTTGCGCAAAAAGATCGACCATTGACAGTTCGCTGGAATTTCAGGGGTCTGACGCAGGATATCGCTGATAGGAAAGCGGTCTTCCTGGGCGATAGCCATATACATGCGAGGCATCAGCGGAAAGTGGAACGCCATGTGGCACTCGTCACCTTCGCCAAAGTACTGCTGCGTATCTTCCGGCCACTGATTGGCTTCCGCCAGTAACATCCGGTCCGGGTAATTCGCATCGATCTCGGCACGAATCTGTTTGAGTACCGCATGGGTTTCGGGCAGGTTTTCGTTATTGGTGCCGTCACGCTCCACCAGATAGGGAATGGCATCCAGACGCAGGCCATCGACGCCCATGTCCAGCCAGTAGCGCATGATCGAGATCACCGCTTTCATGACCTGAGGGTTATCGAAGTTCAAGTCAGGCTGGTGCGAGTAGAATCGGTGCCAGTAATACTGCTCAGCGACGGGATCCCACGTCCAATTGGACTTTTCGGTATCCAAAAAGATGATCCGCGTACCGTCGTACTTCTTGTCATCATCTGACCAGACATAGAAGTTGCGCGCCGAAGACCCTTTCTTCGCCTTGCGTGCACGCTGAAACCAAGGGTGATCGCTAGAGGTATGGTTGATTACCAGCTCAGTGATGACCCGCAATCCCCTTTTGTGCGCCTCGGCAATAAAGCGCCTAGCATCCGCCATGGTGCCGTAATCCGGATGCACTCCACGGTATTCGGAGATATCGTACCCGTCATCGCGGCGCGGCGACGGGTAGAACGGCAGTATCCAAATGGTGTTAACGCCCAGGCCAGCAATGTAGTCGAGCTTATCGATCAGGCCAGGGAAGTCACCGATTCCGTCGTTGTTGGAATCGTAAAACGACTTCACGTGAACCTGATAGATGACCGCATCCTTGTACCACAACGGGTCATTGATAAAGGCCGCCGGTTTGCGCGAGCGCGTTTTTTTTGGTTTCGCCATTTATAGTCTTCCTTTGGCCTAGATGGCCGGGCGGATACGCCATATGCCAAATGGCATGGAAGGATCGAGACGCGTCCATTGTGTTTTCCCGTGCCATGTCCAGCGGTGGCCGGTCATGAGGTCTTCGCCATGCATGGATGCATTATCGTCGAGTCCGAATTCCCACAAGGGGAGTTCAAAGTGGCCTTCCTGGGCGTTATGGGGATCAAGATTGATTGCCACGAGTACGAAATTGCTGAGATCGGGCGTGTACTTGCCGAACAGGATGATGTTGTCATTGAACACGTTGTAGAACTTGATCCCCAGATGTGTCTGGAGAGCCGGGTTCTGCTTGCGGATCCGGTTGAGCTGTGCAACTTCCGCCATGATGTTGCCCGGCGCATACCAGTTGCGGGGGCGCAACTCATACTTCTCGGAATCCAGATACTCTTCCTTGCCGGGCGTTAGCGGCGTGCCTTCACACAACTCAAAACCTGAATACATGCCCCACAGGCCCGACCCCATGGTGGCCAGCGCTGCGCGAATCAAAAACCCTGGACGCCCGCTGGTCTGTAGGAAAACCGGATTGATGTCCGGCGTGTTGACGAAGAAGTTGGGGCGATAGCATTCACGCCAGGGCGAACTATTGAGCTGTGTGAAATATTCCGTCAGCTCAGCCTTTGTATTGCGCCAGGTAAAATAGGTATAGCTCTGCGAATATCCGACTTTGCCCAAACGTGCCATCATCGCTGGCTTAGTAAAGGCCTCGGCCAGGAACATGACTTCTGGGTCACGGCCACGGATATCCGCAATCAGCCACTCCCAGAACGGCAATGGCTTGGTATGGGGGTTATCGACCCGGAAAATCTTGACGCCCTGCTCCACCCAATGCCAGACCACATCACGCAGCGCGAGCCAGAGGTCCGGGACGGAATCCTTGGCATAAAAATCGACGTTGACGATGTCTTGGTACTTTTTGGGCGGGTTTTCCGCGTAGCGCATGGAGCCATCAGGACGCCAGGAGAACCAGCCCGGATGCTCCTTGAGCCAGGGATGATCAGGTGAGCACTGGATGGCAAAGTCGAGTGCGATTTCAAGACCATGGTCAGCCGCTGCGGCAACCAGCTCACGGAAATCTTCAAGCGTTCCGAGTTGCGGATGTACGGCGTCGTGACCGCCATCGGGACTACCAATGGCATAAGGGCTGCCAGGCTGGTCAGGGCCGGCACCCAGCGTATTGTTCTTGCCCTTGCGGTGGGCAAGCCCGATCGGATGGATCGGTGGGAAGTACAGGACATCGAAGCCCATGTCACGTACACGAGGCAGCTCACCGATTACATCGCGAAAGGTGCCATGACGCTGTGGGTCATTAGTAATCGAGCGGGGAAAGAGCTCATACCAGCTGGCGAATTGTGCCTTGAGGCGCTCAATGTCCAACGGGTACTCGACGCTGTGCGTCAGATGCGGATAGGCATCGGCGTCGCGCATGTTGCGCTCAGTTTCCGAGCTAAGCAACAAAGCCACCTTGTCACCTTCGGTAGCGCACTGATCAAACCGTGCCAGCAAGGATTCCAGACCGGGCCGCACCTCGTCATCCGCACGAGTCAGGGCCTGCTCCAGATGGATGCGTCCTTCCTGTAACTCAAGTCCGATCGGCACACCAGCGCCATATTTCTTTTCAAGCTCGTAGCGGTAACTGCCGTACACATCCCACCACGCTTGAACGACAAATTCATGTCGAGCCACCTGTACCGGCGTGAACTCGCACAGCCAGAGGTCATTGGTTTGAAGCTCCAGCGGTACTCGCTGCCAGTCTTCAGCACCCTCCACGCGCCACAGTACGCAGGCGGCCAGCTTGTCGTGCCCGTCTGCGAAAATGGTGGCCTTTACGGTAATGGGCTGGCCGGCGATGCCCTTGGCAGCGAATTGTCCGTTATCCACTGTCGGGCTGACCGACTCGATGGCAATTCTCGGTGTTTGCGACGCCGTTTCCGGGTCATAAGGTAGATACGCGAGTGAACCGGGGAGATCGGTATTCGACATCGAGCCTGACTCCTTAAAGTGCTGTTGGCTGGCTCATGCCCAGCTTCCGGCGATCGGAACATCCTTCGATGCCTTGTGGCGGGTGCGGCGGAGGGTCATAACCTCTACCGCGCTGAGCCCAATAGGTATGAAATACTGAGCCGACGCCTAAGGGAAAAGTTCAGGCTATTGATGGAGATAAGTTGCAAGCAGCCGAACGGTTGACTCGGCTGCAGCACAGGCGGGGGGAAGAAATCAGGCGTGTCGGGCAACGCATTGCAGGCGCACTGCCCGTCTACTTACTCAACGGTCAAGACGACCCGCCCCTTGAGGCATTCGTTTTCTACAAGCCGATGGGCTTCCACGAACTGGTCAAACGGCAGCGTATGCGCAACGATGGGCTTGAGCAGACCATCCCGGGTCATCTGATTGATTACGGTCAGCGCCCGTTGTACCGCCTCGGCATGGGGCTCCAGGCCAAGCTCTGGATGACCTGTAAAATCCAGGACGCTATGCCGGAAAATCTGCAGGTGTTTCTTGAACGCAGCGCAGGCCGGAAAGGACGCCTCGTTACCACCACCCATGCCGTAAATGATCAGCTTGCCCCGTGTCGCGGCAATATCACCCAGGCGGGACAGCTGCGGACCACATAGCGCATCCAGTACAACCTCAACGCCGCGACTCTCGGTAAAACGCTCTACTTCCAGCACCAGGTCCTGCTCATCGGTCGATACGACCTTCACAGCACCCAGCCCTTTGAGCAGTGCACGGTTTTCCGACTCGCTGGTAGCCGCGATCACCTGTGCACCCAAGGCGGTCGCTAGCTGAACCACCGCCGGGCCTACGCAGTTGCTGGCTTCGGTAACCAGTACCTGCTGTCCGGCCTTGAGCTGAGCTAGGTCTACCAGGGCAAAATAGGCCAGCAGCAGACCGGCATAATGAACTGCCGCTTCAGCCGGCGTCAGCGTATCAGGGTATTCGGTCAATGCCTGCTGGGGCATCAGCACCATGTCACCACTGGCCGGATACTGGTTGATCGAGTGGGCAGGAAAGCTGGCCACTCGCATGCCTGGTTGGAAATGGCGGACGCCCTCGCCCACGGACACAACCTCACCCGCCAGCTCAGAACCAAACCCAGCCGGCAATGTGGCAGGCTCATCGGCTAGGTTCTGCCGCCAGAGCACGTCGCCCCAACATACGCCCAGCGCCTGTACACGCACCAGTACTTCCCCTGCACCAGGCTCAGGAGTGGGTTGGTTTTCGCAGCACAGGACATCAGCACTGCCGAACTGGTGAAAGCGAATCACACGGGACATCGCAAACCTCTTTGGTGGATTCCGTATGGCTACGGACTGTATCCAAGCTGGCGCCTCAACGCTACCCGCCCGTATCGATAGTTGTCATGAATGCCAGTGATGCAAGGCTTGACGCCGCCCTCGACTCACTACAGTCTCATGCGCTCGAACAAATGCATGGCCACGGTTAAGGGCATACCATGAATCGCAACGATCTTCGCCGAGTAGACCTCAACCTGTTGATTGTGTTCGAGACATTGATGCGGGAGCGGAGCGTAACCCGCGCTGCTGAAAAGCTCTTCCTGGGCCAGCCTGCCATCAGCGCCGCCCTTGCCCGTCTGCGCAGCCTGTTTGACGATCCATTGCTGGTCCGCACCGGCCGCACGATGGAACCTACGCCCCGTGCCATGGAGATCTTCGGCCTGCTTTCACCGGCCCTGGACTCAATCTCCTCGGCCATGAGCCGCGCACAGAATTTCGAACCGGCAAGCGCCGATCGCGTATTCAGAATAGGACTGTCGGACGACGTCGAGTTCGCCCTGCTGCCGCCCCTGCTCAGGCGCCTTCGCGCAGAGGCACCCGGAGTAGCCTTGGTCATACGCCGAACCAACTACCTGAACATTTCCAGCCAACTGGCCTCCGGCGAGATCACAGTAGGCGTTGCCTACACCTCGGAACTGCCCGCCAATGCCAAACGCAAGACCTTGCGGCGCTCGCGCTCAAAAGTGCTTCGGGCCGATTCCATTCCCGGCACGCTGACCTTGGACGACTTTTGTGCTCGCCCTCATGCGCTGGTATCGCCTGCCGGCGACCTGAGTGGGTTTATCGATGATGCGCTGTCGACGCTGGGCAAGCAGAGGCGCGTCGTGCTGGCAGTCCCCCAGTTCAACGGCCTGGGAACACTACTGACCAATACGGATCTGCTCGCCACCGTCCCGGACTACACCGCCCAGGTACTGGCTTCCAACGGCGGCTTGCGCATCGAAGATCCACCTCTGGAGGTGCAATCCTTTGAACTCTCCATGGCCTGGAGCGGTGTGCACGATAACGACCCTGCCGAACGCTGGTTACGCTCTCGTATACAAATGTTTGTGGGAGATCCAGACAGTTTATAATAATGGGCTGGTATTACATAACTAAAGATAGTCTGCTATCGATATATTTGAAGGCTTTTATCATTTTGATCGATAGTTAAATTCAGAGTGTTCGATTCGATCGTGCCAGACCCTTGAGCCAGACTCCGCCGTACTTAAATTTTCCTCACTTTGTCCGGCGGAAACGAACATGGAACAGTCTTCCACTCTCTGGCGATCTTCTCTGGCATTAGCCAGCGTTCTATTGCTCAGTGCCTGCGACAACAAGCCTGATGCGTCGGCCACAGCACCAGCAAAGCCCAAGGTCAGCGCCGCTCAGGTCATTCAACAACCGATCACGGAATGGGATGAGGTTACCGGCCGCCTCGAAGCGCCCGAGTCTGTCATCATTCGTCCGCGCGTTTCGGGCTATATCGATCGGGTTGTCTTTCAGGAAGGCACCTTAGTTAAGAAAGGCGACCTGCTTTTCCAGATCGACCCCCGCCCCTTCCAGGCCGAAGTGAAGCGTCTGGAAGCGCAGCTGCAACAGGCCAAGGCTCATCTGGATCGGGCTCAGAATGAAGCACAACGTGGCGAGCGCTTGCGCTCAAGCAATGCGATCTCTGCCGAAGTAGCGGATGCCCGCACCAGCGAAGCATTGGAAGCCAAGGCGACGCTTGCCGCTACGCAAGCCGAACTGGACGCAGCCCGTCTGAACCTGAGCTTTACTCAAGTTACCGCCCCCATTACAGGTCGCGTTGGCCGGGCCGAGGTGACCGCGGGTAACCTGGTAAATGCTGGGGAAAGCCAACTCACCACGCTGGTATCCACCGACAAGGTGTATGCCTATTTCGATGCTGATGAACGTGTTTTCCTCAAGTATTCCAACTTGAAACGCCAAGGTGTGCGGGGCGAAACCAGTCCGGTCTTTATGGGACTTTCCAGCGAAACCGGCCACCCTCACCTAGGCAAGATGAACTTTCTTGATAACCAGGTTGATCCCCGTACAGGCACCATTCGTGGACGGGCCGTATTCGAAAACACTGATGGCCAGTTTACTCCTGGGCTCTATGCAAGGCTGAAGCTGGTTGGCAGCGGTACCTATAACGCGATGCTCATCAAGGATGAGGCTGTAGGTACTGATCTGGGCAAAAAATACGTGCTGGTAGTCAAAGACGACGGCACCGTGGATTACCGCTCGGTTGAACTGGGTCCGAAAATCGAAGGGCTGCGGATTGTCCGTACAGGTCTGGCCAGCAATGACAAGGTCATCATCAATGGCCTGCAACGCATCCGTCCGGGCTCCCAGGCAGACGCTCAGATCGTACCCATGGCTGACGAGGCCACCCTGGCTGCACTCAAGCATCAGCGCGAGCTGGTAGCGAAAAGCCTGCCTCTGCCGGACAAGCCGATTCAGCTGACTGCCAACGATACGCATCGTTAACACCGTCTAACCCTGCCGCCAAGCCCATGCGCCTCGCTCTTCTACCAGGAGAGCGACGGTGCCCTGTTGCTCGCGTTTACAAAGGAATGGTCCGATGAACTTCTCACAGTTCTTCATCAAGCGTCCCATTTTCGCGGCCGTTCTCTCGCTGATTATCCTGATCGGCGGAGCCGTCTCGCTCTTTCAACTTCCTATCAGTGAATACCCGGAAGTCGTGCCGCCCACAGTAGTGGTTAACGCTACCTTCCCGGGCGCCAACCCCAAAGTTATCGGCGAGACCGTGGCAGCCCCGCTGGAGCAAGCCATGAACGGCGTCGAGCACATGCTCTATATGTCGTCCCAGGCCACTGCCGACGGCAAGATGAAGCTGACCATTACGTTTGCCTTGGGCACAGATCTGGATACAGCGCAGGTACAGGTGCAGAACCGTGTCACCCGCACCCTGCCCAAGCTGCCTGAAGAAGTGCAGCGTCTGGGTGTAACCGCTGACAAGGCCTCACCGGATCTGGCCATGGTGGTGCACCTTACCTCGCCCGATGAGCGCTACGACATGCTGTACCTGTCCAACTATGCGCTGATCAACATCAAGGACGAGCTGTCCCGCCTGGACGGTGTGGGTGATGTCCAGCTGTTCGGCATGGGCGAGTATTCCCTGCGTGTGTGGCTTGACCCGAACAAGGTGGCCTCTCGTGGCCTGACGGCAACAGATGTCGTCAACGCCATTCGTGAGCAGAACCGCCAGGTTGCGGCAGGTTCTCTGGGCGCCCCGCCCGCGCCCAACGCGAACAGCTTCCAACTGGCCATCAACACCCAAGGCCGCCTGGTCAATGAGGAAGAGTTCGAAAACATCATTGTTCGAGCCGGCGCAAATGGTGAAATCACCCGCGTGAGGGACATTGCGCGCGTTGAATTGGGCTCGAACCAGTACGCCCTGCGTTCATTGTTGAACAACAAACCAGCCGTCGCCATACCGATCTTCCAGCGTCCAGGCTCCAACGCAATCGACCTGTCCAATCAGGTGCGGGCGAGAATGGCTGACCTGAAGAAGAGCTTCCCTCAGGGTATGGACTACTCCATCGTTTATGACCCTACGATCTTCGTCCGTGGCTCCATCGAAGCGGTTGTGCATACCCTTTTTGAAGCCATCGTGCTGGTTGTGCTGGTTGTGGTGCTGTTCCTGCAAACCTGGCGCGCCTCTATCATCCCGCTGGCAGCCGTTCCGGTTTCGCTGATCGGCACGTTCGCCTTGATGCACTTGTTCGGGTTTTCACTGAACGCACTGTCCCTTTTCGGGCTGGTATTAGCTATTGGGATTGTGGTGGACGATGCCATCGTGGTCGTGGAAAACGTCGAACGGAACATTGGGCTGGGCCTCTCTCCGGTTGCCGCAACCCAGCGAGCGATGCGGGAAGTAACCGGTCCTATCATCGCTACCGCGCTAGTGCTGTGCGCTGTGTTTGTACCCACCGCCTTTATTTCCGGATTGACGGGACAGTTCTATCGACAGTTCGCCCTGACCATTGCTATTTCAACGGTCATCTCAGCCTTCAACTCGCTTACGCTCTCCCCTGCACTGGCAGCCGTCCTGCTCAAGGGACACGATGCTCCCAAGGACCGTTTTTCGCGCTTGCTGGATCGCCTGCTGGGCAGCTGGCTGTTCGCGCCATTCAACCGTATATTCGAACGCGCCAGTCACGGCTATGTAGGCGTGGTTGCACGTGTGCTTCGCCGCGGCTCGATTGCGCTAGTGGTCTATGCCGGTCTGATGGCGCTGACGGTGTTTGGGCTGACGAACACGCCTACAGGTTTCGTGCCGCAACAGGACAAGCAGTATCTGGTCGCCTTTGCGCAGCTGCCTGACGCTTCTACGCTGGATCGTACCGAAGACGTCATCAAGCGGATGTCCGATATCGCGCTCAAGTATCCGGGCGTGGAAAGCACCGTGGCGTTCCCGGGACTCTCCATTAATGGGTTTACCAACAGCCCCAACAGCGGCATTGTTTTCGTGACACTCAAGCCCTTCGAAGAGCGTAAGGACCCCAGTCTGTCAGCCAACGCGATTGCAGGTGCACTCAACGGCAAGTTCAGTTCTATTCAGGATTCGATCATCGCGATCTTCCCGCCTCCGCCGGTTCAGGGCCTGGGTAGCATCGGCGGTTTCCGTGTGCAAATCGAGGATCGAGGCAACCTGGGCTACAACGAGCTGTTCGCCCAAACGCAGAACATCATTGCGAAAAGCCAGAGCGTGCCGGAACTGGCAGGCCTGTTCTCCAGTTACCAGGTCAACGTTCCGCAAATCGATGCCGATATTGATCGTGAGAAAGCCAAGACTCATGGCGTTGCGATCAGCGATATCTTCGATACGCTACAGGTCTACCTGGGCTCGCTGTATGCCAACGACTTCAACCGCTTTGGCCGTACCTTCCAGGTCAACGTACAAGCCGATCAGCAGTTCCGCCTTGAAGCCGACCAGATCGGCCAGCTGAAGGTACGTAACAACCTGGGCGAGATGGTGCCGCTGTCTACCTTCGTGAAGGTAAGTGATAGCGCAGGCCCCGACCGCGTGATGCACTACAACGGGTTTATCACGGCCGAAATCAACGGCGCCCCGGCACCCGGTTACAGCTCGGGCCAGGCACAGGCCGCGCTGGAAAAACTCATGAAGGAAGAGTTGCCCAATGGCATGACCTACGAGTGGACCGAGCTGACCTACCAGCAAATCCTGTCGGGCAACACGGCCTTCCTAGTCTTCCCGCTGTGCGTGCTGCTGGCCTTCCTGGTGCTTGCTGCCCAGTACGAAAGCTGGAGCCTGCCGCTTGCCGTTATTCTCATCGTACCAATGACGCTTCTGTGCGCTATCACAGGGGTCATTCTGTCCGGGAGTGATAACAACATCTTTACCCAGATCGGCCTGATCGTCTTGGTTGGCCTGGCCTGCAAAAACGCAATTCTGATCGTGGAGTTCGCCAAGGATAAACAGGAAGAAGGCATGGACCGTGTGGCCGCCGTACTGGAAGCATGCCGGTTGCGTCTACGCCCGATCCTGATGACCAGCTTTGCCTTCATCATGGGCGTGGTGCCGCTGGTGACGTCTACCGGTGCAGGTGCCGAGATGCGTCATGCCATGGGCGTTGCGGTGTTCTCCGGCATGCTGGGTGTGACCTTCTTTGGCCTGCTACTGACTCCATTGTTCTATGTGCTGATCCGTGCGTTCGTAGAGCGTCGTGCTGAGCGCCGTATCGCCGCACAGGAGGTGCTGTCATGAAAATCTTCGTTCCAAGTCTATTGGCCCTTGCCTTGAGTGCCTGTGCGGTCGGTCCGACTTATCAGGCGCCGCAAACCGAACCGGCTCATCTGCAGACCGCGGCGGGCAGCCAATATGATCACTCCCGTTTCGAGGCACAGTGGTGGCAACAATTCGAGGACCCCACCCTTAATCAGCTGGTGGCGCGCTCGATTTCTGGCAACCGGGAGCTTCGCGTGGCCTATGCCCGACTGCGCTCGGCTCGTGCCCTGCGTGATGACACGGCCAATGACCGCTTTCCTGTTGTGACCAGTCGCGCTAGTAGCGAGATCGGCAAGGCGCAGCAGCCGGGCTTCACCGATAAGCGTACAAACAATGAGCGTTATGATCTTGGATTAGACATGGCCTGGGAGATTGATCTCTTCGGCCGGATCCAGCATCAACTGGAAGCCAGCGATGCTCAGGCAGACGCCGCGCAGGCAGAACTCAATCAACTGCAGGTCAGCCTGATTGCAGAACTGGTAGACGCCTATGGCACGCTCCGCGGTGCCCAGCTGCGCGAGCATATTGCGCAGGAAAACCTGAAGAATCAGCGAGCCTCCCGGCAATTGACCCAAACCCTGGATGAAGCAGGCGTAGGCAGCCAGCTGGATGTCTTGCGGGCTGATGCACGCCTTGCGGCTACCGAGGCGACTCTGCCGCAACTCCAGGCAGAAGCGGCGCGGGCAAAGAATCGGATAGCGACCCTGATAGGCGAACGGCCTGATGCGATGAGCATTGACCTTTCACCCAAGCCATTGCCTGCAATTGCCAAGGCGCTTCCCATTGGTGACCCGGCCGAGCTGTTGCGCCGCCGCCCGGATATCCAGGCAGCCGAACGTCAGCTGGCAGCCGCAACCGCGAATGTCGGTGTAGCTACTGCAGATCTTTTCCCGCGAGTTAGCCTGAGCGGCTTTCTAGGGTTCACCGCGGGGCGGGGTTCCGAGATCGGCTCTTCGGCCGCCCGCGCATGGGGCCTGGGTCCTACCTTAAGCTGGCCAGCCTTTGACTTAGGTAGCGTTCGCGCACGCCTGCGTGGGGCCAAGGCAGATGCCGAAGGCGCCCTGGCCAACTATGAACAGCAAGTGCTGCTTGCCCTTGAAGAAAGTGCCAATGCCTTTAGCGACTATGGTAAACGCCAGGAGCGCCTGGTTGCACTGATTCGCCAGTCCGAAGCCAGCCGCGCAGCAGCCGAGCAGGCAGCGATCCGCTACCGCGAAGGCGGGTCGGACTTCCTGGTATTGCTGGATGCAGAGCGCGAGCGACTGGCGGCGGAAGACGCCCAGGCCCAAGCGGAAGTCGAACTCTACCAAGGCATTGTAGCGATCTATAAATCACTAGGCGGCGGTTGGGAGATCCCCAACGCCTGATCCTTCGGTTAGGGGCGACGATGTCGCCCTGGCCCGCGGCTTTCCCTGCTCCTTGGGCCGCGGGCTTTTTCTTGTTACGGCTCACTCCTGGCGAGCGGATCCTGCTGAAGCTCAACGGCATTCCAGCCACCACCCATTGCAGCAATCAACTGAACGCTGGTAACCAGACGACTACCCAACAGCGTCAGGTTGGTGCGTTCGTTGTTTAATGCCGTGGTTTGCAGCGTTACTACGTCCAGATAATCGATCAGACCTGCACGGTACTGATTTTCTGCCAGACGCAGCGACTCCCGCGCCGAATCCAGTGCCTCCTGCCTTACACCGGATTCCTGATTAAGAACGTCCAGCTCAACCAGGTAATCTTCGACCTCCTTGAAACCGTTGAGTACCGCCTGACGATATTGGGCAACAGTCTGATCATAAGATGCTTCGGCCTGCTCGACCTGTGCACGGCGTGCGCCGAAGTCAAACAATGTCAGATCGAACGCTGGCCCGATGGACCAATAACGGTTAGGGGTGCTGACCAGATTACCCCACTGGCTGTTTCGATAACCGCCCGAGGCTGTCAGGGAAAGCGTCGGGTAATATGCCGCCTTGGCAACACCGATCTGGGCATTGGCAGCCATTACCTGCCGCTCAGCCTGAGCAATATCCGGACGACGCTGCAACAGCTCGGACGGCACGCTGGCAGGGATGCCGGGCACGGTCGGTACTGTCTCTACTGCCGCCAGACTGAACTCAGATGGCGGGACACCAATCAACACAGCAATCGCATTTTCCAGCTGCGCACGCTGGTACTTGAGGTCAATGGCATCCGCCTGGGTACTTTTGAGCTGGGTCGTAGCCTGGGCAACGTCCGAACGCGTAGTCATACCGGCGCGATACTGGTTTTCGGTGACCCGTAGTGACCGCTCATAGGCCTGCACCGTAGCATCCAGGAGCCGTTGCTGGGCATCCAGAACCCTCAATTGCAAATAGTTCTGTGCCAGCTCCGATTGCAGACTCAACTTGGTAGAGGCCAACTCGGCCACGCTGGCTTGCGCCGATCCTGTTTGGGATTCCACGCTGCGGCGAATGCTTCCCCACAGGTCAAGCTCCCAGCTGACACCAAGACTGGTGGTGTAGCTGTTGGAAGTAGTGGCGCTGCTGGTGCCTTGTGGCAATGTGATGGTCGTTCCTGTTGACGTCTGATACTGATAACTCGAACTGCTTCCACCGCCCTGCCCCGAGCGTGTTGCACCAGCGCTTCCGGTTACCGCGGGAAGGAAGGAGGCGCGTGCTTGGCGTACCAGAGCGCGTGCCTGGCGATACTGGGCTTCATACTGGGTCAGTGTCTGGTTGGAGTTCTCCAGGCGCTGCATCAGACCATCAAGGGTGCTGTCTCCATACACCTCCCACCATTGCCCCCGCTTGATGGCATCGCTGGGCTTGGCCATCTGCCAACCTTCAGCATGCTTAAATGCGATGGGCGTAGTGACCTGGGGTCGCTGGTAATCTGGTCCCACTGTGCAGCCACCCACGGCTAAGGCAAGGGCAAGTCCCAAGTAATGGGGACGAGCTGAAAACGACATCATGATGATTTCTCCATGGGCGCATGCGTGCGCGAGCCTGCTCGGCGTCCCGCCCAACGGCGGTTAAACCAGTGTCGCAGACGGTCCAGATACAGGTAGATAACGGGAGTGGTATATAACGTCAGCAACTGACTGCCAATCAAGCCACCAATGATAGTGATCCCCAGCGGCCGACGCAGCGGCGCATCACCGCCCATGCCCAGAAGCAAGGGCAAGGCGCCAAGCACTGCAGCCAGCGTGGTCATCATGATTGGTCGGAAACGTCTGACGCAGCCATCCAAAATCGCCTCGCGAGGCGCCAGCCCCAGACGCCGCTCGGCATCCAGCGCAGAGTCCACAATCATGATGGCATTCTTCTTGACGATCCCGATGAGGAGGATTACGCCAATAAGTGCGATCAAGGTGAACGGCGTATTGAAGAGCTGCAGCGCCAGCAAAGCTCCAACGCCCGCCGAAGGCAGCGTCGACAGAATCGTCAGTGGATGAATATAGCTTTCATACAACATACCCAGCACGATATACACCGCAACCAGGGCAGCCACAATAATCAGGGGCATAGCGCTCTGGGACTGCTGCGCCATGCTGGCATTTCCCGCAAACGCCGTCTGTAATCCAATCGGCAGCTTCAACGGTTTGATCGCGTCACGGATCGCATCCCTGGCCTGACTGATACTTACATCAGGCGCGAGATCGAAGGAAAACGTCGACGCGGCAAACTGACCATCATGGGCAACCCGCAGCGGAGCGTTACTGAACCGATAACGAGTGAAGCTGGAAAGCGGGACACGATTACCCTCGCTGGTGACCACATACACCTGGCTCAGGACGTCCACACTCTGCCTGTACTGATCACCCACACCCAGCACAACGTGGTACTGGTTGCGGTCTTCATACATGGTCGAGATTTGCCGCTGCGAGAACGAGTTGTTCAAGACGGCATTGATCATCTGAATGTCGACGCCGTACCGGCTGGCCGTGTCGCGATCGATGTCCAGCGACAACTCAACCCCTTTGTCTTGTGAATCACTGTTCACGGAAATGATCTGCGAGACCTTTCGAAGAGCAGCCTCGATCCGTGGATTCCAGGTACGCAAAAGCTCCAGGTCGTCACTTTTGACCGTGAATTGATAAGCACCATTTCCTTCCCGCCCTCCGGCGCGAAAGTCTTGTGACGCCACCAGGAAGAGGTTGGCACCAGGCACCTGAGCTGCCGCGGCTTTGCGCAGCCGCATGGCGACGGTCTCGACTGGATCGCGCTGGGAGATATCCTTGAGCGTAATGAAAAACGACCCGCTATTGGTGGATGAGCCGCCAGGCCCTCGACCTCCGGTAAAGCCCAGCACATTGTCGACCGCCGGATCGGCCATGAGCACTTTCCGATAAGCCTCCATCTTGCTCTGCATCCCACTGAAGGAGATTCCCTGATCCGCCACGGCATAGCCACGCAGGCGGCCGGTATCCTGATCCGGCAGAAAACCCTTGGGTACTACGGCATACAGGTAAAAGTTGAGCGCAATCGTGGCGATCAGAATCAACAGCATGAGAAACGAGTGATCCAACGCCCAGGCAAGGCTTGCCCGATAATACCGGGACATTGCCGCAACCAAACGACTGGTCTTTTGCTCTACAGGCGTTTCCTTGCGGGGCCGGTGCGCCCTGAGAAGCCTGGCGCACAGCATCGGCGTGAGCGTCAGCGATACGACCATCGACACCAGAACGGCAACCGATAGCGTCACCGCAAACTCGCGGAACAAGCGACCGATAATGCCCGTCAGCAACAGAATCGGCAGAAAGACCGCTACCAGCGACAGGCTCATGGAAAGAACCGTGAACCCTACCTCGCGCGCGCCCAACAACGCGGCCTGATAGGGCTTCTCGCCCTCTTCGATCCGGCGGGCAATATACTCCACCACCACAATGGCATCGTCGACCACAAACCCAGTACAGACGATCAACGCCATGAGTGACAGGTTATTGAGCGAAAACCCGCACAGATACATCACCGCAAAGGTGCCCACCAGAGAAA
Source organism: Pseudomonas sp. JZ114 (assembly GCF_051027705.1). NCBI lineage: Bacteria > Pseudomonadati > Pseudomonadota > Gammaproteobacteria > Pseudomonadales > Pseudomonadaceae > Pseudomonas > Pseudomonas sp. JZ114. The sequence goes on from NZ_CP069256.1 coordinate 2,231,125, forward strand.
TTGGTACGGCAATGCTGGGGATTAACGTCGCACGTATGTCCCGCAGGAACAGGTACACCACCAGAATGACCAGGGCGATGGAAATGATCAGCGTAAACTCGGCCTCATGCAGCGAATCGCGAATGCCGGGGCTACGGTCATCCATGATGCTCAGCGTGACGTCCTTACCCAATGTCTCCTGTAGCGCTGGCAACTGCTCCCGGATACCGTCGATGGTTTCGATGATATTGGCGCCGGCCTGCCGTGAAATCAGAATGAGCACCGCCGGAGAATTATTGGAGAAACCAAGGTTGCGGGTGTCTTCGACTGAATCGGTAATGGTGGCTACATCGTCCAGTCGCGCCACTTGCCCATTACGGGTACGAATGATGAGCGGTTGATAGTCACTCGCCTTGTTCAGCCGGGAATTGGCGTCAATTTGCCAATGCAGATCGCCGTACTCAAATGCGCCTTTGGGCGAATTGGAATTGGCCGCATTGATTGCGGTACGAACATCGTCTAGAGACAGGCCGTAATGGTTGAGCGCATCCGGGTTCAGATCAATCCGCACGGCAGGCGACGAACTGCCGCCTACGCTGACCTGACCGACACCTTTGGCCGAGGCCAATTTAAGGGCGACCGTATTGGATGCCAGATCATAAAGCTTGCCCTTGTCCAGCTTATCCGACGTGAGCGCCAATACCATGATGGGCATATCGGCCGGATTGATCTTGCGGTAGGTCGGATTGCTGGGCATTCCCGTGGGCAACGAAGGCACCGCCGCATTGATGGCAGCCTGAACCTCACGCGCGGCACCGTCGATGTTCTTATCCAGATCGAACTGGATGATGATGGTGGTACTGCCCTGAGAGCTGGTGGACGTCATTTCAGTAATGCCCGAAATACGTCCCAATGAGCGTTCCAGAGGTGTAGCCACTGAAGAGGCCATGGTCTCGGGACTGGCTCCTGCCAGAGTGCCGCTGACCACAATGGTAGGAAAATCCACCTGTGGTAGCGGTGCAACTGGCAGCAAACCGAAAGACAGCCAACCGGATAACACGATAGCCAGCGTCAACAGCAAAGTCGCAACCGGTCGCCGAATGAACAGTGCCGAAAAATTCATCGGATTTCCCCGGAGAAATCCAGGTTATGCCGACAGCGCCAGCGGTTGAATCGTGTGGCTAACCGGCCAAACGCCAGGTAAATGACCGGAGTGGTAAACAAGGTCAGCAGCTGGCTAACCAGAAGACCGCCTACCATCGCAATACCCAGCGGCTGGCGCAGCTCGGCGCCTGCACCACTGGCCAACATCAATGGCAAGGCGCCCAGCAAGGCAGCCATGGTAGTCATCAGGATCGGCCGGAAGCGCAGCAGACAGGCTTGGTAGATAGCCTCCTCCGGTGTTTTACCCTCTTCCCGCTCGGCTTCAAGGGCAAAGTCGATCATCATGATGGCGTTTTTCTTGACGATACCGATCAGGAGAATGATGCCGATGATGGCCACCATGCCGATGTCCTGCCCGGCAATCCAGAGCGCTAGCAACGCTCCTACCCCGGCCGAAGGCAGCGTCGATAGAATCGTGACGGGATGGATAAAGCTCTCATAAAGAATTCCCAGCACAATGTACATGGTGACCACTGCGGCCAGAATCAGCAGTAGCGTACTCGACAGGGAAGACTCGAACGCCAGCGCTGCACCCTGGAAATGGGTATCAACAGTTGCCGGCATTTTGAGATCCTGCTCCGCCTGACGAATCGCTTCCACAGCCTCACCCAGCGATACACCCTTGGCCAAGTTGAAGGAAACTGTCGCGGCAGGTAACTGCCCGGCATGGTTGATCGCCAGAAGGGTATTGCGCTCCTCTACATGGGCAATGGCCGATAGCGGCACCTGCCCACTGGTTGTAGTAGTCGTGCCGTTGGTAGTGGTCGTCGTGGAGCTTGGCACGTAGATCTGCGTCAGCGCCTGCGGTCCCAGCTGGAACTGCGGCCCCACTTCCAGTACGACCCGGTACTGGTTGGACTGAGTAAAGATGGTTGAAACCAGGCGCTGACCAAACGCGTTGTACAGTGCGCTGTCAACATCGCTCAGGCTCACGCCCAGCCGAGACGCGTTATCCCGATCAACGCTGATATAGGCCTGCAGGCCGCGCGGTTGCAAGTCACTGGCGACTTCCGTCAGCTGCGGTAGCGTCTGCAAATGCTCGACCAGCTTTGGAACCCAAGTCTTGAGCGTTTCCAGGCTCGAGTCGACCAGACGGAACTGGTATTGCGTACGACTAACCTGATCTTCCACCGTTAGATCCTGTACCGGCTGCAGATAAAGCTTCATGTCAGGCAGATCGGCCATCTGGTCCTGAAGGCGTGTAATGATCTCCGAGGCAGATACATCTCGGACATCATGAGGCTTTAAGTTGATCAACATGCGCCCGGTATTGAGGGTCGGATTATCACCATCAACTCCGATAAACGATGACAGACTGTCGACCGCAGGGTCCTGCATGATGATCGAAGCCAGCGCCTGTTGCCGCTTGGCCATACCTTCAAAGGACATGCTTTGCGGGCCTTCGGAAATTCCCTGAATCAGGCCTGTGTCCTGAAGCGGGAAAAACCCCTTCGGCATGAAGAGATAAAGCACCGCGGTCAGCGCCAGCGTACCGATGGCAACTATCAGTGTCAGCGGTTGATGCCGAAGAACCCAGCGCAAACCTGTAGCGTATCGTTGGATCATTCCGTCGATAACGGCTCCGGCCTTGCGCGAGAATGCGCTCTGCTTGTCTTCCGGCACATGGCGCAACAGTTTCGCACTGAGCATCGGTGTGAGGGTCAACGAAACCACGCAGGAAATCAGAATGGAAACAGCCAGCGTAATGGCAAACTCACGGAACAGCCGCCCGGCAATGTCACTCATGAACAGAAGCGGGATCAGTACAGCAATCAGCGAGAAGGTCAGCGAGATGATCGTGAAACCTACCTGCTTTGAGCCTTTGAGTGCAGCCTCAAGTGGCGATTCTCCTTCCTCCAGATAGCGGGCAATGTTTTCGACCATGACGATGGCATCGTCAATGACGAAGCCGGTAGCGATCGTCAGCGCCATCAACGACAGGTTGTTGATGGAAAAGCCAGCCAGGTACATGACTCCAAACGTACCGACCAACGACAACGGCACAGCGACGCTGGGAATCAGCGTCGCCGAGACGTTGCGCAGGAACAGGAAAGTCACCATGACCACCAGTCCTATGGCCAGCACCAGTTCGAACTGAACATCACGGACCGATGCCCGGATAGTGGTTGTGCGATCCGTCAGCACCATCACATCCAGGTTTTCCGGCAAGGTCTCCTGTAGGGTTGGTAGTAGCCGCTTGATCTGATCCACAACCTGAATGACATTGGCGCCGGGCTGCCGCTGAACGTTCAGAATGACTGCAGGAGTGTCGTTGGCCCAGGCAGCCAGCTTGTTGTTCTCAGCCCCATCGATCGCCAACGCAACGTCTTTCAGCCGTACAGGCGCACCGTTCTGATAGGCAATGACGAGGTTTTTGTACTCATCGGCTGATTGCAGCTGATCATTAGCATCCAGTGTCGATGAGCGTGTCGGTCCGTCAAAGCTTCCCTTCGGCCCGTTCTGGTTGTTGTTAGCGATAGCGGTCCGCAGATTTTCCAGACTCAAACCATAGGCCGCCAATGCAGTAGGATTGGCCTGAATCCGAACAGCAGGACGCTGCCCGCCGGACAGGCTAACCATACCGACGCCACTGACCTGAGCAATCTTTTGCGCCAAGCGGGTTTCCACCAAGTCCTGAATCTTGGGCAAGGGCAGGCTGCTGCTGGTGACTGCCAACGTCAGAATCGGGGTGTCGGCCGGATTGACTTTGCTAAAGATCGGCGGCTGCGGCAGGTCGTTGGGCAGCAGGTTATTGGCAGAGTTGATCGCCGCCTGTACTTCCTGCTCCGCCACATCCAGATTACTGTCCAGACTGAACCGCAGCGTTATGACAGAGGCGCCTCCAGAGCTGGTGGAAGACATCTCCTCCAGCCCAGGAATCTCCCCTAACTCTGACTCCAACGGCGCGGTCACGCCTGAGTTCATGATTTCAGGGCTGGCTCCCGGATAAAGGGTCTTGACCTGAATGGTGGGATAATCAACTTCTGGCAGCGAGGCTACAGGCAACAACCGGTAAGCAATAATACCGGCCAGCAGAACAGCGACCATCAATAAGGTGGTCGCTACCGGCCGAAGGATAAAAAGACGAGACGGGTTCATTCACCGGCTCCGCCGCCTAACGTGGCCTCATTGGCGTCCGGATCTGACTTGGGCGCAGTTTCCGTAATAGGCTGAGTAACCTTGACTGTCTGGCCGTCACGCAGGCGGTCGAGTCCTTCTGTCACAACAGTTTCACCGGCATCCAGGCCTGAACGGACCTCTACCTGCTCGCCCTGTATCTCGCCCAGGCTGACTTTGCGCGTTGCAACCTTATTGCCTTCGCCAACGACGAAAACGTAAGGCCCTTCGTCGTTACGTTGAATAGCCGAGATCGGAATGACAATGACATCGCTCAGCTCCAGCGCATGCAAGCGGACATTAACGAACTGATTGGGAAACAGCGACTCATCCTGATTATCGAAGCGAGCCTTGAACTTGACCGTGCCCGTGCTGGTATCGATCTGGTTGTCCACCGTTACCAGCGTACCCGTTGCCAGAACCCTGTTTCGCCCGCGGTCCCATGCCTCTACGGCCAGCGGCTTTCCGGTCGCCATCTGGCGACGCACCGTGCTGAGCTGATCCTCAGGCAGGCTGAATGTCAGGGCAATAGGCTTGGTTTGGGTAATGGTTACGATCGGCGTAGTGTCACCGCTAGCCACCAGATTACCCACGTCCACCTGACGCAGACCCAACCGGCCGCTAATGGGAGCCCGTACTTCGGTAAAGGTCAGGTTCAGTCTGGCATCGGCCACCTGCGCTTCGCTGTTCTTGATGGTTCCTTGATACTGAGCAACCAGCGCCTGCTGTGTATCCAGTGTCTGCTTGGCTACTGAGTCTTCCTTGAAGAGCTGGCGATAACGCTCCAGATCGATCTGTGCATTCTTCAGCTGAGCCTGATTCTCCTGCAAGGTCCCCTGGGCTTGTGCCAGCGCCGCCTGATAAGGCCGCTGATCGACGACAGCCAGTACGTCCCCGGCCTTCACCTCCTGCCCTTCAGTAAACAGTACCTTGGCCAACTGACCGTCGACACGGGCATGAACTTCAACCGTGTTGTAGGCCGTTACCGTGCCCAATGCATTGAGGTAAACCGAAAGCGTCGTTTTTTCGGCCTTTCCAGTGCTCACAATCATGTCTGTTGGAGCCATGGAACCACGGCGTCCGGCTCCAGCCGGCCCTTTCTGCTCAGTTTGAGCAGCGTTACGACCGGTAGGCCCTGCCTGTTCAGGCGATTTACCTAGAAAATGCCATGCAGCTACAGCGCCAACCGCCACTACCACAACAGCAATCAACAAAGGAAATTTGGAGCGAGAAGGTTTGGAATTGAGGGAATCGCTCATGAACGCCACAGCAATAAGTTTCGGAAAGATAACGGTAAGCCGCAGCCTTCATCAGGCCAAGCGGATTTACGCGTTGTTTACATACAGGATTGAATGGTGCGGAGCAGCAAGCAATACACTGCCGCCAGAATGTCATAAGAGTATGACGGAACGTTGGATTCTGCCTTGCCTTGTTACATCTTGAAGCGCATCGACTTCATGCATCTGCACCCGGGCCTTGATCAAGGCCCGAGTGGTTTTCTTCTACCTTATTTCAGCGCTGCAATAGCCGCTTCGTAGTTGGGCTCCTGTCCAATTTCAGGCACCAGTTCGCTATAAAGCACCTTATTATTTTCATCCAGAATTACTACCGCACGTGCGGCAAGACCCGCCAAGGGGCCGGACGCGATGGCAACACCGTAGTCTTTCAGAAACTCACGACCACGCAGCGTGGATAGGTTGATTACATTTTCGATGCCTTCTGCACCGCAGAAACGCTTCTGGGCAAACGGCAAGTCAGCTGACACGCACAGGATCACGGTGTTTTCCAGCTTGGCGGCTTCGGTATTGAACTTGCGAACCGACATGGCACAGGTCGGAGTATCCACACTTGGGAAAATGTTCAGGACCTTGCGCTTGCCGGCAAAGCTTTCCAGCGTGGTATCGGCCAGATCGCCATTGACCAGGCTGAATGCCGGTGCGGACTGACCCGCCTGAGGCAGAGTACCTTCAATCTGAACCGGATTACCGCGAAGAGTGACTTCTGTCATGACCTGTTTCCTACAATTGAATGGAACATCAAGTAAACACGCTTCGCCTCAGGCTTTAAAGTCTGAAGACCTGTTTATTGCAAATCATCCCTACCGTGCACTAACGGGTCACTACCCAAGCGTTACCCTGTTGCCCGACCAATACGATCGGACAACCCTGGCGGGTTAGAAGTCTCGCTTGTAGAAGAAATCCAATGAGCTGGCAATACCACTGGCTGCTTCAAGATACAGCTGCTTGGTAAGCTGATAACGCAAGGCGACCGTATTGGCCGGCTCGAAGACGCCTACACCGTATCGAAGCGCCAAGCGGTCGGTAATATTGCCTGACGCAACGACACTGGTCTTGTCGCCTGTCCCTTCGGTATCCAGCTGAAAGTTCTGTACGCCCAAACGCTGCGCCAGCTCACCCGCCGTGGATGACCCTCCGGCAAGGCCCAGCGCAAGTGCGGCCTGCCCCAACATGTTGTTCTCGCCTTCGTCGTTGTTGGTCAGCGGGCGCCCTAGAACAATATAGGCCAAGGCTTGCTCCTGGCCCATAGTAGGGTCCGAAAACACCTCGACGCGAGGCTGATCGGCCAGACCTGACAAACGTAACCCTGCGGTTACGTCATCCACGACACGTACCGCTTCCACATCCAGGAACGGTTGAGCGATCGGACCCTGGAAGAATATACGCGCCCGCCGAATAGTCAGTCGCTGACCGTAAGCACGGTAGCGACCATCCATTAAACGAACTTCACCGCGCGTATCCAGGTTGTCACCAATATGCACGTTCCCTTCAAGGTTGGCAGTCAGACCGAACCCTGAAAACGTGAGCTTGTCCTGGCCCACCAGTACATTTACATCCATGGACAGCTGGGTCTCCTGCTTGGGCGCAGGCGCTTCCTGTCCAACGATTACCGCATCATTGGAAACCTTGACGGTAGACGGTGGCAACTCCCGAACCGTAATGGCACCGCTCGGCACGCGAACCGTACCCTTGAGCGCCAGACTACCGTTCTGCATGACAATATTCAGGTCAGGCGCCACGATAAGGTTAGCATAGGGCTCAACCACAACAGGAAGACGATCGCCACGTACGGCGACATTCATGTCCAATCCATCCGCCCAGGATATCGCTCCACTCACATTACCCTGGCCGCGCTCGCCGCTGCGCCATCCACCGCTCACGTTCGCCTGGTTTCCGGCAATCAGAGCAGTCAGCCGAAGATCCTGAAGACGGGTTGGAACGATACCGCCCCCGACCTGACCATTGCTCAAATCGATCCGACCATTGATCGAAGGTTGAAGCAGCGTACCGCTTACCTGACCACTACCGTCGATTCTTCCGTCCAGTTGCTCAATACCTGAAACAAAACCTTTGGCAATGGCTACATTCAACCCGCGCAGATCGAAGCGCCCTGAGACAGGCTTGTCATCAGGGCGTGGATCAATCTGTGCATTCAGGGTGAGGTTGCCAAGCTGCGGGCCGCTAAAATCCAGAGAGGCGCGCACATCATCGGGGCGCAACGTACTATTCAGCTTGAGCGTGTCATAGGCAAAGTCTGCCCACTGGCCGTCGGCGTTACGTGCCCTCAGCGTCCCTGTGCCTGCGTCGACTGTAACCGTGCCGTCTGGCCCGCTCTCAGGAAGATCAAGACGGATATCAGCATTAAGCGCACCTTGCCAGCCAAAATCCTCGGGCAGGAAAGGTGCCAGTCCGGCAAGGTTAAAGTTGCGCAGATGGTAGCGTAGCCGTGGTTCCGGCATCAGGCGCTGGTCTTCCCCACAGAGCGAGGCTTTACCTGATAGCCAGCAGTGCTGGCCAAGCGTCAGTTGCCCGTTTGCCAGACGCTCAAGGCTTGCAGGGTTTTGCAGGCGCCAGTCCTGGGGACCACTCTGGACAGCACCTCGAGTAAGCCGCCCTCGCCAGTTCATCGCATCATCGAGCGTACCCTCCAGGGCAAGCGCCAGATTTGCCAGCGGCCCTTTTACATCAAGCGTGACTGCCTGCTGATGACGGTTACCCTGTCCATCGAGCACCACACGTCCAATGTCGCTAGTGCCTGCACGTACACCGGAGGTTAATAGCTGGATTCGTCCCTGTTGACGCGCATCAAGCGTACCTTTAAGGCTCAAAGCCGCCAGCCGGTTGGTTTGATAGGCAACCTCTCGCCCATTCAACACCAGCTCCCCTTGCGGCGCCTGCTGAGTTCCGCGCAAATCCACTTTTCCATTAATGGCGCCAGCCAGACCTGGCCATAACTGGCCGAGACGAGGCAAGTCGATATCCAGGTGCCCTTTCCATTGCTCGGCCAGCTGACCGCTTCCCTGAATGCGATTACTGCCCAGACGGACAGTCAGGTTATCAAGATCCCATTGCTTATCCTGACCACGCGCCTGCGCTGCCAGCTGAGCAGGTTGACCTCTCAGTTGTCCCTGCAGTCCCAGATCAGCCGTCACACGCAGCTGCTCACCCTTGATTTCCCCTTCACTGCGTAGCGGTCCGCCCAGATTGCCAGGCAGCTGGGCGACCCAGAATGCAGGATTAAACTGGCTGAGGTTCAGGTTCGCCTTCCAACCAATGCCATCAGCAAACCGGACATTCACCTGCCCCTCGGCACGTCCTTGCCCGGCATGTAGATCCAGCGATGGCAAATTGATCTGTGTGAGATCACCCGTAAACGGCGTTACCAGTGTGAAATCACCGGCAGGCCCCGTTAGTGCAGCGTCCACATTTCCGATATAGCGCTCATCGGCGTACTGAACTTCACCTTTCAATCGACGCAGCGCTACGGGCGGCTCCTCAATCTCCGGGTACAGCCGACGCCATGGGAACTCATTCCAGTTGATAGTGGCATTCGCATTGAGTCCTTCCGACCAGCCTGCTTTGCCGCTCAAGACGACTTTACGCTGCTGCCCCGCATCGAGCGTCAGTCCTTTAAGGTCTGCACCTTCTGCCGTAACGGTGCCATCAAGCTTCAGGGCGACCTCACCTCCTTCACCCGGCAATACAGACGTGCCTACCAACTTATATCCATCTTTAAGAGTGCCGTTTGCAGTCAGGTCGAGCGCATTGAACGTCAGGGTCTTTGGCAGATCCTGTGTTGGCTTGAAACCGTTGGCCGTCAGATGCAGCGAAGCTGGCACACCCTCTGCCAAAGGCTGCACGTCACCTGTCAACCGGCCCGGCAGGTAACCGCTGCTGTCGGCCTTAAGAGTCAAGCTTCCCTGCAGATCACCTTCCACATGTAAGGTCAGTGGCCACTCCTGCTGGTCAGGCGCAGGCAGACGGGCATTGGCGTCCGCCGTCAAAGGCCATTTCCCGGAAGGCTGCAACGTCCCGGTAAGGCTGAGCATCATGTCGTCGCGGTGCGCATCCAGCTGCTCAATGACCAGGCTGCCACCCTCAGAATGAGCGCGTAGCGTGGCGTTTGCGAACTGCTCATTGCCATCGAGCGTAAACCGTCCTATGCGTACATCACCCAGCTGAACGTCTACCGGTAGCTTGAGGTCGGGTAATGTAACCGGCCCCTCATCGGGCGTCTGCTCCTCGGTAGGCGCCAGATCGAGATTGACCTCGCTGGCTACGAGCGTATCGATGCACAGTGTTCGCTTGAACAGGCAACCAGGCGACCAAGCGAACTCAGGAGACACCAGCCTAACCTGCGTACCGGCCTGAGCCCAGGTCAGCGTGTCGGCCTTCCAGTGCCCTCCCAGTCGACCCATATAGCCTTCCACTGCAAGCCCGGGAATCCGGCCCAACACCCAACGGCTCCCAGACTCGGTTCCCAATAAAATGGTCACGCCCAATACAAGAACAACGACAACCGTCAGCAGCGTGGCGCCAACAATCTTGAGCGCACGCATCATAATTCCGGCCCCATCGAGAAATGCAAACGAAAGCTACCTTCTTCATCAAGGCCATGAGCCAGATCGACACGTATGGGCCCCACTGGCGAAACCCAACGGATACCAAGGCCGATACTGGTCTTGATATCCGGATTATCGAGCGCATTGAACGCTCCCCCCTGGTCGACAAAGGTCGCCAGTCGCCATTTATCCTTGAGCGGATACTGGTACTCAACGCTGCCGGTGACCATGTATCGTCCACCGATTCTGTCTCCGTCGGAGTTCGTGGGCGATAGCGTCTGGTAGTCATAGCCCCTGACGCTCTGATCACCACCGGCAAAGAAGCGCAGCGATGGCGGAATCTGCTTGTACCCATTGGTGGCGTTGCCGCCGACCTGAACCCGCCCTAGCAGCCGGTGCCCACCGGCAAAAGTAGTCAGGCCACGCGCCAGCGCCGTCACATGCACCATGTTGGCGTCGGACACGATGCCCTCTTTGGCAGCCGAGACACCAAACTGCAGTCGGTAACCATGGCTGGGATCGATCCGATTATCGCTGCGCAGGTAGGAATAATCGACACCCGGCATGAGCAGTGTCGATAGACCGGAATCGTCTCCCAGACGGTATTCCTCTCGCTGGAGTTTCAGGGAGAGCACCCGTGTCCAGCCGCTGGGCAATTTGCGATGCCATTCGGGCCCGACGGTGAGCAGGCGACTCAGCGAATCGTCATCGGCGATTTCTTCATACTGATATCCCCCCGCCAAACGGAATTTATCGTTGATGGGGTCGCGCCCGGGAATGTCATACCAGGCGCCGATGTTCTGGCGTGGCGCAGAAAGCTCCATCTCCGCACCCAGGCTATGCCCCTGTGCATTGAGCCAATGTCGATCCCAGGTTGCGCGAACACGCGGGCCGACGTCGGTAGAGTAGCCAAGCCCCAACCCCAGCGTGCGTGGCTTGCGAGTAGTCAGATTCACCATGACGGGAATCGTCTGGTCTTTGGCATCTGCCGGAATAGCGTTGACGCGCACGCTGTCGAAATAACCGCTTCGGAGCAGCGTCTGCTGAAGCTCAGCAAGGGTTTCCGAATCATAGGGCTCGTCTGGCTTGAACGGCACCATGCGATTGAGCAGGTCTTGATCGAATGGAAAATCCCCTTCGTATTCCACGTTACCCAACCGGTAGCGAGGCCCGCTTTCGTAAACCAGTGCAACGTCTGCGTAGCCAGCCTGCGGATCGATGATCAATTTCTGCTGGGTGAAATGCCCACTGAAGAAGCCATAACGTGCAGCCTGATTCTGAATCAGCGTCTTGGCATCTTCATAGAAGCCATGATTGAGCTGAGCACCAGACTTCAGATTGGCACCATCGGGCGACTTGAATGACTTGAGTTGCCGCGCCGGACCTTCCACGCGGATATCTACCTGGCGCAGTCGAACGGGCTCTCCAGTCTGGATATCCAGGACCAGCCGAGGCGTCTGCCCCGGCTCGACCCGGCTATCAATCTGCGCATGGTAGTAGCCCAGTGCCTGGGCAGCCTGCTCCGCCTGGCCTTCAGCCGTACGCCGCAGCCGTTGCAAGGCAACCACATCCCGATCGGCAAGGCTGCCGATATACGCAGCAATGTTATCCCGCAGCGCACGATTATCAGGCGTGACGTGCACGGTGAGTTCGGCCGCTTGGGCCATGGCGACGCCGCTCATTAAAAGCAGGCCGGCAATACTGAGTCGGAGTCGTAAATGAAAAGTCATGACGCGATGCTACCGGGCGAGTGGTCGTGAGACAAACGCAGCGTCGTGGCGTTCATCGGCTATACCAGCGAAGCAGGCTCGTCATGAAGCCGTTCTATACGCTAGGATGGCCATTTTACCGAGAGTCTTCTTCGCCCATGAAGATTGTTTGCTTTAATATCAATGGCTTGCGAGCACGTCCTCATCAGCTGGCTGCCTTGATCGAACGTCACGCACCCGATGTTATCGGGCTTCAGGAAACCAAGGTCTCGGATGACCAGTTCCCGCTGGCTGATATCGAGGCGTTGGGCTATCACGTTCACTATCACGGGCAGAAAGGTCACTATGGCGTAGCACTGCTTTCGCGCCAGGCACCGCTGGAGATCCACAAGGGCTTCCCCAACGACGGCGAAGAGTCCCAAAAACGTTTCATCTATGGCGTTTATGCCGACCATAACAACCAGCCGGTCGTCATTATGAACGGCTATTTTCCGCAGGGCGAAAGCCGGGACCATCCCGTCAAGTTCCCTGCCAAGACCAAGTTCTATGCAGACCTGCAGCAGCTTCTCGAACAGCGCTACTCCACCAACACACCGCTGCTGCTAATGGGCGATTTCAATATCTCACCTGAAGACTGCGATATCGGCATTGGTGCCGATAATGCCAAGCGCTGGTTACGTACCGGCAAGTGCAGCTTTCTACCCGAGGAGCGCGAGTGGCTGGCCAAGCTCAAGAACTGGGGGCTGGTTGATAGCTTCCGCCACCTCAACCCTATTGTTGCGGATCGTTTCAGCTGGTTTGATTACCGTAGCAAAGGATTTGAAGCGGAGCCCAAGCGGGGTCTTCGCATCGATCTGATCCTGGCCTCGCAAGGTGCTCAGCCTCGCCTCAAAGACGCCGGTATTGACTATGACATCCGTGCCATGGAAAAGCCCTCAGACCATGCCCCTATCTGGGTTGAGCTGACCTGACGCGATACAGTGGTCTGCTCAAGCAGGCCACCTCACAACGCAATAGTGGCAAAAAGCTGCCGTTGTAATGTTTTCGTCATTTTTCCCTTTTATGCTGCCCGCGTCTCATTTCCAGGGTAGCTGTAGGAATATGAATTCCGCCCGTCAGGATTCCAACCTTTGGAGCCGTCTTCTTGCCGGCGCGCTTCTCGGCATCGTTTGCACCGTCTCATCATGGTCGACCGCGGCGCAGCCATTACCGCTTCGCACAGATGGCAAACCGGTATTGAGTATCCATGGCTCCAACACCATCGGCGCTCAGCTTTCCCCGCTCATGGTCGAAGGCTTTCTCAAAACACATGGGTTCAAGACCATAAACAGCCGGACTGGCAGTCATGAAAACGAACATATCATTATTGGCAGACGCGCCAACGGTGATCAGGTTCGCATCGATATGGCGGCGCATGGATCGAGTACCGGCTTTGCCGATCTTATTCATGGCGATACCGATATCGCTGCTGCCTCACGTCCTATCAAGGACAGCGAGGCACTCGAGCTCAAGCGCTTGGGTAATGCACGAGATGCCGGATCCGAGCATGTCATTGGTATTGATGGCATCGCTATCATCCTGAACGCGGCGAACCCATTGACCACGCTTTCAACCGATGAGTTGGCCCGACTCTTTTCAGGCGATGTGAAGAATTGGAAAGACATTGGGGGTTCACTAGGTCCTGTTCACTTGTATGCGAGAGATGACCAATCAGGCACCTTTGATACCTTCAAAGAACTGGTCATGTCCTCTCATGGCAAAAGCCTTTCGCCTACAGCTACGCGTTTCGAATCCAATGACGAGCTATCCGACGCTATCAGCCAGGATCCATATGGAATCGGCTTTGTCGGACTGGCTGCTGTAGGCAAGGCAAAAACCGTATCGATCTCTGACGGATCGGCGCTAGCCCTCCCCCCAACGGTTACCACCGTTGCTACAGAGGACTATCCCCTCTCACGTCGTCTGTTCCTCTATAACAAACCCGACGAGAAAAATCCGTGGGTAAATGCCTTCATCCGCTACGCTCAAAGTTCGGAGGGGCAAAGATGGGTCAGCAAGAGCGGATTCGTGGCTCAAGAAGTGCTAGCGGTCCAGCCCGCCGTGCCGGCAGATGCGCCAGCGTTTTATCGTCAGCTTGCCGACCATGCGCAGCGCCTTTCGGTCAATTTTCGCTTCGCTGAGGGTAGCGCCACGCTGGACAACAAGGCCAACCTCGATATCGAACGTCTGATGACCTACCTCAGAGAAAATGACAAGCTCGACAAGAAGGTAGCACTGATTGGCTTTAGCGATACAAAGGAAGACTTGAAGCGAGCCGAGCTGCTCTCCAAGCTACGCGCCATGGCCGTACGGCGGGAGCTGAACAAGGGTGGCGTGATGTTCCATGACATCGTAGGGCTGGGCGATGCCTTGCCTGTAGCAGCCAATAGTGATGAAGGCCGGATGAAGAACCGGCGCGTAGAAGTGTGGGTCTATTGAGATGACGAAGCCAACCGCTTTGTTAGATTCAACCCTACCTCTATGGAGGTGTGACGCCGGGCCCCTCTGACGATCACCCGATCGCCATGTCGGAGTCACCTAACGACATCGACAGGATCGATCATGCCCGACGCATTTGATTTTCTGACTACGCCCTTCATGGGCGCCGCCGCTTGGCTGTGGCTGAGCTTTCTTATCATCGTACTCTTGCTTCTGATCTTCGATCTGGGTGTCCTGCAGCGCAATCATCACGAAATAGGCATCAAGGAGAGCCTGTTGATGTCGGCAGGCTACATCTCGTTCGGGATCGCCTTTGGTGGATGGATCTGGTACGAATTTGGTGCCACTCGCGCCCTTGAATATTACACAGGCTATCTGGTCGAACAGTCGCTTTCGATGGATAACGTCTTTGTCATGGCGCTGATCTTCAGCTTTTTTCAAATTCCGCGTAAATACCAGCATGAAGTCCTGTTCTGGGGTGTACTCGGCGCCATTGTCATGCGTGCCATCATGATTGGCGTTGGCGCTGCGCTGGTACAACGCTTCGATTGGATCCTTTATGTATTTGGCGCGTTCCTATTGATCTCAGGAATCAAAATGCTCTTCAGCCGCCACGACGACCAGCCCGACCTGGCCCAAAATCCCATGCTGCGCTTCTTGCGCAAGCATATCCGCGTGACGGACCAGCTTCATGGTGATCGCTTTCTGATACGCAAGGAAAAGGAAGGCTTCAGCAAGCCCCTGGTCTACGCCACTCCGCTTCTCTTGGCGTTGATACTCATCGAAATGGCGGACCTGGTTTTTGCGGTGGATAGCGTTCCGGCCATCTTCTCGATCACCCAGGAGCCTTTTATCGTTTACACATCAAACATTTGTGCCATTTTGGGCCTTCGAGCGCTCTACTTTGCCTTGGCTGCCATGATCAGCCGATTCGCCTATTTAAAATATGCGTTGGCGTTGGTGCTCATTTTCATCGGGGCCAAGATCTTTGCGCACTCCCTCATTGGCCCAGTCCCGGCACCGCTATCACTGGGTGTGACCTTTAGTCTGCTGGCTGGTGGTATCGTGTTGTCGTTGTTCAAGACCCGCGGACACGCCGAGCACTTAAAGACAGGCACCTCTAAAAACAACTCCGGCTCTTGGGGGGATCATAAATAACGGGTCCAAAGAATCTGGACCGTAGGCTGAGCCCGACCAATATCATACATAGCGCCACTGTTTGTCGTACCAGAGCCTTCCGGCGCATTACCGGGGGCCTGCTCGGGAGAAAAGGTGGAAGGCCACGCTGTGGTATCAATCGTGGTTGAGCCTCCAAGTTGTTGAACGCCTCCGCCTTGAGCGGCAGACGTAATCGTACCGTGGACCCGTGTGTTCCCGGTTGTCACAACGTTATTACCCGCCACTACGCTGCCATAAACATCGTTACTGGCTCCCAAAGTGACCGTCCCCCCAGAGAAAGTGCCGTTGAGGTAACCCCCCGCTAGCAGCGCCACGTTTCCTACAGCAGAGGGCTTATAAAGACCTTTTGCTATATCACAAAGATTCAAAGGATAGAGTCCAGCCAAATCCAGGCTGGCCGGAACGTTGTCTTCTGCGCGTCGCGTATTTCTACAAATCGGATCAAAGCCAGCATAATTGACAGCGATAGTTTTATTTTTGGCGGTAGTTGCTATGTTGCCCGTCGCAATAATGCTGTTGTAATAAACACCGCTCCCAGCTTGAACATCCCCTTGAAACCATAGGACGCCTGGCGCAAGGCTCCAGCCAGAAAGCGACCACAAGCCATCTCTGTAAGTTATGCAGCCATTAAATGTAGTTGCGCCCTGACATATCGTCTTATTAGGCTGAAGCGGAGCGGTACACATACCCTGAGCATTAACTTCGTTACAAAGAAAATCACGGTAACCTCTTCCGCCGGCATCCGGGTAATTTCCCAAGAGATAAACACCATTAGCAATACCACCCACACCCTGGACAGTTACCTGTCGCTGCCCAGTGGATGAGAGTTGGAATACATAATTGGCGTTGGAACGAAGTTGATAAGCGTCTACCTTACTCGTCTGCACTACTGTTTCTTTCACAGTTTGAACAGTAACGCGCGGTACATTGACCTGATAATTAATAGTCCGTACTACGTTTACCTTGGAATTTTTATCTACCGTGAACGCACCGCCAATTGTTCCGCTTGCAACAACAGCAGTACTTGCGGTCAAAGCGCCTTGTCCATCGAGGCGGCTAGTTATCTCTCCTCGATCTATTAGCGTATTACCCTGAGTTCTAACCGTCTGGACCGTGCCGTCATCAATTCGTACATCGCCAATGGCTGCCACAGCCGTACCGTTATTGGAACCGGAATACGTAACCTTACCATTGGTATTGATTTCTCTGGATGAATCCTTACTTGTCCAAAAAACGTCTGCTTGACTATTGAGTGTCGTGATAGCGCCACTGCTTATATTGACATTCCCGGTTACGTTCGCTGTCGAAATCTGACGCCCAGCCATATTAAGCGTGCCATTGGCGGTAACCGTTCCCGCGCTGGCATTTCCGGTTAGGGTTACGTTCTTGATAGCTGAGACGGTTAGTGCCGAAGCGTTTCCTTCCAGCGTCACGTTGCCGTTTGTCGTCAATGAACTGACAGAGACCGAGCTGCCAACCGTAATATCATCTGTTGAACTGATTGCATCCAGACCCGTGACATTACCAGAAAGATTGACCTTTCCTTTGACACTTATATTGGCCTGTTGCGGCCCTTCGAAGCTGACAGACCCATTAAGGTTGAGATCTGTACTAATTCGGATGAGAGGCGGTACTGATGCAGGACTTGAGGGACCGGTCGCACCAGAAGCAGCTCCAGTCGTCGGGCCTGTACCCGTTGAGGTGTAGTCCAGCGGATTGACCTCAAAAATCGCTTGTACGATGGCAGTTGAGTCGGCTGCTCTACCCGTAACATTAGCTACTATGCGGTACTGATCGCTTTTGGGCTTAGTCTTGGACAATAGCTCTACCCGTAATCCTTCAGTTCCACCCACAGCAATTTCTCCCGCTGCAAGCGCCTCCAGATCGTTTGTAGATCGGTTTGTCAAAAATTGCCTCAGCAGCTCCACGCCTGTCCAGGCCTTCAACTGGGCTGGCGTTGTTGCATGAACCGCCAGCTGCCGCTCCTGCGTGCCTTGCACCATGTACATCATGCCTAGCGCTGCAATGGTCAGCGTCATTCCAGTCAGCAGAATGACCATCAGTGAGGCGATACCTCTTTGGCGAGCCGGAAAGCTAATCATGGCGCGAAATTCGACAGGCACGTGGTAAAACTAATCGTCAGCGGCTCAGGCTGCGGTTCCAGATCCAATACGGGAAAACGCACCTGTACCGCATGAACCCCTTCATTTGTACTAAAAGGCCAACATGTCGCTTCGACCACTTGCATATAGGCGCCCTGTGTATCGCTGCCCATCTCGTTGATCAGGTCAGCCGTGATCCAATCCAGCGATGCCCACACCTTCGCACTTGTGCACTTCATGGGTTTGAGCAGTACAAGCCCTGAGGAAGTCGAGACCAGACCGCTGCATTGATAGGCATCCGCGATCGGAGCAGCCGTAATGGTGCTGGCATTGAAGCCCCAGATAATCGCGTTTCCCAACGACCCTTTAATCGGGTCCGCTTTGGTAAAATCGATTACCGTTCCACCCGATAATTTGCGCACATTGTTTTCGTCTGCCTTGGACAGCACTGCATCACGGATGAAGACCAGATCCGTACCTAGTTGAGGTCGCTTGGTACCAGTTACCGGCAAACCAAACCCTGCCTGTTGCAAAGCGATCTGTGCAGTCAAAAGTCCCGAGGCTTTCTGCCCCTCCACCTTAGCCAGGCTTGCCGACTCTACACTTACACCTACCAGGGTCCGGTATAGCGACAACATCGCCAGTATGGTAATCAGCGAAATGACCATGCCTATCATGAGGCTGATCAGGTTGAATCCCCTTTGACGACTGCCTGTCACAGATCGCCCACCTGAATGGGCAGACCAAATACCTCCTGATCCATGGCACGGGTCTGTAGCATAACGTGTTGAGGAGACGCATCTACCGTGCGTCCACCCAGCGAAATAGCACCCGACGTCGTCGTGCATTCCACATCCAGTGGAAATGGGGAACCATCAATGGGTGAATAGACAATGGCTTTGCTATTGGCGCTATTACCTGGACAGAGCGTTGTTCCATAGACATGCAGCAGGTTGCGCATTTGCACCACGATATAGTTCTGGATATGCAGGTCTGTTTGCGTCTGCTGAATACGCGTGGCGATATGAATCATGCCGATGCCTATGATTGACATCAGCAAGACACCCACCAGGGCCTCGATCAGCGTATCACCGCGCTGACAAGACCTGCCATTAGATAATGGTGATCGGAAGCGCATCTTCTCGACCCGCCTTCACTGCCAGATCCACCGTGGCGCAATCAAGTCCCGACGGGCTACTTTGGAAAGGTAGCGCTCGGTTATCCAATGCGACGCACTGGAAGGACTTGTTGTCGGACTCGATGGTAACTTGTTTGGGTAGCGCACTGCTCCATACAACCTGGGCATTACCCACCTGCCCGCAGTTAAAGGCGCTTTGCCCGGCAACTGGCTGGGCCAGCACCAAGGAAGTGTCGTTCAAACAGAGCAAGGCAGCAGGTTTATCCGCTCCGACGACGCCCGCCGGGTTCCTCAATGCCATCGCCTTGGCCCGCGCAATTCCCTGTTGAAGAACACTGGCAGCATCACGCTGATGAGCACTGTTCAACCATCCCTGAGTCAAGGGAACGCCTGCCATCAAAAGAATACTCATCACAGCCAACGTGACCATTAGTTCGATCAGGGTGAAACCCTTGGCCTGTTTTACCATGATGTCACTCCTGGGCACCCGGTCGCGGTACGTTCGTTCTTGCTTGTCAATGTAAGTGTACAGGTGCTCAACTTGGCACTCTTGCCACGGGCAGATACCGTATAGGCCGTATCGGTGACTTGAGTGATCATGTATTCGAAATCCGCACCCTGAGCAGGCTGCCATTTGCCATTGAACAGCGCCTCTGTGGCAGCTGTGGTCGCTGTAACCGGCGCAGAGGAATATTTCAGGGTACGCTGCCGCACGTTCTCCATATTAAGTCCAAGCGCCACAAGGTCGCCCTGCGCTGTCTTGATCTGGCTGCGAGTGACATACGAGCTGTAGGACGGAACCGCGATAGCCGCCAGGATGCCGACTATGGCGACCACAATCAGAATTTCGATAAGTGTAAAACCGCCGCTGCGGCGAGTATCGATATGCTTATGCATGTGTTTGAACCTACGTCTCTTTAACGTCCATGCACGATAATTCCGAACAGTGTTCGGACTTTCCCTGAACCGTTGATCGTTATACAGCCAACTACCAATACCTATTCAAATGCTGTGCCAGCTAAGCAAACTGTTGTTCTGCTTCAGGCTGGACACAGCATCAATAAAGGGCCAGAGCACCTTCAAACTTTATGCATATACGATAAGAGAAGCTGGTAAAGCGCCATGAGGCAAGTCGTTGATGACAATATTCTGGCGCAAAGCTAGCGAAGCGGAAGACGCTGCCAGAAAACAGTCTAGCCAGAAGGACCCTTTCCTCAATCACATACTTACTGTTAGCTTTAACTTTATTAATTAAGTAGCTGATTAATCTGTATAAATTAGACAATCCTAGAAATTACTTTAATTTTTTAATCTGTGTTCTGAAATGAGGTATAGCTTTTTAGGCCTCTCATCCGATAACGCTTTAATACGGCAAATACCTCATGCAGTGGCTTACGTAACGAAACCCTGCTCAGCAGCGTCTACACGGTAATATCGCTTTATTGGATGCTTAGCTAATGATCCAATAAACAGTTCAAACATTCAGGAACGCTTTTGTTGTCCATGTCGAACACCGAGTCCCAATCACAGCGACCTTTTGCAATTACGCTTGTAGTCGTTTCAACTGTCCTCTTTACTTTCCTTGCTTATCTGACCATCGGGATTCCACTTGCGGTCCTGCCCAAATATGTGCACGACCAGTTGGGGTTCAACTCGGTCGTCGCCGGACTCGTCATTAGCAGTCAATATCTCGCTACGCTTCTCTCACGATCCCATGCTGGTAAAGTCATCGATACCATAGGCGCCAAGCAAGCCGTCATTTATGGCATGGCTGGATGTGGCGTAAGTGGAATACTCATGCTGGCATCTACGCTTTTGCAGAACGCACCCTCAATCAGCTTAGGGTGTTTGCTGGCAGGACGCCTTATCCTGGGCTGTTCGGAAAGTCTTGTAGGCACGGGAGCCATCAGTTGGGCGATTGGTCGTACCGGTGCAGCGCATACGGCCAAGGTCATTTCCTGGAATGGCATCGCCAGCTATGGGGCCTTGGCCGTTGGCGCACCCTTGGGCGTCATGCTGGTCAATGGTCTGGGCCTATGGAGCATGGGTGTCAGCATTCTTTTGCTTGCCCTGCTAGGCTTCTACCTGGCCAGACCTAAACCTGCCATTGCAATTGTGCCTGGTAAACGCATGCCCTTTCTCAATGTGCTGGGGCGGGTTGCTCCGTATGGCATGGGCCTTGCCCTAGGCGGAATCGGGTTTGGAACCATCGCAACCTTCATCACACTCTTCTACAGCAGCCGTCATTGGGACAACGCAGCCTTTTGCCTAAGCGTATTCGGCTTTTTCTTCATCTGTGCACGCCTCTTGTTTGCCAATGCCATCAATCGACTAGGCGGATTTCGGGTAGCGATTGTCTGCCTGACCGTTGAGACGTTCGGATTACTGATGCTCTGGCAGGCCTCGACACCCTTCCTTGCGCTTGCAGGCGCAGCCCTGACCGGATTTGGCTTTTCCCTGGTATTTCCTGCACTGGGTGTCGAGGCCGTCCGGCTGGTGCCAGCCGCGAACCGAGGCTCGGCGCTGGGCGCCTACTCAGTTTTCATTGATCTCTCATTAGGTATCACGGGTCCATTGATTGGGGCCATTGCAGCGAACTTTGGCTATTCCATCATGTTCCTAAGCGCAGCCCTGGCGTCGTTAATGGGCTTGGCATTGAGTATCACGCTGCTAAAACGGAATCCTAACGTCTGAGCCGGGAGGCCTTACCTACTGATGAACGCTTCAGAATCCGTTGCCATTACCTTGCGTATCGCCTCAATCGTCGTTTTCAGCTTTTTGACGTTTCTGGCCATTGGTCTACCGCTTGCCATCCTGCCCGGATATGTCCATGACACCCTGGGCTTTGGGTCGGTCATGGCAGGCCTGACCATCAGCATCCAATACATCGCCACCCTGTTTACGCGCCCGATTGCAGGCAAGATTGCTGATAGCATCGGCCCCAAGAAAGGCGTAATCGCAGGGCTGTTTGGCTGCGGCATCTGTGGCATCCTGACTTTCATCTCAACTCTGCTACAGGACTTTCAGGTTGCAAGCCTGGTGCTGCTTATCATAGGGCGAGTCTTTCTAGGATGCGCCCAGGCACTGATTGGTACAGGCTCGCTGAGCTGGGGCATGGGCAGTGTTGGGATGCAGCACGTCAGCAAGGTGATTTCCTGGAACGGGATCGCAGCCTACGGCGCCTTGGCCATTGG
Source organism: Pseudomonas sp. JZ114 (assembly GCF_051027705.1). Taxonomy (NCBI): domain Bacteria; kingdom Pseudomonadati; phylum Pseudomonadota; class Gammaproteobacteria; order Pseudomonadales; family Pseudomonadaceae; genus Pseudomonas; species Pseudomonas sp. JZ114. Next base: position 2,253,045 of record NZ_CP069256.1, read on the forward strand.
TGCTCCGCTAGGCGTTGCCATGGTAAGCAGCCTGGGACTCTGGAGCCTGGGTGTAAGCATTGTTTTACTGGCCGCCATCGGCTTGGCCCTGGCCTGGAATAAAGAGCCAGCTCCTGTCATTCCTGGCGAGCGCCTCCCCTTTCTTCGCGTCTTCTGGCGCATCAGTCCTTATGGATTGGGTCTACTGTTAAGCTCGATTGGCTTTGGCACCATCGCGACGTTCATTACGCTGTACTACGGCAGCCATGGCTGGCCTAACGCTGCCTATAGCCTGACCGCATTTGGTGCTGCGTTCATTTGCGCCCGTCTTTTATTTGCAGGAACAGTCAACCGCTTCGGCGGCTACCCCGTCGCCATTGCCTGCTTTATCGTGGAAACACTAGGTCTGCTGCTTCTGTGGCTAGCCGTTTCACCCGGCATGGCCATGGCAGGAGCCGCGTTAGCAGGCTTTGGCCTCTCGCTTGTTTATCCCGCCCTGGGTGTAGAGGCCATTGTAAAGGTCCCCGCCACTAACAGAAGCGCTGCGCTAGGTGCCTACTCACTGTGCCTAGACATGTCGCTCGGAATTACCGGCCCCGTAGCCGGCAGCATTGCCAATGCGTTTGGCTTCAACTCCATTTATCTCTTTGCTGCAATAATGTCTCTAGCCGGCCTTCTGCTGTGTCTTTATCTTTTCAAACAGGCGCAGCGTGCTATGGAAACACCTAACGCCAGGCAGGATCGGCCAAGCTAGGCTTACAGATGAAATTAGCCAGCTGATACGCATGTCAGCTGGATACTTTCGTTCAGCACACACTAACAACCTATGGCGTAAAAGCTTCGGGCCAAGTTAGCAAGATATTATCAATAATGCCTCGCATTACACATCAAGCACTTACTGTAGAACCCGTGCTCATCATCGTGATGGCTTAACAAGCCCTCACAATGGATACACCCTCCATGCAGCCTTCCTTTTTTCCAGCGCAGCAGTTTTTGGAGGCGTGTTAACAGCCACGACAGACCTATCGACAAACTTACCAACCACATCATCAAGCTAATCAGCTTGGCAGTAATCGCTAGATCCAAAAGCACTAGCGCTTCAACGTTACCCGCCCAAACGAAAAGAACGATCGAAACAGCCTGGCCTACCAACAGCACTAATACAGGCATGGCAAAAAGTCTAAAACCCATAGAGCCCAACACGAATAAAAGACAATTAATGACTCCTTTGAAGATGCCTGGCCATACAAACAACCGGGACAATCTTATCGGGTAAGCCGAAACGTTGACTCAATGTCAATTTAACGGCCTCCTATCCCAAAGCTGAAATGAATATCAGACTCAAAGCATTCAACGCTACGTCGATCCAGGAGAGCCCATTATACAATCACCAGACGCTATCAAATGGCCACTAGTCTAAAAGCTTTGCCGCTGGTGCCATAAGGAGCCAACAGAGCATGGCTCCCATATCCAAGTGATTAATAACAACCCCTTCCGCACTTAAGCCATTAATAAAGCTTACGCCTAGGCTGCTTGTCTTGAAAAAGCCCCTACATCAGGCACCCGCTTAATGCCCATGTTTTTTAGAAATGGAATTTTCTATATAAATTCATATTAGGGCTTCGTAATTTCATTAATGACCTGAAAAACGCCAGCTTATATTTCTTACTCTACGATCTAAACACTTGAAAAAGCGACAAGCGGTCCATACAACCCAAACAATTGATATTGTTTTTAACCCTCTCGACCCCATATCTGTAAAGCACGACCTAGAACTTCGGAAATTTATAACTAGCGCGTAAGTTAATTATAAAGCACGCTTCTGACCGTTTAGATGTCAGCTTACTGAGCAACTCTCAACTTCAGTTTTCAGGAATGATTGAACGTATCGATGGGCAAACTAAAATAGTCGGCTTATACGTATGGACATCAGTAATGTATACAAAAGACCGCAGCCCTAGTGCTGACTGTGAGGTTTCGAATGGCTAGAGGTATCAACAAGGTTATTCTCATTGGCAATGTAGGTGCCGATCCCGAAATCCGCTATACGCCCAATGGTAACCCCATCACCAATATCACCCTTGCAACCAGCGAAAGCTGGAAGGACAAACAGAGTGGTCAGTTGCAAGAACGAACCGAGTGGCATCGGGTCGTCTTTTTTGGCCGGCTGGCCGAGATAGCCGCCGAATACCTTCGCAAAGGGTCACAGGTTTACGTAGAGGGTACATTACGCACACGAAAGTGGCAGGGCCAAGACGGGCAAGACCGCTACACGACTGAAGTTATCGTCGACATAAGCGGTACCATGCAACTGCTTGGCGGCCGAGGGGATAACGAACCATCGAGTAACCAACAATCCGGCAAACAACCCTCTGGGCAAGCCCGTAGGCCTACACAGCCGCAGCCCTCAACCCAGCCGGCTCCAGACTACGACAGCTTCGATGATGATATTCCCTTCTAAAGGCGCTTAGGCGCCTTTTCTTCTGCCATGTGATGGCTGGCTCTCAGTTCTTCAGGGCATACGCACATCGCTTCTCAGGCGGTGAATGATGTGTCATTCACCTTTTGAGCTAATTTTTTTCGCCCACTGTGCAGCGCTTTTAAATTTTTATGGTCATAGCTGGCAGATCAGCTTCATCACTTCGTTTTGTCGCCCAGCTGACTCACGCTTCCGCTCTATCTCTACTCAGCAAGGAATGCTTTATGACCCGCATACAACTTCGCCGTCGACTCATCTGGACAAGTTTTGCTTACGCACTGCTTTTTTATGCAGGGGTTATTTCTGTATTAGGCTTGGCTGATTTTGTATCCAGTTAGTGATAGTTAAGAGTTAACATTAGTCACACCTAGAGCCCCTTCCTCTTTCGTGCAATCTATTAGGCAAAGCACTTATGAGAAGTTAGCTACGCAACTAACTCAAGCTGTTCCACATATTTTTAAAAGACGCTGTTAATTGTTAAACAAGCACTAGCCAACTTCAAACGTTAAGAGTAAAAAGAGAGCGGCACCAAAATGCCATCATCCTTAGCGTATTCATGGAGCGAAACGTTATGAACGAGTCGTCAAAAGTAGAGACCGGTAATTTGCTGAGCTGGCTATTTCTTGCCGCTTTCAGTATGACAGTATGGTGGGCGTATGATGGAGACTCCTGTCTTGAGCAGTGTAGGCCATCGGCTGACATGTCATTAGCGGCCAATGTCAACGACCAACGCAGTGTTGACATGAGCCTGACGGCGAAAACAGATTTCGATGTTTCTCATCGTCGTTATCGCTGACCGTAAAACAAAGCTCCACTGCATGTGGAGCTTTGTTTTTAAAAGGCTTAATGATCGCTATTTACAAGCAGCCTGATACGGTGCTTCTGATTCCAGCAAAAGGAAAGGGATTATTCGCCTTGCCGTCTCGCAGGACGACTTTAGTCCCATGCGAAGTCTTGTCAGCAATAACCAGTGCCGGAGCTGGCGAGGCCAACCCTTGAGGAACCAGGGCCTTGATACTACTTCCCTTCCTCTCAATAATAACTTTTGACTGATTGACAGACAGGTCTGTCATCAGGCACTCCATAAAGGCATCTGGATCTTTATTTGATCTTCCCGCTAGAGAAGGCTGTACCTTTTCAATATCGCCAACCCCAGCGCAACCTGTTAAAGCAAGGCTGATAACTACTACTAAACGCTTCATGCCTACCCCGGCTAAACCGCTCCATTGATTAAATACGAATCCAGAACCTCTGGAGCCGTCTCGATCAATTAACGTCAAGAAAGATGTTCGAATGAAAGCTGCATCAACAGTATTGGTGCGGCCGCGTCAGATTGGCTAAGTGTCACGGTAGTTCTTCAGGATCTTTGTCTGGCATCAGTCGATGCCAATCAACACCCAACCCTAGACACAACGGGACCAGCATCCACAGCCAGTAACTGTGCCTGAATCCAAAGAAAATACAGCCAAACGCCAATAGAAACGCCCACCCCTCTATCTGGAGATTGCGCTTCAGGTTGATCCATTTTCCCATATACACTCAGCCGCTCCAGACTATTCCGTACAGAGCGAACTACAACGTTAAACGTGTAAGGATACTCAAGATTTGAGTGATCGAAAACACAACCCGACACTCAGTACCGATTTCAAGATCGCTGGTTATCGATCAGGATAGCGCGCGTTTCTTTCGATACTCTCTATTTTACACCAAATAAAGTACTGCTTAACCGACTATTGCGGCAGAGTTGTCGATGTGCAGGAAAGGCTTTGTATATCCCACCATCAAAGTTACGCATCGGCGCTTCAGAAATACAAATAATTCTTATTTAGAATACAGACAAAATGCATAATTACGTCTGAAAGTAATTTAAGAGTATTTTAACGCGCTACCAATTAGCGTATTCAATAGCTCGAACTACCCTGAAATACCAGCAGCCCTAGCGCTTGCCTCTGAGTATTCATCGGTCAGTACAAGAGCCACGTCATCATCAGTCGAAGACATTTTTTGTATGGATCTGGGTCGCCCTTCTAGGTGCTTCATTAACTTCCTTGGAAGCCCAGAAGTCCAGCAATGTAAAACTGGTCAGCCAAAAGAAGCATTCAGTACCGAAATGGCTGAGCGCTTATAGCCTGTTTTCTCCAAACAAGCTCCATTTGAGTACTGCTTGCAGATCATCAGTGAGCAGAACACACGTTTGGCTAGTCGCACTAGCCAAGCAGGCAACACCAGACGGCACAACTATTCTCCAAGCCGTTTCAGCCTCAATGAGCCTACTTCCCAATGTTTATGACTCGATCGAATATGACCCGATCAACGACTTTACGCCCCTCGCCTTGTTAGGGACTACACTTATGCTCTTGCTGTAGGGCCAGCAGTTCCGCAGTCTATCCAGAGCGTGGGTGCCTATGTCGACTGGGTTAGCAAAAAACCACACTTCCGAGATGTAGGTATAGCTCTGTATGGGTCTCAAAGTCATCTGGCAGGCTTGATGTTGGGCTGCGAAGAAGAAATTGCTCTGCGCATGCAAACATACAGTCACACCACAGCTATTATCGGCGACCTACTCGACGGAGGATTGGCCGCCACGATATTTGTATGCGGACAGGTTAACAGCCGTAGAGCAGAAGGAAAGGTACACGCTCTTACTGTAACCAGCAAAGATCGCATTCCTAACTGGCCGGCCGTCAAAACCTTTACTGAGCAAGATATGCCGATGGATATAAATGGCTGGATTGGATGGTTCGTGTCAGCTAATACACCAGACCCAACGATTTCCGACCTATTTAATAAAGTAGCCCGTATGCAGCAGACCCAGGACTATCAGGAATTGCAAAAGCGTTATCTGCTTACTCAGGCTTCTCTTTCACCCGAGCAAACTCAAACAACGCATCACTGATGAAAATGGTTATTCCGGTAAGCTCATAACAGAATTAGGTATAAGCAAGCTAAGCAATAGCGCCTAAGCGCCACAACGGATAGATTCTGAACTTAACTAGCAACGCTTCGGCAGCCTGTTTAAGGGCCTATCTGCACAATCAGCAGGCACATAAGCTTAGACAACGTGAAGACCAGCTTGATACGAAAGCGAAACCCGACTCATCGGTCGGGTTTCAACAAGCTGAGTTAGCACTTATGAATACTCTCTTCGAAGCAGGCCATATCACTGCGTGCTTCGTACCAGTGTATAAGGCGCTGCTTCCAAACATTATTTCTCTTGTGAAGGAATAAACTCAGCGACTGCCTGATCCGCCGCCCGAGCCGGATGAAGATCCGCCCACCCCGCCAGTGCCGCCCATACCGCTGCCCGCACCTCCAGCTCCACCTGCCGCACCACCTTGCTCCTGCGGACTGACATCTCCGCCCCCTTGATCTTTGCCCCACGGTACACAGCCAGTCGCCAACAATGCCCCGAATAAGATACTCGTCACCCATGCTGCTCGTTTCATTTTGGATCCTCCTGTCTGGACTAAGTGGGACCCTCAACATGGCCAATAAGTGCAAGGCGAGAGGCTCTACGGCGTTTCTTTCCTAGGGTTTGTCTAAAAAGTCGCGTTTGTTAGCTTAATGCCGTTATGGCAAGCGGAGGCAGACATGACAGGTCGCTACGAGCTTTCGAGTCAGCGCTGGGCATTGATTGAAGACATCGCTTCTCCTCCCAGGCCATGGGCCGTCCTCGCCGGGATGATCGACAGATGCTCAATGGTATCTTCTGGATCCTTTGCTCCGGCGCCAAATGGCGTGATCTACCCGAACGCTACGGCCCTTGGAAAACGGTCTATCAGCGTTTTCGCCAATGGCGGGACGACGGAACGTTTGAGCGCGTATTGACTCGTCTGCATCTGCGGCTTCGCCAGGATGGCTTTATCGATCTGGATACCTGGATGGTGGACTCTACGACCATTCGAGCTACCCGTGCCGCGGCAGGAGGCGGAAAAAAGGGGCCGGACGAACCTGTAGATCACTGCCTGGGACGCAGCCGGGGTGGGTTAGGTACCAAGATTCACCTGCTTTGCGATACCAATGGTTATCCGCTGAGCTTTACCCTCTCGCCTGGTCAGCAGGCCGATTCGCGCAACTTTATTCCGTTACTGGATCAGGTGCGTCTTCCTGGCTCTCAGGGCAGACCACGCAAGCGTTGCCGGACAGTGATCGCGGACAAGGGCTACGATAGTGAAGGGGTGCGCCGCTATTGCGACCGCTTCGGTATGCAGCCGGTGATTGCCCAGCGCACGACGCACCGCAAACCTCGGCCAGGTCTGCCTCGCCTGTTTGATAGACCCAAGTATCAACAGCGTAACGTGATCGAACGGCTATTCGGTTGGTTAAAGGAGAGGCGTCGGCTCTGTACTCGCTTTGATAAGCTGGCTAACAGCTTCAAGGCCATGGTAACGCTGGCCTGTATCGAACGATGCATGCGTGCCGACTTTTCAGACAAACCCTAGTGTGGTGAATCACAACTACCAAGCACAAATATGGTCTGCAGAGTGAATGCTCAAAGCTGAGTCGAGGAGGCATGCGATGAGAACAGGCCGTCCCGCTGTACAGATCACACTAACCAGGCAAGAACATGCCGAGCTCAGCCGTCGTAGGGCTCAGCGTAAAGGTCCTGCGGATTCAAAACTACGCGCTGAAATCATCCTTTCTTACGCTAGCGGTGAACCTGGCTCATCGATTGCCAGGCGCCTGGGTATTACCGCTCAGACCGTATCGCGGTGGCGTCTTCGCTTCTCACAGTGGGGACTTGAGGGGCTTAATGATGAGCCCAGATCTGGGCGACCCCGCAGTATCAGTGACGAGAAGGTTCAGGAGGTTGTTGATCGGGTCCGGCAAACCAAGCCTGAGGATGCCAGCCACTGGAGTTCGCGCCGCATGAGCAAGGCTACCGATATTTCCATGGCCAGTGTGCAACGTATCTGGCGAGCCTTTGGCCTTAAGCCTCACCTTGAGCAGACGTTCAAACCCTCAACCGATCCGGCCTTCGTTGATAAAGTTCATGACATCGTTGGGCTATACCTGAACCCACCGGATAAGGCTCTGGTGCTGTGTATCGATGAGAAAAGCCAGATCCAGGCCCTGGATCGAACCCAGCCAGGTCTGCCTTTGACATCAGGCCATCCGGTAACTCGAGCACATGATTATTAGCGCTTTGGCACAACGTCCTTGTTTGCTGCGCTGGATGTTGCCACAGGCGAAGTGATCGGGCGTCTCAAGCGTCGTCATCGTAGCGCTGAGTTTGTGGAGTTCTTGAAGGCTATTGATGAAGAGATCTGTACGGACCTACCGGTTCACTTGATCATGGACAACTATGCGGTGCATAAGACCGATCAGGTAAAGGCCTGGCTAGCCGCACACCCTCGTTATCAGGTGCATTTCACCCCAACCTCGGCTTCCTGGCTAAACCTGGTAGAACGCTATTTCTCGACCCTTAGCCAGAGATGGATCAAGCGGCAATCACATACCAGCGTAAGCGATCTTGAGAAGTCTATTAACCATTACCTGGCTACTTACAACCAGAACCCGAGGCCCGTCCGCTGGAGTAGGAGCGCTGGTGAAATCCTGGCTTCGGTAGGTCGGGCAGCACGAGCTTTTCGTAGGAACTAATTAAACGTACTTGTGATTCATCACACTAAGAGTCATCCTGGTGCTTGTCCTGGGCACTATCCATAAGCGTCAGAAGAGCTTCACTAATGAAATCAGCATTTGCTGCAAGCTCTTCAAGATGCTCCATGGCACGACCTGACACATCGGTTGACCCGCGCTGATCAATCCAAATTGCAAGCTCCTCAACCGCTGCGCCGAGCGCTAATTGGTTCCGGTTCAAACGGGACAGTAACGCCACCATGATTTGTTGATCACCGTAAAGCATACCGGGCAGACTCCTGAGCTTAGGAATGAAACTACACATCACTTGAACGTTATACCTAACCTACTCATACGCCGATATGATCAAAAGATCATGAATCGTTAAAGCATGAAAAGACAAGCTCATCACTAGGCTAGCAACCGCACAAAAGGTAGTGATGCCTTCTTTGTAGCTTTTCGCCAGCAAACGCAGCCGTACTCTAAAGCCTGGCCTGAGTATTGCTAGAACATTGAGGCACTATTCCTCAAGCTCTATTCTGTCAAAAAACCATCAAATTAAATTTTCGGCTGGTTTTGACGATAAGCAGACGTGCGCTCCGTTGTCCGTATTAGGTGTGAGCAATGAATATCCTTTTTTATCTGTCCGGCTTTATCAGAAAAGCGCCGCTTTTCCTGTTATTTTTTGTTTTATTGACCGTCCAAACCGAAACTGCTAAGGCATCCGTAGACCTAATAGGTCTAAATATGTCTGGAGCAGGGTTTGCAGGACAAGTGCTGCCTGGCGTAAACGGCCGTAACTACATTTTTCCTACAGAGCCTTACTTTCAGCAATGGAGCACCAAAGGCATACGGCTGATTCGCTTTCCTATTCTTTGGGAACGCCTTCAGCCTACCCTAGGTGGGCCGCTGGATCCGACTTACGCTGCCTTGATAGATGGTACGTTTAATCTTGCCAATAAATATGGCATGAAGGTAATTCTGGACCTGCATAATTACATGCGTTATCGGGGACAGATTATTGGTACAAGTGGTGTGCCTTATCAGAGATATCAGGACATCATGGCCAAGATTGCACAGCGCTGGAGCACCCAACCATCGTTGTATGCTTACGACATCATGAACGAGCCCCATGATGCCCTAGCCTATTGGCCAACGGCTGCTCAATATGGGATTAATGGTGTTCGCAGTATAGATAATGTTCGCCCCATCATGATCGAAGGTAACGGATGGGCTGAGGCCACCCGCTGGGCATACTGGAATGATCCGCTGCTCAAACTGCAGGATCCTGCAAATAATATTATTTTCGAAGCACATACCTACTTTGATGAGGGAGCTGGCGGCACATACGACGCTGTCGACGTTAGCACCCTAAGCCCAACATATGGTGTTGAACGTGTTAAGCCCTTTATAGAATGGCTGAAGAAAAATGGCAGGCGAGGCTTTATTGGAGAATTCGGTGTTCCAGATAACGACCCCCGCTGGCTCACTATTATGGACAACATGCTGGCCTACCTAAGACAGAACTGTATTCCAGCAACTTACTGGGCAGCAGGTCCTGGCTGGGGAACATATAACCTGTCAGTAGAACCCGTTGGCGGACAAGACCGCCCTCAGTGGCCGACACTGAAAAAATATATCGATAATACAAGCTGCTCTTCCTATGGACCTGCAGTAACACCTGTTACAGCTCTGCCATCAGGAGCAGGAGTCATTACTCCGTCGACACCTAATACAGCTATACCAACAGCCACACCTACAAATACGGCTCCTGTTTCAAATATCTCTGTGTCACTAGCCGGGTTTGATGCACTAAACTATATAGCATCGTATCCGGACTTAGCGGCTGCTTTTGGTACAGACGTTCAAGCTGCAACGCAGCACTATATCAATACTGGATACAAGGAAGGACGGGTTATATCATTTAACCCTTTAAGCTATATAGCTTCATACCCTGACCTAACTACAGCCTTTGGTACAGATACTAATGCTGCGACCAGACATTATATCCTTTATGGATATAGGGAAGGCAGAAGGGTACTCTTTAATGCTCTATCTTATATCGCAAGCTATCCTGATCTTATAAAAGCGTTTGGTACTGACATCAATGCAGCAGCCAAACACTACATACTAAATGGATCTAAAGAAGGCAGAAAAATTTCCTTCAGCCCAGATAGATACTTGGCAAAATATGCAGACCTTCGCGCTGCGTTTGGGTCGAATAGAAATTTTGCGACCCTGCACTATATAGATCATGGCTATAAGGAAGGGCGTACACCCTGACGCTCATATAGATTTCGAATCGCACGAAACTATCCGCTTGACGATTCGAAATCCAAAAAATCTTTATAGATATTTCAAAGCAGTTTCTGGTCAGCCAAGACCTTCAACAATCTATTGTTAACCAAGCCAGCCACTTACTTCAGCTATAATGCACTAGGTTTTAATTCTCACTGATCAGCATCACTGAAAAGCGGGCAAAACTAGCGGCAAAATCAGGGTACAGTAGACTCATGTCTAGGCCTGCACAGGCGGACCCGATTACCACCTGCAATATAATTAGCGCTGCGGACTGACAATGCTGACCCCTAGCGATCACAAAGACCTTTTTTGAAGGAATCCCTTAAATGGTATGAGTCTAGGCATAGATCTGCCTCTACTCATGGATCAATAAATAGCAGTTTTCTCGCCACTGAGCTAGGAGTCCCAAGCGCTGCGTTGGCCCTCCCCTTGCTAGCGATGCCCTAATTTGTCAGCCCTCGCGTTGCATAGATAATCGCCTATCGCATATACAACGCCAAAGACAATCTGCGTTTCCCCCGCTCTTCTATCCGCAGCACATGCCGAAGGAAGCGAGCTGGTGGATAGCTTTCCACGCTTGTACAACCGTAATCAATTTTTAATCCCCCAGCGCCCTGGTAAACTGAAAATATAAACCATCTAGACTCTTTCACACCTCTCGGGCGGTCTTTATACTCCGCAACAAACTCACACCCCCTTAAAAGACAATAAGGATATGAAATAAAAAAACACTTCACTTCAAACTTTCATGAATTTTATAAATCATCCATTTTTAAAAAATGGATCAAGAATAAGCAACCAGCCAGATGATTTTAATAAATACTTTAAAAATTTAGCTTTTTAATACGCTCCTGATACTAGTCATGCCTTAATTGGAAGTCCTCATGCTTACTAACGAATCTTATTTATGGCACAACAAAAAAGCACCCAGGTCATCTACTGCAATTTCGGCACTTGTAGCAATAAATCTTTTCGCAATAGCATTCATGTTATTTTTTATGCGAAATTCAGAGCCACTCCTCAATCCGACTGTATTTGCTGAAGATGGTGTTTGGACAGGTATGGGAATGGAGCATGGATGGCTACAAACTGCATGGAATGCAAGGCCTGATTATAAGGTCGTCCTAAATGTCGCTATGCTTTGGCTAGCTGCAAAAACAAGCTATATTTTTACAGGAAGCCACATAGAAGGATTGGCTTTCTTTATAGCTATATTTTCATATGCTTTTTTTGCCGCTATCGCTACGCTTGGCTACCTTGCTACGCAAGGTATTATCAGCCACCCATTGAGGATCGTGCTTTACATTCTAATTGTAATGGCTCCAGTGGGTCTGCATGGAAATGAAATATTTGGAAGGATTCTCCAAATAGGGTTCTTTTTGCCGCTGGCTTCTATTTTTCTTCTGATGATAAGAGACCAAACGCTTGGAATTATCGGCACTATTACTATCGATGCGATTTTAGTTTTGTTCGTGATAACAAACCCAGTCGTTGCGTTACTGGTATTTCTATACGCAGCGCTTTACCTCCTAAAAAACAGGAACCTCCTCGCCACTATTAAAAGCTTAGCACCACTATGCTTGATTTCTCTAACCTACATTATCGCGGTAAAGGACAACGTTCGACCAGGCTCGTCGCTACCTATAGCGTGGGACCAAAATCATGCTGTAGAGGCGATTGTAGCAAGGAGTGTGCTCTACCCATTCGTTCATTTAATTTATAGAAACATGACCGATGTTACTTCTATAGTTTTATTGGTTGTATTTATTACACTTATTGCATGTGCACTTTACCTTTCCCGCAGGAACGGTAAGTGGTTTATACTCGCATTCTCAGCTGCATCGCTGTTCATCTACGTCGCGCTAACATTCAAGATGCGCGGGGGACTGACGACGCTGCTAAACGGATACAACTCGACGTTCCCTGACCGTTATTTTGTCGGAATAAACTTGATTGCGATGCTTTGCTTTGTTCTGGCACTCTCGATTATTATCGAAAGCGCAGGTAGGAATGTGCGCATTGCATGCTATTCATTATTGGCACTGATTGTTTTTTCCTATGTTTGGAAAGCAAGCTCAATATTCGAAAGAGGCAGGCCGACGATGGTAATTTACCAAGACAAATCATTTGGAGACCGACTGTGTGCTGCTAAAAAAACTATGGATGGACTTTATTCTCAAGTGCTAATAGAACCGGCAGGATGGTCAATGAAGATACCAAATGGAGAGCTTCATTTAACCAGATGCCCGTAGCTAGAATAGGCCACGATCAGGCAACCAGAATATACCAAGGTGGCGATATTAACATTTTCACCTTGGCATATACTTATTTCTAGCAATGTGAGCTATATCTGCCATTTAAAACCAAAAGAATTAATTTAGAAACGCGCATCACTACTAGCCACTTTATTATGCACATAAACAGCGAAACCCGATGACTTCTCTCTGTATTCTTATTAGCGCAGCCAGATCAATAAGTTGAATTTAAAAAAATTTCACTTTCTCTAGATAACAAACTTCGCAATATCAAAAATTAATATTCAGATTCCTGATTGGCTAGCTGGATGCCTTGCATCAACACAGTATTTATTCCAATAGAGTCGATCAAAGATCGTTTCTTTGGTACCCAGAATACTCGTATTGTCAGGAGCCTCGACCCATATATTATTTATAACTAATGTATTTTCTTTAACTGACACTGACGAAACATACCTCATGAAACGTGGAGCAGTTTCCCTGACGCCTACCCCGCTTAAGCGTCCACATACATATCCGTCCCCAGTCCCGCTACTCAATGAGCCTAAAAAGTAGGTATACCCAAATTTTGCTGACTTTGGGTCTTTCAGCTCTTTCTTGACTAACGCCTGACTTTTTTCAATAGCATCCTTCTCGGTTGGACTACATCCAGCCAAGCACACAAAAGCAATAGCAATTAACAGGACGTTTCTCTTCATGACTGGTCTCTTCAAACCGCTCAAAGGCTAAATACATTTTTTACATTGAAGTCCGAATATGATTACGCCGGTTTCTACCGTTTCCTATGAACAGTTGGAGGAGTCGAAACCATAAATCTTGCCGTACACCTTTAAGCCAAACCTTCATCATTGGCCACCGTATAACTGTAGGCACAGTTATGCCACAATATGCCTAATGTCGGGAACGAATCCCGCTTTCATCACCGGTCAGCTGGGTCATAGCGTTCAACTGCTGCTATCGCCTTACGCCACTGGATCTCTTCACAATCAGACTGCAACGAGCTGGCAAAACTTCAAATTGGCCTTGAATCGGTCCTCGCCTCGCTTATGACAGTCTGGACACCGCGACAGGTAAGACTCTTGATCTCCACCGCCAATATCACCATGCAGTTCGGGGCAAAGCCCCTGTTTGAAAATGTTTCAGTCAAATTCGGCAATAGCAACCGTTACGGCCTGATCGGCGCGAACGGTTGTGGCAAGTCGACCTTCATGAAGATTCTGGGTGGTGATCTGGAACCATCAGCGGGTCAGGTCATGTTGGAGCCGAATACTCGTCTGGGTAAGCTGCGCCAAGATCAGTTCGCCTATGAGGAGTTTACCGTCATCGATACGGTCATCATGGGGCACACCGAGCTGTGGAGGATTAAAGCCGAGCGTGATCGCATTTATGCACTTCCGGAAATGTCGGAAGACGACGGCATGGCGGTTGCCGAGCTTGAAGTTCAGTTTGCTGAAATGGATGGCTACACAGCCGAATCACGTGCAGGCGAACTACTGCTCGGGCTCGGTATTCCTCTTGAACAGCATTTTGGTCTCATGAGTGCCGTATCGCCAGGCTGGAAGCTTCGCGTGCTTCTCGCGCAGGCGCTGTTTTCAGATCCAGACGTGTTGCTGTTGGACGAACCTACCAACCACCTGGATATCAACACAATCCGCTGGCTCGAAGGTGTACTCACTGCGCGTAACAGCACCATGATCATCATTTCGCACGATCGCCACTTTCTTAACAGCGTCTGCACGCACATGGCCGATCTGGATTATGGTGAGCTGCGTCTGTTTCCTGGCAACTACGACGAATACATGACGGCCGCCACCCAGGCGCGTGAGCGTTTGCTGTCTGATAATGCAAAGAAAAAAGCACAGATTGCCGAGCTTCAGTCCTTTGTCAGCCGTTTCTCGGCTAACGCATCCAAAGCAAAGCAAGCTACAAGCCGAGCACGCCAGATCGACAAGATTCAGCTTGAAGAGGTAAAGCCTTCCAGCCGGGTAAGCCCCTTTATTCGCTTCGAACAGACTAAGAAACTGCATCGCCAGGCTGTAACGTTAGAGAACGTTGCCAAGGGCTATGACGGCAAGCTGCTTTTTGACCGCTTGAGTCTTCAGATTGAAGCCGGTGAGCGCGTAGCCATTATCGGACCGAACGGGATTGGTAAAACCACCCTTCTCCGCTGCCTTGTCGGCGAGTTGCCTGTCGATAAAGGTGAAGTCAAGTGGACAGATAGCGCGGAGGTTGGCTACTTCGCCCAGGATCATGCTGAGGATTTCGAAGACGATATCAACCTGTTCGACTGGATGGGCCAATGGACCCAGGGCGGAGAACAGCTGGTACGTGGAACGCTAGGTCGGATGCTATTCTCCAACGATGACATTCAGAAGTCTGTAAAAGTCATCTCGGGTGGCGAACAGGGTCGTATGCTGTTTGGCAAGCTTATCCTCAAAAAGCCTAACGTACTGGTAATGGACGAGCCGACAAACCACTTGGATATGGAGTCCATCGAAGCCTTGAATCTGGCGCTCGAAAACTATCCCGGTACACTGATTTTTGTCAGCCACGACCGCGAATTTGTGTCCTCGCTCGCCACCCGTATTGTTGAGCTGACCGAAACAGGTATTACTGACTTCAGTGGTACCTATGATGATTACCTGCGTAGCCAAGGTGTAATTGGCTAGGCCAATGTAGCCTTTAGTATATAACGCTACAAAAAGCGGTGAGATTTATTAAAAGTCCACCGCTTTTGGGTTTTATCCTGAGCTCCGCGCTTGTATCATCCGCCATGCTTTTCCGATTCGCCCATGAAACGGATATTTCAAGCATGTTCCGGTATGTCCGGCTGTTGAAAAGAGAAAATGCCTTTTCCTACGTCGCTCACCTTATCGAGTCGTTGTGTACTCGATCCTTCCATCAGGCAGCCATGATGCCTGACCGCAGCGATATTCTTCGTTTCCTTAAGCATCGCCGCCGACTGTCTTCAACAAAATTATCTGTCAGCATTGTTAGTCTGCTTACGATCTGGCTTAAGATTGTTTATAACGTATTTCCGTTTGTGTTTTATGCCTCAAGCCCCATATGGATAAGGTGTGGCTTTGCATCGCGTCACAGCCAGATGTGTCTGGCACGCGAGCTCGAGGTATCTGAACTAGGTAATGCAGGCTCAAGTCGTAAAAGGCTTGGCCTTTATAATTCAAGAATGACCTTGTGCTTCAGGAGTACCATTAATGACCCAACGTGGTAGCGGAGAGTCGGATCTCGTTTTCGTGGGAGCCGGCATCATGAGTGCGACGCTTGCTGTCATGCTCAAGGAACTCGACCCCTCATTGAATGTGGAAGTTCTAGAGCTACTCAGTTCCGGCGCCGCCGAAAGTTCCAACCCTTGGAACAATGCCGGCACAGGTCACGCAGCACTTTGCGAGCTGAACTACACCCCGGAAGGCAAGGACGGTACGGTAAACATTACCAAGGCCATCGATATCAACATCATGTTCGAAACGTCCAAGCAGTTCTGGACCTACCTTGTCGAACAGGGCCATTTCGATTCGCCTAGAAGCTTTATCAATCCTGTTCCTCACCTAAGCTTTGTCCGCGGCGATAAGGATATTTCGTTCCTGCGCAAGCGCTTCGAAGCATTGTCGGCGAACCCCTTGTTTGCCGGGATGGAATACACCGAAGATCGTGCAAAGCTTGAAGAGTGGATGCCCCTGATGATGAAGGGACGCACCACGAATGAAAAGATCGCGGCGACACGCACTGAGAGCGGTACCGACGTGAACTTTGGCGCACTGACCACTAACCTGCTCCATCACCTGACCAAGCAGCCGGGTACCAAGATTACGTATAACCAGAAGGTTACCGATCTGCATCGCGAGCCTGACAATCGCTGGCGACTGACCATCCAAGATACCCAGACCGGCGCAACTCGCACCTTACGGGCCCGGTTTGTTTTTCTTGGCGCAGGCGGCGGTGCTCTACCACTCCTGCAAAAATCCGATATACCGGAAAGCCACGGTTATGGCGGTTTCCCGGTGAGCGGTCAATGGCTGCGCTGTGACAAGCCGGAAGTGGTCAGTCAGCATCAGGCCAAGGTGTATGGCAAGGCAAGCGTAGGCTCGCCCCCCATGTCCGTACCCCATCTGGATACGCGTGTCGTGGACGGCAAGAAATCTCTACTGTTTGGTCCATTTGCAGGCTTCACAACGAAATTCCTGAAGCAAGGCTCCTTTATGGACCTGCCTAAATCCATTCGAGCCAATAATCTGGGCCCCATGCTGGCTGTGGCACGGGATAACATGCCCTTGACCAAGTATCTGATCGGTCAGGTCATGCAGACGTTCGACCAGCGTATCGAGGAGCTTCGGGGCTTTTATCCAGAAGTGGACAAGAATGACTGGCGCCTTGAGATTGCAGGTCAACGCGTTCAGATCATCAAGAAAGATCCCAAGACGGGCGGCACTCTGCAGTTCGGAACGGAAATCGTGTCGGCACAGGACGGATCGATTGCAGCGCTACTGGGTGCCTCTCCAGGCGCGTCGACGTCAGTCTCGATCATGCTTACGCTCATTCAGCGCTGCTTCCCTGAGCAATACAAGAGTGAGGCCTGGCAGGCTCAGTTATTGAGGATGTTCCCAGCACTCAATGGTTCGCTGGATAAGGACCCTGAGCTGCTTCAGCGCGTGCGTTCACACTGTAATGAAGTTTTGCAACTCCGATAATATCGGTGAAAGAGGACGTGTTGAGCACGTCCTCCTAGAATAATTAGAATATCTAGCTAGCGTGTATTCACTGGACAACCGTCCACCCCGCCCCGAATACCGCCTCAGTGACTGTCGAATGCCATGAGAAACTCTTCCATGGCATTCGATTCGCGACCTTACTCAAGCCACTGCAGACGTCCAATCCACCCAGCCAAACTTCCAGGTTGCCAGGATCAGCAGACCAAAGACGATCCGATACCAGGCGAACATCGCATAACTGTGGTTACCAATAAATTTCAGGAGACCACGCACGGCGATCATCGCGAAAATAAAGGACGTGATGAAACCGATAGCGAATACAGGTAGGTCACTGGGCTGAAAAAGATCCCTGTACTTGTAGCCTGAATAGACCGCGGCGCCGACCATGGTAGGCATGGCGAGAAAGAATGAAAACTCGGTTGCAGCTTTTCGAGAAAGGCCAATCAGCAAACCACCAATAATGGTAGACCCCGAACGGGAAGTACCTGGGATCATAGCCAAACATTGAATGCAGCCAATCTTGAGCGCATCGACCCAGGTCATGTCATCGACATGATCGATATTCGTGTTGTGTTGGCGCCGCTCCGCCCACAGCATGATCACGCCACCAATAACCAGTGCCATGGCTACCGTGATGGGATTGAACAGGTATTCATGGATCGCATCGGCAAAGGCAACGCCCAGAATGACGGCTGGAAAGAAGGCTACCATCAGATTTACGGTAAACCGTTGAGCCTCTCGTTGACGGGGCAGGCCGACTACGACATCGATGATCTTGCGGCGAAACTCCCAAACGACAGCCAGAATCGCACCCAACTGAATAATGATGTTGAACGCCATGGCTCTATCGCCACCAAATCCCAACAGGTCGGCCACAATAATCTGGTGACCTGTACTTGAGATCGGCAGAAACTCGGTCAAGCCTTCTACGATGCCCAAAATTAGCGCCTGGATGGCACTCCATAGATCCATTCGTTTCTCCATATAGCTGCCGAGGTAGCAGCGCTAGCTTGCTTATTCAACTGGGGGAGTCAGGTCTACAACCGGAACGCCGTGAACAATACCAGAGGCCTTACTTTTCGTTGGCATACGTTCAATAAAACGGAGCGATACAACTGAAGGTAAGATACGGTCCCTGTCCGACATATTTTCCCAGGGTGCTTAGGGTGTCTTCTTTTGAAATAGTTGCAGCCGTTTTAGGCGTTATCGCGGTCTGGCTCACGGTTCGGCAAAATGTTTGGGCCTGGCCGGTCGGATTAGTCATGGTCGTGATGTATGCCTGGGTCTTTTATGATGTCAAACTGTACTCAGATATGCTGCTTCAGGGCGTTTATGCCGTTCTGCAGCTCTATGGCTGGTGGCAGTGGGTCAAGGGCGGACAAGATCATCAAGGACGACACGTCACTCGTCTTTCAAATGCAGCTCTGCTGGGTAATCTGCTGGTAGGTGCTCTCGGGACAATTGCCTTAGGTTATTTAATGAGCACCCATACCGACGCAAGCCAGCCCTGGCTGGATGCGGGGCTGACCAGCTTTAGCCTGGTTGCTCAGCTCTGGATGGCACAGAAGCGGGTCGAATGTTGGGTGCTTTGGTTCGTAGTCGATGTAATCTACGTTGCGCTCTTTATCTACAAGGCCCTCTACCTGACCGCCCTGCTCTATGTACTGTTTGTTGGTTTGGCCGCGCGCGGCTGGTTTGTATGGCGACGTGAGGTAGCAACCGTATGAAGGTGATCGTACTGACAGGCCCTGAATCCACTGGCAAGTCATGGTTGGCTCAAACGCTCAAAGACAATCTGGACGGAATGCTGGTAGGCGAATATGTGCGGGAATACTTTGCTACGCTAGGGCGCGATACTACCTACGAAGACATCACCCCTATCGCGCGTCGTCAGCTTGAACATGAAGACGCAGCACGCCAGCAGCGCCCCGCTCTTCTGATCCTAGATACTCATCTCTTAAGCAACATCTTGTGGAGCCGCTTTCTATTCGATGATTGCCCAGACTGGCTGGAAGCTGCATTGCTTGCGCGCCACTACGATCTGCATCTGCTGCTGGACCCGCGGGAGGTACCCTGGAACAGCGACGGGCAGCGCTGCCAGCCTGATATGCGAGACCGCCTGGCCTTTTATGAGGCTTGTAAAACGTGGCTGGATAACCATAAGCAAACCTATCGGTGCATCGGAGGCAACTGGGCGAATAGACAACGCCTGGCCTTGCAATATGTCACTGAGTTGCTGGAAGGTTAGCGTACCTGCATGTCTATCCAGTAAAATGATGAAATCATTTGGAGGCCCTATGCCAGACGACGATTTCTCATCATTCGCCAGTGAAATGCGAGGCGTTCGACGCTTGGTAGATGACCATGCAGACACCGGTAAACCGCGCACGGATCGTCAGCAGGTCGTCAAGCGTCGTGAAGCCGCCATACAGTCAACGGCAGCTATCAAGGTTGATGGGTTGTCTGATCAGTTCATCATCGACGTGGGGGCTGAAGACGAGCTTTACTGGGCACGTGATGGTGTTCAGGATAGCCAGATTCGTAAGCTCAAGGCCGGGCAGATTCCGTTTGACGGCAGCCTGGATTTGCATGGCATGACGGTAGAGAAAGCGCGCGCGACACTGTGGGACTTTATCGCTGAGGCAACGAAATTCGAAGTTCGCTGCGTTCGCATTACTCACGGGAAGGCAGCGCGCCTTGATGGACGACGTCCGCTCATCAAGAGTCATGTCAACACTTGGTTGCGTCAACATTCTCAGGTGCTGGGCTTTGTGTCTTGCCAACCGCGCCATGGCGGTACTGGCGCCGTCTATGTACTGCTTAAACGAACCATGCTGGAAGGTCGGGACGAATAACCTAGCTTTCCAGTCAGAATTGATTTTAATCGCCGCAGCCCCTACTCTCCTCATCCCGCATCGCTGCGGTGTCAATATCCATAGGAATTACCATGTCATTGGAACAACACTACTCCGCCATTCTTTCTCAGTTAGGCGAGGATGTTTCCCGGGAAGGCTTGCTGGATACGCCCAAACGTGCCGCCAAAGCCATGCAGTACCTGTGCAAAGGCTACAACCAGACGTTGGAAGAAGTGGTTGGAGATGCGCTGTTCACTTCAGACAATAGCGAGATGGTATTGGTCAAAAACATCGAGCTGTATTCCCTGTGCGAGCACCATATGCTGCCCTTTATCGGCAAAGCTCACGTAGCCTATATGCCAAGCGGCAAGGTGCTGGGCTTGTCCAAAGTTGCCCGCATCGTTGATATGTACGCGCGCCGCCTGCAGATTCAGGAAAACATGACCCGTGAAATTGCGGAGGCGATTCAGAAAGTCACCAACGCGGCGGGTGTCGCGGTAGTCATCGAGGCTCAACATATGTGCATGATGATGCGCGGCGTCGAGAAGCAAAACTCATCGATGGTTACTTCCGTCATGCTTGGCCAGTTCCGTAGCAACGATGCAACACGCGCCGAGTTCATGGGCCTTATTAACCGATAAGTCTGATGCTCGTGAAAAACCGGCCTGAATGGCCGGTTTTTTATTTAACCTGCATTGCGGTGTTGGGCCTGTACGTCATCAAGCCCCTTGGCCTGGATAGTCCATAACGACTCGAACAGTCCTCCACTTCGCTGCAGAACAGCCGGTGGGCCATCTTCGACAATACGCCCTTTGTCCATCACGATGACCCGATCGAACGATGCGACTGTAGACAACCGATGGGCTACTGCCAGAACAGTGCGTCCACGAACCAGGTCCGTCAGCGCCATCTGAATTTCCTTTTCCGAATGCGTGTCCAGCGCAGAGGTCGCCTCATCCAGAATCAGGATGGGGGAGCCTTTCAGAAACGCCCGCGCAATGCCCAAGCGCTGACGCTGCCCTCCTGACAAGCGAGCCCCTCGTTCGCCTACCAGTGTGTTGTACCCTTCGGGTAGCTGGCGTATGAAATGATCGCAATAGGCGTGGCAAGCTGCTTTATAGACCTCTTCATCCGTAGCATCAGGTTTTCCATAACGGATATTTTCACGGATGGAGCGATTGAAGAGAGCGATCTCTTGCGGCACCACTGCAATGGCTGCGCGCAAGCTGTCTTGGCTGACTTCATGAATAGGCTGACCATCGATAAGAATTCGACCGCTATTCACTTCATCCAGACGTTGAAGAAGGTTAATCAACGTAGACTTGCCTGCCCCGGAGGTGCCCACTAGTCCAACCTTTTGGCCTGAGGGAATGTGCAAGGACAGGTCATCAATGACTTTGGATCCGTCAGGATAGCTGAACGAAACATGCTCAAACGTGATGGAGCCTGATTTGGCATTGAGAGTAGCAGCGTTTTCCGTGTCCTGAATGCCATGGGGCTGAGCAATCACCTTGAGCGTATCGGCCACCGTTCCGAACTGCTGCGCGGCATCGACCAGTGCCAGCGCCAAGTCTCTGGAGCCATGCAGAATACGGAAGGTCAGTGCACTTACCACGACGACGTCACCAGGCGTAACAGTACCTTGTCGCCACAGGTAAATAGCCCAGAGCAGCATAGAGCCAGCCATCAAGGTCAGGCATATATCGTGTAGAACTCGCGCTTTTTCAACATACATCCAGCTACGACGCTGAGCACGTGCCTCAACACCCAGTTCCTGCGCCAAGCGATCACGCTCTCGAGCCTGAGCCGAAAAAGCCTTGATAGTCCAGACATTGGAAACCATGTCTACGACCTCTCCGCCTACACGCGACGCTTGCTCGGCAAAGGCCTGATGCTTATGGCGACCACGGATGCCAAAACCCGTAATGATGCAGCCAACCAGCAGCACAAAGCCTATCAACGCCAGCGCCATTTCCCAGCGGATGGACAGCATAACGACTACCGCCCCCAGGAAATCGGTACAGGGCGGAACGATACGCCACGTCAACGCGGAAAAAATATTCGCGACGGCTGTGCTGGTCTGATTGATTCGATTGCCCAATGCGCCAGAGAAATGCTCCTTGAAGTAACGCATTGGGTGGCCGGTCAGATACTCGAACAGATCGATTCGCAGATCTACGCCTGTCCTGACAATAGTCCGACAGCCAAGCCACCCACCTCCTCGCCACAGGATGTTTTCAAGAGCAATAAGTCCGATGAAAAAACCAAAGGGGAGCCAGACATTGGCTTCCATTCGGTTGTCACTGGCCATAGCATCCACAAGAAGCTTCATGGCGTACTGAACGGCAACGGCGCAGGTGGCGCCGCCAACCATTAGGAAAAACAACCCTCCAAACGCCAAACGGCGCCGACAGACATAGCGCCATAGAAACGCGATCGGACGAGAGGGGAACGGTCGCCCCCCTGGAGAACTGGAAGTGTTGCTCATGAAGCCTGCCCTTCAGCCATCGCAGCGAACTGAGCCTGTTGACGCTCCAGCTCTTCTGCCAACGGAGAATAAATGGCTCGATGACCCTGAAGATCAGCATAACCATATAAACCGACTTCACATAGGCGCTCATCGTTCCATCCTGGATAGTCCAAGATCGGATACAGGCAAATGCCTTCGACAGGGATATCCTGAGTCATGGCATTACGAACTTCTTCACATACGTATGCCAGCCATGAAGGCCTCGCCTCACCTTCCGCTCCTGTCTCTGCAATCATGAGCGGTCGCTGGTAGCGGGCATAGACCTCAGCCAACATTCCACGCAAGGGACGATACAGTGGATCATCCCGAAAAACGGTTTTACCGCCGTTAAACCATTGATTGTCGGAATAGAAGTTGAGCCCAACGATATCAAGATATTCAGCCTTCCCACCGAGCCCCGGCCAAGCTTTTCCACACAGCATGTCCCAGGCTTCGAACTGAGACTGCCGGTAGGCTTCGGCCGCCTCGCGGTCTGCTGCTCTACCTGAGGCAGGAATCACATTGATGAGTGGGTCCGCCTGGACGAACCGAGCCTTGGGCGCAACACCACGAATGGCTTCGATGGCAGCAATCGAGGCTCGGATCAACTGATGCTTGAGTTCAGCTCCCCGCTTGACACCCTTGGGGTTGAATTGACCCGTATCACCACCACCCCATGCCCAAAAAGATATTTCATTGACTGGACAATAAAAGGGTACCTCTATGCCTTCGTCACGCATAAACGTGGCAACAGCCTTTGTGAATCGCTCAAAGCGTTCCACAAAGCCGGGATACCAAATATCGATGTCGTCAGGCCACCCATAGTGGCACAGGTCCCACACAATCTGGACACCCTCTTCCCGGGCGGCTTTGACCTGGGGAAGCAGGCTCGACCAGTCAAAAAAACCTGGCCGCGTCTCAATCAGATGCCAGCGCACACCATCACGAGCAGCCTGAATACGATGGGTACGCAAGCGCGCAAAGTCGGCTTTCGCAAAGCGATCATGCCCCGTCGCCTGGATTAAATCCAGGCGACGGTTATCGAAACGGCGGTGAGTTGAGCACTCGAACCCACCCAGGAAAAAACTGTTAAAAGTCCCAGGTACATGCATCGTAATGTGCTCCGGTCTTTATACTGCCGAGACTTCAGCAGTGTCCTCAACCACACCTTCCGATTCCGCGATACGCTTGTAGGCTGTCAATGCCTGTCCAACGACCTGGTCCATGTTGTAGTACTTGTACGTACCCAAGCGGCCCAGGAATGTCACGTTAGGAGTCGAGTTAGCCAACTCCTGATATCGCTTGTAGAGCTCGGCATTTTCCGGGCGAGGGATTGGATAATAGGGGTCGCCCTCCGCCGACGGATATTCATAGGTCACGCTGGTTTTCAAATGCTCTTGGCCGGTCAGGTGCTTGTATTCACTGATACGGGTGTATGGAACATCTTCAGAGGGATAATTGACGACTGCCACAGGTTGGAACTGCGCCGAATTGACCGTTTCGTGATGAAACTTTAGCGAGCGGTACGGCAGCTTGCCGTAGCAATAATCAAAATATTCATCGACAGGACCGGTATAGATCAGATGATCGAACTGGACTTCGTTACGGATCTCGCGGTAATCGGTGTTAAGCATGACCTTGATGTTGGGATGATTCAGCATCTTCTCAAACATACGGGTGAAGCCATGCAATGGCATGATCTGGAAGGTATCGCCGAAATAGCGATCATCCGTATTGGTACGGGTAGGAACGCGCGAAGTGACTGATTTATCCAGCTGTGAAGGATCAAGCCCCCATTGCTTGCGGGTGTAGCCACGGAAGAATTTCTCGTAAAGCTCACGGCCTACCTGATTGATGACAACATCCTCAGATGTCCGGATAGGCTCTACCGGTTCAGCCCGACCTTTCAGGAAGCTCTCGGCCTCCTCGTCTGTTTTCAGGTCAAGACCATACAGCGCATTCACCGTGGTACGGTTGATCGGGATCGGTACCAGTTGATCGTCCACATAAGCGAGCACCTTGTGCTCGTAGGTACGCCACTCGGTAAAACGGGAAAGATAGTCCACGATCCGCTGCGAGTTGGTATGAAAAATATGTGGGCCGTAGCGATGAATCAGAACCCCTGCCTCGTCATAGTGATCATAGGCGTTGCCCGCAATATGGGGCCGGCGGTCTACGATCAGGACACGCTTGTTGAGCCCTACGGCCAGACGCTCAGCCAGTACGCTCCCGGCAAATCCGGCGCCTACGATCAGATAGTCGAACCCACGTCTCTGGGATTCTTTTGAACTCGCTGCACCTGCAGACATGGCTTCCCCCTCGTTTATCGTGCGCATTTCATTTGCTCCGTCATGCCCTGCCAAGTGGCATCCCATGACATTTCACCCAGGATAGAGTCGGCCTGTTTCAAAAGCCCTTCCCGGTCCTGGGCATCTACCAGCGAAGCCTCTACGGCACGAATGAATGCTTCAGCGCTATCTGCAATACGGACGATACCCGACTCACCATAGGTGCGTACCACATCGGTAATGGGTGTCGATACGACAGGCTTACCGCCTGCCAAGTATTCGGGCGTCTTGGTAGGACTGATGAAACGTGTCGACTCGTTTAAGGCAAAAGGCATGATCGCGACGTCCCAGCCCGCAAGATAATGGGGCAGCTCGTCATATACCTTGCCGCCCAAGAGATGAATGTTGTCGAGCTTAGGCAAACTATTGGGATCTATCTTGACGACCGGACCAATCAGCACAATGTGCCAATCAGGCCGTTGACGCGCGACCTCGGCCAGCAAGTCGATATCCAGACGCTCGTCAATCACGCCATAAAACCCAAGACGCGGATGCGGAATACTGTTCTGGTCATCAGGATCAAGCTGCTCGGCGCGGGCTTGAGCGAAATGAGCGATATCTACACTGCTCGGGAAAGGATGGGCGTTAGGGTGGCGCTCGCGCTTGGCCTCATACAGGCTATAACCGCCCGTAAACACCACATCGGCCTTTTCCAACAGAAGTCGTTCACGTTCCAGCATTTCCGGCGGCGCGCCTCGGAAAGCAGAAAGCTCATCCATGCAGTCATACACGGTAAGCGTAGATTTGAGGTGATGGCTGAAGGGCCAACTCATGGGAGTGTAATACCAGAGAACCGCCTCCTCAATTCCGGACTCTTCGACGTATCTGTCCAGCAGACGCTTCAATACTGCCTCAGCCGCCTCGCCCTGTACGTCCGAAGGCAGTCTGGGTACCAGACGCGTAACGCCTAGATCAGCCTCGATTTCTTCAAGCCAGGGATTGGGTTCATCCGATGGCATCGGCTCTTCAAAGAACAGTACGTTGTAGTCGCGCGCAAAGCGGGACATCAAGTGCTGAGGCCGTTGGTAGACGAAATTCCAGCGCAGATGGGAAAGACAGATCAGGGTAGGAAGGTTTTCCCTGCCTGATGCATCAAAGCCCATTTCCGTTCTGGATGACGGCTTTGACTTGCCAATCTCATATTGAAAGGGTCCAGCCCAGCTCATCGATTACTCCTTAACTCGTGTATGACCAAGTCAGGAACTCGTACAACACGAATCGAGTTCTATGCCTTTTCCCGTTGGAAAGATCCAATTCTTTCCATTTAAGAGCTAAACCCGCCGGCTACTCATTACGCCAAAACCGGCAAAAATCAGAACACCTTGCATTCGAACATCATCGAATATCAATAGAGTCACTGGGCGGTGAGACTGGTTCTGAGCAAACCCAGTTCCAACCCTTTCGTCGATACATGTTTTTTTACACTTACCTCATTCCTATAGGAACTAGTCGTCATATCACCGGGTCTGGCTTTATACATGCATATTCTTTGTGCATGGCCTGTCTTGTTTGCCGCTTCGAATAGGCCGCTGAACCTCGTTCAGCGCTTCGCTGTGTCGGCGTGCTTTGTATTACGACTAGATCAATGGAGCGTGACGATGATTCTTGTGACTGGGGGCGCGGGTTATATAGGGTCGCATGCTGTTTTGGAGCTGTTACTGTCAGGGCAAGACGTTCTCGTGTTGGATAACCTGTGCAACAGTTCACGTGTAGCATTACAACGGGTCGAGCAGCTAGCTGGCCGCAGCGTGCATTTCGTCAAAGGTGATATACGCCGACGCGCGCAGTTGGATGCTCTGTTTGCACAATATCCAATCGAGGCTGTCCTGCACTTTGCCGGGCTCAAAGCAGTAGGCGAAAGCGTAAGACACCCGTTGAGCTATTACGACAATAATGTGGGTGGCAGCCTGACGCTTTGCCAGGCAATGGCTGACGCGGGTGTTTTCAAGCTGGTGTTCAGTTCATCAGCAACCGTTTACGGCATGCCTGACACGGTTCCTATCAGCGAGCAGGCACCTACCGGTATACCAACCAATCCGTACGGGCAATCCAAGCTCATGGTTGAAAACCTGCTGCGCGATCTGGCTGCTGCAGATCCTCGCTGGTCCATTGCCCTGTTGCGCTATTTCAATCCCATAGGTGCACACGAATCCGGCATGATTGGTGAAGACCCAAGTGGCATTCCCAATAACCTTCTGCCATACATCACGCAGGTAGCCATTGGCCGTTTGGAGCGCTTGAGCATTTATGGCTCGGATTACCCTACTCCAGACGGTACCGGGATACGTGATTACATTCATGTAGTCGATCTGGCCAAAGGACATCTTTCCGCCCTGCGCAAGCTACAAAGCGTCAAGGGAGCGCACGTCTGGAACCTCGGAACCGGGCGCGGCTATTCGGTACTGGAGTTAGTAAGGGTGTTTGAAGAGGTTGCACAGATGCAGCTGCCCTATCGCTTGGCGCCTCGCCGCGAGGGGGATGTTGCGGAGTGCTGGGCCGATCCTCACAAAGCCGAACAGGAACTGGGTTGGAGAGCAGAACGCAGCCTGACGCAGATGATTGCCGATGCTTGGCGCTGGCAATCGCAGAATCCAAATGGTTATCGTGTTGCAGAGACAGTGAAGAAGTCCATCAAACAGATTCCAGCAAAGCCTATTACAGGCACTACCGGAAGCCGAATAAACACGTCTGCCAACGCCTCGGCTTGATTCTCAGATATAAAAAGGCCGCTGTAAAACAGCGACCTTTTTATTCCCGTCAATCAGTCATACATGCCCACATGCTGCGGATGGCTTGCAACACGCTGCAGCCAGGCATTGATGGCAGGGTACCGAGACAAGTCGAATCCACCCTCTGCCGCTACGTGCGTATAGGCGTAAAGCGCAATATCGGCAATGGAGTACGTATCGCCTACCAGATACGGTGTCCGGGAGAGTTGCTGCTCCATAACATCCAATGCCTTATAGCCTTCCTTAAGGCAACTTGCATGTTCGGCACGCCGCTCTTCAGGCATGTCAAGGTAAAACTGAATAAACCGCGCCACTGCTACGTAGGGCTCATGACTGTACTGCTCGAAGAATTGCCATTGCAGTACATGAGTCCGCAAACGCGGCTCCTGGGGCAGGAATGTGCTGCCTTCTGCCAGGTAGTTTAGAATGGCATTGGACTCCCATAGGTAGGAGCCATCATCCAGCTCAAGCACAGGAATCTTGCCATTGGGGTTTTTTTCAAGAAACGCTGGAGAGCGTGTCTCGCCCTTTAAGATATCTACATCAACCCATTCATAGGCAAATCCGCGCAAGGCCATCATCAGCTTGACCTTGTAGCAGTTGCCGGAACGCTGGTCTCCATAAATCCGGTACATAATGATCTCCTTTCATTACAAGGCCTGGGCGGCCTTTATGACACTGGCCAAACGGCTCAGCCCTTCATCAACACGCTCAGGTGCCACATGGCTGAAATTCAGGCGCAAGCGACCAAGGTTGCCCTCCGGGTCACTGAAGAAAGGCTCCCCAGGCATGAAGGCCACATCCTGAGCCAAAGCGGGCTCCAACAGCAAGCGTGTGTCGATTGGCTGGCGCAGTGTTAGCCAGAAAAATAGTCCCCCCTGAGGCTGATCCCAGTCTGCAAGCTCACCAAAGTGGCGAACTAACGCAGCCTGGAAGGCATCGCGACGAGCACGATAGAAATTGCGCAGCTCCTGAATATGGGCTTGATAGCGTGGCGTTCCGACCCACTGTAAGGCCTGCCACTGCCCGATACGGTTCGTATGCAGATCAGCGGCCTGCTTGAGGCGCAGCAAATAAGGATACAGATCAGGAGAGGCAATCAGATACCCCACGCGCAAACCGGGCAGTAACGTCTTGGAGACCGTACCGGTATAGATCCAGCTGGTTCTCTTCAAGCGGCTTACGATAGGCGTAGCCGGTGCATCATCAAAGATCAGCTCGCGATATGGCTCATCTTCAATCAGCGTGACGCTGAACTCATCCATCAAGGCCGCCACCTGATCACGGCAGGCTTCGGTGTAACGTACACCGGACGGGTTCTGGAAAGTAGGAATCAGATAGGCAAAGGCTGGCTTGTTGGTCTCGAGGCACTGGCGCAGCGCTTCAATATCCATGCCTTCCGCCGTCAGTGGTACTGTCAGGCAATCAGCACCGAAAAATTGAAAGCTTTGCAGCGCAGCCAGATAGCTGGGGCCTTCTAACAGCACCTGAGTATCTTGGTCGATGTAGAGTTTTGCAGCCAGATCCAATGCCTGTTGCGAACCAGCCGTAACCAGTACTTGACTGGCATCACACTCAACGCCCAAGGCTCTGGCCTGGGCAGCGATCGCTTCGCGCAGCTCCGGCTCTCCTTCGCTCGTTCCATACTGCCCCAGATTCACCGGCAGAGCATCCCATTCCACGCGCGGCAACATCTCCTGCGCAGGCAGACCACCTGCAAAGGACATCACTTCCGGACGCTGTGCCGCTGCCAGAATTTCGCGGATAAGACTGCTTTTTAGACGGGTAACGCGTTCGGAGAAAGCCATGGAAGCACCAGTAGTCAGCGGCCGGAGAATAAGTCAAACTGCTTGACCGAAACTACGCTGAACCGGATAGAAGCGTCAATATGCTTGACCTAAAAAATACCGTAGCCCAACGCCAGGCGATGCAGTCATTCTTCTTCGGCTACCAGGCATTTACCGCCAAGGCCGACGAAATGCTTTCGCGCCGCGGGTTTAGCCGCGTACACCAGCGTATTCTCTTTTTCGTGGCTGGCTCGCCAGGAATCAGCCACAAAGAGTTGCTGGAGGCTTTGGGGGTTACCAAGCAGGCCGCTAATCCGCCCGTTCGCCAGCTAATTGAAAAAGATATGCTTGTGGTGGAGTCAGACGCGGAAGACAAGCGCAAGCGCAAGCTGCGACTGACATCGCACGGTGCAAAGCTTGAGCAGCTCCTGCGGCGGGAACAAGTCAAGCTGCTACAGCGTGCCTTTGACGAAGCCGGAGAAGCCGCGGTAGAGGGATGGATGAAAATCAACCAGACGCTGGCAGGCCAGGAGCGCCAACGCGAATCGAGCCGGAAAGACGGGTCGACTTGAGCACAGCTAGCGGCTTCATTCAGACAAAGCCTGATCGACTGTACGGCTCCTTCTATAGGTGAGTGTATCGGTACGCCAGCCAACAGGCTGTTTATGCTGGAAAAAAAGGGAAGCCCAGCCATGACAGCCGAATTACTTACCGCTTTTATACTTTTTGCCTTCGTATCCTCAGCTACCCCGGGTCCCAATAACATGATGCTGCTCGCGTCAGGCGTTAACTATGGTTTCCGCCGGACACTTCCGCATATGTTCGGCATTAGCCTTGGGCATATGGTGATGGTAATCACAATGGGATTGGGTCTTGGACAATTGTTCAGCCTGTACCCCTCACTGCACATGGCCTTGAAGGTCGTGGCTACTGCATACCTGTTGTACCTGGCATGGAAAATTGCCAACGCCGCACCGCCTACGCCCAAGCAGGCTTCCGGCAAACCATTCGGTTTTTTTCAGGCAGCTGCCTTTCAATGGGTCAATCCAAAAGCCTGGGTAATGGCCATAGGCGCCGTCACTACGTATTTGCCCGTTCAAGATTTCAACAGTAACCTGCTGCTGATAGCGCTGCTGTTTGCGCTTATCAACTTGCCTAGCGTTAGCCTTTGGACGCTGTTTGGTATGGCATTACGTACACTTTTGAATAGCCCGATGCGTCTGCGTGCGTTCAACTGGACGATGGCTGCCCTGCTAGTTATTTCTCTGTACCCGATTCTGCTGTCTACCCATTGAAGACCGTACCATGACCGTATCCACCGCCTTGCGCCCTTTTGCCGACACATCGCCTTCTTCAATCGTTGCCGGTTTCGTAGCGATGCTGGTTGGCTACACCAGCTCCCTGGTGCTTATGTTCCAGGCAGGCCAGAATGCAGGGCTGAACAACGCTCAGATTTCCTCTTGGATCTGGGCGCTGTCCATCGGGATGGCGATAACCACGATCGCGCTCTCGCTGCGCTTCAGGACTCCCATCGTCATCGCATGGTCTACCCCCGGTGCTGCCCTGCTGATGACCAGCTTGCCTCAGGTCCCTTACAGCGAGGCTATTGGCGCTTTCATGTTATGCGCCCTCCTCACGGCCTTCTGCGGTATGACTGGCAGCTTCGAGCGTCTGATGCGCAAGGTTCCTGCTGCATTGGCCGCCGCGCTGCTGGCAGGCATCCTGTTTCGGATCGGCATTGAGATCTGCTCGGCTACTGAGCAGCAACCTCTGCTTGTAATAGGCATGTTCCTGACGTATTTGCTGACCAAACGGCAGGCACCCCGTTATGCCGTATTGGCTGCCCTGATGATTGGAATGATCATCGCCGCCGTCATAGGGCTGTTGCATTTCGAGCACTTTCATTTGCAATTGGCGGTGCCTGTCTGGACCACACCGTCCTTCTCCATGTCCGCCATCATCAGCATTGGTATTCCGCTATTTGTTGTTGCCATGGCTTCTCAAAACATGCCAGGCATTGCGGTTTTGCGGACCGACGGCTACCAGACACCTGCCTCCCCCCTGATATCCGTTACCGGAATAGCCTCGTTACTGTTGGCCCCATTCGGCTCCCACGGAATTAACCTGGCGGCCATCAGCGCAGCCATCTGTACAGGGCCTGAGGCCCACGAAGACTCACAAAAGCGCTACACCGCAGCACTCTGGTGCGGCTTCTTTTACGGTATAGCCGGAACGTTTGGTGCAACACTGGCAGCCCTGTTTGCAGCGCTTCCTAAAGAATTAGTGCTATCCATCGCCGCACTTGCACTGCTTGGGTCCATCATGAATGGGCTTAACAGTGCCATGAGCGACCCTAAACAACGCGAAGCCGCTCTTGTCACTTTTCTTGTAACCGCTTCAGGCATGACATTATTAGGCGTTGGGTCGGCTTTCTGGGGAGTGGTCGCAGGCCTGATCACCCAGCTAGTCCTGAATTGGAAAAAGGCTACTTGATCAACGATATAGGTAGAGCCCATACAAAAACGGCTCGCCTAGGCGAGCCGTTCGAGCACAGGTAACCGCTTAGCGTTTACCGCGATTATTACTACCAAAGCCTGGACGCTGACCTTCACGGGCTGGACCATTACGGCGCTGTGCCGGTGCGGCCCGTTCCCGGGCAGGACGCTCGCGACGTCCGTCATCACCAGAGGCATGCTCTTCACGAGTCCGTACCGGACGCTTGCGCCCACTTTCGGATGGACGCTCGGCTAATGGCGTGCCACCACGGCGGCCTTCGCCCTGCGGCTTGCCAGAGCGCTTGTCACCACGGCCGCCGCGGCCAGCCTCAACAGGCTTGCCGGACTTGCGCTGCATACGCTCAAGCTTTTCGCGAACCTTCGCGGTCACAGGAGGCAATTCAACAGGCGTCAGCCCTACTTCTGCGCTGAGAATATTGATTTCACCCTGCATCATCTCGCGCCAGCGGCCCATGGACAATTCAGCCGTCAGGAAAACCGGTCCGAAACGTACCCGCTTCAAGCGGCTGACCAGCACGCCCTGGGATTCCCACAGGCGACGAACCTCTCGGTTACGTCCTTCCATGACCACGCAATGGAACCAGTGGTTGAAACCGTCACCATTGGGAGCCTGTTGGATATCGGTAAAACGTGCAGGACCGTCTTCCAGCATGACACCTGCCTTGAGACGCTCGATCATGGCCTCATCGACTTCACCACGCACACGTACCGCGTACTCCCGGTCCATCTGATAAGAGGGATGCATCAAGCGGTTGGCCAGCTCACCGTCGGTTGTGAACAAAAGCAGGCCGGTCGTGTTGATATCCAGACGACCAATATTGATCCACCGCCCGCCTCTCAGGCGCGGCAATCGGTCAAACACCGTAGGACGCCCTTCGGGGTCATCACGGGTGCAGACTTCACCTTCAGGCTTGTTGTAAATCAGTACACGGCGAACATTTTCGGTGGCCTCTTCGCGGCGTAGCACACGCCCGTCCACAGCAATGGCATCCTGAGGCGTAACACGCTGACCCAGAGTGGCGACATTTCCGTTTACTTGAATACGGCCCTCGGCAATCCAGGCTTCCACATCACGGCGGGAACCTACACCCATACGGGACAGGACTTTCTGGAGTTTTTCCCCGACTGGGGTATGAGGAGTGTTGTCGTTCATAAGGCACCTCCCGGTGTAAGCGGCAACAAAAAGGCGCGCATCATAGCGTCACCTGGCCTATGAGCCTAGCGACTAAATGACTCGACGTGCAGGCCTTTCGACAGAAAAGAGATGGATGGTCTGAGATGCAGACGGCCTGCATGATACAGGCCGTCGAACAAGATGACTGCCTTAATCGAGCGCAGCCAGGGCTTCGCGGCAAAGCTGCTCTATCTTTGTCCAGTCACGCGCCTTGATAGCGTCGGAAGGCAGCATCCAGCTACCTCCTACGCACATGACATTGCTTTGCTGGAAATAGGCTTTGACATTACTCGGATTGACGCCGCCCGTTGGGCAGAATCGAAGATCGCCAAAAGGACCGGCAAAGGCTTTAAGCGCGTCTATTCCACCGTAAACGTTGGCCGGGAAGAGCTTGAAGCGACGGTAACCCAGCCGATAGGCACGCATGATGTCTGAAGGCGTAGCAATACCGGGCAGTAGCGGCACATCGCTTTTAACGCCTGCCTCAAGGATTTCGTCCGTGCAGCCGGGCGTTACAATGAACTGAGCACCTGCTTCTACCGCAGCATCAAACATGTGGGTGTCCAGAACAGTACCGACACCCACCGTTAGCTCCGGGCGTTCCTTGCGCAGCAGGCGCACAGCATCCAAACCATGGGCAGAGCGAAGCGTGACTTCCAGTGTCTTGAGCCCCCCCGCTGCCATCGCGTCAGCAAAAGGCAGGACGTCAGCCGGATCGTTGATCACGATGACGGGCAGGATGCGTGCTTTCTGGCTCAGCGCATCAATGGCAGCGATCTTGTTTTGCATGTCACTCATCCTCAAGGGCACCAATAGATCTTCAGCGGCTCTCGCAGGAAGGCGCTGATAGGAGTCGCCAGCTCATCACCGGCAGTTGCAGCGGTTTGCAGAGCGGCCAACTTACTCTGGCCCTGGATGGCCAGGAACTGATTGTGAGCACCAGACAACAATGCGCGTGTCATGGTCAGGCGTTGACGAGGCACGGAAGGTGCCCACATGGGCAGGCACAAGCGCTCGCTCTGTGGATCAAGCGCATCTTCAAGCCCAGGGCTTCCGGGAAACAACGAAGCAGTATGTGCATCGTCGCCCATTCCCAGCACCAGTACATCGATAGGCTTGGGCAGATTCTGCAAGCGGTTATCAGCCTCCTGAGCAGCCGTTTCAGCGTTTTCGCCAGCGGCATAGAGGTCTACAAAAGTCGCTGCACGGGCTGCATTACGCAACAGGTGCTTGCGAATTAGCCCGCCGTTGCTATCCGGATGTTCTAAAGGCACCCAGCGCTCATCGGCGAGCGTAATCGTGACCTTCGCCCAGTCCAGCTCCTGCTCGGATAACTGTTCAAAGAACGGCACTGGGCTACGACCACCCGAAACCACCAGTGTGGCCGCCCCTTTCTGTGCAATAGCCTCACGAAGCGCAGCCGCTACAGCTTGGGTCAGCTGCTCAGCATGGGCCTCACGACCGTTCAGCTCGATGAATTCGACGCCTTGTGGCAGGTTAGATATCGCCATACCAGGATCTCCCGTCACGTGCAATGAGAGCAATGGAAGTCAGCGGGCCCCATGTGCCAGCTGCGTATGATTTCGGGGTATCGCCCATTTTTTCCCAGCCTTCCATGAGCTGGTCGCACCAGCGCCAGGCCGCCTCGATCTCGTCCTTGCGCACGAAGAGAGACTGGTTGCCCTGCATCACTTCCAGCAACAAACGCTCATACGCGTCTGGTACCCGCGCCGACTTGAAGGCCTCGGAGAAATTGAGCTGCAACGGACCGCTGCGCAGCTGCATCCCTTTACTCAAGCCTTGATCCTTGGTCATGACCTGCAGGGAAATCCCTTCGTCCGGCTGAATACGGATGATCAGTCGGTTGTTGATCAGACTCCGCTGCTCAGGCGCGAAGATGTAGTGTGGCGGTTCCTTGAAATGAATAACGATCTGCGAAAGTTTTTGCGGCATACGCTTGCCGGTACGCAAATAGAAAGGCACTCCAGACCAACGCCAGTTACGAATATCGGCGCGAATGGCCACGAATGTTTCCGTGCTGCTGCTCTCGTTGGAGTTTTCTTCCTCCAGATAGCCGGGCACCGGCTTGCCATCGCTGTAACCACTCGTGTACTGGCCCAGCACGACACGGCTGGCCAGCTGATCGGCGGTGATCGGCTCGAGCGCCTTGAGCACCTTGACCTTTTCGTCACGGATACTGTCCGCCGAGAGATCAGCCGGCGGGTCCATTGCAGTCAGGCAAAGCAGCTGCAGCAAGTGGTTCTGCACCATGTCGCGTAGCTGCCCGGCCTGATCGAAATAACCCCAGCGGCCTTCGATCCCTACTTTCTCAGCAACCGTAATCTCCACGTGGGAGATATAGTTCTGGTTCCATTGGGTCTCAAACAGACTGTTTGCAAACCGCAGAGCAATCAGATTCTGTACGGTTTCCTTACCCAGGTAATGGTCGATACGGTAGACCTGACTTTCCGGGAAGAACCGAGCCACGGAGTCGTTCACGACACGCGAAGACTCAAGGTCATGGCCGATGGGCTTTTCCATGACGACACGTGTACGGCTGCTAAGCCCTACCGCATCAAGATTCTCGCAAATCGAGCTGTATACTGAGGCGGGTGTTGCGAAATA
This sequence comes from Pseudomonas sp. JZ114, assembly GCF_051027705.1. Classification (NCBI taxonomy): domain Bacteria; kingdom Pseudomonadati; phylum Pseudomonadota; class Gammaproteobacteria; order Pseudomonadales; family Pseudomonadaceae; genus Pseudomonas; species Pseudomonas sp. JZ114. The sequence continues at coordinate 2,288,909 of NZ_CP069256.1, forward strand.
CGCAATCACCGTTTCGGAGTCACCCACGTCTTCGGCCAGTCCGGCATAGTCTTCCATGCGTCGGAAATCCATGGCACGGTAGCTTAAGCGGGCGGCGAAACGTTCCCAGACGGCTTGATTCCAGTCAGCATTCGGCACGTAATGCCGAACCCGCTCTTCAATATGAGCGAGCTGCTTGGTGCCGTCTCCTTGATCTCGAGCAAGCGCGACGATACGCGTGTCATCATGGAGGAGACCTTCGCGATCGAGTTGGTAGAGAGCCGGAAACAACTTGCGCAGAGCGAGATCGCCCAACGCGCCGAACAGGGCCAAAGTGCAAGGGAGTACGCGAACTGCTGGCATATATTCGTTCTTTTACGAAAAGTTGGTGAATGAAAGCCCAGTTTAAGTGAGCTTTCCCCTTTTACGTAGTATAAAAATCAAAAATTTAATAAAACCTTTTTGTGCAGCCTTATTCCTCTATAGCTGTACGATAAAAGGATGACAACTTTCAGGAGCATTTGATGGATCGGGCCAGCACATTGCTGCAATTGATTCAGACCCGTCTGCCGGAATTGAACCGTGCCGAACGCAAGGTAGCCGAGGTTATTCTAAACAATCCACGGCAGGCTACCCGCCTGACCATTGCCGCCCTGGCACAGGCAGCACACGTCAGCGAACCGACCGTCAACCGCTTCTGCCGATCACTGGGAATCAGCGGCTACCCTGAAATGAAGATTCAGCTGGCCCAGAGCATCGCCAGCGGCGCCGTCTACGTAAGCCAGGCGGTGGAAGCGGATGATGAGCCTGAAGCCTACTCAGAAAAAATTTTCAGTAGCACCATCGCCTCGCTCGATAATGCTCGTCAGCGCATGGATGCTCAAGTGATCAATCGAGCCGTCAATCTCCTGATTCAGGCACGGCAGATTCATTTCTTTGGCCTGGGTGCATCCGCACCCGTAGCGCTGGATGCCCAGCACAAATTCTTTCGCTTCGGTTTAGCTGTTTCGGCCCATTCAGACATTCTGATGCAGCGCATGCTTGCGTCTGTAGCGCAGATGGGCGAAGTCTTTGTCATTATTTCCTACACCGGCCGTACGCGCGAACTGGTGGATGTTGCCAAGCTGGCACGGGATAACGGGGCATCGGTTATCGGGATGACTGCTGCCAACTCTCCGCTTGCGAAGGTTTCAACACTTAGCCTTGATATTCCAGTGCCCGAAGATACTGATATCTACATGCCAATGTCGTCACGTATCGTTCAGCTGACAGTACTCGACATTCTAGCCACTGGCGTTACGCTGCGCCGCGGCGTTGATTTCCAGCCGCACCTGCGCAAAGTAAAGGAAAGTCTGGTAGCAACACGCTATCCAATGGAGCAGGAACAGGAAGAGTTGTAATCGACGAGAAAGGCTGGAGCAGTACGCTTCAGCCTGTAGCGAGGTTATTTCTTCTTGAGCTTCTTGAGACGCTTGCTGGCCTTTTCGACCACATCCTTGCGCTCTTTGTCCTTCATGGACTTCCAGCCCTTGATTTCATCGCGGCTGCGGCCGCATCCCTGACAGACTTCATCCTTGAGCTTGCATTGGCTTACGCAGGGACTCTCAACCTTACCCACAGGGCTACCTCAGCATCTGAACACAGCGAACAGTATAAACACACTGCTCGCTGCGCCCAGTACCATCTGCGGAATTAAAACACCGCTTGGACCTTCAGGCCGCCGACAACAGCATTATCGACTTCCTTGACGCCACCCGGGTTACGCATGTACTGAATATTCGGACGTAGGGTGAGCCAGTTGGTCACGTGTACGCCGTAGTACAGCTCAGCATCGTATTCGCTGTACTGCAGCGGTACGTAGCCTGGGTTGTCATAATCGTCGATACCGGTAGCAAGGTTGGCTGCACGCTGCGCATCACGCGCATCGCTGTTGGTGTGGATACGGGCCACACCGAAACCGATGTCGTCTTTTGGTCGCGCATCGAATGGCCCCTTGTACACCACACCAGCCTGGATGTAGTTGTCTACCTTGTTGGTAGCCTTGTCATGCACCGTGAAGTTGGCGAATACACTCAGACCACGAGAAGCATCACCGTTGTGCTTGGTCAGCTGCTGCTTGGCTACAACCCAGTAGCCATGCTTACTGGAATGACGGCTGGAAACACCATCCACATCATCCGCATCAGCGGTGCTGTAGTAGTAACCAAAGCGGTACTCACCCGGCAGGCTGTTCAGCGTTGGCAACCATACCAGCTCAACTGGCAGGATCACACCTTTGGCACCGCTGGTATTCATCTTGAAGCCATTACCGGTTTCAAGCAGCGACGGGTTCTGCTCGTAAACCCCAACCTGGGCAAACAGCTCAGGTGTCAGGTTGTACTTGACGCGCATGGCCCACTGGCTGACCGGCCAGTTGTACCACTGATCACCTACCCAGTTACCCACCTGGGAACCACAGAACGCCAGGTTCTGGAAGTCACAGTCGAACGAGTTGAAATCTTCACCCTCGCCGAAACGACCAGCCTTGATGTCCAGACGGCCATCAAAGAACCCCTTGCTCAACCACAGCTGGGTAAGGCGCCAGGTCTGGCCGCGACCCCAGACTTCTTGTACGGAAGAATACGTACCGGAACGTGGATCACCAATATTGTCGTTGGTCAGGTTACGGCCGTCACGTGAAGTAATGGCAACCTTGAATACGGAATTCTCCCAACCCAACGTCTTGTTCATGTCGACCGCCAGGCCGAACATGTACTGGGAAGACCAACGTGCGGTGTGATCCTTGTCATATCCACCTCGCATGTTGGTAGCGCCTTCCCCGACGTACTCCAACTTGATGTCGTAACCCTTATCTAGCAGTTCAGTACGCAGGCCACCCCAATCGCCTGTCATACCACCTGCTTCAGGGTCGAAGGCATCGGCTGCATGGGCAGTGGCACTGAGTCCACCCAGTGCAGCTAACGACAACACAGCCAAGTGCCGTACGCGTTTGCCTTTATGCTTATACATTCTTCTCGGTCCTTTATAATTTTTAATGGGCTATACGCAACACACCACAGGTCCCGCGCCAATAACTGGCTAAACTTCACGGCAGAACATTAAGTACCTCGTAACAGGCTCCCATGGTGTGGTAGTCGACCTTTCCGGCCGGACTTTTTTCGTCGGAATACTTAGTATTTCGACGGTCGAGAATGCGCCACCAAGCGCCATACTCGTGATCAATGAAATGCTCCCAACTATAGTGCCAGAGCTGTTCATATTGTTTCCAATATTTACCGTTACCGGTGCGCTCGGCAAGCAAGGCTGCAGCCGCCAAGGCCTCGGCCTGAACCCAGAAGTACTTGTCTGGATCACAAACGCTGCCATCCGGAGCGAAACCGTAATATAGGCCACCATGTTCATGATCCCATGAGGTTTTCCACGCGGCATCAAACAGCTCTGCAGCACGTGGCGCCAACCATGCTTGGGGACGATGGCGCTCGAGAATCAGCAAGAGCTTGGCCCACTCGACCTGATGTCCAGGCTGGAAGCCCCAAGGGCGGAACAGGTTGGCAGGATCATCTCTGTTGTAATCCCAATCGATGCTCCAATCCTGATGGTAATGCTCCCAGATCAACCCGCCTGATACATCCTGAGCAACCTCAGCGCTTTCCTGGCTAAGTGCTGCCTGGCGCTGAGTCATGTTGAGTGCAAGCGTTTCGGCGCGGTCCAGATAGCGGGACTCTTGTGTCGCCTCATAGGCAGCCAGAAGCGCCTCGCAGGCATGCATGTTGGCATTTTGTCCACGATAGGAGGAAACCTCGGACCAGTCGGCACTGATCTCATCACAGTACAGACCGTCTTCTTCACGCCAAAAATGACGCTCGAAGGTAACCCACGCTTCAGCCAGCCATGCTCTGGCCTCCTCGACTCCTGCCATGACGCCGTGAGAGTACGCCAGGATAACGAATGCCAGACCATAGGCATGATTGGTGCCGTCTACTACTTTGTCGCCCTTCAGTAGCCAGGCGTAGCTGCCATTGGGCTGCAGATGCTTTTCCCTTAGAAAGCGAAGCCCATGCCGTGTGGCGCCCAAGTATTCAGCGTTGCCAAACTGCCGATGGGCCATTGCAAAATTGAAGACGAAACGGGTACTGGAGACAAGATGGCGCGTCTCTCGATCATAGATATCGCCATTGTCACGGAAGAACTGGAAAAACCCGCCCTGCTCGTCGATGCAGCGTGGATAGTAGAAAGCCAGCGTATGCTGGATATGATCCAGCAGAGTGTCACGTTGACGGAAGTCTGGAAAGTTCATGCGAAGTCCCTTAGGCAGGAAGTGGCGAAGTCGCCATCATGGCGCGAACGTCATCAAGCGTCGGCGCATAGGCCCCCGATTTTTGGCAAGACACCGAGGCACAGGCAGCTGCGAAAAGTAGTCGCTCTTCCAGTGATGCGCTTGAAATGATCCCTGACGCCAACCACCCCGCCATACAGGCGTCACCGGCACCTACGGTGTCCGCCACATGAATCGGAATACCAGGCTGAGTCCACTCCCCCTGGCTGGAAAGCAGCGTGATGCCCTTGGCACCCTGCGTATAGAGGATGTTGGCCTTTGGATTCATCTCCCGCAGGCGGCTCAAGCCCTGTTCAGGCGTTAATCCGGGATAGATATTTTCCAGGTCTTCGTCAGAAAGCTTGATGTCGTCTGCCAGCCTCACAAGGGTTGGAAAGATACGACGACAGTAGTCATCGCCCATCAGGTTTCGCCAGTTGGGGTCGTAGCTGATACGTTTACCTGCTGCCTTGGCCTTTTCTGCCTGTTCAAGCAGTTTGGAAGCCAACGGCTCACGGGCCAGACTGATGCAGCTGAAGTGGCAGAGTTCAGCTGCCTCGAGCCAGCCGTGCGGCAACGCATCCGGATCAAAGGCTAGATCCGCCTCCCCAGCAAAGAAATATCGGGGTGGATTGCTGGACGGTACTACTGCCACCAGCGGATCAGCTTCGACCCGCTGCAGAAAACGCATGTCCAGTCCGGACACCTGAGACTGCTCATGAATCTCATCGCCTAGAGAATCCTGGCTGATTGATCCCGCAAACGCAGCGGGTACGCCCAGACGCGCCAGCGTCCGGGCAACATTCCACGGTGCACCGCCTGGATGGCCTTGCCACTGTCCGGGTGAATGCTGGACCAGATCGGTCAAGGCCTCTCCAAAAACCACCACACGTGGCAATGTCATAACTTTCTCCTAAGCGATACGAGCACCTGAAGCAGGTTCGAATAATACGAGACGCTCTACATCAAGCTCTAGCGTTACGATTGATCCGATTTCAGGAGTGTCGACTGGCGCTACTCGACAACACACCTGGACGCCATTGACCTCGACATAAACCAGAGTGTCGGGGCCTGTTGGCTCTACGACCTGCACTCGGGCGCTGACCAATGGCAAATCGCCGATCTGACCACTGCGAATACAGATTTGCTCAGGTCGAACCCCTAAAATTGCTTCGCGACCGTCTGCCAGAGCGGTTTGAAGCATGGGTAGACCAATAGCGGTACGCTCGCCATGCCCCTGCAAACGCGCCACAGGGCGCCCGTTTTCCTGCTCCAACGCGACAGGAATGAAGTTCATTGGCGGAGAACCAATGAAGCTGGCCACGAAGAGGTTGGCGGGGTTGTTGTAGATTTCCTGGGGAGTACCAAACTGTTGAACTTCTCCCTCTTTCATAACTGCGACACGGTCGCCCAGCGTCATGGCTTCGATCTGGTCGTGAGTAACGTAGACAGTTGTAGTCTTGAGCCGCTGGTGCATTAGCTTGATCTCGGTGCGCATTTCCACACGCAACTTTGCATCAAGATTTGAGAGCGGCTCATCGAACAGGTAAAGCTTGGGGCGGCGCGCCAGTGCGCGCCCCATGGCGACACGTTGTTGTTGCCCACCGGATAGCTGCGAGGGTTTGCGCTCAAGCAGGTGCTCAATCTGCAAAAGCTTGGCGACACGGTCCACTTCCGCCGCGATCTGGTTTGCAGGTGTCTTGCGGATCTTCAATCCAAAGGCGATGTTTTCCCGCACCGTCATGGTCGGATACAACGCATAGGATTGAAATACCATGGCGATATCGCGGTCCTTGGGCTCGACCGCAGTTACATCCTCACCACCCAGCATGATGGCCCCGCTGGAAATATCTTCCAGGCCAGCGATGGCGTTCATCAGCGTAGACTTACCGCAACCGGAAGGACCAACCAGGATCAGGAACTGCCCGGTCTCGATACTGATATTGATACCTTTAAGCGCTTCCTGAGCAGCGTTGCCGTAGGTCTTGCGGACATTTTTAAGTTCTAGTGCGGCCATGATTGTTCTTATCCTTTGACGACGCCCGAGGTCAGACCACGGACGAAATACTTGCCGGCGAAGATGTAAACGAGCAGTGTCGGCAGCGCCGCAATCATCGCAGCGGCCATATCAACGTTGTATTCCTTGGCCCCAGTACTGGTATTGACGAGGTTGTTGAGCGCTACCGTAATCGGCTGCGCAGAGCCGCTGGCGAACACTACGCCAAACAGAAAGTCATTCCAGACCTGAGTGAACTGCCAGATCAGGCTTACCATCACGATAGGGGTGGAAAGCGGCAGCAGGATCTTCCAGAAGATGGTGAAGAAGCCTGCACCATCGAGACGTGCCGCCTTGATCAGGGCATCCGGAATACCGACGTAGTAGTTCCGGAAGAAAAGCGTTGTGAAGGCCAGACCGTAGATGACGTGAACCAGCACGAGTCCGGTGGTGGTATTGGCCAGACCCAGCTTGCCCAGGGTGAATGACATTGGTAACAGAATGACCTGGAACGGGATGAAGCAACCGAACAGCAGCATGCTGAACAATACGTTCGAGCCCTTGAAGCTCCACTTCGACAAGGCGTAGCCGTTAAGCGCACCGATGAAAGTCGAGATGATGACGGCAGGAACCGTGATCATGAAGGAGTTCCAGAAGTACTCGTGAACCGTACTCCAGGCCTTTATCCAGCCAATGAGTGTCCAGTCTACTGGTAACGTCAGCAGGTTACCGGTGCGCACGTCATCCGGTGTCTTAAAGCTGGTTAACAGCATGACTACCAGTGGCACGAGATAGACAGCGCAAGCCACCAGAAGCGTAGTGTGAATTGCAATGCGGTTGAAAGACCAGCGCTTGCTATGGGAAAGATCAGCCATGACGCTTGCTCCGCAGTTCGGAATAAAGGTAAGGCACCAGGATGGCAAGCACCGCGCCAAGCATCAGGACGGAGCTGGCCGCCCCCAACCCCATTTGCCCGCGTGTAAAGGTGTGTTGATACATGAAGACCGCAGGAAGGTCGGATGAGTAACCGGGTCCACCGGCGGTCATGGCCATTACCAAGTCAAAGCTCTTGATCGCAATGTGTGACAGGATCATCACGGCACTGAAAAAAACAGGTCGCAAACTGGGTAGAACGATGCGCAGATAAATCGTGGGCAGCGAGGCTCCGTCAATTTGTGCGGCACGAATGATGGCGCTATCCACGCCGCGTAAACCGGCCAGGAACATTGCCATGACAAAGCCGGAGGCCTGCCAGATCGCAGCGATCAGCAAGCAATAGATGACCCTATCCGTATCAACAAGCCAGTCAAAGCGGAAACCTTCCCATCCCCAGTCGCGCAGGAGCTTGTCCAGGCCTAACCCTGGGTTGAGCAGCCACTTCCAGGCAGTACCGGTAACGATCATCGATAGCGCCATGGGATAAAGATAAATGGTGCGGATAAAACCTTCGCGTCGGATGCGTTGATCCAGCAGGATGGCGAAGAACACGCCGATGATCAGGCAAAGCAGGATAAACATCCCGCCAAAGATGGCCAGGTTTTTACAGGCCACCAGCCAACGGTCGTTGGCCAGTAGGCGTTCAAACTGGGCAAGACCTGCAAAGTTATACACCGGCATGAAGCGGGACGTGGTCAATGAGATCACGGCCGTCCATAGCATGTAGCCGTACAGGCAAACAATCATTGCCACCGCGGTAGGGGCCAGAACCAGCTTGGGAAGCCATTTCTGGAGGCGGTCAGGCTTTCGTACAGACGTGCTGGTACCTGTGCGCATGATTTGCACTTCGCTTAAAGACATCGAAGAACTCCTGATCCAACCCGTAGGTTGGTATTTGCATCAGGACCGGGCGTCTTGCAACGCCCTGCCCTTACTGCATTACTGCATTACTGCGCCGCTTTGATGGAGGCGACCAGTTGTTCGGTCGCCTTTTTGGGGTCGGCGCTTGGATCGTTGAAGAAGTTGGTGATCACATCGAAGACAGCGCCCTGGATATAGCTGGTGTTGGCCATGCTATGCGCCAGGCTTGGCTCCGCTTTGCCCGAGTCGTTGGCTGCCTGGAAATCCTTCATGGACTGTTTGGCACAGTCATCGAACTTCGCCATGTCGATATCATTGCGAACAGGAATCGAGCCTTTGTTCAGGTTGAAGACTTCTTGGAAAGGCTTGTCGATGACAGTACGGGCCAAGTCGTCCTGGGCTTTCCTGTTTGCCTCGTCCTTGAGCTTGAACATGGCCAGGGAATCGATGTTGTAGATGAAGTCACCCTGAGTGCCCGGCATGACTACGCACAGGTAGTCCTTGCCAGCAGTCTTGTTTGCAGCCGTAAACTCGGCCTTGGCCCAGTCGCCCATAATCTGCATACCGGCCTTGCCATTGATGACCATGGCGGTAGCCAGGTTCCAGTCACGGCCCGCTGCATCTGGATCAATGTAGTTGCGAATACGCTTGAAGGTCTTGAACACTTCAACCATCTTGTCGCTGCGCAAAGTGTCTTCGTCAGTTTCGACAAATGCCTTGTGATAGTCCTCTGGCCCCATCATGGCCATGACCAGCGACTCGAAAATGGTGGTGTCCTGCCAGTTCTGACCGCCGTGGGCAATCGGAATGATACCTGCTGCCTTGAGCTTGTCTGCAGCCTCGAAGAACTCATCTAGTGTCGTTGGCACCTTGGCGCCCGCTTTCTGGAAGGCCTCAGGGTTTATCCAGAGCCAGTTGATGCGATGAACACCGGCGGGAACGGCGACGTAATCACCATCATGCTGCATGGTTTCAGCGATGCGCTTGGGCATGATGCTGTCCCATTTTCCGGCCTTGGCGATGTCGTTCAGGTTGGTAAGAAAGCCCATGTCAGCCCACTCCTGAATGTCGGGGCCTTTGAGCTGTGCTGCAGAAGGAGGATTGCCAGAAACCGCACGGGTTTTCAGAACGGTCATCGCGGCCTCACCGGCACCGCCGGCAACCGCGAAATCCTTCCAGGTATCGCCCTGCTTTTGCATCATTTGCTTGAGGGTATCGACAGCCCGAGCTTCACCACCTGAAGTCCACCAATGCAGGACTTCCACTTCGCCCGCCTGGGCGGTTAGGGGTAATTGGCTCAAGCAGGACAAAGAAACCGCGAGGGCGAGACGATTGAGTGCTTTCATGATCAGTGACCTTGTTGTTTTTATAAATCTGATCGGAGTCTAGCCAGCCCTTGGCCAGCGTGGGTAACGAAGGGAATCATTAATGTCACAATGCCGTTACATTAGGCGGCTTTTGTAGATATCGATCACAATTTGACGCCACTCGTTTCAGGACGCCTCTAGCGCGGCAACGTCAGCGTGACCCGCAGGCCCCCTTCCCGACGATTGCGCAAGACCACCTCCCCCCCATGGGCATGGGCTAAATTACGCGCAATCCCGAGCCCCAATCCGTATCCCTGCTGTTGACCTGTCAAGCGGACATGCGGTTCGAAAACCTGCTCTAAATCCTTTTCTGGCACCCCTGGGCCTTCATCATCGACATGCAGCATAAATACCTTGCCATCATCCTCCACCGTCAAATGCGCCCGATTACCGTACTTCAGCGCGTTGTCGAGTACATTGCCGATACAGCGCTTCAAGGCCAGCGGCTTGCCGGAATATAGAGCCACCGCTTTACCTTGCAACGTCGCTCGAGGCTGCTCACCGACCTGGTAAGGCTCGACGATATTGCTCAGCAGGAGATTGAGGTTTACCGACTCGATATTTTCATGAATATCGGTGTCCTTGACGCATTGCAGTGCTCCCTTGACTAGCAGATCCAGTTCGTCGAGGTCTCGATTGAAGCGCGCCTGCAATGCCTCATCCTCCAGTAACTCGGCGCGGAGCCGCAGCCGGGTGATAGGGGTCCGCAGATCATGGGAAATCGCACTGAAAAGCTGGCCCCGCTCGGCCAGGTATCGACTGATACGATCACGCATGGTGTTGAAGGCGCGTGTGACTTCCTGAATTTCACTCGCCCCGACTTCAGGAAGGGGTTGAACCTGTGCCTCCAGCGAAAGCTCACGTGCCTCTTGCGACAAACGTTTAAGCGGCCGGCTCTGCCAGTGGATGAGCAGGCCGATGAACAAGAGTAGAAAAGCGCTGCTGAACAGGATGAACCAAGCCTGCTGCAGAGGCAGGAAGGGCTCATCCAGGGTGAGATAAGGGGCTGGCATCAGTGTCCCGATGTAGACCCACTCCTCCGGACCTATTCGTATCTGGGTGACCAGAATGGGCGGATCTAGTGGTTCAAAGCTGAGAACGTAGTGCGCCCAGGAGCGCGGCAACTCATCCAGGGAAAGATTGCCATTGAACAGGCGCAGGTGCTTGGGGCTGACAAACTCCACATACATCGGCATCCCATTGCCGAGACGCTCCCGCAAGACTGACTCCACAGCATGAAGTACCGCCTGCTTGCCAGGCGAATCGGGCAGCGGCTCCATGATCAAGGGCTTTTCATTAAGCGATACGAAAAACCGTGTACCGCCCATATTACGCAACTGCTCCAGCACTACCGGACGATACGCCGGTGGTAGCAGACTGAAATAACGCACGCTGGCCGCAATGGAGTAACCAAGGCTGCGCGAAGCGTTCAGCAGACCTTCCATTCGGCTGGCACGCAAGTGCGATATCCAGAAGAGGCTGGAAACGCCCTGGGCCAGCAGAACCGCCAGCAGCGTAAGCAACAGCATTCTTCCCAACAATGAGTGCGGTACCAGCCGCTGGAGTGCCTTAAAAAACATCAGCGGTCGGGCCATGCACCTGCGCCGCCAGAAGGTAGCCACTGCCGCGTACCGTGCGAATCAGTCGAGGCGATTTCCCGGTGTCACGCAGCCGTTGACGCAAGCGGCTGACGGCCATGTCCACGATGCGGTCAAGCGGCATGACTTCACGCCCCCGCGTCGCGTTGGCAATCGTGTCACGGTCAAGTATTTGCTGGGGATGATCTAGAAACAGTTTGAGCAGAGTGAAATCAGCGCCGGACAGAATGACCTCTTCTCCGTCCTGGTGGAACAGCCTGTGCGTGACAGTATCAAGACGCCATTCATCAAACACCAATGTGTGTCCCGACTTGGCGTCACCAAAACCTGCGCGCCGGAGAAGCGCTTTGATCCGCGCCTGTAATTCCCGCGGACTGAATGGTTTTCCAATGTAATCGTCAGCGCCCAATTCAAGGCCAATCACACGATCTGCCTCATCGGAGCTGGCGGTCAGCATGATGATAGGTACTTGAGAGATGGAACCACTCAGCGCCCTGACCCAACGGCAAAGACTGAAGCCGTCCTCACCCGGCAGCATGACATCCAGTATCAGAAGATCAGCCGGCTCGGCTTTAAGCGCAGTACGAAATCCGTAGCCGTCTGCCACAGCCCGAACGCTAAATCCGGCACGGCTCAGATAAGCCTCAAGAAGCTCACGAATGTCCTGATCGTCATCGACCAGCAGGATGGATTTACCCATCGGCGTCATAGCGTTGTCCCTTGTCTTTTTTATTATTGCCCTGGTGTCGAAGCATGCACGACACCAGGGGGAACGCCAAGAGGTGAAACGCGGTATTACTGACCGTTCAGGCTTTGCTGCAAGGCAACCCCTGCGCCAAACAGGCCAGGGTATTCGGCGGTGACCAGCCAGGCAGGAATATCCTGCAGGTAGGCACTGCTCGTCTTACCCTTGTCCGCAAACGCCTTGGCAAAGGCGCCGTTCTGGAAGCGCTCGACAAATCGCGGCAGAATTCCACCGGCGATATAAACGCCACCCAACGCACCTAAGGTCAGCGCAGCATTACCTGCCACACGGCCCAGCCATACGAAGAACTGCTCCAGCACCTCGTCGGCATAGGCGTCACCGGACAGCGCCATTTCACAGATCTCGGCAGCGGTCACGCATTTCTCTTCGCGGCCATCCAGCTCACAGCTGGCCTTGTAGAGATTCACCAGGCCATTGCCGGAAATAATACGCTCCGCCGACACGTGGTTACCAAACTGGCGCTTCAGGATCTTCCAGATTTCGAACTCACGTGGCGTGCCGATCGGCAAGTCAACGTGACCGCCTTCGCTGGAAAGTACCATCCAGCGGTCATCCCCGATCGGCAGCAGACCGGCCACACCCAGGCCAGTCCCCGGCCCAATGATCAGACGTGCCCGATTGGCATGCGCCGCTCCCTCACGGACCTGAACGCAATGCGCTTTGTCCAGCTTGGCTACAGCCCAGGCCATTGAACTGAAGTCATTGATCAGAAGCAGGTGAGTCAGACCAAGCTCAGCGCAGAAACGCTCGCGGCTGATAACCCAGTGATTATTGGTAAAACGGAAGTCACCCTCGCCTACCGGCCCCGCGCAGGCGAGACATACGGAGTGGATATCGTCAAGAGCGACACCGGTACGCTTGAGGTATTCACGCACAGCATCTTCGGGACGCTCGAAATCGGCACACGCCATCACCTCGATCGCATCAAGCTGCTGGTCACGCCACAATGCGAAACGGGCATTCGTGCCCCCGATATCCCCTACCAAAGCCAAATTCATTTCAGCGCCTCCAGGCTGGATGTAAATGCACTCGCACCCTTTTCGGCGGTGCTCATTGCTTGCCGCATGAACGCAAAGAGTTCACGTCCCGTTCCAATTCCCATGCCTTGCGGGGGCGCCACCTGCTCCCGAGCATTCCACTCGGCAGGATCAACCACCACGATCAACTCTCCGGTTTGTCCATTGACACGCACCAGATCACCGTCACGTACTTTCGACAACGGACCGCCATCGGTTGCCTCAGGGCATACATGGATAGCCGCTGGCACCTTGCCGGATGCTCCAGACATACGTCCATCAGTCACCAGAGCGACCTTAAAGCCTCGATCCTGCAACACGCCCAGGTAAGGCGTCAGCTTATGTAACTCCGGCATACCAAGGGCCTTGGGTCCTTGAAAGCGGACCACCGCTACAAAATCGCGGTCCAGCTCACCCGCCTTGAAGGCATTAGCAAGCTCGGCTTGATCAGCAAATACTCTAGCAGGCGCTTCTACGATCTGGTGATCAGGCGCTACGGCAGATACCTTCATGACCCCACGGCCAAGGTTGCCATCCATCACACGCAAACCACCTTCAGGGCGGAACGGGCGCTCGACCGGACGCAGGATTTCTTCATCCAAGCTCGCCACAGGTCCTTCACGCCATGTCAATGTGCCATTCTCCAAGAATGGCTCCTGCAAGTAACGACGTAATCCATGACCCATGACGGTGTTCACATCTTCATGCAGCAAACCGGCATCCAAAAGGGTGCGAATCAGGAAATTGGTGCCACCAGCCGCATGAAAATGGTTCACATCCGCCTTGCCGTTGGGGTAAACCTGCGCCAGCGTTGGAACGACAGCCGACAGATCCGCCATATCCTGCCAGGTTAGTTCGATACCAGCCGCCTGTGCGATGGCGGGAATATGCAGGGTATGGTTGGTAGAACCACCGGTTGCATGCAAGGCCACGACCGAGTTGATAATGGCTTTTTCGTCAACGATCTCACCCAGCGGGATGAAATTACCGCTTTGCTGCGTGATACGTGTCACCTGACGCGCCGCTTCACGGGTCAGCTCGTCACGCAGAGGCGTATACGGATTCACGAAGGACGAGCCCGGCAGGTGCAGTCCCATCACTTCCATAACGACCTGATTGGTATTGGCTGTACCGTAGAAGGTGCAGGTGCCGGGACTATGGTAGGACTTCATTTCGGACTCAAGCAGCTCCTCGCGGGTTGCCTTACCCTCCGCAAAAAGCTGACGCACTCGCGCCTTTTCCTTGTTGGAAATGCCCGAAGGCATTGGACCACCTGGCACAAAAACGAATGGCAGATGACCAAAACGTAGAGAGCCAATCATCAGGCCAGGAATGATCTTGTCGCAGATGCCCAAGCACAATGCGGCATCGAACATATTGTGGGACAGTGCCACAGCGGTGGACATTGCGATGACTTCACGGCTCAGCAAGCTGAGTTCCATACCCGCTTCGCCCTGGGTTACGCCGTCACACATGGCTGGCACTCCACCGGCGAACTGACCAACGGAGCCTATTTCGCGCAGGGCATCTTTGATGATCTGGGGGAAATGTTCGTAAGGCTGGTGCGCAGACAACATGTCGTTGTAAGACGAAACGATAGCGACGTTAACCTCATCCATAAGGCGCAGACGTTGCTTGTCCGCAGGACCGCACCCGGCTACGCCGTGGGCAAAGTTGGCGCATTGCAGCTTGGCACGCTGAGGGCCTTCGCTCGCAGCTGCCCGGATCATTTCAAGGTAGCGCGTACGCGTAGGGCGGCTACGCTCAATGAGACGCTGTGTAACTTCAAGGACGCGAGGATGCATGGTTCCGATTCTCCAGGCAGGCGAAAAATTTGTTGTTTTTAAAACAAATTTGATCTGAGTGGCTATTATTCCTCTCAAAATACGCGATAGTGTAATTGTTTTTACAACAAATCCTGCCAGAACGAGGTTTCAAATATGAGCATTCGTATTGCTATCAATGGTTTCGGGCGTATCGGCCGTAATGTTCTTCGTGCGCTTTACTCCGGAAATTATCGTCAGCATATGCAGGTTGTCGCCATCAATGACTTGGGTGACGCGTCCATTAATGCCCATCTCCTGGAATTCGACAGCGTGCATGATCGTTTCAATGCTGAGATTTCCGTTGATGAGAACAGCCTGACCGTGAATGGCGACCGTATTGCGGTATCCGCCATCCGAAATCCGGCAGAGCTTCCCTGGAAAGACCTGAATGTTGACGTGGTGTTCGAATGCACCGGTCTGTTCACCAGCCGCAGCAAGGCGGCGGCTCACCTGGACGCAGGTGCTTCCAAGGTCATTATCTCCGCACCTGGTAAGGAGGTTGACGCCACAATTGTTTATGGTGTGAATGACAATATCCTGCGTCAGTCCCACCAGATCATTTCCAATGCGTCCTGCACAACCAACTGTCTGGCCCCGGTCGCTCAGGTCCTGAACCGTGAGTTGGGTATCGAGCATGGTCTGATGACCACAATCCATGCCTATACCAATGACCAGAACCTGTCGGATGTCTATCATTCCGACCCCTTCCGTGCCCGCTCGGCTACTCAGTCGATGATTCCAACCAAGACCGGTGCGGCTGAAGCCGTGGGTCTGGTGCTGCCAGAGCTGGTCGGTAAGTTCAGCGGCATGGCTGTACGTGTGCCGACTATCAACGTGTCGCTGGTCGACCTGACAATTCAGGTTTCCAAGACAGCAGATGCCAAGACAATCAATGCCTTCATGAAAGCGGCCAGCGAAGCCTCGCCGGTATTGGGTTATAACGACCGTCCACTGGTGTCGATCGACTTCAACCATAACCCGCTGTCCTCAATCTTCGATGCCAACCACACCAAGGTCACCGGCAATTTGGTGAAGGTCATGGCTTGGTACGACAACGAGTGGGGATTCTCCAACCGTATGCTCGATACCTGTCAGGCACTGGTAAACGCTCCGGCGTAACACAGAACCTGACACAGACGAATCGGCCGGATCATCTCCGGCCGATTTTCATTATAGCGGCTATTGCCTCATTGCTCTTCCCGATCCTCTCCCATCGGATCGATGGCCTCTTCCAGACGCAGATCGTTAAAGTCGATCTTGAGTCCGGTCTCCATGACATCCAGCTCCGCCAGTAATGTCCGAAAACTGGTCTCCTCTGCCGGCTTGGCTGTTGTTTCGGCAGGCTCCGGTGACATGACTGACACATCTTCTGCTGCCAGCGCGTGATCGTCGAGAACAGGTTCTGGATCGAACTCCATCTCCCGAATAGCGGCCAGCGTTGGCAACTCATCCAGGCTTTTCAGGTTGAAATAATCCAGAAACGCTCTGGTAGTGGCAAACATGGCCGGGCGGCCCGGCACATCACGATAGCCAACCACGCGAATCCATTCGCGCTCAAGCAATGTCTTGACGATCTGGCTGTTGACTGCAACACCACGCACCTCTTCGATTTCACCACGGGTGATTGGCTGCCGGTAGGCAATCAGCGCCAAGGTTTCCAGAAGCGCTCGCGAATAACGTGGCGGACGCTCATCCCAAAGACGACCGACCCAGGTTGAATACCGCTCCTTGACCTGCAAGCGATAACCGCTGGCCACTTCCTTGAGCTCAAAACCACGCTTCTTGCACGAGCCGGCCAGCACAGCGAGTCCATCGCGTAACTGCTTGGGCTCGGGCCGCTCATAGTCATCGAAGAGTTCCGCGAGGCGTTCCAGCGTCAGCGGTTTACCCGCAGCCAGCAGTATTGCTTCGAGCAAAGGCGCAAGTTCTTTAGGGTCAGAAACATTCATGGAGCGCATCTTAAATAGGTTGTTGCCAGAGCAGAAGCCACCCTGAAGAATTTCCGATGATCTTATCCTGATGTCCATATTTGTGTGGCACTTGTCATTGCAGACAGACACAGCGCGCAGCACACTTGATTGATCAGTCCTGAGTATGAACCATGAGTGCCGTCCGCATTGTTGCCAGCCTTCTCTATCCAGACGTAATGAGCCTAGATGTAACCGGGCCATTGCAGGTTTTTGCGTCTGCCAATGTTGAACGGCAGCGACAAGGGCTGCCTCCGGCTTATCAGATAAGTCTTCTGGCTAATCAGCCCGGCCCAATCATGACCTCATCTGGCATTCAGATCGTGGCGGATCAATCCTGGCGTGACATGCCTGCGGAGCAGCTCGATACCCTACTGATTCCTGGCGGTATTGGCGTCGAGCAGCAATGTCGACATACCGAACTGCTGGACTGGCTGCAACAGAGCCAGCCTCGCCTGCGTCGCCTGGGGTCCGTTTGCTCCGGCGCCCTAATCCTGGCTGAGGCAGGACTGCTGAAGGGCCGACGCGCCACGACACACTGGGCTGACCTGGAAGCGTTGCAGCGTTACACCGCTATACAAGTCGAGGGAGACCGCTTACATACCTACGATCCTGGCGGGCAGGACGGTTATGCCGATGTCTTTACTTCCGCCGGTGTTACGGCAGGCATTGACCTTGCGCTGGCCCTGATTGAAGCGGACTTGGATCGACCTACAGCATTAAGCGTAGCGCGCAGACTCGTCATGTTTTTACGTCGTCCCGGTGGTCAGGCACAGTTCAGCGCCTGTCTTTCGCCGGAGCCCAGCCGAACTCCTCGTTTGGCCGCATTGTTGGACTGGATACCCGCGCACTTGGGGGAAGATCTTTCCATCGAGCGTCTGGCAGAGCAGGTCAACATGACGCCTCGCACCTTGTCGCGTGCATTTGGCAGGGAGTTGGGCATCACTCCGGGACGCTATGTAGAACAGGTTCGCCTGGAGACCGCCAGAGCACTTCTACATGATGCACAAGCCTCAATCAGCACCGTTGCTCGCCTCTGTGGCTTCGGCCACCCGGAAAGCCTTCGCCGGACGTTTCAGAAACATTTGTCAGTCAGCCCGCAGGCGTATAGCGCCCGATTCGGTGACCCCATACGAGGACTTGATCATGCTTGAGCTACGCCCTAACTGTGAATGCTGTGATCAAGACCTACCACCTGACACAAGCGACGCATTCATTTGCTCTTTCGAGTGCACATTCTGCAAGACATGCGCCTTGAGTCACCTGCATGGCTGCTGCCCCAACTGTGGAGGTGAGCTGGTCAGAAGACCGGTTAGACCGGCACAAAAACTAGAGCGCTTTCCTGCCAGCCTGAACAGAAAGATACAGCCCTGCCGATAACCATGCAGGCTTTCTGATGGACACGCTCTTAAGATCCATACCTAGTACATCAACGCTATCGCCGCCTCAAGCGGAGCGGATTTGAGCGGCAAGGTAGCGCAGAACGCAGCATTCAGGATTCGCCAGCGCTTGGTTGAATTTGCGGCTCGCACTATGGTGCCCGCGAAGAAAATGTTGCCTTCACTAACGGCTATGTAGCATATGGGAACAGCAGCCGGCCTTCGAAAAGTTGATCCGCAGGGGCTATATCGGTCAGATATCTCTCGAAATTCCTACAATAACGGATACCCCCCTGATTTCCGCATCAAGCCGGTGGAAGATCGAGCCCGAGGGCAACCGTATCTCACTCCTACGCCGTAGGCGAGCCGCCCTTCATACGAGGCATTGCTGTCTGGTACAAATTAAAGGACGCCGTTGCCAGCCTAGCGGATTACCGGATTCACCCAAATGTTGATGCCCTCCCCACTCGAGTATGTACTGTAGGACATGAAACTGACGAAACGCCTGGAGCAGGCCGAGGCCTGCACCACGGCAAACCCCGCCACTGAGCAGGTAAGTGCATGAAAGAAAAGACGGGCTGGTTAGCCGAGCTGGCCACTTTTGAATCCCAGGGCATTCCGTGCGTGTTGGTCACCGTTGTTGAAGAGAAAGGCTCAACGCCGCGTACTACAGGGACAAAAATGATAGTCACTGCCGATAGTTTACGTCTGACGATTGGCAGCGGTCACCTCAAGTACAAGGCCATCGAGATTGCGCGGCAGATGCTCAAGGAAGGAATACGCGAGCCGCGCATCGAACGGTTTACGCTGGGTGAAAGTCAGGAACCATGCGGCACGGAAGCCACAGAATTGCTGTTTGACCCCATGGGCCAGCACACGGTGCACGTCGCCGTGTTTGGTAATGGACATGTGGCGCGTGCCCTAGGGTTTGTCTGAAAAGTCGGCACGCATGCATCGTTCGATACAGGCCAGCGTTACCATGGCCTTGAAGCTGCTAGCCAGCTTGTCAAAGCGAGTACAGAGCCGACGCTTTTCCTTTAACCAACTGAACAGCCGCTCGATCACGTTACGCTGTTGATACTTAGGCCTATCAAACAGGCGAGGCAGACCTGGCAGGGACTTGCGGTGCATCGTGCGCTGGGCAATCACCGGCTGCATACCGAAGCGGTCGCAATAGCGGCGCACCCCTTCACTATCGTAGCCCTTGTCCGCGATCACTGTCCGGCAACGCTTGCGTGGTCTGCCCTGAGAGCCAGGAAGACGCACCTGATCCAGTAACGGAATAAAGTTGCGCGAATCGGCCTGCTGACCAGGCGAGAGGGTAAAGCTCAGCGGATAACCATTGGTATCGCAAAGCAGGTGAATCTTGGTACCTAACCCACCCCGGCTGCGTCCCAAGCAATGATCTACAGGTTCGTCCGGGCCCCTTTTTTTCCGCCTCCTGCCGCGGCACGGGTAGTTCGAATGGTCGTAGAGTCCACCATCCAGGTATCCAGATCGATAAAGCCATCTTGGCGAAGCTGCAGATGCAGACGAGTCAATACGTGCTCAAACGTTCCGTCGTCCCGCCATTGGCGAAAACGCTGATAGACCGTTTTCCAAGGGCCATAGCGTTCGGGTAGATCACGCCGTTTAGCGCCGGAGCAAAGGATCCAGAAGATACCATTGAGCATCTGTCGATCATCCCGGCGAGGACGGCCCATGGTCTGGGGAGGAGAAACGATGTCTTCAATCAATGCCCAGCGCTGACTCGAAAGCTCGTAGCGACCTGTCATGTCTGCCTCCGCTTGCCACAACGGCATTAGGCTAACAAACGCGACTTTTCAGACAAACCCTAGTACCACTACTAGCCAGCCTGCCATGCGAGATACGCTGGATCGACTCACGTGTTCGGGAGTTTCCAGACACTCTTCCTAGGGGAGTTACCAAAATCGTCACGGACGAACCTCTGGATGAAGTAGACGCCATGCCAGGCGGCACCTACTTTATCGTCATGACGCATAATCATCCGTTAGACCTTGAGCTGACCGAGCGCATCCTGACCCGTAACGATTTTGGCTATTACGGACTGATAGGCTCTAAAACCAAGTGGGTGAAGTTTCAGCATCACCTTGCAGCCAAGGGTTTTACAACCGAACAGATCGGTCGCGTACGTTGCCCTCTGGGAATCCCGCAGATTAAAGGTAAACTTCCTGCGGAAATTGCGATCTCTGTAGCGGGAGAAGTTATCGCGACCTATAGCGCACAGGCTACGCTACAAGAAGCCTCTCCACTGCGTCTCGTTCAGCCGACACATAACCATTCCTAATAATGTCGCGCGGGTTTGAATTGTCGACCTTGCAGTGGTTGATCGTGCGCGACAGGTTGCATGCTTGACCTGTCTACCGTTAACACACTGGATGATTAAGAAGGGATATGACTACTCAAGCCTACCGTGCCGCTCTGCTCCACTGCGTTGCCGATCCGAATGATGTCGGCATTGAGGCTGCCTGTGAGTTCGTTGAAGACGGATTGCTGGTCGTAACTGATGGTCGCATCGATGCAATGGGAAACGCAGCCACGCTGTTGCCCGTACTGCCCGAAGGAACCGAGGTCATTGAGCACCCGGATGCGCTGATTACACCAGGCTTTATCGACACGCACATCCATTACCCACAGACAGGAATCATCGCGTCCTATGGCGAGCAGTTGCTGGACTGGTTAAACAACTACACCTTCCCGGCCGAGGGAGCGTTTGCTGACTCAGCCAAAGCGGCGGAAGTCGCCGATATTTTCCTCAAGGAGCTGTTACGTAACGGCACCACAACTGCTCTGGTGTTTGGCACTGTACACAAGCAGTCTGTAGAGGCATTCTTCGAAGCGGCTGAAAAGCTCAATTTGCGCATGATCGCCGGCAAGGTCCTGATGGATCGAAATGCTCCCGACTTTCTGGTAGATACGCCAGAGTCCGGCTATGCAGACAGCAAGGAGCTGATCGAGCGCTGGCATGGCAAAGGCCGCCTGCACTATGCCGTGACACCGCGCTTTGCACCAACGAGCACGCCAGAGCAGCTAACGCTTGCAGGCCAGTTGCTTGGGGAATATCCGGATATCTACCTGCACACGCACCTTTCCGAAAACATCAAGGAGATCGAATGGGTAAAGTCGCTTTTCCCCGAGCGCAGCGGTTATCTTGATGTCTACGATCATTATCAGCTGCTAGGTAAACGATCGGTGTTTGCACACGGTGTACACCTTTGCGATGAAGAATGTGCCCGCTTGAGTGAGACTGGATCAGCCGTAGCCTTCTGCCCTACTTCGAATCTGTTCCTGGGTAGCGGCCTTTTCAAACTGCCACAACTTGAGCAGTATAAGGTGAACGTTGGCCTGGGCACGGACGTTGGTGCCGGCACAAGTTTCTCGATGCTGCAGACGGTCAACGAGGCGTACAAGGTTATGCAGTTGCAAGGCAAAAAACTGCACCCGTTCAAGGCCTTTTACCTTGCTACGCTAGGCGGAGCTCGTGCATTACGCCTGGAGGATAGGATTGGTAGCTTCGCTCAGGGTAACGACGCAGACTTCGTGGTGCTCGACTACCACGCAACACCTCTGCTGAGTTATCGCCTGAAGCAGGCCAAGTCGCTGGAAGAAAAACTGTTTGCCTTGATGATGCTGGGTGATGATCGAACCGTTAAGGAAACCTACGCCATGGGCGTGAAGGTTCATCAGCGCTAAGGCGCCAATGAAAAGGCCGGCTAGAAAGCAGGCCTTTTGTTAAGGGCAAATAGTTATTCACCTACGATCAGCAGCGGGTTGAATCCGCTTCGATCAAATTGCCCTTCTTCTGCAAGCTTCATATCCAGCATCAGGCTAGCCAGATCATCCGCCATTGGTTCCGCTCCCAAATTGAACTCTTTGGTTACAATCTTGAGATAGCTGTTGCAGTCGCTACATGTTTCCGCCTGCGCAGCCACCGGCACTTTGCCTTGCTCATCTTCGAGGCTCAGGTACTTCACCGTACGGCCTTCCCCGCACACGCTGCACTTGCTGCGCTCCAGATGCCATTCAGTCGAACACAGACCACAGTGCAAGTAGCGTACGCCACTGCGGTCTCGATCAGCATGAATGATACTGGCAACAGGAGCCGACCCGCAGCATGGACAAATCGTTCGTGCATTACCGGATGGCCTTCTGGGTGGCGAAGATAGACACTGCGTAAGACGAACCCAGGCGATCTGCAATGCTGCCGAGATAAAAGGAAGCAAGGCACGATGCTCTACAGGGCCTGGACGGCCATCCAGAATATCGTCCGCTAGTGCTTCCCTTGTCTCATGGTCCAGATGACGCAGTGCAGTCAAAAGCTCACGCTGCTTATCGGCCACGTGGAGCTCAAGCGTATCAAGCAATGCGTTCAGCTCAGCCTGCCAATCAATGTCACGACGCAGAGCATTGATTCCAAGCGGCGGCATACCATGCTCCAGCGCCAGCGTGAAAGCGCTTGGATCAGGTAGCCAACTGGCTTCATGCTCGTTCAAGACAATGTCCTGCGCCTTGACGAGCTGCGACATGAACAGCAAGAACCCGCTGAGCGGCTCGACTTTCTCAGAAAGCTCCTTGAGCCGTCGCGCCCGCATGGCAAATACCTGCTTTTTAGGCAGTACAACGGGAGCCGGATCCATGATCCCCGTCGGCGAGGTCCCATATTGGTGAGTGGCAGTGGCTGTCACGGCGTCCCCTTCGTTGGCATATGATGCTCATTGACCGCACCCGAACGCGAGCCGGTTCTTTCCTTTTCTTTGCGCTCCTGCTCCACAATATCATCGTACCAGAGGCGATGATGATGCTTGGCCCAGGCACGGCTAACCCGTCCCTGCGTCATCGCTCGGAAGGAGCCTTTCACCCAGATCGCCGAGTAGACGTGAATGATCAGCGTGATGATCGCAACAAAGGCGACATAGGCGTGTACCAGACTGGAGAGTCGCAACCATTCACGCGGAAAATATTCCGCGAAATAAGGCCGCCAGATAACGATACCCGAGATCAACAGCAACGGCACACTCATGACCATTAGCCAGTACACCAGCTTCTGACCGGGATTGTTGATGCCGATCGGTGGCGCCAGTTCGTCCCGGTTACTGAGTACATCACCAATGTGCTTCATCCACTCGATATCATGACGCTTGAACAAGTTGACCTTGAAAAAGCGTATGGCCATGACCACGAAACAGAGTGCCATGATCACCCCGATAAAGGGGTGAACCATGCGCGTCATTGTCGGACCGCCAAACAGGGCGGTCAGGTCAAAAAAGAAGGGGTGAAAGAACGCCAGACCGCTGAGCACCAGACATACGAATGTAATCGCGATGACCCAATGGTTCAGACGGCTAAACGTGCTGTACCGCAGAATGCCTTTCTCGCTGCTTGAAGGGGTCATTTGCGATCCTCCTCTAGGGCCTCGTGACGAATCTCCTCATCCGGCGTGTCTTCCGGCTCCTCCTTGGGGCCCTTCATCACGTAGTGCGCAAAGCCTGCCAGGGCAGTCAAACCAATCATCGCGGACATGATGGGCTTGGTAATGCCCTTCCACAGCCCTACCAGCGGACTGATCTGCGGATCGCTCGGCAGATTACTATAGAGCTCTGGTTTGTCGGCATGCTGCAACACATACATGACATGGGTACCGCCCACACCCGGTGGATCGTACAGACCAGCATTGGCGTAACCACGATCATTGAGCTGGCCTACCCGCATCAAGGCATGCTCGGTCATGTCCTCCTTGGTACCAAACATGATCGCGCCAGTTGGGCAGGTTTTAACGCAGGCAGGCTCTAGGCCGTGATAGACACGGTCCGAGCACAATGTGCATTTATAGGCCTTTTGATCCTTCTTGGAGATACGCGGAATATTGAATGGGCAGCCTGATACGCAGTAACCACAACCGATGCAATGCTCGGAGTTGAAGTCCACGATGCCGTTGGCGTATTGCACAATCGCCCCGGGTGCCGGACAGGCCTTCATGCAACCAGGCTCTGCACAGTGCATGCAGTTGTCCTTACGGATCAACCACTCCAGATTGCCCTGCTCGTTCACATACTCATTGAATCGCATGACCTGGAAGGTAGTAGGGCTAAGGTCTGCCGGATTATTGTAGCTACCATCGCAATGACCGATCTCATCACGCAGATCGTTCCACTCCGAACACGCTACCTGACAAGCCTTACACCCGATGCACCGGGAAACGTCGATCAGCTTGGCGACCTTCTCCACCCCACCGTCACGTGTGTGCGGCGAGGCTTCGGTGGTCGCGGACCGGGCGACGATGTTTTGAAAGTTGACTTGATCGCCTCTCATGATTATCGCGTCCTCATACCTTCTCGACGTTCACTAGGAACGACTTGAACTCAGGCGTCTGCGTGTTGGCATCGCCCACCACTGGAGTCAGGGTATTGGTCAGGAAACCTTTCCTGGCCACGCCTTTGAAGCCCCAGTGAATAGGAATACCGATCTGGTGCACCGTGCGTCCCTCCACTTGAAGCTTATGGATACGCTTGGTAACCACCGCAATGGCACGGATGAAGCCACGTTTTGACGTAACCTTTACCGTATCACCAGCCTTGATACCGAGTTCACCTGCCAGATCTTCGCCAATCTCCACAAACTTCTCCGGCTGCGCGATGGCATTGAGTCGTGCATGAGTCGTCCAGAAGTGGAAATGCTCAGTAATCCGGTAAGTTGTCGCGGCGTAAGGGAAGTCCTTGCTGGTGCCCAATTGCTCACGATCTTTTACAAAGATACGGGCAGCAGGGTTGTTCTTGGCTGCAGGGTTATCAGGATGCATCGGGTTGTAATCGAGCGGCGACTCGAAAGGCTCATAATGCTCAGGGAACGGCCCCTCCGCCATCATGCTGCCACCAAAGAAATGCGCAACGCCTTCCTGGTTGAGAATGAACGGACTGGCACCAGCCTCCGGCGGCGATGTCCACGGGAAGTCCGGAATATCCGGTCCTGCCCATCGCTCACCATTCCACCAGATCAATCGCTTTTCAGGTGCCCAAGAGGTCCCATCAGGACGCGCGCTTGCACGGTTATACAAAATGCGTCGATTGAGAGGCCACGACCAGGCCCATCCCAACGTAATACCGACATTGTAAGGATCAGCGTTATCGCGTCTATCCATCATATTGCCGGCACGAGTCCAGCAGCCAGAGTAAATCCAGCAGCCACAGGCTGTACGACCATCATCCGTCAGATAACCAAAGTCATCCAGCAGATCGCCCTTCTTATGGGTAATAGTCTTGCCATCAGCGCTCGGCAGATCAGCCAACGCGCGACCGTTGTACTCCTGAGCAATATCCTCTGGATTAGGCTCCTCGGGATTGCTATAGGGCCAGGTCAGATTAAGGATTGGATCAGGAAACGCTCCACCTTCGTCACGGTACATCTGCTGCAGGCGATGGAAAATACCTGCCATGATGGCCACATCCGGACGTGATTCACCAGGTGGTGGTGCCGCACGCCAGTGCCACTGCAACCAACGACAGCTGTTGACGATGGAGCCATTTTCTTCGGCGAAACAGGTCGTGGGTAGACGGAAGACTTCAGTCTGAATCTTTGACGAGTCTACATCATTGTACTCGCCATGGTTTTTCCAGAACTCGGTCGTCTCGATATCCAGAGGATCCATGACTACTAGGAACTTGAGCTTGGAGAGTGCTTCCACGTTCTTGTTCTTGTTCGGGAACGAAGCCAGGAAGTTGAAGCCTTGCGCCAGGTAGCCTGTTATCTCGCCATTGTGCATACGCTCAAGGGTATGCATAACGTCATACAACGGTTCTGTGAGCTTGGGCAGCCAGTCATAACACCAGTTGTTTTCTGCCGTGGCTGCATCGCCATACCATGACTTCATAAGGCTGACATGGAAGCGCTTGAAGTATTTCCAATAAGACACCTGCCCTGGACGTAACGGCTGCTTGGCACGCCGCTCGATATAACCGTCAAAATCCTGCTCTTCATGAGAAGGCAGACGGATATAGCCAGGAAGCTGGTTTGAGAGCAGACCCAAATCGGTCAGGCCCTGAATGTTGGAGTGCCCACGCAAGGCATTAACCCCACCACCCAGCATGCCGATGTTACCCAGGAGTAACTGCACCATACTGCCGGCACGAATCATCTGCGCGCCAACAGAATGCTGTGTCCAACCCAGCGCGTAGAGAATGGTCATGGTTTTGTCTTCGGCAGCCGTCTCGGCAATCATGTCCCAGACTTTCTGGACTTGATCACGTGGCATACCGCAGACGCTTTCAACCTTCTCGATGGTGTAGCGGCTGTAGTGCTTACGCATCAGCTGATAAACGCAGCGGGGATGCTGTAGGGTTGGGTCTTCCTTCACCATACCCTTTTCATCGAACTCGTAACTCCAGCTCGACTTGTCATAAGCACGGATATCGTCCTGCTTATAGCCGGAGAACAAGCCATCATGAAAGTCGAAATCCTCTTTTACGATGATTGCGACGTCTGTATAGGCCTTGACGTACTCATGGTTGATCTTGTCAGTGGTCAACAAATAGTTGATCAGACCACCCAACCACACGATGTCAGTGCCTGTCCGAATGGAGGCATGGTAATCCGCCACGGCGCCCGTACGGGTGAAGCGCGGATCGATTGAAATGAGTTTGGCGTTGTTCTTTTCCTTTGCCTCGATTACCCAGCGAAAGCCTACAGGATGCGCCTCAGCCGAGTTGCCGCCCATGGAAAGGATCAGATTGGCATTGCGGATATCAGTCCAAGAATTCGTCATCGCACCGCGACCGTAAGTTGGGGCAAGACCTGCCACCGTCGGTCCGTGTCAAACGCGTGCTTGGTTATCCATTACAACAACACCAAGACTCCGTGCGATTTTCTGCGTAAGGTAAGCCGTCTCATTCGAGGTAGCAGACGCTGCGAGAAAGCCTGTTGTAGTCCAGTGGTTGACCAGATGACCATGCTGATCACGGGTCACAAAATTCTTGTCCCGGTCATCCTTCAAATGACGCGCAATGCGGTCCAACGCCTCATTCCAGCTGATGCGTTTCCATTCGTTGGAACCCGGTTCGCGAACGGAGGGATGAGAAAGGCGAGATTCACTCTTGACGAAGTCGAGTGCGCCAGCACCACGAGGACACAGGGAGCCGCGACTGACCGGATGATCCGGATCGCCCTCAATGTGGTAAATATCCTCAACGGTATTGATGCTGTTATCGCCTCGGCTATAAATCAGCATGCCGCATCCTACGGAACAGTAGGTGCAGGTGTTTCGAGTTACCTTGGCTGCAGCAAGTTTGAAATAACGGATGGACGCCATAGCAGGTTCAGGCGCAAAGCCCAACATTGCCATACTCGACGTTGCCACCCCGGTCGCGCTTAATTTTAAGAAGTTTCTTCGCGATACACGGATCGACATGGGGGTTACTCCAGGCACAACTTTCACGGATCAACCCTTCGGCCCCAAGATATTCGCAATTGTTCCCCAAAAAGTTCCAATACCTTACGAAAGGTTACAAAGGATAAATATATAAATAGGCATGTCTTGGCTCTCTACTGTACGCGTTGCGCTGCTAAAAGGACTGTCTGCTGCCCGGTACACGTTGTGTTCCATTGCTGTTTACCTATGCCGACAATGCGCCAGATCGGTATCCACACAGTACAACGCCGGAGCGATATCGGCACTTGGAGAGCCGTGCGCAGTGTGCAGTACATGGGCTGTTAATCGCCCCATGACCAGCCTCTTGAAATGGCATTGAATCAGGCAATGCGTGATGAGCCAGAGCAAACTAGGAAGCCAGCCGTTTGTCCCGCTCAGACAAGCCTTTTCTGATCGTAGTCACGTCTGCGGGTGATACGCCTGGTCCTGACCCTATTAGGACCTTCCTTACCAACGAAGAGCAAGGCATCAGTTGTCACCAAGGAGTCTTGCATTACTCTATGCGAGCACTCTTGGATATCGAAGACTTTCCAATTGTTGACCAAAGCGGCACAGCCAATCGACAACCCGCGACTGGCCGTCATCAGGTCCACATACCGCTTGGTTATACTGATAGCTTTAGCCAGTGATCGCGACATGCAAAAACTCAGATGGATGCTGTTTGGCTCAGGGCTAACCCTGGTAGTGCTGGGCCTCTTCCTGTGGTTTGACAATGAGCAGATGTCTCCATTGATACAATCCACTAACACGCCCTCACCTATCAAAAATCCAGGCAGCCTTTACGCCACTGTACAATCGCAACAGAGGTTACCTACCGCTACAGGTGAGTTCGCTCAGGTAGAAGGCATCATTCACGAACGCTGTACGGTCTGTCATTCCAGTCAACCCACCAGCCCCTTGTTTAGTGAGGCATCGGCTGCGGTTCTATTGGATACGCCTGATCAGATCCGGCAAATGGCCCCGCGAATCAAGCAGCAAGCCATAGATTCCAATGCCATGCCTTTAGGCAATGTCACGCAGATGACCCAGTCCGAGCGAGACCTCATAGGACGCTGGATTTCAACGCTTAATGGCGGCCGCTGAAGCTATCAGACATTTTCCAGCCCTCGACGCAACTGCTTCTTAAGCAAACGGGCACTGTCCAGGCAAACAAGCAGTACGGCAATCCAGATCGGTCCGTATGTCCAGAGTTGGGAAGAGACAAATGCTTCGTCCAGCAGCAGGATCGCGACAAACACAAGCAGGGCCGGCTCGATGTAGCTTAGGATACCAAACAGTCCCATTGGCAACAGTCGGCTTGCAGCCATCATGGCGCCAAAGGCCACCGCGCTTAACAAGCCAAGCCCCGGTAGAAGGATCCACAAGCTCGGCGCCACCTGCAGAGCCGAGGCAGGACTAAAGAAATAGAGCAGCACGATAGCCAAAGGCGCCATGCACAGCATTTCTAGAATAAAGCCGGACAGCGCATCAATTTTCATCCAGCGCCGCAACATGAAATAAGGTGGATAACCCAGAGCCGACACCAGCGTAACCCAGGAAAACGCCCCGGTAGCCCACCACTCATGAATGACGCCGATCAAGGCGAAGACTACAGCGACCCGATATAACGGTCTCATCTCTTCGCCGTAAAACATGCGGCCGACTATGACCATCACCAGAGGCAACAGGAAATAGCCCAGTGTTATATCCAGGGTATGCCCTGTCATCGTTGCCCAGACAAATACCCCCCATTGCGACCCAACCAGTAAGGTGCTGCCTATTAGAGCCAAAATCAGCCGAGGCTCACGAAGCAATCGAGCAAGCGCCTGTCGCAGCATGGCGCCCTGTCGTGTCAGTACCAGAAGCAGCAATACCATGGGAATCGACCAGAGAATGCGTTGCGTCAGCACCTGAACACCGTCCAATGGCTCCAGATAATTGAAGTACACCGGCATCACAGCGAACAGTACAGAAGAAAGCACCGACAGCGCCATACCCCGGCCAGATAGAGTCATGCGAATGCCCTGCGTCCCAAACGATTAATCATCAAAGAGGCCACGATAACCCCACCACCCAATAGCAACCGAACAAGATCCACATCTCGATTCCAGATAAGGATATTCACGATTAGACCGGCAGGTACATGCAGTTCGTTCAAAATTGCCAGTGTTCCGCCGTTGACCCGGGTTGAGCCGATCGTCCACCAGTACATGCCCAGCGCCGTGGCAAACAGTCCCATCCAGATCAGTACGCCCCACTGTACGGCTGTTTGGGGCATACGCTCCAGGTTGCCAAACAATAGAAATGACGGCAGCGCAATCAGTAAGGCGCCTAGGAAAAAGTATCCAAAACGGTGATACAGCGGGATATCCGAGGGATGACGCTGTACCAGGTACTTACACAATACCTGTCCTGCCGCGAAGGTCAGATTGGCCAGCTGCAACAACAGAAATCCTGACAGATACTCACCTTCGAACCGCTCCAAGCGAATCACGACGGCCCCTAGAACCGCCACCACAGCGGCGACCAATGACCACGGATTGAAGCGGCGACACACCACATCATCCAAAAGCGTCACATAAATAGGCGTCAGTACGGTAAAAAGGAGTACTTCCGGTACCGTCAGAACTGCAAAGCTTCGGTATAGGCACAGGTATGTAATGCCGAATTGAAAGGCACCCGCCACCATCAAGCCTGCAATGAAGCGCGGCGCAACACCTCGCCACTGAGTAAACGGCAGAAACACAGCGGCGGCCAGCAATACTCTGATCAATACAGCAAAATCACTGTCGACCTTACCGGCCAGGTATTCCCCTATCAAGCTGAAGGAAAACGCCCAAAGTACAGTGACAGACAACAGATACGGCATAACGACCACTCAGCAAAAGGTGCGCGACAGTACCGCGCTTTTTAGCATCAGAAAAGTCTTCACCTCTTGATACCGAATCCACGAGACCCCAGGAATAACCAATGCCCAGACGAAAAAAAGCCTCCCGAAGGAGGCTCAATCCAAAGGTAAACGCCTGAACTTAGAGTGCTTCGGCCAATTGAGCCTTCGCCAGTTCCAGTCCCTTGGCCATTGCTTCTGGCCCCATCGCAACGCCCTCTACATGGATAAACGTCACATCAGTAATGCCAATGAAGCCCAGCACCTGCCGCAGGTAAGGCTCCTGATGATCAAAGGTATTTGCAGGACTTCCGGTGTAAACACCACCGCGCGCCGTCAGAATATATGCGCGCTTGCCTTCAAGAAGCCCTTGGGGCCCCTGCTCAGTGTACTTGAACGTCACACCTGCACGTAGTACATGATCCAGCCAGGCCTTCAGGGTACTAGGGATAGCAAAGTTGTACATGGGTGCGGCCAGTACGAGAACATCGGCTGCCAACAGCTCTTGGGTCAGCTCGTTCGAACGTGCAAGAGCTGCTTTTTGTGCCTCGGAATGTGTCTCGGCTGGGGTCATCCAACCTGCCAGAAGGTTTTCATCCAGGTGAGGAATAACATCAACGGCAACATCCCGTACCGAGATTTTGCCTTCTGGATGTTTATGCTGCCACGCTTCGATGAACTCAGCGGTAATCTGACGAGAAATCGAACCTTCTTTACGAGCACTGCTTTCAATCACGAGAACCTGAGACATTATGCTGGCGTCCTTTGTAATGGGAGAATGAGCACAGCTTAATAACAATTAAGTTGATATAAAAACGGAATTTATAGCTAATACCAATCAACTTTATTGATATAACAATGACTTATCATGGCGTTTACGCTGCCCGATTCGCTAAGGAATAGGTATGAAGGCTCCTCGAGTTACGCTAGACCAATGGCGCACCTTACAGTCAGTGGTTGACCACGGCGGTTTCGCACAAGCTGCCGAGGTGCTACATCGCTCTCAGTCATCCATCAGTTATACCGTTGCGCGCATGCAGGAGCAGCTGGGCGTTCCGCTGCTACGTATCGAGGGGCGCAAGGCGGTACTGACAGAAGCCGGAGACGTCTTGCTAAGGCGCTCACGCCAACTGGTTAAACAGGCCAGCCAGCTGGAAGAGCTTGCCCACCATATGGAGCAAGGCTGGGAAGCAGAGGTACGCCTGGTAGTCGATGCAGCCTACCCTACTTCCCGTTTGGTCAGCGCACTGACCGAATTCATGCCACAAAGCCGTGGATGCCGGGTTCGCCTGAGGGAAGAGGTACTGTCTGGTGTAGAAGAAGCCTTACTTGAAGGCATGGCCGATCTTGCTATCAGCGGTCTGAATATTGCGGCTCACCTAGGCGCAGGCTTGGGTACAGTCGAATTCGTCGCAGTCGCCCATCCAGATCATCATCTGCATCGACTGCAGCGTGAGCTGACGTTTCAGGACCTTGAGGCTCAGATGCAGATTGTCATACGAGATTCCGGTCGCACCCAACCACGAGACGCTGGCTGGCTGGGCGCGGAACAGCGCTGGACCGTTGGGAGCCTTGCTACAGCCGCCACCTTTGTCCGCAATGGGCTGGGGTTCGCCTGGCTACCTCGTCATTCTATCGAGCGCGAAATCAATGAAGGTACGCTAAAACCTCTTTCGCTGAGCCAAGGAGGTAACCGCTTCCATCCTTTTTATATGTATCAGAGTCGAGAGCGCCCGCTCGGTCCTGCCTCTCAGATACTGGTTGAATTGATCAAGAAACAAGGTACAGGGCATGGCCAGTCTTGATAAGTGCCATGCAAACCGCGCTACGCTCATACATAACCAACCCTAACCCCAAAAGGAGCGCTTATGCTCAAAGCTTTCTTTACTGCCGCCACGCTTGTGCTGGCTTCTTCTGCCTGGGCTGCCGAAAATCCTCATGTCGTGCTGACCACCAACCAGGGCGAAATTGAACTGGAACTGGATGCACAAAAAGCGCCTGTCAGCGTACAGAATTTTCTTTCTTACGTAGATTCAGGTTTTTACAAAGGCACCATCTTCCATCGCGTCATTCCAGGCTTCATGATCCAGGGCGGCGGATTTACCCAGGACATGCAGCAAAAAGACACACAAGCCCCTATTCACAATGAAGCGGACAATGGGCTTAAAAACACACGCGGTACCGTATCCATGGCACGCACCGCAGCGGTCAATTCGGCAACCAGCCAGTTTTTCATCAACGTCTCAGACAATGCCTTTCTTGATCATGGCCAGCGGGATTTTGGTTATGCCGTCTTCGCAAAAGT
Source organism: Pseudomonas sp. JZ114 (assembly GCF_051027705.1). Taxonomy (NCBI): domain Bacteria; kingdom Pseudomonadati; phylum Pseudomonadota; class Gammaproteobacteria; order Pseudomonadales; family Pseudomonadaceae; genus Pseudomonas; species Pseudomonas sp. JZ114. Next base: position 2,321,525 of record NZ_CP069256.1, read on the forward strand.
TACTCGCGGCATGGACGTAGTAGATAAGATCGCCGGTGTCTCGACTGTTAGCAAAGGCATGTTCCAGAACGTTCCACGCGAACCGATTTTGATCCTCGCGGCCAAAAAATCATAAGCCTGCTTCCGATTAAAGTGTGACTGCTTATTCTGCTGACAGGCAGTCACACGCCTCTGAGGATCAGGCTTAAGACAGCGCGGCTTCCTGCCGCATACACTGAACGGCAACGAGAGCGCATATGGTTTTTCGCCTGTTTGAAACTATTATTGATCCCTTCAAGCCTGCCTCCGACGAAACACCTCCCAGCAACGTGATGCGGTTCTACATCCACTACCTTAAACAGGCCTGGCCTGCTTTTCTCTTTCTATTGGTAGTGGGCCTGGTAGGTTCCCTTATCGAGGTCGCACTCTTCAGCTTCCTGGGTCGAATCGTCGACTTGGCACAGAGTTCTGCTAACAGCACGGTTTTCTTTCAGGAGCATGGCCATGAACTAGTCTGGATGGCAGTCGTTACACTCTTGTTGCGTCCACTTTTTATCAGCCTGCATGACCTGCTGGTCCATCAAACCATTACTCCTAGCCTGACTACACTGATTCGTTGGCAAAATCATCGCTATGTCTTGAAGCAGAGCCTCAGCTTCTTCCATAACGATTTTGCAGGTCGTATTGCCAACCGTATTATGCAAACCGGAGCATCGCTACGGGACTCCGCTGTCCAGGTAGTGGATGCCATCTGGCATGTACTTATCTATGCCGGCAGCGCCCTGGTTCTTTTTGCCCAGGCTGACGTCTGGCTTATGGTTCCCCTGATTATTTGGATCATCGCGTACATCCTTACCCTCTGGTACTTCGTACCCAAGACCAAGGAGCGATCCGTCATCTCGTCCGAAGCACGCTCAAAACTGTCCGGACGGATTGTTGATGGCTACACAAACATCATGACGCTCAAACTCTTTGCTCATACTCGGCAAGAGGAAGACTACGCTCATGAAGCCATGGCAGAACAAACAGAACAAGCTCGCTATGCGTCACGTCTGATTACCGCTATGGGTGTCACTATTTCCCTGTTGAACGGCTTCCTGATCGCCGGAACGACGGGACTTGCCCTGTGGCTTTGGCATAAAGGTCTTATCTCAATCGGAGCGATCGCTCTTTCTACAGGACTTGTCATCCGTATCAACAACATGTCCGGCTGGATCATGTGGGTAGTCAATGGCATCTTCGAAAACATTGGTATGGTTCAGGATGGCCTGGAAACTATTTCCCGCCCCCGCACCGTCATTGATCAAAGCAGTGCCAAACCACTTGAGATTGAGCGAGGCGGAATCCGCTTTCAAGAGATTGCCTTTCACTATGGCAAAACCCGTGGCGTTATCGAAAACCTTAATCTGGACGTAAAGCCCGGAGAGAAAATAGGCCTTGTCGGACCCTCTGGCGCAGGGAAATCCACGCTGGTTAACGTCCTGCTTCGCCTGTATGACTTGGAAAAAGGGCAAATCTTGATTGATGGCCAGGATATTGCTCACGTCACTCAGGAAAGCCTTCGCAGCAACATAGGTGTTGTAACTCAAGACACATCACTACTGCATCGCTCGATTCGCGAGAACCTGACGTATGGCCGACCCAATGCAACAGACGAAGAAATTCAAGCAGCCGTACATAAGGCTAGAGCAGATGAATTCATTCCATTACTGACTGATGCGCAAGGACGAACCGGGCTCGATGCGCAAGTAGGCGAGCGCGGGGTCAAGTTGTCCGGCGGGCAACGCCAGCGTATTGCGATTGCACGCACCCTACTCAAGGACGCGCCTATTCTTCTGCTGGATGAGGCAACATCAGCACTGGACTCAGAGGTCGAGGCTGCCATTCAGGAAAGTCTCGAAACGCTTATGAAAGGCAAGACTGTGATAGCCATCGCTCACCGTCTCTCTACCATCGCACGTATGGACCGACTTGTTGTGATGGATAAAGGCCAGATCGTTGAAATTGGCTCCCATGAAGAATTGATTGCTCAAGGAGGGTTATATGCCCGTCTATGGCATCACCAGACGGGCGGATTCGTAGGAGAAAGCTGAGGCTATTTCAAAAGAGCTGTTTGGCAATATTGGTCAAGCAGCTTTTTTTGGTTTTCAATATCCAAGCCAGGATAGAAACCCTGAATCTTCTGAAAACCACCAAACCACCATTGCTTTTCAGTCACACACTCATAAACAGGGCATTGCTCGCTACGGGCGGCACAGTCCTGGTAGTACGTAAGCATTTGGCTTTTGTCAGCGCTGCCTTGAAAACTTCCCTTGCGGTCCCTCAAGGAAAAGAAGTCAATAAAGGCTGGACCGCTGTAATGTCTGACCTGCACTTCAAGCGCGGATGGGTAAAAAATCACCAGCAATACGTTAAAAAGCAGCCACATGATCAGCGCTGTAACGGGTACAGGCAGTCGTGCGCGATAACGCCCTCCCGCCTTTATGAAAGCAGCAGTGACTGCAGTTGTAAGTGCCAAGGCGAACAATAACGATGTCAGGCCATTGACAACATACCCACGTGTACCCGCCTCCAGTCCATTGGGTAGCGACATTGAGTCATAACCAATATGTATCAGCTCCCATCCGAGCTGATTACCAAGTACAGCGAGCATTACCAGCACTGCAGCAATTCCAATAAGCACCCAAAAAGTGAGCTTGGTTGGCGACTCCGTTGATACGTTCTTTGCCACGGGATCCCTCATACATGATTAAAGCCGCGAGCCTGCCTTGCTTGCTATCACAGCGCAACGACTTTCAGCGAGCACCGAATGCCCATAATTGTTAATCAAAAAAAATGCTTGATTAGAAACCGCTTTTGCTTCAACCAAGAGCATCTTCACAGGTTGCTTCTCCCTCTATTCACGCCTCTACAGCCCGCTCGTATTCGTCTAACATGAACCATGTGATCTTCAGGTACACCTTACCGATAAGCGCAGTCAGTCGGCGAAGTGGGATATAAAACATGAGAAGTCGAAAAAATTATGACGAAACTGTTAAACTCCGCGCCTATCAGAACCGCATGTCGCGGTAGTTCGAGCTGATCACGTGGAAATTTTTAAAGAATTCACCTTCGAAGCAGCCCATTTCCTACCTAATGTTCCAGAAGGACATAAGTGTGGGCGCCTACATGGGCACTCCTTCAAAGTAGCCATCTATCTTGAAGGGCCGGTTGATCCCCACACAGGCTGGCTACGGGATTTTGCTGATATCAAAGCGATCTTCAAGCCCATCTATGAGAGACTCGATCACTACTATCTGAACGATATTCAGGGTTTAGAGAACCCGACCAGTGAAAATCTGGCAATCTGGATTTGGCGTGAACTGAAACCACAGTTACCCGAACTCTCTCGGGTCCGTGTTCACGAGACCTGCACAAGCGGCTGCGAATACCGCGGCGACTGAATATTACCCATTTATTACACAAAGGGTCAGTTGTCTGGCTGCTTTCTGACATAATTGCTGCCTTTCAACTGTCGATGAAACGATATGTTCGATCTTTTCAGCGGGCTAGATGTCTGGGTAGGCATTAGTCTGGTTCTTGCCTTGGCTTTCGTGCTGACATTTGAATTCATTAACGGTTTTCATGACACCGCAAATGCTGTCGCAACCGTCATTTACACCAAGGCAATGCCGCCTCATTTAGCGGTTATGTTCTCAGGTATATTCAATTTCTTAGGCGTTCTGTTTGGTGGTGTTGGTGTTGCCTATGCCATTGTTCACCTCTTGCCAGTCGATCTACTCATTAATGTGAATACAGGCCATGGCCTCGCCATGGTCTTTTCGCTTTTGGCTGCTGCCATTACCTGGAACCTAGGCACTTGGTATTTCGGTATACCAGCCTCTAGCTCTCACACTCTGATTGGCTCAATTTTGGGTGTTGGCCTTACTAACTCCCTTATCACAGGTATCCCCTTAAGCGAGGGCGTTAACTGGCAGAAAGTAATTGATATCGGCCTTTCGCTTATTGCCTCTCCAATAGCGGGTTTTGTACTGGCAGGCGCTATTCTTATAGGTCTAAAGCGCTGGCGCCCCCGTTCCAAAATGCATAAGACACCTGAGCAACGCCGCGAAATAGACTCAAAAAAGCATCCACCTTTCTGGAACCGTTTGATGCTAGTCATCTCGGCCATGGGTATGAGCTTCGTGCACGGCTCCAATGACGGCCAAAAAGGGATTGGCCTCATCATGCTGGTACTCATAGGCATCGTGCCAGGTAAGTTCGTCTTGGATCTGACTAGCACCACCTATCAGATTGAACGCACCCGTGATGCGGCTATTCACTTGGGTCAGTTCTACGAGCGTCAATCGAGTGTTCTGAAGGAGTACTTGGATTACACAACTGGCAATCGGGATCTTCCTGAAGAGTTCAGCTGTGAAACTAGGCTTACAATCCCTACACTTAATGCGTTGTTAAGCAATCTGAATGGTGTGACCGACTATCGCGCCATGACCGTGGATCAGCGGACCCAAGTACGCCGCTATTTGCTTTGCCTGGACGATTCCGCAAAGAAAATTAGCAAGCTTCCCGTTCTGGAAGGCCGCGATGTTGAAGACCTGAACAGGCTGCGTAAAGACCTTACCAGCACAACAGAATATGCTCCGTACTGGGTGATCATCGCAGTAGCATTGGCTCTAGGGATCGGAACCATGGTCGGTTGGAAGCGAGTGGTACTGACAGTAGGTGAAAAGATAGGCCGGCAAGGAATGACTTATGCACAAGGTGTCAGCGCGCAGTTTACTGCCGTAATCGCCATCGGCGCCGCGAACATTTATAGTCTGCCCGTATCCACTACACACGTTCTATCTTCTGGTGTAGCAGGCACAATGATCGCCAACCGCAGCGGTCTGCAGGGCGGTACGGTACGTAATATTCTATTAGCTTGGGTACTAACTCTACCCGCCTCGATGCTGCTTTCAGCTGCCCTTTTCTGGTTGTCCAACCAGTTTATTGGGTAAGATCTTAGCTTGGTAGCTAACTAGCTATGATTGCTAGTTAGCTACTCGCCTCAGGCGACTACTCGTCGAATTCTTGTAGAAGCTCTAAACATCTCTTGCTTTAGCGAGTCTGTATAGGTATAGCCCCTTTAAGGGATATCAATACGCTTGAGCAGTATGGTGACGCCATGAGCCCAGCAGCCTATATAGTATTATTGATTATCGGATGGCTCGCATTAGCCGGTACGATGTTATGGGCAATGCTTAGAATAAGCCGATCTCCACGGCATCATAGACATTCGCACTCTGAAACAGACAAGCCGGTTACAGTAAACCCCACTGGCTCGGAACCTCCGCAGCATCTTTTAAACCTATCTCATAAGGCTCGCTCCTTCCACGCCTGAGCGGCTAATAAAAACCGACCTATTAAGGTCGGTTTTATTTATCTCTTCGCTATATCGAGCTGATCAACAAGGGCACTACTTCCGTACTGCTTTCGAACTCTCGTTCAATCATCTTTTTCAAAGTCAATAACGAATCCTGAGAAGCTGGCTTTTCAAAAAGTTTTACGTGAGAAGTGATAAGGCCATTTAGCCAAGCGGCTAATTGCTCAGCAATTGTCTCCTTAGCATCACCTTTGACTTGAAAGGCAAAGCCAGGAACTTCCCCAATAACAAAACCAGAACCAATAGCAGCAAACATAAATCCACCTCACTCAATGCTTGTATCTAGTTGAGTGAGCAAGCGAGAGGGAGTTCGTGACTGTTTATCGGGAAAGAGCTTTTTCCTGAAAAGAAGAGGCCTAGCCTCAGTAAGCAGACAGGCGCAAGCAAATAAGCAGCTCTTGTAGGCCACGCAGGAAAAGCAGCCTATCTCTTTTATTTCTGCTGCAAAAGCAAAACCCCCGGGCGGTTAGGCCTGGGGGTTCTGGGTATAGGTGCTTGACGATGACCTACTCTCACATGGGGAAACCCCACACTACCATCGGCGATGCATCGTTTCACTTCTGAGTTCGGAAAGGGATCAGGTGGTTCCAACGCTCTATGGTCGTCAAGCAATTCGGGTGGGGAACCGGTGTCTAGTCGTTTCCCCGAATGGATATGTGATTGGTATTTTGCGGTTCAACCAAGCTTTCGGCTGGTCTTTACCAAACAACAGATTGTTTGGGTGTTATATGGTCAAGCCTCACGGGCAATTAGTATCGGTTAGCTCAACGCCTCACAGCGCTTACACACCCGACCTATCAACGTTGTAGTCTTCAACGGCCCTTCAGGAAGCTCAAGGCTCCAGTGAGATCTCATCTTGAGGCAAGTTTCCCGCTTAGATGCTTTCAGCGGTTATCTTTTCCGAACATAGCTACCCGGCAATGCCACTGGCGTGACAACCGGAACACCAGAGGTTCGTCCACTCCGGTCCTCTCGTACTAGGAGCAGCCCCTCTCAAATCTCAAACGTCCACGGCAGATAGGGACCGAACTGTCTCACGACGTTCTAAACCCAGCTCGCGTACCACTTTAAATGGCGAACAGCCATACCCTTGGGACCGGCTTCAGCCCCAGGATGTGATGAGCCGACATCGAGGTGCCAAACACCGCCGTCGATATGAACTCTTGGGCGGTATCAGCCTGTTATCCCCGGAGTACCTTTTATCCGTTGAGCGATGGCCCTTCCATACAGAACCACCGGATCACTAAGACCTACTTTCGTACCTGCTCGACGTGTCTGTCTCGCAGTCAAGCGCGCTTTTGCCTTTATACTCTGCGACCGATTTCCGACCGGTCTGAGCGCACCTTCGTACTCCTCCGTTACTCTTTAGGAGGAGACCGCCCCAGTCAAACTGCCCACCATACACTGTCCTCGATCCGGATAACGGACCAGAGTTAGAACCTCAAGCATGCCAGGGTGGTATTTCAAGGATGGCTCCACGAGAACTGGCGTCCTCGCTTCAAAGCCTCCCACCTATCCTACACAAGCAGGCTCAAAGTCCAGTGCAAAGCTACAGTAAAGGTTCACGGGGTCTTTCCGTCTAGCCGCGGATACACTGCATCTTCACAGCGATTTCAATTTCACTGAGTCTCGGGTGGAGACAGCGCCGCCATCGTTACGCCATTCGTGCAGGTCGGAACTTACCCGACAAGGAATTTCGCTACCTTAGGACCGTTATAGTTACGGCCGCCGTTTACCGGGGCTTCGATCAAGAGCTTCGCTTGCGCTAACCCCATCAATTAACCTTCCGGCACCGGGCAGGCGTCACACCCTATACGTCCACTTTCGTGTTTGCAGAGTGCTGTGTTTTTAATAAACAGTCGCAGCGGCCTGGTATCTTCGACCGGCATGGGCTTACGGAGCAAGTCCTTCACCCTCACCGGCGCACCTTCTCCCGAAGTTACGGTGCCATTTTGCCTAGTTCCTTCACCCGAGTTCTCTCAAGCGCCTTGGTATTCTCTACCCGACCACCTGTGTCGGTTTGGGGTACGATTTCTAATTACCTGAAGCTTAGAGGCTTTTCCTGGAAGCATGGCATCAACCACTTCCTCTTCATAAGAAGAGTCGTCATCAGCTCTCGGCCTTAACTGTCCGGATTTACCTAAACAGTCAGCCTACCGCCTTAAACTTGGACAACCAACGCCAAGCTGGCCTAGCCTTCTCCGTCCCCCCATCGCAGTAATTAGAAGTACAGGAATATTAACCTGTTTCCCATCGACTACGCCTTTCAGCCTCGCCTTAGGGGTCGACTCACCCTGCGTCGATTAACGTTGCGCAGGAACCCTTGGTCTTTCGGCGTGCGAGTTTTTCACTCGCATTGTCGTTACTCATGTCAGCATTCGCACTTCTGATACCTCCAGCAAGCTTCTCAACTCACCTTCACAGGCTTACAGAACGCTCCTCTACCGCTCATCTTGCGATGAACCCGTAGCTTCGGTGTGTAGTTTGAGCCCCGTTACATCTTCCGCGCAGGCCGACTCGACTAGTGAGCTATTACGCTTTCTTTAAAGGGTGGCTGCTTCTAAGCCAACCTCCTAGCTGTCTAAGCCTTCCCACATCGTTTACCACTTAACTACAACTTTGGGACCTTAGCTGACGGTCTGGGTTGTTTCCCTTTTCACGACGGACGTTAGCACCCGCCGTGTGTCTCCCATGCTTGCACTTCTGGGTATTCGGAGTTTGCATCGGTTTGGTAAGTCGGGATGACCCCCTAGCCGAAACAGTGCTCTACCCCCCAGAGTGATACATGAGGCGCTACCTAAATAGCTTTCGAGGAGAACCAGCTATCTCCGAGCTTGATTAGCCTTTCACTCCGATCCACAAGTCATCCCCTGCCTTTTCAACGGAAGTGGGTTCGGTCCTCCAGTCAGTGTTACCTAACCTTCAACCTGCTCATGGATAGATCGCCCGGTTTCGGGTCTATACCCAGCGACTAAAACGCCCTATTAAGACTCGCTTTCGCTACGCCTTCCCTATACGGTTAAGCTTGCCACTGAATATAAGTCGCTGACCCATTATACAAAAGGTACGCAGTCACCCAACAAAGTAGGCTCCCACTGCTTGTACGCATACGGTTTCAGGTTCTATTTCACTCCCCTCTCCGGGGTTCTTTTCGCCTTTCCCTCACGGTACTGGTTCACTATCGGTCAGTCAGTAGTATTTAGCCTTGGAGGATGGTCCCCCCATATTCAGACAACGTTTCACGTGCGCCGTCCTACTCGATTTCACTCAAAAGATCCTTTCACCTACGGGGCTATCACCCACTATGGCCGCACTTTCCAGAGCGTTCGGTTAAAATCAATTGAGCTTAAGGGCTAGTCCCCGTTCGCTCGCCACTACTTAGGGAATCTCGGTTGATTTCTTTTCCTCAGGGTACTTAGATGTTTCAGTTCCCCTGGTTCGCCTCTCACACCTATGGATTCAGTGTGAGATACCTGACTTATGTCAGGTGGGTTCCCCCATTCAGAGATCTCCGGATCACAGTCTATTTGCCGACTCCCCGAAGCTTATCGCAGGCTATCACGTCTTTCATCGCCTCTGACTGCCAAGGCATCCACCGTATGCGCTTATTCACTTGACCATATAACCCCAAAGAATCTGAAGTTATGTCTGGTTTGGAACACGACATTCGCCGAAAACTTGCGCTTGAACTCGCAAATTTACCTTGACCACATAGTCTGCAGTGAAACAGCCTATGTGTTCGTACTTCTATCACATACCCAAATTTTTAAAGAACAGTCTGAAAACAAAGTTCAGAAGTCAATGCTCCGACCCAACCCTTAGGGGGGGGGGTAAGCACTCAGTTCTGAGCTTTAACGCGGTGTTAGATGGTGGAGCCAAGGAGGATCGAACTCCTGACCTCCTGCGTGCAAAGCAGGCGCTCTCCCAGCTGAGCTATGGCCCCATCGATTGGTGGGTCTGGGCAGATTCGAACTGCCGACCTCACCCTTATCAGGGGTGCGCTCTAACCAACTGAGCTACAGACCCAATCGTCTAACGCTTGAGTCTTGACTCATCTCGCGTCTTTATTTCAGTGAATCAAGCAATTCGTGTGGGAGCTTATGCCAAAGCTGGGATCTATCGATTAAGGAGGTGATCCAGCCGCAGGTTCCCCTACGGCTACCTTGTTACGACTTCACCCCAGTCATGAATCACACCGTGGTAACCGTCCTCCCGAAGGTTAGACTAGCTACTTCTGGTGCAACCCACTCCCATGGTGTGACGGGCGGTGTGTACAAGGCCCGGGAACGTATTCACCGTGACGTTCTGATTCACGATTACTAGCGATTCCGACTTCACGCAGTCGAGTTGCAGACTGCGATCCGGACTACGATCGGTTTTATGGGATTAGCTCCACCTCGCGGTTTGGCAACCCTTTGTACCGACCATTGTAGCACGTGTGTAGCCCAGGCCGTAAGGGCCATGATGACTTGACGTCATCCCCACCTTCCTCCGGTTTGTCACCGGCAGTCTCCTTAGAGTGCCCACCATGATGTGCTGGTAACTAAGGACAAGGGTTGCGCTCGTTACGGGACTTAACCCAACATCTCACGACACGAGCTGACGACAGCCATGCAGCACCTGTGTCAGAGTTCCCGAAGGCACCAATCCATCTCTGGAAAGTTCTCTGCATGTCAAGGCCTGGTAAGGTTCTTCGCGTTGCTTCGAATTAAACCACATGCTCCACCGCTTGTGCGGGCCCCCGTCAATTCATTTGAGTTTTAACCTTGCGGCCGTACTCCCCAGGCGGTCAACTTATTGCGTTAGCTGCGCCACTAAAGTCTCAAGGACCCCAACGGCTAGTTGACATCGTTTACGGCGTGGACTACCAGGGTATCTAATCCTGTTTGCTCCCCACGCTTTCGCACCTCAGTGTCAGTATCAGTCCAGGTGGTCGCCTTCGCCACTGGTGTTCCTTCCTATATCTACGCATTTCACCGCTACACAGGAAATTCCACCACCCTCTACCGTACTCTAGCCAGGCAGTTTTGGATGCAGTTCCCAGGTTGAGCCCGGGGATTTCACATTCAACTTACCAAGCCACCTACGCGCGCTTTACGCCCAGTAATTCCGATTAACGCTTGCACCCTCTGTATTACCGCGGCTGCTGGCACAGAGTTAGCCGGTGCTTATTCTGCTGGTAACGTCAAAATTGCAACGTATTAGGTTACAACCCTTCCTCCCAGCTTAAAGTGCTTTACGACCCGAGGGCCTTCTTCACACACGCGGCATGGCTGGATCAGGCTTTCGCCCATTGTCCAATATTCCCCACTGCTGCCTCCCGTAGGAGTCTGGACCGTGTCTCAGTTCCAGTGTGACTGATCATCCTCTCAGACCAGTTACGGATCGTCGCCTTGGTGAGCCGTTACCCCACCAACTAGCTAATCCGACCTAGGCTCATCTGATAGCGTGAGGTCCGAAGATCCCCCACTTTCTCCCGTAGGACGTATGCGGTATTAGCGTTCCTTTCGAAACGTTGTCCCCCACTACCAGGCAGATTCCTAGGCATTACTCACCCGTCCGCCGCTGAATCAGAGAGCAAGCTCTCCTCATCCGCTCGACTTGCATGTGTTAGGCCTGCCGCCAGCGTTCAATCTGAGCCATGATCAAACTCTTCAGTTCAAACATATCCGGGTTTTGAGAAAACCCTAAACTTGGCTCAGCAATCGCAAATAAACTCTCGAATTCACGAGTGTTACTTGTCTTGCTGATAATCTTGTCGATCCATCAGTCTTACAGCACAAGCACCCACACGAATTGCTTGATTCAACTTGTTAAAGAGCGGTTGGTTAAGACCTTGTCTCAACCGAGGCGCGCATTCTACGCTAACCTCTTGTCCTGTCAAGCATTTTGTTCAACCGGTCTAACCTGCTGAACCGCTTGCCGGACCTGCCGGATCAGGAAACCTGTTCTGGCAGCGGGAGGCGTATTCTACACAAGCCCAGGGGCTTGTCAACTACCGCTTCCCTCTTCCCGCTTCTGCCAGACCGGAGGCCTGACCTTAACTAAACAGCTAAGCCATTGATATACAAGGCTTTTTGCTGTTCCGTTGCAGCGGAAGTGGGCGCATTATAGGCCCCTCCGCTCACAGGTCAAGCTTTATTTGAGAACGAACCCCGGATCAGCTATCTATTTATCAGCATTCTTTGAGGCCTAGCGCAGAAAGCCCCCCTAAAGCGCATCATTAAAGGCACTACATCTATGCATTTTACTAAATTGGAACAGCGCATTTGTATTACACGCCTGCAGCATAGGCGACCCATAGGTACTCGCCAAAGCAAGACCTTATATAGAAATTACTAAGCTACTAGTATCAGCAGCTCTTTGAATGAATACCAGACATTGATATAGCCTCAAAAACATCAACCTAATAGCTCTCAAGCCAAAGGAACCAACCCAATAACAGCTCATTTACTTTTAAACAACATTAATGCATCCGTTACCGTCACCCCGACATCGGCTCACACCGGACCGACTAAGAGTCACAGACTGCCAAAGCATGCCCTTAGGAGCGAACCTAGGCGTCATGGTGATAAGGAGCATTGAAACACTGTCAAGCTTATGGAGTACTGCCGAATCAGGATAGACAAAGCAAAACCAATAAAACCAGTGATCTTGCTAGGACCGCCTTGAGATGACGTCACAATTGGCTGAGCTAGTAACCGTCTATCGATCCGGCGGAGCATTTATTTAGATGCAAGGGGAAAAGATCACCGGATGGCAACTGACGAGAGACTCCGGAAGAAAGCCTTTAAGGATATTAGGGTTTGTCTGAAAAGTCGGCACGCATGCATCGTTCGATACAGGCCAGCGTTACCATGGCCTTGAAGCTGTTAGCCAGCTTATCAAAGCGAGTACAGAGCCGACGCCTCTCCTTTAACCAACCGAATAGCCGTTCGATCACGTTACGCTGTTGATACTTGGGTCTATCAAACAGGCGAGGCAGACCTGGCCGAGGTTTGCGGTGCGTCGTGCGCTGGGCAATCACCGGCTGCATACCGAAGCGGTCGCAATAGCGGCGCACCCCTTCACTATCGTAGCCCTTGTCCGCGATCACTGTCCGGCAACGCTTGCGTGGTCTGCCCTGAGAGCCAGGAAGACGCACCTGATCCAGTAACGGAATAAAGTTGCGCGAATCGGCCTGCTGACCAGGCGAGAGGGTAAAGCTCAGCGGATAACCATTGGCATCGCAAAGCAGGTGAATCCTGGTACCTAACCCACCCCGGCTGCGTCCCAGGCAATGATCTACAGGTTCGTCCGGGCCCCTTTTTTTCCGCCTCCTGCCGCGGCACGGGTAGCTCGAATGGTCGTAGAGTCCACTATCCAGGTATCCAGATCGATAAAGCCATCCTGGCGAAGCCGCAGATGCAGACGAGTCAATACGCGCTCAAACGTTCTGTCGTCCCGCCATTGGCGAAAACGCTGATAGACCGTTTTCCAAGGGCCGTAGCGTTCGGGTAGATCATGCCATTTGGCGCCGGAGCAAAGGATCCAGAAGATACCATTGAGCCTCTGTCGATCATCCCGGCGAGGACGGCCCATGGTCTGGGGAGGAGAAACGATGTCTTCAATCAATGCCCAGCGCTGACTCGAAAGCTCGTAGCGACCTGTCATGTCTGCCTCCGCTTGCCACAACGGCATTAGGCTAACAAACGCGAGTTTTCAGACAAACCCAAGAGACGCAGCAGGCTACTAATGAAATGGCATTGAAAGGAAATGCTTGGTTTTCATTGGTAAAGGCAACACTGCTGGCGACATATTACAAGCGCGTAAGAGTGGTGAGCTGCTCGGCCAGGAACGCCGTCGCCGCTGGAGCACCGACCAGAAGCTGGCCATTGTTCGCGAGAGCCTTGAGCCCGGACAAAGTGTTTCCGTGGTTACCCGGCGCAACGGCATCAATGCCAACCAGCTGTTCCTGTGGCGCAAGCTGTACCAGGACAGAAGCCTGTCGGCAGTCAGTGCCGGCGAAGCTGTGGTACCGGCATCCGAGCTGAGTGATGCGCTCAAGCAAATCTGCGAATTGCAGCGAATGCTGGGCAAGAAGACGATGGAAGCCAAAGTTCTCAAAGAGGTCGTGGAGATCGCTCGGTCGCGAAAATGGATTGCGCACTCACCCTTGTTGCCGGGAGACGACCAGTGAAACTGGTAAGCGAATGTCTCGGTGTGTCGCGCTCGCAATTAACGGTTCGCATCAAGCAATCAATATCGCCCAAAGTGCGGCGACGCCGGCTCGTGAATGACAAGGAACTGGTCGCTGAGATTAAGCGGCAAGTTAGCGAGCTGCCCAGCTATGGCTACCGTCGCGTCTGGGGTTTGTTGCGCCGCGAGCGTGAAACTCGCTCGCTAGCCCCGATCAATGTGAAGCGGGTTTATCGAGTGATGCGCGACCACAACCTGCTGTTGGGGAGACGAATCAAACAACAGGGCGTACTGCGCCGGCATAAAGGCCGCATTGCCGTCGCTACCAGCGATACACGGTGGTGTTCGGACGGCTTCGAGTTCCGCTGCAACGATGGTGCAAAGTTGAGCGTGACCTTTGCCCCGGACCGCTGTGATCGCGAAGCCATTGGTTGGGTCGCCAGCCCGACAGGCTACAGCGGCGATGACATCCGAGACTTGATGCTAGAAAGCGTGAAGAAGCGATTTGGCGATCAACTACCAAGCACGCCGGTGCAATGGTTGAGCGATAACGGCTCGGCCTATATCGCCGAGCAGACACGGCAGTTTGCCCGCCAGATCGGCTTGCAGCCGGTGAGCACGCCGGTGCGCAGCCCGCAGAGCAATGGCATGGCGGAGAGCTTCGTGAAGACGATCAAGCGTGATTACGTGGCGCACATGCCCAAACCTGACCGAGAAACGGCGCTGCGCAATCTGACGATTGCCTTCGAGCACTACAACGAGCAGCATCCGCACAGCGCTTTGAAACATCGGTCACCGAGAGAATTCAGGCGTTTGGCAGCAGCATCAGTTTAACGGGGAGTTGGTGTCTGATTTGGTAGGGGCAAGTCCATGCAGCGTCTTCATGACGCTCAAAAGCAAAACGGGTCGACAATCATAGATTGTTGACCCGTTTTTAGATATTTGGTCGGGACGGAGTGATTCGAACACTCGACCCCTTGCACCCCATGCAAGTGCGCTACCAGGCTGCGCTACGCCCCGACTGTATCCCTTGCGAGATGGCGAGCATCTTAAGCTAAGGTTTTGATAAATGGAAGGTTTTTTTAAATTATTTTTGAAGAACTCCCAAAACGTCCTCTAATTCGCTAATCATTTGCTTTATTAGCTGGCGATACTGGGTAGTATCATCCTTAGCATCATCACTCGACAACCTTAGACGAGCCCCGCCTATGGTAAAACCTTGGTCATAAAGCAGAGCCCTGATCTGACGGATCATAATGACATCTTGTCGCTGGTAATAACGACGATTACCTCGCCTTTTTACCGGGTTAAGCTGAGGAAACTCCTGCTCCCAATATCTAAGGACATGGGGCTTTACCAAACAGAGATCACTTACCTCACCAATAGTGAAGTATCGCTTACCCGGTATAGCAGGTAACTCATTATTATGGCTTGGTTCCAGCATACGCTTCTACCCTGGCCTTAAGTTTTTGCCCAGGACGGAAAGTCACCACACGGCGTGCCGTGATTGGTATCTCTTCACCTGTTTTAGGATTGCGTCCGGGGCGCTGACGCTTGTCTCGCAAATCAAAGTTACCAAAACCTGATAGCTTAACCTGCTCGTTCTGCTCTAAAGCATTTCGAATTTCTTCGAAAAACAACTCCACTAGCTCTTTGGCCTCACGCTTATTCAGACCAAGCTCCTCATAGAGACGTTCAGCTAACTCAGCTTTCGTCAGAGCCCCCATACGCTATTTCCTTAATGTGGCGTTGAACCTTTCTTCTAGGGAAACGAGGATTTTCTGTGTCGTTTCGTTGATTTCTTCATCAGTAAGAGTGCGTGATGGATGCTGCCAGGTCAAGCCAACTGCAAGACTTTTTCTAAGCGGATCAATGCCCTTGCCCTGATATACGTCAAACAGTCTTAAATCAACCAGATACTCACCAGCCTTGTCCCGTACAACCGACAAAACATCCGCCGAAGATACCTCTATATTCACTAGGACTGCCAAGTCTCTACGTACTTCTGGATAACGTGACAGCTCTTGGAAACGTGGTAGGTATCTCTGTTCCGCCTCACCTAGCAACACTTCAAATACATAAACAGGTTGATCTAAATCCAAAGCTTTTAATAACTCGGGATGTAACGCTCCCACATAACCCACCAGCCGGCCGTCACGCTCAATGCGTGCAGTCTGCCCAGGATGCAGCGCAGGATGCTCTGCGGCGACAAAGGTAAAATCACCTACATTTTCACCGCAACCTAACAGCGATTCAACATCGCCTTTGATATCGAAAAAATCTACACGCTCAGAACCAGCGTTCCAGCTTTCTGGAGAGCGTGGCCCCGAAATCAGACCAGCCAAGACACGCTCTTGCGCCAAATCATCTAGTGAACCGACAAAACGAAGCCCTGACTCAAACAAGCGCACCCGACTCTGCTGGCGATTAAGATTGTGCTGCAGCACCTTGACCAAGCCCGGCCAAAGCGAAGCGCGCATAGCAGCCATATCTTGAGAAATCGGATTAGCCAACAATACCGGATCAAGCGTTGGCGAGAATAGCTTGAATGTCTTTTCGTCTATGAAACTATAAGTAATAGCTTCCTGATAACCCCGAGCAACCAACTGGTGTCGAAATTGCGAAAGGCCAGTACGCGCCTCGGCATATCCTTTTGGAGCCAAGCGTGCTTGTGGAAAACGAGTCGGAAGGCGGTTATATCCGTAAAGGCGCGCCAATTCTTCTATCAAATCGACTTCGATTGCTATGTCGAAACGATGGCTAGGAACGCCAATTTTCCAGTGGTTTTCATCTGTAGACTCAACGGTCAATGCAAGACCTTTCAGCAGGCGCTCAACTTCATCACTCTCAAGACGCAGACCTAGCACTTGCTCGATGCGCTCACTACGCAAAGTAATAGGGGTCTTAACAGGCAAATGTTCAGCACTTGCTATCTCTATCACCGGACCTGGTTCGCCGCCGACAATATCTACCAGTAGGGCTGTAGCGCGCTCCATTGCACGACGAGGCAGATCAAAGTCTACTCCGCGCTCAAAGCGGTGCGAAGAGTCAGTGTGAAGACCATAGGAGCGTGCCTTACCAGCAACAGCAATAGGATCGAAGAAGGCGCTTTCCAGGAACAGATCCGCGGTAATGGCACTTACACCACTGTATTCCCCCCCCATGATCCCAGCTATAGCTAGCGCGCGCTCATGGTCGGCGATAACTAACGTATCCGGGCGAAGAGTAATCTCTTGGCCGTCTAACAGAACCAGCTTCTCGTCGGGCTGCGCTAAGCGAACACGAATGCCGCCCTTGATCTCGTTGAGATCAAAAGCATGCATAGGCTGCCCAAGCTCAAGCATAACGTAATTAGTTACATCGACTGCAGCATCAATGCTACGAATCCCGGATCGCCGCAGGCGCTCTACCATCCATTGTGGCGTAGGGCGAGAGAGGTCAACATTTTTTAGCACACGCCCTACATAACGAGGGCAAGCAGAAGGCTCAACAACCTCAATTGGGCGCACATCCTCTATACTTACTTGTGCAGGAGGAACATCAAGCGCATGCACCGGGACGCCATAGAGCGCACCAACTTCACGAGCGAGGCCGGCGATTGATAAACAATCGCCGCGATTAGGCGTTAGATCAACGTCTATAGAAACGTCGTCCAACCCCAAGTAATCACGGAAATCCTTGCCTACCGGTGCATCTGACGGCAGCTCCATCAGACCTGCATTATCTTCTGATACGCTCAACTCACTAGCAGAACACAGCATGCCTTGAGACTCAACGCCGCGCAGCTTGGCTTTCTTTATAGTGAAATCACCCGGCAGCTTGGCGCCAATCATAGCGAAGGGAATCTTTAGACCAGCACGCACATTTGGCGCACCGCATACGACCTGAAACTCTTCCTGGCCATTACTAACACGGCATACATTCAGCTTATCAGCGTCAGGATGCCGCTCAGTAGCGAGCACCTCTCCTACTACCACACCGCTGAACTGCCCGGCCACCGGCTCGACGTCGTCCACTTCAAGACCTGCCATGGATAACTGAGCGATTAAATCGTCCCGAGAAGCCGGTGGACTTACCCAAGATCTCAACCACTGTTCACTGAATTTCATTGTGCCCCCTATTAAAGCTAGCGGAATTGCGCCAGGAAGCGCAGGTCGTTATCGAAGAACAGCCGTAAGTCATTTACGCCGTAACGCAGCATGGCTAGGCGCTCAACGCCCATACCAAACGCGAAGCCCTGATATTTCTCAGGATCGATACCCGCCATTTGCAACACGTTAGGGTGCACCATTCCGCAACCTAAGACTTCAAGCCAGCTAGGGGTCAACTGGCCGTCTTTATTGACATGTCGACGGATGTCGACTTCTGCAGAAGGCTCAGTGAATGGGAAATAAGAGGGTCTGAAGCGGACCTCTAGGTCTTCTTCAAAAAACTCGCGCAGAAAACCCACTATCGTGCTCTTGAGGTCGGCAAAGCTGACCTTCTCATCAATCACAAGCCCTTCTACCTGATGAAACATCGGCGAGTGCGTCTGATCGGAATCGCAGCGATAAACTCGGCCTGGGCAGATGATACGAATCGGAGGCTGCTGCTGCTCCATGACACGAATCTGCACGGGTGAGGTATGCGTACGCAGTAGACGTGTAGCATTAAAATAAAACGTATCGTGCATAGCACGAGCCGGGTGGTGACCTGGAATATTAAGCGCCTCGAAGTTATGGTAGTCGTCTTCGATTTCAGGGCCTTCAGCCACGTTGTAACCAATACCTGTAAAAAGTCGCTCGATACGTTCCAAAGTACGGGTAATAGGGTGCAAACCACCCGTTTTTTGCCCTCTGCCAGGCAACGTTACGTCAACCCGCTCCGCTGCTAATTTTTCAGCCAAAGCGGATTCTTCTAAAAACTGTTTGCGGGCGTTAAGCGCATCTTGCACACGCTCTTTAGCCGCATTGATCAGCGCACCGACTTTCGGCCGCTCTTCTGCAGGCAGATTGCCCAGCGTCTTCATGACCTGGGTAAGCTCACCTTTTTTCCCTAGGTAGCCAACCCGTAGCTGTTCAAGAACAGTCGTGTCTTCAGTTTGCTGCACGGCCTCCAACGCTTGGCTGACCAGTGCCTCCAGGTTTTCCATTCACTGACTCCAGATACAAAATAGGGGAAGAGCTTTAGGCCCTTCCCCTACTGGTGACGTTACTGTCGGGCCAAGGCCCTGATTGACGCAGGGCTTAAGCCAAAGAAGCTTTAGCTTTCTCGACAATCGCAGCGAACGCTACTTTTTCATTTACCGCCAGATCGGCCAGAACCTTACGGTCGATCTCGATGGCCGCTTTCTTCAAGCCAGCGATGAAACGGCTGTAAGACAGACCGTTCATACGAGCACCAGCATTAATACGAGCGATCCATAGGGCGCGGAACTGACGCTTGCGCTGACGGCGGTCACGATAGGCGTATTGGCCTGCCTTGATCACAGCCTGCTTAGCAACACGGAACACGCGAGAGCGAGCACCGTAGTAACCTTTAGCCAGCTTCAGAATTTTTTTATGACGACGACGGGCAATTACGCCACGCTTAACACGAGCCATGAGTTATACCTTTACCTTGTGACCGATTAACGAACGCGCAGCATGCGCTCAACTTTTTGAACGTCAGACGGGTGCATCAGAGATGTACCACGCAGCTGGCGCTTACGCTTGGTGGTCATTTTGGTCAAGATGTGACTCTTGAACGCGTGCTTGTGCTTGTAGCCGGAAGCGGTCTTTTTAAAACGCTTCGCTGCACCACTTTTGGTTTTCATCTTTGGCATGTTCATATACTCCGCATTGGGTGATTACGCATAACCGCAAGGCCTGCCAGTGCCCTGGTGGTTACTTTTTCTTTTTAGGGGCGATGACCATAATTAGCTGGCGTCCTTCCATCTTAGGATGCTGTTCTACGGCACCGTATTCAGCAAGGTCAGCCTCGACCCGCTTTAACAGCTCCATACCCAGCTCCTGGTGAGCCATCTCACGACCACGGAATCGCAAGGATACCTTGGCCTTGTCCCCCTCATTAAGGAAACGTACCAGGTTGCGTAGTTTTACCTGGTAATCCCCTTCTTCCGTCCCTGGACGAAACTTGATTTCTTTTACCTGAACCTGTTTTTGGTTCTTTTTCGCTGCTGCGGTCTGCTTCTTCTTCTCGAAAAGATGCTTGCCATAATCCATGATGCGGCACACAGGAGGTACTGCATCGGCGGAAATTTCCACCAAGTCCAGCTTGGCTTCATCAGCAGCGCGTAGCGCTTCATCAATCGAGACGACGCCAATCTGTTGGCCGTCAGCACCAATCAACCGGACTTCACGAGCCGAGATATTCTCGTTGATCGGAGCCTTGGGTTGAGTTCGCTTATCCTGTCTCATTTCACGCTTAATAGTCATTACTCCAATTCTTGTCGACCGCGACGAGCAACTGCTTGAGCTAGAAGCTCCTTGAAGTCCGCAATAGGCATTGAGCCCAGATCAGCACCTTCACGCGTGCGTACAGCCACGGCTCTTGATTCAACTTCCCGATCACCTATAACAAGAAGATAGGGAACCTTGAGCAAAGTATGCTCCCGAATTTTAAAGCCGATTTTCTCGTTTCTCAAGTCAGCTTTAGCTCGGAAACCGCTTTGATCAAGAATTTGCACCACTTCGTTAGCGAAATCGGCCTGTTTGTCAGTGATATTCATGACCACTGCCTGAGTTGGAGCAAGCCACGCCGGGAAAGATCCCTCGTAATGCTCAATCAAAATACCGATGAATCGCTCAAAAGAACCAAGGATAGCACGATGCAGCATTACTGGGTGCTTACGGCTATTATCTTCACTGACGTATTCAGCACCAAGACGAGACGGCAAATTAAAATCAAGCTGTAGCGTACCGCATTGCCATACTCGACCCAGACAGTCCTTCAAAGAAAATTCAATTTTTGGACCGTAGAATGCACCTTCTCCCGGCTGCAAGTCATAGGCCAGCCCTGCATGATCAAGCGCCGCAGCTAATGCTGATTCTGCCTGATCCCACAAGTCATCTGATCCAACACGCTTTTCAGGACGGGTAGAAAGCTTCAGTTGTATATCAGTGAATCCGAAATCAGCGTAAACCGCCAAAGTAAGCTTAATGAAAGCAGCCGCCTCTTCCTGCATTTGGTCTTCTGTGCAGAAAATGTGAGCGTCATCTTGAGTGAACCCTCTGACACGCATAATGCCATGTAAAGAGCCTGATGGCTCATTACGGTGACAAGCGCCGAACTCTGCCAGACGAAGAGGCAGTTCCTTGTAACTCTTTAGCCCCTGATTAAACACCTGCACATGGCAAGGACAGTTCATTGGCTTGATAGCATAGTCACGACTTTCCGATTCAGTCGTAAACATATTGTCGGCATAGTTAGCCCAGTGGCCGGACTTTTCCCAAAGGGAACGATCCACAACTTGTGGCGTACGGATTTCGGAGTAGCCGTTTTCATGCTGAATACGGCGCATGTACTGCTCAAGCGCCTGATAAACAGTCCAGCCGCTTGGATGCCAGAACACCATTCCTGGCGCCTCTTCCTGAGTATGGAAGAGATCCAGCCGCTTGCCCAGCTTGCGGTGGTCACGTTTTTCAGCTTCTTCAATGCGCTGAATATAAGCTGCCAGCTGCTTTTTATCGGCCCAAGCCGTACCATAGACACGCTGCAGCTGTTCGTTTTTGGAGTCGCCACGCCAGTAGGCACCAGACAGCTTCGTTAGCTTAAATGCCTTCAAAAAGCGGGTATTGGGCACATGCGGACCACGACACATGTCCACATACTCCTCATGATGATACAACCCCATTGCCTTTTCATCAGGCATATCTTCAATCAAGCGGAGCTTGTAATCTTCCCCTCTCGCTTTAAACGTCTCGATAACCTGCTCTCGCGGAGTCATACGCTTGATGACGTCGTAGTCCTTATCGATCAACTCACGCATCCGCGTCTCGATAGCAGCCAGATCATCCAGCGTAAAAGGACGCTCATACGAGATGTCGTAATAGAATCCCTCATTAATAACAGGACCAATTACCATTTTCGCTGTCGGGAACAGCTGCTTTACAGCATGACCAACCAGATGAGCACAAGAGTGACGGATGATCTCCAAACCCTCTTCATCTTTAGGTGTAATAATTTGCAGGGACGCGTCATGATCAATAACGTCGCAAGCATCCACCAGACGTCCATCTACTTTGCCTGCCAGAGTAGCTTTCGCTAATCCAGCGCCTATAGACTGAGCGACCTCTGTGACTGTAACAGGATGATCGAATAAACGTTGGCTACCGTCGGGAAGAGTAATAGTGGGCATGGCGCCTCCTTTAACAGTGGTGACCCATACCAAGGGCCACATGGTTCGGATGAGCCAGTAAGCTACAGCATCGAATTATATATCCTACCGAACGATGGCAGGCCTATGCACTTTTCAATTAATCGATGAAGGATCACTGGAGCAACAAAGAATATATATGCTTTCAGAAAATGATTAGCTATACAACCAAGCATTAGGCCACACCTAAAAATATTAGCCCTCCACACCAAGCTAGTCAGACTAGCTACCTAGTGGTTTTCATGCAGCACAACTTGAAAGCAAGCCATCACCTGGGCACTTGATCAAAGATCACTTTTGGCATGCCGTAGCTGTAAAAACTATTGGATTGAAACTGAAGAATAGCCAACACAGGCCGATAACTCGCATAACCAAAGCGGGATCGACTTGCCGTGATCATTCCAGACATACCGATTGTAAGAATAAGCCTGAAAGACTACGCGTTGTTAGCAAGGGCGCTAGATTCAACGGTGTTTTCAATTACATTGAAAACAGACGAAGGAAAGCCCATTGCCTGGCGCTTTTCAAAGGGTTACTTCACGAATAAAAGAATGTTTGAGCAGATAGTAGGCCGATTGCCACTATAAAGCAGCCAGACCTTGCCTAAAAAAATAAGGGCCTGACCAATCAAGTCAAGCCCTTATTACAACTGGTGCCCGGAGCCGGAATCGAACCGGCACGGAGTTTCCTCCGAGGGATTTTAAGTCCCTTGCGTCTACCGATTTCGCCATCCGGGCGGTAGCGCTCTACACTGAGCATTTAGCTAGGGATAGATAGCAAACAACCCAACTTAGCCAGCACAGCGAACAACAAAGTAAAAATAAAAAGCCCTACAGACCGCTAGATCTGCAGGGCTACATAGTGGAGGCCGAGGTCGGAATCGAACCGGCGTACACGGATTTGCAATCCGCTGCATGACCACTCTGCCACCCGGCCTCATAAGCCAACCCCAATTAAAGCGGAGCTGACTGACAAACTGGAGCGGGAAACGAGACTCGAACTCGCGACCCCGACCTTGGCAAGGTCGTGCTCTACCAACTGAGCTATTCCCGCGTCTTGGTGACGGGCGCCATTCTATACAATCCAACGACGCTGTCAACTCATTGATTCAAAAAAGTTATTTTTTCTTCGTTATGCTCAGATGCGGCCAAGCCGCAAGCAGATAACTGCACATAGACCAAAGCGTAAGCGCAGCCGCAATGATCAGAAGAACATACCCTGTCAAAACCCAGAACGTCAGTTGAGGAGGATTAGCCAACAGCACAATCAAAGACACCATCTGCGCCGCTGTTTTCCATTTGCCAAGACTAGATACAGCTACTTGAGCTCGCGCCCCTAATTCTGCCATCCACTCACGAAGGGCTGACACTACAATTTCTCGACCAATAATAATGGTAGCAGGCAACGTTAACCAAATAGTGGCATGTTCCTGCACCAGAAGCACCAAGGCCACCGCAACCATGAGCTTGTCAGCAACCGGGTCCAGGAAAGCTCCGAATGGAGTACTCTGTTTCCATCGACGAGCCAAGTAGCCATCCAGCCAATCAGTAAAACTAGCCAAGGCAAACACTGAACTCGCCGCCCAATAGCTCCAAGAAACCGGCATGTAAAACAGAGCAATAAAGAAAGGAATGAGCAGAACGCGCAGAACAGTAAGCAGGTTAGGAATGTTCATTGGCACAGGAAATATATGAATGTCTGGACATTCTACTCACTGTGCAGTGCAGCATAAATCTGCTCAGCTAGTTTTTTGCTAATTCCTGGCGCCTTGGCTATCTCATCGACACTTGCACGATTAAGCTCTTGCAGGCCTCCGAAGTACTTAAGCAGCTCTCTACGCCGCTTCGGCCCTACTCCTGCAACATCTTCAAGTGTAGATGTCCTACGCGCCTTCCCTCTTCTTGCTCGATGCCCCGTAATAGCAAAGCGATGCGCCTCGTCACGAATCTGCTGTATCAGGTGCAATGCAGGAGAGTGACCCGGCAAGCTGAACTCATTAGAGGGATCATTCAGATAGAGTGTCTCCAAACCTGGCTTGCGAGTTACACCCTTGGCCACACCCAACAAGACGAGATCCGGAACCGCCAGCTCTTGAAGCACATCACGAGCCATTGCCAACTGTCCCTTACCGCCATCCACCAGTAAGATATCAGGCATTTTACCCTCCCCATCCTTGAGCTTACTGAAACGACGGGTCAACGCCTGATGCATGGCAGCATAATCATCACCTGCCGTGACACCCTCAATATTGTATCGGCGATAATCGGATTTAATAGGCCCCTCAGGACCAAACACCACGCAGGAAGCAACTGTAGCCTCCCCACTTGAGTGGCTAATATCAAAGCACTCCAACCTTTGTGGCGCCTCAGCCAACCCCAACACATCCGTAAGCGCCTCAAAACGAGCAGCCATATGCTGGCGATTAGCAAGCCGAGTATTAAGCGCCTGCTCAGCATTTGTCACAGCCAATTGCTGCCAGCGGGCACGAGTGCCTCGAACACGATGCGAGATCTCAAGACCTCGAGAATGCAATTCGTTAAAGGCACTTATGAGGGTTGGGAAGTCCTCATGAACGGTATTTACGATGACTTCATCGGGCAAATCCCGCTCTATATGAGCAAGATAATACTGTTCCAAAAATGCAAGAAGAACGTCATGGGGCTCCTCCTCAATCGCAACCTGCGGGAAAAAGTTTTTGCTACCAAGAACACGGCCGCCACGCACAGTGATTAGATGAACGCATGCACCACCCGGATTCACCATCGCAGCGATAACATCTACATCCCCGCTCCCACCCTCTATATGCTGCTGATCCTGCACTCGTCGCACTAAGGCAATTTGATCACGCAGCTCGGCGGCCCGTTCAAAATCCAAAGCCATGGCAGCCTTTTCCATAACTGCACTTAGCTCTTCAGCCAAGGCATTGCTGCGCCCCTCCAGGAACATAGCCGAATGACGAACATCTTCAGCATATTCCTCTCGGGAAACCATATTGGTGCACGGACCCTTGCAGCGCTTGATTTGATATTGAAGACAGGGGCGAGTACGGTTTTTGAAAAAACCGTCCTCACACTGGCGCACCATAAACGCCTTTTGCAGGAGATTCAGACTTTCACGGATAGCACCCGCGCTCGGATACGGACCGAAATAGCGGCCCCGTTCCTTTTTAGCGCCTCTGTGGATAGCAAGCCGAGGAAATTCATCCTCAGTTGACAGAAATACATAAGGATAGGATTTGTCATCCCGAAGGAGAATATTGTAAGGGGGGCGTAACTGCTTGATAAGGTTCTGCTCAAGCAGAAGCGCCTCTGTCTCATTCCCAGTAATAGTTATCTCAATCTGGGAAATTTTTGCTACTAACGCCGCTGTTTTGGGAGCCAAGCCAGTTTTGCGGAAGTAACTGGAAAGGCGCTTTTTGAGATTCTTTGCTTTTCCGACATAAAGCACCTTGGAGCTTTCGTCGAACATTCGATAAACACCTGGCCGAGAACTGCAGCCAGAAAGAAAAGCAGAAGGATCAAACGTTTCGGTCATTTCAACTCGTAGCGTCTACCATCCCGTGACGAACTGCCAATAAAGCCAGCTCCACATCACTGGTAATGGAGAGTTTCTCGTAAATACGATAACGATAGGTGTTAACGGTCTTGGGCGACAGGCAAAGCTTATCGGAGATCACCTGAACCTTATGGCAATTAGCAATCATCAATGCGATCTGGATTTCGCGCTCTGAAAGAAGATCAAACGGCGAGCCATTGCTTTGAGGTTGAAAAGACTTTAGCGCTAACTGCTGAGCAATCTGAGCACTTATGTACCGCTGACCGCCAAATGCATGACGTATAGCAGTAATCATCTCCTGGATATCCGCACCTTTTGTAAGATAACCAGAAGCCCCAGCCTGCAACAGACGAGTCGGAAAGGGATCTTCCTCACATGCCGTTACTGCAATGACCTTTACCTCGGGATGACTACGAAGAAGCTTTCGAGTAGCTTCCAAGCCGCCGATGCCTGGCATCTTGACGTCCATGAGGACCACATCAGGCTTTAACTCTCTGACAAGCTTTAATCCATTCTCGCCAGAATCTGCCTGACCAATGACCTGAATGCCATCGACATCCGCCAACATACGGATAATACCGGCCCTTACCAGATCATGGTCGTCGACCACCAGCACTTTAATCACCGTGCACCTCATAACGCTGATGCATAAGCCAATTACAAGCCTAAGACTCGTCTCAAGCTAATAAATGCGAAAGAATGTGTAACGACTATACACAAGTCAGAGATAAACGCACGATGACTTGGAGCAAGAAGATGGCGGAGGCGGTGAGATTCGAACTCACGGAAGAGTCTCCCCTTCGACGGTTTTCAAGACCGTTGCCTTAAACCACTCGGCCACACCTCCGCAGGTGCGGGCCGCAATATTACCCGAACGAAACACGCTGTCAAACACTTAAATCTATTTTTTTTCAAAGAGTTGTTATTATCTTATGGTATGAATAGGTTTCGACCACATTAGGAGTGTCGTTATGAACGAGCGTCAATATGCCTTCAACCCTGCGGTTGCCGAACGGCGCGACATTAGTCGCACGCTGCGCAACACCTATGCTCTGTTGGGAATGACGCTGGCCTTCAGTGGCTTGGTAGCTTACGTCTCGCAGCAGATGCGTGTTGCATATCCCAACATATTTGTAGTTCTGATCGGCTTTTATGGTCTGTTCTTTCTCACTGTGAAATTGCGTAACAGTGGCTGGGGGCTGGTCAGCACGTTTGCGCTTACCGGCTTCATGGGCTACACCCTAGGCCCGATACTGAATATGTATCTGGGCCTGCCTAATGGCGGAAGCATCATTTCTTCTGCCTTAGGCATGACTGCCCTGGTCTTCTTTGGCCTGTCGGCATATGCACTGATTACCCGCAAAGACATGAGCTTTTTGTCGGGCTTTCTAATGGCCGGATTCTGGATATTGCTAGGCGCAATAGCGCTGTCGTTCTTTGTGAATATCAGCGGCTTGCAGCTTGCGATTAGTGCGGGCTTTGTACTGTTTGCCTCGGCAGCAATTCTGTTCCAAACCAGCGCCATCATCCATGGCGGGGAAGATAATTACATCATGGCTACCATCAGCCTATACGTCTCGATATACAATCTGTTTGTCAGCCTGCTTCAATTGCTAGGCTTTGCCAGCAGCAATGATTAACGAGACGTGCACTGGAGAGGCCCGCTTCGGCGGGCCTTTTTTATTTATGAAATTTGCTATCGTTGTATTTTCCGCACCTCACTCGCCCTCCTCCCGAAGAGCCCTTCGGTTTGCTGAGGCCGTGTTGTCCGCGCACCATGAAATCACTCGTCTTTTTTTCTATCAGGATGGAGTACACAATGCCTCTTCATCCATCGTAACGCCTCAAGATGAGCAAGACTGGGCGGGCCAATGGGGCTTATTCATTCAGCAAAATAAGCTGGATTCAGTCGTCTGCATTTCTGCCGCTTTACGGCGCGGCATTCTGAGCTCGGAAGAGGCTCATCGCCATGGGCGCCAGAGTGCCAACCTTTACGAGCCCTGGCAGCTTTCTGGTCTAGGGCAGCTTCATGAGGCTGCACAGGAAGCCGATCGCCTCATTTGCTTTGGAGACATTTAATGGCAAAGTCGCTGCTCATTATTAGTCGGCAAGCGCCATGGTCGGGCATGGCAGCCCGAGAAGCCCTAGACATTGCCCTAGCAGGCGGCGCTTTCGATTTACCCATTGCCATGCTCTTTATGGATGACGGTGTTTTCCAATTACAACCCTCTCAGGCCGCTTCACATCTTGAGCAAAAAGATCTGACCGCTAATCTACAAGCTCTTCCCTTGTTCGGCGTAGACAAACTGTATGCATTGGAAAGCAGCTTACTGGAGCGCAACGTAATGCAATCAACGCTTGAACTGGAAGTTGAGATCCTATCTACCGAAGAGGCTCGGCTGCTTTTAAATCAGCACGACATGGTGATTACACTGTGAAGACGCTTCACCTTATCTTGGCTTCGCCTTTCCAGAGCAGGATGCTAGACAGCGCCCTACCGCTACTTGCGGAGCAGGATGCACTTTTATTAATGGGCGACGCTACATACCTGCTACAAGAAAGCTCGCGAACAGCGGCTCTGCTTGAAACGCTTCAAACCGGCGTCAAAGGCTTTGCTCTTCAAGAAGATGTCGAGGCCCGTGGACTCAGAGAAACATCTCGTTTTGAAATGATTGACTATGATCGTTTTGTGGCTCTTTGTGTAGCTTATGACAAGGTACATAGCTGGCCATGACTGCACTCAATGTTGACAAGGAAGGCTATTTACTGGATCTAGGAGACTGGTCCGTTGAAATAGCTGAGGAGCTGGCTCTTCGAGAGGGTCTCCCTCTTACGCCTGAACACTGGGAAATCCTTCATGCTCTTAGAGATTTCTATGCTGAGTTCCAGCTTTCCCCAGCTAATCGTCCGCTGATTAAATATATTGCGCAAACCTTAGGTCCCGAGAAGGGTAACAGCCTTCATTTGAATCTCCTTTTCAAAGGAAGCCCCGCCAAGCTAGCAGCCAAGCTGGCAGGACTTCCAAAACCGACTAATTGCTTATGATAACGACGCCTGAAGAACATCCCTTTGCTCAATTCATACGCATACTCGGCAAAGGTAAACGCGGTTCACGCAGCCTAACTCGCGAAGAAGCCCAGTGCGCCATGGGGATGATCCTTGAGGGAAATGTCGAGGATGTTCAACTCGGCGCTTTTCTTATGCTGCTTCGACACAAGGAAGAAAGCGCAGAAGAGCTTGCCGGCTTTACCGATGCTATTCGAGCACATCTCAACGCCCCGACCATTCCAGTAGATCTGGACTGGCCTAGCTATGCAGGTAAAAAACGCCACTTACCATGGTTTCTGCTTGCCACCAAATGCCTGTCATCCCATGGTGTGCGGATTCTGATTCACGGCGGCGGCGCTCATACAGCAGGACGACTATATACGGAGCAGGTTCTAGAAACGCTGGGTATTCATCTTTGTAACGATTGGCACCAGACACAGGAAGCTTTAAATAAAGACCACCTGGCGTTTATGCCACTGGAAAACTGGATGCCTGCCTTGCAGCATATGATCAACTTACGCAACACGTTGGGATTGCGTTCGCCTATTCATTCGCTGGTCAGACTGTTAAATCCGCTCAACGCAACTTGCATCCTGCAAAGTATCTTTCACCCAGGCTACCAACCCATTCACCGTGAAGCCAGCCGCCTATTAGGCGACAAGGCTATCGTGATTAAAGGCGAAGGCGGTGAAATTGAAGTCAACCCAGACAATGATTTTCATCTCTATGGCACAGAGTACGGCACTGAATGGAATGAAGCCTGGCCTGCACTTTCAGAAAGAAGACACGTCAAACCTGAGCGGCTGGATGCCAATCATCTATTGGATGTATGGACCGGCAAAGCAAACGATGCCTACGGCGAACTGGCCGTTCTTTCTACGATAGCCTTGGGTTTGAGAGCGCTTGGCCACAGCCGGGAAGCCGCTCTAGCCAAGGCAAAAGATTACTGGAGCCAACGTCATTAATAGACGGCTCCACAATATGGAGAGGAGCCGATGGGCCTATTGATAGAAGGCAAATGGCAGGACCGCTGGTACGACACCGGCGAAGATGGAAGCTTCAAGCGGGAAAGCGCCCAGTTCAGACACTGGGTAACGCCCACTGGTGAGCCTGGCCCTACAGGCGAGGCAGGCTTCGAGGCAGAGCCTAACCGCTACCGCTTGTATATTTCTCTAGCCTGCCCCTGGGCTCATCGCACCCTTATTTTCCGAAAGCTTAAAGGCCTTGAGAGTATTATCGACGTATCCGTTGTTAGTTGGCTTATGAAGGACAAAGGATGGACTTTTAATCAAACGCTCGGCTCAACGGGTGACACACTTGATGAAGCCAAGCGGTTTCTTTATGAGCGCTACCTAGAGGCTACACCTCATTACACAGGTCGCGTTACAGTACCAATGCTTTGGGATAACAAGCATAAGTGCATCGTTAACAATGAGTCTGCCGATATCATCCGCATGATGAATCATGCATTTGACGGACTGACAGACAACAGCATCGATTTTTATCCAGAACCATTACAGCAAGACATCGACTCACTTAACGAGCTTATCTATGCCAAGGTGAATAACGGTGTTTATAAGGCTGGATTTGCAACAGAGCAGTACGCTTACGAACTCGCCTTTGAAGAGCTGTTTACTACTCTTGATCAACTAGAAAATCGCCTGAGCAGGCATCGCTATCTGACAGGAAAATACCTGACAGAAGCAGATTGGCGACTTTTTACAACATTAATACGGTTCGACTCAGTCTATTACGGACACTTCAAATGCAATCTACGCCGCATTACAGACTACCCTAACCTTCAGGGATGGCTGAAGGAGCTCTATCAGTGGCCAGGCATTGCAGGGACTGTCAACTTTGAGCATATCAAGCATCACTATTATGGCAGTCACGAAACGATTAACCCTAACGGGATCATTCCCAAAGGGCCAGCACTCGACTTAACGTCGCCTCACGATCGAGAGCAGTTGCCCGCTGTAGGTTTATGGCAGCGTGACCGTTAAGGATGCGATTGGCCTTCGAACCAGGCCAGCTTTTCACGCAAGGTTACGACCTCACCTACGATTATTAGCGTAGGCGCATGAACCTCATGGCGCGCTACGAGAACAGGTAAATCTGCCAGCGTTCCCGTAAATACACGCTGACTTGAGGTGGTGCCTTGCTGAACCAAGGCGGCCGGCGTACAAGCGTCACGCCCGTGCTTAATAAGCTGCTCGCAAATGATTGGTAGCCCAACCAACCCCATATAAAAAACCAACGTTTGCCCCGGAGAGGTCAAATCACTCCATGGCAAATCACACGTGTCATTTTTTAAATGGCCTGTGATAAAGCGTACAGATTGGGCATAGTCTCTATGCGTCAGCGGTATGCCGGCATAGGCCGCACAGCCACTGGCAGCTGTAATACCCGGCACTACCTGGAATCCGATCCCATGGGCAGCCAGACGCTCAATTTCTTCGCCCCCGCGCCCAAAGATAAACGGATCGCCGCCTTTAAGTCTTAGGACACGCTTACCTTGACCGGCCAGATCAATTAAAAGCTGATTGATTTCTTCTTGCGGAACCGCGTGCTCAGCCCTTTTTTTACCTACATAGATTCTATCAGCGTCTCTACGACACATATCCAGGATAGCGGGAGCAACCAAGCGATCGTATAAGACTACATCGGCCTGCTGCATGAGGCGTAAAGCCCTGAATGTCAGCAAGTCAGGATCACCCGGTCCCGCGCCCACCAGATAGACTTCGCCCTTAACGCTTGAGGATGCGTTACAAAGTTTCTCTTCAAGCAAACGCTCAGCTACTTGAGGCTGGCCAGCGAGTACCTTTTCGCCAATTTCGCTTTGGAATACCTCTTCCCAGAAAACGCGCCTCGCCTGGACATCACCAAAACGGCGCTTAACCTTAGAACGAAATTTCTTAGCCAGGCCGGCTAGCTCACCATATGCAGCAGGTATCCAACTCTCTAGTTTGGCTCGTACAAGCCGAGCCAAGACGGGCGCATCTCCCCCGCTCGAAACCGCGACAATCAAAGGTGAGCGGTCAATAATTGCAGGAAAGATAACAGTGCACAGTGAAGGAGAGTCCACCACATTAACTGGCACACCTATCGCCTTGGCTTGGGCCGAAACCTGGATGTTAAGGTCTTCATTATCGGTTGCAGCAATAACCAGGACGGCCCCACCCATATCATCTGCCTGGTAGGGCCGCTCGATCAACGAATCGCCACCATTTCCAATCAATTCTCGCATGGCCGGATGAATGCGTGGCGCAACAACCTTGAGCATTGCCCCAGCATCCTTAAGTAAACGCGCCTTGCGTAAAGCGACCTCACCTCCACCAACAATCAGTACAGGGCGGCCGCTCAGATTGTGAAACAGTGGCAAGAACTCCATCAGCCAATAACCTCAACGCCACCCATGTACGGCTTGAGGACTTCCGGTACGCGAATGGTTCCATCGGCTTGTTGATAATTTTCCAGCACAGCCACTAACGTGCGGCCCACTGCTAAGCCCGAGCCGTTTAATGTATGTACGAGCTCTGGCTTGCCCGTTTCCGGGTTACGCCACCGAGCCTGCATACGGCGCGCCTGGAAATCACCGCAGTTAGAGCAGGAAGAAATCTCGCGATATTTATCCTGACTCGGAATCCATACTTCAAGGTCATACGTTTTGGTGGCACTGAAGCCCATATCGCCAGTGCAGAGAGCAAGCACACGATAGGGCAACTCTAGAAGTTGCAGAACACGCTCAGCATGACCTGTCAGAGCCTCTAACGCCTCGAAAGATTTTGCAGGCTCAACGATATGTACCATTTCAACCTTATCGAACTGGTGCTGACGGATCATGCCCCGCGTATCGCGTCCGGAAGCACCCGCCTCGCTACGGAAGCATGGGGTATGGGCTACCAACTGAATAGGCAGTGCCTTGGTGTCCAAAATCCTGCCTGCTGCGATATTGGTCAATGTGACCTCCGCAGTCGGGATCAGATAAAGCGGACTTTCACCGTCACGCGGAACCTTGAACAGATCTTCCTCAAACTTAGGAAGCTGCCCTGTGCCTTGTAAGGTTTCGGCCTGGACAAGATAAGGTGTGTAAGCCTCCTCGTAACCATGCTCGCCCGTATGCAGATTGATCATAAACTGCGCCAATGCACGGTGTAGACGGGCTATAGGGCCTCGCATCAAGGCAAAGCGAGCACCCGAGAAGCGAGAGGCCGTATCAAAATCCAACCAACCATGAGCTTCACCCAGGGTTACATGATCC
Organism: Pseudomonas sp. JZ114; assembly: GCF_051027705.1. Lineage (NCBI taxonomy): Bacteria > Pseudomonadati > Pseudomonadota > Gammaproteobacteria > Pseudomonadales > Pseudomonadaceae > Pseudomonas > Pseudomonas sp. JZ114. Next base: position 2,354,324 of record NZ_CP069256.1, read on the forward strand.
TTAACCTCAAAGTCAAAACGCTTAGGAGTGCCCCAACGGCGAACCTCTACGTTCTCCTCCTCGCTGGTGCCTACTGGAACGGACTCATGTGGCAAGTTAGGCAGCCCTAGCAGCAGAGCATCCAATTCAGACTGAATCACGTCCAGCTCACGCTTGGCGGTCTCCAGTTCGCCTCCCATACGGTCCACATCAGCCAGAAGCGGCGCGATGTCTTCACCGCGCGCCTTGGCTTGACCAATGGCCTTTGATCGACTGTTACGTTCAGCCTGAAGCTCCTCGGTACGTGTTTGCACAGACTTGCGAGTTGATTCCAAGGATTCGATGCGCTGTACATCAAGCGTGAAACCACGCGCGGCAAGGCGTTCTGCCACTTCCTGAGGCTGTGTACGTACCAGTTTTGCATCAAGCATGTTTTTTCTCGTATCAGAGTTTTGTCAATGACAGGCCTGCCCACGTAGCAAGCAAACCACCTACGACGCTGGCCGTGGCATATCCAATGGCAAGCAAAGCCTGGCCACCTTCCAGCAAGCGTAATGTATCAAGGGAAAAGGAAGAAAAAGTTGTTAAGCCACCTAGAAAGCCAACGATAAGCCCTGCTCTTAGCTCCGCAGGCACATCAGGTCGAATAAGGAAAAGACCGTATAAAACACCGATAAGCAAGCAGCCCACATAGTTGACGATCAATGTGCCCATGTAGAAATGCTTAGGCCAGCTCGCCGTTATCCAGGATGTCGTGATAAATCGCAACAGAGTGCCTAGTACACCACCCGCTGCGATAGCCAGGATCATGGGTGTCATGGCGCTTTCCGCCGCTGGCGCAGACTGGCCCTATCCAAGTCAGCCAAATGACTGAGCTTGTCACGAATTTTGAGCTCTAAACCGCGTGGTACAGGCTCGTAGTAATGAACCGGCGCCTTATCCTCGGGAAAATAATCTTCACCTGCCGCATATGCATCAGGTTCATCATGTGCATAGCGATACTCCTCACCATACCCCAACGACTTCATTAGCTTGGTTGGCGCATTGCGAAGATGTACAGGAACTTCATGAGAGCCATTCTGCCTGACATCTGCCATTGCCATGTTGAAAGCTTTGTATACCGCATTGCTTTTAGGCGCACAGGCCAAGTAAACAAGGGCCTGCGCAATAGCAAGCTCACCCTCCGGGCTGCCCAACCGCTCTTGGACATCCCAGGCAGAAAGACAGATTGATAATGCACGCGGATCGGCATTACCGATATCTTCACTGGCCATCCGCACAACACGACGAGCAATGTAGAGCGGATCGCAGCCTCCATCGATCATACGGGCGTACCAATACAAGGTTGCGTCGGGATTAGAACCCCGAACAGACTTATGCAACGCAGAAATTTGATCGTAAAACGCTTCACCGCCTTTATCGAAACGGCGGCGCCCATCACCAAGCAAGCTTTGTAAAAGATCCGGGCTTATGTCTGAGCCGTCTTCAGCCAAATCGGCCGCATTTTCAAGTAGATTGAGTAATCTGCGGCCATCTCCATCGGCAGCGGCCAATAAAATCTTCCGACTTTCCTCTGGAAGGCTTAACCGGCGCTTACCAAGGCCCTTGTCTTCAAACAACGCTCGATTGGTAAGCTGAGTTAAGGCCTCTTCATCCAGGCTTTTGAGAACATAAACACGTGCTCTCGAAAGAAGCGCATTATTAAGTTCAAAAGAAGGGTTTTCAGTCGTCGCTCCAATAAACAAAAGGGTGCCGTCTTCCACATAGGGAAGAAACGCATCTTGCTGGGATTTATTGAAGCGGTGAACTTCATCAACGAACAATATGGTTCGACGCCCATACTGAGCAGCCTGCTGCCGGGCTATCTCAACAGCCTGACGGATCTCCTTTACACCGGAAAGAACCGCCGAGATCGTCTCGAAATGAGCATCGCTGACTTCAGCCAGCAAACGCGCCAATGTCGTCTTGCCGACGCCTGGTGGGCCCCAGAAAACCATTGAATGCAGCGCGCCCTGCTCCAGTGCTTCTCGCAGAGGTTTTCCTCGGGCAAGCAAATGCTGCTGGCCAACGTATTCGTCCAGGGTGGTGGCACGCATACGAGCAGCCAGCGGCTGAGCCACTGGCGTTGCGCGGAATAGATCCATGGGGCAGGATCACTCCTGAATGACGTCGGCACCTTTAGGAATTTCAAACACGAATTCCGAGGCGTTTACCGGCTCATTCATTTTTACGTTGAAGAACAGGATATTGGTGCGTTGACCGACGCTATCGATCAGCTGCATATCGTTGATTACGTTACCGCGAAATGAGAGGCGCAAGCTGTCAAACAGCGTATCGCTGGTTTTAGGCTTGAGCACAAAATCAGTCACGTTACCGCTTTGCTTGTAGGTAATTGTAAAACTGTCCTCAATCTTCGACACATCACCGGACAATAGCAACGCAGGCGTCTGGGTTAGGCGCTGATCCAGCTTCTGAATAGTCACCTGCTCAAGGTCTGGATCGTATAGCCATACCTTTTGCCCATCAGACACCAGCAACTGCTCCATGGGAGAATCTGTATGCCAACGAAAAAGACCTGGCCGCTTGAGACTCAAATTACCCGCAGTCTCCTGAAGACGGGTCCCGGAGCCATCTAGAGTCAGCTGGGAAAAGCGAGCCGTCATGGTCTGCGCTTTCTCCAGATACTGGGACAGACGGTCCGCTGCATCCGATGCAGCCTGAGCCGAGACGCTTAGAAAAGTTGTAATTGCCAGGGCAAACAAGCGAGTCAATCGCATGGAATTCCTCTTAAACATTGGTTAATCACGCACAGGAGAAGGTGCAATCACCTCTCTTGAACCGTTCGTATTCATAGGCGTGACAACTCCAGCCATCTCCATGGCCTCGATCATTCGCGCAGCACGGTTATAACCGATCTTGAGCTTGCGCTGAACCGCAGAAATCGAGGCCCTGCGGCTTTCGGTTACAAAGCGGACAGCCTCATCGTAAAGGGGATCGTCTTCATTTCCTTCACTGCCATCACCACCGCTACCACCCTCAAAGGAGCTACCGCCCTCATCTGCCCCCGCAAGGATGTCTTCAATGTAGTCAGGCGCGCCGCGTTGTTTCCAGGCTTCAACCAGGCGATGCACCTCGTCATCTGAGACGAAAGCGCCATGGACACGAATAGGAAGACCCGTGCCTGGTGGGAGATAGAGCATGTCACCATGCCCCAGCAGCTGTTCTGCACCACCTTGATCAAGAATGGTTCGAGAGTCGATCTTGCTCGATACTTGGAAAGCCATACGCGTCGGGATGTTGGCCTTGATCAGGCCGGTAATCACATCTACCGAAGGGCGCTGCGTGGCCAGGATCAGGTGAATACCTGCAGCACGCGCCTTTTGAGCAATACGCGCAATCAGTTCTTCCACTTTTTTGCCAACAATCATCATCATGTCGGCGAATTCATCGACAACTACAACGATCGTAGGCAGCGCTTTTAGAAGCGGCGCTTCGTCATCCATGCTTTCGCGTCGATAAAGAGGATCTGTCAGAGGTGTCCCTGCCTCCTCCGCGTCCTTGATCTTGCGGTTGAAGCCAGCAAGGTTTCTGACCCCCATAGCAGCCATGAGCTTATAGCGCCGCTCCATTTCGGCTACGCTCCAGCGCAGCGCATTGGCAGCCTCTTTCATGTCCGTCACGACAGGGCAAAGAAGGTGTGGAATGCCCTCGTAGATAGACAATTCCAACATCTTGGGGTCGATCATGATCAACCGCGCCTCTTCGGGCGTCGACTTGAACAGAATCGACAGAAGCATAGCGTTTACGCCAACGGACTTACCCGAACCTGTGGTACCTGCTACAAGCAAGTGCGGCATTTTGGCCAAATCCGCGATAACAGGCCTACCGCCAATGTCATGGCCTAGGGCGAGCGTCACGGGCGACTTAGAGGCCTCATATTCAGGAGACTCCAGTACTTCAGAAAAACGCACCATCTGTCGGTCTTCATTTGGAATCTCGATACCGACAGTAGTTTTGCCCGGAATGACCTCAACAACCCGAACACTGAAAACAGCCAGTGAGCGCGCCAGATCTTTCGCCAAGTTAGAAATACGGCTGACTTTCACTCCAGCAGCAGGTTGTATCTCGAAACGAGTAATGACTGGTCCCGGGTGAACCGACTCGACTGTGACCTCGACACCAAACTCCTTGAGTTTTATCTCAAGCAGACGTGACATCGTCTCAAGCGACTCTGGAGAAAAACTCTGCTGTTTTTTCTCTGCCGGATCCAGCAAGGATATCGGTGGTATCGTACCTTCAACGGCTGAATCAACAACGTGCGCGGCAGGCGGAGCGGATCGTTTTGCCTCGATCGGCTTAGGGATCGGAGCAGGCGCTGGCATATTGATCTGAGGTGCTGGCTTGGCAACTTGAGGCTTTTCCACTACAGGCCGCTCATTAACTGGCATAGCGGGAACGGACTTGCGCTCAGGCACCAGAGATTCATCATCAAGCTCAACGGTTTCAACGACACGCTCACGAGTCTTTTTAGCTTCTCGCTTGATAGGCGCCTGAGGTTCTTCCTCCTCAACCTCAAGCTCTTCATCGTCGTAATACTCTTCATCCTGCAGTTGTGAAGCAAGACGCTTCCGCTCACTGCGGCTACCCATCCAGCGGCTGGCGCCTCCCTGAACAAGCTCGAATAAATCAAGCGTAATCTTTCCTGTCAGGTCCATGACCTTAAACCAGGAGAGATCGGTAAAAACGGTGAGGCCCAACAGGAATACTGCTAAAAATAGCAATGTACTGCCCTGCACATTTAGAGCATTAAGGGCAAGTTGCCCCAGGCTTTCTCCAAGCGCACCGCCTGCCGAAGCCGGCAAATGGGCGTCAGCGTGAAAGTGAATGTAAGCCAGTGCAGAGCCTGCCAGAATAAGGAAAACCAGTCCGGTCAGACGCCATGAAAACAGCCACCCGCTCCATTCCCATGGCATATAGCGATGCCTGAACACCTGCCAGGTCTTGATGCCTAACAGCAACGGAAAAATGAAAGCGAAGTATCCCAACGCCATAAAGAGGACATCAGCCAGCCATGCGCCAGCACGCCCTGCAGCGTTGTGGATCTGATCTATACGACTGGTGTGCGTCCAGCCTGGATCAGAGGGGTCATAGGTCAATAAAGCCATCAGTGTATACAGACACAAGGCGGCTAATGCGATAAGCAACACCTCCTTCAAACGATAATGAAGGTGTTCGCGCCACTGTGTCACATGGCTGGCAGAAGTAGATTGTTTCAAACGCGACTTTTCCTGCACCGACAACGTGAAGATGAAAAGAAACAAGGCAGCATTCTACGACCCTACGCAGCTCGTTCCATACGAAAAACCGAGTCGCAACAACAATGACCTATTTTTACCACGACTTTAGCCGTGAACCATGCATTGGAACATTCTTTTGCTGTTGTGACAAAGAGTTATGCAGCATTCCTCAACAAAGTTTAAATCAAAAGGGAAAACTGGCGCTTGCCAGTAATCGGAGTTAGCCTGGAGACTACTTTGTTAACCCCCTCCCCTTCCATGCTGACTTGGTTGAAACGCGACTTTATACAATTTCCGCCGCTCAGTAGTGCGCTGAGCGAACCTAATGGGCTGCTTGCGATAGGCGGTGACCTTTCACCCGAACGCTTGATTGCCGCCTATCGTCACGGTTGCTTTCCATGGTTCCAGGCTGACCAACCCATTCTTTGGTGGTCGCCCGACCCCAGAACGGTATTGATACCTGAAGAGATCCATATCTCTCGCAGCCTTGCAAAGCTGATTCGTCAGCAACGCTTTACGGTGACCTTTGACAAAGATTTTGCGCAGGTCATCAAGGGGTGCTCTGAACCACGAGATTATACCCACGAAACATGGATCACCTCGGAAATGCAGCAGGCCTATGTAGAGCTTTACAAACGAGGCATTGCTCATTCAGTCGAAGTTTGGGAAGAGGACTCGCTCGTCGGCGGCCTGTATGGCTTGGCAATCGGTAAACTATTCTTTGGAGAGTCCATGTTTAGCCGCACCGCCAATGCGTCCAAGGTTGGTTTCGCTACATTGGCTCAGCAACTGGCGGAATGGGACTTCGCGCTGATTGATTGCCAGATGCCCACGCGACATCTTGAAAGCTTTGGCGCGACGAGCATTTCTCGTACGCAATTTTCGAACTATTTGGCACGATACCTGGACGAAACATCTAAAGCAGACTGGTCTTCGCAACCGGCATGACAGGATTGATTACCTTCCTCATGTTTTCCTAGAGGTAGATTATGAGCGAGCTGGCCCGATTGAAGTTTTACGCCACTCAGCCGCACACTTGCAGTTACCTGCCTGACCAGCAGGCAACCACGCTCTTTCTCGACCCCGCCCAACCCATGAGCGGCCAGCTGTATGCCGAACTCTCTGAATTAGGTTTCAGGCGCAGCGGAGATCATCTATATCGACCTCACTGCCAGCAATGCAAGGCGTGCGTTCCGGCACGTATTCGCGCTGCCGATTTTGTTCCCGATAGACGTCAGAAGCGTATTCTCAAGCGAAATGCAGATATCACCATTGAAAAGCGTAGGCCTCGCTTTACAGAAGAGCATTATCGACTGTATGCACGCTACATTACGGAACGGCATGCAGACGGAGACATGTACCCTCCAAGCCGAGAACAGTTTACGACCTTTCTTATCCGGGAGCTGCCTTACGCCTTTTTTTACGAAATGCGCTTGGGCGAACGCTTGGTTGGCGTTGCAGTAACCGATGTGTTACCCAACGGCCTGTCTGCCGTGTATACCTTCTATGATCCAGACGAGGAACGTAGAAGTCTTGGTACGTTTGGCATTCTCTGGCAGATCGCGGAAACGGCACGCCTGAATCTTGAAGCGGTTTATCTCGGTTATTGGATCAAAGGCTGTCGAAAGATGTCCTATAAGACTCAATATCGGCCAATCGAACTCTTTGTCAATCAACGCTGGGTTCGAGTGTCCTGACATCAGACATGGCATCGATTGAGTTTTTCGGGCACAATGCATGCCGATTTTCCGCCTGGATGGTCCAGGCATTTTTATGTTACCGAGGGGCTTCATAACCTATGTCGAAAGAAGACAGCTTCGAAATGGAAGGTACTGTCGTCGACACCCTGCCTAACACCATGTTCCGCGTGGAGTTGGAAAATGGGCACGTCGTTACGGCGCATATTTCTGGAAAGATGCGCAAGAACTACATTCGTATCCTAACCGGAGACAAGGTGCGCGTGGAACTGACGCCCTACGATCTGAGTAAAGGTCGAATCACGTATCGCGCTCGTTGATACCTCCACAAAAAAGCCCGGCATATGCCGGGCTTTTTTGTGGGCGCAACCTCTTTATGCAGGCTCCGCCGTAGTTTCGTACTCAAAGGCTAACTCATCACCCTTGAGATCGATGTGAACCACCCCCCCATGTTCAGCCAACTCACCAAACAAGATCTCTTCAGCCAGCGGCCGCTTGATCTTATCCTGAATGAGACGCCCCATGGGCCGAGCTCCCATCTGAGGATCATAACCATTGGTAGCCAGCCAGCCGCGGGCAGCATCCGAGACCTCAAGCTGAACGCGTTTATCTTCCAGCTGAGCTTGCAACTCAGTGAGGAATTTATCCACGATGCTCTTGATGGTTTCGTGGCTAAGGCGACCAAACTGGATAATGGTATCCAGGCGATTACGGAACTCAGGTGTAAAGCTCTTCTTGATAACTTCCATTGCGTCGGTTGAGTGATCCTGCAACGTGAAGCCGATCGAGGCACGAGAAGCGGTTTCAGCACCTGCGTTGGTCGTGAGAATCACAATAACGTTACGGAAATCAGCCTTACGGCCGTTGTTATCCGTCAACGTACCATGATCCATGACCTGCAGAAGCAGATTAAAGACCTCAGGATGCGCCTTTTCGATCTCATCAAGCAGAAGTACACAATGCGGCGTCTTGGTAATAGCTTCAGTCAGCAGACCACCTTGGTCAAAGCCAACGTAGCCAGGAGGCGCACCGATCAAACGCGAAACGGTATGACGCTCCATATACTCCGACATATCGAAGCGGATCAATTCGATCCCTAACGCTTTAGCTAGCTGTCTTGCCACCTCTGTCTTACCAACACCGGTAGGACCGGCAAACAGGAAGGAGCCGACCGGCTTGTCGGGCGATTTAAGACCAGCTCGCGAGAGCTTGATAGCAGTCGACAGCGAGTCGATTGCCATGTCCTGACCAAATACCGTCAATTTCAGATCGCGCTCCAGATTACGCAGAAGCTCCTTGTCCGACGTATTGACCGTCTTTGGAGGAATTCGAGCAATCTTGGCAACGATGTCCTCAACCTGTGCGACTTCGATACGCTGCACACGCTTCGATTCAGGCTGTAATCGCTGGAAAGCACCCGCCTCATCAATGACGTCGATAGCCTTGTCCGGCATATGTCGATCATTAATATAACGCGCAGCCAAATCGGCGGCGGCACGCAGTGCCTCATCACTGTACTCAATACCATGATGTTGCTCAAAGCGAGCTTTCAGGCCTCGCAAGATACCAAAGGTATCTTCAACGGAAGGCTCAACCACATCAACTTTCTGGAACCGGCGCGCCAAGGCACGATCTTTCTCGAAAATACCGCGGAATTCCTGGAAGGTTGTTGAGCCGATGCAGCGGATTTCACCCGATGACAACAATGGCTTGAGCAGGTTGGAAGCATCCATTACACCACCAGATGCGGCACCCGCACCGATGATTGTGTGGATCTCGTCAATAAACAACACAGCATGGGGGCGCTTACGCAACTCGTGTAGCAACCCCTTGAAGCGCTTCTCAAAATCGCCGCGGTACTTGGTACCAGCCAGCAGCGCACCCAAGTCAAGTGAATAAACGACACTATCAGCCAGCAGATCCGGCACCTGCCCATCAACGATGCGCTTAGCCAAACCTTCAGCAATCGCCGTTTTGCCTACCCCGGCCTCACCCACCAACAAAGGGTTGTTCTTGCGGCGGCGAGCCAGAATCTGGGCGACACGCTCTACTTCGTTCTCACGACCGACAAGAGGATCGATACGACCCTGACGAGCCAACTCGTTCAGATTACTTGCATAAGCCTCCAGAGGATGGTTGCTGGCGGTTGTTTCTCCGCCCTCCTCGTCAGGCTGATCCTGCTCTTGGTCTCTCTCATTGGTGCCAGGCACCTTGGAGATCCCATGAGCGATAAAATTGACAACATCAATACGCGCTACGCTCTGTTGCTTGAGCAAAAAGACCGCCTGGCTTTCCTGCTCTGAAAAAATCGCAACAAGGACGTTCGCTCCGGTTACCTCTCGCTTGCCGGAACTTTGCACATGGAAAACAGCACGCTGCAGGACACGCTGGAAACCAAGCGTAGGCTGGGTTTCACGATCTTCATCTTGCTGCGGGATGAGCGGAGTCGTCGAGTCGATAAACTCGTGCAGATCCCGCCGCAACTTATCCATGTTCGCACCACATGCACGAAGCACTGTTGCAGCCGCTTCGTTATCCAGCAACGCGAGGAGGAGGTGTTCGACAGTCATGAATTCATGACGCTTCGTTCTTGCCTCCTTGAAGGCAAGATTGAGGGTGACTTCGAGCTCACGATTCAACATAGCTTCACCTCATAGCCAGGCACAGATCAACTTTCTATTTCAATCTCACAAAGGAGCGGATGCTGGCTCTCCCTAGCATATTGATTCACTTGCATGGCCTTGGTTTCAGCAATGTCGCGAGTAAAGACTCCACACACGGCCTTACCTTGGGTGTGAACGACCAACATTATCTGTGTGGCCTTTTCACGATTCATGCTAAAGAACTTCTCAAGCACCTCAACAACAAACTCCATCGGGGTGTAGTCGTCGTTGAACATAAGTACCTTATACAACGACGGAGCCTTCAATGCAGGTTTTGCTTCCTGGACAGCCAGGCCTGCACCGTCATCCTCGTGATGTGAAGGGCCTTGTTCTGATGTTAGTCGAATATGGCTGATTGGATGCATGCTCAAGAAATTTTTTCTAGTGAATGGATTAGAAGGTCCGCAAAGACCTTGATCTACTTCTCAGGCGAATATCGCATCGCCTTGACTAACCCTAAAAGGGTGTTAAAACCTTTGGATACCCATAAGGGTACCAGGGGTTCCGTGTTTTAGTGCGTTCAAGACTATCTGAACGGGACTGTAGTGGGATAATACTCCACCTGTGGAGTCCTTTGCAGAGGGATGCCAGCATGCTCAGCGGCAAAGTCAAGTGGTTCAACAATGCCAAGGGATACGGCTTCATAGTAGCGGAAGGAAGCGACGAAGACCTATTCGCTCATTATTCAGCAATCCAGATGGACGGCTATCGAACACTGAAAGCTGGCCAGGCCGTGAATTTTGAAATCATTCAAGGCCCCAAGGGTTTGCATGCCGTTAACATCCGCGCTGCGGAAGTAGCTGCACCAGCAAGAACTGAACGAATCAGCGAGCCTGCCAATGCAAGGATGACCTCCGAGGTGTGACGCCAGGATTCGCAGTTATGCCTGAGCGGCTTTATTGCTCAGGCATAGAATCTTGCTTACCTTGCCGATCACTATGACCTAAATCCTTATTCGGATTAATAAGGTCGCGAACACGTTGTTTCAAGACCTTGGCCTCAGGAAAACCTCCATCTCGTTTTCTTTCCCATATGAGAGCCCCATCACAAGTAATCTGAAAAGTACCACCTGTCGACGGCTCAAGGCTGACCCGGCCCAGTTCAGTGGTAAAGGTACTTAACAGCTCCTGCGCCATCCAGGCCGCCCTCAGTAGCCACTGGCATTGTGTGCAATAGGTAATAACCACCTCTGGCTTTTGCTCAGTCATCCCATTCTCCTCTTTTGAGCTGCTTATAATAAGCTTCCCGTCTCTCGCCTGCCTGTGGCTTGCTCATGCGATACCTATTTCTTTGCTTACTACTGTTACTGCCAAGCCTTTCATGGAGTGACCAAGCTCACCCTAAAATAGGGCTGGTATTGTCTGGAGGCGCAGCGCGTGGTCTGGCTCATATTGGTGTATTGAAAGCTTTGGAAGAACAAGGCATTCATGTCGATGCTATCGCTGGAACCAGCATGGGCGCAGTCATTGGCGGTTTGTATGCAGCTGGCTATAAAGTTGATGAAATCGAGCGCACTGCCAAAGAAATGGACTGGCAGCAGGTACTTTCGGATCAACCTCCCCGTAAGGACGTTCCGTTTCGACGAAAGCAGGATGACAGAGACTTTCTCATCAAGCAGCAACTCAGCTTTCGAGACGATGGAACGCTGGGCCTTCCGATTGGTGTCATTCAAGGCCAGAACCTTTCCATGCTACTGGAAAGCCTGCTGGTCCACACGAGCGAAACGCGAAACTTCGATAAATTGGCTATTCCCTTTCGTGCCGTTGCCACTGATATCGTGACAGGCGAAAAAGTTGTGTTCAGCAAGGGACATTTGCCCCGGGCTATTCGAGCCAGCATGTCAATTCCAGCCGTATTTGCACCGGTTGATGTAGACGGACGCTTGCTAGTCGATGGTGGCATGGTTGATAACATCCCTATCGATGTCGCTCGCAGCATGGGCGTTGATAGGGTTATTGCTGTTGATATCGGCACTCCACTGCTGAAACGCAAGGAGCTCACTACCGTTGTAGACGTGCTCAACCAGTCCACTACCCTGATGACACGCAACAACTCCGAAGCTCAGCTGGCAACACTCACATCCAAAGATATTTTGGTTGAACCACCGCTGGCTGCGTACACCAGCGCTGACTTTGGTAGCGTCAATGAATTAATTGACGCTGGCTATCGCGCCACTCAGGCATTGTCTTCTCGCCTGGCCAGTCTGAGGCGCCCGCCGGTGGACGATACGGACATTGCATTGTCCATTGCACGCCAGCCGGGGCAGCGAAACCCGATCATTACAGAGGTACGGATCGAAAACGACTCCAAGGTAAGCGACAGTGTTATCCGGCATTACATACGTCAGTCATTAGGCGAACCGCTTGATCTAGAAAAGCTAAAAGACGATATGGGCACCATTTATGGGCTCGACTACTTTGATCAGGTGGAATACCGCATCGTCCGACAAAAGAAAAAAGGCGAAGACGATAATGCCCTTGTAATTCATGCACTCGGAAAACGCAGCGGCACTGATTTTCTGCGGCTAGGCTTGAGTCTTTCAGACGACATGGAGGGCGACAGCGCTTTCAATATAGGCGCCAGCTATCGGATAAACGGCATCAATAAATTAGGCGCCGAATGGCTGACCCGCCTTCAGGTTGGCGACAAACAAGAACTTTACACAGAGTTCTATCAGCCGCTGGATGTAGGCTCACGATATTTCTTTGCGCCCTATCTGAGTGCGGACGCACAAAACATCGAAGCCGTCCAGGATAATGATCCTATAGCTGAATATCGTCGTGAGCGGTATGGGTACGGGTTTAATGTGGGGAGACAGATCAACAACAATGGCGAGATCCGCTTTGGCATCGGTCAGCGCTGGGGTAAAACGAAGGTCCATATCGGCAATTCGAATCTCCCGACCGATACCTTTAGCGAAGGCTTCTATGAGCTGAAATACTCATTCGATACCATGGATAATGTGGACTTTCCCAATGAGGGAGAAGATATTTCTGTAACCCTTCGCCAATTTGATACCAGCCTTGGCTCGGATGAGCGTTACCAGCAGATGGAGTTCAAATTAGACAAGGCGTTGACGTTTGGCCAGTACACTGTAGTTCTAGGTGGTTATTACGGCCGAACGTTCAACGATATTGACACGGTAACCAGCAGCTATCTCTTGGGCGGCGCAAGGCAACTTTCCGGTTATCGACAGGATGCCCTGTCTGGCCAGAATTACACGTTGGGGCGGCTGATCTATTATCGTCGGATGACAGAGCGCTCACTCCTACCGCTCGACTTCCCTGTTTATCTCGGAGGAAGTCTTGAGCAAGGGCGTATCTGGAACAATGGAAATAACTATGACAGCGGCTCAATCACCGCAGGTAGTATTTTCCTGGGATTCGATACTCCACTGGGGCCGCTTAACTTTAGCTATGGATTAAATGATGACGGCCAACGAGCGGTTTACCTGAATCTCGGAAATAACTTCTAAGGCTCAAATTAGACGTTTACAGCGCGCATCAAGCAATGCGCGCCAGTAGTACCTCTGCCTCATGGCGCTGTGCATCGTTTCCTTCATTGAGGATCCGCTGAAGAATAGCGCTGGCTGCCCGCATATCGCCTTGGGCCATGCAGGATTTCGCCTGTTGCAACAGAGGGCTAGCTGGATAATCGCTCAGCTCATTGTCTGCCACCGAGGCGCTCGGCACATGGCTGGCGAAATGCTCGTCCAGCGTCATGTCCAGCTCATCCACTGATGGCAACTCTCCTAACGTATAAGGAAAATCATCGTCCAGCGCCTCAGCAGGCTTAGCTTTTTCATGTCCTTGCTCAGCGTCTAGCAGCTCTGTAAGGGCAATAGCGTCATCAAAACTGAGGTCCTGTAAATCCAGATCGAAATTTTCGATATCGGCTTGAGTGGGCTTCATTTCGTCAGCTTTCAAGTCAAGCTGAGGTTTCCACTGCTCTTCCAGATCGTCGGGCAGATCAAGAGAAACCTCCAGAGGTTCCTCTTCAGCTTTGACGCTCTGCTCCTCAGCCGATTCCTCGATCATGCCTGGAAGGAGTGCCTTTAGCTGATCGATTGCCTGCGTATCGCCACCCAATTCACGAACGGCCGCCTCTTGAACGGCAAACAGCTTTCTCTCACCTAAAGCAGCCAGCACCTGGAGCAGCATCATGCGCAGATCCAGGCGGCCAGGCTGCTCGGCGATGCCTTCCTCAAGCACCTCACGAGCCTGGTTATAACGTCCATAAGCCAGGTAAATTTCGGCACGTCCCAGAAATTCATCGTCAGCCTTGGGCGTGGCATGCTGGGGTGAAACAGGTATCTGAGGCTCAGCATCATGCGGTTCCACACGGCTAGCTATAACCGCTGGCTCGACAAGCGGCACAAGAGCATGACCGTCATGATCGGGCTCGTCCCCTTCAGGTACACCAGTCACTACAGCAACTGCCGATTCCTCCCGTGTACGTCGACGACGTAACGCAATGACGGCCGCTGCCAGCAAGGCGGCTACAGGAACCAGCCATAAATAATAGGATGACCAATCCCTTTCCTGCTCTGCGCCGGCTTGCACCGGTGACGGTGCGACAAGAGGGCTTAGGGTCTGCGAAGCGCTCTGTTCAGGCAGCGTAGTTGGAGCAGACGGAGCAATGGTGGGTGCCTGTGAAGGATCTTCAGACGGCGCCCGGGCTACCTCTATATTACTGTCGGAAAGAGTTGACGGGGGCGGCGCCAAAGACGGATCCGCTGGCGAGGGTATATCGCTTGTTTTTTCAGAGGTACGCAGCTGAGCAACCTCCTGCTGCAACGCTGCGATCTGGTTATCCTTATCCCTTACGGTTTCATCCAGACGAGCCTGGAGTTGCTCCAATTGAGTTTGCAGCTGAGCCATACGAAGCAGAAGCTGATCCTGCTGAGCAACCGCCGTAGGTACTGTCTGCTCCACTCCAGCCTGTACCGGGGCAATATTCGTGGGCGACTCTGACGGTAAGGACTGTTCACGAGGAGGATTTTGCACCGGAGCAGCAATCGATGCGCCGTTTTGTTCAGCCCCTGCTACAGGAGTAGAAAAGTCGGCAGGAAGACGTAACGTTTGCCCTACCCTGAGCCGGTGCATGTCGCCCGCGGCAAATGCATTGGTATTCAGCGAATACAAGTCCTCCATCACTTGCTGAACAGAACCTTTACCCGCCTGGCGAACCAGCTTCTGTGCAATCTGCCAGAGCGTATCGTTTGCGCGTGTCGTGTAGGTAGCAGCACCTGCCTGAAGGCCTGGTCTGGGTGTAGGCGCAGGAGGCGTAGACGGCCGCGAAGCACGGGGTGCAGCAGGACGTGATGCCTCTACCTGCGTATAGCTGTTGCTCCGGCTCACCGCAGGGCTTGCAGGCACCTGATAGCCGGGCGGATCTATCAGCACAGTGAACTCACGCAACTGACGCCCGCCGGGCAGCTCAAGACCAACCAGAAAACTCAAATAAGGCTCGCTAACCGGACGGGTCGATGTGACGCGAATATAACTCCTGCCGCCCGGCTCAATCACTGGCGTGAAGTGCATGTCGCTCATGAACTGAGTACGATCGAGGCCAGAACGTGCAAACTCGTCATTAGACGCAAGGCCGATGTGAAAATCGCTGGCCTCAAGCTCACCGACATCCACCAGCTCGATGCGCGCGCTAAGAGGCTGATAGAGGGAAGACTGAAGCGTGATGTTGCCCAGCCCGACCGCAAAGACAGAGTTGCTGCCAACGCCCAGCACCAGGCCGGATACTATTACGAGAGTTCGAAAACGATTAACGTTTTTCGTGGCCATTCAGCGCCCTAACTGCAAATAAAAAAATTACCGCCCTGACAACGGCAACGGCTGCGCTCGTAGAAAGTTTAGAAAATCGACTAGCGAGCGCTATTAAAAAAGTAGCACTGAAAGTATAGAGGAACAAACCGATACGACGCGGCCCTCAGCGGAGCCGCGAAGATTCCGATTACTGGCCTCGTTTTTCGAGGTTGGCCAGTACTTTCTGATGGACTTGCTGGCAAATATCAATCGCGGAGTCATCAATACCCGCCAGCAACTCTTCACGCAGCTCATCCGCAATGGCTTGAATCTTTTCAATAAGCGGGCCAGCGGCAGCTGTCAGCATGATGCGCTTGGCTCGACGATCTTCACTCACCGCTACCCGGCGCACCAGTTTCTGAGCTTCAAGTCCGTCCAAAAGACGAGCCAATGTTGGCCCCTCTACACTGACACTTTGGGCCAGCTCTCGTTGAGTAGGATGCTGATCCTTCATGCGTGCAAGGGTCAGCAAGACCTGCCAGCGCGCCTGGGATAAACCCAAATGGCTCAGACGGCGATCAAGCTCTGCTCGCCAGGCACGCGAAACATGGAAAAGCTGGCGACCAAAGAGATGGGGATCGTTTTGCGGCATGGACCAATGACCTTATCGTTTTGACGGTTATTATTGTTTAGCTATTAAACAGCCTACAATCTAGTTTTGGTAGTGAGTTTATCCCCGCAATCAGTACATTTGGCAGCTTATCTCTCTTCACTCTGCAAGCTCTGCAGCCAGTGCAGCCCTTATGCAATACAAAACGCCGACAGGCACTTGGTCAGCGAATCGATCCGCCAGCGCTGCTGCTGGAGGCAAGTCGCCCTCTTCCTCCAGAAACGCATCCTGGATTTCGCCTACAAGATCATCGGGCAGCTCAAGCGCCTGCTCCAGTGAAAGCTGCTGTCGTGCAATGGCCTCCGCCAGAATGCTGTAAACATTTTTCTCAGAGCAGGAAAGCTGCCGTGAGATTTGCGGAGGCGTCATACCCGCACGGACTAGGGTAATGACCTCATGACGAACATCGGCAACAGGCTCCAGTGCTGCTGGGGCGTCTGCCAGCACATCAAGAAAAGCCTGGCCATACCGTTCAAGCTTACGCGCGCCCACACCACTGATACGCCCCATATCGTGCAAGGTCCGTGGCTGTCCCCGCAACATTTCCAACAAGGTTGCATCCGGGAAAATGACATAAGGAGGCACTCCGTGCTCTTCTGCCAGTTTCCGACGCAGCGTACGCAGGGCCTCCCACTGCTGACGCTCTTCAGAGCGTACCAATTGGCTGGCTGCGCTGGGGCCGGAATTGTTACCGCGTGTACGCTGCGGCTTGGGATCGCGGCGTAACTCGAGCGTCGTTTCCCCACGCAGAAGCGGACGGCATGCCTCCGTCAGACGGAGACCACCAAAGCCGTCTACATCCACGTCAGCGAAACCACGCGCTACCAGCTGACGAAAGAGGGTTCGCCATTCATCTTCAGCCAGCGATTTACCAAGGCCGAAAACAGCCAGACGCTCATGCCCCAGACTTTTGATCTTGTCATTTTCCCGCCCCAGCAGGATATCGACCAGATGGCCTACGCCATACCGTTGACCGCTTCTATAGATGGCTGACAATGCCTGCCGAGCCGGCTGGGTGGCATCCCAGGTTTCGACACCGTCTACGCAGTTATCACAATGTCCACAGGGCTCAGGCAATGTTTCATCGAAATAGGCCAGCAGTACCTGCCGGCGGCAGCGTGTCTCTTCGCACAATGCCAGCATGGCTTCGAGTTTGTTGCGCTCTACGCGCTTATGACGCTCATCCCCTTCGGAGCTTTGCATCATCTGGCGAAGCAGCAGGATATCCTGCAATCCATAAGCCATCCAGGCATCAGAGGGCAAACCATCCCGCCCTGCTCGTCCAGTCTCTTGGTAATACGCCTCCAGACTCTTGGGCAGGTCCAGGTGCGCGACAAAGCGAACGTTCGGCTTGTCGATGCCCATGCCAAAGGCAATAGTCGCGACCATGATGAGCCCTTCCTCGTTGAGGAAACGTTTCTGGTTAAACGCACGCAGTTCGTTGGAAAGCCCTGCATGGTAAGGCAAGGCGGGAAAACCCTGCGCGGAAAGGTACTCGGCTACCTCCTCGACCTTTTTACGCGACATGCAGTAAACAATGCCCGCATCACCCCGATGCTGCGTCAGAAACGATAACAGCTGCTTGCGAGGCTGCTCCTTGGGAACAATACGGTAGAAAATGTTGGGTCGGTCGAAACTGGATAGAAACTGCTCGGCATTCTGCAGATGCAGTCGCTGAATCATTTCATCCCGGGTCCGCATGTCTGCCGTAGCGGTCAAGGCAATGCGTGGCACATCGGGAAACTGCTCTGCCAATTGGCCAAGCTGCAGATACTCTGGCCTAAAATCGTGCCCCCACTGAGAAACGCAGTGCGCCTCGTCGATGGCGAACAGTGCAATGTTGCCGAGTCGCTGCAGGAAATTCAGCATGCGCGGCTGCACCAGACGCTCCGGCGCCAGGTACAAGAGCTTGATCTCGCCGCGCTCAAGCCGTGCAGCAATATCGCGCTGTGCCTCGGGCGAAAGCGTCGAATTGAGCGCAACCGCCGGCACGCCTAGTTCATCCAGCGTCGCAACCTGATCATCCATCAAGGCGATCAGTGGCGAGACAACAACGGTCAGCCCCTCACGCAACAAGGCGGGTACCTGATAACACAGGGATTTGCCGCCACCTGTAGGCATGAGCACTAGCGCATCTCCGCCGTTGGCAACGCGCTCGATGATCCGGGCCTGATCGCCACGGAACGCGTCATAACCAAAGACGTCTTTAAGAATACGCAAAGCTTGATCGAACATGCTGCCTCCATTTGATGGCGCGCATTATACGGGCACTGACAAGAAACGCCCGGTTATCCGTCACTCAATGCCCAAGGCTGTAACAAAGCCCTGATAGAAGGGCCAGATTGGCTAGATTAATGACGTGCCTTTTGCCGCGGCGCACCGGCTCGTCTACAATCGGCTTCGTTGAGGCAGTTGCAGAACGTGACAACATGCACGTCGTCCGTGTGGCTTTCCCGAGTTCAGCCTATGAACAATATGGAACCCAATAGGCGATTTGCGGGAACATCATCGTAACGCGACTGCCTTTATCGTATATCCAGCCCGTTTTCCGAGGTAAGTAACCGATGTCCTTCGCTGAACAACTGTCCCGTCTCCGTGAGTTTCTTGATGCGGACGACCTGCATGAGGAAGCGCTCGACTACATCGCAGCGCACGGTTATCTAACCGCTCTGGCCATTTGCCCGGAAGACGTACCCGAGCGTGAATGGATCGATGCCCTTTTCGCCGAGCCGCCGCATTACACCAGCGATGCACAGCGCGAAGAAATCGAATCCACGCTTGTCCAGCTCAAGGCGCATATCCTGCGCATACTGGGCAGCGATGAAGAGCTTGAGCTTCCATGCGACCTGGAGCTAGGCGACGATCCAGATGACTCCGACCTGCGCGGCTGGTGTATCGGATTCATGGAAGGCGTCTTCCTGCGTGAAGCCGTCTGGTTCGAGCAGGCTGAGGAAGAAGTCAGCGAGCTGCTGTTGCCCATCATGGTTGGTTCAGGCCTTTTCGAAGAACAGGCTGAATTCAGCGATATCGCTGAAGACCCTGAACTGGTCGATAACATGGTTTCGCAGATTCCGGAAATCCTGACGCAGCTGTTCCTGCTGTGCCATGCCCCTGAAGAAAAGCCAGCGTTGCTAAAGCCTCGTCACTGAGGCTCTCAACATCGAATGCCTGAACGAGATGTACGCGTCAGCCGGCGGCCCTGGGTCCGTTATAGCCTGCTGACGCTGGGCTGGGTCAGTGTTACCTTGGGCGTGATTGGCATTTTTCTGCCTCTTCTACCAACCACCCCTTTTCTCCTCCTCGCAGCGGGCTGCTTTATGCGCAGCTCGGAGCGCTTCTATGGCTGGCTGGTCAACCATCCTCGGCTAGGCCCCTGGATCAAGGATTATCTGGAAGGTGAAGGGATTCCGCTCAAGGGAAAAATCTACGCCATTCTCACCATGTGGATCAGCATTGGAGTCTCCAGCTGGCTAGTACCCTATTTCTGGGCACGCGTGTTCATGGTGGTCAGCTCGGCCTGCGTGACAATCTACATCCTTCGTCAGAAGACTCGTCCCGTCCCTTAGCGGGACTCATTTATCATCCTTAAAGAAGCGTTTTCTACTTGACTTCTCTTGCTTACCTCTATCGCATCCGGTCATAAAAGCACCACTACATATAGTGTTAACGTTTGAACGAAATTTCATTTGGCTGCTCTGACGAAAAGATGCGGAAAACGCGACTGACGGCGAACCTCAGAAGCCATGCGACCTGCGTCGACATATCCCAAAATTACCCACTTTTTATCCACAGGCTGTGGCGTTTTATCAACTTGCAAAGCAGCCGCTAGCGCATTATCTTGTACCTCGCTTTAACGAATATCTCTATATATTGGGGTTCGCCGAGCAACCGGACACTAGACAATGTAAAACTTGTCAACCCGTCAAGCGTTCAGCCTCCGGTTGGTCGAAGCTCTTTTTCAATGACGATTGACGCAGCTTCGGAGACCAGCCAACCCGCTATTCCTCCCCGAAGCCCATACAGCCCCTACCACTACATGATGTGGTTAGCCGCCGGCTGGTATTGAATCGTTTTTTGAGCCTTTAACGCTTTATGGCTCATGTTTGAGTGATTAACGGGCCTGGCCATAAGCCGTGTCTGGTGTGAGCGTTTTGCAAAGCCAACCCGGCGCCGTTTTGCAAAACGCTTAAAGATAGGAGCCGTAGAGGCTCCATCGTACTTATAACGTTAGGAGACGAACCCGCATGCAGACTGATCTGTCCCGCGAGAAAGCAACGACCGACGGCTTCCCGGCCGACGACAACAACCTGGACGTCAAGGCCACTGCTCCCGGCCAACTGCGTGTCATCAAGCGTAACGGCACAGTCGTTCCCTACACTGACGACAAGATCACCGTTGCCATCACCAAGGCATTCCTGGCTGTTGAAGGTGGTACTGCTGCGGCTTCCTCACGTATCCATAACACGGTAAAGCGTCTGACCGAGCAGGTCACAGCGACCTTCAAGCGTCGCATGCCTTCCGGTGGTACGATTCACATCGAAGAAATTCAGGATCAGGTCGAATTGGCCCTGATGCGTGCCGGCGAACAAAAAGTAGCTCGTGATTACGTGATCTATCGCGAAGCACGCGCCCAAGAGCGCAAGCGCGCCGTTGCTGAAGTGGCAGAGCCGCATCCAAGCATCCGCGTAACCAAGGCTGACGGTACTCTGCTTCCGCTGGACATGGGTCGCCTGAACACCATCATCTCCGAAGCATGTGAAGGCCTGGCCGAAGTCAACGGCGAGCTGATCCAGCGCGAAACACTGAAGAACCTGTACGACGGCGTAGCCGAAAAAGACGTTAATACCGCACTGGTCATGACGGCACGTACGCTGGTTGAGCGTGAGCCGAACTACTCCTTCGTTACAGCCCGCCTGCTACTCGACAGCCTGCGTGCTGAAGGCCTGTCCTTCCTAAGCGTTGCAGAAAGCGCCACTCACCATGAGATGGCCGACCTGTACGCCAAAGCCCTGCCCGCCTACGTTGCCAAAGGCGTAGAGCTGGAGCTGCTGGACCCGAAACTGGCAAGCTTCGACCTGGAAAAGCTGGGCAAGGCGATCAACCACGAGCGTGACGGTCAATTCACCTACCTCGGCCTGCAGACGCTGTACGACCGCTACTTCCTGCACAGCAACGGTACCCGCTTCGAGCTGCCGCAGCTGTTTTTCATGCGCGTCGCCATGGGCTTGTCCCATATGGAAGCCGATAAGGAAGGGCGGGCAATCGAGTTCTACAACCTGCTGTCCAGCTTTGACTACATGGCGTCCACACCGACCCTGTTCAACGCCGGCACCCTGCGCCCACAGCTGTCCAGCTGCTACCTGACTACCGTCCCGGATGATCTGTCGGGCATCTACGGCGCGATTCACGATAACGCCATGTTGTCCAAATTCGCGGGCGGCCTGGGTAATGACTGGACTCCGGTACGTGCATTGGGCTCCTACATCAAGGGCACCAACGGCAAGTCCCAAGGCGTTGTTCCGTTCCTGAAAGTAGTGAACGACACCGCTGTAGCCGTCAACCAGGGTGGCAAGCGTAAGGGCGCCGTCTGTGCGTACCTGGAAACCTGGCACCTGGATATCGAAGAATTCCTCGAGCTGCGCAAGAACACCGGTGACGACCGCCGCCGTACTCACGACATGAACACCGCGAACTGGATTCCGGACCTGTTCATGAAGCGTGTATTCGATGACGGCAACTGGACTCTGTTCTCCCCTTCCGATGTACCGGATCTGCACGACCTGTACGGCAAGGCATTCGAAGAGCGTTATGAGTATTACGAAGCCCTGATCGAATACGGCAAGATCAAGCTGTACAAGACCATCAAGGCCAAGGATCTGTGGCGCAAGATGTTGTCCATGCTGTTCGAAACCGGCCATCCCTGGTTGACCTTCAAGGACCCATGCAACCTGCGCAGCCCGCAGCAGCACGTGGGCGTGGTTCACAGCTCCAACCTGTGCACCGAGATCACCTTGAATACCAACAAGGACGAGATCGCTGTATGTAACCTGGGCTCGATCAACCTGGTGAACCACATCGTCGAAGGCAAGCTGGACATCGAAAAGATTGGCCGTACCGTAAAGACGGCCGTGCGCATGCTCGATAACGTTATCGACATCAACTACTACTCGGTTCCTCAGGCTCGCAACTCCAACCTGAAGCACCGCCCGGTGGGCATGGGCATCATGGGCTTCCAGGACGCGCTGTACCTCCAGCACATCGCCTATGGTTCAGATGCCGCCGTCGAGTTCGCCGACAAGTCCATGGAAGCGATTAGCTACTTTGCGATCCAGGCGTCCTGTGACCTGGCCGACGAGCGTGGTAGCTACGAGACGTTCGAAGGCTCGCTGTGGTCCAAGGGCATTCT
Source organism: Pseudomonas sp. JZ114 (assembly GCF_051027705.1). Lineage (NCBI taxonomy): Bacteria > Pseudomonadati > Pseudomonadota > Gammaproteobacteria > Pseudomonadales > Pseudomonadaceae > Pseudomonas > Pseudomonas sp. JZ114. The sequence goes on from NZ_CP069256.1 coordinate 2,376,795, forward strand.
GCCGATCGACTCTGAAAAGATGCTGATCGAAGAGCGTGGCTCCAAGTACATTGAAGTCGACCTGTCCGAGACATTGGATTGGGCGCCGATTCGCGAACGCGTTAAGAAAGGTATCCGTAACTCGAACATCATGGCCATCGCGCCGACTGCAACCATCGCCAACATCACCGGCGTATCGCAGTCCATCGAGCCGACTTACCAGAACCTGTACGTGAAATCGAACCTGTCGGGCGAGTTCACCGTGATCAACCCCTACCTGGTGCGTGACTTGAAAGCACGCGGCCTGTGGGATCCAGTCATGGTCAACGACCTCAAGTACTACGACGGCTCCGTCCAGCAGATCGAGCGCATCCCGCAAGACCTGAAGGACCTGTACGCTACCGCGTTTGAAGTCGAAACCCGTTGGATCGTGGAAGCAGCGAGCCGCCGTCAGAAGTGGATCGATCAGGCACAGTCCCTGAACCTCTACATCGCTGGCGCCTCGGGCAAGAAGCTGGACGTAACCTATCGCATGGCGTGGTTCCGTGGTCTGAAGACCACCTATTACCTCCGCGCCCTGGCTGCTACCAGCACCGAGAAGTCCACCATCAACACCGGCAAGCTGAATGCCGTTAGTGCGGATCCGATCACCGGCGTACAAGCCAGTGCCTCACCGGCGCCAGCACAAAAAGCCGAGGCAGCACCCGCTCCGGCTCCGGCACCAGTGCCCAAGGCCTGCAGCATCGACGACCCCGACTGCGAAGCCTGTCAGTAAGCCATAAGCCCTCTCTTCGGAGAGGATTCGGGGAGGGGTTTACCACCCTCCCCGAACGTAAATCCAAACACAACAAGTACTGAAAGTCGGCCTCACGAGACCGATTGGCCTGTCCCTGCCTTGAGCATGATTACAGGAGCTCACCTTGGCAGAGCAGGCATGATTGGGGCGTAACCACATAGTGCGGTCATCCGCTGCTTAAACGTGTGACGTCCGATCAAACACCGTGCCCCATGTGCACTCTAAAAGACATCTAGATTTTACCGACTGGCCGAGTGCCGGTCCTCAAGCAGGAGAACACACCATGCTGAGCTGGGACGAATTCGACAAAGACGAAGAAGCAACCGCCACCCCTGCCACTGCACAGCAGGACGGCGACATGCCGCTGGAAAAACTGGATAGCGTAGGCGGTGCTGCTGCCAACGAAGCACGCGCCGTAGATGCCGCCGACTCTGACGCCGTAGCCCGCGCCAAGGCCGCACTGAACGATCTCGATATTCAAGAAGGCCTGGATGATCTGGAAGGCTCCGCTGCCCGTGTACAGGTAGGCGACAAGCAAATGATCAATGCCCGCGCCGACTTGAACCAGCTCGTACCCTTCAAGTACGACTGGGCCTGGCAGAAGTACCTGGACGGCTGCGCCAACCACTGGATGCCGCAGGAAGTCAACATGACTGGGGACATCGCTCTGTGGAAGAGCGCTGACGGTCTCTCCGAGGACGAGCGCCGTATCGTGAAGCGTAACCTGGGTTTCTTCTCCACTGCCGACTCCCTGGTTGCTAACAACCTGGTGCTGGCCGTGTACCGCCTCATCACCAACCCCGAGTGCCGCCAGTACATCCTGCGCCAGGCATTTGAAGAAGCGATCCACACTCATGCGTACCAGTACTGCATTGAATCCCTGGGCATGGACGAAGGCGAAATCTTCAACATGTACCACGAGATTCCGTCAGTCGCGAAAAAAGCGTCCTGGGGACTCAAGTACACCCGCTCCATCTCCGATCCGGAATTCAAGACCGGCACACCCGAGACGGATCGCCAGTTCTTGAAAAACCTGATCGCGTACTACTGCGTACTGGAAGGTATCTTCTTCTACTGCGGTTTCACCCAGATCCTTTCCATGGGCCGTCGCAACAAGATGACCGGTACTGCCGAGCAGTTCCAATACATCCTGCGTGACGAGTCCATGCACCTGAACTTTGGCATCGACATGATCAACCAGATCAAGATCGAGAACCCGCACCTGTGGGATGCCCAAATGAAGGACGAAGCCACCCAGATGATCCTCCAGGGCACTCAGCTCGAAATCGAATACGCGCGCGACACCATGCCCCGCGGCGTACTGGGCATGAACGCGGCCATGATGGAAGACTACCTGAAGTTCATCGCCAACCGCCGCCTGACTCAGATCGGCCTGAAGGAAGAGTACCCAGGTACCACTAACCCCTTCCCGTGGATGAGCGAAATCATGGACTTGAAGAAAGAGAAGAACTTCTTCGAGACGCGTGTGATTGAGTATCAGACTGGCGGGGCGTTGAGCTGGGATTGATAGCCTCTTGCCCCAGCAAAAATTGGTCTTACGCCGGTATAGGTGTTAGAAGCAAGCTAATAAAAGCCCCGCCTATTGCGGGGCTTTTTATAAAAACTAATCATTAAGCCTTCTTCTGTTGCTTTTAGTTTCCCTATACGGGACTAGCTTATTAGATCCGAGCGGCATGTCCCTCGGCAATCATCCTGCACCGCATCTAAAACTTACTTATTCAATTGCGTGAGGATGGTCCTGCTTAACGAGGATGGATATCGCTCCGCTCAACCCATCCTACGGTATTTGGCACACCTTCTCAGGAACCGTCCCGCTTGTGGTCAGTTCTTAGCAAGCAGCTACAACCGCTATGCTTTACACGGGCCTAATCCATGCTGACTGCGAGACTAGTCATGACAATTATTCCAAAGACTGCCGCCCTCTCCCTTCTTGCCTTGTTTATAGCAGGCTGCTCTACGCCACAGGCCGATACCCAAACGTCTAAACCCGAGCTAATCGGGCGCGCTCAGGATCTTTATGATTTACCGCCGGCTTACCAGCCCGGAACGTATCGGCATATGGATCAGCTCTTCTTCACGCGTGAGGTACACCGCGGTCCGGCAGTTTATTCGCTGCCACGCCAGCACGAGATCAACGTGCGCTACCAAACGGATGATGGCACGCTGGGTGTTGATGAGTTCATGCAACGCAATCACGTGGGTGGGTTGTTGATCATCAAGAATGGCAAAATCGCTCTTGAGCGGTACGGCCTGGGAAATACAAAAGAGACGCGCTGGACGTCATTCAGCGTAGTGAAATCCATCTCCTCTTCCCTTGTTGGAGCGGCGGTACAACAGGGGCGAATCAAGAGTGTGAAGGAGCCTATTGCACGTTATCTGCCACAACTATCGGGTGGCGCCTATGACAACGTGACGATAGAGCAGGTATTGCAGATGAGTTCAGGGGCTGCCTGGAACGAAACCTATCGTGATCCCACGTCGGATCGGCGTCGAATGTTTGAGCTTCAGCTCGCTAATAAGCCCGGCGAATTGTTAAAGCAATTGTCAGGACTCAAGCGTGCCTCGGCGCCCGGTACAGCCTTCAAGTACAGCACCGGTGAGTCGCACCTTCAGAGTGAGTTGGTTCATGCCGTAACGGGCATGACTACGAGTGACTATCTCTCCGAGCGTATCTGGGCGCGTATGGGTATGGAGCGCGACGCCTTTTGGCAGCTCGACGCAAGAGCAGGCCAGGAAATCGGCAGCAGCGGCTTCTCGGCTACCTTGAGGGATTATGGTCGTTTTGGGCAGTTCATTCTCAATGATGGTGTGATCAACGGTGAGCGTATCCTGCCGGCGGGCTGGATTGATCAGGCGACTCGTGTAGACCCAGCATCCTATCTGGCTCCCGGAAAGCTATACGAGGGCGAGTATCCCTTGGGTTATGGTTATCAATGGTGGACATTCCCTGTAGGCACCCACGCCCTGCCCGGCCATGAGGGCGGAGCGTTCGAGGCACAAGGGATCTTTGGGCAGTTCTTGTATATCAACCGTAAGGAAGGTGTCGTTGCCGTGGTGTGGAGCGCTTGGCCTAAACCCGAAATGGATAAGCAGGAAATGGAGACCTATGCATTCTTGGGCGCTGCAATTAAAGCGCTGCGCTGACATTTGAATACAGTTTTGAGGGCGTTTGCTTAAGGCTTTCTTTGAGCAAATGCCCTAGGTCCTACATCTCTGGGTTTTAATCAATTCGCTCGATCTTGACTGGCCCTGTGCCGTCTTCTACAAGATCGACCCGCTTAGCCGCCGCGCGAGACAAGTCGATAATGCGGCCACGGATAAAGGGCCCCCGGTCGGTAATCCGCACCACCACCTGTTTGTTGTTTTCCAGGTTGGTGACACGCACCTTGGAACCTAGAGGAAGCGTTTTATGGGCAGCAACCAGCGTATTGTTATTGAATGTCTCACCGCTAGCCGTCTCTCTGCCATGAAACTTCTGGGCGTAGTATGAAGCTTTGCCCTTCTGCTCGAATGGCTTGGGCGCTTGCTTCGCCTCCTTGATTGGAACGGCCTCCGCTTTTTTATCCTGGCAGGCCACGCAACCCACCAGCAGAGAGAAGAACAGCAGCAAACGTTTTGAATCGATAAGCATGCTTGAACCCTTCTTTATTATTGGTCTGCCTGTAAATGCTGCGCCTGGTTATCCAATCGCGGCGTGCATCTATTCAGGCAACCCTTAGTTTTTGGAAAGCAAAAGCACTGGCTGGATCAGGTCTTACTGCATACAAAGGTTTGAGCGCAGCGATAGCTGAACCGTTCTTGAAGATGGCACCCTAACATCACATTTGTGATGGGCTGCTCAGTTGCTTGCTCTCTTTCTCAGCCCTCCATCAGTCGCATGAAACGACCAAAGACCGCACAATCTTGTCCTAACGTCATAACTCACTGATTTTCGGGAAGTCCCTGCAATGCCTAAAGGTGACTATAGACAGCGTAAAGCGCTCCGCCTTGAACGTCTCAAGCGGTTTATTGAGTGGGCAACCGGGCGGTATCCCGATTTCATCCCCAAGAAGCATCATCAGGAAGAGTGGTACAAGCCCTATATTGGGTATGCCATTCCCAACCTGGGTCGTGCCGCTAAGGGTTTCTGGTTAGGGCTAGATGCCGGCACCATCGAGGCGACTATGGATGAGCCTGATCCAGAGCGGTTGCTAGGGCGTATCTTGTTACGCGACAGCAGCGACTATAGGTGCCTTATTGATATTTTTGGCGCTGAAAAGATCGTCTCGTTGGGTTCAGTACAGCTCTTGATCGAGCCAGAGTGGACGTTACGCCTGGAAGACAGTGATTCTCATGAGGCATTCGAGGATCAGGCTCGGCAAGCTATGGAGCATTATGTGCAGGAGCGGCTACGCATCCTGGAGCGCCCGTTCAGGGAGATGAGCGAAGACGATCGACTGGAAGTGCTTGAGCGGCTACGGCCGGAGCTTTCACGTATTGATGACTTTCTGGAACATGCGGTCGAGATCATCAATGAGGTTCGCCATGAGCTGCGCTTTGTAGTTGAGTTGCGCCACGGCGATCTGGCATTGGATATACAGCGCCGGATACCGGCAAACCAAGGCCATATTCTCAGCGAGGAAGAAGTCCTGACCCTGAAGGATGAAGACCGGCAGGAAGTTCTGGCCAAGTTCAATATGGTCCTTGAAGAAGCTGGCGACTTTGACCTGCTGCAACTGGGTCAGCATCGATTGACAGAGCTGTTCATGCAGGACACCGGTCGGCTGCGCAAGACGATTCGTAGTACGTTGCGCAACTACAAGGAGAAAATGGCCTTCGCTACGCTCCTGCAGAATGATCCGCGCTTTTTGCATTATCACAAGCTGTATCCGGCTCGCCAATTAACGCGTAAGTGGATTGCCCTGCTCGGCCCTACCAACAGTGGCAAGACGCACCAATCCATCGAAGCGATGACTTCGGTTACCCACGGTATTTACCTTTCGCCGCTGCGCCTGATGGCCTTGGAAAATCAGGAGCGCATCGAGTCCATGGGCATACCCTGCTCGCTTGTAACTGGTGAGGAAGAAATTATCCGGGAAGGCGCGACGCATTTTTGCTGCACGGTCGAGGAGTTTGCACGCTTTCGCCAGAAGCGCTGGGATGTGGTCGTGGTGGATGAAGTGCAGATGATGGCCGATTCGCAACGAGGCTGGGCCTGGGTAGACGCGCTCGTCAGCGCCTATACGCCTGAGTTGATCATGACTGGACCGCCGCTGATCGAGCCGTCACTGAAAACGCTATGCGACTTGTGCGAAGACCGCCTGATCATCAAGCGCACCAAGCGGCTCTCCCCTGTTGAGGTTTCGAGACACTCTACCAGCCTGAAGAATCTGGAGCCCGGATCGATGCTGGTGGCTTTCAGCCGTCGTACGGTGCTGGATCTCAAGGCAATGCTGGAGATGACAGGCAAAACGGTTTCGGTGGTTTACGGTGCCTTGTCTCCAGAAGTACGGCGCGAACAGGCACGCCGGTTTCGCGAAGGTGAAGCAGACATTATGGTAGCAACCGATGCGGTGGGCATGGGCCTTAACCTACCGGCCCATACCCTGTGCTTTTACACGGATGAAAAGTTTGACGGCATTCAGGTGCGGCAGCTCAACGTGCAAGAGGTCAAGCAGATTGGCGGGCGCGCCGGACGCTTTGGCCATCATGACGAAGGCGTCATCACTGCCTTGGAGCTACACGTACTCAAGTCCATCAAACGGTTGTTTAACAGTCCCGACAAGCCAGTAGACTTGTCTCAGTTTCAGGTGCGGCCTTCTATCGATCACCTGAAAGCCATTTCCGAGCTGATGAATGAACCCAGCCTGCTCAGAGCGTGGCTGACGTTCAACCGAAACATCAATTATGGCGATGCGTTTGTATCTGTATTGCCCGATGAGCTGGCCGATTGGATCAAGGCGATCGATGATCCACGTATTCCCCTCTGGCTACGCTGGATTTTCGCCTGTACCCCTATCCGGGGAGGCCTGGAAAGCCCTGCCAGCAGCTTTGCACAACACTGGCTGAAAAAGGTTGCCCAGGAAAAGGTCATTGAGCTGCCACGCCTGATTCTCGAATCAGATCTTGCAACGCTGGAAAGCTCGCTGCATATCGTGGAGACCTACCTGCACCTTGCACGGACACTGCCAGAGTATTTCCCAGACATTGAACGTGGCGAAGAGCACCGCACCTTGCTGAACGAAGCCATTACACGAGAGCTTTCCAGGCGCAAACGCCCTCGTCGTTCAAGCCTGGGACGAGGGAATCAGAGTGGACGTGAAAAGCAGGGAGAAGCAGAAGGAAGACGCACGTCTCGCTCGGCGCGTAGCCGTTAGTAATGTGTGCCGAGAGCCAGCAGGCACCTCGGCACATCACTTGATTTATAGCGGATTGGCGTTGAGCTGCTTGGAAAACCTGAGTGTCATGATGTAGCAGAACGCCAAACCGGCAAATGCCAGCAGACCGCCTACGACACCAATATGGATGAGCCCAAGCTGAGTCCCTACAACGCTACCCATAAGGGCCCCACCGCCAATTCCAATGTTATAAATACCCGAGAACAGGGCCATCGCCACGTCAGTGGCATCCTTGGCCAGCGCTAGCACCTTGGCTTGCAAGGCAAGACCGAAACACATGATCGCAACGCCCCAGACGACACTCAGCCCGCCTAATAGATAGGCGTGCTGGGCAAACGGCCGCAGCACCAACAGAGAGATGGTGATACCCGCAATGGCCGAGATCAAAAAGCCATTGGGATACATGATGCTGTACCGGCTGAACAGGACGGAGCCTATGACACCAGCGCCACCAAACAGGAGCAGCAGAACCGTTGTCATGTTTCCACTCAGATGGGCGATCTCCTGAGCGAAGGGCTCAATGTAGCTATAACCTGTGAAATGGGCCGTTACCACGAGCACTGTCAGGATATAGATACAGACCAAGGCAGGACGCTTGAAGAGCACGGGCAAGCTGCTCAGGGAACCGGAGTTATGGCTTGGCAGCAACGGTAATGCCCTGGCCAGCCAGATCACTATACCGGTGGCAAAGACCGCAATCGCCACAAAGGTCGCCCGCCATCCCAGGGTTTCTCCCAACACACGGCCTAGCGGAATACCCAAGACCATGGCAAGACACGTACCGGTCGCCAATAGGCTCAAGGCCTGCGTCTGCTTGCCTTCAGGAGCGATACGTACGGCCAGTGACGCCGTGATAGACCAGAAGATCGCATGTGCAATGGCGATGCCGATACGGCTCACAATCAATACAGTGAAGTTCCAGGCGAAGCCCGACAGGATATGACTTGCGACGAATACCGCAAAGACCAGAATCAGCAGCCGCCGCCGCTCGATATTACGCGTGAACAGCATCATGGGGAGCGAAATGAGCGCCACGACCCAGGCATAGATGGTCAGCATGATGCCCACCTGAGCTGGTGACATCTCGAAGGTTTTGCCGATGTCACTAAGCAGCGCCACCGGTACGAATTCAGTGGTATTGAAGATAAAGGCTGCCAGCGCCAGCGCAATTACGCCAAGCCAGGCACCGCCGCGTGAATCTACAGAGGTATTCATCAGCACTATCTAGTCTTCTGGTTTACAGGATGAGTCTTGGTCCGGCAGTTTAGGAACTGCCTGCCTGAAGCTTAGCCATCCAATGCCACTAGACCCGAAACGACAACACACCAACCCGCAGCATCACTGGCCGCGTATGGCATATATGTTATTCAGGAAGAACTGCAGAGCTTAGATGGGAAACTAAGTAACACAAATGATACGCTTAGTAACATCGACCGACAATATCATCAGGCGTTCCAAAAGACCTGATTCATCGGCTCAATGTAGTTCTCACGATAGCTTATTAGCGGACACGCTCTAATGCGGGGCTGTCTTGCTAAAGGAGCAGTGGCCTTCACGCAGAGTTTCGATAGAGTCCGCCATATACTGCGTTTCGCCAATGAACTGGCCTAGCTTTATTTGTGGTCTCTTCGAATCCATAAAGTCGACCGTAACGGTATAGTTGGATGTCTTATACCGATTTAAATCGGTCCTTATGCCTGGACAGTTGGAATAAAAGCCTGTTTCGTAACGGGTCTTTTTATCGCAACGCTCATCATCTTCATGCCTGTGATAGCCCTTGCTTCCGCTTGAATAGGATTTGCCGGATTTACATTCTAGTAGAGTGACCTCATGGGAGCAGATGCCTGAAGTAGTACAGCCTACCCGGTCTTCCTGTTCGAAAAGATGGGTGTTGTGGCGCGTCCAACTCACCTTCAAATTGTAAGGTAACGTGCTCTCTTCTCCAGACACGGTGAATGACTGACCGAGATAGGCATCACGGTACACCTTCGCGCTGAGCGAAAAGTCCCAGCCGTCAATCGTTATGGAGGTGTACCACCAGGGCGTTGGCCCGAACAGGATGGTAGCAGGGCCTGTTCTTAGCCGATTTTTATGCGCATTATCAAAGTCTGTCGGAAAAACCTCTTCATAGACCTGCGTCTTACCTTTTGCTTCAAAGGTATGGGTGCAACCTATCAAGCAGAACAAAGTGACCATTAAACAGGGCGCAACGTTTCTTGTTTTCATTGACTCACCGGACTGCATGCGCGGCGATACTCAGCCAGCAGGATGTTCTGCTGGCTGGTAGGTCATTCAATAGATTCAGGGAAATTGCGTTGACTGCTTGATGGCCAGCCACGCTACAGCCAGACCAGGAATCCGATCCGGCGGATAGGTTAAGCGTTACTTCTTGTCGTCTGTCTCGGAGCTGTTCATGTCCATGACAGTCCTGGCTGGGGTCTCAGGTTCATTCATGACCGGAGTCGGCGCTACGGGCTCGCTCTTTTTCTTACCCCGAAACCGGTTGAATATCCAACCAATCAGAAGCATGGGTAGCATCCACAGCTTCTTGAACAGTAATAGCGCTCCAGCCAGAATTCCCAACTTGGCCGCCGCCTTGCCTGCAATCAGTGCGCCTATGCCATAAGCTGCCACTTTGTCGATGTCAGGATTGAAATCGGCGTAACGGTTACCTTCATTGAAGTTGGTCATTGCCAGGACGGCAGGTGCGCTTTTCTGGATTTGAGGCAGCTGATCCATACCAGCGATGAAACTCAGCACCAGTACGCCTTTACGGCCCAGTACGCGGATATCGTAGTTGAGGCCATGCTCGGTATCATTGCCCAGCTTGAGCTCTTGAGCCCAATAGAGCTTTTTGCCTTCCTTGTCGTAACGCGGCGCAGCAGCCCAGCCTACCAGCTCAAGCGGCTCATACCCTTGTTCTTGACGCGCTTTGTTGCCATCGCGAACATCCTGCTGCATGTCCTTCAGCAGGTCGGCATAGTCGATGTCAGCCGCATCCTCATCAGACACGTAGCCGCTTTTTTCGTAATAAACTGTCATGCCCCATGATTCGCGCTCGAACGGCGAAATGCCAGCAGGCATCACCATCCCCATGGGCGGGTTCTGGCTGGGAGGATTGCCCCAAGCTTCCAGTACACGCTCGGCATCCTTACTGTTCAGAAAGACGAACTCTTTAGGCAGATCAAGCGTTGCAAGATTGTCATTGAGAACGATCTTGCCCGTCTTGAAGTTCAATGACTTTAGGAACCGGTCCACTGTCATCTCTTGAGCATTCGACGCGGCAGACGTGGCGCTAACAGGTTCGGGCTGTGGGTTGGCGGAATAAGCGGCGGGAATAACGGCCACAGCCAAAAGGCTGGCCAGGATCAGTTCCTTGATCGGCATAAAAGCTCCATGAAGATATGTTGTGCTATCCAGACGCAATCATATCATCAGCCCTACAAAGACGCTGCGGCGCAACGAAATTTTTTGATACATGTGGTCAAACACAACCTTGCCGATAGCTACAGGTTGACACAACCGCTTCAAGGCTCAGACGATTGGAAGAGCAGAGGTTGGGCCAGCATGATTAAAAGCCGGACTGGACGATGCATCATGAATTGACGAACTGGAGCCGCACCGCGCAGCCGAATTGGTCCTAAAATGTGCCTAGCTGAGAGGTGGCCGTCCCGCCTGGGGACAGGCACACCCTCGTGGTGTTGTGCTAGCGACACTCATGTTCAGCGCGAACAAAGCGACTGACAAAACGGTACAGTGCGGTTAAGCGGCGTAAGCCTCTGACTTGGCCAGGATTCGACTGATTTCATAACGATTCTCAGTAGTCAGATGATCGGTCAAACGATGCAACTGCCTGACAATCAGTTGCTGACTGTCATGATCATGTGCTGCCCGTAGCTCTTTCATCAGCGAGCGGATGATTTGTGCAGTGAGTTCAAGATCGCTCATGGGCTTTCCCTCATGAAGGCTATAAATGGGATGGTTCGTAAGCCGGCTTACTTACTCTGTCCATTACATCCCTCAAACAGTTCTCGTTTAGCCGATGAGCGAACCCTCTGCCGATAACTGGCAGGTTACCATCCGCTGTATTTTTTTGATTGATTTACTGGATGCTCCTCCTTTTTGCGGCTGCCTGAGTAGTACGCATCCTTCAAGATCTATTCGTTTGTGTAAGACGCTCAAGCAGCCAGGCTGCAGCAGGACCAAGCGGCTGTTTACGCGACCACACCACATCCACCGATACCTGCTTGGGCCAGCCATTCATGACCAACTCATGCACCCGCCCCTGTGCATGGGACTCGACCAACCCCTTGGGTAACGCGGCCCACCCAAAGCCCAACGCCGCCATTTCCAGCAACAACAGGTAGTCTGGAGTCGACCAGCATCGCGTACTGTGTGCAGGCAAGGTCGCGTCATCCAAATCGCTGCTGACAACACTGCTCAGACGCAGCATGCGGTAGTGAGCAAGGTCCTGAGGTTCAACTACCGCTTTCTGGGTAAGGGCATGACCTCGACTGACAAAAAGACCAAAGGAGGAATAGTAAGGCAGCCGGGAATGCGCAATATCCGGCCCGTATTCCGGTTGAGCGGCCAATAGCCCCAGGTTGGCGCGGCCTTGATTGATCAGATCCAGCACATCGGCCTGTTCGGCAAAAAAGCATTCGAACTCCAGATCAGGATAGCGCTGGTCCAATTCATGAAGACGCGCTTCATATTGGCTCTGCTGGTAGGTATCTGACAGTACCAGTGTCAGCTTGGCTTCCTGCCCGCGGCCCAAGGTAGCCGCGTGACGTTTCAATCGGTCTATCGCCGATAGCGTCTCCAGCGCATATCCCAACAAGCTACGCCCAGGCTCGGTCAATGTCAGCTGGCGAGCGCCACGAACAAAGAGTTCAACATCCAGTTCTATTTCAATGCGGGCAATGGTTTCACTGATGGTCGACTGGCTTTTACCAAGCGCCCTCGCTGCCGCGCTGAACGAGCCACTGGATGCGGCATGAACAAACGACTCGAGTGCTTCTATTGAAAGATTCATATCGGTCTAAGCGATACCAGCTAATTTTTGGTTATTGGTTAAACCGATGATAATAGATCATCAAATTTATCCCTAAGCGAGCTTTTCAATGTCTTCTACCTCATCACCTGATCGCAGTTTCTGGGAGCGGGCAGGTCATGCGCTGGCCTTCGAGCTGATTGCCCTGGGCCTCTGTGCGCCTGTGATTGCCTGGGCTATGGGCAAACCCATTGCACAGATCGGCGTGTTGACGCTTATGTTTTCGACCATAGCCATGTTGTGGAACATGATTTTCAACTTCTTGTTTGACCGTGCGCAGAACCGCTTGGGATTCAAACGCAGCTTTGCCGTCCGCCTGATTCACGGCTGTCTTTTTGAGGCTGGCCTAGTGGTCTTGCTGGTTCCGTTGGCAGCCTGGTGGCTTTCAATCAGCCTGCTCCAGGCGCTAGTGCTCGATATCGGACTGATCCTGTTTTTCCTGCCTTATTCGGTATGCTTCAACTGGATTTACGATACGCTTCGAGCCCGTTATGTACGTCGTCAAGGCATTCGCGCAGCGTACGAAAAGTGATGAACCGAGTAGTAGAAAGGCGTCACACCTCATGGTGAATGAGTCAGGCTGCCTTTCGCTCTTGGCAGAGCTTAAAGAGAGCCTGCTGACGACTCTACGTTGAAAAGCCCTCAATAGAGGCAAAACGTCGCCCTACCCTATTTTTTCCTTTTAATCGCCGATTTTCGACTACGCTTTTCATTCCACTCAGCGAAAGGCGGGATGGCTATGGCTGCTCGGGTCGAGAGACAAGGACGCTGCTTGTGCAGCGCGGTGCACGTAACTGTCGGTCTGGAAAAAACATCTGTCAGCGCTTGTCATTGCTCGATATGTCGGCGATGGGGCGGCGGCCCACTGATGGTCGTCGAAAGCACGCTCCCTCCACAATTGACAGGAGAGGAGCATGTTCACGTCTATGAGTCATCAGAGTGGGCTGAGCGAGGCTTTTGTCGCCGATGTGGTACTCACCTGTTTTACCGGTTAAAACACGGCGACTTCCATGCCGTCCCGGTTGGGTTGTTTGATGACCGGGATGACTGGACATTTGCGCTGCAGGTTTTCATAGAAGAAAAACCCGCTTTCTACTGCTTTGCCAACGATACCCGCACCCTGACTGGAGAAGAACTGATTGCGCAGTTCAGCTCCGAGTAAGGCATAGGCCATGCTCGTGCTTGAAAATCTTAATCGTACCCATGGATTACGTTGTTTGGTGACGGCCGGACAGGTCGGGTTATTTTCGTCCTATTGATTTGCCAGCAAGGGAGGAATGATATGAAGACGGTAGCGGATATCCTTAGAGCCAAGCAAAGCCAGGGTGTGTTTACGATCACCCCAAACGTTACGGTGCTTGATGCGCTTAAAGTCATGGCCGAGAAAAATGTGGGTGCCCTGCCCGTTACCGAGGACGGTAAGCTGGTCGGTATCATCAGCGAGCGCGACTATGCGCGCAAAGGCGTATTACAGGGCCGCTCCTCCATAGGAACCGCTGTTCGGGAAATCATGACCCGTGCTGTGATCACGGTGACGCCTCGGGAGAGCATTCGTGAGTGCATGTCGCTCATGACGGATCGCCATCTGCGCCACTTACCGGTGATCGACAATGATCAGCTGATCGGTCTGCTTTCCATTGGCGATATCGTGAAGGAAACGATTGCTGAGCAGGACGGGCTGATTCTGCAACTGGAGCAATACATCCGTGGTGAATATCCTACATCACTGGCCGGATGATCAGAGGGAGCAGCTAGGCCATGCGTTTGAGCATGGCCTGCGTTGACTAAAAGTCTGGTTGGGCTTTTTCGTAATCACGACTTCCTTGCCCGTCAGGCTGAACTGTTGCGGCGCCTTATGGACGAATCCATTGCCATCATTGATTAAACAGTGACTGGCACTTCTCAAGGATTCAATAAGGCGCCTATCTGCTGTGCCCGATAAATATCTGGAACCCCTGCCCAATTGGGAGCCGCACGAGCGGCCCTCGATGCCGGGCTCTCCGGCTACGCCACTGCATGCCCCACCGGTACGCCTTGCCTACGCGCTGGTGTCCGTGCTGCTGGGCCTGACAGGCGGCCTCGGTAATGCGCTGATCAGCGTGAACCTTCCCTACATCCAGGGTGATCTGGGTCTGACACCCACCCAGGGCGCCTGGCTGCCTGCAGCCTTTCTGATGGTAAACGTGTCAGCCAACCTGATTCTCGTGAAGTTTCGTCAGCAATACGGGCTTCGCCGTTTTGCCGAAATCGGGCTGGCGCTGTATGCCGTATTTACGATCGCCCATGTGTTTGCCAACAACTTTCCCATGGCGGTGCTGGTCCGGGCCGCCAGCGGCTTTGCTGGCGCGACGATCACAACCCTGGGTACGCTGTATATGCTCCAGGCGTTTCGGAAGGCTCAGGTAGGCAAAGGTTTGGTCATTGGCGTTGGCATCTCCCAGCTGGCAACGCCTCTGGCTTGGCTGCTCTCGCCCGCGCTCAGGGATCTGGGCGAGTGGCATCGCCTGTATATCTTCGAGGCTGGCATGGCGCTGTGCTCACTCGCCGCCATCACCCTGCTCAAGCTACCTCCAGGCATACGCATCAAGGCGTTCGAGCGACTGGACTTTCTGACATTTGCCCTGCTTGGCCCTGCCCTTGCCATGATTGCCGCCGTCCTGGCACAGGGGCGCATTCAATGGTGGCTGACGCAGCCCTGGATGGGGTTTTCATTGGCAGCCGCCCTCGTATTGATCATCATTGCGGTCGCCATTGAGCACCATCGACGCAATCCCCTGCTCCAGACTCGCTGGCTTGGCACCTCCGAGATGCTGCGCTTTGCCTTCGGGGCGATCATGCTGCGCTTTATCCTGTCCGAACAGAATTATGGCGCAGTGGGTCTGCTGCAAACCCTGGGGCTTACAGCCGATCAGTTACAACCGCTTTTTGCAGTGATTCTTGCCGGCATCGTGGCGGGCATTGCCGTCAGTGCTCTGGTGTTCAGCCCGAAAACGATGATTCCTCAGATTCTGGTTTCGATTGTATTGATCGGTATCGCCAGCTTCATGGATACCGACTCGACAAACCAGACACGCCCGCAGGACCTGTTTGTCAGCCAGGGTATTCTGGCCTTTGCCAGCGGCATGTTCCTGGGTCCGCTGATGATGATCGGCTTCTTGCGTGCCTTGCAGAACGGTCCGACCTATATCGTCAGCTTTACCGTGCTGTTTTCCTTTACGCAAAGCCTGGGTGGATTGGCTGGCCCGGCTCTGTTTGGAACATTCGAGACGGTGCGAGAGAAATACCATTCCAGTCACCTGATCGAGAACGTCAACCGTACCGACCCACTGGTGGTGCAGCGCCTGCAGCTTCAAAGTCAGGTTTATGCCCCGGTGCAGACCGACCCTACCCTGCAACAGGCGCTAGGCACCTCCCAACTCAGCCAGGCCGCCACACAAGAGGCACATGTGCTGGCCTTCAACGATGTCTTTCGGCTGATCGGCTTTGTATCGATCACTTTTCTGAGCTGGTCGCTGTTCCATACCCTGCGCCTGTCCTATCGGCGAAGAAAAGCGGAACGGGCACAAGCCAACTCCTCTAATAACGCTGCTACGTGAGACGCCATGAGCGACGAAAAACCATTACCTGATGACGAGCGCAAGGGCTCAAGCGAAGCTGAAAAAACGCCGCCTCAAACCGAACAGGCAGCCTCCGTACCGGATGCCGGAGCGACAAACCCTGGGCCGCCCAAGGTGATCAAGCCGTCACGGATGACGGTCATCATCATGGTGGTGGTAGCGCTGGCAGGCGTCCTGACGATTCTCTATGCGTGGCAGCTGTGGCCATTCACCAGTGGCATCGTGACAACCAACAATGCCTACGTCCGGGGACAGATTACCGTCATGGCCCCTCAGGTGAATGGTTATGTAGCCGAGGTACTCGTACAGGACTTCGAGCATGTAAAGCAGGGGCAACTGCTGGCTCGGATCGACGACCGAATCTATCGCCAGCGTGTTGAGCAAAACCAGGCACAGCTGGCAGCCCGGCAGGCGGATCTTGCGAACTCCATACAAACCCTGGCCTCCAACCAAGCCACGCTGGCGTCGCGCCGGGCGGAACTGCTGTCGGTGCAGGCCGAACTGGATCGCGCACGAGCCGATGAGCGTCGTGTCAACGAACTCGCCTCCCGAGGCTCGGTTTCCCTGCGCGAGCGTGATCAGACACGCGCCTCGGCCAGGGCCGCCGCCGCTCAGGTCAAGCAGGCACAAGCGGCCATCAATATTGCCGAGGAAAACGTAAAGGCGACTCGCGTGTCACGCGGAAGCCTGGAAGCTCAGGTACAGATGGCAGAAGCGGCGCTGCATCTGGCACAGATCGACCTCGACAATACTTTGATCAAGGCGCCACGGGAAGGACAGCTCAGCGAGGTATCCGTACGCCTCGGGCAGTACGTGACGGCAGGCTCACAACTCCTGTATCTAGTACCGGATCTGGTCTGGGTGGTAGCCAACTATAAGGAAACGCAGACACATAACATGGCGATCGGTCAGCCGGTCCGCTTCAACGTCGATGCCTTGGACGGCGCAGAGCTTACCGGCCGTGTCGAACGGCTGGCGCCTGCAACCGGCTCGGAATTCAGCATTCTTCGCCCAGACAACGCCACGGGTAATTTCACCAAGGTGGTACAGCGCATCCCTGTGCGGATCACCATTGATCCTAACCAACCCTTGGCGCAGCGGCTAAGGCCAGGCATGTCTGTTGTTACCCATATTGATACGGATGCGACCCCAGCGACCAGCCAGACAGAACGACCTGTAGCGCAACGGAGCGCTGCACCATGAGGGATGTTCGATTCCATCCTTTGCTATTGGCCCTGGCGGTAAGCCTGGCCGCTTGTGTGCCACCCAAGAAACCGCTACCGCCCGAAGCTGCCATACAGCCTCCTGGGCAGTGGCGTGTAGCGAGTGAGCCGGCAAGTGCCGTTCGAAGCGATTGGTGGCGCAACTTCAACGATCCCCGGCTGACTCGCCTGGTAGAAGCCGCGCTTGAGCACAACACTGACGTGTTAGCTGCTATTTCCCGCGTCGATGCGGCTCGCGAGCAGATTGCACTGGCACGCTCGGCCCTGTTTCCTTCGGTAAATGCCTCGGTTGCCACACAAACCAACCGCAATCTCGGCACACTGGGTATCACCCATACCCGTTCGGCCCAGCCACAGGTACAGATTGCGTATGAGCTGGATGTATGGGGGCGCCTGCGTACTCTCGAACAGGCCGCACGGCTCCAATATCAGGCCAGCCAGACCGATCGGGATGCTGTTCTTCTCACCGTGGCCAGCACGACCGCCCGGGCATACATCACCCTTCTCTCACTGGATGCTCAGCTGCAGGTTACCCGTGAGACAGCCGAGTCTCGCCTTGGGGCGCTCAAGGTCGCAGAGGATCGCGCCGGTGAGGGCTACACGTCAGAACTGGAGTTGACGCAGGCCCAGTCCGAATATGAGGCCGCCATGCAAATGATTCCGCAGCTTCAACAGGCTATTCGCCGACAGGAAAATGCCATTCAGGTGCTGACGGGCGCTCTGCCGGCCCCAGTGGACCGTGGGCTGCACTTTCAGGACGTACACCCGCCCCACGTTCCCGGTGTATTGCCATCGGAGTTGCTGCGCAGACGGCCGGATGTCGCACGTGCCGAACAGCAGCTGGCTGCCAGTGATCTCACCCTGGAGGCCCGACGTGATGAGTTTCTACCGCAGGTACAGCTGTCCGGCAGCGTCGGCCGGCTTTACATCAATTCGCTGAACTACGATCCGGTCAAGGTCTGGAGCCTGGGCGCCAGCATCCTTGCTCCGATTTTTACGGCGGGCAGACTGGAAGCCCAGGTCAATATCGCTACCGCTCAGCGTAATCAGGCCGCTTATGCGTATCGGGCCGCAGCGCTGAATGCGTTTGCCGACGTTGAAAACGCCTTGTCAGGCGTCACGCTGTATGCCGAACAAATTGATCGTATCCAGGCACGCCGGCGCACGCTGGCACGTTCGCTTGAAATCGCCCGGGATCGCTACCGCAGCGGTTACTCCTCCTACCTTGATGAGCTCGACGCCCAACGTAACCTCTTCAATCTGGATCTGGCGGCTGTACAGGTGCGCGAGAGCCAGCTGAACAATGTCATTTCGCTCTACCAGGCGCTGGG
The DNA here is from genome assembly GCF_051027705.1 of Pseudomonas sp. JZ114. Classification (NCBI taxonomy): domain Bacteria; kingdom Pseudomonadati; phylum Pseudomonadota; class Gammaproteobacteria; order Pseudomonadales; family Pseudomonadaceae; genus Pseudomonas; species Pseudomonas sp. JZ114. The sequence continues at coordinate 2,395,192 of NZ_CP069256.1, forward strand.
AGGGGGTTGGACACCTGCGCGGGATTAGCTGTGCATGGCACACAGCTGATCATTTAGCTCCGCTCAAACTCTCGGTATGGACTAGAATTTGCGCCTTTATTCCCTCTTGAAGAGACAACTATGGGCGCACAGTGGAAAGCCAAACATAAAGAAGCCGCAGCCAATGCCAAGGGCAAGATCTTTGGCAAACTGTCGAAAGAGATCATGATCGCTGCGCGCTCCGGCCCGGACCCAGACATGAATCCTCGCCTGCGTCTGGTCGTCGAGCAGGCCAAAAAGGCCTCCATGCCTCGCGAAACACTGGAGCGCGCCATCAAGAAAGGCGCAGGTCTTTTGGGCGAAGCGGTCAACTATGAGCGCACCACCTATGAAGGTTTTACGCCCCACCGTGTGCCGGTCATTGTGGAATGCCTGACCGATAACGTGAACCGTACTGTCGCCGAGATTCGCGTACTGTTTCGCAAGGGCCAGCTTGGCGCGTCCGGCTCGGTAGCGTGGGATTTCGATTATGCAGGCATGATCGAGGCAACGCCCGATACGCCAGAAACTGATCCGGAGCTGGCCGCGATCGAAGCAGGCGCTCAGGATTTCGAGGCGGGTGAGGATGACGCCACCCTCTTTATAAGCGACGCTACCGACATGGACGCCGTCTGCAAGGCGCTGCCAACTCTTGGTTTTACAGTACAGTCGGCCAATCTGGGTTATCGCCCCAAAAACCCGGTCACCGGCTTGAGCGATGCTGAAATGGAAGAAGTAGAAGCCTTTCTGGAAGCCCTGGATGCCCACGATGACGTGCAGAACGTTTATGTAGGTCTGGCAGGTTAAGCCATGCAGCCAGGGCGAAAAGCAATTCTTGCCTTTCGCCCTGTGAGATAAGCATCAGGCGGCCTTGGGCTGATCAAACAGCATTCGCCCATGGTCCAGGCATTGGTCAACTAGCCATTTGCCGTGAGCAATGGACGCTCTCTGGGCCTGATCCAGTTCGGCCAGGAAGGCATGACTGACCGGAAGCGGCATGCGCCGGGTTACATGCCCGTGCAGGTCGCTTATCCGGCAACCGCCTGCCCAGGGTAAAGGGCTGCCTGAATGTTCCATGATTTCAGCCGTAATGACATGATCGCGGTAGGTACATTGCATGGTACTCATGGTCTGATCCTCGCTTTCGAATGGCATCGTCAGGTTCGCACAGGTATGCCCGCTTCGTACAAGTCCTGTCTCAAAGGATAGATGAACGGCGACACAACCCTGTACCGTCATGCCCCACGCGCAGAAAAACGCAAAAGGCTTAGTTACTGTCCAACGAGGGCCCTATCAGGCCTGCTAGCTGCTCATATACTCCGGGCGCAGCGACCAGAAGCGGATTCCCTTCCAGCAGCCCTTCGCCACGGAAGAAGTCACTCGACCGACCACCGGCTTCCTTGACCATGACAAGGCCTGCCAGGCAATCCCAGCTGTTGATAAGCGTCTCGTAATAGCCAATCAACCGACCCGCGGCCACATAAGCCGTCATCAGCGCCCCGGAGCCGTTGCGGATAAACATCCCACCCTCGTCCAACAGACCGGTCAGGAAAGGAATGAAGTTTTCCTTACCACGGCGGTGCGTTGTACCTACCCCTACGACTCCTTCACGAACGTGTTGGGCAGCATGGGCCTTGAGCGGGATATCATTGACGAACGCGCCCTGGCCCAGGCAGGCATGAAAGAGTTCCTGATGGTTCGGATCGGCGATAGCGCCCAGATAGGGCTCACCGTCAATCATGAGTCCGATGGATACACACCAGCTGTGCAAGCCGTTTACGAAACAGCTGGTTCCGTCGATGGGGTCGATGACCCAGATGCAGCGCGCATCCAATGCTGCAGTACCGTTTTCCTCGCCGATAAAGCCATCCTCCGGAAAACGCTCCGAAAGCTGCGCCCGGATGAAGTCCTCCAGTGTCTTGTCGGCAACACTGACGACATCCTGCAGGTTACCGCCTTTGTGCATTACCGTCAGGCTCGAACGGCGCGCATAGAAGTCCATGCCCAGGCGTGCCGCTTCCTGTGCGATAGCCTTGGCGGCCTCATAGCGTGAATCGATATCGAGGCTATCCGGTGCGCTGGCGCCGGTAACAGTCGTGGTCATGACGGGTCCTTTTCAAAAACATGGTGCAATAATTGGGAGCGCCTAATCTAAGCGCTCCACTGTGACAAGTACTGCGCGGCTCGGCATAGGATAAAAAGATGCACTTTAAGCCTAGGCCATGAATGCTGGCAGCAAGACGGACCTTCCAGGCCTATCTACTTATAAGGCAAGCTCAACCCTGGCTATCACCTTTCAGGCCGCGGTTAATCAGCATGGGCTCGATATCCGGTTCATGGCCCCGCCAGTCCCGGTAGACCTGCTCCAGATCGGTGCTGTTGCCACGAGAAAGAACCATGTCGCGGAAGCGTTGGCCGTTTTCAGGAGTAAGGCCGCCGTGTTCTCTAAACCACTCGAAGCCATCATCGGCCAGCATCTGTGTCCACAGATAAGCGTAATACCCTGCCGCATAGCCATTGCCCCAGATATGCATGAAATAGCTGGATCGGTAGCGAGGCGGCACATAACTGAGGTTTATGCGGTCCTTCTCCAGCGCAGCCTTTTCAAATGCGTCAACGTCTTGCTGAGGCGCTTCAGCTGCAATCATGTGCCAGTGCATGTCGAGTAGCGCAGCGGCCAGGAGCTCGGTCATGTCATAGCCCTTGTTGAAGCGAGACGCGGTCTTGATCTTCTCGACCAGCTCGGCGGGCATGGGCTTGCCGGTTGCGTAGTGCTTGGCATAGTTGGCGAACACCTTGGGGTCTTCCGCCCAGTGCTCGTTGATTTGCGAAGGAAATTCGACGAAATCGCTCGGCGTATTGGCGCCCGAAATACTGCCGTACATCTGGTCGGCGAACATGCCGTGCAGGGCATGACCGAACTCATGAAACAAGGTTATGACATCGTCCCATGAAAGCAGCGCCGGCTGGCCTGGAGCAGGCTTGGTGAAATTGCAGACGTTATAAACAACCGGCTTGGTGCCCAGCAGCCGGGACTGATCGACGAAGTTACCCATCCAGGCACCGCCACTCTTGTTATCCCGAGCGAAGAAATCGGTGTAGAACAAGGCCATTGAAGAGCCATCCTTGTCGAACACCTCATAAACCTTCACATCCGACTGATACACCGGAATGTCCGTCCGCTCCTTGAACGTAATGCCGTAGAGCGCCTGCGCTGCGTAAAACACCCCATTCTGGAGCACATTATTAAGCTCGAAATACGGGCGAATCTGTGACTCGTCCAGATCGTAACGGGCCTTGCGAACCTGCTCCGCATAATAAGGCCAATCCCAGGCCTGCAACTTGAAGCCGCCCCCTTGCTTGTCGATAACGGCCTGAATATCCGCCGCCTCGCGCTTGGCTCGGGCTGTGGCCGCCGGCGCGATGTCCCGCATGAAACCTAGCGCAGCCTCTGGCTTCTTGGCCATCTGATCCTGTAGCTTCCAGGTCGCATAATCCGGGAACCCCAGCAGCCTGGCCTGCTCGGCTCTCACCTTGGCCAGACGCGCGATAAGCGAGCGGGTATCGTTGGCATCGCCCCTCTCGGCCCGATTCCACGAGGCATCGAACAAGGCCTTACGCGTATCGCGGTTGGCAAGAGACGCTAGCCAAGGCTGTTGCGTGGTGTTCTGAAGAGTGAGCAGCCATTGCTGGTCCAGATGACGGTCCTGGGCTGCCTGTTCGGCTGCCTTGAGCTCAGGCTCAGAAAGTCCCTCAAGCTGATCCTTGTTGCTGACAGCCAGGGCCCCGTTCTTGGCTGCAGCCAGCAGCCGATTCACAAACTGGGTAGTGAGCGTTGCCGCCTCCTGGTTGAGCGATTTGAGCTGGGCCTTATCAGTCTCAGACAGCCGGGCACCTGCCAATACGAAATGCTGATGGGTAATCTCGATAAGCCGCTTGTCCTCGGGTGTCAGATCAAGCGTTTCGCGCTGGTCGTAAACGGTCTGTAGACGGTCGAACAATGTGCTGTTGAGCGTGATCGCATCACCCAGTGCAGCCAGCTTGGGCGACTGCTCTTCATTGATCCGCTGAAGCGTGTCGGACGTATTGGCACCAGTGAGCGCGCTAAAAACTGTCATGACCCTGTCCAGCAGGGCTCCGGCTTTTTCCAGCGCAACGTAGGTATTCTCGAAAGTAGGCGGCTCGGGGTTGTTGGCAATTTGCTCGATTTCAGCCAACTTTTGCCGGATGCCTTCTGTAATGGCGGGCTCGAAGTCCGACTCCTTGATCAGGTCGAACCGAGGTGCCTGAAAGGGCAATGCACTCTCCTGAAAAAAGGGATTCGCCTGAAGGGCCGAGCCGTTCTTATCTGCCATGTTGACCTCCTGTACCGTCGTTCCGGCTTCAGTAACAGACTGGGTTTCGTTAGCAAGGGCATAGCTGCCAAGGGACGTACTGATAGCCAGAAACAGCAAAGATAGACGCATTAATGCTTACTCTCCCTATTTTTCTTATTCCATGCAGCCACGACGCGGTCATACAAAATAGCGCGTCACATTGGGCACAGCGTAGTTTCAAATTGGCAGGCGAGTCTTGGCGATTGAACTCGAACAAAACGGTGTGAACCGCAGACCGCAATTTGTTATAAGCAAAGAAACCCGTCTGGGCCGGGCCTTGAGATAGTATCGCCTGCCCAAGGGATGCACTAGTCTTAAGAACTGCCCCTATCGTTTCAGCCTAATGGAAAGCCGCCATGCCTGTACGAGCAGCCACGTCTGAAGATGCCTCCGCAATCGCCATGATCCATATCGAATCCTGGCGCGCCGCCTATCAAGGCATCATGCCTCAGGCAGTGCTGGATAACCTCCAATACGGGTCCAGATATGCCCATTGGAAATCAAGACTGGAAGCGGAAAATGCTCCGATATGGGTTGCTGAGCGCAGCGGGTCAGTAGCCGGCTGGATGGCGTGCGGCCCTGACCGTGATTGGCCGGAAGAGGCCTCCAGGCGAGAAATTCATGCGATCTACATAGCCCCACGGCACTACCGTACCGGCCTCGGAACAGCGCTGTTACGGCATTATTTCTCTTCGCTGGAGTTGCCCGCTGTTAGTTGTGTATCCCTCTGGGTATTACAGGACAACCTTGCAGCAATGGCTTTTTATCGACAGCACGGCTTCGACCATACAGAAGCCCGTAAAACCCTATCAAGAGGTGGGGTCGACCTGACCGAAGTGAAGCTGACCAAGCGGCTTATCTGACGTGACCCTTGAAATATCTGCTTTCATTTAAATCCTGCCGGTATTCCTGAGCCGCGGTAGCGTACGCGTTTCGCTGAACCTCACGCTTCAAGGAAACGGCTCATGTTCAAGACGCTTTTTACGGCGTTGGTCACGGCTGGCTGCGTGTTCAACGTTTTATCTGCCCAGGCTGCAAGCAACCTGGTCTACTGTTCGGAAGGCAGTCCAGCAGGATTTGACCCCGGCCTGTACACAGCGGGAACCGATCATGATGCTGCGGCCAGTACGTTGTTCAACCGACTGGCCGATTTCGAGCGAGGCGGCACCAAGGCCATTCCTTCCCTTGCAGAGCGTTGGGACATCAGCGAGGACGGCAAGACCTATACCTTCTTTCTACGGCAGGGCGTGAACTTCCATACGACGGACTATTTCAAACCGACCCGCCCCTTCAATGCTGATGACGTCCTGTTCACCTTTCAACGCATGCTGGATAAAGAGCATCCGTTCCGCAAGGCCTATCCCAGCGAGTTCCCCTACTTTACTGGCATGAGTCTGGACAAGAATATCGCCCGGGTTGAAAAGGTGGACGAGCATACAGTTCGCTTCATGCTGAATGAGCGCGACGCTGCTTTTGTGCAGAATTTGGCGATGCGGTTTGCCGGTATCCATTCAGCCGAATATGCCGACCAGCTGCTCAAACAGGGCAAGGCTGAACAGATCAACCAGAAGCCTATCGGTACCGGCCCCTTCGTCTTCAGTCGCTACCAGAAAGACGCCATGATCCGTTTCAAGGGCAACAAGGATTACTGGCAACCGGGACAGGTCAAGCTCGACAACCTTATCTTCTCGATTAATACCGATTCTGCCGTGCGGGCTCAAAAGCTGCGCACAGGCGAATGCCACGTCAGCGTTTACCCTAATCCGGCGGATATTGCCTCGCTGGAGAAAGACCCCAACCTGAAGGTCATGAGTAGCCCTGGCTATAACATTGGCTACCTAGGCTATAACGTTCAGCATCCGCCACTGGACAAGCTGGAAGTCCGCCAGGCGCTCGACATGGCGATCAACAAGCAGAACATCATTGAAGCCGTTTTCCAGGGCGCAGGGCAGCTTGCCGTTAACGGGATGCCGCCCAGCCAGTGGTCCTACAACGAAACGATAAAGGATCTGCCGCGCGACCCGGTCAAGGCCAAGGAGCTTCTCAAGCAAGCTGGCGTCAAAGAAGGCACAAAGATCACCTTATGGGCTATGCCGGTCCAGCGGCCGTATAACCCGAACGCGCGCCTGATGGCCCAGATGATCCAGAACGACTGGGCCAAGATTGGCATTAACGCCGAGATTGTGACGTACGAATGGGGCGAATACCTCAAGCGCGCCAAGAGCGGCCAGCAGGACACCATCCTGGTGGGCTGGACAGGCGACAATGGTGATCCGGACAACTGGCTGGGTACGCTGTATGGCTGCGATGCGATTGGCAGCAACAACTACTCCATGTGGTGCGACAAAACCTACGATGACCTCGTGAAGAACGGCAAGCGTGTCTCCGATCAGGCCGAGCGGACCGAGTTTTACCGTCAGGCTCAGGTGCGCATGAAGGAACAGATCCCCAATACCCCTATCGCCCACTCCACGGCGTTCATGCCCATGCGCAAGAATGTGCAAGGCTATGTAATGAGCCCGCTGGGCCATAACGCTTTCGTTGGGGTCAGCGTTGACTGATGTCGATACGGCGAGCCGTTAATCGCTCGCCGTGTCGCTCGCGGTAGGTAAATACGTCGGTTCGGTTTTATCATGACGGGTTGCTGCAAGAGATCATCATGAGCCGAGCCGATTTTCATCAAGCACATGCCACACAAGCCGTTGCCGAGGCACAGCGCCTGCTCTCCAGACGAGACGAAATGGGCGCACGCTGGCTACCCTGGGTCGCTACTGAGCTCTATAGCCTCAGCCCTACTGAGTACGCCTCGATGGTGAGGCGTGTCTTGGAGCAGCTGGCCGGTAATACGCCCAATACCTGAATGCTATTTGTCCTCAAAGAGCTATGAGCGAACTGCAGTACGGCCCCCTCTTACCTGAACTCCGCCCGCTTATCGACAAGTTTTATCGCGCCCATGGCAGCACCATGCGAACCGCCAGAGGCGATGGCGTGCGCTATTGGGTAGCCCGGCGACAAGGCATTCTCGGTGTCCTGAACCTTAGTCCCATCGAACAGGGCTTTTGGCTGACGGGCCTCTTCGTTTCACATGAGGAGCGCGGTCAGGGTATTGGTGGCAGATTGCTGGAGCATGCCGTAAACCATGCGGCATCGCCTGTCTGGCTGTTCTGCCACCCCGAACTCGTCCCTTTTTACCAATCCAATGGATTTCAGACACTAGCATCCTTGCCTGAGTCGCTTAGCGATAAACTCCGGCGCTATCAGCAAAGCAAACCCTTGATAGCCTTGGAATACAGCCCGTCGTGATTGCCTTCTGATTCATGTTTCGGTCACATGATGAAGCTATGTTGAAGAAGTATATTACGGCTGCGGCAGCCTCTTGCCCGCACAGTCGCCCTGCTATCCGTTTCGCGCAGATGGAAATTTCTTTGCCAGCCTTGAAGCAAAACGGTTGGCTTCGGGTCTTAAGACCATATAGTCCAGACGCGCGCCAGGAGGCCCCATGACTTCGCACCCCCAGCTCCACGGTACCGGTTTTCTCCTTTTGCTAAAGCGTCTGGTCTCCAAGCGCACCTTCGAGGATATTGATCGCCAGCTTGAGCAACTAGGTACCGAATTCCCCCTGTTCGACCATCCGCCACTGAACATCGACCAGGAAGGCGCAGAAAGCCTTGAAGGGCTTGGTATCCGGGCGTATCAGTTCCAGGTCATGAGTTGTCACCAAGGTAAAATGGGTTTGGGTGCCGCCTTGATGAAGCTGGGCTTTACTCCCGTTTCGAGCACTCCTGAACAGACGCTGTATCGCAACGAGGCGGGTGAAAAACTGATGCTGCGCATGCAGTCCGAATTTGGCGGTGTGCTGCTCAATCTGGTCACGGACTCACCCGCTCTACTGACCTCTATTCATGCACAAAAAATTGCACCGCCAGCTCCCTGGCAGGCATTTCCTACAGTCGATGTGGGTTGCATGGATACGCTACAAGGCGAGCTGGCGTTCTGGTGGAGTCAGCACTGGACGCCTTATTGGAGCCGCCTGGATGAAAACGAGCGTCTTCAGTACCTGCAACTCAACAACGTGCCCGCTGCCTGGAAAGATTTCCTTTCGCTACACGCCTAAGCCACCCTGCTTTGCTGCTTGACGAGAACCTTTTCGCTCAAGCAGCGCTTGCTCTGTTGGCAAAAACAACACGCCAATTGACGCCCTCTCGTGAAACGTCTACAACACATCATGTTGTACGACGACTTATGACCGCTGTGCCTCTTCCATACTCGAACGAGATCTACAGCCATCACGTACAACGATCCATTCCGCATCGCTTACAACAACAAGGAAATGCTCATGCGAAATATCAAGCTGATCGTTGGCTTTCTGTGCCTTTTCAGCGGCTATGCTATGGCCGCCACGTCTTCGGATGAAACGGCGGTAGCTGAGGCCGTGGTCAAGCTTACCCAGGCCATGTGGCACAAGGATATTGCCAGTCTGAATGCCCTGACGGCCGAAAATCTTACCTATGGCCATTCCAGCGGCAACATCCAAGATAAGAAAGCATTCATTGCGGATATCGAAACAGGCAAAAGCGCATTCAAAGAGCTGAAAATGCTCAACCAGAAAATCACAATGTCGGGTGATGTGGCCCTGGTTCGCAATCATTTCTCTGCACAAGCCATCAATAGCGGCAAGTTGACGCCTACTGAAATTGAAAACTTTCAGATCTGGCAAAAACAAAATGGAAAATGGCTGTTGATCGGCCGTCAGGCTTTCCGCTTCTAACCAGGCACCTGCCGCTTCCCCACTACGAAGCGGCAGGATCAATCACCTGATCCGTTAGTCAAACACAGATCAGACACGACTGGCTTAAAACTGATCTTGAATACACTTCCCTACATTGGATGTGCTGGCTGGAGCCTGCCGCGTTCACAGTGGCCCGACTTTCCGGCAGAGGGCACCCACTTGCAGCGCTACGCTGCCCGCTTCAATACCGTTGAAATCAACTCTTCGTTTTACCGCCCTCACCAACCGGCGACCTACGCCAAATGGGCTGACTCGACGCCAGAGGGTTTTCGCTTCGCAGTAAAGGTCCCCAAGCAGATCACTCACATTCAGCGCCTCGCTCACGGCGGAGCACTGTTGAACGGCTTTCTGTCGGAGTGCAGTCACTTGGGAGAGAAACTGGGCTGCCTGCTGATCCAGCTTCCTCCTTCACTGGCATTCAAGGCAGAACTTACCCGTGACTTTCTGGAGGATCTTAGGGCTCGCTACAACGGACACGCCGTTCTTGAGCCCCGCCATGCCAGCTGGCAACGTGATGATGCCCAGTCCATGCTGATGGCTTATCGAATCGGCCAAGTAGCTGCCGATCCCTCTCCATTGGCGAACGGCAACATGCCCGGTGCATCGCCGGAGGTGGTCTACTACCGCCTTCACGGCTCGCCCCGGATCTATCACTCCTCCTATACCCATGATGCCCTTGCGTCTCTGGCCCAGACCTTGGCACATCATCATGGACGGAGCGTTCCCACATGGTGCATTTTTGATAACACCGCCAGCGGCGCAGCCGTACCCAACGCACTGGACATGCAACGTCTGCTTGCAGGCTGATGGCGTATGCCGACCGCCGGACCTTTTGAAGGCGAACCCTTGGTTATCCACTTCCCTCTAAATCAGAGAGGTAGCGAGCCGCCCTGAGAATCGTAATGCCTTTGCAGGCCAGCCATGAAAATTCGATTTATTTCCAGCAACACGCGAAAGATTGAAGAAGTCTCTCACCTGCTCGCCAGAACGCGAATCGAGATTGTCCCCTACCAGATCAAAATCGATGAACTGCAAACCGAGGATGTGTGCCAATTGATCAGCGACAAGCTGCTCAAAGCCTTCCGCCTCGTTGGGAAGCCTGTATTCGTTGAACACACCGGGCTTTACATCAAGAGCCTGAATGATTTCCCTGCCGGCCTTACACAGCTCTTCTGGGACAAGCTACTGGCAGAACGCTTCTCCTCCGTCATAGGCGGCCTTGAAGATCCCTCAGCCGTGGCCAAGACGCTGATCGGCTACTGTGACGGTCGCAAGAAATACTTCTTTGAGGGTGCCGTTCCTGGGCGAATCACAGAGCAGCCGGCCGGTGATAGCAGCTTTGAATGGGATTGTGTGTTCATGCCTGATGGCCTTGATCAAACCTTTGCCCAATTGGGGCCACGCAAGCATGAGTACTCCATGCGACGGCAGGCGCTGGAAAAATTCGTCAGCTTTATCGAGGAGTCCTGAAAATGGAAAGCCTCAAGGACGCTTACCGTAGCAATCGGCTGATCCTGTTCGTAGGGGCTGGAGTATCGGCCAACCTTGGCTTGCCGCCCTGGAAACAACTGATCGAAGAAGTTGCCGTCCAGCTGGATTATGACCCGGACGTCTTCAATACCTACGGCAACTTTCTTGCGCTAGCCGAGTATTACCGTATCAAGAAGGGCAACATCGGTGCGCTCAGAAGCTGGATGGACCGGGAGTGGCATAAAGATATCGATATCACGGCATCAGAAATACATCGGCTGATCGTACAAGGCCGGTTCTCAGCGATCTACACCACCAACTACGACCGCTGGCTGGAATATGCCCACGATGCCTATCAGCGAGAGTACATCAAGATCGCCAATGCCAGCGATCTGGCCAAGGCGCAGGACAACATCAGGCAGATCATCAAATTTCATGGGGATTTCGACGATGACTCGTCGATTGTGCTGGCCGAAACAAGCTATTACGAACGGCTTCAATTCGAGACGCCGCTCGATATCAAGCTGAGAGCCGACACACTGAGCAAAGCCGTTCTGTTCATTGGTTACAGCCTTTCGGATACCAATATCCGGCTGCTCTTCCATAAGCTTTCAAAGATGTGGAGCAAGTATGAGCCCTCCGGCGTCAGGCCCATCTCCTATGTCTTTTCCCATATGCCCAATCCGGTACAGGAAGAGATCCTGAGCCAGTGGGGCATCCGCATGATTTCGTCAGACCATGACGATCCCGGCCATGCCCTGACGTGCTTTCTCAAGGAGCTGGTCGATTCCTGATGAAGCAGGCATCCATGCCCCTGCCCTTACAACGAGCGAGCGTACTGACCGCGGCCGAACATGCGGTCATAGTCATCCGGTGTGGCTTCTGAACGCGAGGCCACGCCTTCCGCCTGAATCTCCTTGGTCATCTCGACCAGTCGAATGGCAGCAGGTCGCTTTGAAATCTCGCCCAACCAGCGTGTCAGATGGGTATAACGCTCATGGGGTAAGCCAAGGAACTCGAGAATGGCCATCCAGGGATACGTCGCGATATCGGCAATCGAATAGGTATCGCCGCCCAGATAAGAGTGGGTAGCCAGACGCTGGTCGATAAGCTCAACCAGGCGCAGCGCCTCAGTGGTATAGCGCGAGCGCGCGTAGTTGGAGACTTCAGGCTCGAAGCGCGTAAAGTGGACATACTGACCGAACATGGGGCCGACTCCAGTCAACTGGATCATCAACCACTGCATGACGTCATAACGTGCCGTACCGCTTGCAGGCAGAAACTTCCCCGTCTTCTCAGCAAGGTACTGCAGGATTGCACCCGACTCGAACACACGATATGGCTCCCCGCTCGGTCCGTCAGGATCGATCAACACAGGAACCTTGCTGTTCGGATTGAGTGCCTTGAAGGTATCGGTGAACTGTTCCCCCTTCCAGACATGTACATGCTTGAACCGGTAAGCCAGTTGCAGCTCCTCCAGCATCAGCACCACTTTCAGGACATTGGGACTACCCATGCCATAGAGTTCAATCATTACGTTTGCTCCTTATCAGGTCCGTTCGCTACAGCCTTGGACAATGCTGTACATCAGTCAGAAAAAGGGGGTATCGGACAGTTCTGCTCGCTCATCAGGAGAGTTGAAAAATGCCTCCTGTCGCTCACTCAGAACGTTAGCCATTCGGCAAACCTCTGAATAGATAGCGGATGACTACCTACAGAACCCTTTGTCCTATTTGCCGGAGAAACCTACATGGTTGATGTCGATAAAATCCCTGTTCAAGCGGACGTACTAGGCTCCGATGGTCAACACGTCGGCAAGGTCTATGACATTGTGGATCGCAATAAACTCAAGCTTGAGCGAAATGATCCAGATGCTCAGGGGCAATATCACCTGATTCCTCTAGAATGGGTGGCCCGCGTAGACGGCGCTATCGTCCACCTGGTACGAACATGCGAAGAGGCACAGCGGGATTGGCAGACGGGATAAGCAGGAATCTGAAAAGCAAAACGGTGGGCCGAAGCCCATCGTTTTATCACCTCCCAGAATACCATTCAGGTAGCTTGAGACGGCTTATTCTCGTGCAGCAATACGTTGAGTTCATCAACGATCGGCTCCCACTCAGCATCGTTCATGATTTCCTCTTTCAGAAACGCCGCCTGGCCTGGTGTCCAGAAAGGTGCTTCGGAAATCTTGACGTCATCGGGAAGCGGATAGTGCTTGGCGACAAACGCGTCAATACTGGCCTTATCTGAGTCCAGACCCAATTGATCGAATAAGGTCGTGAGATCTTTTACAGGAAGTTCCATAGTCATCTCTCCAGGCTTTCAAATCAGTTCGTAGCAAACTGGGACGTAATGCAGTGTCGTCACTTAATCGCTTACGAAGCATTTACCAATAGAGAGGCAGCTGAGCGCATCGGTTCAATCAGGGGCCATCAGCAGATGCATTTGATCTGGAAGCAGCCGAGCGAGTGAGAAAGATCACAAAAACGTAGTCATACCGTCATAAGAGCTTAAAAAGGCGGCCTGCATATGCGCTATCAAAAACAAGCGGTTGCGCTCGTAGTGGCTTGGTTCATGGTAGGTGGTTTCGCCCACCTGTTCATGGCCGGCTTTTTCGTCAAACTTGTCCCCATCGACGTACCCTACCGGTTTGCCATCGTTTGCTTTGGCGGCATTCTGGAAATGGTGGTAGCGGTTGCGGTGCTCTTCAAAGAGCTTCGTCGTTACGCGGGCAGCGTTCTCTTTGTCTGTACGCTCCTTATGCTGCCTGTACACTTCTACACCTGGCAACATGCGGGCCTGTTTCCAGCGCTTCCTGAGTGGGTCCTGGCAGTACGTCTTGTACTGCATGCGCTTTTTCCAATCGTCATCTGGTATGGCTGTATTCATTACACCCCACCTGCCGAATTGGTAGACAGCAAAAAAGGGGCTGATGAAGGTGTCCACGGCCAGCTCCAGACTGGCGTTGGCCAGCCTGTTATGCGCACCGTAGGCGTAACGCCGGCTTCCAATGCTACTCAGTGGAGCGAACAGAAGCGTTCTCCGACTCCCTGAACATAGACGAAAGATTCTTCTCGATGTTCGCGCAGAGATCGGTCATCTGTATCTGGTGCTGGCTTTCGGAAAACGGGCTTTGTAAATCAGTTCCGATTTTTTCAAGCGCGAGCAACATAAAGCCCACTACCGTAGAGGCCAGAGGTGTAAACCAGCCTAACGACTCTACCAACCCTACCGGGACGATCAAACAGAACAGCGAGATGAACAGGCGTGGAAAGTACACATAAGGATACGGCAACGGAGTATTAGCGATGCGCTCCATACCTCCCTGCCAGTTGGAAATATCCACCATCGTCGATTCAAGACGTGCCAAGCGTATGCTGTCCAGACGCCCTGCCTTGTACTCCTGGGCAATCAAAGCTGCCGAGCCGCTTAGGATGTCGTTGGGAAAATTATTGGTATCACCGCTTCGAGCCACTTCCTCAGCAGGCAACAACTCTGCAAGTCGCTCTGGAATCGGCGCCTTCTTGAGATGCGCGGCTAAAGCATTGACATAGGCCACATGGCGGCGAAACAGCACCTCCTTGATAGGGTTTAAAGCATCGCCCGGATCATCAACCAGAATCAGAACCTGACGGGCAAAATTGCGCGAGCTGTTAACCATCCCTCCCCATAACGTACGAGCTTCCCACCAGCGGTTGTAAGCGCTGGTGTTCCGAATACTCACCAGCATGGCCAGGGCCGAGCCCAGCAGCGTCAATGGCATCGAAGGAAGGCTCATTCGATCATCGACGAACAGCATGAAGTCAACGGTGACAACAATGTCCCAGATAAGCAGCCAAAACAGCGACCAACCTGTATAGGAAAGGGTTTTATGCAGGAATCGGTACTTACGGCGAATAAGGGTTGGCAATGCAGCGCTACTCCAAAATAAAAACTTACTAGCGCTATGACCACTGTGTTTGAAACCTGGCTCACGAAAACCATCTCAGGAAGTTGATTCAAGATCCTTCCGGGTCAACCTAATCCGAGAGATGTCCTCTGATCGCAGCGGCAATGGAGACAGACCAACATGACTTATTGCGATCATTTTTTGACGATTCACGGCCGAATTTCAAATATACGTAATAATTCAAACCATCTCTCACTTTCGCCTTTGCACAAATCCACAAAACACCTTTGCCTAACTTGAATATGCGCAGAGGGTGACAGACGGTATAAGATTGCTGTTATAAGAATTCCAACATCCTTCACCGTGCAACTCCCGGATGGCCCTTGTGGTCCAGTCCGGTGAATCCTATTTTAAGAATTTGGTATTGCCTTCATGAACGAAACGACTGGACCGTTTGCAAAAACGCGTCTTTTTTCTACGTTAGTCGGCATCGTCCTTGTGTTGATTGGTCTCGCCATGCTTGTAGGTGGCGTCAAACTGATCACTGTAGGAGGATCCTTCTATTACGCCCTCGCGGGTGCCGGTATTTTCATCACTGGTATCCTTCTCGTGCTTGCCCATCGTGCAGCACTCCCATTGTTTGCGCTCGTTCTGTTTGCCTCAACGCTGTGGGCGCTGTACGAAGTCGGTCTGGACTGGTGGCAACTGGTTCCACGTCTGGCACTGTGGTTTGTAGTAGGCATCGTTCTGCTTTTGCCATGGATACGTCGCCCCATGGCACGTAAGGCGGGTGTCAGCTCAGTAGGCGCCATGCCACTGACCGGCGCGGTCGTTCTGGCCGGTGCTGCTGCAGTCGCCAGTCAATTCACCAATCCACATAACATTGAGGGCAGTCTGGATCGTGCCAGTGCAGGTACAGTGAACGCTGCCCCCACCATGCCCGATGGCGATTGGCAGTCGTATGGGCGTACGTCATTTGGCGACAAATATTCCCCGCTGAATCAGATCACCCCGGAAAACGTGAATCAGCTGGAAGTCGCCTGGACCTATCGTACCGGCGACATTCCCGGGCCGAACGATCCGCAGGAAACCACGGCTGAAAATACGCCCCTCAAGGTCAATGGAAAGCTGTACGTCTGTACGCCGCACAGCCAGGTCATTGCCCTGGACCCCGACTCCGGCAAGGAGCTATGGCGCTTTGATCCCAAGCTGAGCACTCAGAGTGCCGACAGCTTCAAGGGCTGGGCACACATGACCTGCCGTGGCGTGGCCTACCATGATGATGCCGCCTATGCACAGGCGGATGCTCAGGACAATGCGCAGGCAGCGTCTGCCCCAGCAGAGGCTACACCGGTCAGCAACTCCTGTCCTCGCCGTCTGTTCCTGCCCACCGCCGATACTCGCCTGATCGCCATAAATGCCGACACGGGCAAAATGTGCGAAGACTTTGGCGACAAAGGTTCCATCAACCTGGGCGCCAACATCGGCGGCTTCACTGCTGGTGGCTACTACTCCACCTCGCCGCCGTCAGTTACCCGTGACCTGGTCATCATTGGTGGCCATGTAACGGATAACGCCTCTACTGACGAGCCTTCCGGCGTTATTCGTGCCTATGACGTGCACGACGGCCACCTCGTCTGGAATTGGGACAGTGGCAACCCTGAAGCTACCGAGCCGATTCAGCCAGGCCAGACCTACACCCGCAACTCTGCGAACGTATGGTCCGTCATGTCAGTGGACGAAAAGCTGGGCCTGATCTACCTGCCAATGGGTAACCAAACGCCGGATCAGTACGGTGGCATGCGTACGCCAGAAGCCGAGAAATACAGCGCCGGCGTTGTCGCTCTGGATGTCAATACGGGTAAGGTACGCTGGAATTACCAATTCACTCACCACGACCTGTGGGACATGGACGTAGGTGGGCAGCCCACGCTGATGGATATCAAGACGGCTGATGGCATCAAGCCGGGCCTGATTGCATCCACCAAGCAAGGCAGCCTCTATGTGCTGGATCGCACCAATGGTCAGCCCATCGTTCCCATACACGAGACACCCGTTCCGCAGGGCGCAGTGGAAGGCGATCATACGTCCCCCACGCAGCCAATGTCCGAACTCAACATGATGCCGCAGACACTCAAGGAAGCGGACATGTGGGGTGTGACACCTCTGGATCAGATGCTGTGCCGTATCACGTTCAAATCGCATCGCTATGAAGGCATCTACACTCCGCCTTCCCTGCAGGGTTCGATCGTTTATCCGGGCAACTTCGGTGTATTCGACTGGGGTGGCGTCGCTGTGGATCCTATCCGTCAGGTGATGTTCCTTTCGCCTAGCTACATGGCCTTTACATCCAAGCTCGTCGCACGCGAGGACGTCGAGGGCGGTCCGGCTCGCAAGAGTGAGACAGAGGGCGTTCAGCCAAACAAAGGCGCACCGTACGGTGTGATCATGGGTGCACTGCTGTCCCCGATGGGCCTGCCTTGCCAGTCACCACCATGGGGTTATGTGGCTGCTGTCGACATGACCACCAATCAGGTCATCTGGAAGCACAAGAACGGCACTGTTCGTGACAGTGCGCCTGTTCCAATGCCGCTCCCCATGGGTGTTCCAGCATTGGGTGGGGCTTTCATGACATCCAGCGGCCTGGCCTTCCTGAGCGGTACGCTAGACCAGTACCTGCGTGCCTACGATGTTCGTAACGGTAAGCAGCTGTGGGAAGGTCGCCTGCCTGCAGGTGGCCAGACAACCCCCATGACCTACACCGGCAAGGATGGACGTCAGTACATCCTGGTTTATGCGGGTGGGCATGGCTCTCTAGGTACTCGTCAGGGCGACTATGTAATCGCCTTTGCACTGCCTCAGAAGTAAAAGCCTGATAGCAGGCGGGGCTTATCTGTAGCCCCGCCTGCCTTCACCCTTCAAGCTGACATCTCTTCAAACTGCCCCGCCTTACGCCCTTCTCTTCCAACTGTCGTTTCGCTGTACCAGACGTCACATTTTCAAAAAAAAATAGATCACTGTACTTTTCTTTGAATTTTTAGCCAGTTCAAGGAAATAAATACGTTTTTTAGTGGTCTATATCGCTGACCGGACAGCCTGCAATCATGGGTTTGATCATTAGATGAACTTTTGGTCTTTTCAAATGCTCATATATGATCGTAATATGATCCTGCTGTGCCCGTGCATTACTGTGAATCGCAACATGGTGTTTAGATACAGATCCAACATCGTTACGACTCCGTTACACTCAGTGCTCAGTCTCGGTCAAGACTTCCCTTTACCGAAACTTAATTTTTGAAAAGGTAAAAAACACCATGGCTAATCGCGAAACCGGTACTGTTAAGTGGTTCAACGATGAGAAAGGTTTTGGCTTCATCACCCCGTCCTCCGGCGGTGCTGATCTGTTCGTTCACTTCCGCCAGATCAAGGCTGCTGGCTTCAAGAGCCTGAAAGAAGGTCAGGCTGTATCTTTCGTGGCTGCCAAAGGCCAGAAAGGTATGGAAGCACAAGAGGTTGAAGTGGTTTAATCCACTTCCCTTGAAAAAGCCCCGTCCATGACGGGGCTTTTTTTATGCCTGAATCAAATGCAAAGGCTTAGTCAAAAAGGGGTTGGCTATCTGCGCTAATACCTGTCATTTTCTGCAGGATCTCATCCGCCGCACGCTCGGCCTCCATAAGGTCCGTAAAGGTACGGTCTGTCGCTACTCGGTGCAGAGCTTCCTCTTCCTTTCCATGCCCTTGTATGGCAATAAAGGCTTCGATGCCTGTTTCGCTTTCTACCGCACTTGCCCAGGCGCGATGATCGCCAAAGATTCGCAATCCCATTAATCTCTCCTCTCGTCTAATCCGTGTTCATAAGATAGACACAGGCCAAAGCCATCCTATCCACAACGAGAGTAGATTGATCGATTCAGAGTAGACTCAGGCAGACCAACCTGATCAGAGGCATCAGTGTTGGCCCGCCCTCGGATGTATCAGCCACAACGAGCCGTCTTGATCACAAGCGCCTCATCAGTGGTAACCGTCAGGCGCTCCGAGTTGAAATCCATCGTCATGGCATCATCCGGACGCACAAGACGTGTAATCCTTGCACCAGAGCGCTCTTGAAGCTGCTTGAAGAGTTCAGGAGTAGCCGTCTTACCTACCGCATATTGTGCAGCATCGGAATTACAACCACTTCCAAGTGCGGATGATGATGCAGTCGCATCACTGCTTCGGGTACGTTCGTTACTGCCAGACTCTGGAGAGCTGCTACAGGCACTTACAAGAACCAAGGAAGAAATTAACGCTGCCAGGGAACTCAACTTCCAAGTCATTACACTGCCTTATCGTTTACATAAAGCTCTACCATACGGACTCGAAGCACCCGGCAACAAGGGCTACTTTGTAAATATGGCTTACCGTCTTCAAGAGGGAGCGTGCGTGCTCCACCGTACCAGAAAGAAACCGACCAGTAGCAAGAAGCCAACAACCAAGGTATTAAGCTCGAAAAGACTTTGAATACCTAGACGGGAAGCAATGCGGCGAGCTATGAAATAGCGCCATGTCATTTGAGGGCCAAACATGGCCATCAGAAGACAGACAAAGAGAATCCCTTGAACTACCCATCGGCATGTATACATGCAGCATTAAACCCTCTCCTAAATTAGGGCGAGATTTTCAGTGCGCCTATCAATGCTCACAATTCACATCAGTCGAAAGTGTGACGTACTTACCTTAGCAAAATGCAAAACCCATGCGTTTACGCCTGGAAGCCATTCAGGCTGCCTTTGTAAGGAATGAATTCATTATTAGCCCGTCAAAAGAGATGGCTTCATCGAATTACACCACTAAGGGAGTACGATCATGAGCAATGCAGGCAACCTGGTTATTACCTATGAAGAGGCAGGAGAACCAAGAGAACTGGCAATAGCCGACGCGCCGGCTGATGTCGATGAAGGCACTGTCCTTTTATACGTACTGAAACAGCATGGAGGCGAAAGTCTGGAACTGGATTTCCCCCCCTATAGTGACGAACTCAACAAGCGTCGTCTGCGTGCACAAAAGCTCAACCTGCTTAACATCGACTGGGCTTATCGCTAGGCATCCGCCTGCCCTGCTAGATGGGCCTTGCTACGCTTGACAGCCTGTCCTGCTTTTTCGAATCATGCACGACTCATTTATAAATCAGTTCGTTATAAATGAGTCGGCAACGTCTGGTTATTTGTTCTCTGCCTCCTCATCAGACTCCAGAGGAACAGGAGCCTCTTTAGGGTTAGGCTGAATCTCAGGGTCGACGTCGATCTGGTCAGGATTTATATGATCAGTTTCAGGCATGTTGGCATCTCCAAGAAGTAAGCAGCAATATTTTGGGCATTCATACCGGGTATTGGTTCTTACCTTTCTCTGCCCTTAAGCGCGTTATAATGAGAATAGAGGCAAGCCAATACGCATCGAGTCATGTCTTTCGTATCGCCTACTGCCGATCAGCATTCATTCGCTTTACCTAGAGAGTCCATATGTTACGCACAGTATTGTTTTTGGCGTTGACTGCATTCATCGCCTGCGCCTTTGGGATGTTACTTCTGGGTAATGCCTACTGGTTTACAACAGGCGGCTGTCCTTCGCATGGCGGTGTTGCTGAAATATGTGATCAAACCAAAGCCAGAATTCAGTTGGGCTTCGGTATTGCAACGATGATTGTGGCCACTATCGCCATGATTGTCTGCATCG
This sequence comes from Pseudomonas sp. JZ114, assembly GCF_051027705.1. Classification (NCBI taxonomy): domain Bacteria; kingdom Pseudomonadati; phylum Pseudomonadota; class Gammaproteobacteria; order Pseudomonadales; family Pseudomonadaceae; genus Pseudomonas; species Pseudomonas sp. JZ114. The sequence continues at coordinate 2,415,449 of NZ_CP069256.1, forward strand.
TTAGAGACACCAGAAAATAGAGATTCTTAACGGCTTTAACCTGCAAAATAGATATCTTTAACAATTAAAGGCTCAAACAGCGCTTCCTATCGAACTACTGTATAAACTTAATGTCAGTGTGCCATCCTAAATAGTCGTTCTAAGCATACTGACATGCAACCCTCTCGCTACGATGCCGCCCGCTCCAGAATACAAGCTGCCCTGGCACCCTTGGAATGCCATTTCACCAACCGTGATTCTCGCGGTACCTTTGCCTTTAAAGCGATAGATCCTCAGGGAGTTATCCACTTTGAATCCGGGCGTATCCGTACCGCGATCTACTGCAATCCTACTTCCCTACACCACCTTCTGGTCGCCGCCCGTAAAAAACTGCTGGCTCAAAACATTGAGCTGGAGTCCTGGGACGAGCGCCTTACTCTTGAGATGATTGGGCAGTGGGAAAAGGCAGCCAAGCGTACACGTCGCTAATCCTGTCGCTAGCGGGTTACATGACAGTAAGTCGCTAGCAATTACCCTCTCGCCAAATAGCTGTCTATCCATACAGTGAACCATTTCTCATTTTAGTCCTACTGCCTTCCTCAAACCCAACGCTGCCCGTTACCATCCGCGCCGATTTACTTATCGAGCACGGCCATGTTTCGTATTTTTTCTCTGATTTCTTTCTTCTTTTTTATCATTCCGGCTCATGCAGAAGCGCCTCGCACGTTTCGCGAAGCCAAAGTGATAGGCGCCAAAGTCTACAAGCAGCAACCTGTAGATTTTTATTGCGGCTGCCACTACTCCGGCAAGACGGTGGACCTGAAAAGTTGTGGCTATGTGCCCCGCAAAAATGCAACCAGAGCCTCTCGCATCGAGTGGGAGCACATCGTGCCTGCCTGGGTTATCGGCCATCAGCGCCAGTGCTGGCAAAAAGGAGGGAGAAAAAACTGCACTTCAAGCGATCCGGTTTACCAGAAAGCCGAAGCTGATTTGTTCAACCTGGTACCAGTCATTGGTGAAGTGAATGGCGACCGCAGCAATTTTTCGTTCGGCTGGCTGCCACAGAAACCGACCCAGTATGGAGCCTGCCAGATGGTGGTCGACTTCAAGGCCAAAAAAGCCATGCCCCGCCCAGAAATCCGCGGCATGATTGCGCGCACCTACCTATACATGAGCGAACGGTATGACTTGCGCTTATCCAAGCAGGACCAACAGTTGTATTCAGCCTGGAACAAGCAATACCCGGCCGAGCGGTGGGAGCGCCAACGAAACCAGCGCTTGGCGTGCATTATGGGTCACGGCAATAAATACGTTGGAAACGTCGATCTCAAGGCCTGTCGTACCTAAGATCACTGATCATCCTGTAGCGCTGACTGCTAACCAACGCTACAGGACAGGCGACTTGAAAGAGTTCAGGCAGGAGGGGAAGAGGAAAGAATCTGAATAGTCATTGCTACCAGAAGTGTTACGAGACCAAAGAGAAGCAGTACGACCCGCCCCCACCATGTATGGTTATTTTTGACACCCACGATCAGCGCTATTCCCAGAATAGCCAGCGTAGCCGGCAGGTAACGAACCGCCCAGAGCATTACCCAAAAAATCCTTTCCCACACGTGGATCAACACGTCCTGCATTCCTACTTCCCGCGAAGAGTTATTGTCAGGCTTTCATTTTACAGACCGGACACTCATGCACCCAGCCTGAACGCCTACCGATGCCGCGACCATTCATCTGCCATTGCGGCCGCCCTTACCTGCCCACTTCAAGTTTCGCCTGTTACGCCGATATGTCATGTAGCTCAGGCATATTTCCGGCCTTAATGCCCCACTCATCACATAGCGAATTCATGCAGGTAGTCACTCGCGATGATCAGTAAAAAGCCCTTCACGCCCACCGAAAAATTTCTCTACGTTTCCGTCCCGGTCGTTTGGGTCATTTTATTCGGCGCACTTTTCTCATACCTCTAGATGGCTGAGTGCGTGCTCTCGAAACAACCTAAAGGGCACGCTGCTTAACCCGTTAGTCAATGCAATACTTAACCGCCTCGCGAACATCGCTGGGTCGAAGAGGATTGTTAGCCATGCGTTCGTGCAGTGTGATGTGACTGCCACGAGAGCTATCGTCTACATGGATAACCGCAGCAGGAATAGAAGAAACCTTGGATGGCACAATAATTCTTTGCTCGCTAGCTGTTCCTGCCAGCGTTGCAGGCGCCCGACTTTTAGCCAGTCGATCAACCAGGCATTGGGTATAGGCCTGAACGTCCTTACCTGATCTGACATCCATTGAAGGCGGACTTTGCTCCAGATCTTTTACGCTTGCACACCCGGCGAGTAGAAGCACGGCTCCTACACAAAACCATTTCATTACCCACTCCTGGCACCGTGACTCGTCAGTCAGAAGACCTGACGTTATACGTCAATTTGAGAACATTATTGAGCTGTGTTTGAGACGAAATGTTTTAACGACCCAAACAAAAAAGCCGATCCTTTCGGATCGGCTTCTTGCCCCGCCAGCAGTGCGGGAATATTTGGTAGGCACGATTGGACTCGAACCAACGACCCCCACCATGTCAAGGTGGTGCTCTAACCAGCTGAGCTACGTGCCTGCTGTGGGTGCGCATTTTACGGAATCAGACTGGGTCGTCAAGCCTTTTTTCTTCTAAATTACTGAAAAGACGAAAATTTATTGGCATAGCCTGAAATCAGGTAATCCCCCAGTGAGAGAACTGAACCTTAAATGGCTTGGCAACCGGATAGGCTAGATCTTCTCCCTTGCATACCGATAACCTCCGCTCAAACAGCTCCTCAGCCAACTTGATGACTACAGTAACTTTCGCCTACGGAGAAACCTGTTGCCTCTGCCAGAGGCCGCGCAAGTCTGCCATTCCACCATACCCTGGGACGATGGCCTATCACCTCGCGCCCTGCCTTGCGCCCTTCTTCAGCGACTCGCTCAGTCGACCGCGGACTTGTATCTTTCAAAGCCACTACCGGCTCATCTCTACACTTGGCCAACGCATACAAAGTACCTATGCCGTATCGGTCAAGAAGATGCTCGGCAGTGATACAGATGTGGATCAGCGTCATTGTTATCACGAAGCGTACTGAAATCAGGCTCACCAAAGCAGGCGACTGCGGTCGATAGAGGCAGTTGCCCACACTGCAGGCTGAGCGACACAAAAAGGCCGGAATTTTCCGGCCTTTCAATTTAGACGAGACGTCGCGCTGGCCTACGCCGCGGCATGATAAGTACAGCCAATGCCAAGGCGATGGCCTCGATGATCCAGGACAGTAAAAAGGCACAGGCCAGCCCCCAACCGATACATTCAGGCGTCAGGACAACCTGATAACGGTAGCCTTGCCACGTCTCTTCAAGTATTGCTGGGTTAGCCTTGGTAAAGACATGCCAAGCGCGCTCATACCAGCGGCCCTGCAATGCCTGCCATTGCGAATCGAGCATTTGCTCACGGCGCATCAGCATGCCAAAGCTATCGGCATCGCTCTGGAAGACCGGATCATCACTGGCACGATAATGGGCTACCAGACGATCCATATCACCGCCAAAAAACTCGCCTGCCGTTTTGCGATACCCTTCCAACGCCTGATGGGCTTCAAGGCGATGGGCCTCGATACGCTGGCTGTAATCAGTGATAAACCCTGGTATCTGCACACCAACCAGAAGGCCTAGCGCAAACAGGATTAGCCGGATGTAACTACGCAGCATCATAACTCCTTGCGTATTGAATGGCAGGCTTCGCTACAACCGTTTAGACCCGCCCCTGGGTGACGATTTCGCCATCCCACCATAATTTCCACTCACCAGGCTGATGAAGCGCCCAGGTTTCGTTGGCCGTCAAAGGCTCTGTCGCAATCACTGTAACCACATCATCAGGCGTTGTTTCAGCCTTGAAATCTACCGTCAGGTCGGCGTCCTTCAAGTGCGCCGGACCAAACGGGGCCCGTCGCGTAATGTGGGCCAGCTTGGTCGAGCAAAACGTGAACAGCCAGTCACCATCACTCAGCAGGCAGTTGAACACACCAAAGCGGCGAAAGTGATCGCAAGTTCCGACCAGAACAGGCAGGAGCATTTCGACAGGCACCGGATCGGGAAAACGCCGCCTGACCTCATTGAGCAGATAACAGAATGCCGCCTCACTGTCCGTGTCCCCTACTGGCTGGAACAGACCGGGATCCGGTGCGAACTCGTTGAGTTGGCCATTATGGGCAAAACACCAGTAGCGCCCTCCCAGCTCCCGAACGAAAGGGTGTGTATTGGCAAGGTTTACCGAGCCGACGTTGGCATGGCGAATATGCGCGATAACCGTGCGACTCTTGAGCGGATAGCCCTGGATCATGCGAGCCACTTCGGAATCCGCTCCCGGCATGGAATCCTTGAACATGTGCAGTCCGCGTCCTTCGTACAGCGCCACGCCCCAGCCGTCCCGGTGGGGGCCGGTACGTCCTCCTCGCTGCATCAGCCCTGTCAGGCTGAAGGTGATATCGGTAGGAACATTGGCACTCATGCCCAACAATTCACACATATCCTGACCTCATTCGATACGGCACGAGAGATGCTCTAATAGCAGGCCCTCTGCCAGACAATGAGTATGTCCAAGAAACAGTTTCGAATCAGCTGTTTGACGACGATACGGCAATAAAACGGCTACCTGACGGTACTCCCGGCGGCTTCCTATCATTCACTTGTCTTATGAACATACATAGAGATGGACCCAGCCAGACGGAGAACATTCGCCCCAGCCTGCAAACAGACAAGGGCGGCGTGATAGCTACAGGCGCGGCTCGATGCGCGTACGACGCTCTGGGACCCGTGATGGTGGGGATGATGGCGAGGGGTTGTTCGCTGCCGTGGGAGCAGGCTGGTCGGCAGGCGGTGGTGTCTGGTTGGCAGCCTCATCATTGCGTCGGGAGCGTTGAAACAGCCAGCGGATCAGCGCGAAGATGAAATATGCCGCGAATGCGATACACCCATACAGCGCCATTTCCGCCACAGCCCGCCAGGCGCTGTTTCCTACATGGAAGCCGAGATCCATGACGACAATGGCGCTGGAGGGTGCGTAAAAGCTGTGCTCAGGGTCTGCTATCGTCGGAGAGAACAGTATCAGGGCAACAATCAAACGGATGGGTTCTCGCAGCCAACGCCACATCCAGCCGGTCGCTTTGAAACACACCCATAGACAGCCTAGTGCGGCAACACCATAGACAGCCCAGGCAATCAGGTAATCGTGCTCAGTCATTTCGATACATGGCGGGTCTATAAAAAGGATGCCTATGATAGCGACTTTTGCACGGTTGGGCGCCCCTACTCGCGCCCTGCCCATGCACAGACACCTCAAAACCGGTCCACCGACACCTAAGGAGTCACCCATGACACAACCTCCTCTCGCTCAACGTACGCACGGCGCAGATCCCTACGTTTGGCTGGAGAAACGCGATGATCCTGAAGTGCTGGCTTATCTGAAAGCTGAAAATGCTTATCTGGACGAGGTGTTGCAGCCGGAAGCCGCGCTGCGTGAGACACTTTTCCAGGAGATCAAGGGACGCATCCGGGAGACGGACCTGTCACTGCCGGTACCGTACAAAGATTATCTCTACTACCACCGAACCCGCGCCGGTGATGAATATGCGCGCCATTACCGCTGCCCTCGCCCCCGGGACGGCTCGCTGACCATCGATGAGCCCCAGGAGGAATTGCTACTCGACGCCAATGAACTGGCCGGTGGTGGATTTCTGTCAATTGGCCGTTTCACGCTCAGCCCTGATCAGACCAAGCTGGGTTACAGCCTGGACCAGACTGGTGACGAAACCTATCGTCTATTTATAAAAGACCTGGCATCAGGCGACTTGACCGAACTTCCTTTCAATGACTGCGATGGCAGCATGACCTGGGCTGGCGATAGCCAAACCCTGTTTTTCGGAGAGCGTGACGAGGCTCATCGTCCTCACAAGCTCTATCGCTATCGCCTGGGTGACCAAGAGGCGCAAATGGTCTTTCACGAGACGGATGGCCGCTTCTTTATTGGATGCTACCGCTCAAGCTCCGAGCGCAAGCTGATTCTCCTTTCCCACAGCAAGACCACCAGTGAAGCCTGGGTCATGGACGCGGACCGGCCAAGCGAGGCTTTCGTCTGTGTAGCCCCTCGTCAGGAAGGTCATGAGTACTTCCCTGATCATGGAGCTGATGGCTGGATGATTCGAAGCAACCAGGCAGGTATCAACTATGCCCTGTATCAAGCGCCAGATGACATGCCCAGCCGCGAGCACTGGGAGCTGCTGGTTCCACATGATCCCGAGCGCATGCTCGAAGAGGTAAACCTCAATGCCAACGGCTATATCCTGAATCTGCGCGAGTCAGGTCTGCCGGTGCTCGAGGTACGCCCCAAAAACGCACCTGCCTATCGGGTACAGTTACCCGACGAGATTTACAACCTTGGGATGATCGACGTGCTGGAGTTTGACAGCCCGGTCATGCGTTTGCGTTATGAGTCACTCAATCGCCCTGCACAGGTACGCCAACTAGACCTTGCCACCGGCGAACAACAGGTCTTGAAGGAAGTCCCGGTAGAGGGGCCGTTCGACGCCGACGACTATGTCAGTCGACGTTTGTGGGCTACGGCGCCAGATGGCACACAGATCCCGATCAGCCTGGTCATGCGCAAGGATCGGGTGGGCCAGCCTACCCCGTTGTACCTGTATGGTTATGGCGCCTATGGTCACAGCCTCGATCCCTGGTTCTCCCATGCGCGCTTGAGTCTGCTGGACCGTGGCTTCACCTTTGCCATCGCACATGTGCGAGGCGGTGGTGAATTAGGTGAGGCCTGGTATCAGGCGGGCAAGCTGGAAAACAAGCAGAACACGTTCGATGACTTTATTGCCTGCGCCGAACACCTGATCGAGCAGAGCCATACCACCGCCTCGCAGTTGTGCATCAGCGGCGGTAGTGCTGGCGGCCTGTTGATTGGCGCTGTGCTCAATCAGCGGCCTGATCTGTTTGCGGCAGCCATTGCAGAAGTCCCGTTCGTGGATGTGCTTAATACGATGCTCAAGCCCGACCTTCCCCTGACCGTCACCGAGTACGATGAATGGGGCAATCCAGGTGAGGCCGATGTATACGCCCGCATCGCTGCGTATGCGCCTTACGAAAATGTAAAGGCCCAGGCTTATCCAGCCTTGCTGGCCGTAGCAGGCTATCACGACACTCGCGTGCAGTACTGGGAAGCGGCCAAATGGGTAGCCAAGCTCAGAGCCACGCGCACGAATGATGCCTTGCTGCTACTCAAGACCGAGTTTGGCGCAGGTCACGGCGGCATGAGCGGCCGTTATCAGGCGCTACGTGACGTAGCACTTGAGTACGCTTTCCTGCTCAAGGTTCTTGGACTGAGTCACTGATACGCTTCCAGCAGGCAGAGCATCAGACCCTGCCTGCTGGAAACGCTCCGATCTGTTAACCAGCTATCGATCCCACCGGAACAGCTTTGTCTTGGCGCGGTCTTTTTGTAATTGCCTGTCATCAAGGAGCTTGCCATGTTGGGCCGCCGTGCTACCCGGAACAGCCATCTTTCAGACCGCGTGCAAAATGTGGGGGGACTTGAGCGTGTTGCCTCCCTGACAGGGGGTGGCCTGCTATTGATCAAGGGACTACGACAGGGCGGCCTGCTCGGGGTTGCCAGGATGGCGGTCGGGGCGTTGGCACTTTACCGAGGTTATTCAGGGCATTGTGCTGCCAAACAAGCGTTGAGCCATAGTGAGTTTGAACGCCAGCTGATGCGCGACTATCACTGGAAAAATGCCAAGACCGAGTCTTGCTGTGTGGTTATCAATCGACCCAAGGACGAGCTCTATCAGTTTTGGCGCAACTTCAAGAACCTGCCTGCATTCATGGAGCTGATCCAGCGCATCGACATCCTGGACGACAAACGCTCTCACTGGGTGATTCAAGGCCCAACCGGCCCGCTGGAGTGGGATTCAGTCATCACGGAGGACGAGCCTGGCAACTTGATTGGATGGCGCTCCATCGCCGGCGGTGATCTCAATACGATGGGCTGGGTAGCCTTCAATGAGCGTCCTGATGGCAGTACCGAAGTCGAAACCCTGATTGCCTATGATCCGCCAGGCGGCGTACTGGGGCACAGCCTCGCCAAGATCATGAAACGCGATCCGGCGTCACAGGCTTCCCGAGACCTGACTCATCTGAAACGCTTGATGGAAAGTGCGGCCAGCGCCACGCAGACGGTAACCGTTACCGGAAACGCATCGCTGACCGATCCGTCCCCGGTGGGCTGACTCAGCCCGCCCGAAAGATCATATAGTCTTCCCAGTCCTCTTCCGCTACCTGGGTTTCACTCAGCATGCGGCCCGACTGGGAGATTCCGGCATCATGTACGGCGCTTTCGTCTCCCGAGACCAAGGGATGCCAGAGCGGCAGGTCCTTGCCTTCTGACACCAGGCGATAGCCACAGGTGGGCGGCAGCCACTTGAATTCATCAGCCTGTCCTGGGGTGAGCTGAATACAATCAGCCACAAACTGCTTCCGTTCGGCGTAGCGGGTGCACTTGCAGGTTTTCAGGTCCAGTAATTTGCAGGCGATACGCGTGTAATACACGCTGCCATCGTCCTCATCCTCCAGCTTTTGCAGACAGCACAAGCCACAGCCGTCGCATAAGGACTCCCACTCCCCCTGGTCGAGCTGGTCTAGGGTCTTGCGTTTCCAGAAAGGTCGAGTGATATCAGCCATGAACGTAGTCGGTTGCGAAAAGCGCGCAGTCTAGTCCTCATGCACGAATCGGCCAAGCACCGCTCGTGCAGCTTGTCGCCGCAGCCTTCTGGAGGTTAACGTTACAGGGCTTCTCCAGATGCGCAGCTCATGGGCCTGCCTGAGCGTAAAATGTGACGAACCCATGCGCAGGCGAAACAGCATCCGCGGCCAGAATGGCTGAAGTCAGGATGATGGCTTCTGCATGGCGTGCCTCATATCATTTCCTTCAGGCCGAACCAGGGCGACGCGTAACACTTTACCTGCATAGGACGTCACATGACCGCTAGCACTCGTGTTCCGCAGTATGAAGTCGACCCGCAATTCGTCCAACGGTGGTCTCCCCGCGCCTTCAGTGATGCCGCTATAGAAGAAAACCAGTTGATGAGTATCTTCGAGGCCGCTCGCTGGGCGCCCTCGGCCTACAATGCTCAGCCCTGGCGCTTCCTCTATGCTCGCCGTGGCTCTGCGCACTGGGATACCTTTCTCAAGCTGATCAGTGAATATAACCGTAGCTGGGCACAACATGCTGCGGCGTTGGTCATCGTCTTGTCCAAGACCACCTTCGTACCGCCCGGCGGTAGCGATGAGGTTCCGCTGGGTAGCCATAGTTTTGATACCGGCGCAGCCTGGGGCTTCATGTCGCTACAGGCTGGCAAGCTGGGCTTTCATACCCACGGGATGGCAGGTATCGAGTACGACCTAATTCGTCAGGAGCTGAAAGTACCCACCGATCTCAAGATCGAAATGGCAATTGCCATTGGCAAGCTGGGCGACAAGTCGTCTTTGTCTGAGAAATTACAGGCCCGTGAGCTGCCTAGCCCACGTCGGCCAGTCGAAGAGTTGGCTGCCGAAGGCCCTTACACTCTCGGCTAATGCCGCCACAGAGCCGGCTTACGAATAGGCCGGCTCTGCACGCAATCAATACCCTTGCTTGAAATCCACCTGCCCTTTCAATGCCTCTCCATTGCGGTAGCGGCTCAGGTTTTCAAGAAAGAGTCGGGCAATATAAGGGGGCGAAGACACTGCCGCGGTATGGCTGGTAATGATCAGTCCAGGCGCCGACCAGAACGCATGAGTCTTAGGCAGCGGCTCCTCTCGAAAAACATCGAGCACGGCGCCGGCCAGGTATTTCTGCTCCAATGCTGTTACCAGATCGGCATCCACAACGGCAGTGCCACGTCCTGCATTTACGAACAGTGCCGAAGGCTTCAGTTGTTTGAACAGGTCAAGCGTATAGAGATCACGCGTATGCGAAGTGTCAGGTAAAAGGTTGATGAGGTAGTTAGCTTTCGAGGCCTCACGACTCAGGTCCTCAAGACCATGCACGTCAAGAAAGCCGGGCAGTGCGCGCGGGCTTCTGGCAATACCGTAGAGCTCAACTCCAAAAGGCGCTAGAAAGCGTGCTACATCCTGGCCAATGTCACCGGCCCCGACAATCAGAACACGTCGCCCTGCCAGCGAGCCGGGGGTGCAGGCTTCCCAAAGTCGATCCGCCTGTTTTCGAGCGCGCTCCAAGAGACATCGCTCATGGGCAAGCAGATAGCCGAGCACATACTCGCTCATCAGCTGCCCGAACACGCCCACTGCGCGCGTGAGCACATAGTCCTGTGTTAACCCGGAGGCCAGTAGCGGCCGGATGCCCGCCCAGGTGGACTGAACCCATGAGGGCTTGAGCCCCTGATCCAGAAGCTTTGCGACGAGATCTGGCTGCCCTAGCCAGATCTGGCACTCGGCAGCCACGCCTGCCACCTTTTCCGGATCATTACCTCCGACTATTTCCAGAGAGGCGTCCAACCCATGCAACGCGGTGAAATAGTCCTGATAACTGTCTTCCAACAACAAGAAACGCATGATCTGGTCTTTCCTTGACAAGCAATGGTGATGACTGTCGCGTTACATGGGGTCGTTCATACGCAGCAAATGCTCAGGCAGATGCTCAATGTACTCCTCCTGAGGTGGTGGCATCTGCAGGTGATAACCCTGCTTCTCCAAATTTTCCAAAACCTTTGCAGTGTCTTCGCGCTCCAGCTGTCGTTCCGGCGTAAGAACGAATTCAAACGTAAGCTGAGGGGTACCAAAGGCTGCAATCAACCCTTCTGGTACGCGAGCAAGCCCGTCACGCTTGTCGACGTAGAGGTACATTTCGCTTTTGCGCGGGCTTTTGTAAATGGAACAGATTCGTTTCATGGGTACTCCGGATAACATCAGGTTCGCAAGGCAGCTAGGCGATCCAGCAAGGCCTGCCCCATCAACTCGCGGCGCCATCCGCGCAGCGTGTCGGGTAAAACATATTGACCATCCGGCCAGCCACTCTTGATCAAGGCTTCCAGTACTTTCTTTCGCAGCATGAGTTCAGGCGCCATGGTCAGGCGCTCAGCTTCACTCTGGCCAATGAGACGAAGGTCCTTCAGAATCGGCGAGATTTCCGGAGGCAGCGGCTCGGATAACGGCTCAGGCCATTGATCCGGAGACGTCTTGGCGGCCTCGCTGATCAGCTCGATCAGGTGATCGCCGTATTGACGTACAGTACGAGGATGCATGTCATCGATACGGGCCAGCGCGACCTTGTCCTTGGGCTGAAGTCGCGCCAGAGGCCACAGGGAGCGCTCGCGCACAATACGATTGCGAGGCTGGTTACATAACCTTGCCTCCTGCTCGCGCCACGCACAGATGGCCCTTAGCACAGCCAGCTGCTGACGCGACAGGCGCCAGCCCAGCTTGACATCTTTATACGCCTGATAGGGGTCCGACTCCTGCTTAAGGTTGGCTACCAGCTCACGGCCATCTTCCAAGAGCCATCCCCGCTTCGTCTGATCCAGGCGCTCAGACAACGCCAGATACAATTCCGCCAGATGCTCCACGTCAGCCGCGGCATAGCGCTCTTGTAGCTCCGTCAGTGGGCGCTGAAGCCAGTCCGAGCGTGTCTCGTCCTTGGGCAAGGCGATACCTAACAGTTCGTGTACCAGACGCGAATATCCCATCGAATGACCCAACCCCAAATAGGCAGCCGCCAGCTGCGTATCGAATAGCGGCTCGGGGAGGCTTCCGGTCAGCTTGAGCAGAACCTCAAGGTCCTCACTGCAGGCATGAAGGACTTTTGTGACCTGCTTGTCTTCCAACAGCCCAGACAACGGCGCCCAGTCACTGATCGTCAATGGGTCGATCAGAAAAGCGCCCTGCCCGTCGCCGACCTGAAGGAGGCCCGCAATGGGATAGAAGGTATCGACCCGCATGAACTCGGTGTCGAGCACGATGAAGGGCAAGGTGCGCCAGAACGCGCATTGTCGAGCAAGGCTGGCATCGTCTTTGAGCCATTGGATAGCAAGAGCCACGTAAATCCTCCAGTACTGTTACCGGAAGTATATCCATCCTGAAGCATTCAGGCAGATCAAAGGCCCAGATTAAGCCGCTTAATGCTTATCAAGCGTCCCGATTTGCCACATTTGAGGCGCTTCGTTGTCTTAGAACATAGGGCAGGCTGCACGGCATGACCAGACAGGCACCAGCCTGCCGAGGCGACCGCCATCCGAACCTGGCGGCATGAGTCTAACGTGACCAAGCGGAATATGGGCAGGGATGAAAACTTCAAAATCGTCTAAGGGCTTAGGTTTACGTGCGAAACTTAAAGCTAAACTTGAAGTTCAAGGCCTAACGTCAAGAGAAGTCGGGGCTACACGAAAACAACATCAACCGACCAGGCATTCGACTCGAGCGGGTCATTGTCTTAGTGATGAGGTAGCCATGGGAATCGCTGCATGCGAATTGAGTCAGTATGTTATTCGTCCCACCCTGGTCTATCTAGACCGCTATTCCCTGGCAGCAGAGGCCATGCTGCTGGCCACCGCCGCCACGCAGTCTGCGCTAGGCGCCACGCTTGAAACACAGCAATACCACGGTATTTACCGAATTTCCGCCGAACGGCATGCCGCCCTCTGGGATTACTATCTGGCCCGCGACCCTGAGCTGGCCAGCCTTGTCCGAGGCCTCGCCAGTCAACATGCCTTTTTCGGGGCGCCTCATCTGGAGCTGACCGTCAACCTTCGTTATGCCACAGCAATCGCCTGGCTCATGATCGAAGAATCACGCCTGCCCTTACCGGAGCCTGACGACCATCAGGGGCAGGCCCGGTTATGGCGTAAGGTTTTCAATCCTAGAGGCCGTCTTCACGACTTTCACATGGCCTGGCAGCGCTGCAGCGAGACGTGGAACCAGGTAGCCTGAGTATGACCCGGTAGTCTTTTTTGAATAACGGCCAATAGACTGTTAAAACCTTTTTTGAGCGATACGCTCGTCGTGGCTGTTGGTAAAAGGTCACCGTTCTGATAGTTTCCGCCCGCGTCATCTTCTGGAGTTGCGCTAACAATGAAAACAACAGGGTTGAAAACAGCAATTGCGCTGGCTGTCGCCAGTTTTTCTAGCCTTAGCCTTGCCAACGGCATTGCCATCAACGAGCAAAGCGCCAGTGGCATGGGGACTTCCTTTGCCGGTCGTTCGTCCTCTGCATTGGATGCTTCGACCGTTTTTGGTAACCCGGCTGGCATGTCCAAGCTCAAGCGTACTGAAATCAGCGGCGGAGCGGCCGTAATTGATGCCAGTAGCGATTTTAGTAATGTGCGTTCGAATGCGCGTGGCACCAACGAAGGGGATATGGTGCCAACATCCGCCGTTCCGTTCGGCTACGTTGTAACACCACTTAATGATGATTGGCACTTTGGTCTGGGTATCTATGTACCCTACGCGCTGATCAGTGACTATGAAAATAGTTTCCAGGGTCGTTATCACGGATCGTACAGCAAGGTTGAGGTCATTACAGTCCAACCAACGCTGAGCTACAAGATCAATGACCGCGTATCCGTTGGCTTTGGCCCTACGATCAACCGAATAGCAGGCAAGCTGGAAAGCAACTTGTCCCTTGCGCCCTTGGGCGGCGGTGATGCGGAAGTTAAAATCAAGGGCGATGATGTTGCGCTGGGCTACAACATTGGCGTGCTGGCCGATGTAACGGATCAGTTAGCGGTCGGGGTCACCTACCACTCCAAAGTGAAATACAAGTTGGAAGGCCATACCAAGGCCAGTGGCGTGTCCAGTCTATCTCCCGTCGTCAATCGTCTGATCAGCCCGCTGAATGGCAAGTACGATGCCGAGCTGGATATCACTACCCCTGAATCGCTGGATACATCCTTTACTTACAAGCTTGACGATCGCTGGACACTATACGGTGGCGCAACCTGGACCCGCTGGAGCCGTCTGGACAAGCTGGAAGTACAAAACAGTGGAACACCTACAGTACCTACTCTGGGCAATGTCCTTGGCACAGTGGATGAAGAACTCAAATGGCACGACACTTGGTCCTATGCCATCGGCGCTTCCTATCAGCTGAACCCCCAATGGGTACTGCGCACTGGTTTCGCAATCGATCCGTCGCCAACCGACAACGAATACCGCAACGTGCGTATTCCGGTGGGTAATCGCAAGACCGTATCGATTGGTGCAGGCTGGTCTCCTTCGCCTGATCTGACCGTTGATGTTGCCTATGCCTACCTGTGGGAAGACAAGGCCTCAATCAATCGTGAAGCGACTGCTTTGCAGCCGGCCTACAGTGCCAAGGTTGAAAACAGCGCCCATGGCTTGGCCGCTCAGGTCAGCTATCGCTTCTGATAGACACGTATGAAAAACGCCGCCCTTGAGGCGGCGTTTTTATTCAGGTACTCGTCAGGGCTAACGCAACCAGAACACCGCACTCAAGCAACTCGACCAGCGCACCCGCCGTATCGCCAGTAGTCCCGCCCAGGCGTGTCATGAATGCTCGACGAAGCCACAGAAAGAGCAGCACTGCCATCAGCAAAGCGATCAGGCTTTCTCGTATCACGAGCAACATGACGATGACATGGGCGGCCAGTACAAGGCGCAGCAACCGCTTCGGCATGTGATCGACCAGCACCTGACCCAAGCCTCCCGGCCTTGCGTAAGGGGTCACGAGTAGCAGCCCAGGCAGCGCAACTCGCGCAAGCCAGGGAACTAGGAGGACGGCATCCAACTGGTGGTGCTCAAGCAGTACGAAAAGCGCCGCGAACTTGAGCAAGAGCACAATGATCACCGCAACGACCGCCATCGGGCCGGAGCGAGGGTCCTTCATGATTGTCAGGGTGCGTTCACGGTCACCAAAGCCACCGACCCAGGCATCTGCCGTGTCCGCCAGGCCATCCAGATGCAGCGCACCGGTCAGCGCGACCCATACAGCTAGAACAATAGCGGCCTGCAATACCGGAGCCGCTTGCCCGAGCAGGTTGCCAAGCAGCCATAAAATGGTACCCACCAGCACGCCTACCATGGGGTACCACAATAAAGACTCACCGGTTTTCTCGGGTGGAGGCATGCCGGGCAGGCGTACCGGCAGACGAGTCAAGAACTGCAGGGCAATCAGGAAGGGCAGCATGGTGGGTACGTGTCGCTCAAGGCAGACGCCTCAAAAGCATGAAGACTGGCATAAGGAACTTCTACTTGAAGCAGATCCTTACGAGGTAGCCCCTGCTGCCGAGCCAGCAACAACCGGATAACGCCGCCATGGGTTACCACTAGCGCGCTCGTATCCGCTGTACGCCTGACTATACGCTCCATGGCGCCTAGGACACGCTGTTCGAACGTGGCCACCGGCTCTCCATGGGGCGGCGTAAAACTGTAGGGATCAGCCCAGAACTGGCCTAGGGCATCAGCCTGACCCTCCATCAGTTCGGCAGCGGTACGCCCCTCCCAATCGCCAAAGTCCAACTCGCGCAGGTCAGGCTCAAGTTTGCACTCTACCCCCTGCCTACCTGCCAGCCACTCAGCAAAGGCTCGGCACCGCTCAAGGGGTGAGCTGATAATCAACTCCCATGACGGTAATGCCTGGACCGCGGCCTGCATACTGGACCAGCCCTGCTCCGAAAGCGGATGATCCAGACGCCCCCGAAAACCACCCGGCCCTTGTGTCTCACCATGTCTCAACAGAAACAGGCTCATGCCGGGCGATCCGATACGCTGGCCTCGGCAAAGGTCGCCATTTCGCCATGCAGGCGACACGCCAACTGAAGCAAGGGCACCGCCAATGCCGCACCGCTTCCCTCCCCCAGACGCAGCCCCAGCTCAATCAGCGGCTGAGCGTTGAGTGCTTCAAGCACAAGTGCATGGCCCGGCTCGGCTCCGCTGTGAGCAAACAGCAGCCACTCCCGCCCGGTGGGGCTCATTCGTACGGCGCACAAGGCGGCAACAGAGCTGATGAACCCATCGACCAATGCCGGAACCCCCTCCTGCATGCAGGCAAGGTAAGCGCCGGTCAACGCGGCAATCTCGAAGCCACCCAGACGGCGCAACACCTTTAGCGGGTTACTCAATGACTCCGCATGGCGTAGCAGACCACGCTGGATAACCGCGACCTTCAAGGCGATGCCATCTGCATCGAGTCCGGTTCCCGGCCCCGTCATCGCGAGGGGTGAAGCTTCCAGCAATGCACAAGCCATAGCGCTAGCCGCCGTAGTGTTGCCAATCCCCATCTCACCACCGATAAACAGCTGAGCGCCACTTGCCTTGGTTTTCTGGACGCTGTCTCGTCCTGCCTGCAGAGCTGCCTCGCATTGAGCAACAGTCATGGCCGGCTCGCGAGTAAAGTTGGCCGTACCTGGACCAAGAGGACGATCAATAACGCCTGGCAACGCCTCCATTGGCTCAGCGGTTCCCAGATTAATGACCTCCAGCGGAGCCTTGAGCGAACGCGCCAGAACGCTGATGGCAGCGCCACCGCCAACAAAGTTGCGCAGCATTTCGCCTGTCACCGCCTGAGGATAGGCCGACACCCCTTCCTCCACCACACCGTGATCCCCTGCGAAGACACTGATTGCCACGTGCTCGATAACAGGCCGTTCACATCCCTGCATCGCCGCCAGATCAATCGCAACCTGCTCCAGCAGCCCGAGTGCGCCACGCGGCTTGGTAAGCTGCGCCTGGCGGGCCGTCGCCAACTGGCGGGCCCGCTCATCCAATGGCTGACAGGGTGCCTGCCACCAGTACTGCGTCATAAAGAAGCTCCTTTGAGCGTCATTGGCAAACCTGCCACGGTCAACACAACACGATCACATTGCTCGGCCAGCGCCTGGTGCAGCCAGCCCGCCTCATCGACATAGCGCCGGGTTAGCTCACCCAGCGGCACTACTCCCATGCCAGTTTCGTTGCTGACCAGAATGATATGGCCTGGTAGTTCGGATAGGGCTTCCAGCAAGGCCGCTCGCTCCCGGGCAAGCATAGTGGCATCCTCTGCCATTAGAAGATTGGTCAGCCAGAGGGTCAGGCAATCCACCAGAAGACAGCGCTCAGCCGAAGCATGAGCTCGCAGCACCGCAGCTAGATAAAGAGGCTCTTCCACCAATCTCCACTCAACGGGGCGGCGGTCGGCATGCTGGGCAATTCGGGTACGCATTTCGCTGTCCCAGGCCTGGGCCGTCGCAATGTAGATGACATCCAGACCTGAGTCAGTGGCCAATTTTTCTGCAAGGCGACTCTTGCCCGAACGCGCGCCCCCCAGAATCAATTCCTTCATTGGTTTATTCCACATAAAGCACGCAATTTCGCGGTGTCCAGATGCTGGTCGACCAAGTCCGCCAGCCGTTCGAGATCGCGCTCGCGCAAAGCATGGTAGTCGACACGCTCAGGAGTAGTCAGCCCCGCCCAGCGCAACAAGGCGGTGCACGCATCAGGCGACTCGAACAACCCATGCAGGTAGGTTCCCATGATCAGCCCGTCTTCGCTCAGTGCGCCATCGCAGCGACCATCATCCAGGATAATGGCAGGTCGCTCCAAGGCGGTCCCTTCGGTGACTCCCGCATGAATCTCGTACCCTGTTACGGCAGACCGGGTAGCCGCCAGGCACCCCGCGACATTACGGAGTTGTTTTTCAGCGGCCAGCTCGGTGTTCATGTCGAGCACGCCCAAACCTGTGCTGTCACCTGGATCACCTTCCAACCCGAGCGGGTCACTTACGGTACGGCCCAGCATCTGATAGCCGCCACAAATACCCAGCACGCGTCCTCCATAACGGAGATGCCGTTGGATATCAGTATCCCACCCCTGTTTGCGCATGAAGGCCAGATCGCCTCGCACGCTTTTTGACCCAGGAAGAATGATCAGGTCGCAAGGCGGTAGCGCCTGACCTTGTCTTACAAAACTGATTTCGACTTGGGGATGCAGCCTTAACGGATCGAAGTCAGTGTGGTTGCTGATGCGTGGAAACACCGGCACCACCACTCGGATAACCTCGTCCCGCTTGGCGATCTGTCGCGTATCGACCGCATCTTCGGCTTCGAGATGCAGGTCGTGCAAGTAAGGCAGAACACCCAGCACCGGCTTGCCCGTCCGCGCTTCCAGCCAGTCCAGGCCCGGCTTGAGCAATGCAATATCGCCGCGGAAACGGTTGATGACGAAACCTGCGACACGCTGCTGCTCCGACTCGCTAAGAAGCTCTAGCGTGCCCACGAGATGGGCGAAGACACCGCCCCGGTCGATATCAGCGATCAGGATAACCGGGCAGTCCACGCGCTCGGCAAACCCCATGTTGGCAATATCGCCTTCACGCAGGTTGATCTCTGCGGGCGAGCCTGCTCCTTCCACCATGATCACCTCGTATCGGCCGGCCAGACGCGCATGGGATTCCAGCACCGCCTCGCGAGCGATACGCTTGTAGCCGTGATAGGTCTTGGCATCCATCGTAGCCACTGCACGACCATGAATAATGACCTGTGCGCCGATGTCCGTATTGGGTTTGAGCAACACGGGATTCATATCTGTATGCGGCGCGATTCCACAGGCTTGGGCCTGTACAGCCTGGGCGCGCCCTATCTCACCATGGTCTGCCGTGACGGCACTGTTGAGAGCCATGTTTTGTGGTTTGAACGGTACGACAGCCACTCCCTGGCGTTTGAGCCAGCGGCATAAACCGGCGACCAAGGTGCTCTTGCCGGCATCGGAGGTGGTGCCCTGCACCATCACGGTTGTCATAAGGAATCCTTGTATGCCTGCAAAGCCAGGGTGAGTCGCGTCCACCCGGCTTCATCACCGGGAAGACCAAAGCGGATGCCCGCTATTGAAGGGAAAAAACGCGTGAGGATGGCTCGTCTGGCCAGGAACTCATGAAGCGCCTCAGCATCGGGTCGAGACAACCATTGAAACAGACCGCACCCGCCATCAGGGACCAGCTCGTGAGCGGTCAATATATCAGCCAGGCGCTGCCCTGCCGTCGCAAGCCTCTTGCGCTGCCGGTCATGACCACGCTCATCGAGCAGAATTTCACGTGCCACGGCCCGAGCTGGACCACTGACTGTCCAAGGGCCCAAAACATCGTCCAGTCGCTCCAGCAAGTTCGCCTCAGCCAGCACAAAGCCCAGCCGGACGCCTGCAAGACCGAAGAATTTCCCGAAGGACCGCAGTACGATCAATCCTGGCCGATCCGTCCATGAAGCCAGACTGTATGCGGGAGAGAGATCCATGAACGCCTCATCCACGACTAGCCAACCACCCCGGTGAATCAGATTGGCATGCCAGCGGAGCAGCCGCTCAGGCTCGATAAGCTGTCCGGTAGGATTGTTCGGGTTGACCAGCACCAGGACGTCAAGCGTGCTCAGCGTTGCGTCTACATTGCCCAGTGACAGGGGTACAACACAATGCCCTGCTCGCTCCCAGGCCTGCTCGTGTTCAGCGTAGCAGGGTGCCAATACGCCTATTCGCCCCTCAGGACGAAGTGTGGGGAGAGCCTGGATGGCCGCCTGCGAGCCGGCAGCAGGCAGCACCCGTGGAGCCCTGTAGTAACAAGTAGCAGCCTCCTCCAGGCCGTCGTTTGTCTCGGGCAGACGCGCCCAGGCTGATAACGGTATGTGGGGTATTGGCCAGGGCATAGGCGCAAGCCCTGTCGACAGGTCCAGCCAATCCTCCAACGCGATACCATAACGCTGCGCAGCCTTGCGCAGACGTCCGCCATGCTCAAGCACTGATCACGCCTCCCAGCACGATAACTGCCACCCAGAGTATGACGCCCCGACGGACGAGCAGCATTGCCATATCGATACTGTGCGCTGTGGGTGCAGGCCCCAATCCCAGAATAGGCCGATCATGTAGCTCGCCGTGATAGCGCGCTGGACCACCCAGTGTCACGCCCAGCGCACCGGCGCCCGCCGCCATGACCGGACCGGCATTGGGACTGTCCCAACGAGGCGCCTGTGTTCGCCAGCAATGCAGAGCGGAGCCAAAGTTACCCAACAGTGCATACGTCAATGCCACCAGACGCGCCGGCACGTAATTGAGCCCATCATCTATGCGTGCAGCCGCCCAGCCAAAGCGTTCGAAGCGGGTATTGCGATAGCCCCACATGGCATCCAGCGTATTGGCCAAGCGGTATAGAACAACACCCGGGGCGCCTAACAGGACAAACCAGAAGAGAGCCGCAAAAACAGCGTCGCTTCCGTTTTCCAGTACGGATTCTGTACCTGCCCGCGCGACAGCCTCTTCATCCAGCTCACGGGTTTCCCGGCTGACCACATAGCCAACACGCCGCCGCGCCTCCTCCAGGTTATTACGCCGTAGCGCCAGCGCGATGGGCTTGGCATGCTCGCCCAAGCTTTTAAGGCCAAGCGTGAAGTACAGCGCCAGCGCCTCAACCAGCCAGCCTACGTAGGGAATCTGATCGAGTAGCGCTACCAAGACGACCCACGGTAGTACAGCCATGCACCAGGCCGTCAGCCCGTGACTGCGCCAGCCGCCACCGCCTGGATTGAAACGGCGCTCCAGCGCGTTTGCCCACCGACCAAATCCCACCAGAGGATGCCAACGTCGAGGCTCGCCCAGTATCGTATCCAGCAGCACACCTAAAAAGGTGGTCAGGGCCAGAATCATGTCTTTTCAGTCTCCTTGACAGAACCCCAGCGGTTTTCAAACACGAGCTCATCCAACGGGCGAGCCGTTCGCCAACCCTCCTCGACCAGCATGGGCTGATTGTAGAAGGCCTCGACAGGCCCAAGACACAGGATGGCCAGCGGCTTGCTGCCTTCAGGCATCCCCAGCAGTTCAGCCACCGCAGCCGGGTCGAACAGCGAAACCCACCCCATCCCAAGCCCCTCCGCCCGGGCGGACAACCATAGATTCTGGATCGCACAAGACAGCGATGCCACGTCCATTTCAGGCAGCGTACGGCGTCCGAAGATATGGGCTTCTCGCCCCTCCATGAGGGCAGCCACCAGCAGCTCGGCACACTCCTTTATGCCCTCCACCTTGAGCCGCATGAACTCATCGCTACGCTCACCCAGCGCCTCTGCCGTGCAGACACGCTCGGACTCGACCAGCCGGTAAAGCTCGGCACGCAGCTCCTGATCAGTAATGCGCATGAAGCGCCATGGCTGCATGAGGCCTACGCTTGGCGCTTGATGAGCAGCGCTCAACAGCCGCCGCAGCTGATCCTCCGGTACATGGCCGCCACTGAAATGACGCATGTCACGTCGTTCGGCGATAGCACGATAGACGCCGGCCTGCTCGGCGGAAGGAAAGGCGTGAGGATTCATGGTGCTAGCAGGGCAGCCGCCGTTTCGGGGGCGGATGGCATGTAGAAGTGAATGTAGCTGGCAGTCAGGCGGCCCTGTTGGAACACCGACTCCGCCGTGGCCTTGCCATTGGGGCAGATACCACGCAACGTTGGAGCCAGTGGCGATTCCAAGGATGAGTGATGATACGTATGGCCACGCAAGGTGCCGCTATCGAAGGCAACGCTTTGCAGCGCCAGTGCAGTAAGACGTGGCTGCAAGGTAGCTTCCCCTTCGAGAAGTCCAACCATCTCGCCCTGCTCGCCTGTCTTGTCAGCCAGGCGCTCCAGCAGATAGAGCATCCCCCCGCATTCGGCCAGAATGGGCTTGCCTGCGGCATGATGCGCCCGAATAGCAGACTGCATGGCGGTATTTCCAGACAGCTGTTGAATATGTAATTCAGGATAACCGCCCGGCAAGTAGAGACTGTCTACTTCCGGTAACTGCTGGTCCTGCAACACTGAAAAATGCCGAATCTCAGCGCCCATAGCGCGTAGAAGATCAAGGTTCGCCTGATACAGAAACGACAGTGCCGCGTCGCGTGCAACCCCGATGCGCACATCAGCCAGCAGCGGTTCGACGCTCTTCTTCATAGGGGCCTGAAACAGCACAGGCTCCGGTAGTGAGGTATCGGCACTGGCAGCAATGGCATCGGCCGCAGCGTCCAGACGTGCATCCAGATCCGACAACTCGTCAGCCTGGATCAGCCCAAGATGCCGGCTCGGCAACTCGATACCCGAGTTGCGCGGCAAGGCACCAAACCAGCGCATACCGCTTGGCAAACTGGCCTTGAGCAGCTCGGTCTGCCGGGCGCTGGAGCCACGATTGGCCAGTACGCCAGCAAAGGGCAGATCCGCCTGATAATGTGCAAGACCGTAGGCTAATGCCCCAAAGGTCTGCGCCATGCCGGTCGCCTCAATAATACCCAGTACCGGCACATTGAAGCGACGTGCCAGGTCCGCACTAGACGGCGTGCCGTCAAACAGCCCCATGACGCCTTCGATAAGGATCAGATCAGCTTCGCCTGCCGCTTCCCATAGCAGCCGGCGACTTTCTTCTTCCCCTACCATCCACAAGTCAAGCTGGTACACCGGCGCACCGCTCGCACGGGCCAGGATCATGGGATCGAGAAAGTCCGGGCCGCACTTGAATACACGGACCTTGCGGCCCTGTCTTGTATGCAGACGTGCCAGGGCTGCCGTTACACTGGTCTTGCCCTGGCCGGAGGCCGGCGCAGCAACCAGGAGCGCCGGACACCGACGATGATCATGCAGGTTCAAAATTCGATTCCTTTCTGGGCGCGAATGCCGCTCTGGAAGGCATGCTTGACCAAGCCCATTTCACTGACGGTATCAGCCGCATCGATCAGCGCCTGCGGTGCACCGCGCCCCGTTACGACAACGTGTTGGGAGACCGGACGCGCCTCGATATCCGCCAGCACGTCTTCAACTTTCAGGTAGCCATGCTTGAATGCGATATTCAGTTCATCAAGCACTACGAGTGCTATTTCAGGATCACTCAATAATGCTTTGGCCACAGCCCAGGCACTGGCAGCGTTTTCGATGTCCCGTTGACGATCCTGGGTCTCCCACGTGAATCCCTGGCCCATCACATGGTAACGGACCTCCTCGGGGAACCGCTGGAAGAACATCTGCTCACCGGTACTGACGCGTCCCTTGATGAACTGTACGACGCCCACTTTCAGTCCATGCCCCAAGGCTCGGGCCACCATGCCAAAGGCAGAGCTGCTCTTGCCCTTGCCGATACCGGTGTGTACCAGCAGCAAGCCTCGCTCATTCTGTGCATTGGCGATCCGCTCGTCCATGACAGCTTTCTTACGGACCATTCGCTCACGGTGGCGCTCATTTCGCGCATCATCGACAGGTAACGAGGTGGGGGTTTCCGGGGTATCACTCATGACGCTCTCCTTCAGGCAAGGGCTGAGGCGAACGGAAAGATCTGCTCCGCAAGGATACAGACGAGGCAACGACGCACAACGCCATTAGCCCTGTGCGACGATCAATGCCCTCCGCATTGCCGTGTAACGCCTGAGGCCGGTCTCCGGGCTCGTGAGCGGAAAAAACTCCTCCGCCGCGCCTTCCCAGACAGCTGTCCAGTGGCCTGTGCGACGTTCAACTCACCTACCGTTGCGGGGGCAGCGCCGGCTTGCTACCGGCTTCCCTGTTTCACCTCGTCGACCCATGTCACGAGGCACCTCAAGCAGACGCGCAGGTTACGGGCAAGCCCTGGGAGCGTCAACGAAAGTCATGGCAAATGGGGATAAATCTTTGCGCAGAAAATCCACCGGCGCGACAGATTCATTTCGCTTTATCGTCACCGCGCTATCATATTTGATAGCCATGCTGGCTGAAGCTGGTGATAATGCGCCGCTTTCCATCCAGTCAAACCCTTTGGCTGGCCATGAAGTTATCGAGCTACAGGTCTCCCTATGTCCGAATCTACTGCCAACGATCCCCGTCTTAGCCGCATGAAGCGCCGTATCCGCAAGAAGCTCTATCTGGGCGAGTTCCAGGAACTGGCATTCGAGCTCAAGGCTGATTTCAAGGAATCGCTTGAAGACGAAGCGCTAGAAGCGCTGCTGAGCGATTTCGTCGATTTCGTCGAGTCCCGTAACCTGGACTACATGGGTGGCTTCGGCGAAACCTGGATCGAAGGCACTATCATGGCAAACAAGCGCTACGGCTCGCCCACCGAGGAAGACCGTCAGGCCCTGACCGATTGGCTCAAGGCACGCAAGGAAGTGGCAAGCGCTTCTGCCAGCGAACTCTACGATGCCTGGCACTTTGAAGAGTAACAGGCCATCGTGAAAAGCCCCGGCCAGTGCCGGGGCTTTTTTATTTCTGCTGCGTTCAGGAGGCTGGCCAGTAGATTCGCGTCAAGGGAATCAGAGATTTCAGCTCCAGATCCAGAGACTCGTAATGCACCAGAAGCATGTCGACTAACTGATCCATGTCCATCAGAGCCACCAATTGACCGGCGCGCTCGGCCTCATAGATAGCCTCCTGGCTGAAGCCGCATGTACTGACAAAAATACCCTTGTCGTCAGCCTTCAGACAGTTCAGAAGCTCTCGCAAAGTCTCACCGCCTACGGCACCTTGACGATGCTGAACCTGGACCTTTACATGAGGGGGATGCAGACCCAGGCCATCCAGGGAAGCCTCGATAGCCAGGCTGCCGTTGGACGCAGGAGGCTGTTTGGTGATAAATCCCATGGCGCGTACCAGACCGGATACCAGCTGGATGATCTGCGCCTCGGAAAGACGATCGAGCCGATCAGCAATCAGTTCGCGAGCCTGTGCTTCCATATCCTGTCGAACACTCAGGATAGTGTCGGCCTCCTGCTCGCCCGGCTGAAAATCACCACGGCTGAGTGAGTCGAGCTGCTGCCAAATTTCCTGGCGCAACTGACAGCCCTGCACCGCACTCAATGCATTGCGCGCCTTGACGCTGAGCTGCGCACGGGGAATCTGTGCATACCACCTGACTTGTCTCAGGTTGGGCCACTCCTCGCATTCACGCGGATCATAGCTGTACCCACCTGTAACATGTCCCAGCCAGTACTGACGCGTCCTATGGTCATACACGACTAAGGCATCGCCTACCCTAATGTCGTGGGTTAGCGTCTTGAGCGCCGACGCCCACGTGTCCAACATTGACTCACTATGCTGGGTCGTATACTCGGAAAGCTTGATCTTGATTGCCTTTTCATCCGGATAAGCCCGTAGATCGCCCAGCTTGGGCCAACCCAGCGCAATTATCCCACGGCGCAACGCCTCGTTAAGCGCGCCCTTCTACCTCAATCTTCCACGCTTGATTCATAGCGATGCGCTTCCATTAACCTGCAGACGCCTCCTGTTTGAAGGTACCCGCACATTCTGGTGAGAAATCAGTAATCAGGTTTGTAACCAGACCAAAATCCGGGAAGCGATGACGTCTAAAACGCCCGTGATGTGTTAAATCGTGAGCCATGAAGTACTGCTAATCGTTGATAGGGACAAGCAGCGGCAGCAGATTACTGCTCAATGATGAGAAACTGTCTGCAAGTTTTTGGATAAAAACGTCACATATTTTTCCTTGCCCCATGCGAAGGGACATTGGTGTCGTTTTTCATCGATAATGCCGTTTGAACGTTTAAACGAATAACGGCTAACTCAAGACGCCCATGCAAGTGGAATTGCCTAACCACTTACAGCCTCTTAACCGTTAAATCAGGCCAGACAATCGAATTCTCGCCGCCCATTAGCGTCGTAACTTCACACTGACAGCATGCATTTCCCATGACAACGATTCTGCAAATCTCCGATACTCACTTCGGTACCGAACAACAACCCGTACTTGATGCGCTGGAAGATCACGTACGTGAACATGGCGCCGACTTGCTGATTCTTTCAGGAGATATCACACAGCGAGCCCGTGACAAGCAGTTCGAAGCCGGGCTGGCTTACGTGCAGCGTCTTGAGAAATATGGCATTCCAGCTACCCTGGTAATACCAGGCAACCACGACATTCCGCTTTATAACCTCTTTGCCCGCTTCATGACGCCCTATGCCAACTACCAGCGTCATTTTGGAAGCGACCTTGAGCCTACCTATGAAGATGAACATCTTCTGGTCATTGGGTTGAACACTACGCACCCCAAGCGGCGCAAGGACGGAGCGGTTACATCCGAGCAGATTCAACGCGTCGTCGACCGCTTGAACAAGACCTCAAAGGAAAAGCTGCGCATCGTTGTAGCACATCAACCCTTTGGCGCCATGGTTCTGAGTGACTTGAGCAATCTGCAGGGCGGCGCAGGAGATGCGCTTACCGCCTGGGCTGACGCCGGCCTAGACTTGGTAATGGGTGGCCATATCCACCTCCCTTATGTTCTTCCTCTAAGCGGCCAGTACCCTGAGCTTTCCCGAGAGATATGGATTGTGCAGGCAGGCACGACGCTCTCCTCTCGCGTACGTGGCAGTGCACCCAACTCCTTCAATCGACTGATCGTAGGCAACGGTGAAACCAAATGCGTTGAGGTAGAGCGCTGGGACTTCATCGACAAGCGCTTTACGGTTGCCGAGCGCTTCAACCTGACCTGGAAGGCAGAAGAGCAGGCACTGGAGACGGATCGCCATGAGGTCCTGGTGCCCGGCGGTCAGCAGTAAGAAGGCTTATGCGTGCATGGCATTGGTCAGGCGCGCTCTTGTCAGAGGTACCTGCCGCAGCCGTAACCCTGTCGCATCGAATACCGCGTTGGCAATAGCGGCAGGCACTGCAGCAGACGTTGCTTCACCTGCCCCAACAGAAGGCTGGTCCGGCTGATCGAGCAAGACGATGTCAATCTCTGGTACTTCATGAAAGGCCAGCACGGGATAGGCTCCCCACTCAAGACTGGTCACACCGGTAGGGTTGAACGTCACTTCCTGCTTGAGTGTACGGGCGATCGCCTGAATCACATTCCCCTCAATCTGATTCCTAACACCGTCCGGGTTGATGATGAGCCCGCAATCATGGGCAACCGTCACGCGTCTGACCCTTACTCCGGCTGAGCTGACATCCACATCGGCGACTACGGCCACATAGGCATTTTCATTCTCGTATTGAACGTAACTGATCCCGCAGCCCTGGACGGATTGGCCTTTCCATCGATCAGGACCCTGCTGTCGAGGCGTCCAGCGAGCCTGCCGGGTGGCCGCTTCAAGCACGGCACGGCCGCGAGGATCCTGCAGATAACGCAGTCGAAACGCCAAGGGATCAACCGACACGGCCCAAGCCAGCTCATCCATGAAGGATTCATTGGCAAAGGTGTTTGCTACCGCTCCCAAACCACGCAGTGCAGAGGGCCGTAGCGGCGAACTCAAGGGGTCGATCCAGTGCGTTTCAACCCGACAGTTCACGAGGGTATAACTGGTAGGCGCGTTACGGCCTCCCCCCGCGTTGGGCCCCTGGACGGCCAGTCCCCGGGAGAGCTGTCCGGCCAACAGAGAGGCAGCTCCCGCCTTGGCGCTGGGCCGGGTGACATGGGTAGGCGTCCAGTTCTGGAAGTGCCATGCCACAAGGTCACCGGATTCGTTCATCCCTCCCTGCAGCTGCATCAGCATAGCCGGACCCTTGGGGTTCCAACCGTGCTCGTCAGCCCTGGACCACTGCACACGTACCGGACGACCACAGTGCCTGGACAGCAGCGCAGCATCACCCGCGACATCGTCTGCCCCATTATGTCCATAGCATCCTGAAGCTTGGCTATAAATGACATGCACGGCGTGTTCGTCAATGCCTAGCAGATTGGCCAAAGCCGACCGTAACGGATAAATGCCTTGAGTACCCGACCAAATGGTTGCCGCGCCAGCTCGTACATCGGCAATAGCGCACGAAGGGCCAATCGAGTCGTGGTTTTGAAAAGGCCAGCGGTACTCAGCCGAAATAACCTGGGCGGCTTGTCCCATATGCTCGATGACATCTCCCTGCTCGACCAGCACCTCAGGCTCGCCGGCCACATGGCGTAAGCGGCCGTACAAATCGCCAGGGTTTGGCAACGTGGAGGTATAGCTCCACGTCACTTTGAGCGCACGGGCAGCCTGCATGGCCACCCATTCCTGTTCTGCAACCACACCCACGAAGTTGCCTTCATAGACCAGTTGCGCGCCTGCCGGTAGTTCACTGGCATCAAGGTGCTCGACTTTTAATCCATCCAGACGGCTGGCACCCGTTATCGGAGGACGAATCACCCGCCCATGCACCATACCCGGGACAGTTAGGTCATGAACGTAACGAAACTGACCGAAGACTTTGGCAGGAATATCTACCCGCGGTATGGATTGACCAACGACTCGATAGCTTTCGACTGCTCGAACACTAGCAGTCTTATCTACAGAACGTTCAAAGGCACCCTGCGTCAGCAGGTCGGAATAACGAACATAACGACCTGTTGGATCGCCTCGGTAGACCACACACCCATCCACCGTATCGAGCACCGACGTATCGAGCCCCAGGCGACGTGCACCCTCATTAAAAAGATAATGCCGGGCTGAAGCGGCAGCCTGACGCAATTGGGCACCACCCACCTGAATCGTCTTGCTCCCTGCTGTGATGCCCTGGTTGGGCGTCAACTGTGTATCACCCTGAATCAAACGAGTAGATTCGAACGAGACGCACAATTCATCCGCCACGATCTGGCGCAATGCGGTCTCAACCCCGGTTCCCAGCTCCACCTTGCCGCTATAGATAATGACGCGGCCATCCTGGCGAATAGCCAACCAGGCGTCGAGCTGCCTGGCGTCCAAGGTTTTCTGCATCTGCTCAGCCGAAAGGTCAGGCGTCAATAGCTCGGCAGCCCGAACACCGTTAAAGCTGAACCCTACCACCAGAGCGGATAAACCCTGGAGAAAACAACGGCGCGACACCAGAAAAGTCATAAGCGCTCCTCGCCCTGGCGCATGACGCCTGCGGCACGCTGGATTGCCTTGACGATGCGCGTATGTGTTCCACATCCACACAGATTACCGACAAGCGCCCGTTTGACCTGCTCGTCGGTTGGCGAGGTGTTTTGAGAGAGTAATGCCTGTGCACTCATCAACATGCCTGGAATGCAATACCCACATTGCGCGGCCTGCTCATCGATGAACGCCTGCTGCAGAGGGTGTGGTCGGTCTGGTGTGCCCAGGCCTTCAACGGTCACGATAGCCTGACTTGCCAGTGAGCCGACCGGCACGCAGCAGGAGCGTACAGGGCGACCGTCTGCCAGAACCGTGCAAGCCCCGCACTCACTAAGACCGCATCCGAATTTAGGGCTCATGATGCCCAGCTCGTTGCGCAGCACATACAACAATGGCACCTGCGGATCGACATCGACCTCGTAAGCCGCGCCGTTGACATTCAATTGATGGATTGTCATTGCCCGGCTCCTGCTTCTCGTTGACGGGCTACATCCTGAGCCGAAAACACATGGGTATGGCCACCGAACCGGTGGCCGATATAAGTGGCCAGACTCGCAATCTGATCATCATTCAAGAATGCGCGATAGCCGGGCATAAAAGCCTCATCCTGCATCCCCTTTCGCTCAATCCCTTCAAGCATGACACGAATGAGGTTCGTTCCATCCGGGTCGCGCACAGCCGAGTAATTTGGAAAAGAGCGCGGATAAGGCCCTCCCAGCCCTTGTCCATCGGGATGATGACAGCTCTCGCATAGCGACACGAATAACGCTTCGGCGTCTGTATTGCCCTGCGCTTCCGGCTTCACGCTTATTTCGGCATGCGTCGGTACGGTGCCCGGCTTTGCAGGCACGCTACGCAAATACGCCACCATGGCCCGCAGGTCTTCATCCGTCAAAAACCGCAGGCTACCGCTGACAACCTGTGCCATGGGTCCGCCCGCTACCGCCTCCCCACGCTGATGACCATTTCGCAAGTAATTCATCAGCTTTTCGTCACTCCAGCCACCGATACCACGAAGGTCAGACGTGATATTCCAGGCCGTCCATCCCTGCTGGCGCGCACCGGCATAGTGTAGAGAGCGATCCAGCCCCTGACTCCAGGTACGGGGCGTATGGCACTCCCCACAGTGCCCTAGCGCCTCGCTCAGATAAGCGCCACGGTTGATCTGTTCGTTCGAAGAAACCTCGTTGAAACGGCCTTCACGGAAATTGAGTAGCTTCCAGCCCTTGATGATCCAACGCTGATCGAAAGGAAAACGCAGCTCATTGGCAGGCGGCGTATAGACAACGCTTGGCCGGGACCTTAGATACGCAAGGATGGACAGAACGTCATTACGGGATAATTGGGTGTAAGCCGTATAGGGAAACGCCGGGTACAGATGTGCGCCATCAGGCCGTATGCCTTTATGCATGGCATTGAGAAACTGGTCGTCGTTCCAGGCACCGATACCAGTCGTGTTTTCAGGCGTGATGTTAGTAGAGTAAAGCGTACCGAAGGGCGTGATAAAGGCTACGCCACCGGCGAAGGGCAAGCCGTCCTTACGGGTATGGCAGCTCTGACAGTTTCCCAACTGTGTCAGGTATTCGCCCCGCTTCGCATCAATGCTTGCGCCCTCTCCCGCCCAGACAGGACCATTGAGCGTGGCGAGTAACAACAAAGGCAGGGCTTTACACAAAGCCCGCCCTAAAGGTGGGCCTAACCCCATCGGCTATCGTCCTATTCTTCTATTTTTCACCTGCCCCGATGCAATGGGACGACAGCTGCGATTCGACTCGCCAAGATAAAGGCCACAAGCGGTGTGTGCAAGCCAAATGGACCAAAACGGATTCAGCAAGCCTGGCGGTCATTATCAAAACCTCAGACTTGTCACCTGCCCAAAATTTACGTACTGCTTACACAAGCCAAACACTTCTTGCAGTTCAACTGGGTAGGATGCCTTTCCATGATTGCGCATACAACATGGGAGCACATATGCATCTTTTTTCTCTCAGCAAAACAGTTGTTGGCCTCGCAGCTATAGGCATAGCCAGTCTTGCTACGGCAGAGCCGCTTCACGGGCCTGGTCCCGGGTCAGACTGGCGTGCTCCACACAATGCCGGTCCGGCCTTCAACCCAGGCCCCCGACATGGGCACGGGCTACCAGACTTTGCGCGGGAGGTCTGGATAGGCAGTGCACTCTACTTTTTGGCTGCAGGTACTTACTATGCATGGAATGCCGATCAACAGCGCTATATCGTTGTAACACCACCTGTTCCTACAACAGTCAGTACACAAAGTTATGACGTCATCGCCTACCCGGCTCGCGGCCAGACGCCCGATCAGCAGGCTCGGGATCGATATGAATGCCATAGCTGGGCAGTCACTCAAAGTGGCTTTGATCCAGCCACCGCAACGGCAGCACCGCCAAGCGCAACTACGGATTATTATCGTCGCGCATTGACAGCCTGTCTGGCTGGACGTGGTTATAGCGTCAATTAAAAGAAGGGAAACAAACTATTCTAGCTAACCCGCCCAAGCGTTACCGTTTGGGTACAAAGCCGTCCGGCTTTCGTGACAGCCACTCCACGAATGTTCGTATCCGCTCATCCTCCATGAGGCGCTCACGGCTGTTGTAGGTGAGTGCTAACGCTTTCTCGTCAAACGTGGCATGAATGTGGTTATGGCACGGACGACATACCCACAGCGTTGCCGTAATACGCTCTATGCGATCAAAGCGCTTTTGCACGTAGGGCTTGTCATGCAGAGACTTGGGAATCAGATGATGCCGAGTGAGCGGAGCCTTTCGTCCGCAAAGTTCGCAGGCGTCAGGCTGAGGCGGCAGTCGAATCGCGTCTGGCATGAACGGGAAGGAAAATGTGTGTTTCCATCAGATTCAACCGATCCACCTGGAGTTCAAAGCGCCTCTGGTATCAGAGGCGCCCGCCAGCGGCACTGCTGGCCAGGTTAGGTGTAACCAGTACACGTTTGGCATCCAGATAGGACTTCTGCCAGTAACGGGTACTAAGGCTGTCTAGTCTTACCGTTCCGCCAGTACTGGGCGCGTGTACGAAGCGCCCTTCACCCACATAGATTCCCGCATGACTGACCTGCTTACCTCCAGCCGTTGCAAAGAAGACCAGGTCACCGGGCTGCAAGGCCGATTGAGAGATAGAAGGCGCGTTGAGAGTGATCATTTCCCGCGTGGAGCGCGGCAAGCGAATCCCCATGACGTCGCGGTATACGAAATTGATCAGGCCACTGCAATCAAAACCGCTGTCGGGCGTGTTTCCTCCGTAACGGTAAGGCGTCCCAACCAGCCCTATTGCGCGAAACAGAACGTCATCGGCAGCCTGTGAATGGGTATCAAGCTGAACCCTGGAAACAGGCGTTGGCGCAGGAGGCGGAGAAGGCGGCGGAGTGCCGGCACAGGCGGCCAGCAGAATGGTCAGAGTAGTCAGTGCGATACGAGCCAAAGCAGGCATAGGACAATCCATTCACTCTTGCATTCCACCTTGATCGCGCAGCGTTGAACGCGCTACGCGATCAACGCCTTGTTAGCGCAATATGCGCTTTCCTTCGAGGAAGCTGACCTTCCAATAATGGTCTTCAAGACTGTCTACACGAACACCGCCACTGCGATGGCTCGAGGAATGAATGAACTTCCCCTCGCCCATGTAAATGGCTGCATGACTGACACGACCGCGGCCGTTGTGATTGAACAGCAGAATGTCGCCTGGCTGCAGGTCGTTCTTGCTGACAACAGGTACATCAAGATTGATGATCTGGCGGGTTGAGCGTGGCAACTGGATACCGGCTTCCTCACGGAAGACATAATTGACGAAGCCACTGCAGTCAAAACCCTTGAGCGAGCTTCCGCCAGTGCGATAAGGCGTACCGACAAGCTCTTCGGCGCGGGTCAGGATGCTATCGGCCAGAGTCGGCATCGGCTGCGTGGAGCCAACCTCATGCTCCCAGCTCAAAGGCTGACGGGAGGCATGACCACCCCCACGGGTAGCTTTGCTGGAAAGCCAATGAATTGGCTGAGCCGATTGCTTGCTTTCAACAGCGGCCGATTGTTCCCGGGTCGGCTTTGAAAGCTGTGCCTGTTCAGGCTTTTGTTGTTGTGGAGCGTTGGCGCAAGCCGCCAACAAAGCAATAAAACTTAGGGGCACGAGGGGTGCTAAGCGAGTCCGTAGCATGGGCACGACCGTGTCGAAATTCAAAAGTTGCGACACTTTGCCGTTTACCCAACGAACAGGCAAGAATTTTTTAATCGGACATGTGACTTAAAATAATCGATAAAACGTCTACGGCCCTTTTTTGGAGCCTGACTGTCACCGATGCACTCAAATCAGTCATGGTTGGATTGATCTCGGCAACAAAACCCCCGTTGTTGAGGGTCTGCAAGGCTGGCTCGATGACATACGGGAAACTGGCGGTAGTGCCTATGAGGAGCACAACGTCATAACCGGTAGCATTCTGCTGCATCAGAGTAGATACCGCTCTGGCAGGTAAGGCCTCCTCAAACAGCACGACGGGCGGTCGT
Organism: Pseudomonas sp. JZ114; assembly: GCF_051027705.1. Classification (NCBI taxonomy): domain Bacteria; kingdom Pseudomonadati; phylum Pseudomonadota; class Gammaproteobacteria; order Pseudomonadales; family Pseudomonadaceae; genus Pseudomonas; species Pseudomonas sp. JZ114. The sequence goes on from NZ_CP069256.1 coordinate 2,448,754, forward strand.
AAAACACCCCCGCAACGGTCACACCGTGGCGGCAGGGAATGACCAATTTTATCAGCAACAGGGATATTGCCTGCCTCGCAGGCCGAGCAAAACAGTGGCCCCATCTCACCATGGATCTCTATGACTCTGTCCATGGGCGACCCGGCTCGCCGGTGAAAACCATCGATATTCTGGGTCAGCACCCAACACTCAGACTTGCGCCGCTGTAACTCGGCTATGGCCTCGTGACCTGCATTGGGTTGAGCGCTAAGACAAGCCCTGCCCAACTCCGCCAGATACTTCCAGCAGACATCCGGACGGTGTCGAAACATCGTACCGGAGAGCGCAGCCTCGATAGGAATACCCTCTTCGGTTTTTCCGTTATACAGCCCATTGAGACCACGATAGGTAGGCAGACCAGAGTCTGCCGAAAGCCCAGCACCTGTTATCACAAGAATCCGCTGAGCGCTTTCAAGCGCCTGGGCCACCTGCCGTATCGTGTCCATCAATGATTTACCGTATGCGCGAGCATGACCGAAAGCTGACACAACGGCCGCTTGCTTTCCGCCTGCCATTGATTGAAGGCGGCCTGCATGGCAGCCCGATCACGCTGACTGGTCGGCTCCTTGTCGATAACGTTTTGAGCCTTGAGCGCAGCCACAACGTCCTGCGTGGCAACGAAAGTGTCCTTGCCCGCCATTCTCAAAAAACGCGGTGCCGAAAGCCCTCCCATCTGGCTACCTCGCCGAGATAAAAGCTGCCAGAGTCCCACAATATCCTCTGAGGGCCAATTCGCCAGAAATTGGCCAAAGTCACCCTGTTCCCGTTGGATATCCAGGATGAACTGCGCATTACGGGGAACGCTTTTCAGCTTCCCCAGATGCCGGATTAGACGCGTGTCCTGCATGAGCCGCTCCAGCCATTCGCCGCCCATCAGGACGACCTTTTCTGGATCAAAGCCAAAGAAAACCTCTTCGAACGCAGGCCACTTGGCGTCTACCAGGCTGTGCTTGAGACCCGCACGAAATATTCGCCGCGTCATCAAGGACAAATAGCGGTCAGCAGTCACTTGGGCGAGCGCTTCGGCTGATGCGGGCTGGGGTAATACCGCTTCAAGGGCTTTGGAAGAGCCGAAGCGGTTCAGGCAAAACTCATGGAGCCAGGCATAGTCACGCATTGGAGAACACAATACCTCAGAGATTCATAACATCCAGAAAACGCGGTGTAGCGTCCTCATCGATGCGCAGGTTCACAAAATCGAACAAATTACGGTCGGCCAGCTGCGAAGGAACTACATTTTGCAGAGCCCTGAACATAATTTCGGTGCGCCCTGGGGTCTTGCGATCCCACTCCTGAAGCATCTCCTTGACTACCTTGCGCTGCAGGTTTTCTTGGGAGCCGCACAGGTTGCATGGAATGATCGGGAACTGCTTGAGCTCTGCGTAGGCTTCGATGTCCTTTTCGCTGCAATACGCGAGCGGACGGATTACGACATTGCGTCCATCGTCTGCCAAAAGTTTAGGCGGCATTGCCTTGAGGGTTCCGCCATGGAACAAATTAAGGAAAAAGGTCTCTACTATGTCGTCCCTGTGATGGCCAAGCGCCATCTTGGTCGCTCCAATTTCGTCGGCATAGGTATAAAGCGTTCCGCGGCGCAGACGCGAGCAAAGCGAGCATGTCGTTTTGCCTTCGGGAATCTTTTCCTTGACGATCGAATAGGTGTCCTTTTCGATGATGTGGTAAGCCACACCGATGGATTCGAGATAGGCCGGCAGTACGTGCTCGGGAAAGCCTGGTTGCTTCTGGTCCATATTGACCGCAACGATCTCGAATTTGATAGGCGCGACCTTTTGCAGGTACAGCAACACATCAAGCATGGTATAGCTGTCTTTACCACCAGACAGGCAGACCATGACCTTGTCGCCATCTTCGATCATGTTGAAATCGGCGATGGCTTCGCCAGCCAGACGTCGCAAACGTTTCTGGAGCTTGTTCTGATTGACAGAAAGGGTGCTCATGGATGAATCCAAATCAGGAAATGCACGAAAAGGACTATTTTACGCGTAAAGCACGGTTTCCCCTACCCTGCTCTGTACAACCCGCTTATCGGTATGGGCTATGACTGCTTTTCAACCAGCCCCGAATGAAACGCTCATTCATCAATTGCATGCATTGCTCAAGGCGGCCCCTGCAGGGTTATCGGAATACGATGTGATCCAGCGCCTGAGAGCGGACCGGTCACCCTTTGTGCCTCAAGAGCCGCTGCTGGATAAACTGGTACTGTTCCGCACGCACTTCGTCTTGTTCAATGCCTTGTATACCCTGCGCGATCGATTATGGGCCAATGCCAGTGCGCACCTTGAGATCCATGCCCTGCGCATTCAGCTACAGGATTATCGCCGAGCAAAACCCGGCCTGATCGTAGCGGATCCTTTGCGCAGCTATTATCTGGATCTCGAACAGCTCGACACGACCACGCTGGAAGACGTAGAGGCGCTGCTAGAGAGCTTCTGGACTCGCCAGAATGATGAAGGTGGCATCAAGTCTGCCTTTGCGTTGCTGGATCTGGACGAGTCTGCTTCATACTCAGCCATTCGCCATCGGTACCGACAGCTGGTTAGCCGTAACCATCCGGATCGTGGAGGCTGTACCGCAACTCTGCAGTCACTCAATGGGGCAATGGAAGCGCTCAGGCGACATCATTTGCGTAATGAGAGCATCAATCAGTAATTAGCTGTCCGGGCTGCTTGCCGGTAAGCGGCTCGCTTAGGCAGTCGATGCGCTTTGACGCATAATAGGCTCGATACGGAGAAAGCGAATGCCTCAAGCCTTACTCGCTCGTGTCGAAGACTGCTATCAGCTGGCCGAGCAATTTTTCAAAAAACCGTTTATTCGCCCCGACGTGAGCCTTCGCCTACGAGGACAGAAAGCCGGGGTTGCCCATCTGCAGGAGAACCGCCTGCGCTTTAACGAGGTGCTCTACAGGCAGAATCAGGAGCATTTTTTAAAGCATACCGTTGCCCACGAAGTGGCCCATCTGGTAGCTCACCAACTATTTGGCAGTCGAATAAGTCCGCACGGCAAAGAGTGGCAACTCATCATGCAGGGGGTATACGGTCTGCCACCAAGCAGATGCCATACCTATGCAATCGAGCGTCCGGCACGGAAGGTCTACCTCTATCGGTGCGGCTGTTCGGAAAGCCCTTTTTCCTTTACCTCACGCCGACATGGACTGGTCAAGAAAGGGTATCGCTACTCCTGCCGTCGCTGTCAGAGTCCGCTGACTTACACAGGGCAAACACGGCTCGACAATGAATGACGAACAAGCAATAAAAAGCCCCGTCTAGACGGGGCTTTTTATTGGGAGAGATCAAGCCACCTTGTGGGCTTCTTCTTCCTCTATACGCGTCGGGCCATTGGCCAGCTCACGGTGCAGTTGGCCCTCATCCAGCTGGTTACACCATTTGGCAACCACAATGGAGGCGACACCATTACCTACCAGGTTGGTCAGTGCACGAGCTTCGGACATGAAGCGATCGATACCTAGAATCAGGGCCAAACCCGCAACAGGCAAGTGACCTACCGCGGACAAGGTTGCAGCCAGGACGATGAAACCACTACCCGTTACACCTGCCGCACCCTTGGAGGAGATCAGCAGCACGAGCAACAGCGTGATCTGATGCGTGATATCCATGTGGGTATTGGTTGCCTGAGCAATAAACACAGCCGCCATAGTCAGGTAGATGGATGTGCCATCCAGGTTGAACGAGTAACCGGTTGGAATTACCAGGCCAACCACTGACTTCTGAGCGCCCAGTTTCTCCATCTTGGTTAACATGCGTGGCAGTGCAGACTCGGAGGAAGACGTACCCAGCACGATCAGCAGTTCTTCACGGATGTACTTGATGAACTTGAGAATGCTGAAACCGTGGGCACGGCAAATGGCGCCTAGCACGATAAGCACGAACAACACGCAGGTTATGTAGAAGCACAGCATCAACTGGCCGAGCTGAACCAGCGAGCCCACACCGTATTTGCCAATCGTGAAGGCCATGGCACCAAAGGCACCGATTGGAGCCAGCTTCATGATGACATTGATGATATTGAAGAATACGTGAGAGATGCGATCGATGAAGTTGAAGATCAGCTCGCCTTTCTCTCCCAGACGATGCAGGGCATAGCCGAACAAGACAGCAAAGAACAGCACCTGAAGAATTTCACCCTGGGCGAACGCATTAACCACCGTCGACGGGATGATGTTCATCAGGAACTCAATGGTGCTCTGCTTTTCACCAGCAGCCGCGTAAGCAGCGATACCCTTGGTATCCAGAGTGGCAGGGTCAACGTTCATGCCAGCGCCCGGCTGGACAACGTTTACAACAATCAGACCAATGATCAGGGCAATGGTCGACACGATTTCAAAATACAGCAGCGCATAACCGCCGGTCTTGCCGACAGCCTTCATGCTCTGCATGCCGGCAATCCCTGTTACAACGGTACAAAAGATGATCGGCGCGATCACCATCTTGATCAGCTTGACGAAACCATCACCTAGCGGCTTCAGGGCAGCACCGGTATCCGGGTAAAAGTGACCAATCAAGATACCGATAGCAATAGCCACCAGAACCTGAACATACAAGGACTTATACAACGGGGGTTTTGCAGCAAGAGGCACTGCGGTTGCTTCAATTTTAGCTGTCATGGGAGTAATTCCATGGTGCTTACGCTCACATCCTTGCGATACGTCAAGCCAATCGCGTTCTGCCCCTCATCCAGGGAGCTTTTGTTGTGGATTAAGGCCATGCCTTGATCTTGCCATATACAATGCAAGCCATGTGCCACCCCAAAATAAAAGACAAAATTCCATATTTTTCATAGCGTTAGCTACTGAGAAGTATGAATAACGAGGTTCAAGAGGCGGATATTCGCCCAAGGTGGCGGTTTTCCCCCGGTGGTATTTGGGGGAAAACCGCCGCAGCAGAGGTTGGCATTGCCGATAAAAAACTGATCATGCAACACCTGTCTGATGCCAATGACTGACTGTAGCGTCGCTTGGCGGATGAGATGCAGCGCGGCAGAATGCTTTCATGACTACTCTCTATCCTGGCGATATTCTTCCAACCTTGTACTGGCCGTTTTCAGTTGAGCGACTGGGCGTGGCTCTATACTCCACGCGCTTTATCCCTACCCTGTTAACCGCCGCGGATTTCGACTGCCTTGACATGGCGCTGCCCCCGTCACTGCTAAAGGCCGTGCCGAAGCGGCAGACCGAATTTCTGGCTGGACGATTGTGCGCACGAGCATCGTTAGCTGAAACAACAGGAGCCGTGCAAACGCCACACGTAGGGAAAGATCATGCACCTATGTGGCCGAGAGGCTTCTGCGGCTCCATTACTCACAGTCACGGCTGGGCAGGAGCAGCAACTGCGGCAACCAGGCACTGGCAAAGTATCGGACTGGACGCCGAGACGCTGCTGGCTCCAGGACGTGCAGCGAGGCTGGCCAGTGAAGTGCTGACGCCCCGTGAACATGAAAGCCCTGATGCTGAAACCGCCTTTTATGTCACTGCAGTCTTTTCGCTCAAGGAGAGTCTCTTCAAGGCGCTTTATCCGCTGACTGGCGTTCGCTTTTATTTCCAGGATGCCGAGCTGGTCGAATGGGATCCATCCGGCTATGCCCGGTTACGTCTCGCCAAGACGCTTTCACCCTGCTGGCAAAAGGGGCGGGAGCTTGAGGCCGTGCATGTGCTTGAAGAGCAGCGCTTTCTGAGCATGATCAGAGTGCCTGCTGGAATCTAATAAAAAGCGGAGTCTAAGCTCCGCTTTTCGTCACGACTTGCCCTTCACATCATCATGCTGCGGGCATCGGCTACAGGTGCCGGTGGAATGGGATCGGGTACAGTGGGCTCGCCAGGCTCGATGGGTTGCGATGGCGGAGAAATAGGCTCAGTCGGAACACCAGGCTCAATAGGCTGGTCTCCACCCATCCATACTGGAATGAAGGCCAGAATGGTTTCGTCCTCTTCCACCTGTCGTACTACTTGGATACTCAAGGTCATAGCTTGCTCTCCTACTCGACCGGTTTTACCGGATTCATCCGGGCTGTAATGGATAGAACCTAATACGGCCAAGAAATTCATAATTTCCGGTAAGTGGTCGCTTTTGACTGTTTAAAGAGCCCGCACGCTTTGAACGCTTCAGAGCTTCCTTAAAGAGCATGCCTAAACGGTATGTCGGACTCATGACAGCCTAATGATGATGTCTTTTCAGCGCGTGGTTTTTTGCAAATACCTCTTCACCCATTGCCTCGATCTGGCGCTCGATTAACCTCTCGAAAGGCGCAAGCAGCGCATCGAAACGCTTGGGCATCTCTAATATGTTCAAGGCCGTGACAATCGCCTCGATGGTCGAGACAGCCCCAGCGGCAGGAGCTTTTCGAAGGCGATAACGCGAAGAAAGACCGGCAGGTAAGCTGACTCGTGGTAACGCTGCCACGCACGGATTAAGGTACAGCAGCTTGCGTGCCTTTCGCCATGTGCCGTCAGGTATGACAAGCATAGTCTTGCCAGAATGCTCAGCTTTGGCCTTTATATGCTCAAGGCTTTCAGCCTGCTCGTCAGGAAACAACAACCAGGGCGTATACCCTTCCCAACGGGCTTCGAGCCCTTCGAACTGCTCACCAACAAGCAACTCGCTGTTTACCAAACCTAGTGCGGCCAGGCGCGCCGTGTTCAGCGCATGCTGGGTTTCGTCAGGGTGCTGCAGGATCAACAGGCGAGTCGCACTGGAAAGCCTGGGAACAAGCGCGCACAAGCAATGGCTTTCAGGACGCTGGCATGCAGCACAACGTGGGCGTGACATATAACCTCTAGGTAGACCAATAGCAGGTAACAGCCATCAGTCTACCTCAAGCGTTGCCTAGCGATTAAAGCGCTCTGCCAGATCACGCAGATAGACTGCCATCTGCTCAAGCTCACCACTGAGCACAGCACCTTGCTGTGACTGTTGAGTGCTGTGATCGGACAACTCGGCAATGCGGGTGATCTGCTGATTGATGTCCTCTGCCACATGGCTCTGCTCTTCTACCGCCGTAGCCATCTGCTGGCTCATGGCGGTGATTCGCATGACCGCCTGGCTGATACCCTCCAGTGCCTCGCGTACAGCTGCCGTGTGTTCTTCACTCTGCCGTGAGGCCTCTTCGCCCTTGGCTGCTGTAGCAACGGCGCGCTGCGCGCCTGAACGCAGGTTCTCGATGATCTGGTGAATCTGCTGGGTAGAATCACGCGTACGTGAAGCCAGCGAGCGCACCTCGTCTGCGACCACGGCAAATCCGCGACCAGCCTCGCCTGCCCTTGCCGCTTCAATCGCAGCATTAAGCGCCAGTAGATTGGTCTGCTCGGCAATCGAAGTAATCACATCGGCAACACTGCCGATCGACTGGGTGGAATCGGCAAGCTCACCCACCGCCTGTCCAATTTCACTTACGGCGCCAGCCAGCTGCCTCATGGAGGCTAAACTCTCATCCGCCACGTCACGACCATGCAGGGCCAGCGACTCCGCCTCGCCAGCAGCCTGAGCCGTCTGGTTAACGTTTTGCGAAACCTCCTGAATGGTGGCAGACATTTCATTGATTGCGGTGGCTGACTGGTCGGTCTCATGGCGCTGACGATCAAGCAACTCGGCTTGAGCACGTGCAAGACGCGACGACTCTGCTGCCTTGCTCTGCACGTTGTTGCCGGTATCCACCAGGCGAGTCAGTGCCGTTTGCAAACGTGACTCCTGGCTTTGCAAGGCGAGGTCCATCTGGCCTGCCGCACCAAACTGGTTACTGTACGTAGGCGCAACGATGGCGCTGGTAAACATCTTCGGATTGGCCTCGAAGATCTTTTCAATAGCCCAGCGCTGACGCTTGAACTGCCAGAAGGTAATGCCTAGTGCACTGGCAATGATCACACCCGCCTGGGCAAGGTCGTTGAAATAGAAATGACCGCCAAAGATAACCGCACCGCTGAAAAGCGTAGGCCATGCAATTTTGACAGAATGCTTGATGGCTTCTGTTACCGGTACTGCACGCTTGCCTTCACGCAGCCGTGCATACATGACATCGGCCCGCCGGATCTGATCCGCGGTAGGCAACACACGTACGGACTCATAGCCCACCATCTGGCCATTTTCCCAGATAGGGGTGACGTATGCATTCACCCAATAATAGTCGCCGTTCTTGCAGCGGTTCTTGACGATACCCATCCAGGCCTTGCCTTGTTTAAGGGTATCCCACATATGGCCAAATACACCCTCAGGCATATCTGGATGACGAACCAGATTATGTGGACTGCCAATAAGCTCTTCTCGTGTAAAACCACTTATTGCGACAAAAGCGTCATTGCAATAAGTAATTTGTCCCTTGAGATTCGTCGTTGAGATAAGACGCTCACTTTCCCTGAATGTACGAGCCTGTTGTGTCACTGGCAGGTTTTTGCGCATGGCGGAGAAGCCTTCTTGATTTTCCAAATAAGCGGACGCCCACTCAAATGATGGCAAATAGCATTCATGTTAGTTGTCATCATTTTTTAACGTCGATTACTTATCGGCACGCCGCATATGAGCTTTAAGAATTCTTTGAAAAGTCTGTATTAGACTTTCGCGATTACGGCCTCGGCGAAATATGAGCGAAAATGGCGCTTGATAGCCAAACATTGCTGGCTGTAAAGCACGTAATCGCCCTTGATTAACCCACGCATGAACATAATGCTCAGGTAGATAACCTATATAAGCTCCTGAAAGAATTAATATTAACTGAGCCTCCATACTTTCAACTGTTGCCGCACTTTCCTTGAACCCATGCCGAGCCAGTTCGGCCTGACTCCAATAGCCTCTTCGGACCATTCTTTGTTGAGTAATAAGTTCTTCGGGAAGATGTCTTTCCTTGAATAAAGGATGGCGGTCGCTGCAATACAACCAATGTTGTTCACGATAAAGTGGCTGGTACGTTACCCCATTCATTCGCGCAGAAAACGCACCGATGGCTAAGTCCAAACGGTTTTCAAGAATGGCCAGTTGAAGGTCATAAGGACTCATGACCGTCAGATGAATGTGGACTGAGGGGTATTCACCTGTATAAGCACCGATAACATCCGCCAATGACAAGGCAGGCTCATTGGCTAACGAGTCCAGCATCCCCAGCTTGAGCGTACCGCTCAGCTCGCCCTTGAGCGCGGCTGCATATCGCTCAAAGCCTTCGATCTCTCCCAGGATTCTCAACGTCTCCTGATAAAACATCTCACCCTTGCTGGTCAGCCCAAACCCGCCGCGCCCACGATGACACAAGGTGATGCCCAATTGGCTTTCCAACTGGCTCATATAGGTACTGATGGCTGACGTTGACAGATTCAGTTCACGCTGTGCCGCTGCAAAGCCCTGGCTCTGGACAACAGTCGCGAAAATTCTGAGTAGACGAATATCGTGCAGCGCATTGGCCATGGACAGGATCCGTTGTCTTATTTTTTTCAGCCTATCCGATAGTTTAGAAATCTCTGAACTGATTTTTTGTACGTGCCGATTTTTCAAGCGCTGTTTCCTTCACACAATCGGGCCATCGTTTCGCAGGCAGGAGATCGATTGTGGAGAAAAAACTTCATCAACCGCTGGGTGGTAACGAGATGCCACGCTTTGGGGGCATCGCGACCATGCTGCGCTTGCCTCACCTCGAGTCGCCTGCCGGGCTGGACGCCGCCTTCGTTGGTGTGCCATTGGATATTGGAACATCACTGCGCTCCGGCACCCGCTTTGGTCCACGCGAAATTCGGGCCGAATCCGTCATGATCCGCCCCTACAACATGGCAACCGGCGCCGCACCATTCGATTCGCTCTCGGTGGCCGACATTGGCGATGTAGCCATCAATACCTTCAACCTTCTCGATGCCGTACGGATTATTGAAGAGGCCTATGACGGCATTCTTGAGCACAATGTCATTCCGCTCACCCTTGGAGGTGACCATACGATCACCCTGCCTATTCTCAGAGCCATGAAGAAGAAATATGGCAAGGTTGGGCTGGTTCATGTCGACGCCCATGCCGATGTGAACGACCACATGTTTGGCGAGAAGATTGCTCATGGCACTACTTTTCGCCGAGCAGTCGAAGAAGGCCTGCTGGACTGCAATCGCGTCGCGCAGATCGGACTACGTGCCCAGGGTTATACGGCAGACGATTTCAACTGGAGCCGTGAGCAGGGATTTCGCGTCGTGCAGGCGGAAGAATGCTGGCACACATCGCTCTCTCCTCTGATGTCGGAAGTCCGGGCAAAAGTGCAAGGCGGCCCTGTTTACCTATCGTTTGACATCGACGGTATTGACCCCGCCTGGGCTCCAGGAACCGGCACCCCTGAAATAGGTGGACTGACCACCATTCAGGCGCTGGAAATTATCCGCGGCTGCCACGGGCTTGATCTAGTGGGAGGCGATCTTGTGGAGGTATCTCCCCCATACGACACTACAGGCAACACCTCTTTACTGGGCGCCAATCTGCTTTATGAAATGCTGTGTGTACTGCCTGGGGTGGTACGCCGATAGCCGCTGTAACGATAAATAAATCCGAGGAGTCCGCAAAGACTCCCGTTTGAGGCAGGTCCAGAACTTGCCTCAGGCAATTAGCCTTCCGGCCTTGCCGTACTGCCGAACACCAACCCGCGGGCCCAGCGCCTACGGGGATAACAAAAGAAGCCATCGCTCAGTGCAGTGGCCTATAACCGTGTCGAGGCGACCATGGATAACCCTAACGGTATCACCCGTATCGAAACCTTTGGCGTCGAAAAAATCCCGGACGCCGAGCGCAATGCTACTCCTTTCGATTTGTTTCGCATGATTTTTGGTGGAGCGAATACCTTCGCTACTGCCGTGCTGGGCAGTTTTCCTATTCTTTTTGGCTTGTCTTTCGAGGCAGGCGTCTGGGCGATTCTTCTGGGCGTCATGACCGGCGCGGTTATCCTTGCGCCCATGGGCTTATTTGGCCCTATAAACGGCACGAACAATGCCGTCTCGTCCGGGGCTCATTTCGGTGTACATGGTCGCATTGTAGGCTCGTTCCTTTCCCTGCTGACCGCTATCGCGTTCTTTTCACTTTCCGTATGGAGTTCAGGCGATGCCCTGATCGGAGGTGCCAAGCGCCTGATCGGTCTTCCTGAAACAGACCTGACGCTCGGACTGGCCTACGGCGCATTTGCCATACTGGTTTTGACGGTCTGCCTGTATGGCTTCCGCTTCCTGCTCTGGGTGAACAAGGTCGCGGTCGTTAGCGCCAGCGTGCTGTTCATGCTAGGAATCGCAGCCTTTGCAGGGCCGTTCGACGCAAGCTATGCCGGCACGCTCAATCCCGGCACAGAAGGCTTTTGGGCAGCGTTCATAGGCTCGGCGCTGGTTGCCATGAGTAACCCGGTCTCCTTCGGCGCCTTCCTGGGTGACTGGGCACGCTATATTCCTCGCCAGACATCTAAACTGCACATCATGCTGGCCGTGGTGCTTTCCCAGGTCGCAACGCTGATACCCTTCTTGTTCGGTCTGGCCACGGCCAGCATCGTGGCTGTAAAAGCCCCTCAGTACATCGCTGAGAATAACTATGTAGGTGGCTTGTTAGCCATTTCCCCCAGCTGGTTCTTTTTGCCCGTCTGCCTGATTGCCACCATTGGTGGAATGTCTACCGGCACCACCTCGCTCTATGGAACAGGACTGGACATGTCCAGCGTCTTCCCTCGTGTACTGACGCGAGTACGTGCCACGCTCCTCATTGGTGTTGCGGCCATTGTATTCATCTTTATCGGCCGCTTCGCCGCCAATCTGGTTCAGAGCGTGTCGACATTTGCAGTGCTGATCATTACCTGCACCAGCCCCTGGATGATCATCATGATCATCGGACTGATCAATCGGCGTGGTTTTTACTGCCCTGAAGATCTACAGGTCTTTACTCGCGGCGAACGTGGAGGACGCTACTGGTTCCACCACGGCTGGAACTGGCGGGGCCTGGGCGCCTGGATTCCCAGCGCGGTGGTTGGGTTGCTATTCGTCAACCTGCCCGGTCAGTTCGTAGGCCCCTTAGGCGAGCTGGCAGGCGGAATCGATATCAGCCTGCCCATTACGCTAGGTATGGCCGCCCTGCTCTACAGCCTGCTGCTCCGGCTTTTTCCAGAACCGATCGAAGTCTATGGCCCTGCCCGGCTCAACGCATCTGCAACACGCGGTGGTCCTGCACTGATCCGTTCCAACGCCAGCCTATCCTGATTTCTGGAGTGACACCCATGAACATTGTCAGCCGAGATCAGTGGTTCGAGGTAAAGCGTGGCGCCGATGGGATCAGTCTGATCCACGAACCTTACATTCGGCCCTTTTATCGCTGCAACCTCTGGCACATTCAAGGACGAGAGCGTGATGTTTTGATCGATAGCGGCTCGGGTGTCGTCAGCCTGCGGGAGCAACTTCCCTGGCTGACCGAGCGTCCCTTGATGGCCGTGGCAAGCCATACGCATTTCGATCATATCGCTGGGCATCATGAGTTCGATGAGCGTCTGGCGCACCCTGCTGAAGCCGATATTCTCGCCCATCCCACCCGCGAGAATACCCTGGCGGCCGGCTACGTCACGGACGCCATGTTCGAGGCTCACCCTGACTGCCCGCTGTGCTATGCCGAATACCGCGTCAAAGCTGCTCCAGCGACTCGCCTGATCGAGGAAGGCGACATTCTTGACCTCGGCGATCGCCACCTGGAGATCCTGCATACACCCGGGCATTCGCCTGGCGGCATCAGCCTATGGGAAGCCGCCACCGCAACGCTATTCAGCGGCGACATTATTTACGACGGGCCGCTGGTCAAGGATGCCTACCACTCGAATCTGGAAGCCTATGCCTTAAGTCTAGAGCGGCTTCGACAGATGCCTATCCGCACAGTACACGGCGGGCATTTCCCCAGCTTTTCCGGTGAACGCCTGCGGCACTTGATCGACGGCTGGCTCAAGGCACATGCCTGAAGCCTCTCGTTGCCCGGCTCCTCATTCAACTGATTCTAAAGGAGGCCTTCATGGCCCTGGATATCCTTGTGGTCCTCGCCTATGTAGCTGCCATGCTTTTACTAGGCTGGATCGGCATGCGCCGCGCCAAATCCCATGATGAGTTTCTAGTGGCGGGTCGCAACCTGGGTCCCACATTTTACATGGGCACTATGGCGGCTACTGTATTGGGCGGCGCCAGCACGGTAGGTACTGTGCGCCTGGGCTATGTACACGGTATCTCCGGGTTCTGGCTGTGTGCGGCCCTGGGGCTTGGCATCATTATCCTGAATCTGTTTTTGGCCAAACCGCTCCTCAAACTTCGCATCTTTACCGTGACTCAGGTACTGGAACGGCGTTACAACACAACCGCACGCCAAGCCAGCGCCGTCATCATGGTGGCCTATGCACTTATGCTGGCAGCGACCTCGACCATTGCCATCGGTACAGTCATGCAGGTACTTTTTGGCATTCCCTTCTGGCTGGCCGTCGTGATCGGCGGCGGCGTGGTAGTGGTGTATTCCGCAATCGGAGGGATGTGGTCCCTGACACTGACGGATATCGTCCAGTTCGTCATAAAGACCGTAGGCCTGATGTTCATCCTCCTGCCGATCTGCCTGTACAGGATTGGCGGCTGGGATGAACTCGTTGCCAAGCTGCCTGCCTCCAGCTTCAGCTTTACCGCCATTGGCTGGAGCACGATCGTGACGTACTTCGTCATCTATTTCTTTGGCGTTCTGATCGGCCAGGATATCTGGCAGCGGGTATTTACTGCCCGAAATGAGCGCGTCGCCCGCTATGCAGGTACTACCGCAGGCGTCTATTGCGTGTTGTACGGACTAGGTGGAGCCCTGATTGGCATGACAGCCAAGGTGCTCTTACCGGATCTGGACAATGCCAACAATGCCTTTGCCGCAATCGTTCAGGCAGCCCTGCCGGATGGCATCCGGGGCCTGGTGATCGCTGCCGCTCTGGCTGCCATGATGTCTACCGCCAGCGCGGCCCTGCTAGCTGCTTCCACAGTTTTAACGGAAGACCTGATCCCGGTATTACGTCAGGGAAGGCCGCTGACCAATCTCTCGCTCAACCGTCTGTTTACCTTGCTCGTCGGGCTCATCGTATTAGGTATTGCCCTAGCAGTAGACGATGTACTCAACGCGCTGACGTGCGCCTATAACCTGCTGGTTGGCGGCATGTTGATTCCCCTGATCGGCGCCATCTATTGGAAGCGAGCAACCACACCTGCCGCGATCACCAGCATGTTGTTGGGCTGTCTGACGGCACTGATCTTCATGTTCAAGGATGGCCTGGAAGCCAACACGCCCATTTATTTCAGTCTGGCGGTCAGTCTGAGCAGCTTCGTATTGCTGAGCCTTCTGGCTCGCTCCGCTCAACATGCCCTGGCAACAACCGCGCCTGAGGAGATCTAGCATGGTTACCTGCGGCCAATTTCTGGTTCGACAACTTGAAGCCTGGGGCGTGGATACGGTATTTGGCATTCCCGGTGTTCATACCGTTGAGCTTTACCGAGGCTTACCAGACAGCAGCATTCGCCATATTACGCCTCGCCATGAGCAAGGTGCAGGCTTCATGGCGGACGGTTACGCTCGCGCCAGCGGCAAGCCCGGAGTCTGCTTTGTCATTACCGGCCCCGGCGTAACTAATATCCTGACTGCCATGGCTCAAGCCTATGCAGACTCCATCCCCATGCTGGTCATTTCAAGCGTAACTACGCGGGCTCGCCTGGGGCGGAACGGTGGCTATCTGCATGAGCTGACCGATCAGCGCGCCATGACCGCCGGGGTGACAGCCTTCAGTCATACGCTGCTGGATGTCGACCAGCTGCCTGCGGTCCTGACCCAAGCCTTTGCGGTATTCGAAAGCCAAAGGCCTCGACCTGTACACATTGAGCTTCCCCTCGACGTCATTACCGCGCCCGCCGATCACTTGTCCCTTGTATGCAAACCCTGCTTCAGCCGCCCGGCACCTGATCCGCAGCAGCTCGACCTGGCCGCCAAGCGACTCGGAAACGCCAAACGTCCATTGGTACTACTGGGAGGCGGCTGTATTGCCGCAGCCAGCGAAGCCAGGATTCTTGTCGATAGACTCGCAGCGCCTGCCGCTACCACTATTAATGCCAAAGGAGTACTGCCTGACCACCATCCACTGGGATTGGGGTGCAACCAGTCATTGCCCGCTGTCAGGCAACTGGCAAAAGAGGCGGATGTCATTCTGGCTATCGGGACAGAACTGGGCGAGACGGATTATGACGTGGTTTTCGATGGTGGATTCGAACTGAGTGGTGACCTGATCCGAATCGATATAGACCCTGATCAACTTACCCGTAACTACCAGCCCTGGCTGGGTATTGTCTCGGATGCAAGGACGGCTATCCAAGAGCTTCTGAACAGATTGCCTCCTGACATTTTTCAGGCAACCGGTAGCGGTCGCGAGCGTGTGACCAAGGCCCGGCGTGAGCTAGCCGACACACTGGCACCACTCAGCCACTTCCGTACACTGTTCGATACGCTTAGCCGCGCCTGTCCCGATGCCTGTTATGTAGGTGATTCAACACAGCCGGTTTATGCCGGTAACCATATCGTCGAGCTGCGCTCGCCACGTCGCTGGTTCAATGCGTCTACGGGCTACGGCACCTTGGGCTATGCCTTGCCAGCCGCCATTGGAGCCAAGCTGACCTGTCCAGATCGGCCGGTTATCTGCCTGATCGGTGACGGCGGTATCCAATTTACCCTGCCGGAGCTGGCCAGCGCCGTAGAGGCGCGTGTCGGAATCATCGTTCTCTTGTGGAATAACCAGGGATACGGTGAGATCAAGCGATACATGAAGCAGCGCGCCATTACACCGCTGGGTGTAGACATTTATACACCCGACTTTATAACGCTAGCTCAAGGCTTTGGCTGCGCAGCCGCAAAAGCCTCTGATCATCAACATCTGGAACAACTACTCCTCGATGCGCCACCCGATAGGCCCTTCCTGATAGAAATTACCGAGGCCCCTCCTTTCGCTCCAGACTAATAGAAGGCTTGCCCTGCAAGCCTCACCCACGTGCGAGGTAACGCATCCCCTCTTCCAAGCCTTCAAGGGTCAATGGGTACATATGCCCCTCAACCAATTCCTGGATGATCTGAATAGAGGATGTGTACTCCCAAACCCGCTGCGGATAGGGATTAAGCCAGATGATCTTTCGAAATTTTGCCTTGAATCGCTCCATCCAGACTGAGCCTGCTTCTTCATTCCAGTGCTCCACACTACCGCCGGGCTGAAGTACCTCGTAGGGCGCCATGGACGCATCGCCAACAAATACCACTTTGTAGTCCTCGCCATAGCGATGCAATAGATCAAGCGTAGACGTCAGCTCGCTCATCCGGCGCTGGTTGTCCTTCCAGACTGATTCATAGATGAAGTTATGGAAGTAGAAATATTCCAAATGCTTGAATTCAGTGCGGCAGGCTGAAAACAGTTCCTCACAGACCTGCACATGCATGTCCATCGACCCGCCGATATCCAGCAACAGCAAAAGCTTGACCGCATTGTGACGCTCGGGCCGCATCTGGATATTCAGCAGTCCAGCATCGCGGGCGGTATGATCGATAGTGCCTTCGATATCAAACTCTTCCGCTGCCCCCTCCCGGGCAAACTTACGTAGACGCCGAAGAGCAACATTGATATTCCGGCGCCCGAGCTCCGCCTGATCGTCCAGGTTACGGTACTCACGTTGCTCCCAGACCTTGACGGCCTTTCCCTGCCTTTCACCTGCCTCGCCGACACGAATGCCTTCAGGGTTATACCCCCCTGAGCCGAAGGGGCTGGTGCCGCCCGTACCAATCCACTTGTTGCCACCAGCATGCTTACTTTTTTGCTCAGCCAAACGCTGCTTGAAGGTCTCAATGAGCTTGTCCAGACCACCCAATGACTGAATCTGCGCACGCTCCTCGGGCGTTAATGAGCGCTCAAAGGCTTTACGCAACCACTCATCCGGGATCAATACTTTCAGCGCCTCGTCGAGTGATTGAAGCCCGTCAAAATACGCTGAAAATGCCCTGTCGAAGCGATCAAAATGACGTTCGTCTTTGACCAGGATAGTACGTGCCAGAAAGTAAAAGGCGTCCATGTCTGCAAACACGACACCTGTCAGTAGCGCTTCATGCAGATCCAGCAACTCCCGCAGGGAAACGGGAATTCGAGCAGAACGCAACTCATGAAAAAGACTCAGCAGCATCGGCTATTCCCGGCTGGAGAACGATCAGCCATGACGCACCGGCGCTTGATACCACGACGGCTGGGCCTCGGTAAAAATCTCATCGACAGGCAAGGCACCAAGCGCGGAATCCAATGATCCTAGCGCCAACCCCAGCGTATCCCGGCCATCCCGCAAGAACTGTAGATTCGACCCGCACCGCCGGCAGAACGTACGAACCACCTCTGGAGACGAACGGTAGGCTGCAACATCTGCTTCACCGGTCGTAAAACGAAAGCTTTTCTTAGACACAGTCGTATACGTAGCAAAGGCCGCACCATGGGCCTTGCGGCACATCGAGCAGTGGCAGTGGATGGCTTTTTCAAGCGAAGTATCGACCTCATAAGTCACCGCACCGCATAGACAGCTACCCTTGAGCATAGGACCTCCTTGATTATCGATAGCCGTTTCGCCGCGTCATGAAAGCCAGGCGCTCAAGCAGCTGAACATCCTGCTCGTTTTTGACCAAGGCCCCGGCAAGCGGCGGAATAGCCTTGCGAGGGTCTCGTTCACGCAGAACCGACTCACCGACATCATCGGCCATCAACAGCTTCAACCAATCGACCAGCTCTGACGTGGAAGGCTTTTTCTTGAGTCCAGGCACCTGACGGATATCAAAGAACACCTCCAGCGCCTCATTGACCAGCGTCTGGCTGATATTCGGAAAATGCACCTCCACAATACGCTTTAACGTATCGCGGTCAGGAAACGCAATGTAATGGAAGAAGCAGCGCCGCAGAAAGGCATCAGGTAGCTCCTTCTCGTTATTGGACGTAATGATAATGATGGGACGATGCCGGGCACGAACCGTTTCGCCTGTTTCATATACATAGAACTCCATGCGATCCAGCTCTTGCAGCAGATCGTTTGGAAACTCAATGTCCGCCTTGTCGATCTCGTCAATCAACAGAACGACCCGCTCCTGCGCATCAAATGCCTCCCAAAGCTTGCCTTTCTTGATGTAGTTGGCAACGTCATGAACCTTGTCGACACCCAACTGGGAATCGCGCAGCCGGCTGACGGCATCATATTCGTACAGCCCTTGATGCGCTTTCGTAGTGGACTTGATATGCCAGGTGATCAATTGTGTACCAAGAGCCTGCGCCAGCTGCTCAGCCAACAGCGTCTTGCCAGTACCAGGCTCCCCTTTTATCAGCAGCGGACGCTGCAAGGTGATGGCTGCGTTTACAGCCAATTGGAGATCAGCGGTTGCTACGTAATCCGCCGTACCTTCAAATTTCATGGGCAACCCTCGGGATTGATCAACAGGACGTGATAATAGGCATAAAGCACAGGCGATACACTAACCCCGATCCTCATACTGAGCGCTGAATGCCTGAATGAAAGCATTCCGCAGGATGGAAAAGAACGCCTGTAGAGGACTGATATCCTGCTGCTTGACGCTGCCCTGCAATTCAACTCGAGTCGCGAACTGATCCTTGCGCTGATTTTTCAAAAGGGTTTGACTTCCTCCTACCACGGCTTCCCACAGCCCGCGGAAAAATCCTTTGTCTTTATTCTCTACATCCTGACGCCAATCGAAGACGTCGACATTCTTGAACAAGGGTTTGATGTAGCCGCTGAGCTGTCCATTATCAGCCCTGGCATCAATGACCAGATCACCACTACCGGACTTGAAGTCAAACTTGCCATACGCCTTGGCAAAGTCATTTATTTTGGGCAGGTCTACCTGCGTTACCCTCAGCCGAAACAGGAAGTCACTAAAGTCGCTGAAGGGGTCGAATTCTGCCGAGGTTTCCAGCGGTGCATTATCCAGCACAGTGGCCTTGCCTTCGAAACGTGCCACCCGCTTGCCTTGCGCATCGGCGGCATTGGTCAGGTTGTAAAGGCTGGCGTTTACCTGGGTCGCCTGCAGATTGACGGGGGGTGACGAATTGAAATTACGGAAACTGAGCTTGCCATCCTCTACACGCACCTCATTTAAGGTGATCGAGATGATCTTCTCCAGCTGAGCACGCCAGTCCGTACCCTCACCTGTCTGGGAGGACTGCGGATCATCGCCGCCGTCGACAAAATTAAGTTCGGGGCGCTCGAAAATAATCCGCCCGACAATGGCGTGATCTTCCCATAACGCTCTTCCGCTCACGGCAATGTCGATGCTGGGCGCGTCCAGAAACGGTACGGGCACCTTGCCTGTCACCTTTTCGATCTTGAGTCCATCGATACGGTAGGCGCCCCGCCACCACGCCAGATCGACATCGGCAATATGTCCCCGATAATCGCCCATGTCCGCCAACTTGGTATTGAGGTAATGTCGTATGACATAAGGCATGGCGAGCTGCACGACAATCAACAGGGCAACTATGCTCAAGATGACAAGTGCAGGCGTTCTATAGCGCAGTTTCATGGCTCGGTTCCCTCTGGCATGTCTTTCATGGACCGACCATGCCAGTGTCAGTTTCCTTGGACTGGACGCCTTGACGCCATAGCCTTAGGCTGAACTCATATTTGTTGACCCATGCAGGGATCTTTAGATGAGCCGAATTTTCGCTGATAACGCACAATCCATTGGCAACACACCTCTGGTTTACATCAATCGCCTTGGGCCTAAAGGGGTAACCATTCTGGCCAAGATCGAAGGCCGTAACCCGGGCTACTCAGTGAAATGCCGAATCGGCGCCAACCTTATCTGGGATGCGGAGGCCAACGGCAAGCTCAAGCCCGGCATGACCCTGATCGAACCTACGTCCGGTAATACCGGCATTGGTCTCGCTTATGTTGCAGCAGCCCGTGGATACAAGCTCATCCTGACCATGCCCGCATCGATGAGCCTGGAGCGTCGCAAGGTTCTCAAGGCACTAGGTGCCGAGCTGGTACTGACAGAGCCCGCCAAAGGCATGAGGGGCGCGATTGAAAAAGCCAAAGAAATTGCGGAAAGCGATCCTTCTCGCTACTTCATGCCCCAGCAATTCGAAAATCCGGCCAATCCGGCCATTCATGAAAAAACCACTGGCCCGGAAATCTGGAACGATACCGATGGCGCTGTGGATGTCCTGGTGGCGGGTGTTGGTACCGGCGGCACACTGACCGGTATTTCCCGCTTTATTAAAAACACCAAGGGCAAGCCTATCCTGTCAGTAGCGGTAGAGCCCGAGAGTTCGCCTGTTATCACCCAGACCATGGCCGGCCAGGAAGTCAAACCCAGCCCTCACAAGATCCAGGGGATCGGCGCTGGCTTCGTACCGAAAAATCTGGATCTTTCCATGGTGGATCGAGTGGAACGCGTCAGTGACGATGAGTCCAAGACCATGGCCCAACGGCTTATGCGTGAGGAAGGTATCCTCTGTGGCATCTCGTGTGGAGCCGCCATGGCGGCGGCCGTACGCCTTGCCCGTGAACCCGCCATGCAGGGAAAGACAATCGTTGTCATCCTACCTGACTCCGGTGAACGCTATCTGTCTACCATGCTGTTTGACGGCTTGTTCAGCGAACAGGAAACCGTCCAGTAACCTCATTCGGCCCGCCACCGGCGGGCCTTTTCGTTTCTCCCTGCCCTACTTTCGGCTGCTAGAACGGCACTGGCAGCTGAGCTACTATCGCGTTAGAGCGTAAAAAATTTCACACAGGGAATGAATATGCCGAACACATCCTATCCGAACTCCTACTATGCGGCCTCTGCTCATCCTGCTCCCAAGCGCCCCATGCTTGAAGGTGAACGCATTGCTGACGTTTGTATTGTCGGCGCTGGCTATACCGGTCTTTCCACTGCCATTGCACTGCTTGAGCGAGGCTACAGCGTTGTAATTCTCGAGGCCGCCAGGGTAGGTTTTGGTGCATCCGGCCGCAACGGCGGCCAGATCGTCAACAGCTACAGCCGGGATATTGATGTTATCGAGCGAACCTTGCCTGCCCGTGAAGCGAAACTGATCGGTCAAATGGCCTTCGAAGGCGGACGTATCATCAGAGAGCGAGTCAACCGTTATGGTATTCAGTGCGACCTGAAGAACGGTGGCGTTTTCGCGGCTTTCAACGCCCGACAGATGCAACATCTGGAAGCTCAGCAAGCCCTTTGGGCTCGCCATGGGCACCATGAACTAGAAATGCTGGATAAAAGAGCCATTGAGCAAGTCGTAGGCACCCATCGATATGCCGGGGGTATGCTGGATCGTAGCGGCGGTCATATCCACCCCCTTAATCTCGCTCTAGGAGAAACAGACGCCGTCGAGTCATTGGGCGGGACTATTTACGAACAGACACCTGCCGTACGCATCGAGCGTGGCCCTAAGCCTGTTGTACATACTCCACAAGGTTGTGTAAGAGCGACGTATGTTGTGGTAGCCGGTAATGCTTATCTGGGTAATCTCATTCCAGAGCTGGCAGCCAAATCCATGCCTTGTGGAACGCAAGTGATTGCAACCGAACCCCTCTCTGAGGAAACGGCAAAACGATTACTTCCTCAAGACTATTGTGTCGAGGATTGCAACTACCTTCTAGATTATTATCGCCTCTCGGCTGATCGTCGACTCATATATGGCGGTGGCGTTATATACGGCGCACGTGATCCTGCCGATGTGGAAAAAATCATACGCCCTAAGATGGCAAAAACCTTTCCAGAACTGGCCAACGTCAGGATTGATTATGCCTGGACCGGTAATTTCCTATTGACTCTGTCCCGCCTCCCTCAAGTAGGCCGCCTGGGCGACAATATCTATTATTCGCAAGGTTGCAGCGGACATGGCGTTACGTTTACCCATCTGATCGGTACCGTGCTTGGTGAGGCACTGGCAGGGCACGCTGAGCGCTTTGATGCATTCGCCCGGCTACCCCACTACCCCTTCCCTGGCGGTCGTCTTTTCCGCGTTCCATTTACCGCCCTGGGCGCCTGGTACTACGATATTCGCGACAAATTTAATGTTTAAACAAGAAACCCCGCCGAAGCGGGGTTTCTTTTACTTACCTGTCAGAAATCAAAGATTCTTGATTTCTGCCTTGGACTCCAATGCACGGCGGTAAGCCGCAAAGTCCTCTTGGCCACTGCGTGAAGAGAGGAAACGGCGATACATAGCCTTTTCTTCGTCAGTAAAGGTGCCCTGCGGAACGCTGACACCCGTCAAGCGAATAACCATGTAGGTCCCATCAGCTAGATTGACTCCTGCATAAGTCGGCTTGGAATTGTCTCCAGGCTTATTCATGCGGAACACCTGTTGGAGTACTACCGGGTCAACGCCCTCCTGATTACGTGTAGCAGCCTCGACGACTTTCCAGTCCTTGATCGAATTGGCCTTGCCTGCCTTCAGGTCAGCAATCAACGTCTCGCCCTGCTGACGAGCAGTCTCAGCTATCTTCTGCTTGGTCAGCGTGCTGCGGATATTGTCTTTGACATCATCAAAGCTCTGCTGAGCAGGCTTGCGATGCTCCTTAACGCGCAGGATGACAGCCGTTTCATCGTCCAACTGGATAGCATTGCTATTGGCACCATCCTCCAGCACTTCGGGACTGAAAGCAGCCTGGACAACCTGACGATTGGCAATAACCCCTTCTTCGCCGCCCTCACGTCCGAATGGCTTGCTGGTTTGCACTTTCAAGCCTTGCTCTTGAGCAGGCTGACTAAGATCTGAAGCTTCAAACGCTGCGCTTTCAAGATTGCGGATAGCATCTACAAAAAGGCGATCAGCCTCGCGAGCCTTGAGCTCAGCCTCAAGACGCGGCTTCATGCTCTCCAACGAAGGTACTTTGGCTTCCTGAACGCCAAGCAGCTTGATCAGATGCCATCCAAATGTCGAATGTACGGGAGCAGAAACGTCTCCCTTGTTCAAACCATACAAGGCTTCTTCAAAGGCAGGGTCATACACCCCTCGCCCAGCATAACCGAGCTCACCGCCCTTGTTGGCCGAACCAGGATCCTGAGAGAACTTCTTGGCTAGCGCAGCAAAATCCTCGCCCTTGTCCAGACGAGCCTTGATTTCATCAATCTTGGCCTTGGCCTGCTCGTCATTCACCTTGTCGTTCACTTCAATCAGGATATGAGCGGCGTTACGCTGTTCGGAAAGGTTAGCGGTTTCCGACTGATAAAGGGCCTGAAGGTCTTCTTGCTTGACCTGCGCCTTATCGGCAAAAGCGCTTTTCTTTAGCTCGATATAATCAATGACCACCTGATCAGGCGTCATGAATTCGCTACGATGATCGTCATAGTAGCCTTGTAATTCATCATTGGTGACTGCAACTTTCGAAGCATCCGCTTTAACCACATGGGTTGCGAAGTCTCGAGTTTGCCGTTCCAAAGCTGCGAAGGCATTCAATTCGGCATCGGTTACAAAACCGGTACCTGCAATACCCGCTCTGAGTTGCCCCATGAGCATCTCCTGCTTCAGCATCTCGCGAAACTGAAGACGTGAGTAACCCATCTGGGCAATGGTCTGGTCAAAACGCTGGGCATTGAATTGCCCATCAACCTGGAACTCAGGTGTTTGAAGTATGAGCTGGTCCAAAGCCGCTTCAGAAAAAGCAAACTTGTTCGACTTGGCATCCTGAAGCAATAGCTCGCGCTCGATCAGGGCCTTTAGAGCCGCGTCGCGTAACCGTTTTTCATCCAGAAGAGCAGGATCGAAATTAGGGCCCAGACGCTGCGCCAGAGAGCGACGTTGCATCTCCACAGCCTGATTGAGATCGGTCTGGCGTATTTCCTCACCATTTACCAGTGCTACGGCACCTTGGTGGCTACCGGCGCGAATGATCGCCTCGAATCCGGTCAATGCCATCAGCAAGATAATGACGCCAATGATGACCTTGGCTATCCAGCCTTGTGAATGTTCCCTGATGTTCTGCAGCATGCGCCCCCCAAAACGGCTGCATCTGGCCAAAGGCTAGGCAGCATGGGTGAATTGCGAATAGAGAAAAGGCGCATCAGAGGATGCGCCTTCTGTTAAACGGGGCTTTGGCGAGTCTTCGTGCGGAATGAACCAAACGGTATCACGTGCTAGAACTCAACAGACAGACGTCTATTGAAACCAAAACCCTTAAGCACTCAGTTCACAGCATCCTTGAGCGCTTTGCCGGGCTTGAAACCAGGGATCTTGGCAGCTTCGATTTCGATCGGCTTGCCAGTCTGCGGATTGCGGCCAGTGCGTGCTGCACGCTCTTTGACAGCGAAAGTGCCGAAACCGACAAGCACAACCGGATCACCGCTCTTCAGGGCACCAGTGATAGATTCGATCACTGCGTCCAAAGCGCGCCCAGCTACAGCTTTCGGGATATCAGCAGATGCAGCAACGGCATCGATCAGTTCCGACTTGTTCACTCTAAGTCCCCTTGTTCATTTCTGATAAGAATATATTACGTGTGTAGGCAAAAATGGATGCTGTGAGGCATGCCTGACACTTGAAGAGCCGCTTTATATCAAGGGCTCAAAAAAAGTGTCAAGGAAGCTCTGGCTAGTGCGTGCTGATTCTATCTTTTGAATCCTGCTCGCGCTTTTCTTCATTCGTGACTATTTCAGGAGCCGCATCTGGCAAGGGCTCCGGCGCATATTGCAGCGCAACCTGAAGGACCTCGTCAATCCATTTGACAGGCTTAATCACCAAATCGGCCTTAATATTGTCCGGAATGTCGCGCAGATCGCGTACATTCTCCTCCGGAATGACCACCGTACGGATTCCCCCGCGATGTGCCGCCAGTAATTTCTCCTTTAAACCACCAATGGCCAGTACCTGGCCACGCAGCGTAATCTCACCTGTCATGGCTACATCAGCACGCACCGGGATCCGGGTAGCAGCCGACACCAGCGCGGTGCACATACCGATACCAGCACTTGGACCATCTTTGGGTGTAGCGCCTTCTGGTACGTGAATGTGGATATCGTGCTTCTCATGGAAGTCCTTGGGAATACCAAGGCTCTTGCCACGGCTACGCACAACCGTCAGTGCTGCAGTAATGGATTCCGCCATTACATCGCCCAGCGAACCGGTTTTGATCAACTGCCCTTTCCCCGGCACAACAGCCGCTTCAATGGTCAGAAGCTCGCCGCCAACCTGCGTCCAGGCTAGTCCTGTGACTTGTCCGATCTGGTCCTGCTGTTCAGCCAAACCATAACGGAACTTACGTACACCCAGGTAGTGCTCGAGGCTTTCACTGGTGACAGCAGCCTGTTGAGCCGCTTTTTCCTTGGCGTGCTCCTTGACAATCTTGCGGCAAACCTTGGCAACCTGACGTTCAAGGCTACGTACCCCCGCCTCGCGGGTGTAGTAACGCACCATGTCTCTTAGAGCAGTCTCATCAAAGGTCACTTCGGTCTTCTTCAAACCGTTTGCCTTGACCTGCTTGGGTATCAAGTACTTGGTAGCGATATTGACCTTTTCGTCTTCCGTATAGCCAGGCAGGCGAATCACTTCCATACGATCCAGCAACGGTGCCGGAATATTCATGGAGTTGGCCGTGCAAAGAAACATAACATCCGACAGATCGTAATCAACTTCCAGATAGTGATCATTGAAGTTGTGGTTCTGTTCTGGATCCAGCACCTCGAGCAGAGCGGAGGCCGGATCACCACGCATGTCGTTACCCATCTTGTCGATTTCATCAAGCAGGAACAATGGGTTACGCACGCCAACCTTGGTCATCTTTTGAATCAAACGACCAGGCATGGAGCCGATATACGTACGACGATGGCCACGAATCTCAGCCTCATCACGCACACCACCCAGGGCCATACGAACGAACTTGCGGCCAGTGGAGCGCGCGATGGACTCAGCTAGAGACGTCTTACCTACCCCAGGCGGACCAACTAGGCACAATACCGGGCCACGTACTTTCTTGACTCGTTTCTGGACAGCGAGATACTCCAGAATCCGATCTTTGACTTCCTCAAGACCGTAGTGATCTTCATCAAGAATGTCCTCGGCCTTGCTCAGATCCAAACGGACCTTGCTTTCCGCCTTCCATGGGACATTCACAAGCCAGTCAATGTAGGAACGTACTACTGTGGCCTCGGCAGACATGGGAGACATCTGCTTGAGCTTGTTCAGCTCTGCATTGGCCTTGGCCAATGCTTCCTTGGTCAGACCGGCATTGTCGATGCGCTTTTTCAGGTCATCGATTTCACTGTGGCCTTCGTCGATGTCGCCCAGCTCTTTCTGAATGGCCTTCATCTGCTCATTCAGATAATACTCGCGCTGGCTACGCTCCATCTGCTTCTTGACGCGACCACGGATCCGCTTCTCGACCTGCAACAGATCGATTTCTGCGTCCAGCAACGCCAGAACGTGCTCGACTCGCTCAGCAAGATCTACGATCTCAAGGATTTCCTGCTTCTGCCCAAGCTTAAGCGCCATATGGGCTGCCATCGTATCGACCAGGCGACCTGGATCGTCGATACCATTAAGTGAAGACAGCACCTCTGCTGGCACTTTCTTGCCCAGCTGGACATATTGCTCGAACTGGCTCATCAGGCTACGAACAAAGACTTCCGACTCGCGATCTGCCGCTTCGGTATCCTCGATCAGCTGAACCTCAGCGCGAGAATAACCCTTGGCCTCAACAAAACGCTCAATGTTGCCACGCTGCTCACCCTCTACCAGCACTTTAACAGTGCCGTCGGGAAGTTTGAGCAGTTGCAAGACAGTGGCGACGGTACCCATGCGGTACAGGCCATCGGAGTCTGGATCATCGTCGGTAGGATTCTTTTGCGCAAGCAGTAGGATCTGCTTGTCGCTGGCCATGGCAGCTTCCAGGGCCTCAACAGATTTTTCACGCCCAACAAAGAGCGGAATTACCATGTGCGGATACACCACTACATCACGCAGTGGCAAAAGAGGCAATTCAATCGTTTTATTCATGGTTTCAGCTCTTGGCATTCGACTGGCCGCATAGAAACGACCGTATGGCATGTTTTTCTAACATGCGGCCTAATCGATCAGAAAACAAGGCTAACTAATGCGAAGGGCCCCGCAGGGCCCCTTTTTATTTATGCATCCGGTGCCGCTTTGACCGGGTCGTTGTTTTCGTAAATCAACAACGGTTGGGAAGTACCCTCAATGACGCTTTCATCGATGACGACTTTGCTGACCTCCTTCTGAGAAGGAATCTCATACATCGTATCGAGCAGAACGCCCTCGAGTATGGACCGTAGACCACGTGCGCCTGTTTTACGTTCCAATGCCTTGCGGGCCACTGCCTTCAAAGCGTCTGGACGGAACTCGAGATCCACCTCTTCCATTTCGAAGAGTTTGCCATACTGCTTGGTCAGTGCATTCTTGGGCTCGGTCAGAATCTGCATGAGCGCCGCTTCGTCAAGTTCATCTAGCGTTGCGATTACAGGCAAACGACCAACGAACTCTGGGATAAGACCAAACTTGACCAGATCTTCAGGCTCGGCATCACGAAGTGACTCACCGATTTTCTTGCCCAATTCCTGGCTACGGACTTCGGCATTGAAACCAATTCCGCCCGCCTTGGTAGAACGGCTCTGGATGACCTTTTCCAATCCGGCAAATGCACCCCCACAGATGAACAGAATGTTACGCGTATCCACCTGCAGAAACTCCTGCTGAGGATGCTTGCGTCCGCCCTGCGGGGGTACTGAGGCTACCGTACCTTCAATCAGCTTGAGCAGAGCCTGCTGCACGCCCTCACCCGATACATCTCGAGTAATAGAGGGGTTATCAGACTTGCGCGAAATCTTGTCGATCTCATCGATATAGACGATGCCCATCTGGGCTTTTTCAACATCGTAATCGCACTTCTGCAAAAGCTTCTGAATAATATTTTCAACGTCCTCACCCACGTAACCTGCTTCGGTTAACGTAGTGGCGTCCGCAATGGTAAACGGTACGTTCAACAGACGTGCCAGCGTTTCAGCCAGCAAAGTCTTACCGGAACCTGTCGGTCCAATAAGCAGAATATTACTCTTGCCCAACTCAACGTCATCTTTCTTCTCACGTTGGTTGAGACGCTTGTAGTGGTTGTATACCGCTACAGCCAATACTTTCTTGGCACGTTCCTGACCAATCACGTACTGATCAAGAATCGTACTGATTTCTTTAGGTGCTGGAAGTTTATGTGCACTGTTTTCGGCCTGGGCTTCCTGTACTTCCTCACGGATGATGTCATTGCACAGGTCGACACATTCATCGCAAATAAAGACTGAGGGACCGGCAATCAACTTACGCACTTCATGCTGGCTCTTGCCGCAGAAAGAGCAATACAACAGCTTGCCGTTGTCGTCACCGTTGCGAGTATCTGTCATTCGATCAATCCAATCGGGTTACTTACAGGAACAAGATGAAGGCAAATCTATGCATTTTCAAGCCTGCCACTCAGTAATCATGACTTAGTGGCAGGCTTGCCGGCTCAAGCGGGAATATTGCGCTTTTCCAACACCTTGTCGATCAAGCCGTATTTCACAGCCTCATCACCGCTCATGAAGTTATCGCGATCGGTATCACGGGCGATAACATCCATGGGTTGACCCGTATGATGGGCCAACACTTTGTTTAGACGCTCACGGATCGTCAAAATTTCACGCGCGTGAATTTCGATGTCCGATGCCTGACCCTGGAAGCCACCCAAGGGCTGGTGGATCATCATACGAGAGTGAGGCAGACAGTAGCGTTTGCCGGCAGTACCACCTGCCAGTAGCAAGGCACCCATACTGCACGCCTGGCCTACGCAGATTGTCGAGACATCGGGCTTAATGAACTGCATGGTGTCATAGATAGACATACCAGCTGTCACCGAACCACCAGGTGAGTTGATGTAGAGGTGAATATCCTTGTCAGGGTTCTCCGCTTCCAGAAACAGAAGCTGAGCGACCACCAGGTTGGCCATATAGTCTTCGACCTGGCCTACCAGGAAAATCACCCGCTCCTTGAGCAGACGCGAGTAGATATCATACGCGCGCTCGCCACGAGCAGATTGTTCGACCACCATGGGCACCAGGCCGCCAGCGGCTTGAACTTCGGGCATTGTTTGCATGAACGAATTGCGGGACATGTCCTGCGATCACTCCCTATCAGGATGGTCTTGCCTTAAGACGCATAAGCCAGCACGAGGCTGGCTTATGTGATTCGAGGCGGGTAAAGATCAGGCTGCTTGCGGGGCCTCGGCCGGTTTGACCGCGTCCTCGTAGGAAACCTGCTTATCGGTCACTTTAGCCTTTTCAAGAACAGTATCTACGACTTGTTCTTCGAGTACAACCGAACGCACTTCGTTCAATTGCTGCTCGTTCTGGTAGTACCAGGCAACGACCTGCTCAGGCTCCTGGTAGGCAGAGGCCATTTCCTCGATCAGTGCACGTACACGCTCGTCGTCAGGCTTGAGCTCGAACTGCTTGACCATTTCCGCAATGATCAGACCCAGAACAACACGGCGCTTAGCCTGCTCGGTAAACAGCTCAGCCGGCAGTTGATCGGGCTTGATGTTGCCACCGAACTGCTGAACAGCCTGAACACGCAGACGATCAACTTCGCTGTTGATCAGAGCGGCTGGAACTTCGATCGGGTTAGCAGCAATAAGGCCATCCATAACTTGGTTCTTGACCTTGTTCTTGATCGCCTGACGCAGCTCACGGTCCATGTTCTTGCGAACTTCAGCACGGAAGCCTTCCAGAGTAGACTCCTGAACGCCGAACTGAGCAAAGAACTCCTCGTTCATTTCAGGTAGCTGCGGGGCAGAAACCTTGGTTACCTTCACAGTGAACTCGGCAGTCTTGCCAGCCAGATCCAGGTTCTGATAATCCTCCGGGAAGGTCAGATTAAGCACACGCTCTTCGCCCGCCTTTGCACCCACCAGGCCTTCCTCGAAGCCCGGAATCATGCGGCCGGAGCCCAGCACCAGCTGAGTACCGTTTGCAGAGCCGCCCTGGAAGGCTTCACCGTCGATCTTGCCTACGAAATCGATAGTGACCTGATCATCGTTGGCCGCTTCGCGGTCGACTTCCTCATAACGAGTGTTCTGCTTACGCAAAATCTCAAGCATGTTATCCAGATCGCTATCAGCGACTTCGGACTGCAGACGCTCAACCTGAATGTCTTCCAGGCCTTTCACTTCAAACTCAGGGAATACTTCGAATGTAGCGACGTATTCAAGGTCTTTGCCTTTTTCGTAAGCCTTGGGCTCAACAGAAGGCGCACCTGCCGGGTTCAGTTTTTCCTGAACGATGGCTTCGTAGAATGTTTCTTGAATCAGATCACCAAAGGCTTCCTGACGAGCGCTGGCTTCGTAGCGCTGACGAATGACACTCATCGGCACCTTACCAGGACGGAAACCAGGCACTTTAACGCGGCGAGCAGTTTGCTGCAGACGCTTGGCGACTTCGGTCTCGATACGCTCGGCCGGCACGCCTACGGTCATTCGGCGCTCAAGAGCGGAGGTGCTTTCAACAGAAACTTGCATGGATAATCCTCATGGCACAGACATAGGCCGGCCGTTCCGGCCCCCAGAAACAGGGCAAGCATTCTAGAGGTAGAGGATACGGAAGTCATCCTGCATAAAGCAGGTATTGGTCACCAAGCATGAAAAAAGCCTGCAACCCCTCTCGCTCATACCCGAAACATGCCAGCCATTTTCAAGGCAAAAAAAAACCGACATCGCTGTCGGCTTTTTCACTATGGTGCGGACGGAGAGACTCGAACTCTCACACCTTGCGGCGCTGGAACCTAAATCCAGTGTGTCTACCAATTCCACCACATCCGCGTAACACTTAAAACGAACATCAGGCATTAATAATGCCTGATGTTCTCAATATGGGGTGGACGATGGGAATCGAACCCACGACACCAGGAGCCACAATCCTGTGCTCTACCAACTGAGCTACGCCCACCATATTGCATTGCTTGCGCCGAACCGCCAATGGCGCGCCCGGCAGGACTCGAACCTGCGACCATCCGCTTAGAAGGCGGATGCTCTATCCAGCTGAGCTACGGGCGCTTTATTGCGCAGCAACCGTTGCTTACGAAACAGCCTCATAAGAAACTGAGCCGGTTCGCATCGCCTTCTCATTTCGTCTCAGGCTGTGCTCGGCAAGCGGGGCGTATATTACGAATGACTCGACCACTCGTCAACAATTTTTTTAAAAAAATTAAGAAGATAGGTTAACTACCCTTTCACCAAGGCTTCTTCCTTTAGTGCGTACATGCGAAAATAAGCATCCTTCTTCCATTAGCAAGACCTATCTGCATATGACTGCTCAACTGATCGACGGTAAAGCGATCGCCGCTTCTCTCCGCCAAGAAATTGCCCAACGCGTTGCCCAGCGGCGTCAACACGGGTTACGCGCCCCTGGCCTGGCAGTCATTCTGGTAGGTGACGACCCAGCTTCCACGGTATACGTTACTCACAAAAGAAAGGACTGCGAGGAAGTAGGCTTTGTATCCAGGGCGTACGACCTTCCCAGCACCACCACACAGCAGGAGTTGGAAGCGCTGATTGACTCACTGAACGCAGATGCTGCAGTTGACGGCATCCTGCTTCAGCTTCCCCTACCCGCTCACCTTGATGCTTCCAATCTGCTTGAGCGCATCAGTCCCGACAAGGATGTTGATGGTTTCCATCCGTTCAATATAGGTCGACTCGCTCAACGCATCCCCCTGCTCCGCCCCTGTACGCCCAAGGGCATCATGCGTCTGCTGGAAAGTACAGGGGCAAACCTGTACGGCATGAATGCAGTGGTGGTAGGCGCCTCCAACATTGTCGGTCGCCCCATGGCGCTGGAGCTACTCTTGGGCGGCTGTACAGTAACAGTTACTCATCGTTTCACCCGTGATCTGGCCGCCCATGTCAGCCAGGCCGACCTGGTGGTGGTGGCGGCAGGCAAACCAGGCCTGGTGAAGGGCGAGTGGATCAAGAAAGGCGCTATCGTCATTGACGTAGGCATCAACCGCCAGGCAGATGGAAAACTGGTTGGCGATGTCGAATATGAAACAGCTTTGGAACGCGCCAGCTGGATCACGCCTGTTCCTGGCGGTGTTGGCCCCATGACGCGTGCCTGCCTGCTGGAGAACACGCTCTATGCAGCTGAACAGCTGCATGCCGAATAAAAATATCTCCCCATAAAAAAGGCCGCTAATGCGGCCTTTTTTATATCAGGTGAACTCAGTTGGCCAAACGCCACGTCGTTCCACCTTTACCATCCTCAAGCACGACACCCATGGCTGTCAGCTCATCGCGAATACGATCCGACTCCGCCCAGTTCTTTGCTGCTCGCGCATCCAGACGCGCCTGAATCAGGCGATCTACGGCCGCTTCGTCAACCTTGCCCTCCGCACCTGCGCGTAGATACTCATCCGGCTCCAGCTGTAGAACACCCAGCACTTCAGCCATCTGCTTGAGTCGAGAGGCAAGGCCAGCGGCAGCTTGAATATCCTGGTCTCGCAGACGATTGACCTCACGGACCATTTCAAACAGGACCGCGCAGGCCTCTGGCGTGTTGAAGTCGTCATCCATTGCGGCCGCGAAACGCTCCACATAGGGCTCACCGCCAGCAGGCGATGCCTGCGGTAGACCTTTCAAGGCATGATAGAAGCGATCCAACGCGCCGCGTGCTTCACGGAGGCTCTCTTCAGAATAATTGATCGGGCTGCGGTAATGACTGGAAACCAGCAGATAACGAACGACTTCCGGGTGGTATTTCTCCAGCACTTCGCGAATAGTGAAGAAGTTGCCCAGGGATTTGGACATCTTTTCGCCATCTACCCGCACAGCCCCAGCATGCATCCAGGATGCCGCATATGTTTTTCCCGTAGCAGCCTCACTCTGAGCAATTTCGTTCTCGTGGTGGGGGAAAACCAGGTCAGGGCCACCACCGTGAATATCAAACGTATCACCCAGGCAGCACGTAGACATGACCGAGCATTCAATATGCCAACCGGGACGACCCGCCCCCCATGGTGACTCCCAGCTGGGCTCACCCGGCTTGGCAGCCTTCCACAAGACAAAGTCCAGAGGATCTTCCTTGGACTCATCTACCTCAATACGGGCCCCAATCCGGAGATCTTCAATCTTTTTGCGTGACAGTTTGCCGTATCCCGCAAAACGTCCTACACGGTAATACACATCTCCGTTTCCAGGCGCATAGGCATAACCTTTGTCTATCAAGGTCTGGATCATAGTGAACATGCCAGGAATATGATCAGTCGCACAGGGCTCAACGTCTGGACGCTGAACACCCAGCCGGGTTTCATCCTGATGCATCGCTTCGATCATACGTCCAGTCAGGTCTTTGAACGTTTCGCCATTTTCCTGCGCACGGCGAATGATCTTGTCGTCAATGTCTGTAATGTTGCGTACGTAGGTCAGTTTGTAACCTGACTTGCGCAGCCATCGAGCCACGACGTCAAATGCCACCATCACACGTGCATGACCAATATGACAGAAGTCATAGACTGTCATACCGCACACGTACATACGGACATTATTGCCCTCGAGCGGCTTGAACGTTTCCTTGGTCTTGGTGAGCGTGTTGTAGATCGCAAGTGGCATTATTGCCCCCAGGAGTCGCGTAAGGTGACGGTACGATTGAAGACCGGAGCACCCGGCTTTGAGTCTTTCAGATCGACACAGAAGTAGCCTTCACGCTCGAACTGAAAACGGTCCTCTGGCTGGGCCTGCGCAAGCGATGGCTCAGCACGGCACCCAGTCAGCACCTGCAGCGATTCCGGATTGATATTATCCAGGAAGGTCTGCCCCTCTTCCGCTTTCTCAGGCTGCGGCGAACGGAACAGACGATCGTACAGGCGAACCTCACACTCAACACTGCCTTCGGCAGGTACCCAGTGAATGACACCCTTTACCTTGCGGCCTTCAGGGTTCTTCCCGAGGGTTTCAGGATCATACGAGCAACGCAGTTCGACGATATTGCCCGCCTCATCCTTGATAACCTCATCGGCGCGAACAACATAACTTCCCCGTAGACGAACTTCGCCATTTGGCTCAAGGCGCTTGTATCCCTTGGGCGGATCGATCATGAAGTCATCGCGGTCGATGTAGAGCTCACGTGTAAACGGTAGCGTACGCATCCCCATGTCTTCCTTCGGGTGACGTGGCAGCTCCAACTGCTCCACTTTGCCCTCAGGATAGTTGGTGATGACAACCTTGAGCGGCCGCAGTACGCACATGGCCCGAGGCGCATTTCGGTCCAGATCTTCCCGGATGCTGAACTCAAGCATGGCGATATCGACTACACCATTGGAGCGAGCAACGCCTACCATTTCGCAGAAATTACGAATGGAGGCCGGTGTATAACCGCGACGGCGATAACCAGACAGCGTAGACATGCGCGGATCATCCCAGCCGTTTACATGCCGCTCATCAACCAGCTGCTTCAGCTTACGCTTACTGGTTACGGTGTAGTTCAAGTTCAGGCGGGCGAACTCGTACTGACGCGGTTGCGCCGGCACAGGCAGATTTGCCAGGAACCACTCGTACAGCGGACGATGATCCTCGAATTCGAGTGTGCAAATAGAGTGAGTGATTCCCTCGATTGCATCCGACTGGCCATGTGTGAAGTCATAGCTCGGGTAGATGCACCACTTGTCACCCGTCTGGTGATGATGGGCGTGGCGGATACGATACAAAATCGGATCGCGCAAATTCATGTTTGGCGAGGCCATGTCGATTTTGGCACGTAGCGCCTTTTCACCATCCTTGAACTCGCCCGCCTTCATGCGTGCAAAGAGATCCAGGTTTTCTTCAACGGAGCGGTCACGGAAAGGACTGTTCTTGCCCGGCTCGGTCAATGTGCCACGATACTCACGCGCCTGCTCGGGCGTGAGATCATCAACATAGGCTTTACCCGTCTTGATCAGGTGTATCGCCCAGTCATAGAGCTGATCGAAATAATTGGAGGCATAGCGCTCCTCACCTGCCCACTTGAAGCCCAGCCACTCGACATCACTTTTGATGGCATCGATGTACTCCTGATCTTCCTTGGCTGGGTTCGTATCGTCAAAGCGCAGATTGCACTCGCCGCCAAACTCTTGAGCCAGCCCGAAGTTCAGGCAAATCGACTTGGCGTGGCCAATGTGGAGATAACCGTTAGGCTCTGGCGGAAAGCGTGTCACAATCTTTGTGTGCTTGCCGGCATCCAGATCAGCCTGGACGATCTGACGAAGAAAATTCGCTGGAGTAGCGGGAGTTTCTGGCTTGCTCATGGGGTCCTTAATACTGTGTTGTTCGGCTTAAGGGTAGGCCGACTAAATCAAAGTCCGTATCATAGCCGAACCCGTCAAGACCCTGACAAACTTCCTATCTGACCACGGACATAAATTCCATGATCAAATTGCATACAAACCACGGCGTCATCACTCTTGAACTGTTTGAAGATAAGGCTCCTGAAACAGCAGCCAACTTCAAAGAGTATGTAAAGAGCGGTCACTATGACGGCACTATCTTTCATCGCGTGATCAATGGCTTCATGGTCCAAGGCGGCGGTTTTGAGCCTGGCATGAAGCAAAAGTCCACCCGTGCACCGATCAAGAACGAAGCGAACAACGGTGTCTCCAACCGCAATGGCACGGTCGCCATGGCACGTACCATGGACCCGCACTCAGCGTCCGCACAGTTCTTCATCAACGTGTCGGATAATACCTTCCTGGACCACACCGCCCCGACTACACAAGGCTGGGGTTATGCTGTATTCGGCCAGGTTGTTGAAGGCATGGATGTCGTCAATGCCATCAAGGGTGTTGCTACTACATCTCGCGCCGGCCATCAGGATGTACCGGCTGAGGATGTCATTATCGAGCGTGCCGAGATCGTTGAGTGATACTGCTGATCTCTGATCTGCATCTCGAACCTGAACGCCCGGATATTTCCCGGGCGTTTTTGCGTTTTCTTGAGACAGAAGCTGTTCACGCCGATGCCTTGTATATTCTAGGCGACTTTTTTGAGGTATGGATCGGCGATGACGCCATGGATGAGTTTCAAAAAGGCATCGCACGAGCCCTAAAGACCTTATCTCAAGGCGGCACACGTATTTTTCTGATGCATGGCAATCGCGATTTCTTGATCGGAAAGGAGTTTTGCCGACTGGCAGGATGTACCCTACTGGCCGACCCGACCGTTATCGAAGCCGAAGGCAAGCGCCTTCTGCTGATGCATGGCGACAGTCTGTGCACACGGGACGAAGCCTACATGCGATTACGCCGCTGGCTTCGCAATCCGGTTTCATTGTGGATCCTGCGCCATCTTCCTCTAAAGAAGCGTCGCGAGCTGGCCAGGAAATTACGCAACGAGAGCAAGGTGCAGACCCGGCAAAAAGCCATGGATATTGTAGACGTCACACCTGAAGAGGTTGAGGGCATCATGCGGCGCACCCGCACTCAGACCCTGATTCACGGGCACACACATCGTCCTGCCACACATGAATTCATGCTTGATGACAGCGCTGCAACGCGAATTGTGTTGGGTGACTGGGACCGTTACGGCTGGGTCCTGAAGATTTCCCGTGACCGACTGGAGCAGGAACGCTTCGAGCTGGCGTGATACGGCTCGAAGCGTAATGGCTATTACGCTGCGCGCGGCACACCGCTATGAAAGCGCATCTCCGTATCCGCTGAGGCAATAAGCTCGGCTTCTAGCGCTCTGATCTCCTGAATCTTGGCGGTCACATCCTGCTCGTCACCATATAGATAGGCCAGCTTCAGGTAATCCTGATAATGACGCGCTTCCGACTTGAGCAAACCGCTGTAAAACTTGCTTAATTCTTCATCCAGATGCGGAGCAATTGCAGAGAAGCGCTCGCATGAACGGCACTCGATAAAGGCTCCTACGACAAGCGAGTCCGTTAGTCGGTACGGCTCATGATTACGGCACAGCTTACGCATGGCACCGGCATAGCGGGCCGACGTTACGTTTTCATGCGCAATGCCACGCTTCTTCATGATTTGGAGCACCTGCTCGAAGTGCCGTAGCTCCTCACGAGCGATCCGTGACATCTTGTTTACCAGATCCAGCTTATTGCTGTAAGTAAACAGGTAATGAAACGCAGCGCCCGCTGCTTTCTTTTCATTATTGGCATGATCGATTAAAAGGGTAGGAAGATCCTGCAAAGCAGCTTCCACCCAAGCTTCCGGCGTTTTACAGGCCAGGAATTCGTCCATTTCGGGCAACAACATAACGCAAATCCTTTAATCAACAGGCGGCTAACCATCTGTTCCAGAATCAAGGGAAGCACATCCGCCTGAAGCGATTGCACTGGAATATGAGGTGATTATACGGTGCGCGGTGTCAGACTCGAACGTCCATTCCTTCAAGCAGGAAACGTGGCGCAATGTAACGTTCATAGTGAGCTTCGGAGAGGATGAAAAACTCCTGGTCGATGGCATCACGCAGTTCCATCAGCGGGCGCTCCCTGAATTCAGGAAAAACATGTATGCCATAAGCATCGACCTGTTGAATATGGCGCGCGCCGCGTGAAATCAGCTGATAGGCCCAGCAATATTCGGACTGCTCAGGAATGAAGCGAATCTTCCGTTGCTGTAGCTGTTCCTTCAGGCGTAGCGGATCAAACACTTCGAGCTTTGCAGAAACCACCTGGGTCAGAAGCACTTCGAGACGGGCCCAGACAGCTCGCTTTTCCTCATCGTTATACGCATTCCAGTTCACGATCTCGTGATGAAATCGCTTGCAGCCCCGGCAAACCTGGTCACCGAATACCGTTGAGCAAAGTCCGACGCAGGGCGTCTTTATGCGCTGGTTGGACATAGTCGTTCCGATCAAGCAAAAGCCTATTTTAGCCTTTCGTCTAACCAAGGTCAGCGTCGTTTAGTCGCATGTTCAGCTTAACTTTAGCGAAACCTTGGAGTAGAATCCGTACGCCCTAAGGGGCGCCATGTCCGATACGAAGCTGTTTTCAAAGCGTCACGAACACAATTATCCGGCAGGTTCCCGGTCAGGGTGCAGCGTACTCATCACACGTCTGCATTCTGGCCCACGTGTAATACCGCTGGCGTAAAACTTTGAAAACAGCTTCGCACCGGAGCCTGAATGACGTCGCATTGGCTCCTGCCTCTTGCTAGCGATTGCTATTTCGTTATTCGGGCTCATGGGGTCGCCAGATCCCGGACGTCATTACTGGACCACTGATGAGGGTCATATTGTGCTTGAAGCCTATCGTAAACACGTAGAAGAGCGTGCCGCGCAGGGTATCGTTGCCCAGCCGCTTAACGCCGAACAGACTGCAGGTTTGGTCGAACTTCTGAAAAACCCGCCGGCCGGCGAAGAAGAATTTCTCGTTGACCTGATCACCAATCGTGTACCGCCGGGCGTTGACGAAGCCGCCTATGTCAAGGCTGGCTTCCTTTCTGCTGTCGCCAAAGGCGAAACCAGCTCCCCGCTGATCTCCAAGCAGCGCGCGGTCGAGCTTCTGGGAACCATGCAGGGTGGCTATAACATCGCCACGCTGGTCGAACTGCTGGATGACGCCGAGCTTGGCACCATAGCCGCCGGACAACTCAAGCATACGCTTCTGATGTTCGATGCCTTCCATGATGTCGCCGAAAAAGCCAAGGCAGGCAATGCCAACGCTCAGTCCGTTCTGCAATCCTGGGCAGACGGTGAATGGTTCAAGGCTCGCCCGGCTGTTCCGGAAAAGGTCACCCTGACCGTTTTCAAGGTACCCGGTGAAACCAACACCGATGATCTCTCCCCTGCGCCTGACGCCTGGTCGCGTCCTGACATCCCGCTGCACGCCCTGGCCATGCTGAAGATGGCCCGTGACGGTATCGTACCGGAGCAGCAAGGCAGCATCGGCCCGCTGAAGCAGATCGAAGAAGTTCGCGCCAAAGGCTTTCCGGTTGCCTATGTGGGTGACGTGGTAGGTACGGGTTCTTCCCGCAAATCTGCTACCAACTCGGTACTGTGGTTCTTCGGTGACGACATCCCCTACGTTCCAAACAAGCGCGCTGGCGGCTTCTGCTTTGGTAGCAAGATTGCTCCGATCTTCTATAACACCATGGAAGATGCAGGCGCTCTGCCAATCGAGTTCGACGTTTCCGCGCTGGAAATGGGCGACGTGATCGACGTCTATCCCTATGCAGGCAAAGTGACCCGTCACGGTAGCGACGATGTGGTTGCGACATTTGAGCTGAAAACCCCGGTTCTGCTGGACGAAGTTCGTGCGGGTGGCCGTATTCCGCTGATCGTGGGCCGTGGCTTGACTGAAAAAGCTCGCGCCGAACTCGGCCTGGAACACTCCGACCTGTTCAAGAAGCCCGAGCAGCCTGTTGATACCGGCAAGGGTTATACCCTGGCTCAGAAGATGGTTGGCAAGGCCTGTGGCGTGGCCGGCGTTCGTCCGGGCACCTACTGCGAGCCGAAGATGACTACTGTCGGCTCCCAGGACACGACCGGCCCGATGACTCGCGACGAGCTGAAAGACTTGGCATGCCTGGGCTTTTCCGCTGACCTCGTGATGCAGTCCTTCTGCCACACAGCCGCCTATCCCAAGCCAATCGATGTCAAGACTCACCACACCCTGCCGGATTTCATCCGTACCCGTGGCGGTGTTTCTCTACGTCCGGGCGATGGCATCATCCACAGCTGGCTGAACCGCATGCTGCTGCCGGATACCGTTGGCACTGGCGGCGACTCCCACACCCGCTTCCCGA
The DNA here is from genome assembly GCF_051027705.1 of Pseudomonas sp. JZ114. Taxonomy (NCBI): domain Bacteria; kingdom Pseudomonadati; phylum Pseudomonadota; class Gammaproteobacteria; order Pseudomonadales; family Pseudomonadaceae; genus Pseudomonas; species Pseudomonas sp. JZ114. The sequence continues at coordinate 2,488,582 of NZ_CP069256.1, forward strand.
TTGGCATCTCCTTCCCAGCAGGTTCCGGCCTGGTAGCGTTCGCCGCTGCAACAGGCGTTATGCCGCTGGATATGCCCGAGTCGGTACTGGTTCGCTTCAAAGGCAAGATGCAGCCGGGAATCACGCTACGTGATCTCGTGCATGCCATCCCCTACTATGCGATCCAGAAAGGTCTGCTGACCGTCGAGAAGAAAGGCAAGAAGAACATCTTCTCTGGCCGCATCCTCGAGATCGAAGGCCTGCCGGATCTGACCGTCGAGCAAGCCTTCGAGCTGTCCGATGCCTCGGCCGAGCGTTCCGCTGCTGGCTGCACCATCAAGCTGTCGAAGGAATCCATTGCTGAGTATCTGCAGTCCAACATCACGCTGCTGCGCTGGATGATCAGCGAAGGCTACGGTGATGCCCGTACGCTGGAGCGCCGTGCTCAGGCGATGGAAGCCTGGCTGGCCAATCCAGAGCTGATGGAAGCTGATGCCGATGCCGAGTACACCGAAGTCATCGAAATCGATCTGGCTGAAGTGACCGAGCCGATCCTGTGCGCGCCAAACGACCCGGACGATGCTCGCCTGTTGTCTCAAGTGGCTGGCGACAAGATCGATGAAGTCTTCATCGGCTCCTGCATGACCAACATCGGCCACTTCCGCGCGGCTGGCAAGCTGCTCGACAAGGTCAAGGGCGCCATTCCGACCCGCCTGTGGCTGTCCCCGCCAACCAAGATGGACCAGCATCAGCTGACCGAGGAAGGCTATTACGGCATCTATGGCAAGGCTGGCGCTCGCATGGAGATGCCAGGCTGCTCACTGTGCATGGGTAACCAGGCACGTGTGGCCTCCAACTCGACTGTAGTCTCGACGTCGACTCGTAACTTCCCGAACCGTCTGGGCGATGGTGCCAATGTGTACCTGGCCTCTGCGGAGCTGGCGGCCGTTGCCTCCATCCTGGGCAAGCTCCCGTCGACAGAAGAGTACATGCAGTACGCCAAGGACATCGACAGCATGGCGTCGGATGTCTACCGCTACCTGAGCTTCGATCAGATTGCCGAGTTCCGCGAAAGCGCAGCCAAGGCTAAGATCGATGCGGTTGAGATCGCTTGATCTGATTGGTAGATAAAAAGCGCCCCGGCTAACCCGGGGCGTTTTTATTTGGGTTAACGGCTCTCCGCCGCCTTACGAAGACCTTGCAAGGTATTGAACGGCGCATCAACGACAAAGCTGTTAGCCAACCAAGACGGTATGCTTCCGCCCGGTTCGCTTTGGGCTTCGTACGTCACCTCCACAGATCCTGTCGCCTTTGGCAGCACCTGCCATTTACCGTCGAAACTGCTGACTCGCACGTAGCCGTCTGCAGGAGGTGTGTAAGTGGGCTCCCCTTTTAAATGACGAACGAAACCTCCATTGCCGGCTTGCTCCGTTGTGATATGTAGCACCACATCACGCGCCGTGACCGGCCAGGGCATTTCAATGCGCATATAGGTCCAGGTGTCCTGCCCCTGCTGCTTGAGCACCTTGAGCTGCTGGCAACGATAGAGCCACTTGCAGGAGCTGGCGGTATCCTCCTGAAGTTGCTCGATACGCTCAGGAGTAGCCTTAATCGTAACAACACCACGGTAGGCCTTGTATTTAGACCCCTCCACGCTACGGGTGTAGACCTTTACCCCATCTTCATCCTTTGCAAGTTTCCATTCCTCGGCGTAGGCGCCAGAACACAACGTCGCGAACAGAGCCGTTAAAACAGTTGTTTTAAAAAAAGTACGCATTGAACCTTCCTTTTCTTGTTATGAGCATAAAGCGTGTATGGTGGGGTTGAATCAGGCGGCAGTCACATCTTCCAGATACGCTATCAGCATAAGTGCCTCGTCACGGCTGTCACCACAGACAAAAGGCTCTGCCGAAAAGGCGCTGCACACCGGCGGTCGTTCCGGCTTTCCGAACAACTCACATAAATCGGTTTCGCTTAGATGTGCACATCGCACACCTGCAGGCTTGCCCTGTGGCATCGCAGGCAATGGCGTGGAAATAGAAGGCGCAATGCAACATGCACCACAGCCGGCACGGCATTCCATAACGTATAGACCTGAGTAGTAGATACAAAAAGCATAAGGGAGATTGGCCCCAACGCCAAGCGTCACTCAAACGTTTGTCCAAGCGGCTAATACCTGGCGTCCAACTTAATAGTCGGCACCGGCATGGATTCAGTCACACCCTTCGTCAGAAGAGCCTCAAAATGTACGTAGCTCTGTGTTTAAGCCTGAAACTTGCCTATCTTGATACAGGTCTCTGCCTGTGGGCGCCGGTCCGTTACCAGGATGCCTTGTCCTCTTACTTACAAGAAGCTCTTTGGAGGCACGATGAAGCGTTGGCTGGTCATCGATCTGGAAGCGACCACTGATGAAGGCGGATGGCCTGTCGAGGAGATGGAGATCATCGAGATCGGCGCCGTGTTGATCGATAGTACCGGACAAGAGCTTGATCACTTTCAGAGCTATGTAAGGCCCCTGCATCGACCTCTGCTGACCGCGTTCTGCAAATCGCTTACGCACATTACCCAAGACGATGTAGATAGCGCAGCGCCCTTGTATACGGTCTGGCAACACTTTGAGCAATGGCTGAGTAGCCATGAAGCGCATTTGGCGGGCTGGTGCAGCTGGGGTGACTATGATCGCCGTCAGCTACAGCGTGATTGGCGTGAGCACAGAATCAGCACACTCCTGGCACGCACTCCCCACATGAATCTCAAGCAGCGCTTTGCGAAGTCCAGGCAACTACCCCGCCCTGTCAGCCTGGGCTCGGCCCTGAGCCTTGCCGGGTACTGCTTTCATGGTCAGCCGCACAGGGCCTTGGAGGACGCGCGTAACACGGCAAGGCTACTGCCTATAACCGTGCACTAATAGCTTAGTGGCGGCAGCGTAAAGGTTTCGGCATACTGGCTTGACGTTTAAAACAATCCTAAGGAAAGCCATGTTCAAGGTTAACGAATATTTTGACGGCACCGTTAAATCCATCGCCTTCAATCTGAGCAGTAAGCCAGCCACCATTGGCGTCATGGCGCCAGGTGAATACGAATTCGGAACGAGCCAATTGGAAATCATGAACGTGGTAGCAGGTGCCCTGACGGTCAAACTACCTGGCAGTGATGCTTGGGAAACTTTTGAGGCAGGCCAGAAATTCACCGTTCCGGCCAACAGCAAATTCCAGCTCAAAGTCAGCGTGGAAACGGCTTATCTTTGCGAATACCACTGACAGGCCAGGTGCATAGCGAACGCTATGCACCCTTGCGGCACTTTTGGACGCTCTAGGTTGTCATATCTTCTTAACCTGTCTTGGCTAGGTTGGACTCATATGGCAAAGGAGACTGAAATGACCGTTCAGAACACTTCTCAGCACACAACCTCCGATCATGCTCAACGCCTGGGTGGCGCCCTCATCGATGAAAAGGGTCGCGAGATCCCGATTACCGAGGCCATGATTCAAAAGGCATGTCGTGAGCCAGACGACTCTCTCAAGACGCCTACATGCCCTGAGTAATCACAGACGTGTAGCGCCTAATGCCTCTACGATTCGGGAAGTTGCCGGGCTTGCATCGGTATAAACGCGAAGTCCGGTAATTTCCCGACGCTGGGGATAATGCTTTCTAAGTAGATCAAACCCGTTACGCCGCGCTTGAGTACCACCTTTGAGTGATAATCGAAAGGCGGCGTCATCATTGCGCGGATCATAAACGGCCCGACACAAAAGTCTCAGTGCCTGTTCAGGCGTAGCACTGGCCGAAAGCTCGATCTTTGATAGCCACTGTTCAGGTAGAAAGTCCTCCAAGGCTTTTTCTGGCCTCTGTTCCTGCCAGGCGCAAAAGGCAGCGTAAATCATTGCAGTACCGCGCCACTTGCCTTCAAGGCTATGGCCAGCAATATGAGGTGTCGCCAGGCGGCATCGCTTGGCCAGCTCTACATCGACCTCAGGCTCACTCTCCCAAACATCCAGAACAACCTCCAGATCGGCACCTTCAACCAAGCATTCACGAAGTGCCTTGTTGTCGATAACTTCTCCGCGGCATGCATTGATCAGCCATGTTCCAGCCTTCAACCCAGCCAGGCGCTCAGCATCAAAAAGGTGATACGTCGCGTCAGGCCCGGAACGTACCAGCGGTGCGTGCAGGGAAATGACATCACATTTCTCCATCACGGTTTCAAGCGAGACAAAATCATCTGGCGCGGAGAGCGCACGTGGTGGATCACACACCAGAACATTCAGGTTCAACCCTTTCAGCACCTCCACCAGACGGCCACCAACCTGTCCGGCGCCTACAACCCCATAGGTGCGCTCACTCAGCGAGACTCCGCGGGCGTCGCTCAAGGCAAGAAGCGCACCCAGAACGTAATCGACAACGCCGCGTGCATTGCACCCCGGCGCACTGCTCCAGGCAATGCCAGCCGATTCCAGATAATCAATGTCCAGATGGTCCGTACCGATGGTGCACGTTCCCACAAAGCGGACCGGTGAGCCCTCCAGCAATGCCCGAGTGACCGGTGTTATGGACCGTACGATGAGAATATCAGCTTCGCCCACGGCAGCCCTGTCCATGGCACGGCCCGGCATTCGCCTGATCGATCCAAAGGCACCAAAGAATTCATCCAGAAGGGGAATATTTTCGTCTGCAAGGATGCGCATCTTGAACTCCAATCAGCGAGACATGCATTTTATCAGGCTCAAGAGGTGTGATGGATTTCTCGGCATCCGAAAAGCGTCGTACACTGTCCAACTTTTCCTTACCTGATAATCTCGTGGACACAAGACCTACCCGGCGGCAGCGGATCCGTCATGAGCTAACGGCCCTGCTCGCACTGGCAGCGCCTATTATCATTGCTCAGTTATCGCACTCTGCCATGGGGTTCGTCGATGCCGTCATGGCCGGGCGTGTCGGTCCGTTGGACCTGGCAGCCGTTGCGCTAGGCAATTCCGTCTGGGTGCCGGTCTTTCTTCTGATGACCGGAACGCTGCTGGCCACTACGCCAAACGTGGCGCAGCATCATGGCGCCAGGCAACCGGAGAAGATTGGTCCGCTTGTTCGACAGGCGCTCTGGTTGGCCGTGGTCATCGGCTTGATAGCCAGCGCTCTTTTATGCTCAGCGAAGCCTTTACTGATTGCCATGCATGTCAGTCCGGAGCTGATTCAGCCAACCATGACCTATCTGCATGGCATCGCCATGGGTATCCCCGCGGTTGCACTGTATTACGTGCTGCGCTGCTTCAGCGACGGGCTTGGACGCACCCGGCCCAGCATGATCATTGGTCTGGTTGGTCTGACACTCAACGTTCCGCTAAATGATCTGTTCATCCATGGTCGCCTTGGCTTGCCAGCGATGGGCGGTCCAGGTTGCGGATTTGCCAGTGGCGTGGCGATGTGGTTGATGTTCCTGGGCATGTTCGCATGGGTGCGACGCGCCAAGATCTACCAGGCATGCGGTATCTTCAGCCGCTTCGACGCTCCCCAATGGCCAGTGATTCGTCGCCTGCTCTCTGTGGGTGCGCCTATTGGAATCGCGGTATTTGCGGAGTCCAGCATCTTCTCGGTCATTGCCCTGTTGATCGGTGAGCTAGGCGCAACGGTGGTAGCAGGCCATCAGATTGCTCTCAACTTTGCCTCACTCACCTTCATGATCCCCTTGTCGATCGGCATGGCCATCACTGTACGGGTTGGACAGTCCCTAGGACGCGGCGAGCCTCGGCAAGCGCGGTTTTCGGCAGGCACGGGAGTGGCCGTTGGCCTATCCTGGGCCTGTATTTCTGCCAGTATCATGCTGCTTTTCCGCGCACCGATCGCAACGCTTTATACACAGGACCCGGCTGTGGTGAGCCTGGCGGCATCGCTGATTGTATTTGCCGCTCTCTTCCAGTTTTCAGATGCGGTACAGGTGACAGCGGCCGGGGGACTCAGGGGGTATCAGGATACACGGGCCACAATGGTGATCACACTGCTCGCCTATTGGGGTATCGGTCTGCCAGTAGGTTATGTACTAGGCCTGACCGATTGGATTGGGCAGGCCCGCGGACCGGCGGGCCTTTGGCAAGGTCTGGTGGTGGGGCTTACCTGTGCAGCGGTATTGCTTGCCATACGCCTTGCACGTAGCGCACGCCGCAGGATAAGAAATGCAGCCCACTAGGTTATTCGACTTTCTTGCGTATCCAATAAAGGTACTTGCCGCCCTCTTCCTCCTTCTGCACCAGCTCATGTCCTAGAAACATGCAGAATTTGGGGATGTCCCGCTGCGTAGAGGGATCAGTTGCAATGACCTTGAGCAGGCTACCACCTGCCATGTCTCGCACCTTGTTATGCAGCATCATGACAGGCTCAGGGCAATTCAGCCCGCTGGCGTCAAGTGTCGCGTCAACGGTAAGAGTCATGCTTTTCTCCATTCGGTAGCAGCCGTGCCTTTGACATAGGTACTGGCTGCATCAGTACGTTTCGAACCGTAAATGTTCTACTTTGGTTATTTCAAGCGACGGAGGTGACAGGTGACCTCTTCGCGATCGTGGTAGAGCTGTTTGCAAGCGATCGCAACCGACATTCCTTTGCTATCGAAATAGCTTCTCAATCGATCCAGAATGCGCCTGACTTCAGCATAGCGCTGCTTCATTGGCAGCTTCAGATTTACGACTGCCTCCTTGCACCAGCGCTCGCCGATCCAACTTTCCATGAGCGCGGCCGTACGAGCCGGCTTCTCAACGATATCGCATACCATCCAGTCGACTTCCTTACGTGGACGAAAGGCATAGCCATCGACCTGCAGGTGCTCGATAAGGCCTGACTCCATCAGGGACTCTGCCATCGGACCGTTATCCACGGCGATCACGAGCATATCCCGGTTGACCAGTTGCCATGTCCAGCCTCCAGGTGCTGCCCCCAGGTCTACGGCGTGCATACCCGAGGCAAGGCGCTCATCCCACTGCGCACGAGGAATAAACTGATGCCAGGCCTCTTCCAGTTTAAGCGTAGAGCGGCTGGGCGCTTCACGGGGAAACTTGAGTCGGGGTATACCCATCGGCCAAAACGCAGCGTTACGTGGCTCGGCCACGCCAATGAACACATCCGTTCCTGTTCGAAAGGTCAATTGCAGCCGTGGCAAGGCAGGGTCTTCCTTGAGACGGCCCGCCTTGGTCAGTGCAGCCCTCAGGGGCTTTTCGAATTTCTTGCAGAATGTCGACAGCGCTTTGCCGTCGTTAGTATCCAATACCTCGAACCACAGGCTCCCGCAGACCGGATAGCTCTGTAGCTCCTGCAGGATGGCTCCTACACGGTCCTGCTCAGGTAACGTGACAAAGCCTGTGCCTCGCGCCCATTGGCGCGGAAAGATCAGGTCGGCAAAGCGCAGGCGCTTCATGAGGCGATCCGCACCCTCTGCCTCACTGCAAATGAATTCGGCAAAGGCGCTGGCTGGCTTGCCCCGCGCGTAGCCTGAAATTTCCAGCTGTGCAGCCAGATCGCTAAGCTCGGCACACACCTCGCCTTCAAAACCAGGTCGGCAATGTAACAACAACGTATTCATCAAAACTCCAGCCCTGTAATGCGCCTTGCAATAAGCCGCGCACTATACCCGAGCCAGGCGGATTGAGCGGAACAGGGAACGTAAAAGCCGTCAATCGGTCCAGTATTGGAGAACAAGCGCAAGACGACGCTTGGTCGACAGGCTGGCGCCGGATGTCCGCCGCTGTTGATACCGATCAGGCCCCATTGATGCTCGGCTCAAAATCTTCGTACCGAGAGGCAGTGTTGGCAGGCTTTTCGGTATTTCCTCGGAGTGGGCCTGAGCCGGGATTAGCGAAGGTCACGTCGTCTTGCACAAGGCCGAACCGTCGTGCCGTCCCAAGCCGAGAGGAGATTCATCGTCATGCCTGCACTGGATAGTCTGAAATGTCGTCGTACCCTAGAGGTCGATGGCCGTACGTATCACTACTATAGCCTTCCCGAAGCCGCCAAGAGCCTGGGTGATATTTCGCGCTTGCCTGTATCGCTAAAGGTCCTGCTCGAAAATCTGCTGCGCTGGGAAGACAATAAAACCGTTTACCGTGAAGACCTGCAGGCACTGGTTGACTGGCTCAAGGAACGCACCTCCGACCGCGAGATTCAATACCGTCCGGCGCGCGTTCTGATGCAGGACTTTACCGGGGTACCCGCAGTCGTGGACTTGGCAGCCATGCGTGATGCCATGGCCAAGGCAGGAGGCGATCCTGAAAAAATCAATCCCCTCTCTCCTGTCGATCTAGTGATTGACCACTCGGTAATGGTCGACCGTTACGCCTCCGAACACGCCTATGAGGAAAACGTAGCCATTGAAATGCAGCGCAACGGTGAACGTTACGAATTCTTGCGCTGGGGTCAACAAGCTTTCGACAACTTCAGCGTAGTGCCACCGGGCACCGGCATCTGTCACCAGGTAAACCTTGAATACCTGGGCCGTACAGTTTGGACTCGCGAAGAAAACGGCGAGACTTACGCTTTCCCGGATACCCTGGTAGGCACCGACTCGCATACGACGATGATCAACGGCCTGGGTGTACTAGGCTGGGGCGTAGGCGGCATTGAAGCTGAGGCCGCCATGCTGGGCCAGCCGGTATCCATGCTCATACCTGAGGTCATCGGCTTCAAGCTGACAGGCAAGCTGCGCGAAGGCATTACCGCTACTGACTTGGTGTTGACCGTAACCCAGATGCTACGCAAGAAAGGCGTAGTGGGTAAGTTCGTTGAGTTCTATGGAGACGGCTTGGCTGATCTGCCACTGGCGGACCGCGCTACCATCGGCAATATGGCTCCGGAATACGGCGCCACTTGCGGCTTCTTTCCGGTTGACCAGGTCACTGTGGACTTTCTGCGCTTCTCGGGCCGCCCCGAAGAAACAGTCAAGCTGGTTGAGGCCTACGCCAAAGCTCAGGGTATGTGGCGTGAGGCCGGTGACGAACCAAGCTTCACCGACACCCTGCATCTGGACTTGGGCGATGTCGAATCCAGCCTGGCAGGCCCCAAGCGTCCGCAGGATCGCGTTTCGCTATCCAAGGTCAGCGAAGCATTCGATCAATTCATGAATCTGCAACTCAAGCCTACTGCGCCTAAGGGTAATGGACATCCCGTTACACCCGGTGGGCTGGACGACTCGGTTAAAGGCGAACCCAAGGCGGACGGCATTGAGTATGAACTTGATGGCCAGAAATACCGCTTACAAAACGGCGCAGTTGTAATTGCCGCCATTACCTCCTGTACCAACACCTCCAACCCCAGCGTCATGATGGCTGCCGGTCTACTGGCGAAAAAAGCCGTTGAAAAAGGGCTGGAGCGCAAACCCTGGGTCAAGAGTTCATTGGCGCCTGGCTCCAAGGTCGTAACCGAATACTATAAGGCTGCTGGCCTTATGACTTCGCTAGACAAGTTGGGCTTTAACCTTGTGGGATACGGTTGCACCACCTGCATCGGCAATTCCGGGCCGCTGCTCGAACCAATTGAAAAAGCAATTCAGGAAGGCGATCTGACCGTGGCATCAGTGCTCTCGGGCAACCGCAACTTCGAAGGCCGCGTACATCCCTTTGTCAAAACGAACTGGCTGGCTTCACCACCACTGGTAGTCGCTTATGCCTTGGCAGGCAGCGTCAAGGTTGATCTGTCTAAAGATCCTTTGGGTACAGACAAGAACGGCCAACCGGTCTATCTGAAGGATATCTGGCCCACCCAACAGGAAGTGGCTGACGCCATCGAGAAAGTCAACTCGGCGATGTTCCGCAAGGAATACGCAGCGGTCTTCGAGGGCGATGAGAACTGGAAGGCCATTCAGGTTCCAGCTTCCAAAACCTATACTTGGAGAAACGATTCGACCTATATCCAGAATCCCTCCTTCTTCGAGAACATTGGCGGCAACCCACCTCGTGTATCAGATATTCATGATGCGCGAATTCTCGCCTTACTGGGCGACTCAGTCACAACAGACCATATCTCCCCGGCTGGTAACATCAAAAAGGATAGCCCGGCGGGTCGCTACCTTACCGAACATGGTGTTGCCTATGAGGACTTCAACTCGTACGGCTCCCGCCGTGGCAACCATGAAGTCATGATGCGCGGCACTTTTGCTAACATTCGTATCCGTAACGAAATGCTGGGTGGCGAGGAAGGTGGCAATACGCTGCATGTTCCAACCGGCGAGAAAATGGCCATCTATGACGCTGCCATGCGGTATCAGATAGATAGCACTCCACTGGTCATTATTGCAGGCAAGGAATATGGCACAGGCTCATCCCGTGACTGGGCAGCCAAGGGAACCAACCTGCTCGGTGTCAAGGCAGTGATTACCGAAAGCTTCGAGCGTATCCACCGCTCCAACCTGGTAGGCATGGGCGTCCTTCCGCTTCAGTTCCAGAACGGAGTGGATCGCAAGTCGCTAGGTCTAACCGGTAAGGAGAAAATCAGCATTTTCGGACTGGATGGCGTCGAACTGCGGCCACGTATGCCTCTGACCATGGAAATCACTCGTGAAGATGGCAGCATGGAAACGGTAGAGCTTCTCTGCCGAATCGATACCCTCAACGAAGTGGAATACTTCAAGGCGGGTGGCATTCTGCACTATGTATTGCGCAGCCTGATGTAAGCGCTCCCACAAAAAAGCCCGCCGCAGTGCGGGCTTTTTTATGCCCGATGGGCGGTCAAAAAGCGCACTATCGATAACGCACTCTTCTCAATGCTTTGTGAATGACTCAAGCCTGAGCGTTTGAGTGGCTTAAGGTCATGGTTGGCTGTCGGTACCCACTCGATTCGGACCTGGTCAGACAGTGTGTAATGCTCAACCGTCTCCCGATCTCCCAGAGCATCACGCTCGCCCTGGATGATCAACGTAGGCGTTTGCAGATCAACGAGATGGTCGACCCGCGGCTTTTCCGGGCGGCCTGCCGCATAGAATGGATACCCCAGGCATACCAATGCGCTGACCCGCGCCTCATCAACGACCAGGCTGGCCATTCGGCCTCCCATTGATTTGCCGCCAATGGCAAGCGGTCCTGGGGTTGTTTGCCTGACCAGATCAATGACCTGCTTCCAGGTAGCAAGCAACTGCGCCTTAGGAGAAGGAGGCCTTTTCTTTCCTGAGATTCGTCGCTCAGCCATATAAGGAAATTCAAATCGTACTACTTCGATACGCTGGGCTACCAGCGCCTCGGTCATTTGATCCATGAACGGACTGTCCATGGGAGCCCCTGCTCCATGCGCCAGAACAAGCGTGGCAATTTTTTGATCACACCTGCTCCAAAGAAGCGAAACTTCCTTCTGATTGACGTGGTTGTCTTGCACGAATCCTCCTAACGAATCTAATGACACTATTTATGGGCTGGTATTACATACAAAATTAGCTCAACAGAATCCATCGTACCTTTTATCGCCTCTCTAGCCTTCACGTTATTGCTATTGATGTAGGTCAAGATGCCACTACCTACTTGCTTCTAGACTTTGCTTTATAGTTTTACGGGAGTATGGTCATGCTCGACGCCATCGATTGGAAACCAGAATTAATCCAGCGCTACGACATGGCAGGGCCTCGCTATACCTCTTATCCAACTGCAGTGCAGTTTCATGATCAGATAGGCGCGTTCGATCTGATGCATGCACTAAGGGATAGCCGCACTGCCAAGCGGCCGCTGTCGCTGTATGTCCATGTACCCTTCTGCGCACATATTTGCTACTACTGCGCCTGTAATAAAGTCATTACCAAGGACCGCAGCCGGAGCGTGCCTTATCTGGCCAGCCTGACAAGGGAAATTCAGCTGATCAGTCGTCATGTAGGCGCAGACCAGAGGGTAGAGCAATTGCATTTTGGCGGCGGCACGCCGACCTTTCTCAACCCTGAACAGCTACGGCAGCTGATGTCCGAGCTGCGTCAGCGCTTCAGCCTGCTGGATGATGACTCTGGAGATTATTCGATCGAGATCGATCCACGCGAAGCGGACTGGGCCACGATGGGCCTGTTGCGTGAGCTGGGTTTCAACCGGGTCAGCCTCGGTGTCCAAGACATCGATACGAATGTGCAGTTGGCTGTGAATCGCCTGCAAAGCCTCAACGAGACGCGGGCCATCATCGATGCGGCCCGTACGCTCAGTTATCGCTCAATCAATATCGACCTGATTTATGGACTCCCCCGCCAAACGCCGGAAAGCTTCGCCAAAACCGTCGAGGCAGTAATTGATCTGCAACCGCATCGCTTGTCTGTATTCAATTACGCACACCTCCCCACCCGTTTTCCACCACAGCGGCGGATTGAGGCCGCTGAGCTGCCAAGCCCCGCACAAAAGCTGGAGATGCTCCAAAGGACAACTGAGCAGCTAATGGCTGCCGGTTATCGTTACATCGGGATGGACCACTTCGCCCTGCCCGACGACGAATTGGCAATTGCTCAGGAAGATGGTTCATTGCAGCGTAACTTTCAGGGCTATACGACCCATGGCCATTGTGACTTGATTGGGCTGGGGGTATCGGCCATTAGCCAGATAAATGAGCTTTACTCTCAAAACGCAGTGGATATTTCCGAATACCAGACTAGTCTGGATAACGGTCAACTTGCTGTACGCCGGGGTTTGCACTGTGAACGGGACGACTTGATTCGTCGCGCGGTAATCCAGCAGCTAATTTGTCACTTCCAGCTCGACTTTGCTGAAACAGGCCGAGCACTGGGAATTGATTTCAAGGATTACTTTGCCGATGTCATGCCTGACCTTGAGCGTATGGCAACTGATGAGCTTATTCGCCTGGATGAAAAAGGCATTGATATCTTGCCGGCCGGGAGGTTACTCGTGCGATCAGTTTGTATGTTGTTTGATCGTTATTTGCCCCAACAGAACACACAACGGTTTTCACGGGTCATCTAATAAATTCACTAACAGCTTTCATCATTATGCGTGCAGTAATACCCTTGGCTTACTAATGGAATAAATCGAAAGCCATGTCCGAGACTTTGAAAATGCGTGTCACCTCGCCGCAAGCCCACTGTAAAGATTGCAGCCTGGCACCCTTATGCTTGCCATTGTCGTTGAACCTTGAGGATCTGGATGAGCTTGATCGGATCGTCAAGCGCGGCCGTCCACTCAAGAAAGGCGACTATCTGTTCCGACAGGGTGACAGTTTTGGCTCCGTCTTTGCCGTCCGTTCAGGTGCGCTTAAAACCTTTAGCGTGACCGATAACGGTGAAGAGCAAATTACCGGCTTTCACCTACCCAGCGAGCTGGTTGGCTTGTCCGGTATGGATACGGAGCTGCATCCGGTTTCTGCACAGGCGCTGGAAACCACATCGGTATGCGAGATCCCCTTCGAGCATCTTGATGAGCTGGCCGATCAGCTTCCCCAGCTGCGTCGCCAGCTGATGCGTGTGATGAGCCGCGAGATTCGGGATGATCAGCAGATGATGCTGCTCTTGTCCAAAAAAAGCGCAGACGAGCGTATCGCGACGTTTCTTGTGAATCTGTCTGCACGTTTCCGCGCTCGTGGCTTCTCCGCCCAGCAGTTCCGCCTGTCCATGTCCCGTAATGAGATCGGTAACTATCTGGGCCTTGCAGTGGAGACAGTTTCTCGTGTATTCACGCGCTTCCAGCAGAGCGGCATCATCGAGGCCGAAGGCAAGGAAGTGCATATCCTCGACTCGATTCAGCTCTGCGCCCTGGCGGGCGGCCAGCTGGAAGGTTGAAACAAAACGGGCGGCCCTGAAGCCGCCCGTTTTGCTTGAAAAGCTTTATCGCTTTTGATCGTTAGAATTTGTAACTGACCGTGGCGGTGACGTTACGCTCTTCGCCGTAATAGCAATACAACAGGCTATTACATGCAGCGACGTATTTTTTATCGGTTAGGTTATTGGCGTTGACACGTACATCTACACCTTTGAGTCCCACATTACTCAAGTCATAACCCACTGACGCATCAAACAGGGTGTATCCAGGAACGCGTTCGGTATTAGCTGGATCTGCCCAACTCTTACTAACTGCCCGTACCCCCGCTCCCAGGCTCAAGCCCTGGAGCGATCCCTCCTTGAATGAGTAGTCTCCCCAGACAGATGCCATATGACGAGGGGCCACGTTAGGCGTATTGCCTTCTGTACCGTCATCCGACTTAATGTATTCGACATCAGCAAACGTATAGCTCCCTAGTACACGGAAGCTATCAGTCACCTGCATGTGAGCTTCCAACTCTACGCCTTGGGAGCGTACCTTTCCTACCGGGCGATAATATTGTTCATTCGCCAGTTTAGTTGCCAGGTTTTCTTGGGTAATGTGGAAGACTGATGCCGTAAAGATATTGTCCGTACCCGGCGGCTGATACTTGATGCCAGCCTCCCACTGCTTGCCCTCAGTAGCCTTGAGCGGATCGCCGTTCTGGTCAGTAAAAGAGTTGGGATTGAAAGACTCTGAATAGCTAATGTAGGGCGCGATACCATTGTCGAAAAGATACAGTCCACCCACCCGCGGAGTAACCTTATTCTCCTTGTAAGTGTTTTTGCCTGCACCGTATAGCTCATCCTCGGAAGAGGTCTCTACCCAATCCTTGCGCAGACCGAGTGAAAACCGCCATTTATCCAGGTCAATCAAGTCCTGCATGTACAGGCCAGTCTGCTCCATCCGACGCAGATCGCTGGTTTGCCATGTTTCCGTGACGCCCGGATTACCATAGACAGGGTCGAACGCATCAATGTTAGAAGCGGACCCGCCTGCGTAGTCGACCTTGGCCTTACGACGCTGATAATCCAACCCCATCAAAAGCGTATGTTTGGCTGACCCGGTATTAAATTCAGCCTGTGCCATGTTATCTACAATCCAGGCATGCAGACGCTCCTTGCCTTCAGTGGTTGCGCGCGCCAACTCGTTGGATCCTATGCTGGCCCAACCCGCAGCATAAGCCTGCCGCATATCCACCTTGCCATCCAGATAGCGGAAGTTCTGTCGTGCCGACCAGACATCATTGAAACGATGCTCAAACTGATAACCCACCATCTGCTGGGTACGTTCGAACTTGTCGAAATCGGAGTCGCCCTCAAAGAAATGCTTTGAGATGTATTGTCCATTGTGGCGATAGAGTGTGCCGTCTGCCGGGAGACCGCCGTGGTAACCGCCTTCGGGGTCATGTTGCATATACGCCTGCAGGGTTAGCGTTGTATTTTCATCAAAGTCGATGGCTACCGTGGGCGCAATCGCGTAGCGCTTCTCCTCGTTGTGATCAAACTGCGTATCGGACTTGTCCGCCAGACCTACCAGCCGATAGGCAATCGTCTGGTCTTCGTTGACCGGCCCACTAAAATCGAACCCCATACCCCGCTGGCCCTGGGTACCCACCGTGGCCTGGATTTCATGATAGGGCTCATATAGTGGCTTCTTGCTGGTAAGCGCTACTAGGCCGCCAGGATTACTCCGTCCGTAGAGCACCGAAGACGGGCCTTTCAGGATATCAATGCGCTCAAGGAAATACGGATCTACCTGCATGCTGCTATAGGTACCGCTATCTCCCATGGTCTTGAGACCATCAAGATAGATGTTATCTACCGAGCCGTCATTGAAACCACGCATGGCAACATAGTCATACCGGTGAGTTGCACCATATGGGTTGGTCATGACACCTGGGGTATAACGCAACGCCTGAGAAACTGTTTGCGAGCCCTGATCATCGATCTGGTCGCGCGTTACCACGGATACCGATTGAGAGGTCTCCAGGATCGACTTACTTGTCTTGGTTGCAATCTGGCTATGGGTGGCGTTATAGCCTTCCATGGTTCCAAGCGCATTGCCCAGTGCGAAATCAGTAACGGTAGTCGCAGAAAGCTCGGAAACATCACTGCCAACGCTTGCTGTTCCAGCCGCCAGCGAATAGCTGCCGTTACCGGTGCTGACGATCTGCAAGCCGCTTCCTTTTAGCAGCGCTGCAAAACCTTCTTCAACACTGTACTGCCCCTTGAGACCTGGGCTCTGCTTGCCCTCCGTCAGTGCGCCATCGGCAGATAGCATGACATTCGCTTCGCCAGCAAAACGACTCAATGCCGTCGACAGCGGGCCAGCCGGTATATCGTAACTGCGTACTGCCTGGGCCGCGGCAGCCGCTTCGGCGGCATTACCTGCAAGCGGCACAAGGGCGAGGCTCATCGGTATAGCAAGTGCAGCAGCATGTACAGCCTGACGCAGAGGGCTCCGCTTGAAAAAAGCCTGATACGAACGACGCGAATCCATTACTCATCCCTTTTTGTGTTCAACAGTGATGGCTTTCAGCCTGTTTGAGACTAAAGCCAGTCGAAACCAAGAAAAGGGAACCGCTAATGATAATATTTTTTATTAAGATTCAGGCAGAACGCGCTGAAATAGACGTCCACCAAGGCAGCGGGCGATTGATGCGAATGGGCAGGCTTTGCTCCAAGGCTGTCAGCACCCGCTCCGTATCCTTCAGCGGGTATGCACCGACCAGACGCAGATTCGCTACATCCGGATCACAGGCCAGATACCCGGAGCGATAACGCGATAACTCATCAACAAAGTCGCTCAATCGCATATCATCAGCCAGAATCATCCCTTTGATCCAAGCCTGACGGCGTTGCTCACTCACCCGAGCAGTAGAAACCTCGTCAGTGCTAAAGCGCACCTGTTGTCCTGCCTTTACTGTGACGGACGCCGACGCCACAGGAGCAACCTGCACACTGCCGTTGAAAACTGCCAACTCGCCAAAGCCTCCTCGATCAAAAACACTAAACTGGGCTTCTTTGGCCAGTAACGCACCGAATGTCGTATCAAGCGTCAGCGGGTAGTGAGCATCCTTGCCTCGAGACAGCATGGCCTCACCCTTGTAGAGTGCCAAATGCAAGCGGTCCGGTTCGTTCGAGACGTCCATTGCCGTATCGGTGTTCAGCCAGAGATGCGAGCCATCAGCAAGCTGAAAATCCTTGATCTCTCCCACACGTGTTCGGTAGCTGGCATACCATTGTCTCCAGGACAACTGTGAAGAGGTAGTCCAGGCCAGAACACCGGTACTGCAAAGTACGGTCATCAGTTTTAATGTCTGACGCCGCGTTTGCCCTTTTTTCTGTAGCGCTTGTGTAGCGCCATGGCGTTGCTCGCAGGGTATGCGCTGAAAATGACGACTGATCAGCTCGACACGCTGCCACGCCTGGACATGTTGCGGATTTTCTGCCAGCCAGAGCTGCCACTGCACACGCTCCTGATCGCTGACATCATCAGCACTGAGCACGGCAAACCATTCGGCCGCCTGCTCAAGCACCGCAAAGTCGCACTCTGTCTCGGACATCTGCTGGGCGGCCTGCATGGTCTATTCCACCTCAAGGGTCAGGCAGTGCAGCATGGCTTGGGCCATGTACTTTTTGACCATTCGCTCGGACACCCCTAGCACCTCACCAATGGCTGCATACGTCTGCCCTTCCAGTTGAGACATCAGGAAGGCTGAGCGCACCTTTTCAGGTAGACGGTCCAGCATGGCGTCGATTTGAACGAGACTTTCAATAATGATTTCACGCGCTTCTGGAGATGGCGCGTAATACTCGGAACGATTAGCCAGCGCCTCGAGATAGGTCCGTTCGATATCCTGACGCCGCCAGTGATTGACGAGTAATGAATGGGCGATGGTCGATAAGTAAGCGCGCGGCTCTCGAACGGACGGAAGATCGCGTCCTTTGGCTAACAGGCGAAGGAATGTATCCTGGGCCAGATCGGCTGCATTGAACGAGCATCCCAACCGTTTGCTCAGCCAGCCGTACAGCCAGCCATGATGTTCGCTATACCAGTCATGCAAGGCGTTGGGTGATGACACTTCAGCCGCGCACATGTCAGAACCTATCGAGATGGCATTGAGATATCGCTAATGATAATGCTTCTCAAGAATAGATCTATGCTTTTTTACGTCAATTTGCGTACCGCCGATCAAAGCGTGATCGGCTTACGGCCTGCAAAGGCATGCGTAAGGGTGCCGTTGTCTACCAGATCAAGCTCACCACCCAAGGGGACACCATGGGCAATCCGGGAAATAGTTAAACCGCGCGGTTTCAATAGCTGCGCAATGTAATGGGACGTCGCCTCGCCTTCCACTGTCGGGTTGGTTGCAATAATGACTTCCTGGAAGGCACCTTGCTCGATACGCTCCATCAGCTCTGGAATGCCGATCGCCTCCGGGCCGAGACCATCCAGAGGAGACAGGTGCCCTTTCAGCACGAAATAACGCCCACGAAAGCCCGTCTGGTCAACGGCAAAGACGTCCATCGGTGACTCAACCACGCAAAGCAGTTGATCATCCCGATCCGGATCAGCGCACTGAGGGCACAGTTCGTTTTCCGTCAGGGTACGACAATGCTTGCAATGCCCTACTCCCTCCATGGCTGCCTGCAAGGCACTCGACAAGCGCAGGCCCCCGCTCCGGTCACGCTCAAGCATCTGCATGGCCATACGCTGGGCTGATTTCTGGCCCACCCCAGGCAAAATGCGTAGCGCGTCGATCAACTGTCGAATGAGAGGACTAAAACTCATGAAGAAATCTCGAATGGAGATAGATAAAAGTATAGACAGGCTATCGTCTGTTAACGTGCCTGGATCGCCGCCAGCCAGAACGGCCAACGGCGTGACCATAAGCCTCTAGATGCTTAGAAAGGCATCTTGAATCCAGGCGGCAGCTGCATGCCTGCAGTCATACCAGACATCTTTTCCTGGCTGTTCTGCTCGATCTTGCGAACGGCATCGTTCACCGCAGCCGCGATGAGGTCTTCCAGAATCTCCTTGTCTTCCTGCATCAGGCTGTCATCCAGCGATACACGCTTGACATCGTGGCGACCTGTCATGACGACGCTGACCAGCCCGGCGCCGGACTGACCGGTCACTTCGGCATTTGCCAGCTCTTCCTGCATCTTCTGCATTTTTTCCTGCATTTGCTGAGCCTGCTTCATCAGGCCGGCCATGCCACCTTTTAACATGTCTGTTTACCTCGTCTGGTTTGAGAACCCGGTCAGTCCTTGGAATTGACCGGCTCGATAGTGTCCGCGCGGACTACAGCCGCGAACTGTTCCATCATTTGCTGGATCAGCGGATCATTCTGTATGGACGCCTCAGCTTCCCGCTGACGCTCCGCACGTTTGCGAGCGGCAGCCTGTGCTGGCGTCTCCTGCTCGGGCGTCTGGAGTGTGATATCCAGCTTGATCGTACGCCCTTGGTATTGATTCAAGGCATCATTCAAACGGCGATGCTGGTTCGTGTTGAATAATGCGCTCTGATTTGGATCCAGATGAAGGTGCCATGCATCATTTTCAACCGACACCAGCGTACAGTTTGCCGCAATGCTTGCAGTCATGCCTCCTAAGCCTAGCTTAGGTAGCAATTCGATCCACTCGGCGGCAAGTCCGGTTGCAGGTTTGGCTGCCGGTACGGGCTCTGGGGCCGTCGCCGGCGCCTCGGCCAGTACGCCTTCGGTCAGCTCGTCCAAATAGCCGTAATCGGACTCGGCATTGTAATAATCATCGGCAGGCGGTGGCTCGTCGTCTGCCAAGCCTTCATTGTCCTGCTCGTCAACGACCCGCTCAATTACAGTGGCCTCCGACGTTTCGGTTGCCATCGGAACCACATGGGTTGGCTCTACCGGCGTTTTGATGGCCGTTGTAGGTTCATCCCAGGGTAGATCGACAGGCTCGCTTGTCTGAGAGGCCTCTGGCTCTTTCGCAACAGGGGATGCAGAAGCCGTTACCGGTTCCGGCCGAGGCTCGGACTTAACCGGAGCGGGACTGGGTTTCGCCACGGGCGCTGGGCGAGTGACTGGCGCAACAGGCAACTGAGCCGGCGTGGATGGTGCAGACGGAGCGGCCACCGGTTCTGGCTTGGAGTCAGTCGTGGCCTGACTGGCTCCCAACGTCTTTAACGCAGCCTTGGGTGTACTGCCGCCGCCCTCAGCCGGTCGGAAGGCCAGCATCCTCAGCAATACCATTTCAAAGCCTCCACGAGGATCAGGCGCCAACGGCAGATCTCGACGCCCAATCAACCCCATCTGGTAATAATATTGCACATCTTCGGCGGGTAGCGCCTGAGCCAAGGCCAAAACCTGCTCACGATCACCCTGACCGTTATCCACAGCCTCAGGCAACGCCTGGGCAATCGCCACACGGTGCAAAACATTCAGCATCTCGCCCAGCACACCTGCCCAATCAGGACCTTGCTCGGCAAGATGACGTACGGCCTCGAGCAGTGCGCGGGCATCGCCTTCCAGCAGGGCTTGCAATACACCATATACCTGTCCTTGATCCAACGTACCCAGCATGGCGCGTACATCGGCAGCCAGAACATGCCCTTCGCCAAAGGCAATCGCCTGATCGGTCAGGCTCATCGCATCGCGCATCGAGCCATCGGCAGCACGCCCCAGCAACCATAGGGCATCCTGTTCGAAAGGAATCTGCTCAGCGGTCAACACGTGGGTCAGGTGCTCAACCACACGCTCAGGCGGCATGTTCTTCAGCGAAAACTGCAGGCAGCGCGACAGAATGGTAACGGGGAGCTTTTGCGGATCGGTCGTTGCCAGCAGGAATTTAACGTGAGGCGGCGGCTCTTCCAATGTTTTCAACAGTGCGTTGAAACTATGGGTCGAGAGCATGTGGACTTCGTCGATGAGGTAAACCTTGTAACGACCACGCGTAGGGGCGTACTGCACGTTATCCAGTAGCTCCCGGGTATCCTCTACCTTAGTGCGGCTGGCAGCATCCACTTCGATCAGATCGACGAAACGACCTTCATCGATTTCCCGGCAGACCGAACACTCCCCGCAGGGGGTCGAGCTGATGCCGGTCTCGCAATTCAGGCACTTCGCCAGAATACGCGCAATGGTGGTTTTACCCACCCCACGCGTGCCGGTAAAGAGATAAGCGTGATGAAGGCGCTGGTTATCCAGGGCATTGATCAGGGCTTTAAGCACATGGGTCTGTCCGACCATTTCACGGAAAGAGCGCGGACGCCATTTGCGAGCGAGAACCTGATAACTCATCGATACCTGACACGGCGAAGAAAAAGAAGTCGGCTAATGCTAGCGAAGCAAGGGGTAAATTGCATCCAAAAGCCTATGACTCGCCTCATATTCCTATATCGAGTCATGTACGGGACACCCTTTAGCCAGACTCAAGAGATGGGGTCTAGGCCAGAGAAATCAAGGCATTCAGAAGATAACCCAGCCTGAAATGGCCGGGCTACCTTAAAGAAGATCAGTGCGAGTGCCTCGGCACCTCGGAGCCACGGCAGCCGACGAGGAAGTCAAAATCACAGCCCTCATCGGCCTGCAGCACGTGGTCCACGTACAGCTTGCGGTAACCACCACCGAGCAGGTTGGCGTTCGGGTCCTGCCAGTCCGCCAAGCGGGCCTGCAGCTCTTCATCGCTGATATCCAGATGCAGGCGGCCGTTCTCGCAGTCCAGCTCGATCATGTCACCGTCACGCACCACCGCCAGCGGACCACCTGCCGAAGCCTCCGGCGCTACGTGCAGCACCACCGTCCCGTAGGCCGTCCCACTCATGCGCGCATCGGAAATACGCACCATGTCGGTAATGCCCTTGGCCAGCAGCTTGGGTGGCAGACCCATGTTGCCCACCTCAGCCATGCCCGGATACCCTTTTGGTCCGCAGTTCTTGAGCACCATGACGCAGGTCTCGTCGATATCCAGGTCCGGGTCGAGCACACGCTCCTTGTAATGCTCCAGGTTCTCGAACACCACCGCACGGCCCCGGTGCTGCATCAGCTCCGGTGTGGCAGCAGAGGGTTTGAGCACTGCTCCCTTGGGTGCCAGGTTGCCCCGTAACACGCAGATGCCGCCGTCCTTGCGGATGGGGTTGTCCAGCGTACGGATGACTTCATCCTGCCCGTAGATCGGCGCCTCGGCACAGTTCTGCCAGATCGACTGGCCATTGGCGGTCAGGGCATCAGGGTGCGGCAGCAGGTTTGCCTCACCCATCCGGCGAATCACTGCCGGCAGGCCACCGGAGTAGTAGAACTCTTCCATCAGGAAGCGACCGGACGGCTGCAGGTCGACGATGGTAGGCGTACCGCGACCGACCCGCGTCCAGTCGTCCAGCTCAAGGTCTACGCCCATACGCCCGGCGATGGCCTTGAGGTGAATCACGGCATTGGTCGAACCGCCGATGGCAGCATTGACGCGGATGGCATTCTCGAAGGCTTCCTTGGTCAGGATCTTCGACAGGCGAAGGTCCTCATGCACCATGTCCACGATACGCATGCCAGAGAGGTGCGCTAGAACATAGCGACGCGAATCCACGGCTGGGATCGCAGCGTTATGCGGGAGCGAGGTGCCCAGGGCTTCAGCCATGCAGGCCATGGTGGAGGCAGTACCCATGGTGTTACAGGTACCGGCCGAGCGGGACATGCCAGCTTCAGCAGAAAGGAACTCGTTCAGGTCGATCAGCCCACCCTTATAGGCCTCGTGCATCTGCCAGACGATGGTACCGGCACCGATGTCGCGACCGTGGTGCTTGCCGTTAAGCATCGGCCCGCCGGTTACCACGATGGCGGGTACGTCGCAGCTGGCAGCGCCCATCAATAGCGCAGGGGTGGTCTTGTCGCAGCCGGTCAGCAGCACCACAGCATCGACCGGGTTGCCGCGGATGGCTTCCTCCACGTCCATGCTGGCCAGGTTGCGGGTCAGCATGGCGGTGGGGCGCAGGTTGGACTCGCCATTGGAGAAGACGGGAAACTCGACGGGAAAACCGCCGGCTTCGTAGACGCCGCGCTTGACGTGCTCGGCAATCTTGCGGAAGTGGGCGTTGCAAGGGGTAAGTTCGGACCAGGTGTTGCAGATCCCGATGATGGGTTTGCCCTGGAACTCATGGTCCGGGATGCCCTGGTTCTTCATCCAGCTGCGATACATGAAGCCGTTCTTGTCGGCATTGCCAAACCACTGGGCCGAGCGCAGGGTGGTCTTTTTTGTGGACATGGTGGATGTCTCTTATCTATGGGATAGGCCGGGTCACAGGCAAAAGCGGCCTCATCGGCACGTGTCAGCACGCGTGCCGTGAGGTCTCCATTAGGTATCAGCGCTGCTTGAAGCGGTCGATTACAACGGCCAGCAGCAGAATCGTTCCACGGATGACGTATTGGTAGAACGTGTCGATATTTTTGAGGTTCATGGCGTTCTCGATCACTGCCAGGATCAGCACGCCAGCAATGACGTGACGAATCATGCCGATACCACCGGCCAGCGACACCCCTCCCAACACACATGCCGAGATCACGGTCAGCTCGAACCCCTGCCCTATCATCGGCTGGCCGGAGGTCATACGCGAAGCCAGAACCACGCCCGCTAACGCACCGATCACACCCTGCATAGCAAAGATGATGATCTTGGTACGATCAACGTGTACACCCGCCAGTAAGGCGGCTTCTTCGTTACCACCGATAGCCAGCGTGTTGCGTCCAAACGTGGTGTAGTTGAGCAGCCAGCCAAAGAACAGGATGCATACCAGTGTGATCAAAATCGGCACCGGAACACCAAACATCTGACCATTACCAAAGATAAAGAACTTTTCTTCCATTACGCCTACGGCCTTGCCGTTGGAAAAGATGTAACCCAGACCGCGTACAATCTGCATGGTCGCCAAGGTTGTGATCAAGGCATTGATCTTGAGTTTGGCAATGACCAGCCCATTGATGAGTCCTACGCACAACCCCATTGCCAGTGCAGCGGTTACCCCTAGCGCCACGCTATTGAATTCGCGCATTACTACCGCTGCGACGACGCCCGCACAGGCAATGACCGAGCCTACAGACAGGTCAAAATGCCCAGATGCCAGACAGAACAACATGGTGCAGGCGACGATCCCCGTTGTGGAGATTGCCAGCCCTAGCCCTCGCATGTTGAGCGGCGAAAGAAAGTTATCGATAAACAAGGTACAGAGAACAAAGATCGCCAGGGCCGCCAGCATCATCGCCCAGTCATCAATAAAACGGCGAGTATCAAAGCTACGGCGCGGTGCCGCCAAGGCGTTGTTTTGCGTGGACATGGAACACCTCAATTGTTTTTGTATTTCGAAGCCTTCAAGGCAACGCAGGCTTGTTACATATCAGGCGCGCGTACGGGGCAATGCGAGCTCCAGCAAACGCTCTTCGGTCGCCTCGGCACGTGCCAGCTCACCCGTTACAGCACCTTCACTCATGACCATGATGCGGTCCGCAACCCCCATGACTTCCATGAGATCGCTCGACACCACAATCACTGCAATGCCTTTGGCCGCCAGCGAGTGAATGATCTGGTAGATTTCGGATTTCGCACCGATATCGATGCCGCGTGTAGGTTCGTCCAGCAGCAACACCTTCATGGGCATGGACAGCCAGCGCCCCAGGATGGCCTTCTGCTGGTTACCGCCCGAAAGGTTTTTGATCTTCTGATAAGGCGTAGGTGTTTTTACATTCAATGCGCGGATCTGCTTTTCAGCGTTTTCCTTTTCCCAGCGGCTTTGAAGCAGGCAGCTCCAGGTTGCATGCCGCGGACGTGCGCTGATATTGATGTTTTCGGCCACGCTGCCCAGCGGAACGATGCCTTCTTTCTTGCGATCCTCGGGACAGAGCAGAATGCCAGCAGCGATGGCATCACGTGGGTTGCGAAGCGTCAGCGCCTCGCCCTTGAGCTTGAGCACGCCCGCACTGTGCCGTTCAAGACCTGATAGCAGGCGGAGCAACTCGGTACGCCCTGCTCCAACCAGCCCGAAGAGCCCAAGGATTTCACCCTGGCAAACCTCAAAGCTGACTGGCTGCTGCAGACCACGCCCCATCAAGCCGGATACGTTCAAACAACCTTCGCCCTTTTCACGGGGACGATAGTCATAGATATCGTCCAGACTACGTCCTACCATGCAGGTGATCAGCTGATCCGGCGTGGTTTCACTCATGCGCTCGAATGTGCGCACATGACGTCCATCCTTGAAGATCGTGACGGCATCGCAGATATGGAAGACTTCTTCCATTCGGTGCGAAACATAAAGAATGACTTTTCCCTCATCGCGCAAACGCGCAATGATTGCCATCAGCCGCTCGGTTTCACGGGCAGACAGGCTGCTGGTGGGCTCATCGAATGCAATTACATGGGCGCCACGAGACAAGGACTTGGCAATTTCCACCAACTGCCGTTGCCCCAGGGACAGACGCCCGACGCGCGTATTCGGATCGATTTCCTCCGCTAGGCCTTTCAGCAATTGCAGAGCCTGTTGACGAAGACGCCCACGGTTAACAATGCCGTAGCGGGCCGGCAAGTGACCCAGAAACAGGTTCTCAGCCACAGTCATTTCCGGAACGAGTTGAAGTTCCTGGTGAATCACGGCTACGCCATTACGGATACTGTCCGCCGTGTTCTTGAAGACCATATCACGATCACCAATGCGCAGATGACCGCTACTGGGCTGGTAATAGCCACCCAGAATCTTGAGCAATGTTGACTTGCCTGCACCGTTTTCTCCCATCAGGGCATGTACGGAGCCGGGGCGAGCCGTGAAGTTGATGTCGGACAGCGCCTTGACGCCAGGAAACGTCTTACCAATGCCCTGGAACGCAAGGCTTTCGCCCTGCACCGACTGCTGTAATGCTTCCATATCACCTCCTAAAGCGACGCCATAGAGGCGTCGCAAGGTTGCAAGGAGTCCGTCAGGCGGACCGGATAATGCAGGAGACGGTTATTTCCAGAGCCCGATCTTTTCGAGTTCCTGTTGGAAGTTTTCGCGTGTGATCAGCGTAACCTTGTCCATGGCGGTGTACTTGGGCGGCTCTTTGCCGGTAGTCACCCATTCGTACATCATGGTGGCGGTCTGGTAGCCCTCTTCGTGTGGGCTGGGAAGCATCGAGCCGAAGAAGCCGCTGTTGGGCTTTTTCAACTCACCGATAGCATCTGTACCGTTGATGCCGATTCCGATCACGTTTTCAGCACTGAAACCGGCACTTTCAGTCGCTCTCACACCACCCAGCACTGTGTTGTCATTCATACCACCTACGATCAGGTGCTTGGCGCTACCTGGTAGCTTGACGAGTGCGGAGCTGGTGGCATCCATGCTGCCGGGGACATCCAGCGTCTTTTGCGGAGCATAAATGATGTGGTCCTCTGGCAGACCGGCGTCACGCAACGCCTTTACAGAGCCGTCGGTACGCTGCTTTCCGGTATCTAGCTCATTGAAGGTGTTGATGACCGCGTAAGTTTCATCCCACTTCCAGTTGCGCTTCTTGGCTTCAGCGGCCATTGCCTCGCCCTGTTGACGCCCTACATCAAAAGCGGCCATGCCCAGGTAAGGCACGTCTTCCATGAACTTTCCATCGGAGCCGACAAAGCGATCATCCACGGCCATGACTTTCAAGCCATTGATCTTGGACTTGGCCACGATGGCTGGGCCGAGGGAAACATCAGGCGGACAAATGACAAAGCCTTTAGCACCGTTAGCCGCCAGGCTATCGATAGCGGAAAGCGTTTTTTCACCATCAGGTACAGCAATCTTGAGGAGGGTAAAGCCTTTGTCTTTCGCAGCTTTTTCTGCAAAAGCCCATTCGGTTTGGAACCAAGGCTCTTCAGGTTGCTTGACGAGAAAACCGATCTTTACTTCTTCGGCATGGGCGACCGAAGCCGCAGATAACGAAAGGCCCAGCGCACCAGCTGCCAAGGCAGATTTCACCAGGGAAGAAATCCCACGGCCACGAAACATAGCTACCTCCTTATTTTTATTGAATAGCTAGCGTGTACTGCATCAAATTGTGCTGACACCTGACTGATGTAATAAGACAGGCCAGGCGAAACAGTCATATCATAATATGATTGGACTCGATCGACTGCAACTCTTCCTTGAGCAATCGAAAAAAGAGAAGCGCTGGATCACAAATCGAGTCGCTTAACGTCAACCCATGAAGCGATGGCACGGCATCCCGGCCACATCCACACGCGCATAAAGCACAGAACCATCCAGAGGCTGATCACCTGCCGCACTCGTGACATAGAGCGTCTTGAGGTCGTGTCCGCCAAACACACAACTGGTGGGCCGGGACACCGGTAGCTCTATAATCGTGTCGACACAACCGTCTGGAGCAAATCGAATCAGACAGTGGCCATCCCAGCGCGCATTCCAGACATATCCCTGCGAATCCATGGCAGACCCATCCGGATGACCACGCTCATGGGCCTGCGCCCAAACTGTTCTTTCGCCAAGCCCCTTGGCACTAATAGTATGACGGTAGATCACGCTTTCCAGCGTATCGGCGGTGTAAACGCAATCCCCCTCTGTACTCCAGAGTAGCGTGTTGGCAATGCCGATATCGCTGGCCAGACGAGTGACCCTCGCATCAGGACCGATATGAAACAATCCACCTGAACGACGGGTGATCGGCAGGTCTTCGCCCTGCTCACCTATATTGTTCTGCATGCTGCCTAACCACAGATTCCCTGCCGCGTCGCAGCGCGCCTCATTGGCACGGTTCCCCTCAATAGGATCCGGTACGCAGAACAGTGAAAGTGAAGGTGCATGCGGTGGTGACTCCAGATCCAGGCGGTGAACACCACTGACCATGGTCAGCAACGCATCTCCGCGTATCGTGGGAATAAAGGCCGAAACAGGCTCGGTCACCTGCCATTCAGAGTAATGCCCCCCCTCCAGTCGACAGGCTTTCTTACTTACGATATCCACCCAGTACAACGCCTGGGTGGGCTCATCCCAAAAAGGACCTTCCGCTAATTTAAAGCGATGGGATATAACCGGTTGCCACTCCATAAAGCATCCTTATTTGTAGTTATGAATGCACAGCTCACGCTAACTACTAGCCTGAGCATATTTAGAAATCGTGACAGCAGCCTTGTCGATCAACGTCATGCATGCCCAAACGCCCCGAGAGGAATCTCGCGCAGCAATGGCATCCGCCAGCTCCTTGTGCAAGGGCAGTGTTCGTTGCAACTCTGAAGGATCGACAGACGAAATCTGAAAGGAAACGGCAAGCAAGGCGCCTAGCGCGGGCACCATTTGCTCGATGAACTGGTTGTGACTGGCCGCCAGGACGCACTCATGGAAGTGCTGGTCGGCACTGTTGTAATCTCCACCTGAAAGCGAAGCTTCCAACGCTGTATAGGCTGCCTGGACGCGCCTGATCTGCTCAGGTGTTGCACGCTCGCAAGCCCAGCGCACAGCCACTGGCTCAATAGCACGCCGTAAATCAAGCAGATCCTTGACGAAATTCTCGGGCAAGCCGCCACGACTCAACCATGCCACCACCTGGGGATCGAAGAGATTCCACCGATTTAGAGGTAATACACGGCTTCCCACCTTGGGGCCCACCTCGATCATGCCCTTGGCGACCAGTGTCTTGATGGCCTCCCGCACGACCGTTCGACTGACACCCAACTCCTCACCAAGATCCGCCTCGACTTTCAGCGCATCCCCAGGCTTGAATTGCCCGGAAGCGATCAAGCTACCCAGTTTATCTACGGCTGATGCGTGAAAATTATTCGACATTC
The DNA here is from genome assembly GCF_051027705.1 of Pseudomonas sp. JZ114. Classification (NCBI taxonomy): domain Bacteria; kingdom Pseudomonadati; phylum Pseudomonadota; class Gammaproteobacteria; order Pseudomonadales; family Pseudomonadaceae; genus Pseudomonas; species Pseudomonas sp. JZ114. The sequence continues at coordinate 2,517,071 of NZ_CP069256.1, forward strand.
AGACCTCGCCCTCGCCTGCTCTGACCTACAAGCATCTTAACGACTGTTGAAGGCCGTTGCTCGATCAGCGCAAAGACGTATTGTTATTGATAGAAAGCGCTCTAATCATCATATGATTAGACAAGGCAACTGAAAAGAAAAATAAGGAGGGCGGTTATTGCGCACAGCTGTGCAGCTGCCAATCAGCCGCACAGATGCTAGAGAAAACTATCAGACGTTAAGACGGAACCACACCCCGCCCCATTGCTCTGCTTCGCATTTAGCTTCCTGCTCGTTGTTGAACTCCGAAATGATTCCTCCATGTGCATAAACCACAGCCCATGCCTCCTGCACAGTTTTCTGAATGATAGATACGAATGAAACAGGCTCTTCTGGGGATACTGATGTCTGGATGCTTTCCATTTTTTGCTCATCCTTTGAATTTTATTATTGCAGCCCTTTCCTCATCCTTTTGTAGAAAGGACTACTGGATGCACGCTGAACAATATTCTTTGACAAGCAGGTCAGAACAACACATACAGACAAGCGCTGCAGTACAACTAGGACCTACGTCACGCTGTAGAAATGAAATACGTTAATTAATTCAATCTTAAGCGTGAAAAATTGTGACAGACAGACGAGCGGTAGCAAAGTGCCTTCATGGCAAAAGACTATTGCTAAACGCGAGAATATCTGCCCGTAAAAGCAGCAAATTCGAGAAGTTGATTAGAGAGTCAAGCTGAACGCTTTAAGAATGGAGGTGGCCCCACCAGCCACACCCCGGCACACGATGTCACCGCTACGGCTGCTTCCTTCCGGACCTGACCGGGTTCACGGCTGATCGTTGCGGGGGGACCGGCAGGACCACCATAACGAACGTCACCAACAGGTGAGGCGCATCATTCTACTCACTTGAGCAGAAGTTACAAGCTTTTCAGTCATTTAGCGGATAATTAATAAGATGGCGCCTTCTGGATGGAGGGCGCCGTCTTATTTTCAGCTCACCTCGAAGCTGGCCAGACGATCAAGCAGAGCCTGCTCATCCAGTACCGTAACACCTAGCTCGGTTGCCTTGGTCAGCTTTGATCCAGCGCCCGGACCTGCTACGACACATGTGGTTTTGGCAGATACCGATCCGGAAACCTTAGCGCCAAGCGCCTCGAGCTTTTCCTTGGCTACATCTCGACTCATCGCCTCTAGCGTTCCTGTCAGCACCCACGTCTGACCTGCTAGCGGCAACCCTTCCACTTGTGTCCTTTCGCTTTCCCAATGCATGCCAAATTCGCGCAGCTGTACCTCAATCATTCGCGCGCGCTCTGCATGTTCAGCCTGACTGAAGAAATCGCGCACGGCATTCTTGGCTCTTTCGTTCAAGCCCTTCATGGCGCTCAGATCCAGCCAGTCGGCAGTAATCAACGCTTCCAGCGTCTTGAAGTGACCGGCGAGATTTTTAGCGCCGGTTGCCGCTACATAAGGAATACCCAGCTTCTCGATGAAATCGGCAAACGTGGCGTAGCCAGCGAACTCAGGATGAAGCTCACCCTCCTCCTGAACCTGCACGCCATTACGCAACAAATCACCAATGACATTCTGGTTGTGCTCTTCCTCGAAGAAGTTATGGATCTCGTACGCGACCTCATAACCAATATCGGGTAAGTAGATCAGCACTTCCGGCAAGGCCCGCTGAATACGCTCCAGACTCCCGAACGTACGTGCCAGCAGCTTGGCAGTTTCCTCGCCGACATCGGGGATGCCTAAGGCAAAAATGAAACGTGCCAGCACAGGCGTTCGGCTGTTCGCGATAGCGCTGAGCAGGTTTCTGGTCGAGATCTCCGCAAACCCCTCCAGCTGGATGACCTGCTCAAAGGTCAACGCATACAGATCAGCTGGTGACTTGACCATACCCCGGTCTACCAGCTGCTCGATAATCTTGTCGCCCAGCCCATCGATTTCCATCGCACGGCGTGACGCAAAATGAATGATGGACTGCTTGAGCTGCGCCTGACAGACCAGGCGACCTACGCAGCGATAGACAGCGCCCACGCTGACCGACTCTCGTCCCTTGCCTCGCTTGACCAGCTGTGTCCGCTCCACTTCCGAGCCGCAGACGGGACAATGGGCCGGCACCGCCACAGGCCGAGCATCTGCCGGCCGACGCTCAAGCACCACCTGCATGACCTGAGGAATAACATCGCCTGCACGGCGGATGATGACGGTATCGCCAATCATCACGCCCAACCTTTCGACCTCATCCATATTGTGCAGGGTTGCATTGGTGACCGTAACGCCGCCCACTTGAACCGGCTTGAGACGAGCAACAGGCGTGATGGCGCCCGTACGGCCCACCTGAAACTCGACGTTGGTAAGCTCCGTCAGCTCCTCACGGGCTGGAAACTTGTGGGCAATCGCCCAGCGCGGCTCTCTGGCCCGGAAGCCCAGCTCCTTCTGCCAGTCGATACGGTTAACCTTGAAGACGACGCCATCGATTTCATAAGCGAGCCCATCACGTCGCTCGCCAATATCATGGTAGTAATCACGGCACGCCTGAGCACCTTTGGCCAGCTTCAGCTCCTTGCTGATTGGAATGCCCCACTTGCGAACCGACTGCAAGATCTCGTATTGAGTATTTGGCAGCGTTCCGCCCTCTACCCGCCCGTAGCCGTAACAGCAGAATTCAAGCGGGCGCTTGGCAGTAATACTGGAGTCGAGCTGGCGCAAACTGCCTGCGGCGGCATTACGTGGGTTCGCAAAGGTTTTTCCACCGGCTTCCATGGCGCGCTCATTCAAGGCTTCGAAACCGGCCTTGGACATAAAGACTTCGCCCCGCACCTCGAGCACCTCCGGCCAACCACTGCCTTGAAGCTTGAGCGGGACGTTGCGGATAGTACGCACGTTGGCGGTGATGTCCTCGCCTGTCGTGCCGTCACCACGGGTCGCCCCGCGAACAAGCACGCCCCGCTCATACAGCAGGCTTACCGCCAGACCGTCGAGCTTGGGCTCACAGGTGTATTCAATTTCTGCCGTCTGGCTGAAAAGATTGTTACCGTTATGACTGCCAAGCTCATCAGCCAGCCCGTCCCGTACGCGGCGATCAAATTCGAGCAAATCCTTTTCTTCAAAGGCATTCCCCAAACTTAGCATGGGGACTTCATGGCGAATCGTCCCGAAAGCCGACAGGGCGGAGCCACTCACCCGCTGCGTGGGAGAGTCAGGCGTAATCAGCTCAGGGTGCTCGGCCTCAAGCGCCTTGAGCTCACGAAACAGCCGATCGTATTCGGCATCCGGAACACTGGGTTCATCCAGAACATAGTAACGGTAATTATGCGCATCGATTTCGCTGCGCAAAGAAGCGATCCGCTCGGCGGCATCTTGGGCTTGGGTCATGCTGTTCTCTCTCTAGCACCAAGGCTGGACGTCATGTCCAGCAACAGGCAGAAACAAAAAGAGCAGCATAAGCTGCTCTTTAATCGACTCTGAAATCGGCTCAGCGTTTCTGAGTCAGGCTCTTGCGTTCGAAGTCGATGATACGCTGGCGGTAGTGTTCGATGGTCTGTGCCGTCATGACGCTACGCTGCTCGTCCTTCAACTCACCGTTGAGCTCGGAGGCCAGCTTGCGAGCGGCAGCCACCATCACTTCAAACGCCTGCTTGGGATGCCGCGGGCCTGGAAGGCCTAAAAAGAAGCTTACGGCCGGCGTGCGGAAGCTATCGATGTTGTCCAGATCAAACGTACCTGGCCGTACGGCATTGGCCATGGAGAAAAGCACTTCGCCGTTGCCGGACATACTCTCGTGACGATGGAAGATATCCATATCACCGAAGCGCAGGCCGCTTTCCAGAATGTTCTGCAGCAGAGCCGGACCGCGAAAGCCGTTCTCATCACGCGAAATCACGTTGATGACCAATACCTCTTCGACGGGTGGCAGCTCTTTGCGCTCTTTGCGCGGCTCCTCCATCGCAGACTGGTCCGGCTCGGCGTCGACGATGTCCTTGCGGGCCTTGCCCTTGCCACGAGCCGGCGCCTCATCGTCATCCGCCAGGGCGCTGAACTGGGGTTCGGCGCCGCCTAGCTCCAACTCTTCCGCAACAGGTTCTTCGCGGCGCTTGCGAGCGGCACGACTTGGGCGAGGCGCTTCTTCCTCGCTATCAAAAGACGGCTCCTTATGTTCGACCACACGAGACGGCCCTAGTAGTTCTGAACTACCGCCCTCATCGGACTGGCCGGAGAGATTGTTGTCCAGGCGAAACTTGAGTTTCCCTTTCCCGCTCATCCGTCGCCAGCCATCGAAAAGTATGCCGGCGATTACGATAATGCCGATGATGATCAGCCATTCGCGCAGACCGATATCCATGTAAGACGCATACCTCTGTCAAAAATCAACTTCGCGCTCGCCATTTGCCCATGCATAGCAAAATGCCAAACGCCCAAAAACGGGCATAAACTAGCACGCCCGCCACCAACTTTACACCGTCTGTCGTATCAAGCTTCAGCCAAAGCAACAGCTTCTTCGACATCAACGGCCACCAAACGCGAACAGCCCGGTTCGTGCATCGTCACGCCCATCAGCTGATCGGCCATTTCCATGGCGATCTTGTTGTGTGTGATATAGATGAACTGCACTTTTTCAGACATTTCCTTCACCAGCCGCGCGTAGCGGCCAACGTTGGCATCGTCCAGAGGCGCATCCACTTCGTCAAGCATGCAGAATGGCGCTGGATTGAGCTGAAAAATCGCAAAAACCAACGCGATTGCCGTCAATGCCTTCTCCCCGCCCGACAAAAGATGAATCGTGCTGTTCTTCTTGCCCGGCGGACGCGCCATGATCGCAACCCCGGTATCGAGTAAATCTTCTCCCGTAAGTTCCAGATAGGCGTGTCCGCCGCCAAAAACTTTTGGAAACAAGGCCTGAAGGCCATTATTGATCTGATCGAATGTTTCCTTGAAACGATTGCGCGTTTCACGGTCGATCTTACGAATCACGTTTTCGAGCGTTTCCAAGGCCTCAACAAGATCATCGTTTTGCGCATCCAGATAGCGCTTGCGCTCGGATTGCTGCTGATACTCCTCGATGGCTGCCAAGTTAATAGCACCCAGGCGTTGAATACGCGCATTCAGCGCCTCCAGCTGAGACTCCCATGCCGACTCGGTGGCATCCTCAGGCAAGGTAGCCACTACGGTCTGCAGGTCATACCCCTCTTCATGCAGCTGCTCCTGAAGGGTTTTACGGCGCACGGACAGCCCCTGCCACTCAAGCCGCTGCTGCTCCACCTGACTGCGCACCACCTGCGCCTGCTGCTCGGCCTGGGTACGGCGGCGCTCGGACTCACGCAGCTCACGATCCGCCTCCTCCAGAGCCATGCGCGCGCCTCGCAGCTCCTCATCGACACTCATGCGGCGCTCAAGCAGCTCTTCGAGTTTCAACCTGAGCTCCTCAATTGGCGCGGAGCCTTCCTCAAGGTTGAGGCTGAGCTGTTCACGCCGCTCGTCGAGCCGAGCCGCCTGGAGCAGCAGACGCTCCAGTGCCTGCTGTGTAGAGTCATGCTGGGCTTTGAGCGACCCCAGCCTTACAGCCAGCTGATGAGCCTGCTCCTTATGCTGCCTCGCCTCCTGACGAACCCGATCCAGCCGCTCGCGTAGCGTCTCGCGCTGAGCGATCAACAGGTCGCGACGCTCGGTATCGGCAGCCATGGCATCCAATGCATTCTGAAGGCTCAGTCGTGCCTCACCAATCTGCTCGGTCTCGATAGCGCGTTGCTCTGCCATTTCAACCCGCTCTTCTTCAAGCCGCTTTCGGCGCAGTCCAAGCTGCTCGGCCTTGGCCTGCCGTGCCGACAGCTGAGCCCTGACTTCACCCTGGCGGCGGCTCTCCTCCTGAGATCGACGGCGGACCGTTTCGCGGTTGCGCTCTAGCTCTGCCAACTGCTCCTGCGCCTGCTCAAACGCCTTCTGCCCCTCACTCAACCGGTGTTCCAGCTGAGTACGCTCAGCGTGTAAACACTCAAGCTCCTGGCCGCGCGCCAGCACACCGCTTTCCGCCTCGCTGGAGCGCTGTATTCGCAAAAAGTGACGGGATACCCAATACCCGTCTCGACTAACAAGGCTCTGCCCGTCAGCAAGCCTCTGCCGCTGCGCCAGTGCGTCCTCAAGGGTCTCCACTGGAAATACATTGCCCAGCCAGGGCGACAGATCATGAGGGGCTTCGACTTTATCCAACAAGCTCCCTGGCGTTGCAGGCGCTACATGCCCAAGTGTTACCAGGCGCAGCTCGCCCTGCTCGAATGCAGCCAGGTCGAGACCGGAGAGATCATCCAGGCAAACCGCCTGCAAATCAGCGCCCAACACCGTTTCAACGGCTCTCTCCCAGCCTGACTCAACCCGAACACCCTCGGCCAGGCGGCTACGCTCATGCAGATCATGCAGGCGCATCCAGTCATCCGCCCCTTTTCCAGGATCGAGCGCAGCCTGCTGCAAGGCCTCCAGGGAGACAATACGTCCCTCCAGACGCTGTAATTCACCTTGCGTTGCGGCCTGCTGGGCGGTCACGACCTGTAGCTGCTCTCGACCGATAGCCAGCTGCTCGGTGACCTCTATTTCTTCTTGGGCAAGGTCCTCGAGAATCAACTCGATTCCAGCTAGCTCTTCGCTGAGCTCGAGCAACGCTGCGTCTTCAGGATCCGCCGCCAGTTGCGTCAGCTCATCACGCAGTCGTCGCTCGCGCTCCATGAGCCGTTCCAGGCTTTGTTCCAAATGACGAATACGGGACTGCTGAACATCAGCCTCACGCTGAGGCGCTGCACTGTGCTGGTTGAAGCTGTCCCATTGCTGCTGCCACGCTTGCATGGCCTGCTCGGATGCCTCCAGCGCCAGGGCAGATTCTTCAGCAGAAGCTGCGCTCATTTCCTGCTCGGGTTCCAGCATGGCCAGCTCTTCGGCCAAGGTAGCAAGAAGCGCCTGGTCATTACCCAGATGTGCGGCGGTTTCTTCCCGAGAGCGCTCGGCTTCACGCAGATCATCCTGCAGCTGACGCAAGCGCTGCTGGCCGTGCTGAATGCTCTGCTCGATCCGCGCAATGTCTCCACCAACCGAATAGAAGCGCCCCTGCACCTGATTGAACCGCTCGGACAAATCATGATGGCTGTCTCGCAGCCGCTCAATGCTGGCATCAGCGCTGCGCTGCTCAGCAACCAACGCTTCGAGCACTACCTCCTGGTTGCCAATGACGCGCTCACGCTGCTGCACCAGCTCATCCAGATCGCGCCAACGAAGTGCTCCCAGCTGGGCACGAAGCTGGCGCTCTTCCGCCTTGTACTCCTGATATTTTTCGGCAGCCTGCGCCTGTCGGTGCAACCGTTCGAGTTGCCGTTCAAGCTCTTCACGCAGGTCCGTCAGGCGTGCCAGGTTTTCCTGGGTACGGCGAATACGGCTTTCCGTTTCACGACGACGCTCCTTGTACTTGGATATCCCCGCCGCTTCTTCGATGTAGTTGCGCAAATCCTCAGGACGAGCCTCGATCAGCTTGGAAATCATCCCCTGCTCGATGATCGAATAACTACGCGGGCCAAGCCCTGTGCCCAAAAAGATATCGGTGATGTCGCGACGACGGCATTTGGTACCGTTGAGAAAATAGGTATTCTGCCCGTCCCGAGTTACCCGTCGGCGAATGGAAATTTCCGCATAGCTGGCATACTCACCGACTAGCGAGTTGTCCGAATTATCGAAAATCAGCTCGATTGAAGCCTGAGTAACCGGTTTGCGGCTGTTCGAGCCGTTGAAGATGACATCGGTCATCGACTCGCCGCGCAAGTTCTTTGCCGAGCTTTCGCCCATGACCCAGCGCACGGCGTCGATGATATTCGATTTGCCGCATCCGTTCGGCCCTACGACTGCCGACATATTGCTGGGGAAATTAACGGTTGTCGGGTCTACAAATGATTTGAAGCCCGCCAACTTGATGGATTTTAGCCGCATGCGCCCTTCCTTCGCGTGCCTTCATTACCGGCATGGCGAGAAGACACAAGGGTGCGATTTTAACATTAGAAGGAGTCTATGCCATGGCCGACGCTCAGCGCCTGCGCCGACGTCTGGAGATCATCATCTTCCACTCCAACACCGCTCCGGGACGTTGGTTCGACGAAGCCCTCCTGTTTACCATCCTAGCCAGCCTGGTGGTGGTCATGCTTGATAGCGTGGCGGAGATCCATGCTAAATATGACGAAATATTGTCCCTGTGTGAATGGGCGTTTACCGTCCTGTTCACCATCGAATACCTGCTAAGGCTATACAGCGCACGAAAACCTGCGAAGTATGCCTTCAGCTTTTTCGGCATCGTGGACTTGCTGGCGATACTGCCCAGCTTTATTGCGCTCTTTGTGCCTAGCGCTCAATACCTGCTGGTGATCCGTATCCTGCGCCTGCTCAGGATATTCAGGATTCTAAAGCTGCGTCAGTACCTGAATCAGGCCAACTTTCTGGTGACGGCATTAAGAGGTAGTCGGCAAAAGATCATTGTCTTCCTGCTCAGTGTTCTGACGATGGTGACGCTATTCGGCTCACTGATGTACGTAGTGGAGGGACCGGAAAATGGCTACACCAGCATTCCCAAAAGTATCTATTGGGCAATCGTGACGCTGACAACGGTAGGATTTGGCGACATGGTCCCGCAAACTGCTCTAGGTCAAGCCATCGCCAGCATCGTCATGATCAGTGGCTACTCGATCATTGCAGTACCCACCGGTATCTTTACAGCTGAGCTATCCAATGCCATTCGAGGCGAGAACAGTATCCACAAGCCGTGCGGGGCGTGTGGCAAGGAACTCCACGAAGCACAGGCCTCGTTTTGTAGCCGCTGTGGAAACTCGCTTTATAAACGAACGGTAATACCGGAATAATGTGGCCTTTCCAGAGCGGGACGCTCTGATAACAACCGATAAGAGACATCACCATGATAAAAAAGCTCTTCGCTCCGCTACTGGCGGCCGGCCTGCTCCTGGGAGGTGCTGCGAATGCAGCGCCCCTGCTGAACGTTTCCTATGACGTGATGCGAGACTTCTATAAGGAATACAACCCGGCTTTCCAAAAGCACTGGAAAGAGACCCATGACCAGAATATAACCATTCAGATGTCTCATGGTGGCTCTAGCAAACAGGCCCGCGCCGTCATTGATGGCCTACCGGCGGATGTCATCACCATGAACCAGGCCACCGACATTAACGCCCTGGCCGACAATGGCGGGCTGATCCCCAAGAACTGGGCCGAGCGCCTACCGAATAACAGCGCTCCATTCACCTCCGCTACCGTCTTTATCGTTCGCAAAGGCAACCCAAAGGGCATCAAGGACTGGCCTGACCTGGTCAAGGAGGGTACGGAAGTCATCATTCCAAACCCCAAAGTCACAGGTAACGGACGTTACTCCTACCTGTCCGCCTGGGGATACGTTTTGAAAACCGGAGGCGACGAGGCCAAGGCCAAAGCCTTTGTGGGCGAGCTGTTCAAGCATGTTCCGGTTCTGGATACAGGCGGTCGCGCTGCTACCACGACCTTCATGCAAAATCAGATTGGCGATGTGCTGCTGACCTTTGAAAACGAGGCCGAAATGATTGCGCGCGAATTTGGTCGCGGTAACTTCGAGGTGATCTATCCCAGCGTATCGGCTGAAGCCGAGCCACCCGTCACGGTGGTCGACAAGGTCGTTGACAAGAAAGGCTCACGCGAAGTGGCTGAGGGATATCTCAAGTATCTCTGGTCGGAAGAAGGTCAGCGTATCGCAGCCGACAACTATCTGCGTCCACGCAATGTAGAGATTCTGGCGCAATATCAGGACCGCTTCCCGAAAGTGGACTTCTTCTCAGTCGAGCAATTGTTTGGTGACTGGCGGACCGTACAGAAAACGCACTTTGCCGATGGCGGCGTCTTCGACCAGATCTATACCCCGCACTAACTAACAGGCGGCATAAAAAAGGCGGCTAGTAGCCGCCTTATTTTTCGCAAAACCCTATCAGTAATAGGCGTTTTCGCGATTGCTATGATCGGTTACGTCACGAACGCCTTTCAGGTCAGGGATACGCTCGATCAAGGTACGCTCGACGCCATCCTTGAGCGTCAGGTCAACCTGACCGCAGCCCTGGCAGCCGCCTCCAAAACGCAACACCGCAACCCCGTCTTCTACCACCTCAACCAGACTCACCATACCGCCGTGGCTGGCCAGACCGGGATTGATTTCAGTCTGCAGGTAATAATTGATGCGCTCGCTGATCGGGCTGTCTTCGCTGATCATCGGCACCTTGGCGTTGGGCGCCTTGATGGTCAGCTGACCACCCATGCGATCCTGGGCATAGTCGACGATGGCATCTTCCAGAAAGGGCTCGCTGATCGCATCGATCCAGGCGGTAAAGTCCTTCAGACCAAACGACGTATCTTCCGGCTTCTGCTCGCCCGGCTTGCAGTAGGCAATACAGGTCTCGGCGTACTGGGTTCCCGGCTGCGTAATGAAAATGCGAATGCCGATACCGGGAGTGTTTTGCTTTTCAAGCAGGCCAGCCAGGTAATCCTGGGCGGCTTCAGTAATGGTGATAGCGCTCATTTCTACTCCTCGCTTACCTGGGCGCAGTGTACGCCAGAGCGGCCTACGGTTAAAGACTTACTAGTTTAGTAGGATAAATGGCACCTGTGCTTGATTCTTTCAAGCCCGACCCGCCGATAAATCTTGGACAAAACTTTTACCAGACGTGGGAATCACATCTGGACAGGCCCCGACAGAGGGCCATCCCAGATGGACCGTGAAGCCTAAGAGGAATGCCCCATGCTGACCAACCAACCCTTTCTGACCGATATCGAAACCATTCGCCAACGAGCCCGCCAACACATTGAAGACGGCCCCATCACCGAGGGCTATAGCGCCGATCGCGAAACTGTTATCAAGCTCCTTAACGACTCACTTGCGACCGAGATCGTATGCACGCTGCGCTACAAGCGTCACTACTTCATGGCTACCGGTATCAAGGCTAGCGTTGCGGCTGCCGAATTTCAGGAGCATGCCGACCAGGAACAGGAGCACGCCGATCGCCTGGCCGAGCGTATCGTGCAGCTGGGCGGCGAGCCTGATTTCAACCCTGAAGGTCTGCTCACCCGCTCCCATGCCCAATATGCCGAAGGTCACGACCTGCGTGACATGATCAAGGAAGACCTGATTGCCGAGCGCATAGCCATCGATACCTATCGCGAGATCGTGCAGTACATCGGCGATAAAGATCCAACCACACGGCGCATCTTTGAAGACATCCTAGCCCAGGAAGAAGAACACGCCGATGACATGGCTGGCCTGCTGCAAGGCCTGGATTGATCAGCACCGCACGTCAAAAGCCCGCTTGAAACAGCGGGCTTTTTTATCGCCTACTCATGCGCCCGAATAGACCGTAACCTGATTGCGGCCATTATGCTTGGACTGGTAGAGCGCCTGATCGGCACGCTCCAGCAACACCTCATGGCTCTCTACCGGCAGGCTCAGGTCGGCAATGCCGAGGCTGATCGTAAAGGTAATCTGCTTACCTTCGTGCTCCACCTTCAGTTGCTCAGCCTGCTGGCGCAAGCGTTCTGCAAATATCTGGGCGCCACTGGATGGCGTATCCGGCATCAGAATGACGAACTCCTCACCGCCATAGCGCCCCGCCCTGTCGGTTGCCCGAATATGGCCGTTAATCAGGTTAGCCAGAGCCTGGATGACCTTGTCGCCTCCCGGATGACCGTAGGTGTCGTTGATTTTCTTGAAATGATCGATATCAAGAATCACCAGCCCGACATTGCAGCGGTAGCGCAAATGACGCGCGAATTCATGCTTCAGGCATTCATCCCAGAAGCCACGATTGAACAGTCCGGTCAGCCGGTCGGTTCGTGACAACTGCTCCAGCTGGCCATTGACCGACTGCAGCTGACGCGTGTTGGTCGCAACCCGTGTCACGTCATAGATAATAATACCGATGTAACCCACTCCGCCTCGCGTGTCACGCAGCGGCAGAATAGTGACATTCTGGTACATGTAATCTTCCAGCCCTGTAATAGGCTGATAGTTCTTGAACTTGACCAGATAAGGCCGCTGCTCCCAGATGGTGAACATCGGCGTGCCCAGCATGGCCACACCTTCGACCTTGTAACGGAACCAGTCCTCGTCCATTTCAGGGAAAAGCGAGAATAGTAGCTTGCCCTGCGCATCACTCGGGACGATTCCCGAATGGTTTTCCATGAAACTGTTCCAGACTTCCACTTCATACTTGCGATTGATCACCAGCACACCAACATCGATGTGCTGCACGATATCCAGCATCCAGTGAAGATCGTCGAGTTCGATCGCCATGTATCAATCCATCATGTAATTGATTTTATTAGTAAGCCGCTTGACCGAGTCTTCGGTAAACAGCAGCAGCAAATCAAAATGTATGTCATGCCCTTCGAGGCTATAGCTCACCTCGACAGCCAGGGTCTTCTTCCAGCGCTGGCGATTGACCTGAATCAGATTCTCAAGCGCCGTATGTTGCCCCAGAATCATCGGGTGCCCCTGCGAGAAGCGCACATCGATCTGCTCCGACAAACCACTCAGGCATGCCCCAATCAGGATGCTGGCCAAGTCGAGCAGCATCTCCATCTGATCATTGTTTTGCGTGCTGCCACTGCGGAGCAGCGTTACCATGTCCTTGACTTCCGAATCATGGAAAATCAGCAAGGCCTCGCCCGCAATGCCATTACCGATAAACCCCTGACAGACCGCTGTGACACGGCTGCCGCGCTGCACATCGGCCAGCGCCATATGCAGCTCGCCTACCTCAAGGATGTTGACGTTGGGAATCGGAAGCTGCACGAAGACGTTGAGCACCTTGGCCAACAACGCTGCCGCGCGACCAATGGATACGTTGACCACTTCGCGGAAGGCATCACGAAAGCTGACATCAGGATCGGGACGATCCTCCATGACGGCTTCCTTGTTGGGTGCAAATCCAAGCAAGCCATGCTGAAGCAGCAGTGCCTTGAGCTGATCAGCGTCGGCTGGCTTTTTCAGAAACGCCAGTGCACCCAACTCCAGCACACGCCGTATGGCCTCTTCCTGAACGTCGCCAGAAACCACGATCACGTTGCACGTGATGTTTTCAGCCCGCATCGCCTCCAGCGTCTGATAGCCATCCATGACCGGCATGGTCAGGTCCAGTAACATGACCTGAACCTTGCCCTGACGCAGCACATTGAGCGCCTCACTCCCATTGGTCGCCTGTGTAATGTCCACAGACCACTCGGGAGGCAAGGCACGAATCAGCTGCTTTCGTGCCATGGCAGAATCATCACAAACCAGTAGCGGGGTCGCAGTCACAATCGATACTCGTTAAGAATGGAAGCGTTGTTACTTGAAGATAGCTCATATATCAGATGACTAAAGCAGTCTTCGTGCCATCTGACAGCTTTGCTATCATCCCTTTTTTGCCGCTGTAATCTGGATACCTGCCCATGATCGATCGCGCCGCACGCTTCTCCGCCCTGCAAACCGCACTCAAGGAGCGCATCCTTATTCTGGACGGCGGTATGGGTACAATGATCCAGAGCTACAGACTGGAAGAGGCCGATTACCGGGGCGAACGCTTCGCTGACTGGCCTAGCGATGTCAAAGGCAACAACGACCTCCTGCTTCTGACTCGCCCTGATGTTATTCAGGCGATCGAAAAAGCCTATCTGGATGCAGGCGCCGATATCCTCGAGACCAATACATTCAACGCCACGCGCGTTTCCCAAGCCGACTACGGTATGGAAGCGCTGGTGTATGAGCTGAACGTGGAAGGTGCACGGCTGGCGCGTCAAGTTGCTGACACAAAGACAGCCGAAACGCCAGATAAACCACGGTTTGTTGCAGGCGTCCTTGGTCCAACCAGCCGCACCTGCTCCATCTCGCCAGACGTAAACAATCCCGGCTACCGGAATGTGACATTCGATGAGCTGGTGGAAAATTACACCGAGGCCACGCGAGGTCTGATCGAAGGTGGCGCGGATCTGATTCTGATCGAAACAATCTTCGACACCTTGAACGCCAAGGCAGCGATCTTTGCAGTACAGGGCGTATTCGAGGAGGTCGGCTTTGAATTGCCGATCATGATCTCCGGTACGATCACCGATGCCTCCGGCCGCACCTTGTCCGGCCAGACCACTGAGGCCTTCTGGAACTCGGTCCGCCATGCCAAGCCCATCTCGGTCGGCCTCAACTGCGCGCTGGGTGCAAAAGAGCTGCGCCCCTATATAGAAGAATTGTCCGCCAAGGCCGAAACCCACGTTTCAGCCCACCCGAACGCTGGCTTGCCTAACGCCTTTGGCGAGTACGACGAAACGCCTGCACAAATGGCTGAGGTGGTTGAAGAGTTTGCGGCCAGTGGCTTTTTGAATATCGTAGGCGGTTGCTGCGGCACCACGCCCGGCCATATCCAGGCGATTGCCGAGGCGGTAGCCAAATACCCACCGCGCGCCCTACCAGAGATTCCGCGTGCTTGCCGCCTGTCCGGCCTTGAGCCGTTCACCATCGATCGCACTTCCCTCTTCGTAAACGTAGGCGAGCGAACCAACATTACCGGTTCCGCCAAGTTTGCCCGTCTGATTCGCGAAGAGAACTATGCCGAGGCACTGGACGTAGCCCGCCAACAGGTAGAGGCCGGCGCCCAGGTCATCGATATCAACATGGACGAAGGCATGTTGGACTCGAAGGCGGCCATGGTCACTTTCCTGAACCTGATTGCCTCTGAACCGGATATCTCCCGTGTGCCGATCATGATTGACTCCTCCAAGTGGGATGTCATCGAGGCTGGCCTTAAGTGCATCCAGGGCAAGGGCATCGTCAACTCCATCTCCATGAAGGAAGGGGTCGACGCATTCATCCACCACGCCAAGCTTTGCAAGCGCTACGGTGCGGCGGTGGTCGTCATGGCCTTCGATGAAGCGGGCCAGGCCGATACCGAAGCGCGCAAGAATGAAATCTGCGCCCGTTCCTATGACATTCTGGTCAACCAGGTAGGCTTCCCGCCGGAAGATATCATTTTCGACCCGAACATCTTTGCGGTCGCAACCGGCATCGAAGAGCACAACAACTACGCGGTGGATTTCATCAACGCGTGCGCCTTCATCCGGGACAACCTGCCCTACGCCCTCTCCTCCGGCGGCGTCTCTAACGTGTCCTTTTCGTTCCGCGGCAACAACCCGGTGCGTGAGGCCATCCACTCTGTCTTTCTGTATTACGCCATCAAGAACGGCCTGACGATGGGTATCGTCAACGCGGGTCAGCTGGAAATCTATGACGAGATTCCCAAGGAACTGCGTGATCGAGTCGAAGACGTTGTGCTTAACCGCACCCCCAATGGCACCGAAGCGCTACTGGCCATTGCCGACAAGTACAAGGGTGACGGCTCCGTCAAGGAAGTCGAAACAGAAGAATGGCGCAGCTACCCAGTAGACAAGCGTCTTGAGCATGCACTGGTCAAAGGTATCACGACCTTTATCGTCGAAGATACTGAAGAAGCCCGCCAGCAATGTGCCCGCCCTATCGAGGTTATCGAAGGCCCGTTGATGTCCGGCATGAACGTCGTTGGTGACCTGTTCGGCTCCGGCAAAATGTTCCTGCCTCAGGTAGTCAAGTCCGCTCGCGTGATGAAGCAGGCTGTGGCTCATTTGATTCCCTTCATCGAAGCGGAAAAAGGTGACAAGCCCGAGGCCAAGGGCAAGATCCTCATGGCGACAGTAAAAGGCGACGTTCATGACATTGGCAAGAACATCGTAGGCGTGGTGCTGGGCTGTAACGGCTACGACATTGTTGACTTGGGCGTGATGGTGCCGGCAGAAAAAATCCTGCAAACCGCTATCGAACAGAAATGCGACATCATTGGCCTCTCCGGCCTGATTACCCCATCGCTGGACGAAATGGTCCACGTCGCCAAGGAAATGCAGCGTCAGGGCTTCAAACTACCACTCATGATTGGCGGTGCCACGACCTCCAAGGCGCACACGGCCGTCAAGATCGAGCCGCAGTACAGCAACGACGCGGTGGTCTATGTAACCGACGCCTCCCGCGCCGTAGGTGTCGCCACCCAACTGCTCTCCAAGGAACTCAAGGCGGGCTTCGTCGAGAAAACCCGTACCGAATATGCTGAAGTCCGTGAGCGCACGGCCAACCGCAGCGCACGCATTGAGCGCCTGAGTTATGAGAAGGCAGTCGCCAATAAGCCTCAATTTAACTGGCTGGGCTATCAGGCACCCAAACCCAGCTTTACCGGCGTCAAAGTGTTGGATGATATCGACTTGTCCGTACTGGCCGAGTACATCGACTGGACACCTTTCTTTATATCCTGGGACTTGGCAGGTAAATACCCCCGCATCCTGACCGACGAAGTAGTGGGCGAAGCCGCCACTGCCCTGTTCAACGACGCCCAGGCAATGCTGAAAAAGCTGATCGACGAAAAGCTCATCAAGGCGCGTGCTGTATTCGGCTTCTGGCCAGCCAATCAAGTACGCGATGATGACCTGGAGGTCTACAGCGACTCGGGTGAAACTCTGGCAACACTGCATCACCTGCGCCAGCAGACCATCAAGCCGGACGGCAAACCCAACTTCTCCCTGGCCGACTTCGTGGCGCCCAAGGAAAGCGGCGTAACCGACTACATGGGCGGTTTTATTACTACTGCCGGTATCGGTGCTGAGGAGCTGGCAAAGAGCTACGAAGCCAAGGGTGATGATTACAACGCCATCATGGTCAAGGCGCTGGCCGACCGTTTGGCCGAAGCCTGTGCCGAGTGGCTCCATGAGCGTGTACGCAAGGAACATTGGGGGTACGCACGTGATGAGCAACTTTCCAACGAGGAACTCATCAAGGAGCGCTACAAGGGCATCCGCCCTGCCCCCGGCTACCCGGCCTGCCCGGATCACACCGAAAAAGCCACGCTCTTCGCCCTGCTCGACCCAGAAGCACAGTTCAACCAGGCGGGCCGCAGCGGTGTATTCCTGACCGAACACTACGCCATGTTCCCCGCCGCAGCTGTGAGCGGCTGGTACTTCGCCCATCCGGAAGCGCAATACTTTGCCGTTGGCAAGATCGACAAGGATCAGGTGGAAAGCTACACGCAGCGTAAAGGCCAGGATCTCGCCGTCACCGAACGTTGGCTAGCCCCCAACCTGGGCTACGATAATTAACTAACCTGTAGGGTGGGTTACGCCGCTGGCTGGCCCACCTCTTCTCTCTTCAGATTCTACGTACCTGCCCATGACCACCGAAACGCCCTACCTGCTCGACCAACTCGAACTCGCCGACATGCTCGAAATCGACGGGCTCCATGCGGCCAACTTTACCTTGAATGATGATCTTCTCGACCAGGCCGATGCCGCTGCAGAGGCGGACGAGTCCTTTGAAAGCGAAGAGATCGTCCTGACCATCGAGGCGCTGGACGGGCGTGAACGCAAGCGCTGGCAGTTCAGCTACAACAGCGTAATGGAAGCCGAGCACGACGCCGCAGCCAACAGCTGGCTAATCGAAGGGCATCGTCTCGTCTGTTTCGAAGCCATTGGTGCCGACTCCGAAGACGAGTAAAGAAGCCGCTTAAACTCGATCCAATGGACTCAAGACGGCCAGCCCACCGCGATTAAGTACGTGGGTATAAATCATGGTGGTTTTTACATCGGCGTGGCCCAGCAGCTCCTGCACTGTCCAAATATCCTGGCCACTCTCCAGCAGATGCGTGGCAAAGCTGTGGCGCAACGTATGGGGCGTAGCCAGCTTAACAATGCCTGCCACCTGAACAGCGCGTTTGAAGCCACGCTGAAGCCTCTGCTCATTGAAGTGATGACGCCTGACGGCACCACTGCGGGGATCAACCGATAAACCAGAAGCTGGAAACACGTATTGCCAGCCCCACTCCCAAGGTGCTCTAGGGTATTTGCGCGCCAGGGCATCGGGCAGATACACATCACCGCGCCCTTGTGCCACCTCATGCTGATGAAGATGTTTCACATGAGAAAGTTGCACCTTGAGCGGCTCAATCAAGCGCAGGGGTAACACCGTAACCCTGTCCTTCTGGCCTTTTCCGTCACGAATAAGGATTTCTCGCCGACCAAAGTCGATATCTTTAACGCGCAGCCTGACAGCCTCCATCAACCGCATCCCTGTGCCGTACAGCGAGTTTGAAATAAGCCACGGCTCGTCCTTGATTCGCCAGAATCTTCTGCACTTCCTCTATAGATAACACTACAGGTAAACGACTTGGCTTTTTAGCGCGCACAACTTCACCCAGCCAGGGCAAGTCCTGCCGTAATACTTCTTTATAAAGAAACAGAAGCGCAGCCAGCGCCTGATTCTGGGTCGACGCAGCCACGTCTTTATTGACAGCCAGATGAGATAAAAAAGACTCAACCTCCGGTGCTCCCATTTCGACCGGATGTCGATAATCATGAAAACGAATGAATCGCTTGACCCACTCGCAATAGACGCGTTCCGTTCGGATCGAGTAATGTTTGAGCCTGATTTGCTCTCGCACTTGATCCAGCAGCCGTGGCTTCCTTTCCATGACGTATAACTCCTTTATACCGTCAGTGCTCCTCGGAAACGTCCACCCTAGACAGGAAGAATGAAGATGACAAGGAAGGTTATCCGTCAAACGCGTCCAGCGTGTTATCCGTCACATGACGTCTAATAATAGTTATGCAGTAAGGAGAAGTTATGCCGCACCCGCAAGGAAGTAATGGGAACCCAGTATATGTCGCATTGAACTTTGATGAGGTCTACGAGTTTGTTGGGCAAAGCGGTGTCAATTTCCGATCTACCACCGACGAAAATATGGTCGCACGCAGAGGGCATGCAGGCGATGGCGTTACGCCTGTAATCGTTCTCGAGGGCGAACGGAATGTACATGGCAGAGTCTGCTCTTCCTGCTGGGGGCACCAAACGAGCTGTACCGGAGAGCGTATAAGCCAAGCGATCGTTGGTCTTGATAATGCGGCGAATGCATAACAATGCGTTCAAGAACGTTCGCTTTGCTCACTGGGACTGGCGTACCGCCAGCCCCTTAACTTCGCGTTAGAGAATTATGCATACAACTATGCTCAGCCACCAATCTCTCTTTCGTGCTGGAAGTGAATCCAACGGATGTACGGTTGCAGAGAGAACCTCATCAGATTTTTTAATCAATGGTGAGTCTCTACTTCATGCCATAGTTAAAGCAGATGGAGGGCATGATGACTTTATGGGCTGTTTTGTAAAAGGCTTTAATGCTCAAAACGAAACCACTGCCAGAAAGTTAAAATTGCTTACTGAGCCTAAAAACCGTGTACTGCTTTATATATGTCCCGAGTGTGGTGACATCGGCTGTGGCGCTTACTCCGCACAAATAGTTAAAACCGATTCCGGCTATATTTGGGAAAATTTCGCATACGAAAACGGTTATGAAGAACCACGCATCATTGAAAACATCGGGCCTTTTTTATTCGAACCTCGTGCTTATGAAGCTGCAATTGATCGAGCAGCTGTTCTCTAACAACTGGTTCAAATCGTTCGCTCCGCTCACTGGGACGCGCTAAAGCCCGCCCCTTAACCAAACGTTATACCTCGGAGGCTATCGTGTTTCATCTCAAAGATAGAGCATTTGAAATCTACGAGGCAAATGTGCATGGGAAGTTCTTGGAAAACGAACTCCATTGTTACTTGGAAATCACCACAAAAGAAATTGAATTCGAAGAATCTAACTGGGCACCATCACTAAGCCATCAGGGGTTAATTCTAAAAGCGAAGTCGCTGGAAGATCTAGATGGGCTTGTGAGTGAGTGGTCATCGGAAAACAATCCTCACCCAGAAGTAGGAATACTGAGCGTGTTCGGCCACGTCGAAACAAATAATAATAGAATTACTTTTGGCAATGCATCGGGGCAAGAATTCGGCTTTAGTTGGTCAGGCACGGGAGATGTAATGTGGAATTCAGAATTTGGAAGCGATGTCCAGTTTAATGTTTCAGGGGTGCTCAAAGTCACAATCGTATAACAATTGGTTCAAGTCGTTCGCTTCGCTCACTCGGGACCGGCTAAAGCCGGCCCCTTAACCAAACGTTAGGCATCACAGATGAATTCGCGGCTATCTACAATCGACGCAGATATTGAAGAAATATTGAATGCTATGTCTGCTCCAGAGCGGATAGCTTTGATTTCTAAGGCTGTGTTGTGGGCGGCGAGCGAGGTTGGCCTTGATGGCGTTGATATAGAAAAATCAATCCAAGAGATGCATCACGAACGGTTACATGAGATCGCTCAAAAATTCGATGACCGATATTTTGAACTTCAAGAGTTAGACGATCCGGAGCATTTAACCTGTTTCTCTAAAGCGCGTGGCTATAGCGCGGCAGCATTCTTGGCTCAGGGTAATATTCACGAGGCAATGTACGAAGCAATTGCAGCCACCGATGCGCCACAAGATATTCTGCGCATCATAAAAATTACCCGGGGTGGTGAAGCCTAACAAGTGGTTCAAGCCGCTCACTTCGTTCGCTGGGACGGGCTAAAGCCCGCCTCTTAACCAGACGTTATGTGTAATCAAATGGATAAGCCACTTACATTACTATTTAATAATCAAAAAGTCGCAACACTTTCTGGCTTTAGCTTCGAGACCCCATGGGCTTATGCGACGGCTGAATTTGATGATGTTTCGTTAGAAGCCAAGCTTGAGAGGCTGGCCAATTTTCGAGCATTTGGTGCTGAGCTTGAACAAAAAGAGCTACCTGAAGATAAGGAAGAAATATTATGGAAAGAAAAGTTAGTCGAGCTTAAATTGAGTCATTCAGATTTAAAATTAGACAGAGATGAAGATTTTTCGGTTGAATGGAGCGATGACTCTGTTAGAGAGGCGCGATCTCTGTCATACGGAAATAAAATATTAATGTGGAGACCTTAAGTCAAACACATAACAAGTACATCAAAAATCGCCCTGCGGGCTGGACGCGCTCACGCGCGCCTTTTATGTAGGCGTTAGGTTGCAAAGGGAATATGCACCAGATCAAATCTAACCTATATCCCTGCGCTCACTGCTCTGGCGTAGGAACTTGCAAAAACGGCACTAACGAATCTTCTTGTGCTGTTTGCGTAAAAGAACATGAGTTGAAAGGCAAAGAGTTCGCTGGGCTTCCATGTGGTGTCTGCGGCGGTATCGGACAAGCAGAACCCCGAACCGAGAGAATTAATAAGCGCATGCCAGCGATATTAGGCTTTATGGTGGTTTTTCTTCTAATGTTTGGTGTGTTTTTAAGTGCAGTGCTGAAAAGTCCATACTTTAGCGAAGTGTTAGCCTTTTCCGGCACACTCATAGGTACAGTTTTAGGCTTCTACTACTCAGACCGTAGCAAGGCAACCTAACTAGCGGTTCAAGCCGCTCGCTTCGCTCACTGGGACCGGCTAAAGCCGGCCCCTTAACCAAGCGTTAGGGTTCCCATGTCGCCATTCGCAAACCTAGCCACCGAGCTTAAATCTGCCGGAATCCGCATGGGGCAAATCCGCATCAACGAAACACCCCAAGACTGTTGCTTTTGCATTCTCAACTATGGTGATGAGATCGAGTGCTTCTACTTTGAGCGTGGTGGAAAATTCGACCTGGTGTCTTTCGCTTCGCAACCCGAGGCGATTGAGCACTTTAAGAATTGGGTACTATCCAATAAAACGCTATATGCAAACTGGGGAGGCACTGTTGGGCAACCCTAACAATAGGCTCAAACCGTTCGCTTCGCTCACTGGGACGGGCTAAAGCCCGCCCCTTAACCAAACGTTAGCTGCCATGAAGCACCTCCTTGGTCCAACCCTTCTCAACACGCTCTCGCTGTTTTCAGTAGAAGTCGGGCTGGCAGATGAGGCTGCGTTTCGCGTGGCTGATTTAAATCTAGACAATCCGGCCTCACTATTAGCACTCAAGAGTGAGCTTTTAAATACCCTATCAGATCGTAATTTTTCTTGGGTACAAGCACTTGATGATGGATGCAATTTAACGGTATATCCTGCCGACTCCGAAGAAGAGGCGCGCGCTTATGTTATTGAACTCCTCTGGAAGCGATATTTCCCGAATGAAGCTATCCCGCCGTTCGGCAGCTAACCTTTCGGTCAACGTGACAACCCAAAGCGACGCTTTGGGTTCCCTTCGCTGCTTCGCAACTCCGGCTGCACGTTACTTCCAACGTTAAATGTCTATGAGTAAGTTTGAAGGATTAGTTCCAGAGCTACCGAAGTGGAACAATGGCAACGGAATCTCCTTGGGAGATTGGATCACCTGTATAGGTAGGTACGATCATTTTCTCGGATATTTGGAGCTTGTTTGGCCAAGCTTCATCATGGTTGATGATACGGTATTTATTGAAAGCCTTTGGCAGAAGAATAGATACGAGACAATTATTTCTAATTGCACGAATAAGGCTGAGGCTCAAAAATATTTAAACCTGATCGACTTGGCAAATCTCTTCTTAGGTGCCGAAGAAGAGGTCACGGATGAATTTCTTCTTTACCTCGCAAACGCCATTGTGCAGGCGTGGGAAGCCAAGCTATGCACGCAGTTTCCGGAAAGAAAATTTAAGGTTGTGTTGGAAAACTTCCTAAGTGATCCAGACGATTGTGAGTTAAACATATATTTTTTTGAGCCCGAGATTTAACAAGGTGGTCAACGGGACGCCAACTACGCTGCGCTCCGTTGGCGCCCATTACCACTAGCGTTAGGCAAAAACATATTGCCCGCGTACAGCTAGTAGAGATTGATCTCCGAGCTATCACTAGCGCAGAAGAACTGCACTCTTTACTGATGGAGTCGCTGAATTTTCCGGGCTGGTATGGTGCTAACTGGGATGCTTTCTGGGACGCCATAACTGGCTTGGTTGAAATGCCATACACAGTTAGGTTCTTAGGCTGGGCGCAGTTCTCACAACACCTACCTCGTGAGGCGGTGCTACTAAAAGAATGCCTTACTGAAATGCAAAGTGAATATCCGCAGTTCGCAAGCGAGGTGGTTTATGCCTAACAAGGCGCTCAAGTCGCTCACTTCGTTCGCTGGGACGGCGTGCCGCCGCCCCTTAGCTTAATCGTTAGGCTTAAGAGCAAAACCGAGTGGAATCAAATATGTGTTTTATAACCCCTCTTTCCAGCAGATAATCTTGAGCCTATGGAGAAAACGTGATCTGGAATGAATTAAGGAAACATTTAGGAAAAGGAATTAGCACATTACCCGAAATGCCAGTAAAAGTTACTGATCGCATATATCAGGCAGGCCCGGCATTTCTAATGACATCTAATACACTGAAGGACTTTTCCCCGTCCGATGAACCCATTATTACGCTAATCATCTGGGCACCATCAGCGGGCGCGCTTAAAAGAGCCTTCAATGGTGATATAGAAAGTGATGATGGAATCTCAGGAATCCCCCCAAATGAAATGTTAATATCCCCAACTGCAAATACCTGGGGAACAATTAAAGAGCAAGCAAAGGAGCTTGGTATAAAATTTCTTGAATCAGCTAGCTATCGCATCATGACTGATGGTGCTTTCATTCAAAAACAACTTCAGTCTCGGACATATCGGGCTTATTTTCGTTCTCGAAATACAAAATTCAACGAACACCCATATGTCATTGCCGTTACCGCCTAACAACTGGTTCAAACCGTTCGCTTTGCTCACTGGGACGGGCTAAAGCCCGCCCCTTAACCAAACGTTAGGTTGAATATGGTTCGTGCACGTCTGATTTCGACAGAAGGTCCATATCTCGAAGCCGTAATAGAAACTTGTGGGCAGCAACTACATGTAATGGATGAATTTAGTGTCTGTGAAGATACGTGCCCAAAGATTGGTGAAGAGTTTGACTTTGAGTTCTACCCGCTCATAGGCGATGGCCAAGAGTGGGAGGCTATTTTTACTGGTAACCCATCTGGGCACTCGGGTCTGGAACATCTTGGCGGTTGGCGTTATCGCGCTTTTGGTAAGGTTATCGGCGTTAACCTTGTCCTCGTAGACTGCGGCCTATTTACTGTCGAAGACGTGGTGAGCTCCAGTGATCCTAGATTGGTCGGCGAGTCGGTCGCATTCACAATTTCCAGGTTAGGCGGTTACGCGTGCAAAACCTAACACCTGGTTCAAATCACTCGCTTCGCTCGCTGGGACGGGCTAAAGCCCGCCCCTTAACCAAACGTTATAAGCTCAAAGGAGCACCGTAATGCCTGTAGCCGAATCCTTTGCAGCAATTGTTGCACTTATCGGACAATTTAGATCAGAAAAAGCATCACAAGAACAGGCCGGATTTGGTGAGTTCATGGAGTGGCTTACAAAAATCAATCACGAAGAAATTAAAGATCTACTGCTCCTAAATACAAAAGCCACGATCGGAATAAAGGCAATTTTAAATCAAGATCGAAATATAGTACTCGATCAACTACAGCGTATAGATGGTGCGCTAGCGTCATTTTCTAGCAAATTCGATGGATTTAGTGATCTTGCAACGGCACTTAAGCCATCATCAAGTTTGTCCAAGCAAGCTATTTCCATACTTATTCAATTTGAAAACTCCAAGGCATCCAAGGCATCCAAGGCTTTAGAAATGAAAATGCTTGGCGGCTGCTTATATCAATTTCTAGATGGCGAAGGCGGACAAATTGATATAGATGAGCAACGCTTCGTAGAAGACGACTTCAAAACATTAGTAGAGCTCGGCCTACTGCGGCACGACTACAACAGCAAGGGCAGCAATCTATATATTTTTACGAGACAAGGTGCATCCCTTGTATCGGAGGTGAGCTTATAACTACTGGTTCAAACCGTTCGCTTCGCTCACTGGGACGGGCTAAAGCACGCCCCTTAACCAAACGTTAGGCCAATAATATGACAAACGCCGACGAAGACTGTATTTCCTACTTCATCGTCGTGGATGGAATAGAGGAAGAGACAACAAGTCTTATACGAGAGTATTTTCCAAATGTACGGAGCGGAGTAAGGCCTGACACCTTAATACCCTATCGTTCCATACCTTGCGAGATAAACGAAATTGAAAACACCTTAGCGTGGATCACCAAGAATCTAACGAATAGTCACTCGGAAACCTGCCTTATTATTAGTATTAAATCATTAAGAAACTGGGCAAATTTCTACGTGCCACACCAACTAATAGGGCTAGTTCAAAAATACCAAATCGATCTTAAAATTTCATTTCTTTCGCCAGCCCGAAAGAGAAACAGCGATAGTCCGGCCGAGGCCTAACTATCGGTTTAAGTCGTTCGCTTCGCTCACTTGGGACGGGCTAAAGCCCGCCCTTTAACCAAACGTTAGCCTAGGCTTATATCCGCTATGAAAAATTGGGTAGCCAATACAAAACTTAATACTCTACTAGACGACGGCTTCCGTAATCTAGATGGCGAGCAAGTCAGGCGGCTTCTAATAGAGTACTGCCAAAGATATCAAGAAATTTATCCTTTTGAGATTTTAGAAAAGCCACTTGCATATTTAACCCAGTACAAAGGTTCAAAAACAAGCTACGAGACAGCCCATGCAGAACTAAGCATTGCAGCTGGAGAGTATTGCTTCAGCCTTAATGAAGCTGCCGAAGCCCTTCTTGAGTTAATTGACACAAAGCATCTCACTGTGGCACAGGCAAAGAAAGTCATTAACCATATTTTCGAGGCATACTCCTGCAATGAAAGCCCTGAAGAGTTCATCGAAAGAGAAGACGCATATTTATGCGAAAAGCTATCTTCCATCACCGGCTAACAACTGGTTGAAACCGTTCGCTTCGCTCACTGCGCGAGCTAAAGCCTACTCCTTAGTTAGTCAGACTTGACTGAAGCCAGCATCTGACCGCTAATGCTGAGCAAAAGCATAGGCTTTTTTACTATCTCAACCACACAACAATTCCCTGTCATGAATAGCCGCTATCTCATACATCGTTAAGTCTTTACACAAACAAAAATCGCATTCCCAGAAGCCCCATCCCAAGGAATGATCTTCTCATAATCATGTTCCAGAACATGAACCTCAAAATACGGCTGCAATAGCGTCTGTAACTCGTCAAAACTTACAGCCACCATAGGGTGTTCGTCGTGCCATACCTGGCGCTCATCAGCTGTCGTTTTTTCGATGCGAAGTTTTAGCGATTGCTGCTCGCCCTCTCCCCTGTAATTCCAGCATGAGCTGAAATTAAATAAGCCGTCAGGGTGATTTGCGGTGTGCGATACAAATGAGTTGTTGTCGATAGTGTTCTTGTCGACCGCGTTGAAGCAGAAGATCCCATGATTGGCCAATGCGCCATATACGCTGGCGATACAGGCCTTCAGCCTTTCAACACTTGCGCTGTAATGAATGGAATACAAAAAGCAGGTAATGAGGTCGACCGGCTCCTCTATCATGAAGCCGCACATGTCTTGCAAGGAAAACTGAGCTTCCGGGCAGCGAGTGGATGCTCTATCCAGCATGGGCTGATTGATGTCGAGCCCTGCACTTTGATAGCCAGCATCAATAAAATGCCGAACATGCGGCCCTGTTCCGCAGGCCAGATCGAGATGCCTGCTTCCGCCATTTCCGAATAACTGATGCAACCGATGAACACAGTGGCTTTGCGCCTGATAGTTGATATCGGCGCACATGAGATCGTAGTAACCCGACAGATCGGTATAAAGGGCGTTGCCGGGCATGATGACCTGATTTGAGTACAGCGTTGAGGGGCGCGCATCATATCCGAAGCGGGTCATCGTAAGAATGGGCGCTGTGGAAGTAAATCGGCCTCTACGGGCCTATTGTGCGCGATAGCGAGCTTGACTCGCATCGCTTGGAGCGCTCAGAGCAGCATGCTAGATGCCTTGCTGGCTTAACGTTTAAAGAATCTGTCATCCACGCCCTATACCGTAACCCTGGTAAGCAGCGCGTCTCCAGATCGTGTTCAGGCAAAAAGTGTTGAGGCCCTCTCCTTCACTCAAGCTTTATATCACCCAGGAAACGCTCCGCCTCAACAGGAGAGCCAAGATGACAAGGAGCGCTGATGCCCCTTCGAAAGATCAGCTTATTCGTGACCTTACCAAGGCCCGTACCGGCCTGATCCACACCTATGTAATGCATGTTGTGTGGTTTGGGGTCATGTGTGTTTTCTTCTCGCTGCAATGGGAAAAGCACGGCATGCAGGCGTCAGTTCTGCTTACACTCGTCACGCTTCCACCTGTGCTGTTCTACACCGTGCGGGTTCACAGGCTCTGCCGCAGCATCGAGCCCAAGGCGCGTACGGTCGGGCTGATGACCGCGTTGATCACAACGTTTGTATTGAGCCCTTTTGAATCAGGATTGGTTCTTCCAGCCAAGAACCTGATGGCTGCAAACAAGATTCTCAAGGCTCATCAGCAGGTGACGACTCTGGCTCCTGTCGCCAAAACAGCCAAACAGCTGGGGCAAGCCTGAGCGGTCTACCTTTACCAGATACCATGCCCGGCTCTTACCCGACAAAGGCAATGACTCATGATCTCTGTCGATATTGACGGCTACCGCTTCCAGGTGCGTGCAGCGGCCGTTGTGGAACACGACAACCATATTCTGCTACACCGAGGCGTGAATGACTCATTCTGGGCATTACCTGGAGGCCGGGTTGAGCCAGGTGAAAACGCCCAGGCCACACTTGTTCGCGAAATGATGGAGGAGCTTGACGAGCCTATCGTTTGTGGCGAGCTACTATATTTGGTTGAAAACTTCTTTGATTACCTAAACCAGCCAAATCATGAAATCGGCTTGTACTTTCGCGCTCAGCTTCGCAGCCACTCTACCCTTCTCGATAAGTCGCGTACCCATAACGGCACAGAGGCTGGAACATCATTAGAGTTTCGATGGTTTCCCAGGGCATCCCTTCATGATGTAGATCTGCGCCCTGCCTTTTTGCGTGAATCGCTTTCCTTATCGACGCTTAACTTTCTGCATGTTGTGCAGCGAGGTTAAACCCTGCTTGGCTATACCCTTTCTCCCCTGAGCAACGTGTACGGTTGGTCTTGCACTCATTTGGCTTGCACGTTGAACCGTGCCACCCCATTTCACTACCTACCTTAGTAGCCTCATAGCCTCGCGCCGCTTCGATTGCGTCTATAGTGGAAGGGCCGCGTATCGCGGCATCACCTGAAGCAAACAACTCGAATAAGGAATTGCTGAGTGAGCATGTTTAGTCGACGTCGTATTCTGGCGTCCATGGCAGGAGGGGCTGCGGGCCTTGCGCTGATCAATCTTCAAGGGTGCTCGTCGTTCGGGTCAGGCGGTTCTGGCCAGACCAACGATTGGGCCATGGCCGATGCGATCCGCCGCAAGACCACCGTCCCCCGCTTTCCAAACGTAGACTTCGATATCCGCCGCTATGGCGCGGCAGGCGATGGTCGTACCGATAACTCCAAGGCTTTTGCCGCCGCCATTCAGGCCTGCTTCGCTGCTGGCGGTGGTCGGGTACTGGTAACCGGTGGCGATTACTTGACCGGCCCCATCCACCTCAAGTCCAACATCAACCTGCATATCGAAGAAGGCGCAAAGATTCGCTTCATCACCAATCCCAAGGCTTATTTGCCTGCGGTGTTTACCCGCTGGGAAGGCATGGAGCTGATGGGTTATTCCCCACTGATCTACGCGTACCGCCAAAAGAACATTGCCATTACCGGCAAGGGCGAACTGGACGGCCAGGCGGACCGCACTACGTGGTGGCCCTGGAAAGGCAACAAGGAGTGGGGTGTGGAGGGCTATCCTTCTCAGGATGCTGGCCGCGAAGCGTTGATGAAGGATGTGGAGGCTGGCGTACCGCCAGAGCAACGGCTGTATGCCGAAGGCTACTATTTCCGTCCACCTTTCGTGCAGCCTTACCTATGCGAGAACGTGCTGATCGAGGATGTGCGCATCATACGGGCACCCTTCTGGCTCTTGAATCCAGTGCTGTGCGAAAACGTGACCGTGCGCGGCGTGCACCTGGAAAGCCTGGGCCCGAACTCGGACGGCTGCGATCCTGAGTCCTGCCGCAACGTAGTGATCGAGAATTGCTTCTTCAATACCGGTGACGACTGCATTGCCATCAAGTCCGGACGTAATGCGGATGGACGCCGGATTAATCGACCTGCCGAGAATATTGTCATCGCCAACTGCAAGATGGAGGCAGGCCATGGCGGTGTCGTAATTGGCAGCGAGATCTCGGGCGGCGCACGAAACATCTTTGTCGAGCATTGCAGCATGAGCAGCCCCGATCTGGAGCGCGGTATCCGCTTCAAGACCAACTCCATACGCGGCGGCGTAATCGAGCATATTCGCTATCGGGATATCACCATTGGTGAGGTCCAGAATGCGATCGTCATAGACTTCCACTACGAGGAAGGCGATGCCGGGAAGTTCGACCCAACGGTGCGCGATATCGAGATTCGCAACCTCGTCTGCCAACGTGCCGATCAGGTGTTTCAGGTTCGCGGCTTCGAACGGGCACCTATAAAAGACCTACGACTGGTGGATGTTCATTTCCAGAAGGCAGGTGGCATTGGTGTGCTTGAGCACGTGGAGGGTCTGACTGCACAGAACGTCACCATCAACGGGCAACCGTTTACCAGATAGCGGCATAAGATCAGGGCGGGTCGGATAAGTCCCGCCCTTTTCGTGCATCCCAGGTAAACTAGTCTTCTTTTCTGACGTTTGCCTCTCCTCATGACTGACTCCATTCGCCTTTCCAAACGCCTCATTGAACTGCTGGGCTGCTCGCGCCGTGAGGCTGAGCTGTATATCGAAGGGGGTTGGGTTACGGTCGATGGCAATGTTATCGACGAGCCGCAATTTCAGGTTCACGCCGAAACGGTGGCATTGCTACCAGGCGCTTCGGCTACCCCGCTGGAGCCTGTAACGTTTCTGGTCTATCAGCCCGCTGGCATCACCTCACTGCCAGACGCTGACAAGCATCTGCTTAGCCGTGAAACGCACTGGGCGGAAGACCCAAGCGAGCGGCCGGTACTCAAGGGGCATTTTGCTCGCTTAAAGCCAGGGCTGGCATTGCAACCCGGCGCGGAAGGGTTGGCGGTTTATAGCCAGGACTGGCGGACGCTGCGCAAACTGACTGAGGATGCCGCCAAGCTTGAACAGGAATATGTCGTTGAAGTCAGCGGTGAGATAGCGCAGAACGGGCTGGAACGCCTCAAACGCGGTCATACCCATAAAGGCCAG
Source organism: Pseudomonas sp. JZ114 (assembly GCF_051027705.1). Lineage (NCBI taxonomy): Bacteria > Pseudomonadati > Pseudomonadota > Gammaproteobacteria > Pseudomonadales > Pseudomonadaceae > Pseudomonas > Pseudomonas sp. JZ114. The sequence goes on from NZ_CP069256.1 coordinate 2,547,242, forward strand.
ACACTTCCTGCCTGCAAGGTCAGCTGGCAGAACGAGACACGCTTGCGTTTCGCCATGAAGAATCCCGCACCTGGAATCATTCAGCGCCTTTGTGAAAGCGTTGGGCTAAAGGTAGTCAGCATGAAGCGTCTGAGAATAGGCGGCGTTTCGATGGGCAAGCTCCCCTTGGGGCAGTGGCGCTACCTTTCACTTCAGGAACGCTTCTAACCGCGCTGCTCTTTACGTCTTTCACGCTTACCCAAGGATCACCCGCATGCTCAATAACGATGTATTACGTAGCGTTCGCTACATGTTGGATATCAATGACCGGAAGGTTGCCGATATCTTTAAATTGGCTGGCAAAACGGTCAGCTCAGATGACATTACCGCTTTTCTCAAGCGAGATGATGAGGCCGGGTTCGAGCTGTGCCCGGACGAGTTGATGGCCAGCTTTCTGGATGGTCTGGTCTTCCACCTACGCGGCAAGGACGAGAGCCGCCCTGCCCCTCCGCTTGAGCTGCCGGTTACGAACAACCTGGTAATGAAAAAGCTGCGCGTAGCTTTCGAACTCCGGGAAGAAGACATCCTGCAGATTTTGCAATCCGTAGACTTCACTATCACCAAGCCAGAGCTCAACGCAGTGTTTCGCAAGTTTGGACACAGCAACTACCGCACCTGTGGCGATCAGTTATTACGAAATTTCCTGAAGGGCCTGACGTTACGCGTGCGAGACTGATCCACCCGTAGCAACCGTATTCCGCCCTATGAATCAGTAGTCTATTTCATGCGCATCCACGACGTTCAAAACCGCCTTGCCGACCTCGGCGCCAAACCCATGCACATCGGACGCGTCAGTCGCGCCTGGCTGAAAGGCCTGCCACTCGACACCGGGACACGGCATCAGCAAACGGAAAACTTTCTGCCGCTGACCGTTCGTGAAGGGCTACCTGAGCTTGCCCGCACGCTCGACGGGCTTGCTCGATTGAAATCAGAGCACCCTGCTGCCGATGGCTCAGCGCGCCTGCTCGTAGAGCTGACCGACGGGCAGATGGTGGAAAGCGTACTGTTGCCTCGGGATGGTCTGTGCGTCTCTACACAAGTGGGATGTGCAGTGGGCTGTGTATTCTGCATGACGGGCAAGAGCGGTTTGCTGCGCCAGGTGGGTAGTGCTGAAATCGTGGCCCAGGTTGCGCTGGCTCGTCGTTTCCGGTCGGTCAAGAAAGTGGTCTTCATGGGGATGGGCGAGCCGGCCCATAATCTGGACAACGTACTGGAAGCGATCGATCTGCTCGGCACAGAGGGCGGCATCGGCCACAAGAACCTGGTGTTTTCAACCGTAGGAGACATGAGGGTATTTGAGCGTCTGCCTCAGCAAACTGTCCGTCCAGCCCTAGCGCTCTCGCTTCACACGACCCGTGCCGACCTGAGACAACAGCTGTTGCCTAAGGCCCCCCGGATAGATCCGGAAGAACTGGTCGAACTTGGCGAAGCCTATGCTCGCCAAACAGGTTATCCCATCCAGTATCAATGGACGCTCCTGGCCGGCATCAATGACAACCAGGAAGAGCTGGACGGCATCCTGCGCCTGCTCAAGGGCAAGTATGCCGTTATGAACATGATTCCCTACAACAGCCTGGAGGGTGATGATTACCAGCGGCCACGCGGTGAGCGTATCGTTGAGATCGTCCGCTATCTCCACAGCCGTGGTGTATTGACCAAAGTCCGTAATTCAGCCGGCCAGGATATCGAGGGTGGTTGCGGGCAACTTAGAGCGCGCGCCGTGCAGACCGTTGACAGCAAGCGGCTGATCAAGCGGGTCCGCTAAGCGCCACCCCGCCCTGGCGGCACTACCGTACCGCTTTACACATGGACACCCTTTTGCCTGAGGCCTGCTCACTGCGGACAGGCTCGCAGCAATAAGGATGTCCATGAAACTCTCGCCATACGATCATTGCCCCTTCTGCGTCCGTGCCGATATGGTTGCTAATTACAAGCAGGTCGAGCGCGAGAAGATCTACCTTTCCAATGATGACGAAGCTACCTGCTTCGAGCTGATCGGCGCAAAAAGGTGCCTATTCTCCAGCTCAACGATGGCAGCCGCATGGGTGAGCGTCTTGATAATGCCTGAAAGCTGGATGAGCTGGGCAACCTAGAGCGTGTCATACGCACCGGAGCCGATATCAGCGCCACTCTTGAATGCATCGACAGCACACGTCTCGCCATTAAAGGCCTGCTATTTCCGCGTAGTGTTGCGATTAGCCCGCCGGAACTCGTAACCATCGGCGCGTGATTATTTTCAGCTGCGCGAGGAAACGATGATTGAGCGCTCATTTGAGCAGGTCCTTGAGGAAATACCCCTCCACAAGCAAAGCGCAGAAAAAACGCTTGTAGGGCTAAAGGTTTTGCCCATACCGGCAGATAACGGTAACACCCTTAGCTGGGACGACGTACTGATCTATCCAACGCTGCCCAACGCTGCGCAACCTGACGATGGTCAAAGGCCTGGCTATGCCACCCCATGTAAGCCACTACGTTGAGTCCGTAGCCGCACTTACCGGCGCGTACACCTACTACGACAGCGCCTTGTAAGCAGTCGTTTAAGGCAAAGATGTTTCATCTGCCGGTGCGAAGAGATAGGCCTGTACACGTCCTGTGCAGGAAGGAAACCTGTTAGCTCAAAGGCCTCTGCCCTGGCAGACGCAAAAAGGATCTGTACGATGCCGGATATCGATATCCATCAAGACCCCTTCGTTCAAGGCCTGAAGGAGCGCTTGCCCAGCGACCTGAAAGAGTCGTTCACCGAGGAGCAACTCCAGGCGCTCAAGGTTGCGTTTGGCGCCCGCCAATGGGGAAAGCATGCGATTGACCTTCGCGCCACGTTCAAACTGTGGCGCTGGCGGTACTACTGTGTGTTCCTGGTTGGCCGCAACCGCCGTGATCTGTCCCGGCGCCAGCATGAGCTGTCCCAGATGGCTAAGGCGCTCGTGATTGCTGTTTTCCTGCTGTTTAGTGTCGCGGTTGGCTTGGTAATTCTCTATCTGATCAAATCGGCCCTGAACATCGATATCTTCCCCAACTTCTCGTTTGGTGTGTGGGACTGGTTCAAGAGCCAATTCAACTAGTACACCTCTGGTAAGACAGCGCTTCCCTGAACCCCAGGGCAAGCGCTGCCTTGCCATACCTGCTTGAATCACCTCTTATCGCCCAAATCGATTTTTATATAAAAAAACATCACTTTTAAGCATATACGGGTGCTGTTATCGTGGGCATATCTGATAAGAACGCGCAGTCGTGCGCGCACAGCCTTAGCCTGAGCAGGATTTTTAATGTACGTATACGACGAATACGACCAGAGGATCGTCGAGGAACGCGTCAAGCAGTTCCGCGATCAGACCCGCCGTTATCTGGCTGGTGAGCTTTCAGGCGAAGAGTATCGCCCACTCCGCCTGCAGAACGGCCTGTATATCCAGCGCTACGCCCCTATGCTGCGTATCGCAGTACCGTATGGCCTGCTCAACACCAAGCAAGTACGCAAACTGGCGCAGATCGCCCGCGACTACGACAAAGGGTATGCCCATGTCAGTACGCGCCAGAACTTTCAGTTCAACTGGCCTGAGCTTGAAGAGATTCCAGATATTCTGGCCGAGCTGGCTACGGTGCAGATGCATGCCATCCAGACCAGTGGCAACTGTATTCGTAACACAACAACCGACCAGTTCGCCGGTGTAGCGGCGGACGAGCTAGTCGACCCACGTCCCTGGTGTGAGATCATCCGCCAGTGGTCGACCTTCCATCCCGAATTCGCCCACCTGCCACGCAAGTTCAAGATTGCCGTGAACGGCGCCAAGATGGACCGTGCCGCCATCGAGGTTCATGACATTGGTCTTGAGGCAGTCAAGAACGAAGCGGGCGAGCTTGGCTTCCGCGTGTTGGTAGGTGGCGGACAAGGCCGTACGCCTTACGTAGGTGCGTTCATCAAGGACTTCCTGCCCTGGCAGCATCTACTGACCTATCTGGAAGCGATCCTGCGCGTCTATAACCGTTATGGTCGTCGGGATAACAAGTTCAAGGCACGCATCAAGATCCTGGTGAAGGCGCTGGGTGAAGAAGCTTTTGCCGAGAAGGTCGAAGCGGAATGGGCGCATCTTAAAGACGGCCCTAGCACCCTGATCGAAGCAGAAGTCGAGCGCGTGTCCAAGTTCTTTGTTGATCCGGCTTATGAAGCGCTCGAAAACCAAAGCGAGGCCTTGGCAAAGCTGGACGCCGAGAATCCGGGCTTTGCCCGCTGGAGAAGCCGCAACACCTTCCCGCACAAGAAGCCGGGTTACGTAGCGGTAACGCTATCCCTCAAGCCCACCGGCACAGCGCCTGGCGATGTCACTGACAAGCAGCTCGACACCGCTGCCGATCTGGCGGACCGCTATAGCTTTGGCGAGCTTCGTACGTCCCACACGCAAAACATCATCCTGGCAGATGTCCGTCAGGATCAGTTGTTCACGCTGTGGAACGAACTGCGCGAGAATGGTTTTGCGACACCAAATGTGGGCCTTCTAACGGATATGATCTGCTGCCCAGGCGGCGATTTCTGTTCGCTGGCGAATGCCAAGTCCATTCCGGTGGCCGAGTCGATCCAGCGCCGCTTCGATGATCTGGACTATCTGTTCGACATCGGTGATATCGACCTGAACATCTCCGGCTGCATGAACGCCTGCGGGCATCACCATGTAGGCCATATCGGTATTCTGGGCGTAGACAAGAAAGGCGAAGAGTTCTACCAGGTGTCGCTCGGCGGCTATGCCGGTCGTGACGCCAGCCTGGCAAAGATCCTGGGCCCCTCCTTTGCTCAGGACGAAATGCCGGATGTGATCGAGAAGATCATCAATGTCTACGTCGATCAGCGCACCGAAGATGAGCGTTTTATCGATACCTACCGCCGTATTGGCATCGACCCCTTCAAGGAGCGCGTCTATGCAAAGAATCATTAAGGGACGCGAGGTCGTTACCGATAACTGGCACCTGTTGCCAAAGGAAACCACCTTCGAGGAAATTCCCAACAGCGATAACGTCATCATTCCCGCTGCGCTCTGGCTTGAGCATGGTCATGCCTTGACGACACGCGACGGCGGGCTGGGCGTTTGGCTGGATAGCGATGAAGAGCCGGAAAGCATTGCTGATTCCCTGGAGCATTTTCAGGTAATCGCCATTAATTTTCCGGCCTTTACTGACGGTCGTGGCTTCAGCTACGCGCGTCTGCTGCGGGAGCGTTTTGGTTACAAGGGAGAGCTTCGCGCCATTGGCGATGTGCTCCAGGACCAGCTCTTTTTCATGCAGCGTTGTGGCTTTGATGCCTATGTGATCCGTGCAGATCGTGATCCAGAAGCAGCCCTGGCAGGCCTGGACGATTTCACGGTTGCCTACCAGAGCGGTGTAGATCAGCCCCAACCGCTTTTCCGGCGACGCTTGGCCTGATGAAAAAAGCCCCGTATTAGCGGGGCTTTTTTATAGGCTATGTATTCATTGAAGATTGACGAGTGCCCGTCCGATCATTTTACCTGCCAACATCTGATTGATAGTGCCTGGCAGATCATCAAGCGGTACTTCTCGTGTGATTTCATCCAGCCCCTCCAGCCTCCACTCTGCCGAAAGCTTTTCCCACATGGCTGCTTTTACAGATAGGGGCAACTCTACCGAGTCTACCCCCAGTAGATTGACACCACGCAGAATGAACGGAAAGACCGATGCCTTGAAACCACTGCCAGCCGTCAGGCCGCAGCTGGCAACGCTTGCGCCATAGCTCAGGGACTTCACGATATTGAACAGGATGTCACCGCCCACGGTGTCTACCGCGCCGGCCCATTGCTCTTTTAAAAGCGGCTTTTCAATACCATCTAATACCGTGGCACGATCCAGGATCTGTTGTGCGCCAAGGTGATGGAGAAACTCGGCCTGCTCCAGCTTGCCTGTGGAAGCCGCTACTCGATAGCCCAGCTTGCTCAACAACTTGATGGCAAGGCTTCCAACACCACCACAAGCACCCGTTACCAGAACAGTACCCGCTTCCGGTACCAGGCCTGCATGCTCAAGCTTGTCGATACACAACCCAGCCGTCAGGCCTGCTGTACCCAGCGTCATGGCCTCACGTAGCGACAAAGCCTCAGGCCGCTTGATCACCCAGGCAGCAGGAACACGAATGTATTGCCCGAAGCCTCCCGGCGTATCCATGCCAAGGTCATACCCCGTCACGATGACCTCGTCGCCTTCTTTAAACTCATCCGACTGAGATTCGACCACGATACCGGCCGCATCGATACCAGGGGTATGAGGATAACGCCGTGTAACACCGCGATTACCAATCGCCGACAGGGCATCCTTGTAATTGAGCGAGGAATAACAGACCTTGATCAGCACCTCGCCAGCGGGCAGTTCATCGATACGGCGCTGGATGAGCTCTTGCTGGAATGCCCCATGAGGGCCTTCCGTAATCCAGAGCGCCTTGAAAGTATCCATCTACCTTCTCCTAATCGTGATGCCTGAAAACCTGGGCATTACTGCCAAGGGCGATGCTGAGTGAATCTACCCCACCATGTCGTAACCAGTCGGTCGACAGTGGCGCTGGCAAACAGACCTACGCGCTCAGGCAATGTCTTTCTTTCAATAAAGCGAACCTGGAAAATCTCTGCCACTTTGGCTCGCTCGCATAGGTACTCGTCACTGGTCTTAAGTTCATCAACCAGACGTTTACCCAATGCCGACTCACCGAGCCATACCTCTCCTGTGGCCACCTCATCCATGATCAGTTGCGGGCGATACCGATTCACGAAGTTCTTGAAGAGCTCATGGGTTTTCTCCAGGTCTTCCTGGAATTTCTCGCGCCCTTTTTCCGTATTTTCACCGAATACCGTCAAGGTGCGCTTGTATTCGCCAGCCGTAAGAACCTCATAATCGACATCGTGCTTTTTCAGCAGCTTGTGAACGTTGGGTAGCTGGGCAACAACACCGATCGAGCCCAGAATGGCGAATGGCGCACTCAGGATGCGGTCACCGATACAGGCCATCATGTATCCGCCACTGGCAGCAACTTTGTCGACACAGATCGTCAACGGAACACCTGCCTGACGGATGCGTGCCAGTTGCGAGGCTGCCAGCCCATAGCCATGCACCATGCCTCCACCGCTCTCCAGACGAACAACCACTTCATCCTTGGAAGTTGCCATCGTTAATACGGCCGTCACCTCATGGCGCAGTTGCTCAGTGGCAGACGCCTTGATGTCGCCATCGAAATTCAGCACATAGACGTGGCTCTTGGCAGCCCCTTTCTTGCGATTGGCCTTTTCTGCTTTCGCCTCCTCCTTGCGCATCGTCTTGAAGCGTTCCTTGTCAAGGACGCTCTGCTGCAAGCGGAGCCTTAGCGATTTGTAGAAATCATTCAGTTTCTGGACTTCAAGGTGTCCTCCCGTGGCACGCTTGCCTTTACTGCGTAGGGCAGCGATAAAAATCAGCACCGCCATGATGGCAATGACAACCGTAACGGTCTTAATTAGAAAACTGGCGTAATCCGCAAAAAAATCCACATGCTCTCCTTACTGTCGACAAGCCTTCCGCTCATCCACGACTCTTGATCCACTAAGCATACTCATGGCTACGCTTGCCAGCCAGCGGGACACCCAGGCAACTATAGCGTATTCAAACAACCGTATGATTTTCCATTGACAGCGAACACTAGCCACCCTACTCTCGATTCATTGCCGCTGATGAGCGGCTGGGCTAACCGCGGACGCGTCCGCATTCATGTACGACCCCTAAGGATTCTGCATATGAGCAGTGCTGACATCATCGAAAACCTGAAAAGCAAGTTCAATCCTGATGCGGCCGCCGGCCTGGATCTCACTTATCAGTTTGACATCGAAGATGGTGAGAATTATCACCTGGTTGTGAAAGATCAGACTTGCGACGTCAAGGCAGGCAATGCTGACGAGCCGGATTGCACGCTCATCATGAATACCGACACGCTCAAAGGCATCGTTTCTGGCGAAACGGATGGCATGCAGGCCTTCATGGCTGGCAAGGTTCGCGCCGAAGGCAACATGATGCTGGCCATGAAGCTCAGCGAATTGTTCCCTAACTAAGCACGTGAAAGCCGGAGCATGCTCCGGCTTTTTTATAGCGGAGAAATGACATGAGCGCAGCGTTCGATCTTACCGGCAAGACAGCATTTGTCTCTGGCGCAAGCCGCGGCATAGGTGCTGCTATCGCCCATTTGCTCGCTGCGCAGGGTGCTCATGTCATCGTATCCAGCCGCAAGGCCGACGGCTGCCAATCGGTTGCAGACGCGATTAACCAAGCTGGCGGTCAGGCAACCGTCATACCCTGCCATATCGGGGACCTTGATCAAATCAGGCAGACGTTTATCCACATCGGTGAGCGCTTTGGCTCTTTAGATATCCTGGTTAACAATGCCGCTATCAATCCGCAGTTCGGGCATATTCTCGACACGGACGCCGAGGCATTTCAAAAGACGGTTGATGTCAATATCCGCGGATATCTGTTCATGTCCATCGAGGCGGGCAAATTGATGCGCCAAGCCGGCACGGGCGGAAGCATTATTAACATAGCCTCGGTCAACGGCGTTTCGCCGGGCCTCATGCAGGGTGTTTACTCCATCACAAAGGCGGCGGTTATCAACCTCACCAAAGTCTTTGCCAAGGAATGCGCCAGTTTTGGCATCCGCTGCAACGCCTTGCTTCCCGGCCTTACCGATACACGCTTTGCATCGGCACTGGTCAATAACCCCTCCATCCTCAATCTGGCGCTTCAGCAGATTCCGCTCAAGCGTGTCGCACAACCGGACGAGATGGCTGGCGCAGTGCTATACCTTGCCAGTGATGCGTCAAGCTATACCACCGGTACGATCTTAAACGTCGACGGTGGCCTCTTGGCATAACCGCCTGGGCTTTCTAACCCCTCCATTATTAGGCACTATACGGCCCGCCCCGCCGGGATAGCGGTCTTGTCGAGCTGTAGTTATGCCTTATGATTTTGCGCTTGAACCCATCACACTTATTATCCTCGCGGCCGTTGCCTTTCTTGCAGGCTTCATCGATGCCATTGCTGGCGGAGGCGGCCTGCTAACGGTTCCCGCCCTGCTCCTTGCTGGCGTGCCTCCTCACTTGGTACTGGGTACGAACAAGCTGAGTTCGACCTTTGGCAGCGCAACGGCAGCCTATACGTTCTATCGCAAGAAACTGTTTACGCCTCTCAAATGGAAAAATGCCCTGAGCGCTACCGCACTGGGCGCAGCCGTCGGTGCAATCGGCGCACATTATCTTCCTGCACATTGGCTGGACCGGCTACTTCCGCTCGCCGTATTCGGATGCGGTATCTACCTGCTGTTTGGTCGGTTGCCTGAAGCTCCGCTGGATGCTGATGCTCAGATCCCTCGGAAGCGGCAATGGCCACAAGGGCTGGGACTGGGGTTTTACGATGGTTTGATCGGACCAGGCACGGGCGCTTTCTGGACGATCAGCACACTCATTCTCTACCGGATCGATCTCGTCAGGGCCAGCGGCGTAGCGCGCACGATGAATTTTGTCAGCAATGGCGTAGCCCTGGCGGTGTTTATCTGCCTTGGCCAAGTAGTCTGGATGCTTGGACTGACCATGGGTATTTCGCTGATGTTTGGCGCCTACCTGGGCGCCCATACCGCCATAGCCGGAGGCGCAAAATTCATACGCCCCCTGTTTATTCTAGTCGTACTGGCACTGACGGCGCGTTTAGTCTGGCAACACTGGTTCGGGCATGCCTAGCCTGCGAGCGATATAAAGCTCTATGAGGAAACGGGCAATGGACTGTTTGGCTGGCAGCTGGGGCAGATTATCCAGCTTGAACCATTGGGCATCTTCAATTTCCTCCGGCTGGCAAACAATATCTCCGCCAGCATACTCGGCATGGAAGCCCAGCATTAATGAGTGAGGAAAGGGCCAGCTCTGACTTCCCAGGTAGTGCAGGTTCTTGACGTCGACGGCTACCTCTTCCTTGACCTCACGCGCCACGCACGCCTCGATGGTCTCACCTGGCTCTACAAACCCCGCCAAGGTACTGTAAACGCCCGGTGCAAAACGCGGAGAACGCGCCAGCAAGACTTCGTCACCCCGAGTGATCAGCACAATGATGCTGGGCGACAGGCGCGGATACTGGGTCAGCCCGCAGGCAGGACAGTTAAGCCCGCGCTGTCCTTTGATGATCGCAGTCGGCGTAGCGCAGCGGCCACAGTAACGATGGTCATTGGCCCAGGTGCCAATCTGTGCGGCATAACCCAACATCTTGAAGACGGCATGCTCGGCCTTGAGCATCAACGGGCGAAGAGGCTGCCACTCATGACCCTCAAGCTCGGGAGCAGACACGACTTCATACAGGGCAACAGCCTGGCCATCGAAATAGCCCAAGCCGTAGATACCGGATGTTGTCAGCTCTTTTAAAAACGGAGAACTCTGAGAAAACAGAACATTGTCTTCTCGGGTCAGAAAACCCATCGGACTATGGACAATGATCAAACTATCAACACTGCCTGACAGGTCCAGGCAACCCGGCTCCCAATGACTCATGCTGCGGCAACAGGCCTCCACCCTAGGGCACTTACACTCTCTGTAGCCAGCTCGAGGATATCGGGCTGCCCAGAACGGGACGCCATTGCACCGCTTTCAAGGAAGAACTCGATGCTGCTCAATGCATCCGCCAGTACTTCGAGTAGCGAAGCAGTCGGCATGTTCAAATTATTCACCATATGCGCCTGAATATACTGGGCGCAGATACCAGTCAGCTCCGCCGCACGGGCATGCTCCAGAAACAACAGAGCACCTCTCACGTTATGCAGCGTTGCAGGGACATTGGCCAGGTGTATGGCTTCACCCCTGGCGTCCAGATACGCCGAAATGGATTGCTTGGCATTGGAAAGCCCTGTCTTGGCTTCAGCCAGCAGCAGCATCTGGGCCTCGTTCAACAGGTGGTTGCCAAACGACTCGCCCTCCTGCCCTGGCGACGCGGGTACTGGGCAGGTTTCCTTGTCGGTTTCGTGCTCAAAACAGGAAACCAAGCTTTCCACATAAAGGATGGCATCGGCGAGATTGTCGAGCTGCACCTGTTCCACCGCTCCGGCTTTGGCCCACTGATTCAGCACGGGCAAATGTGCTTGCAGGGCTTGACCCGCGGAAGGCTGTCCTACCATGATCAATGTCTTCGCCAGAATACCCAGCTGGATATAGAGTCGGGCATACGCATCAGGCTCAGCCACACGCCGTTCTACAAGATCCAGCAGTTCCTTAACGGTTGCCAACTCTTCATGAATCGCTTGCGAAAGCGATTGCATAACCGCCTGGCTTGGTCCTGTCAGCCTGCGATATTCTCTGTCGAGCATCGCGTCGGTATAAGGCAGCGTATCGATGGAGAACGCTTCTCGCAGCTCTTCAGCGCGGGCACCCGAGCTTTCCGACAAGGCGATAAGGTACAGGAGATCCTTTAGGATACTACGAGGCGGTTCGTACTCCGGTACCATCAACAGCTGACGGAGCTCACGGTCAAGACGCGAAAACAGCTGCTTCCGGGTCCGGTGAAGTAGCAGGTCGCCCTCTCGAAAAGCTTCAATGGCAGCCGCACCGACCCAACACAGCCTTGCTCCCGCTTGATCACATAAAAGATGGTCGAGGCGCGTCAGTGCACGCTCCATCAAGTTGAGGCTCGCCTTGGGGTTCTGCTCCTTAAGCAGGCCCAGCAAGCCAATCTGATACATTTGCCGCATGCGACGCGCCAGACCGCGCTGCTCGCTGAGAGACAAGTCATCAGTACGTGAGACAGGGTTACGCGGCAGATCCAGCCGGACCGTGAAGAAATAGCATTCAGGTAACGCGGGTTGCCCCGTCACGCGACGCAACTCGTTAATAGCAGGCAGTAACAGCTCCGGCATTTCTTCATAACGGCTGCGGAACTGCTCAAGGTAACGACGCAACACATGCAGGGCGTGACAGAGCGCCATCAAATGGTCGTCACGTTCTGCGCCAGCACCTGCCGGAATGTCAGTCACCAGCTCAAATGTTTCGTGGGCGAGCAGCTCGGCTCCAGCCAGCTCAATAAGGGACAGGGCACCGCGAATCTGATGAATGCATTCGACGGCACGCTGGAGCAGACTACTGCAGTGCCGCTCCATAATGAAACGCTCTAAATTCTGTTCAGCCTGATCGATGGTCGCGAACAATTCGTCGCGCACCAGACTCAGTGCTCTCGCTCCGGTAACCATACCGTCAAACGCCTCCTGCGCTACATCCGCTTGCCATCAGTCCGGGAACTCCGGAGTTTGCCTGCTCATTTGCGCCGCCAATGCGATACGCAAATCGGTTGATTGCAGCATTGCCGCATTCCATGTGGCGATGTAATCCAACCCCTCATCTACCCGATGATCACGCATATAACCAATCATCGTCTTAGTACCGCGTATAGCCAGCGGTGATTTGGCAGCGATGGTATGCGCCAATGAAAATACGTCTTCCATCATCTGCTCAGCCGTTGCATAGATACGGTTGAGCAGCCCCATGGAATACGCTTCCTCACCACTGAAAGATCGCCCTGTGTAAGCCAGCTCTCGCAGCATGCCTTCACCGATCAGATGAGGCAGGCGTTGCAATGAGCCCAGGTCAGCCACCATGCCTAGATCAATTTCCTTCAAGGCAAATTGAGCTCCGGCTGTGGCATAACGCATGTCGCATGCGGCTATCAGGTCAACAGCGCCACCCAGGCAATATCCCTGGATAGCAGCCAGAACCGGCTTGCGACACTGATCGACTGCGTTGAAAGACGATTGAAGTTCAAGAATCTTGGAGCGTAATAACTCCGAATTGCGGCCTACGTCACGTCCAAGCTGACCGGCGGTCTCGCCAAGTAACGAAAGGTCTATACCGGAAGAAAAATGAGGACCTGCGCCTGACAGCACAACGGCCCGTACTGAACGTTCCTGATCGGCCCAATGAAAGAGACTGCGTATCTCCTGCCAGAACTCGGCGTTCATGGCATTGATCTTTTCGGGTCGATTGATAATCACATGAGCGACCTTATCGACACGCTCAAGACGGAACGCGCTGAATTCTTCCATCTGCTCCTCTTCCAAGCTGGAACGATTCTCGAAAACGGGGTAGCGGACAATCAAAAGCCGCCTTGCCTTGATAGCGATATGCCGCTACTCATACTGCGACTTTAGTCACATCATAAAGCAATACGGTTCAGTTGATAATTCGAAATATTTGCACTGATGTGCCAAACAGGCGTTTACGAGCGTCTGCGTGACATTTTGACAGGAACTGTTCAGCTGGAAAGGCATAGCGATAGGGAAACAACCTTGGCAGTTCACCTAAACCGCCAAGGTGTAAAAGAGGTTAATGCTGGGTGGCTTGCTCTTCCATCTGAGCCCATAACGCTGGGGCGCCTGCAGACTTCTCAATGGCAGCCAGACGCGCAGCATGATCAGCCAACTCAGCCTCACTTGCCGTGATGACTCGTGTCCTGGCACGGCCCACTGGCAGACGGCGAATCGGGCTGATACCGCTGTCATTTCCATCACCTTCCTGCCCCTGCCCAGCAAGAGAGAGGGAGGTTTGCCCGCCGGTCATGGCCAGATAAACATCGGCCAGGATCTCAGAGTCCAACAAGGCGCCGTGCAGCTCGCGGTTCGAGTTATCCACTCCATAACGCTTGCATAGCGCATCCAGGCTATTACGCTGACCTGGATGACGCCCACGCGCCATCATGAGGGTATCGAGTACCGTGCAATGATCTGTAATCTCTGCCCACTCAGGTCGATCACCTAGCAGACGAAACTCGTTATTGATAAAGCCGATGTCGAACGCGGCGTTATGAATGATCAGCTCAGCGCCCTTGATAAACTCAAAGAATTCTTCTGCAATGTCACGAAAGCGCGGCTTGTCCGCCAGGAACTCACTGGTGATGCCGTGAACGGCGATAGCACCTTCGTCAATCTCGCGATCAGGATTGAGGTAGACATGAAAATGCCGGCCCGTCAGTCGACGACCAATAACCTCAACACCACCAATCTCGATGATTCGGTGCCCGTCGGTAACGGGCATACCGGTTGTTTCCGTATCGAGTACTACGCTACGCATCTAAAGTCACCTATCACACTGTCCGCAGGGCACGGATTTCATCAACACCACGATTAGCCAGCTGGTCAGCCCGCTCGTTACCGTGATGCCCGGTATGTCCTCTTACCCACTCCCACTCGACTTCATGTCGAGCCACCTGGGCATCGAGGGCTTGCCACAAATCGGCATTCTTGACCGGCTGTTTGGCAGCGGTTTTCCAGCCGCGAGCCTTCCAGCCACGCAACCATTCTGTGATACCACGCATCACGTATTCGGAATCTGTCACGATTCGTACGTGACATGAACGCTTGAGCGCTTCAAGCGCGCGGATGGCGGCCATCAGCTCCATTCGATTGTTGGTCGTAACGGCCTCCCCGCCCCACAGTTCCCGCTCGTTGCCCTTGTAGACCAGCAAGGCACCCCAACCGCCAGGGCCAGGATTTCCCTTGCAGGCACCGTCCGTGTAGATCTCTACGATGTCACTCATTCGTTCCGCTCGTTTCGCGACGGCTCACCTTGGCAACCGGCATGGGAATCAGCTTTCCACGGGGTTCACGGCGGGTCTGTGGCAAGGGACGAAGCCCGACCATCAGCTTGCGAGCCGACAATAAATAGAAGCCTGCACCTGGCGAGGGCTCGCCTTCCCGATTGCGCTCCAACCAAGACAAACGATTCTGCCAAACCGGCGAAGAAAGCGGCGGACGATAACACCCGAACCGACGTTTCTCCAACGCGAATCCCAGCAATGCCAACCAATCAGCTACACGGCTGGCACCAATACAACGGGCCTTGCGAAACGCATCGCGGGCAAAATAATGCCTGACTCCCCAGGTACTCCAAGGGTTGATACCAAGAATCAGCAGATGCCCACCGGGCCTTACGCTAAGGGCAGCCTCTCTCAACAAGCGATGGGGTGAAAGACAGAAATCCAGACCGTGCTGGAGCAACACCACATCTGCTGCATTTTCACCCAGCGGCCAGGCACCTTCTTCGCAGGCGATATCGACACCTGGCAACGGCGGCCCGAGACGCACACCATGACGTAACTGGTCTGCGCCTGGCGGGATCTTCAAGGAGGGGCCATAGTGGACTAAATAACCTCCAAAGTGGCGCTTCAGCTCCTCGGAAAGCAGGCGCTCCTCTTCCTCAATCATTAACTGGCCCAACGGACCATCAAGCCACTGGCGAGCCGAGCGCATCAGCGTCAACCAACGCTCATCAGCCTGGGCGAATGCGTCATTTACCATATGCTTTTCCTCCAGAGGTGCTATAGAGCACCTGGATTTAGAGACGCTTGAGCACCAAGGCGGCACCCTCGATACCAAACAGCAAGTGTCCCCGACGATGGACAGCAATCTACAGACTTTAACCAGTTCTACACATGAAGACTGTATCTTTTCATAATTGCTTGCAGACTTCCGACAAGCGATAAACGCACGACACTGTTTTAGTGCTCGCTTCTGAAACTCATAAACGCCTAATATGCAATTTTGCACATCTAACGGTAGTTACCGCACATGATTCAGATAGACGCCCTTCCCGCCTTTTCCGACAACTACATCTGGTTGTTGCAGGATCCGTCTTCCAAACGTTGTGCCGTGGTAGATCCAGGCGATGCTGCCCCTGTCCTTGAATGGCTGGAACGGCATCCCGGATGGACGCTTACAGACATTCTTCTCACTCATCACCATCACGATCACGTAGGCGGTGTGCAGGCGCTCAAAGGAGCGACAGCGGCCCACGTCTACGGTCCGGCACTGGAAGGCGTACCCTGTCTGGACACCGCACTTAATGAAGGCGACAGCCTTGAAGTTTTTGAGCGCCCCTTTCACGTCCTGCATGTTCCTGGACATACCTTGGGCCATATTGCCTATGTTCGTACCGGCGCTCAGCCTTTGCTGTTCTGCGGCGATACTCTATTTGCAGGCGGCTGCGGCCGATTGTTTGAAGGGACACCTGCACAAATGCATGACTCGTTGCGTAAGTTTGCTCAGCTTGCGCCCACGACCAAAGTGTACTGTGCACATGAATATACGCTGAACAACTTGCGTTTTGCTCATGCCGTAGAACCGACTAATAACGAGCTGACCAAACGATACAGGCAGGTAGAGGCCATGCGCGAGCGAGGCGAAATGACGCTCCCCTCTACCCTAGAGCTAGAGCTTGCTACGAACCCGTTCATGCGCTGTTCAACCCCTTCTGTCAAACGCGCTGCGGACGAAAGAAATGGCTTTCCAACCCGCTCGGAAGTAGAGGTTTTTACTACCTTACGCGCATGGAAAGATCATTTCTGAGGACTAGTCAATCTTGACCCTGCGGAGCGGCATTCCTAGAATCGCGCAAATTTTTCCGGGGATGCACTCAGCTAATGCCGCCACAGCCGCCACATAATGCCGACGTAGACGGACTGGCTCGCACCGCGAAACTTTCTGCTCTTTTCCTTGCTGTCTTCCTGGCGGGCTGTCAGGGAATGGCGCCTAAAGACCAGGAACGCTATCTCCCAGAAGACAGCCTGAGCAGCAATATCAATATGCATCGGGAGCCCGAGTGGATAAAGCTCGGCACCCAGAACAAGGCACCCAAGGATATCTGGGATCGCATGCGCAGTGGCTTTCAGCTGCAAAGCGAAATCGGCGTAAATCCCCGTATCGAGCAGCAGCGGCTCTGGTATGTCAGCAACCCGGCCAATATCGAAAAATCGGCTAACCGGGGCGGACTGTACCTGCACTATATTGTCGAAAGGCTTGAAGAGCGGAATATGCCCCTTGAGCTTGCCCTGCTTCCGATTGTAGAAAGCTCCTTCAACCCCTTTGCGCTTTCACGCAGCGAGGCGGCCGGGATCTGGCAATTCATTCCCACTACCGGGCGCTATTTCAACCTGCAACAGACTCGCTGGTACGATGGACGACTGGATATCACAGCGTCTACCAACGCAGCGCTCGATTATCTTTCCAAACTCCACGATATGTTCAATGGCGACTGGCTACTGGCACTGGCAGCCTATAACGCCGGCGAGGGTACTGTAGGTCGCGCCATTGAACGCAACCAAAAGCTTGGATTGCCTACTGACTACTGGAACCTGTCTTCGCTTCCACAGGAAACACAGGACTACGTACCCAAGCTGCTGGCCGTTTCCCAGCTGATCATGAACCCGGAATCATACGGCATCCAACTGGACTCGATTGCCAACGAGCCCTATTTCGAAGTCGTCAAGATCAAGCAGCATCTAGATCTTGCTAAAGTTGCCAAGCTGGCTGATCTCGATGAGGACGAACTATATCGCCTGAACCCGGCGTATACCCGTCGGGTTACCATGGACGGACCCAAACAGCTCTTGATTCCGGCAGAAAAAGCCGAGTTATTACTCGAAAACCTGGCGAACGAATCCTCTGAAGCGATCGTAAAATGGCAGGAATACACGGTGCGCCGTGGTGATAGCCTGGGCGCTATCGCCAATCGCTATAGCGTAAGCACTCAACAGATCCTGTCACTCAACAAGCTGAAGTCCAGCCGACTGGCTGCAGGCCAGAGACTGATGCTTCCTCGCGTATCAGGTAGTATTTCACCAGTCACTAGCCAGAAAGACGTTGCCGCCCTTGTTGAGGAGCCGGTGACTCGTACCTACCGGGTCAGAAGTGGCGATAATCTCTGGACCATCGCTCGCGACAACAAGGTCGAGCTGGGCGACCTGAAACGCTGGAACAATTTGGGCAAGCAGGGCCTTAGGGCAGGCCAGGTACTCAAGCTCTATGGCGCACCGGTGAAAGCAAGCAAGCTAGCCAACAGCAGCAAATCGCGCCAGAACGTGACGTACTATAGAGTCAAGCCCGGCGACTCCTTGTACATGATTGCTAAACATTTCAATGTACAACTGCAATCTATCCAGCAGTGGAATCCCAAGAGTGGAAAAAACCTCACGCCTGGCCAAACCTTGACTTTGTATCTCGATTGATGGGTCCTGGTGCGTCACAGGCACTCATATACGTCTCTTTTTCCTGCTGAAGCGAACTGGTACCGTTACTGCTCAACGCCTTACAGAAAGAGTTCTGCCTGGCCGTACAGCTTATGATCAAGCCAGCCTCTCCGACACATACAATGAGCGCTAAGATGGCCCTTCGTTTTTCTGCCTGGATTCATGGCGCTCTTTTCGCCGCCGCGCTAGGGCTGGTGTATGGTAACGCCCATGCTGCCCCTCAGCATGCAGTTACCTTGTATGATGAGGCCCCCAAGTATCCAGCAAACTTTAGTCATTTTGATTACACCAATCCAAATGCTCCTAAAGGCGGCAACCTACGCCTGTCCGGCTTCGGTAGTTTCGATACGCTCAATCCCTTCAACAACAAGGGAACGCCCCCTGCCCAGATCAGCCTGATTTATGAAACACTGACATTTCATGCTCAGGATGAGCCTTTCACCGAATACGGGTTGCTGGCCGAAAAGATCGAAAAAGCCTCTGACAACAGCTACGTTCGCTTTTACCTGCGTCCCCAGGCTCGATTCAATGATGGAACACCAGTCACGGCTGATGACGTAGTGTTCACCTTCAACGCTTTGGTCAATCAGGGCGATCCGCTCTACCGCAGCTATTACGCGGATGTAAAAGAAGTCAAAGCTGAGAGCCGGCTGGTGGTCCGTTTTGACTTCAAGACAACCCAAAATCGTGAGCTGCCTCTTATTCTGGGGCAGCTACCGGTTCTGCCTAAGGCATGGTGGGCCAGCCGGGACTTTGGGAAGTCTTCTCTGGAACCACCTCTTGGTAGCGGTCCTTACCGAATCGCCAGCCTGCAGGCCGGGCGCTCGCTTAGGCTTGAGCGTGTAAAAGACTGGTGGGGTAAGGATCTTGCCGTTAACAAGGGCTTCTACAACTTCGACACTATCACGGTTGACTACTACCGTGACCAGAACGTAGGACTGGAAGCGTTCAAGGCGAATCAGTTCGATATAAACCAGGAGATGTCCGCCAAGAATTGGGCAACCGCTTACGAAACGCCGGCTTTGAGAGAAGGACGCATCGTCAAGGCAGAAATACCTAATCATGAGCCTCAAGGCATGCAGGCTTTTATTTACAACCTGCGCCGTCCCATGTTTCAGGACAAGCGGGTACGCCAGGCTATTGCGCTCCTGTTCGACTTTGAATGGAGCAATCGTCAACTGTTCTACGGCGCCTATACACGCAACAATAGTTACTTCGAAAATTCCGAACTGGCTGCCAGGGGACTACCCGACCCAGAAGAGCTGAAGATTCTGGAACCTCTACGCGATCAACTGCCTCCACAAGTCTTTAGCCAATCGCTAGAGCCTTTCCGTACCGACGGAAGCGGAATTGTCCGACCGCAACAACGAGAGGCGTACCGGCTCTTGCTGGAAGCGGGCTATCACATCGAAAACGATCGCATGGTGGATACACAAGGAAATCCATTGCGCTTTGAGCTCATGTTGGCCCAACCCGCCTTTGAAAGAGTGCTGCTGCCCTACAAACGCAACCTCGCGGAAGTTGGTATCACCCTGGCTATTCGGCGGGTAGATGTATCCCAGTTCGTCAATCGTGTACGCTCCCGCGACTTCGATATGACAATTTTCAGCTGGCCACAGTCCAGCTCGCCCGGTAATGAACAGCGTGACTTCTGGCACTCAACCAGTGCAGATGACCCTGGAAGTCGTAATCTGCTCGGACTGAAGGACCCTGCCATCGATCGTCTCGTGGAGATGCTAATCGGCGCCGATACTCGTGCTTCACTAATTACCCATGCCAAAGCGCTAGATCGCGCCTTGCTTTGGGGGTATTACGTCGTTCCCAACTGGTATACCGACCGCTGGCGAGTTGCCTACTGGAACCGCTTCGGACGCCCCGCTAAGCAACCCGACTCCGATTTCGGCCTTATGACTTGGTGGCAAGTCAGCGATACGGCACGCAAAACGTCGCAGGTGAACCCCTGATGCTGTCCTACGCCCTGCGGCGATTGCTGCTGATTATTCCTACGCTGTTCGGCATTTTGCTCATCAACTTCATTATTATTCAGGCCTCTCCTGGCGGCCCTGTTGACCAGGCCATGGCTCGCCTGCAAGGTTTGGGCGCGGGTGGCGCAACAAGCCGCATTACGGGCAGCGGGAGCGAGTCGGCAGAGCATGGCAATACACATTATCGCGGTGCCCAGGGCCTGGATGAGGATCTGATCAAGCAGCTCGAAAAGCAATACGGCTTTGATAAACCTGCAACGCAGCGCTTCTGGCTGATGATAAAAAGCTATGCCCAACTGGATTTTGGCCAGAGCTTTTTCAGGGACGCCAAAGTAACTGACCTTATCCTGGAAAAGTTGCCGGTCTCAATTTCCCTTGGCCTGTGGAGCACACTGATTCTGTATCTGGTCAGCATTCCACTCGGCATTACCAAGGCTATCCGCCACGGCAGTACGTTCGATGTATGGACTAGCTCTGCCATCGTCATTGGCTATGCGATCCCGGCCTTTCTGTTCGGTATCCTGCTGATCGTACTGTTTGCGGGCGGCAGTTATCTGCAATGGTTTCCACTGCGCGGCCTGACGTCACCCAATTTCGAGGAACTGACGCTAGGTGGCAAGATCGTCGACTACTTCTGGCACCTGGCGCTCCCGGTAACCACCCTTGTGATCGGCGGCTTTGCAACGCTTACGTTATTGACCAAGAACAGCTTTCTGGACGAGATCAATAAGCAGTATGTCATCACCGCACGGGCCAAAGGTCTGACAGAGCGTCGAGTCCTTTATGGGCATGTTTTTCGAAACGCCATGCTTTTGGTCATATCAGGTGTCCCTGCGGCATTACTGGGCGTATTTTTCACCGGCTCATTATTGATTGAAGTGATCTTTTCCCTGGATGGCCTCGGGCTGCTTAGCTTCGAGTCAGTCATGAGCCGGGATTACCCAGTCGTATTCGGAACACTGTTTTTATTCACTCTGTTCGGGTTGGTGACCAAATTAATCAGCGACCTGACTTATATGCTGATCGATCCTCGCATTGACTTCGAAAGCCGAGACTACTGATGCCGCGTCTTTCCCCCCTCAATCAACGCCGCTGGAGTCGCTTTAAGGCTCATAAACGAGGCTGGTATTCGCTCTGGCTGTTTATCGTCCTGTTTGTTCTTTGTCTCTGCGCAGAGCTCATTGCCAATGACAAACCCTTGGTCATTCATGTCGATGATCAGTGGTATTTCCCTGCGTTGGTGCATTACAACGAAACCGACTTTGGCGGTGAGTTTCCTTTGGAGCCCAATTACAAAGGCCCCTACTTCGAAAAGCTGATGACTGAAAAAGCAGCCTCTATGGTATGGCCGCTCATTCCGTTCAGCTACGACAGCATCAATTACGACCTCAATATCCCAGCCCCCGCCCCACCCTCAGCACAAAATTGGCTGGGGACGGATGATCAGGCAAGAGACGTTCTGGCCCGTATCATCTATGGCTTTCGCATATCGGTCCTATTCGCCTTGATTCTAACCATCGGCAGCAGCCTGATTGGCGTGCTTGTAGGCGCGCTACAAGGTTATTTCGGCGGTTGGGTAGATCTTCTAGGGCAGCGCTTTCTGGAGATCTGGTCAGGTCTGCCCGTGCTGTTCCTACTGATCATCCTGTCCAGTTTTGTACAGCCTAACTTCTGGTGGCTGCTGGGCATCATGCTGCTGTTTTCATGGACGTCTCTGGTAGATGTTGTGCGCGCTGAATTCTTGCGTGGCCGTAACCTTGAATATGTACGTGCGGCACGCGCGCTCGGCATGAAAGATCCTGCGATCATGTTTCATCATATTTTGCCAAACGCCATGATCGCTACCATGACCTTTCTTCCCTTCCTGCTCACGGCAGCAATTGGAACCTTGACGTCCCTGGATTTTCTAGGGTTTGGGCTTCCGGCTGGTGCACCCTCCCTGGGCGAGCTGATCGCTCAGGGTAAAGAAAACCTGCAGGCGCCCTGGCTGGGCATCTCGGCCTTTGTGACATTGGCCTTGATGTTAAGCCTTCTAGTATTCATTGGCGAGGCGGCACGCGATGCATTCGACCCCCGAAAATAACGTGGCGTCTTCTGCCCAGCAGACCACCCGATTGCTTGAAGTGCGTGATCTGTGCGTCGAATTTCGCAACGGACAAGAGGTAGTTCGTGCAGTCGAGCAGGTATCGTTCGATATTTACCCTGGCGAGACCTTGGCTCTTGTCGGTGAAAGCGGCTCGGGCAAATCTGTAACAGCCCATTCGTTGCTGCGTTTATTACCAGCGTCCACCGCCCACTATCCTGCCGGCCGTATCCTGTACGGTGGCCAAGATCTGCTGAAGTTGCCTGAAAGGAAACTGTACGGAATACGCGGGAATCGCATCGCCATGATCTTTCAGGAGCCGATGACGTCCCTCAACCCACTGCATACGCTCGATAAGCAGCTAGGCGAAGTCCTGGCGCTGCATAAAGGCATGAAAGGCCCTCCCGCACGCAAGCGTATGATCGAACTTCTCGATCTGGTAGGCATTCCCGATCCAGCCAGCCGCCTTTCAGCTTACCCACATGAGCTTTCGGGCGGTCAGCGCCAGCGCGTCATGATTGCCATGGCGCTGGCATGCGAGCCGGATCTGCTCATTGCTGACGAGCCCACTACTGCACTGGATGTCACCGTTCAGCAAAAGGTTCTACACCTTTTGAAAGATCTGCAGAAGCGATTAGGCATGTCGATCCTGCTTATCAGCCATGACTTGAACCTGGTACGTCAGATTGCCGATCGGATATGTGTCATGCAACGTGGTCGCATCGTCGAACAGGAAACGTGCAAGACGCTGTTTCAACATCCACAGCATCCTTACACACAATTACTGCTGGCAGCGGAGCCGAGTGGCGATCCGATTCCCAGCCATCCTGCACCTGTAGAACTGGCTACTGAACATTTGAGCGTCTGGTTTCCGATTCGTAAAGGGCTGTTTCGTCGAACGGTTGATCACGTAAAAGCCGTTGACGACGTCTCACTAGCGGTTCCACGAGGTCAAACCTTGGGCATTGTGGGTGAGAGCGGCTCCGGTAAAACCACATTGGGCCTGGCCATTCTTCGTCTATTGGAAAGCCGCGGCCGCATACGCTTCGGCAATCAGGCGCTCGATCAGCTATCCTCTGCCCAAATTCGACCGTTGCGGCGACAGATGCAAGTGGTCTTTCAGGACCCTTACGGTAGTCTGAGTCCACGTATGTCCGTTAGCGACATCGTGGGAGAAGGACTGAGAATCCATCGCATAGGAACACCAGAAGAACAGGAGACAGCAATAATCGGGGCATTACGGGAGGTAGGACTCGATCCAGAGGTCCGCCATCGTTATCCTCACGAGTTTTCAGGTGGGCAACGGCAACGCATCGCCATTGCCCGGGCCCTGATAGTGAAACCTTCGTTGATCTTGCTGGATGAGCCTACCTCAGCGCTCGACAGGACAGTTCAGCGGCAGGTCGTGGACCTGCTTCGCGATCTGCAGGCCAAACACAATCTGACTTATCTGTTCATCAGCCATGACCTGGCTGTTGTAAGAGCGCTGAGTCACCAACTGCTGGTGATGAAAGCGGGCCAGGTTGTAGAACAAGGGAGTGCTGAAGATGTCTTTCAACGACCTCAGCACCCGTATACACGGCAGTTATTGGATGCGGCACTTGCATCGTCCGCCCCTGCCTATTAACCAAGAGGAAGAAAACACATGGGATTTCTCGCCGGTAAGCGCGTCCTGATCGTAGGCGTCGCCAGCAAATTATCCATTGCCTCCGGTATCGCTGCTGCGATGCACCGTGAAGGTGCCGAACTGGCCTTTACCTATCAGAACGACAAGCTCAAGTCCCGCGTTGAAGAGTTCGCGGCTGGCTGGGGCTCCAATGCCGATTTGTGCTTCCCTTGCGATGTTGCCAACGACGAAGAAATCGAAGCGGTGTTTACAGAGCTCTCCAAGAAATGGGACGGCCTGGACATCATCGTTCACTCCGTTGGCTTTGCACCCGGCGATCAGCTGGACGGCGACTTTACTGAAGTGACAACCCGTGAAGGCTTCCGTATCGCTCACGACATCAGCGCCTACAGCTTTGTTGCGCTGGCCAAGGCGGGACGCGAAATGATGAAGGGCCGCAACGGCAGCTTGTTGACCCTGTCCTATCTGGGTGCCGAGCGCACCATGCCCAACTACAATGTCATGGGCATGGCCAAGGCCAGCCTTGAGGCAGGTGTCCGCTATCTGGCAGGCAGCCTTGGCCCGGAAGGCACTCGCGTCAATGCCATCTCGGCTGGCCCCATTCGCACCCTGGCAGCATCGGGTATCAAGAGCTTCCGCAAGATGCTTGCGGCTAACGAACGCCAAACCCCTCTGCGTCGCAATGTGACCATCGAAGAGGTCGGCAACGCCGGTGCCTTCCTGTGCTCGGACCTAGCATCAGGCATCAGCGGCGAAATTCTTTATGTCGATGGCGGCTTCAACACTACCGCCATGGGTCAGATAGAAGAGTGATGTAAACATAAAAAAGGCCCCTAAGGGGCCTTTTTTATGGCGTATCGCTCCGTATCTGGGCATGGCTGAGAAGAGTAAAAATAAACGTTCCGCCTACAATATTACCCGCCAAGGTAGGCCCAACGAAGACAAGCCCGAACTCTGTCCATGAAAGCTCGCCGGAAAACACCAGATAAGCCACCTCAGCCGACCCCACGATAATATGGGTGAAATCGCCCAAGGCCATCAGATAGGTGATCGCAATGATTATCCAGATCTTGGCCTGCTCTGCTGACGATATCATCCAGACCATGGTTGCAATCATCCATCCGGAAATGATTCCTTTCGAGAACATCTCCGGCACGCCATTTTCCATTACTTTCCGGCCAATCTCCAAAAAGGCCGCGTCCACTTTGGGTTCGAATAGCGGAAGGTGAAGCACGACATAGGAAATGAGCGATGTACCAATCAAGTTACCTATAAGAACGATGCCCCATAGCCGCAGCAACTGTTTGAACATATGTAATGACGGCTGCGTCATTACAGGAAGTACTGCCGTGATGGTGTTTTCGGTGAAAAGCTGTTGTCGAGCCAAAATGACAGCCAGAAAACCCACCGAGTAACCAAAGCTCGAAATAATCTTGCTTGTCTCTCCCTCAGGAAGGTGAGAATTCAAGAGCCCCATCGCTATCAGCGAAAGGCCCATAGTTAGCCCTGCGCCCAGAGCGGACCAGAAAAGCGCACTGCTACTTCTCTCAAGCTCCTGTTCGCCTTGCTTTCTGATCGTTTCATGGAGAACCGCCGCGCGAGGCGGCTGGTTCTCACTGACATCCTGCTCTTCCTCAGCGGTAAGACCAGGCGTTTTTCCCTTATCGACCGAATCCATAGAGCTTCCTCGCTCAGCGGGTACTTTCTTCCCAGATAAGACTGCCATCCTCAGCGACTTCAACTACCCGGCTAAGCGCTGCGTCAGCAGCTTCTTCAGCCTCGGATGCCAAGTCGAAATGCCGCTCAGTGGCTACTCGATGAAAATGAGGCTGACTTCCTTCCTCTCGGGCCTTAACGCCAATCACGGCTTCAAAGCCGTCTTGCGCAGGTACGGCGGATGAAATCGCTTCGAAATGTTCGAAATGCTTGATTGCCATAGATACAGTCCTCTCCACGTTAACGTTGGCGTCCACAAGCCAACCGGATACTTAGTAGACTGATAAGGCTAGGAAACGATCTGCTCGAGGTATAAAAGAATAACTATCTGTTAGTACAACACAACAGATCGCCATACCATGGCAGGGCATCGACTGTTGTCGGCAGAAAGTTGGATCAACTAAAAGCGGCGTTAAGCCAGGAGCCGCTGGATGTAGTCCTGCAGCTTGTCCAAAGCAAAAGGCTTGGCCAATACTGGAGCTGTGCCAATCAGCGGACTGCCTGTATCCATAATTTCAGCCGGATAGCCACTGATAAACATTACTTTGAGGTCAGGACGTAGCTTAAGTGCCGGCTCGGCAATCATTACGCCCGACACGCCATCAGGCAATCTGTAGTCAGTGATCAGAAGATCAAGGTCAGGCTTTGTAGCCAGAATAAGAAAGGCTTCGGTCGATGAAGGCGCCTGAAGCACCTTGTAACCAAGCTCAGTAAGGTAATCAACGAGTATTAACAAGACCTGAGGTTCATCCTCTACGATTAATACTACTTTATCTGTAGAACTCATGAACCGTCTCACTCGATTAAACACGCAGCTTTGACCACGAAACAGGCTCAAGTTCCCCGTATTGGAAACTTGAGCTTTTAAATCTATATACCTTACTTATCGCTTTTATCGCCCTGCTCTTCTTTTGGTGAAGGCGTGACGTCACCCCCCACGTCAGCGCCGGCGCCTTTACCTGTGGATGATCCGTCAGGCGTCCCCATGCCGGCAGAGTTAGGGCTTGTCTTATCGTCAGCCAATGCCATGCCAGTTACAGACATCAGTCCCGTCAACGCCAATACAGCTAGTGCTTTGGTTTTCATAGCGGCCCCCGTCTTAGATTAGTGGTCTTCTTTTCACTTCGAAGCATTGCCTCGTCAAAGATAGACCTGATCACTCGACAGGTGTTCAAGACCAATGATCTCTATCGACCGACACTTTCATTACCAAAACTCATGGGCAATAAAAAGCCCCGCGTGAGCGAGGCTTTTGGGCAAAGACGATTTTAGCGTTTAAGCGCGCAGGTGACCAAACCACTCAATGGCCGAACGCCAAATGCAGATTCCAATGAAGTATCCAGACATGGCAAACCAGATTGCCAACAAAGTTGGACTATGGTCAGGATGATTAAGAATCAGCAACATACTGCACAGCAGCCAGACGAACGTTACTGCAATATTGATAGGCATGAACTTGCGCACTCGGAAAGGGTGCAAGAATTTCATGCGCGTCAAAGTCAGCATCGCCAGCACAATAACGCCCAATAGCGTCAGCCACGGTGCTGGCGACAGGATATACAAATAAAGCGCCACCACATTCCAGGCTGCTGGAAAGCCTACAAAGTAGTTATCGCTGCTCTTCATGTTCACGTTACAGAAACAGAACAAGGAAGACACTAGAATCACTGAAACGGTAAAGAGCGCGGTGTAGCTTGGTAAAGGTATGTACTTGTAAATGAACAACGCCGGAATGAAGACATACGTAAGGTAGTCAATCGCCAGATCAAGTACTGAACCGTCGAAATGGGGCAGAACAGATTTGGTATTGAGCTTGCGCGCCAGGGTTCCGTCCAGACCATCTACAATCAGGGCAGCACCGAGCCACAGCAGGCATTCTTTGGGCTGATTATCAAACAGGGCAAGTGTTGCAAGCAACGCCAGGACAACACCCGTGGCGGTGACGCCATGGGCGCCCCAGGCTTTGAGCTTGTCTGAGGGCATGGTCAATATCACAGCGAATCTCTTCGTGGCATGAAATAAGGCTTATACAGTCGGCGCAAAGAAAAACAAACCGGCCATATGGTTAATAAATCAGATCTAGAATACAGGAGTTTGGAAAGGATACCGATACGAACATTCATGATGCTACCGACAAGACAAAGCGTACCCCTATAGAGTTCGCTGGAATATGAGGTATTTCGTCTTTTTGGCGCCTTCCAAATTAAAAAGCACGCGTAGCCAAGGATACGATACCGATCTTCGATTAGACGGGGGCTTTCCTGATAAGCTAGCGCTCAAGCTCGCCGAAGTTACTGACCTCTATTTCCGATGTCGTATTGGAATAGGCTGTAACGTAGTAACTGGAACACCCCATGACCGCCTCGAACACTCACCCAGCCTTGAACAAGCCTTCTACACTGTCACGCCGCTTCTCCGTTGCGCCAATGATGGACTGGACGGACAAACATTGCCGCTTTTTCATGCGCCTGCTTTCGAAGCGAACACTGCTTTACACCGAGATGGTAACAACAGGCGCCTTGCTTCGAGGCGATCCGGCACGCTTTTTAGCGTACGACCAAAGTGAGCATCCTATCGCGCTGCAGCTAGGCGGCAGTACTCCGCATGAGCTGGCAGCCTGTGCCCGCCTAGCCGAAGCAGCAGGTTACGATGAGGTCAACCTGAACGTTGGCTGCCCAAGCGATAGGGTACAGAATAACATGATTGGCGCCTGCCTGATGGCTCACCCTCAACTGGTGGCTGATTGCGTAATGGCAATGCGCGACGCGGTAAGTATTCCCGTTACGGTAAAACACCGTATTGGGATCAATGGCCGAGACAGCTATGATCAGCTGCAGGAGTTCATTACCACCGTCAACGAAGCGGGCTGCAATAGTTTTACCGTACACGCACGCATTGCCATTCTGGAAGGATTGTCTCCCAAGCAGAATCGTGAAGTCCCGCCGCTGCGTTATGACGTAGCCGCACAACTGATGAATGATTTTCCAGATCTTGAATTCATTCTGAATGGCGGCATTAAGACCTTGGAAGAAGCACAGACTCACCTGAAGACTTTCAATGGCGTCATGCTTGGCCGTGAGGCTTATCACAACCCGTATCTTCTGGCGTCTGTGGATCAATTAGTGTTCGGTGATGACCGTGCCATTACGACTCGGCACCAGGTGTTACAGTCGCTTCGTCCGTATATAGACAAGCATCTGGCGTCAGGCGGCGCCATGCATCACATAACCCGGCACATTCTGGGCCTTTCGCAGGGAATTAAGGGAGGGCGCCGCTTCAGGCAGCTACTCTCAGTAGATGTGCATAAAAGCTCAGAACCGCTACGTATATTTGACCAAGCCACTGAACTCTTGGAAGGTCATTGAATCTGGTCAAACACTCTAATCACTACGTGAGGATCGATAGCAAGCATGAACAAGCTAGAGCAACTCAAGCAATACACTACAGTAGTAGCCGATACAGGTGATCTGGACGCTATCACACGTCTGAAGCCTGTCGATGCTACGACCAACCCTTCCCTTCTGCTGAAAGCGGCAGCATTGCCCCGCTACGCTCAACTGCTAGGCGACGCTCTCAACGATACGGGTGACGACATCGGCCTGGCTTGCGACAAGTTTGCGGTTGCTGTTGGCAAGGAAATTCTTAATGTCATTCCGGGCCGCATTTCGACTGAAGTCGATGCCAGGCTTTCGTTTGATACAAATGCAACCCTGAGCCGTGCAGAGCGCTTGATTGACCTGTACGAGAAAGCCGGAATCAGCAAAGACCGAGTACTCATCAAAATTGCCTCCACATGGGAAGGCATTCGCGCTGCTGAAAAGCTCGAAAAAGATGGTATTCAAACTAATCTGACTTTGCTCTTTTCCTTTGCCCAGGCGGCAGCTTGCGCTGATGCTGGCGTTTTCCTGATCTCTCCATTCGTTGGTCGTATCTACGACTGGTACAAGAAAGCCGAAGGCCGTGACTTTACTGGAAAGGAAGACCCAGGCGTACAGTCAGTTTCCCGTATTTATCAGTACTACAAAGCCAACAAGTTCGAAACCGTGGTGATGGGTGCAAGCTTCCGTAACCTCAACCAAATCGAACAACTGGCAGGATGTGATCGCTTGACGATCAGCCCAGAGCTACTGCAGAGCCTGTCTGAAGATGAAGGCACGCTTGAGCGTAACCTGGTAGCAGGCGGCACAGCCGAGCCGTTGCATTCCCTTAACGAAAGTGCTTTCCGCTGGTCTTTGAATGAAGACGCCATGGCCACCGAGAAACTGGCGGAAGGCATCCGCCAATTCGCTCGTGATCAGGAAAAACTGGAAGGCCTGATTAGCGCCAAGAAGTAATGCCAGACCTGGTCAATGCTTTTCTAAAGCATTGACCAGGTCCTTGAATGCTTCACGATTGGATTCATTCAAACTCATCAGTATACGATGAGCCTCTAGCACCTTATCCCTGACGACTTCCTCAGACTCATCCTGCGGGGGGAGGTCATGCAGACAGTCCGAACATGGCACGGGCTGATTCACGATATTGAATACCTGATCAAAACCCATCGAATCCAACAGTCGTGTGATATCTGGATTGGTGGTGACCAATGCTGGCAAGAGGCCAATCTTTTGACGTGAAAGAATAGAGAGCTTTGCCAATAAGCCTAGCGTTGTACTATCGATACTTTTAGTGTCGATCAGATCGATTACGATTGATGAAAAATTCAACGCAGAAAAGATCTGTTCAATAGTGGCATCCAGCGCCGAGCATAATGTCAAGCGCACCTCGCCGATGAATTTGAGCACAAAGGTGCCATTCATTTCAGCGAACTGGATTTTACCGGTACTCATGCAAGGTTCCTGCTTAACACCAGCATGGCGATATCATCCGGCATCTCGCCCAAGTTGGCCAGTCCAAGCTGTTTCGAAATCCCACCTAGCGTCCCATTGGCCAGGCGGACCTGTTCAGGTAAAGAAGCCTCTTTCGCTTTCAAGTTCTCTCCAGGCAATAAATCAAAAATCCCATCGGAAAACAGCGCAAGGCTGAAACTGGCGGGTAACTCCAAAGTATGGTCTGAATAGCTGGCCTCTTCAAAAAGGCCAACCGGAAACCCCTTCCCCTGCAAAAAGCGTGTCTCTTCTGCAGTGTGCAACACAGGAAGCGGCAAGTGCCCACCAATACTGTAAGTAAGTACACCACTGTCTTCATCGATCACGCCACCCAACATGGTAACGTGTTTGCCCAGCTTACAGTTCAGCAAGCCACGATTGATATGCCCCAGCACATCGGAAGGCCTGAACTCAGGCAGAGTGCCATTACGACGAGATTCATACAACAGCCGCGTCGTCATAAACTTGAGCAACACCGTTACAAACGCTGACGACGCTCCATGTCCGGAAACATCTGCCAGATAAAAAGCGATACGGTGCTCATCAACGCGAAAATAATCGACAAAATCACCAGAGAGATACAAAGATGGAATGATCTGGTGAGCGAAATTCAAACCATTGGTTTCCCAGGGTGTTACCGGCAGCATATTCATTTGCACTTGCCGGCCGGCATTCTGGTCCTCCTGTAAAAGACTCAGGCTCGCCTGAAGCTCTCGATTGGCATTTTCCAGTTTGATGCGATAACGATCATTTTCAAGGCGAAGCCTTGCACGGTCGAGCGCCCGAATAACCGAATGTTCTAGAACAGCCAGATCCTCAAGAGGCTTGATGAGATAGTCGGCCGCGCCCAATCTCAGCGCCTCGACAACATCACTCATTACCCCTGCGCCCGAGAGGACTATGACAGGCGTATCGAGCGACATTTCCGAAATGCGCCGTAACAAGGAAAGCCCATCCAGCTGAGGCATTCTAAGGTCGCAGATAATGAGATCCGGCTGCTCACGCTCGAAGACCTGCAAACCCTGCATACCGTTCGAAGCCTGTAAGACCGTAAAGCCGCTATCTTCGAGATAGTCCGCCAGACTCAGGCGTACAACCTCATCATCATCGATAATCAAAAGTGTGGCGCTGGGATTAGGCATAAACTATCCAGGCATGCGTATCCCTATGAGGTGGTCTTTTGGATCAGGCCAGGGTGCACGCAATAGGTACTATTTTTAATACGGCGCAGACACTACTCCCATCAGCCGAGCCGTTCAAGCGCCCCTTCTATCCAAACGGCTGAGGCTAGCTTTACAAGGCCTTGAGGCTAAGGCTATATGGTTTCGTTTACTTGCGAAGTACCTTTATTGAGAGACTTGTTCCAATGAGCTTAAGCGATCGTTCGTACAGCGAAAAGCGCGACTTTATTAGAATGCAGATTGATTCCAAGGCTATTCTTCGGACAAATGGCGAAGAAATAGACGCAATTTGCCGTGATTTGTCGAGCACAGGGCTTCAGATCGAAGCTAAGAGTCACGTCAAGGAAGGAGACAAAGTGATCGTAGTGATCCCCTCTGAACACCCGGAGTTACAAGGGCTAGAAGCCGAAGCCGAAGTGATTCGCGTCACATCTTTGGAACAAGGCAATCAACTGCTAGGACTCAGCATCCTTTCCATGAATTAGATCACAGATCAGCATCACGTCAAGCAGAGACCTACTGCCTGACGTGATGAGTCCTCTTAAAAGTCGTCTACCACGTTACCGTCTTTAATCTTGTATTCGCGACTTTGTAAGTAAGCGTTACGGATAAAGATGTACTTGTCGCCTGTAATCATTTTCTCGGCATCAAGCAGGTTAGCGCGTGTATCTACTACACTCAGCGCAAATGCCGAATTCCTCGCCGCTACATCACCCATATAGGGGTATGGCGAGGCATAGGAATCAGGAATTCGGCCTAGTCCATCACGTACTGTGCTGGGACCCAGGAAAGGCAAGACGACATACGGGCCACTACCAACGCCCCAATGACCTAATGTCTGACCGAAGTCTTCGTCATTTCTCGTCAGTCCCGCATGAGTCGCCACATCAAATATCCCCAATACACCCAGCGTGGTGTTCATGAGCAAACGTGCGGTATCTACACCGGCGGCATACGGTTTTGCCTGCAAAACGTCATTAGCTAAATTGCCAACATCACCAATGTTACGAAAAACATTACTGACTCCCGTTTGCACGACGTCAGGTGTGATCTTGTTATAACCCTGCGCGATAGGCTTCAGCGCATAGGTATCAAGCGTGTCATTAAAACGGAAAATACCTCGGTTGACCCCTTCCCATGGATCATCTTCCGAGGCAGCCAACACAGCGGTACTCGCGACAGTCAACATTGCGCCAAAGGCAATGCCGCCAATACGGGTACTCCATGCTCCTTTGTTAAACGGCATCATATTCTCCTGATGAGTTTGTCCAGTTTTACTGGCAGAGTGGCAAAATTATAACCGCGATGTCTTTGCAATTGGTTACGGATGAAACAACTTGCCTTATTGACCTTTGATCACTCAATTAGGTCTACAGGTGGGTACGCTTCAAAAGGAGAAAACGTATGCCCGCCTCTCGCCTGCAACAGGAGCTGATCGAACTACAGCACCAGCTCAAGACAAGCCCTCCTGAAAGCGAGGAAGATCGCGCCTCGCTAGAACTGTTAATCAGGGATATAGAACTGCAGCTTGCTCACGAAGACTCGACCAAGCCGGATTCCAATCTCGTCGATGGCGTAAATCTGGCAGTCGAGCGGTTTGAAGTCAGCCACCCCAGAGTAGCGAACACCCTCCGCTCGATCATGCAGAGCCTTGCGAGCATGGGTATCTGACATCACTGACGGGCCAAGCGCCCTGCTACCGGCAAATGTGCGGCATGAGTGCTTCGATAAGGATTGATATCAAGCCCTCCCCGCCGCACATACCGCGCATAAACAGTAAGCGATTCCGGCTCCAGCACGCTACGCAGATCAAGAAACATGCGCTCGACGCACTGCTCATGAAAATCTGCATGGCGTCTGAAGGAGATGATGTAAGCGAGCAATGACGCCCGATCAAGCACTGCTCTGCCCTCATACTCAATCACGACGCTTCCCCAGTCCGGCTGCCCCGTAACCGGGCAATTGGAGCGAAGCAGATGACTATAAAGCGACTCCTTCACAAGCTGACCAGGTAAGGCTTTTAATAAATCTGGTCTAGGCACATCGTAGTGCTGTACCTCAATATCCAGCTCATCAATACAGCTTCCGGGGGGCGTAACAAACC
Organism: Pseudomonas sp. JZ114; assembly: GCF_051027705.1. Classification (NCBI taxonomy): domain Bacteria; kingdom Pseudomonadati; phylum Pseudomonadota; class Gammaproteobacteria; order Pseudomonadales; family Pseudomonadaceae; genus Pseudomonas; species Pseudomonas sp. JZ114. The sequence continues at coordinate 2,580,896 of NZ_CP069256.1, forward strand.
CTTCCCTGGCTACTAAATCTACTGGCTTTACCAAAACCCCAACGTGGTCTCCTGCTGCCTGAGACAAATCCCTTGTCAAAACCTCAGTGAGCGCCTCAGGACCTTCGAATGTTGTCTGATTGAGTGAGTTCAGATACAGCTTGAATGATTTGGATTCGATGATATTTGGCGAGTTGGCCGGTATGGAGAACTCGGCAATAGCAGCGACAGGCTTACCTTTTGAGTTCAGCCAGGACAACTCATAACACGTCCATATATCCATACCGCAGTAAGGTAACGTTTCTCTTGTAAGCCCCAATTCGGTCCATTTAGGGCTACGCGGTATGGGATACAGCAACGAAGGCGTATAGATATCCACGTACTCGCTCGTTTTACCGAGCGGAGAATGATCGACAGTTTGCATAGAATTTCTCAAGAATCCGAGGCGCGCTATGTCAGATGTACTCTCGCCATAGCGTCCTCAATATATCAATGACGCATGCCGCGCCCGCTCGTCAGCAGACGAATACAGCATATATAGAGAACAACGGCAGCGATCAGCATAAGACCAATCGCGACACCAATTTGGATGTCTGAAACGCCCAATATCCCATAGCGGAATGCATTGACCATATGCAGGATGGGATTAGCCATCGACATGCCCTGCCAGAACGGCGGTAGCAGATCGATCGAATAGAACACCCCACCAAGATAAGTCAATGGCGTCAGGATGAACGTGGGCACTATAGAGATATCGTCAAAGTTACGGGCATAGACCGCGTTTATGAAACCACCCAAGGAAAAAATGGCAGCAGTCAGGATGATCACAAGCAACGTGATTCCTAAATGATGCACCTGCACATGGGTAAAAAATAAAGAAAGAACCGTAACGATAGCCGCTACTGCCAGCCCTCTCAGGATACCGCCACACGCATAACCAATAAGAATGACATGAGGTGATACAGGCGAGACCAGCAACTCTTCAACAGAGCGTTGAAATTTACTACTGAAAAAGCTTGATACGACATTGCTATAGGAATTAGTAATAACGGACATCATGATCAAGCCCGGCACAATGTATTCCATATAGGAGAACCCGCCCATGCCTCCTATTCGGCTACCGATCAGATTGCCAAAGATAACGAAGTAAAGGGCCATAGTGATCGCAGGAGGCAACAAGGTCTGCGGCCAAATACGCGTAAAGCGTCGCACCTCCCGATGGACAATCGTTTGCAAGGCAACAAGGTTGGCTTTTATTTCAGTCTTCATCTCGCCACCTTTGCCAAGTTCTTTTCTACCAACGACACGAACAACTCCTCAAGCCTGTTAGCCTTGTTGCGCATACTGATGACGTCTATGCCTTGAGCATTCAACTGAGTGAACAGGCCATTGATTCCAACACTCTTATCGACTTGCACTTCAAGCGAGTGACTGGTGATAAGCCTGACCGGATAATCTTGAAGAGCGGGCGCAACTGATAGCGCCTGCTTTACATCAAGAACGAATGTCTCGACATGTAGCTTTTGAAGCAGCTCACGCATGCTGGTGTTTTCCACAATGGTGCCATGGTCAATAATGGCAATGTTGCGGCACAGCTGTTCTGCTTCTTCCAGATAGTGCGTCGTCAGAATGATGCTGACACCCTGCTGATTGAGAGTGGTCAAAAAGCTCCACATCGAACGGCGCAACTCAATATCCACACCAGCAGTAGGCTCGTCCAGTATGAGCAACCTTGGCTTGTGAATGAGCGCCCTGGCGATCATCAAACGCCGTTTCATCCCCCCAGACAACATACGGGACGGGGTATCTCGTTTGTCCCAGAGCCCTAGCTGAGTCAGGTATTCCTCGGCACGCTCCTTGGCCTGCCTGGCAGGTATTCCGTAATAGCCTGCCTGCGTAACCAGAATGTCGAATGCCTTTTCAAACTGATTGAAGTTGAACTCTTGGGGCACAACCCCAAGACAGCGCTTGAGCCCTGCCGGATTACGATCCAAATCGTGTCCGAAGACCGAAACCTGACCACTGCTTTTATTCACCAGCGTGGACAGAATGCCTATCGTGGTAGATTTTCCTGCACCATTAGGTCCGAGAAGCGCAAAAAAATCGCCTTCGTTGACATCAAGGTCCAACCCCTTGAGCGCCTGGAAACCATTTCCGTAGGTTTTAGTGAGTTGCCGTATGGACAGAGCTTCGTTCATCTCGCTCACAAATTTCAGAAAATTAGAGGGGCTAAATGAGGGTGCAATACCCGATTTACAACCTTTGACGAATGTAAGCCCACATCATTCCAAATCGGGTGAGAAAAGACAGTCTGGCCATCCGCCTTTATACTGCTCCACTGTATATGAATGGGACATACACATGGCCACTGACTATTTGGAACACAACATGGCGCTTTTGGCGCACCTGCGGACCATATTGGCCGCATTGGGTGAGTCAGAGCAGATTCCTGAGGATAACCACGGGCTATTCTTGGACCGCTTCGACGAGCTTTTGACTGAGCTGCCCAAACATCCGGAAGAAAACCATTATCTAGGGCAGGACCTGATCAGCCAGATTTTCCATCGCTATCCCCAGGTTGCCCATCTGGTACCCAGGGACCTGCTGTGGTTTTTTGGGGGTGATTGTCTTCACTTCATGCCTGACGAAGAAATCGCCCGCTACCAGGCACTGGATGAGCGCCGCTTCGAAGCAGAGGCTGCTGGAGAGCCCTTTGACTGGAATCAAGAGAAGCAATTGATGCTGCTTCCAGACAACGGACAAACTCATTAGATAAAGCGATGAGGGTCACAAAGGCCCTCATCAAAAACAAGATGCACAAACAAAAACACCGCCAAGAAGGCGGTGTTTTTAATTTGGAGCGGGAAACGAGACTCGAACTCGCGACCCCGACCTTGGCAAGGTCGTGCTCTACCAACTGAGCTATTCCCGCATATGGCGTCCCCTAGGGGACTCGAACCCCTGTTACCGCCGTGAAAGGGCGGTGTCCTAGGCCACTAGACGAAGGGGACAAACCCTTGAAACATGCAAAGCATATTTCTATTAACACAAGCACCGCGCATGCCATGCTTTAAAACTTGGAGCGGGAAACGAGACTCGAACTCGCGACCCCGACCTTGGCAAGGTCGTGCTCTACCAACTGAGCTATTCCCGCATATGGCGTCCCCTAGGGGACTCGAACCCCTGTTACCGCCGTGAAAGGGCGGTGTCCTAGGCCACTAGACGAAGGGGACGCAGCCTTGGAGCTTTAACAGTTCCTACCTCTTTCGCTTCGCTTTCAGCTTTGCGTCTGAAGTGGCGCGCATTCTAGAGTGACTCCCGAGACCCGTCAACACCTATTTAAATTTTTTTAAATCAATGACTTTGCCATTAAAGAAGATGGCCGCGCTGCCAATATAGTAGTACTTGTTTTATTGACTCGCAGGCCAGCAGGAGGCCTTGATGTCTGTATCTATAATTGCCATTTTGGTTGTGACGGGAGCTGTGCTGTTGATTTTCATCAGCTTTCTCAACCAGAAGCTTGAAGCGCATCAGCTTGAAAAGACACGCTTGAAAGCGGAGCTGGTTAACCGCATCCGACGCTATGAGCAGCTGTCCGACACGTTACCGGGGCAATGGATGACCCCTGCCCTCAAGCTTTTACTATCAAGGCTTGAACTGACACTTCTTCAGCGCATGCCTAATAAGGAGAAGACTCCCGTATTGGCTGCACGCATGAATCATCTGGAAGCTGAGCTGGCCAAGGGTGATCAAATCGAGATCACAAACGCAGCCCAGGTTATCGCGAATGAAGCCAAGGCAAAGCAGGTTCGTGCGCAGCTTGAAAATTTACACGCACAAATCACCTACGCCATCCAGAATGGACTGATTGAGGCTAAAGAGGCTGGTTATTGGGACGAGGAAATAAGAGCGCTAATGACGCTACTTCACTTCGAATTCTTTGATCACCTGGGCCGTCAGTTTATTGATCAGGGACAACTGGCTCCTGCCAGACAGGCATTCGAGAAAGCCGCTCAATATATCCGCAAACAGCCTCACTCAGACAAGTTTAATGAACATCTTCAGTACCTTGATGAACAAGTCAGCGTCATCAAGGGAGAAATTGGTGCAGGGCAGCCGGTCCGCGAACCTACGCAACTATTAAAGGGGCTAGAGGAGATGGAGAAGGAAGATGCCCCTATGAAGTCACTCTACGACTAATAGCAATAAAAGCGCAGCCCCAAGGGCTGCGCTTTTATTATCAGCAATCACTTGCGGCTAGCAGTATTGCGGCCAATCGCTCGATACCTTTCTGATCATCCAGGCTGAACCTACCTAGCTTGGGGCTATCAAGATCCAGCACACCAATCAGACGTTCATTCTTTATCAATGGGATAACAAGTTCACTGTTTGACGCACTGTCACAAGCAATGTGCCCCGCGAATACATGTACATCCTCAACGCGCTGCGTCTCGCGCGTTTGCGCCGCTGTACCACAGACACCACGCCCAAAGGGTATGCGAACACAGGCAACCTTGCCCTGGAACGGACCAAGCACAAGCTCATTGTCTTTGCACAGATAAAAGCCCGCCCAGTTTAGGTCAGGCAACTCATGGAAAAGAAAGGCAGAACACTGCGAGGCGTTGGCGATGAAATCGTTTTCGCCAGAAAGAAGCGCTTCTAACTGTGCCGCTAGTAGCTCATAGCCACCCAAATCGTTTCCCACTTCACTCAAATCACGCATTTGCGACATCCAAAAGCTGTTTACCAACCCAATGACGGGCAAATTGATAGGCACAGCGGCCATTTCGATTACCTCGGCCGAGCGCCCAGCGAATAGCTTCCTTTTCAGTTTCCTCACTCCACTGCCACACAAGCTGCGCGCGGGTAGCCAATACCTCGACCCAGTGCTTGGTTACCTGAAGAAACTGATCCTGGGTAAAAGGATAAAAGGAAAGCCATAACCCAAATCGATCCGAGAGCGCGATCTTGTCTTCTACCGCCTCACTAGGGTGTAGCTCGCCATCCGCACTTCGCTCCCAGTCAGCGTTATCGCTTTGTCGCTCAGACACCAAATGCCGGCGATTTGAAGTTGCATAAAGCAGAACGTTATCAGGCGCCTGCTCAAGCGAGCCATCCAGTACGCTTTTCAGCACTCGATAGTCATCGTTGCTGGCATCAAACGACAAATCATCACAAAACAACACAAACCGCTGAGGCTGTTTACTGATTTGCGCAACCACACGTGGCAGATCTGTCAGATGATCACGCTCAATCTCTATTAGCCGCAATCCGCGCTGTGCATACTCAGCGAGCAATGCTCTGACCAGGGATGACTTGCCTGTACCGCGAGCGCCCCATAACAGAGCATGATTGGCGGGCATGCCGTCTACAAACTGCTGCGTATTCTGCCCAAGCAGGACCTGCTGTCTATCAACGCCCTGTAAATCAGATAATCGCAGATCCAGATTGACTTCAATAGGCTGCAGATAGCCTCCCTGCCCTTCACGACGCCAGCGAGCCGCAACGGTTTGAGACCAATCAATCGGCTCGCGCAGTGCTGGCAATAAAGGCTCCAAACGGGCCAGCACGCCTTCCGCACGTGCCAGAAATGTATCGAGTCTAGATTCCACGTACTTATCCTTACACAAAAACGGCGACTCACCTTTATATATAGCGAGAGCCGCAAGATTCAGCATGACATTCGAGTCACAGCGAGAGAAACCGCTCTACCTGTCCCTTTAGCGACGCAGGCTTCACTAGCGGCGCGAAGCGTTTGATCTTTTCACCATCACCACTAACCAGAAACTTTGTGAAGTTCCACTTTATACGCTGCGTACCTAGCACCCCCGGTGCCTTCGCCTTTAGTACCTCGAATAAAGGATGGGCATCGGCACCGTTGACCTCTATCTTTTGAGATACGTTAAAGGAGACACCAAAGCGGGCCTTGCAAAACTGTTCGATCTCACCATTGTCAGCAGGCTCCTGATGACCGAACTGATCACATGGAAAGGCCACAATTACTAGCCCTTGAGCCTTGTAAGCCTGCCACAACGTCTCAAGCCCCTCGTATTGAGGCGTGAATCCACAGCGACTGGCAGTGTTGACCAACAGATAGGCTTGCGCAGAAAGATCAGCCAGGCAGCACACTTTCCCATTCATCAATGTAAACGGAATCTGCAAAAGGCTTTTGCCTTCCGCAGCTTGAGCGTCTGTTTTATTCATCACGCGGGACAAGATCCAGCGCAACGGAGTTTATGCAGTAACGCAAACCCGTCGGTCGTGGACCATCCGGGAACACATGCCCCAGGTGCGCATCGCAACGCGAACAAAGCACCTCTATACGATGCATCCCATGACTAAAATCCTCTTCCTCTCGCAAAGCATCATTCGAGATAGGCTGATAAAAGCTGGGCCAGCCACAGCCTGAACTGTATTTGGTCTCCGAGTCGAAAAGCGCTTGCCCACAACAGACACACTGGTACACCCCAGGCGTCTTGGTATCACAGTACTTACCTGTATACGGCGCTTCCGTCGCCTTTAGTCTGCACACCCGAAACTGGTCATTATCCAGCTGGTCACGCCAAACATCTTCGGATTTGATGACTTTATCCATAGGATGAACACCTCCGCCATGGAAAAGGCCCCATCTGTCTCTTTTGAAAACGCAGGGGCAGTCGTATGATCTGCTTCCAGTCTGTCACTCGTTGAGGGCGCTGCCAAGCCGATAGGCACGCCTACCTACAGTCAGACATCGACCATGCACCTTTCGCAGGTCGCTCTTCGCTATTACCAACCGGGATCCGTTACACATGCAGGTCAGTAAATCGAACAAGCTAGCCAACGTCTGCTATGACATTCGTGGGCCAGTGTTAAAGCATGCCAAGCGTCTGGAGGAGGAAGGCCACCGCATCCTCAAACTCAACATTGGCAACCCCGCACCGTTCGGTTTCGAAGCACCTGAAGAAATCCTTCAGGATGTGATCCGCAACCTGCCTACCGCACAAGGTTACAGCGATTCCAAGGGCCTGTTCAGCGCGCGCAAGGCAGTCATGCAGTACTACCAGCAAAAGCAGGTAGAGGGCGTTGGCATTGAAGACATCTATTTGGGTAACGGTGTATCCGAGCTGATCGTCATGGCCATGCAGGCCCTGCTCAACAACGGTGATGAGGTTCTAATCCCGGCGCCAGATTATCCCCTCTGGACTGCAGCTGTCAGCCTGGCGGGCGGCAAACCTGTCCACTACCTATGCGATGAGCAGTCGGACTGGTTTCCGGACCTTTCAGACATGGCCAGCAAAATCACCTCCAATACCAAGGCCCTGGTGCTGATCAACCCGAACAATCCTACGGGTGCCGTGTACTCCAAAGAGGTGCTGGAAGATATCGTGGAGCTGGCGCGCCAGCATAACCTTGTCATTTTTTCGGACGAGATCTATGACAAGATCCTGTACGACGAAGCAGTGCATATTTCAACGGCTTCGCTTGCGCCCGATGTCCTGTGCCTGACGTTTAACGGCCTGTCGAAATCCTACCGCGTGGCAGGCTTCCGTTCGGGCTGGGTTGCCATTTCCGGTCCTAAACATAAAGCTCAGAGCTATATCGAAGGGCTTGATATCCTTGCCAACATGCGCCTATGTGCAAACGTGCCCAGCCAGCATGCCATTCAGACCGCCCTGGGCGGTTACCAGAGCATCAATGACCTGGTACTGCCCAACGGGCGCTTATTGGAACAGCGCAACCGTGCCTGGGCGCTATTGAACGACATCCCTGGCGTAAGCTGCGTAAAGCCTATGGGGGCGCTATATGCCTTCCCCAGGATCGATCCAAAGGTTTGCCCAATCCACAATGATGAAAAGTTTGTTCTGGATCTTCTGCTTTCGGAAAAACTGCTTATCGTTCAAGGCACCGCCTTCAACTGGCCTTGGCCTGACCACTTCCGTGTAGTGACCCTGCCACGCGTGGATGACCTTGAACAGGCTATTGGCCGAATTGGCAATTTCCTCAAACATTACCGGCAGTAGTCCCATGGACCTCCATATCGAAGACTTCTACAAGGATGCAGCGAAAGGCCTGCTGGCGCTTTATCAAAGCTTTCCACGCAAGGCGACGCTCTATGTCGAAGATCTGATTGGACGAGAGGAGCCCGACCAGTTCGGGCTTCCCAGTGTTAGACATCAGAGCTGCTTCAGCGCGCTGCTCTGGCTGGCTGAAGAGGACTATCTGCGCTACACCACTAACCTTGGTTATGATGCACTTGACCAAGCCATCCTGACCGAAAAAGCGTTTCTACGTCTTTCAGCGAGTCACGCCCATTTACTCAAGGAAGCAGAAGCGCTTCCGCCTAGCGTGAGACGCCAACGTTCTACCCTAGCCCAGCATCTACGGGACGCTCTGGCAGAAAGCGATAGCGAACGAGTGGTGCTGTTGACGCGTCTTTTACTCAGGCCTGCCAACAAAACGACATAGTTTGAAATAGTCGATTGATTGAAACCCTAACAACCGGACCTTATATACGCCGCTAGGAAATAGTCTTCCGGTTGTTAGGAGAAGCTTTACACCATGATGCGAATTCTGCTGTTCCTTGGCACCAACTTGGCCGTACTGCTGATCGCCAGCATTACGCTTAAAGTGCTGGGAGTAGATCGTTTTACAGGCCAGAACTACGGAAGTCTTCTGATTTTCTGTGCCGTCTTCGGTTTTGCCGGCTCGCTATTCTCGCTATTCATTTCCAAGTGGATGGCCAAGATGAGCACCGGAACCGAAATCATCAGTCAGCCCCGAACTCGTCACGAGCAATGGCTACTGCAAACTGTTGAGGATCTGTCTCGCGAGGCGGGCATCCGGATGCCTGAGGTCGGCATCTTTCCTGCCTATGAAGCGAATGCCTTTGCAACGGGCTGGAACAAGAATGATGCACTGGTTGCGGTAAGCCAGGGTTTGCTTGAGCGCTTCTCACCTGAAGAAGTGCGCGCCGTTCTGGCGCACGAGATTGGTCACGTAGCCAACGGCGACATGGTGACACTGAGCCTGATCCAAGGCGTCGTGAACACCTTCGTCATGTTCTTTGCTCGCATATTCGGCAATTTCATCGACAAGGCCGTCTTCAAGACAGAGGAAGGTCATGGGCCCGCCTATTACATTACCAGTATCGTCGCTGAACTGGTTCTGGGCATCCTGGCGACTATCATCGTCATGTGGTTCTCGCGATTTCGCGAATTCCGTGCCGACGAAGCAGGTGCACGCCTAGCAGGTACAAATGCAATGGTTTCTGCATTACAGCGCTTGCGTGCGGAACAGAACATTCAAGGACAAATGCCAGACACTCTGACCGCTTTTGGAATCAAGAGCAGCAAGGGCCATGGCTTTGCCGGTCTGTTCATGAGCCACCCTCCTCTGGAGGAGCGTATAGAGGCGCTACTGCGCCAACAGCGCTAAATCAAATAAAAAAGCCCCGACTTGCTCGGGGCTTTTTATTACGCAGCAGTTAAAAGACTTTATTCGTTTAAAAACTAATTTATTAAAACCAATGGATTAGCCAAGTCCCAAGCAGGAACTACGCTATTTCAAAGAGCCAATTGTTCAGAAAATAAACATTTGAAAGATAATCACTTCACTTATAAAGATTTGTGTAGTTATTCAAACAAACCTGGCAATGCGAAAGACCTCCCTAGCTGATATACTCCGTGACGATTTTTGGGCCCTAGAAGCCCGAGATCAATCCGGGACGGGTCCGGTGGGCCTGCCTCAGTGTGTGCAGGCTTGAAACCCGGCGCGTCGTTAACGGCAAACCTTTCTGGCCTGCTCAAGTGCCCGGAATTGTTCTCAAATCTCGCGTTTTCATCTGCGTCTACCGGTGCCTTGTCGGTGAACTAGCTGGTTCGGTGCCATTCAAATAGGCGCAATCGCTATGATACAGAGAGGTTAACGTAACAAATGTCTACAACGTCGAAGATCATCTATACGCTTACAGACGAAGCACCTGCCCTTGCCACCTATTCCCTGCTTCCTATCGTCAAAGCGTTTACCGAATCATCAGGCATTGCTGTTGAAACCCGCGACATCTCTCTAGCTGGCCGCATCATCGCTACTTTTCCTGAATATCTAAGCGAAGACCAAAAGATTTCTGACCACTTGGCTGAACTGGGCCAACTGGCTACTACTCCCGAAGCCAACATCATCAAGCTGCCTAACATCAGCGCCTCGGTTCCTCAGCTGAAAGCAGCTATCAAGGAACTTCAGGATCAAGGCTACACACTACCGAACTACCCGGACGAGCCAAAAGACGACACGGAAAAAGACGTCAAATCTCGCTACGACAAGATCAAAGGCAGCGCTGTTAACCCGGTTCTCCGCGAGGGTAACTCTGACCGCCGCGCACCTCTTTCCGTCAAGAACTACGCCAAAAAGCATCCCCATAAAATGGGTGCCTGGAGCGCAGACTCCAAGACCAAGGTCGCGCACATGAATGAGGGCGACTTCTACGGCAGCGAAAAGTCTGCGCTGATCGAAGCATCAGGCACGGTCAAGATCGAGCTGACCACTAACGATGGCAGCACGCAGGTACTGAAGGAAAAAACATCCGTAACAGCTGGCGAGCTGATCGATGCATCAGTCATGAGCAAGAAGGCTCTGGCCAGCTTTATCGAAGCCGCCATTGCTGACGCAAAGAACAGCGACGTTCTGTTGTCCCTGCACCTCAAGGCAACCATGATGAAGGTCTCTGACCCCATCATGTTTGGTCACGTAGTTTCGGTGTTTTATGCTGATGCGCTCAAAAAGCATGCTGACACACTGAGTCAGCTGGGTGTTGACTTAAACAATGGTATTGGTGATCTGTACGCCAAGATCAAAACCTTGCCGGAAGACAAGCAGGCAGAAATCGAAGCGGATATCAAAGCCGTTTACGAGCAGCGCCCCCAGTTGGCCATGGTGAACTCTGACAAGGGTATTACCAACCTGCACGTTCCAAGCGATGTGATTGTCGATGCCTCCATGCCCGCCATGATTCGTGAATCAGGCAAGATGTGGGGCGCCGATGGCAAGCTGTACGATACCCTGGCCATGATCCCTGATCGCTGCTATGCCGGTGTCTATCAAGCGGTTATCGAAGACTGCAAGCAAAACGGCGCTTTCGATCCGGCTACCATGGGTAGCGTACCTAACGTAGGTCTGATGGCTCAGAAGGCCGAGGAATACGGCTCCCACGACAAGACGTTCAAGATCCCCGCTGACGGCGTGGTTCGTGTTACTGACACCAACGGCAATGTTCTTCTTGAGCATACTGTCGAGGCAGGTGATATCTGGCGCATGTGCCAGACCAAGGATGCTCCGGTCCGCGACTGGGTAAAACTGGCAGTTAACCGCGCACGTGCCAGCAACACCCCGGCAGTGTTCTGGCTGGATCCTGCACGCGCCCATGATGCCCAATTGATCAAAAAGGTACAGACCTACCTGAAAGATCACGACACCGCTGGCCTGGACATCCAGATCCTCTCTCCGGTTAAGGCAACTCGCCTGTCCCTTGAGCGCATCCGTGCAGGCAAGGACACGATTTCCGTTACCGGTAACGTGTTGCGTGACTACCTGACCGACCTGTTCCCCATCATGGAGCTTGGTACCAGTGCCAAGATGCTGTCCATCGTTCCGCTCATGAACGGTGGCGGTCTGTTCGAGACTGGCGCGGGCGGCTCTGCACCCAAGCACGTTCAGCAGTTCGTACAGGAAAACCATCTCCGTTGGGACTCTCTAGGTGAGTTCCTGGCGCTCTCCGAATCGCTGGATCACTACGGCCATGCGACCAATAATGCCAAGGCCCGCCTGTTCGCTAAGACACTGGACCAGGCCAACGGTAAGTTCCTGGACAGCAACAAGTCACCTTCACGCAAGGTAGGCGAACTGGACAACCGTGGCAGCCACTTCTACCTAGCCCTTTACTGGGCTCAGGCACTGGCTGAGCAAACCGAGGATGGCGAACTGCAGGCGAAGTTTTCCAAGCTGGCCAAGCAGCTTGCCGACAATGAAGCCAAGATCGTTGCCGAATTGAACGAAGTACAGGGCAAGCCTGTGGATATTGGGGGTTATTACCACCCGAGCGCAGAACTTGCCAGCAAGGCAATGCGCCCAAGCGCGACCCTCAACGAAGCCCTGGCCACGCTGTCCTAATATGACACGCTAGTGCTTACAGAACCCCGGCCCAGTGCCGGGGTTCTGCTTTCAGCCTTTACCTCTATGCTTCACTGAAAACAGGGCCTCTTATGAAATGGGAACCCCATATCACCGTCGCAACCGTTATTGAAGATCAGGGACGTTTTTTGTTTACTGAAGAACTGATTGATGGCCAGCCACGTCTCAACCAGCCGGCCGGGCACCTTGAGGCCAATGAAAGCCTGCTCGACGCCGCCCGTAGAGAAACCCTCGAAGAAACCGGTTGGGAGGTTGAGCTTACAGGTGTCACAGGCATTTATTTGTATACCGCTCCCAGCAACGGCGTGACCTACCAGCGCGTCTGCTTTTCAGCACGCCCGCTTCGCCACCTACCCGAGCACCCACTCGACGAGGGCATTATCGGTCCTAAGTGGATGACACGAGAGGAGCTGATTGCAAATGAGGCCTCCTGGCGCAGTGAGTTGGTCCTGCGCTGCGTTGATGATTATCTCAGCACTGGCTCCTTCCCCTTGGAAGTGATCCGTCTCTAAGTCGCCGCGCCCTGCCCTACCCTGTTAAACTGTGCTTTTTCCTGAATACTTCTGCATATGCATACGCCCTCTTCAACACGCGTCATTGTCGGCATGTCAGGCGGAGTGGACTCCTCTGTTTCAGCGCTGCTCCTGAAGGAACAGGGATACCAGGTCGAAGGCCTCTTCATGAAAAACTGGGAAGAGGATGACGGCACTGAATACTGTACAGCCAAAGAAGACCTAGCTGACGCCCAGGCAGTGTGCGACCGGCTTGGTATCAAGCTGCACACGGCCAACTTCGCAGCCGAATATTGGGATAACGTCTTCGAACACTTCCTGGAAGAGTACAAGGCAGGCCGAACGCCCAATCCAGACATCCTGTGTAACCGGGAAATTAAGTTCAAGGCATTTCTTGACTACGCCTTAGTGCTGGGGGGCGATCTTATCGCCACGGGTCATTATGTTCGCCGTCGGGACGAAAACGACCAGACCCAGCTATTAAAAGGCCTGGATCCCAACAAGGACCAGAGCTATTTCCTCCACGCGGTGGGTGGCGAACAGCTGGCCAAGACATTGTTCCCCGTAGGCGAACTGGAAAAGCCCGAAGTTCGCGCGATTGCCGAAAAATACGGACTGGCCACAGCACGAAAAAAAGACTCTACCGGTATCTGCTTTATCGGCGAGCGCCGCTTTGCCGATTTCCTCAAGCAGTACCTGCCCGCTCAGCCCGGCAATATCGAAACCACCGAAGGCAAGATCATCGGCAAACATCATGGGCTGATGTATCACACCATTGGTCAGCGGCAGGGGCTGGGCATCGGTGGCATGAAGGATTCCGGAGATGACCCATGGTACGTCCTGAGCAAAGACCTGAAGCGTAACGTTCTGATCGTTGGTCAGGGTAACGAACACCCCTGGCTGTATTCTCAGGCGTTGACCGTCAACACTATTTACTGGGTCAACCCGGTCGATTTGACGTCCCCTCTCAAGCTGAAAGCCAAAGTACGGTATCGCCAGCAGGATCAGGCCTGCCGCCTTGAAAGAACAGCCACCGGTTATCGTGCTGTCTTTGAAGCGCCACAAAGGGCTGTCACCCCAGGTCAATCTGTCGTTTTCTATGATGGAGAGATTTGCCTGGGCGGTGGTGTTATCGAAGACGCTGAGCCTGCATATAGGGAGAGCCCTGCAGCATGACGTCGATACATGAGCAACTGGTAGCACTGGGTGCTGTCTTCGAGGCCGCGTTTCTAGTCGATCGCCTGGCCAAGACGGGACAGATCAGCGAGGCGCCACTGGCCTGCATGTTGGGCAGCCTGCTGGTTACAAACCCACAAACCACGCTTGAGGTCTATGGCGGGGACAGTATCGACCTGCGCGATGGCATGAGGGCGTTGTCCAGCGCCTTGGAGCGCAACCCCTCAAGCCTGCAGCGAGAGCCTCTTAAATACGCCTTGTCGATGATTGCTCTGGAACGACGGCTAGACCGGCGCGAAGATATGCTGGAACTGATTGGCAAGCGCCTTGATCAGGTGCAGCAGCAGGTTCAACACTTTGGTTTGACGCATGAAAACGTCATTGCCAGCTTTGGCAGTATCTATGAAGACACACTGAGTACATTTCGCCAGCGTATTCAGGTGCATGGCGAGATGCGTTACCTACAGATACCAGCCAACGCTGCCAAGGTTAGAGCATTGCTATTGGCCGGCATTCGTTCTGCCCGTCTCTGGCGACAACTCGGCGGACACCGCTGGCAGATGGTCTTTAGTCGACGCAAGATGCTTGATGAGCTCTATCCTCTCCTAAACAGCTGATCAGCCATCTCGCTCGCGCTCAGCCAAACATGGCGCTTTGGTGTATGCTATCGCGCCTTTTTCCTCTCATTGACTGTCGAGAATGCCCCATGCAGCTTTCCTCGCTTACCGCGGTTTCGCCTATTGACGGCCGCTATGCCAGCAAAACCCAAGCCCTGCGCCCGATTTTCAGCGAATACGGTCTGATCCGTTTCCGCGCCATGGTTGAAGTTCGCTGGCTCCAGCGTCTGGCCTCGCATGATGCCATCCCCGAAGTAGCACCTTTCTCCACGCAGGCCAATGAGATTCTGGAAAAGCTGGTAACCAGTTTTAGCCTGGAGCAGGCAGAACGGGTAAAGGAAATCGAGCGCACGACCAACCACGACGTCAAGGCTATTGAGTATCTGCTGAAAGAGCAGGCTGCAGCACTGCCTGAGCTCAATGCCGTCAGCGAATTCATCCACTTCGCCTGCACATCAGAAGATATCAATAACCTTTCTCATGCACTCATGCTTCGCGAAGGTCGTGATACCGTTCTATTACCACTGATGCGTAACATTTCGGGCGCCATCCGCGAGCTGGCACACCGTTTTGCCGACGTCCCGATGCTGTCGCGCACTCACGGACAGCCAGCCTCCCCTACTACACTGGGTAAGGAACTGGCCAACGTGGTGTATCGCCTGGATCGCCAGATCAAGCAGATTGCTGGTATCGAGCTGCTTGGCAAGATCAACGGCGCCGTAGGTAACTACAACGCACACCTGTCGGCCTATTCCCAAATCAATTGGGAGGCGAACGCACAAGCCTTCGTCGAGAATGACCTGGGTCTTACCTGGAACCCCTACACTACGCAAATCGAGCCGCATGACTATATTGCGGAACTGTTCGATGCCATTGCTCGCTTCAACACCATCCTGATCGATTTTGATCGGGATATCTGGGGCTATATTTCGCTAGGCTACTTCAAGCAGAAAACCGTTGCGGGCGAAATCGGTTCTTCGACCATGCCACATAAGGTCAATCCGATCGACTTCGAGAACTCCGAAGGCAACCTTGGTATTGCCAATGCGCTTCTGCAGCACCTTGCCAGCAAGTTGCCTATCTCTCGCTGGCAGCGCGACCTGACCGACTCGACGGTGCTTCGTAATCTGGGTGTCGGCTTCGCCCATAGTGTTATTGCCTATGAAGCCACGCTCAAGGGCATCAGCAAGCTGGAGCTGAATGCGCAGCGTATCGCTGACGATCTGGACAACTGCTGGGAAGTCTTGGCCGAGCCGGTTCAAACCGTCATGCGTCGTTACGGCGTAGCTAATCCGTATGAAAAGCTCAAGGAATTGACCCGCGGCAAAGGCATCAGCGCCGAAGCCCTGCAAACTTTTATTGAAGGGTTGGACATTCCTGCAGAGGCCAAGGCAGAACTCAAGGCGCTGACGCCTGCCAACTATATTGGTAATGCTATAGAGCAAGCCAAGCGTATTTGAATACCGAGCCTATTCTTATGCCCGGCTGCGCCGGGCTTTTTTATTTCAGAGACAGACATGAACGCAGACACTCCTTTGCAACTGTTGGGCGGCCTGACGGCTCGAGAATTCCTGCGCGACTATTGGCAGCGCAAACCCCTGTTGATCCGTCAGGCCATCCCGGATTTCGAAACACCGCTATCCCCTGACGAACTGGCTGGCCTCGCCCTTGAGGAAGAAGTTGAATCACGCATCATCGCGCCCGGAGAACAAGGCCTATGGCAGCTACGCCAAGGTCCCTTCAAGGAAGAAGACTTTTCTACCCTGCCTGAGCGTGAGTGGACACTGCTCGTTCAAGCGGTTGACCAGTTCGTTCCTGAAGTAGCCGAATTGGTCGAGCCATTCAAATTCCTGCCAAGCTGGCGCATCGACGACGTCATGATCAGCTATGCAGCACCAGGCGGCGGCGTTGGTCCCCACTACGACAACTACGATGTATTCCTTTTGCAAGGTTATGGTCGACGTCGCTGGAAGATCGGTCAGCGTTGCACCAGTGAAAGTCCTTTACAGGACAACCCGGACATCAAGATCCTGGCGGAATTTGAGCAGACCGATGAATGGGTGTTGGAACCCGGCGACATGTTGTATCTACCCCCTCAGCTTGCCCATGATGGCATTGCCGAGGATGAGTGCATGACCTATTCGATAGGTTTTCGCGCACCCAGTACCTCAGAGGTCTTGACGCACTTCACCGACTTTTTGACTCAGTTCATTCCGGAAGAAGAGCGCTATAGTGATGCAGGCACTGAACCTGTGCAGGCAGCAGACTCTGGCCAGATCAAGCAAGACGCTGTAGATCGCCTTAAAGCCCTTATACAAGAACACATCAATGATGAGCGGATGCTATTGGCCTGGTTTGGCCAATACATGACCGAGCCACGCTACCCTGAGCTGATCAGCGGCGAGTCTCTTCTAGAAGGTGATCTGGTCCAAGCTCTGGAAGATGGCGCCTGCCTTATACGCAACCCCAGCGCACGACTGGCCTGGTCACAAATGGGCGACGATGTGATGATTTTCGCGAGCGGTCAAAGCAGATTACTTTCCGGCCACCTTCAACCCTTGCTTGCGCTGGTATGCTCAGCTGACGCATTGCATCAAGAAAACCTGGGCAACTGGCTAAAGGATGAAGCCGGCCGGGAACTGATACGCGAACTCATTGAACAAGGCAGCCTGGTATTTGCTGATGAGTGATCTCTCTATCCGCGTCGCAGACTGGAAGCGTGACAACGAGGCCCTGAGACATATACGAGAAACCGTATTTGTCCAAGAGCAGGCTGTACCGCCAGAAATGGAATGGGACTCGGAAGATGAGCATGCCATACACTTTCTGGCTCAAGAGGGTCTTTATCCAGTAGGCACTGCTCGCCTACTGGAGGATGGCCGCATAGGTCGCGTTGCGGTTTTACGCGATTGGCGGGGCCTCAATGTTGGCTCAACCATCATGCATGCAGTGATATCCGAGGCCGAGCGACGCGGATTACATCGTCAGGTTTTGAGCGCACAAATCCAGGCCATTCCGTTTTATCAGCGCTTGGGGTTTACTGTCACCAGTGATGAATATCTGGAGGCGGGTATCGCCCATGTCGACATGACCAGACACTCTACGCTGGAGCAAACAGAGACCGTAGCAGCCGATGAAAAGCGTGAGATGCGCTTCGAGACTCCTGATGCTGCTGCTCTCCATATCGTTGAATTGCTTTCCCAGGCACGACGCAGCATCTGTATCTATAGTCCAGACTTTGAACCACAGCTATACAACCGCAGCGATGTAGAGCACGCCATTACACGTTTTTTACTGGCGCACCCTCGCAATCGCCTGCGTGTACTGCTCAAGGACTCAGGCCAAGCTGTACGTCAGAGCCATCGACTCATCAATCTGGCACGACGCCTGACCAGTAACTTTTTAATTCGCAGGCGCTCGCCTGATTATCCGGCAGACGACACCGCTTACGTACTGATAGACGATCAGGGCCTGGTGATTCGCAACAACCCACAGCTATATACCGGTACGGCCTATTACAACGCGAGAGCCACTGTTCGCTTGCAACAGAGCCGATTCGACAGCATCTGGCAAACCAGCCAATCGGACCCTAACGTGAGAAGCATGGTGTTATGAAGCCCTATCGCGCGTACTTGGCCTTATTTCTGTCCATGCTGATGACTGCTTTCGCAGCACAGGCGGCACCTCGTACTGAAGTGATTCCCCTTAATTACAGAACCGCCGATGAACTGCTGCCTATCGTGCAATCCACTTTGGGCTCAGAAGGCAAAGTCAGTACCTATGGCAATCAACTCATCGTTAATGCTGAGTCGAACAAAATCACTGAAATCAAAAGCCTGTTATCTCAATTGGATACAGAGCCGCATCGCCTTTTGATTACTGTCGATACACGCGATGCAGATGAGGGCGATGAGCAGGGTTACTCGGTTAACGGACGACTGGGTAATCATCCAGACACGCAGGTTCGCATCATCAGTAACAGCACCGGCACACAGCAAGACGGCACACAGCAGGTACAGGCAACGGAAGGCTCCCCTGCCTTGGTCAAGATTGGTCAAAGCGTGCCTATTTCCACCACTGAAATCGACCCTTACGGTCGCCCTTATACCCGTACTGAGTATCGCGATCTCAACCGTGGCTTTTACGTTACTGCCAGCCTTACAGGCAATCTTGTACATTTGACAATAGATGGCGGCAACAACAGCCTGGACAGAAATCAGCCCAACACTATCAATACTCAATCCACCAGCACCCGCGTCAGCGGCCGGCTAGGTGAATGGATTACGCTGAGCGGTTTTTCACAGAATGCTTCACGCTCTGAAGACGGAATTCTGTATGAATATTCAACTCGGGGCAGTCAGGATACTCAACTCAGGGTTAAGGTAGACCTTCTCGAATAAAAAACACCCTGGCGTATCAACCTTCAAGACGCACATATCTCATTAGCGTCCATGCGCTGACTGCACTTCACAACACGCTTCATCTGACATATTCGAATCCAGGTGATATCAATAAGATACTACCTGGACCCTTCATATTAAAACGCTCAACTTACGCAGCTTATTTATAAAGAACAATACTTCTAGCAATTGGGAGTGAGCCTGCTACGCTAATAACAAGAGCGATTTGCACGTATAAAACCAACTAAATCACTCAATTATTAGAGCGTCCAAACAGCGAATTTAGTTGAGAATAAATCTTAATAAACAAAGATTTAATCCACTTTACTTGAATACGATTGACGGAAATCATTTAAACAAATCTTTTTTCGTCAAAAATTTTACACACGCGTTATTCAGGAATAGAATTCCACCGCCGCTTGCGACGTCATGTCGCAGGATGAGGCAGGATTTTTACTAGCAAAAACGATAAGGACCATGAGCATGCCTGATACGACCGGTCTTCTAGCTCACAATTGGAGCTTTGCGATTTTCCTTTTGGGTGTAGTCGGTCTTATAGGATTCATGCTCGGCGTTTCCAGCCTGCTAGGCAGCCGTGCTGTTGGCCGTAGTAAAAACGATCCCTTCGAGTCGGGTATCGTTCCTACCGGTGGAGCGCGACTGCGCCTCTCCGCTAAATTCTATCTGGTCGCGATGCTGTTCGTGATCTTTGACGTCGAAGCGCTCTTTCTCTTCGCATGGTCCGTATCCGTCCGTGAGTCAGGATGGGCTGGATTCATCGAAGTTACAGTTTTCATAGCAATTCTGTTGGCGGGTCTTGTTTACCTATGGCGGATCGGGGCGCTCGACTGGGCTCCTGAAGGCCGCCGTAAGCGGCAGGCGAAGCTAAAACAATGAGGCTTTGGCGATGCAATACAAACTTACCAGGATCGATCCCGATGCGGTCGTAGAACGCTATCCGGCCGGGACACGGGAAACCGTTTCCGATCCGACTGAAGGGCAAGTCCATAAGAACATCTTTATGGGCAAACTCGATGACGTCCTGCACAACACCGTCAACTGGGGGCGCAAGAACTCCCTCTGGCCTTACAACTTCGGTCTTTCGTGCTGCTATGTGGAAATGACCACAGCGTTTACCGCGCCGCACGATATCGCCCGCTTTGGTGCTGAAGTTATCCGGGCCTCACCGCGCCAAGCGGATTTCATGGTGGTGGCAGGTACCTGCTTTATAAAGATGGCTCCGGTCATTCAGCGTCTGTACGAACAGATGCTCGAACCCAAGTGGGTCATCTCAATGGGCGCCTGCGCTAATTCCGGTGGTATGTACGACGTGTACTCGGTAGTCCAGGGCGTGGACAAGTTCCTGCCTGTAGACGTCTATATTCCGGGCTGCCCTCCTCGCCCCGAGGCATTCCTCCAAGGCTTGATGCTCTTGCAGGACTCGATTGGCGAAGAGCGTCGTCCACTCTCATGGGTTGTTGGTGAGCAAGGTATTTATCGTGCCGAAATGCCAGCCCAACGAGAGCAGCGACGCGAACAGCGTATTCAGGTAACCAACCTGCGCAGCCCCGACGAAGTGTGAGCCCTCAGGCTCACACGTGACGTTGACCGATAGCGACGGATAATCATGACTGCAGACACTGTTCTGTCCGCACCCCTGCACGCTGCCCAAGATGAAGGCGTGGTGGGTGAACTCAAGGCACGCTTTAGCGCGGATGCGCTAACTGTTCAAACCACTCGTACGGGCATGCCCGTAGTGTGGGTGCCCCGTGAAAAGCTTAAAGAAGTACTGACCTACCTGCGTAACCTGCCGCGTCCGTACGTCATGCTGTACGACCTGCACGGCATGGATGAACGGCTGCGTACCCAGCGCCGCGGCCTGCCGCCGGCCGACTTCACTGTGTTCTATCAGTTGATGTCCATCGAGCGGAATAGCGATGTGATGATCAAGGTCGCGCTGTCGATGAACGACCTGACCTTGCCCACCGTGACTGATATCTGGCCGAACGCTAACTGGTACGAGCGTGAAGTCTGGGACATGTTCGGCATCCGGTTCGACGGCCATCCCCTGCTCAAGCGGATGCTGATGCCTGACAGCTGGCAAGGCCACCCGCTGCGCAAGGACTATCCAGCCCGCGCGACGGAATTCGACCCCTACGCCCTGAATGCGGCGAAGCAGGATCTGGAGCAGGAAACCCTGCGCTTCAAGCCTGAAGAATGGGGCATGAAGCAGCAGAGCGACACGTCTGACTTCATGTTCCTGAACCTGGGTCCGAACCACCCGTCCGCCCACGGTGCCTTCCGTATCATTCTTCAGCTGGACGGCGAAGAAATTGTCGACTGCGTTCCCGAGATCGGCTATCACCACCGCGCAGCCGAGAAAACTGGCGAACGTCAATCCTGGCACAGTTACATTCCTTATACCGACCGGGTTGACTACCTGGGCGGTGTCATGAACAACCTCCCCTACGTACTGGCCGTTGAAAAGCTTGCCGGAATTACAGTCCCTGCACGGGTTGAGGTGATTCGAATCATGATGTGTGAATACTTCCGCATCATGAGTCATCTCCTGTTCCTGGGTACCTATATTCAGGACGTGGGCGCCATGACCCCGGTCTTCTTCGCCTTTACGGATCGTCAGCGCGCCTACAAGGTGGTAGAAGCCATTACCGGCTTCCGGATGCACCCAGCATGGTTCCGTATTGGCGGTGTGGCCCATGACCTGCCTCGAGGATGGGACAAGCTGGTCAAGGAGTTCGTTGACTGGCTACCCAAACGTCTGGATGAATACGAAAAATCAGCCATTCGGAACAGTATCCTAAAAGGTCGTACCGTAGGTGTAGCCCATTACAACACTGAAGAGGCGTTGCGCTGGGGCGTAACCGGTCCGAACTTGAGAGCCACCGGCCTGAACTTCGACATGCGCAAGGCACGGCCTTATTCGGGTTATCAGAACTTCGAATTCGAAGTCCCTATCGCGCACAACGGCGATGCCTATGATCGTTGCCTGGTCCGTATCGAAGAGATGCGTCAGAGCCTGCGCATTATCGATCAGTGTCTGAAGAACATGCCTGAAGGCCCCTTCAAGGCAGACCATCCGCTGACGACGCCGCCGCCTAAAGAGCGCACGCTGCAACACATCGAGACCCTGATCACTCACTTCCTGCAAGTTTCCTGGGGACCGGTCATGCCGGCCAACGAATCCATGCAGATAATCGAGGCGACCAAAGGGTTGAACAGTTATTACCTGACGAGCGATGGCAGCACCATGAGCTACCGGACTCGCATTCGTACGCCCAGCTTCCCGCATCTGCAACAGATCCCCTCGGTGATCCGAGGCAGCATGGTGGCGGACCTGATCGCCTACCTGGGCAGTATCGATTTCGTCATGGCCGATGTGGACCGCTGATCATGAGTACACTGATTCAAACTGATCGTTTCGAGCTGAGTGAAACCGAACGCTCTGCCATCGAACATGAAATGCATCACTACGAGGATGCCCGTGCGGCATCTATCGAAGCACTGAAAATCGTTCAAACGGAACGTGGCTGGGTCCCGGATGGCGCTATCTATGCCATCGGTGAAATCCTCGGCATTCCTGCAAGCGATGTGGAAGGCGTAGCTACCTTCTATAGCCAGATTTTTCGTCAGCCCGTCGGCCGTCATATCATCCGCGTCTGCGACAGCATGGTCTGCTATATCGGTGGCCATGAATCCGTACTGGGACAGATCCAGGAGCAATTAGGTATCGGCCTGGGCCAGACGACCGCTGATGGTCGCTTTACCCTGCTCCCGACATGCTGCCTTGGCAACTGCGACAAAGCCCCTGCCCTGATGATCGATGAGGACACTTACGGCAATATCCAGCCGTCCGGTGTCGCCAAATTGCTGGAGGGTTATGTATGACGCTTACCTCCGTGGGTCCTGCGAACAAAATCGCTCGTACACCTGAAACTCACCCGCTTACCTGGCGTCTGCGTGACGATGCCGCGCCGGTCTGGCTTGAGGAATATACGTCCAAAGACGGCTATAGCGCTGCGCGCAAGGCGCTGGCTGACATGGCATCTACGGATATCGTTCAGACTGTCAAGGACTCGGGCCTCAAGGGCCGCGGTGGTGCGGGTTTCCCGACTGGCGTCAAATGGGGCCTGATGCCTGCTGATGAAAGTCTGAACATTCGTTATCTGCTGTGCAATGCTGACGAAATGGAACCTAACACCTGGAAGGACCGCCTGCTCATGGAGCAGCTGCCGCACCTCCTGGTAGAAGGCATGATCATCAGCGCACGGGCCTTGAAGGCCTACCGCGGTTATATCTTTCTTCGTGGTGAGTATGTCGATGCCGCACGCAACCTGAATCGCGCCATCGAGGAAGCCAAGGCCGCTGGCTACCTTGGCAAAAACATCTTTGGCAGTGGCTTTGACTTCGAGCTGTTTGTTCACACCGGTGCAGGCCGCTACATCTGCGGTGAAGAAACCGCCCTGATCAATTCGCTTGAAGGCCGCCGGGCCAACCCACGTTCCAAACCGCCTTTCCCTGCTGCTGTTGGCGTCTGGGGCAAGCCAACTTGCGTAAATAATGTCGAAACCCTGTGCAACGTGCCAGCCATCGTCGCCAATGGCGTCGATTGGTACAAATCATTGGCGCGCGAGGGAAGCGAAGACATGGGTACAAAACTCATGGGCTTCTCCGGCAAGGTCAAGAATCCCGGGGTGTGGGAGTTGCCGTTTGGCATACCCGCTCAAGAGCTATTCGAAGACTATGCTGGTGGTATGCGCGAAGGCTATACCCTGAAGGCCTGGCAGCCAGGTGGTGCAGGCACGGGCTTTCTGCTGCCGGAGCATCTTTCGGCACCTATGTTTGCTGGCGGTATCGCCAAAGTGGGTACCCGTATGGGTACCGGCCTCGCCATGGCGGTAGACCATACCGTTAATATGGTTTCGCTGCTGCGCAACATGGAAGAGTTCTTTGCCCGTGAGTCCTGTGGCTGGTGTACGCCCTGCCGCGACGGTCTGCCATGGAGCGTCAAGCTCTTGCGCGCGCTGGAAAAAGGCGAAGGTCAAAGCGGCGATATCGAGACGCTACTGCAGCTATGCACCTTCCTTGGCCCAGGCAAAACGTTCTGTGCTCATGCCCCTGGTGCGGTCGAGCCACTGGCCAGCGCAATCAAGTATTTCCGCAGCGAATTCGAGGCGGGCGTGAAGAAGGCTCCCAGCGAGCCCCAGCCTTCCGTTGTAGAAACAGTCATTTGATTTGTGTGCCGGCTCGCTGAGCTGGCCACTGTCGCCGCCTGAACGCATGTGTAAAGACGGCGACACCGTGATTCCAATAGCCACGCCGCGGTAAGGCTATGGAGAGGCTAAAGCCTGTCCAGGTCCCCCGGCAAACGAAGACTGAAGAACCATGGCCACTATCCACGTAGACGGCAAAGAGTACGAAGTCGACGGTGCGGACAACCTCCTGGAGGCTTGCCTGTCCCTCGGTCTCGATATTCCCTATTTCTGCTGGCACCCGGCGCTCGGTAGCGTCGGTGCCTGCCGACAGTGTGCGGTCAAGCAGTTTGCTGATGAGAACGACACCCGTGGTCGCCTCGTCATGTCCTGCATGACGCCTTCGACGGACAAGACCTATATATCCATTGATGACCAGGAAGCCAAAGACTTCCGCAGTAGTGTCATTGAATGGCTGATGACCAACCATCCGCACGACTGCCCGGTTTGTGAGGAAGGCGGTCATTGCCACTTGCAAGACATGACCGTGATGACAGGTCATAACAAGCGCCGTTATCGCTTCACCAAGCGCACCCACCAGAACCAGGACCTGGGCCCGTTCATTTCCCATGAGATGAACCGCTGTATCGCCTGCTACCGCTGCGTGCGCTATTACAAGGATTACGCGGGCGGCACTGATCTGGGCGTTTATGGCGCCCACGACAATGTGTATTTTGGCCGCGTCGAGGAAGGCACGCTGGAAAGCGAGTTTTCCGGAAACCTAACTGAAGTCTGCCCAACCGGCGTCTTTACCGATAAGACCCACTCCGAGCGCTACAACCGCAAGTGGGACATGCAGTTTGCACCAAGCATCTGTCATGGCTGCTCGTCTGGTTGCAACATCAGCCCCGGTGAGCGCTATGGCGAGCTTCGTCGTATCGAGAACCGTTACAACGGCTCGGTTAACCATTATTTCCTGTGCGACCGTGGCCGCTTCGGGTATGGCTATGTGAACCGCAAGGATCGCCCTCGCCAGGCGCTGCTGCGTAACGGCTCGCTCAACGCAGGGGTAGATGCTGCACTGGATAAGGCTGCCGAGCTATTGCGTGGGCGCAGGGTAATCGGTATCGGCTCTCCCCGTGCCAGCCTGGAAAGCAACTATGCACTACGTGAACTGGTAGGTGCAGAAAACTATTACAGCGGCATGGCCAAGCATGAGCTTGAACATGTCCGCCTTGTATTGGATGTCTTGCGTAACAGCCCTCTTCCTGTACCCACCATCCGCGACATCGAGCACCATGACGCTGTGCTGGTGCTAGGCGAAGACCTGACCCAGACCGCAGCCCGTGTCGCCCTGGCAGTCCGTCAGGCAGCCAAAGGCAAGGCAACCGATATTGCAGCGGCAGCTCGTATTCCTGAGTGGCACAAGGCGGCTGTCCAGACCATCGGGCAGTCCAGCAAAAACCCCGTGTTTCTGGCCAGCCTGGCTGAGACACGTCTGGATGACATCGCTGCGCAGACTATCCACGGTGCGCCGGAAGATCTGGCTCGCTTCGGCTTTGCACTGGCCAACGCTCTCGACGCTTCCGCTCCGGCAGTAGAAGGTCTGAGCGATGAAGTAGCGCAGCAGGTCAAGTTGGTGGCCGACACCCTGCTCAATGCCAAGCGTCCGCTCATTATCTCGGGTACTTCACTGGGATCACGCGCGCTGATCGAGGCTGCTGCCAACATTGCCAAGGCACTGGCGCTGAAGGAAAAGAACGGCTCGCTGAGCCTTGTCGTTCCCGAAGCCAACAGCATGGGCCTGGCCATTTTTGGCGGCGAGTCGGTAGATGATGCGTTCGACGCGCTGACAGCGGGTAAAGCCGACGCGCTGGTCGTGCTGGAAAACGACCTGTTCCGTCGCGCCGACTCTGCACGCGTAGAAGAAGCACTCAAGGCAGCCAAAACGTTGATCGTACTGGACCATCAGCGTACAGCTACGGCAGAGCGTGCCGACCTGATCCTGCCAGCCGCAAGCTTTGCGGAAGGTGATGGCACCCTGGTAAGCCAGGAGGGCCGTGCCCAGCGTTTCTTCCAGGTGTACGAGCCTACTTATTACGATCCGAGCAGTCTGATTCGTGAAGGCTGGCGTTGGCTACATGCACTGCATAGCACCTTGCAGGGCAAGGCCGTGGACTGGACGCAGCTGGACCAGGTTACTGAAGCCTGTGCAGCAAGCCATCCAAGCCTGGCTGGCATTCGGGATGCAGCGCCCAGCGCGTCCTTCCGTATCAAGGGCCAGAAGCTTTCCCGTGAGCCTCACCGTTACAGCGGTCGTACTGCAATGCGCGCCAATATCAGCGTTCACGAGCCGCGTACGCCACAGGATATAGACTCTGCCTTCGCCTTCTCCATGGAAGGCTATTACGGCAGCGCCGAACCCCGTCAGCAGATCGCATTTGCCTGGTCTCCTGGCTGGAACTCGCCGCAAGCCTGGAACAAGTTCCAGGACGAGGTAGGCGGACATCTGCGTGCGGGCGATCCTGGTATTCGTCTGATTGAGTCTTCTGGCGATCGCCTGAGCTGGTTCAACGCCATTCCGGCAGCCTATTCCGCTCAGGCGAACCAGTGGAAAGCCGTACCGATCCATCATTTGTTCGGCAGTGAAGAGACCTCGGCTCGCTCGGAGACTTTCCAGGAGCGTATCCCCGAAGTTTACGTCGCGCTTGCAAAAGCTGATGCAGACCGTCTGGGCGTCAATCCTGGTGCCAAGGTCAGCGTTACGGTTGCTGGTCAGGCGCTGAGCCTGCCGCTGATGGTCAAACCTGGTCTGGCTGCTGGCTTGATCGGCTTGCCGGTGGGGTTTGAAGGCATCCCAGCCCGCCTGGCGGGTCTTACCATCGATCGCGTCCAGGAGGCTGCGCAATGAGTTGGTTAACCCCTTCCGTCATCGCCATTATCCTGGCCGTCGTGAAGGCCATCGTGATCCTGTTGGCCGTCGTTATCTGCGGCGCGCTGCTTAGCTGGGTCGAGCGCCGTCTGCTTGGCCTTTGGCAGGATCGTCACGGGCCAAACCGTGTCGGTCCTTTCGGTGCCTTCCAGCTGGGCGCCGACATGATCAAGATGTTCTTCAAGGAAGACTGGACGCCACCGTTCGCGGACAAGACGACGTTCATGCTGGCACCCGTCATTGCGATGAGCGCCTTGCTGATCGCGTTTGCCGTGGTACCGATCACACCTACCTGGGGTGTGGCGGACCTGAACATTGGTCTTCTATTCTTCTTTGCGATGGCTGGCCTTGCAGTCTATGCAGTGCTGTTCGCAGGCTGGTCTAGCAACAATAAGTTCGCCTTGCTGGGTAGCATGCGCGCTTCAGCCCAAACCGTCTCCTACGAGGTGTTCATGGGGCTTTCGCTCATGGGCGTCGTCGCGGTGACCGGCTCTTTCAACATGCGAGATATTGTTGAAGCGCAGCATCAGGGCTTGTGGTTCATCATCCCTCAGTTTTTCGGCTTTTGTACCTTCCTGATCGCAGGCGTTGCGGTGACTCACCGCCACCCCTTTGACCAGCCGGAGGCAGAACAGGAGCTGGCAGATGGTTACCACGTTGAATATGCCGGCATGAAGTGGGGCATGTTCTTCGTAGGCGAATACATTGGCATCGTGCTGGTGTCTGCCCTGC
This sequence comes from Pseudomonas sp. JZ114, assembly GCF_051027705.1. Taxonomy (NCBI): domain Bacteria; kingdom Pseudomonadati; phylum Pseudomonadota; class Gammaproteobacteria; order Pseudomonadales; family Pseudomonadaceae; genus Pseudomonas; species Pseudomonas sp. JZ114. Next base: position 2,608,619 of record NZ_CP069256.1, read on the forward strand.
TCGTCACGCTGTTCTTTGGTGGCTGGCATGGTCCGCTGTTGCCACCTTTCATCTGGTTCGCCCTGAAGACTGCATTCTTCATCATGCTGTTCATTTTGCTGCGTGCGTCTATCCCACGTCCGCGCTATGACCAGGTGATGGCGTTCAGCTGGAAGGTGTGTCTGCCGCTGACCCTGATCAATCTGCTCGTTACCGGTGCGGTGGTTTTGTATAACGCCACCCCGGCCGTGGTTCACTGAGGAGAGCCGCCATGTTCAAAGAAATAGTCAATGTCGTGCATGGCACATGGACTCAGCTACGAAGCGTGCTGATGATCTTTTCCCATGCCTTTAGAAAGCGCGACACCCTGCAGTACCCCGAGGAGCCGGTTTATCTGCCGCCTCGTTATCGAGGCCGGATTGTCCTGACCCGTGATCCCGATGGGCAGGAGCGCTGCGTGGCGTGCAACCTGTGTGCGGTAGCGTGCCCGGTAGGCTGTATTTCCCTGCAGAAAACCGAAGCAGAAGACGGTCGCTGGTATCCGGAGTTCTTCCGTATCAACTTCTCCCGCTGCATTTTCTGCGGCATGTGTGAAGAGGCTTGTCCTACCACCGCTATCCAGCTGACACCGGACTTTGAGATGTGCGAGTACGAGCGTCAGAACCTGGTGTACGAGAAGGAGCATCTGCTCATCTCCGGACCCGGCAAGTACCCGGACTACAACTTCTATCGCGTCGCCGGTATGTCCATTGCGGGCAAACCTAAGGGTGCTGCGAAGAACGAGGCCGAGCCAATCAACGTCAAGAGCCTGCTGCCGTAAGGACGGAAAGATGGAATTTGCTTTCTATTTCGCTGCCGGTGTCGCCGTACTGGCCACGTTCAGGGTGATTACCAACCGTAATCCGGTACATGCCCTGCTCTACCTCATCATCTCGCTGCTAGCGGTCTCGATGACCTTCTTCAGCCTTGGCGCTCCATTCGCCGGTGCGCTTGAGGTCATCGTATACGCTGGCGCCATCATGGTGCTGTTCGTATTCGTCGTGATGATGCTCAACCTCGGCCCTGCCGTGGTTGAGCAGGAACGCAAGTGGTTAACGCCTGGCATCTGGGTTGGCCCTTCGATTCTTTCCATCGCGTTGCTGGTCGAGTTGCTGCTGGTGCTGGGCAGAATGCCCGGCGGTGCAAGCATCGGTCATACCACGGTTGATGCAAAAGCGGTTGGTATCAGCCTGTTCGGCCCCTATCTGCTAGCGGTCGAACTGGCGTCGATGCTGCTCCTGGCTGCGCTGGTTGCGGCCTATCACCTAGGCCGGCAACAAGACGTCAAAGGCGTCGGCGAGTAACTCGTTAAGGAATGGACCTATGAATGCGATACCTCTGGAACATGGTCTGGCACTTGCCGGCGCGTTGTTCGCCCTGGGTCTGGTTGGCCTGATGGTACGGCGCAACATCCTGTTCATATTGATGAGTCTGGAAATCATGATGAATGCTTCCGCCCTGGCTTTTGTGGTCGGTGGAAGCCGTTGGGGGCAACCGGATGGTCAAGTGATGTTCATTCTGGTACTGAGCCTTGCTGCTGCCGAGGCGAGTATTGGCTTGGCGATCCTGCTGCAACTGTATCGCCGTTTCCAAACCCTCGATGTCGATGCTGCCAGCGAGATGCGCGGATGAACCTGTTACCTCTTACCTTCGTCTTTCCCCTTATCGGGTTTGTGCTGCTGGCGTTTTCCCGTAGCCGCTGGTCCGAAAACCTATCTGCCCTGATTGGAGTAGGCTCGATCGGGCTATCTGCTCTTACAGCCGCCTGGGTTAGCTGGCAGTTCCTGTCCAGCCCGCCGCCTTCCGGCGCTGTCACCCAGGTGCTGTGGAACTGGATGACCGTTGATGGCTTTGCACCCAACATCGCGTTGTACCTGGATGGTCTCTCGGTAACCATGCTGTGTGTGGTCACCGGTGTAGGCTTTCTGATTCACCTGTTTGCCTCCTGGTACATGCGCGGTGAAGCAGGCTATGCACGCTTTTTTGCCTATACCAACCTGTTCGTGGCAAGCATGTTGTTCCTGGTACTGGGCGATAACCTGCTCTTCCTCTACTTTGGTTGGGAAGGTGTAGGCCTGTGCAGTTACCTACTGATCGGGTTCTACTACAGCGAACGTGCCAACGGTAACGCCGCACTCAAGGCCTTTATCGTAACCCGCGTGGGCGACGTGTTCATGGCCTTCGGTCTGTTTATCCTGTTCATGACACTGGGCACGCTGGATATCCAGGAACTGCTGACTCGTGCGCCAGATGTGTTCACGATGAACGATCCGCTGCTGATGCTGGCTACGCTGATGCTGCTGGGTGGTGCGGTAGGTAAATCTGCCCAGCTGCCTTTGCAAACCTGGCTGGCCGATGCGATGGCAGGCCCGACCCCAGTATCGGCGCTGATCCACGCAGCGACCATGGTGACTGCCGGCGTATACCTGATCGCCCGTTGTCATGGATTGTTCGAGCTGACGCCTTCGATTTTGCATCTAGTGGGTATCGTGGGTGCGGTTACGCTGGTACTGGCAGGCTTTGCTGCACTGGTACAAACCGACATCAAGCGTATCCTCGCGTACTCCACCATGAGCCAGATCGGCTACATGTTCCTGGCCCTGGGTGTAGGCGCCTGGAGCGGTGCGATCTTCCATCTGATGACCCATGCGTTCTTCAAGGCACTTCTGTTCCTTGCGTCCGGCTCTGTCATCCTGGCTTGTCATCACGAGCAGAACATCTTCAAGATGGGCGGTCTTTGGAAAAAGATTCCGCTGGCCTATGCAAGCTTCCTGGTTGGTGGCTCAGCGCTGGCAGCGCTACCGCTGATTACGGCTGGCTTCTACTCAAAAGACGAGATCCTCTGGGAAGCCTTTGCCAGTGGCCATCAGAATCTGCTGATTGCAGGCCTAATAGGTGCCTTCCTGACCTCGATCTACACCTTCCGCCTGATCTTTATCGTGTTCCACGGTGAAGCCAAGACTGAGGCCCATGGTGGTCATGGGATCGCACATCACTTGCCACTAATCGTACTGATCGTATTGTCCACCTTTATCGGCGCCTGGATCACACCACCGCTGGCGGGTGTACTGCCTCAGTCGGCTGGCCATGCAGGTGGCGAAGCCAAGCACAGTCTGGAAATTGCCTCAGGCGCCATTGCATTGGCCGGCATCCTGTTGGCGGCCCTGCTCTTCCTGGGCAAGCGTCGCTTTGTCAGTGCACTTGCCAAGAGTGCTCCGGGTCGATTCTTTGGTACCTGGTGGTATCACGCCTGGGGCTTCGACTGGCTCTACAACTGGATCTTCGTGAAGCCTTACCTGGCGATTACCCGACTGCTGCGTAGCGATCCGATCGACAAGGCGATCCTGATTGTCCCGATCCTCGCGCGTGCCGGTAACCTCACGCTGAGCCTTACAGAGAACGGCCGCCTGCGTTGGTATGCTGCCTCCATCGTGGGTGGTGCAGTGCTGCTTCTGGCCGCCCTGCTTCTGGCCTGACTTGAATCTACGAAAGGAATTGAGCCCGTCATGATTCTGCCTTGGCTAATCCTGATCCCCTTCATAGGCGGTCTGCTGTGCTGGCTGGGAGATCGCTCCGGCAATCTCCTGCCACGCTGGATTGCTTTATTAACCATGCTATTGGAGCTGGTGCTTGGCCTATGGGTCTGGTGGCACGGTGACTTCAGCCTGGCCCCCGCTCCGGGTAGCGAGCAGAACTGGACCGTTGAATTCCAGTATCCCTGGATTGAACGCTTTGGTATCAGCCTGCACTTCGCCATGGACGGCCTATCGCTGCTCATGGTGTTGCTGACCGGCCTGCTAGGCCTTCTGGCCGTCATCTGCTCCTGGCGCGAGATCCAGAAGCACGTTGGCTTCTTCCACCTGAACCTGCTATGGATTCTAGGTGGTGTGGTTGGTGTGTTCCTGGCTGTCGACCTGTTCCTGTTCTTCTTCTTCTGGGAGATGATGCTGGTGCCGATGTATTTCCTCATCGCACTCTGGGGTCATAGCTCTGCCGACGGCAAGAAGAGCCGAATTACCGCTGCTACCAAGTTCTTCATTTTCACCCAGGCCAGCGGCCTGATCATGCTGGTGGCCATCGTGGCCCTGGTGCTGGTGCACTATAGTGCAACCGGCGTGCTGACATTTGAATATGAAGACCTGCTGAAAACGCAGATGGATCCAACGACTGAATACCTGCTGATGCTGGGCTTCTTCATTGCCTTTGCCGTGAAGCTGCCTGCCGTGCCGGTTCACTCCTGGCTTCCCGATGCACACGCACAGGCACCAACAGCCGGTTCCGTAGACCTTGCCGGTATTCTGTTGAAAACAGCCGCTTACGGTCTTCTACGCTTTGCCGTACCGCTGTTTCCCAATGCCTCGGCCGAGTTTGCGCCCATTGCCATGTGGCTCGGGATCATCGGAATCTTCTACGGTGCGTTCCTGTCCTTCGCACAGACTGACATCAAGCGTCTTGTGGCCTATTCCAGCGTTTCGCACATGGGCTTCGTCTTAATCGGTATCTACTCCGGCAGCCAGCATGCACTGCAGGGTGTCGTGGTACAGATGATCGCCCATGGTCTTTCGGCAGCAGGCTTGTTCATTCTGTGCGGTCAGCTCTATGAGCGTCTGCATACACGCGACATGCGTGAGATGGGTGGACTCTGGGGTCGCCTCCCCTACCTGCCGGCCCTCAGCCTGTTCTTCGCTTCGGCGTCTCTGGGCCTGCCGGGTACCGGTAACTTCGTAGGCGAGTTCCTGATTCTAATGGGTGCGTTCCCGATGGTGCCGCTGACCGTTGTGATAGCTACATTCGGTCTGGTTGCGGCTTCGGTGTACTCATTGATCATGATCCACCGTGCGTACTTCGGTCCTGCGAAGTCTGAAGGGGAATTGCCGGGGCTCAATGCACGCGAGCTGTCCATGGTACTGCTTCTGGTCGGTCTGCTGATCCTCCTGGGTGTTTATCCGCAGCCCATTCTGGATACGTCGGCAGCCAGCATGAGTGGTGTACACCAGTGGCTGGGTACAGCTTTCTCTTCCATTGTTTCTGCCCGGTAGTAGCGCCATGACCTTTACAACGGAACATCTCATCGCACTTCTGCCGCTCCTCATCACCGGTCTGACCGCCGTTGTGGTGATGCTGGCGATAGCCTGGCGGCGCAACCACACCGTGATTCCGACACTGTCGGTAATCGGTTTGAACCTGGCCCTGCTGTCCATTGTGTACTCGATGCGGGTCGTCGATATCGACGTCACCAGCCTCATGCGCATGGATGGCTACACCTACTTCTATACCGCACTGATCCTGATTACCACATTGGCATGCATGACGCTGTCGCATGCTTACATGGAGGGATACTCCAGCAATCGTGAAGAGCTTTACCTACTGCTTTTACTGTCCTGTACGGGCGGTATCGTGTTGGTAAGCTCGCAGCACCTGGCTTCGCTGTTCATTGGCCTTGAGCTGCTGTCCGTACCGGTGTATGGCCTGGTGGCCTATTCCTACTTCAATCGCCGCTCCCTTGAGGCTGGCATGAAGTATCTGGTGCTATCTGCTGCTGGCTCGGCCATTCTGCTGTTTGGCATGGCCCTGCTGTATGCACAGTCCGGCACCCTGAGCTTTAGCGGAATCGGTGCGCAGCTGACTCAGCAAGCCTCGGCCGGCCTGCTGCTGGAACTCGGTATCGGCATGATGATCGTAGGTCTGGGCTTCAAACTGTCGCTGGTACCCTTCCATTTGTGGACGCCAGATGTCTATGAAGGCGCACCGGCACCGGTGGGCGCTTATCTGGCTACTGCGAGCAAGGTTGCCGTTTTCGCTGTCGTGGTTCGTCTGTTCCAGACCATGCCCGCTGCGCTGAACGATACATGGTTGCATAACCTGATCGCTTTCATCGCCATCATCTCCATTCTGGTCGGCAACCTCTTGGCCCTGATGCAGAGCAACCTCAAGCGTCTGCTGGGCTACTCTTCCATCTCACACTTTGGATACCTGCTCGTAGCCCTCGCTGCCAGCAATGGTATTGCGGTAGAGGCGATTGGGGTGTACTTGGCGACTTATGTCGTTACCAGCCTGGGAGCCTTTGGCGTGATCGTGCTCATGTCCAGCCCAAGCAATGGCACACGCGATGCCGATGCGCTGTTTGAGTACCGCGGACTGTTCTGGAGACGCCCGTATCTGACCGCCGTTCTAACAGTGATGATGCTGTCGCTTGCAGGTATTCCGCTGACAGCGGGCTTTATCGGCAAGTTCTACATTATTACGGTGGGTGTCGAGTCCCATCTGTGGTGGCAGACCGCGGCGGTCGTTATTGGTAGCGCCATCGGCCTGTTCTATTACCTGCGTGTCATGGTAACGATGTATCTGGTACAACCAGGTCTTAGCCGTCACGATGCACCCATGAACTGGGGTGAGCGTGCCGGCGGTATCATGCTTATCGCCATTGCAGCCCTGACGCTGCTGTTGGGTGTTTACCCGCAGCCCTTGTTGCAAGTGCTTCAACATACAGGCCTGTAAGGGCCTCTCATAAAAAAGCCCCAGTGATGGGGCTTTTTTATTGCTTGAACTTTTTATTCCTCCTCACGGTGCATGAAGAGGTCCCATACCGACATGAAGAGCGCCGCCACCAATGGGCCAATGACGAACCCATTGAGACCAAACAGTGCCATTCCGCCTAGTGTGGAAATCAGTACCACGTAGTCGGGTAGCTTGGTGTCCTTGCCCACCAAGATAGGACGCAGAATGTTATCCACCAGGCCGATGACAATAACGCCGAACAGGATCAGTACAACCCCTTGCCATATCGAGCCTGTCAGCAGGAAGTAAACCGCAACCGGCCCCCAGATCAGCCCAGCGCCTACCGCTGGCAACAATGACAGGAACGCCATTATCACGCCCCAGAGGACGGCAGCCTCGACACCGAGCACCCCCAGGATGAAGCCTCCCAGAGCGCCCTGAACAATCGCTACAATAATGTTGCCCTTGACGGTGGCCCGGATAACAGCCGTGAACTTGCGTAGCAGGCTGCGCTTGTGAATCTCGCTTAAGGGAATGGCTTTGCGGATCAGCCCTACGAGGTATTGCCCGTCTCGAAGCAGGAAAAACAGCAGGTACAGCATGATGCCAAAGCTGATGACCAACTGAAACGTCCCCTGCCCTACCAACAAGGCCCTGCTTGCCAATGCCTGACTACCTTGGGCAACGCTTTGCGTCAGACGCTCGCGAATACTTTCTGGGTCAGTGATATCGAATCGGTGCAGTACACTTTTGATACCGTTCGGTAGTGCCTGCCACATATGCTGAAAATATTCGCCGAAATTTAGCTGGCCGCTGTTGATTCGCTGATACAGCGCACTGCCTTCCTGAACAAGAGAAATACTAATCGCCGTGACCGGCAGAATCACGATGAGTAAACAAACACCCAAGCTGCTCAGCGCGGCAAGGTTTTTACGATTGTTGTAGCGCCTGAGAAACCAGCGCTGCATAGGGGCGAAAATAATCGCCAGGATCGCTCCCCAAAAAACCGCGCCGTAATAGGGCAACAGAATCCAGGCAAATGCGATCGAGACAATAATCAGAAGAAAGATAAATGTTCTATTTTCAAGTCGCGTGCTTTTCATCAGGGTTCCAAAGTCCATTCAAGAGCAACGAGCGTCGCTTTTGGTTAGAACACTGGATACCACGCACTTGTTCCTGAGGGCTCAGCCAGAGCCCTCAGGAATGTCGATTTAAACGCGGAACTGCTTGACTAGGCCGTGGAGGCGATCCCCTAGCGAGACTAGCCCCTGGGTAGTGGTCGCACTCTGCTCAGCCCCTGCCGTCATGGTTTCAACCGCGCCAGCAATCTCGTGGACGCTACGGTTGATTTCCTCGGAGACCGCCGTCTGCTCTTCGGCTGCACTGGCTATCTGGGCGTTCATGGCATTAATCGTACCGATCAGCTGGCTGATGGTATCGAGCGAGGCGCCTGCCTGACTGGCCTGGACAGTCGTACTTTCACCTGCCGCACCAGAGCGACGCATCGACTCAACCGCCTTTTGCGTACCCTGTTGCAGGCGATCGATCATTCCCTGGATCTCCTGGGTACTCTGCTGAGTACGGCTTGCCAGGGCACGAACTTCGTCGGCCACGACCGCAAAACCACGACCCGCCTCACCAGCCCGAGCCGCCTCGATAGCAGCGTTCAAGGCCAGCAGGTTGGTTTGCTCGGCAATGGAACGGATAACATCCAGTACGCTGACAATAGACTGTACGTCCTGCTGCAGACTGTCGAGCGACATGCCGCTGTCACGCACTTCATCGACCAGAGAATGGATGCCTGCCACACTACCCTCAACCACACGCTTGGCTACACGCCCTTGCTCATCGGTCTCACGGGCAGCTTCTGCCGCTTGCTGGGCACTTTGCGCCACTTCATGAGCCGCTGCGGACATCTCGTTGATAGCCGTGGCAACCTGATCGGTTTCGCTACGCTGGCGCTGCATGGCCTGCTCGGTACGACGAGCCTGGGCAGCCACCTCATCCAGCAAACCGGTGAGCTGCTGAGTGATGTCGATTACCTGCTGTACGGTTCCATGAATCTTGCCAACGAATCGATTGAACGAGCCAGCAAGCCGGCCCAACTCGTCGTTACTCTGCACCGGCAGTCGACGTGTCAGATCGCCTTCGCCATCAGCAATGTCATCAAGGTTTGCACGCATGAGCTCAAGCGGACGCAACACTCGCATGGCAAATAGATGAGCCGCAATGGCGATGATGACCAGCACTACCAGCGAGACGCCGATGATGGAGAACAGCTGAGTCAAGGTCTGCGCACGTACATCGGCCTCGATCTTGCCCAGCCGCTCCTCAACGCCATCCAGGTTGATGGCAGAGCCCAGGACCAGGTCCCACTTGGGCAGGTACTCGGTATAGCTCAACTTGGGAACCAAGGTAGTTTTACCAGGCAATGTAGAGGAATAGCGGACATAATGAGTGCCATCCTTACCTGCACGGACCAGCTCCTGGTTCAGGTAAACGCCGTTCGGATCCTTGTTATCACGAAAGCTCTTGCCTATGCCTTCAGCGTCGTTTCCCTTGAAAAGGCGGATGACATTTGAGTCATAGCCAAACATATAGCCGTCTTTGCCATAGGTGATGCCAGACAAAATCCTGATTGCCTCGGCGCGGGCCGCCTGATCACCATCAGCTGAAGCATCGTAGAGCGGCTTGACCGCTGTCAGGGCAACCTGCACGTAATTCTTCAGGGTTACGTTGCTTTGCTCCATCAAGCGATCACGCGTTGTCTGTATATCGCGCTCGGCTTTATTGCTCAGCATCACATAGGAAATACCGCTGATGATCAGGGTAGTAATCACAACAGGTAGGAGCGCCAGCAGGAGCACCTTGGCTTTTAAACTCATCACTGAGACCTCTTAGGTTGTTATCTAAGTAGGTTTTCGGCCAAGCGAAACGAAAATGAAGGTCGATCGATAGTGCTCTATCCGTATGGTCTCAATCACCGGGAGCAGATCGGGAGGCTCGGAGCGGCAGCCGGACCAAAACTTTCAGCCCGCCCAGGGAGCTGCTTTCCAGGCTGAGCGTACCTGCGCAACTGTCCACAATGTCACGCGCAATACCAAGGCCCAAGCCATGTCCCATGACTCGCTCATCCAGACGCGCACCTCGCTCGAGAATATCCTGTCTGGATTCAGGCGCGATACCTGGCCCATCATCATCAATACTGATCTCATAACAGGCATCTTTCTTCAGTACCGTCAGCTCTACCTGGCTGCTCGCCCATTTACAGGCGTTATCCAACAGCGTACCCAGCAATTCAAGCAGGTCTTCGCGATCCCAGGGCAGTTTCAAACCGGAAGGCACATGACAGGAGATCGTCAGGTCGTTGTCATGGATCTGCTTGAGCATGGCGCAGAGCGAAGGCAATTCAGCCTCGCAGTCCAGATAGACACCGGGAAGCTGGTCACCGGCCAGGCGAGCACGGCGCAGCTCCCGCTCAAGACGCTGCTGGATCTGCTCAAGCTGATCGCGCAGGATGTTTTGCAGTTCAGGATGCGCACTCAGTTCTTGCCGCTCCGCAAGGCTTACCAGCACGGCCAGAGGCGTTTTCAATGCATGCCCCAGATTACCGATGCCATGGCGGGCACGCTTGAGATTATCCTCGGTATGACGCAGCAGATGATTGATCTGCTCCACCAGCAGCTCAAGCTCTTGGGGAACCTGCGTATCCAGCTGGCTGCGCTGCCCCTGTTGCAGTTGAGCCACTTGTTGCCGGACCCGTTCAAGTGGCTTTAAGGCGCGCCTTACCGTAATCCGTTGTAGAAAAAGGATTACGATTAACGCAACCAGCCCAATACCGGCACCTATACGTAGCATTCGACTGAAACTGGTCAGGAGCGGGTTGTAATCCTGTGCAACGACAATGCTGAGCTTTTGCCCCAACCGCTGATAATCCGCGCGATAGACCAGGAGGCGCTGATCTCCGGGGCCATTGACGAGATGTCCGGTCAGCCCTACGTGCGTAGGTCTCTCAAGCACATGATCCCATAGCGACCGGGAGCGCCAGCGAGGTTCTCCTATGTCGATCTCGAAATAACGCCCGGAAAATGGCCGTTGATAGGCGGGATTAAGGCGCTGCTCATCCAGCTGCAGCCCGTTTGGCCCCCGCGCAATAGCCACCAGGAGGTTTTCGCTCTCTGTCTGAAGTCCGCTTCCCAGATAATCCCGTAGCGCCGTATCAACCAGCCAGCGTGCGCCCAGTATCAATAAAAGTCCGGATATCAGCAGAGCGGAGGCCAAGCCAATGCCCAATCGCTGCTGAATGGACTTCATGCAGATTTCCCGAAGCGGTAGCCCTGTCCTCGCCGTGTCTCGATAATATCGCGCCCCAATTTACGCCTGAGATGGTTCACGTGCACCTCGATGACGTTGGAGTCACGCTCGCTTTCACCGTCGTAGAGATGTTCACCCAAATGACTTTTGGACAGGATCTGCCCTGCATGCAACATGAAATACCGCAGCAGCCTGAACTCTGCGGCGGTCAGCTCGATGCTTTCATCCCCGCGATTAACACATTGCCGTGACTCATCCAGGCTCAGACCGGAAGCCTGCAATGTCGGCTGATTCACCAGCCCGCGGGCACGCCGCAATAATCCTTGAATCCGCAAGGAAAGCTCTTCAGGGTGGAACGGCTTGGTCAGGTAATCATCGGCGCCAGCCTTGAGCCCATCGATACGCTCGGCCCAACCACTACGCGCCGTCAGAATCAGTACCGGCGTAGAAAGTCCCTGCGTGCGCCACTCTCTGAGCACATCCAGCCCAGAACGCCCCGGCAGTCCCAGATCAAGTACGATAAGGTCATAAGGTTCGACTGCCCCCTGGTATGCCGCATCACGGCCATCAGCCAGCCAGTCTACGGCATAGCCTTGTCGTGTCAGGCTGGCCATTAACTCATCCGCCAGGGGAACACTGTCCTCTACCAACAACAGACGCATCAGTCGTCTACCTCGTCCTTCAAAATCGTACCGTCAGTGGCGCTGATTTCCAGCTCGCGCACAACGCCCTTGTCTACCAGAAACTCGATCTCATAGACATAAACACCATCTTCCTCCTCAAGCTCCGCCTCCAGCAATGTTGCCTTTGGATAGCGCGCATAAGCCTGGTTGATAAGCTGCTCAAGAGGACGAATTCTTCCTTCCTGACGAAGCCGCAACGCCTCATCCTGGTCAAGGTCGCGAGCGATTGAAAGCCCGCTGGCTGACAGCAATGTCAATACCAGCAGGCCTTTCATCATGCTGCTACCCAGGCTCAATCGTCCTGTACATCCTTGAGCACTTCGCCCGTTGCGGCATCGAGTTCCAGATCCCATGTCACACCTTTCTGGTCACGTAACTCAACCTGATAGATATAGCGGCCATATTCTTCTTCCAGCTCAGTATCGTGAGTCGTCGAGCCAGGATGCTTGGCGATAGCCGCCTTGTTCAATACGTCGAAGGATTTGATGGTACCTGCATCACGCAGCTTGAGCGCTTCGTCAGGTCCCAGGTCGCGGGCTTGGGCCGCACCGGCCAGGGCGGTCAGGCTGGCAGCGGCAATCAATGTAGTCAGTGCTTTCATGCGTATGTCCTCACGGGTTATTCAGTGAGTTCACCTTAACGAGGCAGCCTTAATTCAGCCTTAATCTCATTTTGGAACTACATGGTCAGCCCAACGGTCTTTCGCAATCAATGCCATACCTGCTCCGCATCGCGGCGGTGCGTTTGTATACTGGCTGTCCGTATGGAGTCCTCATGACAGCTATTCACATCAAATCTCCTTCCCTCGTTATCCGCGCGGGCACGCAGGCGCTGGCGCATATTCGCCAACAGGGCCTGTCACCTGCGGACGTAGGTATTATCCCGGGCGCAGCAGGCGGCCCGAAAGCACTAGGCTTGCAAGGGCTGGACATCGCGCTTTTTGGTGAATGGCTGCCTCGCTCACCACGGGTGCGCGCATTGGTTGGCGCATCCATTGGGGCCTGGCGCTCCGCATGTGTCTGCCTACCGGATCCGGCAGACTCATTACGCCGGCTGGGCGACCTTTATACCGGATTGCATTTTCCCAAAGGTATTGGAATCAGGCAGATCAGTCAGATTTGCGAAAGCATGCTGGATGAACTGCTGGGTGGGCGTGACGAGGCGATTCTGACCGCCCCAGGCTATCGCCTGAACATCATGATTGTTCAGGCATTGGGCCCTCTGGCCAGTGACCAGCGCCGAACATTAAGCCTTGGCCTGGGCGCTGTGATCCGCGACAACCTGATAGCACGGTCTCGTCTGATTCGCCATTTCAGCCGTATCGTGGCCCATGATTTGCGCCAGGCGCCGCCGCTGGATGAACTGAATGATTTCCCAACGCAGTACCATGCGCTTCGCCCCGACAACCTTCGCCAGTCGTTGCTGGCGTCAGGCTCCATTCCACTGGTCATGGAGGGCGTAACAGATATCCCTGGCTTTGGCTCCGGTACTTACCGTGACGGGGGACTGCTCGATTACCATCTGGATCTTCCCTATCGCGGGAATGACATTGTGCTCTATCCACATTTTATCGATCGCATCATTCCTGGGTGGTTCGACAAGGGCATCTTCTGGCGCAAGGCCAATACACATAACCTGCGAAATGTGGTGCTACTGGCACCCTCACGGTCTTACCTTGAGCGGCTACCTGGTCGAAAGCTTCCCGACCGCAAGGATTTCACCCGTTATGCAACCGACCCTGCTACACGGCAACGTCACTGGCATACAGCCATGGCGGAAAGCCAGCGGCTAGGTGATGAGTTTTTGGAGCTTGCCGAAAGCGGTCGGTTAAAGGATCAGATATTGCCTCTCGTCTAGAGCGACGAACCGGCTACTAGCCCTGCGGTCTTCATAGAAAGCAGTCCACAGCCGGTGTTTTCATGTCAGAGAGTGCCTCATTTATTCCCCCGACCGCCGAGGGTACGCTGCCCGCCCCTGGAGACGAGCGCGACGATACAGGTACAGCCCTGTGCCCCCCGCTACCCTCGGACCTTCACTATGTGGATGACACGCAGCCGGGCCTGCGGCGAAAAAAGCTGCGCGGGAAGTTTATCTACCTGGATGCCCAAGGCGAACGTATTCGCGATCAGGCTGAAATTGACCGCATCAACAAACTGGCCATTCCACCCGCCTATACGGATGTCTGGATCTGTGCCGATCCTTGTGGCCATTTACAGGCAACGGGGCGGGACGCCCGAGGACGCAAGCAATACCGATATCACCCACGTTGGCGCGAAATCAGAGACACTGACAAATACGAACGGATGCTGGAGTTCGGCAATGCCCTTCCCAAACTGCGCAAGCGGATAGAAGAGCATCTGGCGCAACGCAAGCTGAACCGGGAAAAAGTCATGGCGACCGTTATCAGCCTGCTGGACGCCACCTTGATTCGCGTAGGCAATCAGCAATATGCCAAAAGCAATAAATCGTACGGCCTGACAACCCTGCGTAACCGACATGCAGACGTTACCGGCAATACGATTCGCTTTCACTTCCGCGGCAAAAGCGGCGTTGAGCACAACATCAAGCTGACAGATCCGAGGCTTTCACGTACCGTCAAGCGCTGCCTTGAGCTACCCGGCCAACACTTGTTTCAGTATCTGGATGAAGATGGCGATCGGCATACAGTCACTTCGTCAGACGTAAACGCCTACCTGCACGAACTCAGTGGTGCTGATTTTACTGCCAAGGATTACCGCACCTGGGCAGGCAGTGCCTTGGCTCTGTCTACGCTCAAGTCACTGCGCTACGAAACTCAAACTGAAGCCAAAAAGCACCTTCAGGAGATGGTCAAGCAAGTATCCAGTATGCTGGGCAACACACCAGCAGTATGCCGCAAGTGTTATATCCACCCGGGCGTCATGGATGCATTTATAGCTGGCGAACTCGGCTCGCTACCCAAGCCGCGCAAACGCAAGGGACTTCGCGAAGAGGAAGTCGCCCTGCTCATGTTTTTGGAGCGCCTGGTCGAGAAGACGCAGGCAGCTTAGGTATTCGAGCCGCCTACTAGAGGCGGCTCTGGAACAGCGATTGATGCTCCTGGCACTGCTTGGCAGACAGCAGAAAGACCCCGTGACCGCCCCGCTCGAACTCGAGCCACGTAAAGTCGACTTCAGGATAAAGCGCTTCGACGTGTACCTGACTATTGCCCACCTCAACGATCAACGTGCCGGTGTCAGTGAGGTGATCCGCGGCTTCAGCCAACATTCGGCGCACCAGATCCAGCCCGTCTGAGCCACAGGCAAGGCCCATTTCCGGCTCGTGGTGATATTCAGCCGGCATATCGGCAAAATCTTCTGCGTCCACATAAGGTGGATTTGACACGATCAGGTCGAAACGCTGCCCTGGCAATCCAGTAAACCCATCCCCCTGCACGGTATAAACCCGGTCTTCAAGGTCATGCCGCTCTATGTTCTGCCAGGCGACCTCCAATGCATCAAAGGAGAGATCGGCCAGCGCTACCTCTGCATTAGGGAACGCATAAGCACAGGCAATACCAATGCATCCCGAGCCGGTACAGAGGTCCAGGATTCGAGCAGGCTCATGGGGTAGCCAAGGCGCAAAGCGGGCATCGATCAATTCGGCAATCGGTGACCTTGGCACCAACACACGTTCATCAACCATAAACAGCAGCCCACAAAACCAGGCTTCGCCTAACAGATAAGCCGTCGGAATGCGCTCCTGAATCCGTCGGTGAAGCAGGACGCTCAAGTCGTAGCGTTCATCATCTTCCAACCGACAATCCAGGTAGCTGTCAGACATTTCCCAAGGCAGATGCAAGGCGCCTAACACCAGCTGCCTGGCTTCATCCCACGCATTGTCGGTGCCATGGCCAAAATAAAGCCCTTCGGCGTGGAAGCGGCTCACCGCCCAACGGATATAGTCACGAAGAGTGCGTAAACGGGATTCGGTCATCTAGGGCTCCTTTTCAGCGGCATAGTGTAGCCTTGCAGCTCTGCCCACGAAACGTCAGATGCACTCCTCCAGTCTAGCGGCGCGTCCTGGCAATCAGGCCACCCAGAACGCCCGTTACACAGCCGGCCAGCAGACCTCCTACATGAGCGCCATTGGCAATGGCACCAAAGCCAAGCACATCAATGGCGCCGGTCAGACATATACCCAGCCAGGCAAGCATCATGATGACAACGCCCTTTGGCATTCGATACGCCGGGGTGGGTGCCAACAGCTGGAATAACCAGCAATGGCCCAGCAGGCCATAGAGCACACCTGACAATCCGCCAAACAGTGCCGGGCCACTCCACCAGTACTGCACAAGGTTGGCTGCCAGTGAAAAGAGGAAGGTTAACGCCAATAGCATCCACCCCTTTTGACGAAACTCAATGCGGCGCCCCAGCTCCCAATACCACAGGGAATTCATGGCCAGATGCAAAACACCAAAGTGCAGAAACATGGGTGAAACAAACCGCCACCACTGATTTTGCTCAAGAGTATAGGAGACGGGATAGAACTCGATGTACGTATCGTAAAGCCGAAAGTCTAGAAAGGTAAGCCAGCGAACAGCCTCATAACGATCGCCCAACAAGGTAATCGCAGCCACGATCAGTGTGATGAGCAGGACGCCTGCAGTTACAGGACTTGCCCGTAGCTGCTCCTTGAAGCCAGGCCG
Organism: Pseudomonas sp. JZ114; assembly: GCF_051027705.1. Lineage (NCBI taxonomy): Bacteria > Pseudomonadati > Pseudomonadota > Gammaproteobacteria > Pseudomonadales > Pseudomonadaceae > Pseudomonas > Pseudomonas sp. JZ114. The sequence continues at coordinate 2,624,798 of NZ_CP069256.1, forward strand.
AGTTACAGCAGGCCGAACATCAGAGATCTCACCGGCCGTGTCCCCTTGCGGATAGCGTGCATACAGGTTACGCACCTCGTCTACCAGTCCCGGATCAGTAACCCACACCACTTGTGCATCGCGTTCTTCAGTCACTCGGTGAGGAATATGCAGACGACGGAGTAATTGCGTAAACCCTAGCAGGTCCGTTTCGAGTCCTACACGTAACGCAGGCTGTGAATTCATTCCGCCCCTCCTGTTGACGGCACATCGACCCAGACGAATTTCTTTGGATCCAGACGATGCTCCTCATCCAGCCGATACGCCACCAGCTTTCCGTTGTTCACGGCACTGTAATCCAGACAGGCGAGATTAGGCCGTATCGGTTCAGGATGACCGTCGAGCCAGTAATGCCCTACAAACAGCAGCGGCTCATCGATGCCATAACACATCAAGCTGGACTTCTCGGTTTCACTCAGCCGCTCGCAGGCCACATCATCCGGCAAACCATCTGGCTGAAAGACAATATCGCCGTATGTCTGCGGGTCTTCCTCCCAGAATTTGGTTCGGAACCGACCGCGTGTGAAGCCATCACGCCCCGTCATTTTCATGCCGTTGGGCAGCGGCAGGGAAACGCCATTGAGCAGCCGAGAGCAGGCGCGATTAGCCAGGCTCCCCGGAATGGCCGACTGCTGAATGAATCGCTCATCGATATACCCACCCGGATAGACCTCATCAATGGCAGCAATCAGGGACGAATCCCAATAGGCATGTACCAGCCTGAAACGTCCAGCATCGATATACAAGGGCAACTCATACAGCCATGTGAGAAAGTCATTCCACTCCGTAGAATGGTGATCGAACTGCACCAAGGTCGTCTGGATCACCCGCTCGTAACGAGAGGTATGCTCACGAACGTATCGCTTGTGACTTTCTGGCGGCGCCGGCGTGTGCCAGCTCAAGGCATTGATTTCATGGTTACCCAGCAGGCACATTGCCTGGCCTGCCTCCACCATGTCACGAATGCAATGCAGCGACTCTCGCACATGAGGCCCACGATCAAGGATGTCCCCTAGAAAGAGCGCCATCCTTCGCGGATGCTGCCAGACACCGTTGTGTCGGCGATAGCCCATTTGGTCCAGCAAACGTTCAAGCACATGAGCGCAGCCGTGAATATCGCCTATCAGGTCATAGCCACGATCAGGGTCAAGCATCAATCATTCCCCAGACGGCTGCTCCAGCCGAGCTTCGTCCGGCAAACCTCGTAATAGTTATGATCCAGTGGGTGGATGAGTCGCAGTTTGTGCGGCTTTTTCTGGATGGTTACGACGTCACCAGGCGCGCAATTAAGATGATTCTGTCCATCACATGAGACCTGCGGATAGATCTGCATGTTCGGCGAGACCACGATTTTCAGCTCGCTGTCGCCACTGACTACAATGGGGCGGCTGGACAAGGTATGTGGGTACATCGGCACGATGACAATTGCATCCAGTTTGGGATGCATGATGGGCCCTCCGGCTGACAGCGAGTAGGCTGTCGAGCCTGTGGGTGTCGCGACGATAAGCCCATCGGCCTTCTGAGCGCAGACGAACTTGCCATCGATATGCAGGGCAAACTCGATCATGCGGGTCGATTTGCCCGGATGCAGGACAACATCATTCAGGGCATCGGCCTGACCAATCGTTTCTCCCTCGCGACAAACAAAGGCGTCCAGAAGAAAGCGTGTCTCGACGATATATTGTCCCTCAAGCACCTCGGCCACCTTGGTCTCAAGCTCATCGGGACGAATATCGGTCAGGAAACCCAGATTGCCACGGTTAATACCCAGAACAGGTACACGCGGGCGCGCCAGTACACGTGCCGCCCCCAGCAGACTGCCATCGCCTCCTACCACAATAACCAGATCGCAGACCTCGCCCATGGTTTTACGAGAGCAGGTTTCCAGGCCGTGACCGGGCATGACCTCGGCGATGATGTCTTCTAAGATCACATGCAGGCGCCGCGCCAATAAGAATGTTTTGAGCCGGCGAATGGTATCCAGCACTTGAGTGCTGCCCAGACGGCCGATAATGCCGATTTTCTGAAAAGAGTCCATACGCGGCCGTAGCCCTTCTATGGCAGGAATGTCGATAAATTATGCGGGCAAGCGGCAAGGCACAGCAAACCGTACACCCTTGTCCAACTCGGCGTATGCTTGAATGATGAGCAATCCATTCCAAGCACTGGCCGTACTGCCTTACACGCTTCGCCACCCAGCGGTGCGTGATCTGGCCTGGGTAATCACCTCTCCGCCCATCCTGGACCGAGCGGAACAACGTCACCCCTTGGCTGCAAGCAATTGGACAGCAAAACCTGACAAATTAGCCGATTGGCTCCATGAGCTTGATCGAAGTCCTGCATTGCTGACAGGCTGGCTTACCCAGGGAAGCGACCGCCGCCTTGGGCGGTACTACGAATTGCTCTGGCAATTTGCCCTCACCCATGCCCCTGGGGTTGAGTTGCTGGGAGCCAATCTACCGCTCCGTACGGCGACTCATACGCTGGGCGAGCTTGATCTCCTGATCCGAGATGATGAAGGCGTTCATCACCTTGAAGTAGCGGTTAAATATTATCTGGCAACGGGCCTTCCGCAATCACCGGAATGGTTGGGCCCAGGTGGCGAAGATCGACTCGAACGCAAGCTGAGTCATTTTCTAAACCGGCAGTTACCCTTGTCGCAGTCTCCGGAAGCACGCGTTCTGTTTAAAACACTCGGTATCGTCTCTGTCCAGCCTTGGCTATGGATGGGCGGTTATCTGTTTTATCCACCCGCGGGTGCCACACCATTTCCCAGCTGCTCCCCACATCATTTGCGGGGTTTGTGGCAACGCTTTGATAAAGCGAAGCCTGAAGAGGAAGGCGCATGGAAACTACTTCCCAAGCAGCGCTGGCTTGCGCCTGCACACCGACACGATGGACATGCTCTATTCGACTTCAACGTCGAGCCACATTGGCCTCGGTTACTTGTGCACTTTGACGAGGAAGGTCAGGAAGACCACCGTTTATTCTGGATACCTGAGACATGGCCTTTTATACCAGAAAGGGCCGAACACTGATCTATGACTTCAGCAGCTTTAACAGGTTGTCCTGCATCGCCCGACGCCCCTGTAGACCGCCCGTATGCAGCGCTATAATGCGCTGTCCGGCTGGAATATCTCCCGCCTCAACCGTACGGCGAAGCGCCAGCAATAGCTTGCCTGTATAAAGTGGCTCGAGTGGTATTTGTGTTTCGGTCTCGAACGAGGCCATAAAGCTGGCCAATTCGGCATCAATACGTGCAAATCCTCCTAAACTCGCATCGAGCCAACGGATATCTGCATCAGGTTGACCCGCCTCGCGCACCCAACGCGCCACCTGATCGGGAACGTTGTAGCGCAGCGGGACAGATAGCGTCCCGATGACAGGATGTCTGCCAGCCTCTCCTACAGCCAGACCGGCCAGTGTCGTTCCCGTACCAGCAGCCACCCACAGCGCATCATAATCAGACCAGCCAATCGTGTTCAGCTGCGTCTTAATATAAGCAACCAGAGGTATACACCCCTGCATGCCCAGCGAGCCACCGCCCCCTTCGGGAATAGGCAAATAGCCTGGGTAACGTGCCAGCCATTCACCCCAGAACTCGTCATCGCGTCGGGCCCGATAACCTCCGTAACCCAACCAGTGCAACTCCATTTTCCATTTGCGCAGGTCATCAACTGTTGGCGTACTCTGCGGCTCGCCTCTCAGGAGCCCTACAGTTTTCAAGCCGAGCCGTTGTCCGGTAGCTGCAAGTGCATGCAGATGATTGGAGTGCGGGCCACCGAGGCTAATCAACCCTGAAGCCCGTTCGATATGCGCCTGCTGGAGGTAAGCCGCCAGCTTATAACTCTTGTTGCCGGAAACCAGAGGGTCCACTTCATCAAGGCGAAGCAGTGCCAATCGGACTCCCGCCTTGCTCAGCCATGTGGTTGCAACTTCTTCCAGCGGTGGACTTTTTAACAACAAGTCCAATGTTAACCTGCCTGGTTTTTCAAAAACGCCGCTGTTTGATGCTGAAGACAGCAGTCAGACTCGCCTCGAATGAACTGGCGAGGTGAGTCAACACGTTGGAGCGGCTTACTACACGGCATGCCACCCGGTAATGCCCTTTGGCAAACAGGATGCTTGTAATGAGAAAGCCATTGCTCGTAATGCGGTTGTGTCACCCGGCAGTGCATAGCTGTGTAAGCCAATGGGCTTTCAACAAACCGCATGACATCCGCGCGTGACAGTGTCATGTGCCCTGCACCAGGCTGGTAAGTCACGAATATGACGCCACTGTCTGCCATTCTTTCAAGCAGCTTGCTGCTACTCCCCGCTTCAAGCCGTGCACATTTCGCCTTGAGCTGCTCGAGCTCTTCTTCCAATTGCGAATCCAGCTCCTCCCGATAAGCCAGCTCAACTTCCCGGATGGCCAATTGTTCCTTGTAGTCGGCTACTGCCGTTTCGATACGGGCCTGCTGCTCGGCCTCGAATTGAATCTTGAACGCCTCGAGCTTGTATTCGCTGTTTTTCTCCAGGGCTCGCAATTGCTGAGTCAGCTCATTTCGAGTCGAACGATACTGACTGGCCTCCTGCTCCAGCTTTTTCATCAGCATACCGTTCATCCGCTCCTGCTCAGCCAAGGCAGTCTGCAGGTGCTCGGCTTCCTGCTTGAGCTGAACCAGCTCCTCTTCATGCTTGCGCGTCAGGGCGAGGATACGCAGCCGCTGCTGGCGCACAAGGTGATCCATCTTTGCCTGATGCTCTTGTTCGAGATTGGCCAGATCAACATGTACAGTCGACGCAGAGGGCTCTTGAACATACCACTGATGCTCTTCTGCCATATGAAGCTGTTCAGGTTTGACTTCGTCAACGACAGCCTCGGTACGGGCCAGCCCAAGCTGATTACGCTTGATGCATTCTCGAAGCTCAATCAGGTCATTTCGACCTGCGACAAGTTCAGGGTCCCACAGGCTGGGCTGATGCCAGGAAATCGGACACTGACTGCGACAGGCAAGCCTGATAGGTCCTGCACCCAGATCCGGGCCACGCCCGGCGCGCTCGGCCATTTCGCGTAGCGGAATGTTCCAATTGGGGTCTGCAGCCCCCGTACGGGTGAAATCCAGATAGAAAAATACACCTGATCGGATGCACAGCTGTAGATCGATCGTCACATAGGCCAGCCGAACTCGCCGCTGGGCGAATTGGGGCAATGCAAAGAAGGCATCCAGCAATGCTTCGAATTCGTGATAGAGCATTTCTTTGATGACTGATCCTTCTTCATCAAAGAACAGCACCGCTTCGGCTCGTTGAGCCTTATTCAATGTATTCATGGGGCAGTCCTCGACCCATTGGAAAAGCGCATGACTCATAGGCGCCTTGGCACCGGACGTACAACCGGACAGCACAACACTTTTATTTAAGGCACATCGGCCCTAAACCCATTGCTACAGTCTAGGGCCTTTCAGTTAAAAGACTAGGTGGCTTATGTGAACGACTCAGCACCTATGCACATTATTGTTTGGCAAGCTGTTTCAGTGCATGCAGTCAGGTTTCATAACATCGCTGCCAGGCGGGCACCCTGATTGATGGCCCGCTTGGCATCAAGCTCTGCAGCCACATCCGCCCCTCCAATAACATGCACACGCTGTCCCGCCGAAGACAGGGCATCCATCAGGTCTCGCTTGGGCTCCTGCCCAGCGCAGACAATGATGGTATCAACGGCCAGAACCCGAACGTCTTCACCAATTCGGATATGCAACCCTTGATCATCAATACGGAGATACTCCACCCCGTTCAGCATTCTTACCTGACGGTGTTTCAAGCTGGTGCGGTGAATCCAACCTGTTGTCTTGCCCAAGCCTTCGCCCATCTTGGTCGCTTTACGCTGCAACAGATAAACCTCTCGAGCAGGGGGTGTAGGCTCAGGCGAAATACCTGTAACTCCCCCTCTGGCCTGTAGGGTCGTGTCGATTCCCCACTCTCGCCAGAAGGCTGTCGGACTCAAGGTATCCAGATGCGCCTGATGAGTGACAAATTCAGCCACATCAAATCCTATTCCTCCCGCACCAATAACCGCTACCCGTGCACCAATGTCCTTATGTCCGTATATGGCGTCCAGATAGTTGATGACAGACGGATGCTCAATACCCGGGATGGATGGCGTACGCGGTACGATTCCTGTCGCTAAAACGATATCGTCATAGCCTCCCTGAATCAGCTCTTCAGCCCGTACCTCGTGCCCCAGCCTTACGGTAACGCCTGTAAGCTCAAGACGTTTACCAAAGTAGCGAAGCGTCTCGTTGAACTCCTCCTTGCCCGGTATACGCCTGGCAACATTGAACTGCCCTCCGATAATTTCGGAGCGCTCAAACAGAGTCACTGAATGGCCCCGCTGTGCTGCTATGGTGGCTGCCGCCAAACCCGCCGGTCCTGCACCAATGACTGCGATACGCTTGGTCTTACTGACAGGGCTGTAGTTGAGCTCGGTTTCATGGCACGCCCTTGGATTGACTAGACAGCTGGTCAGTTTGCCCGCAAAGGTATGATCCAGGCAGGCCTGGTTACAGGCGATGCACGTGTTGATCTCATCTGCCCGTCCTGTAGCAGCCTTTATAACGAACTCAGGATCAGCCAGGAACGGGCGCGCCATGGAGACCATGTCCGCCTGCCCTTCTGCCAGTATGCGCTCTGCCATATCCGGCATATTGATGCGGTTGGTAGCTATCAAGGGGATATTCACTCTACCCTTCAGCTGAGCAGTTACCTGACTGAATGCTCCCCTTGGCACCAGTGTCGCAATCGTGGGAATGCGCGCCTCATGCCAGCCAATGCCGGTATTGATCAGCGTGGCGCCAGCCCGCTCGATCGCCTGGGCCAGTTGCACAATTTCTTCCGGACCACTGCCGTCCTCTACCAGATCCAGCATAGACAGACGGAAGATTACGATAAACGCCTCACCCACTGCTTCTCGAATCTGCCGTACCACTTCTACAGCCAGGCGGATACGGTTCTCATAGCATCCGCCCCACTCATCCTCACGGTGGTTGGTTCGCGCCACGATAAACTGATTGATGAAGTATCCTTCCGACCCCATCACCTCTACACCGTCGTAACCCGCGAGTTGAGCCAATCGGGCACACCGGACGTAGTCATCGACCTGCTTGTAGACTTCCTCGGTAGTCAGTGCCTTTGGCTTGAAAGGGTTGATAGGTGCCTGAAGAGCCGAAGGGGCGACAAGCTTTGGGGTATAGGCATAACGTCCTGCATGAAGAATCTGCAGGCAGATCTTTCCATCACAGTCATGAACCGCCTGAGTGACTGTTTTGTGGCGGTAAGCCTCTTCCTCAGTAGTAAGCTTGGCCGCACCGCTATACACCGCACCCTCCTCGTTGGGCGCAATCCCTCCAGTCACGATCAGACCAACTCCACCGCGGGCACGCTCGGCAAAATAAGCCGCCATGCGCTCAAAGCCATCCGGCCGCTCCTCAAGCCCTGTATGCATGGATCCCATTAGTGTTCGGTTTCGCAGCTGGGTGAAACCCAGGTCTAGCGGCTCAAGCAAGTGAGGGTAATGAATAGCAGTCACGGGAATCTCCAAGGCCAATGGCTAAAAGCCTGTTATGGACGTTATGGGAAAAACATAAGCTGCCTGTCCCGCAGACTCAATCACCGTAAATGACAACTCATTAACCATGGTGCACACCCCCGGCTTGGCTTTTAAAGGCATTTTCCCTACCCTGACGTGGAATTTTCAGCCAGAGTGTTCAAGCCCTTGGGCACGCCTGGTTCAACGCGGAGCTTTAATGCGCAAGTTTGTATTTCTATTCATCATCTGCATCTTCGCTGCAGTCGCAGGCTGGATAGCCCAACGGCCGACCTTTCATTATTTATCGGATTTGCGAAGCGAGCTGGCAATCAATGCAGGCGAAGCCAAGGGCCACGGCAACCTGCTGGCGATTCAGCCGGAGCTGTTTGCACTCGACTACCAGACCCCTGAGCGTCTGCGACTGAAGCTTGAAGGCTACCTCGCCAAAGCCCAGCGCGAGGGATTGCTCAATGACAAGACGATTGTGGTATTCCCCGAGCATATTGGAACAGGGCTTATGCTTACTGGCGAGAAACCTATCGTTTACAACACTGCCCAGCTAAACGAAGCTCGCCAGTGGCTAGCCCTCAGCAACCCCGTCAAGTTCACCCGTGCCTGGCTTGCATCAAAAAGCGATCAGCGATTCGATGAAGCCCTGCTGAGAATGAAAGCCTGGGATATGGCAGGAAATTATCAGATCCTGTTTGGCGGGCTGGCTCGCCAGTTTTCGGTTACTGTTGTGGCGGGCTCGATCGTTCTACCCTCTCCACGCATGAAGGAAGGCCTGTTACGGGTTGGCACAGGTAAGCTCTACAACACCTGCGTAGTGTTTGATCCAACGGGCCATCCACTGGCAAAACCGTATCGCAGCCCCTGGCTATCCGGCAAAGAACATCCTGGCATCACGCCACAAGTCATCGAAACTGCTGCCGGTAAGCTAGGCGTCATCCTAGGCAGCGACTCAATTGACATGCAGGCGAACGTAAAGACGGACCTTTTGGTCATACCCGCCCTGAGCGAGCGCAGCACGCTGGACATACGCCAGGCACTTCAGGCTACCGGGGCGCATGCTGGCGTTCAGGTGTTTGCCAGCGGTCAAGCATGGGGGCTTCGCTCAACGCCTCAGAGCAAGCTTATGCTCAAGGAGCAACCGATTCTCACGCCACTCGATACCCCACAGGGCGGCGCCAAGTTGCTAAACCTCTGGCTATGAATCGAAAGCGCCTGCGCCTGGGTGATTTATCAGTAGGATTTGTCCACGCCCTGGCCAACGCGGTACGTGCCAGAGGCCACGATCCAACGACGCTGTTGCTCCGCTTCGGCATTGATGACTCGACGTTTGCAACACCAAATGCACGCCTGTCCATTCCCCGATACATGCGACTGGGACATGCTGCCATTCAACTTACCCAGGAGCCTGCTCTAGGACTGGATATCGGCCAGCAGAGCCTGCCTGTCCATCTGGGCCTTGCCGGCATAGCCAGCCTGCATGCACCAACACTGGGAGACGCCGCTCGTACGCTGCTGGATTATGAATTGTTGTACGGCAGCAATTACCGTGGACAGTCTCGCTTCACTCGCCAAGACAGCCATGCCTGGATGCATTTCTACTCCATCAGTCCTTACAACGATTACAACCGATTCGTGGTAGACCAAGTACTGTCTGGATGGATCGCAATGCTAGGAAACATCACAGGTAATCCTGTAAGGCCAACCAGGGTCCTGATCGAATATCCCCGCCCCTCCTGCACGGCATCTTACGACGAACGCTTTGGCTGCATGGTGGAGTTCGGTGCAGAAACCAATGCAATCATGCTTGATGCCAAGACGTTGGCCTTTCCAGGTCTTAGTTATTTTCCAGGCACCTGGAAAGCGCTTCTGGACATCTGCAGAACTGAGCTGCAGCAGATTACACGGCAACACAGTCTAACCGAGCGTATCGTATCTATACTCGGCCCTCTGCTAAAAAACGGAGAGCCTTCGCTTGAAGAAATTGCAAAGCGTCTACAGATGCCTGCCTGGACACTGCGACGAAAGCTGGCAGATGAGGGAACACGTTATCTGGATATTTTGAACGATACGCGTCGAGAGCTTGCTATAAGCTATATTCGCGATACAGATTTAAGCTTTGGAGAAGTGGCGTACGTGCTTGGCTTTGCCTCTGCCGCTGCGTTTCAGCGAGCGTTCAAGCGTTGGACACTCCTGACTCCAGGAGATTTCCGCAAAGCTATTCGCAAGGAAGGTTAAGCGTTTATGTTTGCAGTAGTGCTTGCTCACTAAACCTGACAGTTAACGAAGCAAGCTTTTGAGATAATCATCCAAGTGGCATGTCATGCTTCGAGTTGCTCGGAGATGGCACAAGGATGTTAATGAGAGCAAAGATAAAATGGCGCAGCGGACGGGACTCGAACCCGCGACCCCCGGCGTGACAGGCCGGTATTCTAACCGACTGAACTACCGCTGCGCGTCGGTCGGGCTAACGCCCGGAAGAATCAAGAGGTCACCCTCTTGGATGGCGCGCATTTTGCGCATACCTCTTTGATCCGTCAAGATTTATTTATCATTTAATCCAAATAAATCATTTTCTTGGTCATTCCACCGTCAACGGTAAATTCCTGACCGGTAACAAATTCAGCTTCCTCTGATGCAAGCCAGGCTACCAGCGCTGCCACATCTTCTACGGTGCCTACCCTTCCTACCGGATGCTGCTCATGATCCAGCTCCGTCAACGGCTCAGCCTGTTGCTGAGAAAGATCCCGGGAATCAATCCAGCCAGGGCTGACAGCGTTCACACGAATATCTGGTCCAAGGCTCATGGCCAGCGCATGGGTAAGTGCAACAAGACCTCCTTTGCTGGCAGCATAGGCTTCGGTGGATATTTCTGACTGCTGCGCGCGCGTCGATGCCACATTGACGATGGAACCACGATTGGCACGAAGATAGGGAGCGGCATACTTGGCTGTCAGCATAGCGCCCGTCAGATTAACCGATAGCACCTGATTCCAGCGTGCCAATGTCAGTGTTTCCAACGGCTCGTTATGGGGGTCGGAGAGGCCAGCATTATTCACCAGAAGGTCAAATCGGCCAAACTGACCCACCACCTCGGCAATGACGGCCTCCACCTGACTTTCGTTCGCCACGTCCATTTCCATGAACCAGGCACGATTGCCAAGCGCTTCCACCACACGCGTCCCACGGCTACGGTCGATATCAGCCAGAACCACCTGCCATCCTTCGGTAATGAGCCAAGCCGAGACACCCAGCCCTATACCACGCGCCGCCCCTGTAACCAGCGCTACCTTGCTACCGGTCAACATTTGATATGCCTCATTCACAACGCTGCTATACCTCGAGCCAAATCGGTCTTGATATCCTCAATGTCTTCCAGCCCAACGGCAATGCGAATCAAGCTGTCGCTGATACCCGCATTGGCCCGCTCAGCTGGTGATAAACGACCATGCGACGTGGTAGCAGGATGAGCAATGGTCGTTTTGGTGTCGCCCAAGTTAGTGGTTATGGAGATTATGCGCGTAGCATCAATGACACGCCATGCGGCCTCTTTGCCACCTGCTACCTCGAAGCTGACCACGGCACCAAAGCCGCTTTGCTGGCGCTTGGCGAGCTCATGCTGTGGATGACTTTCCAGGCCAGCGTAAAACACTCGCTCAATACCGGGCTGCGCTTCCAACCAGCGCGCCAGCTGCAGTGCTGACTGACTGTGCGCCTGCATGCGAATCTTCAGCGTTTCAAGTCCCTTGAGGAACAGCCATGCATTGAAAGGACTCAGCGTGGGGCCTGCTGTACGCAAAAAGCCCACCAGCTCCTTCATGTGCTCGGCACGTCCTGCGACCACCCCCCCCATGCTACGACCCTGTCCGTCGATATACTTGGTTGCTGAATGCACCACGATATCAGCGCCCAACGCCAACGGCTGCTGCAGTACGGGCGTACAGAAACAGTTATCGACCGCTAATAGTGCACCCTGGGCATGGGCTACTTCAGCGAGCGCTGCGATGTCGACCAACTCGGCAAGCGGGTTAGAAGGTGACTCGACAAAGAAAAGCCTAGTGTTCGGCTTGCAGGCACCACGCCATGCCTCGATATCTGATAACGGCGGATAATCCACCTCAACACCAAAACGCTTGAGGTACTTCTCGAACAGGCTGATGGTGGAGCCAAACACGCTGCGCGAGACCAGCACGTGATCACCTGCACTGCACAGACTCATCACCAACGCCAGAATGGCCGACATACCGGAAGCGGTAGCCACTGCCTGCTCTGCCCCTTCAAGCGCTGCAATTCGCGTTTCAAAGGTCCGTACCGTAGGGTTGGTGTAACGCGAGTAAACGTTACCCGGTACTTCGCCAGCGAAACGTTTGGCCGCATCGGCTGCACTTCGGAAGACATAACTCGATGTCAAAAACAGCGCCTCACCATGCTCACCCTCAGGCGAGCGGTTGTAGCCTGCGCGAACGGCAAGGGTATCGAAACCTACACCGTCCAGGTCGCTATCAAGCCGCCCGGCGTCCCAGTCATGACTCATGCAAAAGCTCCTCAGTCGTTGTACAGGTCGATGATGGCATGCACCGCATGTGACGTGGTTTTAGCGGCATCATTACGGGCCTGCTCGATATTGAGCAGGTATGCCTCATCGACATCGCCTGTAATGTACTGACCATCAAACACTGCGCAGTCGAAGTTTTCGATACTTGGATTGCCACCACGAACGGCATCGACCAGATCATTGAGATCCTGATAGATGAGCCAATCCGTACCGATCAGGCGCGCAACATCTTCTGTAGAGCGACCGTGTGCGATCAGCTCATGGACGCTGGGCATATCGATACCATAAACATTGGGATACCGCACCGCAGGCGCCGCTGAACAGAAATATACATTCTTTGCGCCAGCTTCACGGGCCATCTGAATAATCTGCTTGCAAGTAGTACCCCGAACGATGGAGTCATCAACCAGCATGACATTCTTGCCTCGAAACTCCAGCTCAATGGCGTTCAGCTTCTGGCGAACCGACTTCTTGCGCGCAGCCTGCCCCGGCATGATAAACGTGCGGCCGATATAGCGATTCTTGACGAAGCCTTCACGAAATTTGACGCCCAGGTGATTCGCCAGCTCCAGTGCTGCAGTGCGGCTTGTATCCGGAATGGGAATAACTACATCGATATCATGATCAGGGCGTTCCCGCTGAATCTTCTCAGCCAGTTTTTCACCCATGCGCAACCGCGCCTTGTACACAGAAATACCATCGATAATGGAGTCCGGACGAGCCAGGTAAACATGCTCGAAAATGCACGGCGCATATTTGGGATTTGCCGCGCACTGGCGCGTGAACAAGCGACCGTCTTCAGTAATGTAAACCGCCTCGCCAGGAGCCAGGTCACGAATGAGGGTGAACCCCAGTACATTCAGCGATACGCTTTCCGAGGCGATCATGTACTCGACGCCTTTTTCGGTATGACGCTGCCCAAACACGATTGGCCGAATGGCATGGGGGTCCCGGAAACCTACCATGCCATACCCGGTTATCATGGCGATAACGGCATACCCTCCCCGGCACCGCTCATGTACGCCAGAGACGGCAGCAAATACATCATCTTCAGTGGGTTGCAGCTTGTTACGCACTGCCAGCTCATGTGCAAAAACATTGAGCAGCACTTCCGAGTCGGAATTGGTGTTTACGTGACGCAAATCCGACTCATAGATCTCTTGAGAGAGCTGAGCCACATTGGTCAGGTTGCCATTATGCGCCAGTGTAATACCGTAGGGCGAATTGACGTAAAACGGCTGGGCCTCAGCAGAGGATGAACTGCCGGCAGTGGGATAACGGACGTGGCCGATACCGATGTTGCCAACTAGACGCTGCATATGTCGCTGTTGAAACACATCCCGAACCAGCCCGTTGTCCTTACGCAGATAGAGCTTTCCGTCCAGGCTGGTCACTATGCCAGCTGCATCCTGACCACGATGTTGTAGGACGGTGAGCGCGTCATACAACGCCTGGTTGACGTTTGATTTGCCCACAATGCCAACGATGCCACACATGTGACGGAACCCCACTGTTAAGACTAGTTCGATTGGATGCGTGAACGCATCGTTTACTTGGCAATACCACCCAGCTCATTAAGCGTGTGCGGCACGGCTGCCTGAGTCATCCAGTTCCCTGCAAACCCCAACATGAAGTTCTTGGACCAGTCAGCCACCAAAAGAAAATGGGGAAGCAATACGGATTGCTTCCACCAGGGATCCTGCTGTACTGGAGCCAGGCTCAGCAGCCCTACCAGTACCACGATCAACAAGCCGCCACGTGCGGCCCCGAAAGCCATTCCGAGAAAACGGTCAGTACCTGAAAGCCCGGTGACCCGAATCAGCTCTCCCAACAGGAAATTGACCAGAGCACCGACCATCAACGTAGCAATGAATAGCAGCGCGCATGCAGCAATGATACGCCCTGAAGGAATCTGGATATAGTCGTTGAAGTATTGAGACAGCGCACCGCCGAACAGCCATGCTACAGCACCTGCCACTATCCATGTCAGCAATGAAAGCGCTTCCTTTACAAAGCCACGCTTCAAGCTAATCAAACTGGAAATAGCGATAACGCCAATGATCGCCCAATCCGCCCAGGTGAAGCCCACGGTGAGACCCACAACTAAAAAAGGCCCTGCATATTAGCAGAGCCTTTCGATTTGGTTAACCGCGTTCCGGCTGGAAACGCACTACAAAGCCATTTACCTTTTGCTGACGGCTTAACTGGTCGCGTAAGCGGTCTGCCTCCCCTCGGTCAACGACAGGACCTACAAACACGCGATTCATCCCATCCACACTGCGTACATACGCATTGTAACCCTGACTGCGCAGCGTGTTTTGCAGCTCACTTGCACGAGCCTTGTTAGACAGGCTGGCTAATTGCACGGACCAGCTTACAGGCAGATCATTGTTGTCCAGCCGCTTCTCCTGCTGAGCGGCGGGCGCTGGCTGCGTAGACGGAGGCGCCGCTGGTGCAGCCTTGGCCTGGGGCGCCTGCGCTACAGCAGGTGCGCTGGTCTGAGAGGCAGGAGCAGTGGGTTGTGAAGATTGAGCAACTGGCGCATCAGCATTGGAAATCTCCGGCACGGATGCAATTGGCGCACTGGGTAACGAAGCTGCATTTTCAGGCTTGTCCGGTATCACCTCTGGCGTCTCTACCGGCTTTACAGCTACTTCAGGCATTGCAGGGGCCTGGGGTCGAGGTGCCGGCTCTACAACCACCTGGCGGGTCTCATCCTGACGAGTAAAAAGCATTGGTATGAATACAATGGCCAGGGCAACCAGCACCAAGGCACCAACGATACGCTGCTTGAGCACTCGATCCATTTTTTATTCCCCTTGTGCTTGGCTATGCAACCAGCCTAGCGCCTCTGCCACGCTGTAGAAAGAACCCAATACGATGATTTCATCGTCTTCCGTAGCCATTTCAGCCGCTGCACTTAATGCATTTCTTATAGTGTCGTGACAATGCACGGCCTGCCCCTGATTGCGCAACGCAGCATGTAGCTCTTGCGCAGAACGGCTCCGAGGCGTTGGCAGCTCAGCCACAAACCATTCGCCGATCACTGCAAGCAGTGGTGTAATAACGCCGTGCAAATCCTTGTCAGAAAGCAGGCCAAATACAGCCAGGCGACGCCCGCTGGGTTTGCGTACAGATAATCGCCGAGCCAAATACTCTGCTGCGTGGGGGTTATGCCCCACATCCAGAAGCAAGTGAATTTGCTTGTTATCGATACTTACCTGACGGCGATCCAGCCGCCCTACTACGGCTGTGTCCACAAGAGCCTGGACTATCTTTTCAGGCACCCACTCGATATCTAGCAACGCATACGCCTGCAAAGCCAGCGCAGCGTTTTCCATAGGAAGATCAAGGAAAGGGATGCCGGGCAACGTCAACACCTCGCCATCAGCGGCTACGCCCTTCCAAAACCAACTATGGGACTCCATAAGAAGATCAAAGTCTTTACCCCGGCAAAACAGCGGAGCATTCAGACGCTCCGCCTGCTCCAGCAGTGGAACAGGCGGATCAAGGTCGCCACAGAGGGCAGGTTTTCCCGAACGAAAAATACCCGCCTTTTCAAACGCAACGCTTTCTCGCGTGTTACCGAGCCATTCGGCGTGATCCAACCCAATGCTGGTGACAAGGGCCAAGTCAGCGTCGACCAGATTAACTGCGTCCAGGCGACCGCCAAGCCCAACCTCGAGAATGACCGCATCGAGCTCCGCACGCGCGAACAGCCAGAAGGCAGCAAGCGTGCCCATTTCAAAATACGTTAGCGAAGTGTCTTGACGTGCCGCCTCAACGGCAGCAAATGCCTCACATAACGTCTGATCGTCTACGTCCTGCCCATCAATGGAGACACGCTCGTTATAGCGCAACAGATGCGGCGAACTGTAAACCCCGACACGCAACCCCGAGGCACGTAACAGTCGAGCCAGGAACGCACATGTCGATCCCTTGCCGTTTGTTCCTGTAACCGTAACGACTCGAGGCGCCAGATGCCCCAGCGCAAGTGCCTGAGCCACCTTGCGCGAGCGGTCCAAGCCCATGTCAATGGCAGTGGGATGCAGTTGTTCGAGGTAACTCAGCCAATCGGCCAGGGACTTGTTGTTCATCAGGCCGCCGGGCTAGGAACGTTCTGCAGGGTAGCCAGTAACTTGGAGAGACGACTGCGCAGCTCAGCGCGCGGCACAATGATATCCACCGCACCATGCTCAAGCAGGAACTCACTGCGCTGGAAACCTTCCGGAAGCTTTTCACGCACAGTCTGTTCAATGACGCGAGGGCCTGCAAATCCGATAAGTGCCTTGGGCTCAGCAACAATCACATCACCCAACATGGCAAGACTTGCCGAAACACCACCATATACAGGGTCTGTCAAGACGGAGATAAAAGGAATCCCCTCTTCACGCAAGCGCGCCAATACTGCAGATGTCTTGGCCATCTGCATCAGCGATATCAGCGCTTCCTGCATACGAGCTCCACCCGACGCCGAAAAACAGACCAGCGGACAACGCTGTTCCAGAGCTACATTGGCGGCGCGTACAAAGCGCTCACCCACGACCGCGCCCATGGAACCGCCCATGAACGAAAATTCAAATGCGCAGGCCGCCACCGGCATACCCATCAGCGAGCCCTTCATAGCAATCAGGGCATCTTTTTCGCCAGTCTCCTTTTGAGCAGCCGTCAGACGATCCTTATATTTCTTGCTGTCGCGAAATTTCAGGCGATCAACAGGCTCCAGCTCAGCGCCAAGCTCCTCGCGCCCGTCCGCATCCAAAAAGATGTCCAGACGACGACGAGCATTGATGCGCATGTGATGACCACACTTCATGCAGACATCCAGATTCTTTTCCAGCTCCGGGCGGTAAAGCACCGACTCGCAAGAAGGACACTTGTGCCACAGCCCTTCAGGTACAGAACTGCGTTTCACTTCGGAACGCATGATCGAAGGAATCAGTTTATCTACCAGCCAATTGCTCATGCATTACTCTCCACTTGCATGGGCTCGCATGTATCAAGTCCTGAGCTCGACACACAATCCCTGAGCGAATTATGAATTGATGGTGAACGGAGATTGAACAGCATGTCCAACTCAACGCCACCAGGCTCCACCCTAACGGGCTAGCCCAACCTAAACTCTGCTAGTAATTATCAAGCAGAAAAATCATTGATGACCCGAAACGGTTCGGGCCCGACTTAGCCTGTTGACGGTCTTAATTCAATTGCCGTCACATGGCCTCAGTTGATCCTTTTAATCCTAACCACGCCGTACGGCATCAACGAATGCACGAACCTTTTCGTGATCCTTTATACCCTTGGTTGACTCTACCCCGCCGCTGACATCAACAGCGTAAGGACGCACTCTGGCAATGGCATCGGCTACATTTTCAATCCCAAGCCCACCTGCCAGCACGATAGGCCTGGATAATCCCTGCGGTATTTGCGCCCAGTCAAATGCCTGCCCTGTTCCACCGGGAACACCTTGAACATAGGTATCTAGCAAGATGGCATTTGCACTAGCGTATTCCTGACAACGAGCAGCAATGTCTTCACCCGGCTTCATACGCAGCGCTTTCATGTAGGGCCGACGATACCGCGCACAATCGGCTGCCGTCTCCTCACCATGAAACTGCAACAGATCAAGCGGCAAGGCATCCAGTGTTTCGTCAATCTCACAGCGGGACGCATCGACGAAAAGCCCTACCGTTGTCACGAATGGAGGCAAAGCAGAAATGATGCGCTTGGCCTGGGGGATCGATACGGAACGAGGGCTTTTCCTATAAAAGACGAGCCCGATAGCATCGGCGCCAGCATGAGCGGCGGCCAATGCATCCTCGACGCATGTGATTCCACAGATTTTCACACGGACCGCTGACACGTCTTTTTACCCGGACTGAAAAATCAGACGATGGTATCAGAAGGCGGAGGCTTAGTCAGTTCGCCATATCAGGGAGAGCCGACAGGAAATGCGGCCCCAGGTAGCGCTTAGGCAAATCAAACTCTTCAGGGTATTCGACCCTGACCAGATAAAGCCCATAGGGATGCGCCGTCACGCCTCCCGCTTTACGATCGCAGGCGTCCAGCACTTGGGCAGCCCACTCGACAGGCCGCTCGCCTGCGCCGATCGTCATCAATACGCCTGCTATGTTCCGCACCATATGGTGCAAGAAAGCATTGGCCCTGATATCGAGCACAATAAAGCAGCCGAACACCTGCACATGCAGATGATGAACAGTCTTGATGGGAGATTTGGCCTGGCACTGTTGCGCACGGAACGATGTAAAATCATGCGTCCCAACCAAAAGGGCCGCAGCACTTCGCATTCGCTCAACATCTAGCGGACGGTGATTCCAGGTAACTTGCTCGGCCAGATGAGCAGGTCGAATAGGATCGTTGTAAATCACGTAGCGGTATCGACGCGCGACGGCTGAAAAACGCGCATTAAAATGATGAGGCATGGGCTTGGCCCACGCTACGCTAATATCCTTAGGCAGGTTGGCATTTGCCCCTAGCACCCAGGCATGAAGCGGACGATCAACCGCCGTATCAAAATGCACGACCTGACCGCTGGCATGCACAGCCGCATCGGTACGACCCGCGCAGGAAACCGTCACAGGCTGAGCTGCCACCCGGCTCAATGCTTTCTCAAGGGCTTCCTGCACGGATATCACGCCAGCCTGCTGCCTTTGCCAGCCGCGGTAGCGAGCCCCCATGTATTCTACACCAAGGGCTATTCTTGAAACGCCAACGGCAGCCTCCTCGGCTGCCGCTGTGTTAACACTTTCAGTCATATTCAACTCAATTGGGCCAACATCTCGCGAGCCTCATTACGCTGGGCATCACTACCTTCGGCCAGAATCTCATCAAGGATATCTCTAGCCCCATCCGCGTCGCCCATATCGATATAGGCTCGAGCCAGATCAAGCTTGGTTGCCGTCTCATCTTCACCCGAAAGGAAGTCGAAATCGTCATCAAGACCTGAACCACTCTCTGCAGAAAAACTGCCGAAGTCAGTACTGGCTTCGTCTTTGCGCTCCTCAGCTACAGTCTCTTCCCTCAGATCAGGACTGCTCTGCTCCAGGTCAGCATTGGCGCGCTGAAGCTCAGCTTCGAAGCTGTGTGCTTGTGGGTCAGCCGCTTCAGGCGTTTCACGCTCAGCAATAGGCTCTGGCTCTGCTCCTGGCTCGTCAATGGAAAGATCGAAGTCATCCGACAGATCATTCACGTCCGAAGGCTTCGTTTCATTATCTGGCAGATCGAGACTGAAGTCATCCTCAGGAGCATGAACCGCAGGCTCGCTAAAGGCCATCGGCTCAGCGTTGCGATCCGACTCGTCCAGATCCAGAGAGAACTCGTCATTTAACGCCGTATGCTCGGGTGCTACCGGACGCTCCGAATCACTCGACAGATCGAAGTCAAAGTCAAAATCGTCATCCTTGGCAGTCTGAGCAGTGGTTTCTTCTGCGGTAAAATCGAATGTATTCGTATCTTCGCGCACCACCGCTGGCTCTTCAGTGTCATCCAGCTTGAAGTCATCGAAATTCAGATCGAAATCGTCATCGAGCTTCTCAGTAGTCTCGGGCTCATCAAGGCGATGCTCCTCGGACTCACTGACCTCGTGCGCAGCAGCCAGCGCTGCCGCACCCAAGACTGTTGCAGCCGCCGCGGCAGCCATGGCAGGGTAACGGGACTTGAGCTGCTCGACTTCCGGCTGGGATCCACCAATTTCACGCAACTCATTTTCCTGGCGAATGAAGCCCTCACGGTCGCCCATCTCGGCATACACTTCCATGAGTTTCAAACGCAAGTCAGCGCGATGCGGCTCCTCATCACTGGCTTTCTGCAGAACATCAGCAGCCTGATTGAAGCGCCCATAGGCCATATAGATATCAGCCTGACCTAGCGCGTCAGACGGCTGCTTGGCATCGGTGTTCTGATTATCCAGATTGCTTTCGGACAGGTCACTTATATCCAAGCCGTCCAGACTGCTTTCATGAATATCGGGATCGACACGATAGGCACCAATGGACTGCTCCTCTTCCAAGGCGGCCTCACGCTCGGCTTCACGCATGGCGTTGCGGCGAGAGATGACCATCAGAAGAACCAGCAGCGCCAACAGCGCACTGCCACCAATCACACCCAACCAGAGGGTGTTTCCAAATATCTGATCAAGGAAACTGGCGGGCTCTTCGGCAACAGGTTCAACAGGCTGAGCCGGAGCTGCAGTGGCGGGCATGGCAGGCGTAGTAGCCGAAGGCGCCGCAGGTGTTTCGGCCGGCACTTCTGGAGCACTGGCCGAATCGGGCGCCGTATCCTCTGGCGTAGCGGGAGGCGCTGTTTCAGCCTGTTCAGACGCGCTTTGGTCAGCCGTAGGTTGAGCAGGCTCACCCTCTGGCGTTGTGGCCGGCGGAGTGATTACCGGAGCCGACGCCTCAGGGGATTCTGGAGCAACGCCCTGATTGGCAGCCGAAGCCTGCAGCTGAGCTAGCTGGGCATCCTTGAGTTGCATCAGCTTTTGCAACTTGTCCAGCTGACTTTGCAAATCGCTCATGCGACTCTTGAGTTCTTCGTTTTCGCGACGAGTCGAATCCAGACTTTCTTGCGTTACGGCCAGCTTGTCTGCCAGCGCCTGGTTATTACCGCTATTTCCCTGGTCGCTACCAGAGGCTGATTTGCCCTGCTGACCGGAAAGCAGGCGCAGATTGTCCTGCTGCTCGGCCGCCCCCGGTGCACTCTCCGGGCCTTGCCTGTTGGTAGCATCAAGTTGTCGAGGCGAACCTGGCACGTTGGCGGCATCAGCGGCCTGCAGACCACCACGCCAGGCTCGGTTCTGAGCAGCCACTTCTTCCAATGCTTGGCGCTGGGAACGCACTCTGATCTGCTCATCATTGGGGAGACGAAGAACCTGCCCACTCTTCATCAAATTGATGTTATTGCTCAAAAACGCACTAGGGTTACGATCCTGGATAGCCAGCATCATCTGGTGTACAGAGACGTTGTCGTTGGGACGAGTACGGTCTGCCACTTCCCACAGGGTATCTTTCGGGCTGGTCGTGTACTCACCATTCATGGTGACAGGCACACCCGCTGCACCTGAAGGTACCGGGGTTGCCGCTGGACGCGCAGGTCTTGATGGTGCAGGCGCCGTAACAGGCGCTACGGGTGCTGCCGCCATTTGAGGCGTGTAAAGCGGTGGGTCCAGTAGAACGGTGTACTCGCGAAGCACGCGACCGCTTGGCCAGCTCACTTCCAGCAGGAAGTTCAAGTAGGGCTCACGTACCGGCTTGGATGACGTAATACGAATAACACTACGCCCGTCCGCTCGGACTTCAGGCGTAAATTTAAGATCGGTCAGAAAATAGTTTCTATCGACGCCGGCTTTACTGAAGTCTTCAGGGGAAGCCAGAACGGGGCGCAATTCTTCTGCTGAAAGGTCGCGAACATCCTTGAGGTCAATGACCGCATTGAATGGCTGATTCAGCGATGAATTCAGATGAATATCACCGAGGCCAAGGCCATACGTCGCTCCTGACGCAAAGGCGGATGCCGCCGCGATTGCTAGCACTAATTTTCGAACCCGAACCATAGCTTTCCCTTATGATTTCTGTCGGCAGCAGATTTGCTTACCTAGGTACCGTTCAAGATGACCGGCCAGTTTGAACGGTACGCCTAGCCAATTATTTACTGATAAGTCTGCCCTAACTTAAATCAGTATCTTTTACAGATAATGTTTTATCAATAATTCAGCCGTTTGCACGGCATTAAGCGCAGCCGCCTTTCGAACATTATCTGAAACGATCCACATTTCAATCAGATGTGGATCTTCTGGATTATGTCTGACGCGCCCAATCAATATTTCATCACGTCCGATCGCATCATCCACGACCGTTGGATATTCTTCTGCATCAAACAATTCCAAGCCTTCATGCTTAGAATAGGCCAAATTCAGATCTTTTATAGCCAAAATATCACGTGTTTTAACGGTTACCGAAAGACTATCGCCAAAGAACACTGGCACTTGAATACAACTGACCGCCAATGTTCCGAGACTGTTGCCCAACACTTCTTTACACTCGCCCATGACTCTATGCTCAATCGCAGTATAGCCATCTGACTGTGGTTCACCGGTCTGTGCTAGCACATTGAATGCCAACTGCTTGCCAAATACCTTTGGCTCCAGTGGACGCGCATTTAGCAGCTCGGTTGTTTGCCGCGCCAACTCTCGAACACCGGCCCTACCCCGACTAGAGGCAGCGAGACAAGCGGTAACAGTTGCCTGCTCAATAGCACTTTGATGGCAAATGGGAGCCAGTGTACTAATGAGTACTGCGGCAGGTGCACTCGGCACTGACAGCAGACAAGGCCTTTGCTGCTGGCCAATGAGTTCGCTGCTGACGTCCGGCATCACACGCGGCGAACGTAAGCTATCCAAAGAGCCAGTCAGGTCAATAACCGAACATCCCGCCTCGAACGCTTTTTCTGCCAACGTCCCGGCCGATACCGTATCAGCTGCCATAAAGGCCAGTTGAGCCTTGCCAAAATCAAAGTCATCAGCTGCCGTTATGCGCAGGTTTCTGCCGCGAAAGGCAATAGACTGACCAACAGAGTCAGCTGACGCTACCAAATAAAGGTGGACGAGCGGGAAATCACGCTCCTCCAGCAATGTCACGATAGCTTCGCCAACGTTGCCTGTTGCACCAACGACAACGACCGAAAGGGATGTGTTCATGTGCAGGGGCCCAGAATGAAAAAAGGCGGCACTGTAGCGGCCGCCTTTAAGACTTTCAATTGCCGTGAATCATGGAGAAGCATGATCTCAACGGAATGAGGAGTAATACCTCAACGCTCAAGCAAAATACGCAGCATACGGCGCAGCGGCTCAGCCGCTCCCCATAGCAACTGATCGCCGACAGTGAATGCGCCCAGGTATTGGGAGCCCATGTTCAGCTTACGCAGACGACCTACCGGCACGTTAAGCGTGCCTGTTACCGCAGCAGGGGTCAGCTCACGCATGCTGACTTCACGGTGGTTCGGCACCAGCTTGACCCATGGATTGTGCTGACTGATCAAACCTTCGATATCGGAAATCGGCACGTCCTTGTTAAGTTTGAGGGTCAATGCCTGGCTGTGGCAACGCATGGCGCCCACGCGGACACAGATACCATCGACAGGAATCGGGTTTTTGAAGCGGGCCAAGATCTTGTTCGTCTCCGCTTGCGCCTTCCATTCCTCTCGGCTCTGTCCATTAGGCAGCTCCTTGTCGATCCAGGGAATAAGGCTCCCTGCAAGCGGCACACCGAACTGCTCTACCGGGAAAGACTCGCCCCGTAGCGTTTCCGCCACCTTACGATCAATATCCAGAATCGCACTGGCAGGATCTGCCAGATCGTCAGCAACGCTTGCATGTGTCGCGCCCATTTGGCGAATCAGCTCACGCATGTTTTGAGCACCGGCACCTGACGCTGCCTGATAGGTCATTGCGCTCATCCACTCAACCAGGCCAGCCTCGAACAGCCCGCCCAGAGACATCAACATCAGGCTAACGGTGCAATTGCCACCGATGTAGTTCTTGGTGCCCTCGTTAAGCGCCTGGTCGATCACTCGACGGTTTACGGGATCCAGAACGATCACGGCATCGTCATGCATACGCAAGGTAGACGCAGCGTCAATCCAGTAACCGTTCCAACCGGCTTCCCGCAGCTTCGGGAAAACTTCGCTGGTGTAATCGCCGCCCTGGCACGTGATGATGACGTCCAGGCCCTTGAGTTCGTCAATGCTGTAGGCATCTTTCAGCGGAGCGATATCTTTTCCAATGGAAGGACCTTCGCCCCCTACATTGGAGGTGGTAAAGAACACCGGCTCGATCAAGTCGAAATCACGTTCATCCAGCATACGCTGCATGAGCACGGATCCCACCATACCGCGCCATCCGATTAAACCTACACGCTTCATTGCTACTGCACCTTTTTTGGAAGTGGCGGCCGGAAGCGCTCCGGCCGGCCGTACAGATTACTCACTTGCGAGCGCCGCGACTACTGCCTCGCCCATTTCGCGAGTACCTACTTTTTGACAGCCCGCTGACCAGATATCGCCTGTACGCAAGTTCTGGTCCAGAACACGGCTTACCGCCTGCTCAATCGCCTCAGCGGCCTTTGATTGGTTGAAGCTGTAGCGAAGCATCATGGAAACGGAAAGAATCGTAGCCAACGGGTTGGCAATGCCCTGTCCGGCGATATCCGGCGCCGAACCATGACAGGGCTCGTACATGCCTTTGTTGTTGGCATCCAGCGAAGCGGAAGGCAGCATGCCAATCGAACCGGTCAGCATTGAGGCCTCATCCGACAGAATGTCGCCAAACATGTTGTCCGTCACCATCACGTCGAACTGCTTGGGCGCGCGCACCAACTGCATGGCCGCATTATCGACATACATATGACTCAGCTCGACATCGGGATAATCCTTGGCGACCTCTTCCACAACCTCTCGCCATAGCTGACTGGACTCCATGACGTTAGCCTTGTCTACCGAGCAGAGTTTCCTGCCGCGGACACGAGCCATTTCAAAACCGACACGTGCGATCCGGCGAATTTCGCTTTCGCTGTAGGGAAGCGTATTAAAACCCTCACGCTCACCGTTATCGAGCGTGCGGATACCGCGAGGGCCACCAAAGTAGATCCCGCCGGTCAGCTCGCGCACGATCAGAATGTCCAGACCTGACACCACTTCTGGCTTGAGGGTAGAGGCCTCCGCCAATTGCGGATAGAGAATGGCCGGACGCAGATTGGCAAACAGACCTAGCGCAGAACGAATCTTGAGCAAACCCTTTTCAGGACGAATTGCACGATCAAGCTTGTCCCACTTGGGACCACCCACCGCACCCAGCAGAACAGCATCTGCTGCCTGAGCCTTTTCAAGCGTCTCATCAGCCAACGGAACGCCATGCTTGTCGATGGCTGCACCGCCGATCACATCTTCGGTCAGCTCGAAATCCAATGCGAACATGTCGTTGACGCGATTCAGAACCTTAACAGCCTCAGCCATGATTTCAGGGCCAATGCCATCGCCTGGCAGAATGAGGATCTGTTTGCTCATTGTTATCTCACTTATCCATGGAAAAGTAGAGGTGGTGCAAGGGCACCACCCAGATCATATAGGCTGGGCCCAAAGGACCATCACATCGACGGTAAAGGAGCCGTCCTTGTCAATTTCAAAATAATGACGGACTTCCTGACCAATCCGGCCTTGTACTGTGCGTATGGCCTGACGCATGGGCTCAGGCGTATTCATCCGCTCGGCCCACTCCAGGAAGTTCAAGCGCAGCCGCTGGCGAACACAGCGGGTTACTCCCAGACGAGCAACACCCAGCATCTGGAGCCACTCAGCCATGGAGTAGTCTCTGACGTGACTGTTATCACGCAGGATTTCTACGGTCTGAAGATAGGTATCAAGACGGGGGTTGGCAGGCGAGATGACATCTACAAACGCAGCCTGACCATTGAAACGCAGCACACGCCGCACCTCGCTCAGAGCTGAGCCGATGTCACGCCAATGATGCGCGGAATACCGACTAAGAACGAAATCAAAGCTGGCATCCCCAAACGGCAGACGCTCAGCCATCCCGGGTTGCACACTGATATTGTCGATGCCGCGCTCATTGGCCGTACGCTTGACGATGGCCAGCATCTCTTCTGACAGATCCAATGCCACCACCGAGCCCGCCACAGGCGCAATGTTGTAGCTGACATGGCCGGCCCCACACCCTAGATCCAGAACCTTTGCCTGCTCGCGTTTGGCTACCTGCTCCCGCATCTCCTGCAGTTCAGAGCCTTGAGCATGGACGTTACTCCCCAGGTACGACTCAGCCATCGTACCGAATTGGGATTGGACAATTTGTTCGTGATCACCAGCCATGTTGCCTACCTCATGCGTTTTGAAACAACCAGGGATTGGCCTGTTGGTATGTCTTTTCGAATGCCCTGACGGCATCCGCATCCTGCAGGGTCAGACCAATGTCATCCAACCCATTAAGCAAACAGTGCTTGCGGAACGCGTCGATTTCGAAGGGAATGGCTTTGCCATCAGGACGTTTCACAACCTGCGAGGCCAAATCGATTTCAAGGGTATACCCTTCTGTCGACTCAACCTGAGCAAAGAGTTCACTCACTTCCTGTTCTGGCAGGACGATTGGTAATAAACCGTTCTTGAAACTGTTGTTGAAAAAGATATCAGCAAAGCTTGGAGCAATCACAGCGCGAAAGCCGTATCCATCCAGCGCCCAAGGCGCGTGTTCACGGGATGATCCACATCCGAAATTTTCCCGCGCCAGAAGAATGCTGGCCCCCTGGTAACGGGACTGATTAAGCACGAAATCCGGATTGAGTGGACGCTGGCTATTGTCCTGCCCAGGTTGCCCTACATCCAGATAACGCCACTCGTCAAACAGGTTGGGGCCAAAGCCGGTCCGCTTAATGGATTTAAGAAACTGCTTTGGAATGATCTGATCCGTATCGACATTAGCGCGATCCAATGGAGCAACCACGCCTGTATGCTGAGTAAATGCCTGCATGAGATGCTCCTTAAACGCGACCGAATTCACGAACGTCAACGAAATGCCCTGCGATCGCTGCCGCAGCGGCCATGGCGGGACTTACCAGATGCGTACGACCACCGGCACCCTGACGCCCTTCGAAGTTGCGGTTGGATGTGGATGCGCAGTGCTCACCGCTTTCAAGGCGATCCGCGTTCATTGCCAGGCACATCGAGCAGCCCGGTTCACGCCATTCGAAACCTGCATCGATAAAGACCTTATCCAGACCTTCCTTTTCAGCCTGGGCCTTTACCAGGCCAGACCCAGGCACCACCAGCGCCTGCTTGATGGAACTCGCCACCTTACGGCCTTTGGCGACAGCCGCCGCGGCACGAAGGTCTTCAATGCGAGAGTTGGTACAGGAGCCAATGAACACTCGATCCAGACGGATATCAGTAATAGGCTGACTGGCCTGCAATCCCATGTATTTCAATGCGCGCTCAATAGAGCCACGCTTCACGGCGTCTCGCTCCTGGGCCGGATCAGGAACGGCTTGATCTACCGCAACCACCATTTCAGGGGAAGTCCCCCAGCTAACCTGAGGCTTGATCTTGGTCGCGTCCAACTCGACGACGGTATCAAAGACAGCGTCTTCATCAGAGACCAGCCCGCGCCATACTGCTACGGCTTGCTCCCAATACTCGGGCGCAGGGGCAAAAGGGCGTCCTTTTACGTAATCGATTGTGGTCTGATCGACCGCCACCATGCCTACGCGTGCGCCCGCCTCAATTGACATGTTGCAGATTGTCATTCGGCCTTCCATCGACAAGGCGCGAATGGCACTGCCCGCAAACTCGATAGCGTGCCCATTACCTCCCGCCGTACCGATCTTGCCGATCACAGCCAGAATGATGTCTTTGGCGGTTACGCCGAAAGGTAATTCACCCTCGACGCGTACCAACATGTTTTTCATTTTCTTCGCGACCAGGCACTGGGTCGCAAGTACGTGCTCAACCTCGGACGTCCCGATACCATGAGCCAAGGCCCCAAGCGCACCGTTGGTGGACGTATGAGAGTCACCACATACCACAGTCATGCCGGGCAGGATGGCGCCCTGCTCTGGGCCTATGACATGCACGATGCCCTGGCGCACGTCATTCATCTTGAATTGAGTAATACCGAAGTCATCGCAGTTTTCGTCGAGCGTACGAACCTGAATGCGAGACGTCTCATCCTTGATGGAAGCAATACCTTCCTTACGATCCGGCGTGGTTGGCACGTTGTGGTCTGGCGTTGCCAGATTGGCGCCTAGACGCCAAGGCTTGCGCCCAGCCAACCGCAGGCCTTCGAATGCCTGAGGTGAGGTCACCTCATGAATGATATGACGATCAATGTACAGCAGTGCCGAACCATCATCGCGCTGCTTGACCAAGTGCATATCCCAGAGCTTGTCGTAAAGGGTCTTGCCAGCCATCACTAACGTCCTCATCGGCGTGTTTCTATGCCCTTAGGGCTTGTAAGGTGATCCTAACGCTTGATGCTCTCATAAAACAAATTCATAATTTTCATGATCTGCATAACCATTAGGAATCCATCTTTTGGATCTGAATAACCTCAATGCGTTTATAGCAGTTGCTGAGAGTGGAAGTTTTTCCGAGGCAGGCGAACGGCTGCATTTGACACAACCTGCCGTCAGCAAACGAATTGCCAGCCTTGAACAGCAACTGGAAACACGTCTCTTCGATCGTATTGGGCGGGAAATCAGCCTGACCGAATCAGGTCGAGCACTTTTACCTAGGGCTTATCAGGTAAAAGACGCCTTGGCTGACACCCGAAGAGCACTGGCCAATCTCAATGGCGAGATTGCCGGCAAACTGATTTTAGCCACTAGTCATCACATCGGATTACATCGGCTACCGCCGATACTCAGGAACTTTACACGCCTATACCCAAAAGTTTCTCTGGATATTCGCTTTCTTGACTCAGAAGCGGCATATGAGGAAGTGCTACAGGGGCGTGTGGAGCTTGGCATTATCACCTTGGCGCCAGAAGCATCACCGCTTATCCAGGCCTCACCTGTCTGGGATGACCCCCTCGATTTTGTCGCAGCGCCTGAGCACCCCCTGGCCATGTCAGAGCAAATCAGCCTGGCTGACGTTGCTGCGCACCCTGCCGTTTTCCCAGGCGGAAATACCTTTACCCATCACATCGTGCGGGGCTTGTTCGAGGCACAGCAGCTCACACCCAATATTGCAATGAGCACAAACTATCTGGAGACCATCAAAATGATGGTCTCTATCGGCATTGCCTGGAGTGTCCTGCCGCGAACAATGCTTGATGACCAAGTCGTGAGACTTCCCTTGCCGGGAATACACCTCAAACGTCGCCTGGGCTATATCGTTCACACAGAACGAACGCATTCCAATGCAGCCAAGGCCTTTATGAAGCTATTGAACGATTTGCATGTATGAATAAAAAAGGGGCCGCACATGGCGCCCCCTTTTCTATTGTTTGATGGCCGCTGTACTTAGGCACTCTGACCTTCCAGCGCAGGCTTTTCATCGGCACTCAACTGACCGTTGATGGCGATGCGTTTGGGCTTGGCCTCTTCCGGTACTTCACGTACCAGATCGATGTTGAGCAGGCCATTCTTCAAGCTCGCACCCTTCACCTCAATGTGATCAGCCAGGCGGAAGGACAGCTTGAAGGCACGCTGGGCGATGCCCTGGTGCAAGTAGGTCACGCTGTCGGCGCTCTTCTCACGGCGGCCGCTCTTCACGGTCAACACGCCCCGCTCCACTTCGAGCTCAAGGTCGTCTTCGGCAAGGCCGGCAGCCGCGATCACGATGCGATAGCGATCGTCGCCGTGCTTTTCCACGTTATAGGGTGGGTAGGAGCTACCCGACTCGTTGCGCAGCGCGGATTCGAACAGGTCATTGAAGCGGTCAAATCCAACGGAATGGCGGAACAAGGGAGCAAGAGAGAATGCAGTGTTCATATAGGGAATCTCCTGAGTCATCAGCAAGTTTCAACGCAAGGCCCGACTTCGGCGCCCTGCAGGATTCGATATAGGAACCCGCTCGCTTTTTTCAAGTAGCACACCCGATGAACGGTAACTGAACTGGACTATGCAACCGAAGGAATTGAGGGCTGCAAGCCAAGCAGCGTATCGATCCGCTCGCATTCTGTCTCACGGCGTATTTCGCCAAACAACGTCAGCGCCTCCTCATAATTACGAGAAAGCATACCCAACCACTGCTTGAAACGTCCCGGCGCATAGCGTGGCGCCATCTTCTGGCGCGCTTTGAGCCAGAAAATCTGTAGCAGCGCGAACAGCTCTTCCCACTGCATAGGCTCAACATGCTCACCCTTGACGCTGGCCGCTATCTGTCGCGCCAGGTCAGGCCGGGAAACCAATCCACGCCCCAACATAACTTCCGCGATACCGCACACCTCACGGCACCGCCAGTAATCCTCCAGCGTCCAGATCTCGCCGTTAGCCAGTACAGGAACGTCGACGACTTCCGCAACCCTGGCAATCCACTCCCAGTGAGCTGGCGGTTTATAGCCATCTTTTTTGGTGCGGGCATGCACAACCAACTGTTGCGCCCCGCCAGAAACCAACGCTTGAGCGCACTCCAGCGCGCCTTCAGGGCTGTCATAGCCCAACCGCATCTTGGCTGTCACCGGGATAGACGAAGGCACGGCACGACAAACATGCGAGACAATCGAGTGCAACAGCTCTGGCTCGTTAAGGAGGATGGCACCGCCCTTGGAGTTGTTAACAGTCTTGGCAGGACAACCAAAATTCAGATCAATGACCGGAGCACCCAGCGTACAGGCGTACGCCGCATTCTCTGCCAGGCAGACAGGGTCCGATCCTAGGAACTGAACTCGCATGGGTACTCCCGCTCGCGTCATCGAGCCGCTTGCCAACTCCGGAGCGTATTTTTCATACGTTGCTAGAGGCAATAGCCGGTTGGTAATGCGAATAAACTCCGTGACACACCAGTCGATGCCACCTACCTGCGTTAGCAGATCACGCAGAATCTCATCAACCAGCCCCTCCATGGGCGCCAAAGCGATTTGCATATAGACCTCTGGAACACTTAAAGCGAATCAGGCAGCGCCTGACCGTAACCCTGAATGAAAGCCTCAGGCATACGCCGCGGCTTACCTGAAGAGAGCTCTATACATACGAAAGTCGTGACTGCACGCAGCAAGGTCATACCATCGGACGGGCGCATCAGTTGAAAACGACGTGTCATACGTAGCCGCCTGTCCCAATCAGTCAACCATGTTCCCAGCAGCAACTGATCACCGTCGAAAGCACTTGCGAGATAGTCGATCTCGTGCCGAACTACCGCCATGGCGCGGTCCAACCGGTGAAACTCGTTAACACCAAATCCTAAGCTACTTGAATGCTGCCAGGCACACTGTTCTAGCCAGGCGACGTAAACAGCATTATTGGCATGCCCAAGCGCATCGATGTCAGTCATTGATACCTGCAACGATATGACGAACGGATTTTCAAGTTCCCAGTTCATATAGCCTCGCCGGAACATGTCTGCGTAAGTTTTTCAGGGCACAAAAACAAAGGGCTTGCATTTCTGCAAGCCCTTTGGGGTATGGCGCGCTCGAGAGGATTCGAACCTCTGACCGCTCGGTTCGTAGCCGAGTACTCTATCCAGCTGAGCTACGAGCGCGCAACTTGGTGCTTTTATATCCAGACCACCACTGGTAAAACCGGGTGTTTTTTAAACACCCTTCAAAATGGCGCGCTCGAGAGGATTCGAACCTCTGACCGCTCGGTTCGTAGCCGAGTACTCTATCCAGCTGAGCTACGAGCGCGCTGAGGGTGCACATTATAGGCTCATATCTTTTTGAGTCAAGCGAATTTCTTAATAGAATCAGAGGGATAGAACTCTGAATCGCTTTTCCCGAAGCCTGTAACGTAAATGGCGGTGAGGGAGGGATTCGAACCCTCGACACCCTTTTGAGGTGTACTCCCTTAGCAGGGGAGCGCCTTCGGCCTCTCGGCCACCTCACCGCGACGGGGCGTAATATACGCGATTTTTTCCCGTATGCAAGCAAAAAGTTAAATAAAAATCAGATGTTAGGTTCT
The DNA here is from genome assembly GCF_051027705.1 of Pseudomonas sp. JZ114. NCBI lineage: Bacteria > Pseudomonadati > Pseudomonadota > Gammaproteobacteria > Pseudomonadales > Pseudomonadaceae > Pseudomonas > Pseudomonas sp. JZ114. Next base: position 2,656,608 of record NZ_CP069256.1, read on the forward strand.
TGGTCCTTTTCCTTTTGAATTCGCTGGTAGATTTCCTCACGGTGAACCGCCACTTCTTTAGGAGCATTCACCCCAATGCGCACCTGATTTCCCTTAACTCCCAAGACCGTTACGGTCACTTCATCACCTACCATAAGGGTTTCTCCAACCCGTCGAGTTAGAATAAGCATTCCTTTTCTCCTTTCGTTCAGGACCACAGTCTGCAAAAAATCAGGATCAATTCCGGGAACCCGCGATCCTTACTGATCTATTGACCAATACCGCCAGAAAGAAAGTTCCGGCGGCATGATCAAATCGATGGAAGGCATCCAAAAACGCCCTCCAGAGAGATTGGCTATTCGCTTACCCGAGCAGGCGCATCGAGTTCGAAAGCCGTGTGAAGGGCACGCACAGCCAATTCCAGGTATTTCTCTTCGATAACGACCGACACCTTGATCTCAGACGTCGAAATCATTTGTATATTGATACTTTCTTTAGCCAGCGCTTCGAACATTTGACTCGCTACCCCGGCATGAGAACGCATACCCACCCCAACGATTGATACCTTGGCGATCTTGGTATCACCGGTTGCCTCACGTGCGCCGATGGTCGCTGCCGTCTGCTTTAGGATTTCAAGCGCATTCTGGTAGTCGTTACGGTGTACCGTAAACGTGAAGTCCGTGGTGTTATCGTGCGAAACATTCTGCACGATCATGTCGACCTCAATATTGGCCGCACTGATGGGACCCAGGATCTTGAATGCAACGCCCGGGGTGTCTGGAACACCGCGGATGGTCAGCTTGGCTTCGTCACGATTAAAGGCGATGCCGGAGATGATCGGCTGTTCCATGGATTCCTCGTCATCAAGAGTAATTAGGGTGCCTGGACCCTCTTTAAAACTATGAAGTACGCGCAGAGGCACGTTGTATTTGCCTGCAAACTCAACCGAGCGAATCTGCAGAACCTTCGAGCCGAGACTAGCCATTTCCAGCATCTCCTCGAAGGTGATCTTTTCAAGACGACGTGCATGAGGCACTACGCGCGGATCAGTAGTATACACACCGTCCACATCGGTATAGATCTGGCATTCATCTGCTTTGAGCGCAGCTGCAAGCGCGACACCCGTGGTGTCAGAGCCGCCCCGGCCCAAGGTAGTGATATTGCCCTGCTCATCCACGCCTTGGAAACCTGCCACAACCACGACTCGCCCTGCCTTGAGTTCGGCACGGATACGATGTTCGTCAATGCTGACGATACGCGCCTTGGTAAAAGCGCTATCGGTCAGGATCCGGACTTGTCCACCGGTGAAGGACACGGCCGGAACACCCCGCTTGGTCAATGCCATGGCAAGCATGGCGATGGTCACCTGCTCACCTGTTGACACCATTACATCCAACTCGCGCGGGTTTGGCTGCGGCATGATTTGCTTAGCCAGGTCGATCAGACGATTGGTCTCGCCACTCATGGCAGAAACCACTACTACGATATCGTCACCGGCTTCGCGAAACTTCTTGACCTTTTCGGCCACCTGTTCGATGCGCTCGACAGTACCCACCGAGGTGCCGCCGAACTTCTGTACGATCAATGCCATTTGATTGCTGCCTAACGCGAGGGCGCTCATTTAACAATTCAGGTATACACCTGCCAAGGGCTCACAGAGCGCGATGCGAGCCCCATCGCTTATTCAATCACAATCCCGCTTCGGCAAAGCTGCGGGCCAACTCAAGTGCGCCTTCCAGCGCAGCCGGATCGGTACCGCCACCCTGAGCCATATCAGGGCGACCACCACCCTTCCCGCCTACATGCGCAGCAGCCTGCCTCATCAGATCGCCCGCTTTCAGTCGACCGGTCAGATCCTGGGTCACGCCCGCGACCAGCACGACCTTACCGTCTTGCTCGCCACCCAGCAGAATCACGGCAGAGCCCAGCTTGTTCTTGAGCTGATCGACCATGGCCATCAGCGCCTTGCTATCCAGCCCATCAAGGCGAGCAGCCAGCACCTTAACGCCCTTGACCTCGACGGCAGATCCCGCCAGGTCATTACCAGCTGCGCTGGCGGCCTTGGCCTTGAGCTGCTCAAGTTCCTTTTCTAGTTGACGGTTACGTTCAAGCACACCGGAGAGCTTATCGAGAACATTTTCACGACTGCCTTTGAGCAGGCCTGCCGCTTCCTTGAGCTGCTCTTCCGCCTTGTTCAGGTACGCCAGCGCACCAGCACCAGTTACCGCCTCGATACGGCGTACACCTGATGCCACACCGCCTTCACTGATGATCTTGAACACACCAATATCACCGGTGCGGGCAACGTGAGTGCCGCCACAGAGTTCAATGGAGAAGCCGTCACCCATAGTCAGTACGCGCACGGTATCGCCATACTTCTCACCGAACAGCGCCATGGCACCTTTGCGCTTGGCGCTTTCGATGTCCATTAGCTCGATTTGAACCGTCGTGTTCCGGCGAACCTCGGTATTGACGATTTCCTCCAGCTCCTTGAGCTGTTCAGGTTTGATGGCTTCGAAGTGACTAAAGTCGAACCGCAGACGCTGACTATCAACCAGGGAGCCCTTTTGCTGGACGTGATCGCCCAGCACCTGACGCAGTGCGGCATGCAGGAGGTGCGTCGCCGAGTGGTTAAGTGCCGTAGCCTGGCGCACAGAGGCGTCGACTTGTGTTTCCAGCGTCTCGCCTACCTTGAGCGTACCAGCGGCAACCAGGCCATGATGCAGGAACGCACCGCCTGCCTTGGTAGTGTCACGCACATCGAAACGCTGGCCGTCAGCGAACAGATAACCGCTGTCACCCACCTGACCGCCCGACTCGGCATAGAAAGGTGTCTGATCAAGCACCACGACACCTTCGTCACCTTCAACCAGTTGAGGCACCGGGCTGCCCGCCTTGAACAGCGCAACGATCTTGCCATTACCGGCGTGACTGTCATAACCCGTGAAGAGCGTCTCGCCCTCGACTTTGACCAGACTGTTATAGTCCACACCAAACGAGCTGGCCGAGCGGGCCCGCTCACGCTGAGCTTCCATTTCACGTTCAAACCCTTCCTCATCCAGGGTCAGGTTGCGCTCACGTGCGATGTCGTTTGTTAAATCAACGGGGAAGCCGTAGGTGTCATACAGCTTGAACACCACATCACCCGGGATCACATCGCCTTCAAGGCCAGCCAGATCCTGCTCCAGAATCTTGAGGCCCTGCTCCAAGGTTTTGGCAAATTGCTCTTCCTCGGTACGTAGAACGCGCTCGATATGTGCCTGCTGATCCTTTAGCTCAGGGAATGCCTGGCCCATTTCAGCCACCAGGGCCGCCACGATCTTGTGAAAGAACGTACCCTTGGCGCCGAGCTTATTACCGTGACGGCAGGCACGACGGACGATACGACGTAGTACATAGCCGCGACCTTCGTTGGAAGGCAGTACACCATCGGCAATCAGGAAGCCGCAGGAGCGAATGTGGTCGGCTACAACCTTGAGCGAAGGCGCGTCATCATTGGCGCAGCCGATTGCCTGTGCAGAAGCCGCCAAAAGATTCTTGAACAGATCAATTTCGTAGTTGGAGTGAACGTGCTGCAGAACGGCACTGATACGCTCAAGCCCCATCCCCGTATCCACACTGGGCGCCGGTAACGGGTGAAGAACCCCGTCAGCCGTACGGTTGAACTGCATGAATACGTTGTTCCAGATCTCGATATAACGATCACCGTCTTCTTCTGGCGAGCCGGGTGGACCGCCCCAGATGCCTTCACCATGGTCGAAGAAGATTTCTGTGCAAGGGCCGCAGGGACCTGTATCGCCCATTGCCCAGAAATTATCCGAGGCGTAGGGAGCGCCCTTGTTATCACCGATACGAACCATGCGCTCGGCAGGCACGCCAACGTCCTTGGTCCAAATGTCGTAGGCTTCATCATCGGTGGCATAGACGGTAACCCAGAGCTTTTCCTGCGGCAGACCCAGCCACTTGGGTGAGGTCAGGAATTCCCACGCATAACTGATGGCGTCACGCTTGAAATAGTCGCCAAAGCTGAAGTTACCCAGCATCTCGAAAAAGGTGTGGTGACGTGCTGTATAGCCGACGTTTTCCAGGTCGTTATGTTTACCGCCGGCACGTACGCATTTCTGACTGCTGGTCGCACGGGTATAGGTGCGCTTTTCAAGGCCGAGGAAACAATCCTTGAACTGGTTCATGCCTGCATTGGTGAACAGCAGGGTTGGGTCGTTCGCGGGGATCAGCGAACTTGAGGCCACTCGAGTGTGCCCCTTCTCTTCAAAGAAGCGGAGGAAGGCTTCACGGATTTCTGCGCTTTTCATAAATTCTTCCAGACAGATACAGGGCTACAGCGCGCCAGCAAAGTCTTGCAGTATATCGGGACGGAGCGCCGGCTGTCGTCAATTTGCGATATAGGCGTTGCCTATTTGATTCAAGTGGATTCAGGCCTTGCGATAGGCGGCGAATGCCTCCAGCACGGTTTCAATGTTTGCGCTGGATACATCCAGATGCGTCACCAACCTTAACCGTGCGGCCGGGCTGACTACAATGCCTCTTTCTCGCAGAAAAGAAGCGAGTTTGGGAGCCTTGTCGCCCGCGGCAAGGTAAACCATATTGGTCTGCACCGGCTCGACAGTGTAGCCCAGCTTTTCAAGTCCTTCAGCGAGGCGTGCTGCGTTGGCATGGTCTTCTGCCAGTCGGGTCACGTTGTGCTGAAGCGCGTAAAGTCCTGCTGCCGCCAGGACGCCCGCCTGGCGCATGCCGCCGCCAACGACCTTACGCCAGCGAATGGCCTTATCGATCAATCCCTGGCTGCCACACAGAACCGATCCTACTGGCGCGCCAAGACCTTTTGAGAGGCACACCGATACAGAGTCGAAGTGACGTGTAATGTCTTTTGGTGGAACGCCCAGCTTGACGACCGCATTGTAGAGACGGGCGCCATCCAGATGGAGTGCCAATTCATGCTCGTGGGTAAAGCGGCGTGCATCCGCAAGATAGCTCAGGGGAAGCACCTTGCCATGCATGGTGTTTTCCAGCGCCAGAAGGCGGGTACGTGCAAAATGAAAATCCCTGGGCTTGATGTAGGACGCTACGCGATCCAGATCCAGGCTTCCGTCAGCCTCCATCTCGACTGGCTGTGGCTGGATCGAGCCCAGAACAGCGGCCCCACCGCCTTCATATTTGTAGGTATGCGCCAGCTGCCCTACTAGGTATTCATCACCTCGCTCGCAGTGCCCCATCAGCCCCAGCAGGTTGCTCATGGTCCCACTCGGCACAAACAAACCAGCCTCGAAACCCAGCTCATCTGCCAGATAATGCTGCAACTTGAGAACGGTAGGGTCCTCACCGTAGACGTCGTCCCCCACCTCAGCCTTCGCCATGATGTCGCGCATCGCTGGCGTAGGCTGGGTGACGGTATCACTTCTCAAATCGATGAGGCTCATGCAAACAGCTCCGGAAAGAGAAAATCCCGATGCTAATGCAAAGCCGCCTCGAAAATCACGAATTGTCTAAAGCTTTGGTTGGAACGATCAAAATCCCTGCGCGCAGACCGGGCCTTACGTTGGGATTTGGAAAGATGATCCTGGCGTCCGTTTCAGTGACTATCCACTTTTGAGAACCATCCTCTGCAAGCAGATAGCCTTCGGGCAGTGGACTGAAATTCGCGACATCGTCAGCCAGATGCAGGCGAAACGCTTCACTCTGCTTGATGATTTCTCGCGAGACGTGAAACACCTTGAGCCGCTCCAGTGTTTGCGGCAACTCGGGCTCGCACTGCTCAATGATAGCCTTGAGTCGGGACTCGAGCTGACTGACATCGACTCCGGCATTCTGACCGAATGGACGAGCCTTTCCCAACTCAAGCGTAAAGGCTTCAGCCTGATGGGCCGCGTAGCTGTAGGCGCTGAAGGTGATACCAGGCTTGCTCTGCAATAGCACAGCGTCAATACCGGCGGCTTCGAGCCTGGCCATCTCAGCCTGCGAGTGCTCTCGCCCCTCGCTCCAGGGATACAGCGCAAACCGCTCAATGGCCGAACCACGGATCGCCGTATGCAGATCGTAATGCAGTCGAGCCCTGTCCGGCTCGCTGAAAAAGTGTGCGACCAAGCGCTCCAGCTGATCGGCCCGCTGAGCTTCGAATCCTGACGTCAGCACATGCTTACCGTTGAACAGGCGATTCATATCCTGTTCGACAAAGCGAACATTGCGCCGCATGGCTTCGGGATTGCCCAGAAGAAAGAGAATGCGAACACGAGGCTTTATCTCACCTCTCGCAATGCGTTTGAGCAGCCGATCCAGCATTTCAATAGGTGCTGTCTCGTTGCCGTGGATACCGGCTGAAAGCAGGAGGTCGATCCCTGCATCCGTTCCGTTGGCCGGCTTGACGAGCAAGGCACCCTCACTCAACCATTGCAAGCGAATACCGCTGGAGGTGACCTGGATTTTTTCGGCTGGCTCTCGGCCAGCCAGTGTGAGTTCAAGCAGTTTGCCCAGAGAAAGACCGTACTGTTCCGTCATGATGATCCTGGCTGGCAAGTAGTGTTAGTCAGTGATCATGCCCACAACCACAATCTGGACCATGCTCATGGTCCTCTTCGACCGGCTCCAGACTGAGCGCCAGTCCAAACTGGTTCACTGCCTGCGGGCGTAACCCCAGTACCGGGGTCTCAGCCTCATCTTCAAAGGACTCGGCATAGATCGTAAGCCCACCCTGTCCGTCTGGCTCCAGCCAGAGGTCACGGCCATTGATTTGAACAGCAACGCGGGCAGCTCGCGCTTCGCGGCGCTCGCCTTGGGTGTCTTCGAGAATAAGGGACAAGCTTTCGATCATGTCTGTACTCAATCGATCTGGAATGGATAAACCGAACCCAGCTTCAAGATTTGTGTAAGCTCATCCAGGGCTGTTCGGCACTCAAGTAGTAGCTGCGGATCAGCCAGATCAGATACGTTAAGGCGATCCCGGTAGTGAGTATCTACCCAGGTTACCAGTCGTGTATAGAGCTCGGACGTCATCAGCATACCAGGATTGACGGCTTCAAGCTCTGTCTGCTTCAGCGCTACACGTAGCCGTAGACAGGCTGGCCCCCCACCGTTCTGCATGCTCTGTTTGAGGTCGAATACCTTGACTTCGCGGATAGGCCCATCACTTTTGACGAGCTGATCCAGATATGTCCACACCTGAGCATTCTGGCGGCACTCTTCAGGCACGATCAGTAATGTCTGGCCATCCGGCTTGAGCAGCAATTGGCTATTGAACAGGTAAGACCGTACCGCGTCATTGACGCTTACCTGACTACGGGGTACGCATACGGCGCGCAGCGTTCCGCCACGTCGAGCCAGCTTGTCGGTCAACTCCTTGAGCACGCGATCGCTTTCGAGGAAAGCATCCTCGTGATAGAACAATACTTCAGCATTGCCCACCGCGATCACGTCATTGTGGAAGACCCCCTGGTCGATGACTTCAGGATTCTGCTGAGCATAGACCACACCCTCTTCCGTCAGTCCATGCAGCCGCGCTATGGCCTGGGAGGCTTCCAGGGTTTGACGCGCCGGATAACGCTGCGGCGCCGGGTAGCGGTTGTCGAAAGCACTCCGACCAAACACGAAGAACTCTACGCCAGCCTCGTCATAGTCGCGGCAGAAACGTGTGTGGTTGGCAGCCCCTTCATCACCAAACTGGTTTACGGCAGGCAAGGCCGGATGATGCGCAAAATGCGTTTCATCACGAAACATGGCCGCCAGTACACGACTGGTCGTAGGATGCTCGATGCTACGATGAAACTTACTGTTCAGGTTGGCTGCCGTGAAGTGCACCCGTCCATCCGCCGTATCTGCGCTAGGACTGATGGTAGCGGCATTGGCCGTCCACATTGAAGAAGCAGAGCTGACCGAGGCAAGCAGCGGCAAGGCTTCCCTGGCGGCGCGTTCTATGACCTGAGCATCTGTCCCGGTGAAGCCCAGCTGGCGCAACGCAGCAACGTGGGGACGCTCCTGAGGCGCGAATACGCCCTGTTTGAAGCCGAGCTCCATCAACGCTTTCATTTTGGCCAGCCCCTGGCGAGCGGCTTCGCGAGGATTCGAAGTGAGCTGCCCATTGCTTTGAGAGGCTACGTTTCCATAGGAAAGCCCACCATAGTTATGGGTCGGGCCGACCAATCCGTCAAAATTGACTTCATAAGCGTTCATAGATGGACTCCAGGCAACAGTGTTGCCGGTAAATCAAGCGTGTCGGCTTCCAGCGAGGCGACCGGATAAGCGCAGTAGTCCGCCGCATAATAAGCGCTGGGACGATGATTGCCGGAAGCGCCTATACCGCCAAAGGGAGCACTGCTGGCAGCGCCTGTCAAAGGCCTGTTCCAATTGACAATGCCCGCGCGCGACTCGATCAGGAATTGTTCGTACCTCGCGCTGGATGACGAGAGCAAGCCTGCCGCCAGGCCAAAGCGGGTAGTGTTAGCCTCGCGTACAGCTTCGTCGAAGCTCTCATAGCGAATGACTTGCAGCAACGGCCCGAAGAACTCCTCGTCAGGGCGATCGGCAACGCTGGTCACATCCAGAATGCCAGGCGTGAGCAAAGCGCTCTCAGCATGAGGCTGAGTCATGGTCAGCAGTGGCACTGCACCCTTGGCCAGGAAACGCTCTTGCGCTTCAAGTAGCTGGCGGGCAGCGTCCAGAGAGATCACAGCCCCCAGGAAAGGAGCCGGCTCCTCATCAAACCGCCCTACCTGCAACCTGGCCGCTGCCTGTACCAGACGCTCCAGGATGATATCGCCCTGCTCCGTATTCGGTACTAACAGACGGCGTGCACAGGTGCAGCGTTGCCCGGCTGAAATGAAGGCAGACTGTACAATCGTGTAGACCGCTGCATCGATCTGATCGACCGTGTCGACCACCAGCGGATTATTCCCTCCCATTTCAAGCGCCAGGATCTTGTGGGGGGCACCGGCAAACTGTTGATGGAGCAAGGCGCCCGTCCGGCTTGACCCCGTAAAGAACAGCCCATCGAGGTCAGGCTGCGCAGCCAAGGCGACACCAGTAGCGCGAGCCCCTTGCACCAGGTTGAGTACACCTTCCGGTAACCCCGCCTCGATCCAGCACTTGACCGTCAGCTCAGCGACAGCAGGCGTCATCTCACTGGGCTTGAAAACAACAGTATTTCCTGCCAGCAAAGCCGGCACGATATGCCCGTTGGGTAAGTGGCCTGGGAAGTTATAAGGACCAAATACCGCAACAACACCATGGGGCTTGTGTCGTAGCCGCGTTCTAGCCTCGCCCAAGACGCCCGCCTTTTCACCCGTGCGCTCATGGTAGGCCTGAACCGAGATGGCCACCTTGTTTATCATACTGGTGACTTCTGTCGCAGCTTCCCAAAGAGGCTTGCCGGTTTCCACACCAATGGTATTGGCCAGTTCCTGGCTACGCGTCCTGAGTGTTGCTGCAAAGGCTTCGAGCACCTTGATACGCTCGTCCAGCGGCTTGCGAGCCCATGCAGGAAAAGCGGCGCGAGCAGCGGCTATAGCGTCCGATACCTGCTTGTCAGAGGCTTCGTTTCCACGCCAGATCACGGTTTGCCCGACAGGGTTGAGCGAAGTGAATTCGGCGCCTTCGCCAGCCAGCCATTGACCGCCAATGTAATGCGTACTCATGTCGTTTTCTCCTAGGGCGCTACTGACACTGCGCGGACCTGAGCGCCAGCAGACAGCTGCAGCCTTCTCGCCGTAACAGGGTCAACCACCAGTGTTCCAGAGGCTACCCGTGCAGGTGCAGCGGTAATCCGGCAGCCTTCTCGCTTACGGTTGTGAATTACATAGGGCTGGGCATCTTCGCCCGGCGTGCCGATGGACAAAACGAGTATCTGGCTATCCCGAATGGCACGAACCTTGTCGGTTTCGCATTCAATTGCCGGGCCCGCGTCGAAGATGTCCACATATCCTTGGTAGGCAAACCCTTCTGCATTGAGCATGCGAAGTGCAGGCTCGGTATCAGGATGGACGCGACCAATGACAGCCCGTGCTTGCTCTGAAAGGAAACACGTGTAAAGCGGAAACTTGGGCATGAGTTCGGCAATGAATGACTTATTGCCCACACCGGTCAGGTAATCCGCTTGAGAAAACTCCATCTTGAAGAAGTTACGCCCCAGGTTTTCCCAGAAAGGCGAAAGTCCTCGGCTGTCCGACACCCCACGCATTTCTGCGATCAGCTTATCTGAGAACAACGAGCGGAACTCGGCAATGAACAGAAAGCGCGCCTTGGACAACAGACGGCCGTTCAATCCGTTACGATGGCCTGCGTGCAGAAATAACGAGCAGAGCTCCGAATTACCGGTCAGGTCATTGGCCATGAACAGCGTGGGAATCTGCTGGTGGATATTGAGTTCGCGAGAGGCACTGACTGTCAGCCCCACCCGGTAGTTGTACCAGGGCTCACGTAGACCTACGGCGCCGGCAATACCGGAAATACCGATAACGGTGCCATCGTCCTGCTCGAGTACGAAGAGATAATCCGCATCGGCACGCTCGACGTCGCCGCGGAAGGTTTTTTCAGCCCATTCCACCCGATGAGCCAGACGCTCTTCACTGGCAGGCAAAGTGGTAAGCCCGGCGCCTGTAGTGCGCGCAAGCTCGATTAGCGCGGGCAGATCCGCGCGGGTGACAGGACGAATGATCATATTCCCTCCGATGACCCAGGCCGGCGCTTCGCCGCGCCTGCGTCTGACGTGCCCTGGGCACGCACTACTCTCATGACGACAGCACGTATCATGGTTAAACAGCGACGAGCCGTACGGTATCGCCAGCCTTGACGTTGAGCGCGGCGGCGGCGGCACTCGACAGAACTGCCGGCGCTCCTGGCTCCCAATCGAGCTCGTGAACAATGGCACGGAAGTCCTGTAGCAGATCATTGCTGATCAGATAGGCACGGTTGCCGTCGACCGCATCCTGCACCTCCACCGCGACCACATGACTCCCTGCCATCGAACGGATGTTGTTGGTACGCGCATGCAACGTCGGACCGCCATCGAAAATATCGACGTAATTGTCAGTTTCGAAGCCTTCGCGGGTCAGGATATCGAAAGTGATCTGCGCACGTGGATGAACCTGGCCAATGGCCTCTTGGGCGGCATCTGTCAACAACGGCACATAGATCGGATAGATCGGCATCAGCTCGGCCAAAAAAGTGCGACTCTTGGCACCGCAGATGCGCTCCGCTTCGGCATAGCTCACATCAAAGAAGTGACGGCCTACTGAGTCCCAGAACGGCGAATCGCCCTGCTCGTCACTCATGCCTACGATTTCGACCACGACAGACTCGGCAAATCGCTCGGGATGGCCAGCCATGAACATCAATCGACCCCGAGAATTGAGCTCGGCTATAGGGGTATCCAGAAAATCACGATCGATGTAGAAGCTGCTCAGCACACTGTTGCCCGTCAGGTCGTGGCAGAGTGAAAGCACATGCGTCTTATTGTGAATCTTGAGCTCACGCGAGGCATGGATAAAGGTCTCGTTGCGAAAGCTGTAAAACGGTTCGGAAAAGCCAGCCGTGGCAATGATGGCTGAACAGCCAACCAGACGCCCCGTGTCTGAATCCTCCAGAACGAAGAAATAACTTTCCTCGCCATTGAAGCTTACTTCGGCGGCAAAAGAGGCTTCTGAAACCCGGATCTTTTCCTTGAGCCGCTCGATGTCATCCGGCAAAGAGGTGACACCTACCGGACTGTCCGCGGCCAGATGCTGCACATGGGGCAAATCAGCTGCCCGAGCAGGTCGCATCACCAGCATGAAGTCACTCCTTCTAATTTTTCTAATTGAAATCGCTCTTGAATACCGTGGCGCCTCCCTGCGCCACGTTCAGGCTCAAGCCTGGGTAATGCGGGCCACAGCGCGCTCTAGTCGCGCCAGGCCTTCATCAATGTCAGCCTCGCTGATGACCAGACTGGGAGCAAAGCGGATGACATCCGGACCGGCCTGAAGCACCATCAGCGACTCCTCGTTGGCTGCCGTCAGCACTTCCTTCGCCCGACCTTTCCAGGGCTCGCTCAGCGGAGCGCCAATCAGCAGGCCCATCCCGCGAACACCGGAAAAGATGCCGTACTTGCTGCCCATGGCCTCAAGCGCGGTACGGAAACGGTTATGGCGAGTCTTCACACCCTCTAAAACCTCAGGCGTGTTGACTACGTCCAGCAGGGCGGAACCGATAGCACAGCCGAGAGGGTTACCACCGTAGGTGCTGCCGTGAGTGCCTACCGAAAGATGTGCCGCCAGCTTGTCAGTTGTCAGCATTGCCGCCAACGGGAAACCGCCACCAATGCTCTTGGCTGTAGTCAGTACATCAGGTGTGATGCCGTAGTGCATGTAGGCATAAAGGTGGCCGGTACGGCCTACCCCACTCTGCACCTCATCGAATACAAGCAGTGCGCCATATTGGTCGCACAGGTCACGTGCGCCTTGCAGATACGCCTGGTCACACGGCAGTACTCCACCCTCGCCCTGGATGGGCTCGAGCACGACCGCACAGGTCTTTTCGGAGATGGCCGCCTTGAGTGCGTCCAGATCGTTATAAGGCACATGGGTGATACCTTCGATCTTTGGACCAAATCCTTCCGAATACTTGGGCTGCCCGCCCACGCTTACCGTGAACAGTGTGCGGCCATGAAAGCTGTTGGTTGCAGCAATGATTTCATAACGGCTTCCGCCACTGACGTCATGCCCATAACGACGGGCCAGCTTGAACGCAGCCTCGTTGGCTTCTGCGCCGGAGTTGGCAAAAAACACCCGGTCGGCAAAGGTAGCGTCAACCAGCTTGCGAGCCATGCGTAATGCAGGCTCGTTGGTGTAAATGTTGGATACATGCCAGAGCTTGTTAGCCTGCTCCATTAAGGCCTGCATCAGGGCGGGATGACCGTGCCCCAGTGCGTTAACCGCAATGCCGCCAGAGAAGTCGATCAGCTCACGCCCGGCCTGGTCCCAGATGCGTGAACCTTCGCCTCGGACGGGAATGAATGCGGCGGGCGCATAGTTGGGCACCATGATCTGGTCGAAGTCGGTGCGTTGCACCGAGAACTGCGGAGCAGACATCGAAAATTCTCCTGCCTGTTGTGAGCTAGCGATGGAAGGATTGTAGGGAGTAGATCACGCCGGGCATTGCCGCTATGCGACAACTATTTACAGCGCACAACCAGCCAGCGGAGCGGCTTACAGATATGCGACAGAAAACATCGGCAATACGCAGTCTAGGGTGTACGGAGAGATGCGGGAAGCATCAGTAGATGCTCATCTTTAATGCACAGCTAGGCAACAATGAGTGAAACGCTGAAATAGTGGCCGCAGAAACGCTTTCTGCGGCCACTGGATCTTACTGGGCAGAATTAGGTGCTACACGGCTGGTGCCGTTTACCGTCACGATGCGTACGCGCTCGCCTACCCGGAATACCTCTCCCTTGCTGACTTCCTGTACATAGGCACGTGTACTGCCGTCGTCTTCACGTACCGTCACCTCTACACCGTTGGCGCGAGTAAAACCTTCTTCAGTGGCGGCACCAAGCAGGCCACCCGCTACGGCGCCCACGATAGCGGCGACATAGCTACCCCGACCGCCACCTACGCCACTGCCGGCGATACCACCTACCGCCGCACCGGCACCTGCGCCGATGGGGGTCTTGGTTCCTTCAATCTTAACGGGGCGCAAGGCTGTGATGGTCCCCATGCGTACGGTCTGAACCTGACGAGCCTCATCGCGTGAGTACACGTCACCGGTCTGGCTGGATACGCACCCGGCCAGCAGCGCGGAGGCGGTCAGTGCAGTAATAATTTGAGTGGTCTTGTTCATCATTCAACTCCAGTTCCTACAGGGCTGTTCTCGGCGGAACCCTATGGTGGACCCTCCGCCTTACAGGAATGTTCAGCTTTTATCATCCTCTCATATGGCCTCAAGGCAAACGGTTGAATCTTTTGATCCAGACAGCTTTCGTTCATCCGCTTCGCTTGCTTTACCTGAAATAGGACGACTCATCCTGTTCAACCCTCGCGTGATTGCCGGGCCAGACGCCAGACACGAGCAAGGTCGGTTGCGCGCGCGCGCAGCTCCTGTGCGGCGGTCCGACAGGCCTGCTCCAGCGTGACAGGGCCAGGCACCAGACTGAATGCCGCCTCAATTCCTGCCTCATATACCTGCTGGTAGTGCGCACCCAAGCTACCCACCAATGCAATGACAGGCACATCAGCCTCACGGGCGACCCTGGCAACTCCTATGGGCGTCTTGCCATGCAGGCTTTGGTAATCCAGTTGCCCCTCTCCGGTAATGACCAGATCCGCGTCCCGGAGCGCCTCTGCCAGCCCGGAAACTTCTGCAACCAGCTCGACACCCGATCGAAAATGCGCCTGAAGAAAGGCCCTAGCAGCAAAACCCAGCCCCCCTGCCGCTCCCACTCCTGGAAAGCAACTGTGATCTTCCCCAAGTACTTGAGCTGCAACCTGAGCGTAATGCCCAAGTGCTGCATCCAGCACAGCGACATCCTCAGGCGTTGCGCCCTTCTGAGGGCCAAAGACATGGGAGGCACCATGAGAGCCACACAAGGGGTTATCGACATCGGCAGCCACATCGATCTGAACGGTAGCAAGACGCTTATCCAGGCCGTTCAGCTCAATACGGGCAAGTTCGGCTAACGCAGCGCCCCCTGGCGGCAAAGGTTGACCATGTTTATCCAGGAACTTGACTCCCAAGGCGTTCAGCAACCCCGCACCGCCATCATTCGTAGCGCTGCCACCCAACCCCAGGATAATTCGTCGAGCTCCAGCATCCAGCGCAGCGCGGATCAACTCACCGGTACCGTAGCTACTGGCCCGTCTGGCATCCCGCTGCGCTTTTGGCACCCAGTGCAAGCCGCTGGCAGCCGCCATCTCGATCACGGCTGTCCCCTCGCCCAGCCATCCCCAGTGAGCCAATACCGGCTGCCCCAGCGGCCCCTGCACGGTCAGCTCACGACGCTCTCCTCCGGTTGCAGCCAGCAAGGCCTCGACCGTGCCCTCTCCTCCGTCGGCCATGGGTTTGAGTTCGATAGTGGCGGAGGGAAAAACCGCTCTCCAACCCTCTGCAATAGCCTGGGCAACCTCGGGTGCGCTCAGGCTTTCCTTGAACGAATCAGGTGCGATCACGAGTTTCATCAATGTTCTCCCGGCTGACGGTTCGCCTGTCGATGGGTATGGCTGCTCGTTACAGCAGGAAAAGACTTAAAAGCCATACTGTGGTCATCCCGGTAAGCCCTTGAACCAAGGTAGCGAGTGTCTGGGCACGGTATGCCGTGGCTACGCTCATACGGCTGAATTGAGTCACAACCCAGAAAAAGCTGTCGTTGGCATGTGAAACCGTCATCGCTCCAGCGCCGATCGCCATTACGGTCAATACACGCCCCATCTCACTGTCGAGCCCCAGCTGCCCCAGCAGCGGTGCTACCAAGGCAGACGTTGTCACCAGCGCAACCGTAGTCGAACCCTGGGCTGTTTTCAGGGCGGCGGACACTACGAATGGCATAAACAGCCCAATCCCCAAGGCGGAAAGCGTGCTACCAAGGTAATCGCCCAGTGGAGTGACTTTGAGCACGGCACCAAACGCCCCACCAGCGCCGGTAATAAGCAAGATGGGAGCCGCTGACAAGATGCCTTCGGCCACATGATTCTGAAACTCCTGGCGCTTGTCATTGCTCTTGAGCAGCGAACAGGCCAGCACTAGGCCTACCAGCAGCGCCGGGACGGGTTGCCCAATAAAACCCAACAGCGTCAACACCGCCCCTTCTCCGAAAGGCTTGCTGGGAAAGGCAGCTATTGACCCCAGGCAAATCAATCCAATGGGAGCAAAAATCGGGGCAAAGGCCTGCCAGGCACTGGGAAGCACACCATAACTTTCCCGTAATGCTGTGAAATCTTCCTGGGAAGGCATCGGCGTACCATCATCAACCAGCGGGATGTCCTTACCCAGGAAGCGGTTGGCCCACCACAGCCCCGCCATGGCCGTTACGAATGACACGATAAGGCCAACACCGATAACCAGTCCGAGACTTGCATCGAGCCCTAGATTACCCGCAGCCGCAATCGGCCCCGGTGTAGGTGGCACAAAGGTATGCGTAGCATAGAGGCCAGTCGCCAGGGCTACACTCATGGAGATCAGGGAGACCTTCATACGAGCAGCCAGCGCATTTTTCAGCGAATTGAGGATCACATAACCGGAATCGCAGAATACGGGTATCGAAACCAAGTAACCGATGATGGACAACGTCAGGGTGGGAAAACGCTCGCCGAGTACACGAATCACGGTTTCCGCCATGGTTATGGCCGCGCCGCTACGCTCCAGAATTACACCAATGATCGTGCCCAGCACAATGACAATACCGATGTATCCCAGGATGCTGCCAAAACCTGTTGTAAGGGTCTTAGTGATATCGCCGACGGGCACCTGATAGGCGAAACCGGCGAGAAAAGCCGCCAGGAGCAAGGCCAGAAATGGATGAAGCTTGAAGCGTGTGGTGGTCACGACGATGAATGCTATCAACGCCACCAGAATAAGGACGAGGCTCATGACAGGCTCCGGTTGTTATTGTGATCGGATAACTGTGGATGAGCTTATTGTGCTATCAGTTCAATGAGTTCCGCTTGGTACACAAGCACAAGATAAGCACCTGACTTCACCGTATATATTGTGCATCTGCACAATCAGGCGCATTCCAGCAGACTGATTCCCAGCGACAGGTAAAGCCACTGCCCCAGCATATCGTGGCTGAGTCCAGTCAGCTCACAGATACGCTCGAGACGATAGCGCAACGTATTCCGATGGATATTCAAGGACGCGGCACAAGCAGATGCCTGCCCATGGTGCTCGCACCACGCCTGCAAGGTTTCTCGTAACACGCCATTTTCATCCTGCGCAAACAGCCGCTTCAAGGGATCGAGCCACCCCTGTAAAAGCCAGCTCTGCCGCTGGCTGTAAAGCAGTGCCGTCAGCCGGTGCTCATCCAGCTTGAGTAGCCGCACATCAGGCAGGCACGCACGGGCATAGGCTTGCAGCAAGCGCAGTGATTGGCAGGCCTCTCGCAAGTCAACCAGACTTTCCAGCGGACCCGATGCTGTAACGCGTAATACGTTCAGCCCCTTGGCCTTTGCCTGATCAAGCCAGAGTTGTTCTTCATGAGGCCGCCCGAGCGGACGACACCAGAACCATTCCTGCATACCGACGGGGGCGCAAAAACTCTCCAGATTGGCAGACAACATGGCGCTCAACGCCTTGGCCGAACGGGAGTCTGAGGCTTCATTCAGCTCGATAAGGCATACCTGACGTGGCCAGCTCAGGGGTACCTGCTGTCGCTCAGCCTCAACAGAAAGCGTGTTCAGGCTTACCGAAGGGTCCAGCAATTGGCCGATCCAGCTGTCCAGTCGATGCCGCTGCCAATGACGCTCCAGATGCGATTGTCGCTGCTCCACCAACATTTCGGCCGCCATGCGGACCAGCTCGGCATATGGCCTGACAACCTCGGGCGTACCCGTGATACCGAGGACCCCGATCAACCGCTCGGCATAAAGCAGTGGCATGTTGACCCCCGGCTTCACACCTCGCAGGCAAGAGGCGGCCTGATCGTCGATCTCGACGACTCGACTGTTGGCCAACACCAGCTGAGCGCCTTCGTGACGGGTATGCAATCGCAAGGGATCACCGCTGCCGATAATCATGCCCTGCGCATCCATCACATTGACGTTGTAGGGAAGGATTGCCATGGAGCGATCCACAATGTGTTGCGCAAGGGTTGAATCAAGTTCAATCACGGCAATCCCTTCCTTTACCTGAGCACGATTTAAGGAGCCAAACGCTGGCGCTTCCAGCCCTCTCCTTCACGGCGGTAATCGAGTCGATCATGCAAACGGCTAGAGCGGCCCTGCCAGAACTCGACCCGCTCGGGAATCAGCCGATAGCCTCCCCAATGTGGCGGGCGCGGTGGCTCCTCATGGGCAAAGCGTGCCTGCACTTCAGCCACTTTCGCCTCAAGCTCTTCCCGACCGCCCAGCACCTGGCTCTGCGGCGAAGCCCAGGCGCCCAACCGACTACCCAACGGACGGACACGGTAGTATGCGTCGGACTCTTCAGGGCTTACGCGCTCGACCACACCCTCGATTCGCACCTGACGCTCAAGTGTGGGCCAGAAAAAGGTCATGGCGGCCCTGGGCTGCCCAGCGAGCTGCTGCCCCTTGGCACTTTCGTAATTGGTGTAAAACACGAACCCCTTGGCGTCTACACCCTTGAGTAGAAGTACACGACAATGGGGTTGCTGCTCGGCATCAACCGTTGCCAGTACCATGGCATTGGCTTCTACAGGGGGCTGCTCGGTTTTAACAGCATCCTCAAACCATTGGCCAAATAAGGCAAATGGCTCGGCGGGCGCCTGCGCTTCGGTCAATCCGTCGCGGGTGTAATCACGACGCATGTCAGCCAGCGTCTGGGTCATGGCAAGCTCCTGATTGGGAATGGAACTTACAGCTTACCCAGTCATGCGCCAGGTTGCTTGACTCATGCCAGGTATATGGCGAATTGGCATCCGAAACCAAACGGTTCCGGATGCCTTTACTGACTCAGCGCTTGCTTTGCAGAGAGGCCAATACCACTGTACGTGGCTGGATAAGGACCTCAACACGACGGTTCTGAGCGCGCCCTTCGGCATTGTCGTTTGCTGCACGCGGCTGGGTATCGCTCAGACCACGAACGACCAGACGATTGCCATTAAGCCCGCTCAGACGAAAGATGGAGGCTACCGCCTTGGCGCGGCCGAGACTGAGCTGGTCATTAACCGCCTTGGAACCAGTGCTATCCGTGTGTCCCAGCACAATGACGGCGCTCTGGTCATCCTTGAATACCAGCTTGGCGGTACGGCCCAGCGGGCCGAGCATGGATGGCAGAAGCATCTCAGCACGATCAGGGTTGAAGGAGTCGTCAACGTTGGCGATCAGCAGTAAGCCGTCCTCTCTACGCTCCATTTGCATCTTGCTACCGGCGATGGCTTCGCGGATCGTTTTTTCATGCTGATCCAGCCAGTCCTTGCTGACTGTTATCTCTTGGGCTTTCGCTTGAGCCTTTGCCTCGGTTACAGTCTTGTCGCTCTTGCCAAACGGCCACCACCAATGTCCGCCGTCCGCTTTCGCCTGGGTTTCGGTCTTTTGCGTTTCTACCTTCGCCTGGGGGACTGGCTCCTTGGCAGTGGCAACGTCGCTTTCCTTGTGAAAATAACTGCAGGCGGAAACGCTCATGCAGAGAACGACAGTAGTAGTCTTGAGCAGCTTCATGCGTTTTTATCCCATCAGGCGCAAGCCCGCCGAATCGGCACCGACAGGCAAAGTTAAAGTGGTTTCTTAGATTGTGTCTTTAACTGATTATTTCGCAAGGGGTGTACGTTGTCCTTTTGTATCAACCGACAAGCGGTTGAGTAGACTCGGTGGCGAAACGGTCAGGTGAACGAGGGCGGCAAGGGTATCACGTCATAGACGGTGCTTATCAAACGATAGATAGCTCGCTATTGAAATTGCCATTGGCCATCACTACGCTGGGCGCGTCAATTTGTCCTCCCTTGCGTACACTCATGTCTATAAATACACCTAAAGAAATCGCAACACTGGCGATACAGGCTGGTATTGCCAAAAATCGGCTTTCCATTCCTACCCTATTCATTCTTGGCGTTATGGCCGGCGCGTTCATTGCGACTGGTTTTCTTCTCGATATTCACGTTATTGGCACCATGCCCGCCGAATGGGGCTCGTTTGCAGGCTTCGTTGGCGCAGCGGTTTTCCCGGTCGGCCTGATCATGACCGTGCTGGCAGGCGGTGAGTTACTGACGGGCAATATGCTGCTGCTTCCTCTGGCACGTTTTGCAGGCGGTATCAGCACGATGGGGGTGATTCGCAACTGGCTATGGGTCACGCTTGCCAACTTTGTCGGCAGCCTGGCTGTCGCGTACTTCTTCGGTCATATGCTGGGTCTCACCGAGGGTGCATTCCTGGGCAAGACCGTTGCCATTGCGCAGGCAAAGATGAACGCCGACTTCCTTCACGCCTTCGTTTCCGGTATCGGATGCAACTGGCTCGTCTGTCTGGGCGTCTGGATCGCGTTTGCCAGCAAGGATGTGGTAGGTAAAGTCGTGGGCATGTGGTTTCCCGTCATGGCCTTTGTTGCCATCGGTTTTCAGCATGTGGTTGCCAACATGTTTATCATTCCAGCCGCTATCTTTGCAGGCCAGGCTACCTGGGCCCAATGTCTGCCCAACCTGGTAGCGGTTTTCCTGGGTAATGCTGTGGGTGGCGCCGGCTTTGTAGGGTTGGCCTATTTTCTGGCCTATCGCCCTGCATCTGCGCAAGCGACGGCCGATCTGGCGTCAGCGCTACAAAAGACCCAGGCGGATCTTGCACCCACAACACCCACACTCAAGGCCGTGAACGACTGATAAGTTGAAGTGCATAGCGGATTGACCGGCCACCCCTGCCGGTCAATCCATCCTATCCTGATGTCAGAGGCATTGCCCAACGGCTTCTGCCAGCTGCTGAGCTCGCGGGTCCATGAGAATATAAGGTCCCAATGTGTTGGTGGCGAAACCAAATGCTACCCTGCGCTCAGGGTCGGCGAACCCGATAGACCCACCCGCCCCTGGATGACCAAAGGCCTGCACGCCCAGGCCATAGGTTGCGTTGGCGTGGTCAGGCTGGTCCAGCATGAATCCCAGGCCGAAGCGTGTCGAGGTCATTAGCGTCCTGTCGTCACCCCGACTATGTTCCGTGAGCATGTGCTGCAAGACCGTCTGGTCCAGCAATCGACCGTCGAGCAGCCCCGCATAAAACCCTGCCAGTGAGCGCGCATTGCCATGACCGTTGGCGGCAGGCTGCTCGAAACGGCGCCACTCCGGTTTATTGGTGCTGGTCAGAATGCCCGGCGGGTTGGCAAAAGCACGGGTACTCAAGGCTTGGGGGTCGGTCATGGTGGTCTTCAAGAGACGCTGGGCGGCAGCATCCCCCATGTCGCCCTTGCCTCGAGCAATATGCGCAACCCGATGCTCTTCGCTCTCGGGCAGACCGATATGAAAATCCAGCCCAAGCGGCTTGGCCGTTCGGGCAACAATAGCTTCTCCTGGTGAGCGGCCATCAATGCGGCGAATCAGTTCTCCCATCAGCCAGCCATAGGTCATCGGTGAATAGCCGTGGCTCTCGCCTGGCGTCCACCAAGGCGTTTCGGCGGCAAGGGCAGCCGTCATGGTGTCCCAGTCATACAGCGCACTGGCAGGCAATGGAGCACGCAAGGCAGCCAGTCCTGCCTGATGGCACAGTAACTGGCGCACCGTAATGGCGCCCTTGCCTGCAGCTGCAAACTCTGGCCAGTAATGTTGTACTGGTTTATCCAGTTCAAGCCTGCCCTCTTGAACCAACTGCATGGCAGCCACGGCAGTAAAGGCTTTGGTGCAGGAAAACAGATTCAGTATCGTGTCCGTCTGCCAGGCGCTCTGCGCATCCTTGTCCGCCGTGCCTGCCCAGAGATCCAGAACGGTTTCGCCGTCCACCTGAACGCACAGGGCTGCACCGCGGGTATGCACGCCTCGCCCCGGCTCGTCGAACAGAGCACTGAAGCGGTCCCTGACGGTTTCAAAGGCCAGATCGAAATAACCTTGGATCTGCACAGCTGTCTCCTCATCGTGGTCATATTCAAGTCTCTCACACTGACGAGAAGAGACCTCTACTGCTGCACTTCCAGCCGGAACGGCGGTAAGGTGCTCAGGATGGCCTTGCCATAACGCTGCGTAACGACACGACGATCCAGCAGGCTGATCGTGCCGCTGTCCGACTCGGTGCGTAGGAGACGTCCACAAGCCTGGATCAGGCGCAGCGAGGCATCGGGCACAGCGATTTCCATGAACGGATTGCCACCCCGTGCCTCGATCCATTCGGCCAAAGCAGCCTCGACAGGATCATCCGGCACCGCAAAGGGAATCTTGGCAATTACGACGTGCTCACAATAGGCCCCGGGCAGGTCGACCCCTTCGGCAAAGCTGGCCAGACCGAACAATACGCTGGGCTCGCCATCATCCACACGGGAGCGGTGCTTATTGAGCGTCTCCTGCTTGGACAGGTTACCCTGGATCAGTACACGGCGGCGCCAGTCACGCTCCAGCCCATCGAAGACATCCTGCATCTGTCGCCGGGAAGAAAACAGCACCAATGCCCCCTTGGCCCCTTCCAGCATATCGGGCAGCTCTCGCACGATAGCCGCCGTATGGGCCGCAGAGTCTCTCGGATCCGCCTGCAGATTAGGTACGCGCAATAACCCTGCCTCGGCATATTTGAAGGGACTGGGCACAATTGCCGTGTTGGCGCTTTGAGGCAGGCCTGCCCGCATCCGAAAACGATCGAATGTCCCCAGCGCCGTCAAGGTGGCGGAAGTTACCAGCGCGCCATAAGCCACGTTCCATAGCGTACGCCGTAGCGTTTCCGCAGCCAGGATGGGACTGGCATTGACCTCGATATCATGGAATGCACCGGACTCTACCAATGTCAGCCAGCGCGCCATGGGTGGTGAGTCGGTCGGATCTTCCAGCGTAAAGGCCGTCCACAGCTCCCAATTACCCTGGGACCGAGCCAGCAGGCTGCCAAACAACGGATACCATTCCTCAGCCTGATAGCTTGCAATGCCAATGCTTTTCTCCCCGTCCATGGCTTCTTTCAAGAGGTCCGTAAGACGAGTGAACAGGTCGGACAGCTGGGCAAAGCCCTTTTTGAGCTCAGCTCCCATTTCCCTTAAATCCGCTGGGACGAGGCCACCAACGAACCGATGGCGAGGCCGATCACGCCCCTCCATGTCTTCGCCGGCGCGAAACTCGGCCAGCTGCTCACAGGCTGTAAACATGAACTGCTGCTGGGTACGAATCTGTCTGGCCAGTTCGGGTACTTGCTCAACCAGCCGTCCCAGCTCGCCCGGCAAGGGATGTTGAGCCAGCAGCTTGGTCAGATTCTTGGCGATTTGCTCCAGCCACTCGGCCGTGGAGCGCAGGCGGGTAAAGTGAGCGAAGTGATTGATCGCCTTGTCCGGCAGGTGATGGCCTTCGTCAAACACATAAATGGTATCGCGCGGGTCGGGCAGAATAGCCCCGCCACCGAGCGCAAGGTCAGCCAGTACAAGATCATGGTTGGTAACGATCACGTCTACCTTGGTCATGCCTTCACGGGCACGGAAAAAGGCGCACTGCTGAAAATTCGGGCAGTGCCGATTGGTGCACTGCGTATGGTCAGTGGTTATTCGTGACCAGTGTTGGTCATTAATGGCTTCTGGCCAGCTGTCACGGTCACCGTCCCAGCGATTACTGGCCAAGCGCTCGATCATCTTCGTAAACAGCTTCTGACCAGCCTCATCGACGTCGATCGTAAAGCCATCATCCGCAAACAGCTGAGCGGTCGTATTCTGGGCTTCGCTTTCCTGCAGCATGAGATCCAGGCGCGACAGGCACAGGTAGCGCCCTCGCCCCTTTGCCAGGGCAAAATTGAACGACAGACCACTGTTACGCAGGATATCTGGAAGGTCCTTGTTGACGATCTGCTCCTGCAGAGCCACTGTTGCCGTCGCAATGACCAGACGCTTGCCGGCCGCCTTGGCCGCAGGAATGGCGGCGAGACTATAGGCAACGGTCTTGCCGGTACCGGTTCCGGCTTCCACAGCCACGACGGCAGGATCGCCAACGCGACGCCCTTCGTCATCCTGCTTGATCGCACCGAGCCCTTTAGCCGTCTCGGCAATCATCAGCCGCTGACCATAGCGCGGCTTGAGCGACTTGGCTTCGAGAAAGCGGGTATAAGCCCCCTGAATCTGGGACTTGAGTTCGGCACTAAGCATGGGGTTCCTCGACAGGGAAGCGTCATACGCTTCCAACAGGCACCGCGGGTAGGCGGCCCTATCAGACACACAGGACTGTATAAATTATCAGTACTTGAACAGAAGCGCTATGATAACGCGCCTTCACGCCGGTGCCGAACGTATCATCCGATTTCGGCACCGATTTATCAGGAATGTTTGAATGACACCCTCTACCTAGCTCTATACCATCCATGTTCTTGCTGCCGTGCTTTGGGTAGGCGGCCTCTTTTTCGCCTGGGTCATTCTGCATCCGGTAGTTACTGCAATACTGGATACCCCGTCACGCGCCCGCTTCTGGAATACGCTATTTCCACGATTCTTTCGCTGGGTGTGGGGAGTCGTTATTGTACTACCGGCTACAGGAATTGGGATTCTTCACCTTAATTTCAATGGCTTCGAAACCGCGCCCCGCTATATCCAGATCATGATGGGATTATATCTGGCCATGGTGGCGCTGCTTCTCAAGATCCAGGCCGTTCAGCTGCCTCAGCTCAAACGGAGCGTATCAGATCAGGATTGGCCGACGGCCGCCCAGACGCTGAAGCGAATCCGTACACTGGCAGGCTTTAACCTTTTGCTTGGCGTCATTGTGCTGATTGTCGCGGCGGCCCGTCTTAATACCTTTAGCTGAATCAATTTGCTGCAGCTACCGTAATCGGCAGGCGATACCAGTGGAAGACGCCAAACAGCAGCACCTGAAGCCGATCCAACCATGGGCTCGGTCGGTTTCTGACGCGTGCACCCACAGCAAGCACTTCGATGACATGCAAAATCAACAATGCCACTGCAGCGCCATTGATCAATAGCTGAAAGGGATAAGCGAAAGGTTCAAGAAGATTGGCTAGGACTGCCAACCAAAACACCAGAAACGCCACTTTGCCCACAATACTCAACAGCCTCATCACCGCCTCCTTTGTTTCAGACGATGACCATACCTGAGTTTGCTCCAGGTGCAAGCCTCTGGCAGGCACCTGGAATAGGCCTCAAGACAGGTTACTGACGCTCGACTAAGATCTCTACGCGCCGGTTGGTAGCACGACCTTCTGCCGTTTCGTTGGTAGCCACGGGCTGGCTTTCCCCAAGGCCTTGGACAGAGACGATACTGGCCGCCGGAACGCCCGACTGAACCAGGTAATTACGCACGGCTGCTGCACGACGCTCAGACAGGCGCTGGTTGTACTTTTCAGTACCCTTGCTGTCAGTATGTCCGTTAATTGTCAGCCGTGTCGTGGACGCTTCGTTTCTTAACCGGGAGGCTACGGTATCGAGCTGCGCACGGTCCGCCGGACTGATTTCGGCCGAATCGAAGGCAAAGTGCAGATCACGTACAACAATGGTCTCTTGGCGAGGAAGCGGCTCGGGTGCAGGCGTGGGAGCCGGCGCAGGCGTTACCGGTTCGACAGCAGCTACCTGCTCTTCACCCTGCCCATGAACATAGCAGTAAGCCCCCGCCGTGGCGCCGGCAACCAGCCCGCCCCACCCAGCATAGCTACTGCTTTCAATGGCGCCGACGGCCGCACCCGTGGCACCACCAATGGCGGCACACGCAGGCCAGTCCGTTTTCTTTACACCAGCGCAACCTGTTAAAACACTGCCCACCAGAATGAGGGGTAAAGCGGTCCTTATAATCGTCATTGTTGTCTCCTATTAAGGACTAGAAAAGCGACCTCGAAAAAGGAATTGGACATCGATTTCTCCGCTCCGTCAGACTGGCGGTACAGGCCTGATCTTGACAGTGCCGCTTGATTAGTCTCCACAACAACCGCCGAGGTTCCACATGACCGCGACATTATCGTCACGTACTCCGCAACAGGCCTTGGCCGCGCTATTGGATCACTACACCCCTACTCGCCTGCTGATGGTCAGTGCCAGCGAGATACCTGCCGTGCAGGCTTTCAAGGCAGCTCACCCTGACTGCGAGTTGACGCAGTCCCCTGCCGGATCATTACAGGAACCGGTATCCCACCAACGCTATGACCTGGCTATCCTGGCTGACTGTCTGGAACACCTGTCCGTACGTGAAGGTCAGCAACTACTGGGCGGAATCCGCAACCTCAACGCCAGTCGGCTGGCTGTCCTGGTCGATCTGGCCGCCAGCCAATGGCAGCCCAGGGACTTCTATGCCCTGGCCATGCAACAGAGCGAGCGCTTTCAGCGTGATCAGCAAACCCTGACGTTGTTCACGTATGATTTGCATGATTACAAGCAGGTACCGGACTGGCTAAACGCCCGCTTCTGGGCCCATCCTGAACTCTTTGGAAAATATTGGTGGTAACGATGGCATCTGCTCCTTGCCCATGCGGCAGCGACGAGCTACTCGACAACTGCTGCGGCCGCTATCATTCAGGTGCCTCAGCCCCTACAGCGGAGGCGCTGATGCGCTCGCGTTACAGCGCCTATGTGCTGGGGTTGATCGACTACCTGATCGAGACGACCTTGCCTGCACAACAGGCAGGACTGGACAGGGCAGCCATAAGCGCCTGGAGTGCCCAGAGCACCTGGCTTGGGCTTGAGGTTGAAAGCCATGAGCCTCTGGGAGGCGTGCCTGAGCACGCCTGGGTCATCTTTGTGGCCCGCTGGCACGATGCGCAGGGTGACCATGCCCACCGTGAGCGCTCGGCGTTTGTTCAACAGCAGGGGCGCTGGTATTTCCTGGATCCGACCGTGGCCATGGCGGCAGGCCGCAACGACCCCTGCCCATGTGGCAGCACGACCAAATTCAAGAAATGTTGCGGCCCTTTCCTGCCATGAGTAGAGCCGCTACACCAGTTTAAGATGAGACGTATCGGGCACCTGGACGGCTGCCTGTGGCCTTTCCTCGCCCATGTCGCTTCCTACCGGTGCCAGTGTGAACTTGCCCAGATCAACCTGGGGCGGAGCGACCTCGGCCTTCTGGTCCTGCAGATCCGCTCCAACCGGTGCCAAGCCAAAGTCCGGAGCATCCACATTGACGAACGCTGCCATGACCTCATCGCGCGGCGCGACGGATACACGACGCGGTACAGACGATGCGCCCGACTCCGCCTTTTCAGCATTGACTGGAGCTGGTGCAAGGTCGATCTCTTCGGCAATCGCCATTGACACGACTTCAACCCTAGCACCGGCATGGGTCAGCGCAGCCCGATATTTTTCAGCAGCGGCTGCATCCAGTCTATTCTTGATAATGACGCGGCGCCCGGAAAACAGCTGAGCGATACGCTTCTCGTCCGTCTGGAACAACCGAGCCAGGTTGGCACGTACTTGCGCTTCGTCAGCACCTGTCACTACCTCACCGGAAAAGGCGATCTCGAAAAGGCTCATGTTCATCATCCTGTCTAGCTTGAGGGCTATAAGTTCTGTAGATTGCTTACCGCCTGAGGAGCGGCTAGCCCGTTTTTCAACCTGTATAAGTACAACATAATGGCCCAGGCACTTGCCGACTTCAGAATAAAATGAGCATGGCTCGCGTTTGGGTAAGGTCCAGCTTATGCCAGGCACGCCTGTGCAACAATCGGACCGAGCTATTTTTCAATGCGCCGACGCGCTGTAACCGCTGCCCTTCGTTATGGAGTCGTCACATGTTTTTTCGGGCATTCAACAGGAGAGTCCTAGGTCTCTCGCTAGGCATCCTGATCCTGTTTGGAATCAGTGGCTGTACGTGGTTCTCCAGGGATTATGAAGACCCTGAAATACAGCTGACCCAGGTAGACCTGCTCAAAGCCAAATTATGGGGACAGGAATTCCTGTTGCACTTCAAGGTGGACAACCCCAACGATATCGATCTGCCCATTCGTGGCATGACGTATGCGATCTACCTGGAAGATGTTCCCCTTGCCGAAGGCGAAACGGGGCGTAACTTCACGATCCCAGCCTCTGGCAGCACGGAGTTTACCCTCCCCGTGCAGACCAATATGTGGCGGTACGTCAAAGACATCGTCAAACTGATCAAACGGACCGACAAGCCCGTTCATTATCGTCTCGTTGGCGAAGTGAAGACCGGCTTGATGTTTGGCCGCAGCGTCTATATATCGCGCAGCGGCGAGATCGTCCCGAACAATTTTTTACCGGAGTAATCAATGAACCAGCAACCCCACGTCCACGGCCCTGACTGCAATCATGACCACGATCACGGCCATCATCACCATGTTCATGGGCCGCATTGCAATCATGGTCCAGCTACCCCTGTTCGCAACCCACTCAAAGAGATCGGTCGCAACGATCCCTGCCCGTGCGGAAGCGAGAAAAAGTACAAGAAGTGCCACGGCGCTTCATGAATAAATGACGGCCCACTAATGTGGGCCGTTCTCGTTCATCGTTCCTTTCGAACTGTAAGCGTCCAGCCCGGTCACTCCTTTGGCAGTACCCTTTGCCCCGGAGAGCCTTGATGATCGATCTTTATTACTGGACTACCCCCAACGGCCACAAAGTAACGCTGTTTCTTGAGGAAGCCGAACTGCCCTACCGCATTCATCCCATCAACATCATGAAGGATGAACAGTTTGCGCCAGACTTTCTGAAGATTTCGCCCAACAACAAGATTCCTGCCATTGTCGATCAGAACCCGGCAGATAATGGCAGCCCCGTGACGCTGTTCGAGTCTGGCGCCATCCTGCTCTATCTGGCAGAAAAAACCGGCAAATTCATCCCGCTGAATATCCGCGGACGTCAGGAGGTCATGCAGTGGCTATTCTGGCAAATGGGCGGTCTGGGCCCTATGGCCGGTCAGAACCACCATTTCGGGCGTTTCGCCAAAGAGAAGATTCCTTATGCGATTGATCGCTACGTGAGCGAGACCGCGCGCCTTTACAGCGTACTGAACAAGCGACTGGAAGATCGGGACTTTGTGGCAGGTGGGGAATACACCATTGCCGACATGGCCATTTATCCGTGGATTGTGCCCTACGAATGGCAACAGCAAAAGCTGGAAGACTATCCCAATATCAAGCGGTGGTTTGAGACGATCAGCATGCGAACCGCTACTGTCCGCGCCTATGACCTCGTCAACAAGGTAAACCCGCCAACGGCGAGCTGACTACCGGAGCAGGCGTCGGCAGCTTATAGCGTCCGACGCCTGTCATGATCACGTCAGCGGCTGACCGTCATCATCGTGGAAGCGGGCCTTTTCAACCGCTGGCGTACGCCACCCAGCCGACACACCCCACAGGAAAAATACCAGACCAATCACCGCGACCACCGCCAGATCCCATCCGTACGGCAGATAACCCTGGCCACCGAAACGGTCGCTTCCCGCCCAGGAGACCGCTGCCAACACCGGCAGGAAACACAGCAGCCACAGCGAGCCGCGGAAATGACGGCTGAAACCCTTCCACCCCTGCTTGGCCTGGTAGTAGATGTATATGGGCAACGCCGCCACGATCAGCAGCATGATTTCACCTGTCCGAGGCCACTTGGCCCAGTAGAGAAGCTCAGTGGCGAAAATAAACGCCAGTGCGGCTAAAACAGACAGCCCTCGGATTCGCAAGGGGCGATAGAGCTCAGGCGCCGTCCGCCGCAATGCCATGACACTTACCGGCCCGGTCAGGTAGGAAATGATCGTGGCAACAGAAATAACTGCCGCCAGTGTGCCCCAGCCCCGGAAAAAAAACAGGAAGATGAAGGACACCGCAAGGTTCAGCCACATGGCCGGGCGGGGAATCCCGAACTTGGGATGTACATGCCCGAACATGGCCGGCAGGCTGCCGTTGCGCTGGATACCATAGATCATCCGCGCAGTGGTGGCGGTATAGGTAGCGCCTGTTCCGCTCGGGCTGACAAAGGCGTCCGCATAGAGCAGAAAGGCCAGCCAGTTCAGGTTCAAGGCCAGCGCCAGTTGGGCAAAAGGTGAGCTGTATTCAAGACCTGCCCATCCCTCGTGCAGATGCTCAGGAGGAACGGCGCCTAGAAAGGCAACCTGGAGGAGAAGGTAGATCACCGTGGCGATAATGATCGAACCGATTACCCCAAAGGGTACGCTACGGCCGGGATTATGCGCCTCGCCTGCAAGATTTACCGGACTTTGGAAACCATTGAAACTGAACACAATGCCGCTGATGGCTACTGCTGTCAGAACGGCCGAAATACTGATGGAGTGGTCTTCGCCGGTGATGCCAACGGTAAAATTCTCACTGTGAAAACCTGACAGCATGAGCGCTATGGCGGTCAGTGCCGGTACCACTAACTTGAATATTGTGATTGCGCTGTTACTGCGGGCATAGAGCTTGACGCCCCAAAAGTTGAGCAGGAAGTAGACGACTACCAGGAGCGCGGCCAGTATCAGACCGGTTGTACTCAACTCGCCATGACCGCTGCTGACACTGTAAAGGTCCTGCGCCCATTGCCAGGGCCAGGACGCCATATACTGAACAGAAGCCTCTGCCTCGACCGGGATGACCGATACAATCGCGATCCAATTGGCCCATCCGCCAATGAACCCTACCAGAGAGCCGTGCGAGTAGTGCCCATAGCGCACCATGCCGCCCGACTCTGGAAACATGGCACCCAGCTCGGCATAGGTCAGCGCGATGAAAAGAATGATCACTGCACCTAATAACCACGCATAGATAGCCCCGGGGCCTGCCAGCTGGGCAGCATGCCAGGCACCAAACAACCAGCCGGATCCGATGATCGACCCCAGCCCAGTAAACATTAAAGCCAGAGGCCCTAAATCGCGACGGATCGCGCGCTCATTCGACATCGTGTACTCCTTGGTCAGCGCCTTAAAAGACGGACTCAAGGCCGATGAACAGAGCAACAACGGGCCAAAAGTCGCCCGTCCAATTGGCGAAGCGACAAATCATGTCAGAATGTTTCTGTCGTGATAAGGATTAAATGTCGTTTTTAAACAAGTGTGATCCGCTTCACTGGTCAGAAAAATCACACCCGCTGGCGGAATGGACTGGACAGTGCTTGCCTGGATAACAACGCCTCACTAACGTAGCGCGCTTTTGAAACCCTGCTCCTCTGGAGACTATCCGTTCATGGATTTTCCTGCTTACCGGCGCCATCTAGGTCGTCTTGGTCTTGTTTCAGTACTGGGGCTTGCGGGCTGCCAGACAACGTTTGATCAACGTGACACGGATAGCCTTCCACCCAGCTCGGGCGTTCAGCCTATCAAGGGACTTGCAGAAAACGCGTCGATTCGGCGAAGCGAACTGGGCGTGCCCCTGATCGAAACATCGACCTTTCACGATGCGCTGTTCACGTTGGGTTATGTCCACGCATCGGATCGACTGAGCCAAATGATTACCTTGCGCCTGCTGGCGCAAGGACGGCTGGCAGAAATGGCAGGGCCGGACGCATTGGACACCGATCGCCTTATGCGTGCGGTCAATCTTAGGAAAACGGCAGAAACTGCCTACAAGAATGCATCGCCACGCCTGAAGAAATTCCTAGAGGTCTACGCTCGCGGCGTTAACGCCTACCTGTTCCGTTACCGGAACAAGCTTCCAGCAGATCTGGCCGCCACCGGTTATCAGCCTGAATATTGGAAGCCTGAGGACTCCGCCCTGCTCTTTGCTCTGCTCGATTTCAGTCTGTCCGTCAATCTGAACGAGGAACTGGCCAGTCTGGCGTTGGCACAAAAGGTCAGCGCCGATACCTTGGCCTGGTTGCTGCCCAGCTATCCCGATGAGCCGATTCCCGTCGACGAAGCTGCCAAACTCAAGGGTTTGTCCTTGGCGGGACAAATCCCAGGGCTGGAGGCGTTGAACACAGCCTCAACACGCCTCGCCCAGGTAAACGGATTGACGGTTCCCGCCGGAAGCAGCTGGGCCATTGCTCCGCAGCGCAGTCGCAGCGGCAAGAGCCTGTTGGCAGGTGACCTCAGCCAATCGCTAGCCCTGTCATCAGCCTGGAGCTACGTACAGGTTCATGCGCCCCGTTATCAGGCGGCAGGATTGTCCCTGGCGGGAACGCCGTTCATTCTTTCCGGCTACAACGGCAAGCTGGCCTGGTCGTTTTCTCCAGCCATGGGCGACACTCAGGATCTATATCTTGAACGTGTACGCACCCAGGGCAGCGGCTTGAACTACGAGGTCAATGGACAATGGACACCTGCAGCGGCCCGTTCCGAGACTTTTTTCATCAAAGGCCAGCGGCCGGTACGAGAGACTGTCTTCGAAACCCGGCATGGCCCGCTGATCAATCATCAAGTCGGCCAGCAAAGCGGTTATGGTCTGGCCTTGCGCAGGGCTACGCTCGATACGGACAAATCCATGGATGCAGTATTCGACCTGAGCCGGGCTAAGGATGTTGACCGCGCGTTCGAGATAACCCGAGACATCCGAGCGCTTGCGCTGAATATAGTCTTTGCCGACGCCGAACATGTTGCGTGGCAGGTGACCGGCCTGTACCCCAACCGCCGAGAAGGACGCGGGCTGCTGCCCTCACCCGGGTGGACCGATCGTTATGAATGGGATGGTTTTGCCGACCCGATGTTGCATCCCTATGACCAGGACCCTTCCCAAGGGTGGCTTGGCAATGCTGGCAACCGTACGGTGCCGCTGGGGTATGGCATGCAGCTGTCGAGCTCGTGGCAGGCTCCCGAGCGGGCCGAACGTATCGCTCGGCTTGCAGGCTCGCAGACACGGCTGGAAGCTCGCAACCTGATGGCCATGCAGGCAGACCAGACCTCACCGTTGGTCGCCAAGGTCCAGGCCATGCTGAGCGCACCGGGCATGGCTCAGCCCCTCAAATCGGCCATCGAGGCCCTACCGGCTGAGCAACGCGCACATGCCAGCGAGGCCTTGCGCCGAATCGGCACGTTCGATGGGCGCCTATTGGCCACGTCAGCCGATGCGGCCGTCTATGAAGCATTTCTGCAGGCTACCGCTCGACTGACTTTTGCCGATGAACTGGGAGGAAGCAACAGCCCGGCGATGCAGGCCCTCAACCGGATCGCCCCGCTCTCTTACTCAGCTCAAATCGATCATCTTCTGACCCGGGACGATAGTCCTTTCTGGAATGATACCCAGACGACAGCCGGACACGACAAGCCGGCCATTCTTGCCCAGGCGCTTGCCTCAGCCATTGCCGAATGCGAGCAGGTCATGGGTAATGACCGAAACAGCTGGCAATGGGGGCGTCTGCACACGTATGACTGGCAGGGCGAAACCGAACAGGCGGCCGCCCGGCCAGGTACCAGTACACGCTATCCCGCTCGCCGGGCATATCCAGCAGGCGGAGACTTCTCGACACTGGATCGCTCGGCCTATGGCTGGGGCAACGGCTTTGGGGCACACAGTGCCAACAGCTTGCGCATGGTCGTGGATTTTGGTCAGCCGGAACCATTCATGGCCATTGATGGCAAGGGGCAGTCGGATAATCCGGCCAGCCCTTACTACGGCAAGGGCATCGAACCCTGGCTGAAAGGTCAGTACTCCAGCTTCCCCTTCCAGCCGCACAATCTGGATCGTGTTTATGGCACGCGTCGTCTGACGCTAACGCCTGCCCAATAAGCGAGCCGGCCCTGGCATATCACTTGCTTTATGTCTCTTCAGAAGCAAGTGCCAACGGCGGCATTTGCTGACCGTATATTCGACAATGGCGTCGTTCTGCGCCGATAACCCTTGTTATCGGCCTTAACGGCGCTTTTTTGTTTATGTTTTGCCAAGGCTTGCCATGACGACGATTAACGCCCTCGCCTGGGTATCAGGCTCGGATGCACCAGAACGGAGCATTGTAAATCTGGGCTTCATGCCCCTGACCGATTCTGCCTCGCTGATCGTGGCAGCCACTCAAGGATTTGCTCAACCCTACGGATTGACCCTGCACCTACATCGTCAGCCGTCCTGGTCAGCCCTGAGGGATCGTCTACTCAATGGCGAGCTGGATGCGGCGCACAGCCTGTACAGCATGATCTATGGCCTGCAATTGGGGCTGGGCAGCTCGTCACCTACCGACATGGCTGTCCTGATGGGCTTGGCCCAGAATGGGCAAAGCATCAACCTCTCAGCCTCGCTCGCGACCGAAGGTGTCACTACAGCTGAAGCACTGGCACACCGTATTCAGCAGTCTTCGCAGGCTCCGCTTGTGCTGGCGCATACCCTACCCACCGGGACTCATGCGCTCTGGCTGTACTACTGGCTGGCCGCCAAAGGCATCCATCCGCTGGAAGATGTGAGCACCGCTGTGGTGCCTCCACCGATGATGGTGGAGCATTTACGCGCCGGCCGAATCGATGGGTATTGTGTAGGCGAGCCCTGGGGCGCCTCGGCCATTGAGCAAGGCCTGGGCGTGACCCTGGCTACAACGCAATCCATCTGGCCGGATCATCCAGAAAAGGTGTTGGCCTGTACCCGTGCGTTTGCCGAGCAGAACCCCAACACGGCCCGTGCCTTGATCTGTGCCCTGCTCGATGCCAGTCGGTTCATCGAGGAAAGCCTCGAGAACCGCCGCAGCACTGCACAACTCATCAGCGGCGCCGCTTATATCAACGCACCGGTAAGCGCCATCGAGCCGCGCATGCTGGGTCAGTATACAGATGGACTGGGGCAGCGCTGGCAGGATGAGCACCCCCTGCGCTTCTTTCATAAGGGCGCAGTCAATATGCCCTATCTATCAGATGGCATGTGGTTCATGACTCAATTCCGCCGCTGGGGTCTTTTACGTAATGATCCTGATTACGTGGGAGTGGCCCGTCAGGTACAGCAGCTCTCGCTTTACGGCGAGGCGGCAGCGCGTGTAGGCGTGGAGGTTCCTGGTCAGCCCCTGCGCAGCGCTACGCTCATTGACGGCCGGGTATGGGATGGACAGGATCCGGCAGGCTACGCCCGCAGCTTTACCCTGCATGCCCTGGCTGACGCCATGCTTAATCCACTGACTTGACTTCGAGGCGACAAGCACCATGCGCATTCTGCTTATCGACGACACCCCGAAGAAGGTAGGCCGCCTGAAGGCCGCCCTGCTGGAAGCCGGCTTTGACGTAATCGAAGAGTCCGGCCTGACCATAGACCTGCCCGCCCGCATCGAAGCGATCCGCCCCGATGTCATCCTGTTCGACACCCAGTCGCCCAGCCGTGACGTTATGGATCAGGTATGCCTGGTGACGCGAGACCGCCCTCGGCCAATCGTCATGTTTACCGACGAGCACGATCCGGATGTCATGCGCCAGGCCATTCAGTCAGGCGTCAGCGCCTATATTGTGGAAGGCATTCATGCCCAACGATTGCAACCGATCCTCGACGTGGCCATGGCACGCTTCGAAACCGATCAGGCTCTGCGCGCCCAGCTGCAGGCACGGGAACAGCAACTAGCCGAGCGCAAGCGAATCGAGCTGGCGAAAGGCATGTTGATGAAAATGCGGGACTGCAACGAGGAGCAGGCCTACACCCTGATGCGCCGCCAGGCCATGAGCAAACAGCAGAAGCTCGTTCAGGTCGCCGAGCAGATCATTTCCATGAACGAGCTGCTCGGCATGTAAAGCCCCTCATTGACGTTGTTGCACGGCGTGCGCTGGCGAGGTTGGCAGCGCAGTGACCGTCTGACTCAAGCAGACCCGGTTGCGGCCCTGCCGCTTGGCTTCGTAGAGCGCCTTGTCAGCGGCCTGCAGCAGTTCCTCGGCTTTCTGGCCGCTCTGTGGATACATGGCAATACCCAGCGAAATGGTGACCGGGCCCAGAGGTGCACCGCCATAGACCAGTTGCATGTGACTGACCGCCTCACGTAGCGCCTCGCAACGCGCCAGGGCGCCTGCCTGGGTGCACTCGGGCAATACCAGGGCAAACTCCTCTCCACCGAAGCGGCAGGCCAGATCACTGGCCCTGACCAGGCGTTTAACCTCCACGGCCAAATGCCTTAAGACCGCATCGCCAGCCTCATGGCCGTGAGTATCGTTAAACCGTTTGAAGTGATCCACGTCGAACAGCACGACAGCCGTTGTCGTCTGGTTGCGACTGGCACGCAGCAGTTCGCGGCTCAGAGTCTCATCGAGGAAACGGCGGTTGTGCAGTCCGGTCAGCGCATCCACGATGGACTGATGACGCAGGCTGTCACGCAGGGCCAGGTTCGCCACGCCCAGGGATACCTGCTCGGCAAAGGCTTCGGCCAGCTTGAGTCCTGAGGTGGGATGCTCGCACAGCGTCAACACACCGATAGGCTCACCCTGCGCCATCAGTGGCACACAGACGTAGCCGCCTTGCGCCTGGACGACATTGACCAGATGGGGACAGACCAGATCCTTGGTTACGTCCTGGACATCATGGGTCTGCCCACGACGCACCGACCAACACTGGTGAGGCTCGAACATGGTCTTCTGCTCAACCCAGCCATTCCAGGCTCCTGCGAGTTCCAGGACATCCCGCGAGGGGTGATACAGATGAATACACCCTGGGGCGGATCCGAACAGCTGGCTGGCGAACCGGGTGATGATGTCGTAGCACTCGGCAAAGTCCGTAGTTGAATGCAAAGCGCTGGCCATACGGCTCATGAGCTCCGTTTCACGGTTGCGCAGTTCGAGCTGTTGCATGCCGTCGCTTAATTGCTCTGAGAGTTCAAGCAGGCGTTTTTCGCTTGTCTTGGTCTCATTTAGTACGCGGAACGTGAACTTATAAAGAATCGCAACGAGGACCAGATCGAGCATGGCAATAAGCAGGAGCGCAATACGGATGATCTGACGACGCCATTCCACCTGCTGAGATAGCAATATGCTCTCTTGCGACATACGATTTTCAATCGTGGCGACTTCCTGTCGAATGGTATCCATGAGCCGTTTTCCCTCCCCCGTGCTGACCCGTGCTACTGCCTCGGACAGCCCCCGCTCACGGCGCAGCTGAATAGTGCCATTCCAATAAGCTCGCTGCTGACCGATCATATCCTGAAGGGCAGCAAACTCAGGGTACTGCTTCGCATCCATTGCTTGCCGCAAGGGAATCACAAGATGGTCGACCTCGGCATATCCTTGAAACAGAGGCGTCAGATAATCTTCACGGCCTGTAATGATGAACCCACGCTGGCCGGTTTCACCATCCTTGATTGCTGAAAATAAGCGCTGCAGCTGTTGGAGGCGCATTTCAGCTGCTTCGTAGTTATCCAGGCCGCTGCGAATCCAGCTGGTGCTGCTAAGAGGCACAATCACATTGAGAACCAGCATGGCGATGATTAGGCTGAATCGGCTACGCAACTGCGAAGCAGTCTTGGTCATTGCTTGTTTCCAGGAGATGCATCTATCGGATTAGAAGTCTAGCCGCTGCTGATCAATCCATAAGCAGTGTTTGCAGGAAGCAATCGAGCAAAAAGGCAGAACAACGGTCATACCGGTAAGTCTGCCTGTTTTTTCCGGCAGGCGACAGGTTTGTTCGATCTCTCTTGAAGGCGGCCCCTATCTAGGCTATAAGCCCGGAAACCCCGTATGGACATCATCATGCTCAAACACTTGATCGGTCTGTTCAGAGCGCCTTCGGAAGAAGAGCGGAAATTGGCGCAAACGATCAACAACTCGTACAAGTCCCTTCGGGTCGTGGGCCGCGGTACCATCCGGATTGATCCTGAAGAAGTGTTCGACTCGCCGGAGTTCAAGCAGGATCTCGACCGAGCCAAGCGCCTTATCAACGGCTAAATGTTTCTTCTCCTTCTTCTGCCTATCCTGGTTAGCGGGTTTCTCGTCTGTCACAAGCACCCGCTTTTCTACTATCGCCTGCATCGCTACGAGGGACAGTATCTCTATTTGCAGAGCGCCCGACTGGGTCTGTTTTGCGCGCTTCTTTCGCTGACCCTCAACCTCATCCTGTTTCTGCTCGTGGCCCAGCATGACTGGACGGTGGCAGGCCGTACCTTTTCGCTCGATTACTTTTCCGGCCTGGCAAGCCTGATCCTGCGGACCCATGCCATTGAGGATGCGAGCCAGGCCGCCCAGCTCTCCTGGATTCTTATCCTTACCGTGACCGCACTCATGATCCCAAGGCCCTGGGCATTTCTGGCCAAGGCTTACATCAAGCGGCGGCATGGGTTGAAGGAAGAGAACTATGCGATGTTTCTCATGGCCGGCATTCTCAAGGACAGCCCGTTGGATGACCTGCTATTCAATGCCACGATCAACCGTGAAACCCTGATGCTCTCCCTGGAGGAGCGCAAGGTCTATGTAGGCAAGATCACGACTCTGGGCGAACCCAGCGAAACGGAAGGTGCCGATCAGGAGGTCTGCATCAAGCCGATCATGAGTGGCTATCGGGACAAGGACAAACTCTGGGTAACGTTCACGACCCACTATGCCGATGCGGACAAGGATATTTACCTCACGCTGAAGCAGAGCCAGATCCTGTCTGCGACCAAGTTCGACTTTGATGCCTACGAGCGCTTTGTCCGCAGTAAAAAGCCGGACCATGTAACGTCTTAACAAGACGATGCCTGTGCCCCATATCCGGGCATGTCTATCCACGATGCGCTGTAATGATTCAGACGGGCGGATGGTCTGACGTTAAAACCGCAGGCTAGAGCGCTTTGCTGACTTGGCGTGGCGTTTGCTAATCCATCCGTAACGGTAGCCAACGGCGGTTACCCACCTACGACAAAGGCGTCGCGTTGCTCCTGCTCCGGCAGAGGGCAACGTGGCGCCTTTGTCGTTTCTGCCCCAATGCCCGGGGCGGGTGGACGCTCCGCGGTTGTGCTGAATGCCTGGCATTTCACAACGCACGTCAGGCGCGTTCGCCTTGTGATGTTCGAACTGAGGCCCTGCCGCGTGGCGGGTACATCGTTGATTACGAGGTGCACGAATGAACACGAGTTTCTGGAAAGCCGGCCATGCGCCGACCCTGTTCGCCGCGTTTCTATATTTCGATCTGAGTTTCATGGTCTGGTACGTGCTTGGCCCGCTGGCCGTGCAGATCGCGGCCGACCTGCAACTGACGACTCAGCAACGCAGCATGATGGTCGCCACGCCCATTCTGGCAGGCGCCGTGCTGCGTCTGATCCTCGGCTTTGTGGCTGACACGCTCTCGCCCAAGACCGCAGGCATTATTGGCCAGATCGCCGTCATCGCGGCGCTATTCGTGGCGTGGCAGATGGGTATCGACAGTTACGAGCAGGCTCTGCTGCTAGGACTCTTCCTGGGTTTTGCCGGCGCTTCCTTTGCCGTCGCCCTACCGCTGGCCTCGCAATGGTATCCGCCGCAGCATCAGGGCAAGGCCATGGGCATTGCAGGTGCCGGCAACTCGGGAACGGTCTTCGCGGCGCTGTTCGCTCCTGGTCTTGCAAAACTGTTCGGCTGGACCAACGTCTTTGGCTGGGCGTTGATTCCGTTGGTCGCTACGCTCGTCTTCTTCGTATTGTTTGCACGCAATGCACCGCAGCGGCCTGCGCCGAAGAAACTAGCCGACTATGCCAAGGCCCTGGGTGACCAGGACAGCTGGTGGTTCATGTTTTTCTATAGCGTGACCTTTGGTGGTTTTCTCGGGCTTGCCAGTACCCTGCCGGGTTACTTTCATGACCAATATGGCCTGGAGCCCGTCGTTGCCGGCTATTACACCGCTGCCTGCGTCTTTGGCGGTAGCCTGATGCGGCCGCTGGGTGGCGCGCTGGCTGATCGGATTGGCGGTATCCGCTGCCTGTTGGGCATGTATACCGTGGCAGCTGTTTGTATTGCCGCAGTAGGCTTCCATCTACCCAGTGCAACGGCCGCCCTGGGGCTGTTCGTAGTCGCCATGCTGAGCCTGGGCGCAGGCAATGGCTCGGTTTTCCAGCTGGTGCCGCAGCGCTTTCGCAAGGAGATCGGCGTCATGACTGGCTTGATCGGTATGGCGGGCGGTATCGGAGGCTTTGTCCTGACGGCGGGCCTTGGTGCCATCAAGCAATCCACCGGTGATTATCAGCTGGGCCTCTGGCTATTCGCCTGCCTGGGCGTACTGGCCTGGTTTGGTCTGCTGAGTGTGAAGCGGCGTTGGAGAACCACCTGGGGATCGGCGGCCGTGTCTGCTGCACGCGTTTAACTCGAAGCGCCCGTCAAACGACGGGCATTTCGCTTCTAAACCTCTCTACTTCCTGACCGAATCCATGCCCCTTACCTTGAGCATCGGTGAAGCCACGGCCACCGGTCCACGACCGGAAAACCAGGACGCCCTGCGTAGCGTCACGCCGGCTCCCGCTCTGGCACTCAGCAAGGGGCATCTGTTTACCCTGGCCGATGGAGTAAGCCACTGCGCCGACGGCGGATTGGCTGCCCGCTCAACCGTACAGGCGGTGGCGATGGATTATTACTCAACGCCCGAAACCTGGCCTATTGCACAGTCACTGGATCGTCTGCTCCTGGCACAGAACCGCTGGCTACAAGCCGGGGCCCAAGGCCAGCCGTTACTGACGACGCTGACGGCCCTTGTGCTCAGAGGGCACCGCTACACCCTTGCCCATGTAGGCGATTGTCGGGCCTATCACCTTAGAGGCCAGACACTCTCCTGTCTGACAGAAGACCACGTCTGGCAACAGCCCGGCATGCAACATGTTCTGACACGTGCTCTGGGGCTGGAAGCTCATCTGATCGTGGACTTTCATGAAGGTGATCTGCAAATCGGTGATTGCTTCCTGCTGGTCAGTGATGGGGTCTGGGCCTGCCTGGGTGATGCGGCTATACGACGTATATTGCTGGATGAAGCCAACCCCATGTCAGTGGCCCATGCCTTGATCCACGCAGCCCATTTGGCGGGCAGTCAGGACAATGCCAGTGCATTACTGTTACGTGTTGACGCCCTGCCTGACAAACCCTTGGCGGATGCCCTCGCCGAGGTAGCGGGCTGGCCTGTTCCACCACGACTCAAAGAGGGCCAGATGTTCGAGGGCTGGCAGGTCGAACAACGCCTGGCGATCTCTCAGCAGTCCTGGCTGTATCGCGTGCGTGACAGCGCCGGGCGGCCCTGGCTGCTCAAGACTCTCGCCCCAGGTCAGCAAGGTGATACCCAGGCCATGCAGGCGCTCCTGATGGAGGAGTGGTTTCTGCGCCGGGTCGCCGGAAGGGCTTTTGTCGAACTGCATCCACTGCCTCAACGTCAGCACCTGTATTACGTACAGCGTGAATACCCGGGCCGCACGCTGGCTATCCAATTCAAACAGGCCGGTCCATTTCCGCTTGGCGAATGGCTGGATACCGCAACCCGCCTCTTGCGCGCTCTGGGTCAACTGCATCGGCGCAATATTCTGCACCGGGATATCAAACCCGAGAATCTGCACCGGGGCAATGATGGCGAACTCAGGCTACTGGACTTTGGCCTTGCCTATTGCCCTGGCCTTTCCCATGAATGCGAGGGCGCAGTGCCGGGTACGCCCAGCTATCTGGCGCCCGAAACGTTCGAAGGTGCCGCACCAGGGCCGCAGCAGGATCTCTTTGCAGTAGGCGTTACGCTCTATTACCTGCTGACAGGCCATTATCCCTACGGAGAAATAGAGGCCTTCCAGCGACCGCGTTTTCAACAGCCGGAACGTGTGCTGCGCTATCGGCACGACGTACCGCTCTGGCTGAACGACTGGTTACTGCGCGGTGTAGCGGTCGATCCAGCCCAGCGTTTCGAGACGGCAGAGGAAGCCTTATTACTTTTGGAGCAAGGCGAGCGGCAACCTGTATTACCGCCCAAGGCATTGCTAGAGCGCGAGCCACTGAAATTCTGGCGTACAGTGGCCTGCGTTTCGTTACTGATCAACCTCGCCGCTGTGCTGCTCTGGTTGTATCGCCATTGATCGATCTGACGAGCCAGCCAGCCAAGGCCAGCTCGCCTGTTTCAGTTGAGCTTGTTCGCGGGCGGTTGCGTTGACGGGCTCGTACTGGCCACGGTTGCCCCTGAGAGCTGACGGCAGCTGGCAAACAAATCCAGCTCTGCGTTATAGACCTGGGTATGGACACGCAGGAGACCCAACATGGAATGGAACAGGTTGTCCTGGCTGAGCGAGTCATTCCGGTGGACCGCTACACACTGGCTATTCATCCCCATCGACTGCTGATACGGCTGAGAAAACCACGCTACGCTGGCGATATGCTTCTGCTGATCCGGCGCTACGGCGTACGGCATGCCATGAAGAAATACATTGTACTCACCCAATGACTCACCATGATCGGACAGGTAGAACATGGCGGTACTCACCTTGTCCTGGTTGTTACGCAGGGTATTGATCAGGCTCGCCAGGACATGATCAGTGTAGCGAATGGTGTTGTCATATCCATTCACGATACTTTCCCGTGAGCACTGGCTCAGCTCGTTGTTCTTGCATACCGGGGTGAAGTGCTCGAAGGCCGCCGGGTAGCGTTTGAAGTAGGCCGGGCCGTGGCTGCCCATCTGGTGGAGCACCAGCACGGTGTCGCGCTGCATGTGATCGATGATGCCCTGTATATCCTTGAGCAGGATTTCATCATGACACTCGCCATCGCTGCAGAATGCCGGGTCCTGAGCCTTTGTCAGGCTTTCGAAGGCCACACGGTTACAGGTTTCCTTGCAGCCGGCCTGA
Organism: Pseudomonas sp. JZ114; assembly: GCF_051027705.1. Taxonomy (NCBI): domain Bacteria; kingdom Pseudomonadati; phylum Pseudomonadota; class Gammaproteobacteria; order Pseudomonadales; family Pseudomonadaceae; genus Pseudomonas; species Pseudomonas sp. JZ114. The sequence goes on from NZ_CP069256.1 coordinate 2,698,887, forward strand.
TTGTCGCGCCAGATCACGTCATATCCAGCCCGCTTAAGCACATCAAGCAGGTTCTCCTGACTTTTGGCCACACTGTCACTGTAATGCGCGCGGGTCAGATTGGAGAACATGCAGGGTACGGATACTGCCGTCTCGGTGCCGCAGGAATGCATATCGGTAAAGCTGATCACGCCCTCCTCCTGGCGCAGCTCGGGCGTTGTATCGCGGCCATAGCCATCCAGGCCAAAGTTGTCGGCACGTGCGCTTTCCCCAACGACCAGAACAGTCAATGTCTTGTGCGCACCGGCGCTGACGGGCGCCAGGCGTACAGCATCCGTACCGATCTCGCGCAGCGGACCCTTGGGTTTGGCCGTCGCGTCATGAACATAGCTGATCAAGGCACCCACAGAATTGCTGGGCGTCAGCTGCATATGGATCTCATGATGGTTACGGAACAGGGAAGACAGACTTTGATAGTTGAGCATGGCCACGCCGACTATAACCGCGGCGGTTAGGCCGCTGGCAATGGATTTGTTCAACAGCTCGCGCGGCCACCGGCGATACTGAACCGGTGTCCTCCAGAGCAGCCAGACCGGCAGCGCGCCGAGCAGAAGCAGATAGGCAGCCAGCTTGAATGACAGCAGATCCACCACTTCAGCCGTGTCAGTCTCCAGCGTGTTACGGAGCATCTCGGTATCGATCATGACACCGTACTGGTTCATGAAATAGGCAACCCCTGCGGCACTCAGAAAGAGCACACTTAGCAGCGGCTTGAAAACCCAGCGAAAGGCAAAAAAGGTCAGAATCAGGTTGAACGCTGCCAAGAACAGAACAGCCACTGCGCCCAAGGTGAGCACACCTTTCATATCGAGAGGTGTCACCACGTCGAACAGGTGAGTCCACAGTGGGACGTTGTAAAAAATCAGGAAAGCCGCACTCACGATCAGCGTGAGCCACTCGGGACGAACCGGTCTCAACTTCAGCATCTCGTACAACTCTTGAAATAAGATGACAAAAGTGTGGTGAGGGGCTCGTCAACGTTTCGTGAAGAAAGCCTTGTAAAAACGTTTCACTTAATTGCTTCTCAAACTGCCCCTCAAGGGTGTAAAAGAGAGAAGGAACCGTGATTCCAGACGGCATGCTTGCTAAGCTCCAAGCATAACCCTCAATAAGAAGATCATAGGGAGCTCCTCATGGCCCGCATCGAACTCAATCTTCCAAGCGACCAGTTTTATTTTACTACCCATCAAACGGTCCGCAGTACCGACATCAATGCCGGTGGCCACTTGAGTAACGAGTCGATGATTTCCATGATTTCAGAAGCTCGTACACGCTTCATGTTTTACTACGGTATCCGGGATGGTGCCGAGGATGGCATTGGTACCATGGTGACGGATCTTGCGACCGTTTATCTGGCTGAAGCCTTTGCAAGGGACAAGCTGCAATTTGACATTGGGGTCATGGACTTCAATAAATACGGGGGCGATATCATCTTCCGCATTACTCGGCCGGATACCGACACCACCATTGCGCTCGCCAAGTGCGGTTTTGTCTTTTACAACTATCGCGAAAAGCACATCGAGCCTATGCCCAAACCTTTCCACCGTATTTTCCCCAAGGTTAATTGGGTCAGTGATCGGCCAACGTCCAGTACGCAGAACGTCACGCCTATCAAGGAAAGTTCGCACGGATAGTGTGCAATGCGCTTCAAAGTGGTGCACAAAAGCTCAGAATAATCAGGATCTCCTGACAAAAAATAGAGCGCGGTCAGGCAGTTACATTCTTGGCACGTCCCCTGCTTAGTTTCTAGGCAGACATCAAGCGCAGCCTTCAACGGCGAACGGCAGCGCTCCCCCGACAGGCCTATGCAGGCCGATAACGGGACCGGACAAAGGCGTCCTCGCATTCATGTGCGGGACGCCTTTTTTGTTGCCTCGATTTCAAGCACGCCCGGTGGGCAGCTTGCGGAGACGCCTGATGAAAAAGCTCAAGCTGGTACTGATCGGTAATGGCATGGCTGGGGTACGCACCCTGGAAGAACTGTTCAAACTCGCCCCTGACCTGTATGACGTAACGGTCTTTGGCGCAGAACCACACCCGAACTACAACCGCATCCTGCTATCCCCCGTTCTGGCTGGCGAGCAGACCTTTGAGGAGATCGTCCTGAACGATCTCAACTGGTACGCCGAGCACGCTATCGAGCTGCATCTCAATCGCAGGGTTACGGAAATCGATCGCCAGAACCGCCGCGTCATAGCCGAAGACGGCACCGTGGCAGAGTATGATCGACTCATCATTGCCACCGGCTCCAACCCCTTCATTCTGCCCATTCCGGGCAAGGATCTGGAGGGTGTGATTGGTTATCGTGACATTGCCGATACCCAAGCCATGATCGATACGGCAGCCACGCATCGCCACGCAGTGGTTATCGGCGGTGGCCTCCTGGGTCTGGAAGCGGCCAACGGCCTCAAGCTACGCGGCATGGATGTCACCGTCGTTCATATCGGTGACTGGTTGATGGAGCGCCAGCTGGACAAGACGGCTGGCAACCTTTTGCAGACCGCCCTGGAAAGCCGTGGCCTCAACTTTCTGCTGCCCAAGCAGACCGCCGAGCTGCTCGATGACGGCAACGGTCGTGTCTGCGCCGTTCGTTTCGCCGATGGTGATCAAATACCTGCTGATCTGGTCGTGATGGCTGCCGGCATTCGTCCCAACTATACGCTGGCCGAATCGGCCGGATTGACCTGTAACCGCGGCCTGACCGTCGACGATACGATGCGCACCTCAGATCCAGACATCTTCGCCGTAGGAGAATGCGCAGCGCACCGAGGCATTGCCTATGGCCTGGTAGCCCCCTTGTTCGAACAGGCCAAGGTGTGTGCCAATCATCTGGCCCTTCAGGGCACCGCCGAATATCACGGCTCGGTGACGTCTACCAAACTCAAGGTTACGGGCATCGACCTGTTTTCTGCCGGGGACTTCATGGGCGGTGAAGGCTGTGAGGAGATCACCCTCTCCGATCCTATCGGCGGTATCTACAAGAAACTGGTGATAAGAGACGACATTCTCGTCGGCGCGTGCCTGTACGGCGATACGGCAGATGGCGGCTGGTACTTCCGCCAGATTCGTGAGAATCACAACGTTAGCGAAATCCGTGACCTGCTCATGTTTGGCGAGCATGCCATAGGCGATGCGGGCCATCAGGGGCAGGACAAGGCCATGCTGATGAGCGACGAAATGGAGGTCTGCGGATGCAACGGCGTCTGCAAGGGCACTATCGTCAAGGCCATCACTGAAAACAACCTGCTCTCCGTGGATGAGGTGAAAAAGCACACCAAGGCGGCCAGTTCCTGCGGCTCCTGCACCGGTCTGGTGGAGCAGATCCTGATCAATACGGTGGGCGGTGCGGCCGATGTAAAGCCCAAGAGCGAAAAACCGGTATGTAACTGCACTGACCATACCCATGGCTTCGTTCGTCAGGCCATCCGTGAGCAGCACCTGACGACCATTCCCGAAGCCATGACGGCCCTGGGCTGGAAAACGCCTAATGGCTGCGCCACCTGCCGCCCGGCACTCAATTACTACCTGATCTCCACGTGGCCGAGCGAAGCCAAGGACGATCCGCAGTCCCGCTTCATCAACGAACGCGCACACGCCAACATTCAGAAAGACGGCACCTATTCGGTTATTCCCCGTATGTGGGGCGGCGTAACCAGCGCAGCGGAACTGCGTCGTATTGCGGACGTGGCCGACAAATACAAGGTGCCCATGGTGAAAGTCACCGGAGGCCAGCGCATCGACCTGCTGGGTATCAAGAAGCAGGATTTGCCCGGGGTCTGGAAGGATCTGGACATGCCGTGCGGCCATGCCTATGGCAAATCCATCCGCACCGTGAAGACTTGCGTGGGCAGCGAGTTCTGCCGCTTTGGCACCCAGAACTCGACCCAGATGGGAATTGATCTGGAACATGCCCTGTTCGGCATGTGGTCACCGCACAAGGTCAAGCTGGCCGTCTCCGGGTGCCCGCGCAACTGCGCCGAATCCGGTATCAAGGACGTGGGCATCATTGGTGTGGACTCCGGCTGGGAGCTGTATATCGGTGGTAATGGCGGCATCAAGACCGAAGCTGGCGAATTCTTTACCAAGGTGAAAACGGCTGAAGAGGTCATGGAGTACAGCCTGGCCTTTATCGAGCTGTACCGCCAGGAGGCCTTCTACCTCGAACGGACCGTGCACTACATGCAGCGCGTGGGCCTTGAGCACATCAAGACTGCCATTCTGGACGATGCCGAGCGGCGCAAAGGCCTCTATCAGCAGCTGATGTTCGCCCTGTCGCTGGAACAGGACCCCTGGAAGGCGCGCATCGAACAGACGGCGCTCAAGAAGGAATTCGAACGGATTCCGGTGGCGGCGCTATAGACGTCTCTTGATCGATGGGTATCGCTTCGCTCACCACCCTCCTACGGAGCGGCCCATCGCGTATCCCTTTTACGCGACTTGAACAGGATTACCTCATGAACTGGCTGAACATCTGCGCATTGACCGATATCCCTCAACTGGGCGCCCGGGTCATCGAAGGTCCCAAAGGCGACATTGCTCTCTTCCGCACGTCTTCTGACGATGTCTTTGCCCTGGATGATCGTTGCCCGCACAAGCACGGCCCGCTGTCTCAGGGCATCGTCTTTGGCAAGACCGTGGCCTGCCCATTGCACAACTGGCAGATCGCTCTCGACTCCGGTGAAGCCCTGGCCCCGGATGTAGGGTGTGCCCACCGTTATCCGGTCAGGGTAGAAGACGGACGCGTCTATCTCGCTCTGGAGAAGACGCGCCGCAGCGCTCACATCATTGCCAGCACGACTGCCGCCTAATCGTTTGACCTGGCTCGCCGCCGGGCCCACGTGAACAGAATGGAGCACCCCATGACCATCCATCCTCACGAGCCGCGTGATGGCGCTGCTACCCAGATCACTGCTTCAACCTGCTGTTATTGCGGCGTAGGGTGTGGCGTGCTGATCGAACATGACGGTACTCGCATCCTGAATGTGACGGGCGATCCGGCTCATCCAGCCAATTACGGGAGGCTCTGTAGCAAAGGCGCTACGCTGCACCTGACCGGCGATCTGGATGCACGTGCGCTCTATCCCGAACTACGCCTGGGCAAGACGCTGGCACGCAGCCGGACCGATTGGGACAGCGCGCTTGACCACGCTGCCACCGTCTTTGCCGACACCCTCCGCGAGCATGGCCCGGACAGCGTGGCCTTCTATATCTCCGGCCAGCTGCTGACCGAGGACTACTATGCCTTCAACAAGCTGGCCCGTGCCCTGATCGGTACCAACAACATCGACAGCAACTCCCGGCTATGCATGTCGTCCGCGGTGGTCGGTTACAAGCGCAGCCTGGGAGCCGATGCGCCACCCTGCTCTTATGAGGATATCGAACACGCACAGACCCTGCTGATTGCAGGCAGCAACATGGCCTATGCCCATCCAGTCCTGTTCAGACGCCTGGAAGAAGCAAAGGCCCAGCGACCCGACATGAAAATCATTGTGGTCGATCCGCGCCGTACCGACACCTGTGAGTTGGCCGACCTGCACCTGGCCATTCAGCCGGGCACCGATGTTGCGCTCTTCCACGGCATCCTGCACCTGCTGCTCTGGGAGGGTTGGACCGACCGTCGCTATATCGATGCCCATACCGAGGGATTTGATGCCCTGAAAGCGTTGGTGCGAGACTATAACCCCAGCATGGTGGCAGAGCTGTGCGGCATTACCGTAGAAGCATTGACGACCTGCGCCCGATGGATTGGCGAATCGCCCGCGTTTCTGTCGCTCTGGTGCATGGGGCTGAATCAGTCCACTGCAGGCGTGGCCAAGAACTCAGCCTTGATCAACCTGCACCTGGCAACAGGCCAGATCGGCAAACCCGGTGCCGGTCCCTTCTCGCTGACCGGCCAGCCCAACGCCATGGGAGGACGTGAGACCGGCAGCCTGTCGAACCTGCTTCCTGGTCATCGTGAGGTAGCCGATCCTGTTCACCGTAGCGAAGTCGCGGCTTACTGGGGTATCGACGCGCTGCCTGAAACGCCCGGCCTTTCGGCTATCGAACTGTTCGATGCGGTGCACAGCGGCAAAATCAAGGCACTCTGGATTGCCTGTACCAACCCGGCTCAGTCCGTACCGGATCAGGCCAAAATTCATGAAGCCCTGGCCCGCTGTCCGTTCGTAGTGGTTCAGGAAGCCTTTTTCACGACCGAAACCTGTCGCTATGCCGACCTGCTGCTTCCTGCGGCCAGTTGGGGCGAGAAGGAAGGAACGGTAACCAACTCCGAGCGACGCATCAGCCATGTGCGCCGCGCCATCTCCGCACCGGGTGAAGCACGCTCGGACTGGGCCATCACGCTTGACTTTGCCCGCCGGCTGGAAAGCCGCCTGTACCCTGAGCAAAGCAGCCGATTCGCCTTCCCGACACCTGAAGCGCTCTTTGAGGAATACAAGCACCTGACGACAGGACGTGACCTGGACCTTTCCGGTATCAGCTATTCGCTGATCGATGCCCATGGGCCCCAACAATGGCCGTTTCCCACCGGCGCCAGCCAGGGCACGCCCCGCCTGTATGAAAACGGTGTGTTTCCCACAACGTCGGGGCGGGCACGCTTTGTTGCCGACGAGTACGCCGCGCCGAAAGAGAAGCGTGATGCCCGCTATTCGCTGACCCTCAATACTGGCCGCCTACGCGACCAGTGGCATGGCATGAGCCGTACCGGCACGGCGGCGCGGTTATTCAGCCATGTGGAGGAGCCACTTCTCTCCCTGCACCCGGACGACATGCGCCGCCGTCGGCTGATGAGCGGCCAGCTGACCCGTGTCAAAAGCCGTCGCGGCAGTCTTCTGGTCCGTGTCGAGTCGGACGAGAACATCAGACCGGGTCAAGCGTTCCTGCCCATGCACTGGGGGGATCGCTTTCTCAAAGGGCTCGGTATCAATGCCCTCACCCTCTCGGAATTCGATCCGCTCTCCAAGCAACCGGAGCTCAAACATGCCGGCATTGAAGTGGAAAAAGTAGAACTCCCCTGGGAGCTGTACGCACTGGTAGAAGGCCATGTACAAATGCGCTTCGAAACCCTGCGCCCACTGTTTGAAACCTTTAGCCATGCCAGTCTTACCCTGACTGGCCGTGACCGTCCGGCCCTGCTTATTCGCGCTGCACATGGGGAGTCACCGGACAAGGCCCTGCTTGCACAAATCTATAACAGTCTTAACCTGCTGGACGGACCGGTCATGGCCTATGACGATGCACGCCGCCAGGTGGGTAAGCGGGTTCGTATCGAGGCGGGCCGTATTACCGCGCTCTGCCTGACAGGTGAAACAGCAGCACGGCGCTGGCTCAAGAGCCTGTGGGAAGAAGGTCGAGCGGATCAGGACCTGCGCCGTTGGTTGTTGGCGCCCCTCAGCACGCCCCCTGGCAGCCAGACCGGGGTTAGTTGCAAAACGCTTTGCAACTGCATGAATGTCAGCGAAGCCGCCATTCGCGGCGGTATCGCTGAAGGACTTGACCTGAACGGGCTGAAGGCGTCGCTGGGCTGTGGTACGCAGTGCGGCTCCTGTGTTCCGGAGATCAAGCGCTTGCTGGCACGTACACCTGTCCATACCTGAAACGTCGGCAATAAGGCGCACCGTTTAGGTGCGCTAGTACCTAAACCTGTGCAAGAACACGGTAATGGACACTCATGATCATGATGAAAAGTGCTCTACACACCCACTTTCAATACTTGGCATAATCACTGCACTGATTTGTCTGACATAGGATGCGGCGCTCAACGGCGAGTGCGGCATTTTCTGAAGAGGCCTTCAAGGCCCGAACAGAACCGGACAAAGGCGTCCCTGCTGGTTACAGCGGGTGCGCCTTTTTTGTTTGTCCTGATTGAGTAGAACACGAGGGTATGTTCATGAATGCAAAAGTCTGGCTGATCGGCGCAGGCCCAGGTGATCCAGAGCTCTTGACCCTCAAAGCCGTTCGCGCATTGGGCGAGGCACAGGTAGTCCTGATTGACGACCTGGTCAATCCTGCCGTGCTGGAGCATTGCCCGCATGCACACATCATCAAGGTAGGCAAACGGGGCGGCTGCCGCTCAACGCCTCAAGCGTTCATTCATCGCCTCATGCTGCGTTATGCACGCCAGGGTAAGGTCGTGGCGCGCCTCAAAGGCGGCGATCCGTGCATTTTTGGCCGAGGCGGTGAAGAAGCCGAATGGCTGGCGAACCATGGCATTCAAAGCGAAATCGTCAACGGCATCACTGCCGGTCTTGCAGGTGCGACGAACTGCGGCATTTCACTGACTCATCGCGGCATTGCCCGTGGCGTTACGCTGGTCACAGCCCATACCCAGGACGACAGCTCATTGAATTGGGACGCCCTGGCCCGAAGTGGCACGACCCTTGTCATCTATATGGGCGTTTCGCGACTGAACGATGTACAGCAGGGGCTTCTGGCAGGTCAGATGGCTGCCTCTACCCCGGTCGCCATGATCGAAAACGCCTCCCTGCCGGAACAGCGGGAATGCCGAAGCACATTGGGAACCCTGTTAGCCGACGCAGCCCTCTTTCAGCTCAAGAGCCCAGCCATTCTTGTGATTGGCGAGGTCGCGTCTGCTGCCGAATCGCTTCGCCTGCCGCTTGAGCCTGTTCAGAAAACGCTTGTAGGATGACCAGAAAGCGCCTGCTCGTCACTGAGCGGGCGAGCCTTTAACTTCAAGTCACTTTATACATTCAAAGACTATATTCGTAGCATAATGCTACTATCAACTTTGCCAGCCTGCCGTCGATAACACGACAAGGACTTCACCTCAGTCCCAGGCCCTGCCCCTTGTTCGATCTTGCTACCGAGCTGCTCATGTCTCTGAAGACCTTTTTCTACTCACTGCATAAAAGGCATTTCAGAGACGTTGCCAGCATCATTGCCTTAGGTGTCTTACTGCTTGTCGTGATGATCGAATGTGATTTCTTCGAGCATCTTGTAGCCTTTAGCGCCAGACACGAAAGCTGGCAAGTCGACGAATGCATAACGGCATTCATCATCATTGGGTGGTGCGGCTTCTTCTTCGGATTCCGTCGCATCGCGGATATGCGTAAGGAAATCGAAGCACGCAAGCAGGCGCAGGAGGAAGCCTATCACCTGGCCAATCATGACAACCTCACGCACCTGCCGAATCGCCGCGCGTTGAATGAGCATTTCGCAAAAGCGATACGCGGCACGCGAGAGCCCTTCTTCCTAGCCATTTTCGACTTGGATGGATTCAAGGCCATCAACGATATATACGGCCATATTACGGGCGACCGGTTGCTCGAAGAGATTTCGCAGCGTGTGGCTACGGCTCTACCTAAAGGAGATTTTATTTGCCGCCTGGGTGGAGACGAGTTTGCTGTTCTGCTGCATTCCGCCAAGAGCGAGACCGCAGCCCACGCCATTCTGAAAGGACTGGCGGGTCTGGTTGCAACCCCGATGGTCCATGGTTCGACTGCACTGATGACGGCGGCCACATTTGGCGTTTCCCATTACCCCAATGATGGGCAGGACATCAGTACGTTGCTTCGTCGCGCCGATGTTGCGCTCTACCAGGGCAAACGCAACGGCAAGAACATCATTCGCTTCTTCGACATGGCCCAGGATCATATGCTGGAACAGCAATCCATGATTGCTCAGGCATTGCGCGAGGCCATCGAACACGGCTACGTCCGGCCCGAGTACCAGCCAATCGTTGCCTTGGATGGAATGACCATTGCCGGTTTTGAAGCGCTGGCCCGGCTTGATCATCCGATTCATGGATCCATCGTTCCCGACAAGTTCATTCCGGCGGCCGAGGAAAGCGGCCTGATGACCGAGTTGACGGATTATCTCCTGCGAAAAGCCTGTATCGATGCCAAATACTGGCCTACAGGCATTTATCTGTCCTTCAACCTGAGCGCGATCGATCTGCGCGATCCTCTGCTGCCGGACCGCATTGAACGTGTTCTGCTTGAGACCGGCTTTGCGGCCTCGCAGCTGGAAATCGAAATCACCGAAACCGCCATCGTCAAGGATATCCGGCAGGCCAAGCTCAACCTGGATCTGCTACGGGAGCTGGGCGTACGGGTCGCTGTCGATGACTTTGGCACGGGTTATTCCAGCATGGCGCAGATCAGCCGCTTTACCTTTGATAAGTTGAAAATCGATCGCGAGTTCATTGACTCCATGGCCATCAATGACAAAGATGACAAGATCGTGCGCTGCATGCTCGGGCTGGGACATGGTCTGAACATGCCATCCATTGCCGAAGGGATCGAACATGACTATCAAGTCCAGTGGCTACGCGAGGCAGGATGTGAATTCGGTCAGGGGTTCCTCTTCAGCAGGGCGGTGCCCAATTCCGAGGTTCCTGAGCTGCTGGAACGCCACGGTTGCTATAGGTCGGACGCCTCCCGCGCAGAGCCGGTGATTTAGGCCTACCCTTTCAGGTCACAAGGCGAGCGCAGCCCGCTCGAACTGATCCGCCCCGTTCCGCTCTTATTAGATAAGCCCATCAAGAGCGACACCATGGATCTTGTCATCGCCCGACCCGAAGGTCTCTATTGCCCTCCAGGGGATTTCTATATCGATCCCTGGCGCCCCGTCGAACGCTCCGTCATTACCCATGCCCATGGCGATCATGCGCGTGGGGGGAATCAACATTACCTGGCGTCAGCGCCCAGCGAAGGCATTCTTCGCTCCCGATTGGGGCAAGACATCAATCTGCAAACGCTGCACTACGGCGAAGTCATCGATCACCATGGCGTCAAAATCAGCCTTCACCCGGCTGGGCATGTTCTGGGCTCAGCCCAGGTCCGCTTGGAATACCAGGGTGAGGTCTGGGTAGCGTCGGGGGATTACAAGGTAGAACCGGACGGCACCTGTGACGCCTTCGAACCCGTGCACTGCCACACCTTCATTACCGAATCCACATTTGGCCTGCCTATTTATACCTGGCAGCCGCAGGCAGAGATTTTTGCGCAGATCAATGCCTGGTGGCGGCAGAATGCAGCGGAAGACCGCGCCAGCGTGCTGTATTGCTACGCCTTCGGCAAGGCACAGCGCATCCTGCACGGAATCGATGCGAGTATCGGCCCTATCCTGACCCACGGCGCTGTGGAACCGCTCAACCGGGTCTACCGTGAAGGGGGTGTGTACATCCCGGATACCCAGTATGCAGGGGACTTCAAGAAGAACGACCCTCTTCTGCGTAAGGCCCTGATCATTGCGCCGCCCTCGGCTGGCGGAAGCACCTGGATTCGCCGATTCGGCGAGCATAGCGATGCCTTCGCCAGCGGCTGGATGATGCTGCGTGGAACGCGTCGGCGTCGTGGCGTGGACCGTGGCTTTGTGCTCTCCGACCACGCCGACTGGCCTGGCCTGCTCTGGGCCATTGAGCAGACAGGGGCTGAACGGGTCATGGTGACCCATGGCTCTGTGGGAGTGTTGGTGCGCTACCTTCGTGAACAGGGACTGGATGCCCAAGGCTTTACCACGGAATACGGTGATGAAGACAACGAGCCCAACAACGAGAAGTCCGCCTAAGTGAAAAGAATATGCCCGTGCGCCTTTTGCTCGTACCAATCAATGCTTCAGCGCAATGTCATCAGGCAAGCGACTGTATCGAATCAAGGCGACCCGTTCATCATGCGGAACCCGCTTTATCAATGCATTCACCGAGTCGGCCAGCTTTTTGAGCACGGAAGGATTGGTCTGGCCAAAGTGATGAATCTGCTCGAATGCTAGCCCTACTGCCAACTCGAATGTCAGAGGGCGCTCGATCAACCGGATCTTTCCGTCGTCACCGCAATGTGTCCAGCAAGGCTTACGCTGCCCCAGGAACGTCAGTGTTTCACAAAGCCGGTCAATGGCTCGAAATGCCGTAGTAGGATCATTGATGGAAGGCGATAACGCCTTGATCGCGATATCTGCCATTTCTATCAGCCAATACTCGATATCCTGCTCGGGCGTACGATCCGATCCAAGAATGAACTTCTTTCTCAGCTCCGCCATGACAGTTGCATCAACCGCCTCGGCAGGCCAGATAGAGGCAATTGGATCACCGGGCAGGATAAAACTGCCGGTGCGGTGTTCCACACGAACCACCAGGCTCTGATTGTGCGCCAGCCTGAGCAGCCCCTTGCGGTCGATAGCCTGCAGGTATCCTCCCCGCTGCGTACACAAAGGATACCCGTTCTTATCCAGCGCCTCGCTCACATACGCATCGGGTTCGGCCCGGGGCTCATCGAGAGGTGCGAAGGCCTGTTCAATCTGTTCGTTGGCGCGGTGAGTCACCTGCTGCAGGATGACGGCAATCTGCATGGAGCGGGAGGCGTGATCGATGAAGTAGATGATCAAACCAACGCTGATCAACGCCAGCACTATGCCCAGCGCGATAGCGATCTGTGGAACGAAGGGGGCGGATGAGGGCGAGGCTGAGCGGATCATGCTCATGACAATCAAGGTGTACGTGAAGGTCCCGATCAGCAGGCCCAAGACCACTTGATTGGCTCGATCAGAAGTGAAGTTTCTGAGTTGACGCGGCGAGAACTGACTGCTGGACAGCTGAAGTGCAACGATCATGATGGAAAAGACCGTGCCCGTGACCGTCACCACACTGGTTCCAATCGCCGATAGCACTGAACGAGCCCCCTCCCCTGTACTACCCGCCAGCCACACCAGCCGATCACCTGCATTGATGATGCCCAGGCGCTCCAGGGACACGAGCGCCACGGCCAATCCGGCCGCCAGGAGCGCTATCACCATCGGGATAAACCAGAGACTGTCCCGGCAGGCGATCCAGATGAAGCGGATATGTTGGCCCATCTACTGCAACCTCATTGTCAGACAATCACTTAGAAGGCTGCAGTGGTCCTCCTGTTCCACGTCGCCTGATAAACCGGACAGGGGAACAGGAACACACCACATCACGAACTCCTTTCCCCATAACAGGCTCATAACAACAGCGAAGCGATATCGGATTAACAGAGGCTCGCGAGCGGCCCGTTACTGATTGCTTCTGAACGCTGTGTAGAAAGCGAGACCACGATGAAAGCCTTCGCCGACCTCTATGCCCGCCTGGATGCAACGACCTCAAGCAATGCCAAGCTTCAGGCCATGCAGGATTACTTCAACCAGGCCGAGCCTGCCGATGCAGCCTGGGCCGTTTACTTCCTGGCCGGCGGACGCCCGCGGCGAACGGTGCCCACGCGCCAGCTTCGAGAGCTGACGATTGCCGCCTCGAACCTTCCGGAATGGCTGTTCGAGGAGAGCTATCAGGCGGTAGGCGATCTGGCAGAAACGATGTCGCTGCTTATTCCTACCGCCAAGCATCTTTCGGATGAGGGTCTGGCGGTCTGGATGGAGGAGCGGCTTCTGCCCTTACGTGGCCTTGCGCCGGAAGAACTGGCTGAGCGCCTGCCGCAGCTGTGGTCGCAACTGGACCGGCCCAGTCTCATGGTCAGCCTTAAGCTTATTACCGGCGAGTTTCGGGTTGGCGTATCCAAGCTGCTGGTTACGCGCGCGCTCGCAACCATGGCAGGCCTGGATGCCAAGCGCGTAGCCCAGCGTCTGGTGGGCTATACGGACCTGTCCCATCGTCCGACTGCTGAAGCTTACCTTGCGCTGATCGCTCCCGAGTCGGACGATGAACATGCGCAGCGTGGCGGGCAGCCTTATCCGTTTTTCCTGGCGCATGCCCTCCAGCTACCCGTCGATCAATTCGATGCCCAGCTGGGGCCTGTCGAGAACTGGCAGGTGGAGTGGAAATGGGACGGCATCCGCTCGCAGTTGGTCAAACGCGACGGGCGCCTGTGGATCTGGTCTCGGGGCGAGGATCTGGTCACCGATCGTTTTCCCGAACTGCACGCGCTCGCCACCTGCCTGCCGGACGGCACTGTCATTGACGGTGAAATTGTCGTCTGGAAAGACGAGGAAAGCCCCGACCTGCTGATGAGCAGCAAAGAGGTCACCCACCAGCAGGCCGAACACGCGCCCGGCGAGCCTATTCCGTTTGGCGTCAAACCCTTTGCGCTCTTACAGCAGCGCATCGGTCGTAAAACCCTGAGCAAGAAGCTGCTCGACGATGTACCTGTAGTCATCCTGGCCTATGACCTGCTGGAATGGCAAGGCCATGACTGGCGCAGCCGCCCGCAGCATGAGCGTCGGGCGCAACTCGAAGCGGTCACCGCACAGTGCAACAGCCCTCTTTTACGCCCCTCCCCCCTTCTTGCCGGTGAAAGCTGGCAGGACCTTGCCCACCAGCGGGAGGGCTCCCGCACGCTCGGGGTGGAAGGCATGATGCTCAAGGCCCGGGACTCGCTTTATGGGGTGGGACGCACCAAAGACATGGGCGTCTGGTGGAAATGGAAGGTCGACCCGTTCTCGGTGGATGCGGTACTGATTTATGCCCAGCGCGGCCATGGCAGACGCGCCAGCCTATACACCGACTACACCTTTGCCGTCTGGGATGGCCCGCCGGGCACCGAGCGTACCCTGGTACCTTTCGCCAAGGCTTATTCGGGTCTGACCGACGAAGAAATGCGCAAGGTGGATGCCATTGTGCGCAAGACTACTGTCGAGAAATTCGGCCCTGTACGCAGCGTCCAGCCAACACTGGTATTCGAACTGGGTTTTGAAGGCATAGCCCTGTCCACGCGGCACAAGAGCGGCGTTGCCGTGCGCTTCCCGCGCATGCTGCGCTGGCGTCACGACAAGCCTGTTGAAGAAGCAGATACGCTGGACATCCTGCAAGGCCTGCTGGTTTAACCAGACAGGCCTCCTTTACAGACGTCTCAGAATGCGACCGATGTCTGTAGATAGACGGTACGCGGCTGCCCCAGGTATTTGCCCTTGTTGTTGTCGTCAAAGGAGCGGGTGTAATACTCGGTATTGAAGATATTCTTCACCCCGACCGCTACTTTCAGGTTGGACAGTTGCGGACCAAAGTCATAAGCCGCACGACTGTTCCAAGTCATGTAGCCAGGGATACGGCCGTTGCTGCCATCGGCGCTCTCCTCCACCGTATTGGCATTATCGGCGTACTGGCTGGATTGGAAGGCGCTGTCCAGATCCAGGCGCCAGGCATTGTGGGTGTAACCTACGCCCAGCGTACCCTTGTGTTTGGACGAGAACGGTACACGGTTACCCTTGTTTGGCCCCTCTTCACGAATGGTGGCATCCACGTAGGCGTAGGTTGCGTAGACATCAAATCCGGCCAGGCTCGGACTCAGGTCTTCCAGCTGATAAGCCACGCTGGCCTCAAGACCGCGGTGGCGTGTTTTACCACGGGCGATAACCGTATCCAGCGTCTGACTGCTGTCGTACTGGTTATCAAAATTGATAAGAAAGGCTCCCAACTCCGCCTTCAAGATCCCGTTATCGTAACGAGTACCCACTTCCCAGGTGCGTGCCTTTTCCGGCTTTACTTCACCAGCAGCAACCCGGTTCGGCATCTGGCTGTACTGGACCGAACCAAACGAGCCCTCTGTGTTGGCATACAGGTTCCAGGTGTCGGTTACGTGATACATCACGTTCAGCGCGGGCAGCGAGGCGTGGTAGTCACCTTTATAAGGCGTATTGTTGAGCTTGTTGACCTGCTCGGAATCGATCAGCTCGTAACGAATACCTGGGGTAAACGTCCATTTGCCGATGTCGATACGGTCGTCGATATAGAACGCATTGGCCTCGGTGCTGCCGCGGGTGTCGCGATCGTTGCGGCTGGACGTGGATGGCCGCTCCGTGGAGGTTATCGGTACCCGATATCGCAGCTCGTGACTGGCCTCGTTGACATAGCGGTAGCCGATGCCCACCTCATGCCAGCTTTCGCCTAGGGAAAAGCCCTGGGAGAACCGGGTTTCCACCCCACGCACCCAGTACTCGCGGGGGGATAGCGACTGGAATGTACCTTGATTCAGATAACCGCTGCGTAGGGTCTTGGTGAAGAACGTATTCACAGTGAACTTCCGCGCGTCTTCTTCATACTGATACCCCAGGCCGACCAGGGTACGACGGCCCCAGAATTTATCCAGGGGACGTGTGGACTGGTACGGATTGCTGTCGAAATCGGCAACTGACAAGCCACCCGGCATCTCTGCCTCGCCCTCGTAGTACTGGCCGATCGCCGTAAAGCTGTTGGCGTCATCGAGCTGGTATTTACCCTTGAGGATCAGATCATCAATCTGCGTATCACTGTGCTCACGGTAGTCACCGCCCCGTACGCCTGAATACAGCAAGGCGCCACCCAGACCGTTTTCCCCCGTACCGCCAATGAGCAGGTTGCCACTGGTCTTGATACCGTCATGACTTGAAGACGGGCTGAGTTCGTTCTGGATGCCGCCCTTGACGGTAAAGTCGTCAGGAATGGCACGGGTCACGAAGTTGACGATACCGCCCACGTTCTGCGGGCCATAGCGGACTGCACCACCACCGCGCACCACATCGACTGCATCCATGTTGCCCATGGAAATGGGTGCAAAGGACAACTGTGGCTGGCCATAGGGTGCAAACGGGACCGGGATGCCATCCATCAACACCGTCGAACGGGATGCGAGACGCGGATTGAGGCCTCGGATACCAAAGTTGAGTGCCATGTCATGACTGCCGGTTCCGTTGTTTTCCGGCGCATTCACACCGGGAATTCGGTTGAGCACTTCGCGCGCCGTGGAGGCGCCGACCCGCTCGAACTCATCGCGGCGGATCACATCCCGTGCCCCTGGATGCTCGAATACATCCTGCTGCTGCGCATCACCCAGCCAGTCACCTACCACGGTCAGGGTTTCCAGGTTGGCTGCTGCCCTCTCATCGTTAGTGGCGGATGCCGAAACAGCAGCGGGTTGCAGGCTATAGCCACCCTTCTGCGCGACGGCCTCAAGCCCACTTCCCTCCAACAGATGGCTCAACCCTTCGAAAATACCGAATTCACCCTCCAGCCCTTGAGTGGTGCGGTTCGTCGTCAGATCGGGACTGAACGCCACCATGATATTCGCCGTCTGGCCGAACTGGTTGAGGGCGGCCTCCAGCGGACCGGGGGCAATATGAAATGTTCGGCTCACCTCAGCCTGAGTAACCGTTTGCGCCGTTGCCATCAGCGGCACGCTGCCAAGCAGCACAGCTGTACCGAACACGACATGGCGAAGCGCCCGGCTTAAAGGGGTCAACATAAATGTAGAGGAAGACATGAGATCAGCCTGCAGTAAGGGTATCTGCCTTACTTGTCACGCAAGAAGTGGAAAAGGCTCACCGCTGACTGAAAATATTCAACTCACGCTGTGCGAGGCTGAATGCTGATCCAGTAGCGCGTCCGCCGCTGGATGCGCACCGGCTGGGTGACTTCCAGCATGGCCAGGATGGCTTCTATGTCCTTGAGTGGATACGTTCCTGAAACCAGCAGACTCTCAACGTGCTCGTCGCACTTCAGCCAACCGGGCTGATAGCGAGATAGCTCCTGGATGAACTGCCCAAGCGGCATATGGGCTGCCACCAGCAGACCGTCACGCCAGGCATCCAGACCACTATCGAGCGGTACTACCTTACCCAGGTGATGCGCGCTAAAGCGTACCTGTTGCCCCGCCGTCAGGGTCGTGGATAGATCCGGCCGCTCGGCACAACGCATCTGAACGCTGCCAGCAAAAACACTCAACCGGCAGCCATCGTCGAACTTGCGAAGATTGAAACGCCCCTGGGTTGTTGAGACCATGCCTGCCTGGCTCTGTACCGAAAATGGCAGGGCTGAATGGGCAGCGTGTAACAGTATCTCGCCACGAATCAGCATGAGCTGACGCTGCGTAGCCGTGATGCTGACATTCACAGCACTGTCGGTATTCAGATCAAGGCGGCTGCCATCGGTCAGGGTAACCGTTCGCTGTTCCCCAATCCGGGTGTGGTAGTCCGCCAACCAGGGCTCGGCACGCTCCTTTAAGAGCCAGGCGGCCGGGCCCAGGAGGGCAAACACCCCCATGAGCTTCAGCGCCTCGCGGCGACCGTATGCGGGCTTGCTCAATACAGCCTGACGCGCAGCCTTTGAGGGCAACCCCTGCAGCCGCTGGTTGATGGTCTCGATCCGCTGCCAGGCACGCTCGTGCTCAGGATCAGCGGCCCGCCATTGTTGCCAGGCCCGATGCTCTTCCTCGCCTGCCCCCGCCTGCAGCTCTACCAGCCACTGCACGGCCTGCTCGGCGATCTGGGGAGAGATGGGCGCTGTCACGCCATGCACTCCGCGAAATAACATTGCTGAGCAGCCTTGGCGATGTACCGCTTGACGGTTGCCAGCGAAATACCGAGGTGTGCGGCGATATCGGCGTATGGCATTCCGTCCAGCTGTGCCAATAGAAAAGCCTGTTTGATCGGTTCAGCCAATCCATCCAATACGCGAGCCAGCTCCAGAAGTGTTTCCAGAGCGATAGCACGAACTTCCTCGCTGGGAACCTCCTGCTCAGGCAAGGCCGCCAAGGCATCCAGGTAGGCCCGCTCGATATCCTGACGTCGGTAATGATTGAATAGGACACGCTTGGCAACAGTAATGAGAAAAGCCCGAGGTTCAGCAAGCCGGCCCAGCTCCTGACTTCCCAGGAGGCGAATGAACGTATCGTGGGTCAAGTCATCTGCACTATCGGAGCACCCCAGACGCCGGCGCAACCATCCAAATACCCAGGAGCGATGCTCATGATAGAGCTGGCCAAGATCCCCCTGTGGTGAAGTACTGCTGGCGTGCACACCGATATCCTTGCGCTAGAATCCTAGGCATTCACTTAATGATAATTGTTCTCATTATATGCAAGCCTGGATGATTACAACAAGGGTTAAGCTCAGCTTGCCACTATAAATGGGCTGGTATTACATAAAACGTTAGCGTCAGCGGACACTACTCCTCAATGCGTACGATGTTGCGGCAATCTGGAAAGGCGCTGCAGCCCCAGAAATAGGCGCCAGCATTGCTTCCTTGCCTGGCCTTGCGCATGACCATGGGCGAGCCGCATTTCGAGCATATCGGAGACGCTGCCTCGCTCGCCGCCTCCCCTTTGCTGGAGCGCCGGGCTGCTGTGCGTTTGCGCGAGGTCAAGGCCCCGCCCTTCTGTAAGACAGCCATGATCTCTTCCCGCACCTGCGCAGTCGAATAAGCCCCTTGTACCGGAATCTGGATAAGCGGCAAGGCAATCGCCCGACAGACGCCCGCCACAAAGAGGTCCCGCGCCTGCCGATCAGGCCGCTGGTGGGAGCTGTCATCCAGCTCGATAACCGCCACGAACGACAGGTCATCGCGGTTGCAGAGGACGTAGTCGAAATGCTTGGCGCTGATCTTGTTGAAGGCTCTGTACCAACTCTTTTGGTCCCGAATGGCTTTCACGCTAGCCACATCTGCAATGCGGACCTTGCCAAAGATGCGGTAGTCCTCACCAATCGCCTCATCGAGTACGGTTAAAAAGGCGCGTTCAGCAGGTGTAAACAGCGCTTCGTTAAGCACATAGGGAAACGCTCGCTGGGTATCACGCGAACGCAGCGCGATGACGATACAAAGAAAAACAACGACGCCAAGCCCGACATAAAGCCAGGGATGCGCTGAC
Source organism: Pseudomonas sp. JZ114 (assembly GCF_051027705.1). Lineage (NCBI taxonomy): Bacteria > Pseudomonadati > Pseudomonadota > Gammaproteobacteria > Pseudomonadales > Pseudomonadaceae > Pseudomonas > Pseudomonas sp. JZ114. The sequence goes on from NZ_CP069256.1 coordinate 2,718,470, forward strand.
AACAGATGAACCATGAGATGACCAATAGCAGGAAAGGCGGATAAAAACAGATGCGTTATACGCCGGCAGCCTATAACGATGCGGTGTTCAGGATGAGTGATAGTACAGGCAAGCCGATGAACTCTTGCGCTTCCATCGGCTTAACAGGGATCAGCTAAGGGCTCAGCGCTTGCCAGCAGACTCGTATGCGGCCTTGAGCAGACTGCGCAGCCGAAAGCTTTCCGCCATTTTTATGAAAAAGGCCAGAATCCAGACGATGAGCGGCAATCCGTACTGCTGAGTACCGCGAGCGAACTCAACACACATGGCGATGGTACCGAAGAGTGCCAGAATGAGCGCAAGCACGAACAGCGCGACCGACTTACCATCATGTGCAGGAAGATCACCCACATGAGAGGCATTTGCCCGAGGCTCTTTCACCGTCAACTCCAGAAAACAATAAACCTTCGAATAGCTTAGCCTGAACAAGGTATCAGGGGTAGCACATCCAGAAGCTAGCGCTCGCAGATCATACGGACGTGTCGCTCGTACAGGTCCGGCAAGCGCTCGAGAACGGCCTCCCGCCCCAACATGGATGACTCGGCAACAACCTGCTCCAGCAGATCCAACGTCAGCCATTCGAGCGCAAGGGTTGCCAGCGGCTCATAACTGAGGTGCCAGGGCTCTTCATACATACCGCCCCGGTATTCCCGATAAGGTCGAAAAAAGCCGAACTGTTCGATGTGCGCATCGAGCCAGAGATGCAGCTCATGAAACACACCGCCGGGCTGCGTCTCCTCGGGTAGCAGCTGAACGACATACCCTGGCGGAGCCTGGGTCAGGTCAACCACATCGATTTCGGTGCCCCAGTGATGGCGGCTTGCGCCTGGCAGAGCTGACCAATTCAGAATGCAGTCGATGCGCTCATCCACGGCAAGAGCAGACTGATCACGCACCTGGCCGTTGCGGTCATACAACGGCTTTTCACCGGCAAACTTACGGTTCCAGATTCTGAGCTGCGTCTTGTAGTCACGAAAGGCACTGAATGGATGCAAGGTAAATCCATCCCTCCGTGCAGCCTCCTGCATTGCCTTGAACGGCGCATAGACCTCACGATGGATCGCATAGCGTGGGTTATCGATCTGCAACAGATGCGTTCGCGCCCTGCCTGTCAGCTCCCATTCGTCAAGCATTGCCCGCTCCCGTATACGTCTTGATCAATCCAGAAAGATCATGTCATCCAATCGTTTCGAATCCACCCACCGTTTCGCTGCGTTGCTACAAAGCGCACCTCCCTTGGGTGACACTTCCCAAATGGCATACCAGGCCATATGCACATCAATCAGTTTCAAGATGCCATCACCCTTTCGCACCAAAGCTGTGCAATCTCCTGCTCTCTTAGGGAGTTATGCACATTTTAGGTGCAGGATAGTGAATAAAGGCTGACTTATTCTTCCCGGACGAGACGCCTGGCCTACTCTGTGTTTATGGACATGACCTCAATATAGTGGCAGTTGGTTCGGTTATTGCTGCGAACAGCCCGTCATCTGCAGCGCGACCTCTGGTACGCACTCTATTGCAATTATCCGTATTAGGACGACCCATGAAAAAGAAATGGCTGACCCTCTCCGCAATTGCGCTGTGCCTTTCCGCGGGCTCTGCGCTGGCGAAGGACATCAAGGAGATTCGTTTCGGTGTAGACACCACCTATCCTCCTTTTGAATACAAGGCACCGGACGGAAGCTTTGCAGGATTCGACGTAGAACTGGGCAATGCCATTTGTGAAAAGCTGGCGGTGAAATGCCGCTGGATCGTCAGCGACTTCGACGGACTGATCCCAGGCCTGCGGGCACGAAAGTTCGATGGCATCCTCTCCTCGCTGACCGTAACGCCTCAGCGAGCCGAGCAGATCGACTTCACAGACCGCATGTGGTCAGGCAACTCGTCCATGATTATGAAGAAAGGTGCCAATCTAGAGCCTACGGCCGAGTCACTCAAGGGTAAGGTCGTTGGTGTTCAGCAGGGCACCATTCAGGAAAACTTTGCCAAGACCAAGCTAGCCACTGCCGGTGTCAAGGTACAGAGCTATCAGGACCAGGATCAGGTTTATGCTGACCTGACCTCGGGCCGCATCGATGTATCCATGCAGGACATGTTGCAGGCCGAAGGAGATTTCATGAAATCTCCTCAAGGCAAGGATTATGTCAACCAGTCGATTCGTGACGAGCTGCTGCCTGCCGATACCGCCATTGGCGTACGCAAGGGCAACGACGAAATGAAGGCCCTGCTGAACAAGGGAATCGCGGCCATCCATGCCGACGGCACCTACGAGAAGATTCAGAAAAAGTACTTTGGCGATCTGGATATCTATAACAACAAGTAAGATCCGCCTTAACGTCAGCGCCTCCCGCTTGTGGAGGCGTTGGCATTTCAAGACCTATAAGAACAGCGCGATCAAACATGCCGCAGACTTCGTTCGACACCTTTCTTGAAAACCTGGGGTTGGGCGCCTTCGCACTCCACGGTTACGGTCCTCTACTGCTGGAAGGCACCTGGATGACCATGAAGCTGGCTGTCCTGTCGCTGGTGGTGTCAGTCATCTTGGGCCTGCTCGGCGCCACGGCCAAACTATCCCCCATCAAGGCCTTTCGCCTGCCCGCCGCCCTGTATACCACGCTGATTCGGGGCGTCCCTGATCTTGTGCTCATGCTTCTGATCTTTTATAGCCTGCAGAGCTGGCTGGGTGAGTTCACTGATTACATGGATTGGGACTATATCGAAATTGATCCGCTTTCCGCCGGGGTACTGACCCTGGGTTTCATTTATGGCGCGTACTTCACCGAAACATTTCGTGGGGCGATCCTGGCGGTACCGCGGGGGCAAATCGAGGCCGCTACCGCATATGGCATGACACGTACGCAAACCTTTTTCCGGATTACCTTTCCGCAAATGATGCGCTTTGCCCTGCCTGGCATTGGTAACAATTGGCAGGTGTTGCTCAAGGCCACAGCGCTAGTCTCCATCATCGGCCTGAGCGATATCGTCACCGCGACTCAGGAAGCCGGCAAGACCACCTACAAGATGTTCTACTTCCTGATCCTGGGCGGCGTGATCTATCTGCTGATTACTGCACTGACCAACCAGGTCCTGAACTGGCTGGAACGTCGTTATTCTGCGGGTGTTCGGGAGGCTGTACGATGATCGAAATCCTGCAGGAGTACTGGCGCGCCTTCCTCTGGACGGATGGTTATGGTTTGTCGGGTCTTGCGATGACCCTGTGGTTGCTGACGGCCTCGATCGCTATCGGCTTCGTGGCATCGCTTCCGCTTTCCGTTGCGCGACTATCGCGCCACCGTCTCATTCGCTGGCCGATACAGTTCTATACGTATGTGTTCCGAGGCACTCCGCTCTATCTCCAGCTGCTGATCTGCTATACCGGGATCTACAGCATCGAAGCTGTACGCAACCAGCCACTGATGAACGAGTTCTTCAGGGATGCACTGAATTGCACCATTCTGGCTTTTGCTCTCAACACCTGCGCCTATACCACCGAGATCTTTGCAGGTGCGATCCGCAATATTCCCCATGGTGAGATCGAGGCAGCCAAGGCCTACGGCCTGACAGGTTGGCGGATGTACATTCACGTCATCATGCCGTCTGCGCTACGCCGCGCCCTTCCCTACTACAGCAACGAAGTCATTCTGATGCTGCATTCTACGACGCTGGCGTTCACGGCTACCGTGCCGGATATTCTCAAGGTTGCTCGTGATGCCAACACTGCGACATTCCTGACTTTTCAATCCTTTGGTATTGCGGCGATTCTGTACCTCATCCTGTCCTTCACGCTCATTGGCCTGTTTCGTCTGGCCGAGCGCCGCTGGTTGGCCTTTCTCGGCCCGGCCCGCTGACCCTTCATGCAGGATGCCACGACCCGCAGGGATGCGGGCTGATTCATTAGGAGTTACCTCATGCGTCACGCCACACACGACCTGATTTCTCCGGTGCCCGGCACCGATCGCAAGATCCACAGCTTTCATTTCGGACCGCAGGACAGCGGCCGCAAGATCTACATCCAGTCCTCGCTGCATGCTGACGAACTGCCCGGCATGCTGGTCGCCTGGAAACTCAAGAATCAACTCCGCACACTTGAAGACGCAGGCCGTCTGAAGGCCGAGATTGTGCTGGTTCCGGTTGCCAACCCTATCGGGCAGGATCAGCAGGTCATGGATATTCACCTGGGCCGCTATGAGCTGGAATCCGGGCAGAACTTCAACCGTCGCTTCCTGGACATGACCAGCAAGGTCATTGCTGAAATCGAAGGCACCCTGACCGACGACCCCGCACAAAATCAGGCGTTGGTGCGCAAGGCCTTCAAGGCAACACTTGAGCGTGAGACCGCGAATAATCAGCTGACGTCTCAGCGGCTGGTTCAACAGCGACTGGCCTGTGACGCCGAGATGGTGCTCGACCTGCACTGCGATTTCGATGCGGTAGAGCATCTCTACACCACACCGGAAGCCTGGGATCAGGTAGAGCCCCTGGCCCGTTACCTGGGCTCCAAGGCCAGCCTGCTGGCCACCGACTCTGGCGGTCAGTCATTTGATGAGTGCTTTACGCTTCTGTGGTGGAAGCTGAATCAGCAGTTCGGTGAACGCATTCCCATGGGCAGCTTTTCCGTCACGATCGAGCTGCGGGGCCAAATGGATGTGTCCCATGATCTGGCTGAGCAGGATGCCCAAGCCATTCTCGACTACCTGACCCACTATGGCGTCATTTCTGGCGAGGCGCCTGCACTACCGGAGCTGCCGTTCCCTGCCACGCCGCTGGCGGCCGTAGAGCCGATTGAAAGCCCTATAGGGGGTGTTCTGGTCCTGATGGCAAAGCCAGGCGATGTAATCGAAGCCGGACAGGTCATCGCCGAAGTGATCGACCCGATTGCCGATCGTGTGGAGCCTATCCGCAGCTCGGTGTCAGGTGTCCTGTATGCCTGCGCCAACCGCCGTATGGCCACAGCCGGCATGGCGGTCGCACGCGTGGCAGGCACCGAAGCCTATCGCAGCGGCTACCTGCTTTCGCCGTAAGGCTCGTTTCTGGCACACGGCGAGCCCGCGCAGACGGGCCGCCTTGTGGCCGTGCTCCGATGTCTGGAGCACGGCCGTTTGATTGGAACAAGGACTTCATATGTACAAGCTGACCGTCGAAGGGCTGCATAAGCGTTACGGCGATATCGAAGTGCTCAAGGGTGTCTCGTTACAGGCCCGGACGGGCGATGTGATCAGCCTGATCGGTGCCAGTGGCTCGGGTAAGAGTACCTTTCTGCGGTGTCTCAACTTTCTCGAAATGCCGGATGCCGGTGTCATGACGCTGGATGGGAATCCCATTCGCCTGGAGCGGCACGGGAATGGGCTGCGCGTAGCGGATCAGGCTCAACTGCAACGCTTGCGCACCCGGCTGGCCATGGTGTTCCAACACTTCAACCTGTGGAGCCATATGACCGTACTGGAAAACATTACCCTGGCACCTCGCCGCGTGCTCGGCTTGGGCAAGCAGGAAGCCGAAGAGCGCGCTCGCGCTTACCTTGACAAGGTAGGTCTTCCTCAACGCGCCGCCGATCAGTATCCGTCGTTTCTCTCAGGCGGCCAGCAGCAGCGTGTAGCCATTGCGCGAGCCCTGGCCATGGAACCGGAAGTCATGCTGTTCGACGAACCCACGTCTGCACTCGATCCAGAATTGGTAGGCGAAGTGCTCAAGGTCATCCAGGCGCTGGCCGAGGAAGGCCGTACCATGCTGATGGTGACGCACGAGATGGGCTTTGCGCGACAGGTGTCCTCACAGGTCGTTTTCCTGCATCAGGGCCGCGTCGAAGAAGCGGGGGCACCCGCTGAGGTACTGGTCAAGCCACAAAGCGAACGCCTGAAGCAGTTCTTGAGCGGCAATCTGAAATAGACCCTATGTCCTTGAGTGGCGGCTTTCTCTCTGCCGTTCAAGGACGTCAAAAAGGGAACCTGCCTACCGCTTGATACTCCGAAGCATAAGCATGACGGAGTCCATCAGTTGCCTGACGATACGATTTCTTCCCCCCGCCTGGGTGCCGCCTGGTTCGCTCAACGTGGCTGGTCGCCCTTCCCCTTTCAGGATGAAGTCTGGCGCGCGGTCGAGCATGGCGAATCGGGCCTGCTCCATGCGACCACCGGATCCGGCAAAACCTACGCCGTATGGCTCGCGGCACTCAACAGCTTTGCCAAGGACAAACCGCTAACGGCCAAGGGTGAACCCAGCAAACGCAAGCAGGCGGCAGAGCCACTGAGCGTACTGTGGCTGACCCCCATGCGAGCCCTGGCCGCAGACACAACGCGTGCATTGGAAGCCCCCGTCAATGATCTGGAACTCAACTGGACGGTCGGCCTGCGCACAGGAGATACCAGCAGTGCTGAGCGGGCCCGGCAGAGCCGCCGTCAGCCTACCGCGCTGGTCACCACGCCGGAAAGCCTCTCGTTGATGCTCAGCCGTGAAGACAGCCGCGAGATTTTTTCCAGCCTGCGCATGATCGTGGTTGATGAGTGGCATGAGCTGCTGGGCAACAAACGTGGCACACAAGTCCAGCTGGCCCTTGCACGGCTGCGCCAGTGGAACCCTGCACTGGTGATCTGGGGGTTGTCGGCCACGCTGGGTAATCTTCCCCATGCGCAGGAAGTGCTGTTGGCGGGTCATCCAGGCCGGCTGGTTCAGGGCAAGCTAGCCAAAGACCTTCTGGTAGACACGCTGTTGCCCAAGCGAGGTGTGGAGCGCTTTCCCTGGGCTGGGCACCTGGGAGTACGAATGGTGCCCCACGTTGCAGACGAGATCGAGCACAGCGCAACCACGCTTATATTTACGAACACCCGAGCGCAGGCCGAAATCTGGTATCAGGCACTGCTTGAGGCCCGTCCCGAGTGGGCGGGACTGATTGCCCTGCACCATGGTTCTCTGGACCGCGAAGTGCGTGACTGGGTTGAACTGGGACTCAAGGAAGGCAAACTCCGGGCCGTAATCTGCACCTCCAGCCTGGACCTGGGTGTGGATTTTCTGCCAGTAGAGCGCGTACTACAGGTGGGCTCGCCCAAAGGCGTTGCCCGTCTGCTGCAGCGCGCCGGGCGAAGCGGCCATGCCCCGGGACGTCCCTCCCGCGTCACGCTGGTGCCTACACATAGCCTGGAACTGGTCGAGGCGGCAGCGGCCCAGAAAGCCGTGGCCGCCCGGCGAATCGAATCCCGCAGCGCGCCGCCCAAGCCATTGGATGTACTGGTACAACACCTCGTCACCATTGCGTTGGGCGGCGGTTTCGATCCGCAGGCCTTGCTCAAGGAAGTCCGTACAGCCTGGGCTTATCGCGAACTGACGGACGAGGAATGGGCATGGTCCCTGGCCTTTGTTCGTCACGGCGGTCACTCGCTCACGGCCTACCCCGACTACCGCCGTGTAGAGCCGGATGAGCATGGTATCTGGCGCGTACCGGACCGCCAACTGGCCCGCCGGCATCGCATGGGTATTGGCACCATTGTCAGCGAGTCGGCCCTACGGGTGCAGTTCTGGACCAAAGGCGGCGGTGGCGGCAAGTTGGGCAGTATTGAGGAAGGTTTTATCGCCCGCCTGAAGCCCGGTGATCATTTTCTGTTTGCTGGCCGCGTGCTGGAACTGGTACGTGTGGAAAACATGACTGTCTATGTACGACGGGCCAGCAGCAAGAAAGCGGCCACTCCACGGTGGAGCGGAATGCGTATGCCGCTGTCGGACGAGATGGCCGAAGCCGTCATTGATGAGCTTACCGAGGCGGATCAGGCGCGGTTGACCTCTCCCGAAATGCAACTGGTCAAGCCGCTACTGGAGGTCCAGAAGCAGTGGTCTGCCCTGCCGACCCGCAATCATTTGCTGGGGGAAACGATGAAATCCCGAGAGGGCTGGCACCTGTTTCTCTATCCGTTTGCAGGACGACATGCACACCTGGGCTTGGCGAGCCTTCTGGCCTGGCGCATCGCCCAGAAACGACCGATCAGCTTTTCCATTGCCATCAATGATTACGGCTTTGAGCTGCTGTCGCCTAGCAAGGTGAACTGGGAAGAGGAGCTGAACGCCGAGCTGTTTTCCACCGCGACGCTTCTTGCCGATGTCATTGCCAGCCTGAACGCCAGTGAACTGGCACAGCGACGGTTCCGCGAAATCGCCCGCATCTCAGGGCTTATCTTTACCGGCTACCCGGGCGCGCAAAAAAGTACCCGGCAGCTACAGGCCAGCAGCAGTCTTTTTTTCCAGGTGTTCCAGCAATACGACCCTGAGAACTTGTTGCTTACCCAGGCTGAGCAAGAGGTACTGCGCCAGGAGTTGGATGTACGAAGGTTGGAAAAAGCCCTGAATCGCATGCAGGCACTTGAACTCAACCTGCACGCCATTGAGCGCCCTACTCCCTTCAGCTTTCCGCTTCTGGTCGAGCGTTATCGCGAAAGCATGAGTTCAGAGAAACTGGCGGACCGGATTGCACGTATGGTTCAAGATCTGGAAAACGCCGCCGGACCCGGTGATTACGAGCTGCCCGGCGAAGGGAATGACCTGATGGGATTAGGTGCAGGAGAATCAGACCTGCCCGCTCGCCGCAAGGGGCGTGCTCCGCGTCAGACCAAAACCGGGCTTCCTCGTACAAAACGGCAAAAGACTGTGTAGCAATTCACGCTTTATCAGCATAAAGGATGAGTGCAATATCACACAATTAATTGGCGCGGTAAAATTGACAACTGCTTCATAAGTAGTTGATATGAAAAATCTTTTTAGTGCCTTACTGCTATTGTTGTCGGCCAAGGCGCGTGCGCCCGAATGGCAGGAAAGTCCCACGTTGGCCCAGTTGTTCAAGCGAGCCAACCTCAAGGGTACATTCGTGCTTTACGATGTCTCGGCAGATACGTTTACCGGGTATGACCGGACACGTGCAGACACCCGTTTTGTTCCCGATTCCACCTTCAAGATCGTCAACAGCCTGATCGGTCTTTCCACCGCAACCATTCGTAACGTGAGTGAGGTACTGCCCTATGGAGGGCAACCGCAGCCCTTTCCTGAATGGCAGCGTGACCTGGGGTTACGTGATGCGATCAAGGTCTCCAGCGTACCGGTTTATCAGGAGCTGGCACGACGTATCGGCCTTGAACGCATGCAGGACTTTGTGCGCAGGCTCGAATACGGCAATGCGCAAGTAGGCGACAGTGTGGACGATTTCTGGCTGGCCGGACCGCTCAAGATCAGCGCCCTGGAGCAGGTACGCTTTTTGGCACGCCTGGCACAGGAACGCTTGCCTCTGCCCGAAACCGTACAGGCGACGGTACGCGACCTGATTTGTCTGGAGCAGGGAAAAGACTGGACGCTGTACGGTAAAACCGGTTGGGTTCAGAACCAAGACCCTGACCTTGGCTGGTGGGTCGGCTGGATTGAAAAACAGGGGCTGGTCTATACCTTTGCGCTCAATATTGACATGCCCAACCCTCAGGAACGGCACTTGCGCATTGATCTGGGTAGGGATTGCCTTAGATCGCTGGGCATCCTGTAGACGCCGGGCAGCCTGTTGTCTGCCCAGGCTACGCTCCCAGGAACGAGGCTGTTAAAGTGGCAGGCTTTCCGCTGTTCTTGCATGTGCATGCGTACCCATATTCCCGTATCCCTTGCCGGCACTGAGGTGTGGTTGCTGGCTGACAAGGCCGTCTACTGGCCCGAGCAGAAGGCGCTGTTGATTGCCGATATCCATTTTGGCAAGGCAGCTGCCTTTCGTGCCCTTGGGCAGCCAGTACCCCATGGAACCACCGCTACCAACCTGGCTCGCCTGGATGCACTGCTGGAAGCCTACCCGACCGAGCGCCTGTACTTTCTTGGCGACTTCCTGCATGCACCGGAATCCCACGCTCCGACTACGCTCAGTGCGTTGGCGCGATGGCGTAACGCAAACCCATCGCTGCTCATCACCCTGATTCGAGGTAATCATGATCTACGTGCAGGGGACCCGCCCGCCTTGCTCAAGATCAACGTAGTGCCCGAGCCGCTTTTGATCGGTCCATTGGCGTTACAGCATGAGCCGGAATCGCACCCCAGCCACGTTGTGCTGGCGGGCCATATCCATCCGGCGTTCAGTCTGAGCGGCCGGGGGCGCCAGCGTCTGCGCCTGCCCTGCTTCTGTCTGGATAATGATGTGCTGTTGCTGCCGGCCTTTGGTGACTTTACCGGCGGATGGGAGATCAAGGCCCTGCCGGGCCGAAGGATCTTTGTGGTAGGTGATGGTAGGATCTGGCCATTGGGCTGATCCTGGGAACGCTGCTACTGCAGCGTTCAACAGAGGTTCTTCAATCCATTTGGGCAATGCCAGAAATCATGATGCCGTAACGTTCCAGCAGCGCTACCGTGGGAGCCTCATAGTCCTGGGGCAAATCGGAACTGTCATAACTGTCGAGCGCCTGGTCCCGTACCAGTTGAGCGGCTTGCTCCATATCCGGTTTCTGTTCGGCTTCAGTTTCCACGACGGACGTGTTGCCATCATTGTTGGTATAGGTAATTTTCCACTTTGGCATCGCGCAAACTCCAGTAGCTTACTGAACTGTATCTTTAGACGCCGGATTGCGCCGCAGTTCTCTACGAAGCGCCTTTACCTGATGGGCTGCCCGAACAGCGCGTCCAGCATATGATCCAGCCCACCTCCCGTCAGCCCCATGCCTGCCAGCGTATTGCGTGCTGTGCTCAGATGGTTCTCGAGCTGCGCCTGTACCGACTCACGGCCCAGCAGCGCGACCAGCGTGGACTTGCCGTCATCCTGATGGGCATCTTTTCCCAGGCCATGTCCGTCCTGCAGGTCATCAAGCAGTTGGAAAGCCAGCCCCAACTCGGTAGCAAAACGATGCATCCCCTCCCGGACCGACGGCTTGGCACTGACGGCCAGAGTCGTCATGTCCAGCGCTGTCGTGAACAGGAGTCCGGTCTTGAGGTGATTGGTACTGTTGATAGCCTCCGCGCTGCGGCTTTTGGCTCCTTCGCGCAGGTCACGGTACTGCCCCCGCACCAGCCCTTGCGAGCCTACAGCGGATGTCAGCATGCACACCATCTGATTACGCAGGACAGGCGCAACACCTGATGTACTGGCGACGACGCAAAAGGCATGGCTGAGCAGCGCTACTGCTCCCAGAACGGCGACATCCTCACCAAACTGCACATGAATGGTAGGCCGACCGCGTCTGAGCGTGGCGTTATCCATGCACGGCATATCATCCAGAAACAGCGAGGCGGCATGCACCATCTCGACCGCGCAGCCCAGATCCAGAATAGCCGGCGAAAAGGCATCCAGATCCCGGGAAGCCAACAGCATGAGCAATGGCCGTATACGCTTGCCGGGCGCTAGGGCACCCTCACGCATGGCGGCTGCGATCAGATCATCATTCTCGACAGGCGGAAGCAGCTCCTCTAGTCGGGTATCGATACGGGCACGCTCTGTTACAAGCTCGAAAGCGCATTCCTTCGGAAGTTTTGGCACTAATACCGTTGCCATGAGTCGAGATACTCCAGCACATGTAAGCGAGCCGACGAATGGTCGACACCAGCGACTCAACAATTTCCCTGATCTGATCTTGCAGATCAGAGCCGCTTGACGTACTCATGACCACAATAGCCGACGAAAGGTCGATGGCAACAGGAAAAAGGTAACTCATGGTTGATTGGGAATTGGCAAGTCGCAAGAACGATCACTTGGATATCGTCCTTGATCCTGCACGTGCCTTGAGCAGTATCACGACTGGGTTTGAGCAGATTCAATTCCAGCACTGTGCCCTGCCAGAGCTGCACCTGAACCAGATCGATCTTGCTACCACGCTGCTAGGCAAGCCGCTCAAGGCGCCTGTTCTCATCAGTTCCATGACAGGCGGGCCGGAACGTGCACAGACCATCAACCGGCACCTTGCCGAAGCGGCGGAAACGCTAGGCCTGGCGCTGGCAGTGGGCTCGCAGCGCATTGCCCTGCAGAACGGTGGGGACAAGGGGCTGACCGGTCAATTGCGGCAACTGGCTCCGTCCATTCCCCTTCTCGCCAATATTGGTGCAGCTCAATTAGTGGCGGGTTATGGCGTGACCGAGGCCCGTCGGGCAGTCGACATGATCCAGGCCGACGCCTTGATCATTCACCTCAACCCACTCCAGGAGGCAGTACAGTCCGGCGGCGATCGCAACTGGCAGGGCGTCCTGGCTGCCATCGAACATCTGGTTACACATTTGGGCGTTCCGATCGTCATCAAGGAAGTAGGCGCAGGCATTTCTGCTGATGTCGCCCAGCAACTGACAGAGGTGGGTGTCGCCGTGATCGATATAGCCGGCGCAGGAGGAACCAGCTGGGCAGCGGTCGAAGCCGAGCGTGCCCATAACGACCTTGATCGTCAGGTTGCTCAGGCCTTCATCAACTGGGGCATTCCAACCGCCCAGGCGATTGCTCAGGTCCGTGAGCAATGCCCGGACATTCCACTCATTGCCTCGGGCGGTATCCGCAACGGCGTCGATGCGGCCAAAGCCATTCGCCTGGGCGCCGATGTGGTCGGTCAGGCTGCCGCCGTGCTGCATAGCGCAACCCTGTCTCCAGAAGCCGTTCTGAACCATTTCGAAGTCATGATCCGGCAACTGAAGGTAGCCTGCTTCTGCACCGGCTCGGCGAATCTGGCCGAGCTGCGCAAGGCCCGCCTGTTAAGACCCGTTTCGCTCGCGGAGACCTGAATGCCTCATTTCGCCCTCATCGCCCCTGCGTTTTCAAGCCATCTTCGCGCAATGGAAGCGATTGCCGAAACCCTGGTGGCGCGAGGGCACACGGTCAGCCTGCTCCATCAGGCGGATGTCGGCGAGCGGCTTCGTAGTAACGCCATCCGCTTTTACCCGATAGGTCTTGAGTCTCATCCGCCTGGCTCGCTGGACGCCATGATTCGCCGGGCCGGTAATCCAGGCGGCCCGCTTGGGCTGATGCGCGTTATTCATGATATGGCTCGCAGCACCGAGTTGTTTTGCCGCGAGGCACCGAAGGTATTGCGTGACCTGGCCGTTGATGCCGTAATTTCCGATCAGATGGAAGCCGCTGGGGGGCTTATAGCCGAGCATTTGCGCCTGCCCTACGTCTCGGTAGCCTGTGCCTTGCCGGTCAACCGGGACCCGCTTGTGCCTCTTCCCGTCATGCCATGGGGATACGACACATCGCCACGAGGCCGCCATCTCAATCAGGGCAGTGCCCAGGTCTATGACCTCCTGATGCATGAGCATGCCCGTGTCATCCAGCGATACGCAAAAACCTTTGGTCTTGAGCCTCGGTCAACATTGGCCGACTGCCTGTCGCCTTACGCTCAAATCAGCCAGTGCGTACCGGGATTCGATTTTCCCCGTACCGAGCTACCAGCCAACTTTCACGAAGTCGGTCCGCTGCGCCTGCCCGCAGCTTACGAGCCCGCTCTGAGCTATCCGATCCGCACCGACAAACCGTTTGTGTTCGCATCGCTAGGGACATTGCAAGGCGGACGTTTCCCCTTGTTCGAACGGATCGCACGCGCCTGCAAAACGCTTGATGTGCAATTACTCATCGCCCACTGCGGTGGCCTCAACCTGCAGCAATGCGATGCCTTGAGGCAGGCTGGCGCTCACTGGGTTACAGACTTTGCACCGCAGCGAGCCACGTTGGCGCGGGCCGATGCGGTCATTACCCATGCCGGTCTCAACACTGTGCTCGACGCGCTGGAAACAGGAACGCCCATGCTGGCGTTGCCAATTGCCTTCGATCAACCCGGCGTGGCTGCACGCATCGAGCATGCCGGCGTCGGCCTTCGCCTGAGCCCTAAGCGACTGACCTCCGGCAAATTGGCCCTCGCTCTGCAACGCCTTCTGACCGAACCGCATTTTCGTTGGAAAGCCCAGGCCTTTCAGCCTCGGGGTCAGGCAGCCGGCGGCGTACAAAAAGCCGCTGACCTTATTGAGGACGTACTCAGCAAGGTTGCCCTGGAGAGACCCGCATGAATACCTATGACCTGATCCTGGCGGGAGGTGGACTGGCCAACGGGCTGATTGCCCTGAAACTGCGCCAGACACGTCCAGAGCTCCGCATCCTGCTCATCGAGCAAGGCGACCGACTGGGCGGTAATCACACCTGGTCCTTTCATGAGCCGGACCTGACAACGGAGCAGCACGCCTGGATCGAGCCGCTGGTAGCCCATCGCTGGGCGGAGTATCAGGTATTTTTTCCTGGGCTTGAGCGGACACTGAGCAGTGGCTACGCCTCTATCAGCGCCGAGCGCTTTCATGATGTTCTGATGGAGCGCCTGAGTGATTCGGTACGTCTGAACGCTACGGTCAGCGCGCTTGGCCCCGCAGAGGTCAGGCTTGCCAACGGCGAAGCGTTTCAGGCGGCTGCAGTTCTGGATGGCCGGGGTCATCGTCCCAGCTCGCACATGGGGTTGGGTTTTCAAAAGTTTCTGGGTCAGGAGTTACGGCTCGCGCAGCCCCACGGGCTTTCCGGCCCGATCATCATGGATGCCACCGTTCCACAAACGGAGGGTTACCGTTTCATCTACGTCCTGCCGCTTACTCAGGACCGGGTCCTGATCGAAGACACCTACTATGCCGATGGACAGAACCTTGACCCTGATCGGCTGCGTGACCATATCGCCCGCTACGCCGCGGATCACGGCTGGACGATCCAATCCCTGATCAGGGAAGAGCATGGCGTGCTCCCCATTACCCTGAGCGGTGACATAGAGGCGTTCTGGGCCGAAGCGGGAGATATCCCGCCCACTGGCCTCGCCGCCGGGCTCTTCCATGCCACCACAGGATACTCATTACCTGAGGCGGTACGACTGGCGGAACTTATTGCCGGCTGCCCCCGTCTGGATACCTCTACCCTTGTTGATACGGTTCGCCGGCATGCGCTGCAACGCTGGCGAACCTATGGATTTTTCCGCCTGCTCAACCGCATGCTATTTCTGGCCGGCAAGCCTGAGCATCGCTATCGAGTGATGCGTCGCTTTTACGGTCTTCCGGAACCCTTGATCCAGCGTTTCTATGCCGGACAGTTGAAGCCCAGCGATAAGCTGCGCATTCTGACAGGCAAGCCACCGGTTCCATTACGCGAGGCACTGACGGCGGCACTGGCCAGCCGCACCGGTCAAACAGGCGGACCGATTAAGGACATCTCATGAATACAGACGTCGTTTCCAATTCCAGGCAGGCTGTTGTCGTTGGTGCCGGTTTTGGCGGACTGGCCCTGGCCATACGCCTGCAGGCCTCCGGGATTCGTACCACGCTACTCGAAAAGCGGGACAAACCCGGCGGGCGCGCCTATGTCTATGAGGACAAAGGCTTTACCTTCGATGCCGGCCCCACGGTCATTACCGATCCCTCGTCCCTGGAAGAGCTCTTTACTGTGGCAGGGCGCAAACTGTCGGACTATGTCGAGCTGCTGCCCGTCGATCCGTTCTACCAGCTGTGCTGGGAAGACGGCACCCGCTTCGACTATGTCAACGATCAAGCCACGCTCGATGCCCAAATCAAGTCACTTGACCCTGCCGACGTGGAGGGCTACCAGCGCTTTTTAGCGTATTCCCGCGCAGTCTATGAAGAAGGGTATGTAAAGCTGGGTAGTGTGCCGTTTCTAAGCTTTCGCGACATGGTTCGTGCCGGGCCACAGCTACTGAAGCTTCAAGCCTGGCGCAGTGTATACGATCAGGTCTCCAAGTTCGTTCGCAACGACAAGCTTCGTCAGGCACTCTCCTTTCATACGCTGCTGGTCGGTGGCAACCCGTTCGCTACCTCGTCCATCTATGCGTTGATTCATGCTCTGGAGCGCCAGGGTGGCGTGTGGTTTCCCCGTGGCGGTACAGGCGCTCTGGTCCAGGGTCTGGCCAAGCTGTTTCAGGATATTGGCGGCACATTGGAACTTAACACGCCTGTCGAGCGCATCCTGGTCGACAATTGTCGTGTAACAGGTGTCATTACCGCCCAAGGCAAGCAGATCAATACTGACCTGGTTGCATCCAATGCCGATGTAATCCACACCTACAAGAAGATGCTGGGTCACCATGTGCACGGTATCGTCGAGGCGAACCGTCTCAAGAAGAAGCGTCACAGCATGTCGCTGTTCGTGGTGTATTTTGGCCTGCGCCAGCGCCCTGAAGAACAGAAGCTTCAACATCATACGATCTGTTTTGGTAACCGTTACCAGGGCCTGATCGAGGAGCTATTTTCCGGCCCAGGCGTTCCTGAAGATTTCTCACTCTACCTGCACTCCCCGTGCGTGACCGACCCCTCCCTGGCACCAGAGGGCTGCAGTGCTCACTATGTGCTGTCGCCTGTCCCGCACCTAGGCAATGCACCGGTAGACTGGTCGGTTGAGGGCCCGAAGTACCGGGACCGAATTCTGGCCTACCTGGAAAAGCATTACATTCCAAACCTGAATCGCGATCTGGTCACCAGCCGAATTTTTACACCCGAAGATTTCCGCACCGAACTCAATGCGTATGTCGGTTCAGCCTTCTCCCTGGAGCCAATCCTGACCCAGAGCGCCTGGTTCCGGCCGCATAACCGAGACGCCGCTATTCCCAACCTTTATCTGGTCGGTGCCGGCACCCACCCGGGAGCAGGCATTCCTGGTGTAGTCGGCTCGGCCAAAGCGACCGCAAGTGTGATTCTGGGGGACCTTGGAGCAGCCATATGAATACGGCAGTCGTCGAACACGCAACGCAGTCCATCAATGTCGGCTCCAAGAGCTTTGCCGCTGCAGCCAAACTGTTCGACGAACAAACCCGTCAAAGCGCCGTGATGCTTTACGCCTGGTGCCGCCATTGTGACGATGTGGTGGACGGCCAGGACCACGGTCATGGACAGGTTGAAGGCGACCGGACGGCAAGCGAAGCCCGTCTCCACGAACTTGAAGATCTGACGCGCCGTGCCTATGCAGGCGAGCCCATGAGCGAACCGGCTTTTGCCGCCTTCCAGCAGGTCATCCAGCGCCATGCCATTCCCGAGCGCTATCCTCTTGAGCATCTGGCGGGTTTCCGCATGGATGTTGAAGAACGGGTCTACTACCGCCTCGACGATACCCTCCAATACTGCTACCACGTCGCCGGCGTGGTAGGCGTCATGATGGCAATGCTCATGGGTGCACGCGACGAAGACACGCTCGACCGCGCCTGTGATTTAGGCATGGCGTTTCAGCTGACCAATATCGCACGGGACATTGTGGAAGACGCCCGCATAGGCCGAATCTACCTTCCTAGGGAATGGCTCGATGAGGCAGGCATTCCCGTCGCCGAACTGGCTGATCCCGCGCATCGTGTCCGCCTGGCCACCCTGGCGCAGCGTCTGGTCGCGCTGGCTGAACCCTACTATGACTCAGCCGCTACCGGTATTGCCGACCTGCCTCTGCGCTCAGCCTGGTCGATTGCGACCGCTCGCGCCGTTTATCGGGAAATTGGTCTGAAAGTTAACGCACGAGGCCCTAGCGCCTGGGACAGTCGAGTATCAACCAGCACCGTTGATAAGCTTCGCCTGGTGATAAGAGGCGCTCTACGTGCACTGGCTTCACGGGCGGGCCGCTCTAGTCCGCGCCCCGCCGATCTATGGACCCGTCCGCGGTAAGTGAACGCACCGGGCGGTAGTGTCTCGTTACGAAATGAAGACTTGCGTCTTTTGCTGAAATTGGTCACAAACAAGGCGTCGCACGGCGACACTAAACCTAAACTTTTCAGTGGTATAGCAGGTCAGACATAAGCGACTACTTTAAGTCGCTCTACAGTAGTCAAGTACGGGATATATTTATGCACAAGACGGAATCGGCTGTTCCAAGAGATCTACAAAACGCACCGACCTCGCTCTTCTCGATCATCCCGCTTGTGCCGAGTGCACACACTACGGCCAGTCCGGACAGATCGCATACCTACAAACCGGAATTTTTCAACGAGAGCGAATGGGCGCTGCTCAAGGCAGCTTGCGAACGCCTGACTGCCACGACCAATCAAGGCACCAGTGAATCCCTGGTCGATCTGCCTATTTTCATTGATCAGCATATGTTGTCGCCTTATGCGCACGGCGACCTGGATTGTCTGCAAGACCCTTTCACCGATGCACCCGCCAAACTTCCTCAGGGTCGCCAGCCGCTACGTGATCTGGTACGTGCCGGGCTTGCGGATCTGAATCGCTACAGTCAACAAACGCATCAGCAGCTTTTTACGGCACTGTCAGCCGAAGAGCAGCAGCATGTTTTGAGCAATGCCGAAGCCGGTCTTCTGGGCACGCAAGCCCAGGAATTCATTTCCCTGCTTCGCACTGAAATCGATCACAGTCGCTTCGCCCACTCGTTGTTTCCGGCATACGAACCCCTGTCTGCTTGAACCCTCTGAACCGAATAAAAAAGCGCGCCTTATGGCGCGCTTTTGCGTGGTGCTTTACTCCTGATCGAACCGCCGCTTCTTGAGCGGGCCGTCATGCAGATCACGCAGCTGCTTCTTGAGCGCGGTCACTGATGGCGCATACAGGAAGCCAAACGAGACACATCCCTCCTTTCCATCCACGGCATGATGCATGCGATGGGCCTGATAGAGCCGCTTCAGGTATCCGCGACGCGGGACATATTTGAAAGGCCAGCGCTGATGGACAAGGCCGTCGTGAGCGATGAAATACAACAGCCCGTACGCCGTCATGCCGGCACCAATCCACTCGATCCGGCCATAACCGGACGTGCCGAAATAAATCAGGGCGATAGCAAGGCCGGCGAATACAACGGCATAAAGGTCGTTTTTCTCGAACCAACCGGTGCGCGGCTCATGATGGGACTTGTGCCAGCCCCATCCCCAGCCGTGCATGATGTACTTATGTGCGTACCAGGCAAACCACTCCATAAAGGCCACGGTGCCCAGCACGATTGAGGTATTGATTAAGATATCCATGTTCGGCTCCAGGATCGTCCTTCCACCTTACTGCCTGAAACCCATTTACGCACAACCTGGATCAGGAAACAGGGTCAGACGTCAGTAACAGGGTTGATGGGTTTCCCAGCAGCACGGAATCCGTGGGTAGATGTACATTCAGCGCAGCTGAGCGCACTACGAAACGTACCTTGGAACTGTGCATAGGCTCACCATCCAGGTTCATATCGACCCCTTCGCTGGCGGAAACCTCAACCCAGGGTAACCGGGTACGAATGAACAGATCCTCGCTGGCAAATCCGCCTGAAAACCAGGAGCCCAACGTTCCCATCAAATCCTGTGGCGTGGGCAGAATAGTCAGATCAAGCATGCCATCGTTGACGACTGCATTCGGGCACAGCACATGGCCGCCGCCGGCCTGCCGACCATTGCCAATCCCCATGGCCAAAAACTCGCCTTCCCATTCAAAATCCGGCCCTTCGAAACGACCGTAGGCGGAGCGCACTTCCGCAAAGCGCGTAAGGCCTGTCAACAGATAAGCCGTGCCACCCAGTACGCGCTTGAGTTCCGAGGACGTATTCGCCGTCACTTGTGAACCAAACCCGCCGGTGGCCATATTGAGAAACATCTCGCCGTCTGCTTCGATCAGATCGATGGGTTGCGCTGGCGTATCCAGTAGCGCCAGTGCCTCGGCAGGATCAGCTGGAATACCCGCCGCCCGGGCAAAGTCATTGGCAGTTCCCAGGGGCATCAGGGCCAACGACGCATCGGAGCGCGTACGAGCCAAGGCTTCGGCCACCAGCTTGAGCGTACCGTCGCCTCCGCCTGCTACCAGATGCGTATAACCTGCAGCGACTGCTTCCTCAACAAAACGGGCCGCATCGCCATTTTCCCAGGTGACTCGGACATCGACCGTTTTGCCGGTCGCACGTCGCGCCTCAACCGCTGCGCGGACATCGTCATTGGTGGCCTGATTACCATTGAGAATCAGCAGTGTTTTTTCATCGGAATCGGAGACGGTGACAGGAACATTCATGAACAGAGCACCCAGCAAAGTCGAGTGTCAGTAGGACTACGTCAACGGGTCCACGTTCCTTGGGAGCGACTTGATTTGTGATGAAGCAACCGCTCTGAAACCGACCTGGGAAAGCCGATGCGTTCCCAGGTCGGCAAGACTTCAGCCAATCAGCTCACTCATGGGAATGAAGCCCACAAGATCACCTTCGGCGATGGTTCTTCCTTCACGTACCTCTACCAACCCGTCAGCCCATGCCGCCGTACGCAGGACATTGGAACCCTGGTCGCGATGAGGCACGACCAGGCCATTTTCAAGCCGCGCCCGCTGGTACTCGCGTCGCTCGCCCACGCGCGTCCAATTAAACCCTGCTGCCACTTCCAGCTTGAGGGGTTCAACATCCTGAACGCCCATCCGACGCAGCAGATAAGGACGCGCCAGCAGCCCGAACGTCACCAACGTAGACGCTGGGTTGCCTGGCAGCCCGATAACCGGCACGCCGTTATAACGACCACAAGTGAGCGGCTTGCCTGGCTTGAGCGCCAGCTTCCAGAGGGTCAGCTCACCCGCCTCACGCAAGGCCTGGCCCAGGAAGTCCGCCTCGCCTACCGACACGCCGCCGGTCGACAGGATCAGGTCCGCCGAGTGCAGCTGCGCTAATTGCTCACGGGTACGCTCTAGATCATCCGGAAGAATGCCCGCATCGATCACCTCACAGCCCAGACGCTTGAGCCAGGACGCCAGCACCGTACGGTTACTGTTGTAAATCTGTCCCGGCCCCAACGGCTTACCTGGCTCGACCAGCTCATCGCCGGTCGACAGGATCGCTACCCGGGGGCGCCTGAACACATCAAGAGCCGCGCAACCCAACGACGCCGCAATACCTAGTTCGATCGGTCCCAGTCGCTTGCCAGCGTCCAGTACCGTATCGCCCTGGCGCGTCTCGTTACCCTTCAGGCGAACGTTTTTGCCTGCCTTGAGCGTCTCTACAAAGCGAATGCGGCCATCATGCAAGACTTCGGTGTTCTCCTGCATCTCCACCGTATCGGCACCTTCGGGCATGGGCGCCCCGGTAAAGATGCGCGCACAGGTGCCCGGCGTGAGCGGCTGCGGGCTTTGCCCTGCAAAGATACGCTGACTGACAGGCAGCGGTTCGCCCTGAAGATCCTCAAAGCGCAGCGCGTATCCGTCCATGGCACTGTTGGACCATGGCGGCAGGTCGAGCTCCGCTATCACGGACCGGGCCAGAACGCGCCCCTCGGCCTCCGCCAGAGACACACGTTGCGTTTCGGTGATCGCGTCGGCATCAGCCATCGACAGGAGACGGGCCAATGCCTCTTCAATAGGTAACAGACTCATCCGCGCGGTCCGCAGGGTTCGGCCTTCTTCAGATGCGGCACAAAATTGCAGGGACGATGACGGTTGTCCAGCTGCTCAGCCAGAATGCCGTCCCAACCTGTACGGCAGGCACCCGTCGAACCCGGCAGGCAGCAGACCAGCGTACCGTTGGCCAAACCTGCCAGCGCACGGGACTGAACCGTGGACGTGCCGATGTCTGTCGCAGAGATCTGACGGAAATATTCACCAAAACCATCGACCTGCTTGTCCAGCAGGCAGGCTACCGCTTCCGGTGTGCTGTCGCGGCCGGTAAAACCGGTGCCCCCGGTGATGACAACGACCTGGACGGTATCATCGGCAATCCAGTTGGCTACCTGAGCGCGGATTTTGTAGAGATCATCCTTGAGCAGTACGCGTGCAGCCAGAAAATGTCCCGCCTCGGTCAGACGGTCAACCAGCAACTGTCCCGATGTATCGGTTTCGAAGGTACGGGTATCACTGACAGTCAGAACGGCAATATTCAGCGGTATAAAGACCGCATCGGCCTTAGAGCTCATAACAATCATCCAAAACGGCAGGTAAGAGACATTTTTATATCACAGGCAGGACTACCACGTAGCGATCCAGACAGAGACAAACCGTCGCCCCGCCACATAGAGCCAAGCCGCGCTACACTGACGGCCCGTATTCGAGCCTGGACGTTCCCATGACCACACGCCTTTCCGACTGCTCCATTCTTCTGCTTGCCGGTGGCCGTGGTCAGCGTATGGGTGGAAGGGATAAAGGCCTGGTGGAATGGCATGGCCTTCCGCTGATCGAGCATATGCACAAGGTGGTCCGCCCCCTGACAGATGACCTCATTATTTCCTGTAACCGTAATGCCGAGCGCTACGCCCGGTACGCCGATCAGATCGTCAATGATGCCGAGCCCGACTTTCCCGGCCCGCTGGCCGGTATCCGTGCAGGGCTCAGGGCAGCTCGTCATCGCTGGCTGATCCTTCTGCCGTGCGATGCTCCGCGCATTGATCGTGATCTGCTTGCCCAGCTACACCGCTGCGCACAGGAGGCACCTGATGCTCCGGTCATGGTGCGTCAGGGAAATTTCTGGGAGCCCTTGTTTTCACTTATTCCTACCCGCTTGAAAGATCGAGTGGAAGAAGCCTGGCAGGCAGGCGAGCGCAGCCCCCGGGGTGTATTCATTCCATTGGGTGCCCGGGCGCTAATGATTGCAGAGCATGATCAGCGTCTCGCCAATGTAAATGATGAACACAGCCTGCTTGTCCTTTCATCGGAACCTGGCGGGAAGTGATAGGTCAGAATGTTGTTAAACGTGCGTTTAAAAGGAGACTGCACATGAGAACCCGGATTCTACCTGCCTGCTTGCTGGCTCTTGGTTTTACCGTCCTGGCCGGTTGCTCTACGCCTTCAGTGATCACGTTGAACGACGGGCGTGAGATCCAGGCGGTAGATACACCCAAGTACGACGATGACTCGGGCTTCTATGAGTTCGAACAACTGGACGGCAAGCCTGCCCGCATCAATAAAGATCAGGTCCGCACCATCAAGGAACTGTAAAGGTTTGCAGAGGGTACGCAAAAAATTTCACCTAAAACCTTGTCTCTAAAATGTTTTTAGGTAAAATGCGCGCCATCTTTCGGAGCGTAGCGCAGCTTGGTAGCGCGTCTCGTTCGGGACGAGAAGGTCGCTGGTTCGAATCCAGTCGCTCCGACCAGTATCCCGGTCTAACTCTGTTTAGACCAGCAAAGCCCGCCTTGTGCGGGTTTTGTTGTTTATGGCCTTAATGTTTTTGGCAGCATTTTGCCGTACACCTCGTCCTTTGCCTCCCACATAAGCGCCCTGTTCACGTAATATCCCGCCTCCGGTTGTGTTTACCTGTAAAAGGAAGCGATCCTGCCCTGTGCTCGGCGGGGTCAGCTCGGCTTATGAAAAATATCTTTTCCGCTTTCCTGCTCGCCCTGACCGCGGCGAGCCTTTCTGTGCATGCGGCCGCTCGCCCTGTGCCGCAACCTCCCCCTGCACTTCAGTTGTTTTGCGCTAAGGGTGCTCTGGACGTTGTCGAAAAAATCGGCCCTGTTTATGAAGAAACCTTTGGCAGAAAGCTTGTCAGCCATGTAGCGCCGGCACGTGGCAACGATGCCACCACCATTCCTAGTCGACTGGCCGAAGGTGAGCGGGCCGATGTCTTTTTGCTGGACCGCATGGCCATTTCCAAACTGCAGCAGCAGGGTCATATTGATCCAGACAGCTGCGCTGATTTCGGAAAGTCCTATATTGCGCTTGCAGTCCCCCACGGCCAAGGCCATCCGGCCATGACAAGCATGGAAGAATTCAAACAGATTCTGCTGGATACCAAATCAATTGCCTACTCCGAGAGTGCTAGCGGTTTGTATCTGGAAAATGTTCTGTTCAACCTCATGGGTATCAAGGAGCGAATTGCGCCCAAGTTGAAAAGAATCACGAACGAGTCAGTGGGCGACGCCATTGCCCGGGGTGAGGCGGAAATCGGTCTGGAACAGGTCAGCGAGCTGAGTCCTTTGCAGGGCGTCGATATCGTAGGACTCATACCCGATCAGGCGCAGAAGATGACGCTATACACCGCCTGCATGGCACCTGACACGCCCCATCCTGAAGAGGCCCGCCAGTTCATCAAGT
The DNA here is from genome assembly GCF_051027705.1 of Pseudomonas sp. JZ114. NCBI lineage: Bacteria > Pseudomonadati > Pseudomonadota > Gammaproteobacteria > Pseudomonadales > Pseudomonadaceae > Pseudomonas > Pseudomonas sp. JZ114. Next base: position 2,742,407 of record NZ_CP069256.1, read on the forward strand.
ACATCAGCTCCAATGCTTCATTCGAGCTGATCAAAGCCAGTGGATTGCAGCCCCTTGTCGATCCTGACTACGAGCTGCACTTCAAGAAAGGTTGATTACCCACTGCCGGGGCGTTTACAAAAGCCCCGCCTCATTCTGCCTGGATGGTAAACAAGCGCTCACCTTTAGCTGTTACCGCTGTGCCTTCGTCAATGTCTGCCAGGTAATTGTCGTCCATGTCATACACCTGTTCGCCCTCGATGCGGTAGATCAACCTACCCTGATCATCCGAAGCGCGTACAAAGCCGTCATTGTCAATCAGACCAATCTGAACGGCTTTGTCGCCGTATCCAAATACCAGGTAGCGCCCTTGACTGTAATCGGCAGCCATCTCGTTTCCTCCAAGCATTAGGGTTGTCCGATGGACAACCTCTATCCAACATCTGTCGCCCTGTATGAACAACAGTACGTTCTGAAGGTTGGAGTCACGCTCCAGGCAAGAGTGCCGAAAAGTCCCGATCAGAACGAGCTGACTACCAGAGTCATGACAGGCCGACTATCCGATAATGGATGGACCTTGAGCCGAGCGCCGGTGCTACAGGTGATGATTGAATGGTGGCTGCCCAGCATTGGCTTATGTTTGACGACTTCAGGGCAATCAAAGCCAAATGTCTTGCTAGCATGCCAGGCAAGATCGGCCTTGCTCAGATTCTGGCTCGTATTGGCCTTTTGAGGCTGGGTGTTGTAAAGCGACTGATCCGCGCGTGTAAGCTCGGCATGAACAGACCAGGATAACGACGATGCCAGCAATAGAACTGCAAACTCTTTGCGCATGAGAACTCTCTTGAACTGCCCGTGCAGCTTTGAACGTTCACTCCTTAATAAATAGCCAGCTATCACCTGAGGCACACCAGAAGCGTTTAGCGCTTGCGACCTACAACCTTCGCAACGACTAACGCATCCTCGATGGCCATCTGCACATCCCCGACAAGATCAGCCGAAACCCACTTGTCTGAGCTGATGACATCGAGCTTGGCCTGCTCTGCAATGGTGTCGGTATCAACACCTAGCTTCAGGGCTGCTCCAAACACAGAGGCCAGGGCCTGGCTATACACAACCAATATCCTGTCAGTCATGAATACTTACCTATCATCTTGAGCATCTAGGTGAACGTTCAGCACAACCTCAGTGACACTCCTTTGTCAGCACTGCGAACGGGCGGGGCAAAGCCTGCACCTTTCAAGTAATAGCTGATAAATTCAAGGACTTCCCGAGAATTTCAAACCATCCATCAGCTTGGCTTAAAGCACGCCGGAAAAGCTCCGATAACCTTTTAGCAAGCAGTTCACCCCTACTTCTGCTTGTCTCCATGGTCTTTAAGCCTCGACTCGTCGAGGCTTTTTTCTTTCAGCGCCAGTGCCTGCTCATCCTTACATTGGTATAGCAAGCACCATGCCTGAAAAAACGCCTGATTTCCGGCACTCGGCCGCTTCTAGCCATAAAAACGTCTATCAGAACCATTTCACGCTAGCGGCCTGAACTAATTTTGCGTTTACGGTCATACCAGAACGCACTGTCAGCGTGTCCGTCCCCACATGGAAGTAGCGGCAATCCTATGAACACTCTCGCCCTCTGGCTTACCTCCCTTGGCTTGGTTGCCCTGGCACTGCCCTACGAAGGGCTTTACGCCTGCAGTACCTATACGTGGTGTTATACCCAGAACCCTATATGGCTCCCGCTCTGCATCGTTGTGACATTGATGTCGTTCTGGATTTACAAAAGAGAGGGCGCATCCGGTAAGCCTCGGCGACAGAACACGGATCGATCATCCAGCAGTCTTCAGGCTTGGCCATCTGCGCCAAAAGACCTCACCTAATAGGATGCTATCTGCTCATCGTCTGCTCGTGCTATTACCTTGCGCAACGGCAGTGTGGCTCAGACACCGCCTGGAAAGGTTCTCGGACAAGGCGGGACGGCTACTGAGCTAAACGGCTAAGCCGAGCCTGGCTCAGACATCTGGCGATGACGCTCAGCTTTTTCCTGCTCAGACTCGGTGCGATTGGGACCTTCGCCTTCCTGCTCAACTTCCGGCCCGCCCCCATAGACCTCGGCTTGCCCGGCCATCAAGGCATTGAATCCCTGCTGCGCCACCAATGCGGGATCATTCTTCTTGCCTGAGCCGACCTGAGTATCATCCTCACCGGCCCGGTGGAAAAAGTTGGTTTCGGTCGGTCCCGGCATCAATACCGTTACGCTCACACCGGTTCCCTTCATCTCATTGCCAATGGCATTCCCAAACGACCGCACAAAGGCCTTGGACGCTCCGTATACCGCCTCGAACGGAACAGGTGAGGTTCCCGAAATCGAAGAGGTTAAAAGCATACGACCTCGCCCTTGAGCCACCATGTCCCGACTAAATAACTTGGCAAGGTGTACTACAGACACCACATTGATCTGAATGAGGTTAAGTTCGCTCTCCAGCGTCGTCTCCGCCTCGGTACCCGGTACGAAACTGCCGCCAACGCCTACACCCGCATTGATGGCAATCGCATCAACTGGGCGGTTCAATGCACGAAACGCCGAATAGAGCTGCTCCACTCCTTCATAGGTTGCGAGGTCAACCGCCGCATATTCGACCTGAGCGCCTAGGGCCTGCAATGTCTGCTGGGCCTCATCCAGGCCTTTGCCCCGCGACGCGATAAGCAGGTCGAAGCCGTTCTGAGCGAATTGCCGTGCCAGCTCCAGCCCTATGCCATTCGAGGCACCTGTTACCACCGCCAGAGGTTTGTTCGTCTGAGTCATGCGGGTTACTCCATAAGGGTCATAGGCGTTATGACCTACTGGAGGCCGGGGCGACTCCCTAACCAACCGTATAAAACTAGCCTGTCGCCACTACAAAACAGTTCTGGCAGCGAGTCGGTAGCCACACTAAACCATAGGGTGAAAATAAAACTTCACCTGCCCTTGAACAAACGAATCGCCTCCCCCATCTATGTAAATGCCGAAAGAGGAAAGCCCGCTTTCTTCAGATTCTGCCTTTTACTATCAGGCACTTGACAACTCGGCTGTTCATTTATACAGTGAGCAGTACTCATCAAGGGGGCGATTAGGATTCGACGCCGGTAACAAAACTTGAGGAGCATGCCGAGCTGGTAGCAGACCTCGTAAATTAGCTGCTGCAAACTTATAGTTGCCAACGACGACAACTACGCTCTAGCTGCTTAACGCGGCTAGCAGTCGCTAGGGGATGCCTGTAAACCCGAAACGACTGTCAGACAGAACAGGATCGCCGCCAAGTTCGCTGTAGACGTAACGGCTAAAACTTATACAGATCGCCCCAAGCGCCCTGCCCATCGGGCCGCTAAGGGTTAACTCTAGTAGATTGGGCTAAGCATGTAGCGCCAAGAGCGGAGAGCTGGCGGACGGGGGTTCAAATCCCCCCGCCTCCACCAAACAAGCCTTACAAATCAAGCACTTAGCCTAACCAGCAAGTGCTTTTTTTGTGCTTTTTGGGTGCATTTCGGCTCGGTAATGACAACAGAATGACAACTGTCACTAACCGTCTACTGGTAAGGCTAAAAGATCTTCAGGGGAACGGTATTGCTCTTAATCAAGAGGCATTAATAGGTTATCTAAAGGTTACCTATTGGAAGCCGATAACCTAGCCTAGCAAGGGAACCCTGCCCAATCGATTGCATCTACTAATCGTCAGGAAATAAAGCATTTGCTTGAAACCTCAATACCTGTCGACTAGTCTATGCACCATTGATCAGCGTAACGGTCACGCTATTGGATGGCATAAGCTGCTAATCCTACGAATAGGGATGCTACTGAACAGTAGCTCAGCCCTGCTGACCTTACCTGCTAATGTTTATTGCATGGAAAGCTTACTGGTTTGGAGAAACTATGCCTTTACCGCAAACGGTAAGTAACTCAGTCGTCGATATGATCAACGCTTTGGGTGACAAGGCCAAGCCGGAAGACATACGCGTTCCTCGTATACGTCGTGAAATTGAGTCTTTAAAAAAAGTTGATGCAGCTAAAGCTTTCATGCTTAGCGGCATGCTTAATGCGACATTGTATGATTATAAAGCCTCAATTGAAGATCACGAAGCATCTATAAGAAGAGCGCCAGGTAATTATATTTATCTGACTAACTATGCGATTTCGTTGAAGAAATTTAACTGCTTCAACGAAAGCTTAGACAAGTTGTTAGAAGCTTTCAAAGCTAACTATGGATCTATAGAAATACTGGAAACAGCGATTTCCATGGTGTTCGTTTCTGGAGGCTTTGAACAGATCAACTACATGCTTGAGGCTTGTATAAAAGCGCATCCAGAAAAAGATATTCGTGCTACACGCGATGTTTTACGAATGTATGAGTATTTCCTTGCATCTTTATCAAAGCTAGAAATAACTCAAGAAAAATATCAAATCGCCACGGAACATGTTATCTCCATTCTTAATAGAAATAAAGGAGTGGCATTTGATATCGGCTCAGTTGCTGAGCATTTTTTTGATGAAGACTCATATCTTTTCGTCGAGTTATCAGTAGATGTACCGGGCAATATGCTTGCAGAGATGAATGAGCAGCTAGCTGAATTAATCATTACTGACGAGCGGTTGAACAGCTGCTGGGATAAAATAATATTTAATTTTTGCGCCTCAGATAAACAAGGCGTTAACAAGTTTGCAGCGTAGGGATCTGCTGATGACTGTTTGCTATAGAGATATATTGCAGGAAGGTAGTCGAGTATTAAACTCAGCTTCAAGCAGTGAAGCAGCATATAGAACAGTAATTGGTAGAAGCTATTATGCTCTTTATCATGCAGCTCTGGCTTTTGCAGATACCCACTATGTTCCGCCCGTAAGCTCTACTAGTGGACATACTCACTCAAAACTTAGTGGATGTTTTATGGGTGACTATTCGCATGATCCAAGCAAACGCCTAGCTATGCGAAAAATTGGATACAACCTCAAGCGCCTACATGGGGTGCGGGTTAAAGCTGACTACTATATTGAAGAAACAATACAGAAATCAGATGCTGAAGCCACACTTTCCTCTTGTGAATTAAATATCAAAGCCGTAGAAGATTTAGCTCAAGAGGCAGCGGCTTAACTATTTAGCCTCTATTGATAAAGCCCAGCTTAGTGGGCTTTATCGTTTTAATTAGAAAAACTATGTCTTTTGCCTCTCACATGTGGCACTTCAGATAAAGACCTTATCGACCATTCCAAGTACATCATCGCTCCGCAGTTCAGATAATCCCTATCGGCATGACTGGTCTGCCACCGATAAAGTATATAGCCCGTTGCACCGTCATAGACAGCCAATTCCTAGCTGAAAAGTTTTAGCACAATCTTGTGCTTTAATTAGCTTGCAAGATTGTAGATCACGCAGAGCAATTACATTAATAACGATAGCCGGACACCATATAGCGTGGCTATCAACATGGCTAACTCCCAGACGACCCTCCTCCCTAGAATAGTTCGAGCAAGAGATGCTCAGCTACCTAAGAAGGTTTTACCTAAGAGCAAAGCAAGGAGGAGGTAGGTATGCCAGTTGAGTTTCTTACTCATGCTGAGGTTTGCGAGCTTACTGGAGCACGTACGAGAGCAGGTCAGATCAGAGTCTTAGCCAAAAATGGAATCAGACACACAATTAAAATGAATGGCTGGCCATGTGTAACCGCAGCAGCAGTAATTGGCTCTGTTCATCAGGTACCTGTAGACATTCCGAAATGGTCCCCCGTATCAGAAATGACTAACTCAACGGCGGCACTCATTCGAGAATTATTCGCGCTCGAGATGCCCATGATACCTTGGCATGAATCGGGATGAATTCAATAAAACTGTTCGCCCTTACGTTCGGGAGTTTCCGATAGGTCAGAGAGGTATTGGATTCGATCGCCAAGAATTAGATGCCTGGGCTGATGATTACATAAAGCGTAACGCTATACAAAAGGTCTCACCAAGCCGGATGGCATCTCAAATAAATCCTGGCAAAAGAAAGACTGAAGCTCAAATTGAAGAAGCGGTAGCGGCAGTCCTTTCTAAGCGAAAGAAGGCCCAAGCGAAACCTACTCACGCAACAAAGCAATAGCCAATCTGACCTGTATTAATCCAATACCTAAAAATCATCAAAGAAAGTTAGTGCTCCGACAATCGGCATATTCTCTACGCTCAAGAGCTAACGTAACCTTTGCTCCAGGACAGCCGATGGCTGGTTTCTTTTAGCAGTAGAAACTTAGGACTAGCTTTATGGGATATGGCAAGAAGAAAGACGGGCTTGTTGAATTGTTATTTGAGGCGTCAGGTCTGTTTTGGCAATTCGGAGCTGCTGTTACAGTTGGGCTAGTTATCGCCGCAGGTTTCGCCTTTTTGTTTGTGCATGACCACATTGTAGCTGCTGAAGCCAACCCCATGCTTGCGCCGGCCGCGCACGCTTATGGTTGGCTCTGCTACCTTCTGCCAATCATTCTTTTAGCGCTTGCTGCGATTTTTGGCAGAAAAACATTAGCCACTTACTTACAGCAAAATCGCTATTAGTCGCGCTCTTGGTTGGGGTGCTATTACACCTATAGAACCTCATCCACTAAGGTGCATCCAGTAACAGATGGGACACAAGGACTGGACGATGATCGCCCGCATCTATGGTCGCTGGATGCCGGCGGCGGATAGCAGTGCTGGGGGTAAAGCAGAACAGGCCTTTGGACAAATGCCCTCAGTGTCCGGAGTAGATAGCGGGATAAATCTCTCCAGCTCATAATAGTAAATTGATTAATCAAGACCACAAGGATGTTCGCAGAGCATGGAAAATAAAGAAATACAGGTACATTCAGATCACGAATTCATTGAAAACCTGGAAGCCCAGATGGAGCAGGCTTATTCTAAGTTTATATTTATAAATGAAGAATTCGACAGGTGCGAGCCGGATAGCCAAACAAGTAGAGCCAGCCGAATCGTAACATTGGAGCTCATAGCCTCAATCAAAAATATTCTCGACCAGATAACGTTCGAAGTATGGAGCTCAATATTTGGCGAAGACGGCAACGAGAAAGTAGCAAAGGACGTTTACTACCCTTATGCAGCTGACGAACAAATGTTTCGATCTGCTCTGGGGAAAATTACCAAGAACCTAGCAGTATCCAATTCATCGGAAAACGTAGAGAAATTTACCGATTGGTTAAGATCAACTCAGCCATTTGGAGGAATTGACTGGAGCCTCGTAACAGTTGGGAAATTGTCCAGACTGCATCATAGAAAACTGATAGATCAAAAGAAAACTAGATGCTATACGGTTGAAGCATACAGCCCTGGAGGTGGTGGAGCTAGCATGACTTTTCACAGCAAGCCAGGCCCCTTTACAATCTGGACATATACCGGACGTGCTGGGGTATCTACTGGAATGGGTAAATACCCGATAGTAAATAAAGAGGAAGACCCTGACGGCAAAGTTGTTGTCCACCGCTTTAACCCAGAAACTATGGACTTTGCGCACGTTGAAGGCGCTAGAACATCTGTAAGTGAGTTTATGGAGTGCAATGTAGAAGATATGCATTTCGATGCCTTGGATCTGTTCCAGAGATCGCTTGCAGCTGTAGGAGAAATCGTTGAGATCAGTCGTGATGGTGGCTATTTAGGTACGGCATCGTCCGATGCATAAATTATTGGAATGACAGCTTTATGCCAGCTTTCGACGTGAAGGCCGCGCCTGATGCGCCCTAGACGGGGGTTCAAATCCCCCCGCCTCCACCAAGCATAAAGGGCTAGCCAAACGGCTAGCCCTTTTTTATTGCCTAAAATCAGCTACTGTTAGAAATAAGGCGATACAATGGCATTTTGATATTTTTAATGTTCCACAGTCTGCACCATGGCAGGCGCTACTAACGACATGGTTGGATAATGAAATACAAGGCTTGGTTACTCGCCATAGCTGGATGCCTGGCTTCCCTGGCCGTCCATGCAGGTGAGCTGACGGATGAGAATGACGAGTTCAGAGAGCGGCGCTCCGTAATCTGGACGGGTGATAAATCTGCCAACGATCTGGTGTTTACCGTATCGGCTAGCCAGGCGACAACAAGCTCAGGCGGTAAGATCACAACATACATTGCCAAGCTGTCCAGCATTGGCAACGAAGCCCGCTTTGGCGATTGCCGCTTTGCTCGCTGGACGATTGACGGCAAGGTCTTCTATGAAATGGAAGGCAAATACAAGCTCAACACCTTTCGTGACATCTACGGCGAAGACTTCACGACGCCCGTGACCCGGGAAGCGCTCGAGTACGTTGCGTCCGGCCAGCGCGTGGAATACAGGGCCTGCGATGTTAAAGGCAAGCTATCTGACGATGATCTCGAAGGGCTTCAGCGCCTCTTGGATGTTACCGAAGGCTGACCTTTCCATCAGCAACTGGGCATTATTCGCACTATGCAATTACCGCTCATTTCAGACTAAAGGCTAACCGGAGTTAGCCGATACCGTAGATACCAGGCAGCAACGTGAGCTGCCGCACTCATTCGTGAGTAGTCTAAGACGCTGCTAAGGATAGAAAAGTGTTCTACTGTCTCGGCCTGATACTCTTTGCTGCAGGATCCTTCTGCCTGTTTTTTGCGCCAGAGGACCTTCAAATCGTTATCGAGGGTGTATTGCTGATGGCTATCGGCTTTACTTACATTCTTGAAGGCAAACGCAGCCAGCGCAAGCTAAAGGCACTGGCATCCTGCCGCTATTCAAGTCTGCATATTCCCGGTCGATAATAAGGCGGGTCTGGCAGTTTCCCTCTCTTTCTGCCCGACCCTAAGCCCCGAGCAATCGGGGCTTTTTATTGCCTGCGTCTATCGCGGCTGAGCATGCCGATAAAGACGCACCAAATGGAAACAGGGTCTTTTAAGAAGCCCCATACAAAAGGGGATGTTCATGACATCCCCTTTCTCTAGTGCCTTATCGCCGCTGTGCTTAGGCGGCTTGCCCTTCCAGCGCAGGCTTTTCATCGGCACTCAACTGACCGTTGATAGCGATGCGCTTGGGCTTGGCCTCTTCCGGTACTTCACGTACCAGATCGATGTTGAGCAGGCCATTCTTCAAGCTCGCACCCTTCACCTCAATGTGATCGGCCAGGCGGAAGGACAGCTTGAAGGCACGCTGGGCGATGCCCTGGTGCAAGTAGGTCACGCTGTCGGCGCTCTTCTCACGGCGGCCGCTCTTCACGGTCAACACGCCCCGCTCTACTTCGAGATCAAGGTCGTCTTCGGCAAGGCCGGCAGCCGCGATCACGATGCGATAGCGATCGTCGCCGTGCTTTTCCACGTTATAGGGTGGGTAGGAGCTACCCGACTCGTTGCGCAGCGCGGATTCGAACAGGTCATTGAAGCGGTCGAATCCAACGGAATGGCGGAACAAGGGAGCAAGAGAGAATGCGGTATTCATATAGGGAATCTCCTGAGTCATCAGCAAGTTTCAACGCAGGGCCCGACTTCGGCGCCCTGCAGGATTCGATATAGGAACCCGCTCGCTTTTTTCAAGTAGCACACCCGATGAACGGTAAATCATGGATCTATAGTCGGACTGATCGAACCAGATAAATCAAACAGAATGGAGCAGGATTTAATCCTGATAGACGACGTTGGCGACCAATAAACCATCTTTTGGGCGATAGCCTATTCACGACCAGCCATAGAGACTTGGCCCGTTTTGCCTGATTGCCATGAGCGTTAGGGCGAAACTCCAGGCTGGCGTCCCGAGGGGGCAGGCAGTGCGGGCGATCCGTGCATGGACGTTATCAACGATCAAGGAGAGAGTCTCTATGTTCAGTTTGAAACCTCTTGTACTGGCGGTATCTGCTCTGACCAGCTTTTCGGCCATGGCAGCATTCGATTCGGCCACACTAACTCAGGAAGGCAATAACAACGAGGTAACCCTCAACCAAAGCGCCGGAACCTACAACACGGCGACGCAGACGCAAACTGGCGATGACAATCAGGCTATTGCCGAACAGACAAACAGTAACAACAGCACGATAGAGCAGGTTCAAGCTGGCAACGCCAACCTAAGCCGAGCAACTCAGGCCTATGCCGAAGAGAGCAGCATCACCACTGACCAGAACGGCAGCAATAACACGGTACTGGCAGGACAGGATGACGTTTCAACCAGTACGATTACCGTCACTCAAGGCGGTGATGCCCACACGGTAGCTGTCCAGCAGATCGGTACGACCGACTCTACCGTTACGGTTTATCAGGAGGGCACTGGACATACCGCATCCATTACCCAGGCGGGCTCAAACCATCTGGCTGAAGCCTATACCTACGGCAGCAACAACACGGTGAATGCCAGTCAGCAAGGCGCTTTCATGGGCGGTCAATACGGCTCGGATCTGACGATGTTTTTTGGGCAGAGCGGTGATTCGAACGTGGTGAATGCCAGCCAGCAGGGATTCGATAATGAACTCTGGACCGGCCAGTATGATGCGAATAACACCATAACGGTTGAGCAGTCCGGCTTTGGTAACGGTCTTCGACTCGCTCAAGATGAAAACAATAACGTCATGACCAGCGAGCAGGCTGGAAGGAACAATACGCAGGCCATGACTCAGTCCGGCAACAACAACGAATTGAATATCAGCCAGGACGGCATGGACCAGCGCGCAACCTTGATCAGCCAGGGAGACAACAACGAAGTCAACATCACCCAGAACGGTACGATTGGAGGGGTAGATATCACGCAGACAGGGAATGACAACCTCGTCAGTACCACCCAGAGCGGAGACTTCCTGCTCTCTACCATCACCCAGACCGGCGATATAAACCAAATTCAGCTCAACCAGACCAACGCCTGGAGCCAGGCCTATATCCAGCAAACAGGAACAGGCAACTCCGCAACAGTTAGCCAGTAATCGTGTCTTTCAGGTGGTTGGCCAAACGGCGCCAGCCGCCTGAGTTTCATAACCAACCGTTTATCTGTCAGTAACCGGCCTTACACAACCTTTACCTTCCTCCTCTTTTTCTTTACAGCGCTTCGTTGTTTTATTGAATGGCCGGCTTTTCATACAGCCGGGCTCCTGAGGAGGAGACATTCATGATTCGCCAGTTACCCAAGATTGCGCTTTTGGTAGGTTGCCTCGCTGCGGCTGGCCAAGCTTCCGCTCACGGTGGGCACGGCCCAGGGCCTGCCATTTTCGGGGCCGTGGTCGGGGCAGTCGTTGGCGGAGCGATTGTGGCTAACTCACGCGCAGCTGAAGCGCCTGTCTACGTACAGGCGGCCCCACCGCCGCCCCCGCCACAGGTGGTTTACTACCCGGCGCAGCCTGTCTATTACGAGACCCAGGTTGTACGCGTAGCTCCTGCTCCGCCGCCACATTATTACTATGGCCCGCCACCTGGCTATTACGGCCCCCCGCCGCGCTGGTAGCTGAAAGAAGCCTCGCTTGATGCGAGGCTTCTTTTTATGAGGCCAAGGCGCTGCTGATCCACAGCCGTTGCAATGACGCACAAGCGCTAAAGGTTCGAATGCTGAGCCTTAGCCTTCGCTCATTGAACCCTCTCCGCAGACTCACGTACCACCGACCGCACATGGCTGATCACAAAACGACTTTCCGGGAGAGCTGGAATACGCGTGATATCGATCGAAAGATCCTGCGGGGGTACGTCATAACGCATCCACTGCGTAAGCGCCTTGATTGCCACCTTTAGCAGCTCGATCGTAATCCACTCACCGGGGCAGCGATGGTTCTGATGATGGTCGCCACCGCCTTGAGTGACAAAACCGAACGGGTTTTCATCCCAAGTCAGAAACCGCTCAGGATCAAATCGCTCAGGGTCCTTCCAGATTCTCGCATCGTGATTGATGCCATAGAGATCCAGCAGAACGCGAGTTCCCTTGGTAAAGGGATAGCCTTTCCATTCGAAGTTCTTGCGAACACGCGCCACTGTAAAGGGAAAGAACGAAAAGACGCGCCGCACTTCTTGTACAAAGGGTTCCAGCATGCTCGGCTCGTCGCGCAGCCGTTGTTGCCACTCGGGGTGCTTGTTCAGGACCCAGGCAGCAAAGACTACAAAGCGTGCAACCGCTACGGTAGGCCTCAGCACATTGAGAATTTCGACCGCAGCCGTTTTAGGATCAAGCCGGTTACCATCACTGTCCTTATGGTGGCTGAAGACGTACAAGGCCGTTTGCGGAGCCGGATTCAACGCACCCTGACGCACCTGCGCGACGAGATCTGCAATCCAGGCTTCAGCTTCTTTGCGGGCCTTTCGGCCATTGAGGTGCCGAAGCCCTATCCCACCCGCGCCATCGATCAGAGCGGTGAGCTGTGAACGGCGCTTGGCTACATCACCCTCGGGCAGCGGCACGCCGGACCACTCACAAACGACCCGGCAGAGCTGAAACTGGGCTGCATAGAGCAGGATAACTTCGTGATTACCGGTCCAGGCGGAAATGTCTCGCTGCCATTGCTCGGCGTACCGGGCCGTCAGTCGTTGGATATTGTCGGGCGTCATCAATGACATGAACATCTGCTTGCGCACGCGGTGCGCCTGCCCGTCCAGCCCTTGAATGGAGCCAAAGCCAAACAGGGTCTTTTTCAACATACGGGGGGCGGCCGCTTCCCGCATGAAAAGCGACTCGTCGTAAAATAGCCTGGCCCCCTCCTCCCCGGACAGACAGATAGTGTTCTGCATGAGCAGGCGCGCCTGAAAGACATCGCTCTGGTAACGACGGCAGCGCTCAGGGATGTAGCGGTATCCCTCCTTGAGCAAGGTGATAGAGCTGTCCAGATGGGGGTCTTTAGGGATCGCTGACATAAACGACGGCACTCCAATTGATCGACTTGCACATTGTCGTAACGCTCTGCCGATGGGCAGGCGAACGCACGCGTGATGCCTTAATCGACCCTGCAGACACGCCAAAGGTGCTGTATGTAGCGACCAGCCGTCAGACTAGCGAAAGCTGCGGCTTAGAAAAGGGGACCCTTTCAAACCAAACCGCCAGGGCACATCGCGCGCCTTGGTAATACCGATCCGTGGCCCTGAAATCGTCTCAAAAGGCACTGTCGGTGCGGCCAATTCGAGGCCTGGCGACTCCAGTACAAGCCCGTCGTGCTCTCCGGTAATTCCCAGAGCCTGACACACACGCCCCGGGCCTGCACATAGCAGGCGTAGCGTATCAAGTCCGCGGCGCTCACGCATGATGTCAATTCCTTCCAGGGGCTCCAATGCGCGGATCAGCACACCCGCACCATGCCCCGTGTCGCAGCAGACGATGTTCAGGCACCAGTGGATGCCATAGGAGCGATAGACATAGAGATGGCCTGGCGGACCAAACATGGTGGCGTTACGCCGCGTAAGCCCGGAAAAGCTATGGGAGGCTGGGTCTTCGCGATCATAGGCCTCGGTCTCAACGATCCGCCCGCCTACACCATTAACGGTAAAAACCCAGCCAATTAGTTGATGCGCCACTTCATGGGCAGGAGATGCAAAATCAATCGGTAAAGTCATGGTCATATTGCCTATACAGTCATAGAGACACATGACACTCCTGAGGACATCAGGTGCCGTTGAATGATCATTCCAGATTGAACGTGTGCAACCTTATCGGCCGATCTTGATGTTGCTTTAACAGATATTTTCTAAAGATCTGGTAGGAATTTTTAATATCTGACATGCCTCACAAAAACCATATGATCCAAAAATAGCCCACGTCTGATAATAATCATGAACAACTTAGTGCCCACTCCCGCGAATGAGTCCGAGCGGATTGCAGAAATTCGGCAGCTATGCCTGATCAATCCGGAGCCGGATCGCGCTTTCGACAAGATCGTTGCGCTGGCTGCTGAGTTGTTTCAGGTCCCGATTGCCCTGATCTCGATTATCGATACTCACCGGCAATGGTTCAGTGCAAGCGTTGGGCTTACCATCAGCGAAACGCCGCGTGAGCACTCCTTTTGCAGTCATGCCATCTTGAGTGATGAGCTTTTCATGGTCAGCGATGCTACCCAGGATCATCGCTTTAGGGACAATCCGCTGGTTACCGGGGAACCTCACATCCGCTTTTACGCAGGCGCTCCCCTGCTGACTCAACAGGGCCTTGGGCTGGGCAGTTTGTGCATCATTGACACGAAGCCACGGCCTTCCCTGGATAAGCATCAGGTAAAGCTGCTGAGTCAGCTTGCCGAGCTGGTCATGACGCGTGTGGAAACGCTGCGCAACCTCAACTTCATTGATCTACCGACCGGCCTGTTCAATCGCCCTCGCCTGGAGAGAGATGTCTCGACCTTTTTCTCGGACCAGGATCTTCCGATCACGCTGGTGGCAGTCGATGTGATTGCGCCTCGCATCCTCAACGACATCGTCAAAGCGTTGGGCTATACGTTTTCAGAACGGCTCATGCTTCTGATCAGGGACCGCCTACAGGCTGTTGTACCCAGGGATCTTGCACTTTACAGGATCAGTCCTACACGCATTGCCTTTATGTTGGCGAACATCGAAACGGAGGCAACTGAAACGCTTTACAGGCATATCCTCGAGTCCTTTGAGGCACCGCTGGTTTGCGACACCATTCCCATCCAGACGCAGATAGGTCTGGGCATTCTGGTCCTTAACAAGGAAAAGGCACGCTCAACGGACTGGATACGTTCGCTCGTCAGCGCAGCAGACGATGCACGGGAAAACAATGCTGGCTGGGAGATGTACAGCCCGCGCCGCGACCATGCGCAGCAGCGCGCCTTTCGCCTGCTGAGCGCACTGACGATAGCACTTCAGGCGGACGATCAGCTCAGGCTCTACTTCCAGCCTAAAATCCAGCTGGCTACCAGTGAGTGTACGTCTGTGGAAGCCTTGCTCCGCTGGCGTCATCCTACACTGGGCGATATCAGCCCAGGCGAATTCATACCGCTGGCTGAAAAGACCTTCCTGATTCGCTCAGTCAGCCTGTGGGTACTCAAGGCTGCAGTCAAACAGGCGAAGGCGTGGCAACAACAGGGGCTGAACCTGACGGTGGCCATCAATGTATCCGCGGCCGATCTGGACGATGAGGTATTTACCGATACGCTGACTGCCCTCCTCAGAGAATATGATCTGCCGGCGCAGCGGCTGGAGGTGGAGTTTACCGAGGGCGCCCTGATCCGGCAGACCGAGGTCGTGCAGCGCCAACTAGAGCGCATCCATGATCTCGGGATCGTCATCGCTATCGATGACTTTGGTACGGGCTACAGCAACTGGTCGTATCTGCGGGATATTCCGGCGTCTGTGGTCAAGCTTGACCAGTCCTTCATCCGCAATACGCTTCGGCAGGAAAAGGATAAACGCATCGTCAGGGCCATGATCAAACTGGCCAAGGAGATGGACTACCGGGTAGTGGCTGAAGGCATCGAGACCGAGGAGATCTACAAGCTGATGCGAAACTGGGGATGCGATGAAGGTCAGGGCTACCTCATGGCTCGTCCCATGCCGGCCCTTGCCCTGCTTGAATGGCTCGAGAGCAGACCGCTTCGCTATTAAAGTTCCTCCTGAGTCCTATCGAACAACAAAGCCGTCTAGCAATTCTCAGCCTCTTAAGGCGGTTTTCTTATCAATGGGATAAACCCTTACTTTTTCTGTCACATCATGAACCGATAGAAAAAAGTATTACTTATGGAATCCGGTAGATCCTCCCTCAGCGCCTTGAGCCCTGGTGAACTGGCCCAACTGGTATTGGCCAATACCTCTGACTATGCCGTGGTCGTGTCCGACCTGTCAGGGACCATCGTGGACTGGAACCCCAGCGCGGAAAAGGTCCTGGGCTGGACGGCAGCCGAAGCCATTGGCCAGCCGATATCTATTTTCTTTACACCAGAAGATTGTGCACAGGATCGGCCTAACGTTGAGATGACGGAAGCCGCCCAATGCGGTTGCGCTAAGGATGAGCGGTGGCATATCAAGCAGGATGGCACACGCTTCTGGGCCAGCGGCGAGATGAGTGCGCTGCGCAGGGATGGCGTGCTGATGGGCTATTCCAAGATCCTGCGTGATCGCACACCCGAGCGTCTTGCTGCAGAGCGCCTTCGACTGGCTCAACAGGTAGGAGAGATCGGAACGTTCGAATTGCACCCGGCTCAAGGACGCATAACCGTGTCTCGGGAGATGTGCCAGCTTTGGGGGCTGCCTGAGCAGGAGAGCTTTCAGATCGAGGAGCTGATTGCACTCATCCATCCTGAAGATCGCGCACGTGTTATCACTAACAGTCATGAGTTTTTAGAGGGTGCGTTGGATTACGTCGAGTATCGTATCCGCAGGCCTGACAACGGAGAGGAACGCTGGATGGCTCGTCGAGGCGAGCCTATCTTGGTCAATACTCGTGAAGGCATGCGTTATTTTGGCGTGTGCTACGACATCACCGATCGCAAACGGGCTGAACAGGCACGGTTGGAAAGCGATGCTCGCTTGCGCAACCTTACCCAAGAGATGCAGGAAGGCTTTTTCGTCGCAGAGCCCATCCTGAACGCAACAGGCCATATGGTTGACTTCCGTTTTATCGAGGTCAACCCAGCCTTTAGCCAGCTGACAGGACTTCCGCCCGAGCAGGTGCAAGGCCGAACCCTCCATGAAGCGCTACCTCATATCGATGACACGCTGATAGAGAGTTATGCACGCTTCATACGTCATAACGATCCCGTACATTTTGAACTGCAGCTGCAGGCGTTGGAAGGTCGTTGGTTCGAGTCCTGGTTAAGGCGTCTGGACCCTACCCGCTTTGTTGTGCTCTTTCTGGATGTCACCGCACGCAAGCAAGCTGAAGCCGCCTTGTCGGAAAGCGAAGCACGCTTCAAGGCCATCACGAACTCCATTGACCAGATGGTCTGGGCCAGTCGCCCGGATGGTCATCATTACTACTTCAACGAGCGCTGGTACGAATTCACCGGATCGGTGCCAGAACATACCGATGGTGACAAGTGGATTGAGATAGTTCACCCCGATGATCGGGAGATTACTTGGGCGTCTTGGCAGCAATGCCTCACAAGTGGTGAGCCCTACCGCACAGAGTTTCGGCTTCGCCATCGCTCCGGCCAATACCGCTGGGTGCTCGGGCGGGCTCAGCCGGTACGTAATGAGCGTGGTACAGTCGAGGGCTGGTTTGGGACATCGACCGATATTCAGGACATCATCGATGCTCGCGAGGTCCTTTCCCGTTCACGGGAGGAGCTTGAAAAGCAAATTGAGCTACGCACGCGCGAGCGTGATCGAATCTGGCGTTTAAGTAACGATCTGATGAAGGTCTGCCAACTAGATGGCCGACTCATTTCGGTGAACGAGGCCTGGTACGAGACGCTAGGCTGGTCGGAAAACGATCTGCTTGGCAGAAACTATCTTGAATTCATTCATCCTGATGATGTTGACCGCGTCACGCATGGGCTCAGCATCATCGATCAGGAACGGCGGGCCCGTTCCTACGAGGTACGCCTGCTCCACCAGAATGGCAACTATAGGTTGACCTCCTGGACAGCCGTACCCGAGGAAGGATTGATCTATTCGGTTGGTCGGGATATTACCGAGCAGCGTCAGCTTGAGGATCAACTTCGTCAATCCCAGAAAATGGAAGCTGTCGGTCAGCTCACCGGCGGTATCGCCCATGACTTCAACAATCTGCTGACGGGCATTATCGGCTCGCTGGACCTGATGCAGCGCCGTTATGAATCGGGGCGCGCCCAGGATCTGGAACGCTATATGAGCGCTGCCGTCACGTCGGCGCAGCGTGCAGCCGCCCTCACCCAACGCCTTCTGGCTTTTTCGCGGCGCCAGGCCTTGGATCTCAAACCGGTCAACCTGAACACCCTGGTTGCGTCGATGGAGGAGCTGCTCAGACGCACCATTGGTGAAAAGATAGTCCTCGATACGACGCTTGCAGCAGGATTATGGCCAGCGCTTACCGATACGAATCAGCTGGAAAGCGCGCTGCTTAACCTTGTGATCAATGCCCGTGATGCCATGCCGGAGGGCGGAACGATCACTATTGCCACCTCCTCGGCGCACTTTGATGAGCACACTGACGATCCACACCTGACATTGGCGCCAGGTGACTATGTCGTACTGTGTGTAAACGATACCGGGACGGGCATGAGTCCAGAGGTTATCGAGCGCGCCTTTGATCCGTTTTTCACCACCAAACCCATCGGTCAGGGTACCGGCCTTGGCTTGTCCATGATTTATGGCTACGCCAAACAATCCAAGGGACAGGTCCGTATCTTCTCCACACAGGGCAAAGGTACAAGCGTCAGGCTATATCTACCTCGATACCGTGGCGCGCTGGATGAGCACGCGATCAATACCGAAAGACAATTGCTTAAAGGCTCCGGAGAGACTGTATTGGTGGTGGAGGACGAAACCATTGTCCGCTCGCTGATCGTCGAAGTGCTCGATGAGCTGGGCTATAGCTCGCTTGAAGCGGTCGATGCGCAGCAGGCGATTCCTCTGCTACAAAATGGTCAACAGATCGATCTGATGATCTCGGATGTGGGGCTGCCGGGAATGAACGGCCGTCAGCTGGCCGATGTAGCCAGAACCCTGCGACCGGAGCTGAAGATCCTGTTTGCGACAGGCTATGCCGAAGGTGCCCAGGTCGAAGGCTACCTGGGCGAAAACATGGAGATCATTACCAAGCCGTTCAATGTGGATGCCCTGGCCAGCAAGATTCAAGAGATGATCAAGGCTCAAGATTGATGCGCGTCAGGAGACTGAAAATCATGCCCCTCTCCCGAAGGGCATGACTCATATCACGAGGCGCCTGCATAAGCCCGTATAAGGCAAGATTGTCAGGGTTGCGCTCCACAAACGCAGTCAACAACCCTGTGTCAATAGGCCACTACGCCTTGCTGGCGATCGGCTTTTGCGCTTTTAGTGTCCAAAAGCAGGCAAATACCTTTAAAATCCGTCGCTTCGCTCAATGGCCGTACGTGAAAAACGAACCTTTAGCGGGACAGACTGATCATGTACGGCGTGTATTCAACTCGCGTGAAGGGAACGCACGAACCCCGTCTTTGCCAACATCGCCCCGCTTCCTTATAAGTTGATCTTGCCATGACCCAAGCTACAAACCCCTTTCTGAACTGGCTGATGCGCTCCAGTCTGGTGATGCAGATTCTCATCGGACTGATCGCCGGCATCGTGCTTGCGCTCGTTGCGCCCTCTGCGGCCCAGGCCACAGGTTTCATCGGCTCCGTGTTCGTCACAGCCCTGAAAGCGGTTGCGCCGATCCTGGTATTTGTTCTGGTAGCGTCCTCCATTGCCAATCACAAGCAGGGACAACCTACCCATATCAAACCCATCCTGTGGTTATATGTAATCGGGACGCTGTCTGCATCGGTAATTGCTGTACTAGCCAGCTTTCTCTTCCCATCGACCTTGACGCTGGTCGCCCATACCAGCGATATCAGCCCGCCGGAAGGGATCAGCAGCGTATTGCAAACATTGCTGCTGAGCATCGTCGATAACCCGGTCAACGCGCTCATCAATGCCAATTTCATGGGTATTCTGGCCTGGGCCATTGGCCTGGGTATTGCCTTCCGTCATGCCAGCGAGACGACCCGTACCGTGTTCACTGATCTGGCGGATGGCGTTTCGAGTATTGTCCGCTTCGTGATTCGCTTTGCGCCGCTCGGTATTTTCGGTCTTGTATCCTCGACCCTGGCAACGTCCGGGTTTGATGCCTTGGCGGGTTACCTGCATCTTTTGGTCGTATTGATTGGTTGCATGCTGCTGGTGGCCTTTGTGGTTAACCCGCTAATCGTGTACTGGAAAACACGACGCAACCCCTACCCCCTTGTCCTGACCTGCCTGCGTGAGAGTGGCATCACAGCGTTCTTCACCCGTAGCTCGGCTGCAAACGTACCGGTCAACCTGGGCTTGTGCGAACGGTTGGGCCTGCATGAGGACACCTATTCGGTTTCGATTCCGCTAGGCGCCACGATTAATATGGCTGGCGCAGCCATTACCATTACTGTGCTAACACTGGCTGCAGTCGAAACACTGGGTATTTCCGTTGATATTCCGACGGCTCTTCTGCTCAGCATAGTGGCCGCGGTTTGTGCCTGCGGTGCGTCAGGCGTCGCGGGCGGTTCGCTGCTGCTGATCCCACTGGCCTGCAGCCTGTTCGGGATTCCCAGTGAAATCGCCATGCAAGTGGTAGCGGTAGGCTTCATTATCGGGGTGGTTCAGGACTCGGCAGAAACCGCCCTGAACTCTTCCACCGATGTGATCTTTACGGCAGCGGCCTGTCAGGCCAAGGAAGCCTGACAGTTAGGCAGCGGAAAGAAACCTCCCTTTCCGCTGCCCTACTCCCTACAGTCAGGCAGGCTCCACTGTAATCTTTGGCGTGCCGTTCTGGGTCTGCACCTTGACCCTTCCAGGGGTGTATTCGACGAGGTGGCCCCCGTCAAAGATAAAGGAATAATCCGAGCGATCGGCTGACATGCTGAGCAACCGGTCCCTGTAAACAAGGACGGTCAGCGACCCTTCCTTCTGTACATGATCCGGTTTACCCATCGAGCCTACGAGTTGCTGCTCGGTCATGTACCGCTCAACCTGCACATCCTGAGCGGTCTGGTCATTCTTGTTCCCATGGGTGCACGCTGCCAGGAGCGCCAGGGAAAGCATCACGATTGTCTTGCGCATGAATCTTCATCCTTTTCCGGCCCGGCAGCACTCACGGCTGCACGCCATGCCGAACCCTGATTGACATCGCTACGCTCAAGGCCCGGTCATCCTTAAAGGACTTCAACCCAGTCGTAACGATTCCTTCCGACTCGCTTTCTGTGATTTCGTTCGCAGCGATTGGAAGCTCAGACAGGATGGAGCCAAGAAACAGATGAGATGGCTATATGACCTCAAGGGAAATCAGCGCTTTCCTGGCTGCTTACGTCCACGGAAACGGTTGCGATTGAGCAGTACATAACCGATGAACTGGACAACTGCTGACAGGACCAGGGGCGTCAGGTGACCCGCGTCACGAGGCGCTCTTTCAGGACCGATCAGCGGCACCAGAGCCGTTACCAGCCCCACTACTCCGCCTACGAACAGCACCAGGCCGATCCAGGTTAATGGGCGTACTTTGGATTTGGAGTCGTTCATTCGATTACTCAGCGAGTTTCTAGGCTCGGCTATTCTATAGGATCGCCCGCCTGACTGCCCCCGGTCGGTTGTGCTGAACCGAAACGGTTTCTTACCTTCAAACCTGTATGTTGCCTTCGCAACCCAATCCCATCCGATTCCAACCGCGAGTATTCAGCATGCGTATTGCTTGTCTTGCCTGGGGCTCCCTGATCTGGAAGCCCGGCCCGCTTCCATTGGCTTCTGCCTGGATGAACGATGGTCCAAGGTTGCCGGTAGAGCTCTGCCGCACCTGTGACGGTGGAGAATTAGCGGTTGCCTTGTCTTCAAGCGCACCGGATAGCCCTACGTTCTGGGCACTGTTGAATGTTCAGGACATTGATATCGCCCGTGAATTGCTACGTGATCGCGAGCAGATCAACCGTGAACGCCCTGAATACGTAGGCAGTATTCCAGGCGAATACGAAGGTCCCTATGGTGAACGCATTCGAGCCTGGGCTGACCACAGGGAGCTGGATGCCGTGGTCTGGACGGCTTTGCCTCCCAAGTCGAGGGACGAAGAGGACCGTATGCCTTCTGTTGATGAAGCCATTGCTTATCTCGATGGGCTTGAAGGGGATATTCGAGATCATGCCTGCAACTATGTCAGGCAGCTTCCGCTTGAAATCAGAACGCCTTATCGCACCGCGGTCGAGCAGCGCCTGGGCTGGATGCCTGTTGATCAATGACTGATTCCTAACAGCGGACAGTTGAGTTCATCGGCGAAGCATGGATTTAATACACTTTGTGTCCCGGATAATCCGGGAGCCGCCTGTTATCCTGTCACATGACCTCACATAACGCTTCTGCTCTAACTCTGTTTCGTGGCCCTGGTGAGATACGTGCCCTGGCAAGGGACCTTGATTGGTCGAAAACACCACTAGGCGCCGTATCCACCTGGCCACAGAGCCTTCGCTCAACGGTCCGTACCCTTCTTTCGTCTCAGTACCCCATGATCCTTACCTGGGGTAGTGCATTTACGCAGATCTACAATGATGCCTACGCCAAGCTGATCGGCGATAAACATCCCCGAGCGCTGGGCGAGGATATCCGCATTACCATGGCGGAAAACTGGGATACCCTTGGTCCTATGATCGAACGGGTCATGGAAAGTGGACAGGCGAACTGGACCGCAGCCCTTCCTCTGCTGATGGACCGCGCAGGCTACCGCGAAGAAGCCTATTTCAGCGTCTCCCATGCACCAGCCGAAAATGACGAAGGAAGCATTGTCGGCATGCTGGCTGTGTGTAGCGAAGTCACTCTGCAGGTTGTAGGCGAGCGCCGATTGAAGCTGCTGAGCGATCTCTCCACACAGGCCGGTGAAATTCGAAGTGTCGAAACCACCGGCAGGGACATTGGAGCCGCACTGGCCAGTGATCCGCTGGATCTGCCTTTTGCACTGCTTTATCTAAAAGGCCCTGAAGAGACGCTGAATCTGGTTGCCGCGACGCCCATAGACCCGGGGGCTCATGTGCCCTCTACCGTGTCTGTGGGCAGCACCGCGACTGAGCCGCTGTGGCCCTTCAAACAGGTCTTGGCTGGGCAAGCCCAAACCATTACCGGGCTTTCAGATGCGCTGGGGCTTCATGGTGGCCTCTGGCAGGACCCTGTCGATTCGGCGCATATCATGCCGATCGCTGGCGAAAGTGATGCCGAGCCGCTAGGGGTCCTGATCGTGGGGATCAGTCCAAGCCGTGCGCTGGATGATGCCTATGCCACATTCATCACACTGGTCGCAGGGCAGGTTTCGACGGCCCTGCGCAATGCCCGTGCGTATGAACAGGCACAGCAGAGAGCCGAGATGCTGGCTGAGCTGGACCGTGCCAAGACTCAGTTCTTCTCCAACGTATCCCATGAGTTCAGAACCCCCCTGACACTCATGCTGGGTCCGCTTGAAGATCTACTTGGAACACAAACCCTGACGCCCGAGGTTCGGGGTGAGTTGACCATAGCGCACCGCAATGCCCTCCGCCTACTGCGGCTGGTCAACACATTGCTGGACTTCTCCCGTGTCGAAGCAGGCCGCTCGCAAGCCCGGTTCGTGCCTACGGATCTGGCATCTTTTACAGCAGATCTAGCAAGCAGTTTTCGCTCGGCTATCGAGCGGGCGGGTCTTCGTTTCGATGTCTTCTGCCCCACCCTCCCCGAGCCCGTCTTTGTCGACCGGGAGATGTGGGAAAAGGTGGTCCTCAATCTATTATCCAATGCGTTCAAGTTTACGTTCAGCGGCCAGATCCGCCTGGAACTGAGCTCGACCGATACCCATGTTCAGCTGACCGTAGCTGACACCGGGGTCGGCATTGCTGCAGAGCACCTTCCCCGTCTTTTTGAGCGCTTCCACCGAATCGAAGACACCAAGAGCCGTTCCTATGAAGGTTCAGGTATTGGCCTGGCCCTGGTGAATGAGCTGGTTTCACTGCATGGTGGCTCGGTATCCGTGAACAGCGAGCTGAACCACGGCACCACGTTCACCTTGAGAATTCCCTTTGGCAGCCGTCATCTCCCGGACGAATCGCTTCAGGATGGTGCATCCGGTGCGAGCGAAAGCCCTGGAGCGGCACCGTTTGTAGAGGAGGCCTTGCGCTGGCTGGTTGATGACCCCGTGACTCCGCGGCTGGAAACCCAGGCGGCTGGAGCGGTGATGGTCGCAGCAAGGGATCCCATGAAGCGGCGTGCCCGTATTGTGCTAGCCGATGACAACGCGGATATGCGCGCCTACATCCAGCGCCTGCTTGAGCCTGATCATGACGTTGTTGCGGTCGCAGACGGAGCCGCCGCGCTTGAGGTTCTGCAGCAGTACGGAGCAGACCTGTTATTGACCGACGTGATGATGCCCCAACTGGATGGATTCGGCCTGGTACGCAAGCTACGGGAAGATCCGCTGCTTAACACCCTGCCCATCATTATGCTCTCGGCACGTGCCGGTGAAGAGGCCAGTGTGGATGGGTTGGCAGCCGGTGCAGATGACTACCTTGTCAAACCCTTTTCCGCCCGGGAGCTCAAGGCCAGGGTTCAATCTACCCTTGAGCTGGCGCACCTGCGCCAGGAAGCCGAGGAGCAGCTGGCCCAGTCGCGAAAGATGGATGCGATCGGTCAGCTGACAGCGGGCGTGGCTCACGACTTCAACAACCTGCTTGCCGTCGTAATCGCCTCGCTGGATTTGCTGGAGCGGCGTACTCACGACGAGCGTACGAGTCGCTTGCTGAAAAATGCACAGCAGGCCGCCAATCGAGGCGCTAGGCTGACCGCGCAGCTGCTTGCTTTCTCGCGTAAGCAGCGACTCAATGCCCGCCCCGTTGACCTCAACTCGACCCTACAAGGTATGCAGGCCCTGTTGCACGCCACCCTTGGCGGCACCGTAGAACTGGTGATGAACCTTCAAGCAGGCCTCTGGCCCGCGCAAAGCGATTCTGACCAGTTTGAATTGGCTATCGTAAACCTGGCGGTGAATGCGCGGGACGCCATGCCCAGCGGCGGAAGCCTGACCATTCAGACACAGAACATAAGCGCCTCGGATAGTCGCCCGGCCTCCCTGGGACGAGGCGAGTTCATACGTATCAGCCTTACCGACACCGGTGAAGGTATGTCTCAGGAGGTGCTCAGCCACGTGTTCGAGCCCTTTTTCACCACCAAAGCACAGGGCAAAGGGACAGGATTGGGCTTGGCCCAGGTCTATGGCACGGTTCGTCAGTTTGGGGGAGACGTTGAAATACAAAGCCAGCCAGGTCACGGCACGTGTATCTCTCTTTACCTGCCCCGTACTTCAGAGCCGGTACAGGCAATGAGCGAGCCGGTCAACGTAGACCTTTCCTCTCCAATCCCGCTAAGGATTCTGCTGGTGGATGACGACGCGCAGGTACGTCACTCAACGTCTGCCATGCTATCGGAGCTAGGCTATGAACACATCGAGGCGGCAAATGGGCAGGAAGCGATACAGCAGTTACATGATGGAGACGGGATAGATCTGCTTCTGACCGACTATGCCATGCCCGGCATGACAGGCATGGAGCTGTGCAAGCAGGGTCTGGCCATCAAACCGGAACTCAGGATTGTGCTGATGACGGGATATGCGGACTCAGCTGCGCTCTCTGCGGGCAATCTTACAGTATTGAGCAAGCCGTTTACTTTGAGCCAACTTGCCAGCGTCATTATTAATGTTGCAAGCCGCGAGCAAACTATCAAACTTAATTGACATAAGTACATTGGTATAAATAAAACCCTCAAGACAGGCTCTATCTTGAGGGTTTCAGAAATACTTTATTGTTGAGCAAACCGCATGGAAACATTGAATCCATTTAAAATAACGGTTCAATACTCTTTTCAAAGGCAAATAAATACCCCTGATCCGCTAAGCAGGATCCTATGAAGTAGTTTTGCTTTTATTCTTATGCGGTAAAAGCTACAGGGCTTGAAAGAAGCGTGATCAGGTCAGCAGCGGCGTTTCTTGGGCAGCACGGCTGATGTCTTCGATGATCTGTTCTTTTTGCACTTCGGTCAGTGAATTCCACTGCTTCTGTGCGAAAACGGTGAGACTGAATACGATATAAACCGAGAGGACGCCAATAACCAGCCATTCCATAATCGATACGCCCTCTCGACGACGTTTCGATGCACCTTCTTTAGTTCTCACGTTACCTCCATACAAGATATTAAAAAATCGATTCAGCTGCCTGAAGACGCAAGCTTAATATCCAGCGGTCACATCAAAAGGCAGCAAGCTAACTAATAGGGGCCAAATACCTGACGAGCGGTTATCAACCAGTCAAATGACTGCAACCGTTAATTCTTGTCGTTAGGTATCGGTTTAAAAGACTACTTCTTGATAGTCGTAGCGACTTATTCTTGACCTAGCGGCATGTCAAATGGATGACTTGGCCGGGTTTCAGGGAGAACCGGTTGTCCCAGTACTCGATACAAGCGTCGTGGCTGTTTCGAGGGTCAGAAGATAAGGACAATATCCGGTCTTTCAACGCGACACTCAGCCGCACCCCTTTGTACTCGATATCCAACGAAACATTGTCCAGCGCAGCAGGAGGCGCAGGCATCACCTGTAAACAGGCCACACTGGGCACTATCCCCAGGTAATGCCGCTGCAGGACATCCAGCGACCCGGCCATGGCGCCCAGATGAATCCCTTCCTGAATGCCGCTATCAGAAGGTGCATCCAGGTCGGTACGCAAGCTCTGCCTGAAGTAGTCCCAAGAGCGCTCCGCATCCAGACGAGCCAACGCACCCGCACAAACCACTTTTGACAGACTGGATTCATGCGTGATACGTGCCAGGTAGTAGTCAGCCGTTCGCCGAATCTCAGCCAAATGCTCGATATAGCCCAAGCGCGCAAGAAGCCGCTCCAATTCCCGGGGCGGAAACAGGTAAAGTAGCATCAGCACATCGGCTTGCTTGGTCAGCTGATAATTGTCGGTCTTGTCACCTTGAGCCTCCAGCATCCAGTCCAGGCGCGGCCGCCCATCTTGACGAAATTTTGGGGGCGGTGACTCCAGCCGGTCAAAGCCTTCAAACTGGCTGATTACGCCATCTCCCTGCACAGGGACATACAGCGTACGGCTGATCCGATCCCAATCCACTCGCTCCAGTGGCGTAACACCAAGCCGCTGTTGAAGTGCATCGGCTTCCTCGTCAGGTAGTAGATCAAGTAATTCCAGAGCCAGGGCCAACACCCAGGACGCCATGACATTGGTATAGGCATTGTTATCGAGCCCCGGCACATCGGTATTGGGATACGCGTTGTGATACTCGTCGGGACCAATAACGCCTTCAATTACATAGCGCCCCCGCTCTGGATTAAAACGCACCATGCTGGCCCAGAAGCGAGCAATTTCCAGAATCAGCTCGCCGCCGTTGTGGCTCAACAGGGAGCGATCTCCTGTAGCGAGATACAGCTGCCAGACATCATAGGCAATGGCTGAACCCACGTGCCGTTGCAGACAGGTATGGTCGGGCACCCAGTGATGGGACAGTGGATTACACTGATAAGGAGGGGTTTCCTCCCCTCCGGTTCGCCCGCTTCTCCAGGGGAACATCGCTCCGCGATACCCGCTCCTGCGCGCCAACGCCCGTGCCATGTCGAGGCGGGCATAGCGGTAGTTCACTACCGTATGAGCAAGCTCTGGAAAGTGAGTGGCTAGAAAGGGCATGGCAAAAATCTCATCCCAGAAGATCTGCCCAAAATATCCTTCCTGCCAACCTCTGGCAGGCCACCCCATGTCCTGACCAAGACTGTTGGGCGAAAGCGCCTGAAGCACATGGAAACGATGCAGGCGCAGGGGCAAGGCGAGATGATGCTCGGTCATCTGCATGGCCATGCGGCCCCATAACCTGTGCCAATGGGCGGCGTGCCGCTGCAGGACGCTATCAAAATCGGAGCGCCGACGGAGTTGGTCGAGCATAATCGAAAGCGTTACCCCACTGTCCTCATGACGCGGGATTTCACCCTCGACCCTGACCGTTACATATTTCTCGATGATCAGCGTTCTGCCTTCAGGCAGATCACAGGTAGCCTCAAGGCACAGGCAGTCGCCCATCACGGCCTGTTGCCAGGGACCAGCCGGCATACTTAGCCGGGTATGTGCCGCAACTGCT
Organism: Pseudomonas sp. JZ114; assembly: GCF_051027705.1. Lineage (NCBI taxonomy): Bacteria > Pseudomonadati > Pseudomonadota > Gammaproteobacteria > Pseudomonadales > Pseudomonadaceae > Pseudomonas > Pseudomonas sp. JZ114. Next base: position 2,770,096 of record NZ_CP069256.1, read on the forward strand.
ACCTCGCGGGACCGGTCATGCAGGGATGCCAACACAGCGGCGCCACCGTCAGCTTCGCTATGGAATCCAATGGTTTGCAGGCGTCGCCCCTCATAGGCTGCATCACGCTTGACCCCGGCATTTCTGACCCCGGCGTTGAGCGTCGAGCGCACCCGGATGCAGCCTCCATCGGGTACGTACACCTCCCAGCGCAGTACGCACAGATCAGGGTCGGCCATGCTGACCAGACGCGTCTCGCTCAGCCGCACTTCACGCGTCGGCCCCATCATGAAAGTCATGTCGCGCCGCAGCGTGCCACGGTCCAGTGAAAGTACCTGGCGATAACGCTGAAGCTTGACAGAGGCTAGGTTGAACCACAGGTCATCATCCAGCGCGAACGTGAGTCCGAACGGATCAGGCAGGTTGACCAAGGCCGTCATGGCGATGCGCGTCCCATTCACCCTGCGTGGCGCATCGTCATACCAACCCGCACGATAAAAACCGGGGTAGTGCTGGTCGTCCCCCTGGCTCAGACGGCTTGCGCTAAGTTCCGGTGCACTGGCCCGCATACTGAGCACACCATTGCCCAGTGCCAGAAGTGCTTCACGGCGACGTTCGTCCGAGGGCTTGTACTCATTGAATATGATCTCGGTGCGAGTTGTGTTGAACGCATCATTCATGGAGATTGCGTACCCCTGCTCTCAGCCGGTCCGCCTGCTGCTCCACCTCCTCGCGCGAAGGATAGGCAGGTTGCGAGCCGTATCCTCTTACTGCCAGGTTGGCAGCAGCAACGCCTCGCAAAGCGGCTTCCAGCGGTGCGAGGCCTTCCAGCAGGGCAATCGACAGAACGCCTGTGAACGCATCACCGGCCCCCGTGCTGTCCACTATATCAGCCTCTCCTGCCGGGATAAGCGCTGCGCCCTCCTCGGTTACCAGCACACAACCGCCATCCTCCAGCTTGATGCACACAATCGAGACGCCCCACTTATGAAGCGTTCGAGCCGCTTCCAAGGCCGATTCGGGAGAGTCGATCGTGATGCCGGTGACTCCCTCGGCTTCGGAGGCATTGGGCGATACCGCCAGAACCTTGCTCAGCAATGCCTTTTCAACGCGGTCGGGAAAGGACAAGTCCATTACGACAGGAACGGTACGCTGGTCTGCCGCCTCGACAGCCTTACGCACTACCCAGGCAGGTATCTCATAGTCCACTGTCAGCAACGCCGGCGGAGCGGTCTGCCTGATCGCCTCAACCATGGCCTGGGCAGATGCCTCATCCCATTGATCGTTGGCGTTGGTTGCCAAAACGATCTGTTTCTTGCCTTTGGGCGGGACCATAATGATGGAAACCCCGGTAGTCGCTCCGCGCGCCGTGCAAACCGAACCTATATCGACCCCTGCAGCCTGCAGAGGCGACAGGGCTTGTCTTGCCAGATCATCGTCTCCCACGCAGCCCAGCAGCCGAGACGTACATCCGAATACCGCACCCAAATAGGCTACGTTGGCCGCTTTGCCTCCCGAAAGGCGCACGTGGTCATGGGCGAGCAAGGTTTCGGCACTACCTGGCTCCTCATCGAGCCGCATTTGAAAGTCTGCATTGATGCTGCCCAGGGATAGCAATGTAGAGCGGGTCAAGGCGTTTCTCCCATGAGAATAAGAGCACTAAGGAGGACTCGCCCCGATTGTTCAGGTTCGCTGAAAGCTCGTTTTTACCGATCGATTGCGCAACCAGGTGTAACAACAGGCTGTCCACCTTAGACTCATACGTAAGGAACGCCCATGACCTGTTGCCTGTTCGATATCAATGAAACACTGCTGGATCTGGCAGGGTTGGATTCGGTCTTTTTCCAGACCTTTGGTTCATCCACAGCGCGTAGTGCCTGGTTTGCCCAGACGCTGCAGAACGCCATGACCGCTACGATTACTGGCCCTAGCATTTCATTCGAGGAAGCTGGGCAGGCTGCGCTGACCATGCTGGCGCAACGTGAACAGGTTCAGCTTTCAGAAGCCGATCGCCACCACGTTAAAACCGCCATGCGTATGCTGCCAGCGCACCCCGATGTCGAGCCAGCGCTTGAGCAGTTGCGCAAGTCAGGGGCTCGAATAGTCGCCCTGTCCAATAATGCACGCGAGCTGGTTGATGCCCAATTATCCGCCGCTGGACTGCGTGGCTATTTTGATGAAGTGCTTTCGGCAGAAGATGCTCAGACTCTAAAGCCGGATGCGCCTGCGTATCTCCAGGCTGCCAAAACCCTGAATACAGACCCAAAACGGCTGTGGCTGATTGCCGTGCATGCCTGGGACATCGCCGGCGCCCAACGCGCAGGCTTCAAGACCGCACTGGTTTCACGCACTGCTCAACAGGTACCCAGCCCATTGGCGCCACCTACAGTTCAGGGTTCTGACCTGACGGCAGTCGTCGAACAGATACTGACCCTGGAGTCAGCCTGAATAGATGTTTCTGTATGTTACTGATTCCTGAGCCCATCAGTGACTAATGCCGCGGCCTCCACGGCAGGCAGAGATCACAGCCAAACTGTATACCCATGCGCATCTGTCGCAGACAGAAAAAAAACGTAGAACTTTGCGGACCTGACCTATGTCAATGAAACCGTAACGTTGGTGTGGCTATCAGGTGAGGCATATGGATAATCCTTTTCAAGTTATCGCTGCGGCTTTCGAAGCTGATTACCGCGTCAATTTCCGTATTGAGCGCATGGATGGAAGCGTCACGCTGACCCTTTCGGACGATACCGGCACCAAGGCTCGTCGTCTGATTACCAAAGAGCAACTGCACACGCCGAAAAAGCTGGACCGCGTCATCGATGGCATTCGCCTGGGCATGGCGATCGACAGTGGCTGTGGTGTACCGGAGCTGTTGGCCTCCCTGTCGCCCTACAAGACGTATTCGATCTCCCGCTGAGCAAGTAGTAGCTGCATGTCTTCACCCAACGGCCTTGGTGGTGTCTCGATGACTTATGATCATGGTGAGTCGATCGGCGCGCCCTCCTCTTTTAATACGGTAATTCCGCTAGCTGACGCGACGAACCTGTCGTCCAAAGAAAATACGGTCGTTACCGACGCGATCATGGCGACACGCTATGCGTTGGCATGTGATGAGCTGGCAGACGCATTGGCCCCGCTCAAGGTGTGGCCAACACTGACTGACCTGCAGGGAACATTTTCCTTTAGCGTGCTTGATCTCTACGGACGCGTCGCCTACCGCTCAACACGCATTCGTCAGGTGCAATACAGCGAACCCGGCTCGCTGAAAGGTACTGTCTCGGCAGCCCGACGCGCGTTGGCTGCGCAGGGCCTGGGTTTTCCAGTCTGGGATACAGGTCTTGAAAAACCGGACACCTGTCCGGAGGAAACGACAGCCCCTGCAGATCTGCCTTGCAAGGGCTGTCGCTTGATGGGGTGTAAGTACTAGCGTCAATGGCCAGCCCTACTTTTTAGCGCAACAGCAACACCCGCTAGTGGCGGGTTTTTTGTTCTAAATCAACACGCATGACATCCAACAGGCAAAGCCTGCTGGATGTCGATTGAGCAAGCGCAATAACACGCTGTCATAGACAGACGCCTATGCCTCAATCAGCATAACGCATTACGGTAGCGCCCGTGGCTCGCAAGGTAGCCAACGATTGCGGTGCCAACGCCCCCGCGCGAAGCGAGACGTCTTTGCGCATATCGTCGATCACGATTTGCAGCGCGCGGTCATCGCTTAGCTGGCGAGCGGAAATCACACGCGTAACTCGCGCATCGCTGCCCAAATCCTGTACGCAGAACACAACGCTTCCGTCAGGACGAGGCTCAGTTACCGAGCATTCGTAAGTTGGAAAGGCAGTCATCAGTTTTTCAGTTGCGCTATTCATCATTCCCCCATTCATTAAATAGTTTTACGTTTTATGAATGCGATGAGAAAGACAGTGACTTGGAAGCCAGAGTTCACAACAAAAACTTGAAATTCACGAAAAAATGCAATAGAAGTCGCGATCCTGCTGCTATCAATGCGCCATCTACCGGCAAAATGGGCGGTTTAAAGACGAAGCAGTGTCATACAACTCCCTTCCTTGCCTCCATCAACAGTAATAACTCTGGCCTAATCCTGCATTAAAAAGGTGGCGATCTGTTCGCAACTGAACGGCCAATCCAGCTCCCGTCCACTTTCCAAGTGACGCAGTACCGGAATTCGCATGCCGTACCGCTCCACGCCTCCGTCCAATTCCACAATATCAACGGTTTCGACCAGCAGACCATGCTCAACGAAGGGCATCAGGACCGTTTCAGCGTCATGACAGAGGTGGCAGGCTGCGGTAACCAACAACTGACAATGTGGGCTCATGGCCACCTCCTAAACGTGCAACATCTTTCAGTATGGTACGGCTTGAGCAAGCCAAGCATTGATATACCTCAATGGAGTTTACGCTGGCTCATTTAGACTTTTGCTCATCATCACGGGGCTTGGCGTATTCGAAGGGGAGATAACCCCTCATTACGTGGTCGACTTAGTGACGTAACCTGACTGTGAGGCCTACGTGTTCATTGATCTTCTCTTGCTGTTGGCGGCGTCCCTGGTGGTCATCTCGCTAATACGCCGAGTCGGACTGCCGCCCTTGCTGGGCTATCTGTTCGTAGGTCTGGTCCTGGGCCCCAATGCCTTGGGCTGGGTTCAGCCGGATCAGTCTCTTCCCCTGATTGCCGAGATGGGCGTCGTGTTTTTGCTTTTCATGCTAGGCCTGGAATTTTCCCTGCCTCGCATGCTGGCGTTGCGTCGGGTCGTCTTCGGGTTGGGCAGTTTCCAGATTCTGCTATGCAGCATTCCGCTGGCACTGCTCCTGAATCTGCTGGGCGCCTCGCCCGGAACTGCCGCGTTGTTAGGGGTTGGACTGTCACTGTCCTCAACCGCCATCGTGACGCGAGAGCTTTCCACCTTGGGCGAAGTGCTGACGCCCCATGGTCAGAACACCATAGGCGTCCTGCTTTTTCAGGATGTGGTCGCGGTACTGCTTTTGACCCTGATTCCGGTCTTCAGCGGGCATGCCGATACCGTGTGGTATTGGGCCCTTCCCCTTACTTTGGGCAAGACGGCCGTCCTGTTCATCACCCTATTGGCGGCCAGCCGCTGGCTCTTGCCTCCCCTGTTTCGTGAAATCGGCAGCTCCCGCTCCGCCGAGCTGTTTCTGCTGCTGGCATTGCTGATCGTCCTGCTCACCGCCTGGCTCACGCACCTGATGGGCCTTTCCATGGGCTTTGGCGCATTTCTGGCAGGGATGCTGCTGGGCGAGAGCCATTATCGGCATCAGGTCGAAGCGGATTTGCGTCCTTTCCGAGATGTGCTTCTAGGCCTGTTCTTTATCAGTGTCGGCATGCTGATCGATATACAGGTCGTCATACGCCAACCTGGTTTCGTACTGCTCCTGGTCCTAGCACTGGTCGTCCTGAAGGCACTCATCGTGGCACTGGTCGTTCGAAACCGCTTTGGCGATAACGCCACCGGCTGGCGCACGGGCGTGGCGCTGGCCCAGGGCAGCGAGTTCTGCTTTGCACTGGTGGCGCAGGCCAGGCAGGAAGGACTGGTGGAAGAAATGTTCTCCGGTGCGCTGTTGACGGCTGTTTTCATTTCCATGGCCATTGCGCCTGTACTGCTGCGCAATGCTTCGCGGCTGGCCCGATCATTGGGGCTGGTCAGCCCAACACCCGTCTCGGACATTGCCAGTGCCAGCGAGGGTCTCGCCGGGCATGTGATCATCTGCGGCTTCGGCCGGGTCGGGCAGTCGATCGCCCGCCTGCTGAGCCTGGAGAAAATACCGTTCACAGCGCTGGATAACGATCCTGTTCGGGTCCAGGAAGCCGTGGCTATCGAGGCAAGCGTTCATTATGGAGACTCCAGTCGTACCGAGCTCCTGGAGGCCGTAGGCATTGCCCATGCCCGCCTATTGGTTGTTGCGGTAGACGACCCGTCCCGGGCGCTGGCCATTGTTCGCCTGGCACGTCAGCAACGGGCGGATCTACCTATCCTGGTGCGCACACGAGACAGCAGCCTCAACGCCGACCTGCGCGCTGCAGGTGCCAGTGCCGTTGTTCCCGAACTGCTTGAGTCAAGCCTGATGCTGGGATCTCAGGCGCTACTTCTCCTAGGGTTATCGGAGCGCCACGTCCAGGAGCGTATCGACACTATCCGCCGGGAGCGCTACAGCCTGCTGCAAGGTTATTACCAAGGCGCACAAGCCGATGTGCTGGATGCTCACCGCAACAGCCGCATCATGCTGCATGCCATCTATCTTCCCGATAATGCCCATGCGGTCGGGCGGTCCCTGGACTCTCTGGAGCTGGAGGCGCTGGGACTTAGTCTGGAAACCATCCGCCGTGATGGCGCGGAGCTGATCATCACGCCGGAGCTACTCCTTAAAGCCCATGACACCTTGCTGCTCAAAGGGCCGGTCGCGGCGTTGGAGCAGGCCGAGGCCCGCTTGTTGGCCGGTATGTCGTGAAAGAGCGACAAACGGAACCTTTGCGACCCAGACAGGTTCGAACCCGCTGAAGCAAATGAAATTCAATCTTTCACGATCTTTGCAAGGAGTATCGATATGACGATGGAAAGCGTTCTTCCACCCTCGCAGGAAGACCAGACCGATTCCAGCACTCAAAAGCAGACTCACCGTGAAAACCTGCGTAATGTTCAGAATGCAATTACTGCCGAGTTTTCTGCACTGATTGCAGATGCCGAGCGCCTGCTCAAAGGTTCGACATCGTCTTCGGGCGAGCAGATGGATGAAGCCCGCAACCGCCTGACTGATACCTTGGCCCGCGCTCGCGAAACCCTGAAAGCCCAGCAGGCCTCCGTGTACGATCAAAGCCGTGCGGCTGTTCAAACCACTGAAGAATACGTTATCGAGCACCCGCTGAAGTCCGTAGGCATCGCAGCCGGTATCGGCTTTGTAGTAGGCCTGTTATTCACCCGTCGCTGATAAAGGAGTGGGATGAATGGACATGACACCGCCGAATCCCCATGAAATACCAGACGAAGTACCCAAGCCGTCCCTGAAGCGGATGGCAGGTGCGGCAGTCGGTCTGGTCCAGAGTCACCTCGAGCTGCTGGGTATCGAGGTTCAGGAAGAGAAGGTTCGCACCTTCAAGCTGTTCCTGCTGACCGGCCTGAGCCTGATTTTCGGTTTGCTAGTCCTGGTGGGGCTATCGGCGGCCGTCATCATTGCGTTCTGGGATACTCACCGTTTGCTGGCAACCCTTCTGCTTTCCGCCGCTTACGCCGTCGCGATGGCGCTGTGTGTCTGGAAGGCCATGAGCCTGATAAAGGGGAATCCTCCGTTCCATGCCACGCTTGAAGAGCTGGCCCGTAATCGGGAGCGCCTACTGCCATGAACCAACCTCTAACGGCGGCTGTTGGCCGTCAGAAGCGTAAGGAAATGGTACGGCTGCGCATGGAGCTGTACCGTCAGCAGATCGTTTACAACGCCGAGCCCTTGCACAATCCGCTCGGGACCTTGAAGGAGATGGTTCGTCCCAAGGACGTGGTCACTCAGTCCAAGGGGCCGTTGGTGATTGGTGCGACGCTGCTTCTATCGTTGTTTGGTAAGCGCCTGGGGCCCATTGGACGCCTGGCGCGGATAGGTCTTGCCGTGTATCCCTTCGTCAAGCGTTACCAGACCGTGCGTCATAATCAGCACGCGCAGCACGCGGCGCAACAGGGTACTCATCACCCTTACCCTTAGGAATACTGGCGCACGGATGCGCCATATGCCTGCTCTATCCTAGCGAATATTGGCCGCATTCTTGCGAGAGAAAAGAGACCCTCTTTTCAACCTCAGGTCAGCTCACGGCAGACCTAATCCGCAGGAAGGACCCCGTGCTCACAGGATACCCTCTCGCCTTTTTTCAACCCTTCATCGATACCGCAACCGGACAGATCGCCGGCGTAGAAGCCTTGGGCCGCCTGCGTCAGGCAGACGGTAGCTGTCAGTCGGTAGGCCCACTGTTCGCGTCCCGTACGGTTTCACCCATAGACCTGCGCCAGCTGGATCGAGACATCCGTGATAATGCCCTGAGCCGCTTCCGCGACGCGCCACCAGACTGGTTTCTGAGCTTGAATATTTCCCCCCGCTGGATCAGCCACGCCCGTGCGGATCACCCATTGCCGAGCCTGAAGCAGGTCGAACGCCAGGGGATTGACCCTCGGCGTATCGTGTTTGAGATCACCGAGTTGGCAGGTAATCAACAACGCTTACTGGACGTGGTTCATCGCTACCGTACCGCCGGTGCCAGAATCGCCATTGATGACTTTGGTGCAGGCTATTCACAGCTGGATCGCGTCATGGACCTGGCACCGGATATCCTCAAGCTCGACATGCGCCTGTTCCAAGCCGCGGCCAGGGGTGGACCCAGTGGTGAAGTCGTCAGAGCCATGGCCCTGATGGCTGAGAAGATTGGCTGCTGGATCATTGCCGAAGGGGTTGAGACGGAAGAAGAGCTTGATTTCGCACTGGAATGTGGCGCTCGCTACATACAAGGCTTTCTTTTTGCGCAAGCGGCTGAGCAGTTTCAACCAACCGGGACCCATGTCGAGCGCTTTGCAGCCCTGCGAACACGTTATGTGCAGCGCAAGCTACGAGAGCGTACAAGGCTCATGATGTTGCGCCAGCAACTGGCCCGTTTTATCCAGGAGGTGCGTCCCTGGGCAGAAAACAGGTCAATGATCAGCGCACTTCCCCTTCCCCATGACCTGCCCTGGCTGCTGCGCCTGTATCAGTGCGATCGACATGGCACCCAGATAAGCCCGAATCTGGAATGGAACGGCATGTTCTGGCAGGAAAATCGTCGCTACCTGAACCACAACTGGTCATGGCGCCCATACTTTTACAGCCTGCTTGCCGAGGGCGTGGATGAGCGCCGCCTGAATCTCTCCACTACCTACCGGGACGCCACTACCAACCAGTACTGCATGACGGCAGGCCAGTTCATTGCCCAGGGGCAGCGGCTTCTGCTGATCGACATTGACGCCTCGCTTTTGACGGAGCCCCAGATCTGAAAACCTGCCTGATCGAGAACGGTCTATCGTGTAAGCATTGCCCCAGTATCGCCTACAGGCACAAGCCTGCTAGGGTACGCCACACGAAAACCGTTGTTGCGAGGTAGGCCTTGGACTGGCAAACACTTCTAACCCGCGAGCGCCTCGGCAAGGCTGTGCACAGCACCGCCGAACTGGGCCGCAGCCCGTTTCACAAAGATCACGACCGTATCATTTTCTCAGGCGCCTTTCGCCGCCTGGGACGTAAGACGCAGGTGCATCCGGTCAGCAGCAACGACCATATCCATACCCGACTGACCCACAGTCTTGAAGTCGCCTGTGTAGGCCGCTCGCTCGGTATGCGCGTAGGCGAAAGCCTGCGTCATCAGTTGCCGGACTGGTGCGAACCCAGCGATCTGGGGGTAATCGTGCAGTCAGCGTGCCTGGCGCACGACATCGGCAATCCTCCCTTCGGACACTCGGGGGAAGATGCGATTCGCCACTGGTTCGCCCAAGCGGCCGGCCGTGGCTGGCTGGATGACATGAGCGACATCGAGCGCGACGATTTCCTGCACTTCGAAGGCAATGCCCAAGGCTTTCGTGTCCTGACACAGCTGGAGTACCACCAGTTCGATGGAGGCACACGCCTCACGTATGCCACATTGGGGACTTACTTGAAGTACCCCTGGACGTCCCGCTATGCCGAGGCACCCGGCTACAAGAAACACAAGTTTGGCTGCTACCAGAGCGAGCTGCCGCTGCTTGAACAGATTGCCAGCAAATTGGGTATTCCTCTGCTTGGCGAGGAGCGTTGGGCGCGGCATCCGCTGGTCTATCTGATGGAAGCGGCCGATGACATTTGCTATGCGCTGATCGACCTGGAAGATGGGTTGGAAATGGATCTGCTTACCTATGCCGAAGTGGAAGCCCTGCTGCTGGGCCTCGTAGGCGATGATCTGCCCGAAACCTATCGCCAGCTCGGCCCACAGGACTCGCGTCGGCGCAAGCTGGCCATCTTGCGTGGCAAGGCCATCGAACACCTGACCAATGCCACGGCACGCGCCTTTGTCGAACAACAGGACGCCCTGCTGGCCGGTACCCTGAAGGACGATCTGGTCGAACACATGGATGGTCCCGCCAAGCTGTGCGTGCAGCGCGCCAAAGCCATGGCCCGGGAAAAGATCTTCCAGGACAAGCGCAAGACACTGCATGAAATCGGTGCCTATACCACGCTTGAAATTCTGCTCAATGCGTTTTGTGGCGCAGCGCTTGAACAGCATCGCGGCCGTGAGCCATCCTTCAAGCACCGGCGCATTCTGGACCTGTTAGGCAACAGCGCGCCGGACCCGAACTGGCCGCTGCACCGCTCGTTCATGCGGGTAATCGACTTTATCGCCGGCATGACGGACAGCTACGCCACCGAAATGGCTCGCGAGATGACAGGACGCTCAAGCCCTGTTTGACCATGCTCTTCAGCCGCTCATGAAAACGAGCGGCTGAAGAGTTCAGCGAGCCTTGCCGCAGTTACCCTGCGCTATCTGGCTGAGCATCAGCAGGGACGAGGAATAATAATCCTCCTGCTTCAACACTTCCGCCTGCAAGGATTGCGGCTGACCATCGAGCAGCGCGCGAATACCCAGCACTCCCCAGGAGGCCGCATAGGGTGCAACCTCACCAGAGGCCAGATCGACCCAGGCAGGCGGTGAAGCCGGATCCTTGCTGTGCCAGAACGTACTGACTGCGCGCCACTCACCGCGCTTGCCAAGTTCTGCCCAGGCGCCATACAGCGGCACGCGGACGGCATCGAATCCAAAGCGTGACGGCCAGCCTTCGGCAGGCTTCAGGGTGCCGTCAGCTCCCAGGGCGATCCAGTCAGATGGTAATTTGGCCTCACCAAACTGCGCGGCTTGAAGCAATTGCGTGCCGCTCTGGAAAAGCGCCGTCCAGGGACCTTCCGGTTCGATCCGCGCAAAGGCTTGCAAGGCAGGAAAGATCCAGTACGACAGGTTGATAACGGTTCCGTCTGGACGCTTGAACCCTTCCAGACCTGGCAGCAGCAGCGTATAGCCCTGGTCGCGCTGGATCAGATGCGCTGCAATGGCGTCACGAATCTGTTTCGAAGCCTTTGCATAGGCAGGGTTCTGCCAACGCTCACCTGCTTGCTGCAAGGCCCAGGCGATAAGGAGGTCCCCATCGGATGCGTTATTGCGATCGGTGACGGCAGGATTTGCCTTTGGGTCGTACCTCCACGAGAACAATCGGTCCTCACGCTGCAGGGTCTGCTTCGTCCAGCTCCAAAGACGGTCAAACGCCCTGCGATCACCATTGGCCTCCGCAATCAGCATCGCGTAGCCCTGGCCTTCGGAATGGCTGATGCCCTGGTTACCCGTATCGGTAACACGTCCTTGCACCGTCACGAACCGCTGCTGATAGATGTCCCAACCCTGCTGGCAGCTCAAGGGCTCACCTGAGGCAAGGGCTGAGGCCAGACAAAGCACAGCCAGGAGGACACATCGCCATGTTCTAACCTGCACAGCGAAACACCAGCGCGCCTTCGGGCGATTCCAGCAGACGAACCTGCAGCCGATGCTCCTCTCCCTGCGCCTGGAATATGTACTCATATAGACCCTCCAATACGGCAGCCAGGCTCCGGGTCCAGCGCTCGGAAGACTCAAGTATTGGATAGCCACCGTGCACGATCTCGATGGCCTTGCCCTGCACGCCAAAGCGTACCCAGCCCCAATCCATGGCCTTCCAGCGCTCGTTGACAACCCTCTCCAATGCCTCAAGTGTAGGCTGCTCGCTTAACGCCATGGATTCGCCCAGGCGAGCCCCTACCAGTCGCAGAAAACCCAGCGCATCGGTACTGCCAGCCGACTCATACATCTGGTTGATCAGCGTCAGAATAAGGCTGCCCCACCGCCCCCGCTCTTCTCGCGTGGACAAATAGGCAAGCGTCGCCTGTTCAATATCCTTGGACTGCATTACGGCAGGTTCTCCAGGTTGTGTTTCAAGTAGAGTTGTCCTGTGGTTTCGGAGTAATCACCAAAGGTATCGTAACTCAGCGCGCCGCCTACCTTGGTCTGCTTGCCCAGGCTGTATTCGAGTTTAGCGCCCGCATTCAGCGCAAGCCCGCTGTCACTGCTGCCCTTGTATCGGGCGCTGCTGACATAGCCCTGCCCTGCAAGGAACTCCATGCTCGACTGCAAGGCCTTGTCGGTCGGGAAGTAGTCCTCACTCTTCTGATTGAACGCCTGAAATCCGGGCGCCACGTTGAATTTCATGTCCCATTTGTCGTTGTACTTGGCGGTGTATTCGATCGGGAACGAGACGCCTACGTAATTTTGTGGGCTGAAATACCCGCCATGCCCGACGGTATAGCCGCTCAGATTCTTGTCAAAGCTATTCCAGCCGAGGTGAATCCCTGTCTTGAGTTCACGGTCAGTCTCATGGATGGGGCGAACGTAGGCACCGGCGTGGACTCCCAGGGCCTGGTTATCGGCAACGCCCTCTCCCCGATAGATAAAGTAGTCGCCACCATAGTAAGCCCCCACATCGCCATCGTCGTAACTGTACTCAGCCGCTATACCGGTCTTGGTGACGCCACCCCAGCGCTTACCCGTCAGCGGGTCCTTGGCACCTGCATAGGACAAGACACTGTCTGTTACTGCGCGCCGTTCGACGGCCAGGGACAACTTGCCGTTATCCCCGACCTTGGGCGTCCATTTGAACCCTCCTACCAGGTTTTGCTTCTCAAACCCGAGCGGGGTCGTGCCGACATCTGCCTGGAATTGTTCATGCCTGATTGCGGCGCTAAGCGCTACCCCGGAGTCGGACTGCGAACCCGGCTCGTAGGGCGCCATCACGGCGCTGGCGCGGTTATTGACAAGGCTTTCGAGCAAAGCGCGACCTTTTCCACCCAGCGCATTGCCGGTATCCGCGTTCAACAGCTCATTACGCACACTTTGCGCAGCGGTTTGCCGGTCAGCCGCCGTCATGTTGGTTCGGCTGTAATTGACGCTTTCGAGAAAATGCGTCGTAACCTTCTGCTCGAAGTTAAACGCCATCTGCCGATAGAGACTACCGGAGCCAAACCGGTTGGCGCTGTCGCCCTCCACCGACCCTGCGCTGACAGAAACAGGCATGGCGGTAAGCTCCAGCCGGGTATTACCGAACGGCACCAGCGAGACCGTCAACGGCGCATTGACTTCAGTCAGCCTGCTCAGGCCGGTATCGCCATCCCGTGCACGAATGTTCATGCCTCCTTGGATGAAGGGCATCCGCGCCTGTTGAAGATCCGCCAAGGTTCGCTGAATATCGGTCATCAATGGATCAGCTGGTAGACCTGAAGAGGCTCGCTGCGTGTGCAGATAGCCTGGAACAGCAAAATCAGCGCCTGCATCGGCCAGTATCAAAGGCGAGCCAGCCACCGCATACTCCTTGCGGAATGGATTGCCTTGCCCCAAGGCGGCCAACTCGGCAGACGAACCAGACGCCTGGGGGACCACGCCCTGTTGCTTGCGCTGAGCCGCTTTCAGAAGCTCGATGGCGGTGTCTGTCTTACCCTGAGCCTGGGCGATACGGGCTGAGAGGTAAAGCGAGGTGGCATCGTCAGTACGCCCGGCTTTCTTGAGAATGGCCGATGCGCGTGCCGGATCGTTCAATGCCAGGGCGGCATTCACACTACCCTTTATGGCGTCCTCGTTGGCAGGGGTCTGCGCCAGTACGTATTCGTACACACCCAGCGCCTCCTTGGGCATGTGTCCGCCATCATAGAGGCGTCCCATCGCTAACAGCAGGTCCGGGTCGCGCGGCGACTGTGCCAATGCAGCCATCAGCAGGTCATACGCTCCGGCGTTGTCGCCGCGCTTGCGCATCCAGTCTGCCTGATTGACAGCAATCCCCCGGCGCAAGCCGACCAGGCTGGCCTCATCCACTGCCGACAATCGCCCGCGACGCTCCAGCTGGTGCAGCAGCAGATCGGCTTCAGTCGTTTGACCGGCCTGACTCAACACTGAAACGACAGGCACATAATGGGTGACTGGCTGCTGGCCATCGTCACGCTCGAATGCTCTGACCAGCGACAATGCCCAGGCCGTTTGCCCCATATCTGCCAGCGCCTGAGCTACAGCGCCGCGTCCACCAAGGTCCGAAGGCGCATTATCGTAGAGTTCGCGCAGGGCCTGGCGCGCCTGGATCGGATTACCACCGGCGACGATCCTGCGTACGCGGGCGATACGGCTGTTTATTTCGGTACGCGCGATCAACTGAAGCATGTCCGGGGTACGAGCCGGCAAAGGAACACGCTCGATATAGCGCTGGGCATCCTCCCAGCGCGCCTGCTCAATGGCGAATACGGCGGCGGCGTGCAAGGCTTCCGGATCGTTGCGGCGCGTATCCGGCTCCATAAGCGCCTGGGCCTGTACCGGGTCGGAACCGTGCAACAGCCGTGCATAGGCCAAGCGGATCCAGGGACTGTTTGGCGCAATGGCCAGGGCCTGCGCATAGAGTTTCAGCGCCTGTTCATTATTACCGGCCACGGATGCCTTGCGGGCACGCTCGCTCAAGGCCTGCGCTTCTACCTGCTCAAGGCTGCCTGCTGCCTGTTTGGCCACGGCAGGGTGCGCCTTGAGCAACGCCAACGCCTCGGCACTGCGTTGTTGCATGAGATAGCTGTTGTACAGCCCCAACCCCGCGGCAGTGTCATCCGGGCGCGCGCTCAATAGAGGTTTATAAACGGCTTCCGCCTCGACTGCCTTGCTATTACGCAGCAGAATGTCGCCATAAAGCAGCTTGCCCGAGCGCCCCTGCTCACCTGTTGCCTGCGCCAGCGCCCGGGCCTGCTGCTCGGCCTCCATCAGGCGGCCCCGGTCACGTAAAGCGCGCACGGCGGTGAGTTGGCCGTAAAAATCGGCGTTACCTATGGCCTCCGCCCAACGAGCACGTTGCGTCGGATCAAGACGACTGGCCCGCTCAAGGCTGCGCTTGGCCGCTTCGTAATCCTGGGCGCGCAATTGGATGATCCCCAGGCCGCCCCAGGCCTCGGCATCCTGTGGATCTTCCTGAAGCGCCTGTTGGAATTTACGGGCAGCCACATCGAGCCGACCTGCGTTCAAATCCTTGAAGGCTGCTGCCCTTGCCTGCCCTTGGGCGCTCTCGGCCTGAGCGTTGACCACCGTCATGAAGTGCTGAACGACCTCGGCATCATTCGGATTGACCTGGGCGTAGCGCTCATACAGCGCCTGATCGGAAGATTCCGCACCCAACCACAGCAGCGCCTGTCGCCAGGATTGCCGCGCCTCAGGCACCGAGCCTGACAGTTCGGCCAGCTGATGGATTCCCTCCCGCCGCGTCTCGTCCCGGTAGGTCAGCGCCTCGGCAAGCGCCAGACGCGCCTTGAGGTCGGCTGGATTGCGGCGAACCTGCTGCTCCAACCCCTCGCGCCCCTGCACCCAACCGTTTTTTGTGCCTGCAAGCGTCTGGTAGTACTCAAGCGCCAAGTCATCTGGCGGAGGATTGCCGTTGAAGAGCGTTCTGTAGCGCAGGGCAGCCTCGTCAGCTTTACCTTGGCTTGCCAGCTGACGTATTTGCGGCAACTCGCTGCGATCAATCGTCTTGGCCTGCGCCTGGTTTTGCAGGGTCTCGATGCGGGCGCTGTCCGGGTGCAGTTGTTTGAGTTTCTGCAACCAGCCTTCGTAGGCCGCCCTGTCAGTACCCAGGGCAAGCTGAGCCTGGCGGTACAGGACCTTCTCGGATGCCGGATCAACCTGTAAAGCACGGTCGAGCGCCTGACGAGCCATGTCCGGCCGGTTGCGGCTCTGCCAAAAGCTGGCTTGCTGCAGCAAAACGTCTATACCCTGATTTGCAATCGCCGTATCAGGCAGATTGGCATAGGTCATTCCGCTGAGCGCGCACAGCATCGCGACCGATAAGGTTTTCAGCGCATACTTCGGCATGATCAATTCCTTTTGCCCAGTCGCTTGTGGGCCTGGAGCCTGAGCAATGTGTGAAGCCCAAATGCCGCCAGCACTGCTGCAAGCAACAACAACCCCATCAGGACCAGGGGCCGCTCACTGAACAGCCAGCGCACATACATGAACCAAGGCAACTCGCCATAGGTAAAGCGCAGCCCGGTACGAAAGCTCTCCACCTGACCATCACGGCCAAACAAGGCGATATCGCCTCTGATCTCGGCGCTGTGTTCCGGGCTGTTCAAATAGGTAATGACATTAGGCAGGCGTTCTGGCTGGCTAGCCAATGCCATCACTACGACGCGCTTGTTGTTGAGGGGTGACTGGCGGCTGACAAACCCCTGAAAATCCCGATAGCCCGCCAGCGTGCGGTCGGCTGCATCTATCTGGCGATCCCAGTCGCCCAGCAATACTGTTTCAAGCATGCCGGTTGGCGTGAGCGGCTGGATACGAAGCCGGTTCTGGGTGAGTGTGAAGGACGAGCCCTGGAACAGCGTCTTGAAATCCAGCCGATCACTGATCTGGCCAACCACCAGCCAGTCGCGGTCCGCGACTTCAGGCAGATGTGTGGTTCCCAAGAGCACGGTTGCGTTAAGGGCAGGATAGCCCGTGGCATCACCGAAACGCCCCATCAGCGTCAATAAGGCCTCAATCTCACTGGCGCGGGGTGAATGAGGCAGAATGAGCGCCGTCTGGGAAAGATCGGCCATACGTGTAAAGGGAAAGCCGGCGCCAACGAAGAAAGACAGGTTGGGCAGCTGTGAAAAGTGCTTGGCTCCACTCAGGTCAATCACTGAGTCGCCGTCGATGTAGCTATGCGCTGACTCCGGCAGCACAAGGTTGCAGTCTTCGGTGCTGGTGACCTGCTGGTTGTAGTAAAACCCTAGCTGGTTATCGCCATAGATCAGATACGGCGGCACCTCGATCACTGCATCTTCCTGGCGGCTGGGGTAGCCCAGCAGTGACTTTACCTTTTCATACAGGCCCGGCTTGAGTACCGATACTGAACTCAGGTATTGCCCGTTAAGTGAGACATCCAGTCGGGAGCGTGCGGCGTCGTACCAATCCCCTTCGGGGAAGCGAAACCGTATGCGCATCGGCACATTGTCGCCTTCCCAGAGAAAGTTATCGGGTGCAGCGCGAAAACCTATCTTGATGACACCTGGAAAGAGATTGTCGCTGGTCAGCGCCTCAGGCTTTGCCAGATCAGCGAAGCGGGTAACCTGATTGGAGATCCAGCGCGGCGCATCGTAAGGCCGGCGGGCCGGGATCGAAAACGGCGCTAAATTAGCAGCTTCCCCTTTCAGACGATCCGACCTTAGTACCAGATTCTGAGCGGCGACGCGGACTTCCGATGCATCACGCCCCAGCACCAGCAGGAGCTTGCCCAGGGAATCACGGGGGTTATCGACCACGGCCAGCATGGGACCCTCAATCGCTGGCAGGGTTAAACCTGTAAAGGATTCGCGTGCCGTGCCAATGAGAACGGCATTCCCCATCGGCAGCTCATTGAAGCTGACCGGAAATTCAGCGCCACGAAAGCGGGACTGCATACCAAACCAAGAGGCGACCATCGCAGCGCTTTCTATCTCACCCGCTTCAGGTTGATCGGGCAGTACCACAGGCAGGCGCAGGCGGCTCATGTCCGCCTCATCGAAAAAGGGTGCCGGCAGCAGCGCCAGATCGCGCGTAATAGGCAGCCGCTCCAGAGCCAGCTCCAACGTGGAGGCAGGGTCTATTCTGGCCCACAGCGCAGGATGTAACGGGTTCTCACATTGTTGTGAATAATGCGCATCAAGGCGCAGGTTCAGCCGATTATAAGGCAGGAGAAGTAGCGGATTGATGGGCAGGTCGACGTCCAGTCCCGAGGCGGTAGCAGGTACCAATGGAATGTTCTGAATCAGCTCATCGTTGACCGATACCTGCAGGACGCTGCTCTCGGCTAAAAGCTTGTCGGAATAGCTGAGGCGCAGGTGCAGCGTCGCGCCTGTAACCACCTGCTGGCGGTTGATGGAAAAAGCTACGCCCGCCTCCCCTCGCCGCCCCTTCAAGATCAGTGCATCGGACACGCCCAACCGGCTAAGGCTGATCGATTCAACCCTGCCGGGCATAGCAGGCATGCCAGCAGAGGTTATTGTACTGACGGGTGGCGGCAAGGCCGGGAGCGGCGGAAGGGGCTGTTCATCAGCCTTGGACGGCAAGGAAATAATACACAGCACGGCAACAACCACCAGGGCGGCGGCAGGCATCAGCGCCCTGGCAAATCCCCGTGGCTTGCGAGCCTTGGTTGCGTTGCCGGGCAAGCGTCTGGTCGGCCGCCTGACCAGTAGCGCGCCCGATCGGATCACATTCCACAATGAGCGCAGCGGGTTATCTTCCTGTGTTGGGTGCGTCTTGAGCCAGGCATCTGGCCGCCCCATGACGATAGCCACCAAATCGCGGCGTTGGGCAATTGAGAGGGGTTTGTAACGCAACTGCACATAGCCATCGCGGGCATTGACCATGTCTGTGCCCAGGATCAGAGGCGACTCGCCATACTGGATCTCGATCTCCTCGACTGGCGCGGACAACTCACCGCCCTTATAACGAAGCCGCGCACCACCCATGGAAATATCCACCGACTCGCTGCGCACCACACGGCCATCGGCCAGGTACATGAGAATCGGCAGATTGACAGCGAGCCGCACGGTCTGGCGCACCTGCCGGGTCTCGAGTGCCGCTGCAATGGCCGCCAACAGGATCAACATGTTGAAGACTGTCCAGCCAATGTTGAGCATCAGCGTGAACAGATCCGGCCGAATTGCTTCGATCCAGAAATACTTGGCAATACCAAACAGGATGCCAGCACACAAAAAGCCCACCGTAATCAGGTGCGGCTTCACCACAGGAAAATCGAAGAAGCCCCGGTCCAGCAGATCGCCCTTGTCCGTCACGTTGAACTTGCCCTTCCTGGGGTTGAACAGCGTATAGAGCGTGGGCTTGATCAGGTGAAAGGCCAGCACCGTCTCGTAGATTTCCCCCCAGAAGGAATGACGGTGTTTACCCTGGATACGGGCGTTTGTCAGGATCGACAGCACCAGATGCGGCAACGCATAGGCAAAAATGGTCTGCGCCGAGGCAGCGATGATGTTCTGCCCCAGCAGCAGGAAGGCCAGCGGCGATGTCAGGAAGACAAAGCGCGGCAGGGCAAACTGGAAATGCAGCATGGCGTTCAGATAGCAGAGCCGCTGAGGCAATGCTAGGCCCCGCCCGAGCAGCGGGTTATCCAGCCGGAAGATCTGCGTCATGCCTCGCGCCCAGCGCATACGCTGACCGACATGCAAGGCCAGGCGCTCTGTTGAAAGGCCTGCCGCCATGGGGACGCTGATAAAGGCTGTGTTCCATCCCTTGCGCTGCAGCTTGAGCGCCGTATGCGCATCTTCGGTTACGGTCTCGACGGCAAATCCGTTCGTATCCTCCAGGGCCTTGCGGCGGATGATAGCGCAAGAACCGCAAAAGAACGTGGCATTCCACAGGTCGTTGCCCTTCTGAATCGGGCCATAGAACAGCTCATCCTCACTGGGAACCTTACCCTGGGTACTGAGGTTGCGGGCAAACGGGTCTGGCGAATAGAAGTGATGTGGCGTCTGCACCAAGGCGAGTTTGGGGTCATCGAGGAATTGCCCGACCGTGGCCTGCAGGAAAACCCGGGTCGTGACATGATCGCAGTCGAAGATGCAGATCAGGTCGCCGTGGGTCTTGGTCATCGCATGGTTGAGATTACCGGCCTTCGCATGATTGTTGTCCGGCCGAACGATATACCCCACGCCTGCGGCAGCGGCATATGCACCAAATTCGGGTCGACGACCATCATCGAGTACATAGATCCTGAGCTTGTCGGCCGGGTAATTCAGATTCTGGGCAGCCAGGATCGTATCCTGTACTACGCTCAGGCTCTCGTTATAGGTCGGAATGTAGACATCCACGCTTGGCCACACCGAGGTATCGGCTGGCAGACGGCTGGGCCTGCGCTCAAGCGGCCAGGCACTCTGGAAGTAGCCCAACAGCAGGATGATCCAGGCATAGACCTCGGCCAGGTACAGACCGATGCCCAGAACCCACTCCACGCCATTGCTGAAATGCAGCGTCTCGGTGGTACGCCAGTAGAGATAGCGTGTCGAAAGCGTGATCGAAATGACCACCAGCGTCAAAGTGATTCGGGAAGAAGGGTTGCGCTTGAGCACCATCGTAAACAGGATGGCAGCCACGCTCAGCAGCAGCTGCATCTCGATACTCATCGGCACCATGATGATCAGTGCAAGGACAGGCAACGCCAGAACAACAAGCCCGCTGGCTGCGAGCTTTCCGACTCCAGAATTCATCCTTGATTCCTCAGGAATACTGCCGTTGACGCGTATCAGATACAGGTGTGGTCTGCTGCTCAAGCGCGGCCAGCAATCGCTGCGCAAGCATATCGAGGTCATGGGCGGCGGCCGATGCCGAATCGAATGCGAAAACCGATTGCTGACTTGCCAGCGCCTCAGGCAGTGACTCGTCACGATGAATCATGCCCAGCAATGCACCACCGCAGCGCGCCTGCAGAAACACCGAGACGTCTCGATTGAGGCGCCGCCGCCGATCCACCTGATTGACTACATAGCGCACGGTTTCCGTTCCAGCACTGCCAAAGAACTCACCGGACTCGATGTCCGGCAGCAATGCAACCGAGCCTGCATCGGCCAACAGTACCGCTATGCAGAGATCCGCCTGATGGATAAGTGCGCTCAGAGAAGCGCTTGGGCCAGGCGGCGTATCTGCCAATACAATCACATTGGGAATCGTGAGCAGATCTGCCAGCCCTTCCTTCAGAAAAGAAGGATCATTGAGCAGGCGGTGCTCGAACGCCAGACGCGTCGTTGCGCTAACCCGTCCGTATGGCAGCACCTGAATATTGCTTGGAGAGGTTACCTTTAGCTGCCGCCAGTCTGCGCCCGCCAGAGCGCTTTCAACAAATCCCTGACTCAGCCCGAGCGGCAACCCAAAATGCAGGCGCAAAGCGTTCTGCACGTCGAAGTCAACCAACACTACTGGACGTCCTAGACGCTGAAGTGCATACCCCAGGCTGGCCGTCACGGTCGTCTTGCCTACACCGCCCTTGGGAGAGGCAACACAGATTAACGGCATGTGGCAATACTCTTGAGTAGCGCTTTCAGAGAGCCCTGAGGTTGAAGGTCTACCTCGTCCACTGCCGGTTTAATTTTGAAGATATTGCCAAACGGGTGAGCGCCTGAGGCAGGCTTGGCCTGGACATCCACCGGAGGAGCGATGCCTGACGAGGGCTCACGCGCCTCTTGTAAGGGATTGCTCGTCACCACTGGAATGGCCTCGGTAGAGACCGCAGAAGAAGAATGGATAACAGGTAATGGCTGATCAACAGGCGAGGCAATGGCCTCGAGAAGTGCCCACCCTAGCGTATCCCCTGCTTGAGCCGATGCCCCAGACTGCCGGCTCAGGTTTTCTTCATTAAGGCTGTTAATGTAGTCCCGGATGTCCCGCTCGCTCATGATAGCAATCGTCTGTATGGCAATTTGCTATCATTTTAATACCTAATGCACAATCGATCATTATCTTTTGCGATATTTGTCACATTATGGAGATCCGCCAGATAAATGGCTGTTTAATCCCTACAGGCGGAAAGCTGACAACGCGTGCTAGTCATTTCACAGGCTGTATTGGCTATAAACCGGTTTGCTGCATAATGTCTGTTTCTTGTAACAGATCGCTCGGCTATCACCTTTTCATCTCGGCCCAGCCTTCTTTTGGGGTTTGTTAATGCTGAAATTCTTCCGCTCCGTTTCACTTGCGCTAGGCCTTCTGCCTCTGGGCTTACCCGCTCTGACCTATGCTGACACTGCCGTGCTGCCACCTAAAGTGCAGCAGCTCATGCAAAAGAACAAACTGGCCAATGACGAGCTGTCCCTGGTCATGATTCCGCTGGATGCTGCCGGAAGCGCTGACTTTTACAATGCCGATGTTTCCGTAAACCCTGCTTCTACCATGAAGCTCATTACGACATTTGCGGCGTTGGAACTGCTAGGTCCTACCTATCAGTGGAAGACGGAGTTCTATACCGATGGCCAGCTCCACAACGGAGTGCTCAACGGCAACCTCTATCTCAAGGGCGGTGGCGATCCAAAGCTGAACATGGAAAAGCTGTGGCTGATGATGCGTGATCTGCGCGCCAATGGCGTCACCCAGGTCAACGGGGATCTGGTTCTGGATCGCGGCCGCTTCATCAAACCCGAACTTCCTGTTTTCAACGATGACGGCAACGATGAGAACAAGCCGTTCCTGGTTGGCCCGGATGCCTTGATGGTCAATCTGAAGTCGGTCCGCATGGTCATTCGTGCCGATGATGGCAAGGCCAGCGTCTCGATGGACCCGCCGTTGACCAATGTGCGGGTTGAGAATCAGGTCAAGGCCGTAGGCAAGGGCAAATGCCCGGCTTGGCCTGAAATACGGTTCAACCCAGTCACGGAAACGGACGGTACAGCCCTCATCGTGACGGGCAACCTGCCTAGCGGTTGTAGCGCTCAGAGCTACCTGTCACTGCTGGATCACCCAAGCTATACCGCAGGTGCCGTACGCGCCATCTGGAAGGAACTGGGCGGCACCATCATGGGCAAGGACCGGGAGGGTACAGTACCCAAGAGCGCAGAGCTGCTGGCTCGCTCCTTTTCGCCTGATCTGGTCGAGATCATTCGTGATATTAACAAATACAGTAACAACACCATGGCGCGACAGCTGTTCCTGTCCATTGGTGCCCAATACCGCACCAGCGCGGACGCGAATGATGGCGTAGCGGCGCAGCGTGTGATTCGTCAGTGGCTGGCCCGCAAAGGTATCACCGCCACGCACCTAGTCATGGAAAACGGCTCGGGACTGTCCCGCGATGAGCGCATCAGCGCGCGGGAAATGGGCCTGATTCTTCAGGCAGCCTGGCGAAGCCCCTATGCCTACGAATACATCTCTTCCCTGCCCATTGCAGGCATGGACGGCACGCTGCGCAAGCGCCTGAAGAATACACCCCTGCTCGGACAGGCCCACATGAAGACGGGAACGCTCAATAACGTACGTGCCCTGGCCGGCTTCAGCCGGGATGCCAATGGCAGGACGTGGGCGGTGGTTGCGATTCTGAACAGCAGCCGTCCCTGGGGTGCGTCCAGCGTACTGGATCAGGTTATGGTGGATCTGTACAACCGTACCAAGCAGGACAGCACTGCTGCTCGCTGAGAACAGCGGCTACGGGAGGGCTTCAGCCCTCCCGCTCCCAGGCACACCGTGCCCGCAAGTCATCTTCCTGTGGGCTATGGAAGCCTTTCTCAGATTCCCAACGGAACGTATGAGTACCGCTCAAGGCAGTTTCCAGATGCACCACGGCGCTGGCCCAGTAGAGGCGTTTGAGCAGGGCCTCGAACTCTTCGACCCATAATTTCCACTCATACTCGACGCCTTCGTAACTTGCGCCAAAGTGAATGACTTGGGTTTTATAAAGACCTGCGCCGGCCTGCTCGCACTGGCTGAACATCTCCCGCCCCAGAAATGCCCAGGAATCATGAGGGAGATTGGCCAGGACACGACGATTCAAAGCCCGGCGCATCCGGCGCTCCATGGAGTCGCTCGTCGGCCAATCCTTGATGCAGCCATACACTATGGATTCCGAATCCACGGAACACTCCCTCTTTGCTACTCCTTGGGCTTTTATCACAGCCGCCTGGCCGATTAAACGCCGCGCAACACCTGAATGATCGCTCCGTGATGCAAGGCACTGAGACGAGTGAAATAAGAAGAGGTAGCGCAGAAAAGACAAAACCAGAGCAAGCAACGCTTGGCTCTGGTTTTGTCTCACAACTGACATCGGCAAGGCAGGCCGGTGAAGAGAACCCTACTCTCTTGCACCTCTTTGGGCAAGAATTTTCTCCTACGCACCAAGCAGGGGCAAAAAGCGGGGAGCAGTCGGTCTCTATCGATTCGTAAACACTTGATTAGGAAAGACTTTTCATCTTTAAGCCGTCGACGCTAGATCATTCCCAGCAACACCAGCACGAGCAGTACGACCAGCAACACGCCCACGATTCCAGACGGGCCATATCCCCAGCTGCGCGAATGCGGAAACACGGGCAATCCACCAATCAACAGAACAAGCAGGACCAGAACCAATATGGTAGTCAGCGACATGATGCATCTCCTTATAACCGCTACGGGAATCCACAGCACAGGTCACTTCCCATCACCGAGACCGGAAAAGCTCGGGGAGTAAGAAGAAAGCGTACCTGTACTATCGGACTGCTACCCCTGCGGAAAAGTCCTGTAACCGTTTCGCTTGTTGAAGAGAAGCACACTATTTTCTGTTTAGTACGGCTTGGGCACAGGCCCCTTCAATAATTTAAGAAACATCAGCGAAACCGTTTGTGCGTCCCCAAGCGCGGTATGCCGCCCCGTCACCGGTATGTCCAATGCCCGCGATAAGGTGTCAAAACGCAAATCCAGGTGCACATCGGGAAACAAGCGGCTGACCTTGCGATGATAGAGGGCCGACACTTCGATCCGGGGATTCGTCAGCCTAGGCATCCCGTAACGGCGGAAATGACGACTGAGCACTGCGATATCAAAGGACACGTAATAGCCCAGCAGCGGGCGATTTCCGATGAAGTCTTGCAGTTGTCTCAGGGCATCCTGGATTTTGAGCTGCCCCTCCAGATCCATCCGACGTAGCTTGTGAATGCGGATCGATTCGGCGTCCAGACTGGGTGGCGGCTCGACATACAGCTCAAGACGTTCCCCTACCTGCATCTTCCCCTGTCGAATGAGTATGGCACCTACACTGAGAATATCAGCCCGACGTGGATCAAGGCTGGTCGTTTCCAAATCCAGCGAAACGATCTCATCGGCGTCCATCGGGTCATGCCACCACCAGTGTAGGCGTTGCCGCCAAAGGGGCCAATGCAAATCAGGTCTTGAGATGTAGGCAGCCATCAACGCGTATCCAGATGAAACAGACGTCCCAGGGTTTGCTTGAATTTTTTAACTACATGAAGGCTGAAGCGCAGCAGGTCTCGCTCGGCCCGGCTCAGGATCGACACATCAATACCTTGCGTTAATCCACTCCTGTCGCCTGCCAATTGCTGGGACAGCCGTAGCTGCATGAACAGCTCGAAAGCCTCAGCGAGGTTATCAGCCATGTTTCGATCCAGAACGCCCCGCTCACCCAGCATCTGCAGTCTGCCCAAGGTGCCACGCACCATCAACCCGTCTCGCAGGGCCAGTATTCGGGT
Organism: Pseudomonas sp. JZ114; assembly: GCF_051027705.1. NCBI lineage: Bacteria > Pseudomonadati > Pseudomonadota > Gammaproteobacteria > Pseudomonadales > Pseudomonadaceae > Pseudomonas > Pseudomonas sp. JZ114. Next base: position 2,795,382 of record NZ_CP069256.1, read on the forward strand.
CCCATGAACGATCGGGAAAAGACCTCCACGCTTGATGTCCAGGCGTTCACCGGATGTTTTAAGTCCGCCAAACAAGGTCAACGGCGTATCGAACTGCAAAGCAGCCAGCGCCATATCGCTCAGCCATCGCTCCCCCGGGCCAGACCACACGCTCAGCTGAGCCTGCACAGCCATAAACCAATGCTCATTTCCGGCTACAGGGTGGGCATCCATCAGAATGGACAGACGCAGCAGCTGCTCAGGATGCCCCTCACGGGCGGCCGTCAGCAGCTCATGCCGCCACTCACTGACAGGCTTGCACCACACCGCATTCGAGGCCATTACCCCTCCTGGGCATTGAGGGTAACCAAACCCCGTGAGCGCCTCATTGAAGCGGGCCATCCAGGCCAATGCCTCCTCGTTTGCAATGTCGTCTGCATGGATCAGCGCATTATCCTGATCGGTCTTGAGCAGTTGCTCTCCTCGCCCTTCGCTTCCCATGACCACCAGGCAACAACGGGAGCGATACGCTACAGGAACACACTGCTCGAAGACGCGCGCCAGCAACTGCTCATTCAACGCGCTGACCAACTGCATGATAAAGCGCAGCCGGATGCCATTACCCTCCAGGGTAGCAATCAACGTATCCAGGGTTTCGGCGGCTCGCTGCAACTCATCGAGCGTTTCGGCGCGGGCGATCCGCAGCGCCAGAACATGAGAATGGGTGGAAAAGAGACTCAATACCTGAGTCAAGTGCAGTAGGCCGACTGCCTGATTACCTTGCCTGACCACGACCCGCTCGATGCGTTGGCGGGTCATGAGAATCATGGCATCAAACAGAAAGTCGCCCAGCTCTATAGAGGCCAGCGGCTGATGCGCCAGCGTCCCGATAGGTGTCTCGTCGCCCAGCCCCTGCTGGAAATGAGCAACCATCAGGTCCGTTCTGGTCACAATACCCAGCCCTTCAAAGCCGTCTTCCAGCCGGACCAGCAACGCATCGGCGCCGACCTTTAACTGCGTACGGGCGGCCTCGCCCAATGACAGATCGGCACCGACTTCCACGGCAGGCAGCAAATGCTCACGGGCAATGCGGGTCAGAATGAATTCCGCCAGATTCTGCCCGTCCCGACGTGCCAGTTGCCGCTTGGTGGCAAGGCTTGCCTGGAAATAAGAAGCAAACGATGTATTTCGCTCGCACAGTTCATGAAACATCTTGGCGTTGAGTTCGTAGACAATGCTCTCTTCAACAGCTCGATAGGCATGCCGGGTCTGCCCATCAAAAAGCCCCCGCACATCAAAGAGATCGTCCGGCCCATAGTGTGCAAATAGCTGGTCGTCCTTGCCACGCTCCTCAATGACACCCTTCAGCACGATATAGAGTGCAAGCGTGACGCTACCCGGCTCGATCAGTATCTCGCCAGGCACGTAGTATCCGACCGATAGCGCCGAGCGAAGCAGGTTGCGTTCATACTCACTGAGCGTATCGAACGGGGCTGCCTCGAAATTGAAATTATCCGGCATGACGCGAATTCGCCTGAAATGAAAACGGCAGGCCCTGACGAGCCTGCCGATTCAGTACGACTTAGTGAGCCACTGCGCCGGAAGCGCCAAGACCCGTCTGAGAGCGAACGAACTGAGGGAAGAATCGAGCACGCTCTTCATCGGCTGCGGTAGATTTGTCCGTAATCGAGAAGAACCAGATCCCGATGAACGCTACGAGCATGGAGAACAGTGCTGGATACTCATAAGGGTAGATCGCCTTTTCATGACCCAGGATGGTAACCCAAATGGTCGGGCCCAGAATCATCAGAGCTACCGCTGTGATCAGCCCCAACCAGCCACCAATCATGGCACCTCGCGTGGTCAGTTTCTTCCAGTACATGGAGAGCAGCAGTACCGGGAAGTTACAGCTGGCCGCGATCGAGAAAGCCAGACCCACCATGAAGGCAATGTTCTGCTTCTCGAACAGAATACCCAAGCCGATCGCAACCACGCCCAGCGTCACAGTGGTGATCTTAGAGACACGCAGCTCATCCTTTTCGTTGGCATTGCCTTTCTTGATCACGCTGGCATAGAGGTCATGGGACACCGCCGAGGCACCCGCCAGGGTCAGACCTGCTACCACCGCCAGGATGGTTGCAAACGCTACCGCCGAGATGAACCCCAGGAAGATGCTGCCGCCCACCGCGTTGGCCAGGTGCACCGCCGCCATGTTGTTGCCACCAATCAGGCCACCGGCAGCATCCTTGAACGCAGGATTGGTGCTGACGAGCAGGATCGCGCCGAAACCGATGATAAAGGTCAGGATGTAGAAATAACCGATGAAACCGGTAGCGTAGAACACGCTCTTGCGGGCTTCCTTGGCATCACTCACCGTGAAGAAGCGCATAAGAATGTGCGGCAGACCTGCTGTACCAAACATCAACGCCAGACCTAGAGAAAAGGCTGAGATCGGGTCTTTTACCAGACCACCAGGACTCATAATGGCCTCACCCTTAGGGTGAACGGCAATTGCCTGGGAGAATAAGGCACTGAAGTCGAAGTTGACGGACTTCATCACCATGACTGCCATGAAGCTTGCGCCTGAAAGCAGCAGCACCGCCTTGATGATCTGTACCCAGGTGGTTGCCAGCATGCCGCCAAACAATACGTACATGACCATCAGAAGACCGACCAGGATCACCGCCACGTGGTAATCAAGGCCGAATAGCAGCTGAATCAGCTTGCCCGCACCCACCATCTGAGCGATCAGGTACAACGCCACCACCACCAACGAACCACAGGCAGACAGGGTACGGATTTCCTTCTGCTTGAGACGGTAGGAGGCAACGTCGGCAAAGGTGTATTTGCCCAGGTTACGCAAGCGCTCGGCAATCAGGAACAGAATGATCGGCCATCCGACCAGAAAGCCGATGGAGTAGATCAGGCCGTCATAACCCGACGTAAATACCAGCGCGGAAATACCCAGAAAGGAGGCGGCAGACATATAGTCGCCTGCGATTGCCAAACCATTCTGAAAGCCCGTGATGCGACCGCCAGCAGCGTAGTAATCTGCCGCTGAACGGTTGCGTTTGGAAGCCCAATAAGTGATCCCCAATGTCCCCGCCACGAAAGCAACGAACATTACGATAGCGGCCACGTTCAAAGGTTGCCGTTGAACGGCACCGGTCAACGCATCGGCAGCCCAGGCAGCCGGAGCGAACAGAGCCAGTCCCATTACTGCAGAGAGAGGCGCTTTCATTGTTGAACCTCCTTCAAAATGGCACGGTTAAGCTGGTCAAATTCACCGTTGGCACGGCGAACATAGACACCTGTCAGGATAAAAGCGGAAAGAATCAGACCGACACCGATCGGAATTCCCCAGGTAATCGGACTATCCGGATTGATCCGAGCACCTAACACATGTGGCGCAAAGGCGATAAGCAGGATGAAGGCGACGTAGAGTCCTAACATGATCAGGGAAAGCAGCCAGGCAAAACGCTCACGCTTGGCAACCAGTTCTTTGAATTGCGGATTTTGTTCTATCCGCCGGTAGATGCTGTCGTTCATTATTGTTGTCCTCACAGCGTGACGGGGATCGTCGATTTGTACTCTAGGCTACCGGAACCTGACAGCCAGACGACTTTAGTCGTAACCGGGATAAAGGGGCTGTTTCGCGGGATAAAGGGTAAAGGCTTAAAAGTGCGACCCTACAGCCCCGCTGACGCGGCGGGACTGGAGCGGTCGGCATATGGCTCGGATGCCGAATACGCTTACGGCGGCAACAGCAACGTGGGCTATCCGGCCTGATCAACCATAGCTATTTGTGTGACGGCATGTGTCTCGAGAGTTGTCGGCGGGCCCGCTAGTAATCCCACAGACTGCGCCACCCTTCCAGCGGATGATGCCCTTCGGCATCGAGCACCGAGACGCTAGCGGTCATTCCGGCACTCAATTGCACCTCCGGCGGCACATCCAAGAGCTCTACGCGGACCGGAATACGTTGCGCCAGTCGTACCCAATTGAACGTGGGCTGAACTTCCGCCAATAGCTGCTCGTCCGGGCTTGCGTTGCGGTCGGTGATTCCGCTACTGATGCTGGCCACACGCCCCTTGAGAATCCCCTTGTGGCTCATCAGGCGGATATTGACGGCATCCCCTACTGCAATATGCGGGATCTTGGTTTCCTCGAAATAGGCCATGACGTAGAAAGAGCGCGTATCAACCAGCGCCATGACAGCTTCACCGGTACGCACGTAATTACCTTCGGCAAATCGCAGGTTCGTGATGCGCCCTTCACGAGGCGCCAGCACTTGGCTACGCGCCAGGTTAAGCTCCGCCAGCCGGATATCCGTCAGCGCTTCCTGATACTGACTCCGTGCCACAGCAGCGTTGATCTGCGCATTTTCCCTGTCTTCGGCACTGATGGCGCTGACACCCAGACGATTACGGCGCTCAGCCTCGCTCTCACGCAAACGCAGCTGCTGTTTGCGTGTATCGGCAACGGCGCGGGCGTGGTTGAGGGTAGCCTGATAGCGCTCCCGGTCGATCTGCATGATCAGATCACCTTTCTTGACCAGCTGATTATCCTTCACAGGCAAGCGAGTCACCCAACCGGCCACATCGGGCGAGACGACCACGACATCGGCTCGAACACGCGCATCACGCGTCCAGGGCGAGAGCATGTAAAACCGCCACAGCCATAGGCCAGCCAGCACCGCCACCATCACCACGACCACTGTAATCGCTACACGGGCCACCTTGCGCATCATGCCCTCCTCATCCAAGCGTTCATATTCACCGTGACCACGTCACGTCGCGGCAACCCAGGTAATGGCTGCGAGCAGCAGCAGAAACAGTGCGCACCCAAATAGCGCCTCATGCCAGATCCAGCGACTCGCATGAAATTTATGCATGACCAGCCGAATCACACCTGTCAGTAATAAAGCCGCTACCGCATAAAGAAACAGCGGGCTCAGGTAAACGCCGCCGATAGCCCATTCATGCAGGTCCATGGTGATCCTCAAGCGATTGGCACCACATCGTCCAGGTTCGCTGCAACTGGCGAACCGCTCCATGAGCCAGGCGCTTGGGCTCATCCGGCTCTGGTACGGCTTCTAATACAGAGCGTAATCGGTTCGCGGGTTCATCCAGCTGCTCCGGCCGTACATGCTCCAGACCATTTGCCAGGGCTGCCGAAAACGCCTGTAGGAAACGATCGCGCTCCGCCGCCAGTGAGCCGGTCGCCCCGTCAAGGCAGGCGCGCAGGTGCAACAGCTCGTTACCCAGATCCAATGCCAGCAGGCCATCGTGCCAGCGACGACGTTCATGAAGCGGCATCAGGTTGATATTGCGTGCCAGTTGCAGCAATCGATCGGCCATCCGCCCTCCAAACCAGGTTTCAGCAATACCAAGAGGGCGCTCTGTCAGACGCTGCAGGTCATAGGTCGTGGCTGAAAGAATTCTTCGGACCAGCCGCCGCGGGTGACGCAGCGTAATCAAACGAAAAATCACGACGGCAAAGCCAACTCCAATGACCAGCGCCTGGGCTTGATTGAGCAGGTTAGCCATGTCCATGCGGGTATGGTTGTTTGGCGAAACCAGCACAATGAAGTGCAACGCAAACGCAGTAGCCGTACCTACCACCGCTGGCGGCCCCGCCATTCCAAGCGCGGCAAAAAACAGCGGAACCCCCATACCCAGGCACAATAACGGGAAGCCGGACCATGACGGCAATACGGCCTGGCTGACAACAATGGCCACCACGATGGCGTAGGCAATACCACGAAGAAAACTTAGGCCGATATGAACGGCGTTATCGCGGTTGGCGAACAGGCTGCATAAAACAGCACCCAACAGCATGGCACCGGTTGCGGCAGGCCAGGCGGTGTTCAACCAGAAAATCGCAAGTCCGAGCAATGCCAACGCGCTGCGCATTCCATACAACAGCGCCGTCTGGATGTCGCGGTGCCAGGACAGTGCCGAAGGAGCACTGTCATCAGCCACGCCACGGGCAACCGCCCGTTCGGCCTGTTCAGCCGTTAGCGCCTTGCCGAGCAGAATGCCCAGGCGAGCTAGAAAGTAGCGCTGGTCATTGTTGTAACGTGGGTCATTGAGCTCGTCACGGAGCCGGTTGAGCAATGCCTCAATGGCCGCTGGCTCGAACGGGTCCAGATGTTGGATAACCTCCTCACGCCAGGGCGCGACCGCCTCTCGTTCACCTGCTTCAAGGTTACGCCACTGGCGAACCACGCCCCGCGAGGTACGCAACAGGCTCAGCAGATCTCGACAGAACAGTCGCAACGCACGGGCACGCTGACGTCCTCGATGGCCCTCAAACCATGTGTGGTCGCGCTGCGCATCGACAGCCACGATCTGGCCAAACACCCCAAGCAGTCCGGTCGCAGCGGTTTCATCTTCAGCCACCTCAGCGCGTGCTGCCTGCAGACCCGCCTGCCACACCTTGCTGGCCTGTTGACTCAGGTTCTGCTCTACCCGTTGCGGCCAGATCACCGAGCTGACGATAGACGCCACAATGATGCCCATACAGATTTCCGTACAGCGAGCGACTGCCTGATCAAAGACGCCGAGCGGCTGAGCAATGGCTGGCAGGCCGATGATCGCTACGGTGTAGCCGGCCAGAACGAAGGCATAGGACACATGATTGCGCAGCAAGGTCGACGCAGCGGTGCACAACCCGAGCCAGAGCGCCATGGCCAGAAGAAAAGCCCAGGGCGTCTGTGCAAACAGGCCAATCAACACCACAGACATGATCGTCCCGGCTACGGTCCCGATCAGACGAAACAGACCCTTGGCTACCACCATGCCGGACAACGGCTGCGAGACGATAAAGACCGTCATCATCGACCATGTGGGCTGTTCAAGATCGAATCGAAACGCAAGCCATAGGGCCAGACACGCTGCAAAAAGCGTCTTGACCGCAAACTTGAGCGCCAACGGGCTAGGCGCAAGGAAAACCTGCCAGGGAATACGCACGTGCTTATTATCGTCGAGTGATGACCGATAGGCTCACGAACGCGTCAGGAAGTTCCTTGCATCAGCCTGGACAATACCAGGCTGGTGGCTCGCTAGCCTCTTCGAACGATGCCGGCGCGCAGACACAGCGCGGCACATAACATCACAATGGACAGCAAGGCCAGCTTGAGTCCTACTGCCTGGGCCAACAGACCGATCAGCGGAGGCCCCATGAGCAGCCCGCCATAGCCCAGGGTAGCAACAGCAGCAACGCCAACCCCCGGGTCAATGCCCGGGCGATTGCCTGCAGCACTGAAAAGGATCGGCACAATGATCGACAGTCCCAGACCGGCCAGAGCAAACCCAATGATCGAAATGATCGCATCAGGCGCCAGCAGCGCTACAACCATCCCCAGTGTTGCCAACCCTCCAAGCGCACGAACCAGTGAGTGATCCTGAAAGCGAACACGCAGGCGATCACCAAAGAGTCGGCCAAATACCATCGTGGCGGAAAAGGCGGCGTATCCCAAAGCGGATAACCCTTCGCTGGCACTTTTCACATCATGCAGAAGCAAGGCGCTCCAGTCAGCGATAGCGCCTTCGGACACAAACGAACACAACGCCATGAGACCCAGCCCTACGACTGCCATGGGCGGCAAACGCAGCCCCGAACCTTTATGGGTGCGCGCAGGCATGTGCTCATCAGGCAAAAGCCGTTTACCGCCAGGCAGCAGAAAGATAAGGGCAATCACTGCCAGTAAGAGGAAATGCCAGACGGGTGACAATGCCACCAGCGCAGCCGCCCCTAGCGCACCGACCAGGCCGCCAAGACTGTACATCCCGTGAAGAAGCGAAAGCGTCGGACGCCGAAGGGCTCGTTCGACTTCTACAGACTGCGTGTTGACCGCAACATCCATTGCGCCACTGGCCAAACCAATAAGACACATCGCCAAGGCGAAGCTGAGCTATTGATGGGCCAGCCCGACCAAGGGAAAGGCAAGCAGGAGCAGTAGCCCTCCACCAATTACAATCCGGCGGCTACCCAGCCAGCGCTGGAGAATTCCTGTCAGGGGGAACGCTGTCAAGGCACCCAGCCCCAGGCACAGCAACGCCTGTCCAAGCGTACCTTCGTCAAGTCCGGCCTGCATTTTCAAGGCCGGTATCCGCGCCATCAGACTGCCGTGCACCAGTCCATTGATAGCAAAGAAATAAGCGCAAGCCCAACGCGCAGAGCCTGCTAATGTCTTCTCAGCCATAACCACTCCAACAAAACAAAGCCCCGCCGAAGCGGGGCTTTGTTGAATCCGGTTGACTACTAGACAACCCAGGCAGTCAGAGCCGAAGCGGTTACCAGAAGTTCATCTGGCCATCCGATCAGGCCTCGGTTTTACCCGCAGCGCCTTTGACCAGCTGCTGAAGCTCACCTTTTTCGTGCAGCTCCAGCAGGATATCGCTACCGCCTACCAGCTCACCGTTTACCCACAACTGGGGGAACGTTGGCCAATTGGCATACTTAGGCAGATTGGCCCGGATCTCAGGATTTTGCAGGATGTCCACATAGGCGAACTTCTCACCACACGCCATCAACGCTTGCGAGGCACGGGCAGAGAAACCGCACTGCGGAGCATTGGGGGAGCCTTTCATGTAAAGAAGAACAGGGTTATTGGCGATCTGTTCTTTGATCGTTTCGATGATATCCACGGTGCACCTCGCTGAATTTCAGTGCTGACCAGTGTAACGGAAAACCCAGTGAAACGCTCGGTTTTGCCTCTGGCCACCCGTCCATACAGATAAGGACAACAGGAACAATTTACAAGCCTGATAACGGCGTGACTTGACGCAGGAGGAGAAATTGGCGGGAGGAAGAAAGATGAACGCGGCAGTCGTTTCTCTTCGAACCGGCGAACTCCATGTCCGCCGGTTCGAGCTCATCCTTAGTGGATAGAGCTGATGGTGCCTTTCTGGCCAGTCACTTTGACGTTGACGGCCTTGTACACCAGGTAGTCCTGAACATCGACTTCATAACGCGGAGCAACGATTACGTCAGCACCCGAAGCCTTGACAGCCTTGTAAGCTGCAGCAGCTTTGGCCGAGGAGACTGGATCCAGTCCCAGAGCAAAACCACCTTCACCACCACCATAGGTTACGCCGTCTGCAAACTTGCTATCACCACCCAGCTTCAGCATACCGAAAAGAACGTTTACGGAAGACTGACCTGTGATGGTTTCACCTACTTTGACGTCCGCTTTCAGACCGGTATCAACGGCGCCACCCAGAGGCAGAGCTGGCTGACTTACGTTCTGGCTGGCACAACCAGTGAGCAGGGCCAAGGTAGAGAAGGCAGCGGCATACACTACGCGTTTCATGCAATACTCCTTTGCATACAATTTTCCAATAACCCCGTTGCGGGGTAATAACGTCGCCTCGAAAGGCGGGCGGCATAGTAGTCATTTAACAAAAATGTAACAACCGTAGCGGAACAATTTTCCAATCTTTGTGAAGTTTTACCTTTTGCGTAATAACCGGTTGCAATCTCATCTTTTCTGCAGCCTCGCCAGGGATTTGCGCAAATATATAAATTACTTATAAGATCCGGCCCTTCCCTTTCCTCCGCATAGGTGCGGCAGTAGCTTTGGGTGTAGCCTGTTTTTCCTGAAGCCGGCCGGCACCCCTGGCCTGTATTCATAGGTATTGATGATGAGCGCTCGGCATTTTCTTTCGTTCATGGATTGCACACCCGATGAGCTGTTGCAGCTGATCCGCCGTGGCATCGAGCTGAAAGAACTGCGTAGTCGAGGCGTCAGCCACGAACCGTTGAAAAATCGTGTTCTTGGCATGATTTTCGAAAAGGCCTCGACCCGTACGCGTCTGTCCTTCGAGGCAGGCATGATCCAGCTAGGTGGCCAAGCCATTTTCCTGTCCCCGCGCGACACTCAGTTAGGCCGCGGTGAGCCGGTAGATGACTGTGCCCGCGTCATGTCCCGTATGCTCGATGGTGTCATGATCCGTACCTATGCCCACAGCACCCTGACGACCTTTGCGGCAAACTCCAACGTTCCGGTTATCAATGGACTGTCTGATGACCTTCATCCCTGTCAGCTGCTGGCTGATATGCAGACATTCTTCGAGCATCGCGGCAGCATTCAGGGCAAGGTCGTGGCCTGGATCGGTGACGGGAACAACATGTGCAACAGCTATATAGAAGCTGCCGAACAACTGGACTTCACCTTGCGTGTGGCCTGCCCTGAAGGCTTTGAGCCAAACGCCCGCTTCGTTGAGCGCGCCGGTGACCGCATTCAGATTGTTCGTGATCCAACGGAGGCCGTAGAAGGCGCTCATCTGGTCAGTACTGACGTTTGGACGTCGATGGGCCAGGAAGAGGAATCGAAAATTCGTCTGGAAACGTTCAAGGCGTATCAGGTCTCACGTGAGCTCTTGGACAAAGCCAGCCGGGACGTCGTTTTCATGCACTGCCTTCCAGCCCACCGCGGAGAAGAGATCAGTCACGACCTGCTGGAAGATCCACGCTCGGTCGTATGGGATGAAGCAGAAAACCGCCTGCATGCGCAAAAGGCATTGATGGAGTTTCTGATCCCACATACACGCAACGCATGAGCATTCTCACGCTCAGCCATCTGGCCTGCGGCTACGGTGGCAGCACGATCGTAAGCGACCTGAGCCTGTCTCTTGAGTCAGGAGAGATTGGCTGTCTGCTTGGTCCATCGGGATGCGGGAAAACCACGACGCTGCGCGCCATCGCCGGATTCGAGCCTGTCATGCAGGGCGAAATCCGTCTCGCCGATCAGGTCATTTCCCGAGCGGGGTTTACCCTGGCGCCAGAGCGGCGCGAGATCGGCATGGTCTTTCAGGACTATGCTCTTTTTCCTCACCTGAACGTAGGTGACAACATCGCCTTTGGTATTCGCAAGCATCCCGAGCGCGAGCGCATCGTGGGTGAGCTGATGGCCCTGGTCAAACTGGAGCAGCTGGCTAAACGCTATCCTCATGAGCTGTCAGGTGGTCAACAGCAGCGTGTTGCCTTGGCTCGCGCCTTGGCACCGTCGCCTCGCCTGTTATTGATGGATGAACCTTTTTCCAACCTGGACGTAGAGCTTCGTCGATCGCTCAGCAGCGAAGTCCGGGATATTCTAAAAGCTCGAGGCACCAGCGCCATCCTGGTGACTCATGACCAGGAAGAAGCGTTTGCGGTAAGTGACAAGGTGGGGGTTTTTCAGCATGGCCATCTTGAGCAATGGGATACACCTGGGCACCTCTATCAGACCCCTGCCACGCCCTTTGTGGCAACGTTTGTAGGCCAGGGATTTTTCATTCCAGGTCGTGCCGCCGACTCAGAATCGATACAAACGGAGCTTGGGGTTGTCAAGGCCAGGAACAAAGCGTTCAAGGAAGGCGATGAGCTTCGCGTTCTCCTTCGGCCTGACGACATCCTCTATAGCCCCGCGAGCACGTTGACCGCGCAGGTGGTCAGCCAGGTATTTCTAGGTGCAAGCACCCGCTATCAACTGGCGCTTGCGTCAGGAGCACGCCTCGAAGCGTCCTTCCCAGGTTTTATTGAGCACAGCATCGGTGAACGGATCGGAATTGCGCTCAAGAAAACGGCGCTGACAACCTTCAGCGCCACATAACGTCAATCCAACAATAGACGCCCACTGGCGACGCGGCGAGCGTGACCCGCAATGCTCACGCGCTCGCCATCCAGACGGCACCAGAGTTCCCCGCCCCGCTCCGAGCACTGGTAGGCTCGCAGCATCCGCTTCGCCAGGCGACGAGACCAATAGGGAATGAGGCTACAGTGAGCCGAGCCAGTCACAGGGTCCTCATTGATGCCAATACCAGGCGCAAAGAAACGGGACACGAAATCATACCGCTCACCTCGAGCGGTAATGATAACACCCGGCCAACGCAGGCGCGCCAGAGCCGCAAAGTCAGGCTTGCAGTTGCGCACCGACTCTTCCGACTCCAGGAGAACCAGTAGCTTATCTGCGCCCAGTACATCGACCGGACTAACGCCTAATGCACGCTCCAGCTCTGGTGTGGAACCGATCTCACTTGGAATCTGTGCGGGAAAATCCAGCGCCAGAAGCCCATCGTCTTCCTTATAGGCACGCAGGGTGCCGGAGCGGGAAATAAACTCGATCTTTTCTCCCGCTTCCTCATAAACAGTAAACAGTACATGAGCCGCTGCCAGCGTCGCATGGCCACACAACGGTATTTCAACCTTTGGGGTAAACCACCGAATGCGCCAGACATCACCCTCCCGACGGATAAAGGCCGTTTCCGCCAGATTATGCTCAGCGGCAATCTTCTGCATCAGATCGTCCGGCAACCATGCATCGAGACGGTAGACCATCGCTGGATTACCCGCGAACGGACGATCAGCGAAGGCATCGATTTGGTGAAAGTCGAGTTGCATGGTTTGCTCCATCTTTTCTTTTGAGTTCTTCGTACAGCATGAGCGAAACGTGCCTACGTCACAATGTACAGTTCACCAGCTATGACAGTTAAACTGGTCCGGCAACTCGCTCTGTGTAGGATCTCTCGGATCATCGGCACTCTTGTCACCAACCGCTACGGGCACACTCAAAGCCCGCTGTAATTGCGAGCAGCCAGATAGCGATCAAGGGAAAACACCAGAGCGGCAATAATTGACCATAGCGCAGTGAATCGATTGGTCAACTCAGTTGAAAGGACTTCATTTGCCCGCTACCCGTACGAGCAGAGAACCTGCACATTACTCCCGTGCAATCTCGGCAAACTGCCCTGCGGTCAGGCTAGCCAGCGCCTGGGCAGACAGCTCCACTTCAAGGCCACGTCTGCCTGCACTGACATAAATGGTAGGAAACCGCTCGGCACTGCTGTCAATGAACGTTCTCAAGCGTTTCTTCTGCCCCAACGGGCTGATTCCGCCTACCAGGTAGCCGGTAGCACGTTGGGCTACCTGAGGATTCGCCATGTCTGCCTTTTTGACAGACGCCGCATGGGCCAAGGCTTTCAGGTCAAGACTGCCACCTACCGGAACGATAGCCACCAGCAACTCTTCCTTCTCGGTAGCTGCCAACAATGTTTTGAACACCCGGACGGGTTCAAGTCCAAGCTTGTCTGCCGCCTCAAGTCCATACGAAGCGGCTTTGGGATCGTGTACATAACTGAGCACGCGATGCTCTATCTTGTACTTTTTAAGCAGGTTTATCGCTGGTGTCATGCCATTATCCTTGTGGCTTTATGATCCAGTTTGTCTCTGCCTTTGCAGCGTGTAAAGCCTTGTAACGCCTTACTTGGGGCGTCCCGCAAGCGTGACCTGAAACACGCCTTATAAAGTTCCCTTTCAAACAAGTGTTTTGCCTGTCATAAAATATCCTGCTTCGCTCATCACAATTTTCTATGGGGATGAAAGAAGAACCTTTGACAACGTTCGATTTTGAAACTAACTTTTCGTTTCCGAAAGGATGTAGTTTCACTTTTTTTCTACTACCGCAATAAATACAACAATCAAGAGGCTCCTCGTATGAGTACTCCACTAATGCCCACCCTACGTGGGCAATGCATTGCCGAGTTTTTGGGAACAGGATTATTCATTTTCTTCGGAACCGGTTGCGTCGCTGCCATGAAGGTTGGCGGAGCCACTCTAGGGCTCTGGGAAATCAGCATCATATGGGGCATTGCGGTCAGCATGGGGGTTTACTTGAGCGCTGGCGTGTCGGGTGCACATCTGAGCCCTGCCGTTACCATTGCGCTTTGGCTGTTTGGCGGCTTCGAACGTAGAAAAGTCCCGCTCTACATCATTTCGCAGATCGCAGGCGCTTTTTGTGGCGCCGCGCTGGTATACGGCCTGTATAACAGCCTCTTTTTCGAATACGAACAGGCTCACAATATGGTACGCGGTAGCGTAGCCAGCCTTGAGCTTGCGGGTGTGTTCTCCACCTATCCGAACGCAGCCCTGTCTGTTGGTCAGGCGTTCCTGGTCGAGATGGTCATTACCGCCATCCTGCTAGCCGTGATCATGGCCTTGACCGACGATGGCAATGGTCTTCCGCGCGGCCCGCTGGCCCCGCTTCTAATTGGTTTGCTTGTCGCTGTGATCGGTGGATCCATGGGCCCGCTGACAGGCTTCGCCATGAACCCGGCTCGTGACCTGGGTCCTAAACTTATGGCCTTCCTGGCTGGCTGGGGTGATGTAGCCCTGACCGGTGGCCGCGATATACCCTACTTCCTGGTACCGATCTTCGCGCCCATCCTGGGTGCCTGCCTGGGTGCCGCTGCTTACAAGGCACTCATCTGCCGTCACCTGCCCAGTCTTGGCTCAGCAGCGTGCGACATTCCAGTCAAAGAAACCTCAGTTGAAACGAATAAGAAAGACGCCGCCGCTCAGCCCAAGATCAGCGCGTCACAGGCTCAATAATAAGGATTTCCATCATGTCTAATAACAAGCATTACATCGTGGCCCTGGACCAGGGCACCACCAGCTCCCGCGCCATCGTGCTGGATCGTAACGCCAATGTGGTGAGCATTGCTCAGCGTGAATTCGCACAGATCTATCCGCAAGCCGGCTGGGTCGAGCATGACCCGATGGAAATCTGGGCCACCCAGAGTGCTACCTTCGTGGAGGCCCTGGCTCATGCAGGCATTAGCCATGACGATGTAGCCGCCATCGGTATTACCAACCAGCGCGAAACCGCCATCGTCTGGGACAAGACCACAGGCCGCCCGATTTACAATGCCATCGTATGGCAGAGCCGCCAAAGCACAGAGATCTGCAATCAGCTCAAGCGTGACGGCATGGAAGAGCATATCCGCCGCACGACCGGACTGGTCATCGACCCCTACTTTTCCGGTACCAAGATCAAGTGGATCCTGGACCACGTAGAGGGCAGCCGTGAGCGCGCCCGCCGTGGCGAGCTGCTGTTCGGCACTGTCGATACGTGGCTGATCTGGAAGATGACCCAGGGCAAGGTCCATGTCACCGACTACACCAATGCCTCGCGCACCCTGATTTTTGATATCCATAAGCGTGACTGGGATCCCGTGATGCTTGAAGCACTGGATATCCCCCGCGAAATGCTGCCGGAGGTTCGCTCCTCCTCCGAAGTCTACGGCTATGCCACTCTGGGCAGCAGCCAGGAAACCGGCATTCCGATCGCAGGGATTGCAGGTGACCAGCAAGCCGCCCTGTTTGGCCAAATGTGTGTAGAGCCGGGCCAAGCCAAGAATACCTATGGCACCGGCTGCTTCCTGCTGATGAACACTGGTGAGAAAGCAGTGCAGTCCCAGCATGGTTTGCTAACCACTATTGCCTGCGGACCGCGTGGTGAAGTGAATTACGCACTGGAAGGCGCCATCTTTAATGGTGGCTCTACCGTTCAGTGGCTGCGCGATGAGCTCAAGGTCATTAACGAATCCCTGGATTCCGAGTACTTCGCCACCAAGGTGAAGGACAGCAATGGTATCTATCTGGTACCGGCCTTTACCGGCTTGGGCGCTCCCTACTGGGATCCCTATGCCCGCGGAGCCATGTTTGGCCTGACCCGCGGCGTCAAGGTTGAGCATCTGATTCGTGCAGCCCTGGAGTCGATTGCCTATCAGACTCGCGACGTACTGGATGCCATGCAGCAGGATGCCGGCGAGCGTCTACGCTCGCTACGTGTGGATGGCGGTGCCGTCGCAAACAACTTCCTCATGCAGTTCCAGGCCGACCTTCTGGGCACCTGCGTAGAGCGCCCCGAAATGAAGGAAACCACTGCCCTTGGTGCAGCGTATCTGGCTGGCTTGGCCACCGGCTTCTGGAGCAGCCTGGACGAACTACGCAACAAGAGCACCATCGAGCGCGTGTTCGAGCCCACCTGTGATGGCGACCATCGCGAGGAGCTTTACAAGGGCTGGAAGAAAGCTGTCGAGCGTACTCGCGGCTGGGCGCAGGACTGATGTCATTGGACGGGGCGACTGGGAAGTCGCCCTTTTCACATCAGAATGATGAAGTTGATGCACTGAACTGGCGCCCGGCGCCTCGCTACGGCATTCTTCCTGTCAAACCACCGTTGAAGGAAGATTGCATGAGCCTGGCGCCCCGTCAGCAGAACATCCTGGACCTTGTCCGCGAGCGTGGCTATGTCAGCATCGAGGAGCTTGCCCAGCATTTCACCGTAACCCCCCAGACGATTCGTCGAGACATCAACCAGCTGGCCGAAAGCGGTTTGCTGCGTCGTTATCACGGTGGTGCCGCCCATGACTCCAGCGTGGAAAACACGGCTTACACCATGCGTGCTGGACAAATGCGTGATGAGAAGCGTCGTATCGCGGAGGCCGTTGCAGCACAGGTCCCGGATCATGCCTCATTGTTCATTAACATCGGTACGACGACCGAAGCGATCGCTCACGCGCTGCTCAATCACCGTAGCCTGAAGATCATTACGAACAACCTCCATGTTGCGAACATCCTTAGCGCGAAAGAGGACTTCGAAGTCCTGATTGCAGGTGGCAGCGTGCGCAGTGACGGCGGCGTGGTAGGCCAGGCGACGGCTGACTTCATCAAGCAATTCAAAGTGGACTACGCGCTGGTTGGCATCAGCGGCATCGATGAAGACGGCACTCTGCTGGATTTCAATTATCAGGAGGTTCGCGTTTCACAGGCCATTTTCGAAAACGCACGCAAGGTCTTTCTGGCAGCCGACTCCAGTAAATTCGGACGCAGCGCCATGATTCGCCTGGGCTCGCTTGAGCAGATCGATGTGCTCTTTACCGAGTCTCAACCAGACGAAGCCTTTACCCGGCTGCTCTCTCAATTCAAAGTCCGTCTTGAAATCGCCTGACCAGAGTGTCAGGCCTTTCACATTTAATTCATTTAAGTTCGTTTATTTTCCTTTTAGAGTTTTTTTATCGGTTTGCGACTGGCGCAAGACAACTATTTTGTCTACGATTGTTCGAATACGAACATTGATGTTCGTTTATAACAGGAGACGCCCATGCCTCAGTCCACTTTGCTCGGGACGCCGCCCCTTTCCGAGATCTACGACATCGCCGTGATCGGCGGTGGTATCAATGGTGTTGGTATTGCAGCCGATGCCGCAGGCCGTAACTTGTCCGTCTTTCTCTGCGAACGTGACGACCTGGCGAGACATACCTCCTCGGCCAGCAGCAAGCTGATTCATGGTGGCCTGCGTTATCTCGAACATTACGAATTTCGACTGGTACGCGAAGCGTTGGCCGAACGCGAGGTACTGCTGGCCAAGGCTCCGCATATCGTCAAGCCCATGCGCTTCGTCCTGCCGCACCGGCCACATCTGCGTCCGGCCTGGATGATTCGCGCAGGTCTCTTCCTTTATGACCACCTGGGCAAGCGTGAAAAGCTCCCCGCCTCCCGTGGTCTTCGGTTCGGTTCCGATAGCCCTCTGGTCAGTGATATCAACCAGGGTTTCGAGTATTCGGACTGCTGGGTAGACGATGCACGCCTCGTTGTACTCAACGCCATGGCTGCCCGCGAGCGTGGCGCCCATATTCATACCCGCACCACCTGCACAAGCGCCCATCGCGCTAACAAACTGTGGCACCTGACCCTTCAGCGTGAAGACGGCAGCACCTTCTCGATTAAGGCAAAAGCCCTGGTCAATGCGGCAGGTCCATGGGTTGCCCAGATCGTTCGCGAAAACATCAAAGAGCGCTCGCCCTATGGTATTCGACTGATTCAAGGCAGCCACATCGTCGTGCCCAAGCTATATGAAGGCGATCATGCCTACATCATGCAGAACGAAGATCGTCGGATTGTCTTTGCGATTCCGTACCTGGGTCGTTACACCATGATTGGTACCACGGATCGTGAGTACAAAGGTGATCCAGCCAACGTACAAATTACAGAGCAGGAAACTGACTACATCCTGGGTGTGGCAAACGCACACTTCCGCCACAAGCTGACCCGCAGTGACGTCCTGCATACGTTCTCGGGCGTACGCCCCCTGTGTGATGACGAGTCAGACAATCCTTCAGCCATTACTCGTGACTACACCCTGTCACTGTCGGCTCCTGAAAACGATGCGCCTTTGCTGTCGGTCTTTGGTGGAAAACTGACCACGTACCGCAAGCTGGCCGAGTCGGCCATGCAGCAGTTGCAGCCGTTCTTCAAGACGATGGGACAGCCTTGGACAGCCAAGGCTACGCTACCGGGCGGAGAAGACATGACGACGCCTGAAGCACTGGCCAAACAGTTACAGGCACAGGTCAAGGATTTGCCAGCAGCACTTGCCCAGCGCTGGTCAACCACCTATGGCAACCGCACACGCAAGCTATTGGAAGGCGTTACGCAAATGGCCGACCTAGGCGAATGCCTGGGGGCGGACCTGTATGCGCGTGAAGTGGATTATCTCCATGCTTACGAATGGGCCAACGCGGCAGACGACATACTCTGGCGCCGGACCAAGCTGGGCCTTGAGTTTACCCCTGGTGACAAGACCAAGCTGGAAACCTATCTAGGCAGTCTGGATATCCGCAAGGCCAGTCACGCAGCAGCATAATGGATACGTGAATGAAACTGGCCGAATCATGAGCCAGTTTCATTCATGCCCTCCTTGGCTTGGAAATCATTCATAATGGATACCTGCTGCACTCATCAGGATCCAGGCCATGCTCGAACTTCGTCACTTGAAAACGCTACACGCACTGCGTGAGGCTGACAGCCTTGTCGAAGCTGCCGAACGTCTTCATCTGACCCAATCTGCACTGTCTCATCAGTTCAAGGAGCTTGAAGAGCGCCTTGGTCTGAGCCTGTTCGTCCGCAAGACCAAGCCAGTGCGCTTTACCAGTGCCGGCCTGCGCCTCCTGCAATTGGCCGATGCGGTATTGCCTCAGCTTCGCAGTGCGGAACGTGACCTGTCACGCTTTGCTGGCGGCACTGCCGGGCGCCTCAACATTGCCATTGAATGCCATAGCTGCTTTCAGTGGCTGATGCCTACCATTGATCAGTTTCGTGATTCCTGGGCTGAAGTGGAGATGGATCTCGCCTCGGGCTTTTCATTCGCCCCGCTACCAGCCCTGGCACGTGGCGATCTTGACCTTGTCGTCACGTCAGACCCGATTGATCTCACCGGCATCACTTACATTCCGCTTTTTACTTATGAAGCGCAGCTAGCTATGGCCAACCAGCATCCCTTAGCTGGCAAGCCTTACATCGTGCCTGAGGATCTGGCTGAAGAAACGCAGATCACCTATCCGGTCGACCGTGAGCGTCTGGATATCTTCAGGCAATTTCTCGACCCGGCCGGCGTCGAGCCTGCCGGCATACGTACGGCAGAGCTGACGGTCATGATGCTGCAGTTGGTAGCATCCGGCCGGGGCGTATGTTGTCTTCCTAACTGGGCGCTCCATGAGTACAGCTCGCGCGGCTACGTGACCGCGAAGCGTCTGGGTGAGAAAGGCTTGTATGCCACACTGTATGCCGGTATTCGAGAGGACATGCTGGAAGCTCCCTTCATGCAGGACTTTTTACTAACAGCCAAGGACACATCCTTCGCTACGCTTGAAGGCGTCAGTGCGGCACGTTAGGGATCAATCTGACCGCTCCGTCAGTCGCCGGTACAGGTACGCCCCAAACACTAGCGCCGCAGCACTGGTTGCTGCCACGACCATGCGCTCATCAGGACGACGCCATCCTCCATCGACACTGCGATTGCCACTGGGAGGGCTGAACAGATTGCCCGAGGAGTGCTCTACCGGCTCCATTCGACTCAAGGCGCGATCCATAAAGATCCGGGACAGCCGAGCATAACCAGGCACCAGCGCATGGGCTGCACGAAGTACCGTGGCGGCTTGCCCTACTGTCGTAGACTTGCGTGGATAACGCGCCATGGAGAGGATGGCTCTGGCGACCTTTCGAGCATCATAAACAGGTGGCGTCGGCTTTATTGTCCTTCCACTGTAATTACCGCCGTCTCGCAGCCCTGGCGTATCGATGAACGCAGGGTAAACATCGCAGACATGAATATCGGACCAGCGCGTAAGCTCGCCTCTCAAGGCTTCGGTAAACCCTCTCAGGCCTGACTTGGCAGCCGAATAGGCCACTGCATAGGGAAGCGGTACCCAGCTGCCTACCGATAAGGTATTGATCAAAACCCCTGACCCTTGCCGTTTGAAAACCGGCACAACGGCGTAGGCGCCACGCAGATAGCCTAGAAGGTCGGTCTGCACGACGCGTTCATGCGCCTCAAAAGGCGTCTCATCAAACTTGCCTACCGCACCGATACCCGCATTGTTGACCCAGATATCAATCCGTCCGTGTCCAAATTCCAGCGCACGCTCGGCCAATTGCGAGACTGACTCCATCAACGTGACATCCGTAGGCACACCAATCGCCCGACCTCCCAGGAGAAGACACTCGGCAACCGTGTCGTTTAATGCTGCCTCATCCCGAGCTGCCAATATCAGGCAAGCCCCCTGTTGTGCAAACGCCTGAGCGGTGGCCCGACCAATCCCGCTGGAAGCGCCAGTAATGACCACAATGGCGTTATCTAGATTGCGTGCTTTCATCAGGTATCCCCTTTTGCTTTCAAGCTGATTAAAAGAGGACCCCGCTTACCGCCAGCCATTCCTTCATTCAGACATAAAAAAGCCCTCGAAATCATGAGGGCTTTTTTCAGTGAGGCCGGATTACTGGGAAGACTTGCTTCCGCCCGGAAACCCTGCAAAACGCTTGTTGAAGCTAGAGACGCGACCCTCGCTTTTCAACTGGCGCTGCTCACCGGTATAGATTGGATGCGAAGCACTGGACACATCCAGTGCCACATAGGGATAGGTCTTGCCTTCAAATTCCTGGGTACGATCAGTCTGTGCCGTAGAGCCGATCAGGAAGTAATGATCTGCCGTGGTGTCATGGAAAAGCACTGGCCGATAGTTAGGATGAATATTCGGTTTCATGGTACCTCCTGGATATTCGGTTGGACTCTACATCGAGCCGCTTCGTTACATTATAACGATACACTACCAATATAAGGTCTTGGCGGTGGCTTTCAACCCTTACCAGCAGATTAATTTCACTAAGGTCTGAAAACGGTACCCAGTCCCCGTAATAGCCTGTTGCCTTGAGTCATTCGGACGGAAAAATGCAACTTACCCCCACAAATGCTTGTCGTTTCCCTGTGGAGCAATACCTCCCCACCCCCAACGGAGCAACCGGTAAGGAACTATGTGCGGTATAGCTGGAGAATTACGTTTCGATAATCGTCCCGTCACCCTGGCCACGCTGGAACGGGTCACCCATCGCCTCGCTCAACGCGGCCCCGATGCCTGGGGCTTTCATAGCCAAGGCCCTGTTGCGCTAGGCCACCGACGCCTGAAAATTATGGATCTGGCAGAAGCCTCTGGTCAGCCCATGATCGACTCGGACACGGGCCTGTCGATGGTTTTCAACGGCGCCATCTACAACTACCCAGAGCTACGCAGCGAGCTGGAGGCCAAGGGTTATCGCTTCCACTCTGGTGGCGATACCGAAATTCTGCTCAAGGCCTATCACGCCTGGGGCAAGGAGATGCTGCCCAAACTCAACGGCATGTTCGTCTTCGCTATTTGGGATCGCGATAAGCAGCAAATGTTCATTGCACGCGATCGCCTGGGCATCAAGCCCTTGTACCTGAGTCAGACCAATGAACGCCTGCGCTTTGCTTCAAGCCTGCCCGCCCTGCTTGAAGCAGATGATATCGATACCTCTCTCGATCCCGTCGCGCTGAACTACTACCTCAACTTCCATGCTGTTGTACCAGCGCCCCGCACCATCCTGAACGGCGTAAAAAAGATGCCGCCAGCCACATGGATGGTCATTGACGCCAATGGCAAAACCGAACAGCAAACCTGGTGGACGCTGAATTACGGCCCAACTGCCGATGAAGCTAACTACACCATGGAAGACTGGAGCGGCGAAGTCCTGAACAGCTTGCGCGATGCTGTCTCGATTCGACAGCGGGCAGCCCGCGATGTAGGTGTGCTGCTGTCTGGCGGTGTGGACTCAAGCCTGCTGGTCGGCTTGCTGCACGAGTCCGGCGTACGCGATCTGCTGACCTTCTCCATCGGGTTTGAAGATGCAGGTGGAGAGCGTGGGGATGAGTTTCAGTATTCAGACCTGATCGCTCAGCGCTACGGTACACGGCATCACAGGCTGCGCATCAACGAATCTGAAATCATTGAGCAATTGCCCGCCGCGTTCAGAGCCATGAGCGAGCCGATGGTAAGCCATGACTGTATCGCCTTCTACCTCCTGTCGCGTGAAGTGTCCAAGCATTGCAAGGTTGTACAGAGCGGCCAGGGTGCGGACGAGCTTTTTGCAGGCTACCACTGGTATCCACAGGTTGATGGTGCGGCAGATCCGTTTACAGCTTACCGAGCCGCCTTCTTCGATCGTGACTATGCCGAATACGCAGCTACTGTTCAGGACAGCCGCCGTCTGGATCATGACGCTGCAGGTGATTTTGTTCGTCAGCACTTTACACAACCCGGCGCAGTAGCTGGCGTTGATAAGGCGCTACGCCTGGACAGCACCGTGATGCTGGTAGACGACCCGGTCAAACGAGTCGACAACATGACCATGGCATGGGGCCTGGAAGCGCGTGTTCCTTTCCTTGACTATAAGCTGGCGGAACTGTCTGCCCGTATTCCGGCGCAGTTCAAGCTGGGAGACGGCGGCAAACACGTCCTCAAGGAAGCAGCTCGCAAGGTGATTCCGGCAGAAGTCATTGACCGCCCCAAAGGCTATTTCCCGGTACCGGGCCTGAAGCATCTGCAAGGTAATACCCTGACCTGGGTACGTGAGTTGCTGCTTGATCCCAGCCAGGATCGCCAGCTATTCAATACTGCAGAAATCGATCGACTCCTGAAGAACCCTGACGACCAGATTACACCGCTACGGGGCTCCAAGCTCTGGCAGCTCGCCGCCCTTAATTTGTGGCTGAGTGAACATGGCCTATAAGTGTTGGAGTATTGCACGATGAAAGCCGCCTACTATAACAATCAGCGTCTTCAAAGGGCTCAGACGCCCAATTATGAGCGTCTACAGGCCCAGATGACTGGGGCTGAACGGGCTACGTGCCAATCCGTTTGCCTGCATTGCGGATGGGGTCGAATTCTAATCGGCCATACGTTCTCCGACGCATCGGTATTGGCTAAGGAACTTCTCAAGGAAGAGGCCGGCGAGCGAGACATCGCCCTATACGTGGCTGCGCCTCAGCAGGTACTGGCCTATGCACCGCAACAGCTTTTCCTGGATCCATCCGACACGTTGCGGCTGTGGTTCACCGACTATCGCCCCGCACATGCGCCCTTCCGCGGCTTTCGTATTCGCCGGGCCTTTAGCGAAAGTGACTGGAGCGAGATCAATCGTCTCTACCAGACGCGCCATATGCTGCCCGTGGATATCAAAAAACTCACGCCCCGACACAAGGGTGGGCCGGTCTACTGGCTGGCAGAAGATCAGGACACGGGCGCCATTATCGGCTCGGTCATGGGGCTGAACCACGCTAAGGCATTCAACGATCCCGAAGGCGGCTCAAGTCTCTGGTGTCTGGCTGTCGCGCCTGACTGCCCTCGCCCAGGTGTGGGAGAGGCTCTGGTTCGTCACCTGATTGAGCACTACGCCAGCCGCGGCCTGGCGTTCCTGGACCTATCGGTCATGCATGACAACAGTCAAGCCAAGCGTCTTTACGACAAGCTGGGCTTTCGGGAACTCCAGACCTTTACCGTCAAGCGCAAGAACGCAATCAACCAGACCCTTTTCCTCGGCCCTGGCCCTGAGGCAGGGCTTAATCCCTATGCCAAGATCATCGTAGATGAGGCTCAACGTCGCGGGATCGATGTACAAGTAGATAATGCCCAGGCTGGTCTTTTTACCCTCATACAGGGGGGCCGCCGAATCCGCTGCCGCGAATCACTGTCGGACCTGACCAGCGCTGTCACCATGACACTTTGTCAGGACAAGACCCTCACAATCCGGACACTCAAGGAAGCAGGATTACGGGTTCCTGATCAGTGTCTAGCCAGTGAAGATGAAGAAAACGAAACGTTTCTTGCCAAGCACGGCGCCCTGGTTGTAAAGCCGGTCAACGGTGAGCAGGGTAAAGGCGTCGCCGTGGATGTACGTGATCCTGAGCACCTGAAAGCCGCGATTGCCCAAGCTCGTCGCTACGACGATAACGTGCTGCTCGAAAGCTACCATGCAGGTCTTGACCTGCGCATTGTTGTCATTGGTCATGAAGTCGTGGCGGCCGCTATACGGCGTCCTGCCGAGGTCATTGGTGACGGTCGTCGAAACATTCATGAGTTGATCGAACACCAGAGCCGCCGCCGCCAGGCAGCAACCGGAGGCGAAAGTCGGATACCTCTGGATGAAGAAACCGAGCGCGCGATCAAGTCTGCCGGCTACAGTTATGACACGGTCCTACCAGAAGGCACCCGCCTGTTTGTCCGCAAGACAGCAAATCTTCATACCGGGGGCACGCTGGAAGATGTTACCGATATTCTTCACCCTGAACTGGCGCAAGCCGCAGTAGCTGCTGCCAAGGCCTTGGATATTCCAGTGACAGGCATGGATCTATTGGTACCGGCTGCTGATCAAAGTGAATACGTAATCATTGAAGCCAATGAGCGGCCGGGCTTGGCCAACCATGAACCCCGCCCTACGGCGGAGCGCTTCATTGATCTGTTGTTTCCCCTGTCTCGAGAGGTGCCCGCTTGAATAAGCTGCCGACACCGGATCTGGATTATCTGCGCCGTGTCCTGCTGGAAATGCTCGCCATTCCAAGCCCGACAGGCTTTACAGACACAATCGTCATGTACGTGGCCGAGCGCTTGAGTGAAATCGGCATTCCCTACGAGCTGACACGACGAGGAACGATTCGTGCCACACTAAAAGGACGTAAGGAAAGCCCCGACCGAGCGGTTTCCGCTCACTTGGATACGATCGGTGCCATCGTCAGGGAAATCAAGGATAACGGCCGTCTGAGCCTGGCGGCGGTAGGCCATTGGTCCAGCCGTTTTGCCGAAGGAAGCCGGGTCAGCATCTTTACCGACAACGGAACCCTACGTGGCAGCGTACTACCTCTGCTCGCCTCTGGGCATGCCTTCAATACCGAAGTCGACAAGATGCCCGTCAGCTGGGATCACATCGAACTACGCCTAGACGCTACCACCAAAAGCCGTTCAGAGACGGAATACCTGGGTGTACGCGTAGGAGACTTCGTAGCTTTTGATCCGTTACCGGAGTTCACGGAGAGCGGCTACATCAGTGCTCGTCACCTGGATGACAAGGCAGGTGTAGCCGCTCTGCTAACGGCGCTCAAGATGATTCAGGAAGCCGGGATCGTACCCCCCATAGACTGCCATCCTCTCTTTACCATCACGGAAGAAGTAGGGTCTGGCGCGGCGGGTGCATTGCCTTGGGATGTCAGTGAGTTTGTCGGTATCGATATCGCTCCGGTTGCTCCCGGGCAACAGTCCGATGAGCATCGGGTCAGTGTCGCCCTGCAGGACTCAAGCGGCCCTTACGATTATCACTTGTCACGCCATCTGCTGCGTATCGCAGAGCGAAACAGCATTCCGGTCAGGCGTGACCTGTTCCGCTACTACTACAGCGATGCCCACTCCGCTATCAACGCAGGGCATGACATCCGGATTGCGCTTCTGGCATTTGGCTGTGATGCCACCCACGGCTATGAGCGGACGCACATTGTCAGTCTGGCAGCACTAAGCCAGCTCTTGGTGGGTTATATGACCAGCCCGCCCGTGTTCGATAGCGACGCAGCGCCAGCAGATAATTCCGTTGACCGCTTTACGCATCAGCTCGATTTGGAAGAGACGCATCAGGACAACCAGACGCATCTGCCTCACATCGAGGAATTAATCAAAGAGGGCGGGAAAACATAGGGACCGATAACGCCGCCCCGCTGGGCGGCGTCCTCTCGCCAACTGGCCAAGCTGTACGTTAGCATCGCTGCCCGCTTCAGGAACTGCCGCCATGCTCATACCCTACGACATGCTCAACCCCGATACGCTAGGCAACCTTCTCGAAGACTTTGTTACGCGAGAAGGAACGGATAACGGTGATGAAACACCTCTGGAGACGCGTGTAGCACGTGCACGTCGGGCGCTGGAAAATGGGGAAGCCGTTATCGTATTCGAGCCGGACAGCGGCCAGTGCCAGCTGATGCTCAGACGGGACGTTCCCAAGGAGTGGCTAAACACTCCAGATGAAGAGACACTTTCCTGACAGGCCTGAATATTCAGTGCACTGACAATTTCGGCCCTATTACCAATACCGTCACGCCCAGCAGACACAGTGCAGCCCCTGCCAGATCGGTCCAGGCGGGTCTGGTTTTTTCAACCAGGCCCAACCAGGCCAGCGATGCCACGATATAGATCCCACCGTAAGCAGCATAGGCTCTGCCAGCGTAAGCCGCCTCCACACGTGTCAACACAAGCGCAAACAGGGTAAGCGATAAAAGTCCTGGGAGCAGCCACAGCGGACTCTTGCCCAGTCTGAGCCATAACCAGAATGTGTAGCAGCCGGCGATCTCAAAACAGGCAGCCAAGGCGAACCAGAAATAATTAAGCATGATATTTACACTTAGCCATCCTGGCGGAACGGCAATGCGTCTGTAGCAGCCTGCGCATAACGCTTGATGCCTTCGCGCTCCTGATCCAGGAACCCGCTCACGGCCTCACGAAGCCCAGGGTGTACCAGATAGTGCCATGAATGGGTAAAGACCGGCTCAAACCCTCGAACCAGCTTGTGCTCTCCCTGCGCGCCCGCATCAAAGCGGGTCAGCCCTTCACTAATGGCATGATCAATCCCTTGATAGAAACATGTCTCAAAATGCAGCCGGTCAAACTCGGCCAGACAGCCCCAGTAACGTCCGTAAAGGGTCTTTTCATCGCACAGGTAAAATGCCATAGCCACAGGTCGGTTCTCCTGACGAGCCAGGACAACGCGAATGGCCTCAGGCATGCGCTCAGCCAATTCGCTGAAGAACTCACGGGTCAGGTAGGGATCCTGCCCTCTTACGGCGTACGTATTGGCATAACAGGCATAGACAAAATCCCACTCCTGTTCAGTAAGCGACCCGCCCTCTCGCCATTCAAAATCGATACCCTGCCCTGCAACTTGCTCACGCTCCTTGCGAAGCTGCTTGCGCTTACGTGACGCCAGCGCATCCAGGAAGTCCTGAAAATCCCGATACCCTCTGTTGTGCCAATGAAACTGACACCCAAGCCGTTCGAGCCAGCCTTCTCGATCAGTCAACAAGTGATCTGTCGCTTCGTTGGTAAAATTGACATGCAGACTCGAAAGTCCGCGGCCCTCCAGCTTGCTGGTCACTACATGCAGTAGCTCCTCACAAGCTGTACGCTCCCCTAGCAGACGAGCGCCTCCTACCGGGGAAAAGGGAACAGCGGCAAGAAGCTTCGGGTAATAA
Source organism: Pseudomonas sp. JZ114 (assembly GCF_051027705.1). NCBI lineage: Bacteria > Pseudomonadati > Pseudomonadota > Gammaproteobacteria > Pseudomonadales > Pseudomonadaceae > Pseudomonas > Pseudomonas sp. JZ114. The sequence goes on from NZ_CP069256.1 coordinate 2,822,764, forward strand.
TCAATACCCGCACGGTGGCAGGCATCAGCCCAGGCCCAATCAAATACGTACTCTCCATAGGAGTGGTACTTTATGTAGGCAGGCATGGCCGCTCTCAACGTACCCTCTAGATCACGCACAATATAGTGCGCAGGCTTCCAGCCTGTACGACGCCCTACGCTTCCACTGATCTCCAGAGCATGTAGAAATTCATGCCGCATAAACGGCTGGTTATCCGGTAACAGCGCATTCCACGCCTGCGCAGGCAGCTCGGACAGGTTATCTAGCCGCTCGATAATCACTGATATCCCCTGTTGATTCACTGGCCTATCGGGCAAGACCTGATTCGAATAGTGACCTATTGTTTAGTCTGCTTAAACAGGTTTATTCGTCAGTCAGCCTCGTACGGCTGATATGACCGCTAAAAGGACAAAATTGCAGGCGAAAAAAAACCGCCTATAAAGGCGGTTTTATAAAGATGGCGTCCCCTAGGGGACTCGAACCCCTGTTACCGCCGTGAAAGGGCGGTGTCCTAGGCCACTAGACGAAGGGGACAAAACCTTCGATTGAAACCAGCACTTGCTGGCCCTAGAAATTTGGTGGAGCTAGACGGGATCGAACCGTCGACCTCTTGCATGCCATGCAAGCGCTCTCCCAGCTGAGCTATAGCCCCGTAACACAGTGCCACTTTAAACAAGTAGCTATATATGGCGTCCCCTAGGGGACTCGAACCCCTGTTACCGCCGTGAAAGGGCGGTGTCCTAGGCCACTAGACGAAGGGGACGAAACCTTCGATTAAAACCAGCCACTGGCTGATTCTGGGAATTTGGTGGAGCTAGACGGGATCGAACCGTCGACCTCTTGCATGCCATGCAAGCGCTCTCCCAGCTGAGCTATAGCCCCGTCGCTAAGACGGTGCGAATCTTAAGAGGCCTCGGTGTTTGTGTCAACGATATTTATGCATTCTTTTAAAATATTTTGCTGAATACACAAATACTTATGATTGAACCGGCTCTTTACAAAGCTCGCCCTGTCTATGCGTATATCCATATAGATCGGACAGAAACGGCATTTCTTTAGCTCATAAAAAAGCCCCGACAAGCGGGGCAAAAAGAACTAATGAACTTGCGCTAGCCCGTCAGCAGCGCGCTGACAGTCAGGTGAGCTATTTACCTCAGCTGCATGACAGGCTGATGACGCCGCCTGCCGCGCTGATGCTCAGCGCTTGCGTAGCACCACGGAGCCAATGGAGTAACCAGCGCCAAAGGAACTGAGTACCCCAAGGTCACCTGCCGTCAGGTCATCCTGATTCAGGTGAAGCGCAATCACCGAGCCCGCAGAGCTGGTATTGGCATAGGTATCCAGAATGACAGGCGCTTCATCTGGCTTAGCGTCACGCCCAAGCAGCTTTCGGACGATCAACTGATTCATATTCAGATTGGCCTGGTGTAACCAAAACCGCCGCACCTGCTCGACCGGAATGTTCAGTTCGGCCAGATGCTCGGCGACCAAATCGGCCACCATGGGGCATACTTCCTTGAATACCTTGCGCCCTTCCTGAACAAACAACTTATCTGGATTACTCATCCCCTCTTCCGCAGCGCGGTTGAGAAAACCAAAATTGTTACGGATATTGTTGGAGAACTGAGTCAGCAGCTTGGTCCCCAGAATATCGAACTGATGAGGAGACGCTGCCAGATCAGCCCGCTCGATGATCATGGCGGTAGCCGCATCGCCAAAAATGAAGTGACTATCTCGGTCTCTGAAATTCAAATGACCGGTACAGATTTCGGGATCCACCAGCAAAATCGCGCGAGCCTGCCCGAGTTGTACGCTATTGGCAGCTGCCTGCAGTCCAAACGTAGCCGATGAGCATGCCACGTTCATATCAAAACCAAATCCATTGATGCCAAGCGCCGCCTGCACTTCAATGGCGACCGCAGGATAAGGTCGTTGCAGGTTGGAGCAGGCTACGATAACCCCATCAATGTCTGCTGGCGTCTTCCCTGCTCGCTCCAAGGCTTCCCGCGCCGCGCTCACGCTCATCTCACACAGTACAGACCATTGATCATTACTGCGCTCAGGAATACGAGGCACCATGCGGACAGGATCTAGAATCCCATCCTTGTCAATGACATAACGGCTCTTGATTCCTGACGCCTTTTCAATAAAGGCCGAGCTGGATTCCTGCTTGGCCTCTTGCTCGCCTCGTGCTATCGCGTCGGCATGTTCCGTATTGTACTGATGAACATAGGCATTGAAGGAAGCGACCAACTCGTCATTGGAGATGCTGTTCGGCGGGGTATACAGGCCGGTACCGCTAATGACTGCCTGATGCACGATCATTCCTCTGATTTTTTATAAAATAAGCCGCTATTGTGCCGTAAATCTAGGCCAAACCCTATTGGCTTATCAGGCTGCCTAAATAGATGTTTTTTGCTGACTTTCCGCCTCAGCACCTATCTCCCTCACAAGTCGGCTTCCTCACCAGAGAGAACATGAAGAGCGCTAAAGATATTTAGTTTTTCATTTTTTCTTCATCGCTCTAAAACCAATCTGTAACCGATCCGTCATGAGCGACGGTAATACTGGCGCCGCTTTCGAATCGACCTGAGTCGATCACTGGAGCGGCCGTAAAAGCCGACTCGTTCAGCGGTGACGCACGTCGCCCTTATAAAATATGGAGATTGAGATATGCGTCTTTTTTCAGTAGGAACAGCCTCAGGTCTTTGTGGTGGCCTTCTATTGGCTATGAGCATTCCTGCCCATGCGGCGGTTGACGCCAAGCTACTGGATATGTTGAGAGCCAACGGCTCGATTACTCCGGCTCAGTACACTGAATTGAAAGCCGATCTGGATAACGAGACGCGCGCAGAACAGGCGAAGGTTGCTCAGCAGCAGAAACTATCCTCGTTTGAAGAAAAACTGGCCTGGGCAGCGAAAACCCAGATCAAAGGCGACGTACGCGTACGTCACGAGAATATCGATATCGATGGCGAACCGGACAATGGTCGTGATCGGGATCGTCAGCGAATCCGCGCTCGACTTGGTGTCTACAGCCAGATCAATCCTCAGGTCGATGCTGGTATTCGCGTAGCATCAGGCGGTGGCGATGATGCACGCTCCACAAACCAGGACATGACTAACTACTTCAACAAGAAGCAGATATGGATGGACCTGGCGTATATCGACTTTCATCCCACAGCTGTCCCCAATCTGCACGTCATTGGTGGCAAGATGCTCCAGCCCTGGGTAAGCATGGGTGATGTCATCTGGGATGGTGACATCAACCCTGAAGGCTTGGCCGCAACCTACAAGTATCCCCTGGGTGGATCAACCGAGCTGTTTGGCAGCGCCGGCTACTACGTCCTGAAAGATAACGTTGATGGCGAAGGGTACGAGTTCAAGCATGATTTGCGCCTGTATGCCGGTCAGCTGGGTGCCCGCTTTGCACCTACTGACAACCTGAAGGTAACTGTCGGTGGGAGTATCTACGGTTACGACAAGGACAAGGACAGCACGTGCGGCAACAGCACAACGACGCCCTGTGCCCTTCAAGCGAACGGCAACACGACCAACGAATTCAACCTGTATGAAGGCTTTGGTCAAGTCGATATTGGTGGCTTGGCCATTCCATTGTCGCTATACGGCCAGTATGTTGTTAACAGCGAGGCCGACGATAACGACACCGCTTGGTTGGCAGGCCTGAAAACCAAGGCTTACGGTATTGGCTTCGATTACAACTATCGCGACGTTCAGCGTAACGCCGTAGTGGGTGCGTTTACCGACTCCGACTTTGCTAATGGCTATGTCGGCTCTCGTGGGCACAAGTTCAAGGTCAGCTACGATATCGACAAGAACTTTGGCCTTGGCGCGACCTATTTTATGGCCGAATCTGACTTTGCTAGCCGCACCAAGCGTGATGCTGACGTTGATACCTTGCAGTTGGATCTTGAAGCCAAGTTCTAAGCCATCAGCTTCTGGCTTTTCGTAGCAAACAAGCGCCTGAAAATGGCGCTTGTTTTTTATAATGAGAAAAAATTACTGCTTGCGACATACCAGCTTGGCCTTGGTCGGCGTCTCGGCAGACTTGCCCGGCATACGCAGTGTTGCCGACTTGCCCGGCACAATTACAGGCTCTTCCTGTTCGCTGTCCTTAGGCCCATGTGCCTGTAACCAGCATTTGACTGGTGTCTTTTCGTTATTGGTTAACGTGATGGTCTGAGGCGCATCATTAGGTAATTCCTGACTGGAAGATTCAGCCAGAATATTGAGATCCCCTACATCCTGGTCAAGCTCAAGGCCTTGAGCCAGGCACACTGCTGGCATTATCGAGGCAGCGAAAACGAACGAAATAATTTTACGCATAGTGTTTCCCCATAAGGACCTATACGTTTGGGCACCGAAGTGAGCGCACTGTTCATTTTTGAAGCCTCCCAACCCTGCCTGCTGCAAGGTTGGGAGATACAGCTAACTATGTGTCGGGTATCACCGATTGACGAGCTGTGCCGCTCGAATGACATCGGCTCCAATCTCAGGCTCGTATTTCTTCACCAATGGCTGCATCGCCTCCCTCCATGCCTGCCGCTCGGATGGCGTCAACGTAACCAGCTTGCTGGTACCTGAGCCCAAAATGTTGTCACGATCCTTGTTATTAATCGCCTCAGCTTCCTTATTAACAAACTGCGTCACTTCGTCAGAAATCTGCTCAAGCTGAGTGCGGACGCCAAAGGGCAGCGAGTTCCAGAACTTCGAGTTAGTGATCAGCATATACACCAGCACGCCATGATTGCTTTCAGTAATGTATGGCTGAACGGTGTTGAGCTTTTGGCTGTAAAGGTTAGACCAAGTGTTTTCCGTACCCTGTACCTGCCCACTCTGCAGAGCCTTAAAGGACTGGCTGAATGGCAGTTTCAGTGCCGATGCTCCGATCTGTTTGAACTGATCCTCCAGCAGAGTGGAAGCCTGAATTCGGAACGCCAGTCCGTGCGCGTCTGCTGGCTTGCGCAGCTCGCGATTGGCAGAAAACTGCTTCATGCCGTTATTCCAGAACGCCAGCCCATAAATGCCCTGGCCGGCCATGGAGCCTAGAAGCTCACGACTTTTGTCCCGCTTCTCGAAGCGCTTGACGGCCTCAAGGTCATCGAACAGGAACGGCATATCAAAAATTTCGAGCTGCTTGGTGTACTGGTCGAATTTGGAGACCGAAGGCGCCAGCATCTGAACTTCGTTACGCTGCAGGGCGTCGAGCTCATCGGCATCGCCGTACAATGTCGAGTTCGGATAGACCTCGATTTTCACTTTGCCTGCCAGACGCTCCTGAACAAGCTTCTGGAATAGACGAGCACCCTTCCCTTTAGGCGTATCGTCCGTTACGACATGCGAAAATTTGATAACAATGGGCTCTTCGGCTACTGCCGGAGTGACATAAGCAACAGCGAGTGATGCCGCAAACAGTGTCGTAGCGACAAACTTGAACATAGTCTTCCCTTCTAACTCCGTGAAAGGGGCATGTTTCTTATTACGCAAGGATGGGTAATCGGCATAAAAGATCCAAAATCTGTTCACTGACATTTATTTTTCTTTTGTGACCGTTTTGGTCTTGTTTACCCGTGGCCTGTCGCGACAAAAAGCTCCCCAATGATTAAGCAGACCGTTCCGATCCCTAGTCGATAACCGTCTGCCAATCACGATGCAAAAAGCTGGCCTTATCGTAATGACTCATGCATCTGATAGTGGCCCCTATAAGAAAAGAAACTGAAGACTGTGCGAAACGTCCTCAACAGCTCGACTCGAAATGTTGAGGACGATGGGCTTTAGCGCTCTTCCTCACTCTCGTCCATTTGACTTTCATCGCCCACTGACTCGATGAAATCTTCATCCACGTCATAACTGCCACCAGGCACATTTTCTATCGAGGTGCCGTCTTCCTTTCCGGCGAAGTGAAAAGGCATGGCGCGTGTTGCGAATACATTTGACTCAATAAGATGCATGGTCATGTCCTCATAAGTATGCCTACCAACGGTGGACCTGCCTCATACCGGCCAGTTCGACACAGGAAACCCTTGTGAATCGGTTTGTCGCTCGGGTAGCGTGAGCGGTATCAAAAACGACAATAAAAAGGATCGTGACCATGAAGGCATTTGCGGTAGCAGGACTGCTTATGGCGGCCACCAGCGTCTACGCAGCAGACAGCACCTCGCACCTTGATACGGTTATACAAAAAAAGACACTTCGCGTTTGCACCACAGGCGACTACAAGCCGTACACCTTTCTCCGTGACGATGGCGTGTACGAAGGAATTGAGATCACGATGGCCGAGGCACTGGCCAAAAGCCTTGGCGCTGACGTTGAGTGGGTAAAAACCAGTTGGAAGACGTTAATGCCAGACTTTCTGGAGGGCCGCTGCGATATATCGGTAGGAGGCGTATCGATTTCCCTCGAGCGTCAGAAAAAAGCCTTTTTCAGTGACGCCATTACGGTGGATGGAAAGATCCCTCTGGTTCGCTGTGATGATGCCAAACGCTTTGAAACCATTGAGCAGATCAACCAGCCCTCGGTCCGCTTGATAGAGCCGCCAGGTGGTACCAACGAAGCGTTTGCTCACCGCGAGTTACCGCAAGCCCAATTGAGCCTCTTCAAGGATAACGTCACGATTTTTGAAAAACTTGTCAGCAAGGAAGCCGACGTCATGATTACTGACGCCTCGGAGGCATTGTTTCAACAGAAACGCTACCCCTCCCTGTGCGCAGTTAATCCAGATAAGCCCATGCAGTACAGTGAAAAGGCTTTTCTGCTGCCCAGGGATGATGTCGCCTGGAAAGCCTATATCGATCAGTGGCTTCACCTCTACAAAGCAACTGGTGAATATCAGAAAACCGTAGATCATTGGCTGGCCAAGCCTGACGCCTAAAATATTGTGGAGCAGTACGCTATCGGCCGGCCTGCTCCACAGCCTCTGGAGACTTCAACCTCTTCCCATTTGCCTGAGCTTTTCCAGGCGAAAGGCAAGCACCTGCTCCAATGCACTGAGCTTTTTTAATAGTTGCGTTCGCAGGGCTGTATCCTGGGTATTGCTGATTTCCTCCTTCAAACGGGCACGCTGATTAAAGAGCTCAATCTCTTGAGGGGGAATGCCCGCATTCTTCAGGACACGAAACGGCATTCGAAGCCCTTCAGGTGTTTGTAGCCATCCTTCATCGATTTTGGTTGGCTCGCCCTTGCCCTTCACCTGTTTCTGCCAGGCTGCCACCTCTCGCGCAATCCTGCGTTCGATTTCTTGCTCCAGTGTGCTCATAACGACTCCTGGATTAAACTGCCATACCTCTATAGAGCGATTAGGCGCCTCCGATGCTTAATGCTCGGCAGTACAGCCGACAGAATGAAGTTCTTTAGTTGCTCTAACAGAACCTCATAGCATTACCAGAAGCGCTATAGTCATAAGCTGCCGACTACCGCCTGAGGTCCCGCGTGAATTTTGCAGCCGCACAATGCCTAAACTCCCGATTCTGGCGCGACGACGCACTGCCGTTCATCGAGATTCGTACAGTCAATGATGGTCGTCAGGTAAGTCATGCCAAGCATACGCATGACACCTTCTCCATCGGGGCCATTACGGCGGGTCGAAGTCACTACCTCAATGCCCGAAGCCAAACCCAGATAAGCCAGGGCTCCGTTGTGATAGTGAATCCTGAGACGGTACATGCCTGTAATCCCGTCAAGGGCGAACACTGGGCCTATCAGATGTTTTATATCGATACGCAGTGGCTGGGCAGGCTACAGACGGAGTCGGGATATAGCACGCAGGACTCATTCGTGCCGTTTGATGTCATCCATACGCGCGTACCTGCCCTACACACAGGACTCGTCAGGCTGCATGAAACACTGACATCACCATGTAACGACAGGCTTTACAAGCACAGCGCAACCCTCGACTTTTTTCTCCAGCTGCAACGATCGCTTTCGACGCGCCCCGCTAAAGCTCCAGAAATACCCCATGTACACCTTAAGCGAGCCGCCGACTTTATCCGTGAGCACTGCGCTGAACCGCTGACCCTGGATGACATCGCCACCGCGGCGGAATTATCGGCGTCCTATCTCATCAGGGCGTTCAAGGATCACTATGGCTTGACGCCCCATGCCTACTTGATCAACCGACGTATCCAGCTCAGCCGCCAATGGCTTCGGCAAGGACACAGTCTTGCTGACGTGGCGATGGCAACCGGTTTCGCTGACCAGGCTCACTTCCAGCGCACTTTCAAACGGCACCTGGCTGCTACGCCTGGGCACTATCGCGGCTGACATTTGCCTTCCTCATTAACCTTGTAAAAGGTAAAAGGCACTGGCGACCAGCAACCCTGCCATCATCCGATTCAGGAACCGAACACGACTTGGTTTTTGCACATAACGGCGCAGAAAACTACCGGTAAATGCCCAGCAGGCAACCGAGCCATAGCAAACCACGAAGTAGAGGATGGCAAACGTCCAGACCATGACCGTATTGCCATCGGCAACGAAAAGCCCCATACCTGCCAACGAGGCCAGCCAGGCTTTAGGGTTCAGCCATTGCATCAGCGCGCCGCGCATCATTGAGGGGCCAGAACCTTCCTCTTTTATATCCAGCACCCCATCATCCATTGCAAGCTGGTAGGCCATATAAAAAAGAAAGGCAACGCCACTCCATTGAATGAGCTTGATCAGTTCCGGGATGCGGGCCAGCACTTCGTACAATCCCAGACCAATAAGCAAAAGAAGTGCTGTAAAGCCGGTCGTTGCTCCTGTGACGTGCCTAAGGCTCTTACGAAAGCCATAACAGGCTCCCGAACTTAGGGCTACAAGATTGACGGGACCAGGTGAAATAGAAGAAGCCAGAGCGAAGCCGGCCATGGAAAACAACACGTCCATTGATGTCTGCTCATGTGTTCAAGGAACAGACACCATATTTCTCCAGCCTCATGTGGTATTGAATAAAATTACCCTTCTACTGAAGACCTAGTGAATCAATTCAGAGCCGGATATTTCATTATTACTCCAGCCCCAAGTCTTATCTTGCTGGCCGTCCCAGTGATAAAGCGTCTCTTCTCGTCTAGTCGACAGTAGCCATCCTGTTCGAGCGCCTACCAAGGTAGTAACCGCATGCCTGCGTCCAAATACATTGTGACGGGCTAAAAACAAGGCACTGTCACGCAACCAACCAAGGGCCTTGCTATGCGACTGAAACAGTGGAGTCAGAAAACGGCTGGCTTGCCGGTAATAACGTAAATGCTCACGGCGGGCGACACTATAGGCCTCAAAGACAGTTGGCCAGTGGTCTCGGGAGGGCATCGACATATCTACGGCATCGGCCAGCGCAGCGGCATCGACCAACGCCATGTTTGCACCCTGACCCAATTGAGGACTCATTGCATGTGCGCAATCACCGATAGCCAGTACTCGCCCATCACTCCAGCGTTGCATCCAGACATCTGCGTAAGCGGCAAATGCTAGTTGCTCTGATTGATTAATGTGTTGCAAGAAAGGCCTTGCGGTTTCGCCAGCCAATTTCACAACCTGCCTTTTCCAGCTATCCAGACCCGCTGTCTGCCATTGGGGATAATCGATGACGGGCAGACTCCAGAACAGGCTGCTCAGCTGGGCATCGCGTTTTTGATGCGTACAGCCTGTAGGCATGATTCCGAACATCTCAGAACAGTGTCTGTACCATTGGCGTAACTCTGTAGAGTCCGCGTGTGCTGGCGTCGAGACCATGCTCCACAACGCACCCCATGGGTAGGGTTTGACATGTTGTTTAACAGCCATCTGCCCACGTAATGCCGAACGTGTTCCGTCTGCCAGAATCAACGCAGCAAAATCACCTAACAAGCTCTCGTTGCCCTGTGCGTCTCGATGAAAAAGCTGGACGTGACTTGATGTTTGATGAAAACGGGTGATGTCACTGCTGGTTTCTATACTGACGCCTGCATATCGCGCAGCGTTCAGTAAGGAAGTCATCAGGACGCCGCGGTGAATACCCAATCCAAAACTACCTGGCCTCCAAGCATCATAACGGGTATCCAGAACGACGCGTTTGCCCTGCATGGATGTTCCGTAGAGGCGGCTGACTGGCGCACCTAGAGCAGTACATTCGGTCAGCACGCCCAACGTGTGTAACACTGCCAACCCCGAAGGTTGCAATAGAATGCCTGCACCAACCGTCCGCAACTCAGGTACACGTTCGAACAGCCTGACCTGATAACCCCTGCGGGCCAGGAAAGTAGCCGTAGCCAAACCTGCGGTACCTGCCCCAACGATCCCTATTGCCACCTTCTCCATAGCCATACTCCTGTTATTGGCTGAGGTACATTCTACGTCTCTCGAATAGCGACGAGTGAGCAGGCTGGCAGCCTTGATTGTCCGCAAATCGCTTTTTATGTATCCACACATTGGTGGAGCACGGCTAAATCACGATTAGCTCTCACCTAATACAGATGTGATTAAGTAAAATCCGCCGCCCTGGATTTCCCGCTACTGATTTACGAAAAGGATTTCATATGTTTCTTATCAAGAAATGGTTCGCCCTGATTTTTGTTGCCTCCTTCCTGGTCGCCTGCTCTGGTGCCAACACCCCGGAAAGCGTTGCGGAGCGCTTCATAAAAGCGGCTTACACCCAAGACCTCGACACCATGATGGATCTGATCGATGTACCCAAGGATGCGGATGCGAACGCAAAGGACTTTGTACGTGGCAAGTTTCAGATGCTGCTTACGGAAAGGGCTAAACAGGCCGAATCACTGGGTGGCGTCAAGAGTATAAAAGCCGAAAAAACAACCTATAACGATGACAAGACACGCGCCGATGTCAGCGTAACGGTTACTTTCAAAAAAGACGGCGAAACCCGTACTGAACACACTCATCTAATTCAGAGCGACGGCGACTGGAAGATCAAGATCTGATTGGACGAGGGCTTTGTCCACATCGGATAAAGCCTTTTGCTATTCGACAGATGAACAGTTTGTGTCGTTGGGCTCTAACAGCCCTGCTGTGCATGGGCCTGGCAATAACGGCCTACGAAGGCCGCCAGCCTCAGGCATTACCTACCCTACCTGGGCAGCGCCTGAGCCCGTCGTCACTGGCAGTTGGCGACTGGCTGTTTCGACTGGGAACATCAACAGACAGTCGAATCGTAGAACAGGTAAGTGGTAGCAGGTTTTCCCACGTAGGCATGGTTGTCGCCACAACACCTACGGTCCTGATCGTTCATGCCACAACAGACGATGATCCTGCACATCCAAACCAAGTCCTGCTTACGCCTTTAGATGAGTTTCTAAAGCCAGACATGGCAAGGCATTTCGCAGTAGCACGGCCGACTTTTTTGAATCCTGAACAAAAGGAACGCATTGCGCAGTATCTGAAAAGTACTTTGGGACGAACCTTTGTGCTCGAACCGCGCGACAAGCCCCATCTTTATTGCACAACACTATTGGCTGAAGCGATTGCTACTCAACTACCCTCTTTCGCGCCCCGCTGGACAAGTCTGGATGTCCCAGTTTTCCGAGGTGACTATCTTTTTCCTCAGGCATTCGCGGATTATCCCGGACTTGAATGGATTTACCGCCAATAACAGGCAAGCAGGGTTGAGCAACTCAACCCTACTCTTACCGTAAGCCCTTATGCCTCTACGGACTGCCATTGCTTGCTGAGGCGCTTGTCGGAGACAGGCATCTGCGTACCCAGCTGCTGAGCAAACAGCGACACTCGATACTCCTCCAGCATCCATCGATACAAGACCAGATTCTCATCATGCTTGCCCTCTTGAGCATGCTTGGTTGCCCTAGCCTTGTATTGCTCCCAGTAACCCGTTAATTCGCTCGTCCAGACCCGATCCCGCTGAACCTGAGACCCCACCTTGTCCAGACGCTGATCGACAGCCTTGAGATAGCGCGGATACTCCTTAAGCCATTGCAGAGGCGTTTCACGAACAAATCCAGGGTAAACCAGAGCACTGAGCTGTTGCTTGATATCGTTGAGCGCCATGGCCTGAGCCAGATCGATCTTGCCTTTGAATCGCTTTTGCAGGGCATGCCACTGCTTGAGAATCTCCAACACCAATCGTGCCGTACGCTCGGCATGCTCGGCCAGCCCGCCTCGCTTTTTCTCGGCCAGCGACGCCAAAGCAGCCCCCTCTCGAGGCAACGGCTGTTCACCGTCCAGAATGCAGCTATCAAGGCTGGCCAGAAGGATATCCTCAACCAGTGAGTCGATACGTCCCAAGTCTCGATAAAGCAATCCTAGCTCGGTCAGCCCAGGCAGCTTATTGCGCAGGAACTTGACCTGATCGCTCAACTGCTGCAACAAAAGCCGCTGTAGTGCCCGGCGATGCTGGAACTCCGCTTCCGACTGGGTAGAGAACCGGCCCTCCTTGACTACACCGTTCTCCTCCACCAGCGCCGGATACACTGTCATGGAGAGACCTGCAATCTTTTGCTGGGCCTGCTGTGGGACGATTGCAAAAGCTTTAGCCTCAACAGGCTTTTGCTGTTCGGCCTTTTGCTGAGGAACGGCCAGAGCGGCCTGGCTGGCTTCGGCAAAACGGGCTGTCAGCTCTGTGAGGTCACGGCCTTCACCCAAGTACTTGCCGCTGGCATCGACAACCTCGATGTTCATTCGAAGATGTCTATCAAGCAGATTGGCAGCCTCCGGCCAGGCATCTTCAGGTATCCGCGCCCCGGTCATGCGTAACAGCTCACGTCCCAGGCTTTCGTATAGTGATCCTTGTCCAAAGGTGATCTTGCTCAATGCTGCCTTGACGAAATCCGGAACCGGAACAAAATTCTTGCGAATTGCCTTGGGCAGGTTGCGCACCAACGCAACGGCCTTGTCGTATAACAACCCTGGCACGAGCCATTCCAGTCGCTCCGGTGGCAATTGTGACAACAGGGGCGCCGGTACACGCAGGGTAACACCATCGCGTGGCTGGGCGGGGTCAAACTCGTAAGTCAGCGGTAGCTGCAGATCGCCGATACGTAACGTATCTGGATACTGCGCTGCGGTAACCTCGCTGGCCTCACGGGCAAGCACATCCTCCTCGCGCATGATCAGCAGCTGCGGGTTCTTAGCGCTTTCCCGCTTGTACCAGCTGTCAAAGGTTGCTGTCTGGTAAATATCGGCAGGCAAACGAGCCGAGTAATACTCGAACAGTGTCTCTTCATCGGCAAGAATGTCACGCCGACGCGCTTTGGCCTCCAACTCATCAAGTCGCTCCAGCAGTTGGCGATTGGCGCTCAGGCACTTCGCGCGCGACTGGATCTCGCCTCTCACCAAGCCTTCACGAATAAACAACTCACGAGAAACGGCAGGGTCGATAGGCCCATAATGCACGGGCCGTTTGGCTACAATGATCAGCCCATACAGCGTAATCTGCTCGTAAGCAATTACCTGTCCTCGACGCTTCTCCCAATGTGGTTCGAAGTAATTAGCCTTGGTGAGATGGCGCGCCAGCGGCTCGATCCAATCCGCGTCGATCTTGGCTACCATGCGTGCAAACAGTTTGGTCGTTTCAACCAGCTCGGCCGCCATTACCCAGTTTGGCTTCTTGCGGCCAATAACGCTGGATGGATGAATCCAGAAGCGTCGCTGGCGGGCCCCCTGAAAGTCGCCCTCTTCAGTCTTGTTACCAATTTGGCTTAAGAGACCTGACAGAATGGCCTTGTGCACCGAGGCATAACTTTTCGCCCGCTGTGCAGCCTCGGCCGCTTCGGCCTGCAGGGCAGCTTTGGTGTTGACTTTCTTGTCAGTCGAAGGCGTGCTTTCTTCGATTACAGGCGCCTGAACAACAGGCTGTGCGTCGGCAGGCTTACTCTTGAGCTTGAGCTCCCGGCAGATCAAGGTCAGCTGACGGTGCGCATCTCGCCATTCACGCAGGCGCAAGTAATTGAGAAAATTTCTGCGACACCAGCTACGAAGCGCATTCGAGCCAAGCGCCTGGCGCTGCTCCTCGAAGCCATGCCACAGCTTGATTAGCGCACCGAAGTCCGAGTCTGGATCTTTCCACTGGGCATGAGCCTGATCGGCAGCCTGCTGACGCTCCGCCGGGCGATCACGGGGATCCTGCACAGACAATGCACTGGCTACAATCAGAACGTCGGAAAGACTGCCCTGCTCTGCCGCCTCCAGCAGCATGCGGCCTAGGCGAGGATCGATTGGCAGGCGTGCCAGTTGCCGTCCTAATGCTGTCAGTTGTCCCTGATTCGTTACCGCCGACAGCTCTTGAAGCAGCGTAAAACCATCCTTGATCGCCTTGCCATCCGGTGGCTCGATGAAGGGAAAGTCCTCAATCCGACCGAGCCGCAGGTGCAGCATCTGAAGAATGACCGCGGCCAGATTGGTCCGCAGAATCTCAGGGTCCGTAAAAGCTGGACGTGAAAGAAAATCTTCTTCGCTATACAAACGAATGCAGATACCGGGCTCCACCCGTCCACAGCGCCCCTTACGCTGATTGGCACTGGCTTGGGAAACCGCCTCGATAGGCAGCCGCTGAACCTTCGCTCTATAGCTGTAGCGGCTGATACGAGCCGTGCCGCTGTCGATCACGTAACGAATGCCCGGGACGGTCAATGATGTTTCTGCCACGTTGGTAGCCAGCACGACACGCCGTCCGGGGTGAGATTGAAAGATTTTCTGCTGCTCGGCGGGTGTCAGTCGAGCATACAGTGGCAAGATTTCCGTATGCTTGAGGTTGGCTTTACGCAGCACCTCGGCCGCATCACGGATTTCACGCTCTCCTGGCAAAAAGACCAGTACGTCACCAGGACGCTTATGCTCACTGCGCTCATAGGCCTCTAACTCATCCAGCGCCGCCAGGATGCCCTGATCAACGCTCAGATCGTCTTCCAGGCGTTCGCCATCTTCATCCGTTTCTGCGGCCAAAGGACGATACCAAGTCTCGACCGGATAGGTCCGTCCCGACACTTCGACGATGGGGGCATCGCCGAAATGTTTGGAGAAGCGCTCCAGATCAATGGTCGCTGACGTGATGATCAGCTTGAGATCCGGGCGCCGCGGCAGCAGGGTCTTCAGAAAGCCCAGCAGAAAATCGATGTTCAGACTGCGCTCATGCGCCTCATCGACAATGATCGTGTCATAGCGCTCAAGGTAACGGTCATGCTGGGTTTCAGCCAGGAGAATGCCGTCAGTCATCAGCTTTATCAGGCTGCGCTCATTGGACTGATCCTCAAAGCGCACCTGATAACCTACCAGCTCCCCCAAGGGAGTACCGATTTCTTCAGCAACACGGCTGGCTACACTACGCGCCGCCAGGCGACGCGGCTGAGTATGACCGATCAGGCCGTGTATACCTCGGCCGATCTCCAGACAGATCTTGGGCAACTGCGTGGTCTTGCCTGAGCCGGTTTCACCGGCGATCACGACTACTTGATGCTTTTCAAGCGCCGCCTTGATCTCTTCGCGCTTGGCGGCGATGGGCAGGTTGTCGTCATAGCGCATGATCGGCACACTGGCACGACGCGCCTCCACTTTGGCGCAGGAGGCCTGAAAGCGCTCTGTCCACTGTGCAAGCCGGGCATCATCAGGCTTCTTGCGCAGGTCACCCAATTGGCGACGCAAGCGGTGCCGATCGGCAGTAAGGGCTTGGTCCAGACGCTTGGAAAGTTGTTCGAAAGACGATGTTTGCTCAGTCATTGAATGCTATATGGCAACCATTTCAAGTAGGAACCTGAAAGGCTGGCTCGGTTCGCCAGTTCAGGCACCTTATAAAGAGAGAGATGGGCATTGTCGCAGGCTTGCCCAAACGAAAACGACAAAGCCCCGAAAGTCGGGGCTCTGTGCAGGAAAAGCCGATCAGGCCTTGAGCTTTTTCAGCTCGGCATCACGCAATTCGCGGCGCAGAATCTTGCCGACATTTGTCGTAGGCAGACTGTCTCGGAACTCGACCTGCCTGGGTCGTTTATAGCCTGTCAAATTATCGTGCATGTGCTTGAGCACCTGCTCGGTCGTCAGGGAGGCACCAGGCTTAGGTACAACGAATACCTTGATCTGCTCGCCCGCCTTTTCATCCGGCACGCCAATCGCGGCACACTGCAGGACGCCTGGTAGCTGAGCCAGTACATCCTCCAGTTCATTCGGATACACGTTGAATCCGGAAACCAGAATCATATCCTTTTTACGATCCACGATTCGGATATATCCGTCTGGATCGATTACTGCGATATCACCGGTACGCAGCCAACCCTCCGGACTCAACACCTCGGCAGTCGCCTCGGGGCGGTTCCAGTACCCCTTCATGACCTGAGGGCCCTGGACACAGAGCTCACCAGGCTGCCCGAACGGCTGGGCAACGCCATCCTCATCCACTACCTTACAGTCCGTAGAGGGTACCGGGATACCGATGGTGCCAATGCGTCGATGCTGGATAGGGTTTACACTGACGACAGGACTGGTCTCGGTCATGCCGTACCCTTCACAGACGCCACATCCGGTTACCTGCTCCCAGCGCTCGGCAACCGCGTGCTGCAAGGCCATACCGCCAGAAAGAGTTACCTTCAGAGCAGAAAAATCCAAGGCTCGGAAGGCCTCATTATTACACAACGCCACAAATAGCGTATTGAGCCCGACGAACCCCGTGAACTTCCACTTGGACAGGTCCTTGATCATTGTAGGCAAGTCACGTGGATTAGTGATCAGCACGTTGTGGTTGCCCAGAAGCATCATCGCCATGCAATGAAAAGTGAACGCATAGATGTGATACAGCGGCAGCGGCGCGATTACAATCTCGCGGCCTTCTTTCATATTCGAGGCCATCAGAACCTGACACTGCAGCATATTGGCCAGCAGGTTCCGGTGCGTCAGCATGGCGCCTTTGGCAATACCTGTAGTACCTCCGGTGTATTGCAGCACAGCGACATCATCTCCGTGCGGCTGGCTTTCCTTGAGAGCACCCTGGCGCCCCTTGGCAAGTGCAGTCGTGAACTTCACAGCCTGAGGCAACCGGTAGGCCGGGACCATTTTCTTTACGTATTTGACTACGCTATTGACCACCAGGCGCTTGAGCGGAGGCAGCATGTCACCTACTTCCGTAATGATGACATGGCGAATCTGCGTATTGGACAAGACCTGCTCGGCAAGGTGAGCCATGTTGGCCAGACACACCAGCGCCAGCGCACCGGCGTCCTTGAATTGGTGCTGCATCTCACGCGCGGTATACAGCGGGTTCGTATTGACGACGATCAGCCCCGCACGCATGGCACCAAAGACGGCAATCGGGTATTGCAGAACATTGGGAAGCTGTATGGCGATCCTGTCGCCCGGCTTGAGATCGGTATGATTCTGAAGATAAGCCGCAAACTGCCCAGACAGGCTATACAGCTCACGATACGTGAGGGTCTGCCCTAAATTGCTGAAGGCAATCTTGTCGGCGAAACGCTCGCAGGACTCCCTGAGGACCGTCTGGACATTAGGATAACGATCAGGGTCGATCTCGGAAGCGATACCGTCCGGATATTTGTCCTTCCAGAAATTCGGGGTCATGGAAGCCCACTCCTAAGCGACAACGTGATCTTGTTGTGATTGTATCGCCTACTCATACGATGAAGGCGAGCCGAGATTATCAGCTTTGACAGGTCTCCACCAGCACCGAAAAGCGGACTCTTGGTAACGAAAATGACTAAAAAAAGATTTATGGTCACGAGTGGTATTTAGACAAACTTATAATACTCCGTCATAACCTGCTGAAATAGCAGAGAACGTGCCGTATCGCCGTAACCTGGCGTCCTTGGATTTAACGTTGAGTGCCGACTACGTCAGCATCGTCTTCCCTTTACCGTAACAACAGAGTACGAGATTTCTTTCAAGCATGACCGACAATATCCCATACGAAGCCCTGCAAGTAGGCCAAAAGGCCTCTGTCATCCGTACCATCAAAGAACGTGATCTGCTCTTATTTGCCGAGGTTTCCGGTGACCGAAATCCAATACACCTGGACGCCGAGTATGCCGCCAAGAGTGTCTTTCGTGAGCAGATTGCCCATGGCATGTTGAGCGGTGCGCTGATCAGTGCTGCCATTGCCTGTGAGCTGCCTGGGCCAGGTTCCATCTATCTGGGACAAACTTTGAGCTTTAACAAGCCGGTCAAGTTAGGCGACACGCTAAAGGTCGAGATCGAGGTGTTGGAAAAGCTGCCGAAAAATCGAGTGCGCCTGGCTACACGGGTCTTCAATCAGAACGATGAGCAAGTGGTTGATGGGGAAGCTGAGGTGCTCGCCCCCAAAAAAGCATTGAGCATCGAATTGAGCACGCTTCCGCCAGTAACCATTGGCTAAAGTAAAAGCCCCGCAAACGCGGGGCTTTTACTTTATCGTCTAGAGCCAGCTCTTGACCCGGTCAGGATGGGCTTTCAACCAGTCTTTTGCAGCCTGCTCAGGCTTTTTTCCCTCCTCAATGGCCAGCATGACTTCATTGACCTCTCCCGGCTGCCAGGAGAATTTTTTCAGGAAATCCCATACCGGCTTGGCCTTTTTTTCCAGTCCTGGATTAGCCATGGTACGTACCTGCTCGGAGCCGCCATAGACGCCCTTGGGGTCATCCAGAAACTTGAGCTTCCACTTGGCAAACATCCAATGAGGAATCCAGCCCGTGACTGCAACCGGCTTCTGGTCTCGCTCCGCACGTATCAGCTCGGCAATCATTCCACTGCCGGAGCTTGCAACCAGCTTGTAATCCAGATCATAGGCCTTGATCGCCTCCTCGGTCTTGATCATGACGCCCGCCCCGGCATCAATGCCTACGATGCGCCCACCAAAATCGCTTTTCTGGGCGGCCAGATCGGCAATACTGGAGGCTTTTACGTACTCAGGAACGATCAGGCCGATCTTGGCGTCCGGTGTGTTCACGTTCAGGTCGGCAACATCATTCTTCATCTTTTCATAATAGGAACCATGGGTCCCAGGCAACCATGCCGAGAGCATGGCGTCCAGCTTGCCCCGTGCAACGCCTTGCCACATGATCCCTGCTGCAACCGGCATCAGCTTGACTTCGTACCCCAGCTGCTGACGAATGACTTCGGCCGCCGTGAAGGTGGTCGCAACGCTGTCGGCCCATCCATCTACATAGCCAATGGTTACCGTTGGCTTGGCCGCCATAGCCAGATTGGCCATTGCTGACAGGAAGAGCACCATACCCAGGCCTACTACCTTTCGAAACATTCGCATCCTCTGTCCCCTTTTTGAAAACGGCATCACTGCGCCATCCTTATCTTCAAGGGCGACGAAAACGGGACTGCCCTGAGAGCGACCTGAGCAACCGCCATATGCGACACCCGCAATGAAATGGCACCTCTATTGCCTCTAGGAAATAGCCTCGGCATGCTTAGCGCTTTCGATGTCGAGGTTTTTACATGTCCCGCCTGAATATACGCCCAGCTACTGACGCTGACGTTTCGCACATCCTGACTTTCATCAAAGAGCTGGCCGACTACGAGAAAATGCCTGAGCAGGTCATGGCGACTGAAGACAGCTTGCGCGCGACACTTTTTGGTGAGCGCCGTTACGCCGAGGTGCTCATTGGGGAAATAGACGGGACGCCTGCTGGCTTTGCCCTGTTCTTTCACAATTACTCAACATGGCTCGCCAAGCCAGGTATCTATCTGGAAGATCTCTATGTCAGCCCTGCCGCGCGTGGTGAAGGCCTCGGAAAGGCACTGCTTATCAGCCTGGCACGGCTGGCAGTAGAGCGTAATTGCGGGCGTCTGGAATGGTCCGTGCTGGACTGGAACGAGCCTGCGATCCAGTTCTATCGCAGCCTGGGCGCCATCTCAATGGATGAATGGACAGTCAATCGAGTAACAGGCGAAACCCTGACCAATCTGGCCGAACGCACAATTTGATAGAGAGCCAACAAGCACAGCGCACCTTATTATCAGGCTGTGGTCATAGGCTTATTCCAATAAGCAACCCTGCGAAAGGACTCTCCTTATGCTTAGCCCGTTGCGCATCACAGCTCTCCTGGGTGCGCTCTTGCTTGGTCTTTCCGGTCGTGGTGTCGCAGCTGATATTGACGCTGCCACCTATGGCTACCCATTGACCAACCCCTTCGAAGCCACTATCACCTCCACGCCGCTGGAATTGCAGCCACTGCTGCCTACTGATCTGGAAATCGACCAGAAAGACTACAGCATCAACTTGCGGCCTGAACGGGAGTACGAACTTCCGGATAACTTCTGGCCGGTCAAGAAGCTGCACTATCGTCTGGCGATGCAGGATCATCCGGCGCCGCTGATCTTCATCATTGCCGGAACCGGCGCCAACTACTCATCCAGCACACCGGAGTACCTCAAGCGCCTGTATTACAGCGCGGGTTACCATGTCGTTCAGCTTTCCTCACCCACCAGCTACGACTTTATGGCAGCGGCTTCCCGGCAGGCTACGCCCGGCTACACCCCTGGCGATGCAGAAGACCTCTATCGCGTCATGCAGGCCGTTCGCGCGCAGCACCCCAAACTGCCTGTAACCAAGTACTTTCTTACCGGTTACAGCCTGGGCGCACTGGATGCAGCGTTCGTCAGCAAGCTCGACGAGAGCCAGCGCAGCTTCAACTTCTCTCGTGTCTTGCTGCTCAACCCGCCGGTCAATCTGTTGACCTCAGTGCGCAACCTCGATCGACTGGTTCAGACCCAAGTCAATGGGATAACCAACAACCGGACGTTTTACGAGCTAGTCCTGGCAAAGCTGACCCGTTACTTCCAGCAGAAAGGCCATGTTGATCTCAATGAAGCCCTGCTTTTCGATTTTCAGCAGTCGCCCCAACGCTTGAGCAATGAAGAAATGGCGATGCTGATTGGTACATCGTTCCGCTTTTCAGCGGCAGACATTGCCTTTACATCCGATTTGATCAACCGTCGTGGCTTGATCACACCGCCCGACTACCCGATCGATCAGGGAACCAGCCTGTCGCGCTTCTTTGCTCGCGCCCTGCAATGCGATTTTGACTGCTACATGTATGACCAGCTCTTACCCTTCTGGGAACGGACGACCAAGGGCACCAGCCTGGCTGAACTGGCTAGGCAATCCAGCCTGACGGCATTGGAAGGTTACCTCAAGGAGAGCGACAAGATCGGCGTGATGCACAACGCAGATGACTTGATTCTTGGTCCTGGTGATATCGGCTTCCTACGTCGTACGTTCGGTAAACGCCTGACCCTTTACCCGCTGGGCGGGCATTGCGGCAATCTTAATTATCGCGTCAACGCCGACGCCATGCTGGAGTTCTTCGCCCGTGGCTAAATTCCTCTGCCTGCTTCCCTTACTGGCTAGCGCTTACGCTTTCGCCGATACGGATTCGTCAACTTTATCACCTTCACCCGTAGGCGCAGATGGGTTTACCAACCCCTTGTCCACGCTGAAATTCAACCCTGGCCTGGATCAGCGCGAGTTCGAGCGGGCGTCGCTCAATGCGCTGGATGTCTATGACCCACTGGAGTCCTGGAACCGCCGCGTCTACCACTTCAACTACCGCCTGGATGAATGGGTACTATTACCTGTCGTCAATGGCTATCGTCGGGTCACGCCGGGCTTCGTGCGAAGTGGCGTTAGCAATTTCTTCAGCAACCTGGGTGACATCAGCAATCTGCTGAACAGCACGCTGCAACTCAAGGGTAAAAGGGCTCTGAATACCACGGGGCGTCTGCTGCTAAATACTACTATCGGCGTCTTTGGCCTATGGGACCCCGCTACGCGCATGGGACTAGCCAAGCAATCTGAAGATTTTGGCCAGACGCTGGGTTTTTATGGTGTTCCCAGCGGCCCTTATCTGGTATTGCCGTTACTGGGTCCGTCCAATCTGCGTGATGCCAGCGGTTTTGCGGTAGATACCTTGGCCGAGAATCAGATCAACTATCTGAATGTAAATGAGGAAAGCGGCCGTCACCCGGAGATTCTACTGTTACGCGGTATCAACCTACGTTACATCACCAACTTCCGGTATGGGCAGCTCAACTCGCCGTTTGAGTACGAGAAGGTCCGTTACGTCTATACCGAAGCACGTAAGCTTCAAATAAAGGAATAAGAAAGAAGCCGGCCTCATGCCGGCTTCTTTCCAACCAAAAGCATCATATTATTAGATATGAAATACATATAATATGGATAAATAGATTAAAATAAATGAAGTATTATGATCTCATCTAGAGATCAGACACCTTGTCTGGCCGCTTGGAGAGCACGAATCATGTACCGCAACGTTCTTGAATTGCATACAGGCCAGCCCGCCTCTGATGGCGCGGGCGTACGCATGACGCGAGTATTTGCCGGCCAGGGCGTTGAGCGCTTCGATCCTTTTCTCATGCTGGACCAGTTTGATACAGCCAATGCAGATGACTATATCGGTGGTTTTCCAGCCCACCCTCACCGCGGCTTCGAGACCGTCACCTACATGCTCGAAGGTCGTATGCGCCACGAGGATCACCTGGGCAACCAAGGTCTTCTGAAGCCTGGTGGCCTGCAGTGGATGACGGCTGCTCGCGGTATCATTCACAGCGAAATGCCCGAGCAACAGGAAGGCCTGATGCGAGGCTTCCAGTTGTGGCTGAACCTGCCCGGCAAAACCAAAATGGGACCCGCCAGCTACCGTGACTATGAGCCTGCAGAAGTACCTCGCCTGACTACCTCACAGGGTGTTGAAGTTGTCGTGCTTGCCGGCCATTTTGATGACGGGGAACACCAGCAGCTGGGCGCCGTGCAGCGGCCGGATACGGACCCTTATTATTTCGACTTCATCATGCCGGCACAAAGCGCTATCAGTCCGCGCCTTCCCGAAGGGCATCGCGCCCTACTCTATGTGTATGAAGGACAGATTGAAGTCGAAGGCGATACCGTGGCGCCTGTAACGACCAATCGGCTGGTTCGCCTGAGCGATGAAGGGCAGCTGCGGATTCGATCCGCCCAAGGTGCTCGCGTGTTGTTGATTGCAGGCGCGCCGCTGAATGAGCCCATTGTTCAATATGGCCCCTTCGTGATGAATACACGTGAGCAGATTGAACAAGCCTTGCGTGACTATCAGCGCGGCGAGTTCGGTCAGTGAGCAGCGGCCAGTTCCAGCCCTAGGAACTGAATGAGTTGATCACGCTGGGCCAAGGCATCCCGCCGCCCAAGTGCGATCAACTCAGAACAGTAACCTGCCTCGAACAGCAGGTAGCTCAATACGGCAGACCCGCTTTTCTTTGTTGCACCAGGCCCACGAAGAAACAAACGCAGGGACGCTGGCATCTCATGTCGAAAGCGGGCCGCAATCTCAGCCAAGGGCTCGCTCGGTGCGATCACCAGCGTTTCAACCGGTTTTACACCAAGACGCTTCTGCTGCTCCGAGGGCGGAATCATTCGGCTCATCAAGTTGATACGCTCAAGCACCTCGGTGTCGCTTTCCAGACTATCGATAAACGTACTGTTCAGCAGATGCCCGCCTATCTGCGCCAGTGTAGGCGCCTTACCGGTTGCGGCAGAGGCGTCCTCCGAACGGGAGGCATCGGCGTGAGGGTTGTTGCTGACGCCCACGATCAATACCCGGTTAGCCCCCAGGTGCAATGCCGGACTGATAGGTGCCGCCTGACGCACCGAGCCATCGCCCAGGTATTCACGCCCCAGTTTGACTGCCGGGAAGATAAGCGGAATGGCCGAACTGGCCATTAGATGCTCGACATTCAGACGAGTGGGAAACCCAACCCGGCGATGACGCAGCCAGGGATCAATCGCACCGTGCCCCTGGTAAAAGGTCATCGAGTGGCCGGAGTCATACCCAAATGCAGTAATAGCTATGGCCCGCAGATGCCGGGCCTTAACTGCGGCTGTAATACCTGAAAAGTCCAGCTCCCGAGTTAGCAGTGCGCGTAACGGTGCATTATCCAGCAATGCCGCCGGCGTCTTGCCACGTATACCAAAGACATTCTGTCCAATGAAGTGACTGGCCTGCCGGATCACGCCGGGCCAGTCACTGCGGTAGACCTGATCAATATGAAAATTCTGCCAGACCTGGGTCAGGCGCTGACAGGCCAGTTGGAACTGCAGCGCACCACAGGCTAATACCGTTGCATTGATGGCACCCGCCGATGTTCCCACGATGACAGGAAAAGGATTGCGCGCACCCGCAGGCAGCAGCTCAGCAATGGCAGAAAGCACCCCTACCTGATACGCCGCCCGAGCGCCACCGCCAGACAGGATCAGCCCTGTAACAGGAACAGCCGAAGTAACGTCCAACACCCTTTCCTTGAGTCCGAGGTTAAACACATCGCCTTGAGCATAGCGTGTCATAGGTGCGCGACGGAACTCAGTCGCTTTTGGCGTACAGTTTGGGTTCGCCAGCTGGCCGCGTCTTGAAGCGACGGTGTGCCCATAAGTACTGCTCGGGCAGCTTACTGACTTCTTTTTCCACCCACTGGTTGATTCTTAGGCAGTCAGTCTCCTCCGTCTCACCCGGGAAGTCCTCCAGCGGCGGATGGATAACCAGGCGGTACCCTGACCCATCGGCCAGCCGCTCTTGAGTAAAGGGCATGACAAGTGCCCGGCCCAGGCGTGCAAATTTGGTGGTAGCAGTAACCGTAGCGGCCTGAATTCCGAATAACGGCACGAAGATACTTTGCTTAGCGCCATAGTCCTGATCAGGTGCGTACCAGATGGCGCGGCCGCCTCTGAGCACCTTCAACATGGCTCGTACATCTTCGCGCTCGATGGCAGTGGCATCCAGATTATGTCGCTCACGCCCCTTGCGCTGCACGTAATCGAACACTGCGTTTTTGTGTTCGCGGTACATTCCGTCGATGGTATGCCGCTGCCCAAGCAGCGCAGCGCCGATTTCGAGCGTCGTAAAATGCAACGCCATCAGGATGACCCCCTTGCCCTCTTGTTGGGCTCGCTGGAGGTGCTCGATTCCCTCGATATGAGCGAGCCGACTCAGGCGTGATCTGGGCCACCACCAGCTCATGGCCATCTCGATCAAGGCGATACCGTTCGATGCGAAATTTTCCCTGAGCACACGCTTACGTTCGGCCTCGCTCCATTGAGGAAAGCACAGGTCGAGATTGCGCATCGCAATATGGCGTCGACTGGCAGAAACGTGCAGTATGACCCAGCCTATTGCGCGACCCAGGCGAAGCAGTACGCAATAGGGTAGCTGGACGATCAGCCAGAGTACGCCCAATCCCAGCCAGAGCAGCCAATAACGGGGATGAAGAAAAGCAAGTCGAAAACGAGGGCGTTCCATCAAACATCCTGGTAAACATTAAACGGTGCATTCTACATTCCTGACCGTTAGCAAGCAGCCATGCTTGCGACATGCTTGTCATCTCGTTATAAGTCCTCGGCATCTGACGCACGCGGTCCCAACATGAGCCAGGTTGATCTTCTCGATAACGATTCCGTATTCCAGCTAAAGGGCAACATGCTTGCCGTTACCGTGCTGGAACTCTCCCGCAACGATCTTTCACGCCTCGACCGTCAATTGGCACAGAAGGTGGCACAGGCGCCCAATTTCTTTCACGACACCCCGCTCATTCTATCGCTCGACAAGCTCGAGGAAGACGATGAAGCGCTTGACCTGGGTGCCCTGCTCGATCTCTGTCGCCGCCACGGCCTGCGAACCCTGGCGCTTCGAGCCAGGCGGCCTCTGGACATCCGGGCTGCCAACGATTTCGATCTGCCGGTGCTTCCTCCGGCAAGCGGTGCAGGGCGCGAGCGTGCCCTTGAGCTGCGCGAGCGGGAACCGGCAAAAGCGGCAGACCCTGCACCTGAACCGGAGAAGCCTGCCGAACCTGCCGTGAACCCCACCAAAGTCATTACGGCACCCGTACGCGGCGGCATGCAGCTTTATGCACCCGGTGGTGACCTGGTGGTGTTATCCTCGGTCAGTCCGGGAGCTGAATTGCTCGCCGACGGCAATATTCATGTGTATGGGCCAATGCGAGGTCGTGCCCTTGCAGGTGTGAAGGGCGACACAAAAGCAAGAATTTTTTGCCAGCAACTCACCGCCGAACTGGTCTCGATTGCTGGACAATACAAAGTAGCGGAAGACTTGCGCAGACATCCCCAGTGGGGAAATCCTGTTCAGATCAGTCTGTCTGGAGATGTGTTGAACATCACACGTCTTTAACGGATACTGCCGCGAATTTTTTACGAAGCGGTAGCGTCATCGATACCGCTTTCAGACCCGAATGGCGTCTGGAGTCCAGCCGAGTATTGTGTAGTGTTCCGGCGGCCATTTTTTGGTACTCCAGCCGTTCATTCCGTGAGCTTATTTCGAATTTAGGGTGAATCAGCTTGGCCAAAGTACTCGTAGTCACCTCCGGTAAAGGCGGTGTCGGCAAAACAACCACAAGCGCGGCCATCGGCACTGGTCTGGCCCTGCGCGGGCATAAGACCGTTATCGTCGACTTCGACGTGGGTTTACGTAACCTTGATCTGATCATGGGGTGCGAGCGTCGTGTTGTGTATGACTTTGTAAACGTCATCAACAACGAAGCCACGCTCACCCAGGCGCTTATCAAAGACAAGCGTCTCGAGAATCTGTATGTGCTGGCAGCCAGCCAGACGCGTGACAAGGATGCCCTTACGCTGGAAGGTGTCGGCAAGGTAATCGAAGAACTTAAGGGTAACTTCGAATATATTGTCTGCGACTCCCCTGCCGGGATCGAGAAAGGCGCCCATCTGGCCATGTACTACGCCGATGAAGCCATTGTCGTGACCAACCCGGAAGTCTCTTCCGTACGTGACTCGGATCGTATGCTTGGCCTGCTCGCCAGCAAATCCAAGCGCGCCGAGAACGGCGAGGATGCGATCAAGGAGCACCTGCTTCTGACCCGCTACAACCCAGAGCGCGTCAACAAGGGTGAAATGTTGGGCGTAGAGGATGTGGAAGAGATTCTGGCTATCCGTCTACTCGGCGTCATTCCTGAGTCTCAGGCTGTCCTGAAGGCATCGAACCAGGGTATTCCGGTCATTCTCGACGAACAGAGCGACGCCGGCCAGGCTTACAGCGACGCGGTAGAGCGGCTGCTGGGCAAGGAAATGCCTCATCGCTTCCTCGATGTGAAGAAGAAAGGCTTCCTACAACGACTATTTGGGGGGAGTGAATGAGCCTCTTTGCTTTCTTTCGCGATCGGAGGAAGCAAAACAGCGCTTCCATCGCCAAAGAGCGGCTGCAGATCATCGTCGCTCACGAACGCGGACGTCACTCCCAGCCTGACTACCTGCCTCAGCTGCAGAAAGATCTGCTGGAAGTCATCCGCAAATATGTACCGATCGAGCAGGACCAGATCCAGGTGGAATTGGAAAACCAGGGTAGCTGCTCGATTCTGGAACTGAACATCACTCTGCCAGACCGGGATCGTTGATCCCTGGCTGGTCATTCATCGGCGGCTCATACCGCCGATGGGCTCTTTTCTGAACGTGACATGCCTCTCTCAAATATCCGTTTCATCCACCAGGACGATGCGTTACTGGTAGTAGACAAGCCGACCCTGCTGCTCTCGGTTCCCGGTCGAGCCGAAGATAACAGGGATTGCCTGGTAACCCGCCTCCAGGAGAACGGCTACCCCGAGGCACGTATCGTGCACCGTCTGGACTGGGAAACCTCCGGGATCATGGTGCTTGCGCGCGACGCAGACAGCCACCGTGAACTCTCTCGCCAGTTCCATGACCGCGAGACTGAAAAGGCCTATACCGCTCTTTGCTGGGGTGAGCCTGAGGCCGACAGTGGCCGCATCGAATTACCGCTGCGGTATGACCCACCGACCAAGCCACGGCATGTCGTCGATCACGAGTTGGGGCGCCACGCGCTGACTTTCTGGCGCGTCATAGAACGTTGCGGTCATTACAGCCGAGTCGAGTTGACGCCTATTACGGGACGCTCCCACCAGCTCCGTGTGCACATGCTGTCCATTGGTCATCCGCTATTAGGTGATCGGCTTTATGCTCATGAAGACGCCTTGAATGCGCATCCCCGGTTGTGCCTGCATGCCAGCCTTCTGGCACTGACCCATCCCAAAACAGGTGAGCGCATGCGCTTTGAAAGCGCAGCACCATTTTAAAAAGGCCCAAATGGACCGGCTATTACGACGCCATAGGTGACGAGCCGACCCGCTCTACACTACTGCGTGCGCTGGATCATTGGAACGGTCCCACTGGAGCAGCGCTTGATCTTGGCTGTGGTACAGCTCGTGACACGCTCGAACTCCTGGCGCGCGGCTGGGATGTCATTGCCGTTGATGCACAGGCAGAGGCGCTTGAGCGCCTGAGCATTCGTGTCTCGGAAGGCCAGCATCAGCGCTTTACTACACTGCCGCAAATGCGCTTCGAGACACTGGAGCTGCCCAAATGTCAGTTGATCAATGCGAGTTTCTCGCTTTCCTTTCGCGAGCCCTCGTCCTTCAAAACCTTATGGCACCCAATTTCCACGGCGTTACGGCCAAACGGGCTGTTCGCCGGTCAATTGTTCGGACAAAGAGAAAGAGACAGTTAGGCTGCCTCAGGCATCACAGTGCTGGACAGGGCCTCTGTTCTGGCGCTGCCCTCGGATTGGACGTTGATTCATTTTGACGAAACTGAGGGGGGCCGGGAAAACGGCAAAGGGAGCCAACAAGCATTGGCACCTTTTCGACCTTGTGGCGCGTTAATCGACTAACTGAGTTAGCCCCCTAACAGCATAAATGGATAGACTAGGGGCATATTGTAAGGAGTACCGCATGCGCGACACACTCAATCAAGGTTTGATCGACTTTCTCGCTTCGTCCCCTACCCCTTTTCATGCTACCGCCACGATGAGTCGCCGTCTTGAGCAGGCCGGCTTCCAGCGGCTGGATGAGCGGGATACCTGGCATCTTCGTCCGGGTGGACGTTACTACGTTACACGTAATGACTCCTCATTGATCGCATTTCGCCTGGGTGATGATCCGCTACGCAACGGCCTGCGGATGGTTGGAGCTCATACCGATAGCCCCTGCCTGCGCGTAAAGCCCAACCCAGAGCTCTACAAGCAAGGGTTTTGGCAACTGGGTGTGGAAGTTTACGGCGGTATGCTGATGGCGCCCTGGTTCGATCGGGATCTGTCCCTGGCAGGTCGTGTCACCTTTCGCCAGACCGGCACTCAGCATAGCCGCCTGATCGACTTCAAACGTCCGATCGCTATCATTCCGAATCTGGCTATTCATTTGAATCGTGAGGCCAATCAAGGCTGGCCCATTAATGCCCAGAACGAGCTTCCCCCCATTGTGGCGCAGGTACCGGCCAGTGAGCGACGCGATTTCCGTGCGCTGCTGACCGAGCAACTGGAGCGGGAGCATGGCATCCTGGCCGAGTCGGTACTGGACTTCGAACTATCGTTCTATGACGTGCAGAAAGCCGCTGTGGTGGGTCTGGATGAAGACTTCATTGCCGGCGCCCGCCTGGATAACCTGCTGTCCTGTTATGCCGGTCTGGAAGCGCTGCTGTCGGCAGATGGCAATGAAAGCTGCGTGCTGGTATGCACAGACCACGAAGAGGTGGGCTCGAGCTCTCACTGTGGCGCGGACGGCCCGTTCCTTGAGCAAGTCATGCGCCGTGCCCTGCCGGAAGGTGAGGACTTTACCCGGATCATCGCCCGTTCACTGTTGATCTCGGCCGACAATGCTCATGGTGTACACCCGAACTATGCCGAGAAGCATGATGGCAATCATGGCCCTAAACTCAATGCCGGGCCGGTCATCAAGATCAATAACAATCAGCGCTACGCGACCAACAGCGAAACCGGTGGATTTTTCCGTCATCTCTGCCTGGAAAATGAAATACCGGTTCAAAGCTTTGTGACCCGCAGCGATATGGGTTGTGGCTCGACTATCGGCCCGATTACTGCCAGCCAACTGGGCGTTCGCACAGTCGATATCGGCCTGCCGACGTTTGCCATGCATTCGA
Organism: Pseudomonas sp. JZ114; assembly: GCF_051027705.1. Lineage (NCBI taxonomy): Bacteria > Pseudomonadati > Pseudomonadota > Gammaproteobacteria > Pseudomonadales > Pseudomonadaceae > Pseudomonas > Pseudomonas sp. JZ114. The sequence goes on from NZ_CP069256.1 coordinate 2,852,654, forward strand.
TCCGCGAACTCGCTGGCAGCCATGACCTGAATTATCTGGTGAAAGTCCTTAAAGCCTTCTATTCCAGCCATGTACTGCCATAAGGCAGAGGGAACCGCACGATGATCACGCATATCCGCAACAGTCTGCTTGAAGCCAAGACAGCACTGGACAACTTTTTGGCTGACGAACAGGCGCTACGGAATATCGAGCGTGCGGCAGAACTGCTGGTTGAAAGCTTCGAGCACAAGGGCAAGGCCTTCTCCTGTGGTAACGGCGGCTCCATGTGTGACGCCATGCATTTCGCTGAAGAGCTGACCGGCCGTTACCGCAAAAACCGCCCGGGCATTGCTGCCGTCTCCATAAGCGACGCCAGCCACATCAGCTGTGTGGCAAATGACTTTGGCTACGACTACATCTTTTCTCGCTATATCGAGTCCCATGGGCGCGAAGGAGATGTCTTGCTGGCCATCAGCACCAGCGGCAAGAGTCCCAATGTGCTCAAGGCCGCTGAGGCAGCAAAAGCGTTGGGTATCAAGGTCATTGCACTAACCGGCAAACCAGGCTCCCTGCTCGAAACCATGGCCGATGTCTGCATCTGTGCGCCTGGCGGCCACTATGCCGATCGTATCCAGGAGCTGCATATCAAGGTCATCCATATCCTTATGGAGCTGATCGAGCGTAAGTTGAACCCGGAAAACTACGCCTGACTTAACCATTCGGAGGCGGTGCCAACCATGGCGCCGCACTCACCTTACTCTGGCACGTCTACGCTGACATGAATGGCGTCGTGCCGCCAGTATTCCAGATCGCAATCGATCAGACGCCCCTGCTGATCGCGGTTGATACGTGTGATATGCAGCGCCGGGCTTCCCATGCTGACCTTAAGTGCCTGCGCAGCGTCCGCATGCAACGCTGTAGGCCGCATTTCGAAACGAACACGCCCATACCGGATACCGTATTCACTGGCATAGAGATCGGTTAGCGAATGGGTCAGGTCAAATTGCAGGATATTGGGAAAATAGATCGGGTTGAGATAGTGCTCCACATAGAGCACCAGACGGCCGTCGATACGCCTGGCTCGCCGTATCTGATAGACGCCTGTACGCTCGGGAAGCTCGAGAAGCCCACACACCGTTGCATTAGCAGACACCAACCGAGCCGAGAGGACTTCGGTAGCCGGAACACGGCCCTGCCCTGCCACCATGGCATGAAAATGCGAGCGTACTAGCGGGTTGTAGGCCACTCTGGGGGGCGAAACAAACCAGCCACGTCGCTCTTCCCGATAAATCAGCCCCTGCGACTCCAACTGCCCAAGCGCTTCACGCAATGTAATCCGGGTCGTTGAAAACGACTCGCTCAAACGTCGTTCTGCAGGCAGCTTGGTGGAGGGCGCAAGCGCACCACACATAATCTGCTCCTCCAATGAGCGGCAGATGGCTGTGACGGTTTTTGGTGCGTCATCGTGCGGGCTTGCTCTCATTTGGACTAGTCCAGCCGGTAAAGCTCAGGGATGCATGAGCCAGAAAGAAATAGTGGCAGCTTAGATTATCTAGATGACCGCCCCGTTAAGCTGCGAGTTAGCTCATGATTCGTCGTTAGGGCAACCCTCTGCATAGATGCCATCAGGGTGGAAATCAAATCGTCATCCTTCGGCGGTAGATTGGCTTGCGTCTTGCTGATCTAGACCAGCCAATCGACCACGCCTCGAAGGAGCGCTCAATGAAACGCTTGCTTGCTTCACTGTTGGGTAGCGCACTTGCGCTGAATGGCACCCTGGCCCTGGCCGCCACGGATATGAACACACTCGAGCAGGCTGCCCGCCAGGAAGGCCAGGTTGATAGCGTAGGCATGCCTGACACCTGGGCCAACTGGAAGGACACTTGGGCCGATCTGCAGAAAAAGTACGGCCTCAAGCACATGGATACAGACATGAGCTCAGCCCAGGAAATAGCCAAATTCGCAGCCGAGGGTGAAAACGCCACCGCCGATATGGGTGACGTGGGCGCCTCGTTTGGTCCCATTGCCGTGGAGAAAGGCGTAACTCAACCATACAAGCCCACCACCTGGGAGCAGATTCCCGACTGGGCCAAGGACAAGGACGGTCACTGGATGCTGGCGTATACCGGCACCATCGCGTTTATCGTCAACAAGCAGCTGGTAGCTGATGTACCCTATAGCTGGGCTGACCTGCTGCAGGGCAAATACAAGGTTGCCATTGGTGATGTAAGCGCTGCCTCACAGGCAGTGAGTGGGGTCCTGGCGGCTACCTACGCTAACGGCGGTGACGAAAAAAACATCAAGCCCGGCCTGGAATACTTTGGCAAGCTGGCGCAGCAGGGCCGTTTGTCCATGACCAACCCGGTCGTCTCGACCCTGGAGAAAGGCGAAGTCGAAGTGGGTATCGTTTGGGACTTCAACGGATTGAACTATCGCGATCAGATCGATACTTCACGCTTTGAAGTGCTCATCCCTTCAGACGGCTCGATTACGTCCGGCTACACCACGATTCTGAACAAGTATGCCAAGCATCCGAATGCAGCCAAGCTGGCACGTGAATACATTCTTTCCGATGCTGGCCAGATCAACCTGGCTCGCGGTTATGCCCGCCCCATCCGTGCTGACCATATCCAGCTACCCGAGGATGTAAAAGCCAAACTGTTACCAAGCGAGCAATATGCCAGTGCCAAGCCCATCGCGGATGCCAAGGCCTGGGAAGAAACAGCCAAGCGTCTGCCACGTCTCTGGCAGGAAAACGTGATCATGCAGATGAAGCAGTGATCCAATGAAGACGATCCTGGTTGTGCTGGACGGTCTGGCCTATGGAGTCGCCCGTGACTGCATGGGCTACCTCCAAGGTATCTGTCAGGCAGGGCGCGGACGGCTCTATACCATGCAGTGTGAATTGCCGTCGCTCTCCCGCCCGCTCTACGAGTGCATTCTCACAGGGGTACGCCCTGTCGACAGCGGCATTACGCACAATCAGATCGTCCGGCTTTCGAGCCAGCGCAGTGTGTTTCATTATGCGTGCGAGGCCTACCTCACGACGGCGGCTGCGGCCTATCACTGGATCAGCGAACTTTATAACCGTTCGCCCTTTGATGCCGCACGGGACCGTCATATCTGTGCCCCGGACCTGCCTATCCAGTACGGCCATTTCTATTACGCCGATCACTATCCAGACTCTCACCTCTTCGACGACGCAGAAAGCTTGAGACGACGTCATTCCCTTGATTTTCTGCTGGCTCACTCGATGAATATCGATGATGCTGGCCACAAATACGGACTTTCCAGCAGCCAATATCGAAACGCCGCACGTGTGGCAGATATATGCCTGTCCGGCCATTTACCGGTATGGCTGGAGGCGGGCTATCAGGTGATGGTGACAGCCGATCATGGCATGAATGATGACCGCAGCCATGGGGGGCTGCTGCCTGAAGAGCGTGAAGTCCCGTTATTCGTGTTCGGGACAGGCTTCAGCCTGCAAGAGGCAAGCCCTGTACAAACTGACCTATGCGGTACACTTTGTGAGCTTTTAGGTGTCGCCCATGACAAGCCGGTTTGTCGGGAACTCCTGGCATGAAAGGCAAATGGCTCGCCGCATTGTGCCTTCTGCCCTTTCTAGTTTTCTTTTGTGCATTTCAGATAGCCCCATTGATCTGGATCGCTATCAACAGCCTCAAGCACCTGGATGGCTGGGGCCTGGGTAACTTCACCGAAATCCTTGAATCACCCTTCTATCGCCAGGCTATACGCTTTTCACTGGAGATTTCGGTCTGGTCCAGCCTGTTAGGCCTGCTAATCGCCATTCTGGGCAGTTACTCGCTACGCCAGGTCGACTCGAAGCTAAGAGATTTCGTGACAGCCTTTGCCAACATGACGAGCAATTTTGCCGGTGTTCCCCTGGCGTTCGCCTTCATCATCCTGCTTGGCATCAATGGGTGCCTGACCCTGCTGCTCAAGCAGACCGGACTGATCGAGGACTTTAACCTGTATTCCAAAAGCGGATTGATCCTGATCTATACCTACTTCCAGATCCCGCTAGGCGTTCTGTTGCTCTACCCTGCCTTTGATGCCCTGCACGAAGACTGGCATGAAGCTGCCTCACTGCTTGGCGCCAATACCTGGCATTTCTGGCGTCATATCGGGCTGCCGGTGCTGACTCCGGCGCTGCTAGGTACATTCATCATTCTACTGGCCAATGCGCTGGGGGCCTACGCAACCGTATATGCCCTGACGACGGGCAATTTCAATGTGGTTCCGGTCCGTATAGCGGCATTGGTCTCTGGCGACATCTTTCTGGATCCGAACCTCGCAAGCGCCCTTGCCATGCTGCTGGTGATGCTCATGGCCGTGATTACCCTCGCTCACCAATGGCTGCTACGCCGGAGCTACCATGTCAAACGCTAACCGGTCGGTTTCACTCTACCATCGCCTGGTCGTCTGGCTGCTCTTTCTGATTCTTCTACTGCCGCTCGCTGCCACCCTGCTGTATTCATTGGCAACACAATGGTCCGCCACGCTTCTTCCCAGCGGGCTGACCTTGAAGTGGTACGTAGCGCTCTGGAGCGACTCACGCTTTCTCATCGCCTTCGGGCATTCATTGATCGTCTGCGTGGGCGCGCTGTTACTGGCCGTCTTCCTCGTACTTCCTCTCATGTTCGTCATCGCCTACCACTTCCCCAGGCTCGATGCACTCATGAACGTGTTCATCCTGCTGCCGTTCGCCGTGCCGCCTGTGGTGTCTTCCGTAGGATTGCTGCAACTCTATGCTGGCGGCCCCTTGCCGTTGATAGGCACACCATGGATTCTGATCGGCTGTTATTTCACCATCGCCCTGCCGTTCATGTACCGAGCCATCAGCAATAATCTGCAGGCACTGAATATTCATGACCTGATGGATGCGGCTCACCTGCTGGGCGCCAGCACCTTCCGGGCGGCCCTCCTGGTGGTACTGCCCAACCTGCGCAAGGGTCTTATGGTGGCGCTGTTTCTGTCATTTTCGTTTCTGATTGGCGAATTCGTTTTTGCCAACATTCTTGTTGGAGCGCGTTACGAAACCTTGCAGGTCTATCTGTACAACATGCGCAATGGCAGCGGCCATTTCACGAGCGCACTAGTCATCTCGTACTTTCTGGTCGTCCTGACCGTAACGTGGGCCGCCAGTGGTTTGAGCCGGGATAAATCATGAGCTTTCTAAGCGTTGAACATCTGCACAAGAGCTACGGCTCGAACATGATCTTTCAGGACATCGATTTCTCTGCAGAACAAGGTGAGCTGGTTACGCTTTTAGGACCTTCCGGCTGCGGCAAATCCACCTTGCTACGCTGCCTGGCAGGCTTAACCTCGGTAAACGGTGGACGCATCCTGCTCGACGGTCAGGATATTGCGACCCTGCCGCCGCAAAAGCGCGGCATTGCCATGGTGTTTCAGAGCTATGCGCTGTTTCCTAACATGACGGTCGCGCAAAATGTAGCGTTCGGCCTGAAGATGCAAAAAGTGGATCGCCAAACTTTACACCTGCGCACCGCCGAAGTGATCGAACTGGTAGAACTCAAGGGGTTCGAAGACCGCTACCCTCATCAGCTGTCGGGAGGGCAATGTCAGCGTGTCGCCCTGGCGCGATCACTGGTCACTCGTCCACGTCTGCTGCTACTCGACGAGCCGCTATCGGCACTGGATGCGCGCATCCGCAAGCATCTACGAGAACAGATACGCAGCCTTCAGCAAGCGCTCAACCTGACTACCCTGTTTGTCACGCATGATCAGGAAGAAGCCTTGACAATGTCCGACCGCATCGTGTTGATGCAAGCGGGCCGCATCGTACAAAGTGGCGATGCGGAAACCCTCTATACTGCGCCAGCCACGCTGTTTGCAGCAGGCTTCATGGGTAACTACAACATTCTGGATCCCGCTCAGGCCTTTACCCTGTTAGGGCGAAACTTCACTCAACAGGTAGCGATCCGCCCCGAATCGATCAGGATCAACGCATCGGAAGGCCCCAGTGCCGAGATTGTCGGACATACGCTGCTAGGCAATGTCATTCGCTACCGCGTGCAGTCATTGGGGATCGAATTACTGGTAGATGTCCTCAATCAGGATGCCTCTGCCTTGCACCCGTGCGGCTCACGCGTCACATTGGGGATCGATTCATCAGCCGCAAGAGAAGTCGCATGACCCTCGCTATTTTCGACCTTGACGAAACCCTGATCGACGGTGACTGCTCCAGTCTGTGGTGCCAGCGAATGGCCCAACTCGGCTGGGTTGACGAGTCCTTCATCCAGCGTGATGCCGCCCTGATGAAGGCATACGCCGAAGGCGCCCTGGCCATGGAAGAATACATGGCATTCGCCTTGGAGCCGCTCATAGGTCGAGCGCCTGAGGAGCTGGAGCCGGAGATCGACGCCTATGTCGAAGACGTGATCGAGCCTCTGATCTTCAGCGATGCCTGCCGCTGCATTGCGGAACATCGCGCCAGAGGCGACCGGATCGTATTGATTTCGGCGTCCGGCGCTCATCTGGTCGAACCGATTGCCGGTAGGCTGGGGATCAGCGAAATACTGGCCATCGACCTGGAACTGGCCCATGGGGTCTACACTGGCCGTACTCAAGGTGTTCTGACCTATCGAGAAGGCAAACTGACGCGCCTTCTCGAGCTGATAGATCATCAGGAGGTCGAGCTTGCAGATGCCAGTTTCTACTCTGACTCACGTAACGATCTACCCTTGCTAGAACGCGTTGGGCATCCGCACGCCGTGAATCCCGATCCCCGTCTGCGCGAGCAGGCCAGTCGGCGGGGTTGGCCAATCCTTGAGTGGAAATAGCCAAACAAAGGCTGGCCATGCCGGCATGGCCAGCCTCGACATCAGATCAGGCTGTCATCGAGGATCATCACGACCTTACCGTTCACCTTGTTGCTCGACAGTGCCGCAAACGCCGCCTCGGCATCCTTGGCAGCAAATTTTCGCTCCAGGTTCGGCTTGAGCTTGCCTTCTGTAAACAACGGCCAGACCCTTGCAGCCAGCTCTGCCATCAATCGGGCCTTGAACGCCGTATCGCGGTTACGCAGCGTAGAACCGATCAGGCTAATGCGCTTGCTCAACACCTTTGCCAGATCGAACTGCGCCTCTCGACCACTCATCAGGCCAATCAGTACCCACCGCCCGTCACGGCGCAGCACATCCAGATTAAGTTCGGCGTAGCTTGCGCCTACCGGATCAAGGATCACGTCGAATGGCCCGAAGTCACGCAGTCCTTCCAGCCCCTGGTGCCGATCAACGCCCCCTTCGGCACCCAGCGAAATGCAATAGTCCAGCCGCTCGGCCGAACCTACGCTGACCCAGCAAGGATTATCAAAAGCCTTACAGAGTTGAATGGCGGCAGAACCTACGCCGCTGGCCCCTGCATGCAAGAGTACTTTCTCGCCAGGTCGCAAGGCTGCCAATTCGAAAAGATTGCACCAGGCTGTTGCCCAGACCTCAGGTAGCGCTGCTGCCTCAGCCATCGACAGCCCTTCGGGAACCGGAATCGCATGCTGAGCATTCACCACGACTTCGCTGGCCATACCACCACCGGCCAGCAGAGCACAGACACGATCCCCGACGTTCCAATTGACTCCCTCACCAACTTCGACCACAACACCGGAACACTCCAGACCCAGGGTTTGCGGCGCTCCAGGCGGTGGCGGATAGTTACCGGCCAATTGAAGAAGATCGGCGCGATTAAGCCCGGCCGCGGCGACCTGGATGCGAATTTCACCTGCGGAAAGAGCAGGACTTGTCAGCTGTTGCCACTCAAGCTGACCTTCAATACCTTGCAATGCGTTCACGGTGCCTCCATAGTGAGCTAGCTTTTGACCTTTAACAGCGTACTTGACTGTTGCGGGGAACCGGAACGGTCAAGTACGGCCTATAGCGTTATTACCCGTACTCTAGTCGAATCAAGCATGAAGCAGCTTCTCCCCCGTACCGCCCTCCTGTTCATCCTCGGTGTCAGCGCTCTTCCGCTGGCAGCCAAAACAGCGAGCCCAAACGTCTGGGACGGTCTCAAACCAGACCGCGATCAAGTCGTGGCAAGTCTCAATGTGGTAGAGCTGCTCAAGCGCCATCACTACAGCAAGCCGCCGCTTAACGATGAACGCTCGATAAAGATCTATGACAGCTATCTCAAGATGCTTGATCCCAATCGACTGTATTTCAACGCAGCCGATATCGCCGAGTTTGACGCATGGCGGACTCGCTTCGACGATCTGCTCAAGCAGGGCGACCTGAATCCAGGCTTCACGATCTACAAGCGTTACCTGGACCGTGTGAAGGAACGCCTCGACTACACACTAGGCCTGCTGGACAAAGGCATTCCCCAGCTGAATTTTGCGGCAGACGAAACGTTTGACGTCAACCGCGAAAAGGCGCCCTGGCCGACCAATACTGCCGCACTGGATGATCTGTGGCACAAGAAGCTCAAAGATGAAGTGCTGCGTCTGAAACTGGGTGGCAAGGACGATGCTGCCATCAAGGAGCAGCTGCAGAAGCGCTATCGTAATCAGTTGGCGCGCCTGAAACAGACTCGCAGCGAAGACATCTTCCAGGCCTACATCAACGCCTTCGCCCAAACATACGATCCGCACACGCAGTACCTCTCGCCTGAAAGCGCAGAGAACTTCGACATCAACATGAGCCTTTCCCTTGAAGGCATCGGTGCGGTACTGCAAAGCGATAACGATTACGTACAGATCGTTCGTCTGGTACCGGCCGGTCCCGCCGACAAGAGCAAGCAGCTCGCACCCGCTGACAAGATCGTGGGGGTAGCGCAAGGCAAAGACGGCGAAATGGTCGACGTCGTCGGCTGGCGTCTGGACGAGGTCGTCAAGAAGATCCGCGGCGCCAAGGGCTCCGTTGTTCGCCTGGAAGTCATCCCCTCGAGCAATCCGCCGAATGACCAGACCACAAAGGTCGTCTCGATTACACGTGAAGCGGTAAAGCTTGAAGAACAGGCAGCCCAGAAACACATCATTGACGTGCCTCACAACGGCAAGACCTACAAGCTGGGTGTAGTCGATGTGCCCGCTTTCTACTTGGACTTCAAGGCGTATCGCGCCGGCGACCCAAATTACAAGAGCACTACCCGTGACGTGCGCAAGCTGATCGGTGAGCTGAAAAACGAGAAAGTCGACGGTATTGTCATCGACCTACGCAACAATGGTGGAGGCTCCCTGCAGGAAGCAACCGAACTGACTGGGCTCTTCATCGATCAAGGCCCAACGGTGTTGGTGCGTAACAGCGACGGCAAGGTAGACGTGTTGGCTGACGATGAAGGCGATGCTTTCTACACAGGTCCCATGACCGTGCTGGTCAACCGCCTCTCGGCCTCGGCTTCGGAAATCTTTGCAGGTGCCATGCAGGATTATCATCGTGCCTTGATCGTGGGCGGACAGACCTTCGGCAAAGGCACTGTTCAAACCATACAGCCTCTAAATCACGGTGAACTGAAGCTGACCCTGGCCAAGTTCTATCGCGTTTCAGGACAAAGTACCCAGCATCAGGGCGTTATCCCAGATATTAGCTATCCGGATATCGTAGATAACAAGGAGATCGGCGAAAGCGCGCTACCCAACTCCATGCCATGGGACACGATCCGTCCGGTTCTAGAGGTAGAGAACAATCCGTTCAAGCCGTATCTGCCTGAGCTGATCAACCGTCACGATACCCGCACCAAGACCAACCCGGACTTTGTCTTTGCTCGTGAACGCCTTCAGTTTGCACAGGATGTCATGAAGGATACGACGGTCAGCCTGAACGAGCAGAAGCGTCGTGCCGAGCAGGACGCCCTCGATAAGCGCCAGCTGGCAATTGAGAACGAGCGTCGGGTAGCTAAAGGTGAGGAACCCCTCAAGGAACTGAAAAAAGTTGATGACGACGCTATTGCTGCCGCCAACAACGACGAAAAGACCAAACCTCAAGACGATGCCTACCTGATGGAGAGTGGTCAGATCCTGCTCGACTATCTGGACTTGAGTCACGGCGGTCCGTCTCACTGATTGCCGTCATCAAATAGTCATCGAACTGTCGTGAAATGAACAAGGCCAGCTTATCGCTGGCTTTGTTTATTCAGGACCAAGATAGATGACCGTCAACGAACAGTTGAGCGCGCTTGAGCAGATACTGGCTCGAAGTGATATACACAGCCTTTTCCAACCTATCGTTTCCTTGAGCGAACGCCGCATCATTGGCTATGAAGCACTTAGCCGCGGGCCTTCCAACAGTCCTCTGCACTCCCCGCTTCCGCTGTTCGCCATTGCTCGTACGGCACAGCGTCTGTCCGAGCTGGAAATGGCGTGTCGCACCCAGGCATGTACCGGTTTCCGTGATCTGGGCCTTGAAGGTAAGCTCTTCCTTAACATTTCCCCCGAATCACTGCTTGAGAATAGTCACGAGCAGGGCCGCACCCTGAAACTGCTACAGCGTCTGGGTATCCCTGCTAACCGAATCGTCATCGAGCTGACCGAACAGGCCCCAACCGACGATCTGGGCCTGCTTGATACCGCCTTGCACTACTATCGCGCAATGGGATTTTCGATTGCTCTGGATGACCTGGGGGCCGGATATTCCAGCCTGCGCCTGTGGTCCGAGCTGCGCCCGGACTATGTGAAGATCGATCGTCATTTCATCGATGGTATCCATCGTGATAGCGTCAAACGGGAGTTTGTAGGCTCCATCCTTCAAATGGCCAGGGCGTCCAACGCCGTCGTGGTTGCTGAAGGCATTGAACTGCATGAGGAACTGGTCGTGCTGGCCGAAATGGGCATAGATCTGGTTCAGGGCTACCTTCTGAGTCGTCCTGAAGCGAATCCCCCGCGGGAAGCACGCGAGATCATGCCTCGCCTGGAGACACGCCCCAAAAGCCTTACAGAGGGCGGTACAGGCCTGATATCCATGTTACTTGAGCGGCCTGCCATTCAGGAGCAGACGCTGATACCTGCCGTCATGCAGCTTTTCCACGACAAACCCAGCTTTAACTCCCTGGCCGTGCTTGATGAACACGGTGCGCCTGTCGGCATAGTCCACCATTATGCCCTTGCAGAAGCCCTGCGTAAGCCCTTTGCGCCGGACCTGTTTGGTCGCAAGCCCATTACGCGACTTATGCATCTGGATTTTCTATGTGTGGAGAAGAGCCAATCTCCTCTTCACGTCAGCCGACTACTCACCCAGCGCGCCAAGCAACGGGTAGAAGAAGACTTCGTTATTGTTGATCAAGGCCAATATGTCGGCATGGGTCGTGTGGTTGATCTTCTCCAACTGATTACTGAGCAGAAGATTCAGGAAGCACGGCATGCCAATCCTCTGACAGGCCTGCCCGGCAGCGTGCCGATTCATCATTGTCTAAGCCAGTTACTGGAGCACAACCAAAACGCCACCCTGTGTCACCTTGATATCGACAGCTTTACGCCCTTCAATGAGATTTATGGATATGCCAAGGGAGACGAAGTACTGCTGTGCCTGGCACAGGCCTTGGCAGAAAGCATGGATCGCACCCAGGACTTCATCGGTCACTACGGCGATGACAACTTTATAATCGTCCTGCGCTCCATGGACTGGCGAGCACGGCTGACTCGACTCATGGAGACTTTCCAGAGTCGCTGCCGTCGCTTTTACGCACCGGAGCACCTGGATGCAGGCTGCCTGATAGCAGAAGATCATGAAGGCTACCGACGCGAGTATCCGCTGCTCTCTCTATCTCTTGGGGTTGTAAGGGTTACGGCAGAAAGTCGAACGTCACGCGATGCCCGCCAACTGCTTAAACTGGCGGAAAGCGCCAAGGCCCAGGCCAAAACCATTCCCGGCTATAGCTTGCACCTGATGGCCGAAACGGCCTGAGTTACCTATCTGAGGAAAAGTTGTACTCGAATACGCGCGTGACTTCAGATGCATGCCAGGCAGCCGCCTCTATACCATCCACCTCGCCGTTGAAGCGCCCGACTCGCTGGGCGCATTCAAAGAAACCAGGACGCGGCAGCCGGCTCGCACCCTGGCTGACCACCAATGCGCTGCGCAACGGCACACCCTGACGGGCATCCAGCGCTATCAGGTGTTCAAGGGCAGCAGTCAGTATCGCCATAGCGGGCGTCGGTAACTGTAGACGCTCAATCAGCGAGCGATAGGTTACCAAGTGCCGCTGGCAACGAGCTTCTTCCAACTCAGCCAGCAATGCCTGCCAATGGGTACGACTGATCTGTAACGCCACAATACAAACCTGAATTCACCGAAAGGTTACTATAACAGCACAGCTTATCCTGTTCCGATGTGCAAGCACCTCTCGCCACCCAGGCTCATGCCCGCTCAACCACTATAACGCCCTCAGCGGGTTTCTCATTGGGAAGCGGCGGAGCCGATAGCGACTTTTGCACCGCTACGGGTTGGGCATCTCTCCAGGCGCGAAAGGCATCAAGCTCGCTCTGCCAGGTTTTGCTCACCCACGCCAGCACTGCCAGATCATCAATGAAGCCAAAGGTAAGCATCCAGTCAGGGATCAGATCAACAGGCGAAAGGAAATAAGCAAGTGCTGCGACTACCGACAAGAGTGCCTGCCGACTGATACCCCGATATTCTCCACGCCACCAGGCCAGTAGCAGGGAATGGAAGAGCCCCAAGGTATCCTTGGCGGCACCCAACCGAAAATCTCGCTTGGCCAGCTTACGCCCGACGGCCAATAACAATGCCGGTAAGCGCCCCCGAACAAGAAAACGTTGGGCAAGCCTCAGATAACGATCAAATCCAACGGGTGGCTTCATGAGATCTCCCCGCCTCGCAAAGGCAGTCTGATAGAGCGTTTGGCGAATAGGTAAATAATTACCTAGATTAGAGCATCGTCCTCACAAACAGGTTTCCTAAAACAAAAAAGCCCCGTATGAACGGGGCTTTTTAATAGAGCGGCGTGTTACTTCTTGGAAGTATCCTGCTCTTGTGCAGCGTCCGACTCGTCGGATGGCTCTTGCGTCAGGCCATTGTCGCCCTGAGCGCTTGGATCCTTGATACCTAGCAGCTCTAGGTCAAAGACAAGCACGGAGTTGGCAGGAATGGCAGGGCTTGGGCTCTGCGCGCCGTAGGCCAGTTCGCTGGGAATGTACAGCTTGTACTTTTCACCTACATGCATGAGCTGAAGCGCTTCAACCCAACCCGGAATCACGCCACTCACCGGCAAATCAATCGGGCTGCCACGCTTGATGGAACTGTCGAATACAGTACCGTCAACAAGACGGCCTTCGTAGTGAACTGTCACTACATCATTCGGCTTGGGCTGCGGACCATCTGCCTTCTTGACCACTTCATACTGCAAACCGGAAGCCGTTGTGACAACACCCTCGCGCTTGCCATTTTTTTCCAGGAAATCCTTGCCTGCTTTGGCATTGTCTTCGCTGAGCTTGGTCATGCGCTCTTCTGCACGCTTCTGCAGATCGGCAAACGCATCTCTTAGCTGATCATCGGTAAGCTTCTGCTCTTTCTTGCCCACAGCATCTTCAATACCCAAAGCCACTGCTTTTGAATCCAGGTCATCGATGCCTTCCTGAGCAAGGCTTTTACCCATGTTCAAGCCGATGCCGTAGGACGCTTTCTGAGCTGGAGTTTCAAGATTAACCTTGGATTGTGATTGTGAGTCGCAGCCGCTGAGAACCAGGCCAACGAGGGCCACTGCTGCTGCCAACCGGTGCTGTTTCATGCTGTTTCCTTGTCCGTGCGCGAAGCGCGTTCGATAAAACCGCGAGCTTATCAGGGCCTAACTGCCACTGGCTACGGCATGATAAGAATAGTTAGTAGCTTATAAGTTCAGCGCTGAATAGTGACTGAATACAAAGCAGTCTGTGTCCGTGACGTATCAAACAACCCTGAACATACAGACTAGACATCTTTAAAAAGAAACTAACTGTACAAAGAACTTCCAGCAAAGAATGCTTAATAGAAACGGAAAACAGCCGCTAGAAAGGGAATAAACCTGTAGAAACGAAAAAAGCGGCGCAAGGCCGCTTTTCCGTAGTTTATCGGGAGTTCAGTAGGCCCGATAAACTTAATATGGCGCAGCGGACGGGACTCGAACCCGCGACCCCCGGCGTGACAGGCCGGTATTCTAACCGACTGAACTACCGCTGCGTATATCGCAAAATGGTGGGTGATGACGGGATCGAACCGCCGACCCTCTGCTTGTAAGGCAGATGCTCTCCCAGCTGAGCTAATCACCCACGTAGCTTTCGCTAGTGTTCTTCCTGGGTTCATCAAGAGGATTTAAAACCCAATCAAGCAACCCAAGATGAAGCAAAAATGGCGCAGCGGACGGGACTCGAACCCGCGACCCCCGGCGTGACAGGCCGGTATTCTAACCGACTGAACTACCGCTGCGCGTAACTTCAAGAGTGGTGGGTGATGACGGGATCGAACCGCCGACCCTCTGCTTGTAAGGCAGATGCTCTCCCAGCTGAGCTAATCACCCACTTAACTTTCGTAAGCGTTTGCTCTCGAAGTGGGGCGCATTCTACGGACGGTTTTAGAGGCTGGCAAGCCCCCAAGTGAAAAAAATTTCAAATGATCCAAAGGCTTAGGTTCTTTTCCTTTATTTCCAAGCCTTTGGATCATTTCCCGGGTCTGCCCTTGCAGGCAGGACCGTATCGTTACATCCCAAAAAGCGGCCTGTTTGTCATTAAAGCCCCTTAATCGTTGCCAATGATCAATTGGGGGTTGGCCTTGGAAGCATGGCAGCGGAATAATGCGCGCTTCGTTTTTTGGGGAATCGTCACGCCATGTGGTTTCGTAATCTTCTTATTTATCGTCTTACCCAGGATTTATCACTCGAAGCCGAGGCCCTGGAAACCGCGTTGGCCAGCAAACCTGCACGTCCCTGCGCCAGCCAGGAACTGACCACTTACGGTTTCGTAGCTCCTTTTGGCAAGGGAGAAGACGCTCCTCTGGTACATGTCAGCCAGGATTTCTTTCTGATCGCAGCTCGCAAGGAAGAGCGCATTCTGCCCGGCAGCGTAGTAAAAGACGCCGTGCAGGAAAAAGTTGATGAAATCGAAGCACAGCAGATGCGCAAGGTTTACAAAAAGGAGCGTGACCAGATAAAGGACGAAATTGTCATGAGTCTGCTGCCACGGGCCTTCATTCGCCGCCAGACTACCTTTGCAGCAATCGCGCCCAAGCAGGGTTGGATTCTGGTAGATGCCTCCAGTGCAAAGCGCGCAGAAGATTTGCTTTCCACCCTTCGTGAAGCGCTGGGCTCCCTTCCGGTTCGTCCGATGTCGGTCAAGCAGGCACCGACTGCAACCTTTACAGATTGGGTCAAGTCTCAGGCAGCCACAAATGATTTCCATCTGCTGGATGAGTGCGAGCTACGCGATAGTTACGAGGATGGCGGTGTTGTCCGCTGTAAAGGGCAAGACTTGACCAGTGAAGAAATCCAGAATCATCTGGGCGCAGGCAAGCTGGTGACCAAGCTGGCCCTGGCTTGGCAGGACAAGCTGTCGCTGTTAATCGATGACAAGGTCGCGCTCAAGCGGCTGCGCTTTGAGGACTTGCTTCAAGAGCAGGCCGAGCAGGATGGCGGCGATGATGCCATGGCGCAGCTGGATGCTACCTTTACTCTAATGATGATGACCTTTGCCGAATTTATTCCGTCGCTGGTCGAAGCGCTGGGTGGAGAAGAAATTCCGCAGGGGCTCTAATCAGGTGCGGCGCCCCGGGGCGCCGCCCAACTTCCAAGGCTCATATTTTTATAAGGATAATCATGGGCGCTCTCGCAGCTTTAAGCCGCTTTGCAGGCAATACCTTTGCCTTGTGGGTCCTGCTGGCGGCTGTTCTAGCCTTTATATGGCCTGAAGGGTTTCGCTCCTTAACGCCAGCTATCGTCCCCTTATTGGGCCTGATCATGTTCGGCATGGGGCTCACGCTCAAAGCTGAGGATTTCAAGGAGGTCTTTCGCAAACCTCTTAGGGTTCTTCTAGGTGTAATCGCTCAATTTATCATTATGCCCGGCATGGCGTGGCTGCTTTGTCTTGTCATGCAATTGCCGCCGGAAATTGCAGTAGGCGTTATTCTTGTGGGTTGTTGCCCTGGCGGTACGGCGTCCAATGTCATCACCTGGTTTTCACGCGGGGACGTCGCACTGTCTGTTGGCATCACTGCCGTTACTACCCTTCTGGCCCCGTTGGTGACCCCTACACTGATCTGGCTATTGGCTTCGGCCTGGCTACCAGTCAAGTTCTCAGCCCTTTTTCTATCCATCGTCCAGGTCGTTATCCTCCCGATTGTGCTGGGGCTAGTTGCCCAACGCTTCCTGGGGTCAAAGGTACGGGCAGCGGTTGAGGTGTTGCCTCTGGTCTCGGTTATCAGCATCGTGCTGATTGTGGCGGCCGTTGTGGCTGTCAGCCAGGCGAAAATTGCAGAGTCAGGATTTTTGATTATGGCTGTGGTCGTACTGCATAACACATTGGGACTGATGCTTGGCTATCTGGCCGGAAAAGTGTTTGGGCTACCTCTGGCGCAGCGCAAGACGTTGGCTATCGAGGTCGGTATGCAGAATTCGGGACTGGGCGCAGCACTGGCAACAGCACATTTCTCCCCTCTTGCGGCTGTGCCCAGTGCCTTGTTCAGCGTCTGGCATAATATTTCTGGAGCGCTGCTGGCCACATGGTTCCGTCGCTTGAATGACGAGTCCTCTGCAAAAGAGTGAGCATGTAACGAAACCGGCGCGCTCGGGCTTGGCAAGAGCGCATCGGTTCGCGAAGGGGACGACCTCATCGCCTGAAACTATCCGGGGACGGCCCCGCTTTACCAACCCTGGAATCTTTATGTCCTGGATTATTCTTTTTCTGGCTGGCTTGTTTGAAATAGGCTGGGCTATAGGCCTCAAATACACCGAAGGCTTTACCCGCCCTCTTCCTACTGTCCTGACGGCAGCCGCCATGCTGACCAGCATAAGCCTCTTGGGCATGGCCGTTAAGCAGCTTCCTCTTGGTACAGCCTATGCCATATGGACGGGTATTGGCGCAGTAGGAACGGTGATTGCTGGCATCATTCTATTTGGCGAAAGCGTCAGTCCGATCCGGCTGCTCAGTGTGCTGCTTATTTTATGTGGCTTGATCGGGCTTAAACTGAGCCATTAGGGCCTAGTCACGGATGCTGCGCGTAGGGTCTCCACCGCCTATCACGGCGCGAAAGCGCATCAGGAATTCTGGCACGCTTGCAAACAGGAAGGCATTGACGCCTATATTCATCAACGCAACCGCCAGAAACAGCTCCGGAACTGTCATCTCGAATACAGACAAAAGCAGCATAGTGATAAGGGCCGAGCAGACCATTAGGAGCGCATTGAGAATATTGGTGGCAGCGATAACCCGAGAGCGCTCCTCCTGTGGCGTGCGTGCCTGAATCAGCGCATAGAGCGGAACGATATAAAATCCGCCAGAGATCCCCAGTCCCAGAATGCACCCAAGCGCTGGCCACATGGAAAATTCTTTCAGCGCTGCCCATCCGCCATAAGACCCTGTGATAGCGGCCATGTCAGGCGTGACGGCATAGAGCAAGACGCTGAAGATAGATAACCCCAGCGCACCCAGCGGAACAATACCTGCCTCAACATGCCCCTTGGACAACCGGCCACATAGAAGAGAGCCCAGCGCAATGCCTACCGAGAACAAGGTAAGGATCAGCGAAACCATGCTTTCCTGACCGTGCAGGTAGTCCTTGGCATAGGCTGGTATCTGGGTAAGGTATACCGCACCCACAAACCAGAACCAGGAATTGCCCAGCAGAGAACGAGAGACCGAGGGCGCCTGCCCCAGCCCCATACGTAAGATCACCCATGTTTGCCGGAAAATGTTCCAGTCCAACCTCAGGTGCGAGATGACGGCCGGCGCGGATGGAATACCCAGGCTGGCCAGAAAACCAGCCAGAGCGATCAATACGACGCTTATGGCTACGGCCTGGGAATAATCCGGGAGAGAGAGCAAGGCCCCTGCCCCTATCGTCCCGCCCAAAATGGCCAGGAATGTGCCCATCTCCACCAACGCGTTACCGCCCATTAACTCTCGAGACTCGAGATGCTGGGGCAAAATTGAGTACTTGGAAGGTCCGAAGAGCGCCGAGCGTGTACCCATGGCAAACAGGACAAATAACAACAGTGGCAGGCTGTTAAGCCAAAAGCCTAGACTGCCTAACAGCAACATGACGATTTCCGAGCCTTTTAGCCATCGCATGAGCCGCGCCTTGTCATATTTTTCGCCTAATTGTCCGCCTAACGCTGAAAACAGCAGGAACGGAAGAATAAACAGCAAGGCGCACAAGTTGACCAGCAACAGCCTGTCACCGGTAACGCTCAAGTGAAACAGCACCGCCAGAATCAATGACTGCTTATAGACGTTGTCATTAAAGGCGCTAAGGGACTGTGTTACGAAAAACGGTAGGAAGCGCCGTTTTTTCAACAGAGCGAACTGTGAGGACATCGAACGAGGTCCTATTCGAAGAAGGGAAACCGGAACGGGCCACAGCCATCCTTGCAGCCCGAGATAACAACCGCGTTACATCGTACGTCAGTCAAACATCGTTATATCCGGATAGCCTTAGGAAAAAGAAGCTTCCAGGCTGGCTTTTACCGTCGGCCACTCACGGTCGGTAATACTGTACATGACGGTATCATCAAGCCGACCGTCGGCCAAACGTCGATGGTTACGTAACAGCCCTTCACGTACAGCCCCTAGCTTTTCAATAGCGCGTTGCGCACGCAGATTACTGGCTGCCGTCTTGAGTTGTACACGTACCAGATGCCAGTTCTCGAACGCATGACGCAGCAGGAGGTATTTGATGTTGGCATTCAATCCACTGCCATGCTGCTCCCGATCCAGCCAGGTCCAGCCAATTTCAGCGGCAGGTAGCGCAGGCAGAAACTCTGAAAAGCGAGTGGTACCCACCAGCTTGTCAGCCAGCCTGATGGTAAAAGGGATAGTTTTGCCTTCACGCTGCTCAGCAATGGCGTGCCTATACCAGTCCGGTCGTAGTGGACCGCTCAGGTAATGCAACTCATCCCGGTTGAGATCAGCCAGGCTGACCAGTTCCAGTACGTCGCTTTCCACCATAGGCTCTAAACGAAGAGCACCGCGCTGCAAGGTAATGGGATGCGCTTCGAACATGGCGCCACTCTCCTTGATAACACTGCGACACGCTAACAGGCTGAAGCCCTTGGCTCAACCAAACCTGCGACATTGGTCTCAGTGACCTTGGAGCAGTCGCTTTGATGAGACACTTATAAAGCCTGCCATGCTCCCCAACGAGCGCATTAGAATAGTCCCTAGGTATTCCCACTACTCGAGACGAGCTCTTTCTAATCTATCTGGCAGCGGAAGGCCTAGGGCCAATCACCTATAAAAGGCCCTGCACAACAAAATTCCACAGGAGTTCGCATGACCCTATCCAGCGGACTGATCGCCGCCGTTGCCCTACTCTACATGGCGGTGCTCTTTGCGATTGCCTTTTATGGCGACAGACGTAAAACGCCGTTGCCACCCAAGTTACGCGCCTGGGTTTACAGCCTGTCGCTTGCGGTATATTGCACCAGCTGGACATTCTTTGGCGCCGTTGGACAGGCGGCCGACCAACTTTGGTCCTTTCTGCCGATTTACCTAGGGCCTATCCTGCTCCTGCTATTCATGCCACGTCTGATCAAGAAAATGATCATGATCAGCAAGCAGGAAAACATTACTTCCATTGCCGACTTCATTGCCTCCCGTTATGGAAAATCGCGGGCGCTGGCGGTTGTGGTTACGCTGATCTGCCTGGTAGGCGTGCTGCCTTATATCTCCCTGCAGCTCAAAGGCATTGTCATGGGCGTTAATCTGCTGACCGGTGTAGGGGCCGAGTCAATAGGCATGCGTGCACAGGATACCGCCTTGATCGTCTCACTGGCATTAGCGGTATTTACCATCCTGTTCGGCACTCGCAACCTTGATGTTACCGAGCATCACCGGGGCATGATGCTCGCAATTGCCTTTGAGTCGCTGATCAAACTCCTGGCATTTCTTTCCGTAGGGATTTTTGTGACCTATGGACTTTATGATGGATTCGATGACCTCTTCGATCAGGCACGCATTGCGCCCGAGCTGTCCAAATACTGGCAGGAAACCTTCGACTGGCCCGCACTGCTGGTGCAAACCGGAGTAGCGTTCACGGCCGTCATGTGTCTGCCACGACAGTTTCATGTCACGGTGGTTGAAAATACGGATGCGCGTGACCTGAACCTGGCCCGTTGGGTATTTCCTTGCTACTTGGCCTTGGCGGCGCTGTTTGTTGTTCCTATCGCCCTGGCAGGACAGATGCATCTGCCCAAAGGGGTCGTACCTGACTCCTTTGTTATAAGCCTGCCCATGGCACAGGCGCATCCCGGCCTGGCGCTCCTGGCTTTCATTGGTGGCGCTTCGGCCGCTACCAGTATGGTGATCGTCGCCAGCGTGGCCTTATCCACCATGCTATCCAATGATATTTTGCTGCCTCTCTTATTCCGTAAGCAGAAGGTAGAGCGCCCCTATGAGGTGTTCAGCCACTGGCTGGTAACCATTCGGCGTGTTGCGATCGTGGCGATCCTGCTATTGGCGTATCTCTGCTATCGCCTGCTGGGCTCTACGGCAAGCCTGGCTACCATCGGGCAGATCGCCTTTGCAGCTATCGCTCAACTGGGCCCGGCCATGGTAGGGGCACTCTACTGGAAGCAGGCGAACCGGAGAGGTGTATTTGCAGGACTTGCAGCGGGCGCCTTTCTTTGGGCTTATACCCTGGTTCTGCCAGTCATGGCAGAAAGTCTGAGCTGGCCACTCGACCGTTTTCCTGGGCTAGCCTGGCTGGCGGCCAATCCGTTTGGCCTGCCCTTCAAGCCCCTGACTCAAGGCGTACTGCTGTCCTTGGCAGGAAATTTTCTCCTTTTCTTTCTGGTTTCCAATCAGGCCAGGACGCGAGTATCCGAGCACTGGCAGGCCGGCCGTTTCATTGGGCAAATGACCTCGGCGCGCCTGAATACCCGGTCGCTATTGGCAGTGCAGCTGGAGGATCTTCGCGCACTCGCTGCCCGCTTCGTAGGCGATGAACGTGCTCGGCAGAGCTTTATTCGCTTCGCTGACCAGACGGGCCTGACCTTTCATCCGGCCCAGAATGCCAACGGAGAATGGATTGCCCATACCGAGCGCCTGTTAGCCGGCGTGATTGGAGCCTCCTCTGCGCGGGCGGTGGTAAAGGCTGCCATCGAAGGCCGTGACATGCATGTGGAGGATGTCGTACGCATTGCTGACGAAGCGTCCGAAGTACTTGAATTCAACCGCGCGCTTTTGCAGGGCGCTATCGAAAATATTTCTCAAGGTATCAGCGTTGTCGATCAATCTCTTCGGCTGGTGGCCTGGAACCAGCGTTACCTGGAGTTGTTTGACTACCCGGACGGCATGATCCAGGTCGGGCGTCCAATCGCCGAAATCATCCGCTATAACGCAGAACGGGGCCTCTGTGGCCCAGGCGATCCTGACGAGCACGTAGCACGACGTGTTGATCGAATGCGGCAAGGGATTGCCCACACATCTGAGCGACAATTCCCTAATGGCCGGGTAATCGAACTCAGTGGCAAACCCATGCCGGGACGCGGCTTTGTCATGAGCTTTACCGACATCACTGCGTTTCGCGAAGCAGAGCGCGCCCTTCGTGAAGCCAATGAAGGGCTGGAGCAGCGCGTGGAAGAGCGAACCCGGGAGCTCTCCCAGCTTAACCAGGCGCTGACAGAGGCCAAAGCCCATGCAGAAGCAGCAAACCAGTCCAAAACACGCTTTCTCGCTGCCGTCAGCCATGATCTGATGCAACCGCTAAACGCAGCCCGCCTGTTTACGGCCGCCCTCGCCCACCACGATGCGTTACCAAAGGATGCTCGCGAGCTGGTTAACAACATGGATTCGTCCCTGCGCTCCGTGGAAGACCTGATTGCCGACCTGCTGGATATCTCGCGTCTGGAGAGCGGACGGGTTCATACGGAAGTCGGCACGTTCGCAATCAATACGCTATTCGATACGCTGGGCGTAGAGTTTCGTGCCCTGGCGCGAGAACAAGGCATAGATTTCCACCTAAGCGGAAGTCGCCTGAGAGTAGAAAGCGACGTCAAGCTTCTGCGCCGAGTCCTGCAGAACTTTCTGACCAATGCTTTCCGCTATGCCAGAGGGCATGTATTGCTAGGTGTCCGCCGCCATGGTGATCATGTGACACTGGAGGTATGGGACCGTGGCCCAGGTATCCCGGAAGATAAGCGGCAGGTCATTTTTGAGGAGTTCAAGCGACTCGACAGCCATCAGACGCGCGCAGAGAAGGGGTTGGGCCTGGGACTGGCTATTGCTGATCGTCTTTGCAAGGTACTGGGCCATCGTATCGAGGTACGCTCCTGGCTAGGCAAAGGCAGTGTATTCAGCGTCTCGGTGCCCGTTGCGACTCAAACTCTATCCGAGCCTGTCCTGCAGCCTACACGAGCACACACCAGCGAACCGCTACGAGGCGCACCGGTATTTTGCGTTGATAACGAGGAAAGCATCCTGACGGGTATGCAGAGCCTTCTTAGCCGCTGGGGCTGCGAGGTTCATACGGCACGCAATCAGCAGGAGTGCGAGGCGTTATTGGCGCAAGGCATTCAGCCACAGATAGCGCTGGTGGATTTCCATCTGGATGACGGCAATACCGGACCTCAACTGATGGCATGGCTTCGTACGCGGCTTGATAAGCCGTTGCCTGGCATTGTGATCAGTGCAGATGCACATCAGGATCGTGTCAGTGAAGTGCATTCGGCTGGGCTGGATTTTCTACCTAAACCCGTAAAGCCAGCCGCCTTACGCGCATTGCTTAGCCGTTATCTGAATTTAAGATGACTTGGCGGCGCCCGTGTCGATAGGTCATAAAAACCCAATCGAAATAATGCAAAAAAATTCTTGCATTTTGATGAAGCCAAGCGTGATGCGGTCTACAGGGTTAATCCACAGAACCTGTGGATAACTCTGTAGAAAAGTTGGTGGAAATGTCCTGTAAGCTAGATGAAATGGGGGGTTCCGTTAAACTGTCCATTTTTTAACCAATCAAAAAAATCCTTATAAATCATATATTTATACCTAAATAACCGTTCTAAATATTTTTATGCCTGTTTAAGCGAAGCGCTTGACAAGCGCATTAGTGCTTGTGCACAAGTCCTGAACATTGCCCCTTGACTCAGGGTGTATTTTTGAGCATAGCCCTTCGCCTGAGTTAGAAAATTTAGTGAATTCATATGTTTTATCACCCTGCCAGACTGACCTCGGCAGGACGACGACTCATTAACACCCTGCCCTCACGGACAGAAAACAGTGGAAGGCCCTGGCTTCTTATCATTTCGTAGTCCGAATCGGCTGACAGGATCAGCAGATTGGCCGGGCGCCCTACTTTCAGCCCATATCGGTCACCCAGCTGCATGGCGTTGGCGCTATTTACCGTCACCAGATCCAAGGCATGCTGCAGGCGCTCATAACCGAGCATGTGACAGATATGCAGGCCGGCCTCCAGTACCCTGAGAATGTTGCCGTTACCCAGCGGATACCATGGATCAACAATGGAGTCCTGCCCGAAGCACACATTCATACCGGCCTCCAGCAGTTCGTTCACACGCGTTACGCCACGCCGCTTGGGAAAAGTGTCGAAGCGACCTTGCAGGTGAATGCTCTCGGTGGGGCACGATATAAAGCTGATACCCGAACGACTCAGCAGACGAAACAGCTTTGAACAGTAGGCATTGTCATAAGAACCCATGGCAGTAGTATGGCTGGCAGTGACACGTGAGCCCATGCCACGACTACGCGCCTCCTCTGCCAACACTTCCAGAAAGCGGGAATGGGGATCGTCTGTCTCATCGCAGTGAACATCCACCAGACAACCTGTGCGCTCAGCCAGATCCATCAGAAATTTGACGGAACTGACCCCTTGCTCACGGGTATATTCGAAGTGAGGGATTCCGCCAACCACGTCGGCTCCCAGCCGAATGGCCTCCTCCATCAGTTCTCGGCCCTGAGGATAGGATTCGATTCCTTCCTGGGGAAACGCCACAATTTGCATGTCAACTAAATGGCTTGTTTCTTCCCGAATTTCCAACATGGCCTTCAAAGCCGCCAGACTGGCATCGGTTACATCCACATGGGTACGAACATGCTGGATACCGTGGACCGCCAGGGCATTAATGGTCTGCTTGGCCCGCGCCTTGGTATCTTCGTGGGTAATAGTCGCCTTTCGCTCTCCCCAGCACTCAATGCCTTCGAATAACGTGCCGCTCATGTTCCACCGCGGTTCCCCAGCTGTCAGGGCGGCATCCAGATGGATATGCGGTTCGACGAAAGGCGGAATAACCAGATTGCCACGCGCATCCAGTATTTCAGCGCTGGTTGGGCTCACAAAAGCGACCTGTGATTCGATTGCAGCGATCCGGTCGCCTTGCAAACGCACGGTAAACAGCCCTTCCTGACCACGCAGCCGCGCATTGATGACATTCATCGACAGACTCCTCAAGCAAAGGACTACTTACTCTTTATAACAGTAGGTGACCTGGAACATTTCCAGCCTATGCCTCTGCGCGAGCGACAACCGATAGCCGGGCCCCCACCAGGCCACACAGCATTACGTACCCCAGCGCGGCAGTACCAACGCCGACAAGAGGCGCCAACCAAGGGGAGAAAAAGGCTGCCAGAACACCCAGGCCATAGGCCGCAAGCCCAACCCAATTGAATTTAGGTAAATGAACAGTCGCCAAGAGGGGGTAACGCCCTCTATGACGATAAAAGAAATCAGCTGCAATCACGCCGCCGATAGGAGGGATAATGGTTCCCAATATAATCAGGTAGGGGACCAGCAGATCGTACATGCCCAGCACTGCCAGCAATGTACCTATTGCTGCGCCAACCAGCGTAACGGTTCGCCGGCGATCTGTTCGAACCAGATTACAACCCGCCACAGCGAAGTTATAGATAGTATTGTCCTGCGTGCTCCAAAGATTAAGCATGAGCATGGCTATCGCTGCCAGCGAGAAACCCTGAAGCAGCAAGACCTCCACCACGTCCGGTTGTTGGTACACAATGGCGCCATAGGCGCCGATCAGCACCATCAGGCCATTGCCGATAAAAAAACCAGCCAGGCTGGCCAGAATGGCAACTCTCCCAGTGCGAGCAAAACGTGTCCAATTAGTAGCCTGTGTCGCCCCGCTGACAAATGTGCCAAACACTAATGTCAGCGCTGTGCTATACTCCATCGTGTTGCCTGGTTGTATGGCCACCAGGCCTTCCAGCCCACCGATCTTTCGTGTTGCAACCCACATGGATAATGCCAGCAGGCCACACATGGCGGGTACAGCAATATAAGACAGGATCTCCAAGCCTCGGTAGCCAATATAGGCTGTGGCACAAAAGCCAAAACCGAAGATCACCATCAGCAACAGCACAATGCCTTCGGGCAATCCCAGAAACTTACCCAGCACGACTGCCGCCGTCGCCGTGCCCCAGGCATACCAGCCAATCTGCGTGAATCCCAACACCAGATCAGACAACTTGCTTCCTACTTCGCCAAAGCAGAACCGGCCCATCAGAACAGAATTAAGGCCGCTTCGATACGCGATATATCCCAGCAAGGCGGCATAAAGACCAAGCAGCAGATTACCTACCATAATCACGCTCAGCAGGGTCTTGAAATCGAACGCCGTGCCGATCTTACCGCCTGCAAACATCGTCGCGGTAAAGAAGGTAAAGCCCAGCAGCACCAACGTTGTCGACCAGACGCCCCGACGGGCTGACATAGGCACTTCACTTAACGGATAGTCGTTCGCGCTTGCGTTCGTCTCGCTCATTTCGCTATTCCCGCTTGGTCATGGACCTGAGAGCAAGTGCGAAGCGCATGCCAAACGCTGTAACGCTCTGGTGCAACCCAATGACTGCGGCAGGAAGGTGCTAAACAAGAGGCCAACGCACAAAAGCGGCTCATTGTCCTTTAGCTTTGCCTTGAAATGGTTCACTGCAGCGGCAAACACAACATTGTGCTGAAGCAATTTGAAGCAAATGAAAAAGAGACATTTCCCATTCAGCGACTTAGCTTAATGGGAAAAGTTGGCAAAAAACTTGCTAAAGCAGGTTATCAATGCAGCAAATTGACGCCGCTGCTGTCATAAGCGCGTCACGTGATTCAACTAAAAGAAGATTATGAATACACATCAGCAAACTCAAACCGCAATCCAAATGCTTTCTTCTGCTTTCGCTCCGTTCGATTGTGTAATCGCTGCGCCCAGCAAGAAAGGCTTTTCATTCATCATCGTCAATGAATTCGGCGTTGCGCGCCATACTCAGCGACTTTACCGTGAGGAATACAGTTGCCCGACTCGTCTGCAGTCCGTTATCGAACGTGCACGCAAAGCCATCAGCGCCTGATCCATTCCCGCCTTACTTTTCCTAATACGATGCCCGACACGCGCCTGACAGGCAGCGTGCAACGGTGCATGCGTGCCAGCGGAATCCTCCCCTTTCCGGCAGGCACAAAAAACCCGTAGCGGTCACAGACGCACTACGGGAAGACGAGGAAACTCTCGCGCGGCTCTACAGGATCTAACGCTTGCGCTTTGCGCGGCGAGCCAGCATGTTCAGGCCTTCGATAACGGCCGAGAATGCCATGGCAGCATAGATATATCCCTTGGGCACATGAGCGCCAAAGCCTTCAGCGATCAGGGTCATGCCGATCATGATCAGAAAGCCCAGCGCCAGCATGACAACCGTGGGATTGTTATTGATGAAGCGCGCCAGCGGATCAGCGGCGACCAACATGACGGTCACCGCGACGATAACGGCGATGATCATGATGGGCACATGCTCGGTCATCCCGACAGCCGTAATAATGCTGTCGATGGAGAAAACCAGATCGAGCATGAGAATCTGGACGATGGCCGAGGTAAACCCGAGGGTAACGGCCTTTTCGCTGCTTTTACCTTCGAATAGGTCGCCTTCCGGATCAGGATCCACATTATGATGGATCTCCTTGGTTGCCTTCCAGAGCAGGAAGAGACCACCTGCTATCAGGATGATATCTTTCCATGAGAAGCCCTTGCCAAAGAGTTCGATCACCGGTTCGGTGAGCTGAACGATCCAGGCAACCGTTCCCAAAAGGCCCAGTCGCATGACCAGCGCCAGGCCTATTCCGATACGCCTGGCCTTTTGCCGATGCTGCTCGGGCAGCTTGTTGGTCAGAATGGAAATAAAGATCAGGTTATCAATACCGAGCACCACTTCCATGGCGATCAGCGTCGCCAAGGCAACCCAGGCGGTAGGATCCGAAATCAACTGCTGGAGGTAATCCATGAACCTTTTTCTCAGAAAATAGGAGAGTTAAGGCGCCGATGAGTTACCAAAGGCACCCAGTTACCCTGAACTATAGCCAAAAGAAAGATGTGAAATTTTTGTCGTATCGCTGATTTGTTTTTGTTTCAAATCATTGAGCTAGACATCTGCCCCGGAGATACTCCGGTTTCGATATCGCCGAACGAAACGATCAACATACTCGTCTGCCGGTTCGTTGAGAATGTGCTGCGGGCTTCCCACCTGAATCAGCTGGCCGTCCCGCAGGATTGCAATCCGGTTTCCCAGCCTAACCGCCTCGTCCAGATCGTGGGTAATGAAAACGATGGTCTTGTGCAGGCGCTGCTGTAACTCCAGCAACTGATCTTGCATCTCGGCACGAATCAGTGGATCGAGCGCCGAGAACGCTTCGTCCATGAGGATGATTTCTGTGTCAGTTGCCAACGCCCTGGCCAGCCCGACTCGCTGGCGCATACCGCCTGACAGCTGATGGGGCCATTTGCGCTCATACCCTTTGAGCCCTACCGCTTCAATCCAGTGCTGTGCATGCGCTTCTCGTGCAGTCCGGCTTTCGCCACGCAGTTTCAAGCCGTAGGCCACATTACCGAGTACGGTTTTATGGGGTAACAGCCCGAAGCCCTGGAAAACCATGCTGATCTTGTGGCGCCGGAAATGCCTGAGCTGCTGCATGTCATAGGCCAGTATGTTCTCGCCATCGACTCGGATAGAACCACTGGTAGGGTCAATCAGGCGATTCAAATGCCGAACCAGCGTTGATTTGCCCGAGCCTGACAGCCCCATGGTCACAAATATTTCGCCCGCTTCGATGGACAGCGATAGCCCATTGACTCCGACGACACACCCGGTTTCCGCCAGCACCTGATCCTTATCCCGGCCCTGGCGGACCAGCTCAAGCGCTGCGGCTTCGCGACGGCCGAATATCTTATAGACGTTATCGAGCTGAATTTTCATCGCTCGCCCTCATAGCGTGAACGACCATACGCCTGAGTAATGCGATCAATCACGACCGCCAGGATAACAATCGCCAGACCTGCTTCGAGCCCCTTGCCTACGTTGAGCGTCTGGATACCGACCAGAACTTCTTCACCCAAGCCACGTGCACCGATCATCGAAGCGATTACAACCATAGACAATGCCATCATGGTGGTCTGGTTGATACCTGCCATGATGCTAGGCAAGGCCAATGGGAGCTGTACGCCAAACAGCTGTTGCCAGCGATTGGCACCAAAAGCATTGACGGCCTCCATGATTTCCTTGTCGACCTGTCGAATTCCCAGATCGGTCAGACGAATCAACGGTGGCGC
The DNA here is from genome assembly GCF_051027705.1 of Pseudomonas sp. JZ114. Lineage (NCBI taxonomy): Bacteria > Pseudomonadati > Pseudomonadota > Gammaproteobacteria > Pseudomonadales > Pseudomonadaceae > Pseudomonas > Pseudomonas sp. JZ114. The sequence continues at coordinate 2,881,349 of NZ_CP069256.1, forward strand.
TGCATAAATAACAGTAGCAAAGATAGCCGGCACTTTACCCAAACCAAACAGCATCAGGACAGGAATGAGATACACAAAGCTAGGCATGGTCTGCATGATGTCCAGCAGTGGCAGCAACACCGTACGCAGCCGGTTACTGCGTGCACACAGAATGCCCAGGGGAATGCCGATCAGCACCGCAATCAGTGTCGCGACCAGCATCAGCGCCAAGGTCTGCATGAGCTTGTCCCACAACCCCATGGCGCCCACGAGAAATAGCAGCCCGGTAATGACCGCAGCCGGTATCACACGTCGCGTGGCGTGGTAGGACACAACAGCCACGACCAGCAGAATCAACCACCACGGTGTTGTCCGGAGAGCGCCTTCAAGCCGGACGATTGCCAGCAGAAGCACATCGGAGATCTGGCGGAACACATCGCCATAATTGGCGACCAGAGCGTCTACCCAGCCATTGACCCAGTCAGCAATAGAAAACGTGAGATTGTCAGGAAACATAGACATGCCCGTTTGGTAAAGGTAGGCCCTTCAAACAGGGCCTACCCTCACATGACCTGCGAAAGCCTACAAAGAGGCCTCGATTTTTTGTGCAGCGGCAGCATCAACCCATTCATGCCAGACATCGGGGTGCGCCTTCAGAAAAGCTCTGGCAGCGGTAGGCGCGTCCTGCTTATACTCGGCCTGTTCTGCCAACGCCTTGTTCAACAGGTCAATCGGCACGTTGACCTTTTCCAGAACGGCAACAAGCTCCGGGGCGTTTTCATAAAAAGGTTTGGACAATCCAGCCTGCACCGTTATGGCTTTCTCATCTCCCGGTTTGCTGGCCAGCTTGATGAGATCCGCTCGCCCCAATAGTGGCGTAGGCGACCAGTAATAGGTCAAGATGGGCTGCTTGCGCTTCACGGCCGATAGGATTGCGGCATCCAGTGCCGGCCCTGTGCCAGGGCGAAAATTGGTAAATGTGTCGGCCAATCCATAGCGTTCGAGCATCTCGGTATTTTCCAGCTCGCATGTCCAGCCGGCTGGGCAATTATAAAATCGACCTTTCCCAGGCTCCTCTGGATCGCGAAACAGCTTGGCGTATTTAGGCAGATCACTGATGGACTTGAGATCTGGAGCCTTGGCATTCTTGCCTTCCACCAGATAGCGCGGCACGTACCAGCCTTCCGTCGCACCTTTGATGGGTGTACCAACGCCTACTACCTTGCCTGTATCAGCGGCTTTATTCCAGACGTCACTACGACCGATCCACTCTTCAGCAAAAACCTGAATATCATTAGAGGAAAGTGCAGCCTCCAACGTAATCGAGTTACCTGGAATACTATCGGTCTTACAGCCGTAGCCTTCCCTCAAGACTGTCGACATCAGCTCGGTGAGAAGCATCCCGCTTTCCCAGTTCACACCGGCGAACTTGACTGGCTTACCAGACTCACACCAACCGGCTGCCTGCGCGTTGCCTATAACCAGCCCCAGCGCCAAAAGGCCTACCGCCAGGCCATTTCTTGCGTTCATGATCTGCATCCTTAGCATCCATACGCCTGCCCGGCGCGAAAAGTCGTTACCTATCGAAGCGGCTGTTTTGAGCCTGGATGCCCTCTGCAGTTTCATAAAAACTACAGCGAAACAGGAAAAAGCCTGTCCGGCTACTCATGCAATAATGGGATATCCAGCGACCATTGCTCGATCACGCTGGGCAAGAATCACTCGATAATCGTCAAGGGAGGCCGGTACAAACGAGCGAATAGCCAGTGTTTCAGCCAGCGCAGGCTGCTCCTGCAGGACCTCATTCAACACGTGCTGCATCTGCTGTACCTCTTCCAGACTACGTGACGCTGCGGTAATGATCGGCAACGCAAGCGTCAGCTCCGTGCGGGCAAGAACTCGTGTGCGGGCTAACGTGTCAGGCGCATAACGCTCAAGGTACCCCCAGGTGACGCAATCAATAGCTGTCAATTCCGTCTCGCCGCGGCTGAGTAACTCCAGGCTTGTCACATGGGCACCGCTGGCCTTGACCTCACCAAAGAATCGCCCCTTTTCAGCCATGGGCGCGACCGTCACCCTTAATAAATTCATGCCGCTATTGGAGTCCAGCGCGTTGATGACCACACGCGCACCTCGAAAGGCCTCCAGGGTACTGCGCTCATCATCTGCGTGGATCACGATAAAACTGCGGTGCTGAGCACCTTCACAGCCGCTCAGCTCATAACAAGGCGTTGCTACGATCTGAACCTTGTCGCGCAGGCGCGTCATCACCGGATAGCCGCAGCTCTGAGATAACAACAGGCTCGGTGATGACCATTGCGCCATGAGATCAGCGGGCGCTTCCTCACATTGTTGAATACCCAGATGCGCCAGGACCCGCTCGATAAAGATCTGACCGGCCTCGCGTACCGGTTCAGGCGTAACGTACATGGGCCATGTAGCTAACGATGTCACGGATAAATACTCACTGTGCGTTCAAGGCGGCATCCACCCGCGCCGCGGCATCAGCCGAAAGCCAGGCAGACCATATATCGCGATGTTCCTTGAAGAACGCCAGGCTCATCGCATCGGCATCCTTATGTTTCTCCGACATTTCGGCCAATATGTTGTTGAATAATGGAAGCGGTATTTGCACCTTTTCAAACAGCTGTACAAGCTCAGGTGCCTGGTCATGCAGATCTTTCGAGATGCCGATCGTAATCTTCGCAGGGAGCGAGCGGGACGGTAGAGGACTGGGATTCTTGGAGTCGGAAAGTGTTTCCCAGGCTTGCTGACTGAACGGTGGCTCCTCAAGCTGTATCAGCTTGAAGCGGCCCATCAACGGCGTAGGCGACCAGTAGTAAAACACGATCGGCTCGCCTCTGCGGATAGCCGTACTGATGGCTGCGTCCAGGGCTGGACCGGTTCCAGTACGGAAATTCGTAAAACTGTCAGTTAACTTGTAGGCCTTGAGCTTTTGCGTATTGACGATTTCACAGGTCCAGCCAGTCGGGCAATTATAGAAACGGCCTTTGTCGGGTGATTCAGGATCCTTGAACAGATCCTTGTATCGCGACAAATCCGTTACAGACCTCAGCTCAGGCGCCTTGGCCTCAATCCCACGAGCCGAATCGCCCTTAACCAGATATTCTGGAACCCACCATCCCTCCGTAGCACCCTTGACCGTTTCTCCAACCGAGAACACCTTGCCGGCCTTCTCCGCCTCACGCCAAAAAGGGCTACGGCCAGCCCACTGCTCGCCTGTTACCTGAATATCGTTTTGCGCCAGCGCATTTTCCATCGTTACTGTATTGCCGGGAATCGCATCGGTCTTGCAGCCATAGCCCTTTTCCACCAGAAAGCGCAGCACTTCAGTGGCGAACATGCCGCTCTCCCAGTTGAGACCTGCAAATATCACAGGCTTATCATAGGGACATTTCACCTCATCAGCGTAGGTGTAATGTGTCATACCCAGACTTGTGACAATCGCAAGAATGGACAAAGAGATACGCATGGAAGCTCCTTCATGCTTGGCAACAAGGTCTTCGCCTGTCGCTAAATTGCTCATGCAGCTCGTACTGAGCGGCTACCTCACAGTATTTCAACAATCCGTAACGGTGTAGTCTCAACTCAGCAGTACCACCCGCCCCTGCCAGGTATAACCATTACGGGACGCGATTACGAGCGCTTCACGGTCATGTGGCGCCTGGATAACAATTTCACCATCAGGCAGCCAGAACGTACTACGTCCGGTCGCAAGCCAGCCACCGGTTTCGCCTACATGGTTAGCCAACAGGACAGGAAAGCCATGAATCTGCGCATATGACCTTAGCTGCGCAGTATCAGCTTCAAAACCACCTGGCGTAATCAGAGCGCTGGTGACATAAAGAGAAGCACCCGCCTGAGCCGCACTCGCAGCATGCTCGGGGTGACTTGTGTCGGCACATATGGCCAAGGCTATGCGCTCGTTCTCAAGAAGTAGCAGTGGCCCACCGCTTCCCGCCTGAAATGCCTGGTCTTCACCTTCGTGCAGGTATCGCTTGGTATATAGCACGTCGTCCCGCCCCGCACCTATTACCAGCGCCGCAATAAGCGGCTTCCCTGTCGAACTTAACGGCATGCCTGCCAGGATTGATATGCCTGTCTGAGCAGTAGCCTTACGCAACGGCACCAAGCGAGAGTCATTGGGCAACAACGCATTCTGGCTAGCCGTCTTCCGCTCATACCCTGTCAGTGACAACTCAGGAAAAACAAGAAAGTCGACGCCTTGCCGAGCAGCCTGTTCGATTACACGGACATGGCGCTCGACATTGGCTTGAATGTCATGACCAACCGGCGTGATCTGTGCAGCAGCGATTACGATACCTGTAGAACTCATCGGCACATCCCGGCAAGGTTGGAAGGCCAGAGGATGCCATATAACAAACCCATGACGTCAACATAACGTCCGAGCCATACCCGACAAGACAGGTAGTAAAGGGGTAGAAAGTGATGGGTGCAGTCAGTCCCTAGGCAAGGGCAACAGAATGACTTCTACCCAGTTTTCATAATCCATGCAGATTTCAAGTGTCTCGATAGTTGAGACCATATGAGTCGTCTTGATCTCAGGATCGAAGCGCTTGTTCTGGATAACAGCCTTCCCACCATTGTTGAGCATCATGGCCACAATGATTGGTTCGCTTTCAAAATTGACCAAATGACGAAAAACAGCCTCGTAAATATCCTGAGTGCGACCAGAAGCAGGCGAGTCAATTTCTACCTGGTAAATAGTACCGGCCTTCAAATAGCGATAACTCACAGTAGAGAAATGCATCGGTCAAGCACACCGAAAGACAAGGTTTCTTATCTTACCTGATAGCAATTGGCCATTTATCAAAAAAGCGTAAATCTCCGCAAAAGAAAAAGGCTATTGCGGGCAAAACTTCAAAATGAACCTGACCGTTTTCAATAGCCGAACAAAAAACAAAGCTTGACTGGACGAACTTGCCGGATAATCAGCTGGTCGATGGTTGAGAATGATCAGAATGGGTTTTCCATGACATTTCCTCTCGTCCGCCACGCTTATCGATCCACTCGGCTTCTGGCCTTTTCCGCTTCGGTTGTTCTGTTGGGTGCCTGTGCCACTGCTACAGACAGATCCGAGATGTGGAGCTATCAAAATGCCCAACAGCATCAGGCGCTCCCACCAGACCAGGCGTACCCGGAATTATTTGCAGCCGTACAGCAGCAATGGTTGTTCGACGATCAAAAGCATTTTGTCGATGCCCTACCGCTAAGGCCTCCCGCCACTATCCGGGCGGACTACTTGGCGCAACGAGCCAACCCTGGCTTTGATCTCAGACGCTTTGTGGCGGACAACTTCGAGCCATCAGGAGCTGCTGAAACCCAAAAGCCTCAGACAGGTACCGATATCCGTGAACATATCGATAACCTCTGGCCTGTACTCACGCGACATTATGAGAAGGTACCGGCATATAGCAGTATGCTGCCGCTACCCTACCCCTATGTTGTTCCGGGGGGTCGCTTTCGCGAGCTGTACTATTGGGACTCCTACTTCACCATGCTTGGCCTGGTAGAGAGTGGACAAACGAAGTTGGCGCGTCAGATGCTGGATAACTTCGCCTACCTGATCGATACCTATGGCCATATCCCCAATGGCAATCGCACCTACTATCTGAGCCGCTCCCAGCCACCCTTCTTCTCTTATATGGTTGAACTGGAGGCAAAGACGGAGGGGGATGAAGTCTATCGCCGTTACCTTCCGCAATTGCAAAAGGAATACGCTTATTGGATGGAAGGTTCGCAAACGCTAAAGCCTGGCGAGGCTGCCCAGCACGTTGTTCGTCTGGCTGACGGTACGCTATTCAACCGCTACTGGGATGCCAGCGATACACCTCGCCAGGAATCCTACATGCAAGACAAGGAAACGGCAGCCAAGGCTGCTAATCGCCCGGTCAATGAGGTTTACCGAGACCTGCGAGCCGGGGCAGAAAGTGGCTGGGACTACACGTCACGCTGGCTGGGTGATGGGAAAACTCTCGCGACTATCCGTACAACCGCTATCGTTCCGGTAGACCTCAACAGCCTTCTCCATCATCTGGAAACCACAATTGCACTTGCTTGTGAAAAGAACGCCATGTCGACTTGTACGCAACGCTACAGCCAGCGTGCAGAAGCGCGAAAGGCTGCCATAGAGAAACACCTGTGGAACAACAAGGGCTATTACGCTGACTACGATTGGCAGAAGAATCAACTCAGCGATCAGATCACAGCCGCTACGCTCTATCCTCTTTATGCAGGGATCGCCAATTCCGATAGAGCCCGGCAAACCGCATTGACTGTTGAAAAGAATCTGGTCAAAACCGGTGGGCTTGTCACTACGCAAATCCATAACGGACAGCAGTGGGACTCTCCCAATGGCTGGGCTCCGCTTCAATGGATCGCCGTAGAAGGCTTGCGTCGCTATGACCAGCAGGATCTAGCCAGAACCATCGGCCAGGGTTTCCTTGATCAGGTGCAGACGCTGTTCACTAAAGAGCACAAACTGGTCGAGAAATATGATGTGGAGGGTTCAAGCCAGGGAGGTGGCGGTGGTGAGTACAAACTGCAGGATGGCTTTGGCTGGACCAACGGTGTCACGCTGAAACTACTCGACCTCTATCAGCAACCACCAGCTAATGCGCAACCCTGACACCATTAACCAAAGGGCAAGTCTATCTCTTTGCCCTTTGGTTGCCTCGCTAGGCATGGACGTCCTGGCTTTTCACAGCTTTCGTTCCTATCGCCTAGGCTGAGCAATACACCCGTTACCGGAGCGCCCATGATCGACACGACTTCCCACAATATCGCTGACCTGAAACAACACCTTTCTAATGCGTTGGACGAAGGTGTAAATGAAATCAAAGCGCATCAGGAGGAAGGTCTCGATATCCCGGAGGCCATGCATGAGCGCCTGATCCGTATCCGCTCAATGCAAGAATCCCTTGAAAAAGGAGAAGACATACGTCTTGAGCTCGAACACTTCGAGGCGTGGAAAAAAGAAAATAATTTGATTTGAGCTGTATAGAAATAAAAAAGCCCCGCAGCATAACTGCGGGGCTTTTTAGTATGGCGGAGAGATAGGGATTTGAACCCTAGGAGCCATTGCTGACTCAACGGATTTCGAATCCGTCCCGTTCGGCCACTCCGGCACCTCTCCAATGCAGCGCATGATAACAGCTGAAATGCATCAGGCGAAGCCTTGAATGCAAAATTTCTACCATTATCAGGCGTTTGCAAAAGTCGCCTGCCAACCTTAGAGCGGTACGCCTAGGCGGTTAGCCACTTCTTCATAGGCCTCGATAACGTCCCCCAGCCCTTGGCGAAAGCGATCCTTGTCCATCTTCTTACGGGTTTCCTTATCCCATAGACGGCAGCCATCAGGGCTGAATTCATCGCCCAGCACAATCTGGCCATGGTGCACACCAAACTCCAGCTTGAAATCCACCAGCAGCAGCCCTGCGTCATCGAACAGCTTTTTCAGCACGTCGTTCACCTGGAACGTCAGCTCTTTCATGCGAGACAGCTGTTCAGGCGTAGCCCAACCAAATGCATAGACATGGGTTTCGTTGATAAAGGGATCGTGCAACGCATCATTCTTGAGGAACAGCTCAAACGTGGGCGGGGAAAGCTCCAGCCCTTCCTCAACACCCAGACGACGCACTAGGCTACCAGCAGCATAGTTACGAACCACACACTCCACAGGAATCATGTCGAGCTTTTTAACCAGACATTCATTGTCCGCAAGCAACGCATCGAATTGGGTTGGAATCCCTGCGGCCTCAAGCTTTTGCATGATGAAGGCGTTGAACTTGTTGTTCACCATGCCTTTACGATCAAGCTGCTCTACCTTTTGACCGTCGAACGCAGACGTATCATTGCGAAAGAGAAGAATGAGACGGTCCGGGTTGTCCGTCGTGAACACAGACTTGGCTTTGCCGCGGTAGAGTTCGGTGCGTTTTTCCATGATGGCTCCGCTTTTAAATAATCGAAGGTTCAGGCAATGAGCTGCCAACCAAGACCTTCGTGCTGATCGGCGACCTGCAGCCAGTCCGCATCGCACCCCAGGGTGTCGACGAACGTTTGCCGAGCCAGATGCGGCCGATTGTTCTTTTCACTCAGATGCGCCAACACAAGATGCTGCAGGGCATCGCATTGCAAGCGGCAAACCAGCGAGGCCGCCTGCTGATTACTTAAATGACCGTGTGATCCACTGACCCGCGCTTTCAGAAAATAGGGATACAAACCTTCATCCAGCATTTGCCGGTCGTGGTTCGCCTCGATCACTAGGGCGTCCAGATCACGATAACACTCCAGTACTGTCGTTGTAGCCTCGCCCAGATCGGTAAGTACACCCAAGCGACGCCGGCCATCAAAGAAGACGAACTGTGTCGGATCGTATGCATCATGAGACACAGGAACGCTTTTGATCTCAATGGCTTCTAACTCGAGCGTATCGCCTGCTGCCAGTACCGTTGTAGCAGCAATAGGCTTGCGTAAGCCGCGCACTGTACCCTCGGTCAGATAAACCGGAATCCCATAACGACGCGATAACAGCTCGACCCCATGAACATGGTCGGAATGCTCATGGGTAACGAGAATGGCATCAAGTTGTGTAGGTTCGACGCCCAGGCGAGCCAGGCGTCTTATCGTTTCACGTAGCGGAAAACCGCAATCGATCAGTATGTAGGTGTTATGGCTGTGAACCAGGGTTGAATTCCCCCGACTCCCGCTGCCTAGGACCGCGAAGCGCATATTGCATGCTCGTCTGTAGCTTTTTCAGCACCGTCTCGGCCATATCGGCTGGCGCTACGGTGTTGATGTCTTTATCCAGCGTGACTTGAACAGCATCGCCTACATTGGTCAGACGAACCTGATAACGCTCGGCACGAGCGTTTTCTTCTTCCTTGGAGGGCTCATGACCAAACAGGCGCTTGAAGAACCCAGGTTTGTCCTCGTTGGGCTTGCGTGCACCCTCAGCCAGATTGATGTAGTACACCCCCAAGCTACGGTCCATATCGTCAACGCGTATGTTAGCGCCTTCCAGGGCACGACCGACACTGGACCAGGCACGATCAAAGTCGCTCGTCAGGCTCAGCATCGGGTCGCCATTGCCATCTCTCGTATAGGAGACCCGCTCAGGCGTATCGTAGGAACCAGCAGCCAACAGAGATACTGAACCACCTTGGGTATCGGCACTTGCCAGACTGGTTACCATTTCATTCAGCAGGGCTGCATCGAAGGCCGATGTATCAGAGCGAGAAGACCAGTTCGGCTCACTGCTGCTGCCAGTCTTGCGCGTCTGGCTTTGTACAAAGATTTCACTGGTGTTGCTGGAAACCCCTGGCTCGATCCGCACCCGAATACGTGTTTCGGAGCCCGGCTCGATATCACCACCTGTGCTCAAGCTGCGAGCCAACGGTGTCGTCAGGTCGGTCAAAGGTTGCCAGCGTGTCGTGAACTCACCGGTCTGCGGACGTGCCTCACCAATCACGAAGCCATTATCGGTAAAGAACTGATTGGCCACCGGCCAGATCTCGGCAGGCTGCTTTTGAGCGACAACCCAGCGGGCCTTACCATTGCGCTGCAGGCTATAGCTACCCGTATCAGCCTGGACAGCCAATGCTTGAGGCCGTGGAGCCTCGAACTCTGCAGGATGGTCCTGGGTATCCGCTACGTTAGCGGGAATGGGTAGCAGGGGCTGCAAGGACTTGGCCTGAACATCAGTCGGAACCTGCATCGGAGCCGTTTGACGCGACTCCAGATAATCATTACTGCGATCACGAAAATACCCGTGCTCGCCCCATAGCCAGCCACACCCACTGGTCGTGCTGATTACTACGGCAAGTGTTGTTAGTCCAGCCAGTCGCTTCATGCGTAAATTCTCCATCAGGCCAGCACACCGGACTGACGCATTGCCTGGCGAAGCGGCTCATGACAGCGCGGACTCAACCAGGTCAGAGGAAGACGGATACCCTCAGGCATCATTCCCATTTCATGCAACGCCCACTTGACCGGGATCGGATTGGACTCAATGAACAGGTTCTTGTGCAGAGGCATCAATTTTTCATTAAGCGCACGAGCAGTCTCGGCGTCGCCACGCAGGGCAGCCGCGCAAAGTTCGCTCATGTCACGGGGCGCCACGTTGGCTGTAACAGAAATATTGCCTTTGCCGCCCATCAACATCAGTTCAACAGCCGTGGCATCATCACCGGAGTACAGCATGAAATCGCTGCTCACACGATCCAGAATGTCACGGGCGCGCTGCAAATCGCCTGTCGCTTCCTTGATACCAACGATATTCGGCACTGTCGAAAGCCGTTCTACCGTCTCGGCCAACATGTCACAGGCCGTACGCCCGGGCACATTGTAAAGGATCTGGGGAATCGCTACGGATTCGGCGATATGCCGGAAATGCTGATAGAGGCCTTCCTGAGTAGGCTTGTTGTAGTAAGGCGTAACCAGCAGGCAAGCGTCCGCACCTGCATCCTTGGCCGCCTGCGTCAGATCAACCGCCTCACGCGTGGAATTGCCGCCCGTCCCTGCAATGACGGGAATACGGCCAGCCACCTGTTTGACTACACGGCGAATGACCTCGGTGTGTTCTTCTACATCCAGAGTGGCGGACTCGCCAGTTGTTCCGACCGCAACGATGGCATTGGTGCCTTCGGTCAGATGAAAATCAACCAGCTTGGTCAGGCTGGACCAGTCCAGATGCCCCTGTGCATCCATGGGCGTGACCAGCGCCACCATACTGCCTGTGATCATGCAACCGCTCCTGCCGAGAAAAGAGAGCCGTAATGGTACTGACGCTACCAGCCTTGCACAAGCCAAGCTCCGGTAAGGCATTCCCCAACAACGCGCTTTTCGCTACCCTTCGGTTTTGGCCGGTCTACCGGTTTCATCATCAGGAAACACTGAATGTCTGCTACACCACCGCCTCGTGAGCAATTTCTAGTTATCAGTGCGCTGGGCTCCAACCCTATGGAGCTAACCAATGTGCTCTATCGCACGTGTTTGGAAAGCCGCTGCGCGGTCGTCAGCAGCCGCCTGAGCCGACACGGCGAATTCAGCGCACTGATCCTTCAAGTGTCCGGCAACTGGGACGGCCTGGCTCGACTGGAGTCCAGTTTACCTGCTCTGGCAAAGCGACAAGGTTTCACGATTGGTGTAACACGTAGCGCAGCGTTGGAAAACCGAGCGCAAGCCCTACCGTACGTCGTTTATGTCAGTGCGGCCTATCGCTCGGATATTCTCAATGAACTCTGCCAGTTCTTTACCGACCATCGCATAGAGGTAGAAAGCCTGGTTTGCGATACTTATCAGGCGCCCCAGACAGGCGGCACCATGCTGACAGCGACCATTACGGTCATTCTGCCAGCCGGTACTCAGATCAGTTGGCTACGGGATCAATTCTTGGACTTTGCGGACGCACTGAACCTTGACGCGCTGATCGAGCCCTGGCGACCTCAGAACCCGTAATCCAGTAAGCTAAGTGAAGAAACGAACATGACAGTTACCGTTGATCAACCCGTTCCCGATTTCATAGCGGCTGCTACTGGCGGAAAGGACCTGTCGCTTGACACGTTCAGGGGTCGGCAGGTTGTATTGTATTTTTATCCCAAAGACAGCACGCCGGGCTGCACAACCCAAGGCCAGGGGTTTCGCGATCATTACGAAGCATTCCAGGCTGCCAATACCGTAATAATTGGTGTCTCCCGCGACGGCATCAAGTCCCATGAAAACTTCAAAGCCAAGCAGGCATTTCCATTCGATCTGATCAGTGACAAATCAGAAGCGTTGTGTACGCTGTTTGATGTGATCAAATTGAAGAAGCTGTACGGCAAGGAGTATATGGGAGTCGACCGCAGTACCTTCCTGATCGACAAGGAAGGGATTCTTCGCCGGGAATGGCGTGGGGTAAAGGTCCCGGGACACGTGGAAGACGTTCTAGCAGAGGCCCAGGCCCTGAACAGTTGATTTCCAAGGGAGGCTTCTGCCTCCCTGCACTTCATGCCTTGCGCAACCAATAATGAAATACGTTTTCCTGTGCCTGCTCGCCGATCAATGCATGCCCTGACAACTGGGCAAAGGTCCTGAAATCACGCTGCGAGCCGGCATCCGTTGCCGTGACCTTCAATACCGAGCCAGAGGCCAAGCGGTTCAGTTCCATTTTGGCTTTCAGCAATGGCAGTGGGCAACTTAATCCACTGGCATCCAGCTCCGCATCACACGGCCCTGTATAAGTACTGGATTCACTCATAAGAAAACTCCATAAATCCCAAGGATAACGTTCACGGCCTTTCATCGCTAGGCAGCAGCTGTGGGGACAGATAAAGTAAGGGTTTTGCAGTCATGAGCGCCCCTATGAAATTTTTGCGCCCTGCCCTTCTTGGTCTGTCCTGCCTGATAGCTGTACCCGCTCCCGCAGCCACTGATCTACCGTCGCTAGGGGATGCAAGCTCTTCAGTTGTCTCTCCTGAACAGGAGTTTCAGCTTGGCCGCACCTGGTTGAGTATGCTCAGGGGGCAAGTCACGACACTGACCGACCCACAACTCAAGCAGTTCGTGGAAAGCAGTGTTTATAGACTGGCCGAGACGAGCCAGATTCAAGATCACCGCCTCGTATTCATCCTGATCAAAGACCCACAAATTAACGCATTTGCTGCCCCCGGTGGGGTCGTAGGCGTCAATGGGGGGCTATTCCTGTATGCCCAGACCGAAGCTGAGTATGCAGGCGTCCTCGCGCACGAATTAGCCCACCTGAGCCAGCGGCACTTTGCACGAGGCGTCGAAAATCAGAAGCGCATGCAACTACCGTTGATGGCAGCCATGCTGGCCGGCATTGTGGCCGCTGCTGCTGGCGGTGGTGATGCCGGTATCGCAGCGATTGCCTCTACACAGGCAGCCGCCATACAAAGTCAACTCCGCTTCTCTCGTCAGAACGAGCAGGAAGCGGACCGGGTAGGCCTGATCAACTTGGCTAAGGCTGGCTATGACCCACGAGGCATGCCCAATATGTTTAGCCGATTGGCTAGGCAATACCGTTACGATCAGCGACCACCCGAGTTTCTCCTCACCCACCCGGTAACAGAGAATCGCGTTGCAGATACTCGTAACCGTGCAGATCAGTATCCCGCAGGAGGACGAGAAGACAGCCTGCAGTATCAACTGATGCGCGCAAGGGTTCAGCTGCTTTTCGAGGAAACTCCAGGCATAGCCGTCAAGCGCTTTCGTGCCATGTTGGATGAAAACCCAAAGTTGGAAGCAGCACGTTATGGCCTTGCTGTTGGCTTGACTCGCCTCGGCCAGCTCAATGAAGCACGCGAAACGCTTAAGCCTTTACTGGATGCCTCTCCAAACGATGTCACGTACAACCTGGCCCAGATCGAGCTCGACATTACCAATAACCGGCTGCCTGACGCACAAAAGCGCGTAGCGAGAATGATGGAAATGTATCCCGATAACTTCGCGGTCAACATGCTACAAGCCGATCTACTGGTTAAGCTCGATAAGCCCAAGGATGCCAGCGCTTTACTGGACAAGGTAATCAAAGCGCGCCCACTGGACCCTGATGTATGGTACCGGGCTGCAGAGGTGCGCGGCCAAGCGGGTCAGCTGATAGAGGTCCATCAGGCCCGTGCCGAATACTTTGCCCTGACAGGTGATTATGATCAGGCCATACAGCAGCTGGGATTTGCAAAACAGCGTGCTTCAAATAATTTTCAGTTAGCGGCGCGGATAGATGCACGTCAGCAGGAAATAATTACGCAAAAGCGAACTGCTGAAGAAATTATGTGATAGGAAACAGGACAGGAAACGCCCATCAGGCGTTTCCTGTCTGCCTTAATCTTGCTGCCTGGGTAAAGTCCAGCATGCGCTTGAGTGGTTTTACTGCCCTAGGTATCAGGGAAGGATCAACCAGAACCTCACCGCTACCCTCCTGCAAACAGGCCAGCGTACGCTCCAAGGTATTCATGGCCATCCAAGGGCAATGCGCACAACTACGACAAGCAGCACCATTACCCGCCGTAGGCGCCTCAATGAATACTTTGTCAGGACACAACTGCTGCATTTTGTAAAAAATGCCTTTATCCGTTGCGACAATAAACGTCGAGTTGGGCATCGTCTGTGCAGCCTTGATCATTTGACTGGTTGAACCAACCATGTCTGCCAGCTCGATCACAGCCTCAGGAGATTCGGGATGCACCAGAACCGCAGCATCAGGATAGAGCGATTTGATATCAGTCAGCTGAGAAGACTTGAACTCCTCATGAACGATGCAGGCGCCATCCCAAAGCAGCATATCGGCACCTGTTTCCCGCTGAATGTAGCGGCCTAGATGACGGTCCGGTGCCCAAAGAATAGGTTCGCCGTTATCCATCAGGTGCTCAACGATATCCAGGGCACAGCCAGAGGTTACAACCCAATCTGCCCTGGCTTTTACGGCAGCTGAAGTATTGGCATAAACTACTACCGTCCGCTCGGGATGCTTATCGCAGAACGCAGCGAACTCCTGAGCTCCGCACCCGATATCCAGCGAACAAGTAGCCTCCAGCGTAGGCATGAGCACTCGCTTCTCGGGATTGAGAATCTTGGCAGTTTCTCCCATGAAACGCACCCCTGCCACCACGACGGTAGAGGCCTTATGCTGGTTACCAAAGCGTGCCATTTCGAGCGAGTCTGCCACGCACCCGCCCGTTTCCTCGGCAAGCGCTTGCAGAATGGGATCGGTGTAGTAATGCGCAAGTAGAACAGCGTCACGCGCCTTGAGCTCAGCTGCAATGGCATGGCTAAAATGCTCTGTTTCAGCTGCACTTAAAATTTTAGGCTGCTTAGCCGCGAGATGGGCTTGAACCAGAAGTCGTTCCGAGATTTGCGACATGCTCGCTACACCCAAACGCTAAAGGGACAGAAGGAGTGTATCGCCAGGAAGCGGCGATCTAAGGAAACAACAAGGGGAGGAAAATGGTGGGTCGTGTAGGATTCGAACCTACGACCAATTGGTTAAAAGCCAACTGCTCTACCGACTGAGCTAACGACCCCGAAAGCGAGTGCTATAATAATGATTTCTTCTGGATAATCAATACCCTAGCGCAACTTTTTTAAAAAATATCGCGTTGGATCTTCAAGGTGTGCCGCACGGAATCCTTCTGCACGCAAGCGGCAACTGTCACATCGCCCACAGGCACGCCCTTCGTCGTCAGCCTTGTAGCAGGAGACGGTTAGGGAGTAGTCCACCCCATTCGCGACGCCCCACTGGATAATCTCAGCCTTCGACATGAACTGGAGCGGTGCTATGATTTTAAAGCCATTGCCCTCAACGCCCGCCTTGGTGGCAAGATTAGCCATACGCTCAAAGGACTCAACAAATTCAGGGCGGCAATCTGGATAGCCTGAGTAATCCACCGCATTAACACCAATAAAGATATGCTGAGCCTCGAGCACCTCAGCCCAACCCAAGGCAAGCGAAAGAAAAACGGTATTACGGGCAGGTACATAGGTGACAGGAATACCCTCGGTAGGTGCTTCCGGCACATCGATAGTGCTATCGGTCAACGCCGAGCCGCCAATACCATTCAGGTTCAGACCGATCACTTTGTGTTCGACCACACCCAACTGAGTTGCCACACGTTCAGCGGCCTTGAGCTCGGCTCTATGACGTTGCCCATAATCAAAGCTCATGGTGTAGCAGGCAAAGCCCTCAGCCCGAGCCATGGCGACAACCGTGGCAGAATCCAGACCACCAGACAGCAAGATAACGGCTTTTTTCTGGTTCATATCAATGTCCTGGCTCGTCATTCCAAAGAATTTTATGCAGCTGCAACTGAAAGCGTACCGGCAGATTGTCTTCTACAATCCACTCAGCCAACTGACGCGGGGTAACCTGCTGATGGCTAGGGGAAAACAACACCTCATCCACCCGCTCATCAAGGCGATACTGAATCAGCTTAGACACAGCCCACTCGTAATCTTCACGTGAGCAAATCACGAACTTCACCTGATCGTTTGGCGTAAGATGATCAATGTTGTCGTACAGATTGCGAGAGACCTCAGCAGAGCCGGGCGTCTTCAGATCGACGACCTTGACGACTCGCCGATCTACAGGCGCGACGTCGAGCGCACCACTGGTTTCAAGTGACACCTCATAGCCAGCGTCACATAGGCGCTCTAGCAGGGGTAAGCAGTTTGGCTGGGCAAGCGGCTCGCCTCCTGTTACACACACATAGCGAGGCTTATACTGAGCGACACGCTCAACGATTTCGTCCAGCGACATGATCTGGCCGCCGCTGAAGGCATAAGCCGTATCGCAATATTGGCAACGCAAGGGACAGCCTGTAAGGCGCACGAAAACAGTTGGCAAGCCAGCTGTTCGTGTTTCCCCCTGCAGCGAGTAGAAAATCTCGGTAATACGCAGAGTATTTTGTTGCATGTAGGCCACGGGCGTGACAGCGATACAGGCCGTCCGCCTCCGTTGCGAAAAAAGGGAGGCGGATTCTAACGAAAAAACCTGCCGTTAGGGCAGGTTTTTGAGATCACGCTGGGCTAATTGTGCGGCAGACGATCCAGGATACTGCGCAATGACCTGTTGGTACATTGCTTTAGCCTTGTCTCGATTTCCAAGCCGCTGCTCAACATCAGCCAGCTTGTAAAGAGAGTCTGGAACCTTGGGATGATTTGGGTAAGCCTGACTTACGCGTGCAAACGCCTGTCCTGCGGCTTGTAAATCCCCGGAAGCCATATTGACTTCGCCTAACCAATATTGGGCATTTCCCGCATACTGGCTATTGGGATACTTACGCAGAAACGCTGTAAAGGCTTGGCTTGCCTTGGCAAAATCCTTTGCCTTGATCAGATCAAAAGCCGCATCGTAATACAGCTTTTCCTTTGCGGGATCACCAGGCTCGCTGTTGGCCTGAGAAGCTGGCGGAACAGGTGCGGCGTTCGCATTGATGGCCCCTGCAGACGAACCAGCATCATTACCACCAGTGGCATTCGCTGGCGCTCCAGAAGAAGCACTTGCAGAAATTCGCCGATCAAGGTCCTGGTAACGTTCCAGTCCTTGCTGTTTTAGCTGATTGATTTCATTTTGCTGCTCTTCAACCTGACCACGCAGGCGCGCAATATCATCCTGCATCTGCTGCAATTGCATGAAGAGCTGCCCCTGTGCAGAGACAGGGGCGCTAGCGCCCCCATCCCCTGCATAGGGAGCGCCTTGGGTGCTATAGCCGGGAGTAGAACCGCTCCCACCATATCCCCCTTCCTGAACCGGTACCTGTGCCCATACAAAGGAAGTGCACAGAGCCAACGATGTCAGTACAAACAGGCGCTTCGGCATAGATCTTACTTCTTCAGCTCAACGCGACGGTTCTGAGCCCAGGACTGCTCGTCATGACCGATAGCAGCAGGACGCTCTTTACCATAGGAAACGAGTTCCAGCTGAGCCGGAGAAACGCCCTGCAGTACGAGGTAACGCTGAACAGCCTTGGCACGACGCTCGCCCAGAGCCAGGTTGTACTCACGAGTACCGCGCTCGTCAGTATGGCCTTCCAGTACAACGCGCTGACCACTAGTTTTCAGGTCACGAGCATGAACGTCCAGAGCGCGCATGGCTTCCGGCTTCAGATCGGAGCTGTCGTATTCGAAATAGAATGTAGTGATAGCACGCAGAGCGGCTTCGTCGCTCATGCTGCCATCAACGGCACCGGCGTTAGCGCCATAGCCTGCGTTTGGATCGACAGCACCGGCGCCAGCGCCAGCACCTTCACCAGAAGCATCACCACCCTTGGAAGAACAACCTACTGCAACGGCCATGGCCAAAGCCAGAGCAGCGAACTTGCCGAATTTCAGCATTTCCATCGTTAACTCCTAAAGAACCGCAAAGTGTTTTGTATAGAACAGATTATATTGCCGTCAGTTCAGGTAAGGGGACCAAGAAGGCTCGCGAACATCGCCTTGGGTGGTGGGTAGCGTAATACGCACACGTCCGTTGATGGATACAAGCATCAGTACGCCTCGGTCCTGCTGGCGGGACGCGTAGATTACCATGGTGCCATTTGGCGCAACAGTAGGCGAATCGTTAAGACTGGTGTTGGAGAGCACCCGGACGCTGCCACGCTGAAGATCCTGGGCACCAATCTGGAAGTTGGTGAAACCTTCCTGACGATGCACCATTACCAGCGTTTTTTCATCGGCAGATAGTTTAGGGTTCGCATTGTAATTGCCTACGAATGTAACGCGCTCTGCCCCACCGCCGCTAACACTGGTTTTATAGATCTGTGGTTTTCCGGAACGATCTGAAGTGAAATAGATAGTCTGCCCATCACGTCCCCAGAACGGCTCGGTATCAATCGCAGAGTCGTTGGTAACGCGACGAATCTGACGCGAATTCAGGTCCATCACATAAATCTCAGGGTTTCCATCGCGCGACAGCACGAACGCCAGGCGGTTACCGTCCGGAGAAAAAGCCGGAGCGCCATTCAGTCCTTCGAAATTGGTGAGCTGCTCACGACGACCTGTATCTACGTACTGCAGAAAGATACGTGGGCGCTGCTGTTCAAAGGAAACATAGGCGATACGCTTGCCATCAGGAGCAAAACGAGGCGACAGGATTGGTTCACGAGACTGTAGGAGTGTCACGGAACGAGCACCGTCATAGTCTGCACGCTGCAGGGTATAACGAGTGTTGTTCTGGGAAAAACGCTCGGCAGTGACGTACAGGAGCTTCGTAGAGAACGCGCCCTTGATACCGGTCAGCTTTTCGAATGACTGATCGGAAATATAGTGAGCCATGTCGCGCAGCTGATCAGTACCCCCGCCTACGCTACCCGTCATGACCTGCTGCTGTGTAGCAATGTTGAACAGTGCATATTGGATTTGCAGACGACCACCGCTGGGCACGATATTGCCGATCAGCACATAGCTGACCCCCAGTGCCTGCCAATCCTTGTAGGACACTTCGCTTGCCTGAGTCGGCAGGCTAAGCATGTTCTGCCGGTCGATGGGAGCAAAAGAGCCGGAATTGCGCAGATCGTTACCAATGATATTGGCCATATCATCGGGCAGTGGTTGACCACCCTGCCAGCCAAAAGGCACGACTGCAATCGGGATGGCCTTGTCATTGCCACTGGATACCACCAGGGGGTCGGCAGCATGGGCAGCGCCTACCAGGAACATGAATCCCAGCAGAACGATACGAATCAGGTTATTCACAGACTCAAATCCTCCGGTTTGAAGATAATGCGACGCTTGCGATAAAGCTGGTCGAACGTCGCGCGATCAAGCTGTTGCATTTCAGGTATGCGTCCCACATTGCGCACGGCAGCCACTGCCGAGCTATCGAAAGCAGAATCACCGCTAGACCGGGTTACACTGGCATTGGTTACCGTTCCGTCAGGTAGCATTTCAATTTGCACTTCCACACTCATACCGTTGCGGGCAGATGGCGGGCGGCGCCATTGCTCACTGACCAGACGCACGATAAGGTCATCAAAGTTCGACGCTACCTCATCGCCTACCTCATCAGCCATTGCCTGCTGTCGCTGCGTATCATCGGAAAGAAGCTCAGCCAACGCCTGTGCTTTCTTATCCTCTGCTGCCTTGCGTGCGGCAGCCTGAGCTGCCTTTTTCTTGGCGTCCTCAGCAGCTTTGGCTTTCGCCTGCTCGGCCGCTTTTTTCTTGGCCTCTTCAGCTGCTTTCTTTTTAGCTTCTTCAGCGGCTGCTTTTTTCTCTACCGCTTCAGCCGCTTTCTTTTGTGCGTCTTCCGCTGCTTTCTTCTTAGCTTCTTCAGCTGCTGCCTTTTTCTGAGCAGCCTCCTCAGCCTGTTTTTTTGCCAATTCAGATTTGCGCTGCTGCTCTGCGGCGGCTTTTTCCTGCGCTGCCTTTTCAGCCTTTGCTGCGGCCTCAGCTTTTGCCGCTTCGGCCTTGGCTTCAGCGGCTTTCTGGGCAGCTTCTACCTGCTGCGCCTTTCGAGCGTCCTCAGCTTTCTTTTGTTCCGCAGCTTTGGCGGCTGCCGCCGCTGCAGCAGCGGCCTGGGCCTGTTGCTCTGCTTTCTTCTGCTCCATCTGCTCGACTTCATACTGGCGAGAAGACGTTTTTTTGGCCTCTCCAGCCAGCTTCTGCTCTGTCTGCACCTGAGCAGGGCTTTTGGATTTCAACTGGACCAGAGTCGCCTGAACAATTGGCTTGGACTGTGGCAGCTCCGGTGCCATTGCCCAGCTCACAAACAGAGCGGCAAAAATGACAACATGGAGAGCCACAGCCCAAACGATAGGCCAGAAATAGCTCTCTGAAGGAGAACGCTCACGGTCTTGCATCAAGGCGCCTCGGTGATCAACCCGACATTGGGTACACCTGCCTGCTGCAGGCCGCCCATGGCTGCTGCCACTATCCCATAGTTAACAGCCTTGTCACCCCGGATGAAAACCTGGGTATCAGGTCTTGCACGCATGATCTTGGTAACCTGCTCCGTCAACTGAGGCAGGGCAACAGCGCTGGCACTGTCACGCTGCTGGTCCGTCTCGACTTCCTTACCTGTATTCCAGTAGTAAGTACCGTCCGCCTTGATAGAAATAGTCAGGATCTGCTTGTTGTTATCCTGCGGCATGGGCTGGCTGTCCGCATTAGGCAAGTCGACCTTGACCCCTTGATTGATCATTGGCGCAGTTACCATGAAAATGACCAGCAGTACCAGCATCACATCGATGTAAGGTACGACGTTCATTTCGGCAACCGGCTTACGCTTATGTCTACCCCTGGAGGACATGGTTGATACCTATTACTCGTCGCTGGTGTGGACTTTGCGATGCAGGATGGACTGGAACTCATCAGCAAAGGTGTAATAACGTCCGATCAGTGTCTCTGAGCGCGCAGCAAACCGGTTGTACGCCACTACGGCCGGAATCGCTGCAAACAAACCGATCGCGGTTGCAATCAATGCTTCTGCAATACCAGGCGCAACGGTAGCCAGCGTAGCCTGCTGTACCGTAGCCAGACCGCGGAATGAGTTCATGATGCCCCATACGGTACCGAACAGACCTACATACGGACTGGTGGAGCCGACGGTAGCCAGGAACGGCAGGCTTTGCTCAAGCTTCTCTTCTTCGCGAGAAATGGCGACCCGCATGGCACGCTGAACGCCTTCCATCACCGCGTCAGGGTCTACCCCCGCCTGCTGACGCAGCCTGGAAAACTCTTTGAAGCCAGCACGGAAGATCTGCTCGACACCTGAATCGGGGTCAGGATTGCTGCCTGCCTGACGGTAAAGCTTGGACAGGTCGATACCCGACCAGAAACGCTCCTCGAAAGTCTCCAGTGCACGTTTGGCTGCACGGATGGCATTAGCACGCTGGATAATCATGACCCATGATGTTACCGAAGCCGCTACCAGCGTCAGCATGACCAGCTGAACTACCAGGCTGGCATTGCTCACAAGGCTCCACATGGAGGAATGGTCGACAGTTGGTTCCACGCTAAATCTCCTGCTTAAATTGAGTCCGAATCGCTCGCGAATACTGTTCGCATGGCCTCAGGAATGGCCCTGGGCCTGAAGTTGTCTGAACGTACACACGCAACCGTCACATACCCTTCGCATAACAGAACACCATCGTCTCGCCGAGTCACCTGCTGATGAAAGCGCAGGCTGGCCCGGTTCAGTTCAATAACCCGAGCGCTGACCTCCAACTCGTCATCCAACCGAGCCGGTGCATGGTAACGTGCCTCACATGAATGCACGACAAATAGGATGTTTTCTTCCGCCAGGCGAGATTGAACAAAGCCTAACGCCCGCAACCGTTCGGTACGAGCACGTTCCATGAATTTGAGATAGTTGACGTAGTAGACGATGCCTCCTGCGTCGGTGTCTTCGTAATACACTCGACACCGCAGCGAATACGGCTGAGTCACATGTTGCGCGCGCATACTCTAGAACCAAGCCTTCAATTTGCCAATCAGAAATACTTGCAGTTGCAATTAATTATTATCTTCCTCAAAAAGATCAGGCACGGTTCCTGGCCCCATACGCTTGGGCACGTTCAAACCAAAGTGAAGATAAGCATGGCGGGTTACCATCCGACCCCTTGGCGTACGCATGATATAGCCCTGCTGAATCAAATACGGTTCCAAGACATCTTCAATGGTGTGACGCTCCTCACTGATTGCAGCCGCCAGGCTATCTACCCCTACCGGCCCGCCGTCGAACTTGTCGATGAGCGTCAGTAGAAGTCTTCGGTCCAGGTGATCAAAGCCGCGTGCATCCACATCCAGCAGATCCAGAGCCTGGCTTGCAATCGTATGACTGATTCGTCCCTGCCCTCTCACCTCTGCAAAATCGCGTACACGTCTTAACAACCGGTTCGCAATACGGGGAGTACCGCGGGCACGGCGAGCGATTTCCACAGCGCCTTCGGCCTCAATTGTCAGATTCAGGATTTTGGCAGAACGCGTAACGATGCTGGCAAGGTCCTCTACGCTATAAAACTCAAGCCGCTGAATAATTCCGAATCGGTCCCTTAATGGGTTCGTCAGCATTCCGGCACGCGTAGTGGCTCCCACCAATGTAAACGGTGGCAAATCCAGCTTGATTGATCGCGCGGCAGGGCCTTCGCCAATCATAATATCGAGCTGATAATCCTCCATCGCTGGATAGAGGACCTCTTCTACAACCGGCGAAAGGCGATGGATTTCGTCTACGAAAAGAACGTCTCCAGCCTCGAGACTGGTCAGCAGAGCAGCAAGATCTCCTGGCCGCTCAATTACCGGTCCAGATGTGCTTTTGATGGCAACACCCATTTCCTCAGCAATAATATTGGCAAGCGTGGTTTTGCCTAGCCCTGGCGGCCCGAAAATAAGCGTATGGTCTAGTGCCTCGCCCCGCCCCTTTGCCGCCTGGATGAAAAGACTCATCTGCTCGCGCACGACCGGCTGACCAATGTACTCGGTCAGTCTCAGAGGACGGATAGCACGATCCTGCTGTTCTTCACGATCTCGGCCCGCGGCAGAAATCAAACGATCCGGTTCAATCATGGTTACACCATGCCTTTAAGGGCACGACGAATAAGGTCTTCACTGCTGAGGCCTTCTTCAGCGATGGCAGATACTGCACGACTGGCTTCCTGCGGCTTGAATCCGAGCGACACTAACGCACTGACCGCATCAGTTTCAGCTGTTACGACAGGCTTGCCGGCAGCCGTTTCCATCATGAGCGGTGCGATAGACGGAAGGCTTTCCCATGCCTTGAAGCGATCCTTGAGCTCGACTAGCAGACGTTCAGCCGTCTTTTTGCCGACGCCGGGAATCTTAACCAGCGCAGACGCATCCTGGGCCTGAACGCAGCGCACCAGCTCGTCCACCTCAAAGCCAGACATCAGCGCCAGTGCCAGCTTTGGCCCTACTCCATTCAAGCGAATCAACTCACGAAAGAGTTCTCGCTCGCGCTTTTCAAAAAAGCCGTAAAGCAGATGAGCATCCTCACGCACGACCAGATGCGTATGCAAGGTAACTGGCTCATCCAACAACGGAAGGCGATACAACGTTGTCATGGGGACTTCCAGCTCGTAGCCCACGCCATTGACATCGATGATTACATGCGGCGGCTGTTTTTCAGCCAGAGAACCGCGGAGACGTCCAATCACAGAAATACCTATTAAAGACGCAGGCGACCACCGCGCCGGCGAGCCCCTAGAAGCCCATGAGGGGTCAGACTTTGCCGTGTATGCGCATGACAAATAGCAATCCCGAGGGCATCGGAAGCATCTATTTGGGGCTTCTCCTTTAGTTTCAACAAATGCATGACCATCATCATGACCTGTTGCTTATCGGCAGCACCTGAGCCCACGATGGCTTGTTTGACCTGGGTAGCCGTGTATTCAGCTATTTCAAGCCCCGCTTCCGCACAGGCCACAATGGCTGCACCTCGAGCTTGTCCCAGTTTTAAAGCAGAGTCGGCATTGCGCGCCATGAATACCTGTTCAATGCCCATGGTGACTGGCTCATAAAGCCCAATGACTTCCCGCACCCCTCTGTAGACGATTTGCAAACGCTCATACAAAGGGCCATTACCTGTACGAATACAGCCAGAGGCTACGTATTCGCACCCTTTACCCGTGTCCCGGATTACGCCGAATCCAGTGATTCGCGAACCAGGGTCAATGCCTAGTACCAGGGTCATCTCTATATCCTTCCCAGACCAGGCGGGAAAAAGGTGACTGCTTTAAGGAGGCTTGTACCTTTCCAGTAGCAGCCACCCCTGTTGCGCGCTGACACTATAGGGGTATCAGGCCCGTTAGCCTAGCTGCGCCATAACATCATCTGGAATTTCCGCATTGGAGTACACATTCTGGACATCATCCAGATCCTCCAGCATATCAATAAGCTTGAGCACTTTCTGGGCCGTATCCAGATCCAACGGCGTTGTCGTAGACGGAATCATGGAAATCTCGGCAGCTTCGGATTTGAAGCCAGCTTCCGTCAATGCCTCGTTTACGGCAATAAAGTCACTAAATGAGGTAAAGACGTCAACAGACCCATCATCATTGGTGACTACATCATCAGCACCTGCTTCAAGCGCCGCTTCCATGAGTGCATCTTCGTCGACGCCCGGTGCAAAGCTGATCTGCCCCTTGCGCTCGAACATGTACGCTACCGAGCCATCAGTGCCCAGGTTACCGCCGCACTTGCTAAAGGCATGACGCACCTCAGCGGCCGTACGGTTACGGTTATCCGTCATGGCCTCTACGATCAAGGCGACACCACTCGGGGCATAGCCCTCATAGGTCAGCTCTTCAACGTTATCCCCTTCGTTGGCACCTGCCCCTCGTGCAATGGCGCGATCGATGGTGTCACGTGTCATATTGGCAGTAAGCGCCTTATCTACTGCCAGGCGAAGACGCGGGTTATCCGCCGGAACGCCACCACCCTGACGGGCAGCTACGGTCAGCTCACGGATGATCTTGGTAAAGATCTTACCCTTCTTGGCGTCCTGTCGCTCTTTGCGGTGCTTAATGTTGGCCCATTTGGAATGACCCGCCATAACGAACTCCAAATCACTTTTTGACAAAGGGCAGCCTTGCGGCTGCCCGGTTGATCAATTACTCAGCTTTTGGCTGCTCACGCAAACGAATGTGCAGCTCGCGCAACGCCTTGGCATCCACTGCGCCAGGTGCCTGAGTCATGACATCGGCAGCACTCTGGGTTTTCGGGAAGGCAATAACTTCACGAATAGACTGTGCGCCGGTCATCAGCATTACCAGACGATCCAGGCCGAAGGCCAAACCACCATGCGGTGGCGCGCCAAACTTGAGTGCGTCGAGCAGGAAGCCGAACTTCTCTTCCTGTTCCGCCGCGTCAATGCCCAGCAAGCGGAACACAGCCTGCTGCATTTCCTTGCGGTGGATACGGATGGAACCACCACCCAGCTCGGTGCCGTTGAGGACCATGTCATAGGCGCGAGACAATGCATTCGCCGGATTCGCCTCGAGCTCTTCCGGTGTGCACTTGGGCGATGTGAAGGGGTGATGCAGTGCAGAGAAACTACCATCATCGTTTTCTTCGAACATCGGGAAGTCAACGACCCAGAGCGGCGCCCACTCACAGGTCAGCAGGTTCAGATCATGCCCCAGCTTGATACGCAGACCGCCCAACGCATCACTGACGATCTTGGCCTTGTCTGCGCCAAAGAAGACGATATCGCCGTCTACCGCACCCACGCGATCAAGAATGGCGTTGAGGTTCGACTCAGCAATGTTTTTGACGATAGGTGACTGCAAGCCTTCAACACCTTGGGCGCGGTTGTTGACCTTGATATAGGCCAGGCCCTTAGCGCCAAAGATACCCACATACTTGGTGTAATCATCGATCTGCTTACGGGGCATGCTGGCACCACCCGGTACGCGCAGTGCAGTTACACGGCACTTGGGATCGTTAGCCGGGCCGGCAAACACCTTGAAATCGACATCCTTGAGCAGATCAGCTACATCCACCAGCTCCAGCGGAATGCGCAGGTCCGGCTTGTCTGAACCATAACGGCGCATGGCCTCCTCGAAGGTCATATGCGGGAACTCGCCGAACTCCAGATCCAGCACTTCCTTGAACAAGGAACGGATCATGCCCTCGGTGATACCCATGATGTCTTTCTCATCGAGGAAGCTGGTCTCGATGTCAATCTGGGTAAATTCGGGCTGACGGTCTGCACGCAGGTCTTCGTCGCGGAAGCACTTGGCAATTTGGTAATAGCGATCAAAGCCCGCCACCATCAACAGCTGCTTGAACAGCTGGGGTGACTGCGGCAGAGCAAAAAAGCTGCCAGGATGGGTACGGCTAGGCACCAGATAGTCACGAGCGCCCTCGGGTGTCGCACGGGTCAGGATAGGCGTTTCCACATCCATGAAGCCCTGCTCGTCCAGATAACGGCGAATGCTGGAAGTTATGCGCGAACGCAGCTTGAGCTTGGCAGCCATCTCGGGGCGGCGCAGATCAATGAAACGGTAGCGCAGGCGTGTTTCTTCGCCCACATCGGAATATTCGTCCAGCGGGAACGGCGGCGTCTCGGCCTGGTTCAGCACTTCAAGGTCATAACCCAGCACCTCGATAGCCCCTGAGGCCATATTCGGGTTGACCGCACCCGCAGGACGCAAACGGACCTTACCCGTTACCTTGACGACATATTCACTGCGTACACGGTCGGCCTTAGCAAACGTCTCTGCCCGATCCGGGTCGAACACGACCTGAGCGAGGCCTTCACGGTCGCGTATATCCAGGAAGATAACGCCTCCATGGTCGCGACGGCGGTGAACCCAGCCGCAAAGGGTGATTTCCTGGCCGTCCAGGCTCTCGTTCAATTGGCCGCAATAATGGCTGCGCATCATGGTTGTGTTTCGCTTCTCTTGAGTCCGGAATTAAGAGATGGGGAGCAAGCATCATTCACAGGCACGTCTCGCAGAACTGCTGCAACGTAAAGCCAGCCAAAGATTGTATTCCCATCTGGTTTCTCTTGGTCAGTGGGCGATTCTATAACAATTACCAAGCCTGACGCAGCCGACCTATGACAAGCCGGCTGCCTTTTAAGAGCCTAGACTGACTTTTATAGAACCCAAGCGATTAGGCCCTCCTTGACCGGTGCTTGCGAGCATTCCATTTCCAAGGGCCTGTGTTAGGCTCCGTTTCAAATAAACATCACTGCCAAAGGAGAGCGGTATGGAAATCAATATCGGAATTGCTGAGCAAGATCGTGCGGCCATTGCAGATGGGCTCTCTCGTCTGCTTGCAGATACCTACACGCTGTATCTGAAGACCCATAACTTTCACTGGAACGTGACAGGGCCGATGTTCAACACGCTGCATACCATGTTCGAAACCCAGTACACCGAACTGGCTACCGCAGTTGATGATATTGCCGAGCGCATCCGCGCATTGGGATTCGCTGCACCAGGCACCTACTCGGCCTATGCCAAGCTATCCAGTATCAAGGAAGAAGAAGGCATTCCAGAGGCGCAGGAGATGATTCGCCTGCTCGTACAAGGCCAGGAAGCAGTCGTTCGTACCGCTCGTGGAATTTTCCCGATTGTAGATAAGGTCAGCGATGAGCCGACAGCCGATCTGCTGACTCAACGCATGCAAACGCATGAGAAGACAGCCTGGATGCTACGCAGCCTCCTGGCCAACTGATAAAAGCCCGGCAGACGCCGGGCTTTTTCATTTTTCCCTCTCATTCTGATGGCATCATCGGGCCATTGATTGAGTAGCCTTCACCTTTACGGTTAAATAACGCTGTGCGTATCTGCGCATAAGTCGATCATTCATAGCCACGCATTTCAGGCAACAACAGCGATCGACTTGCTATTTCTCCAAGGTGACATCATTGAATACGCTTACACTTGTTCACATTGCGTCTGGTGCGATTGCACTTTCGATAGCCGTGGTTTCCTCTCTACAAGCAGATAAACCCAGCTTTTTTCATCATCATGAAGCCTTGCACATGGCTTTTCTTGGTCTTCTCTTGCTGATTACGACCCCTTCCGTCAGCAGCAAAAATAAGGGAGCTACGCAAACCATCACCTCAACGCTGCTGATAGCAGCTGCATGCCTTCAAGCCCTGGAACTCTTGGCTCCTGATGCCTTTCCTGGCCTACCGCCCCTGGTCAGCATCAGCCTGCCGATTGCGATGATTGCAACGCTGGTCAAGCTGTTTGCAGCCTTTAAATCGTCCAATACAGGCAGCTACAACAAGCACAGGAAGACACGACACAACGTACAGGATGCACTTCCTGCAGAGGGCCGTGAAATAGGCACTGTAAAGTGGTTCAACACCTCGAAGGGATTCGGGTTCATTTCACGTGATCAGGGGGACGATATCTTCGTTCACTTTCGAGCTATTCGGGGCGAAGGTCATCGCGTCCTGGTAGAGGGCCAGCGTGTCGAGTTTTCCGTTATTCAGCGTGACAAGGGGCTTCAGGCAGAAGACGTGACAGTATCGTTTGCACGTTGACCCGCTCAAAGGCGGCTCCTTTGGGAGCCGCCTTTATCAACATCAATAATGAGGTGGCGGAGCATCGTCCTCGACCGCTCCTTGCGAAACCGCGATTTCAGCCTGCCTTCTCGCAAGCTCTTCGATCTGCAGCTTCATTCGATCCAGCACTCTCTGCTGCTCGACAATAATATCGTTCAAGGTCTGGATCAGATCGTCCTGAAACGCTTGTCGCATTTCCAACTCGTTGATTCGTTCTTCAACCGTCATGCTTGTCACCCTCCCACTTTTCGGCAAAAAGGGACTTGAGGTCACTCAGGCATTTTTCAAGCTCGCTTTTACTATAGGCTTTTGCAGGTCCTTTACCCCATACAGGACCCGGCCACGCTAAATCCTCTTCAAAACGAGCCACTACATGAATATGAAGTTGCTTAACTATGTTTCCCAATGTGGCGACATTTATCTTTGCCGCATGGGTGTAGTCTTTCAAACGCTGTGCAACGTATGACGATTCCTTCATCAGTTGCATCTGATCCTCTAACGACAACTCAAATACTTCGCTGATATTGGATCGCCGGGGAACAAGTATCAGCCATGGATAGTTGGCATCCTTCATTAAAAGCAACTTGCACAACGGTAAATCGCTTACCTCTACAGTATCCGCCCCAAGGCGCTCATCAAGATCAAACATAGTTACCTTCCTAACTAAAAACGGGACGGACATTGACGCCCTTGCACCAAAGCAGTTCAGCTACGCCTTTCATCTGAAAGAGCGCGCCTCAAAAGTGTGCATGTACCGAGTGCAAGTCATTGATTATCTACCCGATAACGTGCTGATGGCACTTTGTGCACACTCCTTGCTTAGCGTTCGAGCATCTTATCAAGGGGAACTCTTATCAATCCGGATGAGATTGATAAGGCATCTTTCTGATTCTAAAAAATTATAGAAAGCGCCCATAAAAATTCGATGGGAACTTTCAAGCCTGACACTAGAGTGCTATAAGTTGGCACCAACAAGAACAACCAGTCACGTTTAACGATGACTGATATTTCAATCCAAAGGAGCAATCATAATGCAAGTGATGAAGTGGAGCGTCATCGCCCTCGCCGTAGCGGCAGGGACGACCCAGATGGCATTCGCCAGTCAGCAGTCTGAATCTAAAGGCTTTATTGAAGACAGCAGCCTGACGCTGACCAACCGCAACTACTACTTCAATCATGACGGCAAGAACGGCGCAGGTGATGGTCGTGACTGGTCACATGCACTTTTGACTAACTTCCAATCCGGCTTTACACAGGGCACAGTCGGCTTTGGTGTCGATCTCTTCGCCAATATTGGTTTGAAACTCGACAAACGCTTTGGTGGTGCAGGTAACGTTCCGGTTCACGACGACGGCAAATCGCCTGACGATTGGGAGCACGTAGGCGGGGCGGTTAAGCTGCGTGTATCCAACACCGTATTGAAATATGGCCAGATGGCACCGACCGCTCCGGTATTTGCTATCGGCGGCTCCCGGATTTTCCCGCAAACAGCCACAGGCTTTAACCTGCTGAGCAGTGAAATCGAAGGTCTTAAGCTTGAAGCCGGACATTTCACTTCGGGTACAGGGCCTCGTGGACAAAGCAACCGTGAGCCTCTATACGCAGCATATGCCAGCGTTGAAGCCAAGAACGTGGACTACCTAGGCGGCAGCTATGATCTGGCTGATGGCCTAAGCGTTAGCCTTTACGGCTCTGAATTCGAAGATATCTGGCGCCAGTATTATGGCAACGTGAACTACGCCATTCCCCTAAGTGATCAGCAGGCGCTGACATTCGATTTCAACCTCTACCGCACATTGGATGAGGGTCGCGCAGATGCAGGCTCCATTAACAACACCACATGGTCGCTGGCTGCCGCTTACTCGCTAGGTGCTCATACATTCACTCTAGCCTATCAAAAAGTCCATGGTGACACTCCATTTGACTATGTAGGTGTTGGCGAAGAGAACAGCGGCGGTGACTCGATTTTCCTGGCAAACTCGATTCATGTTTCTGACTTCAACGGCCCTGGCGAAAAATCTTGGCAGGCTCGCTATGATATCAACATGGCATCCTATGGCGTTCCCGGCCTGAGCTTTATGACTCGTTATGCCAAAGGTTATGATGCTGATGGCACCAATACTGGCAACGGCTCCGCCTACGCAGGCCAGTACGGGGAAGATGGTAAGCACCACGAGTGGGATGTGGAAGCCAAATATGTTGTTCAAAGCGGCCCCGCTAAAGATCTTTCCATCCGTGCGCGTCAGGCCTTCCATCGTGGCAACAGTGATTATGCTGACGGTGATACCAACCAGTTCCGCCTGATGGTGGAGTACCCGCTGAGCATTCTGTAATACAGAACTCATTAGCAACACCTAAAATGCCCGGCCTGCCGGGCATTTTACTTTTCCCGTCACATCTACTTCTCTCTAATGCTTGCCCCTCTCGCCTGTACGGCTAGGAAAGCCCACCGTACAATGCAGTTTTCGCTGATCAGAAAAGACCTGCCCTCATGCGTACTAGTCAGTATCTTCTCTCTACCCTGAAAGAAACGCCTTCTGATGCCACTGTCATCAGTCATCAACTCCTGCTACGCGCCGGCATGATCCGCAAGCTGGCGTCCGGCCTCTATACCTGGCTGCCGCTGGGCCTGCGTGTATTACGCAAGGTTGAGACTGTTGTACGCGAAGAGATGAATGCGGCCGGCGCTCTGGAAGTACTCATGCCAGCCATTCAGCCCGCCGAGCTGTGGCAGGAATCAGGCCGCTGGGAACAATATGGCCCCGAACTGCTCCGCCTCAAGGATCGTCATGAGCGCGACTTTTGCGTAGGCCCAACCCATGAGGAAGTGATTACAGATCTGGCGCGCAACGAGCTCAACAGCTATAAGCAGCTTCCGATCAACATGTACCAAATTCAGACCAAGTTTCGCGATGAGATTCGTCCTCGCTTTGGCCTGATGCGTGGGCGTGAATTCGTCATGAAGGATGCCTATTCCTTCCATATGACCCAGGAATCGCTGCAGGAAACCTATGATCGAATGTATCAGGCCTACTGCAACGTATTCACCCGACTCGGGTTGAACTTCCGTCCTGTTCAAGCTGATAACGGATCCATTGGTGGCAGCGGCTCCCATGAGTTCCATGTACTGGCCAGCTCCGGCGAAGACGATATCGTATTCAGTGACAGTTCCGATTACGCAGCCAATATTGAAAAGGCTGAGGCGCTACCCCGTGAAACTTCACGCGGCGCGGCTACTGAAGAGCTTCGCCTGGTTGATACACCAGACACCAAAACCATCGCGGCGCTGGTAGAGAACTTCAATCTGCCGATTGAGAAGACGATCAAGACATTAATCGTACATGGCGCAGAAGAAGGCACGCTCGTTGCGCTCATCATTCGTGGCGATCATGAGCTGAACGAAATCAAGGCCTCCAATCTCGAACTTGTTGCCTCCCCTCTCGAATTTGCTACTGAGGCGGAAGTTCGTGCAGCCATTGGCGCAGGCCCTGGCTCCCTAGGCCCGCTGAACCTTCCGATGCCTTGCGTCATTGATCGCTCGGTTGCCATGATGAGCGACTTCGCAGCAGGTGCAAATATTGATGACAAACACTATTTTGGAGTGAACTGGGAGCGTGACCTGCCGCTGCCTGAGGTCGCTGATCTGCGCAATGTGGTGGCAGGCGATCCCAGCCCCGACGGCAAGGGCAACCTGGTCATCAAACGCGGCATCGAGGTCGGTCATATTTTCCAGCTTGGCACCAAGTACAGTGAAGCAATGAACCTGACCGTCCTGAGCGAACAAGGAAAGCCCGTCAAGCTCACTATGGGCTGCTATGGCATCGGCGTGTCTCGTGTCGTCGCGGCAGCCATCGAGCAGAATCATGATGAACGCGGCATCCTATGGCCCGATGCGCTTACTCCCTTCCACATTGCGCTGGTTCCTCTGAAATATGAAAACGAGCGCGTACGGGAAGTAACGGATCAACTGTATCAGGCGCTAACTGCTGCCGGTTATGAAGTCCTGTTGGATGATCGTGACAAAAAGACAAGTCCCGGCGTCAAATTTGCAGATATGGAGTTGATCGGCATTCCTCACCGGATCGTAGTAGGTGATCGCGGCCTTGCTGAAGGTACTTACGAGTACAAAGGACGCCGCGAGCAGGACAACCAGAATGTGCCGATCAATGAATTGCTGCCATTTTTGGAAGCACGCATTAATCGTTGAGCCAAGCCATGCCTGTAAGAAGCCCTTCTTTTCTCCTTTCCGTCACGCTTGCCAGTGTGACGGTGCTTTCTGGGTGCGCCAATCACTTACCGCAGCGCAGCGAGCACGAGGAGCGCGTCGATCGCAAATTGATCGAACACAGCCTGCAGATCAATGCTGGCGAAAAAGAAGTGCTCGAACTGCCACAGCGACGAATCAAGGTACTCGATCAACATCGTTATGAAGTGACTGATTTCGAAGTAACACGTCATTACGATCGGTATACGCCTTATCAGCCCTGGCGGGAGCTTTATGAGGTTCCGCTGGGAGCTGTAACACTCGTGGCAGGCATAGGCGCCAATATTCTCAATGTGCCTCTTCTTGGCAGTCTTCCTGAAAGCGCAACACATGGACTGGTCGTCTATGGGCTGGACGGCCTTAACCCGTTCATGAACGTGGCGTCCAATGGGCGCTCCGAGCAGAACCTGGCCAGCATTGATGAAAAGCAGCTCGATAAACGCGTCGAATACACCAGCCTTCCCTGGGCTGAGCGCCCCGTTGAAGTCAAGGCGGGCAAGGCTCGACATGAGCTGCTGACCGACCAAAACGGCTTTTTGCGTCTGAACCTGCTGGAAGACCCTTTTGCAGGTCATGACATCAGCGGCATTGGCAAGCTGGACATCACGGTTATCGACCCTGAAGACCAGACCAAAGCCGAGCGCACGTTAACGGTAAGCCGCAGCCTGCGTAGCAAACTTCTGGAGGCCCATGAGCTTATTTACGATGACCTTGAAGAGGACGATGTGACTCGCTGGGTTCATCGTGTAAAGCGCTTGTCTGAACTAGGCCTGGAAGAAGAATCCAGCGAACTGGAACAGAACCTGATCGAGCTGACCCACAATGATCCGGAGCTGCAAAATGAGTTTGTCACTGCATTAGCCAAAGCAACCGGAACACCCAAGACCATCAGCCAGTAAGCATCTATATGGCTGTTAGCGCCATACTGTAAAGTTACCAAGCCCCAATGGCGCATGATCCTGAACCAGGACTTGATTGACATTTGCCTGTGCGGGGCCATGACGAAGCCATGCCAGAAACTGCTCCAGCGCTTCTGGCTCGCCTTCACATTTTATCTCGACACGCCCATCGTCCAGGTTTCTTACCCACCCTGTGATACCTAGGCGTTCTGCCTCTTCCCGGGCACTTTCTCGATAACGGACGCCCTGTACCCGTCCGTCAACGTGGATATGCCTTGCCTGACTGCTCATGGTGACTGCTTCTCCAGCTCAGCGATACGTGCCTGTATGACCGCAGCCGTTTGCTCCCCTACAAGCTTTTCCCTGAAACGGCCTTGAGGGTCAACAAGATAGGTGGCTGGCAGGACATTGCTGACCGGCAGATCGAAATGCTTGGCAGGATCCTTTTGGAAGACGGCGTATTGAATACCCATCGTTTCTGCACTCTTACGCAATGCATCGTCCTGCTGGTGATCGTAGTTAACGCCTAGCACCCTTATCTCAGCATTGGCTTTGGCCAAGGCATTGAGCTGGGGGATTTCCTTGTGACAGGGTCCGCACCACTCTGCCCAATAATTAATTACCAACCACCGCCCGTCCAGCTGAGCGTTGTCGATTTTATGGCCATACTGGTCATTTCCGTAATCCGGCGTACAGGCTGCCAACAAGAAACTGACGGCAAGCAGGCCGCCACGTAACGCTTTAGTAATCATGTTGACTCCATGGAAGATACTGGTTTGGCTTCAGGTTTCAGCCACTTGGCGAGACTGCCGCCCAGAAGTTGCTCACGTTGCTCATGAAGCTGTTTAAGCGCTTCAATCAGAGGAGGATACCAGTCACCTGTACAGCGCTCGACCTCAGGAAGACGATCGATTTCTGGTAGATGCCATGGGCTCTTTTCCATCAATTGCGTCAGGGTGAATGTGTTGAGATCCCGGCAGAGCACCCATCTTCCACTACTGGTGTGGCACACCAGTTTCTCTTTCTTGAGAAAGTCCAGAATGGGTTGCCATTGATCCTCAGGCAATTTCCAGCCGCTTTTCTGGAGCTCGACAAGATCGAGCGAGGCGCCTGTCTGTTGCCGATCCAGAAAGACACGAAGCACGCCCAGTAAGACAAGAAACGTAGGGATTGGCTGTCGGCGCCACTGCTTGGAGGAAGAAAGGTTGCACACCAACTCAGCGCCAAAAAGAACGATCAGCCAGGAGACGTAAATCCAGACCAGAAAAAGCGGAATGGTCGCAAAAGCGCCGTAGATCAGCTTGTAGCCCGGAAAAAACATGACATACAAGCCAAACAATGACTTGGCCGCCTCGAATAGCACTGACGTAAAGATACCCCCAACCAACGCATGCTTGAGCGGAACACGCGTGTTTGGTACCGCGGCATAGAGCAAGGTGAAGGCAGCCATGCTGAAGAGGAGCGGCATGAACTTGAGCAGCACGGCCGTTCCCATGACCGCATACCGACCGGACATCATGGACAGCGACGCGATATAGGTGCTGATCGCAAAGCCTGCGCCTAGCAAAAGAGGCCCCAGACTGAGGATTGCCCAATACAGGAGAAAACTGGACATGCCCCGACGAGGCTGGGAAACGCGCCAGATGTCATTGAAGGTTTTTTCGATGGTCACCAACATGGTCAGGGACGTTACTGCCAGCAGCGCGACGCCTAGCCATGTCAAGTGGCGGGCCTGCTCGATAAATCCACGCAGGTGCTCCTCCAGGGTCTCGCCGGTCGAAGGGACGAAGTTATGGAAGATGAATATCTGAATCTGCTCTTCTGTTCCCTGAAAGGCGGGAATGGCAGAGAGCATGGCAAAGGTCACCGTCATGATGGGAACGACGGCAAACAGGGTGGTGTAGGTCAAGGCCGCCGCGTTGTTGGGCGCTCGATCGCCAAGAAAGCGTTTGACCAGGAAACGGCCCCATTCAAATGTGTCGCTCAGGCGCTGACGCATTCTATTTCCTCAACCATGCGTGAATCGTCTTGAATCCAATTACCCGGCACAATGCTCGTTCAGACCATCGGAGGCCCGTTAGAATAGCTGTCACCTCCATAACGATGCGACCTTTTCAATGAGCGAATCGATACTCTTCCACAATCCTCGTTGCTCCAAGTCCCGCAGCGCACTCGAATTGCTGCAGGAAAAAAAGCTGGACCTGCATGTGGTTCGCTACCTTGAAACGCCCCCTACCGCTACAGATCTCAAGGATATTCTGCGTAAACTGGGCATCCCGGCTCGTCAGCTTTTGCGTACCGGCGAAGAGGAATACAAAGCGCTAGGCCTGGCGGATGAAACTCTTTCTGAAGACAGACTGATTGAAGCCATGGCGAGTCATCCGAAACTGATTGAACGCCCCATTTTCATCGTAGGCGACAAGGCGGTCATTGGCCGTCCGCCAGAAAAGGTTCTGGAGATACTGCCATGAGTGCTTCCTATATCCTGGTGCTTTATTACAGCCGACATGGCGCTACAGCCCAGATGGCTCAGCAGATTGCCCGCGGAGTCGAAATGGGTGGCCTGGAGGCACGTATCAGGACCGTTCCGAGTGTGTCGACAGTATGTGAAGCAACCGCACCAGAAATCCCAGAGGAAGGCGCGCTATATGCCAGCCTTGATGATCTGCGGCATTGTAGCGGCCTGGCCTTGGGCAGCCCTACGCGGTACGGCAACATGGCGGCGGCGCTGAAGTACTTTTTGGATGGCACGAACAGCTTGTGGCTGACAGGCGAATTGGTAGGAAAGCCGGCCGCGGTCTTCACTTCCACTGCAAGTCTGCACGGTGGTCAGGAAAGCACGCTGCTCTCCATGCTGCTGCCTCTGCTCCATCACGGCATGCTGGTAACCGGATTGCCGTACAGCGAAAGCGCCCTGCTTGAAACCAAAGGCGGCGGCACACCTTATGGTGCCAGCCACTTTGCCGGAACCGATGGCAAGCGGGCCTTGGATGAACATGAGATCACGCTGTGCCGTGCGCTAGGCAAGCGCCTTGCAGCCACAGCCCTGCAACTGGAGTCGCGCCGCTGAAGTGCTTAGCTACAGCGCCGTAAACAGGTAGCGGCTCACCAATCCATGATTTCCTTGACGAACGGAATGGTGAGCTTGCGCCGGGCCTGCAGAGAGGCATGATCCAGGCGCTCCAGCACATCGAACAAGGAGTTCATGCTCCGAGAACCACGCGTCAGGATATAGCGTCCCACTTCTTCGTTCAGATGCAGACCCCGTCGAGAGGCGCGCAGCTGCAGCGCGCGCAGCTTGTCTTCATCAGACAGCGGCTGAAGCTGGAAGACCAATGCCATGGTAAGCCGTGATTTGAGATCCGGAAGCTTGATAGGCAATGACCGTGGAGGCTTGGAGCCAGACAGCAAGAGCCGCTTTCCAGCATCCCGCACACGATTGAAGAGATGAAACATCGCCTCTTCCCATTCTCGCTTGCCTGCCAGGGCATCCAGATCATCCAGGCAAACCAGCTCGCACTGTTCGAGATTTTCAAACAGTGCGGTTCCATACCCGGAAAGCTCGGCCATTGGCAGATAAACGGCTTGCTCACCCATCTGATAAAACCGCAGGCAGGCAGCCTGCATCAAATGGCTACGCCCGGCGCCTTCCGTTCCCCAGAGGTAGATAAGGCTTTCAGCCCAACCTGCGTCCAGCTCGCATAGGCGCTCGACATAACCCAGCGCCGCCGCATTTGCGCCGGGATAATAATTGGCAAAGGTAGCGTCATCGCGTAGACGCACACCCAAGGGTAACTGTATCGGTTTCATGCCGTGTCTGGCGGCTCGCTGGATTCAGGTCGACCGGGTTTGGAGTAAAGGTCGGAAAGTTTATACAAATCATGGATATGACGCAGCAGAACCATCAAGACGGCGGCTACGGGTAATGCGAGAAGAATACCGCTGAAACCAAACAGTTGACCACCCGCCAGAACGGCAAAGATGACCGCAACGGGATGTAGGCCAATACGATCACCCACCAGAAGCGGTGTCAGCACCATGCCTTCGATCATTTGTCCGAAGACAAATACCGCGAGAATGCCCAGCAGCGGATACCAATCAAGGCCAAACTGGAAGAATCCAGCAGCCATGGCTGCCGTGATGCCAACCGCAAATCCCATATACGGGACAATGCTGGCCAGTCCCGCCAGCAGACCAATCAACAGGCCCAGCTCAAGCCCTACCAGCATCAGCCCACCGGCATAGATGATTCCAAGGCCAAGCATGACCATCAACTGCCCGCGCAGGAAGGCGCCCAGCACCTCATGACAGTCACCCAGCAGCCGAGCCACCAAACCTTCATGTCGACGCGGGAGCAGGCCCCTGAGCTTGCCAACCATGACATCCCAGTCGCGTAACAGATAAAAGCTTACGACCGGGATCAACAACGTGTTTCCGATCCAGGCCAGTAAAGCAAGACTGGAAGACGTTGCCTGGGCAAGAACGATACCGACGATATCACCGGTACGATCCAGATGGCTGGCTAGTACCGCCTTGATACGATCGAAGCGCCAGAAGCTGTCTGCAAGACCGAATTTGATTTGAATCCATGGCAATGCGGTGAACTGGAGCCAGTCGAGTATGGCAGGCATCAACTCGTAGAGACGGATGAACTGCCTGACCAGCATGGGCACGATGACAAGCAGCATGCCCAGCAGAACCAGCAGGAAGGCCAGATATACCGTAAGCACGGCCAATGTGCGGGAGAGCCCCAGCCGCTCCAGCCGATCTACCAATGGATCACCCAGGTAGGCCAGTAACATGCTGATCAGAAAGGGAGACAGAATAGGCTGCACCGAGTGCAGCAGCCACAGCAAAACGGCCAGCCCGCCAATGACATACCAGCGGCGTGTCGTCATGTTCGTTTCTCGCTAAATAATTTGTGCATAAAGAAAGCCGCTAGGCGAAGGCCAGGCGGCTTAGGAGTGTCTGATGATCGGACTGCGGTAAGGTCTCTCTTTAGCGGACCCGATCAATGCCAGCGATAATAGAGTACCTGTTGTGCTGGCGCAGGTGCGGGCGGCTGTGAAGCGCTTGGTGCAGCTTGGGTGTCCGGTGCCGCAACGGGCGCGTTGGCATCGACCGGTGCAGAAGATTGCTCCAGATCGGCCAGGCCTAACTGTGCATGAAGTTGATCCGGGTTAGCGGTCAGCTGATAGCGAAGCTGTCCATTCTCTGCCTTGAGCAACCGAGCACCCATGGGTTCCAGCAGCTTTTGCAGCTGAGAGTAGCGCTCGAAATTGGCCCCACCCACTACTAGTGTCAGTGCTTGTGTAGAACCTGGCTTGGTAATGAACTGCTTGGCCAGACGTGTACTTAGCTCATGCATGATAGTCTTGGCCAAGGCATCCAGATCGGCTCCCTGCGCATTGCCCTGTGCCGAATTGGTCCCCTGCCACATCCGCCATTGAGCCTGCCAGGAACCACCCGATTGCCTGGCATGAACCGCCAGCAATACATCACTGCTATAACGCTTGGAAGCCTCACGCAGAGCGTCTGGCTTACCGGAATCAATATTTTCGGCAGTACCGACCAGCTGTTCACTGAGGTCTGCCAAGGGCAGGACGAGCGGCAGGCCACTGTCCTGAGCGGCCCTTTGCAAAGGAGCTGCCGCTGGCTGGCTGTCACCCACCAGGGCACTACCGCCATCAGAATCATTCAACCACCACGTCATCACGGAGGGACGATTGGCTCCCCAGATAGGCAGCCCCGCCTGCGTTAGGGTACGGTTGACGGATGCAGGATCGAAATTGACGACCAGCACGGCTGGCGGGCCGGCATCGTAACTGTACTGGGTAATCAGTTGCTGAGGGCTTTTTACCGACTCGGATAAGGCAGGGCTCTGAGCGGCATTCGCATCGCCAGTCAAACGAACCACCAGATCCTGCAGGGCACGCCCCAGCGCAGCGTCGCGCTCTGAGGGCTGCTGGGAGGCAACGGGCTCGCGCACCTGATAAAGACCTTCCACCAAGGCTGCTGAAGCAGACTGGCTCAGCAAGGGCAGGCAGAGCGTAAGCAGAAAGGCAAAACGACGCATGTAGAGTCTCGGCAAGCAGGAACGAAGAGGCATACCTTAAAAGGCGCCCTGCCCGTCGGCAAGCCTGAGGGCAGGTTATGTGCAGCATCACGGTGAAATCAGACCGCGCTTTATGCCAAAAGGCTCCTTTATGACTGAATAAAAGCTGAATAAGCCTGACAAGGCCATTCGATGACCAACAGTGCCTCGTCAGGAAGCGCCGTTTCCCGATTGCTTCTGGTAAAATCGCCGCCTCTCAAAAGCTGTGCCCGCGGCATAGCCTGTTTCGCAGCATTTTTAAAAGGCCTGGATTCATGAGCAAGCAACCCTCGTTGAGCTACAAGGACGCCGGAGTGGATATCGACGCAGGCGAAGCCCTGGTTGAACGTATCAAAGGCGTCGCCAAGCGTACTGCCCGCCCGGAAGTCATGGGCGGCCTCGGTGGTTTTGGCGCCCTCTGTGAAATCCCGGCCGGTTACAAGCAGCCGGTTCTGGTTTCAGGTACGGACGGTGTCGGCACCAAGCTTCGTCTGGCAATGAATCTGAAAAAGCATGACAGCATTGGTATCGACCTTGTTGCTATGTGTGTAAATGACCTGGTTGTCTGTGGCGCCGAGCCACTCTTCTTCCTGGACTACTATGCCACCGGCAAACTGAACGTTGATGTCGCGGCTCAGGTAGTGACCGGTATCGGCGAAGGCTGTGAGCAGGCCGGATGCTCGCTGGTAGGGGGTGAGACCGCCGAAATGCCCGGCATGTACGAGGGCGAAGACTACGATCTGGCTGGTTTCTGCGTAGGCGTGGTGGAAAAGGCCGAGATCATCGACGGCTCCAAGGTATCGACCGGCGATGCGCTGATCGCGCTGCCCTCCTCCGGCCCGCACTCCAATGGTTACTCCCTGATCCGCAAGATCATCGAGGTTGCAGGCGCGGATATCGAAAGCATCCAGCTCGACGGCAAACCTTTGACCGACCTTCTGATGGCGCCGACGCGTATCTATGTCAAACCCCTGCTCAAGCTGATCAAGGACACCAGCGCCGTGAAAGCGATGGCCCACATTACTGGTGGCGGCCTGCTCGAAAACATTCCGCGCGTTCTGCCTGAAAACGCGCAGGCAGTCATCGACGTGGAGAGCTGGACACGTCCGGTTGTATTCGACTGGCTGCAACAGCAGGGCAACGTTGACGAGACAGAAATGCATCGCGTGCTGAATTGCGGTGTTGGCATGGTCATCTGCGTCGCGCAGGAGCACGTTGAGAAGGCGCTGAACACGTTGCGCGATGCGGGTGAACAGCCTTGGGTAATCGGTCAGATCGCCGCCTGCGATGAAAGCGCTCCTCGCGTTGTACTGAACAACCTGAAGACGCATTGATGCCTGCACGTTGTAATGTCGTGATATTGATCTCAGGTGCCGGTAGCAACTTGCAGGCACTGATCGATGCCTCGACCAGCCCGGAGGCGCCCATCCAGATCCGCGCGGTGGTTTCCAACCGTGCGGATGCCTACGGATTGGAGCGTGCTCGCCAAGCGGGCATCGAGGCGCAGGTTCTTGACCATACACAGTTCGCTGATCGGGAGGCGTTCGACGCTGCCCTCGTCGAGCTGGTTGATCGCTTTGAACCGGACCTCTTGGTCCTGGCCGGCTTCATGCGTATCCTGACGGAGCGCTTCGTGACCCATTACCGAGGCCGGCTGCTCAATATTCACCCTTCCCTGTTGCCACGCTATACCGGTCTGCGTACGCATCAACGTGCGCTGGATGCAGGCGATCTGGAGCATGGCTGCAGTGTTCACTTTGTTACGGAAGAGCTTGATGGCGGCCCGGTTGTTGTACAGGCCGTCGTTCCCATTCATCCTGGCGACACAGCGGAAACCCTGGCCCAGCGCGTTCACGGACAGGAACACGTAATTTATCCTCTGGCTGTCAGCTGGTTCGCCCAAGGGCGCTTACGGCTGACTGAGCGAGGCGCTGAACTGGATGCCCAGCCGTTGCCGGCTACTGGACATGTCATTCGATCCTAGGAGAAATATCCCATGCGACGATTGTTGTGCCTGATCGCATTTGCGCTGGCCCTGCCCGCCCATGCGTTCGACCTTAAACCCTTTGATGCCAGCTATACCGCCGACTGGAAGCAGATGCCCATGAGTGGCTCAGCTGAGCGGCACCTGACAAAACAGCAGGATGGCAATTGGAAACTTGAATTCAGTGCCTCCATGCTGGTGGCGGGCCTGACCGAAGCCAGTACGTTCCGCTATGAAGGCGACACGTTCCTGCCCACGAGCTATAGCTATTCACGCCATGGCCTGGGTAAAAGCCGTGAAAGCAAGCTGACCTTTGACTGGACCGCGAAGAAAGTCACCGGCACTGAAAAAGGCGACTCGGTCAACCTGCCGCTAGACCGTGGTCTGGTGGACAAGTCCACTTACCAGCTGCTCTTGCAGCATGATGTGGCAGACGGCAAGAAAAGCATGAGCTACCAGGTGGTCGATGGTGATGAGATCGATACTTACGACTTTCGCGTAATTGGCGAGGAGCGCGTGCGCACCAAGGTGGGTCTGGTTGATGCCATCAAAGTCGAGCGCGTTCGAGATCCCACCAAGAGCAACCGTAAGACTGAACTGTGGTTTGCGAAGAACTGGGATTACCTGCTGGTCCGCCTGTATCAGATGGAAACCGATGGCAAGGAATACCAGATCATGCTGGAAGACGGCTCCGTTGACGGCAAGCCGGTGAAAGGTCAGCAAGGCTAAATAGCCTGGCACCTCTAAAACGCGTCTTATCGAAAGGTAAGACGCGTTTTTTATTGCCCGTATTTTTACAGAATGACGTGCCGCCTGT
Source organism: Pseudomonas sp. JZ114 (assembly GCF_051027705.1). NCBI lineage: Bacteria > Pseudomonadati > Pseudomonadota > Gammaproteobacteria > Pseudomonadales > Pseudomonadaceae > Pseudomonas > Pseudomonas sp. JZ114. The sequence goes on from NZ_CP069256.1 coordinate 2,923,905, forward strand.
TGTATCAGCGACATATTGTCGCTATAAATGTAACAGATTATTGCAAACAATCAGCTTGGTCTCTTTTCCTGATTGATCAATGATCGAGTTGTTAGCTGCCTTGCGTGCCCTTTTAACCAAGGAGAAAGACAATGACCGTTACAGTGACTGAACGCGACGAAAACCATATGTCTCAAGAAGCCCGTTCACTGGGTTTATCTGTCTGGGACGTTCACCAGGAAGGCCATTTAGTCGGTATTTATCATTCCGAGGCCGATGCGGTCGCGTATAAAGCGCAGATCGAAGAAGAAAGTCAGCGTTGATTTAAAGCAGTATCCATAAAAAAGCCCGCCTGTCAGAGGCGGGCTTTTTTGATCAGTCGTTTTATTCGAAAACCTTATCCAGGGTAATTGGCAGATCGCGAATACGCTTGCCTGTTGCGTGATAAACCGCGTTGGCGATGGCCGCCGCAACCCCTACAATACCGATCTCGCCTATCCCTTTTGCGCCAAGCGGATTGACAATCTCGTCGTGCTCTTCGACAAAGATGACATCCAGATCATGCACATCGGCGTTTACCGGAAAATGGTATTCGGCAATGTTGTGGTTCATCCAGCGGGCCAGATCCTTATCAAGCATCCCCTCTTCCTGCATGGCCATGCCAATCCCCCAGACCATTCCGCCCAGGATCTGGTTTCGTCCTGGCTTGAGGCTCAAAACGCGCCCCGCCGCAATAGCGCTGACCATCCGGCTGACCTCAATCGTACCGAAGTCTTCGTCGATCTTGACCTCTACAAACACTGCAGAGTGGGTAGCCGTTGTGTAATCGTCCCGCTCCTTCTTGGGCGAGGCGCTGGCGGAAGCCTCCATACTTGGCGTCCCCCCCTTTTTCAAGAGATCAGCGATCTTGATTCGCTCGGCAGGTGCGGCCTTGATGCAAATTTCGCCATTTTCGAAAACGACGTCGGTCAACTCAAGGTTGCTGAAGGGCGATTGATCCTCTTCCTTGGCTTGATCGAGCAGTTGCTGTTGAAGGGTTTCGCATGCCTGCTTAACGGCGGAACCAACAGAAGAAACGGTAAACGATCCCCCTTCCAGGGGCGCCTTGGGCAAAGTCGAGTCGCCCAATCTGAATGTGACCTTTTCCAGAGGCAGGCCGAAGATTTCCGCTGCGATCTGGGTCATGACGGTATAGGTACCCGTACCGATATCAGCTGTAGCGCTGGAGACGACCAAGCTACCGTCGATGTTGATCACTGCCTTGGCACTGGCGGGATTCTGCATGGCCTCCCAGACACCGGTTGCCATTCCCCACCCTACCAGCTGCTTGCCATCGCGCATTGAACGTGGTTCGTGACTACGCTTGGACCAGCCAAACCGTTCGGCACCCTGGCGGTAGCATTCGAGCAACTCCTTGCTTGAGTAAGGCTTGTTGGAGGCAGGATCGACATCCGTGAAGTTGCGGATACGAAACTCCAATGGATCAATGTTGGCCGCGTAGGCCAGCTCGTCCATCGCGGATTCAAGGCCATAGACACCTAGCACAGCGCCTGGGGCACGCATGTCTAGCGGTGTATAGAGGTCAAGGGGAGCCAGCTTGTAATCCAGCCGCACGTTGGGGCATCCATAGAGCGAAGCGGACCAGACCACGACCATCTCGGTGAAGTCCTCAAAGCTTGAAGTCTCGCCTACCACTTCATGGATAGTCGAAACCAGCTTGCCTTCCTGGTCACACGCCAGCCGGAAATGCTGGATGGTTTCCGGGCGATGACCGAACGAGAACATTTGCTCGCGGGACAGCACTACACGAACGGAACGCTTGAGCTTAAGCGCCGCCATGGTCGCCAGTACCAGTTGATACTGTGGGCGCAGACCAGAACCAAAGGCGCCACCTACAAAAGGTGTTACGACACGTACATCTCCATCAGGCAGTCCGAAGATGTTGGAAATGAACTGAGCGCTGTTCTGCACGCCCTGCGTCTTGTCGTGGACGGTCAACTTGCCATCCGTGTTGTAAATGACCGTAGAGGCATGCATCTCCATCGGATTGTGAAACTCGGCGGCCGAATGGTATTCCGCCTCGATCTTGACTGGTGCACTCGCCCAGGCGCTATCGGCATCGCCTCGATCTGGCGGCATGGGCGTAGGCGCCTTATGAGCATCGCCACGCTGAGCGTAGATGTCAGCCTGATGCGGCTCGGTTTCGTAATCCACTCGAATCAGCGAAGCCGCATAGCGAGCAGCTTCGAAGCTTTCTGCCACCACCAGCGCAACCGGCTGCATGTTGAACAGGACTCGGTCGTTATAGAGAGGACGAAAGTGCTTGCCATCTGCGGCGTCCATATCGGTGTAGCTTTCGTTATACGATGCCACCTCGGGACGGTTTTCATGGGTAATGACATCCAGAACACCCGGAACACTGAGCGCTGCCTGGGTATCGATGCTCAGGATGCGGCCCTTGGCTACCGAGCTGTTGACGACATAGCCGGTGCAGAGGTCGGCTGTACCGAACTCACCGGCATAAAGGGCTTTGCCAGTTACCTTGAGTGGCCCATCGACCCGAGAAACGGCCTTTCCTAGATAAGCTGTCATTTGGCATTTACTCCTGAAGCAGCCTCGCTCAAGGCACGCACAATGGCGCGCTTGGCCAATTCAATCTTGAAGCTGTTGTGCTCGAACCCCTGGGCACCCTGCATGAGCAATTCTGCAGCTGCCCGGAAGTTCTCTTCGGTAGCCGGCTTGCCTGCCAGCAATGCTTCAGCCTCAGGTTTACGCCAGGGTTTATGGGCCACACCTCCCAAGGCAATACGGGCTGTGCCTATGTTGTCGCCGTTGAGCTCCAGCGCCGCGGCAACCGAGACAAGCGCAAAAGCATAGGACGCTCGGTCACGGATCTTGATGTAGGCGTAGTTCTCGGCAAATCCTCTGGGAGGCAGCTCAACAGCAGTAATGAGTTCATGCTGCCCTAGATTGGTATCCAGATGCGGTGTATCACCAGGCAGACGGTGAAACTCGCTCATCGGAATCACGCGGTCACCCTCAGGCCCTGACACATGAACCGAGGCCTCCAACGCAGCCAACGCAACGGCCATGTCAGATGGATGGACGGCGATACACTGATCGTTGTGCCCCAGAACGGCATGGATGCGGTTCTGGCCATTGAGCGCCCCGCAGCCTGAGCCCGGCTCGCGCTTATTGCAGGGCGTGCCGATATCGTAGAAGTAATAACAACGCGTGCGCTGGAGCAGATTGCCCCCGGTGGACGCCATGTTGCGCAGCTGGGCCGAGGCACCCGCCAGAATGGCTTGAGAAAGCAAGGGATACACCCGCTCGACATCAGGATGGTAGGCAACCGTAGAGTTCTTGACCAATGCCCCGATATGCAAGCCCCCGGCCTGCGTCGTTTCGATCTCGCGCAAGGGCAACGCATTGATATCGACCAGCTGGTCGGGGCGTGCCACGTTTTCCTTCATCAGGTCGAGCAGGTTGGTCCCACCGGCGATGAACCGCCCCGTGTCACTTAACTGCTGGATGGCATCGGTGACTTGCTGGGGTTTTGAATAACTGAAGCGATTCATTCCCGTGGCCCTCCCTTGCAGGCAGGCATGGCCTGCTCGATAGCCGCCAGAATGTTGTTGTAAGCACCGCAACGGCACAGGTTTCCGCTCATTTGCTCACGAATCTCATCACGCGTCTGCGCCTTGCCTTCCTTGATCATGCCAATGGCAGAACAGATCTGCCCCGGAGTGCAATAACCGCACTGGAAGGCATCTTGCTCAACGAAGGCTGCCTGCATGGGATGTAACTCATCGCCGTTGGCCAGGCCTTCGATAGTTGTGATTTCAGCGCCGTCCTGCATGACGGCCAGACTCAGGCAGGAGTTGATGCGGGTTCCGTTGACCAACACGGTACAGGCACCACACTGTCCATGGTCGCATCCTTTCTTCGTACCGGTCATGTCCAGGTGTTCGCGTAGCAGATCAAGCAATGTCGTCCAGGGCTCGACGGTCAGCTCATGCTGTTTACCATTGATGATCAGGGAAATCGTATGGGTATCAGCACCGGCGTCGGGCCGAAGCTGGCGAGCAGGAGTCGCATTCATAAAGGCCTCACGGTCGTAAAGGGGAGTGATCTGAAGTCACTCTTTTTTTCATGAAAGGCATCGATTGGATGTCTATTTCATGAATACGACTGAAAGCTTCCGTCAAGGGTTCAGCACAAACCCATGGCAAGATGTGATGGAGGACTCAGTGCGATGCTCGACCAGAAACCGTTATTCACTACAGATATAAAAGGCTTCGCCTGAAGGCTCGGTTTTTGCACAGCCTTCATGGTGTTTGAGCGGTACGTGAAGGCAGTGAGGAAAAGCACTATGGCAATGAGTCCCTTGCAATCCATTGCACAAGCGTTCGAGGCGGATTTCAGTATCAATTTTCTGATCGAAAATCTGGAAGGTAGCGTCACGCTGGTACTGACCGACCAGAAAGGCTCGAAAATCCGCCGAATCATCACAGCGGAACAACTGGCAGACCCGGCAAGGGTTCAGCGCGTAATCGACACCATACGGTTTGGGCTGGCCATTGACGCAGGCCAAGGAATTTCGGTGATGAAAGCGCTTTCGGAGCCGGCCAATGATCAGGCACTTACGCCATCAATTGGCCGGCAAGGTGCGGCTTCCGATGGCACTGCCTAGGTGCGCCGTTGACCCACGACGGCGCACGGAACGTGCTATCAAAAGGGTGTCAGCAACGCCTCTGCAACGGTGTCGCGCTGTTCCTTACCCACAAGCTGATTGACCAGCTCAAGAGCAAACAGCTGGGCTGTACCGGGGCCTTGGCTAGTGACACAACGGCCATCCACTACGACGGGCTCGTTGACATATTGCCCTTGCTCGAGTTGCTCGATAAAGCTTGGGTAGCAGGTTATACGCTTACCCTCGACCAACCCCCAGGGTTCGAGAATGACAGCAGGCGCAGCGCAAATCGCTCCGTAGAGTCTGCCCTGTTCTACATGCCGTCGCATGAAATGGCGCAGCGCCGTGCAATCGGCCAACCGTTGAGCGCCTGGCATGCCGCCAGGCAAGACAATAAGATCAAAGCTCATGGCCTGCACTTCCAGTAAGGTCACATCGCTCATCAAGCGGGTACCTCTGGCCAGCGTAATCTGGCGACGCGCCTCGATACTGGTTACCAGTACCTCGATGCCAGCACGACGCAGTACATCGATCAGCGTAACGGTTTCGATATCCTCATTACCGTCCGCAACGGCAAGCAAAGCGCGAATCATGGAACCTCCTGCTGTCAGACACGCATACCTTAGTGCAAAGCATAGGTTCTAAAAACAACAAACGGTTCAGTTTGTTACCTTCGTTGAGGAGATCGGCAGGAATAGAATCAATCGCTGCCATTCATAATGCAGCTAAACTCGCCATTCCAGAGCGTCCGGCAAAAGTCGAGCCTTGTTTGTACTACTCGCAAGATAAGTCGGCCCACTGCAACGACATACTCCTTCCTGCTCGCCTGTCATAAGCAAAGTTTGTGAATATCATTGCGCCTTAATATTATGGGCTGGTATTACTTTGCTTTAAGAGAAAAGGCGTCGCAGGCTCTGCCGTGACGCCCCAGCTCAACAGGTAGGTTGGTTATTTATGGTGACCCTGTAGGTTACAAGGTCACTTAAACGCCGGCTTGATGCAGCGTTCTGGATGTTTTACGACCACGCAAGCTGGGCGACCATAGCCCCAGACGCGCCTGAAGTTGCTCGATACGTGCCAGCGCCTCAGCGTATGACTCGTTCAGTCCTTCGATAGTGTGCTTCTGCTGCTCAAGCTCTTTACGCAGCAGTTCATTTTCCTGGCGCAGGTTCAGTTCAAGCAGGATTTCATCAGAGTGGAAAAGATCATTCTGCATTACGAACACCCTTGATACTGTACACGCATACAGTAACTCAAAACTCCTCCTTGACAAATCAAAACCCGACCAAATGCACCTGTTTTTGAAGGGCAAAACCTCAGCAATGGCGCGGCCTCCAGCCCTCCTGGCAACCTCAATTGACTGAACGAGCAGACAAATCGAAAAAGAGACATTTGAAATCAAACAGATAGCTATATTTTCTCGGAATTTCATTAGCATTTATCAGCCGCTTCGCTGAAATTAATCATTTTCTCTTCTTTTCCAACCTTATTGGCTATACCCCACCCTTAACGATATCTGTAGGATGCTGTTGATCCATTTCCTGATGTTTCTCTCATGTCTTATTCCAAACGCCAGTCGACTTCTGTAGCCCTACTGGTAGCTGCCACCTTTTTCATGGAAAACCTGGACGCTACCGTGATCGCAACGGCACTTCCACAAATGGGAGAGTCCTTTCGGCGTTCGGCTGTCGATCTTAACGTTGGGATCAGTGCCTACATTCTGGCGCTTGCTGTGTTCATTCCTATCAGCGGATGGATTGCAGACCGCTTTGGTGCCCGCCGTGTCTTTGCGAGCGCTATAGGCTTCTTCACACTGGCCTCGCTGCTATGCGGCATTGCTCAGACACTTGAGCAATTCATTGCCGCCCGGGTGTTGCAAGGCATTGGCGGTGCCATGATGGTGCCCGTAGGCCGTCTGGTAGTGTTGCGCATCACTGAAAAGAAAGATCTGGTCAGAGCCATTGCCTTTATTACCTGGCCTGGCTTGATCGCACCTGTACTAGGTCCTCCGCTAGGTGGACTGATTACCACCTATACGTCTTGGCGCTGGATTTTCTACCTTAACCTGCCCCTGGGGCTGATCGCCCTTATTCTGGCTCTACGAATGATTCCGACCGGCACCGAAACGCGCCGGGCACCACTTGATTGGTTTGGCTTTCTATTAGTAAGCGGTGCCTGCCTTACGCTTATGTTCGGCATGGAGCAAATCGGTCAAGGTCACGATACGCTGGGCAGTAATCTGGTATGGATACTGGCAGGCCTCATGCTGGGTGGATTGGCCGTCTGGCATATGCGCCAGCAGGAACATCCACTGATCGACCTTTCGAACCTCGGCATTCAGACCTACCGCGTGTCGCTGTATGGCGGCACTCTGTTTCGTATCAGCATCAACACCGCACCCTTTCTGCTGCCATTGATGTTCCAGCTGTGCTTTGGCTTCAATGCGTTTCATGCTGGCCTGATTCTACTAGCGCTGTTTGCCGGAAACCTTTTCATGAAGGTATTTACCACACCGGTCATGCGTCTGTTCGGTCTGCGGCGAACCCTGATCGTCAACGGTCTGGTTTGCGCCGTGACGCTTCTGCTCTGCGCTCTGCTGTCCGAGCGCTGGCCCCTGCCCGCTATTCTGCTCCTGCTATTCGTAAGCGGCATGGCGCGCTCACTGCAATTTACCGCCAATAATACACTTGCCTTTGCCGACGTCCCCAAGCCCAGGATGAGCGACGCCTCCACCCTGTTCAGTACGGTATTTCAACTCTCGACCGGTATTGGTGTGGCTATTGGCGCATTGGCGCTCAGGGCCTCCATGGAGTGGAACGATCATGCCACAGCGCAGCTTACCGATTTCCACACGGCCTTCATCGTCATTGGCGTAATAGGCTTGTTAAGCGTAATAGACAGCCTTGGACTGGCCCGCAATGCAGGGGATGCCGTTACGGGACATCAACCGCGCCACGGATAAATAGGAGCGAGATGTCAGCCCTCTGCCAATGCGGCTTCGTCTGCTTATCGCTTTCAGAAAGATTATGAACGGAAACATCGGCTTGGGGACCTGCTATCATGCGCGCCCTTCGCTGACTTCAACTTATTCGGAGCCTTTTCCCATGCTGGAAAAACTCTTCCAACTCAAGGCCCATGGCACGAATGTGCGTACGGAATTGCTGGCAGGGGTTACGACCTTTCTAGCCATGGCCTATATCCTGTTCGTCAACCCGAGCATCCTCGGCGAGACCGGCATGGATAAAGGCGCGGTATTTGTTGCGACCTGCCTGGCAGCCGCTATTGGCTCAGCCATCATGGGCATGATTGCTAACTACCCCATTGCGCTGGCGCCAGGGATGGGCCTTAACGCCTTCTTTACCTATACCGTCGTGCTTCACATGGGGCATACCTGGCAGGCAGCACTGGGGGCGGTATTCCTGTCTGCACTGATGTTTTTCATCCTGTCGGTCTTTCGCATCCGCGAATGGATCATCAACAGCATCCCACTGGCGCTACGCTCAGGAATTGCAGCCGGTATTGGCCTGTTCCTGGCACTGATTGCCCTTCAAGGTGCGGGTATCGTTGTAGATAACCCTGCCACCCTGGTAGGCCTGGGTGATCTGACGAAACCCGGTCCGATCCTGGCGATCCTGGGCTTCTTCCTGATCGTGGCGCTGGAGGCCCGTGGGGTCACAGGTGCCGTCCTGATCGGTATTCTGGCCGTCACGCTCGTGGCTATCGGTATTGGTGCCACGCCGTTTGGCGGCGTGCTGTCCATGCCGCCCTCGCTGGCGCCAACCTTCCTACAGCTGGATATCAAGGGCGCGCTGGATATCGGTCTGGTGAGCGTGATATTCGCCTTCCTGTTCGTAGACTTGTTTGACAACTCCGGCACCTTGATCGGAGTGGCCAAGCGCGCCGGTCTAATGGGCCCGGACGGTCATCTGCCCAAGATGGGTCGCGCTCTGATCGCGGACAGCAGCGCGGCCATGTTTGGCTCGTTGCTGGGCACCTCTACGACAACCAGCTACATCGAATCGGCTGCAGGCGTCAGCGCTGGCGGTCGTACAGGTCTGACGGCGGTCGTGGTAGCCGGTCTGTTCCTGCTCGCCCTGTTCTTTGCACCGCTGGCGGGCAGCGTTCCGGCCTTTGCGACTGCACCAGCGCTGTTCTTCATCGCCGTGCTGATGGCCTCGGGGTTGGCCGAGATTGAATGGGATGATCTGACCACTGCTGCGCCCGTTCTGATCACGGCGCTGGCCATGCCGTTGACGTATTCCATTGCCAACGGCATCGCGTTCGGCTTCATCTCCTGGACAGTTATCAAGCTATTGTCGGGTCGCACACGTGACCTGAACATTGCCTTGGTCATCCTATCCATTCTCTTCGTCATCAAATTAGGCTGGTTCAACGCCTGATGTTGAGCACCGAGGGTGGGCCTAGCCCACCCTTTTTTACGCTGTGAGGCAGTGGTACTGCCTGATCAGTCTGGACGATGCGTAGCGACAAGCCGTTGCCCTAGGATTTTTCCCTATGGTTTCGGCCCGAGAAAATTCTCAGACTAATGGCATTGGCTGAATAGCAGCCTTTGCCTCCACCCTAGCTGAAAAGCCCACTACGTTCACTGAGCTGACCATGAATGTTCCCTCCTTCGAGCCTGCGGATTACGCAACGCAGTTAATGGCGAAAAAGAATCGCCTCATCGAACTGCTGGCTCCATTCGATGCACCTGAACCTGAAGTATTCGACTCGCCTCTTGCTAATTACCGACTGCGCGCCGAGTTTCGTCTATGGCGTGAAGAAGGCGAACGGCATTACGCCATGTTCGAACAGGGCGACAAACATACCCCTATCCTGATCGAACGCTTTCCCATCGCAAGCCCGCTCATCAATGAGCTTATGCCCCGCCTCAAGGCTGCCTGGCAGGTGAGCGAGACGCTGTCATTCAAGCTTTTTCAGGTGGAGTTCCTGACCACCTTGTCCGGGGAAGCGCTGATCACTCTGGCCTATCATCGGCCATTAGATGATGCCTGGGAAACTACTGCGGAATGCCTGGCCGCCGAGCTGAACGTCAATATCGTCGGACGTTCCCGTGGCAAACGGATCGTGGTCGGGCGGGATTACGTCAACGAAACGCTGACCATTGCAGGCCGCGAGTATCACTATCGCCAGCCGGAGGGTGCCTTTACTCAGCCCAACGGGATGGTAAATCAGAAGATGCTGGGCTGGGCCTACGATGTACTTGGCGAGCGGGACGATGATCTGCTTGAGCTGTACTGTGGGAACGGTAACTTCACCCTGCCGCTGTCTACCCGCGTTCGCAAGGTACTGGCCACCGAGATCAGCAAGTCATCGGTGAATGCTGCACTGGCAAACTTGGCAGATAATGGCATCGACAACGTGACCCTGGCGCGCCTGTCTGCCGAAGAGCTGACCCAGGCCCTCAATGAGGTGCGTCCGTTCCGTCGCTTGGCGGGTATTGATCTTAAAAGCTACGCCTTTGGAAGCGTGTTTGTAGATCCGCCTCGTGCGGGGATGGACCCGGACACCTGTGAGCTAACACGTCGCTTCGACCGTATCCTCTATATCTCCTGCAATCCGGAAACGCTGGCTCAGAATATCGCCCAGCTACAGGATACTCACCGTATCGTGCGTTGCGCCCTGTTCGATCAATTTCCCTGGACGCACCACATGGAAAGCGGCGTCCTGCTTGAGCGCCGCTAAGGTTTGACCGGGCGGTTATTCCGCCCGGCTACTATCACTGCTTATCTTCGTGGAACGGCTCGATGGTCTCACGTCGGCCGTACATGAATGCATCCGCCACATGCCGCAACGGCGCGACGTCCACATCGGACTGACCGCTTTTGACCAGCTCGGCAAAGCGGGCATACAGGCCGGGATACTCTTCATCCGGACCTTCTTTTTCAAGCTGATCATTGATGTAGATTTGGCTGCCGCCCTTGGACAGGGTCAGTTTGCCTTGATCGGTCTCGACATGAATGTCCCATGTCTGCGGTCCCGTTTGCAGGAAATCCAGGTCGGCCTGAATGGCTGCACCGCGCTCATAACTGAATTCCAGCTGCGCACGAATCGGCGTCTGGCAATTCTCCGGAACCTGCAACGCTGCCTGCTTAAGAAAGAACGGCTTGGGCAGGATTTCGGTCACGATGGACAAGGCATTAATGGCCGGGTCAAAAATGCCCATACCACCCGGCTCCCAGATCCAGGTTTGCCCCGGGTGCCAGACGCGTACATCTTCTTTCCAGTTGACCTGCACGGCTTTGATGGTTTTGTCGGCCAGCCAGGCTTTGGCCGGTGCCACTCCTTGAGCATAACGGGAGTGCCAGCTGGCAAACAGGGTCTTGCCCGCGGCCTTGGCCTGCTCCGACAGTGCCTCGACCTCACTGAGGGTTGCCCCTGGCGGCTTTTCAAGAAATACATGCTTGCCATGGGCAAGGGCCAGTTGAGCCTGTGCATAGCGTACGGCTGGCGGTGCGCAGAGGGAGACGGCGTCCAAATCCGGCACGGCGTCGAGCAGCTCTTCAAGGGTCTTGTAGTGAGCTACGCCATCAAGAGAAGCATTACGGCTGGCGACAGCAACGAGCTGATAGTCAGGATTTTTTTGCAAGGCAGGCAGGTGTTGATCCTGGGCAATCTTGCCGAATCCGACGATGGCGATTTTGATCATATGATTTTCTCAATCCTTTTTTCAAAGCGCATGAGAAAGCGCGCCTTTATTCTTGTTCACGGCCTGTGCAGTTTCGCATTCGTCATACGAATTTCAAGCACCAAAAGACTTAACCGCCACATTTGACACGTCACTCTGCAAGGCAATCCACGCTTTGAGATTTGCACCCTGGCGTCCCTTGCGCCACATGAGCCATGTAGTGGCCGTGGCGAAACGGGCCTCGAGCGGATGGCACGCAACGCGGTCGCGCCCGGGCAAGCTATCCAGCATGGCCTTGGGCATCATGGCAACGCCACCGGCAATCACGCAGGCCAGCATGCTGTGATAGGACTCGATTTCCATGATAGGCCCCATGGCACCGCCTGTCGCCGCAAACCAGGCCTCCAGCCTCAACCGGTAAGAGCAACCGGTTCGGAACGTAAATACAGGACGCCCGGCCACATCGGCTGCTGAATGTACCGGAGGATGATCAGCTCCGGTCACGAGCACCATGGGCTCCTCGAACAGCGGAACGCCTTCCAGGCCGTCATGCCGGGCAGGCCCGTCAACCAACGCAGCATCCAGCCGTCCTTGCAGCAATCCATCGATGAGCTCGCCGCTGGGACCCGTCTGCAGTTGCAGCTCTACACTGGGATACTGCTGATGGTAGGCCGCAATCATGGCCGGAAGATGAATAGCGGCAGTACTGTACATCGACCCCAACACAAAGGCGCCCGCCGGTGCACCATCCTGCACGGCCGCTCGGGCCTCGTCCGCCAAGGCGAATAATCGCTGGCTGTATCCCAACAGCACCGTACCTGCCGGAGACAAATGCAGCCGCTGACGCTCGCGCTCAAACAAATCCACGCCCAGCTTGTCTTCAAGCTGACGCAGGCGCGTCGACAGATTGGAAGGCACCCGATTTAACAGCTCCGCTGCACGGGCAATGGATCCTGTTTCAGCCACCGCCTGAAAAATGCGCAGTTCAGCCAGTTCCATAATCATTCTCTTTAAGTGAACAACCCATTCTTATTTATTCAGTTTTAGAGAACCTTAACAAGCCCTACCCTATATACATCAATCAAGAACCTACATAGGGACCACTCATGACCGCCCTGCACCGCCTGCTTGCCTGCCTGGTCGCCCTGTCCGTTGCGATGGGCATTGGCCGCTTCGCATTGACGCCTCAGCTTCCGCACTTGATTGCGGAAGGCCAGATAGACCTGACAGCCGCAGGCCTGCTGGCTGCTGCCAATTACCTGGGTTATCTGGTAGGTGCATTGGACGCCTTCTTTGCTCGCCAGACCCGCTTTCGGCTCGGTGCCGGCCTGTGGTTATGTGTAGGGCTGACCCTTCTCTCGGTGTGGGCCGAAGGGTTCTTGCCCCATGCCCTGCTCCGCTTTGGCGCGGGCCTGGCCAGTGCCTGGGTGCTGGTGATGGTTACCGGGCTCAGCCAGGGCGTAGCGGCACAGGCAAACATGCCGAAACTGGGCGCACTGGTTTTTGCTGGTCCTGGCGTAGGGATCGTACTGAGCGGCCTGCTGGCCCTGGTCACCAATCTGAACGGCCAGGGTTCGGCAACCCTGTGGCTGATCTATGCAGCGGTGGCGCTGGTGATGACCATCGCTGTACTGCCAGCCCTGCCGCGGGCGACTACTGCTCATGCAGTTACATCAACCAAGCCGATCTCGCCACGCATGGTCCGCCTGACAGCCGCCTATGCCCTGGTTGGCATGGGCTATATCGTTCCGGCTACATTTCTTTCCCAGATGGCTACGGCGCGCTTCCACGGCGAATGGGTAGCTGATCTGTTCTGGCCTGCCTTCGGTTTGGCGGCCGCGCTGGGTGTGGTGCTGGCCAGCTTTCGTCGCCAGCGGCCCGGTGCCACAAGACGTTGGCTCATCGCGACTCTATGGCTGCAGGCCGCTGGCGTCTTGCTATGCCTGCTGCCCGGCATGAGCGCGCTGTTTCTGGGTGTGCTGCTGTGTGGGGGACCGTTCCTGGCCTCCATGCAACTGGTGATGCAGCATAGCCGTGAGCTGGCTCCAGAAACGCCTCACCGCAATGCCGGTCTGCTAACCGCTGCGTTCGCAGGCGGCCAACTATTGGGTCCTCTGCTGGCGGCTGTCAGCAGCCATTTCGGTGGTGGGCTTGGCCCGGCACTCTGGATGGCGGGTGCCGGACTGATCATGGCCGGAGGGCTGATGCTGCAACCAGCCCCTCAGGCCGCAACGCAGCCCTCCGCCAGCTGAGTTTCAATCGTCTTCGTAATCTCCGTAGCGCTCGTCCAGCATGCGATTCCAGCGATCCAAAAGGCGCAGCGCTACAATCGCCAGGATGGCAATGACAATCTTGTAAAGCTGGCTGTACCAGTCGAAGTTGGCCTCGCCCGCATCTGCCAACAGGGCGCCAATAAGCCGAACGCTGGCAGTCGACAACTGCAAAAAGACGATTAACAGCAAGGCAGCCCGTACCAGTTGAGGGCGGAACACTGCAAAGCCGGTGAACAATGCCAGACCGAATTGCAGGCCGCCATAGAAGACCTGGGTTTCGGTAACCGAGGCGGAGTCCATGAGCAGCACTCCGCTGGCATTGGTCATTTCATAGGGCCTGAACCAATAGGCCAGCGCCAGACCCGCCCAGACCAGTGTCTGAACGATCAGAACCGCACGAGCAAAACGCGTGTAAAACATCCCCTGTTCTCCCTTGGGGTGTAGCCGCATGGGCCAAACCAGACAGATCCATTCAAAAAGCCAGAGAGCAACGAGCCTTTCGAACAGTCCTTAACAAGTGGAAGCACTTTGCACAGCGAAAGACCCAATGCCTCCTGCTCTTCGAGCGGCCGTGAGTTTATGCTGCCTGTATGCCAACCCGAAAGAGACCTTTACATGCGCCGCCTAGTTCTACTCGCCGCTTTGCTCGGCAGCACAGTTCACGCAGCCGAAGCCTTGACGATTGACGTATACCGCGATCCCAACTGTAGCTGCTGTAGCCAGTGGATCAAGCATCTGGAGGCAAACGGCTTTGCCGTTCACGATCACATGGAACCCAACATGAGCGAACTCAAGGCCCGGCTGGGTGTACCGCCACGATTTTCGTCCTGCCATACTGGTGTGATCGACGGAAAGTTTGTTGAAGGACACGTACCAGCCCACGACATTCTGACTCTTCGCCAGCGCCCTGACCTGCTTGGCGTAGCCGTACCCGGCATGCCCCTGGGTTCTCCCGGTATGGAGATGGGTAATCGGAAGGACGCCTATGAAGTGCTGGGGCTCAAAACGGATGGCAAGGATGAAGTGGTGTCACGGCACTAACGGCCCATGTCCCTTTCATAAACAGTACAACGCCTCCTTTATTGGATAAGGATCTGCAACCCTATGGCTTCCGAGACGCTCGGCTCTCCTCCTCTGGTACTTTCCATCCAGTCCCATGTTGCCTATGGCCATGTGGGCAATGCGGCGGCAACCCTGCCGCTACAATTGCTCGGCATTCAACCGGTCGTCGTCAACACCGTGCAGTTTTCCAACCATACGGGGTATGGCGAGTTCAAGGGGCAGGTCTTTCCCCCTGAGCATATCCATGATGTGCTTGACGGGCTGAGAGCACGCGGCATTCTCGCGCGCTGTGATGCGGTCCTGTCGGGCTATCTGGGCGACGCCGCCATTGGTGAGGTCATCCTGTCCGTGGTACAGGAGATCCGAAAGAACAAGCCGGGCGTGCACTACCTTTGCGATCCGGTGATGGGCGACGTAGGCCGCGGCGTCTTCGTACGACCGGGGATCCCTGAGTTTTTGCGTCGACGGGCCATTGAACAGGCCAGCCTGATTACACCCAACCATTACGAGTTCGAGCTGCTGTATGGATCATCGCTGGCGTCGACAGAACATGCTATCCAGGCCGCTCGCGAGTTACTCGGCACGCCTGAATGCCCCGGCCCGGACACCATTGTTATAACGAGTCTGCGAACGCCGGATCTTCCACTCGACAAGCTCAGTACGTTAGCGGTGACCACCCGAAGTGCATGGATGGTACAGACCCCCTACGTTGAGCTGCAGCCACTGCCTAATGGCATGGGCGATGTGTTTTCGTCCGTACTGCTGGGGCATCTGCTGGGTGGGGTCAGTACGCCTGAAGCCGTGGCCAATGCCGTTAGTACGCTTTATGCCCTGGTGGCCCGCACTACACCGGGTAGCCGCGACCTGCCCTTGATCGCAGCACGCGATCAGATCATGTCCCCAAGCGAGCACTTTGAGGCAATACGCCTGACCACCTGAGCCCTCTCATGATAAAACCCGCGTCAGGCGGGCTTTATCGGCGCAACGCTATGATCAGGGATTTTTGCCCGTGTTGGCAGCCGGCCCCATGCCCGGCGTTGAGCCTGCACCTGTACCGTTAGTGTTGCTGTCCATTCCCATACCCGCCCCAGTGCCGGTATGGCTACCCTGGCTACGGTGCGTGCCATGATCCATGGTGTCAGGCCCTGTCTTCGAACCGGTGCTGTGATTCATGCCATCCGGTGTTGTAGTCCTCGCGCCTTTGCCATTGTTGGGTGAACTGCCTGAGTCGGCGCTTGGCGTCACATCATTGCTGTTCACGCTAGGGCCGGGTGTTACCGGCTCGGTCGGGGATGTCGGATCGGTCGGGCCGGTTTGAGCAAAGGCAGACGTGGAAAGCAGACTTGCCAACGCCGCTATAGCGAGTTTCTTGTTCATCGGGCACCTCCTGGCTCTTGTATGTGTGTGCCTAGGGTTTGGCATCAAGAGACTCGGGAGGTGCAGGTGCAGTGACCAGCGGTCAGGGAATGATCCGCTCGGCCCGCAGGCGATTGAACAGGTCGATGAAGGATGCCCGGCTGTCGTGGTATCCCAGGAAGCCCAGATCTCGGCTCTTAGTCATGTCGTTCAGGCATTCGATTTCACGTCCCAGGTCTGCATCGCTGTGCCACCAGGAGGCCAGCTTGCCTATGTCGGATTCGACGAGTTCATAGCGACGCGCCATCTCCTCCCATACCGGTCCGATGTCCTTCATCTGCTCTTCCAGCGGTTGACGCTCGTCTGGGCAGGGCGCAGCCTCCAGCTCGAAAAAGTCCGCGATCTGTGTCCACATCCAGCGCCAGCGGAATACATCGCCATTGACGGTATTGAGCGCCTGGTTCTGCCCGCTGGGCGACAACGCTGCCCACTCCATCTGGCGCGCCAAAAGACCGGCATCGGTGATATCCGTCAGGCCATTCCATTGCACCTTCGAGCCTGGGAATACGAAGGGACGTCCGGTCTCCTTGCAGATGCTTGCATAGATAGCCAGGGTCACGCCCATGTTCATGGCATTACTGCCACGCGCCATGCCGATCATGCTGTGAGAACGGTGCACGCTCCAGCTGAAGCCGCGGCGCTCAGCATGTTCAAAAAGGATGTCTTCCAGCGTGTAATAAAAGTTCTCGCCCGGCAGACGCGGGTGCTCCTCGCGGAATGGCGTCTCGGCGGCATTCTGACCATAGCTTTCGAATGGGCCCAGGTAGTGCTTGGTTCCTGTTACCAGCGCCATATGCTGAAGAGGCGCGTTTTCCACCGCCTTGCAGAGGTTGCGCATCATGGCACCGTTGGCCTCGACATTCTCTTTCTCGGTGTCGCGGCGGGTCCATGTACAGAAGAAGGCATGGGTAATGGGGAGATCCTTCAACGCGGCGGTCAGCGACTGCTCATCCAGCAGATCACCGGTCACGGGAATGACACCTTCCTGGCTTGAGGGCGTGCGAGCCAGGCCATACACCGTCCAGCCACTGGATATCAACACATTGGCCAGGTTGTAGCCGGAAATTCCTGTCACACCAACAATGAGCGCTGTACCTTTCAACATGAATATTCTCCACGATGGGGATGCCGGGCATCCGCATGAAACAAAGATGAGTCGCGCCGATTACCGGCTTGGCATGAGCCGTTGCGTACACGTAGCCTTGTGGACTCACCAACCCTTGTTAGGAGCCCCTATGTCGCCATTGGTTTACTGGCATGTGGATGTTTTTGCGAATCGTCCGCTTGCGGGTAATGGGCTAGCCATCTTCCCGGATGCCTCGGGCCTGCCTGTCAGTACGCAGCAGAAACTGACCCAGGAGCTGCGCCAGTATGAATCCATCTTTCTTGAGCCACGGGCGCAGGCAAATACCTTTGGTGCACGTATTTTCACGATAGAGGAAGAGCTGCCTTTTGCCGGCCATCCGCTAATTGGGGCTGCCGCCCTGCTCCACCATCAGCACGGGCAGGCCGAGCAGGAGACCTGGCGGATCGAGCTTTCGGAAAAAACGGTTACCCTGATGACTCACCGCGCCGCAACAGGCTATTACGCCGAGATGGACCAAGGCCTTGTCCAATGGGGATGCCAGTTGGATCAGGCGCAGAGCCAGTGGTTTGCCCACGCCTTTTCACTACGACTACGAGACCTTGATGCTGATTACCCGCCCATGGTTGTCAGTACCGGGCTTCCCTATCTGATCCTGCCGGTCAAAGGTAGCCAACTGGGCCGTGCGCGGATCGCAGCGCAGGATCTGGAGGCGCGTTTGCACGGTATTGGCGCGGCATTCGTATATGTGCTGGATGTAGAACGTGGCGAAGGTCGCAGCTGGGATAATGCCGGCCTGGTAGAAGACATTGCGACAGGTAGCGCAGCGGGTGCAGCAGCGGCCTATCTGGTCCGCCATGGCTGCCAAGGCGCTGGAAAGCCCTTCGTTATTCATCAAGGCGGTTTCACCGGGCGCCCCAGCCAGATGGATGTTTCTGTAGATGAACAAGGTGCCGTACGGGTAGGTGGACATGTTCACCTACTGTCTCGCTCCGAGTGTGTGGTCGAACTGCGAGTTCGCCAAACGGCTGAGGGCTCGAGTCACCACGTTTCGTAACATTTTGGCGCACTCTGCCAAACGCCCGTGGTCTCACCCACAAAGCGTTCAAGCGAGGCGATGAGATGGATTGGGGTAAAGGGCGGCGTAGCGACAACGTTGAACAGGCCACCGGTGGTGGTGGCCGTGGGCTGCAAATCGGCGGTGGCCTCGGTGTTGGCGGGGTTCTGCTGGTCGTGGTGTTCAGCCTGGTGACAGGCCAGGACCCGCTCCAAGTCCTGAGCATGGTGACAGGTTCAGGCGGCGGAGCGCAGGTAGCCCAGCAAACCCAGGCGCCGGACGCCAACTCCAAACAGGTGGATTTTGTCCGCGCCATCCTGGGCGACACCGAAGACACATGGGGCGAAATCTTTGCGGCCCATGGAGAACACTATCAACAGCCCAAGCTGATTCTTTTCAACGGTCATGTGCAATCGGCCTGCGGCTCCGCCAGTGCCGCAACCGGCCCGTTCTATTGTCCGGCTGACCAGCAGGTTTATCTGGACCTTTCCTTCTTCGATGAGATGGAGCGCCGCTTCTCGGCAGCCGGGGATTTCGCCCGTGCCTATGTCATTGCCCATGAAATCGGTCACCACGTGCAGGACCTGGTCGGCACTACGGAAAAAATGCAGGCTGCTGAGCGCCGTGGCATGCCTGCCCAAGGTGCGCAGGGGTTATCCGTTCGCCTGGAACTGCAAGCCGACTGTTACGCCGGCGTTTGGGCAAATCATGCCCAGAAACGCCTACACTGGCTGGAGCCCGGTGATCTTGAAGAAGCCATCAACGCAGCCCATGCCATTGGTGACGACCGTCTCCAGGAGCAGGCTCAAGGGCGCGCCGTTCCCGACTCGTTTACCCACGGCACCTCCGAACAACGGGCCCGCTGGTTCAGGACCGGATTCGACAATGGTGCGGTAGAGCGCTGCGATACGTTTACAGCGTCTCGTTTATAACCTTGCAAAGGCGGGTACCCGATCGATCGGATCGGTACCCCTCTCTCAAGCCCGCGCGATGCGCTGCGCCAGTGCGAAACAGTCCACGGCATGATCATCAGCCAGCTCTGGCCAGGTATTCTCCGGTGCGTTGACCAATACCGTACGCGTACCGGCTGCGCGGCCACACTCCAGATCAATTCGATGATCGCCGACCATGACCACGTCGCTCGGCTGCACCTGCCAGCGCTCGATAAAATGCTGCAGCCCACCTGGATGCGGCTTGGGTGGCGCCTCGTCTCGCCCAAGCACTTCCGCCCGATTGAAACACTCGGCAATACCAATAGCTTCCAGCGTTACATAGGCCAACTCCTGAGCATTACGGGTCAGGATACCGATCCGGCAGTTGCGCGCACATAACGCCCTGATCAGCTCAACCGCCCCTGGGGCAGGCTTGGAACCCATAGCCAGCTCCCGCTCATGCTCAAGCAGCCAGGCATGCTTGGCCTTGCTGTCCGCCTCGGGCAAGGCGGCCAGGTAATGGAGGATATCAGCCTCAGGTGGTATCTCCAGGGCACGCCGAATGGCTGCGAAATCATGCACGGCAACCGTCAAGGTACCGTCCATATCAAATACCCAATGGGTGTAGTCACAAAGGTTCATGGTCTTCCTAAGTCAGAGATTGGGGAACTGCGCCGCACCTCTTTCCGTCAAGACAGTAGGTACTTCTTACGCAGGCGATGAATTCGCAATGAAGACGACAGTACACGCACTTTTGTTCGATGTGTTCGGCACCGTAGTTAACTGGCGGGGCAGTTTAATCGCCTCACTTGAGTCCTTTGGGGAGAAAAACGGCCTTAAAGCCGACTGGCCTGCCCTTGTCGATGCCTGGCGAGCTGAGGCCTACGGCCCGCTGATGGATGAGATTCGCGAGCGAACACTACCTTGGACGCCGCTTGACGATCTGCACCGTGTGGCGCTTGAGGAACTGCTGCCCCAATACGGACTGGTTGGCCTGACCAAGGCTGAAGTGGACTGGATTCATCGCCTCTGGCACCGGCTCGATCCCTGGCCGGATGCCGTCCCCGGTCTGACTCGACTCAAGCAGGGCTATAGCATCAGCGCCTTGTCCAATGGCAACGTTGCCATGCTGGTCAATATGGCACGCCACGGCGGTCTTCCCTGGGACATGGTCTTCGGCGCGGATCTGTTCAATCACTACAAGCCTGATGCCGAATGTTATCTCGGCGCCTGCACCCTGCTGGGCCTTGAACCTGAACGAGTCATGCTGTGTGCGGCTCATAACAATGACCTTCAGGCAGCCAGTGAGCTGGGTCTGCGGACGGCCTTTATTCAGCGCCCTCTGGAAAAAGGACCAAAAGGTCCGATCGAACAGCCAGCCGACGGCTGGGATCTGGTTGCCAGTGACTTGCAGGATCTGGCCGATCAGCTAGGAATGAAAACAACAACCCACGAGGATGAACCATGACGCTGACTGTTGCCCTGATCGCCCCAGGCTCCATGGGCGCTGCTGTGGGCCGCTATTTGCGCGATCACGGCCTGGATGTCTGTACCACCCTGGCCGGCCGCAGCGTGGCTACCCGCGAGCGCGCCGCAGCGGCAGGGTTGCGTGAGGTCGAACAGGAACAGCTGGGTGAAGCCGATATTCTGCTCTCCATTGTGCCGCCGTCCGAAGCCTTACCGTTGGCGCAAGAGCTGGCCCCCCTATTGGGCCGCATGAAAAAGACCGTTTATGTGGACTGTAACGCCATTGCTCCAGCCACCGTCGAGCAGGTCGGCCAGACCCTTACCGATGCAGGATGTGCCTTCGTCGACGCGGCCATCTTTGGCACGCCTCCTTCGCCTGAACGAACGTGCCCCTCGTTCTATGCCTCAGGCGAGCATGCCGCGCGATTTGCCCAGCTCAACGACTATGGCCTTCCGGTGAAGGTACTGGAAGCACCCATCGGTGCCGCGTCAGGACTTAAGATGAGTTATGCCGGTATTACCAAGGGGCTGACCGGCCTTATCGCTGCCATGGTGCAGGCTGCCGAGCGCAGTGGTTCCGGCCAGGCATTGCGCGATGAACTCAAATGCAGCCAGCCGATGCTTTACGAGTGGGCTAACGAGAAACTGCCCGACATGTACCCCAAAGCCTACCGTTGGGTAGCAGAAATGGAAGAGATCGCTGCCTTTGCGCAAAAAGACCGTCCCAGCGAGGCACTGTACCTTGCCATGGCACAACTCTATTGGCGCCTGGCCGAAAACCGGGCAGCCGGCGCCGGAAACGATGTGGCAGAACTGGAAAAGTGGCTGGCGCGTTGAAGCAGTGGATTAACGGCAGCGCTGACGCTGATTACGTTGCCGGTTGTGCCACATAGCTAAGCACAAAGGTTACGACGCCACACGCATCCAGAGGCTCATCGCGACCGTAATTGATTGGGCGCGCCTGACGATGCCCACCCAACAGCAGGCGACCGCCCTGGTTATCATGCGTGAGTCGGCGTATTTCATACTGGCCGTTCACATCCATGATAACCAGATGCCCCGGTCGGCATTCTACTGCCCGATCGATAATTAGCCGATCTCCCGGATAGATCCCGAACTCAAGCAGGCTTTCATCATCCACCATCACCACCCAGATTGGTGACTCGCCCAACCCCACCAGCCTATCCAGCGAGATGGCGTTTTCTTCCCATTGACCCGCCGCAGACTGAAAGCCGCTGATCCGCAGAGAGTCCGCCTCGGGCAATAAATGGCGAAGCCGCTCGCTTCGCCCTAGTACGGTAATCGACATACCTGATGACCCAGATAACTGTATATGCGTACAGATACCAGAGCAGCAACCTCAGGTCAATCAAAGACTTAAACCGCAACCCAATGATCCAGATCTACCGCGCGATAACGTTGCAAGGGAGCCTGATAACCACGTGGCTTGATAGGGTCAGGCGTTTCGACTTCCTTGAGCAGGCTTTTAAAGTCCTTGCGGTGATCCACATCCGGCATGGGCACAGCAGCCAATAGCCGCCGCGTATAAGCATGTTGCGGATTTCCAAGCACCTGATCACACTGACCGATTTCAACGATCTGACCGCAAAACATGACCGCCACACGATGACAGATACGCTCGACCACTGCCATGTCGTGGGAAATAAAGACGTAGCTCAGCTGATATTCCCTCTGCAAGCGCTCCAGCAGATCGAGCACCTGTGCTTGTACGGACACATCGAGCGCCGATACGGACTCATCCGCAATGATGACCTTGGGGTTGAGCGCCAGCGCACGGGCAATACAGATACGCTGCCGCTGTCCGCCCGAAAACATATGCGGGTAGCGCTCCATTGCCTCAGCCGGTAAGCCAACCTGATCCAGCAATTGGGCGACACGCCTCTTACGGGCCGCAAGATCGCCTTGTCCATGAATAAGCAAAGGCTCGCCTACGAGATCCAGGATTGTCTTGCGCGGATTGAGGGAGGCGTACGGATCCTGAAAGATCATCTGGATATCTTGCCGCACCGGCTTGAGCGCATTGCCGACAAGCCCATTCAACTCCCGCCCCATGAGCTTCACGCTGCCCTGGTAACTCAGCATGTTCATGAGCGCTCTGCCGGTCGTGGACTTGCCGCAGCCGCTCTCCCCTACGATTCCCAAGGTTTCGCCCTGGTGCAGAGTGAAGCTTACGTTTTCCACCGCGTGAACGTTGCGAGCTTCCTCGAACCAGCCGCCCCGCAGCGGAAAACGCACGGTGAGGTCTTGAATCTCCAGCACTACTGGCTGCATTGCTCGCGATTCAGGTTTGGCGGCTGTTCCCAGTACCGGCACGGCCGCCAGAAGCTTTTGCGTATACGCTGCCTTGGGCGTCCTGAAAAGCTCGCGTACCGGTGCCCGCTCCTCCATCACGCCCTGATTCATCACCACGACCTCATCGGCCATTTCCGCCACCACGCCCATGTCATGGGTGATCATTAACAGCGTGGTGCCAAACTCGCCCTGTAACTCGCGCATGAGTTCAAGGATCTGGGCCTGAATGGTGACGTCCAGGGCTGTGGTAGGCTCATCAGCAATCAGCACCCGCGGACGGCAGAGCATCGCCATGGCGATCATTACCCGTTGCCGCATCCCGCCGGACAACTCGTGGGGATATTGCGTAAGGCGCTTTTCCACCTGGGGTACACGCACCGCGTCGAGCATTTCACGGGCACGCTGCCGCGCTTGACCACGACTCACCGCCTCGTGCCGACGTACCGTCTCCTCCAGTTGCTGGCCGACGGTCATCAATGGGTTGAGCGACGTCATGGGCTCCTGAAAGATCATGCCGATGTCCTTACCCCGGAGCGCCTGCATCTGCCGCTCGGGCAGATCCAGCAGATTCTGTCCCTCGAAAAGGATAACGCCGCTGGGCAATCGCGCCATCTTGGGCAGCAACCCCATGATGGCCAGCGAGGTGAGGGATTTACCACTGCCGGACTCTCCGGCGATACACAGGGTCTTGCCACTGTGCAGGGCAAAGCTGAGGTCATTCACGACGCGCCTGCTGCCAAACTCGATGGACAGGTGCTCGACCGACAGCAAAGGCCGGGGTGTCTCGGCAGTCATGGCATTACCTCAGTTGAAGACTACTTTGGGGAAGTAGAACGAGACCACCCAGTTCGGCATGTCCACCACTTCACTGATTCGCAGATCACCGCAGACCGAGCACAGCATGTAGGCTTGCTCGGCCGGCATGCCGTGTTCACGGCAGAGCCAGTCGATTGTGCTACTCACCGCCTGGCGAGCCGCATCCATCAGGTCAGACGCGACACCGGTAAAGGCCTCGTACCCCATGGCATCCAGGTGACGGGTTACCGGCCCTGGCGTACTGAAGCGCGGTGCGGCCAAGGGAGTGGACTTGATAAGGTCCAGCTTCACCACCACGTCCATGGCGCTCTCGATGGCCGTCCCGCAGACCTCACCGTCACCTTGGGCTGCATGGGTATCCCCTATTGAAAACAACGCCCCCTCCACTTCCACGGGCAGGTACAGGGTAGTGCCGGCGGCCAGATCGCGGATGTCCAGGTTACCTCCCACGCGACGGGGCGGGACGATCGAATGCGGCCCTGGCGCAGCCGGAGCAACGCCAAGGGTGCCTGCAAACGGCTTGAGCGGGACTTTGCCGAACTGGCCGAACGCAGCGGGTGCCAGGCTCTCCTTGTCGTAATGCCACAAGGCCAACGCCGGTTCCTTGAACTGATCGGCCAACAGACCAAAGCCTGGAATGTTCGCGGTCCAGCCAAAGCCGCAAGGCTTGAAGCTGTCGATCGTCACCTTGAGTACATCACCCGGTTGGGCCCCTTCGACAAAGATCGGCCCGGTAACCGGATTAATCTTGTCGAACGGCATCGTGGACACATCGGCGGCGACCGACTGTGCGTTGAAGTAGCCGTTGGAGGAGTCATGGCACTGAAACTCCAGCTCGGTTCCGGGCGCAACCCGGGCCGTTGGTTCGAAGCTGTTGTCCCAGCCGAAATGGCTGTTGATGCTATGGATCGTTTTAACCAAGCAGTTCTGGCACATTCACTTCACCCAGATGTAGTCGTAGTTGACGGGGACGTGGACAGGGTCGACATACAGCGCATCGTCACCTCCCATGCGAGCAGATCGCACGGTAAAGCGCTGCTCGTTGAAGATCGGCACCCACGGCGCATCGGCCATGACATCGGTAAAGATCTTTTTCCATAAGGCAATCCGCTCGGCCTGCTGTTCGGGTTTGGCCATCGAATCAGCCCTTTTCGCTTCGGCATCCAGCGCCTTGTTGCAGTACAAGGCCCAGTTCCAGCCACCCGCTACCGCCCCCTCGCACCCCAGGATCGGGCCGTAGAAATTCGATGGATCGGGGAAGTCGGCGATCCAGGCCATACCGCCCGACCACACCATAGGTGCCTTGTCTTTCTCGCTACCTGCCGCAATCACGTTGGCCTGCGCCAGGGACTTGATCTGTGCACGAATACCCACCTTGGCCAGGTCCTGTTGGATGGACTGGGCGATACGTGGCTGCGGGTCGGTATTCATCACATACAGCTCGGTATCGAAACCGTTGGGAAAGCCTGCATCGGCCAGGAGCTTCTTGGCGCCCTCCACATCGTAAGCATAGCCCTTGAACGCAGCGTCATATCCGGGCATGGCAGGCGGCAGTGGCTGGTTGGCTGGCTTGGCGCGACCATTGATGATGCGAACGATCCGGTCCTTGCTGATCGCCATGTTTACGGCCTTTCGAACCTCAAGTTTGTCGAACGGAGGCAGCGTGGTCTTCAGCGTGAGGTATCCCGTTTGTAACTGGTCACCGATGACCATCAGCTCCTTCTGCTGCGGGTTATTCTTGAATTGCAGAAATTGCGCGGGGGGCACACCATCCCCGGCGATGTCCACTTCACCCTTTTGCAGGCGCATCAGGGAGACCGTCGGGTCCTGGCCGATCTCGAACTTGATGCTATCCAGATACGGTACGCCAGCATGGAAGTAGTTCGGGTTCTTCTTGAAGACCAGCTGCTGGCCCAGTTTCCACTCGGCCAGCTCGAAGGCACCGGAACCTACCGGATGCTTGCCGAAGTCAGCGCCCCACTGTTCGACCGCCTCTTTCGGAACGACCGAGGCGAAGTTGATCGCCATGATGTGCAGGAAGGTAGCGTTAGGCTGATTCAGCTTTATCTTGACGGTGTATTCATCAGGCGTCGTGACCCCGCTCAGCGTCTGGCTCTTGCCAGAGGTCATGTCTTCATAGCCCTGGATGGACGAGAAAAATCCGGCGCCCGGACTCTGGGTTTTCGGGTTGACGGCCCGCTCCAAGGAATATTTCACGTCGCTGGCCTTCAACTCGCGACCATTATGGAATTTGACGCCTTTCTTCAGCGTAAAGGTGTACTCGGTGCCGTCATCAGAGACGGTGTACTGCTCGGCCAGTGACGGGATCAGCTCCGTCGTGCCGGGCTTGTAGTCGACGAGCCTGTCAAACAGGCTTTTGATCATGGACCAGTTTTGCCAGTCGTAGCCAATAGCTGGATCCAGCGTCGCCACATCGTTCTGATAGGTGATGACCGCCTCGCCGCCCGTCTTGGGTTCGGCCGCCAGCAGGTTGCCAGCGAACAGCGTAGCCGCAATGGCCAGGGATAAAGCGTTCCTTCTCATGCTCCTGCCTCTTTTTAGATGTCGTTAGTGCTTTTTCACATCGATACGCGGATCAACCAGCGGAATCACCAGATCAGCCAGCAGATTGCCCACGACAATCGCCACGGCCGAGACGGTCGTAACGCCAACAATGACGGGAATGTCCACTTGCTGAATGGCCTGCCAGGCGAGCTGACCGATGCCAGGCCAGCCGAACACGGACTCCACGACCACCAGCCCACCCATAAAAATGCCGATATCGATTCCGATCATCGGAATGATTGGAACGATGGCGTTAGGCAGCACATGGCGGAACACCACACGCAGACGACTCAGCCCCTTGGCCCGCGCCGTCCGAATAAAGTCCTGATGTAAGGCCTCGATCATGGAGGACCGCACCATCCGCGAGTACCAACCGCTCCCCAGGAGCCCCAGTGTCAGAGCAGGCAACAGAATGTGGTGAAACTCGCCATACCCCCCCATGGGAAACCAGCCAAGCTTTACGGCAAAGAAGTACAGAAAAAGCATGGCGGCGATGAACTGGGGGGACGACACGCCTATGAAGGAAAAGGCCATGAGCAGGCGGTCGGCAAACGAATCCCGCTTGAGCGCGGCGATAATGCCCAGGCCGATCCCGATGATCAGCTCGAACAGGATGCCCATCCCCATGAGCTGCAGCGAAGGCACAAGACGTGAGCCGATCAGCTCAGAGACCTCCGAGCGCTGGATAAAGGAGCGCCCCAGGTCGCCGTGTAACAGCCCTTTCAGGTAGTTGAAGTATTGCTGGTAGAACGGTAGATCCAGCCCCAACTGATGGCGAATGTTCTCGACCACCTCGGGTGTCGCGCTGCGCCCGGCGATCTGTCGCGCCGGATCGGCTGGCAGCATGAACAGGAGCAGATAGGTAATCAGCGTAACCCCTAGCAGGATCAGCAATGCGTACGCCACTCGGCGGGTTATGAAGGTCAACATCAGCCTCTCCCCTTCAGCGTCGGATCAAGGGCATCGCGCAACGCGTCACCGACCAGATTGAACGACAGCGACAGCAGTACGATGGCCGCCCCGGGAAACAGCACCAGCCAGGGCGCTGACGTAAAGTAGGTCTGGCTTTCAAAAATGATGTTGCCCCAGCTGGGTGTTGGCGGTTGAACCCCCACCCCCAGAAACGACAACGTAGCTTCCAGCAATACGGTAGTGGAGATGCCCAGCGTGGCCCAGACCAGAATCGTAGGTACCAGATGTGGCAATAGGTGGGAAAACAGAATGCGCATGGAGCTTGCACCCAGGGTACGCTCGACCTCAACGAAATCCCGCGCAGACAGCGCCACGGTTTCCGAATAGATCACCCGGGCGATCTGCACCCAGTTCACCATGGCGATGACCAGCGCCACAATCCACACGCTGGGCTGAAAGATGGCCGCCAAGGCGATGGCCAGCAGTAACGCTGGAAAGGCCATCATGAGGTCGGTAAACCGCATCAGGGTCGTTCCGAGCCAACCGCGTATGAAGCCCGCCGCAAGACCAACCAGCGTGCCGATCAATACGGCGATTCCATTGGCCAGCACGCCGATGAATAACGAAGTTCGTGCGCCATAGAGCAGACGCGACAGCAGATCACGGCCCAGCAGATCCGTTCCCAGGTGATACGTCGCGTCCGGCGGTAATGGCGCACCTTCCAGGGTCAGCCCCTCGATGAACTGCTCAGAAGGATCATAGGGCGCCACCCAGGGTGCCAGTACAGCCAGCAGCACGATTGCCACAATGAACAGCAATGCGATCACGACGGAGGGCCGACGGTACAAAGTGGCTACGCCCGTCATGAGCGAGCCTCCCTTGCATCCTGCCGATGCGCCTGAGTCAGATCCAGGCAGATCTCTTCCAGGCTCCGGTTGGTTTGCATCGAAAGGTGACGGATACGCTCGTAGGCCTGGGTTTCGGTGATCTCCAGCTCGACCATCAGCCAGGCCAGCGCCTGAGCCACGAGAGGGCGGCTGTCCACCTTGTCTTGCAGACCTACGACTTTCTGCTGCTCATCACGCAGCCGGTCGCGCAGCCCGATGGCCATCATCAGCGTGGTGTAAACCGAGCCCTGCGTGATGGGCTTGTTCAACATGGCAGTCGCACCTAACTCCAGCGCACGCTGAA
Source organism: Pseudomonas sp. JZ114 (assembly GCF_051027705.1). Lineage (NCBI taxonomy): Bacteria > Pseudomonadati > Pseudomonadota > Gammaproteobacteria > Pseudomonadales > Pseudomonadaceae > Pseudomonas > Pseudomonas sp. JZ114. Next base: position 2,952,314 of record NZ_CP069256.1, read on the forward strand.
TCTGTGACAGCGTCTCGTGCTGGGTCAGTGCGATGATCGGCAGAGCGCGCCTATTCGCCTCGGCCAACAGCACGGGGCTGGCGAACTGATCCAGTTCCACGACCAGCGCCAATACATCATTCAGGCCGGTTTCGGCATCCTGCGCCACGACCGATGCCGCAACACCCAGACGCTGCAGGCTTTTTTGCAGACTCGCCTGGGCGCGTTCATCACAATCCACCAGCAGCAAACGGGTATTCTCGAAATCGGGACGCTTAAGCAGAGTCATTTGACGATCCTCAAATGGCGGGACGGTACGGCATGCCGCCGGGTACGAAATACGCTGAGGTCAGTTGCCGTCAGGTACGGGTCCGCCTCACACAATGCGGGCTCGACATGCCGGATCACGAATCGCTCGTCTTCAAGCTCGGCGATGTAGCACGGCAGACTGGTGTGGTTATTGCGGGGCGATACCTGTAGGTCGCCCAACGCTGTTTTCACCGGTGCGGCATACAGGGCTTTACAGACTTCGGCTGGTTTATCGTTGCCGCCTCTCTGGCAGGCCTCCGCCAGCAGATACACTCCGGCGTAGGTACAGGCGTAATAGTGTGAATAAGGGTGCGGCCCATGCCGACGGCGTTGGCGCAAGCTGAACACCGGGTCCACTGCCTCGAAGTAAGGACCGCAGGAAAACAGCCGCAAGGCCTGCATGCGTCCGAGCTCGGCCAGCTCCCCTTCGGTAAAGTTGCAGCTGAGCACCGGCAGGCGCATATCACGCTCGACGCACACCTGGTCCAGCTGCTGCAAAAAGGCATAAGAAGATTCGCCAACCAAGTTGTTCAGTACGAACGTTGGCCGACTGGTGAGTAAACTCTCGATCACCTCGCCGAACGCAGTGATGCCCAAGTGGAAATACTTCTCACCACAAGTGACGCCACCCGCTGCCTCCATGATTTCGCGGGCAATACGGTTGCTTTCCCAGCCCCATACGTAGTTGGAGCCAATCAGCATGGCTCGGCCGCCAAATGCCTCGATGGCAAAACGCAGCAGGGGAATCAACGTCTGGTTAGGACAGCCCCCGAGGTATAAGACGTTTTCGCTGCTTTCGAACCCTTCATAAGGGCATGGAAACCAGAGCAGACTGTTGCGCTGCTCAAGATCAGGGATGATGTCCTTACGGCTGGCCGAAGTGATAGGCCCGAAAATGTGTCGGACTCCCCGTGCATGCAGCTCAGCCAGCCCCTCACTGTAGCGCTCTGGTCTACCTTCGGGGTTGAAATGATGCAGACGAAGCTCAAAGTCCAGGTGACCGCTTCCATTAAGCTCGGCAATGGCATGCTCTGCACCCGCTAACGCATTTCGGCCCATACGCCGGTAAGTGCCGTCGGTAGAGAATAAAGCGCCAATCGATACCACCTTACCGTGCATTTTTTCGCTCCAAAAAAAAGCCCGAACAGGTGTCGTGAAACACGTGTTCAGGCTTCGTTACCCGGGCGCATCGGGGCGCATAAAGAGTCAAGGCTTACAGGCACATCGCCATGCTTTGTGAAATAGACAAGAAAAAATGATGCCAACTCTCCCTCTATCAGGGAACAAGGGCTCTAGCTCGCGCTCTAACCGCTTACCTCCTCTGATGATGTGCACCACTTTCAGGCATGATCAGACGGGAAGGCCCTGTTTCGGAGCGTTTCCATACTTGGAAAGTGTTTCGAAAGGCCCCATTCATTAGGGCTGAAAAATAACGCAATACATTAAGAATAGGTGACAAGACCGTTTAGGCCTTATATAAATAGGGCTTAGCCTGATGGCCGTTCAGTAATCTTTTCAACTTGGCCATCGACTCGTGCGGTCAGTAGCAATACACGCTCGCCCTGAGCGTGTATCAACCGCCTTGACTACAACAAATAGTGAAGATTTAAATAAAGTGACGAAAGAAGAACTTCGCGCCGAACTGGAACGCCAGGCCCAGCGCTTTCAAAACATCTATGGTGGTGAAATCACCACATACGCGGCTCAATCGACTCCTGACCGTAAACCCTGGCGGAAACGTCCCAGCGTCATGGACAAGGTCTACGAAGCGGAAGTGCAGAAGATCGCTGAACAAAAAGCTCATTCCGAGCAGGACGTTCATGAACAGGAAGCCTGACCGGCACCTGTTGTCTACCAAGACTACGAAGGCGCTCGCCGTCAGGTGATCACCTCACTTAATGATAAAAGAGGCATTGTCATGCCTCTTTTATCATTGCCTTCACACTAATCCTTTTGCCGACATACCACTTGAGCTGACGGCTACTCGACCTATTTCTATTTCCTTTAACCCGCCTGAATTCCCTGTCAGGGCTATCCAGGCAGACTCGAAGGAAAAGAATCAGTGCTGATGATGATGCTCATGGGCGTCAGGCGCGTCATCCTGAACAGCCACTTGTACTTCAATATTGCCTGCCTTCTCGAAATGCAGCGTCAGCGGAAAACGCTGCCCTGCAACCAGAGGCTGCTTGAGCCCGACCAACATCAGGTGATTACCCTGAGGCTCCAGGCGCAACTCGGCACCGGACACGATCTCGGCCCCCTGCTCCATATGGCGCATACCCATCATCCCATCCTTGTTGATAGTGGTGTGCAGTTCAGCACTAGCCGCGACAGGCGAATCAGCGCTTAACAGCCGATCCGCCTGCTTACCATGATTGTGCACGACAAAGTAAACCGCTCCGGTGGGCACCCCGGGAGGCGTAGCGCGTGACCAAGGATGATCAATATGCAGCTGACCCATTTCATACTCATGTGCCATGGCATAGGGCGTGAGAAGCAGTGCAGCAACAAGACTCAACAAAATACGCATAAAAATACCTTACAGGCGTCAGACGCCAGCGTGAACAAACAGAATTACCGTGCCGTCGAGGCACCTAAAATATCGAGTTGCTCAAACACCTGCAGGCGGCGCCCGGGTCATGGCCCCTATAAAAACGGGCAGCCGCGCAAAGCCCCGTGCAGCCAGGCCCAGGTACACCGGGCTGTCATACAGTGTGCGTGGCGGACGCATGACGAATTCAGATGAAAGCGGCGGATTATTGAACAGCAGATCGCAATAGCCGCATTTCTCCCAGACATACACCCAGTGTGGTGTCTGTGTAATCTGCAAGGTATTCGATACAGACGGCTGCTTGTCCAGAGAATGGGTCATGCCATCGTGATGATGCTCATGTCTGTGGACGTGATGGGCTGCCAGAGCCTGGGACACCACCGGTGCGACAAAGGCCATGGCCATGGCAAACAAGCCAAGCCAGGCAAAACGTCGCGGGCGCCTCTGCGGTATCACGTATCAGCTTCCAGTCTCAGTGAGTCCTTATGGTCGCATGTTTGATATTCCCAAGCGACCAGACATCCGAACCATCGCTCGGACACCCTTTACGCGCATCAAAAAATAATCCAACAAACCTCTATTTTTTAAATTTTTATTGCTTTAAAAAGCGTCTGACGATGATTTATACCAATTTTTTAAACATGCTTGCCATTCAAGGCATTCCTCACTAGTGTTGAGGGTATGACTACTTCACATACCCTCATCCTGCTACGGCAACACGCCTGCCTGCGTCTGGTCAGTCCGCGACTGCGACCCTGAACTCGACACACATCGAATTCACTTGCCGCAGTGCTTTCTAGCGCCATGACCGGCAATTCAACTATGGCGCCGCTCTTACGGTCGCGGAAAGAAACAAGAACTAAAGGATTATTCTCATGGCCATGCTCAAAGATCCGTCCAAGAAATACCGTGCATTTCCCACTATCGACCTGCCCAACCGCACCTGGCCGTCCAAGACCATTACCGAAGCGCCCATCTGGCTAAGTTCGGACCTGCGTGATGGAAACCAGTCTCTGATCGAGCCAATGGACAGCGAGAAGAAAATGCGTTTCTTCAAGACGCTGGTGCAGGTAGGCGTAAAGGAAATCGAGGTAGGCTTCCCATCAGCCTCGCAGACCGATTTTGATTTTGTCCGTGAGCTGATCGAAAACGGCCACATTCCGGATGACGTTACCATTCAGGTATTGACCCAGGCGCGGGAGGACTTGATCGAGCGCACCTTCGAGTCGTTGAAAGGTGCCAAGCAGGCAATCGTGCACTACTACAATGCCTGCGCGCCCAGCTTCCGTCGCATCGTCTTCAACCAGGACAAGGAAGGCGTCAAGGCGATTGCCGTCAATGCTGGTCGTGTCATCAAGCGCCTAGCTGATGCCAATCCGCAGACGCAATGGCGTTTCGAGTACTCACCTGAGGTATTCAGCTCCACGGAAACGGATTTTGCCGTCGAAGTATGCAATGCCGTGATCGACGTTTTCCAGCCGACCCCACAGAACCGCCTGATCCTCAACCTGCCCGCCACCATCGAGGCGGCCACGCCAAATGTCTATGCGGATCAGATCGAGTGGTTCTGCCGTCATGTCAATCGTCGCGACAGCGTGCTTGTCAGCCTCCATACTCATAACGACCGCGGTACTGGCGTTGCAGCCAGCGAGCTGGGCCTGATGGCAGGCGCTGATCGTGTCGAGGGCTGCCTGTTCGGCAATGGCGAGCGCACCGGCAACGTGGACCTTGTGACACTGGCTTTGAATCTTTATACCCAGGGAGTCGATCCCAAACTGGATTTCTCCGACATCGATGCCGTACGCAAGGTGGTCGAGGAATGCAATCAGTTGCCGGTTCATCCCCGCCATCCCTACGTGGGTGATCTGGTGCACACCGCGTTTTCGGGCTCACACCAGGATGCCATCCGCAAAGGTTTCGTCCAGCAGAAGCCGGACACCCTATGGGAAGTGCCCTACCTGCCGATCGACCCCGCCGACATTGGTCGCAGCTACGAGGCGGTCATCCGGGTTAACAGCCAGTCCGGCAAGGGTGGTATCACCTATCTGCTTGAGCAGGAATATGGCATTACCTTGCCGCGTCGGATGCAGATCGAATTCAGCCAGGTCGTTCAGAAGGAAACCGATCGCCTGGGGCTGGAAATGACGGCACAGCAGATTTACGACTTGCTTGATAACGAGTATCTGAAGGCCGTTTCGCCTTACCAGCTCAAGCGTCACCGTTTGCAGGAAGAGAACGGTATCAGCGCGGTCAACGTTGAAGTCATGGCCAAGGGTGAAACCCAGCATTGGCAAGGCACCGGCAATGGCTCACTGGAGGCGCTGGTGTCAGCTCTACCGGTCCAGATCGAAGTCATGGATTATCATGAGCACGCTATTGGTGCAGGCGCCAATGCCAAGGCGGCGGCTTATATCGAGGTTCGCCTGGACGGTGGCCGCCCGTTGCATGGCATCGGCATCGACGAAAACCTGACAACCGCCAGCTTCCGCGCACTTTTTAGTGCCCTGAACCGCGCCGTTTCCCAGACACAGTAACGCCTTTGGCCCCGGTCAATGACCGGGGCCCCACCCTTTCGCTCCTCCTTCCTTACGCCCGCGTCCAGAACGATCCCTGCTCACTCTAGTCACACCTCCTTTGAGGTCTGTTCGCCGCTTGGCAGCGGACGGTCCTATCGTCGTTAAAAGGAGAACACCATGAGCACACGTCAACTCGGTCAATCCGGCCTGCACGTTTCTCCACTTGCCTTGGGTGGGAACGTATTCGGCTGGACGCTTGATGAAGCCAAGTCGTTCACTCTACTTGATGGGCTGGTCGACCACGGGCTCAACTTCATCGATACGGCTGACGTCTACGAGCGCTGGGTACCCGGCAATCAGGGCGGTGAGTCGGAAACCATCATTGGCAACTGGTTGAAGAAGAGCGGTAAACGCGACCAGATCGTTCTGGCTACCAAGGTCGGTATGGATATGGGGAACGGTAAGAAAGGTTTACGCGCCGACTATATTCAGCGGGCCGTAGAGGACTCCCTCAAGCGCCTGCAAACCGATCATATCGACCTGTATCAGGCCCATATCGACGATTCTGATACGCCTCTGGAAGAAACCCTGCAGGCCTTGGCCAAACTGGTCGAGCAAGGCAAGGTCCGCGCTATCGGCGCATCCAACTACAGTGCCGAACGCCTACGCGAAGCGCATCAGATCGCCCAGCGTCTTGGGATTCCGGGCTATATCAGTCTTCAGCCGCACTACAACCTCTACGATCGCGAGGACTATGAAAAGAATCTTGAGCCTGTGGTACAGGAATTGGGGCTGGGTGTGATCAGCTACTACTCATTGGCCAGCGGCTTTCTGACCGGTAAGTACCGCACCAAGGATGATATCAAGGGTGCCCGCAGCGATTCCGTGAAGAAATACATGACCGAGCGAGGCGTTACGATTCTGTCAGCTCTGGACGAAGTGGCCGAGGAGTATGACGCGACCCCAGCTCGTGTGGCCCTTGCCTGGCTCATGGCACGTCCCAGCGTCACGGCCCCCATTGCCAGCGCCACCTCGCTTGACCAGCTCAAGGAGTTGGCAGAGGCCACCCGCCTTCAGTTGAGTGCCGAAGATATCAGCACGCTGGATCACGCCAGCGCGTACTGATATTTGGCGCTTCGAAAGACGTCGCGTTCTATTTCCTGGCTCAGGTCTCCCTGCGGTAGCGCCGCAGGGAGACCCTGTCGTGTCTGTTCTTTAGCTAACGAAGCGAAAGCTTTCGCTCTAGAACAAGGTCTTAGCGAACGTCTTTTTACTGTAATGGTCCATTCATGGGCACAGGGAGAGAACATCTGAACGCATGAGCCTGCATTATCCTTTTTACCCACAATGCTCATGTCGGTGGTTTCAGACGGTTCTTATAAGAAGCCGAACGGAGGAAGCTCCATCGTGCATATTGCTGATATGACCATGTTTTATGCACCTGCCAGCGGCGGTGTGCGCACCTATATTGATGCCAAACACCGCCGTCTACGTCGTTATCCTGGGGTTCAGCACAGTGTGCTTGTTCCAGGAGAAAGCTATCGACAAAACGGCGGAATCTACGAGATTCCATCGCCCCCCCTACCCTTTGGAAAGGGCTACCGCTTTCCAGTCCGACGCGGCCCGTGGCGCAACGTACTGCACGAGCTGCAACCTGATCTGATTGAAGTGGGCGACCCCTATATGACAGCCTGGGCAGCACTGGACGCAGGTCGCCGGCTGGACGTGCCCGTTATCGGTTTCTATCACTCCGACCTTCCGCTTCTGGCCAGTAACCGGCTCGGCACCTGGTTCGGCAGCAACATGAGCACCTACATCGCGCGCCTGTACCGCAGCTTTGATCGTGTCCTGGCACCCAGCAAGGTCATGGTCGAAAAGCTTGAGCGCATGGGCGTGAGCAATGTATATGTGCAGCCGTTAGGGGTGGATCTTGAAACGTTCCATCCATCCTTGCGAGACCCACATCTCAAGCGCGAGCTCGGATTGGATGAGTCTACTCGTCTGATGGTGTTTGCCGGTCGCGGTTCACGGGAAAAGAATCTGCCCATCCTGCTGGAAACTGCTCGTCAGTTGGGCAAGCCCTATCACCTGCTGTTAGTGGGCTCGAATATGCCCAGCCATGTACCGGACAACGTTACGGTCATGAATGGCTTTCGCCCGGCATCCGAAGTTGCACGCCTGGTCGCCAGTTGCGACGTGCTGCTGCACGCAGGGCATCAGGAGACTTTTGGCCTGGTGGCGCTCGAGGCCATGGCCTGTGGTATTCCGGTTGTTGCCGTCAAGGCAGGTGCCCTGGCAGAAATCGTTCCCTTCAATACCGGACGCCTTTGCCAACCCCATGATCCAGCTTCCATGGCGGCCACCGTACGCGAGCTCTTCGAGGACGACGCTCGTCTCGTGGGCCGTCAGGCCCGCCAACATGTAGAGGCCCATCATGCCTGGGATACAGTAGTCGCGGGTCTGCTCTCTCACTATCATGCCGTGCTGGGTACGTCTGAAATGCCGGTAGCTGCACATGGTTGAACGCAATGTCATGCTGGTGCTACATGATGTGGCACCAGAAACCTGGAAAGATTATCAGCCCTTTGTGGAGGCGGTAGACGCACTGGGCAATGTGCCCATGACGCTGTTGGTCGTTCCCGATTTCCATCATCGTAACCCGATCGATCAGCATCCAGCCTTCATCAAAGTCATGGATCAGCGTCTGGCTCGCGGCGATGAACTGGCACTTCATGGCCACTTCCACTGTGATGATGCCCCAGCGCCCACGAATCCGCGTGACTGGTTCATGCGCAGGGTTTACACCTACGAGGGTGAGTTCTACACCCTCGATGAAGCACAGGCCCGTGAGCGTCTTGAGAAAGGCATTGCGCTGTTTGAGCGCTTTGGCTGGTCTCTGCATGGGTTTGTGGCGCCAGCCTGGTTGATGAGCGAAGGAACACGTCGTGCCCTGAGCCAGACCGACTTACGGTATACCAGCGATCCTCAGCATTTTTATCTGCTGCCTGACCATCGCCAGGTAGAAGCGCCTGGGTTGGTATGGAGTGCCAGAAGCCCATGGCGAAGAGGCATGTCCTGGCTTATGAGCGAGCAAGCCGCTCGCCGTCATCGATCAGCGCCCCTGCTTCGCCTGGGGCTACACCCTGTCGATATGCGACATGAATTTTCCAGAGCCTATTGGCTGGGGCTACTTAAACGCCTGATGGCAGAAGGACGCACCCCCATCAATAAAATCGATTGGCTCAACCGGCATTATTTCAACGAGCGTCTCGCGGCATGAGCCGTGGTGTATGGCTGCTGCTCAGTGCATTGCTGGCAGCAGCACTCATTCCCCTTCTATTAGGCGGCACCGGGCTACTAGGCAAGCTACGGGACTTTCCACTTGATCTGCTGCTGCTCATGCTGGGCATGATAGTGCTGTGCTGGAACGTCAATGCGGTTCGCCTGCGCCTGCTACTCAGACGCCTGCATCGCACTACTCACCTTCGCTCCCTGGGCATTGTGATGGCAACCGAATTTGCCATTTGCGCCACGCCTGGCGGTGCAGGCGGTCCGTTTACCATGATGGCGCTTCTTGCACGCCGCGGCGTACGACCGGCACAAGCCACCGCAGTCTTTGCAGTGGACCATATCAGCGATCTACTGTTTTTCGTCTGTGCGCTGATCGGCATCCTGATTTATGCCCTCTTCCATGCGCTGAATCCCCACGTAGGTTTGCTGCTGGGAGGCACGGCTGCCCTGATGACAGGAATTATCGTCCTGCTGTTCGGATTGGCACGCTTTCATCGCGCCGTTTTGCGCAGCAATGGACGAATCATGAAGCGCCTGGGCGTAAAACAGTCACGACGCCTGCGCTGGGGACGCAAGGTACTGCGCTTTCGCAATGCCTTGAAGGAAAGCTTGCGGATGCCTCACTCCACTCTGGCGGCGGTGTTTGGCCTGACAGCCCTGCATTGGTTGCTACGTAACAGCATCTTGTATATCACGCTGGTCGGTCTGGGAGCCGTCATTCCTTGGGCGTGGACCTTTCTGATACAGATGCTGGCCCTGACCGCTGGACAGGCAAGCCTGCTGCCCGGCGGCGCTGGAGGTGCGGAGTTGGCATCAGGTGCGCTGCTTACACCCATGGTGGGCAAGTCGACAGCAGCGGCAGCTATTCTGATCTGGCGAGCCGTGACGTACTACTTCTATCTCATAGCAGGCGCCCCGGTGTTCATTCACCTGGCGGGACGTCCCTTGCTTAATCGCCTGATTCGCTTTCGCCAGACGTAGAGCCAGCCAAGAGATTCTGCCAGAGCTCAGCGGCACCCGGAAAATCGGTGCCGCTGTCTTCATTGAGCGCATCCGGGTCGTAGCGCTGCGTACATCCCTCCCCCAGGACGGGAGGAGGAAAAGCCACTGCACGCTCGAAAGGATCGCTCATAAGACCTCAGGACCTATCAGTTGAAGACGACCGTCTTGTTGCCATGTACCAGCACACGGTCTTCCAGGTGATAGCGCAGACCACGCGACAGCACCATCTTTTCAACATCCTTGCCCAGACGCACCATGTCCTCGACATTGTCACGATGGGTGATACGCACCACATCTTGCTCGATGATCGGACCAGCATCCAGCTCCTCAGTCACGAAGTGACAGGTTGCCCCGATCAGTTTTACGCCCCGCTTGGCGGCCTGGTGGTAAGGCTTGGCCCCCACGAAGGACGGCAGAAAGCTGTGATGGATATTGATGACCTGATGCGCATAGCGCTGGCACAGATCCGGCGGCAGGATCTGCATGTAACGCGCCAGCACCACAGTATCGGCCTGATGCTCATCGATCAGCCGGGAGACCTCGGCAAAGGCGGGCTGCTTGTCAGTCGGGTCGACCGGCACATGGAAATAAGGAATACCATGCCATTCGACCATGCTGCGCAATGCATCATGATTGGAAATAACACAGGGAATTTCACAATCCAGTTCGCCACTGTGCCAGCGATGAAGCAAGTCTGCCAAACAATGGGATTCGCGGCTGGCCATAAGTACCACACGCTTTTTAACCGCAGAGTCGGTAATGCGCCACTGCATGGAGAACTCTTTGGCTATTGGCGCAAACGCCTGATAAAAACCCTTTAAATCGAAGGGTAAAGAATCGGCGCGTATTTCGTGACGCATAAAGAACCAGCCACTCTCGGTATCAGAGTGGTGGCTGGCTTCACTAATCCAACCATTGTAAGTCGCCAGGAAGTTACTTACCTTGGCCACTATACCTACGCCGTCCGGGCAGGCAATCACCAGACGAAAAGTGCGCATAGAACAACCTCGAAAAAACGGAGGCCGCCATTCTAGCCTTGCGCACGGAAAACTTCAGCTTCCATCGACTTGCGGCGACGAATATCGCGCCTGAGTTTTAATGTTAGTTGAACATTATCAACCTTATTAACTTGTTTTATGCTTGCAAAAAGTTAATAGTAGGTTTACTTGTTGTTACGCCAACACTATCATTAAAAAAGACCAGCCCTTGCATTGCAGGTAAATGTATGTCCCTTATCAATGAATACCGTGCCACTGAAGAAGCTATTAAAGAGCTGCAGGAGCGCCTGCGTAATCTTTCCCAAGACGATAAACTGAAAAAAGAACTGGAATTCGAAGAAAAGCTGCGCGCATTGATGGGCGAATACTCCAAGTCCCTGCGTGACATCATCGCTATTCTTGACACTGATGCCAAAAACACTCGTGGCACTCGCGGTAATGCCAAGAGCACTCAAGGCAGCGGCACCAAGCGTGCACGTAAAGTAAAGCAATACAAGAACCCGCATACAGGGGAAGTTATCGAAACCAAAGGCGGCAACCACAAAACTCTGAAAGAGTGGAAAGCCAAGTGGGGCGCCGATGATGTCGAGAGCTGGGCCACCCTGCTCGACTGATATCCGTCAGTTAGATAAAAACGCCAGCATTGCTGGCGTTTTTTATGGGTAGTTAAAAGGTTTTAAACTCCGAACCGAGTTCTCAACTGCTGCGCATGTACTCGCCATGTATTGAGCAGGGCTTGCTGTGATTCGCTGGCAGTCTGCACCAGTGCATGCAAGGCTTCCTCAAAAGAGGACAGTGTATTGGGTGCGCCCAATTCACTATTGATCAAACGATCACGGCAGAATGAATGCCAACGCCCTTGCTCCTCAGCCGTCAAAGTATGGGAAAAGTTACGAGCCCGATAACGGAAGTAAAGTTCAGGCAAACGTTCGTCTGTGAATAACCACCTTTTATCTACCAACTTAATAGGGTCACAGCTTCGAATCTCATCACATAAGCGTCTATCGCTCTCACATATAAAGCCATTGTACAGCTGCTGTTCAGGATCAAAGACTGCATTCTCAGCCTTTATTTGATAAAGCTGCGACAATTTGTCTCGCCATATTTTTGCCTTACTTTGTAAAAGAGCCGCACGTTGCTTGTACATCTGCATATTTATTTGCAGTCTTTCCTGATCCTGCTCTCTTAGAACAGCCAAAGGTGCCAACACCGGGCATCGGTTTATCTGGATAAGTTTAAGCGGTACTGGCAGTTCGTCATTGGCTAACAAGTCCTCACGCCGGGTATAGAGTTTTTGATGTAGCGTTTGAACGTCCAGCTCTAATATAGGGCTTGGGTCAAGATGAAGATCACAGACAACTAAGGCATTACGGTTATGAGGATGCCAGCAAAGCGGCAATACAATGGAAAGAAAATTACGCTCGGCTGAAAACCGTCCCGAAACATGGACTAGCGGTTTAAGTAACGTAATGTGCTCCAACACTGAACGTTTGTGTCTGAGCTGATACAAGAAATGATACAGCCGTGGCTGCCGGTCACGTACCAGCCGAGCGAGCTGTATCGTAGCGTGCACATCCGACAGAGCATCATGTGCCTGACCATGCTCCAAGTCGTTGGCCTGGGAAAGACGCTCAAGCTTCAAGGTCACCCGCCCCTCATCCTGAGGCCACTCGATGCCCTCCGGCCGCAAGGCATAAGCCGCACGTAGCAAATCGATCAGATCCCAGCGGGTATTCCCGCCCTGCCATTCCCGCGCATACGGATCGTAGAAATTTCGATACAGGCTATGCCGTGTCACTTCATCATCAAAGCGCAGCGTGTTGTAACCAGCCGTACATGTACCCGGCTGGCTTATATGAGCATGCAGGTGGGCCATGAAGGTGGCCTCGGGAAGCCCCTCGCGTTCGAGGCGCTCAGGCGTAATGCCGGTAATCAGGCAGGCAGCCGGATGCGGCAGGATATCGTCGCCCAAGCGGCAATACAGGTTGAGCGGCTCGCCAACAATGTTAAGGTCCTCATCCGTTCGCAAGCCGGCCACCTGTAGTGGGCGATCGCAGCGTGGATTGGTTCCTGTGGTTTCGAAGTCATACCAGAATATGGTGCGGCTCACGACAAAGCTCTCCTAGCTATCAGCGCCTCGAGTCGAGCACTCTGGATTTTTCAGTTGCCTATACGCCTGATGGGTCGCTAGGCTTATCATGTCGCAGGCTGCGACCGTATGTATGTCATTGAATTCATGATACCCATGGATTCCAAGCCGTGCGTCAGGATAGCCAAGCTGCGTTAACGTGCACAGACGCACCAGGCGTGGGTGATGACCTTATCAAAGGAGTGATAATGTGCTGAAGCGCTTGCCTGCCGACTGGTTATTTTTGTCGTTCCAGTCTGCGTAGGGGTTCTCATCCAATGACACCGTGTGAACACCGAGCAACCTCTTGTGCCGACCCACACTAGAGAAGGCTCACCTGTACCCATGCCACTTCCACTCGATACGTTGTTACGCGTCGAAACCCCGGAAGCCATCGACCTGATGTTGCGTCCTGCCAGCGTCATACCTCGCGCCCTGGCGTATGCCATCGACCTGGCTATTCGAGGCGCTATCATGGCGCTTGCCTACCTTGTGCTCGGCTTTCTGGGCCATGTCGGGGTTGGCTTGATCGCGCTGCTGACTTTTCTGATCAGCTGGTGGTACATGGTGCTGTTTGAAGTGCTCAACCAGGGCCGCTCACCAGGCAAGCAGCTCATGAAACTGCGCGTTTTGAATGATGATGGCACCCCGGTGGGCTGGTCCGGCTCGCTGCTACGCAATCTGTTGCGCGTCGTGGATCTTCTCCCCTTCGGCTATGCCATGGGTATCCTGAGCAGCCTGTTACATCCCAGCTTCAAACGCTTGGGAGATCTAGTGGCAGGCACCCTGGTCGTTCACCAAGAGCAACCACACGAGCGCTTTACCTTACAGGACGTCATTCCATTGTCCCCCCCGTTTGCGCTGGGGTTAATAGAGCAGCAGGCCATTCTCTCGTTTGCCGAGCGTCAGAACGGGTTGTCTCTATCCCGTCGGGACGAGCTGGCCGCACTACTGGCAGAGCCTCTGGGGGTAGACCGCAGCGAAGCCACTGAGCGCCTGAACCGAATTGCACAAGCCCTGCTAGGGGCTCACGTATGAGGCAGGCGCCTTTCGAACAGCGCTACCAGGCTGAGTGGGCTCGCTTCAGTGAGCAGTTGTCTGCGCTGGAAAAACGCACCCCGACTTCAACGCTCGAACACAGCAAGGCATTTGTTGCTAGCTACCGTCGTCTGTGCCAGCACTTGGCACTTGCTCAGGCACGTGGCTACAGCCCCCAGCTGATTGAGCACCTGCATCAACTGACGCTGCGTGGCCACCAGCTCATCTATCGCCATCCGGGCAATATTCGGCAGCGATTGCTCGGCTTCCTGCTGGCAGACTTTCCTCAACTGGTCCGGGCAGAATGGCGCCTGGTCGCTGTAGCAAGCGCCCTCTTCTATGGCAGCCTTCTCATAATGGGTTTACTGGTCTATTACATACCTGATCTGGTCTACAGCCTCCTGGACCCCGCCCAGGTTGCCAACATGGAAAGTATGTACAGGCCGGATGCCGAGCGCATAGGAGCCTTGCCCGAGCGGGCCAGCAGTCAGGACTGGCAAATGTTCGGCTATTACATTCGCAACAATATAGGAATCGCCTTTCAGACATTTGCAGGCGGGTTGCTGTATGGCCTGGGGACACTGTTCTTTCTGCTGTTCAATGGGCTTAACATCGGTGCGGTGGCAGGTTACCTGACGCAACTGGGCTCAGGCTCTACCTTCTGGCCCTTCGTGGTAGGGCACGGCGCATTTGAGCTGACAGCGATTACGCTGGCCGGCTCGGCAGGCCTGAAGCTGGGCTGGGCGCTGGTGGCGCCGGGCCGGCTGCGCCGCAGCGATGCCCTGCGACATGCTGCCAAACCCTGTGTTGGCATGATTGCCGGTGTCTTTGTACTGTTAACGTTGGCCGCCTTTGTCGAGGCCTATTGGTCCTCAAGCGCTGCACTCAGCCCTACCCTCAAGTACAGCGCAGGTGCGCTGTTGTGGCTGGCCGTTGGAGGTTATTTCGGGCTGGCAGGAAGAAATCGACATGCGCCTGAGTGAAAGCCAGGCGGTTATCCGCCCCCGTAGCCCTTGGGAAGCTCTGGATCTTGGCGTGAGACTCGCCCGTGAACACCTGCATATCTTGATGACCAGCTGGGCACTGCTCACCCTTCCTGTTCTGGCCCTGTTGAGCGCCGCCCTCTGGAATTATCCTTCCATCGTCATGCTGGTTTTCTGGTGGTTGAAGCCACTGTTCGAGCGGCTACCCCTGCATATTTTGTCCCGTGCGCTCTTTGGCGAAACGATTACGGCCAGACAAGCGCTGATGGCTTATCCACGGTTGCTGAGCGTACAGCTGCTGCCCAGCCTTCTATGGAGACGTTTTACGCCCAAGCGCAGCTTTCTATTACCCGTACAGCAGCTTGAAGGCCTGTCCGGCGCATCACGTCAGGCTCGTGTTCGGGTCCTGACGCAACAAGATACACAGGCCGCCTTCTGGTTGACCCTTACCGGTGCGCACATTGAAATGGCCCTTTATCTCGGTCTTCTGGGCCTGATTTATCTCTTCATTCCCTCGCAGATCGTCGAGCAACTCGATTGGCTCAAACTGATCGATGTTGAGGCTCATGGCCTGCTCTGGGTGGAGCACCTTACAAATTTGCTATATGCACTGGTTCTGCTTGTATGGGAGCCCGTGTATGTGGCGTGCGGCTTCAGTCTTTATCTGAACCGGCGTACAGCGCTGGAAGCTTGGGACATTGAGCTGGCCTTTCGACGCCTGCGCCAGCGTCTGACAGGTGCGATACCCATGCTGCTTGTGATCGGAGCCATGAGCGTTTTGCTCTCACCACCGCCCGTCCTGGCAGATGAGCCGTCAGCTGCGGCGATCTGCCCACTGCCACCTCAGGAAGCAGCCGGCCCGGATGCGCCTCGCCTGCTGAACCAGCCCCTGAACAGTCAGGTTGCCCGGCAGCACATCGGCGTCATACTGGCGAGCCCGCCCTTCAGGAATGAGCGCACCCAACTGGAATGGCACGTCGGCCAGCAAGACAAGAACAAGGCCTCGGTGACGTCATCCAATGGCCTGCACTGGCAGGACCTCGAAACACTTATTGCTCATGCGGCCCGCTTCATTGAGATCCTGTTATGGACGTTACTGATTGCAGGCCTTAGCGTGCTGCTCTGGCGTTACCGCGTCTGGCTAACCCTCTTTACCCGGCGAATCGCCACCAAACCTGCCAGACCTGTCGACACGCCTCGTCAGCTGTTTGGTCTGGAAGTCGCCCCGACCAGTTTACCTTCCGATATCCCTGGCGAAGCCGAGCGCCTTTGGCAACACGACCCTCGCAGCGCACTGGGGTTGCTTTATCGAGGCCTGCTGAGCCGTCTTTTGCATGACTTTCATCTGCCCTTGAAGGAGGCGCATACCGAAGGCGAAATCCTTGAGCTTGGCAGATCAATACCCAACGCCGATGTGGTCGGTTATCTGCACGGTGTGACGACCCAATGGCAGGCGCTTGCCTATGGCCATCGCATGCCTTCCCAGGAAACGCTTCAGGCGCTCTGTCACCAATGGCGTCATCTGTTTGGTCCGCAGGTGTCTGCATGACGCGTCGGCATTCGCTGTGGATTATTCTGATGGTGGCCGTCCTGCTGCTGACCGGGTTGTGGGCCTGGAAGTACATCACCCTGACAGAGACCCTGAAAGATGCAGGGCCCAGTCCAGAAGCCCGGAACAACCCCTATCTGGCTGCCGAGCGCTTTCTGAAGGAGCGGTCCATTACCATTCAACACAGTGACTCTTTTACGGTGCTGAATGGGCTGCCTTCGATAGGCCATACGTTGCTGCTGCTTGCAGAACGAGACCGTATGTCACCCGCCCAGAGTCAGCAGGTCCTGGACTGGGCCAGCCGAGGTGGACATGTCGTTTTCGTAGCCGAGCAGCTGTGGGATGAGCAGAGCAAAAAAAGCGGCGACTTCCTGCTTGACGCCATCGGTGTGCAGCAGTTGCTGACGCGCGACCTGGAGAATGAGGAGACGGATCAGCAGGACGCTGAACCCGCTCCTGCCGAAAAATGGGCTCCGTTGACCAAGCTTTACCTGGAAAACGAACAGGAGCCAGCCTATATCGGTTTCGACGACGAGTTTCATCTGTACGACTCCAGGAATCTAGCCCAGTCCTGGGCCAACAGCGAAGCCGCTACGCACATGATGCAGCTGCCATGGGGCAACGGTTTGATTACCGTCATGACGGACCCCTGGATCTGGCAAAACGCCCATATAGGCGAATATGACAATGCCTGGCTGCTCTGGTATATCACCCAGGACAGTGACGTCACGCTGCTATACCGCGCCGACAAGGAAAGCCTTGTTACGCTCATGGCACGCTACTTTCCTGAAACGCTGGCCGCCGCAGCCCTGCTTCTAGCGCTCTGGCTTTGGCAGTCAGCGCAGCGCCTGGGACCCCTGCTACCAAGTCCCGCCACCGGGCGCCGTCAGCTGAGTGAGCACCTGCGAGCCAGCGCCGAATTCATTCGCCGACATGCTGGGCTGGCCAGCCTGATCACGTTGCTGCAGAAAGATATTCAGCAGCACGCCCGACGCCGTCATCCCGGCTTCGAACGCCTCCCTGTTGCCGAGCAATGGCAGCTTCTAGGCCGCCTGGCTCGTTTGTCTGCGCATGAGATCAGCCAGAGCATGCGTCCGCTGACATCAGAGAAACTGTCTCCAATCGACTTCACGCGCCGCGTTGCACATTTGCAACGCATTAGGAAGGCACTATGACTCGCAGTGCACTCCCCTCGCGGCCTACTCAAGGAAATACGCCATGACCGAGCCTACTGCGACTCCCACGCCCCCTGATCATACGGCACAGCGTCAACGCGCCAGCAGCCTCGCTCAATCGCTGCGGCAAGCCCTCAACAAAGCATTGATAGGCCAGAGCACAGTAATTGATGATGTCCTGACCGCCCTGCTGGCTGGGGGGCATGTCTTGATCGAAGGTGCACCCGGACTGGGCAAAACCCTGCTGGTTCGCGCGCTGGCTCGCTGTTTCGAAGGCAGTTTTGCACGTATTCAGTTCACGCCGGACCTCATGCCCAGCGACATCACAGGTCATGCCATCTATGACCTGGCGACGGAGCAGTTCAAGCTGCGCAAGGGACCTGCCTTTACCAACCTTTTGCTGGCCGACGAGATCAACCGTGCGCCAGCAAAAACCCAGGCGGCATTGCTTGAAGTCATGCAGGAGCGGCAAATTACATTGGAAGGCCGAGCGCTGCCAGTTCCTCAACCCTTCATGGTATTAGCCACTCAAAACCCGATAGAGCAGGAAGGCACTTATCCGCTGCCAGAGGCGGAACTGGACCGTTTCATGTTCAAGCTCTATATCGACTATCCCGGCGAAGAAGACGAACGTGCCCTGGTCAGACAGGTCACTCGCTCCACACGCAGCGACATGTTGGATGTCACGCCTCTGCGCCCAATACTGCAAGCCAAGGAAATCATGGCCATGCAAAAGATTGCAGCGGACCTGCCGGTGGACGACCAAGTGCTGGATTATGCCGTGCGGCTGGCGCGCTCAACCCGTAACTGGCCCGGCATCATGCTGGGCGCCGGGCCACGTGCCTCTATCGCCCTGCTCCGCGGCGCGCGTGCGCGAGCCCTGCTGCGGGGTGGCGAGTTCGTTCTGCCCGATGACGTGAAGCAGTGTGCCCTGCCCGTTTTGCGCCACCGGATTAGACTGTCGGCAGAACTTGAAATCGACGGCATTACGGTTGATCAGGTGCTGCGGCAGATCATTGATCAATCCCCAGCCCCTCGCCTCTGATTCGCGCCTTTATGAAGCCCTCCAGACGTTTTCTGCTGATCCTGACCGGACTGCTTGGGACAGCACTGATCCTCGGTACGCTCGAGGCGCTGGGCCTCTCCGTGGCTGACACGCTACATACCGTCTGGTGGGGCGCTTTGCTGGCGCTTTTGCTGATGGCCGGAGGCGATGCTGTCAGTACCTATCGACGCGCCCCTCCCATCCTGAAGCGTACGCTGCCCGGGCAGTTATCATTGGGACGCTGGAGCGACGTTCAGCTTACGCTGTATCATTCCTATCCCCGCGAATGCTCCGTCACGCTGTTCGACCATATTCCCGCCTCCGTGGCCCACGAGCATCTACCGCTGGAGATGACTCTAAAGCCCGGCCAGCAGACCGAGGCGCACTACCGAATCAGGCCTCTGGAGCGAGGGCATATCCGCTTTCCGGCCTGTGATTGTATCCTGCCCAGCCCACTGGGATTCTGGCAGCGCCGTTACCGGCTGGAGCACCCTGGAGACGCACGGGTCTACCCGGACTTTGCCCGTCTTTATAGCTCATCGCCTCTGGCGGGCGAGCAATGGCTAGGTCAACTGGGTGTCAGGCAGAAACCTCGACGAGGCCTGGGGCTCGAGTTTCATCAGCTGCGAGAGTTTCGCCAGGGCGATACGTTGCGGCAGATGGACTGGAAAGCCACGGCACGCAAGAAAATGCCCATCGCCCGCGAATATCAGGAAGAACGGGACCAGCAGATCCTGCTGCTCCTGGACTGCGGCAGGCGTATGCGTAGCCAGGACGGTGAGCTGTCGCATTTCGACCAAGCTCTGGATGCGTGCCTGCTTCTGGCCCACGTTGCCCTTCGCCAGGGCGATGCCGTAGGTATCAGCACCTTTGCTCATGAGCAACCACGGCACGTGGCGCCTGCCAAAGGCCATGGGCAGCTGGGCCGACTGCTCAATGCCGTCTATGACATCAAGCCTACACTGACCCCTGCCGATTACAGTTCAGCCGCCCAGCAGCTTCTCAGCCGCCAGCGTCGCCGTGCACTGATCGTTCTGGTCACCAACCTGCGTGATGAAGACGACGATGATCTAAGGCTTGCCCTTGGCCATCTCGGTCGCCAGCACCGCATGCTGATTGCCAGCCTGCGTGAAGATATCCTGGATACGAAGATGCAGCAGGCGATAGAAACCTACGAGGATGCGCTGGAATATTGTGGGGCCATGGATTACCGCCAGGCCAGGGAGTCGCTGCACGAGCGCCTGTCGGCCCAAGGTGTTGCGCTCATCGATACACGTCCGGCCGCCCTAGGCCCTGAACTGGTCAATCAGTATCTCACCTGGAAACGCGCCGGAACCCTCTGACTAAGCCTTGCAGCGTTCGTCTGCCTAAACGGACTGCTGCATGGGGTGAAAGCTGAAATAGTTACGCAGCGATTCCACCAGCTCGGTGAACTCATGCGGTGGCGCCGAGATCGAGAAGCCTGAATCGTAATACCCTGGCGTTACGTCTTCCCGACTCCACTGACAGTTGGCATCGAAGTCAATGAAGTGCAACTGCCCATCCTGACCCGGCACCTTCAAACGCAATTCGAATCTGGCCCCAACCAGCAGCGGTAGCTGGCTAATGAGCAACATCCCGTCCAGGGAAATATTACCCAGATAGCCCATGGGCCTGTCAGTGAAACGATTGAACACCTTCAGAAAGTACGGTAACTGATGGCGCTCGATATGACGATTCTGTTTCATGGACCCATCCCGGAAGTCACTGCAGTCTGATGCCGCTCCAGTCGGCACCCATCAGACCACAAGCATAACCAGAAGCATGCGAAAGGGCATCTTTACTTGGCCAGCACCGGCTTGAGCGGCTGTGGCTGAACGATTACCGGTCTGGAACCATCGAGCCCCAGTTGGGTGAGCGTATCGATTCTGGCCCGGGCCCGGTACGCATACTCGCTGCTGGGGTAACGCCTCTCGATGAAGCGATAGGTTTCCACCGCATCGACATACAAACGCTGCCGCTCAAGGCATTGACCACGCAGCATGGAAATCTCCGGCTGAACCCACGGGCGAGCCCGGCTCTTGCGTTCGGCCTGGGACAGCTCCAGCATGACCTGATCGCAGTCACCTTCAGTATAGGCATCGTAAGCCTTGTCCATATGACGATTCATGGACGCACCCGTACAGCCGGCCAGCGACACGACGACGAGCGAAAATAAGATATGACGCATGATTGATCCTCCGTTGCCGGGTTATCGGCAGGCTCGTCCAGGCCTGAAGCGCAGCTCACCGGTTAATTCAAGCATTACTTTTTCAGGATTGCCGCACGGAGATGAAACCTTTCATGTGCCTGGACGCTCAGCAAGGCTACAATGCACAGTAGCCTTTGAAGCCAAACGTCAGATTCGGCCCATTTCATTGCCGATCACGGTTGAAACCATCTGAAAGGAAAACCTGAATGATTTATCGCCGTACCAAAATCGTTGCCACCCTTGGCCCAGCCAGCAATTCGCCTGAGGTGCTCGAGCAGCTCATCATTGCCGGTATCGATGTGGCCCGCCTGAACTTTTCTCACGGAACCCCGGATGAACACCGTGCACGGGGTCAGCTGGTACGCGAACTGGCTGCCAAGCATGGCCGCCATGTGGCCTTGCTGGGCGATCTTCAGGGGCCCAAGATCCGTATCGCCAAATTCACTGACAAGCGCATTCAGCTCAAGGAAGGCGACACCTTCCGTCTGTCCACGGCCCATCCACGTGATGCCGGTACCCAGGAGGTCGTTGGTATCGACTATCCGGGCCTCGTGACCGATTGCCATGTCGGCGATGAGCTGCTGCTCGATGACGGCCGCGTGGTACTACGCGTCGAAGGCGTAACGGCCAATGAACTGCATACCGTCGTTTTGATCGGCGGCCCGCTGTCGGACCACAAGGGCATCAACCGTCGCGGCGGCGGTCTGACCGCACCGGCCCTGACCGACAAGGATCGCGAAGACATCAAGCTTGCCAGCTCCATGGAAGTGGACTATCTGGCGGTGTCCTTCCCACGTGATGCGGCAGATATGCATGAAGCCCGTCGCCTGCTGGAAGAAGCCGGTGGCAAGGCCTGGCTGGTGGCCAAGATCGAGCGCGCCGAAGCTGTAGCCAATGACGAAGCACTGGACGGTCTGATTCAGGCCAGTGACGCAGTCATGGTGGCCCGTGGTGACCTGGGCGTCGAGATCGGCGATGCCGAACTCGTAGGCATCCAGAAACGCATCATTTCCCATGCGCGCCGCTTCAACAAAGCGGTTATCACGGCTACGCAAATGATGGAGTCGATGATTACCAACCC
Organism: Pseudomonas sp. JZ114; assembly: GCF_051027705.1. Lineage (NCBI taxonomy): Bacteria > Pseudomonadati > Pseudomonadota > Gammaproteobacteria > Pseudomonadales > Pseudomonadaceae > Pseudomonas > Pseudomonas sp. JZ114. Next base: position 2,974,189 of record NZ_CP069256.1, read on the forward strand.
GATGCCGACACGCGCAGAAGTGTCTGACGTTGCCAACGCCGTACTCGACAACACCGACGCCGTGATGCTGTCCGCCGAGACGGCTGCCGGTGCGTACCCGGTTGAGGCCGTCAAGGCGATGGCCCGCATCTGTATCGGTGCAGAAAAGCAGCCTACCAGCAAGCTGTCCAGCCATCGCCTGGGGCAAACCTTTACCCGTTGGGACGAAAGTATCGCGCTGGCGTCCATCTATGTGGCTAACCACTTCCCGGGCGTGAAGGCCATCATCAGCCTGACCGACAGTGGTTATACCCCGTTGATCATGTCTCGCCTACGATCCTCCGTTCCGATTTTCTCGTTTGCTTCATCCCGCATAACACAGGCGCGCACTGTACTATTCCGCAACGTCTACACCATTCCGTTCGATCCCAAGTCAATGCCGGCCGACAAAGTCAGCCAGAATGCCGTAGACGAACTGCTCAAGCGCGGCATCGTGGAGCGTGGCGACTGGGTCATTCTGACCAAGGGCGACAGCTACACCAAGCGTGACGGCACCAACACCATGAAGATGTACCGTGTCGGTGATCTGCTCGTCTGATTATTGCTTACAAAAAAGCCGCCTTCGGGCGGCTTTTTTAATGCTAGAGAGCCTTGGACACAAAGGTCTCTGTCAGCAGTTGTCCCCGCGGAAGCCCTGCCATGAATAATCGACGGGACACAACCTCAACAAATGCGGGACTGCCACAAGCCAACGCGACCGTACGCCGACTGGATAGCCGCAAAGTCTTGAGCCACGGCTCCCACCCCTTTTCATCCAAGTACTCGACATTCAGCGCGGACTGCTCGGCGGCCAACCTATCCAATGCTGGCCTCAAGTAATGCCCAGACGCCTCACGCGCCCGGTGTACTACCGTGATCGGCCCAGCGTGCTCCTGATCCAGCGCTTCACGAAGAATGCCCCAAAGCGGCGCCAATCCTGAGCCGGAGCCCAGCAGCAGCAACGGAGAATCGGGTTGTTCTGCCGGATAGTGCAGCGCACTGGGATTCAATGCCCCCAGGCACAATCGATCACCTGGCTTTATTACGCGTGCGGCAGTGCTGAACTGGCCCGGACGGCTGCAATCGATGTGAAACTCAAGCCAAGGTACCTCGCCAGGCAAACTGGCTATGGAATAGGAGCGAGCAATACCGTTGAGCCAGAGCACTACGGACTGCCCCGGTCGATAACGTACGGACCGCTCCGGCTGCATACGTAAGCGAACCACATCTGCACCTAGCCAATCGACAGCCGTCAGCGTCGCAGGAATCCCATCTTCCTCAGGATTGAAGATCGACACCCGAACATCACCTACAATGCGGCACTGGCAGGCCAGCCGCCATCCTTCGGCCCGCTTTTCAGCAGGCAATGCTTCCGGCTGCGCGTCTGCAACATGCCCCTCAAGGCATCTAATCAGACACGCATGGCAACTGCCCGCCCGACAGCTGAAAGGCACTGCCAGGCCTACGTCGAGCAGGCTGTCGAGCAGGTTGCGATCCGACTCGACTGTCCAGGCCGATGCTCCTACCTCAAGCTTAGGCACGTCAGCTCTCCCATGAAACCTCACAGCGATTACGCCCATTACGCTTGGCACGATACAACGCCTGATCAGCCAGCAGTAACGACTCTTCAAGGGTACGTCCGGTCATGATGAGGCTCATGCCGATCGAAACGGTCAGGGTGCCCAGATCAGCGTGCTCGAAAACCGTCCTTGAAAAGGCTTCACGTAAACGCTCACAGCAGACTACCAGCTGCTGCGGATCGCTAAAGGGCAGCAGGAGGACGAACTCTTCTCCGCCATAACGCGCCAGGACGTCCTGCTCTCGCAAGCAGGCCTCGCCTACCTCGGCAAACGTTTTAAGCACCAGATCACCTATTCCGTGCCCAAACTGATCATTGATCTGCTTGAAAAAATCCATGTCGATCAATGCCAGCCCGTGCATTCGGCCATGCCCCAACCGATGAAGCGCCTCACTGGCTATTTGCAGAAAATAACGGCGATTACGCAGCCCCGTCAGCTCGTCCGTAATCACCTGAGCTTCCAACTGACGCATCACATGGCGCAGGTTGTCCTGATGCCGCTCCAGATCGTCCCGCCGAGCGTTGAGCTGGTAGCGGATACGGTGGTGGTAGCGAGCAAACAGCACCATGGAAACCAGAACAATGGCTAATATGATGCTCTGGACAATCATCATTCTGACGGTCCGGCTGTCTTGTGGCTCAAGGTTTATCCATAGGCACAGCCCTACATAGGCACCGTAGGCCAGCAGCGCACAGCGTACGAACGCCCCCAGTCGTATCTGAAAAATACCCAGCATCAATACAAGCACATAGGACACCAGAAAGGTGCCACGCAAATGCACGATATGAGTCAGAGAATACGTCAGAAACAGAATCGAGACGATGATATAGGGCTCGAGCGGCAAGGCCTTCAAATGCTTGCCTCCGCCCCAGACAATCACTCCCGTCATTACGGCGACTCCCACCAGAAAGCCTAGCGTGTCGGCAAAAAACGAGGCGATGGAAGATGAATAGAAGCCCACAGCCGTAGACAGCAGCAATGGGAGCAATGCCAGCACAACCACGGCTAGAGGCAATACCTGATGACCGATGGCAGACGCATTGATGCTGCGCGTGACAGTAAGATCCCGCATGGTGACGACACCTGATCCATGGCATAGCAATTAGCCAGCAGTTTACTCTGTTTCTGTGACGTATTTCCTTATCAGCTGGTCGGCTTCGCTCAAGCGTCTCATAGCGCTATACTGCCCCGCCTTTGTCGTGTCGGCTACACCTTAGACGTGGTGTCTGGACTTCTTTTCTCAGTGTTGGAAGCCGGACCTGCGCGCCCGGACGCTGCTTTTCGTGATCAGACGACTTTCGCCTGCTTCCAAAACGACGCCACGGACGAGACACGAGAACCGCGCAGTACTGATAGCCTAATAAGGAGCGCGTACATGACCGTGATCAAGCAGGATGACCTGATCCAGAGCGTTGCTGATGCCCTGCAGTTCATCTCCTATTACCATCCCGTGGATTTCATCCAGGCCATGCACGAGGCCTACCTGCGTGAGGAATCCCCTGCCGCACGCGACTCCATGGCCCAGATCCTGATCAACTCGCGCATGTGTGCGACCGGCCACCGTCCGATCTGCCAGGACACGGGTATCGTGACCGTATTCGTCAAGGTTGGCATGGACGTGCGCTGGGACGGCGCCACAATGAGCTTGGACGACATGATCAACGAAGGCGTTCGCCGCGCCTATAACCTGCCGGAAAACGTTCTGCGTGCATCCATCCTGGCCGACCCGGCCGGTGCGCGCAAAAACACCAAGGACAACACCCCGGCTGTCATCCACTACAGCATCGTTCCTGGTGACAAGGTTGAGGTTGATGTTGCAGCCAAGGGCGGCGGCTCCGAAAATAAATCCAAGATGGCCATGCTTAACCCGTCCGACTCTATCGTCGACTGGGTTTTGAAAACCGTTCCGACCATGGGTGCAGGCTGGTGCCCGCCCGGCATGCTGGGTATCGGCATCGGTGGTACGGCCGAAAAGGCAGCGGTTCTGGCCAAGGAATCGCTCATGGAGGAAATCGATATCCATGAGCTGAAAGCCCGCGGCCCGCAGAACCGTATCGAAGAGCTGCGCCTGGAGCTATTCGAAAAGGTCAACCAGCTGGGTATTGGCGCTCAGGGCCTGGGCGGCTTGACCACAGTTCTGGACGTCAAGATCAAGGACTATCCGACTCACGCGGCCTCGCTGCCGGTGTGCATGATTCCGAACTGTGCAGCGACACGCCATGCCCATTTCATTCTGGATGGCTCTGGCCCCGCTGCCCTGGAAGCTCCGCCGCTGGATGCCTATCCGGAAATTGTCTGGGAAGCTGGCCCTTCTGCACGTCGCGTCAACCTGGATACGGTAACCCCGGAAGAAGTATTGACCTGGAAACCAGGCGAGACCTTGTTGCTCAACGGCAAGATGCTGACCGGCCGCGATGCTGCGCATAAGCGCATGGTCGATATGTTGAACAAGGGCGAGACGCTCCCCGTAGACCTCAAGGGTCGCTTCATTTACTACGTTGGCCCGGTCGACCCGGTTGGCGACGAAGTCGTAGGTCCGGCAGGCCCCACCACGGCTACCCGCATGGACAAGTTCACCCGTCAGATTCTTGAGCAAACGGGTCTACTCGGCATGATCGGCAAATCCGAGCGCGGCCCAATCGCCATTGAAGCGATCAAGGACAACAAGGCGGTTTACCTCATGGCCGTAGGCGGTGCAGCGTATCTGGTGGCCCAGGCGATCAAGGCCTCCAAGACCCTGGCCTTCCCTGAGCTGGGCATGGAAGCGATTTACGAGTTCGAGGTCAAGGACATGCCGGTCACCGTTGCGGTCGATAGCAATGGTGAGTCCGTGCATAATACCGGCCCGCAAATCTGGCAGAAGAAAATCGCTGAAAGTCTGGCGGTTGAAGTTTCCTAAGCCCGTAGGATGAACAATAAAGCCCGGTACAGCCGGGCTTTATTGCATCTGCACCACTGACTCAAGGCTCGATACGTGTACCGAGCACTTCCAGAAACTTGCGCAACCACTCCACATGAGCGGTCCACACCGGACCGGTTACCAGCTTGCCGCTGACATGAGCACCGTCCATGGGTAATTCAATATAGGTCCCACCGCCCCCTTTGACATCAGGCGCACACGCCGGATAGGCATTGCACTCAACGCCATCCCTGAGCACGCCGGCCGCTGCCAGGATCAGGGGACCATGACACAGTGCAGCAACGGGCTTGTCAGCCTTGAAAAATCCTCTTACCAGCTCAAGCACCTGTTCGTTGACGCGCAAATACTCGGGTGCCCGCCCTCCAGGAATGACCAGAGCGTCATAGTCGTCTACACGTGCCTTGGCAAAGTCCCCATTGAGCGTAAAGCGATGGCCCGGCTTTTCACTGTAGGTCTGCTCACCAGTGAAGTCATGTATGGCGGTTTGCACAGTATCGCCGGGTGCCTTGCCTGGACAGACAGCATCCACCTGGTGTCCGGCAATCTGTAGCGCCTGGAAAGGCACCATCACTTCATAGTCTTCGATGAAGTCACCTACCAGCATGAGAATTTTCTTTGCCGCCATAGCAGTCTCCTTCCAAAGGTGGGTTCGACTGTTCTTCGAGCAGAGGGTCCACCTGCAGTTCCCTGGCAGACCCGGCGCCTGAATATTTCCTGTGCGCTATGTAGGCAGTTGCCTGGTCTTTTCTACCTTGGGCAACAAATGCCTGATCAACCATCGCCGGGTAGGTGCCACGGCCTGCTCCTGGAAAATCACACAGATGAAAATCACAAACAGCAGGAAGAGTCCGTAAACCTCAATGGCGTTCTCTACGTGACCGGCAGCCTCGATACACGCGCTCCAGTTGCTAAAGCACAACGGGAAGTCACCCATAATCCATTTCTCGAGCGTCATGAACAGTCCTGACAATGGCACATGCAGTGCGAACATGGACAGTGATGCCGCACCCAGCCGGGGCGACCAGTGTTTAAGCCATTCGCTCTTTGGTTCCTGCGCCAATGCGCTGAGATAGACCAGTATCAATTGAGACGGCAGTAACAGACCGTTATGAAGAAGGAAGTACCAGAGTTTGGGACCATGGGTAAACAGCGCGGTGGCCACTGCAAAACTCAATAGCAGATAGCCGGTCATCACCAGGCGGATGGCCCGGCTTGGCTGCGCGCCTCGCTCACTTTGCTGACGGAAGAGGCCATACGCCACGATGCCAGCCAGAAACTCCGGCAGGCGCAGCAATGGGACTCGTTGCAGCAAACCGGTATACGGCATGCCGTAATCCTGGCTCCAGATCACCAGAACAGGAGGAATCAGGTAGCACAGGCCTATGATGGCAAGCACACCCCATTTGTTGCGCGCACGCATCAGGCGCGGCGCCGCATAGGGAAAGACCAGATAGAAAAAGAATAACGCCGAAATGGACCAGAGCGGCGCATTGAAGGTGAGGTAGTAGGGATTCCAGGCCTGCAGCATCGTAATCTGCAGCAGCCCATTGAATGCAAGCTCCAGATTGGTCATGTAGTGCTGGAACAGTTCCGGATTGGTTCGGGCCAGCACCTCGTTGGTGTCGTAAACCACGAACCGGACGCTGGCCTTGGCTCCATCAGGCGGTATGGCCATGAAGCCGATCCAGGTTACGACGACTATGGAAAACAGCAGCGCGAATATATGAATCGGATACAGATTGGAGAATCGCTTAACCCAGAAACTCCTGGCAGGCTCTCGCATCTGATTATCAGTGAGATAGACGTGCGCCAGCAAGAACCCGGACAGAACAAAGAAGGTACTGGTCGCAAAAAAACCCATACTGGTCAGTTCGTCCAGCAACGGAACGGTTTTGCGTTCGGGATAAAAATGAATGGTGTGGTAGATGACCACATAAAGACCCATCAGGAAGCGAAGCCACTCAAGCCCAATGAATCGTTGTTTTTCTATTTTGAGCATTACGCTCACTCCTTACTGCAAGGCGCGTAGTGTATCGCCTTAAAAAAATGCAAGGCTTGCTTTACTCAAGACTTACGCTTGCTCAGAACGGTCAGCACCAGACGGTCCAGCGTACCCCAGAGACGCTCACGCAGGCGTTTCCACCAAGGGCGGTTGCGCCAATCCTTTAGCGTGATTTCGCGGCTTTGCTGGAAGTCCGCTAGAAAGCACTCACTGACGGCCTGACTCAGCGTCGGGTCAATGGCTTCCAGGTTGGCGTCAAGGTTGAACCGAAGATTCCAGTAATCAAAATTGCATGAGCCTACGCTGACCCAGTCATCGACCTGAACCATCTTGAGGTGGGAAAACCGCGGCTGATATTCATAGATCTTCACGCCTGCCCGGAGCAAGCGCGGATAATAGCGCTGCCCGGCAAAACGGACGGGGGGATTATCCGTATGCCGGCCCGTCAGAATCAGCCTCACGTCGACGCCTCGCTGAGCGGCCTTGCGCAAGGCTCGCCTGACCCGCCACGACGGTAGAAAATATGGCGTAGCAAACCAGATACGCTTCTTGGCAACAATCAGGGCTCGAACCAGGGACAGTACAATGTCCCGATGCTGGCGAGCATCAGCATAGGCCACCCGCCCAAGACCCGAAGTTGCCTGCGGCGGTCTTGGAACCAGAATACGACCACGGCTGGCCTCAGGCTTCCAAGCATGCCGCTGATGGCAGGCTTGCCATTGGCGCTGGAACAAGCTCATCCAGTCGGACACCAACGGCCCGCGCATGCTCACCATCACTTCATGCCACTGGCAAAGCTCCTCCCCTGGCGTCCAGAAGTCATTGGTTGCCCCGCTTCCACCCACAAAGGCCTGCGACTCGTCCACAATCAGGAGCTTGCGATGGTCACGGTATAGGTTGCGCCAGCCACGCCAGAGACCTACCGGATTATAGATACGCACCTGACCGCCCGCTTCGCTCAACTGGGTCCGGTGCATGTCGTCCATCTTGAGCGTACCAAAACCATCGAAAAGACAACGCACCTGTATTCCCCGATGCGCCGCCTCAATCAAGGCCTCCATCAGGGCAGTTGCACACGAGCCCTTTTCTACCAGATAGAGTTCGATGTCGATGCTATACCGGGCTTTGGATATGGCTTCCAGCATGGCAGGAAAAAAACACCCGCCATCAACCAGCAGCTCATATTCATTTTGTTCGCGCCATGGATACACCGCACCTGGCATGATGACGCTCCTGAAAAGCCCGCCACTCAGGTAGGGGTAGGCACGTGGCGAAGGGTTAACAGCACAGAAACGGGCACCTCAGGTGTAATCGAGGGGACACTGGCAATTTCCTTGAGCTTGTCCAGCCCTTCCAACAGGCTGAAGTCAATCGCCTTGATCAACACCGGCTGCAAAGTACTGACCTGAACCAATGTTTCCCCGATTCGGGTAACCGAAACATCCGCTTTCAAGCGCTGCTTCTGGCCGTTGATTTCAAGCTCGAAGTCCAGCTTTTCCTGGCGAATGCTTCCTACCGGCATTTGCTCCCAGGTAGGCAGATCGATCTGACTGGTAATGACCGCTTCCGGATACTGATCTGCCTTGAACAGAGTTTCTCTCATCCGCTCGGTTTGTAGCGCCAGGGTGTTGTCCAGTGACTCGTATGGAAGCGCCAATCGAGCACTACCATGCTGATCGATCACGCCCGTTACGGTGGAAAAAAATTGAACGTCAGCCATGTTGCCGCGCTTCACGGTTACAAAGCTGACACGAGAGTAGCTTGACTCAACCTGCCAATCCGCGAAGACAAAAGGACTGAAGGCCACTGTGAGGGCTAGGATAAATGCGCGCATGAGCTCTCCTGAGAGTTTGTCCGGCTCACCAGGACCTTGCCGCACAGTATTGACATGAGCCTCTTGCGAGCGCCTTCTATCCAACAGACTGAGCAGCGATAGACCCGACCGGACCTGATCCAATCACGGTATGGCTTATACGGCACCCATCACAACGGCGAGTTCCCTGCCCACATGAGGAGTGTGAGCAAGGACACTTCTATAGCGGGTAGTCGGGACGACGACTGCTCCAGTCCACGCGATCAGGAAAATGCTGGGTCACATCGGAATTGAGCGGCTTGGAAACCAGAAAGCCCTGCATGATCTCGCAGCCGTGCTCAAGCAGCCACTCCCGCTGCTCAAGTGTTTCGACACCTTCTGCCACCACCTCAAGCCCCAGGTTACGTCCCAACTCAAGAATAGTGCTGACGATTGCAGCATCACGTGGCGAGTCGAGCATATTGGCAATGAACAACTGGTCGATCTTCAAGGTATCGAGCTCGAAGTGACGCAGGTAGGCCAGTGAAGAATACCCCGTACCAAAATCATCCACGGCTGTTCGAACACCAAGCGCGCGCAGTTGTGCCAGTTGAGCACGGGTGTAATCAATGTCATGCATCAGAGCCGTCTCGGTTACCTCAATCTCGAGCTGATCGGGTCGCAAACCATAACTGTCGATGATCTGCCGAAGGCTTTCAGCCAACTGCGGCATGCCGAACTGGACAGGACTCAAATTGATGCTCAGCAAAAGCCCGTTGCCGTAGACTTCGGACAGGCTTTGCAGCTTCATAGCGCCTTCGCGAAAGATCCAATCACCGATGCGATTGATCAGCCGAGTCTCTTCCAGCAGCGGGATAAAGACGTTCGGTGAAACCTTGCCCGCCACGTTGTGCTCCCACCGCAACAAGGCCTCAAAGCCGCGCAGCTTGCCGTTTTTCAGGTATACCTGAGGCTGATAAGCCAGCACGAAATCCTTGTTATCGATGGCATTGCGGACGCTCTCCTCCAACATGAGGCGCGAGCGTGCACGGCCATTCATCTCCGGTGAGAAGAAGCGGTATTGCTGGCGGCCACCTCGCTTGGCTTCATACATGGCGATATCGGCCGAGCGCAGCAATCCGTCGACACTATGACCACACTCGGGATAGCTCGCGATCCCGATGCTTGCGCCCAAGCTGACCTCTACACCGTCAACAGTGTGCGTTTTGGTCATCAGCTCAAGCAGCTTTTCGGCGACCCGGGCGGCATCCTCGGGATGATCCAAGGTATCAAGCAACGCGGTGAATTCGTCACCGCCCATACGCGCCAGTACATCGTAAGGACGCATACAGGTTTTGAGCTGTTCGGCAATCATGCACAACACACGGTCGCCAGCCTCATGACCAAGCGAGTCGTTCACCTTCTTGAAGCCATCCAGATCAATGTAGAGAACGGCCATGCGCTTGCCGTTACGCCCCGTACGAGCCAGTGCTGCCTCCAGGGTCTGGTTGAAGCCCCGCCGGTTGAGCAAACCGGTCAAGGCATCGGTAACCGCCTGCGATTCCAGTTGATCCTGCAGCTCGCGCATCATGGACATGTCGAGTGCAATCATCACCATGGCGCGCTGCATCCGCGGCAGAGGCGCACAGGAAAGAGTCACCGGCAATATGCCGCCTCGGGATGTGCACAGACTGGCATCATGCAGGCGATAGGTTTCACGTCTTTCATAGTGCTCCATGAACGTCGAGTCGGCCCAGCTATCCCCTAGATCAGGATTGCTCAAGTGAGCCATGAACTCGGAATTCACGAGATCGCTGATATGACGCTTGAGCATGCGGGCAATCGCCGCATTGGCAAATGTGATCAGGCCATGCTCATTAACGACCAGAATGCCTTCCGCCGCATTATCGAGCAGGGAGTCACTAAATGCCTTGGCAAGCTCCAGCTGCTGACTCAGCTGCAGGAGTTCGCGACGATTGCGCTCATGTTCGAGAAGGGAGCGCACCTTGTGCCGTAGAATGTTGGGATCGACCGGCTTGAGCAGGTAATCCACCGCACCGGTAGCATAGCCTCGTAGAACAGCCTCGTAAGAGTGAGCCTCGGCAGAGACGAATATGATTGGTGTAAAGCGGGTGCGCAGATTGCCGCGTATCATCCGAGCGACTTCGAAGCCGTCCATGATGGGCATTTGCACATCCAGCAGTACGAGATCTATAGGCTCATCGAGCAAGTATCTCAAGGCACGCTCACCCGAGTTGGCGGTCAAGACACGCCAGTCCTCTATTTCAAGCAGTGCCTGCATGGCCATGAGGTTTTCTACCCGGTCATCGACAACGAGCAGTACAGGCCCCTGATTGATACTAGGAACTGGACTTTCCGTGTCGCCTCCTTTCAGTTCGTACTGCACTGAATACAACTCCTCCCTTCGAGCACTCGGCAAGGCTCTACTGCATGCCACTAATAGAACCGAGGTTTGGCGATAAGGTTATTATCCAGAACAACAAAAATACAGCGCCATTTTCTTGACCAAACCGTGACGCTACCAGATTCCGCTAAACGGTAGCATCACGGAGGGTGCACTTACTGGGTCACTGCACCAGGCAACGGCCTTAGATTGACCTCGACACGACGGTTCTGAGCACGACCATCAGCGGTCGCATTGGTCGCGATCGGTTGGTCCGGCCCGGCACCACGCGTACTAACACGTGAAGCATCGACACCCTGAGCGACGAGGTAGTTCGCTACACTCTGGGCACGTCGATTGGACAGATCCATGTTGTGCGCACGGCTACCTGTACTATCGGTATAGCCCACAATTTCGACACTGTTCTGATCGAACTGCTTAAAGGATGTCGCCAGATCGTTCAACGGCTTGTAGAAATTGCCAGCGATATCGGCCGAATCCGTTGCAAACGTGATGTTGCCCGGCATGATCAGCTTGATGTCATCACCCTGGCGCTGTACTTCTACGCCAGTGTTCTGCATTTGACGACGCAGCTCGGCTTCCTGACGATCCGCATAGTAACCATAGCCCGCTGCCGCTGCGCCTACCGCCGCTGCGCCAATCAAAGCGCCCTTGCCGCGATGGTTATGATCAATGGCTGCGCCGGCGACAGCACCCGCCAATGCGCCCAGGCCGCCATAGGTCGCGGTACGGGATCCGCCACTACCGCCCTGGTTTTCGTAAGGATTACTGGATGCACACCCTGCAAGTAGCGCACCGGCCAGTGCCAGAATCAAAGGACGCTTCATAGACGCCATGAACTTCTCCAACTTCTAACGGACCTGTGAAAACAGCTCTTTTCACAGAAAGAATAGCCATGAGCAGTCATGCTTTCGCATGAAAGTCCTAATGAACCCATGGCGAAAGAGCGGTTTACCGGTATCAGGACGAATAATCAATTCGCTTCAGCGAAACGGCTGAACGACCGCACAAGACTAGTCGATAAACGTGCCCCTCTCTGGACGAAACCGCTAAACGGTAGTGTACGACCAGATGCCGACGCACCTTCTTGAACAATCAGCGTATCTGCATCAGACATTAGGTAGCTAAACAACATTGTATATCGTGTCATTTCGATATAAGGTTCGCCTTATCCCGATAAACCGATATGTGAACATTATGGATATCGATGATCTGATCAAGGCGATAGCCAGCCCCGTCCGACGAGACATTCTGGCCTGGCTGCGTGAACCGGAAAAACACTTCATCCAACAGGACCACCCGTTGGAGATTGGCGTGTGCGCAGGCCTTATCGATCAGAAAACGGGACTTTCCCAATCCACAGTCTCGGCTCATCTAGCCACGCTTCAGCGTGCCGGCCTCGTTACAACCCGGCGTGTTGGCCAATGGGTCTTCTACAAGCGTAACGAAGCAGTGATCAATGCCTTCGTCGAGCAGCTGGGCCGAGAGCTCTGATTTTTCCGCCTTACCATAGAGAGATGCGATGCCCGCTTCATTGTTAGTGCTGGCGCTTAGCGCCTTTGCCATCGGCACCACCGAGTTTGTGATCATGGGGCTTTTGCCCAATGTAGCTAATGACCTTCATGTCAGCATCCCATCAGCTGGCTGGCTCGTCAGTGGGTATGCATTAGGTGTTGCAATCGGTGCGCCCTTCATGGCGATGGTGACGGCCAACTGGCCACGCAAGATGGCCCTGCTCGTGCTGATGGGCATCTTTATCATTGGCAATGTGCTCTGCGCCTTAGCCGGAGACTACAACGTCCTGATGCTGGCTCGCGTCATCACGGCGCTCTGCCACGGCGCATTCTTTGGTATCGGCTCGGTGGTAGCGGCCAGTCTGGTGCCAGCGAACCGCCGAGCCTCTGCCGTCGCGCTCATGTTCACAGGCCTTACGCTGGCGAACGTTCTTGGCGTACCGCTAGGTACAGCACTAGGACAGGCAACCGGTTGGCGTTCAACCTTTGCGGCCGTATCCCTCATCGGTGTCCTCGCGCTGGCAGGTCTCTGGCTTGTTCTGCCCGGCAAGGCGCCACAGGAAAAAACCGACCTGCGCCGTGAATTGGCGGCGCTGAAGGGGGCCGGTTTCTGGCTGTCCCTCTCGATGACAGTGATGTTCTCTGCCTCGATGTTTGCCCTCTTCACCTACATCACACCGCTGCTTACTGATGTAACAGGTCTGTCAGAGTATGGCGTAACCAGCACGCTGCTATTGATCGGTGTAGGCCTTACCCTCGGCAACATCCTGGGTGGACGCCTTGCAGACTGGCGTCTGTCCACAACGCTCATAGGTATCTTCATCGCGATGGCCGTCGTGTCATCCCTTTTGGCCTGGACCAGTCATAGCATGGTCGCTACCGAGATCACCCTGTTCCTGTGGGCAGCTTGCGCCTTTGCAGCGGTTCCCGCACTTCAAATCAACGTGGTCACCTTTGGCAAGGACGCACCCAACCTCGTTTCCACCTTGAACATTGGCGCTTTCAACGTCGGCAACGCGCTGGGCGCCTGGGTGGGAGGAAGCGTTATCGCCCATGGACTGGGCCTGACCAGCGTTCCGCTGGCTGCCGGGGGACTGGCCCTGATTGCCTTGATTCTGACCCTGTTGACCTTTAGCCATGCCCGGAAAAGCGGCTTGGCTGTCAGCCAATGATTCACCTACGGAGTCGTTACCATGCCCAACCTGTTTGATCCGATCAAAATCGGCGCACTGGAATTGCCGAACCGCTTCGTTATGGCACCGCTGACCCGTTGTCGCGCAGATGATAATCGCGTCCCTACCGACCTTATGGCCGAGTACTACGCGCAGCGTGCGTCGGCTGGTCTGATTTTAAGCGAGGCCACCTCCGTCGATCCAATGGGCGTGGGTTATCCAAATACCCCGGGCATCTGGTCCGACGAACAAGTGGAGGGCTGGAAAAAGATCACTTCAGCCGTGCACAAGTCAGGCGGTCGCATCATGCTGCAACTCTGGCACGTAGGTCGTATTTCCGCACCGCTTTACCTCCAGGGCGAAAAGCCGGTGGCTCCAAGCGCCATCGCCGCCAACGGTCATGTGAGCCTGGTCCGTCCCAAGCAGGAATACGTCATCCCGCGTGCTTTGGAAACCGAAGAGATTGCCAGTATCGTCGAGGCTTACCGCAAGGGTGCCGAGAACGCCAGAAAAGCGGGTTTCGATGGCGTAGAAGTTCACGGGGCCAATGGTTATCTGCTGGACCAGTTCCTGCAAACCAGCACCAACCAGCGTACCGATCAATATGGTGGCTCCATTGAAAACCGGGCTCGCCTGATGCTTGAAGTGACCGATGCCTGTATCGATGTCTGGGGCGCCGATCGTGTAGGCGTTCACCTTTCGCCTCGGTGTGACCTGCATGACATGGGCGACGAAAATCCGGCCGAGACCTTCGGCTATCTGGCCCGTGAGCTGGGCAAGCGCGGCATTGCCTTTATCTGCGCCCGTGAGGCTGAAGCTGATGACAGCCTTAGTCCACAACTTAAGGACGCTTTTGGCGGCGTTTTTATCGCCAATGAACGCTTCACCCATGACAGCGCCAATGCCTGGCTGGAAAGTGGAACCGCCGACGCTGTGGCGTTTGGTGTTCCGTTTATAGCCAACCCTGACCTGCCGGAGCGCTTTGCCCGTCAGGCCATGTTGAACGAGCCTCACCCGGAAACCTTTTACGTGCCTGGCCCTGTAGGTTATATCGACTACCCCCGGCTGTAATAAAAAAAGCCCCGCTCTGGCGGGGCTTTTCATGTCTGAAGAATGTCAGCGGCGGGTGTTAATCTGCTGCTGAAGGTTCTGCAGCTGGGTCTGAATCGTACTGATATTGCGCACGGTCTGGGCCCTGAACGCATCGAACGAAGCGGAATCCGGTCCACTGTTGTTGCTACGTGAGTCCAGCTCACTGCGCAGTACAAGAAGATCCTGCTGCAGGTTTTCGATAGCGCCAGAAGGGTCGCCCCGTTTCTTGAGCGCGGCGATATCTGCCTGCAAACTCTTGTTTTGCGCCGTGAGCGAATCGATCTGATCACTGAAGCGTTTCAAATCCCCTTGCGCCGCTTTCAGGACAGCCTGCTCATCAGCCAACGCCGTTATACGGCCATTCAGATCTGAAGCGTTGCCCTGCTGCGTCTTGATGTCAGCAGCCAGCTGGTCGATTCGCTTGTCCAGGGCACTTTGCGCATCCACCGCTGCCTGTTGCTGGCGGGCCACGTCTGCTACCTTGGTCTCGATATTCTTCAGCCGCAACAACAAGGACTCACGACTGGACGTCCCGCTTGACTCGCTGGCAACCAGCTTGCCCGAGATATCCTGAAGCCGACCCGCAGCTTCTTCACTGATTCGTGCAAAGTTCTCCTGGGTCGCGACGACCTGCTCCTGCATGAGCTGAATTTGCTGATGGCTCCACCAACCCAGCCCCGCCAACGCAATGATCATGGCCGCAATCAATGCCCATAGAGGACCTGTGCTCGGAACGCGGGCCGGTTTGGCTCCACGCGAAGCCCGTAATGGCTCTTGGGGATTAGCCGCGACATGGGCCTCGACTTCCCGCCCCTGTTCCACAGGCGCATGGCGATGATGCCGACCGTGGCTGGCACGCCCAAAGTCTTCGCTAAGGTCCTTGTCAGGCGTCAGGCTGGGTACATTGTCGAGTTCATCAAATGAATCGTTTCGCATGGCGGACCTTCATTGGTGAAAAAAGCATGAGCCGACAGGCACGGGGCTTGCTCTCAAAAAGCTAGTATACAAATGCCATCACAGCGCTGGCAGTCTGGCGTTATCGCCTTGCGGAGCGGTTTTCAATATATTCATCCAAAGCTTTCCAGACCGTGGTCTGGGGTTGAAAACCCAGGATATCGCGGGCCCGATTGATATCCAGTGTAAAATTGCGATCCATCAGGTGCAGAGGATCGGGTTCACGTTCTTTTCTGGCGGATTTGATTGCAGCAAGCATATCTTGCAGCAGAACCTTTGGCTGAATGCGAGCCGTGGCCTGCCCCAGAACCGGAAGCTTCAGACGGCGCATCAGATAATTCACCACGTCCCATACCGGCTGAGATTGCCCCTCGCTCAAGTTGAAAGCCTTGTTCAGCGCGTCTGGGTGCTCGGTCATAAGTGCAACACCCAAGGCTGTGCAAAGGCTGTTCATGCTAGTGAAGTCCCAGCGATTGAGACCGTTACCCAATTGACGCAAACGTTTTTGACGGTTGAGCTGAACAAGCTTTGGCGCCCAAGCGTTATCGGGCAGCCCAATAATCTGCGCAGGGCGCAACACAATGACGTCCAACCCGAACTCTGCTGCTGTAAAAACCAGGCGCTCGATCTGCAAGCGCCGCTGCGCCTCGACTGTCCGCGGCTTGGCAGGTACGGCATCCTCCTTGAGCGCCTCCCCTCCCGCTTCGTAAACATGGCTGGAAGATAGATAGACCAGGCGCGAGACCCGCATATGCAGGCAGGCCTCGATAAAGGAAAAACTGGCGTCCATGGCCTGCGCCGAAAGATCGCCTACGCCATCGGTACAATGTGCAACGGCATCGATATCATCACACAGGCGCCGCGCCTGCTCCGTGTCGGTCAGGGTCCCCGGGATATATTCAGCGCCCTGCTTTACCAAGGCATCGAGCATAGCTCCCGGCTGACCGTGAATACGCACCAAATGCTTGTCCGCCAATAGATCCAGGGCGAGGCGTGCACCAATGTAGTCACTCGCGCCCGTCACCAGAATTCGCATCAGATCTCCCCGTCAAGTCGCTACCAGCCAACAGGCTGCCTGGCTCTCCAGATGTCGAGTCAAGGCCGTCAGCAAATCACCACCGTTACGCCAGGAATGCCAGTACAGCGGCACATCGATCACCTGCCCCGGCACCAGATCAATTAATTCGCCTCGCTCGCGCTCCGCCTGGGTTTGCAGCTCGGGAAGCAACCCCCAGCCAAGCCCGTTGGCGACCATTTTCACGAAGCCCTCCGAAGAAGGACATAGATGATGATCGAAATGACCAGTAAAGCCCAGCCGTGCCAGGAAATGATGCTGAAGCTGATCATCCGGCCCATAGACGACTGCAGGCACCTGAGCGAGGCGCTCAGCCGTTACGTCCTCGGACAAGTAATGTGCATGAAAGGCGGGGCTGGCGACTGCCCGGTAACGCATGGCGCCCAGCAATACCGCCCGGGCACCGGCGACCGGACGTGCACTGGCACAGACGCAGGCGGCTACCTCCCCGGCCTGCATACGCTTGAGTCCCACCTCCTGATCCTCGACAACCAGATCCAGCAGGATCCCCTGTCTGGTACAGAAGGGGCCGATACTGGCCGCCCACCAGGTAGCCAGACTGTCGGCATTGATGGCGACCCGCAAACGCTCCACCGTCCTGGCTTCATCAAGCCCCGGCACCTGACCATGGAGGTCGCGTTCAAGCAATCGCACCTGCTGAACATGGTTTAGAAGCCTTTGCCCTACATCAGTAGAGGTGGGTGGTGATGTACGCACAATGACAGGCTGTCCAATGCGGGCCTCCAGCAGCTTGATTCGCTGTGAGACCGCAGACTGGGACAATCCCAGTACATGTGCCGCGCGCTCAAAACCGCCCTGCTCTACGACAGCGGCGAGCGCAGCCAAAAGTTTATAATCAAACATCAGTTTTCCTAATGACTGATCAGCACTATTTGTTTTTCTTATACAGGCTTTCTCTCCAGACTGGCCATCCCTTTCTGGAGAACACTGATGTCTCACGCCATTCATGATCTTTCGCTTCTGCTGAGCCAGATGCAGCCTGTGCTCAATCCAGGCCAATACGTGTTTTGCTCGTTGCATGAACAGACGTTGCCACAGGACGTAATCCCCCTGGCAACCTTCAGGGAGCAGGAAGGCCTGACCGTTGTACTGACCAGGCAAGATGCTGACCGCTTAGCGCTCTCCTATAACTATGTAGCTGCCTGGATTACCCTGAACGTTCACTCCGCACTGGAGGCTGTTGGTTTGACTGCCGCGTTTTCGAACGCCTTGGCACAGCAGGGCATCAGCTGCAATGTAGTCGCCGGCTTTTACCATGATCACCTCTTCGTCGCAGAGGCGGACCAAGCACGCGCCATGGCTGCCCTACTCACGCTGGCGGGCCAATAAGATGTGGCAGAGCTATCTGACAGGACTCATGACCATGGGCGGTCTGATCATAGCCATCGGTGCGCAGAACACATTCATCCTTGCCCAAGGATTGCGCAGGGAACATCACCTGCCTGTGGCCGCGCTTTGTCTGTTCTTCGATATCAGCCTGGTAACCATTGGCGTGTTTGGCCTGGCCACCTTACTGGCCGGGGATGCCTGGCTGATGGGCGTCTTCAAATGGGCTGGTATTATCTTTTTGCTCTATTACAGCATCTGTGCCTACAGACGAGCACTTACGTCACAGTCACTGCATAGCGCAGCGGCGGCACCCCGCTCATTGGGCAAGACGCTGGGCATTGCGCTAGCCGTTACGCTACTCAATCCCCATGTCTATCTGGATACCGTTCTGGTTCTCGGAGCGTTAGGTAACCAGCAGCCGGCACCACTGGCTTTTACGGTCGGTGCAGGCTGCGCGTCTGCTCTCTGGTTCTTCACATTGGCAATCGGCTCGGCGCAGCTGGCACCCTACCTGACCCGACCGCGCGTATGGCGCATGATCGATATGGCGATTGGAACCGTCATGCTGATCACGGCCATACAGCTCATCCTTTACAAGCCATAAGACCTTCTGTCGGGTTTGTTACATGGCGAGCTAACGAAGCGAGTGCTATGATCCCCCGCCGCGGTATTGAGCCTAATGCCTTACCGCAGGTTAGGCCGGCGCCTGATCGGTCGACCATTGCCGTGCAATGCCCTGACGAAACATTATGGAGAGATAACCATGGCTTTCGAATTGCCGCCGCTGCCCTATGAGAAGAACGCCCTCGAGCCGCATATTTCCGCCGAGACGCTGGAGTTCCATCACGGCAAGCACCACCAGACCTATGTCACCGCACTGAACAACCTGGTGCCCGGCACTGAGTACGAAGGCAAAAGCCTGGAAGACATCATCAAGACGTCCTCTGGCGCGATCTTCAACAACGCTGCCCAGGTATGGAACCACACGTTCTACTGGAACTGCATGACGCCTAACGGTGGCGGCCAGCCTACGGGCGCCCTGGCAGATGCCATCGCAACGGCATTTGGTTCCTTTGACAAATTCAAGGAAGAGCTGACCAAGACGGCCATCGGCACATTTGGTTCCGGCTGGGCCTGGCTGGTCAAGAAGGCGGATGGTTCCCTGGCGCTGGCCAGCACCATCGGTGCTGGCAACCCCATCACTTCGGGTGATAAGCCCTTGCTGACCATCGACGTGTGGGAACATGCCTACTACATCGATTATCGCAACCTGCGTCCAAAGTACCTCGAGTCCTTCTGGAATACGGTGAACTGGGACTTCGTAGCGAAAAACTTCGCCGCCTGATCCTGGTATCTCTCGACAAAACCCGGCTTTTCGCCGGGTTTTGTTTTTAAGTCATGCCTACTTTTGCGAAGAGACAGCTAGACTCGGTTATTACACATTTCATCCTGTAGTAGACATAGGATGGCAAAGCCATCCATGGAAAGGAGCACGGAGTGAAACTGAGCATTCGGCATAGCCTGTCGTTGAAGCTGCTGCTTGTAGCATTACCAACGGCCTTGCTCGTCGGACTGCTGTTAGGCATCGTACAGATTGCCTATGAGGCCAGACAGGTACGTGATCAGATTCAGACGGACGCACGCCAGACGCTGTCCATGTTCAGGGACCCTGCCACCCAGGCCATGTATCGCCTGGATGACACCATGGCCGAACATGTTACCCGTGGCTTATTCAAGCATCCCTCCATTCGTGAAGCTTACATTGGCACTCCCGGCGAGCAGCCCTTATCAGAGCACGCTCGCCCACTGCTCAGCGGCTCGACACGCCTGCTTACTGATAGGCTCTTTGACAAAGAGCAGCGCTTCAGCATCCGTCTTACAGGCGAGCCACCGGTTGAGGAGTATTATGGCGACTTGCGCATCGCTGTGGACACAGCCCCTTACGGGCAGAAATTTTTAAAGAACTCAGCCTTTATTCTCGTCTCGTTACTGGTTCGCGTCCTGATTCTGGTGCTGGCGCTTTATCTGGTCTATCACTGGATTCTGACGCGCCCCCTTTCCCGACTGCTCAACCATCTGGCGGCGATCAAACCCGGTCTGCCAGGCCACAAACCTCTCCCCCTCCTCAAAGGACATGAGCAGAACGAACTGGGCCGCTGGATAAACACTGCCAACCAGCTACTTGCCTCGATCGAGCAAAACACAGCGCTTCGTGAAGAGGCCATCAGCAACCTTCAACGGATCAGTCAGCATGACCTGCTGACCGGCCTTTCCAATCGACAAGCCTTTCATGGTCAGCTTGAGTGGACCCTTTCCGAGGCGGATCGACAAAACCTGAGCGTAGCCGTGCTGTGCCTGGGCCTTGATGATTTCAAAAGCATTAACGAGCAATACGGTTATCAGGTAGGCGACAGGCTTCTGCTCAAACTGGTAACCCGGCTGCGGGCGGGCTGCCCGGGAGTAGACGGTTTTGGGCGGCTGGGAGGGGATCGCTTTGCGCTCATCAAACTGATCAGGCAACCCGACGAAGCCGCTGAACTGGCCCATGCTGCTCTGGATGCACTCGATTCGCCATTCAGTGTCGAACAGTATCAAGCCCACCTGAGCGCTTCGATCGGCATCACGCTATACCCGGAGGATGGCCAGACCGCCGACCAGTTGATGCAGCGTGCCGAGCAGACGATGGCCCTGGTAAAAACCCAGGGTCATAGCGGCTACAAGTTCTACGTGGCCAGTGTAGATCAGGACATCCGCTTCAGGCGCGGGTTGGCAAAGGACCTTCGTGAAGCCCTGAGACGCCAGGAGCTTTATCTGGTCTACCAACCTCAGATTGACTATGCGAGCCAACGGATTAGTGGAGTGGAAGCCCTATTGCGCTGGAATCATCCTGTCCACGGATTCATTCCACCCGATGTATTCATTCCCCTGGCCGAGCGCACTGGCAGCATCGTAGCTCTCGGAGAATGGGTGCTTGAGCAGGCCTGCAGTCAACTGCATACCTGGTACGCAAGCGGTTACACCTCCCTGCGCATGGCCATCAATCTGTCGGCTGTGCAGCTACAACAGGAAAATCTGCCTGCGTTTATACAATCGCTCCTGTTACGCCACGGGATTCCGCCCAAGCGGCTGGAGCTTGAGGTTACTGAAACGGCACTGATGGAAGATGTGGACACTGCCGTGCAAACGCTGCGTCGTCTCAGGGAAGTCGGCGCGCTGATAGCACTGGATGATTTCGGCACCGGTTATAGCTCTCTGGCTTATCTGAAGCGACTGCCTCTGGACAAAATCAAAATCGACAAGAGTTTCGTGCAGGATCTGAGCGACGAAAAAGACGACGCCCCCCTGGTACGCGCCATCATCCAACTAGGCAAAAGCCTCAACAAAGAGCTTATCGCGGAAGGTGTGGAAACCGACCTGCAGGAGGCCTACATTGTGGAGCAAGGCTGTGACGAGGGTCAGGGTTATTTCTACAGCAAGCCAATCCCCGCTGATCAGATCCCCGCGGTTATCGAGGCGCGTACTCAAGGTCTGCCCATTTCACGGGTTATGCCAGTAAAGCACTGACCCCTGGCGAAAAGGGTTTTCAAAAATGAAAATCTTTCGCATTATTATCCGGCTTTTCTCCAGGCTCATGTAATGAGCACCCTATTTTAGAAAAGGATTCCGGAATGACCCGTATGCACTGGGCGAGCGTAAGCCTCCTCGCTATCGCCATTTCCCTGGCAGGCTGTGGTGACGACAAGAAAGAACAGGCACCCGCCAATCAAGCAGCAGCCCCTGCAGCCACCTCAGCGACAACGTCACAGGCGGCGAAACCGGATGAAGCCGCGGCCAAGGCCGTGATCAAGAATTACGCTGACATTGCCGAGGCTGTGTTCAGCGACGCCTTTACAGCGGGTCAGAATCTGCAGAAAGCCGTCGATGCCTTCCTGGCCTCCCCTTCCGACGCCACACTAAAAGCGGCTCGAGAGGCCTGGATGGCAGCGCGCACGCCCTATTCCCAGTCAGAAGCCTTCCGCTTTGGCAACCCTGTTGTGGATGACTGGGAAGGTCAGCTCAACGCATGGCCTCTGGATGAAGGCCTGATCGACTATGTTGCATCCGATTATCAACATGCGACCGGTAACCCGGCTGCTACTGCCAACATCATTGCCAACGAAGAGATTCAGATTGGTGAAGACAAGGTTGACGTCAAGGACATTACTGGTGAAAAGCTGGCCAGTCTGAATGAGCTGGCCGGCTCGGAAGCCAACGTGGCGACGGGTTACCATGCAATCGAATTTCTGCTGTGGGGTCAGGACCTTAACGGGACAGGCCCCGGTGCAGGCAACCGCCCCGCAACGGATTATCTTGCAGGGGATGGCTGCACGGGTGGTCACTGCGATCGCCGTCGCGCGTACCTGAAAGCGGTAACTGATCTCCTGGTTAACGACCTTGAGTACATGGCTGGTCAGTGGAAGCCGGGCGTACCTGATAACTACCGCGCGACGCTAGAACAGGAAAGTGCAGACTCCGGTATTCGCAAGATGCTGTTTGGCATGGGCAGTCTGTCGCTGGGAGAACTGGCCGGCGAGCGTATGAAGGTATCTCTAGAAGCTAACTCGACTGAAGACGAGCATGACTGCTTCAGCGACGATACCCATCACACCCTTTATTACGATGCACTGGGCATTCGCAATGTTTATCTGGGTCAGTACAAGCGTATCGACGGTACAGAAGTGAAAGGCCCAAGCCTTTCCGAACTGGTTGCCAAGGCTGACCCGCAAGCCGATGCCACGCTCAAGGCTGATCTCGACGATACCCAGGCCAAGATGCAGGCCATTGTTGATCGTGCCGAGAAGGACGGTGTTCATTACGACCAGATGATCGCTCCGGACAACACCGCCGACCAGCAAAAGATCCGTGACGCCATTCAGGCCCTGGTCAAGCAGACCGGCGCCATCGAACAGGCCGCGGCCAAGCTGGGCATCCAAGATCTGAAGCCCGATAACGCCGATCACGAATTCTGATCCGCCCCAAGGGCACGGCGTTTTTACGAAGCCACGGCAGGCCCTACCTGCCGTGGCTTCGATACGTTCAGGTCGATCATTTAACGGTACCGTTTGGCTCTGATGACACTAGCTCCCCTTCGTTTGGCCCCCCTGGCGCTTCTCGTCTCGCTTCTCAGTGCCTGTGATGACTCACCGCACTTTACCCACGCAGAACCGGGCGAGGCCTTGTCGGCGGGTACAACCAGCGTCAATGACCAGAGCGCCAATGCCTTTTCGTTTCCCTCCAACAACCTGACGCCCGTTCAGCGTCTGGATTTCAGCGTAGGTAACAGTTTTTTTCGCAATCCCTGGGTCATCGCGCCCTCCTCCACAACAGCGCGAGATGGTCTGGGGCCGTTGTTCAATATCAACGCCTGTCAGAGCTGCCACCTGAGCGACGGACGTGGTCATCCCCCGGGCCCGCACGTAACCAACGCCTTCACCATGTTGGTCAGACTATCCATACCCGGCGGACCGCAGGATCAGGAGACCCTGAAAAGACTGGGCGTTGTACCCGAACCCACCTATGGCGGACAGCTACAGGACAATGCCATTCCTGGCGTACCGCCAGAGGGCAAGGTCAGGTTCGATTACGCGGACGTACCGGTCACACTCAAGGACGGCACCGTCATCACCCTGCGAAAACCTACGCTGCACATAGAAAATCTCGGGTACGGTCCGTTTCATCCACAAGCCCAGTTCTCTGCGCGTGTAGCGCCACCCATGATTGGTCTGGGCCTTCTGGAAGCCATATCGGAAAGTGAAATCCTCAAGAATACTGACCCCAATGATGACAACAGGGATGGTATT
Organism: Pseudomonas sp. JZ114; assembly: GCF_051027705.1. NCBI lineage: Bacteria > Pseudomonadati > Pseudomonadota > Gammaproteobacteria > Pseudomonadales > Pseudomonadaceae > Pseudomonas > Pseudomonas sp. JZ114. Next base: position 2,997,923 of record NZ_CP069256.1, read on the forward strand.
TCTGGACGAGCCAACTGGGTCTGGAGCTTTGCGGAGCAGAAGACCATGCTGGGCCGCTTCGGCTGGAAGGCAGGCCAGCCCACACTTGACCAACAGAACGCCACGGCGTTTTCCGGCGACATGGGTCTGACGACCAGCCTGATCCCCAATGACGATTGCACAGAGGCTCAGACAGCCTGCAAGCAGGCACCCAAAGGGGGAGATCCGGAAGTCAGCGACAATATTCGCCGCATGGTGCTCTTTTATACGCGCAACCTTGCGGTTCCCGTCAGACGCGGAGTCGACAAGCCCTCCGTGCTGCAAGGCAAGACCCTGTTTTACGCATCGGGATGTCCTGCCTGTCATATACCCACCTTCCAGACGGCTGCCAACGCTGCGGTCCCTGAACTGGCCAATCAGACCATTTACCCCTACAGCGATCTTTTATTGCATGACATGGGCGAAGGACTCGCCGACAATCGCTCCGAATTTCTGGCCAGTGGTCGTGAGTGGCGTACTCCCCCCTTGTGGGGAATAGGCCTGACACAAAAAGTCAGTGGTCATACGCAATTTTTACATGATGGTCGTGCTCGCAACCTGCTTGAAGCCATTCTCTGGCATGGCGGAGAAGCCGAGTCGGCCAAGCAAAACGTATTGGGGCTCAACGCCGAAGAGCGTGCTGCCCTGCTTGAGTTTCTGAATTCGCTATAAGGAGCGTTGCATGTTCCGCCCTCGGCTTTTGCTAACCGGGCTTGCCCTGGCACTCGGTGCCTGCTCGCCACAGAATCAACAGGCCCAGACCAGCGCCGCCCTGGCCGAGCAGGTCCTGCTACCGGCGTACGCTCGCTGGGTGGAAACCGATCGGGCATTGGCGAGCAGCGCCGTAGCCTTCTGCTCCGGCAAGGAAGAGCTTGGCAAGGCTCGTGAAGCCTTTTTCAACGCACAAAAGGCCTGGGCCGAACTGCAACCGCTGTTGATCGGCCCGCTGGCCGAAAATAATACGGCTTGGCAAGTGCAGTTCTACCCCGACAAGAAAAACCTGGTCGCCCGCCAGGTGGAACAGCTGCTCAAGAGTAATCCTCAGGTTGATAAGGCCACCTTGGACAAAGCCAGCGTTGTCGTCCAGGGCCTGACGGCGTATGAATACATTCTGTTCGACAGCAATATCGAACTGGCTAATGCAGAACAGAGGGCACGCTACTGTCCGCTTCTGACAGCCATTGCCGAGCACCAGCAGGAACTGGCACAGCGTATCCTTACCCGCTGGAAGGATACGGATGGCATGCTGGCGCAGCTCTCCAAATTTCCGAATCAACGCTATGCCGATGCTCAGGAAGCTATTGCCGACCTTTTGCGGGTACAGGTCACAGCGCTAGACAGCCTGAAGAAAAAGCTGGGCGTTCCGCTGGGTAGACAAAGCAAAGGTATTCCACAGCCGTACCAGGCTGAAGCCTGGCGTAGCGAGTCGTCGCTTCTCAGTATTGCCGCGAGCCTTGCTGGCGCCCAGGCGCTGTGGAATGGCGTAGACGGTAAAGGGCTACGTGCCTTGTTGCCCAAGGAACAAAAACCCTTGGCTGATAAAATCGATACCGCTTATGCCGAGAGCAGCAAACAGCTGGCAGAGCTGCAACAACAGCCGCTGAAGTCCTGGCTCAGTAACGAGGCGGGCGTCGCCAAACTGAACGCCTTTTATGACAGCCTCAATACCGTACATCGTCTGCATGAAGGCGAGCTGGCTAAAGCCCTTGGCATCCAGTTAGGGTTCAACGCCAACGATGGTGATTGAGTAACGACATTGGGTATCCGTCATGTCCACTCTGTTGAGTAGTCTGTTCCATAACCTGCAACGCCTGGGTCGCTGGACGTTTACGTCAGGGTCCCAGGAACCCTTGCTGCTTTCTGCCCGCGACGATGTAGATGGCCGCCACTTTGCCGTGGGCTATCGCCTCAACGGCAAGCCTGTTTTCGTTACCGAGGTTACGCAACGATGCCATGCCATCGTCACGCACCCCAGCGAGCCCTTTGCTGTCTTCGTGGCTCGCCGCCCAGGTACGCAGAGCTATGTAATCGACCTGCGCGATGGAAAACTTGTCCAGACGCTCGACTCGCCTGCAAATCGTCATTTCTATGGGCACGGGGTTTTCCACGCAGAAGGCACGTGGTTCTACGCTACCGAGAACGACACGACGGACCCTGGCCGTGGCCTGCTAAGTGCCTATCGCTTCAGTGATGGAGCTCTGATTCGCTCCCATGAGCTAAGCACCCATGGTCTGGGCCCCCATGAAGTAGCCTGGATGCCGGATGGAGAGACGTTTGTTGTTGCCAACGGGGGAATTCGCACCGAGGCTGAAAGCCGGGTAGAAATGAACCTGGATGCCATGGAACCCAGCCTGGTCTTGATGAGCCGCTCAGGTGAGCTCCTTTCCAAGGAGACGTTGGACCTGCAGATGAACAGCGTTCGCCACTTGGCCATTGCAAAGGACGGCACCATTCTGGCCTGTCAGCAATATATGGGCGCAGCCACCGACGCAGCCGCCATGCTCGGAATCAAGCGTCCCGGAGAAGCCTTCAAAGCCTTTCCGGTGGCAGAGACGCAGCGTCAATCCATGGTCCAATACACGGCAAGCGTAGCAGTACATGACGAATTGAGACTGGTTGCCCTGACAGCCCCTCGAGGCAATCGTTTTTTTATCTGGGACCTGGACAGTGGCATGCTGCGGCTGGACGCACCTCTACCAGATTGTGCAGGCGTAGGCGCAGCGGCAAGCGGGTTTGTCGTGACTTCAGGTCAGGGCCGCTGCCGCCATTATGACTGCAGACAAACACAGATCGTGATGAAGCCACTCGAACTGCCTTCCGGCCTGTGGGATAACCATTTGCTGTTGCATTGATGAGTACTGCGTACCCATCAAGCCTTTAACTCAGGAAGCAACCCGAAAAACGTGCTTCAGGTAATAAACAAAATCCTGATCTTCACTTTGGGTTTTGCCAGGCACATCAGAGATCTTGGCGACGGGCTGACCATTGCAGGATGTCATTTTGAGCACAATATTCATTGGCGCAACGCCCGGCAAATCACACGTGAAGTTGGTGCCTATACCAAAGCTCACCTTGATTCGGCCCTTCAAGGCACGGTAAAGATTCAGCGCCTTTTCTAAGTTTAACGAGTCGGAGAACACTAAGGTCTTGTTCATCGGGTCGATGCCCAGGCTTTCGTAATGCCTGATCGCTTTTTCGGCCCATGTCAGTGGATCACCAGAGTCGTGGCGCAGGCCGTCGAACAGCTTCGCAAAATACAGATCGAAATCGCGAAGGAAGGCATCCATGGTCACAGTGTCGGTCAGGGCAATACCCAAAAGCCCACGATATTCACGCACCCAGCAGTCCAGTGCAGCGATCTGACTGTCGATCAGTCTTGGCCCTAGTTGCTGGTGTGCCATGAACCACTCATGCGCCATGGTACCCAGGGGGGTTACGCCCAGGCTAAGGGCCAGATGCACGTTGCTGGTCCCTACGAAACGCCCGGGAAAATCATCTCGCAGCGCCTTGACCACCATCTCCTGAACCGGAAACGAGAAGCGTCTGCGCGTCCCGAAGTCCGCCATTTTGAAATCGGCCAACTCGGCCGGACTGGCTTCCTGCTTCAGCCACTCAAATTTACGATAGAGCTGCTCACGGGCTTGCTCCAAGGTCTGCTCAGGGTAGCGATTGCGGTTGCGCACCTCGCTTATCAACGCAAGGATCGGCACTTCAAAAAGGATCAGATGCAGCCACGGGCCTCGCAGGCGCAGGCTGAACGCACCGTTCTCAACACCAATATGCACATAGCGCGGATTGAAGCGGAACAGGCGAAGAAAGCGGATAAAGTCGGGCTTGATGAAAGGGATACGCTCGAGGAACGCCAACTGCTCATCACTGATACTGATATCGGCAAGCCGTTCGATCTCGGCGCGAATCTCGGCCTCGTAGGGTCGAAGATCTTCATTGTTTCGGCATTTAAATGCCCACTCGACTTCCGCATTGGGATAGTTATGCAGGACAGCCTGCATCATAGTGAGCTTATAAAAGTCCGTATCCAGAAGGCTTTGAACGCTGCACCGGGAAAAAATACCATCAGCCATAGGTTTCGCTCGAGGTAATCAAATCAAACATCCACAGCATGCCCGAGCTCTGAATGAATAAAAACCCTTTTCCCGTACTTCGCAGCGTTAAATATCAATGAGCGCCTGCCGCGCGCTGGGTCATCCCATACAAGAACAGCATGAGGTTTTCATCGGACGGAACCGCTTTAACCATTCGTGCGTTGGCCGGAGTCTGGCAATAGGAGATTCCTTCATGCCCTTGGACTACCGTTGCACCCGGCTCGTGCCAAGCCGAAAACGCCACTGTTGTAACGCCGAGGGCACCCACTAAAAGCAAAGTTCTTGTGATTGTTAAGTTCATGGCTGCAACCCTTTGATGACCCTGCCAAATACTGCTTGGTAACCGTAGACCAAGGCCTGCCAGTCCGCATGACTGAGCGACGAATGGCGCTTAAGTTGCAGAAGATCCCGCCGAGCGGCACGACGCGCTGAGAAACGACGGCGGCATTTTTCGAGATCCAGTAATGCAACATCGAACTCAACCTCGCCTAGTGTTTCACGGACGCGCAAGAACACATGCTTGTCATACAGGCAACCATGCTGCCAGCGCGCCTTATGCAGCCGAGCCAGCATAGCGCCGAGTTGTTTCAGGAATATATCGCGGGTCGCCTGGTCATACCGCGTCTGGGCACCGCTGGCGTACCAGTCTTCCAGCGAGATATACCCATCGAGTTCGGCACTTACCAGCAGCGCACGCCAGCCTTGCTCATCCCGTCGAGCCTCGCAAAACAAGAGCTCCGGTACGCCCACGCCCAGCGCGGCGATAGAGGTCAAGGCATCTCGCTCACGCAGGGCTGTTGGCCGCCCAAACGGATGACGCAGACTCCGATAGATATGCCCTACCTGACGTTTGGCATAGGCAATGGTACCGTCATTGATCTGGATACGTTGGACGCCGCTTTCTCCACCCCGCCGCTCGTTAGGCGCCTCGACCCACTCTCCCGACATGCCCCACCAGTTTTCAAAGGAACGCTCTGTACCCTTGGACGACGTTGTACCCAATGGGAAAGACATATCGGACATAATCAAACCTTTCTTAAAACATAAACACGCCACATTGAGTAATGCGGCAAGAAATCAAGATGCTTTTCGACTTTGAAACCAGCCTGTACGAATTCGTGCTCGACCTGCTCGGCATTTAGAACAATGCGATTTTGATAACCCGTACTTTTGTTGCGGAGCTGCCGCTTGGCTTCTAGCTGCTTGCGGCGCCATGCCTTGAAGTTACCGTCCACCCATAATGACAGAATGACTGTATCGCGTGTTACACGATTGAATTCCTTAAACATTTCCAAGCGGTCTGCGCTATCAGCAATGTGATGCACCAGGCGCATGCAGAAAATGCTGTCCACTGCGTTATCAGGAAGATCGATAGCAAAAGCGGATGTTTGCAAGGTACGCACACGCTGAACTACTTCTTTGGGCTGGGAGGCACATGCGACGGCCAACATATCCGCTGAGTTATCAGCACCAATAATGACCCGATTCTGTTTTTCCGCGAGTAGCGGCCAGAAACGACCGGCGCCGCATGGTAGATCCAGGACTAAATTGGGCTGTCCCGCCAACCTCAGGGCGCGGCGGGCAAGTTGCTCATCTCGCCAATGAGACAAGCGGCGAGCCATGCCATCCTGGTGTTTCTTGAAGTACTGCTCGGCATGCGCGCGGTCATATTTCTCGGAGAAGGGAAGCTCAATCGTGGATTTCATGGCGGCACTCCATAAGTCAGATGAAGCCACCTTATGGAGCGCACCGTTAAATCAGGGTCAAGGTCATGTGAAAATTACGTCAATCGTTTTTGCCGCTTTCTGGCAATGCCAACTCAACCCGGAAACAGCAGCCGTTTGGCTGACGATTAGTCAATGCAACCTTCCATCCCTGCAACTGGCAGATACGATGGACCAGTGAGAGGCCAAGCCCTAACCCCTCGCCACGTCTTGCACTACCTCGTACAAAGGGCTTGAAGACCTCATCATGTTGAGCTTCAGGAATGCCGCTGCCCGTGTCTTCCACCGTAAAAGCAGCCTCCTCCAACGTCAGGCGAATTTCACCCGCATCCGTGTAATGAAGTGCGTTACGCAGCAGATTACTCATGACAGACCGCAGGAATGGGGCGTTGTAGGTCTGCTGATGTTCATAACCCCCAGGTTCATACCTCAAGGTTAGCCCCTTGGCCTCGATTGCTCCCTGCCACTGCAGCACCAGCTCATCGGCAATCGTTCTGAGCGAACTGCGAGGCGCAATGACCGCCCCGTCGCGCTGTGCCCTGGCCAACTGGAGAAAGGTTTGCACCAGATCCCGCATTTCCTCAGTAGCGCTCACCATTCGCTGTAGCTGCGCCTTACCTCTAGGACCAAGACCTGGATCCTCGGCCAGCAACTCACATGATGTGGCAATTACCATCAGTGGTGTTCGCAACTCATGGCTCACATCACTGGTGAACAACTGCTCTCGGGTAAGCGCATCACGCAACTGACCTAATGCATCGTCAAACGCCGCTGCCAATTCCCCTACTTCATCATTGGCATAATCCGGAGCCAACGGGGGAGCCATCAGCAGCATCTGGTCACGATGCCGAACCTGACGAGCCAGACGACTGACCGGAGCAATGACTCGGCGTGCCAGCAACCAGCCGAGAAGGCCTGACAACGCCACACTGAGCAAAAACCCCTTGAGCACGACCCGGTAAAGAGCCTTTTCCCGTCGCTCAAAATCACTTTGATCCTGCAAAAGGATGTAGTGCCGCCCATCCTGGAACCGAACCCAGGCATAGTAGTACCGACCGCCCTCCTTGACCTCACTGAAGCCCTGCTTGAGCCCCACCAAATCCGGCGGCAATGACTGTGGCTCATTTTCCGGCGCGTAGTAGAGCTTCATGCCTGGATCCAGTACCGGCTGACCACCGTTTCGCATGTCTCGTCGCAACATGCGATTCAGCTCGTTGCTCATGTCTTCGGAGATCAGCTGTTCTTCAACCAGGTGTACGACCTCGACAATACCAAAGGAGAACAGGCCACCCACCACTACGGTCATCAGCACAAATGCAATGATGATCCGGCGTAAAAGGCTCTGCTTATACTCCATTGCTATCATTCGTCAGGCGGTAGCCCACACCATGTACCGTATGGAGCAAGGACGTTTCAAAGGGTTTGTCTATAACTTGGCGGAGCTGGTGAATATGACTGCGCAGACTATCGCTGTCAGGGCAGTCATCTCCCCAAAGCGTCTCTTCCAGGACTTCTCGCCGAATCACATGCGGACTTTTTTGCATGAGCGCCGCAAGCAGCTTGAGACCGATGGGATTTAGCTTGAGCGATTTACCCCCACGGCTAACTTCCAGCGTGTCGAGATCATAAACAAGATCAGCCACCTGGAGCTGCCGCCTGCCTCCTCCACGCGTCCTGCGCATCACCGCTTCGATCCGAGCAGCCAACTCCGACAAGGCGAAAGGCTTGATCAGGTAATCGTCTGCGCCAGAGCGAAACCCCTTGAGGCGGTCATCCAGCTGATCTCGCGCCGTTAGCATGATAACCGGAGTATCGCGCCGGGCATCCTCACGCAAGCGCTGGCATAACGTGTACCCATCGATTCCCGGCAACATGATATCGAGAATCAACAGATCATAATGCTCGGTTGCCGCCAAGTGCAGGCCTGAGAGCCCATCCTGGGCACAGTCGACTGTATATCCCTTGAGACTCAAGTAATCCATCAGATTACTCAAGATATCGCGGTTATCTTCAACCACCAGAATACGCATGAACTCACCTCATAGCCTCGCGCGGTCGCAGCAGGCCTGTTTAACATTTTTTTCACTACCCATTCACTTGGGCATGACAAGGCACAGCGCACTGTACAGGAGCGCCCTGTTTCATCTGCTCAGATAGAAACTGCCTTCCCTGTAAACAATTGCCTCTCTCCTTCTAGGATACCCATGAACGCTTCTGCTTACTCTCGCCCGCTCAACTTTTTCTGGGCTCTGGGTCTGCCTTTGGCAGTAATGATTCTTTTATTGAGTGTTGAGCCCACACGCCTCGACTTTGCACTGGCCGATGCATTCTATGATCCAGGCACAGGGTTTATTGGGCGACACAGTGCCTTTCTTGAGGATGTTCTGCATGATCGGGCCAAACAGCTGGTTATCCTGATCGGTATTATTGCCATTGCAGGCTCGATCCTGAGCTTTTTCTGGACACCTCTGAAACCTTGGCGCAAGTCGTTGGGATACTTGGTGCTTGCAATGGGTACGTGTACAGCGCTTGTCATGCCACTGAAAAAGCTGACCGACGTCCCCTGCCCTTGGAGTCTGGTTCAATATGGCGGTGACCAGGTTTACTCCCCGTTATTGTCAGAGCGCCCTGCGACCAACAAGAACAATCTGTGCTGGCCCGGCGGCCATGCTTCCAGTGGTTTTACCTTGTTTGCATTCTATTTCTTTTTGCGCGATCGCCGTGCACGGCTGGCACGCGGCGCATTAGCTGCGGCCTTCGCGCTGGGCTGCATCTTTTCCATCGGAAGGATGATGCAAGGGGCTCACTTTCTTTCCCATAACATATGGACGGCACTTTTTGATTGGTTGGTGTGTCTGGCTTTTTACCGATTAATGCTTTACCGCCCGACCACTTCACCAGAAAAGACTGCTCCCGCCCCGTCTGCGCTTTAAGTATTGCCCATAAAAAAGCCCGACCATTAGGCCGGGCTTTTTCAGCTAGGTAGCTGGGTGGCTTACATCATGCCGCCCATACCGCCCATGCCGCCCATGTCAGGCATTGCCGGAGCAGCCTTGTCTTCTGGGATATCAGCAACCATGGCTTCGGTAGTTACCATCAGGCCGCCAATAGAGGCAGCAGCCTGCAGGGCGCTACGAGTCACTTTAGCGGGGTCAAGAATACCCATCTCGATCATGTCGCCGTATTCGCCGGTCGCAGCGTTGAAGCCGTAGTTGCCTTCACCGGCCTTGACCTTGTCAACCACGACGCTTGGCTCGCCACCCGCGTTGGCAACGATCTGACGCAGAGGTGCTTCAACAGCACGACGCAGCAGAGCGATACCTACGTTCTGATCTTCGTTGTCGCCTTTCAGACCTTCGATGGCCTGCAGGGAACGAACCAGGGCTACGCCACCGCCAGGCACCACGCCTTCTTCAACGGCTGCACGAGTTGCGTGCAGGGCGTCTTCCACACGCGCCTTCTTCTCTTTCATTTCAACTTCAGTTGCCGCACCTACCTTGATCACGGCAACACCGCCAGCCAGCTTGGCCAGACGCTCTTGCAGTTTTTCACGGTCGTAATCGGAAGAAGTCTCTTCGATCTGAGCACGGATCTGCTTGACGCGAGCTTCGATATCAACCTGAACGCCAGCACCGTCGATAACAGTGGTGTTTTCCTTGTTGATAACAACGCGCTTGGCTTGACCCAGGTGCTCCAGAGTGGTGCTTTCCAGGCTCAGGCCTACTTCTTCAGAGATCACAGTGCCGCCAGTCAGGATGGCAATATCCTGCAGCATGGCTTTGCGGCGATCACCGAAGCCAGGCGCCTTGACAGCAGCAACCTTGACGATGCCACGCATGTTGTTGACGACCAGAGTAGCCAGCGCTTCGCCTTCAACGTCTTCAGCAACGATCAGCAGCGGACGGCCAGCCTTGGCAACGGATTCCAGCACCGGCAGCATTTCGCGAATGTTGGAGATCTTCTTGTCAACCAACAGCAGCAGCGGGTTGTCCAGCTCGGCGGACATGGTGTCCGGCTTGTTGATGAAGTAAGGAGACAGGTAGCCACGGTCAAACTGCATGCCTTCTACGACAGACAGTTCGTTTTCCAGGCCGGAACCTTCTTCAACAGTGATCACGCCTTCCTTGCCTACTTTTTCCATGGCTTCAGCAATGATGCTGCCGATGGATTCGTCGGAGTTGGCGGAAATGGTACCTACCTGAGCGATGGCACGGAAATCGGCGCAAGGCTTGGACAGTTCCTTAAGCTGAGCAACGATCGCGATGGTTGCCTTGTCGATGCCGCGCTTCAGATCCATTGGGTTCATGCCGGCAGCAACAGCCTTCAGGCCTTCGTTCACGATGGACTGAGCCAGAACGGTAGCAGTGGTAGTACCGTCACCAGCTGCATCGTTAGCCTTGGACGCAACGTCCTTGACCAGCTGAGCACCCATGTTTTCGAACTTGTCTTTCAGCTCGATTTCTTTGGCAACGGAAACGCCATCTTTGGTGATGGTCGGAGCGCCAAAGCTCTTGTCCAAAACAACGTTACGACCTTTCGGGCCCAGTGTTGCCTTTACAGCGTCAGCCAGAACGTTTACGCCGACCAGCATTTTCTTGCGGGCGGAGTCGCCGAATTTGACTTCTTTAGCAGCCATGTTCTTTTTCCTCTAAACGAATTCGGTGGAAACAGGGATCGGCAATCAGCCTTCCAGTACAGCCAGGATCTCGGACTCAGCCATGATCAGCAGTTCTTCGCCATCAACCTTGATGGCGTTGCTGCCGGAATAGGGACCAAATACTACTTTGTCGCCAACCTTTACAGCTGGAGCGCGAACTTCGCCGTTATCCAGAACGCGACCGGTTCCTACCGCAACGACTTCACCACGATTCGGCTTTTCGGCAGCCGAGCCCGGCAGCACGATGCCGCCAGCAGTCTTGGTTTCTTCTTCGCTGCGACGGATCACGACGCGATCATGCAGAGGACGAAGCTTCATAGTCGTATCTCCTAATATGTAAGCGTTTCCAATTACCGGTGAAGACCACCGGCTGTTTTGTTTTAACCGGCTTCGCCGGGTGCACCCTGCAATGCAAGGTGCGAATTCAGCCTGCCAATGGCAAGAACCTTACGGTGTCCGCTACATGAGGTTGTAGAAAATCATTTCAAGGGGCAGAGCAAAAAAATTTTCTAATTCAGTGATTAAACGGCTTCTTATCATCTCGCCGTTCGTACTCACCTTCAATCACGCGAGGGGCCTCGGGGCGCTGATGATTTTGATGAAAATCACCCGGTCTGTGCTGATAAGTCTGCCCACCTCCGCGCACATTGATCCGCGCCATTACAGACCCTATCAGTAACTTGCGTGTAATGGGTAACAGCACTAGCAGCGCCAGCACATCACTGATAAAGCCGGGTAGGACAAACAAGGAGCCGCTGACGGCCATCGTCAGTCCCTGCATGATCTCTTTCTCAGGCACTTCACCCATGGCAATACGTATACGAGCCCGCCAAAGCGTCGTGAAGCCGGCCACCCGAAGCATGCCAATACCAATGAGAGTACTCAGGACCAGCAGGATCAACGTCCAGCCGACTCCAATGGAACTGCCAATCTTGATCATGACTGCCAGTTCCAACAGGGGAAACAGTAAAAACAGAAACAGGAATTTGCGCATCGCAGTGTCCTTTGGGGCCTCCAAGGCCGAACCTACCAAAACTCCAAGGTGGCGTTGACCAGGGATTAATTCAACCCTTGCGTGTGGAATCACGCTATCAATAGACACTCAAGGCCAGACGACACGGGCTTCTGCGCAATAGAAAGGAGTGTTACAAGGTATGGATTGATGAGGATTCAGCTGACTACTGGCTGGATAAGGCGCCACAAGGGCGCCCTAGCACAAGCAGTTACCACGTTACGCCAATCCCTGCGCTGTATTGGGTTTCGTTGAGACTTCCCTTGGCCCCGCTGACTAGCTGCTTTGACGCCTTCAGGTTAAGAGACGCCCAATTGGTGACCTTGTAGCGCAGCCCTAAATCCGTATCCAGGCTGAAGTCCGCGGTATTGTCCAGCGGGCGTCCTACTTCACCAGTAGTGAATAGCTGAACCGTCTGTCCGTATACGTAACGGTTGTAGTCCCACTTCATTGACACGGAGTAGAAGCTGTCCTTGTCACCATCGCGGTATTGATAGTCGGCGCGATCCAGCAGCGCTGTCAGGGAGAAGGATCCCAGTTCGTTATCCCAGAACTGATAGCCCGGGCCTGTACCAACGTTACGCTGGCGAGCGATGTCTTCGACTTTGTCCCTGTCATAGGACAGCCGTCCCTGCCAGAAAAACTTTTCATTGAAGAAACGATCCAGCGCGTACTGAAGCGACCAGTTATCCGTGGATACCGCTCCGTCCTTCTTTTCACGGTCGTAACTGCCCTGGGCATTGTGACGCCACATACCGTGCCGAGCCTGGGTCTTGAAGTCGATGTCGTAGTCGTCTGTATCCTTGTCGGCACGCTTGTAATTCAATGCCGCATCGATGTTGCCCTTCCAGGTAAAGTCATGCAGGAGCGGCTTTGGTGGCACAATCTGGCTGATGCTCGCCAGCGGTACGGTCTGCGCGCCCTGCTCTGCCGTTTCGACAATGACCTGACCCTGGCCGGCAGGCTTGAGGCTCTTGACCTCGACATCCTCCTCGTATTCACCACGCTGCACCAGCACGGGCTGATCGCGCTGCAGCGTAGCCACCTTGTCCCAGGACAAGGGAATGGAGCCACCGTAATCGGTCTGCAACAATAGCTTCTTGCTGTCTAAAAGCTTGATCGTCCCGGTCAAGCGGTCACCATTTTTCAGCCATACCGTGTCCGCAAAAGCGGTACTGGAAAGGGCTGAAAAAGCGGCAAGGCAAAAGAGAGTTCGTGACAACATAAAAGACGCCGTTGTAGAGATATGAACCGGTTATGTTTGTCCGGCCCTTGTTAAGAAAGCAGAAATAATCGCGGGTGAGGTTGAGCAACCTTTTCACGCCAAGCGCATATGACTGATTTTCATTAACAAATTCCACTGGCCCAGCATTTCTTTGCTTGTTTTTTGAAATACGTCGAGTTCAGTCCTATGCCTCACTCCCTTTTCCAACATTCAGACACACCCGAGACTCGCCAGGCAGCGCTTTTCGGCGTCATGGCAGAAATACCGCCTGGAAAGGTCGTCAGCTACGGTCAGTTAGCTGAACTGGCTGGCCTGGGCCGCGCGGCTCGATGGGTAGGACGTACACTTTCCCGTCTGCCGGAAGGGACCACCCTTCCCTGGCACCGAGTGATCGGAGCAGATGGTCGGATCAGCTTACCGTCCGACTCCCTTCCGGGTATCGAGCAACGACAGCGATTACGGGCTGAAGGCATCATTTTTCACAATGATCAGGTGGACATGCGTCGGCACAGGTGGAATCCACTTCAGGCTTGCGAGTAGAGTGTGTGTTTTTGTAAATACCGGTTCGCATGATCAGAAACTTCTGGCGAGAAGCCCTCGCCACGTACAAGTCCCCTGCCTGTCTGGCCTTGCTGCTGATGGGGTTTGCCGCAGGCCTTCCGACGATGCTGGTTTTCTCGACCCTGTCCGTCTGGTTGAGGGAGGCTGGCGTCTCGCGTGAAACCATCGGGTATGCCAGCTGGATCGGTCTTGCCTACGCCTTCAAATGGGTATGGTCGCCCATGCTCGATCAGTGGCGCCTGCCGGTCATTGGCAGTCTGGGCCGTCGACGCTCCTGGCTTGTGCTATCACAGGTATTGGTGGGGGTCGGTCTACTGGGCATGGCCTTATGTAATCCTCAATATGACTTGAGCGCCATGATTGCACTGGCAGTAATGGTAGCGTTCGCTTCGGCTACGCAAGATATCGCTGTGGACGCCTATCGGCTGGAGATTGCCGAAGATTCGCATCAGGCTGCGCTGGCCGCCTGTTATATGACGGGTTACCGAATAGCCTCGCTCCTGGCAAGTGCTGGCGCCTTGTTCCTGGCTGAAATATTAGGCTCAAGTGTCCTGAATTATAGTCAGTCCGCCTGGGCGACTACTTATATGCTGTTTGCCTTACTGGTATTACCTGGGCTGCTTACCAGTCTCCTGATTCGAGAACCTCCGCTGGCCGCTCCCATGGGCCTCGCTGATTCTCGATTCGGCTTTAATCACCAGTTACTGTCTGTGACCCTTGTGTTGGTAATGCTGGTTTCCATTCCGGCCATGATCAACGCAATTATTGATTTTGCCTGGCCACGCGCACTGCTCTATGCCCTGTTTATTATTGGTTGCATATCTCCTTGGGGTCGTCGGATCTATGAGCCCATCAAGGATTTACTTGAAAAAGTCCGCCAACCTATGGATCTGCATCAGACCGCCTGTAATGCAGACGAAGTGCCACGCTTTGACTTTGCACACCAAGCAGTCTCGGTCATCGTATTGATCGTGTTATGTATTGCCGTAACGGGTGGCTGCAAATCCTTTTTTGGAGGCTATTGGCCTCGCGGCCTTATGTACCTTCTTATCGCAGCGCTTTGCTTATCCAGTTCGGGACGCAAGCTTATGGGACCTGTTCTGACACCGGTCAGCGAGTTCATACAGCGCTATCGATGGCAGGCCCTAATGCTGCTGGGTCTAATTTCGACCTATCGCCTATCCGATACCGTTATGGGGGTGATGGCGGGTGTATTTTATATTGATGTGGGATACAGCAAAGAGACTATTGCCACCGTCAGCAAGGTATTTGGGGTGGTCATGACCCTGCTTGGCGCAGCGGCGGGTGGCGTATTAACAGCACGGATAAGTATTCTTCCGATTCTTTTTCTGGGCGGTCTTGCTTCAGCGTTGACTAATTTACTGTTTGCCCTGATTGCTACAACAGGCGCTAACACCATGCTGCTAGTGATTGCAATCTGTTGCGATAATTTCAGTGCTGGGTTAGCGTCCTCCGCCTTTATTGCCTATCTGTCGAGCCTGACTAACCTTCGCTTCTCTGCAACTCAATATGCGCTTCTAAGCTCGCTTATGCTCTTGTTGCCACGCCTGCTAGGTGGATACTCTGGAAGCATGGTTGAGCATGTGGGGTATGTTTCATTCTTCATGATCACATCCCTATTAGGAATTCCAACACTGATTCTGATTGCAGTGCTCTGGATAAGGCAGCGAAGCCAGTCCAGTCGGCAAACAAGCACAGGCGAGCCAAGCATTTCTCCGCCGTAATAAAAAGTCCGCCAGTAGGCGGGCTTCGCTTAGGCAGTCTCTTTTTTCTCTGAAACCATATGCAGAACACGTTGGGGAAAAGGAATTCCGATACCAACTTCGCCAAGTCGATCTCGGACCTGTTCGTTCAGCATGAACATCAACGGCCAGTAATCCCCACTGTTAGTCCAGAAGCGCAGAGACAATGTAATTGCACTATCACCCAAGGCAGAAACAACCACCTCTGGTGCTGGATCACGGTGGACACGTGCATCTTCAGCTAACTTGAGCAGAACCTCCCGCCCTTTTTGCAGATCTGCCTCATAGTCCACGCCTACATCAAAAATCACCTTACGCTTGGCCTGGCGTGAGTAGTTAGTAATGATGCCATTGGAAAGTGTTCCGTTCGGGATCGTAACTGTCTTGTTGTCCCCCGTTAACAGAATCGTATGAAAGATTTGCACAGAATCAACCGTTCCCATTACACCCTGGGCCTCAATGAATTCGCCCACGCGGTAAGGGCGGAACATCAAGATCAGCACACCACCTGCAAAATTTGCCAAGCTGCCTTGCAACGCGAGCCCGACAGCCAGACCTGCAGCACCAATCACGGCCACAAAGGAGGTCGTGGCAATGCCAATCATGGAAGCCACACTGACAGCGAGCAGTACTTTGAGAACAATATTAGCCAAGCTGCCTACGAAACCGAGCAGCTCGGCATCAACGCGACGAGCCCTTAATAGGCGGGACATGTTGTCTGTTACCTTATTAATAACCCACCAGCCAATAGCTAGGGTAATGAGAGCCAGTAACAGTTGCCCTATGTACTGCAGTATGACCGGCAGCCAGGCTTCAGAAGCAGCAAGAAGTCGGTCGAACTGCACACTTAGATCCATCGTTGGATTCTCCTTAAATCAATGGAAGATGACCGGCCTATAGCAGTTGGTCACGCTAAGTGCGACGTACCGGTACTAAGAAGGTTCCCGTCACGCGGGACGCCAAGTCATGCAGAAGGGCTAATCACGGAAATTATTGAACTGCAGCGGCATGCCCAATTCCTGGCCGCGCAACATGGCAATGGTTTCCTGAAGCTCATCGCGCTTCTTGCCAGTCACGCGGACCTGCTCGCCCTGGATTGCGGCCTGAACCTTGATCTTGCTGTCCTTGATGGTGGCAACGATTTTTTTGGCAAGCTCTTTATCGATGCCTTCACGCAGTACAACTTCCTGCTTGACACTTTTGCCAGAGGCATAGGCATCCTTAACTTCCAGACACTGCACATCGATCTTGCGCTTGGCTAAATTCATTTTCAGGATCTCCAACATCTGCTCAAGTTGAAAATCCGCTTCCGCCGTTAGCGTGACGGTAAGCTCTTTGAATTCAAAGGAGCCCTTTCCGCGTAGGTCATAGCGGCGATCCAGTTCCTTCATGGCATTTTCAACCGCATTGGTCACTTCATGTTTATCCAGTTCGGACACTACATCAAAAGAAGGCATGTCATATCTCCATGTAGGCCAGGCGCTTGACTTGATGCGACTGGCTTGACGATCAAAAAGGGGCAGCCATTATAACGACTGTGGTCGATTACCCGGAATTCCATCCTGCCCGGACATGAAACATGGGTTCCTTCTATTTTTGCTAACGAGGTATAACGTCATGAGCTGGCACATTCTGGGAGCGGGAAGTCTGGGGGGGTTGTGGGCAGCGCGCTTGTTTCGCGCAGGCATCCCGGTACGCCTGATCTTCAAAGACCGCTTGCGCCTGGCCCAATACCGGGCAGCCGGTGGACTCTCCTTACGTGAGGGTAAGCAGGACAGCCTTTACCCATTGCCTGCCGAAACACCTCAAGAGACCTCCCCCATCCGACGCCTGCTGGTGGCCTGCAAGGCTTACGATGCGGAGGACGCCGTCGCAGCCGTGGCATCCCGCCTCATTCCTGGCGCTGAAGTGGTTCTGCTGCAGAACGGCATTGGCAGCCAGGAACGCGTAGTCGAGCGTATACCGCGGGCTCGCTGCATACTTGCAAGCAGCACGGAAGGCGCCTTCCGTGAGTCCGATTTCAGCATCGTCCAGGCTGGGAAAGGCCACACTTGGCTGGGTGATCCGGCTCATCCCGATCATGTACCGGAGTGGCTGGATGAGCTCAACGAGGCGGACATACCGGTCCAGTGGTCAATAGAAATCATGGGGCAACTCTGGCGCAAGCTTGCCATCAACTGTGCCATCAACCCTTTAACGGTGCTCCATAAATGCCGTAATGGTGAGCTCAACGCCTACGCTGGCGAGATCAAAGCCCTCACCCTTGAACTGGGCGCGTTATTGGAGGCAGTCGGGCACGGAAACCTTGCCCCTGGCCTTCAGGAAGCGGTGCTGGCTGTAATTGATGCGACTGCCGACAACACCTCATCAATGCTTCAGGACGTTACTCATGGGCGTCGTACGGAAATCAGTTTTTTGCTTGGCCATGCACTGCAAGAGGCCCAGCGCCATGGACTCAAGCTGGGAGCCCTTGAGCAACTCCATCGCCACTTGATCGATCATCTGGAGACCCATGGATTGCCGGTAGACTAAGCGCAGGCTACCCTTTCCGATCCTATTGCAGCGATGTAAGCCATGATTCTGCGCGAGCGACTCAGAAATCTTCCGGTTGGCCAGAAGTTGTTGGCTGCGCTTCTTGTACTGTTAAGCGCTGTGTTGCTGGTAGCTAACATTACCTTCATCTCTGCAGCCTACTGGATTTCCCAGGAAAACATGACGCCCCAGGCGTTGCAAACGGTTGGCAGGCTGCTGGCAATCCCCACGCTGAGCCAGGAGGCGCTGAGCTCCAAGGAGCGGGCTGAAGCGCTTCTGCATCGACTCGACAATTACAGCCCGCTCCGCCTGGCCGCCATTTACAACCAGGACGGGCATCTACTTGCCGAAATACAAAATGGCACGTTGCTAAAGCTGCCTACGCATTACACAAGCCTTGAAAACTGGCGCTTGCGTGAGTTTCGTACGAATGTGCTGATCGACCTTCCTCAAGAAGATGGCCGCTCCGGCCATTTGCTGCTGGTCGCCAGCAGCGAGTTACCCGGGGCCTTCTATACCGGAACGCTGACCGCCAGTATCGCCATTCTGGTGTTCAGTCTCCTGCTCTGGTTTGTTGTGGCCAGACAGATTCGTCTGTTGATCACCCGGCCGATCCTTCAGTTGGAAGAGCTGTCTCGCCAGGTTACCCGCGAGGAAAATTACTCGCTGCGCGCTGGCAAGGGTAGTGACGACGAAATAGGTCGGCTGGCAGATGCTTTCAATACGATGCTGACCCGCATCGAGGGCCGCGAGCAACAGCTCAAACGCGCCCGTGAT
Organism: Pseudomonas sp. JZ114; assembly: GCF_051027705.1. NCBI lineage: Bacteria > Pseudomonadati > Pseudomonadota > Gammaproteobacteria > Pseudomonadales > Pseudomonadaceae > Pseudomonas > Pseudomonas sp. JZ114. The sequence goes on from NZ_CP069256.1 coordinate 3,016,295, forward strand.
GACGCCCAGTCCGCAGTGCTTCAGGCTCAAACCCTGGCCGAAGAAACACGTCGCTCGAACCGAAAGCTCGAACTGGAAGTTCAGGTACGGGGCAAGATCGAGAAAAAGCTCACCGGCTTTCAAAATTACCTAAACAGCATCATCGACTCGATGCCATCGGCACTGATTGCTGTCGATGAACAGTTCTATGTGACGCAGTGGAACCAGGAGGCAACCAACCTCTCAGGCACCAATCTGGATGAGGCGTTGAATCAACCTATTTTTCTGGCCTTCCCCTCAATCAAACCGTTTCTTCCCCAGCTAAGTCGCGCGGCCGAACATATGCGTGTGGAAAAAGTAGAGCGTGTCACCTGGGCGCTGATTGACGCTCCCCGACATTACACGCTGACCTTTTATCCACTCATGGGCGGTGCCGGACGCGGAGTCGTCATCCGAATCGATGACATCACCCAGCGCCTGAACATGGAAGAGCTGATGGTGCAGTCCGAAAAAATGCTCTCGGTCGGTGGATTGGCTGCGGGCATGGCGCATGAAATTAATAATCCGCTCGGTGCCATCCTGCATAACGTTCAGAATATCCGCCGCCGACTTTCACCAGAGCTTCCCAAGAATATCGATCAGGCAGCAGAGTGCGGCGTGGGACTGGAGGATGTGAACTGCTACCTGGAGGGACGGGAAATCCCCCGTCTTCTTGATGGGATTCATCAGGCAGGAAGCCGTGCCGCCAAAATCGTCAGTCACATGCTGGCTTTCAGTCGTCGAAGCAACCGCAAGATGGTCGCCTGCGACCTGCCCTCCCTGATCGACCAAGCCATCGAAATTGCTGGCAATGATTTTGACCTGGCAGAAGGTTTCGACTTCCGCGCACTCAATATCCAATGTGAATTTGATCCGGATCTGGGCCCCGTACCGGTTATTGCCAATGAACTTGAGCAGGTTCTCCTCAATCTGTTGAAGAACGCGGCCCAGGCCATTCATCAACGGGATGATGAAGAAGAAGGCGAAACGGGCCGTGTGGTGCTGCGTACATACCGCCGAGGCGATTGGGCAGAAATTCAGGTTGAGGACAATGGGATCGGGATTCCGGAATCAATTTGCAAGCGGATCTTCGAACCCTTCTTTACCACCAAGGAAGTGGGACAAGGGACCGGACTGGGTTTGTCCGTGTCTTATTTCATCATTACCAACAACCACAAGGGTCAAATGGAGGTCCATTCCAGACCTGGTGAAGGCACCTGCTTTACCCTGCGCTTGCCGCTCAATCAGCCGGAGGCAGGCAACAACTGATACCAAGGAGCTTGTACATGGGCTATCGCCTGTCAAAAATCTACACCCGAACCGGTGACACAGGCGAAACAGGTCTGGCAGACGGCAGCCGCGTCCGCAAGGACCATCCTCGTATCGAGGCCATTGGTGATGTGGACGAACTCAATAGCATGCTGGGCGTTCTGCTTGCAGAGCTGGAGGATCAGCAGGTTCACATCCCCGAGCTTGCCTCCGTCATTGACGTCCTGGCGCCCTGCCAGCATCGCCTGTTCGATCTGGGTGGTGAATTGGCCATGCCAGATTATCGCGCGCTGGACCACGATGAGATCGAACGACTGGAGCAGGCGATCGATACCTGGAATGAAGAGCTGGGGCCCCTGGAGAACTTCATCCTGCCCGGCGGTTCACGTGCCGTTGCGTTGGCTCATACCGCACGCAGCATCGCTCGACGTGCCGAGCGGCGTTGCCAGACGTTAAACCTAAGCGAGCCGCTCGAAGGTGTAGGGATGGCTTATCTCAACCGCCTTTCGGACTTGCTGTTTGTTGTCGCACGTATCATTGGTAGGCGTCAGGGTATTGCCGAGCACTTGTGGAAGCCGGCTCAGAAAGCGGGACATCATGATGGCTGATCCCACCGCCCTTCCACCGACACGTCGCCGCGAAGGGCTCCATGCCGCCTGGGATGGATTCATTCTCGTATTGGTATGCGCCAATCTGGCATTGATTCTGTTTGATAGCCTTTATTCGATTGGCCCGTTGAATCGTCTGGTTGAGCTGGCCAGCCCCACTGCACATGGCTGGTATGCTCATTATGTGCATGCACACTTCCAGATAATCGATCTTTGCTTTGTTGCATTTTTCATTCTGGATGTACTGCTGGGCTGGGCGATTGCCATTGCAGAGCGTTGTCATGGCAAATGGTGGTACTACCCTTTTATTCACTGGTATGACGTTCTAGGTTGCATTCCCCTGAGTGGTTTCCGCCTCTTGAGAGCCTTGCGCGTCGCCTCCCTGCTTATTCGTCTGCAACGGCTGGGCCTCATCGACATTCGTCATTGGCGCCTCTACGAGTTTCTCAATCACTACTATCAGCTCTTGATGGAGGAAATCTCCGATCGCGTCATGATCAAAATCTTCGGTGAGATACAGGAAGAGCTTCGTACGCAGGACGACTTTTCCAGCCGCGTGATCGACGATGTCATTCGACCACGCAAACAGCAGCTGATAGATGCGGTCGCCTCGCGGTTACAACGCATGATCAATGAAAGCTATGCTCATAACCAGGCTACGCTACATCGCTATGTCAGCGAATTGATCAGCTCGGCAGTAGCCGAAAACGAGGACATCAAATCCCTGAAGCGACTTCCTATGGGCGATCGCCTCGCCAAGTCTCTCGACAATACGCTTGCCGATATCGTCAATCGCCTGATCCGTGAGGCGGTTGTTGGTCTGCAGTCAAGAGACTTTAAGGCGTTGGCCAGCCGTATTGCTGATCGTAGCTTCGATGAAAGTCTACCTCGAGGACAAACGGATCTTGATGAAGTACTGGTCGAAATTCTTGAAGTATTCAAGCAAAAGGTTATTGCTCGCCGGGCTAGCGAGCTGGGTGAACTACTGCTGCCCACCCCGCTGACTGACTCCTCTCAGCTAACGGGGCCAGACAGACCTCGTTAGATAGATTCCGGTGACCGTATCAGCACCGGAACTCAACGTTCACTCCGCAGGCCAAAAAGCGCGGATACCCGCTACCCCCTGGGCACCCGACGCCCAGGCACGGGACAAGTCAGCCGGCCTTAGGCCGCCTAGCAGATATGCAGGATGGTTAAATGCCTTCAAAAGCGCTTCCGCGGCTTCCCATCCCAGCGTCGGCGCTCCTGGGTGAGACTCGGTAGGTTGAACAGGAGAAAGCGTTACGAAGTCCACTCCCATCTGCCTGGCAAGCTCAAGCTCCTCAGCATTATGACAAGACGCTGCCAGCCAACGGTGCTCAGGAAAAGGCCGCCCATTGTCAGCGTAACGGCGCAGCTGCTGGCTGGTTATATGCCATCCGGCAGCCGGAAAGTCACCCAACCATTCCAATGGCCCCTTGAGCATGAGCTGAGCACGGCCAGCACAGAGTCCTTGCGCATCCACTGCGAGGTCACGGTATTGAGGATCGAATGAGGCAGGCGTGCGCAGCTGAACCAGCTCGATACCTGCATCCAATGCTCTGGCAAGCCCATTAAGCAACGCCTTCGGCTCAAGATCCCCTGGCGTGATCAGATAAGTGCGTGGTAGCCGGGCAGCCTTGACGATAGGAATGTTTGCCTCGGGAAATTCATAGTCGGGCAAGTCACGTGGCCGTACCCAAGCCAACGGTTGGCCTTCGAGTCCTTTGGCCTCCCCTGCAAATGAAGTGACCTCCCATACGTCGAGTAGAACCGACTTATCCGTATAGTCATGGCAAACCTGGATCAATGGACGGCAGGCCTCTACCTGAATACCTAACTCTTCGCTCAGCTCACGAGCCAGGGCGACCTGAACATCCTCGCCAGGCTCGACCTTTCCACCTGGAAACTCCCACAAACCACCCTGGTGCTGCTCCTTTGATCGCTTTGCTATCAGGATTTCACCTTGAGGATTGCGAATAACCGCTGCTGCGACGTGAACTCGACTCATGAAATAACCTCTTTCTCTTTCAATGCCTCCTCATACCAGCGTTGGAATGCAGGCCATGCGTAAATGGCATCTACATATCCATCAGCATCGGATGCAAGAGACACAGAATAACTTCTCAGGCGTGTAGCGACAGGGGCATAAAAAGCGTCAGCAATACTGGCACGACCAAACAGGAACGGCCCCTCTGCACCAAAACGCTCACGGCACTCTGCCCATAAGAAACAGATACGCTTGATGTCATTTTCAGCTTCGGCAGGTATCGTCGCGAGCCGTTGGCGGCGCTTCAGGTCCATGGGCAGATGATTACGCAACGCTGAAAAACCGCTGTGCATTTCAGCACACAATGAACGGGCCATTGCCCGCGCGGCAGCGTCAGACGGCCACAGTCCTGCTTGCGAGTAGTTTTCGGCCATATACTCGGCAATTGCCAGAGAATCCCAGATGACGCCTTCCGGGGTCTTCAGAACAGGTACCTTACCGGTAGGAGAGTGCTGTCTAAGCCGCGCACGGCTGTCTGGTGTGTAGAGCGGAATTTGGAGCTCGTCATAGGTAGCACCGGACAGCTCCATGACCAGCCAGGCTCTAAGCGACCAAGACGAGTAATTTTTGTTACCGATAACCAGGGTAAGAGACACGCGCCTCTCCTTATCCACAATCATGCATCTATAGGAGCACAAGAGAGGCGCGTTATGAAACGATTCCTCAATAAATCGGGAATGTTTCGCGTCAGGTGCGGTATTCCGCGTTGATCTTCACGTATTCATGGGACAGATCCGTTGTCCAGATCGTCTCACTGCAATGTCCACGACCCAATTCAATACGAATGCCAATTTCCTCTTTGCTCATGACTTCAGCGCCTTGCGCCTCGGTATAGGTCGCGGCGCGACCGCCTTTTTGAGCAATACAGACATCACCAAGGAAAACATCGATCAGGCTGACATCCAGCTCCGGAACGCCTGCTCGGCCAACTGCCGCCAGAATGCGTCCCCAATTGGGGTCAGAGGCAAACAATGCTGTCTTGATCAGTGGGGAATGTGCCACAGCATAGGCTACGTCTAGGCATTCCTGATGATTCTTGCCGCCGTTGACTTCCACCGTTACAAACTTGGTTGCACCCTCGCCGTCTCGAACGATGGCCTGGGCAAGCTCCATGGACACCTCGAAAATCGCTCGTTTGAGCTGTGCGAACAGTTCGCCCTCGGCTCTATCAATCTCGGGGAGCAATGACTTGCCGGTAGCGATCAGCATGCAGCAGTCATTGGTGGAGGTATCGCCATCAATGGTGATGCGATTGAAGGATTTATTGGAAGCGTCACGCAACAAATCCTGCAGAACGGGTTGAGCCACCTTCGCGTCCGTCGCAATGTAGCCCAGCATGGTAGCCATGTTGGGACGAATCATCCCGGCGCCCTTGCTGATGCCCGTCACGGTGACGGTTTGCCCGTCAAAGGTAAACTGCCGGCTCGCCCCTTTGGGCAGGGTATCAGTCGTCATGATACCGCTGGCCGCTTGGGCCCAATTGTCTGCCTTAAGATCAGCCAGCGCTGCAGGCAGGGCAGCTTCGATCTTCTCGACAGGCAACGGCTCGCCAATCACGCCTGTTGAAAACGGCAGAATGGTTGAGGCTTCCACTCCGGCCAAATCGGCAAGCGCTTGACAGGTACGTTCCGCAGCGGCCATTCCAGGCTCGCCGGTACCTGCATTGGCGTTACCTGTGTTGGTCAGCAGATAACGCACATCACCTGCAAATCGTTTACGCGCCAAAACAACCGGAGCGGCACAAAATGCATTGGTCGTAAAAACCCCAGCGACCCGCGCACCCTCTTCACAACGCATTACAACCACATCCTTGCGTCCAGGACGCTTGATGCCGGCAGATGCAATACCAAGCTCGAATCCTGGAACAGGATGTAACGTAGACAACGGGCCGAGACCAACAGCCATGAGGTTTCTCCTGTAGCTAACAATGAAACGCCGCGAGCGGCTGAGCCGGTCGCGGCGATAGGGTCATAACGTGTGCACGTCAGCCAGGCATTAGTCCAGCTTGCCGTGGCAATGCTTGTACTTTTTACCGGATCCGCACGGGCAAGGCTCGTTACGGCCTATTTTCTGCTCGTTGCGTGCAGGCTCAAGGGGTACGACTGTGTCTTCGCCCTCTTCCGGTACCTGTACCTCAGGCTGCGCAATGGAAGGCGCTTCGGCATGCTGGAATTGCATACGCTTGGCCAGCTCCTCGGCCTCATGACGCATGCGCGCCTCTTCTTCGGCAGCGTCTTCACGACGAACCTGAACGTGAGAGAGCACACGAATCGTGTCACGCTTGACGCTTTCCAGAAGCTCCTGGAACAGGTTGAAGGACTCGCGCTTGTACTCTTGCTTCGGATTCTTTTGCGCATAGCCACGCAGGTGAATACCGTGACGCAGATGATCCATTGTAGTCAGGTGATCTTTCCACAGATCGTCCATGACACGCAGCAGCATCTGCTTCTCGAAGCTGCGCAGAGCCTCGGCACCTGCCATCTCTTCCTTCTCATGATAGGCCGCCACCAGCGTTTCGAGAATTTTCTCGCGAAGTGTTTCCTCGTACAGCTTGTCGTCTTCATCCAGCCACTGCTGAATCGGTAGCTTGAGTCCGAAGTCGTTATAGATCGCTTCTTCAAGCCCTGCCACATCCCACTGCTCAGGCAAGGATTGCGGTGGAATATGGGCGCTGAATGTTTGCGCCAACGCATCACGGCGGAACTCGTTGATCGTCTCACCCACATCCTGCGATTCCAGCAGGGTGTTACGCATGTGATAGATCACCTTACGCTGTTCATTGGCGACATCATCATATTCGAGCAGCTGCTTACGAATATCGAAGTTCCGACCTTCCACTTTGCGCTGAGCTTTCTCGATGGCATTGGTTACCATGCGGTGCTCGATGGCCTCGCCTGCTTCCATGCCCAACGCCTTCATGAAATTCTTCACGCGATCAGACGCGAAGATACGCATCAGGTTATCTTCAAGGGACAGGTAGAAACGGCTGGAGCCCGGGTCACCCTGACGGCCTGCACGACCACGCAGCTGGTTATCGATACGGCGTGATTCGTGGCGTTCAGAGGCAATCACATGCAGGCCACCCGACTCGATGACCTGCTGATGACGCTTCTGCCACTCGGCCTTTATCTGAGCGATCTGTTCTTCAGTAGGATTCTCAAGGGCTGCAACTTCAGCTTCCCAGTTACCCCCCAAGAGGATGTCTGTACCACGGCCAGCCATGTTGGTAGCAATCGTTACCATACCGGGACGCCCCGCCTGAGCAATGATCTCAGCCTCACGATCGTGGTACTTGGCGTTCAGTACCTTGTGCTCGATACCTTCCTTCTGCAGCAGATGGGACAGGTATTCGGAGCTTTCAATCGACGCGGTACCTACCAATACCGGACGACCTGACTCCTGGCATTGCTTGACGTCAACGATAATCGCCGCATATTTCTCTTCCTGGGTCAGATACACCAAGTCGTTGAAATCCTTACGTGCCAGCGGTCTGTGGGTTGGAATCACAATAACGTCCAGACCATAGATCTGACGGAATTCAAACGCCTCGGTGTCCGCCGTACCGGTCATGCCAGCCAGCTTGTTATACAGCCGGAAATAGTTCTGGAAGGTAGTAGAAGCCAATGTCTGGCTTTCAGCCTGGATAGGCAGACCTTCTTTCGCTTCGATCGCCTGATGCAGGCCCTCGGACAGACGACGTCCGGGCATCGTGCGGCCGGTATGCTCATCAATGAGCAGGACCTGATTGTCCTGAACAATATATTCCACGTTACGGTGGAACAGCTTGTGTGCACGAAGCGCTGCGTAGACATGAGTGAGAAGAGAAAGATTATGCGCTGAGTACAGGCTTTCACCTTCAGCCAGCAGGCCCGCCTGGGTAAGCAGTTCCTCAATGAACTGGTGCCCCTGCTCGGTTATTTCCACCTGACGTGTTTTTTCGTCAATGGTGTAATGGCCTTCCTTCTCCTCCTCTCCCTCCACAGCCTCAACGTGCTGCTGAAGACGAGGAATGAGCTTATTGATCTGGATGTACAGCTGTGAGCTGTCTTCCGCCTGACCAGAAATAATCAGTGGCGTACGCGCCTCGTCGATAAGAATGGAGTCTACTTCGTCGACAACGGCAAAATTCAGCTCACGCTGATATTTCTCCTCGATACTGAACGCCATGTTATCGCGCAGATAATCAAAGCCGAATTCATTGTTGGTGCCGTAGGTGATATCCGCTGCGTAAGCCGCACGCTTTTCCTCCGGCGGCTGGAAAGGCATGACAATGCCTACCGTCAGCCCTAAAAATTCATACAGCGGGCGCATCCAGTTCGCGTCACGGCGAGCCAGATAGTCGTTCACGGTGACTACGTGGACGCCTTTACCAGACAAGGCATTCAGATATACCGGCAGCGTTCCTACCAACGTCTTACCTTCACCGGTACGCATCTCGGCAATCTTGCCCTCGTGAAGCGTCATACCGCCGATGAGCTGGACGTCGAAATGGCGCATACCCATTACGCGCTTGCCCGCTTCGCGAGTTACGGCAAAGGCTTCAGGCAGGATATCGTCCAGTGTCTCGCCTTTAGCCAAACGCTCTTTGAACTCGAACGTCTTGGCACGCAATTGCTCGTCAGACAACCCAATAATCTGCTGTTCCAACGCATTAACGGCCTGTACGGCCTTGCTCATGCGCTTTACTTCTCGCTCGTTTTTACTTCCAAAGAGTTTCTTTAACAAAGGCGCAAACATATCGACTTGGGTCTTCCACTCGGAGAAATGGGGGGCGGCGGATCGGTGCCATCGCCCGCGCCGTCAAAAAGACAATGGGGCATTCTACTCGGAAACGCCGACGAGAAAAGGTTGACATCACTCAAAGGTCGGATTTCTGAATAGGTTTATCCGACTCATGAGGTTCATCTGTTAACATGCCAACCCCTGTCTGGAGTGCGCACACATGGTTTTTCGTCCTATTGTTGCCGTAGCGCCTGCCACCTTGCTTCGGCAGGCCAAACCCTTGAAACCACTACTATATCAGGCAGAGCGTCTCGAACGCCTACAACGCCTAGTCGATGCACAGCTACAACCTGCAGCACGCGAGCACTGTAAAGTCGCAACCTGGCAGGACGGGTGTCTTCTGCTCATTATTACGGATGGACATTGGGCTACACGTTTGCGTTACCAGCAGCGCCGCTTGCTTCGACAGCTTCAGCAGTCCTCAGAATTTACAGCTCTTCAAAAGATACTGTTCAAGGTCAAACCCAACCCTGATCCAAATCGAAAGCCAGGCCCGCGACGCGAGCTTTCCAATGTCGCTGCAGAAAGCCTGCTATCCACGGCTGAAGGTATCTCAGACCCTTCACTGCGCGCCGCGCTTGAGCGACTGGCCAGTAGAGCGCAGCCGAAAAAGACAGAAGAATAAAAAAGCCACCTTAAAGGTGGCTTTTTTAACACGCGTTCCTTACACCGCAGCAGCTGGCCGCATGTAAGAAATAGGAGCATCGCTAGAGCCTTCGAACGTTACAACTTCCCACGCATCAGGCTGAGCAATTAATGCACGTAGCAAGCGGTTGTTCATGGCATGCCCGGACTTATAGCCCCGGTACTCGCCAATCAAGCTTTTGCCTAGCAGATAAAGATCGCCAATGGCGTCTAGTATCTTGTGCTTTACAAACTCATCCTCATAACGAAGACCGTCTTCGTTGAGTACACCGTGCTCATCAACAACGATAGCGTTTTCAACGCTTCCGCCCAGAGCCAAGTTATGAGAGCGCAGGAATTCCAGATCCCGCATAAAGCCAAAGGTACGAGCCCGGCTGACTTCCTTGAGGAAGGAGGTGCTGGAAAAATCTACGGAAGCCTTCTGAGTACGACCGCTGACCACTGGATGGTCGAAATCGATCTCAAAGCTGACCTTGAACCCGTCAAACGGTACAAACGTCGCACGCTTATCACCGTCTACGACGCTGACTTCACGCTTGATACGAATGAACTGCTTTGCAGATTCCTGTTCTTCGATGCCAGCGGACTGGATCAAGAACACGAACGGACCGGCGCTTCCATCCATAATTGGAACTTCAGCGGCGGACAGTTCTACATACGCATTGTCGATGCCCAGACCTGCCAGTGCAGACAACAAATGCTCCACAGTGCCGACCTTGACACCACCCTGAATGAGATTGGTCGACATCGTGGTTTCGCCTACATACTCAGCCCAGGCGCGGATTTCCACGACCGGGTCCAGATCAATGCGGCGAAACACGATTCCGGTGTCTACGGGCGCTGGCTTCAGAGTGAGATATACCTTCTCCCCCGAATGCAGGCCAACGCCTGTAGCGCGAATAGTGTTCTTTAATGTGCGTTGTCTAATCATGACAGTTGCCGTTCATCGCTGATCGCGAATAGTTGTCAATAATGGGTCGATCATAACAGAACGACCCATTAATTCCCACCAATCACACAGATTGCATCGATTAATCTATTCAATCAGCCTGACGACGCAGGAACGCCGGAATATCAAGATAATCCAGGTCATCGTTTGGATTCATCTTGGCTGCAGCAGCAGAGCTTGTATGGTTCTGACTACGCATGACGGTCGGGCGATCCAGATCACGATAGTTGACGGCAGCATGCTCCTGACGCGGCGCAACGTTAGCCTGCTGAGTAGAGTTATCGACCACCTTGACCGGCTTTTCAAGACGGGCGCCTAAACCGGTAGCAACCACGGTAACGTGGAGTTCATCGCGCATTTCCGGGTCGATTACTGCACCGACCTTGACGGTTGCATGCTCAGAAGCGAAGTCTTCAATGATTTCGCCCACTGCAGCGTACTCACCCAGGGATAGATCCAGACCTGCAGTAATGTTGACCAGAATACCGCGAGCCCCATGCAGGTTGACGTCTTCCAGAAGTGGATTACGGATAGCGGCCTCAGTCGCTTCACGTGCACGGTTCGGGCCGCTGGCATGACCAGTTCCCATCATGGCCATGCCCATCTCACCCATAACCGTCTTGACGTCAGCAAAGTCAACGTTCATCAAGCCAGGACGCTGCATGATGTCCGAGATACCACGAACTGCGCCAGCCAATACATCGTCAGCCTTGGCGAAAGCGGCTAGCAGACTGGCATCCTTGCCGAGAATGGTCAGCAGTTTCTCATTGGGGATGGTAATGAGAGAGTCGACGCATTCGGAAAGGGAGCGAATACCCTCATCAGCCACCTGCATGCGCTTGCGACCTTCAAAGGGGAACGGGCGAGTTACCACGGCGACGGTGAGGATACCCATCTCCTTGGCAACTTCAGCAATAATCGGGGCGGCACCCGTACCTGTACCACCACCCATACCGGTAGTGATGAAAACCATATCGGCGCCTTCCAGAACTTCCGCGATACGCTCGCGATCTTCCATGGCTGCCTGACGGCCAATCTCAGGGTTCGTACCTGCGCCCAAGCCCTTCGTTACCCCTGGGCCAAGTTGCAGCACTGTACGAGAGCTCACATTTTTTAGCGCCTGGGCATCCGTGTTGGCACAGATGAATTCGACGCCTTCCACGCCGCTCTTCACCATGTGGTTAACGGCGTTACCGCCACCACCACCTACACCGATGACCTTAATGACTGCGCTCTGTGGAATATTGTCTACGAGCTCGAACATAATCCCCTCTCTTCCTCTCGGTTTTCGCCTACTGCTGCCGCGATTGAATTAGATTACAAATTGCCCTGGACCCAGCGCTTTATACGCTCCAGGACTGAATTCTTGGGTTCGTCACTGCTGTATCCGCCGGTGACAACCGGCACATTGTCGGATTGCTTCTGCAACCCATAGAGCAACAGGCCTACACCTGTTGAATAAATTGGGTTACGTACAACATCGGTCAGCCCCTTGACCGTCTGCGGTACGCCAAGACGCACCGGCATATGGAAAATCTCCTCGGCAAGTTCAACTGCCCCTTCCATCTTTGCAGTACCGCCGGTTAATACGATCCCTGCCGGAATCAAGTCTTCATATCCGCTGCGGCGCAACTCTGCCTGAACAAGCGTGAAGAGCTCATCGTAACGCGGCTCTACTACCTCAGCCAATGCCTGACGCGAAAGTTCGCGAGGCGGCCTTTCTCCCACACTGGGCACCTTGATGGTCTCCCCAGCCCCCGCCAGCTTTGCCAGAGCACAAGCATACCGAATCTTGATCTCTTCCGCATATTGTGTAGGCGTTCGCAAAGCCATGGCGATGTCATTTGTGACCTGATCGCCTGCAATGGGAATAACCGCCGTATGACGAATGGCGCCCTCTGTAAAAATGGCTATATCAGTCGTTCCGCCACCAATATCCACCAGGCATACGCCCAGCTCCTTCTCATCATCCGTCAGAACGGAATATGCAGAAGCCAGTTGCTCAAGAATGATGTCGTCGACCTCCAGTCCGCAACGACGAACACATTTCTCGATATTTTGGGCAGCATTAACGGCACAGGTCACTACGTGGACTTTAGCCTCCAGACGAACACCAGACATACCAAGCGGCTCACGTACACCTTCCTGGTTGTCGATGACATAGTCTTGAGCCAAAGTGTGCAAGACCCGTTGATCAGCTGGTATCGCCACAGCTTGAGCTGCGTCAAGAACACGATCGATATCAGCAGGGCTGACCTCCCGATCACGAATAGCCACGATACCGTGGGAATTCAGGCTACGGATATGGTTGCCTGCAATGCCTACAAATGCCGAATGAATACGGCAGCCCGCCATGAGCTGGGCCTCTTCTACTGCGCGCTGAATCGACTGGACCGTGGATTCGATATTGACCACTACGCCTTTTTTCAAACCGCGGGAAGGATGCGTGCCGATGCCCACAATCTCGACCTGACCATCGGAAGACACCTCACCCACCAAGGCCACAACCTTTGAGGTTCCGATGTCCAGTCCGACGATCATCTTGCCGCTCTGCACGTTCGCCATGTTTATTGAATTCTCCTCAATTCTTTATTCGGCACGGGCTGACGCTACAGTTGTGGGAGCTACCGGCTCACGCCACGCTACCGCCAGCCCGTTTGGATAACGCAAGTCGATGCGAGCAATATTGGCCATCTGATCCTTGAGTACTTGGTCATACATCTTGACGAAGCGCCGCATCTTGTCCACGAGGTCATCACGACCAAAAATCAATTCAACGCCCTGACCCGTAGTCAGGAACCAACTCCCCCGATCATGCATTTCCAGCCGCGTAACCGTGAATCCAAGTGGACGCAGCATCTGACTGAACAATTGATACTGCTGCATTACCTGCTGCTGCGCACGTTGCGGCCCATAGAGGCGTGGCAGGTTGTCGTAATGTGCCAGATCCTTAGGTGCAAAGGCCTCGCCCTGGTTATTCAGCAGGGCTTCGTCCCCCCAGCGCGCAACAGGGAGCTGCTCCTCAAGATGGATGGCGACTTCATCCGGCCAAACACGGCGAACCTCTGCATGAGCAATCCAGGGCATCTGCTCAAGTGCCTGACGCATATTGGCCAGATCGATTGAAAAGAATGTCCCGTCAGCATAGGGCGCGATACGTTGCTGAACAGCCTCTCGGCTGATGTAGCTCAGGTCACCTTCGACATTCACCTTCGTGATTGGACGATCCGCATAAGGCAGCAGCTGTTGAGACAGCTCATATGTGCCGAAGCCAAGCCCTACCAGCAGAAGTGGCCAGGCCACACGCTTAAAGAGATTGAAGCTGGGCTTTGGCAGCCGAGCCGAGACAGGCTCCTTTTCCACCAGGCGGCTTGCACCACGCGGCGGCACCTTGCCACGAAGTGGCGTACGACCCAATCCAGGTTGTGTATGACGAAGTGTCGTGACCATGTTAGCCCCTCGACTCCATTGTGCCTGCCAGAACCGTCAGGACAAGTTGTTGATAATCAAGGCCTGCGGCCTTGGCTGCCATGGGAACAAGGCTATGGTCCGTCATGCCGGGGACTGTATTGACTTCCAGCAGCCAGAACCGACCCTCTTTATCCTGCATGACATCAACGCGCGCCCAGCCAGTAGTCCCCACGACCTCACAGGCATGACGAGCCAATACCTTGAGTTCCAACTCACGCTCCTCATCAAGGCCACACGGAACCTGATAGCGAGTGTCGGATGCCAGGTATTTGGCGTCATAGTCATAGAAGTCGTGGGTAGTACCCAGACGAATAGGCGGCAGTACCTGATCGCCCAACAGGGCGACAGTAAACTCAGGACCGCTAATCCATTGTTCGACAAGAACTTGCGAATCGTACGTCGAGGCGGACTGCCAAGCAGTGATCAGCTCATTAACACTGTTCACCTTGGCCATACCAATGCTGGAACCTTCATGGGCGGGTTTGACGATAAGTGGAAACCCGAGTTCCTCAGCAGCCTTCCGACAATCAGACTCACAGCACAAAACGGCGTATTTAGGCGTGGACAGACCCTGGCTCAACCAGAGGTGTTTTGTTTTCAGCTTATCCATGGCCAATGCGGAAGCCAGCACCCCACTTCCTGTATAGGGTATACCCAGGCACTCCAACAGCCCTTGCATGCTACCGTCTTCCCCACCCCGTCCATGCAGGACGATAAAGGCACGGTCTACCTGTTCAGTGTTCAAACGCTGCAGCAGGTCCTGACCAACATCGATACCGAACGCATCAACGCCCGCAGCCTGCAGCGCAGCCAGCACCATTTTCCCTGAATTAAGGGAAACTTCGCGCTCGGCACTCTTGCCACCATACAACACGGCAACACGACCGTAATCGGCTGGCTGGATCGACATTGGATCAAGGATGGCGCTCATAGCGACTTCCTCAGAAAGTCAGAATTGAACAAGGGGCTTTTTATCAATTGCGGAGCCAGAGTGCCGATATCACCAGCACCTTGGCAGAGGAGAATATCCCCAGCCTTCAGGAGAGGCTTGATAAGAGGAGCAAGCTCGGTACCACGCTCGATGTAGATTGGGTCTAGCTGACCACGTTGACGGATACTATGACAGAGACGGCGGCTGTCGGCACCTGGAATCGGCTCTTCACCTGCCGGATAGACTTCCATCAACAACAATACATTGGCATCAGCCAGGACCTGCACGAAATCATCGTACAAATCACGTGTACGGCTATAGCGATGGGGCTGATAAACCATGACCAGGCGGCGCTCAGGCCAACCACCACGAACGGCCTTTATTACCGCAGCCACTTCACGGGGATGATGACCATAATCATCTACCAGCATCACACTGCCATTTTCGACAGGCAGTTCACCGTATACTTGAAAGCGACGACCTACTCCCTGGAATTCAGACAGGCCCGCCACGATGGCGTCATCGCTAAGCCCTTCATCTGTTGCAATGGCGATAGTCGCCAGGGCGTTGAGTACATTGTGTACTCCTGGCATGTTCACAGACACCGCCAAGGGTTCACGACCATTGCGAAGTACGGTGAAATAGGTACGCATGCCTTTTTGACGGATATCGACTGCGCGTACGTCTGCATCCTCGCTGGTGCCGTAAGTCACCGTGGGACGCGCAACCTGAGGAATAATCTCACGCACGACCGGATCGTCAACGCACAATACAGCCAGTCCATAGAAGGGCAGATTATGCAGAAAATCGATAAAGGTTTTCTTCAGCCGACTGAAGTCCCCTTCATACGTATCCATGTGATCGGCGTCGATATTGGTTACTACCGCCACCATAGGCTGAAGATGCAGAAAGCTCGCATCACTTTCATCAGCCTCGGCAACGAGATAACGACTGGTTCCAAGTTGAGCATTAGTCCCCGCTGCATTCAGGCGACCACCGATGACAAAGGTAGGATCGAGGCCTTCGGCCGCCAGCACGGAAGCAATCAGACTTGTAGTTGTGGTTTTCCCATGAGTACCTGCTACTGCAATTCCATGCCGGTACCGCATCAGCTCAGCCAGCATTTCAGCGCGAGGAACCACAGGAATACGGTTTTCCAGGGCGGCTGCCACTTCAGGGTTGGACTTGTTGATAGCGCTGGAAACGACTAGTACGTCCACGCGCTCAAGGTTTTCGGCGCTATGACCTATATAAATCTTGGCACCAAATTGCTGCAAGCGCTCGGTAACAGGAGAAGCCCGGAGGTCGGAGCCGGATACTTCGTACCCCAGATTGAGCAGAACCTCGGCAATTCCACACATGCCTACGCCGCCGATTCCTACAAAATGAATTCGCCGAATGCTACGCATACGACGCACTTCTGCCTGGATTGCGCTCTGGGATTTAACCATTGGCCACCTCCAGGCAGGCATCTACCACGGCTCGGGTTGCATCAGGCTTAGCCAGGGCATGGCTACGAGTGGCCATGGCAGTTAATCGTTCGGGTTGCATCAAAACCTCAGTTAGCTGTGCGGCAATCGCCGTCGCATCAGTCATTTTCTGCGGGAACAAAAGGGCTGCGCCCTCGTTCACCAAAAATTCAGCATTGCGTGTCTGGTGATCATCAATGGCATGAGGCAGTGGGATCAGAAATGCCGGCAAGCCTGCGGCCGTAAGCTCACTTACCGTCAGTGCACCTGCGCGGCAGATCACAAGGTCAGCCCAGGCATAAGCCTGAGCCATATCCGAGATGAATGGCATCACCTCTGCATCAAGATTCGAGGAGCTATAGCGCTGCAGTGTTACTTCAGCATGCTGCCGCCCTGCCTGGTGTTTCACGTTAGGACGCAGGCCGGCGGATACCTGAGCAAGCGCTTCAGGCACAAGTTTATTGATAGGCTCTGCACCAAGGCTGCCACCCAAAATCAGCAGATTGACCCTACGCCCTTCAAAAGAAGGCCGCACGGTTTGCAGGAAAAGCTCCTTGCGAACGGGGTTACCTGTACTTAACCGCTTGGGAGACGCGGCGAACGTGGCAGGAAAACCTTCGCATACTTTTTTTGCGATAGGCGCAAGCAAGCGGTTTGCAGTACCGGCAACTGCATTCTGCTCGTGAATAATAAGAGGAACGCCAGACAGACGAGCCGCCATACCGCCAGGCCCCGTGACGAAGCCACCCATACCCAGCACACAGACAGGCTTGAGAGTACGCATGATGCCGAGCGCCTGCATTAGGGCTCCGCTGAGCTGAAAGGGAGCTTTCAGCAGTGACTGCATACCCTTACCACGTAGTCCGGTAACGGTAATACGGTGTAAGGGAAGACCTGCTTGCGGGACGACATCATTTTCAATACCACGAGGCGTACCCAGCCAATGAACGGTATACCCCCGACCTTCAAACTCCTTGGCGCAGGCCAGCGCGGGAAAAACGTGTCCCCCAGTACCGCCTGCCATGATGAGGACATTACCGGACATCAGCAAAATCCTCTTCCGAAAACTCAACTTCCTCGTCGTTCATGAGTGTCCGTCTTTCCCACTCGATCCTAAGCAACAATGCCATGCTGATGCAGCAGATGATCAGCGAACTTCCGCCATAGCTTAAAAATGGCAGTGTCAGTCCCTTGGTAGGCAATAGCCCGACATTTACGCCGATATTGATCAGGAACTGGCCAATCCAGAGCATGGAAAGTCCATACGCCATATAGGCTGCAAAATACTGTTTGGCCTGCTCTGCCCAATAGCCAATGTAAAGGCCGCGTACGCATACAAAGAGAAACAACCCGACGGTGGCCAAGGCTCCGACAAGCCCCAACTCTTCTGCCAGAACGGCAAATACAAAGTCAGTGTGAGCCTCTGGCAGGTAGAACTGCTTCTGGATGCTGTTACCCAAGCCAAGCCCGAACCAGCCTCCTCGGCCAAAAGCGATTAATGCTTGAGTGAGCTGGTAGCCCGACCCAAATTGATCAGCCCAAGGGTCGGTAAAGGTGATGAGACGCTGCATACGGTACTCCTGGGTCTGAACCAGGATAAACACCGCCAGAACAGCCAGGGCCACCATTAGAATGAAACGGAACAACCCTACGCCACCCAGAAACAGCATGACAGCGGCTGCACCCATCATGACAACCGTTGCCCCGAAGTCTGGCTCACGCAGCAGAAGCATGGCCAGCGGAAGCAACACAATGAAAGGTTTGAAAAAACCGGCCCAGCTACGTCGCACTTCCTGCTCTCGCCGCACCAGATAGCCGGCCAGGTAAATCACAACGAATACCTTGGCTATTTCAGAAGGCTGAACGTTAAATAAACCGAAGCCGATCCAGCGCAGCGATCCATTTACTTCACGGCCAATTCCGGGAATCAACACCATAATCAGCAAGGCGAATGCGGCAATTAGCAGAGTTCCACCAAAACGCTGCCAGGTAGCCATTGGGATCATGAGCGTGGCTCCGCAACCCACGATACCTATAGCCAGATAGATCAGGTGTCGAATCATGTAATAGAGGGGGTTTCCAGCCTGAGCGGCTGCTACTTCCGACGATGCGGAAGTGATCATGACCAAGCCCAAACCGAGCAAGGCCAGACAGCCAGCCAGCAAAGGAAAGTCAAGATCAACACCGTTCCGGCTGATGAGCGGCGAAGGATAAGGGCGCAGCAAGGAAAACATCAATTAAGCGCCTCCACGGCCTGAGCAAACAACCGCCCACGCTCTTCAAAATTACGGAACATGTCCAGGCTTGCGCACGCTGGAGACAAGAGAACAGCATCACCAGGCTCGGCTAACGCTGCGGCTCTCTCGACGGCTTGCTCTAGTGTGGAGACATGAACGATCGTGATATCGGTATTCAAGGATTCAGCCAAGCGTTCAGCGTCCCGTCCAAGCAGAACGACTGCGCGGCAGAAAGCACTTATCGGTTTGCGGAGCGGTTCGAAATCGGCTCCTTTGCCATCGCCGCCAGCCAAAAGCACCAGTTTGCCTGCGATATCGCTTCCCAATCCTTCGATAGCAGCCAACGCAGCACCTACGTTGGTAGCTTTTGAATCATTGTAATAGTGCACACCAGCCTTCTCACCTACCCACTGGCAACGGTGAGCCAAACCTGAAAACTCGCGAAGTGCTTCCAGCATCGGCTCGAAAGGCAATCCGGCAGCATGTCCCAAGGCTAACGCAGCCAAGGCATTGGCCTGATTATGGGCGCCACGAATCTTTAGGTCCTTTACAGGCATGAGCGGATCGAACTGAAAAGCCAGCCACTTCTCACCGTCGTGCTCACGCAGGCCGAAGCCGTTGAAATCCGGCTGACCACAACCAAATGTCCAACATGGGACTTGCTCGGACACCAACGGGCGAGACAAGGGATCATCCCGATTGACGACCACCTGACGTGCGCCTCTGAAGATCCGGTGCTTGGCCAGATGGTAAGCAGCCATACCACTGTAGCGATCCATGTGATCTTCACTGACGTTCAATACCGTGGCCACCTCAGCGCTCAACCGCTCACAGGTTTCCAATTGAAAACTGGACAGCTCAAGCACATAAAGGTCGACATTGTCGTCCAATAGATCCAACGCTGGCGTCCCAAGGTTTCCGCCTACGCCGACGTGTTTGCCCGCCTTGCAAGCCATTTCACCAACCAGGGTCGTTACGGTACTTTTAGCATTAGACCCAGTAATCGCAACGATAGGCGCCTTGGCCAGACGGGCAAACAATTCAATGTCACCGGAAAGCCTGACGCCCTGCTCCGCCGCCCTCTGAATTGCAGGCGTCTGCAATGACAAGCCGGGGCTGACATAAAGCTCACTGGCGCGGCTCAAGAAATCGGCATCCAATTCACCACAGCGCACCTCTACCTGTGGATAATGGGTGCGCAGTGTTTCCAGCTCAGGCGGGTTTTCCCGCGTGTCCACCACAGCGAATGGAACACCTTGGCGCGCTAAATGGCGAACCAGCGACATGCCACTCTTGCCAAGGCCTACAACAATGCGGAACTGGTCGGAAGCGATCAGGCTCATGGTTGTCTTACCTCAGCTTCAACGTAGCCAGGCCGATCAGCACCAGAATTACGGTGATAATCCAGAACCGGACGATAACGCGCGGCTCAGGCCAGCCTTTAAGTTCAAAATGGTGATGTATCGGTGCCATGCGAAAAACACGACGACCGGTGAGTTTGAAGGAGGCAACCTGAATCATTACTGACAGGGTCTCCATCACAAACACCCCACCCATGATGAAGAGCACAATTTCCTGTCTGACAATGACCGCAATGGTGCCCAGTGCCGCACCCAGCGCCAGTGCGCCCACATCCCCCATGAAGACCATGGCGGGATAGGTGTTAAACCATAGAAAGCCCAGTCCGGCTCCGATCAGCGCGCCACAAAAGACGATTAGCTCACCAGAACCTTCTACGTAGGGAATCAGCAAATAATCAGCAAACTTTACGTTACCGGATAGGTAGCAAAAGATACCCAGGGCACCACCTACCATTACGGTCGGCATAATGGCCAGACCGTCCAGGCCATCAGTCAGGTTAACGGCGTTACTGGATCCGACGATCACAAAGTAGGTCAGCACAACGAAGAAAATCCCAAGCGGGATTTCGATGTTTTTCAGCAGCGGGACAATGAATGTCGTCTCGATAGGTGTCTTGGCTGTCATATAAAGGAAGATTGCTGCTCCCAAGCCGAAGACCGATTGCCAGAAATATTTCCACCGGCTGGGTAAGCCTCGAGAATTTTTTTCGATTACCTTGCGATAGTCATCCACCCAGCCAATGGCACCGAACAAGAATGTAACGGCCAGCACGGTCCACACATATCGATTGGAAAGATCAGCCCAAAGTAGCGTGCTGATACCGATCGACGTCAGGATCAGCGCGCCCCCCATCGTAGGTGTACCCGACTTTGAAAGGTGCGACTGCGGCCCATCGTTACGTACTGCCTGACCAATCTGCCGTATCTGCAAGGTACGAATCATCCACGGCCCCAAGGCAAGCGAAAGCACGAGCGCTGTCAACACGCCAAAAATGCCGCGTAGGGTCAGGTACTGAAAGACCGCGAAGCCCTTGTAAAACTGTTGCAGGAACTCCGCCAACAGCAGCAACATCAGTGTTTCTCCTCAACATCTTTATTGCACAGCGCGAAAACGACGTTATCCATCGCCGCACTACGCGAACCTTTGATCAAAAATGTGGATTCAGGAGCCGCCTCGAGAAGCAATGCCTCGATTAACGCAGCCCGATCATCGAAATGCCGTGCATCGGCCCCAAATGCCTCAGCGGCATGCTTCATGAGAGGACCTACGGCGTAGAAAGCGGATACCTTACCTTTCGCATACTCGCCGACTTCGCGGTGAGCAGATTCGGCCCATTCTCCCAATTCACCCATATCGCCCAAGACAAGAACGGTACGGCCAGAAAACCCTGTCAGTACATCGACAGCAGCTTTCATGGAGCCGGGGTTGGCGTTATAGCTGTCATCGATAACACGTGAATCGTTGATACCCAGCTTGCTTACCGTCCGCCCCTTGACCGGCTGCAACGCCTCAAGCCCCTGGACAATATGCGCAAGCTCCACTCCCAGGACATGGGCAGCCGCGGCCGCGGCCAGTGCATTGACAACATTGTGCTCGCCCAGCAGATTTAGCTGAATGTCAGCAGAACCCGCCGGGCTGAGCAGCGTGAAGGAAGGGCAGCCACGAGCATCACGAACAATATTCGCAGCCCGGAACATAGCCATGTCATTCAGGCCAAAGCTGATAACGTTGCGCCCCTTGGCACGCTTTCTCCATATTTCGAAGGCCTGATCGTCTCGATTCAATATGGCAGTGCCGTTTGCTGCCAACCCCTCCAGGATTTCACCCTTGGCTTCGATAATCTTTTCGACGCCACCAAACTCTCCTACATGGGCTCGTCCTGCATTGGTAATGATCGAGACGTGGGGATGGGTCAGTCCTACGGTATAGGCGATCTCGCCTAGGCGTGAGGCTCCCAGCTCGATAACGGCATACTGATGGCTCTGCTCCAGCCTCAATAGCGTCAGCGGAGCACCCAGGTCGTTGTTCAGATTGCCTTGAGTTGCCAGTGTCGAGCCCAGCGTATTCAAAATGGCAGCCAGCATTTCCTTGACTGTGGTCTTGCCGCTTGACCCCGTCACGGCAACCACAGGGCCAGAAAACGAGAGCCGGTTAAGCTCACCCAACTGCCCCAGGGCGACACGGGTGTCTTTGACGATCAGCTGAGGAATGTTCAGGTCAGGCTGCGCTTTTTCTACCAATGCAGCGACAGCGCCTTTCGCCGCTACGCTGGATAGATACGCGTGACCATCGAACCGAGGCCCTGTAAGCGCAACAAAGAGCTGTCCAGCCTCAAGTGTACGACTGTCCGTAGAGACCGCTGTAAAACTTACATTTCCACCTTTCAGGGAAGCTGAAAGCGGCTCGGTCAAATCCTGGAGAAACATTGGTTTAAGCATGGCTTTCATCCCTTGCAACCAGTTCGCGAGCGGCCTGCTCCAGATCAGAGAAAGGCATCCTGACCCCGTTGACCTCCTGATAGTCCTCATGCCCTTTTCCAGCAATGAGCACTACGTCGTCACGGGAAGCCTCTCCAATGGCATACGCAATGGCTTCGTCGCGAGCGGGTATAAATGTGGCACGCGCCGGTTCATTAAAGCCGGCACGAATATCGTCGATAATTCGAGCGCTGGACTCGGTACGAGGATTGTCATCGGTAACGATAACGGCATCGGCCAGCCGCTCAGCAATGCGAGCCATCAGCGGGCGCTTGCCACTGTCTCGATCGCCGCCACAGCCAAACACGCAAATCAATCGCCCCTTGGCATGAGGGCGTAAGGCAACCAGAACCTGCTCAAGCGCGTCAGGAGTATGGGCATAATCGACAACGACCAGGGGTTGCGTACCGCCTCCCAGGCGCTGCATTCGCCCGACGGGTCCCTGAAGCTCAGGCATTACACGCTGGATATGGCTCAAAGTGAATCCCATACCCAGCAGAGCCCCTATCGCTGCGAGCAAATTGCTGAGATTGAAGCGACCAATCAATGGGCTGACCAGCCTGGCCTCTCCCTCTGGCGTTACAAGACTCGCCTCGATACCCGCATCGCTAAAAGCGATGTGTTTGCAATACAGCGTAGCGGCGGGATTTTCCAGGCTGAACGTAATAAGCCGAGAGGCATGCTCGACTTCAGCCAGACGACAGCCCTGCTCATCATCCAAATTGATTACACGTGCCCGTAAAGACGGCCACTGGAAAAGCTTGGCCTTTGCGGCGGCGTAAGCCTCCATCGTGCCATGATAATCAAGATGATCTCGAGACAGGTTGGTGAACACGGCCACATCAAACTGCACAGCCGCCACACGGCCCTGCTCCAGACCATGAGAAGAAACCTCCATTGCAACAGCTTGAGCACCCTGCTCCTTGAGTGCAGCCAACGCTGCCTGAACCGCAAAGGGATCCGGCGTGGTATGTCGACCGGCCTCAAGTGCTCCCCAAAACCCTGTCCCCAACGTGCCTACGATGCCGCAGCGTTGCCCTAGGCGATCACAGGCTTGGGCGATTAGCTGCGTCACGCTGGTCTTACCATTAGTACCGGTAACGCCTATCAGCGTAAGAGCAGCGCTGGGCTCGCCATAAAAACGCCCTGCAATGGCTGAAAGCTCGGCGCCCAGCTCTTTGACTGGCACAAGAGGTACCGAAGCGGGAGGCAAATCGGGGGCTTGATCTGCCTCATAGACGATTGCCGAGGCACCATTGGCAATCGCTTCGGCAATATGTAAACGCCCATCACGCACTCCGCCAGGTACTGCAAAAAAAACGGATCCTGGCTGGATACGTCGACTGTCCAGGCAAAGTGCTTTTACAGAAACATCACTACTGGCCTGCGGTATCAACCGGGTGAGAGACATCATCAGCCACGCCCTCCACTGGATACTTCAGTAGCGCTGGCTTGCTCCTGCTCTGGCAACGGAGCGACATTGTCGGGGGAAACATTCATGAGTCGCAAAGCACCCGCCATGACTCGGCTGAAAACAGGCGCAGAGACCACGCCGCCGTAATATCCGCCCTTGCTGGGCTCATCAATGACGACCACCATGGCAATACGCGGATTGCTGGTCGGCCCGAAGCCGGCAAAAAGGGAACGGTAGGAATTCTGTGTATATCCTTTGGCACCCACTGCGGCCTTACGGGCGGTACCACTTTTGCCAGCCACGTGATATCCCGGCACCTGAGCACGGAACACACCGGTAGGCGCTTCAACTACCTGCTGCAGCATTCCCTGAAGGGTTTTGGCTACCTGTTGAGGAACCACCTGGGAGCCTTGAGGGGAACGTTCAACACGTGTCAGGGACAACGGGATAAAACTTCCATCATTGGCTAGCGTGGCGTAGGCATGCGCCAGCTGGATAGCGGTGATGGAAAGACCATAGCCATATGACAATGTGGCTGTTTCTGCTGGATGCCACTTACGGTAGTTGGGTAGATTGCCTACACGCTCACCGGGAAAGCCCAGACCAGTGTCCTGCCCAAGGCCAAACTGGCGCATGGTGTTGTAAATGGTTTCGCCGCCGATATCGAAAGCAATCTTGCTCATGCCCACGTTACTGGACTTGATCAGAATACCTGTTAGATCCAGGGGGCCCTGGCTGCGAGCCACGTCCTTGATCGTGTAACGGCCGATCTGCAGATAACCAGGATAAACATTCACCGTGTCCGATGGCTTCCAGCGTCCACTTTCAAGAGCAGCGCTCATCGAAAGCGGCTTCATGGTGGATCCTGGCTCGAACACATCGATCATGGCCCGGTTGCGCATGCTGGCCGGGTTCAGATTGCGACGGTTGTTCGGATTGTAGGTAGGCTGGTTAACCATAGCGAGGATCTCGCCAGTCTTGACGTCAACCATCGTCAGGCTACCGGACACTGCGCCAAACTGCGCGAGTGCGTTGCGCAATTCGCGATTTGCAAGGTACTGAAGGCGCAGGTCAATGGACAAGGCAATCGAATTGCCCGGCTTAGCGTTTTTTGCAACCTGAACGTCCTTGATGACCCGACCTCGCCGGTCTTTCAGAACCTGCCGTTTGCCTGGGACACCAGCCAGCCAGTCATTGAACGCCAGCTCAACGCCTTCACGGCCGCGATCATCAATGTCGGTAAACCCCACGACATGTGCAGCCACTTCACCCGCCGGATAAAAACGGCGAAATTCCTCGATGTCATAAACACCAGGAATCTTGTGCTGCTTGACCGTAGCCATGACGGCTTCGCCCTGCTCCGGTGTTATTCCCCGAACCAGGTAAAGAAACTCTCGATTGGAATTCTGCTCCAGACGCTTTGCCAAATCGCCGTAAGGCTGACCTACAGACTCCGCCAGAATCGACCATTTTTCCTTGGCGCCGGCCAGCTCCTTGGGGTTTATCCAGATTGTGCTGACAGGCGTACTGACAGCCAGCGGCTCACCATTACGATCCGTGATCAGGCCGCGGTGGGCAGCAATAGGAATAGTTCTGACGCTTCGGGCATCTCCCTGCCCCTTGAGGAAGGCACGATCAATGACATGCAGGTCAACGACACGCCAGCCAATAGCGGCGACCATACCTGCCAAGCCAATGACAACCAGGCGAAATCGCCATGGATGTTGAATGCCCCCCAGCTTCATCATGGCGCCACCATCTTGATCTCTTCAGGATCAGGAATGCGCATCTTGAGTTGATCGCTGGCTAATGCCTCGATGCGGCTGTGAGCCGTCCAGGTGCTTTGCTCAAGCAACAGACGCCCCCATTCCGCCTGGGCCTTGTCTCGAACGCTCAACTCGGAATACAGGGTATTAAGCAACTGCCGGTTCCAGTGGGCGCTGTAAGCGACAGCAACAGCGGACAGCAGGACGGCTATGAATAGAACCAACATGGTCGTACTGCCCTTGGGCAGACGCTTTACAAAGAGACTACTCATCGCAGCTTCTCCGCAATACGCATGACTGCACTTCGGGACCGAGGGTTGACGGACAGTTCAGCCTCGGAGGCATACACAGGCTTGCCTACCAGCAAGGCGCGGGGCTCAAAAGCCTGCGTACGAATAGGAAGATTTCGTGGAAGTTTATCGGCCTCACCCTTAGCCAGGCGACGCATGAAGAGCTTGACGATTCTGTCTTCCAGAGAGTGAAAACTGATCACCACGAGCCGGCCGCCTATGGCCAGGCTTTCAAAGGCCGCTTCCAGACCTCTTTCCAGATCGCCCAACTCGTTATTGATGAAAATCCGGATACCCTGAAACGCTCGCGTGGCAGGATGCTTGCCTTTTTCCCAAGCAGGATTCGCGTCAGTCAGTACCTGGGCCAGATCAGCCGTACGCGTAAAGGGTGTGACGTCCCTGCGCTGTACCACAGCCCTGGCCATCCGCTTGGCGAATCGCTCTTCACCGTACTCTTTGAATACGCGACTGATTTCATCTTCCGGTGCGGTTGCAATCCACTCGGCGGCGCTTATACCGCGAGAGGGATCCATACGCATATCCAGAGGACCATCATGCATGAAGCTGAACCCGCGCTCGGGATCATCCAGTTGAGGAGAGGACACGCCCAAATCGAGAAGCACGCCATCCGTACGTCCCATCCAGGCGCGCTGCAACAGTTCTTCGCCTATGTCGGCAAAGCTTCGCTGCACAATGACAAAGCGGCCATCTTCGGCCGCCAGTGCTTGTCCCGACTGGATCGCCTGGGGATCCTTGTCGAAACCAAGCAGGCTTCCGCTTTTAAGTCGTGCAAGAATTGCACGGCTATGCCCTCCGCGGCCAAATGTGCCATCGACATAGAGGCCTTCGGGACGCACAGCCAGGGCTTCGACGGCTTCGTCGAGCAAGACAGTGACATGGCTGAACGTAGTGGTCATATTCACAGGATTAAATCGCGCAGTTCTTCCGGCAAACCGCCGGGTTCCTTGATTGCCTTGAGGTCGCTTTCACACAGACCATTCCAGGCATCCTCATCCCACAGCTGAAACTTGTTCAGCTGCCCTACCAGTACAGCGCGCTTATCCAGACGAGCATAATCCCTCAAGCGGGGCGGCACTAAAAAACGCCCGTTCCCATCCAGCTCAAGGTCTACCGCATTACCGATTAGCAAACGCTGCAAACGACGTGTTTCTTCTCTTAAAGACGGAAGTTCACGGAGTTTGCTTTCGATGATTTCCCATTCGGGAAGGGGATAAACGCAAAGGCAAGTATCAATGGCATCAATCGTTACGATGAGCTGGCCGGCACAGCGCTCTAGAAGCTCATCACGATACCGGCTCGGCATCGTAAGGCGCCCCTTGGCGTCAAGGCTGATGGCATTCGCTCCACGGAACAAGTTGCTTCTTCCTTTGGCTGGCTTTCCCTACCATTAAATCCCACTTTTAACCACTTCGTACCACCAGGCACACTATATTGACGCGCTCCCCCCACCGTCAAGGCGAGGCCATGGCACAAAAAGGCTTGCAGACTAAGGAGTTACAGAAATTATGGGGCTTTTAGCGAAACGGTGACGAACATACTTTTCCGACAAACGGAAATTAACTCAACTAATTGCCTCGACTAGTTAAAGTAATTTCTCAGATAGGGTTATCAGTAAGGATGTGAAGCAGGAGAAGGGAGAGTGAGTGGAGAGTCGATCTGTAAGCCGGGTTCTGTCGAGAACAGTCATTCCTCTAGGACAGCCATCACTGACTGCCTCAAGCAACCTACCCGAATCCAGCGCGGGCCACGCCTATGGATTCCTATTTGGTCTTGCTCCAGGTGGGGTTTACCTAGCCACGAACTGTTGCCAGCCGTGCGGTGCGCTCTTACCGCACCTTTTCACCCTTACCGGCGCTTGCGCGCTTAGGCGGTTATTTTCTGTGGCACTTTCCGTAGGCTCACGCCTCCCAGGCGTTACCTGGCACCTTGCCCTATGGAGCCCGGACTTTCCTCCCCTCCTGCTGCTTGCGCAGCGGGAGCAGCGACTGTCCGATCGACTCTCCGGGCGCAAGGGTACCTAGATGCCAGGCGTATAACAACCTTGATCTTTTCCTAATGCTTGTTCTGTTGCTCCAAAGCAAATTGGTACAGCATGTTCTTACGCTCTCCTGTGATTTCAGCGGCCAACGCAGCCGCGCGTTTGAGAGGCATTTCAGCGAGCAATATATTTAAAATTCGCACCGCCTCGGGCGTCAGGGAATCCTTTTCAGGCGACTCATAACCCGAGATCAATAAAACGCACTCACCCCGCTGCTGATTGGAATCGGATCGGATCCAGTCGACCAGCTCACCAAGCGGTGCGTCCTTGATGGTTTCAAACGTCTTGGTCAGTTCACGGGCTAATACAGCAACGCGCTCGCCTCCCATGATTGCAGCAAGATCTTCAACACTTTCCAGCAACCGATGGGGCGCCTCGTAGAAAATCAAGGTCCGTTCTTCCTGCTTCAAGGCATCCAGGCGGCTTCGTCGCGCCGTGGCCTTTGCAGGCAGAAAGCCCTCGAAAATAAATCGGTCAGATGGGAGCCCGGCCGCTGATAGTGCCGCGATGACAGCACTGGCTCCCGGAACCGGCACAACAGGGATTTGCGCAGCACGCGCCTGTCGCACCAGATGGAAACCCGGATCGGAAATCAGGGGTGTTCCTGCATCGGAGACCAGAGCAACACTTCCCCCTTCGAGCAAACGGTTGATGAATCGCCCACCCTGCTCGCGCTCATTATGATCATGGCAAGCGGCCAGAGGGGTATTGATCCCGAAATGCTGCAACAAGCGCGAAGAATGGCGCGTATCTTCAGCGGCAATCAACGACACTTCTTTCAGAATGCGAAGCGCCCGAGCACTGATGTCCTCCAGATTACCTATGGGGGTCGCGACGATATAAAGCGTGCCGGGAGTGCTCATAATGAAACTCTTGTATCAATAAAGGCCTCCATTGTACGCGTTTCGAGGCATCGCTATTCGCGCCGCTCACCAGCACTCGCTACAATCCAGCCAATTAATTGTTTTGCGCCAGGAATTACGCCATGACTGTTCGCCTGCGTACGCTAGTTAGCGTTCCACTTATTAGCCTACTTGCCGCCTGTGCAAGCTCGCCTTCCAACACATTGGGTGAGCTGCCTCGTATCCCCCAGGCCAACATACAGCAATTGCTTGAGCAGGCAGGTAGTGATACATCAGAGAAGGCCAACATGCTGCGCCTCTCCGCTGCCGAGATTGCCTACAAGCAGCAAAACTTCACGCAGGCCAAGCAGATACTGGGCAGCATTCAACTGCAGCAATTGAAGCCTATACCGCAGGTATACGCCGGCACCCTGAGAGGCGAAATTGCTTTAGCGGAAAATCAGCCAAAGGAGGCTCTGAAAGCACTCCAACAGCCTGGCTTCGAACACCTGAGCGAGCTGCCTGTCGAGCAGCAGATCAGTGTATCCATGGTAAAGGCACGCGCCCTGCAGGCAGACAACCAGACCCTGGCGGCAGCCAAGGAGCGCATTTTCATTGCCCCGCTTCTCAAAAGTGATCAGGCCAGCGCCAACCACGAAGCCATCTGGAGTCTGATTTCGGCTCTTCCTGCCGACCAACTCCAACCTGTGGCAGGCAACAATGAGCTTAATGGCTGGCTGGCACTGGCCGCTATCACTCATTCAAACGGCTCACTGGATGATCAGCTCGCCGCCATTGATGACTGGCGCAAGCAGAATCCAAATCATCCAGCCGCCTCGCATCTTCCGCAAGCGCTTGAAAAGCTGCGCAACCTGGAGCAGCAGCCGCTGACACATATCGCCTTGCTGCTACCGCAACAGGGACAACTTGCCAATGTATCCCGCGCCTTACAGGACGGCTTCATGGCTTCGCTTTACGAGAGTCAGCAAAACGGCCAGACACCTCCTGCCGTATCCTTTTACGACAGCACACAGGTCCGCTCCATTGACGACTTTTATCGTCAGGCCAAAGCCGACGGCGCCCAGCTGGTGGTTGGTCCGTTAGAGAAAAGCCTGGTCAAGCAACTCAGCGATCATCAACAGCTACCTTTGCCTACTCTTGCGCTCAACTACAGCGACAGTCAAGGCGTAGGTCCAAAGCAGCTCTATCAGTTCGGTCTGGCGGCAGAGGATGAGGCACGCGAAGCGGCCGACCGCGCAGCAGAAGAAGGCAAGCACACTGCGGTAGCGATGGTTCCACGCGGCGATTGGGGCGACCGTGTACTGGCAGCCTTTGACCAGGAGTGGCGGGCAAAAGGCGGCATGCTGCTTGGAGCCGAGCGAATCGATCAGCCGGTAGAGCTGGCACGCCAGATTACGCGTCTGCTGCAAAACCGTCAGGGCGGGCAAAGCATCGACTTTATCTTCCTTGCAGCAACACCCCAACAGGCTCGCCAGATCAAGCCTACGCTGGCGTATCAATATGCTGGAGATATACCCGTCTACGCCACTTCACACCTGTATTCCGGCAGCAGCAACCCTGCTCAGGATCAGGACCTGAACGGAATTCAGTTCTGCGAAACACCGTGGCTGCTTAATACCAACGATCCTGTTCGCCGCAAGGTCGTCACCCAGTGGCCCCAAGCGTCCAGCAGCCTGGGTCGCCTATATGCCATGGGAGCAGATGCCTACTTGCTTTCTACTCGTCTGCCACAGCTCAAGGCGCTCCCCAATACGCAAATAAATGGCCTGTCAGGTGACCTGACGCTAAGCCCAACGCAGCGCGTGGTGCGCAGACTACCTTGGGCCCAGTTCGTCAATGGGCAGGTTCAGCCCGTTTCACAATCCGGTACGCTGTGAAAACCACGACGCGAGAAAGTGGGCAGGCCGCCGAAGATCAAGCGCTTGCCTACCTGCAGAAACAAGGGCTCAAACTTGTAGTCCGCAACTGGTCGCGGCGTAGCGGCGAGCTTGATCTGGTCATGCTCGACAGGGATACAGTAGTATTTGTGGAAGTACGCTCCAGGCGTCATATTGCCTGGGGCGGAGCCGTTGAAAGCATTGACGCCAGAAAGCGTCAACGTCTGATTGCAACCGCACAGCTTTTTCTTCAAAGCGAGTCTCGTTGGGCTAAATCCCCTTGCCGCTTTGATGTTGTTGCGCTCAGCCCTGCTGTCGGCAGTACCTCTTCGCATCTCGAATGGATAAAGAACGCATTCGATTCCTGAGTAGTTTTACAAGGTCAAGCAAACCCGATGGACACGCAAGCCCGCATTACCAAACTCTTCCTGGACAGCATTGAGACCAAGCGTCAGGCCATGGATGTGCTTGTTCCTCACATCGAGCATGCCAGCCAGGTAATGGTCAATGCACTATTGAATGAAGGAAAAATCCTGTCCTGCGGAAACGGTGGCTCCGCAGGAGATGCCCAGCATTTTTCATCAGAGCTTCTCAATCGTTTTGAGCGTGAGCGCCCAAGCCTGCCCGCCCTCGCCTTGACAACCGACAGCTCGACCCTGACCTCAATTGCGAACGACTATAGCTACAACGAAGTCTTCTCAAAGCAAATTCGGGCGTTGGGCCAGCCTGGCGATGTACTGCTTGCCATTTCCACCAGCGGAAACTCAGCCAATATAATCCAGGCCATACAAGCCGCTCATGACCGCGAGATGACGGTTGTAGCGCTTACCGGGCGAGACGGGGGCGGCATGGCCTCGCTGCTTCTGCCAGAAGATATCGAGATTCGCGTCCCAGCCAAAGTAACAGCACGCATTCAGGAAGTGCATCTGCTAGTCATCCACTGCCTGTGCGACCAGATAGATCAGCAACTGTTCGGGAGTGAAGAATGAAAAAATGCTTGGCACTGTCCTGCCTCGCCCTCACCGTCGTACTCAGCGGCTGCAGCGGCTTTCTAAGCGCAACCCGTGACGACCCCATCGCGGACAACCGCGGCACGCGGACCATCGGTAGTAAGATTGATGATTCACTGATCGAGACCAAGGCAAAAGTGAATATATCCAAGGCCAACCCTGACCTGGATAAGTCGCACATTGTCGTTGTCAGCTATAACGGAGTAGTTCTACTGGCCGGCCAGACTCCGCGTCCAGAACTCAAGGCACAGGCCGAGCAGGTTGCGCGCAATGTACAACGTGTAAAGCTGGTTCATAACGAACTTCAGGTACTTGAGCCCTCATCTTTGCTAGCTCGTAACAACGACACCTGGATTACCACCAAGATCAAAAGCAAGATGCTTACTGATAACAGTGTGCCTGCCTCTCGCATCAAGATAGTCACGGAAAACGGCATTGTTTACATGCTTGGCCTGGTGACGCATCAAGAAGCCAATCTGGCCACAAACGTTGCTCAGAGCGTCTCTGGTGTTCAAAGGATCGTGAAACTCTTCGAGTACATCGACTGATTCGAGCATAAAAAAACCCGCCATATGGCGGGTTCTTTGTGGTCACTTTTCTTACTGTACGGAAGCAGTCTGCTCGGCCAATACCAGCTGACCACCCTGTACGGGGATCTGCTTACCGGGATCACGATCCATGCGGACCTGCCCTACTTTACCATCCAGCAGATACTTGACGTCGTAAGCCACCACTTTTTCGCTCGCGTCTGTAACCGTGCTGCAGCGCTTTTGCGTAGTGGTATAGGTATCGGAGTTCTGCATGTGCTCCTGGGTTTTGTTACCTACGTAACCTCCACCCACAGCCCCGGCGACAGTAGCAAGCTTCTTGCCATTACCCCCACCGACCTGATTACCCAGCAGACCACCGACTACAGCACCGATGGCAGTTCCGGCAATCTGATGCTGATCCTGTACAGGCCTGCGATGTGTAACCGCTACATCCTTACAGACTTCACGGGGCGTTTTGATCGTTTCCTTGACCGGTTGGACGGCTACGACCTCAGCGAACTTTGGACCTCGATCTGAAACACCATAGGCAACAGCACCTCCAGCCGTAACCAGAACTGCGCCCAATACCGTTCCAACGAGCATCGATTTATTCACGTCAATCTCTCCTGATTTACCAACAAGGCATCCACCTTATTCCAAGCCTCGGACATCAAGGCCTGTCATCAAGTTCCTTTGCTGCTGGTGGTATCAGGTCTTCCGAGTTCAAATTCAGCCAGATCAACACAACGTTTGCGATATAGATTGAAGAATAAGTCCCTGCGAGCACACCAATAAACAAGGCAACCGAGAAACCAAAGAGGTTATCGCCTCCAAAAACCAGCAATGCTGTAATTGCCAACAACGTGGAAATGGATGTCGCCAAGGTTCTGAGAAGTGTCTGCGTAGTAGAGATGTTGATGTTATCGATCAGGCTTGCTTTGCGTAAAACACGGAAGTTTTCACGTACCCGGTCAAACACCACGATGGTGTCGTTCAATGAATAGCCAATGATAGCCAGTACTGCAGCCAGAACGGTCAAATCGAACGTAACCTGGAAGAACGACAGCACACCAAGCGTAACAATAACGTCGTGCACGAGAGACAGGATCGCGCCCAACGCAAACTTCCATTGGAAACGAAAGCCGACGTAAAGCAATACCCCGCCCAGCGCCAGAAGCATTCCGAGTCCACCCTGGTCCCGCAGCTCTTCCCCTACCTGGGGACCTACGAACTCGACACGCGTAACAGAAGCCGGATTATCGTTACTGGCCTGCTGCAGCGCAGCCGCAACCTTCTGACCTAGCTGCGCATCATCGCCAGGCATACGTACCAGCACATCGGTAGTCGCACCAAAGCTCTGAACAACAGCATCCTTGAAGCCCGAACGCTCCAGTTGAGTACGAATGCTTCCCAAATCCGCTGCTTTCTCATAACGCAGCTCAATCAGGGTTCCGCCTGTGAAATCCAGGCCGAAATTGAGTCCCTTGATAGCCAGGCTACCAATGGCAATCAATGTAAGCACCAGTGTCAGGGCGAACGCAACATTGCGTACGCCCATGAAATTAATGGTTCGTTTCATCGCAGCTCCTCAAATCCACAGCTTCTTGATGTTACGGCCGCCAAAGCTCAGGTTGACCATTGCGCGAGTCACCATGATGGCTGTGAACATGGAGGTGAAAATACCGAGCGACATTGTGACAGCGAAGCCCTTGACCGGGCCGGTGCCCATTGCAAACAGGATCGCGCCGACGAGAAGCGTAGTCAGGTTGGCATCGACAATCGCACTGAACGCCCTGCTGAAACCTTCATGAATGGCTCGCTGTACGTGCATACCATTCGCCAGTTCTTCACGGATACGCGAGAAGATCAATACGTTGGCATCAACCGCCATACCCATTGTCAGAACGATACCGGCAATACCTGGCAGCGTAAGCGTTGCATTAAGGACAGACATCAACCCGATCAAAAGAACCATGTTGAAGCCCAACGCCACTGTCGCGATCACACCAAAGACGCGGTAGATCACGATAATAAACAGGGAGACAAAAGCCATTCCCCAGAGCGCAGCATCAAGGCCCTTGGCAATATTATCTGCACCAAGGCTTGGACCCAGCGTTCGCTCCTCAGCGAAATACATGGGCGCGGCAAGACCACCAGCACGCAACAGCAGCGCAAGCTCGGAGGCTTCACCAGAACCATTCAGCCCTGTAATACGGAAACTGTTGCCCAGCGCTGACTGGATGGTAGCCAGACTGATAATACGGCGATCTTCCTGGAAGCTTGGTACGGCGACATCCTTTTCAACACCATTAACGGTCTGACGCTCGTAGCGAGTCACCGGCTTCTGCTCAATGAACACAACGGCCATGCTGCGTCCAATGTTCCCACGCGTAGCACGACTCATCAGATCACCACCGTGACCATCCAGTTTGATGTTCACTTGCGGGCGACCATTTTCATCAAAGCTTGCAGAAGCGTCTGTAACCTGATCACCCGTAATGATTACACTGCGTTCCAGCGGAACGGATTGACGACCGGCATCACGGAACTCAAAGCTTTCTGTAGCACTGCGCGGAGTGTCTTGCGTTGCTGCCAGACGGAACTCCAGGTTCGCCGTCTTGCCGAGAATACGCTTCGCTTCTGCAGTGTCCTGTACGCCAGGCAACTCTACTACAATACGGTTGGCGCCTTGACGCTGAACAAGCGGCTCGGCCACACCCAGCTCGTTCACACGGTTACGAACAGTAGTAAGGTTCTGTTTGATGGAATATTCACGAATCTCCGTCAGCTTCGCCTGAGACAGTTCAAGGCGTAGCACCTGAAGATTGTCACGCGCTTCATTTGTCAGAACGAAGTCGTTGTAATTCTTTCGGATCAGATCGGACGCTTGTTCTAGCGCTTGCGCATCAGCAAAGCCTAGCTGAATGACATTGCCCTGCTGGGGAAGACTGCGGTAGCGGACTCTCTCGCGACGAAGCAGTGTCTTCACTTCGCTGTCGTACACTTTCATACGCGCATCGACAGCCTTATCCATGTCAACGGATAGCAGGAAATGCACACCACCCGACAGGTCAAGACCCAACTTCATTGGACTTGCGCCAAGCTTGCGCAGCCATTCGGGCGTAGTCGGGGCTAAGTTAAGCGCAACAACATAGTCATCACCCAAGGTCTTGCGCACTACGTCCTGAGCCGGCAATTGATCATCTGCCTTACTCAACCGAATGAGCCCGCGCTTACCGTCACTGGCAAGATCGACAGCCTTTACGCTGATATTGGCGTCGGCCAGCGCCTTGGTAATGTTATCCAATTCCGCCTGACTCACCGTCAGTTCCGTGCTTGAGCTGCTGATTTGAATAGCAGGATCATCGGGGTAGAGATTGGGCGCGGAATAAATGAAGCCGACCACCAGCACTGCCAGGATCAGCAGGTATTTCCATAAGGGATATTTATTGAGCATGACACCGCCCGGATTAAGAAACGAGGCGCCTTGCGCGCCCCGTGCATATACCTAGAGGTAGGATTAGATTGCTTTCAACGTGCCCTTGGGCAACGTAGCGGCAATCGCACCTTTCTGGAACTTGAGTTCGACAGTATCGGATACTTCGATAACCACGAAATCATCCGTCACCTTTACTACACGTCCAGCGATACCACCGGACGTTACCACTTCGTCACCCTTCTGTAGATTGCCCAGCAGGTTCTTGTGCTCCTTGGCACGCTTGGCCTGTGGACGCCAGATCAGAAAGTAAAAAATGACCACGAAACCGATCAGGAAAATGAATTGAATATATTCACCACCTGGTGCGGCAGCCGCCGGAGCAGTCTCCTGGGCATAGGCAGCGGGGATCAGAAAGCTCATTGCAATAACTCCTGTTGCAAAGTCTGGAAATCAATCTGCCAACGGCGGGGTAGGCAAGCCGCGGCGCGCATAGAAGGAATCGACGAAGTCGGCCAATTTACCCTGTTGAATAGCATCACGTAAACCAGACATCAGCCGTTGATAGTGACGCAGGTTATGGATTGTATTCAGCATGCTGCCTAGCATTTCGCCGCATTTATCCAAGTGATGCAGATAAGCACGGGAAAAGTTGCGGCAGGTATAGCAGTCGCAGGTCGGATCCAAGGGTGAATCGTCATGCCGGTGGACAGCATTACGAATCTTGAGAACGCCGGTATCAATGAATAAGTGCCCATTACGTGCGTTACGTGTAGGCATTACACAATCAAACATGTCGACGCCACGCCGCACACCTTCGACCAGATCTTCCGGCTTTCCAACACCCATGAGGTAACGAGGTTTGTCAGCAGGCAGATGCGGCGGAAGAAAGTCCAGAACCCTGATCATTTCTTCCTTCGGCTCTCCCACTGAAAGCCCGCCGATGGCGTAACCATCGAAACCGATGTTTTCCAGCCCCTCCAGCGAACGCAGACGTAGCTCCTCATGCATTCCGCCCTGGACAATGCCAAATAACGCCGAAGGGCTATCACCATGGGCAATACGTGAACGCTTGGCCCAGCGCAGCGACAGCTCCATGGAGCGCTTGGCTGTATCGAAGTCGGCAGGATACGGCGTGCACTCATCAAAGATCATGACGATGTCCGATCCCAGCGCTCGCTGAACGGCCATGGACTCTTCCGGCCCCATGAAGACCTTGGCACCATCGACTGGCGACGCAAAGTACACGCCCTCTTCCTTGATCTTGCGCAGCGCCCCCAGGCTGAATACCTGAAAGCCGCCAGAATCCGTAAGGATAGGGCCCTTCCATTGCATGAAGTCATGCAGATCACCGTGACGACCAATGACTTCGACCCCAGGCCTCAGCCACAGGTGGAATGTATTCCCCAGGATGATATGTGCCCCAATTGCCTCAATGTCCCGTGGCAACATGCCTTTGACGGTGCCGTATGTGCCAACCGGCATGAACGCAGGGGTTTCGACTACGCCGCGAGGAAAGCTCAGTCGGCCTCGACGGGCCCGGCCTTCGGTCGCCAGCAACTCAAACTTCATGAAACTCATTTCAGGACTCTGGCCCTTTGGCGTTTGGGTTACGGGTAATGAACATGGCATCACCATAACTAAAGAAACGGTAGTTTTGCTCAACGGCAGCGGCGTAGGCAGCCATTGTCTCGGGATAACCTGCAAAAGCCGAAACCAGCATCAGCAACGTCGACTCGGGCAAGTGAAAGTTGGTCACCAGCGCATCGACAACGTGAAAAGGTTTGCCAGGATAGAGGAAGATATCCGTATCGCCACTAAAAGCCTTGAGTTGACCGTCACGTGCAGCGCTTTCCAAGGAGCGGACACTGGTCGTGCCCACTGCAATGACGCGCCCGCCACGGCCCTTGCAGCGCTCGACGGCATCGACGACCGCCTGACTGACCTGCAACCACTCTCGATGCATATGATGATCTTCGATGCGATCGACCCGAACGGGCTGGAACGTACCGGCCCCCACATGCAACGTCACGAATTCGGTTTCGATACCCTTTTCGCGAATGGCTTGCAGCATGGCTTCGTCAAAATGAAGCCCTGCCGTCGGCGCAGCCACAGCCCCTGCATTGCGAGCATAAACAGTCTGATAACGCTCC
This sequence comes from Pseudomonas sp. JZ114, assembly GCF_051027705.1. Classification (NCBI taxonomy): domain Bacteria; kingdom Pseudomonadati; phylum Pseudomonadota; class Gammaproteobacteria; order Pseudomonadales; family Pseudomonadaceae; genus Pseudomonas; species Pseudomonas sp. JZ114. The sequence continues at coordinate 3,053,979 of NZ_CP069256.1, forward strand.
CGGTCCTCTTCTTCATCCGGGCGATCAATGTAGGGCGGCAGCGGCATGTGCCCTATCCGCTCCAGAAGCCCTAGCACAGGCTCTGCAAAGCGCAGCTCGAACAGCGCATCATGTCGCGCCAGCATTTCCGCCTCACCGCCACCCTCGATATGGATGACTGCACCCGGCTTGGGAGACTTGCTGGAACGCACATGAGCCAAGACCCTGAATTCATCCAGGACACGCTCGACAAGTATTTCAAGCTTTCCGCCACTGGCTTTTTGCCCAAACAATCGCGCAGGAATAACCCGCGTATCGTTGAAGATCATGAGATCCTCTGGACGCAGATAGTCCAGCAGGTCGGAAAACTGCTGATGATTGATCGCTCCAGAAGGTCCGTCCAGCACCAGCAGCCGGCTTGCGCGGCGCTCGGATAGCGGATGACGTGCTATGAGCGATTCAGGTAGTTCAAAATAAAAATCGGAAACTTGCATGCAGGCTCATCTCGAAAGGTCGCACAGCTTACCGGAAGAGATGAAATAAGACCATTTAAAGCGTTGACTCGAAACAATCTCATCCCTATACTGCGCCGCCATTGCCTCGGTGGCGGAATCGGTAGACGCGGCGGATTCAAAATCCGTTTCTGGCGACAGAGTGAGAGTTCGAGTCTCTCCCGAGGCACCATACAAAGTTTTCAGGACTTCCCACCAAGTCCCGAAACATCAGAAGAACCGGCCTTAGAGCCGGTTTTTTTGTGTCTCTCTATCCTGCCCTCTTCTGGCTCTCCCAAGTAATAACTACTTCCTTGGTATAAAGCGCCTCAGGCGTGCCTTGGAGTAGATCATTACAAGCCAACGCGAAAGATTCATCCCCCCGATCTCTCTATGCATCGTTCTGCACCGTTTAACGCAGGCTTGAGCGGTCTTCCTGCCTCACCGCTTTACCCAACCTTTACCTGCCTTGACGTCACGCGACAGCCGTACGGTGCTTTATAGCAGCGAGGCAAAAGCTCTTGCTGAAGGAGGTACGTATGCCAGGTCGAATATTGAAGGTAACCTTACTCATCGGCTGCCTTATCAGTGCAGGTGAAGCCGCGGCTTTTGAGCGTGAGCGGATTTATGGGCCGCCGCCTCACCATGAGAATTACAAAGCCCCTATTACTTACCGTCAGCTTCAAAGGCTGCACTACCATAGGCTCCACGCAAGACACTATTACGCTCCGCCGCCACGTCATCGTGCCCATTATCACAAGCCTGCGCCGACGTATTACAGGCCCGCTTTCCAATGGTGATTAAAAGCCAGTTGACGCTTTGTCTTAAAGCCTCGTCTTGCACGAGGCTTTTTAATAGTGCATGAACGCCAGGCACACTCCTCCAAGCCTCTTCCGCCAAACGGCGAGAACTCAGGGACCGGAAGTCATGTCATTCTGATACATCTGAGGGGATATGGATATGAAGAACCTGCTGGCCGCATTAGTCAGTCAACTCGCTTGCGAAGGCAAGGTGGAATGCCTGGAAAGAGATGAGAATTTCGCCAGAGTCATTGTCACGACACCCCACGGCATCATTGTCGAGAGGGATCTACACGCCACCCAGCTTCATCATGCCGTTCTGCTCAAGGCTGTCGCCGATGAGATAAAAGAAGAAATTCAGGAACGAACCCTGCGTCTTTATGGTGATATTTCCGAATGCTAGCGGCACTCGGCTGACGCCCACTTCCCACCGTTTGGTATTTGAGCATAAGGGTTAGCATGATCGTACGCCCTCAGACCCCATCGCTATGGGCGCTGCTGTTTTCTCTGAAAGGCTCCATTATTCCCGCCATCTGGAAGCGAGTGCTCTACACGGTGCTGCTAAGCTCCTTTGTCGTAGCCACGCATGGCACCCTCTACCACTACAAGGTTATTTTGACAGCTACGCCTTTTACACTTTGGGGACTGACGCTGGCGATATTCTTGGGCTTTCGTAATAGCGTGGCCTACCAGCGCTTTTGGGAAGCGCGGAACCTGTGGGGAGAACTGCTCATCGTCTCTCGCAACCTAGTGCGGCAAACGTTGAGTTTTTTTCCTGGAATGACTGTTGAAGAGCGACGCTCCATAGCCCTTCAACTGACCGCATTCAGCCATGCGCTTCGCGACCACTTGAGAAACGATGACCCAACGCCCGACCTGAAGCGCCTTCTGACACAGAACGACTGCGCCCGGGCGCTGGCAGCCGCCAATCGGCCTAATGTGATACTGGGTCTTATTGGACAGAACATCAGTCAGTTGATGCGGCAACACAACTCCAGCGAAATTCTTCTTAGCTCTGTAGATCAACAGATCAGTCGCCTCTCCTATGTGCTGGGAGGCTGTGAACGCATCAGAAATACACCTATCCCCTATCCCTATATTCTGATGCTGCATCGCACCGTACACATTTACTGTTTTCTACTACCGTTCTGCCTGGTGGATAGCATTGGCTGGTTTACTCCACTTGCTGTTTGCGTACTGGCGTATACCTTTTTTGGACTGGATGCCCTGGGAGATCAGATAGCGGACCCTTTCGATAAGATGCCAAACGACCTGCCACTCAATGCCATGTGCAGAGGTCTGGAAATCTCCCTGCTTGAACTGCTGGATGAACGAGACCTCCCGCCCCCTCTACACCCTCAGGACGGTTTATTGCTGTAAGCCTTTCGAGGAAAGACAGGCTTGCCATGCTAACTACAAGGTGTTGCAGTAGAACGCTTATTACGAACAGCAACGCCTCATGCCACGAACCCTATCCCTGCCTACCAGAAAATACCCACCCGCCGGTCTTGCCAGGCGACTAGCTGCAAGCCTCTATGACAGCATTCTGCTTGTTGCCTTGGTAATGGTGGCTATATTGGGTTATTTCGGCGGGTTGGCGGCCTGGATGGGAGGTTCCCGCCTCAAGGCAATGGCCGAACAAGGGGAGCTGATAGGCGACCCTATATTGAGCATCCTGATTGTATTGGTCAGCTTTGCTTACTTTGCGGGCTACTGGATACATAACGGCCAAACGCTCGGCATGCAGGCCTGGAAGATCCGAATACAAAATACCGACGGCACAAGGATTAGTCTGCCTCAAGCCGCCCTGCGCTTCGCCGCCGCTCTTTTCTCGTATCTCTGCCTAGGGGTAGGCCTTTTATGGATACTCGTCGATACACGCAGGCGAAGCTGGTCTGATCTGGCTTCCAAGAGCCAAACCATACATATCTTGGAGTAGGACACAAAAAAGGCCGAACAGATGAATGTTCAGCCTTTTTCGTGAGGACATCAGCCCGCTTTACGCAATAACCATATGCCTGCCAATGCACAGACTCCTGCAGGCACCAGGACCGCCAATATGGGTGAGAATCCAAATACCAGACTGGAGGGCCCCAACAGGTCCTGAGCAATACGGAATACGAATCCTACTACCACACCGGTAAAAATACGCTGACCCAATGTTACCGAGCGCAGCGGGCCGAAGATGAATGAAATGGCCATTAATACAAGTGCTGCTGTCACCAGCGGCTGGAATACCTTGCCCCAGAACGCCAGCCAGTAAGAGGCATTATTAAGCCCCTGATCCGCCAGGTAATGGATGTACCACCACAAACCAGAAATGGACAAAGCATCGGGCTCCATCACAACGGTGTCGAGTATTTGTGGTGTCAGTTCGATGTCCCAATTTTCTGTTGGAGCTGTTATGACCTCGGTGTGACGATCACGGAAGTGGGTCGTGGAGATCGTTTGCAGCTCCCAATGGTCGCCTCGGTACTCGGCACGCTTGGCAAAACTTGCCGACAGCAAATGGCGCTGCTCATCAAACTGATAACGTGTAATACCAAACAGAACACCGTTGGGCTGCACCGCATTGATATGAACGTACTCACGTCCCTGACGATGCCACAGGCCATGCTTGGAACTCTGGGCATCACCGCCGCCCTGCGCCATTGCACGGTTGCTCTGAGCAATGTTTTCCGACCAGGGAGCGACATATTCACCAATAAGCACGCCTGCAAGCATGATCAGCAGCATAGGCTTCATGACAGCCCAGACAATTCGAGCCAGCGAGACACCAGCGGCTCGCATGATGATCAGCTCGCTGCTACTGGCCAGCGAGCCCAGGCCAATCAGACAGCCTATCAGCGCTGCCATGGGCAGGAGCTCATAAGCCCGCCGCGGGCCAGTCAACAGTACATACGTAAGCGCCTGCAGGGCGCCGTAGTTATCATCGAAATCCCCTAGCTGATCGATATAGGCAAACAGCAAGGCCAATCCAAGAATAACGCCAAGAACAGCCAGAATACTGACTAGAACCGAGCGACCTATATAACGATCGAGTTTACTCATGACCTCTCTCCGTAGCACGGCGGCGCATGGACAGGCGCAACGGCTCCCAGAAGGCCAGCAGCAAACCTAACGCAAGAAACAACAGATGAACCGGCCAAAGACCGATGGCAGGCGGAAGCTTGCCCTTATCGAGCGAGCCACGGGCGGCAATCAGCAGGGAAAGGTAGGCCATATAAAGCAGGATGGCGGGCAGTAGTTTAAGGAAGCGTCCCTGACGTGGATTGACACGCGATAACGGCACGGCAATCAGCGTCACGATGAAAACCAGCACCGGAATGGAAAGACGCCACTGCAGCTCGGCCTTCTGACGGATGTCATCACTGGACATCAGGGCACGTGTCGGAATCGCTTCGCGTGCACCTACATCCGTACTGACTTCAGGTTTAGGAAGCAACACTCCGTAGGTATCGTATTGAACCGCACGATAGTCCGCCTGGCCTGGGGTACCGTCATACCGGAAACCATTTTCCAGAATCAGGTAACGACTGCCATCGGAATGGATTTCCTGGTGGCCCTTATCGGCGATCAGCACACCAATGCCCCGATCAGACCCGGCCTTGGCTTCATTCTTTTCAGAAATAAAGACGCCCGAGAGCTGGGTACGATCATTGCTGAGCGCTTCGGTATAGGTCACCCGCGAGCCATCACGCAGCGACTGGAAGCGACCGGGCGCCAGGGTGTCGAACTCGGTCAGCGCATCCTGCTGATTCAGGATCTCACCCACACGCTGAACGCCCATAGGGGTCAGCGACAGACTCAACCAGGCAACAACAAGCGCAATGAGTGTTGCCGGTGCCATCGTATAGGCCAGGAGGCGTTGCTGACTCATTCCGGTAGCGGAAAGGACCGTCATCTCACTTTCCAGGTACAGACGGCCATAGGAGAGCAGAATCCCCAAAAATAGACCAAGCGGCAGAATCAGCTCTAGGAAACCGGGAATCCGGTATCCCATGATCATCATCAAGGCGCCAGGATCCAGGATACCCTGCGCAGCTTGAGCCAGATATTTAATGAAGCGACCACTCATGATGATCACCAGCAAAACGGCGCTTACCGCGCCCATGGTGGTGAGAACTTCACGTGCTAGATAACGAAAGACGATCAAACAAGGCTCTCCAGGGTTGTCAGGCTCAGGCGCGTACGCTCAAACTAGCCGCCGTTGCTAAACCGACCCGCGCAAGGCAGCCCGCAGGGCGGCCCCGGCGAAAATAGCTGGCATTATCCTGCAAACCTACTCGTTTGTCTTGGGGAGCTTCTCGTAATGGAATTTCTCGTTAAAAGTGCAAGTCCGGAAACACTGAAAACAGCCACACTGGTTCTTGCTGTTGGTGAACATGGTTATATGGACGCCTCGGCGGCCGCGATCGATACCGCTACCGGTGGCGCCCTGAGCGCTGCAGTCAAGCGCGGTGATCTGGCAGGCAAACCGGGGCAGACGCTGCTGCTGACCGGCCTTACCGGTTTGAAAGCCGAGCGCGTTTTGCTGGTGGGCACTGGAAATACTGAAGAAGGCCTGGGCGATCGCGCATATCGCAAAGTGGTCAGCGCAGCATTAGGCGTACTCAAAGGTTTGGGCGGTACTGATGCCGCCTTCTTCCTCGGCGATGTAAACGTCAAGCAGCGTGACAGCTATGCGAAGGCTCGCCTGCTGGCTGAAACGCTGGCGGATGGCCTGTATGTTTTCGATCGTTTCAAGAGCAAGAAAGCCGAGCCTCGTGCTCTGAAGAAAATCATTCTGGCAGGCAGCAAGGCCGCTCAAGTTGATATGGAGCGAGGCCTTGCCCACGCCCAGGCCATTGCTGCAGGCGTTGCCTATGCCAAGGATTTTGGCAACCTGCCGCCAAACATCTGTAACCCCGCCTACATTGAGGACGAAGCCAAAGCACTTGGCAAGCAGTACAAGGAAACCGGCCTCAAAGTCGATGTACTGGACGAAAAGAAGATGCGCGAGCTGGGCATGGGTTCGTTTCTCGCCGTGGCACAAGGCAGCGAGCAACCGCCCCGCCTGGTAGTGCTTCAATACAAGGGTGCTGCAAAAGACACAGCCCCCCATGTTCTGGTCGGCAAAGGCATTACGTTCGATACCGGCGGCATCAGCATCAAGCCCAGCCAGGGCATGGATGAGATGAAATACGACATGTGTGGTGCTGCCAGCGTACTGGGTACATTCCGTGCCGCGCTCGAGCTCAAGCTCCCAATCAACCTGGTAGGCCTGTTGGCTTGCGCCGAAAACATGCCTAGTGGAACGGCGACCCGCCCTGGCGACATCGTCACAACCATGAGCGGTCAGACGGTGGAAATCCTCAATACAGACGCTGAAGGCCGTCTGGTGCTGTGCGATACATTAACCTATGCCGAGCGCTTCAAGCCCCAGTCCGTGATCGATATCGCTACACTGACCGGCGCCTGCGTCACAGCCCTGGGGTCGGTTGTCTCTGGCCTGCTAGGTAACGATGACAACCTGATCCAGCAGATCAAAGCCGCCGGCGATGCGGCTGATGACCGCGTATGGCAGTTGCCTCTGCATGATGAGTATCAAGAGCAACTCGACAGTCCCTTCGCTGATATCGCAAACATTGGTGGCCCTAAAGCAGGCACCATTACGGCAGCGTGCTTCCTGTCGCGCTTTGCCAAGAACTACAAATGGGCTCACCTGGATATCGCTGGCACCGCCTGGATCAGTGGTGGCAAGGACAAGGCCTCTACCGGCCGCCCCGTCCCATTGCTTATGCAGTATCTGCTAGACCGCAGCCAAGGCTGAATCGGTGCAGCGCGATAGGGTTCGCTTCCCTATCGCGCCGCTGCTGCCAGCCATACTCCGGAGCCAGACATGACCCGTGTCGACTTCTATGTTCTTCCCAGCGACGACCCTGACGCTCGACTGACGTTTGCATGCCGCCTCGCCGAAAAAGCGTGGAGACAGCAGATGCAGACGTATATCCATTGCGCTGACGAAGCCCAACGCAGTCAGCTGGACGAACGGTTTTGGGACTTCCGTCCCGACAGCTTCCTGCCTCACGATTTTGCCGAGGACAAGCCGGATAGCCCAGTCCTGCTGGGTATTGACACCCAACAGGAGCGAACCGGCGAACTGTTGATCAACCTGGATACTCGTATTCCTGCTTTTTTTGCCGGCTTCAGCAGAATTGCCGAACTGGTCATCGAAGAGGCTTCAATACGCAAAGCGGCTCGTGAGAATTTCCGCTTTTACCGAGAGCGCGGCTATGCTTTACAAGACCATCGTCTGCCGCGAGTCTGACAATCATGGACAAAGACCTCCCGCCTCGCCCGGCACATCTCATGAATGATCTGGAATCGATCCGCCAGCTACTGGATAAACACGACCTTCCCATGCTTACCGACCGGCTGGACCAGGATGGTATTCCTGTACTGTCCGATGTAGTCGTACCCTCTATTGAACGGCTAAGCGCTATTCCTCCGCTGCTTGATCAGATCGAGCCGGAGCGCGTTTCTCGACAGGATGAGGAATCCCTGGAGGAGCTACTTCGCCAGGAAGCGCGCCTCATACTCCAGGAGGTCATTGCCGAATTCGCACCTAAAGTTGAAGCCGAACTGCAAAAACGCCTGGATGCCCGCCTCGATGAACTGATCAGGCAGCGCGAGCAGGTCTGATTACAAGACGGTCAGTGTTGCGATCAATCGCACCTGACCGTTATCCCCGTTATACTCAAAGGCTTTCCCTCTTCAGACGCCTTTGCCAACGTACATGGACAAGACTTACCAGCCACACGACATCGAAACCTCTTGGTACCAGACCTGGGAATCCAAGGGATACTTCGCGCCTCAGGGCTCCGGCGAGCCCTATACCATTATGATTCCGCCGCCCAACGTCACCGGCAGCCTGCACATGGGCCATGGCTTTAACAATGCCATCATGGACGCCCTGATCCGCTTCCGCCGCATGCAGGGCCGCAATACCCTGTGGCAGCCCGGTACGGACCACGCAGGCATTGCCACCCAGATGGTGGTGGAGCGCCAATTGAGTGCGCAGGGCGTCAGCCGTCATGATCTGGGTCGCGAGAAGTTTCTAGAGAAAGTCTGGGAATGGAAAAACGAGTCTGGCGGCAACATCACTCGCCAGATTCGTCGCCTGGGCTCTTCCGTAGACTGGTCACGCGAACGCTTCACCATGGATGACGGTCTGTCTGAAGCAGTCAAGGAAGCCTTTGTCCGTCTGCACGAGGACGGCCTGATTTATCGCGGCAAGCGCTTGGTCAACTGGGATACCAAGCTGCATACGGCTATCTCCGATCTGGAAGTCGAGAACCATGATGAGAAAGGCTCATTGTGGAACCTGCGCTATCCCCTGGCTGATGGTGCCAAGACGGCAGAGGGCAAGGATTACCTGATCGTTGCCACGACCCGCCCGGAAACCATGTTGGGCGACTCCGCCGTAGCGGTACATCCTGAAGATGAGCGCTACAAGGCACTGATCGGCAAATTCATCGAGCTGCCGCTGGTAGGCCGTCGCATCCCGATCGTGGGCGACGATTATTGTGATCCAGAATTTGGCACAGGTTGCGTCAAAATCACCCCTGCTCACGACTTCAATGACTATGAGGTCGGCAAGCGCCATAACCTGCCCCTGATCAATATTTTCGATAAAAACGCAGCGGTACTCGCCACCGCACAAGTATTCAACCTGGATGGCAGCGTAAACACTGAAGTCGACGCAGGGATTCCGTCCGCATACGCGGGCCTGGATCGTTTCGAAGCCCGCAAGCAGATCGTAGCGGCCTTTGACTCTGCCGGTCTTCTAGAGAAAATTGAAGACCATGCGCTGAAAGTACCCAAGGGCGATCGCTCCGGCACTGTTATTGAGCCTTGGCTGACCGATCAATGGTACGTCTCCACCAAGCCTCTGGCTGAAAAAGCCATTGAGGTTGTGGAAAACGGCTCTATTCAGTTCGTACCCAAACAGTACGAGAACATGTACTTTTCCTGGATGCGTGATATTCAGGATTGGTGCATCAGCCGTCAGCTCTGGTGGGGCCACCGTATTCCGGCGTGGTATGACGAGGCTGGCAACGTCTATGTTGGTCGCGATGAAGCGGAAGTCCGCAGCAAGCACAATTTGGGCGAGATCGCGCTGCGCCAGGACGACGACGTACTCGACACCTGGTTCAGCTCGGGTCTGTGGACATTCTCTACCCTCGGCTGGCCGGAACAGACCGAATTTTTAAAGACGTTCCACCCCACCGACGTTCTGGTAACCGGCTTTGACATCATCTTCTTCTGGGTCGCCCGGATGATCATGCTGTCTACTCACCTGACTGGGCAGATTCCGTTCAAAACCGTCTACGTTCACGGTCTTGTACGCGACGGTCAGGGCCAGAAGATGTCCAAATCCAAGGGCAACGTGCTTGACCCGCTGGATATCGTCGATGGCATTGATCTGGAGAGCCTGCTGCAGAAGCGCACCAGCGGCATGATGCAGCCCAAGCTGGCGGAAAAGATTGCCAAGCAGACCCGTGCTGAATTCCCGGAAGGCATTGCCAGCTACGGTACTGATGCCCTGCGTTTCACATTCTGCTCCCTGGCCTCCACCGGCCGCGATATCAAATTCGATATGGGCCGTGTCGAGGGCTTCCGCAATTTCTGCAACAAGATCTGGAATGCGGCCAACTTCGTGCTGGAAAACACCGAAGGCAAGGACTGTGGCGTCAATGACGAACCGGTCGAATTGTCTTCTGTGGATCGCTGGATCATCTCTCAACTGCAGCGTACAGAAGCTGAAGTGACTCGCCAGCTGGAACAGTTCCGCTTCGACCTGGCTACTCAGGCACTCTATGAATTCATCTGGGATGAATACTGCGCCTGGTATCTGGAGCTAGTGAAGCCGGTATTGTGGGATGAAAACGCCTCTATCGAACGTCAGCGCGGCACACGCCGTACCTTGGTACGTGTGCTGGAGGTTGCACTGCGTCTGGCGCACCCGTTCATGCCTTTCATCACGGAAGAAATCTGGCATCGCATCGCACCGCTGGCCGGCCAACAGGGCGAAACCCTCATGCTGCAGACTTGGCCCATTGCCAATGAGGCCCGTATCGATAGCGCGGCTGAGGGTGATATCGAGTGGATCAAGGCGCTGATGCTAGGAGTGCGTCAGATTCGTGGTGAGATGAACATCTCCATGGCTAAGCGCATCGACATTCTGCTCAAGCATGCCAGCGCTGAAGATCAGCGACGCATGAGCGAAAACGAGCCCCTACTCAAGAAGCTGGCCAAGTTCGAGTCGATCCGCATTCTGGCTGCCGATGAAGAGGCACCGCTTTCTGCTACAGCGCTTGTTGGCGAGATGGAGGTGTTGGTACCGATGGCAGGTCTGATCGACAAGGCTGCTGAACTGGGTCGTCTGGATAAGGAAATCCAGCGTCTGGAAGGCGAGGTAAAGCGCGTAGGAGGCAAGCTGAACAACGCCGGCTTCGTGGACAAGGCGCCAGCCGAGGTGATTGCCAAAGAACGCGCCAAGCTGGCCGAAGCCGAGCAGGCGCTCGCCAAGCTGGCCGAACAGCGTGGACGAATCGCCAGCCTGTAACGGTTGAATGCCACCATAGGCCCGCTTAGGCGGGCCTTTTGATTTGTTATCGATGGATGCTCAAGGATTGGACAATGGACGTAAGCAAAACCAAGACAAGCTTCTACCGCCGCCTGTACGTCGCCTGGCTGGTCGACTCTGGAGTCGCAACGAGTGTACCGGCCCTGATGGAAGCGACAGGCATGCCCAGACGTACTGCACAGGACACCCTTTCGGCGTTGAGCCATCTGGATATCGACTGTGCATTTGAGCAGACCGAAGGCGCTCGCAACCATGCAGGACATTATGTCATCCGTGATTGGGGCGCTATCGATAAGCGCTGGATCCGCTCCAACCTCCCCACCATAAAAGCCCTGCTGGGCTACCCCTAATCGTTCGAGCCTTTTCATGACTCAGCCACCCAAGCGCCCCGCTGCCCCCAACCTGAATAAAGGGGTTCTGCATCCCCGCAACCGTCACCAGGGGCGCTATGATTTTGCCAAGATGATCAAGGCCTGCCCTGAACTGGCGCCCTTCGTCATCATCAACCCCTACGGCAAGCAAAGCATCGACTTTGCCAATCCTGCCGCTGTCAAAGTCTTCAATCGCGCCCTGCTCCGGCAATATTATGGAATTGCCCACTGGGACATCCCGGAAGGCTATTTATGCCCCCCTATTCCAGGCCGCGCAGATTATGTTCATTCCTTGGCAGACCTGCTGACTGAACGTAATGAGGGTATTGTTCCTCGTGGCGCTATGATCAAGGCGCTGGATATAGGGGTTGGCGCCAACTGCATCTATCCGCTGATTGGCCATCACGAGTACGGCTGGCATTTCGTTGGGGCCGATATCGACGCAACGGCGCTGGCCTCCGCCAAGACCATCCTGCAAGGCAATCAGCTGACCAAGGCCATATCGTTACGGCAGCAGACCGAGCAGAACCGCACGTTTCGAAACATCATCGCCCCAGATGATCGTTTCGATATAACCCTCTGCAATCCGCCCTTTCACACCTCTCTGGAAGAAGCGCGCAGCGGCAGTCAGCGCAAGTGGAAAAACCTTGGCAAACTGGACCCGAAGCGCAAATTGCCCGTACTCAACTTCGGGGGTCAGGGCGCTGAGCTATGGTGCAAGGGCGGTGAAGCCCGCTTTGTACGCACCTTGGCAGAAGACAGTGCCTGCTATGGTCCGCAGGTGTTCTGGTTTAGTACTCTGGTGTCCAAGGTTTCTAATGTCGACAGTCTGGTGGCTGCTCTAAAGCAGGTCCATGCGGTAGATATCCGTACGATCGACATGTCCCAAGGTCAGAAACGCAGCCGGCTGGTGGCCTGGACTTTTCTTTCACCGGATGCTCAAGACCAATGGCGCCGCACACGCTGGATCAAGAATGCCGATTAAGCCCGTCGCACGGGTGCGGTACACTATCAGGCCACATCTGATTTTCGCGGCAATGTCGCCTGCGCTTCATTGATAGAGAGTCCCATGCCCATTCGCCACGCTATCGTTCACCTGATCGACAAGAAACCCGACGGTCAGCCCGCTACGCTGCATGCCCGTGAAGCCGAGCTCGAGGCATCCCAGGCCATCGAAAACCTGATGGCCGATCTCAACGAAAGCTATAACGCCAAACCCAACAAGGCCTGGGGCCTGTTCCACAAGGAGTCCGGTGCCTATCCCTTCAGTGGCTGGCTCAATGAGTATCTGGACGGCGGCAAGAACTTTGTTGCATTCAGCCAGCAGGCCGTCGAGCACCTCAAGCAGCTTATGGAAGGCTCAAACCTTTCAACAGGCGGCCATGTTCTCTTTGCCCATTATCAGCAAGGCATGACGGATTACCTTGCCATTGCCCTGCTGCATCATAGTGAAGGCGTAACCGTAACCGACACCCTGGACGTAGCTCCCGCCAAACACCTGGACCTCGGGCAGCTTCATTTGGCGGCACGCATTAATATTTCTGAGTGGCGTAATAACAAGCAGTCCAAGCAATACATCTCCTTTATCAAGGGCAAGGGCGGCAAGAAAGTCTCGGATTATTTTCGTGACTTCATTGGCTGCCAGGAAGGTGTCGATGCGCCCAGCGAGACGCGCACCCTGCTCAAGGCCTTTAGCGACTATGTAGAAAGCGAAGACCTGCCTGAGGAGAAAGCCAAGGAAAAAACCGACACCCTGGTCGACTATGCCAGCACCCAGGCCCGTATTGGTGAGCCCATTGCCCTGGATGAACTGTCGGAGCTGATGAGTGAAGAGCAGCCCAAGGCCTTCTATGATTACATCCGCAACAAGGACTACGGACTTGCGCCTGAAATCCCTGCAGACAAGCGCACCCTCAACCAATTTCGCCGCTTTACAGGGCGCGCCGAGGGCCTGTCCATCAGCTTCGAGGCTCACCTGCTTGGCTCCAAGGTAGAGTACGACGAGTCTCAGGACGTATTGATCATCCGACAGATCCCTACCCAGCTAAAAGATCAGATCAAGCGCCGCAAGGACTGACCGCCAGGCAGAGCGACACCCTTGATCGCTCTGCCTGTCAGCCTCATCGCGTTTCGATATTGAATCCTATCCTGGGAAAGTGAACATGGACAATGCCGGCACGCTCGTCCTCACGTCTTAGAATTACTTCCTCTGTCCCGGCATAGAGCAATTCACCTTCTACCTCCTCCAGTCCATAATCCTGAGCTGAAACCGCTACACGATCGCCTTGAGCAAGGCCCGCCGGCAAGAACATTCCCCCTTCTGGAATAGGGGCAGGATCGGAATCATACGCAATGCGTATGGCCTCCTCTGCGCTCAGGTCGGAATAAGTGCCATGACCGAACCCCTGCACGCGGCCTAGCCAGGCGGATACTTCAGGATAAGTGTCCACCAGAGGCGCAGTCTGACGGGCCGACTGCAAAAACCAGAGGCAATGCGCCAGCGAGAAATCTGCGATAGAGGGAGCATTGAAGAGGTATTCGCCACTGCTGCGCGCCAATTGCTCCTCAAGTCGTGCCATTAGGGTGGGCCAATGTTGGGCCGCCTGCCTTGCCGTAACCCGAGGTGCATTTCCCTTTTCAAAAAGCGCCTTACGGTCCGCCATGAACGCTTGAGCCTGCTCAGGCGGAACATTGGCCATGCGCTCGGCGATGACGTCGGGCTGGAAAATCAGTGCCACGGCGTGCTGGAACACTACACTATCGGCCCAGGCTGCAAAGGCGCGACAGACAAACTCCTGGCCCTCTGGAAAGAGCGTAGGAGTGGCCTTAGCCTGCTCCAGGCGCTGCGCGATCAGCGCCGTATCACAATAGATATCTGCCCCAACCTGAAGCTCAGGCGTCTTACGATAGCCGCCGGTCAATGCGGTGAGATCCGGCTTTGGCATGACACGGGGAATGATGACGGAGCGCCAGGACAGCTGCTTGAAACCCATCAGCAGATGAACTTTTTCGGCAAACGGAGAGGTCCAGTAGTGATGCAGGATGAGATCGGTCATGCGCACGCCCTCTTATTGGAGAAGCGCAGAGTAACCGCCCTACCCTTTGAAGACTATCCTCCCTGAGCCACTATCATGGCTTCCTTGATGTTCTTTTTGAGTTTTTTAATGGCGCGTTCACGGCGAAGCGCTGCAGATTTGTCTACACACGGCTCCGTATAGACCAGTGCCTTGGCAGGACTTGAATGAAAAAAACGAGCCCCCTTGCCTTGTTGGTGAGCCTTGAAACGGCGCTGAGGGTCATTGCTGATGCCGCAGTAGAGTGAGCCATTTTCAGCTCTGACCAGATAGACGAACCATGGCCGCAGCGGATGAGTCATGGTCAAGGATAAGGGTAAGGCGTCCACGTACAGCAAGCCATTCAACCAGAGAGCGTAGCTGTATTCTCTCGCTTGGCCCGGTAAAAGGACAGCCTAATAAGAAAGGCGCCCTGAGGCGCCTTTCTTGATGGATCAGTGAAGGATCTGACCCAGGAAGAGCTTGGTACGCTCGTTTTGAGGATTATCGAAGAACTGATCCGGCGGAGCCTGCTCCACGATTTCACCCTTGTCCATGAAAATCACACGGTTTGCTACCGTTCGGGCAAAACCCATTTCGTGAGTCACGCACAGCATGGTCATGCCATCCTGAGCAAGACCGATCATGGTATCGAGCACCTCCTTTACCATTTCCGGGTCAAGCGCTGAGGTAGGCTCGTCAAACAGCATGATCTTGGGCTTCATACACAACGCACGGGCAATGGCCACACGCTGTTGCTGACCACCGGAGAGCTGTCCTGGATACTTGTGAGCCTGATCTGGAATGCGTACGCGCTTCAGATAATGCATCGCGACTTCTTCGGCTTCCTTCTTGGGTAGCTTACGTACCCAGATAGGGGCCAGCGTACAGTTTTCCAGTACCGTCAGATGAGGGAACAGATTGAAATGCTGGAAGACCATCCCGACTTCACGGCGAATGGCCTCGATGTTTTTCAGGTCCCCATTGAGCTCTACATCATCAACGACAATATTGCCCTTCTGATGCTCTTCCAGGCGATTGATGCAGCGGATCGTGGTCGACTTGCCTGACCCTGACGGGCCGCAGAGCACGATACGCTCGCCCTGTCGGACCGTCAGGTTGATGTCCTTAAGCACGTGGAACTGACCGTACCATTTGTTCACGTCTTGCATCTGGATCATGATCTTGTCACCGATGCCCAGAGTCTTGGCATTTTCACTCATGCTGATTCGCTCCTTAGCGGCGATGGCCGGTGTCGAGACGGCGTTCCAGACGCTGACTGTACTGCGACATACCGAAACAGAAAGCCCAATAAATCAATGCGCCAAAGACATAGCCTTCGGTCGACATACCCAGCCAGGCTGGATCAACGGTAGCCTGGTGCAGGCTGTTCAAGAGATCGAACAGACCAATGATGATCACCAGACTGGTATCCTTGAACAGCGCGATAAACGTGTTCACGATTCCCGGGATCACCAGCTTCAATGCCTGAGGCAGTATGACCAGCCCCATGGCGCGCCAGTAGCCCAGCCCCATGGCTGACGCCGCTTCGTACTGCCCTTTCGGGATCGCCTGCAAACCACCACGCACGACTTCGGCAATGTAAGCTGACTGGAACAGGATGACGCCAATCAGTGCCCGCAAGAGTTTGTCGAAGCTCATACCTTCAGGCAGGAACAACGGCAGCATGACGGATGACATGAATAACACCGTGATCAACGGAATACCCCGCCAGAACTCGATAAAGGTCACGCACAACACGCGTACGGCCGGCATTTCCGAACGACGTCCCAATGCCAGGAATATACCCAGCGGCAGCGCACCGGCAATACCTACAGAGGCAATGACCAGTGTCAGCGTCAGGCCACCCCAACGGCTGGTGGGCACCGCGTCGAGACCCAGCACGCCGCCATGCAGCAACACCCAGGCAACAACGGGATAAACGATCAGAAAAACGATGCCATAAACTACCTTTCGGGGCATCGCTTTGATGAACAGCGGTGCAGCACCCAGAACCGCAAGCACCAGCGCTACATCCACACGCCAGCGCAGCTCCGGCGGGTAAAACCCGTACATGAACTGACCAAAGCGCATCTTGATGAATACCCAGCATGCGCCTCCCGGCGTACAGTCGGAACGCTCGGTCCCGCTGAACGTTGCATCCAGGAAAGCCCATTTGATCATGGACGGAACCAACAGCCAGACCAGATACAGAGCAAGTAACGTAAGCAGCGTGTTGTAAACGCTGGAAAAGAGATTGGCCCGCATCCAGGCCCACGCACCGACCGAGCGATTCGGCGGCGGCAGATCAGGTTTGAACGTATGTGTAGTCATGATCGCCTCTTATCGCTCACGCAAAGCCATTCGCTTGTTGTACACGTTCATTAACAGCGAAATGCTCAGGCTGATAACCAGATAGACTGACATCGTGATAGCAATGGTCTCGATCGCCTGCCCGGTCTGGTTCAGTACCGTACCGGCAAACAGCGACACCATGTCTGGATAGCCAATACCGGCAGCCAATGATGAGTTCTTAGTCAGGTTAAGGTATTGGCTGGTCAGTGGCGGGATGATGACCCGCATGGACTGGGGAATGATGACCAGGCGTAGCGTCCGACTAGGCTTCAGCCCCAGGGAATTGGCTGCTTCGGTCTGCCCATGGCTCACCGACTGGATACCCGAACGTACCGTTTCAGCAATGAATGCTGCGGTATAAACGGAGAGTGCCACCAGCAAGGCGAACAGCTCAGGAATCACCACCCAGCCGCCCTGAAAGTTGAAGCCCTTGAGCTGCGGAACGGTCCAATGGAACGGCGCACCAAATATCAGGGCTGCCAAACCTGGCAGAACGATCAGCAAAGCGATAATCGAGATCAGCAGCGGAAAGCCTCTTCCGGTCCTGTCACGCCGAACCTTTACCCAGCGCGCCAGGGCAATACTGGCCACAACAGCTAGCGCAATCGCCACCAGGAACGGTACGACACCTTCTGCCGACACGGGTGCTGGAACGTACAGTCCTCGGTTGTTCAGAAACAACGTGTCGAAGAAGCTGAGGCTCTGTCGGGGCCCGGGCACCAGACGCAACACAGCGAAATACCAGAAGAATATCTGGAGCAGTGGCGGAATGTTGCGAAAGGTCTCGATATAGATCGCGGCGAGTTTACGTACCAGCCAGTTCGGCGAAAGACGAGCAATACCGATGATAAAGCCCAGCACAGTGGCCAGGATGATACCCAGGATGGATACCAGAAGCGTATTCGCCAGGCCGACCAGAAAGAGTCGGCCATAAGAATCCGATTCCTTGTAGTCGATCAGACTCTGGCTAACGCCAAAGCCTGCGCTATGCTCAAGAAAAGCAAAACCGGAGGTAATCCCCCGGTGTTCCAGGTTGGTTTGTGTGTTGTTGAATAAGTACCAGCCAAGTGCAGCGACCGCCACAATAGCCAGTATCTGAAACGCCCAGGCGCGAGCGCGCGGATCGTTGATCAACGACCCAGACGTGCCTATTGATTTAGACATGATGTTTTCCGAGATGCGATGAAACAAAACGCCGCGACCTGGCTATTAACCAGGCCGCGGCGATAGGCAAATCAGCGCACGGGAGGTGCGTACAGGATGCCGCCTTTGTTCCATTGAGCATTCAGGCCGCGCTTGATCTTGAGCGCGCTGCCCATGCCGACGTTACGCTCGAAGACCTCGCCATAGTTACCAACCTGCTTGACGATCTGAACCGCCCAATCTTTGGGCAGCTTCAGGTCGTTACCAAAGTTGCCTTCGGCACCCAGCATACGAGCCACATCAGGATTCTTGGCGTTCTTGGCCATGTCTTCCACGTTGGCAGAGGTAATACCCAGTTCCTCAGCGCCGATCATGGCAAATAGTGACCATTTTGCAATGGCAAACCATTCATCATCGCCCCGACGTACAGCAGGACCGAGAGGCTCCTTGGAGATCACTTCCGGCAGGACCACGTAATCGTCCGGGTTCGCCAGCTTGATGCGCTGGGCATAGAGTTGAGACTGGTCGGACGTCAGTACGTCACAACGTCCGGCTTCGAGGGACTTGGCGCTTTCGTCAGAACGATCATAAGTGATCGGGGTGTACTTCATGCCATTGGCACGGAAGTAGTCAGACACGTTCAGTTCGGTCGTGGTACCCGCCTGAATGCAGATCGTTGCACCATCGAGTTCTTTAGCGCTGGACACACCTAGCTTCTTATTGACCAAAAAACCAACGCCGTCGTAGTACGTTACGCCCGTGAAATTCATACCCATGCCAGCGTCCCGTGAACTGGTCCAGGTAGTATTACGGGAGAGAATATCGATTTCGCCAGACTGCAACGCCGTGAAACGCTCCTTGGCAGTCAATGGTGAATAGCGGACTTTCTCGGCGTCACCGAATACGGCAGCAGCCACTGCCCGGCATACATCAACATCAAGACCTGCATACTTGCCACCCGCCTCTGCATAGGAGAAGCCAGGCAGACCATCACTGATACCGCACTGCACGAAGCCCTTTTTCTTCACGGCATCCAAGGTCGCACCTGCATGGGCGAAGCCACTGACACCCAATACAGCCGCAGTGGTCAGAATCGCCAGGGTGGATTTCACCATTTTCATCGATAACCTCCAGTTGTTATAAAAGTCAGCATCCGGTCCCGCTTGCCCTTTAGGGCTTGTACGCAGCCATGAGAGCAACGTATACATCGCAAGAACCATCGAGGAATTGAGAGGTTCAACCCCTTCGCTCTCGGCTCGCTGCTGGAAATATTTGTTTTTATTTGCTTGACCGAGTGGCCTTTAATACACCAGACAACATGACAACGTTGTGTTACCTGTCGGTGCATCAAAAAGCACACATTGCAGATACAGCAAAAGGCGGACCACTTATAGCGACATGGCAGAATCGAAGCGGCTTAGTAAACTTCACTGAGACTGCAAAAGAATTTATATAAATGCGACATCCTCTTAACGCACCATTTGTTACCGCTGCCGATCAGAACGCACTTTTATGGAGCACACATGCCTGAAATAACTCCGCTGATCATCGAATCCCCCCAACCCGCAAACTCATGCGTGATCTGGCTACACGGCCTGGGCGCAGACCGTTACGATTTTCAGCCGGTGGCCGAAATAGTGCAGCGCGTGCTCACGACGACCCGTTTTGTACTGCCTCAGGCCCCTTCACGCCCAGTTAGTATCAACGGCGGCTGGGCCATGCCGTCCTGGTACGACATCCTGGCCATGTCACCTGCACGCGCCATTGATCACTCACAACTGGATGAGTCGGCCCGCTATGTCGATGAGTTGATCACGCAGCAGATGGACATAGGCATTGATGCCCGACGCATTGTGCTAGCAGGCTTTTCACAAGGCGGAGCAGTCGTGTTTCATACTGCTTTCGCCATTGCCCACAAACCTCTAGGTGGCGTACTGGCTCTTTCGACCTATGCACCCGGCTTCCAGGAAACGCTTGCCAGTGAGGCTCAGCGAGACATTCCGGTGCTATGCATTCATGGCACGCTCGATGATGTTGTACCGCTGGGGTTGGGACGTGAAGCCTATGATTTTCTCGCCAAGGAGCAGGTGCCTGTTCAATGGCAGGACTATCCCATGGGCCATGAAGTAACACAGGAAGAAATCGCCCTGATCGCTCAGTGGTTACAGGACCGTTTGGCTTGAGAGTGACGGCTTAACGGCTGTTGTCGTTGAGCCTTTGTACCAGTTCATATACAAAACAAGATAACGCTCACAGTACTGAACAATGGATCAAGAACTTTCTTTACTTATCTCAGTCAAGAAGTGATCTCTATACGTCCGCTTTCTGTAGTTTTGGAGCGACCATGCCTTCTGGCACCGTTTTCACTCTTGTAATGCCATGCTGATGATGGCTATTCCTCAGTGGCAGGAAAACCTTCAGCATATACGCCATCTACGGTTGTTCCGGGATGTTGATCTGTCGCACCTTGAAAAACTGGCCCGCACGCTGACCAAGCGTGTTCTGAACCCAGGCGAGATGCTTCTGTCGCCCAGCGAACATAATCACTACCTTTATATGATTGTCCAGGGCCGCTTCAGGGTTCATCTGGAGTCGCTGGATAATCAACCTGTATCCGTTCTGAGTGAGGGCGACTGTGCAGGTGAGGTCAGCTTTCTCGACAATCACAAGCCAACGGCGTACGTGATCGCCGATGAAGTCTGCGAAGTCATAGGCCTGCACCGCAAGGACCTGTTCCAACTGATGGAGCATTCTCCTAAAACCACTCAGAACCTGCTTGAAATCCTGTGTGAGCGTGTCCGCCAGAACAATCGAATCATTCTGGATACCGAGCGCAACGCGAATGTCGACACGCTTACCGGCCTGTTCAATCGCAGGCGCCTTGAACAACTCTATGAGCGAGAAAGTACCCGCTGCGCATTCAACCAGCAGCCGCTTTGCCTGTTGATGCTCGATGTGGATCATTTCAAACGCTATAACGATACGTATGGGCATCTGGCAGGCGACTACGCACTTTGCATGGTAGCCAATACCCTACGTTCCCAGTTAAGGCCTAAGGACAGCATGTCGCGCTACGGTGGAGAAGAATTTGTCATTCTGCTTCCCGAGCTGGATAAGCCTGAAGCTCGGATGATTGGCGAGCGTTTGCGGGAAAGCCTTGCCAGTATCGCCGACTTTTACTCTCCTGCCGGCAAATTACCAGGCGTTACCATTTCAATCGGCTTGGCTGAAATGCATAAACAGGATACGCTCGAGACTCACATAGAGCGTGCAGATAAAGCGCTTTATGAAGCCAAGCGCAACGGAAGAAATTGCCTGTTTGGCTAAAACAGGCAACACTCCCCTCCCTCCTCTCGATCAAGCCTCATTTGCCAGGCCCGTAACTTGCTTTACACTCCTGGCTTAATTCCTATTCAAATTACGAGATAAACCGTGCTCAAGGCACTAAAAAAACTATTTGGCAAAGGAGATGCGCAAGCACCTCAGCCCACCCCTGAAAAGGTTGCGCCCCTTCAGCGCGACGAAACCCCGTCACAGCCTGAACAGGCACAACCCACGACTCAGGCGAAAGCCGAGCGTCAGCCCAGGCCACCGAAGAAAGAAAGCGGGAAACCTGCAGCGACCAGATCACCAAAGCCACGACGCGAGCGCAAGGCGCCTGTCAGCAACTGGACGCTTAATGACTTTGCAGTAGAGCCTCAGGAAGGCAAGGTCCGCTTCCACGACTTCAACCTTGCACCCAGCCTGATGCATGCCATCCATGACCTGGGTTTTCCTTATTGCACGCCCATCCAGGCACAAGTTCTGGGATTTACACTGAAAGGCCAAGATGCCATAGGTCGAGCTCAAACCGGGACGGGCAAGACAGCCGCGTTTTTGATTTCGACCATTACCCAGCTGCTTACCACCCCGCCGCCTGAAGAGCGCTACATGGGTGAGCCACGTGCACTTATTATTGCGCCGACTCGAGAGCTGGTCGTACAGATTGCCAAGGATGCAGAAAATCTGACCAAGTACACGGGCCTCAATGTGATGACCTTTGTAGGCGGAATGGATTTCGACAAACAGCTCAAGCAACTGGAGTCGCGGTTCTGCGATATCCTTGTCGCAACACCAGGGCGTTTGCTGGACTTCAACCAGCGTGGCGAGGTTCATCTGGATATGGTGGAGGTCTTGGTTCTGGACGAGGCGGATCGCATGCTCGACATGGGCTTTATCCCCCAGGTCCGCCAGATTATTCGCCAGACTCCCCACAAGAACGAACGTCAGACCTTGCTGTTCTCGGCCACCTTTACCGAGGACGTCATGAACCTTGCCAAGCAGTGGACAGTCGATCCAGCCATTGTGGAAATCGAGCCTGAAAACGTAGCCAGCGAGACCGTTGACCAACGCGTATACGCAGTGTCTTCAGATGACAAGTATCGTTTGCTATACAACCTTATCAGCCAGAACAACTGGGAACGCGTGATGGTTTTCGCCAACCGCAAGGATGAGGTACGTCGTATTGAGGAACGTCTGACTAAAGACGGCATCAGTGCAGCGCAGATGTCGGGCGATGTTCCACAGCATAAGCGGATCCGAACGCTGGAAGGCTTCCGCGAGGGCAAGATCCGTGTCCTGGTCGCTACAGATGTCGCGGGTCGTGGCATTCATATCGACGGCATTAGCCACGTTATCAATTTCACGCTACCGGAAGATCCAGATGACTATGTACACCGGATAGGACGTACAGGTCGTGCAGGTACCAGCGGAATATCAATCAGTTTTGCAGGCGAGGACGACGCATTTGCCCTACCGCCAATCGAGACATTGCTAGGCCGCAAAATCGCATGTGATATGCCTCCGGCAGAGCTACTCAAGCCAGTCCCACGCAAGCATTCCTGACGACTCGGGGGCGGAGTCGAACACTCTGCTCCCCTTTGCGCGCCTCAAAAGCCAAAAGGTGCCAGCGGTGCCAACAGGTTCAACAACCAGACCTTAACGATACTCCTGTGTGTTGGTTTAAAGCCCACACAACAGAACGAAGGGTCGCTGGTGCAATAGTAAACCTTGATCCTATCGCCTACTGCTACCTGCTCCGCCAAGGCTTTTAGACTGGAAGACGAATACCCCATTAGCGTATCCAGGAAGTTCAGGCTGTAGCGCTGCTCTTGGACCTGATAGCTGAATGTCAGCCGATAGAGTGGGGCCTTTTCCAGAGAAACGATATACCCGTCTGTCAATGCGCTGTCTGTCAGCTTCAGCCATTGCCACAGCTGACAGAGGCTTATGACAAGTACCAGCCCAAGAATGGCTCCCATCGCACACAGCCAAACCATACCTGCCCTCCGGTTTTACGCTGTCAGAGCATGGGCCTACTTCCAGCGCTGGGCAGCGCTGATATCGCTGCTCTTGCCTTCAACCCAGCGTGGGCCTTGGGGAGTGTCTTCCTTCTTCCAGAAAGGCGCCCTTGTTTTCAAATAGTCCATGATAAATGCACAGGCTTCGAACGCCGCCTGACGATGTGCGCTTGCCGTACCTACGAAAACGATGGGCTCACCAGGCTCCAGACGCCCTACCCGATGGATGATATCCACCTTGAGTAGCGGCCAACGAGAGTTTGCCTCCTGAGCGATCTTCGCCAGCGACTTTTCAGTCATGCCAGGAAAATGCTCCAAATAAAGACCGGATACATCCAGTCCATCATTAAAGTCGCGCACATAGCCTATGAAGGTTACGACGGCACCCACGCCTACATTGGCCGCATGCATTGCGCTGGTTTCGACGCCAGGATCGAACGCCTCGGCCTGCACTCGTATGGTCATGTCTAACCTCCCGTTACAGTCGGGAAGAAAGCCACTTGATCACCGTCAACCAACGGCTCACCCAATGTGCACAGCTCTTCGTTACGTGCACACATCAGGTTCCGCTCGCCTAACACTTCAGCCCACACCCCACCTCTAGCGATCAGGTGAGCACGAAGATCGTTTAGCTGAGTAAATTCATCCTGCCATTGAATGCGCTCGTGCTCGCATTGCAATGCTTCACGGTACCGTGCGAAATAATGCACTTCGATCATGCGTCGTGCTCCACTTTGAAATGGCCGCTCTTTCCGCCCTTTTTTTCCAGCAGACGAACCGCTTCGATACTCATGCCTCGATCCACAGCCTTACACATGTCATAGATCGTCAAGGCCGCCACGCTGGCAGCAGTCAAGGCTTCCATTTCCACACCCGTCTGGCCTGACAATTTGCACGTTGCCTGAATATGAACGCTATCGGGCTCGCAGGCAGTGAGTTCAACTTTCACGCCTGTCAGCAGAAGCGGATGACACAAGGGGATCAATTCATGGGTTTTCTTGGCCGCCTGAATACCGGCTATACGCGCCACTGCAAAGACGTCACCTTTCGGGTGGCCGCCCTGCTGAATCATTTGTAGTGTTTCAGGGAGCATGCGCACTTGCGCTTCAGCAACAGCTTCACGAAACGTTACCTGCTTGTCGGTAACGTCCACCATGTTGGCGCGCCCCTGGGAATCAAGATGGGTCAGCATGTTTGGCCTTCCGTTATACAGAGGCCCTTGATTCTACTATGGACGAACAGGATAAGCAGGAAACTGGCAATATCCTTTGCCGGTTTCCTGCCAGGAGGTCATTACATATGCGCTTCGGCGTACTCGGCCAGCACCGAGCGAGGCACGCCTTGCAACGTAATATGCACCCCGTGGGGGAAGCCCTTGAAACGCTCGCTCAGATACGTCAATCCTGAACTGGTTGCTGACAGATACGGCGTATCGATCTGCGCCAGGTTACCCAGACAGATGACTTTTGAGCCGGCACCGGCGCGGGTAATAATGGTTTTCATCTGATGCGGCGTAAGGTTTTGGCACTCATCAATAAGGATCAGACTCTGCTGGAAACTACGCCCACGAATGTAATTCAAGGATTTGAACTGAAGCGGCACCTTACTCAGGATGTAGTCGACGCTGCTATGAGGACTTTCATCATCCATATGCAGCGCTTCCAAGTTGTCGGTAATGGCACCTAGCCATGGCTCCATCTTTTCCGCCTCGGTGCCGGGTAGGAAGCCAATATCCTCATCCAGTCCCTGAACGCTACGCGTCGCGATGATTCGACGATAACGCTTGGTAACCATGGTTTGTTCAATGGCTGCGGCCAGGGCAAGAATGGTTTTCCCCGACCCGGCGGCCCCGGTCAGGTTTACCAGGTGGATGTCAGGATCCAACAGAGCGAACAACGCTAGGCCCTGGTAGATGTCTCGAGGCCGAAGGCCCCAGGCCTCTTGATGCAGCAGAGGCTCCTGATGCATATCGAGAATGATGAGTTCATCATCTCGAACAGCCTTGACCCAACCAACGAACCCCTGCTCGTCGACAATGAAGTCATTGAGGTGCATTGGCGGCAAACTCTCGGACAGCTGTATCCGATGCCAGACGCGTCCTACATCCTGCCGTGAATCGACCTTGCTGACGCGATCCCAGAAAGAACCTTCAAGGGTGTGATAGCCACGCGACAACAGTGCAATATCATCTACCAGCTGATCGGTATGGTAATCCTCCGCATCAATCCCGCATCCCCGCGCCTTTAAACGCATGTTGATGTCTTTGGTTACCAGCACTACGCGCTCACCGGAATGGTGAGTACACAATTCAACCAGCTGATTGATGATGCGATTATCGTTGTGATTATCAGGCAGCCAGGTAACAGGGGCCGCCCGCTTGTTCATCAGAATGGAGAGATACCCTTTCGTCTCCCCTTTGCCGCGCGGTATGGGCACACCTTTTTCGACATCCTGAGGAGAGGCCTCAGCAAGAACGGTATCAATCAGCCGAATCGCCTGACGGCACTCGGCAGCCACGCTATGTTTCCCGGTTTTTAACTTATCGAGCTCCTCCAACACCGTCATCGGAATAGCAACGTGATGTTCTTCGAAGTTCAGCAGTGCATTAGGATCGTGAATCAGTACGTTGGTGTCGAGCACATAGAGGGTGGGCTGGGTGGGGCGGGAGCGTCCATGATCATCCATACTCGTTCACCTCATCGAGAATCCCAACGGGACTCTTGTGGCCAGTCGACGGAGGCCAATACGGCGCTCCGCAGCGAAAGGTGCCACCACACCTCGGGGCTTCAGGGCCAAGCCTGCAACTCAAGGGCAACCCCGTTCGTGCAGCGGACATCTTGGTAATACCCTAATCTTTGAGCAGGCAAAACCCCTTTTTTCTAACTGGACACCATTTTTTTCTTATTGGCTAATACCACTGGCAACGTTGCCGATGTGGTACTAAAGTTTTTACCCGCTGTTTACAGAGCCTCCTACCTTCATATGCCATATAGCTTTTTCCAACTGGAGCTACGTTTTGTGCACGGCCTACAATGAGCCGTTAATCGAAAGGAGCTCTATACCATGCTGATGGTGATTTCACCCGCCAAAACCCTTGACTACGAAACACCGCCAGCCACTCGGCGCTATACACAGCCTGAATGCCTCGACGACGCTCAAGCGTTGATCAATCAGCTCGTTACGCTTTCGCCTGCCGATATCGCAAAACTCATGGGAGTTTCAGACAAGATCGCCGGCCTTAACGCTGCACGCTTTGCCAGCTGGTCTCCAGACTTTACGCCTGAAAACGCCAAACAGGCTCTACTGGCCTTCAAGGGTGACGTCTATACCGGCTTAGCGGCTGAGGATTTCGACGATGCTGACTTTGACTTTGCCCAGACACACTTGCGCATGCTGTCCGGCCTTTATGGCATCTTGCGTCCTCTGGACCTTATGCAGCCCTACCGGCTGGAGATGGGAACCAAGTTGGTCAACTCACGCGGCAAGGACCTTTACGCCTTCTGGGACACGCACATCACACAGCGATTAAATGATGCGTTGGAAAATCAGGGCGACGACATTCTCATCAACCTGGCCTCGAACGAATATTTCGGCTCCGTCAAACGTGCACAACTCAAGGGCCGCGTTATCGATATCGAGTTTCGGGATCTTAAAGGCGGTCAATACAAGATCATCAGCTTCTATGCAAAAAAAGCCCGTGGACTCATGACGCGTTACATTATAAAAAACCGGTTACGAGACCTTGCCGATTTAAAGTCATTTGATGTTGAAGGGTATGTTTTTAGTGAACAATCTTCTACTCAGGAAAAATTGATCTTCCTGCGAGACAATATTGTTTAAATGAACAGATAATTTCTTCATATAAGCCTTCCCTATTAATCATGCTTAGTTTCGCCTGCCTGCTTTTGTTAAAGCAGATGAAAATTTTACAATGGAGATAGATCCAATGAGCGCACCCGACACCAGCTCTACACAAAGGCAACACCTACGCGTTCAGCTACCAGCCAGGATCCGGTATCAAGGCGCCCACCGTGAAGGCATGGAGCATCAATTGCTTGAGCTTTCCATAGGCGGATTTAGCTTTATCTCAAAATCGATTACCGCCCGTACTGGCGATAACCTCAAGGGCAAACTGCTTTTTTCAATCAACTCCCTTAGTCTTGCTATTGACGTAACATTTGAAATCAAATCAGTTGACCGGGATACAGGTCGGGTGGGTTGCGCCTTTTATAACCTCGCCCCCAAAGAACTTTCTGCGCTTCAATATCTGATTGAGGCTTATCGCTTTAATGATGACGTTACCGTCAGTCATATGATCGACTCGGCATTTGCCCAGAAACGGCTAAGCAGAGGAGCCGCCGGGCTTATAAAAGAAAGCGGAACAGTACCACTCATCGAAGGGCGGTTTGAATTCGATGAGTATCACCTTGTTCTGCCAGGCTCGTCAGTCGACTTTTATCTGTTCGATGAGCAACAGCCAAGGTCAGGGATCATTACCTCCTTAACGCTTGAGGCAGCTGGCGCCACTTACGTAGTCATTGCGACCATTGAGCCTGGAACACAAATTCCCGTGGCCTATACAGGTACCCCTGTAAAGATCTTCGCTGCCTCTCACGCCTAGCCGTACCTCCTCTCTTGCAGCTCTAAACAAGGGCTGCTTTTCTCCTTCGTGGCTTGACCCAGATCACAAAAAGAAAAGAAGCCACTTTTTTCGGTGAACGATTCACAGAAAAGAAGTCTCAGAGGAACTAGCGTTACTACAGTTGATTCCTGCCCTGGCATTTTGGAGTGCTTAGGCTTTAATGAACTTTTTTAAGAGCACTATGTCAATGAAGACCTTGATGGCACAAAGGAATCATTCGAGCCATCTTCCTAAATTATCATTCTAATCAGCGGTAACGATCATCGTTTGGGTGGAGCAATTCAATGCTTATTAGCCTGGGGATGATGTACTGCCTATAAGCTGTAATTAATTTGTAATTAAAAAAGCTAACTAATTAGCCTGGCTTTTATTTTTTATTTCATAACCCTGCTCAAGCAGGAACTAGAAGCACGGACGCTTCGTCCCGCCCGAAGGGACTGCGACCTACAACTCAGCAAGCGCTGAAGGAGAATGCCATGATTCCAGTGATTCTTTCCGGGGGAAGCGGTTCACGACTCTGGCCGCTATCTCGAAAAATGTATCCAAAGCAGTTCCTGGCTTTGGCAAGCGAAAAGACCCTGTTCCAGGAAACCATATCAAGACTGGCCTGCGAAGAACGCATGCAGCAGCCCTTGATTGTTTGCAATATCGAGCACCGCTATATTGTTGAGGAGCAGCTCAAGGCTGTTAAGTGCCAGCCTCAGTCCTTGATCATGGAACCGTTTGGTCGCAATACGGCTCCTGCCGTAGCGATTGCTGCCATGAAGTTGTTGGCCGATGGCAAAGATGAACTGATGCTGGTTCTGCCAGCAGACCATGTCATCGAAGATATCGATGCGTTTAAAGCATCCTTGAATTCGGCCACCGAAGCCGCTGAAAAAGGCGAAATGGTGCTGTTCGGTATTCCTGCACTGCGCCCGGAAACCGGCTACGGCTATATCAAGGCAACCCACTCAGCCAACCTGCCTGAAGGGGTCAATCGCGTCGAGCGCTTCGTAGAGAAGCCAGACGCCATTCGCGCGACCCAATACGTAGAATCTGGGGATTACTACTGGAACAGCGGTATGTTCATCTTCCGCGCCAGCCGCTTCCTGGAAGAGCTGAAGCTGCACGATCCTGATATTTACGATACCTGCCTGCTTGCGCTTGAGCGCAGCCAGGTTGATGGCGATCACATCATTATCGACCGCAACTCGTTTGCCGTCTGCCCGGACAACTCCATTGACTATGCTGTCATGGAAAAGACCACTCGCGCTTGTGTAGTTCCAATGTCTGCCGGTTGGAACGATGTAGGCTCCTGGTCAGCCATCTGGGATGTGCATGACAAGGATAGCGATGGCAACGTTACCAAAGGTGACGTGATTCTGCACGAAGCCCGTAACTGCCTCGTTCACAGCACCAACAAGCTGGTCTCCCTGATCGGCATCGAAGATGTCGTGGTTGTAGAGACCAAAGATGCGGTCATGATCGCACACAAGGATAAGGTCCAAGACGTCAAGAAGGTGGTCAACAAGCTCGAAGCGCAAGGTCGCCAAGAGGTCAAGAGCCATCTGGAAGTGTTCCGTCCTTGGGGCTCTTACGATTCCGTCGACATGGGTCAGCGCTTCCAGGTCAAGCGTATCACTGTCAAACCAGGCGCTCAGCTGTCTCTGCAGATGCACCACCACCGCGCCGAGCACTGGATCGTGGTCTCTGGCACAGCGCAGGTCACGTGCGATGACAAGACCTTCCTGCTGACCGAAAACCAGTCCACTTACTTGCCGATGACGTCTGTACATCGCTTGGCCAATCCTGGCAAGGTACCGCTGGAAATCATTGAAGTACAATCAGGTGGCTACCTGGGCGAAGATGATATCGTTCGCTACGAAGACGTTTACGGTCGCGTCGACGCACCACAGACCAAGAGCACTAACGCTGTAGCGCGTTAATCGCTCTGAGCTGAGCCAAGAGAAAAATAAAAATAAGAGTCCTCTTGTCTCCAGATTCAACAACACCGGCCCAGCGCCGGTGTTGTGCTTTCTAGGCCGAAGTGATCTCAATCGCTAAAGCAGGTACCCTGGATCCTTTCAGCTCTTGCAACCTTATCAGGACGTTATTTTCCATGACGCCATCCACGCCCCTTCCTCACCTTGTTTCCCATTCTGATCTGGATGCTGTATGCGATCAGTACGATGGATTTATTCTCGACCTATGGGGGGTACTGATTGACGGCTACGACGCCTTTCCCGGTGCGCAGAACTGGCTAGCACGGCGTGCAACCGAAGGCAAACCTGTCTGGTTCCTGAGCAACGCATCCCGTGATGCCGCTTCCATGACGGATCACCTGGTTGAACTGGGTATCGCTCGAGAGCAATTTGCCGGTATAACGACCTCAGGGCAGCTGGCCATCGACGCCATTAGCCAGGAACCAGCGCTGGCACAGGGGGGTATCTATCTGACCGGACCTGGCGAAGGTCAGACTGGCTGGCCCGAGCACATACGCAGCCGATTCGTGACCGACATCCAACAGGCATCCCTCATCCTAGGTGTAGGGAGCTTCCCTCAGGATGAGCTGACGCTTCGTCAGGCCCCGCTTAAGAACTTCACACATTTACCGTTTCTCTGCGCCAACCCTGATCGCACAGTAGTCTCTGGCGGCCTACCCTACTACGCCGCCGGTAAGCTGGCCGACTACTTCGCTTCGCTGGGCGGAAGTGTGCGCTGGTACGGAAAGCCTGATCCCTATGCGTTTCTTTGTGCTCAACGAGAACTGGCAACCTTGGGCGCCACCAGGCTGCTGTTTGTGGGTGACTCACTGGTCACCGACGTACCGGGTGCAGTTTCGGCCAACATTGATTGCTTATGGCTGGCGTCAACTGGAATCCACCGCGAGGCATTGGGTGCGGAGTTCAATGAGCAACCGGAGCAAGAGCAACTTGAGCGCTTCCTGATGGATTATTCGATACGCCCTCAATATGTCGCTGCTGGTCTAGTCTAAAGAGACTAAACCCTAACGGAGATCCGTTGCCCGTGAGAAAGAATGTCGTTATCTATAATCGTCTTCCCGCTCCACTGGTTCAACAGTTGAGCGAAGCCTTTAACGTTACCGTCATTGATACTCAGGGCAATGTCGATGAGCAGTTCCAGCATGCCCTCCTTCACGCACACGGCCTGATTGGTGCCAGCAAGACACTAGGCCGCCATGAGTTGCAACATGCAGAAAACCTGGAAGTAATTTCCAGCGTTTCGGTTGGATATGACAGCTATGACGTGCCCTACCTGTCCGAGCAGGGCATTCTACTGACCAACACCCCCGATGTACTGACCCAGACCACAGCAGACCTTGGATTTGCTCTGCTGATGAGTACCGCTCGCCGCCTGCCTGAGCTGGATGCCTACACCAAAGCAGGGCAATGGACAAAAGGCATAACGGAAGAGCATTTCGGTACGGACGTTTATGGAAAGACGCTGGGAATCGTAGGTATGGGTCGCATAGGTGCAGCCATTGCAAAGCGCGGCCACTTCGGCTTCGACATGCGGATTCTTTATCATGCAGGCAGCCGCAAGCCCGAGCTGGAGAAAGAATTCAAGGCAGAGTATCGAGACCTTGAATCTCTGCTTCAGGAATCCGATTTTGTTTGCCTGGTAGTCCCTCTGACAGAGTCCACTCGCCAGATGATCGGCGCCCGTGAACTAAGACTCATGAAGCCCAGCGGTATTCTGATCAATATTGCGCGCGGGCCAGTGGTTGATGAAGCGGCTCTAATCGAGGCGCTTTCCAACCAGCAAATTCGTGGCGCAGGCCTGGATGTTTTTGAGCAGGAACCGCTTTCATCATCGCCCCTGTTTTCGCTGAAGAATGTCGTCACCTTACCGCATATCGGTTCAGCGACTCACGAGACACGGTATGCCATGGCAGAGCGCGCCGTCTCCAATCTGACAGCCGCCTTAAGCGGCAATCGGCCACAGGATTTGGTTAATCCTGAAGTATGGAAGGGTTAAATCAAGCCAATCTGAAACCAGCGCTTAACAGCAGACTCTTTAGATAAGCCATGCTTTCGTAATTAAGTGATATCTATTTGAGCAACCTGAGCGACTTCAGTACGGGGACGCTTTCGGTCTGTGGCACAATTACCCGTTTGTGCTTCGTGTTACAGGCTTCATATGCGTCTACGTTTCGACCATCTGCACTGGCAAGACTGGAAAGGCTCCTTTACTGAGCGCAACTATGAGCGTGGCCGGCGCTATGCTCAAGAAGGTTACGCCACGGTCCGGTCAGCCGCCGATGGGCTGGTCTATGCCATATGCAGCAGTCCTTCAGGATTGGATTACCGCCAATCCATCACGCTCAAGCCTGGTCCAAGAGGTTGGTTTGTTGATGGCCGGTGCACATGTGGGGC
The DNA here is from genome assembly GCF_051027705.1 of Pseudomonas sp. JZ114. NCBI lineage: Bacteria > Pseudomonadati > Pseudomonadota > Gammaproteobacteria > Pseudomonadales > Pseudomonadaceae > Pseudomonas > Pseudomonas sp. JZ114. The sequence goes on from NZ_CP069256.1 coordinate 3,086,162, forward strand.
TGGCAGAAACTGCAAGCATACTGCTGCCGTGCTGTTCGAGCTGGAGCGCCTTCAGCGGGCCGGCAGCCCTCCTCCTCGCCGCGAAGCAGCCGAGACAGCCATCAATCTGGTCAAGCCGCCCAAGCCATTGTTGGTATTGGGTAGCCACACACAGGTTGACTATGATCGGCAAACCGCACGCATGCGCCCCGTCACCCGCCACAGGGCTGCCCTGGCGTTTCTTTACGACGGCAAAAAAGTGTTCGGCAAGCCTGTACCGGGTCGTAGTAGCGCGGCAACGCTGCCAACACGCCACAGTGAAGCCGAGCAGCGCCTACGACAAGTCTTACAGGACGCAGGCCTCCGAGTAGCGACACGGCGAAGCGCAGCCTTGCCCGAAGATGCGGGCGAGATGTTTGAAATGCCTGATGACTCCAGTTGGCTGCGCTTTATCGAAGTCACACTTCCGCAGCTGCGTGGAGCGGGCTGGCAGATAGATATGCGTCCAGAATTCGCCTTTGAGCTGACCGAGGTGGAGAATTGGTACGGCGAAATTGAGGAGGCGCCTGATCATGAATGGTTTGATCTGGAGCTCGGCATCGTCGTACAAGGGCGGCGCGTCAGTCTGCTGCCTATCCTGATCGATCTTATCCGGCGGGATCCCCAATTATTCGAACCGGGAGCACTGGCCAGACGCTCTGACGATGAGCGCCTGCTGCTCCGCGTGGAAAGCCCTGCTGCACGCAAGCAAGGACGCCCCACACGTATCGCCCTGTCTCTAGGTAGACTAAAGCCCTTGCTTGCCGCACTCATGGAACTGCATGGGCATTCGTTACCTGCTAATACCAAGCAGATACGCCTGTCTCATCTGGACGCCGCACGGCTGGCTGAACTTGAAGAAAATATCCCACTGACATGGCAGGGTGGTGAGCAGCTCAGAAACTTCGCCCATCGACTACGCCATTACTCAGCTTCGCCTCTGCACGTTCCGGAAAGCCTGCGTGCTGAGTTAAGACCGTATCAGCGCGATGGCCTGGCTTGGTTGCAGGCACTTCGCGAGCTGGATGTGGGAGGGATCCTGGCCGATGACATGGGTCTTGGTAAGACCTTGCAAACCCTGGCTCATATCCTGGTCGAGAAAACGGCTGGCCGGTTGACCAGCCCTGCCATGATCGTCATGCCTACCAGCCTGATACCTAACTGGCAGGACGAAGCAGCCAAGTTCACACCCGAGCTGAAAGTACTGGCCCTCCACGGTACTCAACGGCGTAACCTGTTCGAGCGGATACCTGAGCACGATATCATCCTGACTACCTACGCCCTGCTACCGCGCGATGCCGAGCAGTTGGCCAGCTTCTCCTTTCATCTTCTGGTATTGGATGAAGCACAATCCATTAAGAATGCGGCAACCAAAGCGGCACAAGCGGCGCGGGGACTCAATACGCGACACCGTCTATGCCTGACGGGCACCCCGCTGGAAAATCATCTGGGTGAGCTTTGGTCTCAGTTCCACTTCCTGATGCCAGGCTGGTTAGGCGATATAAAAGACTTCAAGCGCGACTACCGAACGCCGATCGAAAAAAATGGCGATACCCAACGCCTCGCCCAATTAAAGGGACGAGTAAAGCCTTTCATTCTGCGTCGTACCAAACAGCGAGTAGCCAGCGAGCTGCCACCCAAGACGGAAATTGTCCAGTTGGTCGAGCTGACTCAGCCACAGCGCGATCTTTATGAAACGGTACGTGTTGCACTTGATGAGAAGGTCCGTAGCGAAATCTCCAAGAAAGGCTTGGCCAGAAGCCAAATTATCGTTCTTGATGCACTGCTGAAACTCCGCCAGGTCTGCTGCGATATCCGACTGGTCAACGGCAACGAAACATCCGCCAAGTCGTCTGGAAAGCTACTCGGCTTGCTGGAACTGCTCGAAGGCCTATTGGCCAATGGTAGTCGTGTCCTGCTGTTCTCGCAGTTCACTTCCATGCTGGCGCTGATCCAGCAGGCACTGGATGAAAAAAGGATCGACTATGTCACCCTTACCGGTGAAACCCAGGATCGCCGTACGCCTGTCGAACAGTTTCAGTCCGGTGAGGCCCCGGTTTTCCTGTTGAGCCTTAAAGCAGGCGGTACGGGACTCAACCTGACTGCGGCCGACACGGTGATTCATTTCGACCCTTGGTGGAACCCGGCGGCGGAGAGCCAGGCCACAGACCGTGCCTATCGCATAGGGCAAGATAAGCCGGTTTTTGTGTACAAGCTCATTGCAAGAGGCACCCTGGAAGAGAAAATCCAGCAATTGCAGTATGAGAAATCCCGTATTGCCGCAGGGATTCTTGAGGAGAACACAGCCGACTGGCGAATGTCGGAAGCGGATATCGAAGCGCTTTTCACCCCATTGGGTAAATAGACTTTCCTCCTTGGCCGTTCTGCTTGTCTGAGCAGAGCGGTGCATCACTCGAGAAGCGGTCTAAACTTGTCAAACATAATAAAGTCCATATCCCTTATGATCTGGATGCTGTTTGTCTGCGCTTACACTACTTTGGCATGGGGTTTGGGAGATTGCGATGGAGTTACCGCGCCAAGCCTGCCTGGATGCGCTCAACCGTGAGCCACCTGCTATATTTGAGGCAGCACTCTGGATAGCCGCCGAACATGACCTGACCTTTCAGCCTGAAATGGCTCAGCATCTTCTGACGGATCTCATTCCTTCTGTCGAGGCAGCTATTGATCATCAAGGCTCGTCCGCCGAGCGCGCGCAGCAGCTCGTACGCCGGATGATCGAGCTGGGTTTTCACGCCGATGACTGGCCGCTGAAGCCTCAGGCAGCGTTGCTGCACAAGGTGCTGGCTCGTCGAAGGGGACAGCCACTTTCCTTATCACTGATCGCGATGGAGCTGGCCCGCAGACTGGACATTCCTCTGGTTGGCGTCAACTTTCCAGGCCATTTCCTGCTACGTGTCCCTGAGGCGGATCACCTGCTTGACCCCACAAGTGGAAGACGACTTTATTCCAAGGATTGCCGCGGACTGCTCGCCTATCAATTTGGTCCACATGCCCAGCTGCAAGCGCAGCACCTACGCACTGCTCAGCCTCGCGAACTGCTCCAGAGACTGTCTCGAAATCTTCGTCAGTTGCATGAATTTGATAACCAACTATTGGCAGCCCTGAAAGATGCGCAGCGGGTATTGGAAGTAGGGCCGCCCAGCGTCTCGGATCATCTGGCTCGTGCAGAACTGTATAGCCGGCTGGACTGCCCTCAGGCCCAGCGTTATGACCTTGAGCATGCCCTATTGTTAAGCGATGACCCAGCCGAGCAACTGCACCTGAGCCGTCGCCTGGCCGCACTGAGTGATAGTCGCCGCCGTCTTCATTGATAGGTGTGGAAACATGCCTTAACAGTCAGAACCTTCTGTCTCCAGCCAAGCGGGTATCAAGTCCTGTCAAGCACAGCCGATAGCCAAGCAACCTCCTTTACGCTGTACTTAGCAGGACCTAAGCAATGACCCTTCGTAACTTGAATATCGCACCTCGTGCTTTCCTGGGGTTTGCGTTCATAGCTGTACTCACTTTGTTCCTGGGCGTTTTCTCGCTCTATCAGATGCGTGATATCCGCCAGAACAGTATTAACTTTGAACAGAATGTGCTCCCCAGCATAACCAGCCTAGATGAAATTACATCGCTAACCCTGCGCCTACGCGTGCTCTCCTATCGTTTGCTTATCAACCGCGAACCGGAAAATCTGCAAAAGACGTTGGCATTGTTTGATCAGCGGATCAGTCAGGTTGAAGCTGCGCGGACACGCTATGAGAAGCTGATTGCATCGGAGGCGGAGCGCGGCTTTTATAACGATTTCCAAAAGTTGTGGGGTGATTATCTTCAGCTGAAGAACCACATGCTGCAGCTCTCCTCAGCGAATCAACTTGATGAGCTTAAGGTTGTACTCAACGATGAGCTTCTGAAGAACTCTGACGCAATCAATGCGGTGTTAGGTAAACTTGTCGATATCAATGCAGACTCGACGACAAAGTCTAATCAGAGTGCTGCCCAGAGCTATTCCACTTCTGTGGCCACCGCTATTACTTTGTTGGTCATCGTCGCATTACTGACCGTACTCCTGGCTTGGCTGCTGACGCGTAGCATCGTGCAGCCGGTTGATCAGGCTCTGCGTGCCGCTGAAGAAATTGCCAGCGGTGACCTGACCAAGCACATTCAGGTTACCGGCAAGGATGAGCCCGCTCGTCTCTTGATGGCCATGCGTACCATGCAGGAAAAACTGCGTCATACGTTAGAGCGCATCTCAGGCTCCTCGAGCCAGTTGGCTGCCGCCTCCGAAGAGCTCAGCAGCATCACTGACGAGAGTGCACGTGGCCTGAATCGCCAGAATGACGAAATCCAGATGGCTGCAACGGCCGTAACGGAAATGAGCTCGGCGGTAGAAGAAGTGGCTCGCAATGCCATGACAACGTCCGAAGCCTCCAAGCACTCTGCCAGTGCGGCTCAGGAAGGTCAGGGTCGCGTACTGGAGACCGTTTCGTCCATTGAGCACATGACCTCGGAGGTTCAGACGACCGCATGTCTGGTCGGTGAACTTGCCAGTCAATCACGCGATATTGGCAAGGTGCTTGATGTGATTCGTGGCCTGGCTGACCAGACCAACCTGCTGGCACTCAACGCCGCTATTGAAGCGGCCCGTGCGGGAGAGGCAGGTCGCGGCTTCGCTGTCGTCGCCGACGAGGTGCGGGCCCTGGCGCATCGTACCCAGGAGTCGACTCGTGAAATTGAGCAGATGATCATGAGTATCCAAAACGGTACTGAGCAGGCTGTGAACTCAATGGAGTCCAGCACAACCCGAGCAGGTTCTACGCTGGAAGTGGCTCGTCGTGCCGGCGAAGCGCTGGAAGAAATCACCCGCGCCATCAACGAAATTAACGAGCGCAACCTGGTCATTGCCAGCGCAGCCGAAGAGCAGGCACAGGTAGCCCGCGAAGTAGACCACAATCTGGTCAATATTCGGGATTTGTCAGTCCAGAGTTCGGAAGGTGCCCGTGATACCACGGCAGCCAGCCAAGAGCTGTCGCGCCTGGCTGTTGAACTGAATACCCTGGTATCTCACTTCAAGGTTTAAGGATGAACGCGGTGCAAGGATGCACCCCCTCCATCAAAGCACCCAGATCAGCAGTTGGGCGCCCAGCAGATTGAACAAGCCGGTCAGTACCATCGTCAGTCCGGCCACTGTCCCCTCCTCAATGCCTACCTCGTAAGCGCGGCTTGTACCGGCACCATGGGCGCCTACGCCAAACATCGCACCTCGCGCCAGAGCAGAGCGCAACGGAAGAAAGCGCAGAAGAAGGCTACCCACCACAGCGCCAAAAACACCTGTGACCAGTACGAAAGCAGCGGTCAGTTCAGGTATCCCCCCCAAGTCCTTGGACATAGGCATGGCAAACGGTGTCGTAATCGAGCGTGGCAGCAGGGATAACGTGACAGGCGCTTCCAGAGCCAGCAAATGGGCCAATGCCCAAGAGCTGAAGATTGATACAAAGCTGCCTACTACAATGCCGGCCATAAGTGCTCGCCAATAACGGACCAGGAGTCGACGCTGCTGCCAGATCGGTACGGCAAACGCGACGGTAGCCGGCCCAAGCAGGCTAATCAGCCAACCGGTGTAGTGGGAATACTGCGCATAGCTCGTGCCTGTCGGAATGGCAATCAGATAAAGAATAGTCGGCACAAAGACAATAGGAGCCAGCACATACCACTTGATGCGCTTGTAAATCATCCGGCTCAGGATATACCCACCCAACGTCAGAAGCAGCCAGAACACGCCAGTCCAATCAAGCATCCTGGCGGCTCCTGCGACGAAACATCCATTCCACCGTCAAAGCGGTGCTGATCATGACCAGAAGCGTGCTGAAGCACACCGCCATAAGAATACGGATGCCCTCTTCCCGGACTAGAGGCCCATAATCAAGCAGACTCATCAGCGCTGGGATGAAAAACAGCAGCATCTCACCGACCAGCACACGGGCACCGCTTTCAAGCCACTCTGGCTTTATCACTCGCAGCGCAAGAGACAGCAGAAGGATCGCCAGACCTAGAACACCTGCTGGGATAGGCAAACCGAAATACTGCCCAAGCCATCCGCCTAGCCACCAGATACCTAACAACACAGCCAACTCAACCAGCGTCCGCATGTAACGGGGAACCATAAGACATCCATTACGTTTAACTGGCTTCAAGGATACGCCCGGCCTTACTATCCCAGAAGCGAATTATTAGAATCAGAGCCATTCCAAAATGGAATTCAAACAACTCCGCATGTTTGTCGAGGTTGTACGCCAGGGCGGTTTTACTGCCAGTACACGCGTGCTTCACGCGACTCAATCGACCGTCAGCAAGCAGATTGCCCATCTGGAGCAAAGTCTGGGGTTGCGTCTGCTGGATCGGACAGGCCCCGCCCTACAATTGACCGATGCAGGACATGTTGTGCTCAAACATGCTGAGCACATATTGCGCCAACACCGCGAAATGCTGACGGAGCTGGATGATCTGGCCCGCCTGGGTCAAGGACAACTGCGCGTTGGGCTACCCATTCTGGGTGCAGAAACATAGTTTGCAGCCCCCTTTTCCCTCTACCGTAAGCGCTATCCGTAAATTACGGTTCACTTGGTGGAAGGTGGCAGCAAGCTCATGGAGGAGTTGGTCATAAAGGGTGATATAGAGATTGGTGGCTGTCTTACCCCTAATGATCCTTCTTTTGATTATCAACCTTTTTGCAATGAGCCTTTGGATGCCGTGCTGTCATGTATTCATCCATTGGCCAATAGACCCCGATTGGCGTTAGCGGAGCTGGCCGCTACGCCCTTCTTACTATATCAGCAGAGCTATACCTTGAACGATCGACTGTTACAGGCGTGCCGCGAAGCGGGCTTTACGCCCCAAGAAGGTGGCAGAAGTGGACAGGCGGACTTTCTAATAGCATTGGCAGCAGCAGGACAAGGCGTTGTTCTCCTACCCCGAATCGTGGCCCAAAAGCTGATACGTTCCGATGTCGTACGCATTCCTCTGACCCAACCTGACCTCCGGTGGGACGCCTCCTTTATCTGGCGGCGTGGTGCATACCTTTCCCGGGCGGCAAGAGCCTGGCTCGATCTCATGCAGGAAGTCAGCCTGGAGCAATTCGGCAAACTGGATACTTGAGTCTGAATATCTTGAATTAGAGTCTGCCATGACAACATAGTCATCAAGCCATTAGCGCCTGATGACTTAGCAGACTGCCGTTCCCCTCAGCGGATCAAGGCTGTTATCAGACGATCCAGCCACGGCTCCGCGTCTGTTTCGGGAGTAACGGTTTCACTGGCATCGAGCTTTAATATAGGCAGCACTTCCTGCAGTCCAAGCTCGGCAAATAGCTCCTGCATTTGCATGCCACCACCACAGTAAGTATCGCCGTAGCTGGCGTCCCCCAAACCGATCACGGCTGCGGGCCTGCCCCGCCAATCCGGAAGCGTATCGCGCAGCGCATAGTAAAGCGGCTGTACGTTGTCTGGCAGCTCTCCCATTCCGGTTGTCGATGTCACGGCAAGAAACGCATCGGCATCGAAAGCCAGCAAATCGTCCAGTCCTCCACGCAAATTGAGCCAGACCTCATGCCCACCTGCCTCCAGAATCTGCTTGGCGTGCCTGGCGACCTCCTCGGCCGTGCCGTAAACGGAGCCACATAAAATGGCGACTTTCATGACACCTCCTTAATCACTGGTATGCCTAACCTTACCATGCTGCCCTTTGGTTCACACACAGCGCTTCTTGCACTGACATGACGCCTACTACTTAGGTCTAGCCAGCGCTCATCGGCATTTAACGCAAATGGAATGAACCTTGTATATGCTTGCACAGCCTGATACTCAGGCGATCGAAGCACTCCAAAACGAGTCGCTTCCTGTTCTCGACCGCAGTGCCTACCCGGCGCTGTGTGATCAGACCGTCCTATCCGGATAGTTGCATGTGGAGAGTTCTATGATGCATCCCGTCACCCTGATGGTGGCTCGCCGTGTCGCCGATGGCTGTTACGATAATTTTCTCGAATGGCTCCGCGAAGGTGAGCGCTTGGCGACCTGCTATGAAGGCTATCTTGGATCGGGCGTCCTCTCCCCACCGCCAGGCGATAATGAAGTCCAGATCGTGTTTCGTTTTTCCAATGAGCAGACATTAAGTGCGTGGGAGTACTCCTCGACGCGTCAGCACTGGCTTGAGCGGGGCAAGGATCTCTTCGAGCGACCGCAGGAGCTGCGTGCACAGGGTCTTGATACCTGGTTTGGCGATGCCCGCCGCACACCCCCTCGCTGGAAGCAAAGCATAGCTGTCTGGCTTGCGTTCTTTCCCGTATCGCTGCTATTCAATGCCTTGTTAGGCGACAGGTTGGCTGGGTTGCCACTGGTACCCAGAATATTGCTCAGCACCCTGATCCTGACCCCTATCATGGTGTGCTTCTTTATCCCATGGGTAACTCGCCTGCTTTCCGGCTGGCTCAATAGTGATGCCTCGCAGGCTCGCCGGAGAACACTCCGGCCTGCTACGACCCGTCATTCATGATGTCACGATGGTGAAGGGTTTGCGATAATCGAAAGCTGTCTGCAGAGTGTCGAAGCTCTAGCAGACAGCCCTTTCGTCTGTCGGAGCCCCATCCCATGCATCACACGTTTGCTGCCCCGCTGATTATCACGGGCGCCAATAAACGAGTCGGCCTTGCCTTAACCAAGACATTGAGCAGTCAGGGGTATGAGATCGTAGCCACGTACCGCAACGATCCTGGCGAGCTGGTGACGCTGGAAAATGTTTATCCTATTCAGGTAGACCTGACCTCCGTTGAAGACAGGCAACAGTTTATCGACTATGTACTCACTTACGCCAAAAGCCTGCGCGGCATCATTCATAATGCATCGCTTTGGCTGGACGACTCGCTTCATCATTTCCAGACCATGTATCAGGTGCATCTCGAAGCGCCGTATCACCTGAACCTGGCTCTGGAGCCGCTCCTGCTTGCCAGTATGCGCGCCGATATCATCCACATTTGTGACGACAGTGCCTCCCGAGGCAGCAAGAATCACATCGCCTATGCAGCGACCAAGGCGGGGTTGAGTAACATGACCCTGTCGTTCGCTGAAAAGCTCGCACCGACTGTCAGAGTGAATACCATTGCTCCCGGTCTCCTCATTTTCAAAGAGGACAGCAGTGCTGATTATCAGGAGGCTACGCTGAAAAAGGCTCTACTTCCGTATGAGCCTGGAGCCGCGCCGATCATCGAGGCTGTGACCTATCTGTTGCAGTCCACCTATACAACAGGCAGTACGGTTACGGCCAATGGTGGCCGCCACCTGCGTCATTCAAAGAATGCCTAATTGTCCCAGGCATTCATTTTTGGAGGAATCGATCCATGACCGAACAAGAGCGCATTGAGCTGGAGGCTGCGGCCTTTCGTACATTAGTAGAACATTTGCGCAAGCGTACCGACGTACAAAACATCGACCTGATGAACCTGTCAGGCTTTTGCCGGAACTGCCTATCGAAATGGTATAAGGCGGCGGCGGATGAAAAGGGCGTGGAACTGAGCATGGACGATGCACGTGAAGCCGTCTATGGAATGCCGTATGCCGAGTGGAAATCGCGTTACCAGAAGGAAGCCACACCTGAACAGGCTGCTGCTTTCAAGGAGAGTGCCAAGCCATGACTCCCCTCGAGACCTTTCGCGCTCGGCTTCGTAGTGATGAGCATCTGTTTGCCGATACCCTGGCTTTCATTGCAGATCACTATGATTACACGCCTCAAGCCTTTGTAAATGGTTCGGTAGAAAACGCAGCTGGCCAAAATGAAGGCTCCTGCAAAACCCTAGGCCTTGCGCTGCTGGAGAGCTTCGAGACACAGGAAGCCCTGTTGGCCTTTGGGGAGCATTACCGTAGCGTTATTGCGACTCCTGAAGGTGCTGATCACGCCAACATCCGTTCGCTGATCACCCATGGTCTGGCGGGCGTCCGCTTCGCCCAGCTGCCATTGGCAGCAAAACAGTCGGTTTGATCTGTCGCTTGCGCCTTGATCCGAAACGATCAAGGCGCAACAGTGTTACTCATAGCTTGTTCGCACTCAGCGGCTAGATCCTACTTACCTAATTGAATCAAGCCGTGCCTTCAGCTCATGGGTCAGTAATAATAGGCAGCGACTGCTTTCTAAACCTGTGACTGCCAATGCGCCTATCTCGCTTTTATGTCGACCTTCCCCTTTCGCTCGGGCAACAGATCCTCCCTGAAGCACAGGCTCATTATATAGGACGTGTATTACGTCTTACCTCGGGTACAGCCGTACAGCTATTCGATGGGTCTGGCTATGAATACAAGGGAGTGCTAACCGAGATCGGGAAAAAATCGGCGCACGTGGACATACAGGAGCGCTTTTCCGGAATGGAGGAATCAACGCTTCGTGTCCATTTAGGGCAAGGTCTTTCCCGAGGGGAAAGAATGGATTGGGCTATACAAAAAGCGACAGAACTGGGCGCCGCCGAAATCACTCCTGTCATGACGGAGCGCTGCGAGGTGCGCCTGAAAGATGAGCGAGCCGACAAGCGTCTTCTACATTGGAAGCAGGTCGCAATTAGCGCCTGTGAGCAGTGCGGACGTTCAACCCTCCCTATCATCCATGCCCCCGTCACGCTAGCCGAGTGGCTTGGAAAGGTCGAGGCCGATTTGAAGCTTGTACTTCATCCCGTTGCGGAGCCGCTTACCAGCCACACGCCACCCTCTAGTCTCGCCTTTCTGATAGGCCCAGAAGGTGGTCTTACTGATAACGAGGTGGCAGAGTCCCAAAAGGCCGGTTTTGTTTCTGCACGTCTGGGACCGCGTGTACTCAGGACTGAAACAGCGCCGGTTGTGGCGCTGGCTGTAGCACAGCAGCTCTGGGGAGACTTCTAGAAGGTTAGAAAGCCTGGTCTCAACCGGGCTTTCTGATTAGATCACTCCGATTTCAGCCAGCTTTTCTTCCAGCGCAATCAGATCGGGAATCTTCACTACACTACCCTGATGCTTCACAGCTGCCAGCTCCAGAGGGTCCAGAGGAACATCAGCCGACTCAAGGTCAGGTGTAACTCTCATGGAACGCGGAATACCTTGCACGAGGATGGCCAGGAAACGCACATGAGCACGCCCTCCCAAGGCATTGATGATCGCGACCCGGGCTGACGTACTGTTACGGTCAAACTGCAACGGCGCTCCCGAGGCGGCTTCGAAGCTGAGCAGCGGGAGCCGAAGGTCTCGCCACGCTACCTGCCCCAAACACCAGTCAGGCTGATCGGCCAGCTTGGCAACCGGTCGATACGGTATCAACTCAGCCACAGCAACGTTAGGCAGCAAAAGCGTGCGGTCCGTAAGGGAAAGCAGCAGTCCTGTCAGGTTTTCAGGTGTGCTTGTGAGTGCTGGTGTTTGGCTCATAGGAACTCCTTTCAATGAGCATGCTGCTTGGCTAGGCGGTTGACCAGCGCTTCGGCCAGCCCCCGCGGATCACTCGTGAACGAAGAGAATCCTGCCTCTCGAAGTGTCTCTGGCATACTGGCGCAACTACAACTGTCGGCGCTTTGAGTCCATATCTCCGCACCTCTTCGGCGCATATAGGCTGCCGAGCTGCTACCGTCATTACCCATGCCACTAAAAATGATCATGCCGCAACGCGAACCGAAATGTTGAGCCAGATTGAGCATCATCTGGTCGACCGAAGGCGTATAGGGCTCCGGCCATTTGCGGCTCAGGACATCCAGCTTGGAATCATTACGAAAGCTCAGCTCGTTCTGTGTTGGAACGACTATGACCTCACCACACCTGACTTCAAGTCCCGGCTGCGCAATTTGTACATGCCATTGACTGTGGCGACCTACCGCCATTGGAAGTGTCGCCTCAAAATTGGCATCGATATGCTGCGCATAAAGAAAGCCAATCGGCAGTCCGCCTGGCAAAGCGTCAAGAAAAGTCTTTACTGCATCCGGTCCGCCCAGCGATGCGGCCAACAGCCATACCTCTTTGGCAGACTCCCCCATCTGCAAGGGTGTTGAGGCCAGAGACGCTGGCAAACTCAGTCGCTCCGGACGCTCGGTATCAGCCAGAAGCGCCTGAAGGCTCGGACCAACTGCCTCGGTCGTATCACCCACCAAATGCTTCAGCTTGGTAATAAGACGGCGCTCCCAGCGCGGGAAAAGATCCGAGCTGAACTCAGGTGCCTGGCCTTCTCCAAAGAGGACAGGCGTAGAGGTATGTTCAAGCAGATCCTCCAGCACGTTGGAGTCTTCCGACTCAGCCAGATCCACCAGCCAAAGATCCGTCTCACAGGCTCGCAAGGCTTCCACATCAAGGCGCGTCGGATCGCTGTTGAATACCACCTGATAGCCGTTGCCAGCCAATACCTGTTGCAACACATACCGTTGCAACGAGGTATCAGCCAGAATGGCAACTCGAACTATTGCTTTCTCAGTCATTTACCTTGACCAACTGTTGGATGTGATTGAGAAGCTCATTTTCCTGGTACGGCTTGCCTAGGTAATGATTTACGCCAATAGTGAAAGCACGATCACGGTGCTTTTCGCCTGTGCGTGACGTAATCATGATGATAGGCAGGTCCTTGAGATGCTCATCGTGACGCACGAGTGAAGCCACCTCGAAGCCATCCATCCGCGGCATCTCGATATCAAGCAACAGGATATCGGGCTTGCGCTCCTGAAGTAGAGCAATCGCATCCACGCCATCCTTAGCGGTAATCACGTCCATCCCGCTCCGTTCAAGTAGACGGCTAGTCACCTTGCGAACCGTAACCGAGTCGTCAACCACCATAACCAGTGTCGGCCGCTCAACTTCGGTCTCCACGGCATAGTCGATCGCAATAGACAGGTCGGCCAGCGCGCCAACGGCACGAGCATAGCGGCTGCGAATCAAGGCCAGCAGGTCAAGAATCACGACTACTCGACCATCCCCTAGAATCGTAGCGCCAGAGATACCATGCACGCCGGTAAACTGTGGGCCTAGGCTCTTTACTACGATCTCTCGCGAACCGGCCAGGCTGTCGATCTGTATAGCCACGGCATGGTCATTCGAGCGCACCAAAATAACCGGCAAGGGAAGCGGTTGGTTGATCAGTTTAGGCCGTTGCCCATTTTCCAGCAGCTCACCCAAGTATTTCAGTTCATACGTCTGGCCTGCATACTCGAAGGAACGAGCACCGGCCTGATAGTAAGCCTCCAGCTCCGTCGCCGACACACGAACGATACCTTCGATTGTGTTCAGCGGAACTGCATACAGGTCCTCGCCAGAGTGCACCATCAGTGCCCGGTTGACCGACACCGTGAAGGGCAAACGGATCGAAAAGCTCGTTCCCTCTCCTGCAACCGAGTGAATGCCCATGGTTCCACCCAATTGTTTAACCTCTGAGTGGACCACGTCCATACCAACGCCGCGTCCGGAAATCTGAGTCACCTGTGCAGCGGTGGAGAAGCCCGACTCCAGGATGAACTGCATGACTTCCTGCTCGGAAAGCTCACTGCCCTCATCCATCAGGCCGCGCTCTATGGCTTTGCGACGTACTGCAGACAAATCGATACCACGGCCATCGTCAGAAAGCGTCAGCAGAATATCACCGCCCTCACGACTCAAGGAGAGGTGGATATTGCCCGTTTCGGGCTTGCCTGTTTCCTTACGTGCTTCACTGTTTTCGATGCCATGGTCTACCGCGTTACGCAGCATGTGCTCGAGCGGAGCGACAATGCGCTCCAGCACATTGCGATCCATTTCGCCTTCAGGGTTGTTTACCTCAAACTCAACCTGCTTTCCCAGCTCACCCGCCACCTGCCGAACAACGCGGCGCAGGCGTGGAACCATACGGTCGAAAGGCACCATGCGCGTACGCATCAGGCCTTCCTGAAGTTCCGTGTTGACGCGAGCCTGCTGTAATAGCAGGGTCTCCGCATCACGGTTACGGGATGCCAGTGTATTTTTCAGATCGAGCAAGTCAGACGCCGACTCGAACAAGGAGCGGGACAGCTGTTGCAGTTGCGAGTATCGGTCCATTTCCAGTGGATCGAACTCTTCATAGCCCGCACGCTCATGCTCATCCTGGTGACGGCTGAGGATCTGGGCCTGCGTTTCGGTATCCAAGCGACGTAACTGATCGCGGACCCGCTCAATGGTCGCTTCCATCTCACTGAGCGTGGCACCGATATCACTAACCTGCTGCTCGACACGACCTCGGAAAATGGAAGTCTCACCGGCCAGATTAACCAGGTTTTCGAGCAGATCAGCCGGAACGCGTACCAATTCCTGAGGAGCTCGACGGTTACTGTCTTTGCGCGCCGCTTCCTGCGCCCGTTGTACGAAAGGCAGCACCTGAACCTGATCATTGGACTCTTGCGGTGCGGCGGCCATGACAGGGGCAAGCACCTCCAGAGGTTGCTCGGGCTCGCTCACTGGTTCAGGTTCAATCGCTACAGCCAATGCAGGCATGGGCGCTGCGGTGAAATGTTCACGCAGGTCCGCAATTCGTGCCTCTAGATCAGCCAAGCCGTCACGGGCCTTGCCTTTCAACTCAACAATACGGTCCGAGGCAACGGGCCCGTTCAATGGGCTGGCGTCCCCCAGCTCCTGTTCAAGCAAGTGGGCCTGGTCACCCAGTGCGAACTGGCCTGCGAGACGAGCACCACCTTTCAAGGTATGCAGGCAGCGCAGCAGATCATCAACGGCCTCATTCGAGCCTTCGACTTCCTCCCAACGATGGAGCGCCAACTCCATATTGGTGAGCAAGTCCTCAGCCTCCTCGATAAAGATCTCCAGAATTTCGTCTTCATCGGAGTCTTCTACTTGAGCAGGCGGCAATGTAATGCTGACAGGCTGCTCCAACTGCTGATCCGTGCTGGTACGGAAAGCATGAATGGCCTCCACCAGACGCTGGCCAGACGGTACAGGTTGGCGATTACGGACACTTTCCAGCATCTCAAGCAACAGGTCGTGGCTTTGATGTAGAAGGCCAAACAAGTGCTCACTCGAACGGAGGCGTCCTGCACTCAATCCTTCGTATAGGAATTCAAGCTCATGGGCCAAATCGCTGACGGGTGTGATGTCAGCCATACGGGCACCGCCCTTGAGCGTATGCAGGTCACGCTGCAAGGCTTCCAGCTCAAAGCTGTTATGCGTATCCATCTGCCAACGTTGCAGAGAACCTGCCGCGCTTTGAAGAATATCGAAACCTTCCTCAAGGAAAATATCGATCAGTTCCTCGTCAGCCTCGTCCAGAGGCTCGAAAGGTTGAACCTCTGACGTTGACGTGTCCTCGGAATACGCAGCGTCTTCATCCTGCTCGACCTGCTGCGTCCGCTGTATACCCTGCCGATAGGCCTGAATCGCATCGACCAGGTCATCAGGCTGACTAAGCGCTTGATGATTCTGCAACTGGTCAAGCTGCTGAGCCAAGCGGTCATGACAACGCTGGAGCAGCGGTTTTAAGTCGTCACTTGGTTGGTAACGACCGTCAACAAGCCCCTCGTATAACGTCTCAAGTTCATGGGCCAAAAGGCTGATGGGCTCGATATCAGCCATCCGCGCCCCGCCCTTGAGGGTATGTAGGTCGCGCTGCAGAATCCAGAGATTGTTATGGTTGGTCGGCTCCTTGAACCAACGCTCAAGTGCCTGCCCAGCGCTATCAAGCAGGTCGACCGCCTCTTCCAGGAAGATGGCCACCATCTCGCTGTCAAGCTCATCGTCAACTGGAATAGCAGGAGCCTGTGCAACGGGCTCGGCCGTACTGATCGCAGAGGACTCGACTACCGGATCGACATCATCAGCCGACACTGCCTTAGCTTCAGTCTCAGTCTCAGTCTCAGTCTCAGTCTCAGTCTCAGTCTCAGTCTCAGTCTCAGTCTCAGTCTCAGGAGCATCCAGTTCAGCAAGAAGCAATTGCAACGCATTGATGCGCTCACCCTGAGGTGTGGCTCTAAGCCCCACGGCCAGTTGGTTAAGCATGCTGACCAAGGCTTCCTGGGAAGCCAGCACCTCCTCGAAGAACACGTCGCGATGAGGAATATGCGCACTAATGCAGGATTGATAGACCTCGCAAAGAGCTGAACTCAACGCCTCCACGTCTGAAAGCCCCGCGTTAGCGGCCCGATCAGAGAAATGAGTGAACTCAGCGGACAGCGAGGCAGCATGATGAGCATCGTCACCCGTTGCTTGCCAGCCCTCTAGCAGCCCATCGGCCTTGAGCAGGATATCCATGCTCTCGATAAGAAAATCGGAGAGGCGTTGACGATTGTGATGCGTATTCGACTCTGCCGCATCGATCGAAGCGGTCTGCTCGGATCTTTGCTCCAGCAGATCCTGCAATCGAGCCAACAAGGCATCATTATCGATAAGCTGAATATCGATATGGTCGTCACTCAATTGTCTGAGGCCGTCCTCTATCGAATACGCTGCATCCGCCAGTACCTGCTGCTCTTCAGAGCCAAACGGTGTATGGCTTGCCTTGTATTCCTTAACAACACGCTCCAACAACGAAGCAAGGTCAGCAATCGCTGAAATACCTGCCATATGAGCGCTACCCTTGAGGGTATGCAAGGCACGCAGCAGATTATCAGTAACCTGTTGAGGTACCTCAGGGTCCGCCTGTTCGAGGTATTCTGCAATTGTTGCAAGATGAGCCTCCGCCTCATTACGGAAGATATCCAGTAGCAACGGATCAACATTTTCACGCTCAGGCAGCTCTTCAAACACAGGCTCGCTTGTAACCTGTGCATCCAGCGACTTTTCGTCATCAGCTTCAAGGCTAAGCTCTGGCTCTGGCTCTGGCTCTGGCTCTGGCTCTGGCTCTGGCTCTGGCTCTGGCTCTGGCTCTTCAGCATGGTCTACAGACGTAACCGGAGCCTCGACGTCAGCATTTTCATCCTGAGAACTGGGCTCAACCTCAGAGGCAGGCTCTACCTGTTCAGAAGACTCAAACGCGTCTGGAATCGGAAGCCCGCGGGCCAGCGCATGAGCCGCCGCTGCAAGGTAATCGACATCGTTACGCTGACGCTGAGCATTCAGCTCGTACTCATCAATCAGCTGCGGCAGTAGCTGTAGGACCTCGTTTACTACATGCTGAATATCAGCAGAGGTTTCTACACTGTGGTCGATGACACGGTTGAGAAGGTTTTCAACCGCCCATGAGAGTTCGCCAATGATCAAGGCGCGCACCATGCGCCCGCTACCCTTCAGGGTATGGAAGGCTCGACGGCTCTCAGATAACGCTTCACGATCCGAGGCATTAGCCAACCAGCGGGGAATATACGTGTTAAGCGTTTCGAGCACTTCTTCTGCCTCTTCGATGAAGACTTCTCTCAAATCTTCATCGACAGGCTCCTCATCAACAGGAGGAGGAAGAATAGAGGGAGGAACTTCTTTTGCAGGCGGATTGATAGCCTGCACAGGGGAGGCCATGACATCCCCCAGATCCATATCAGTCTCTTCGCCATGACTGGGTGCAGGAGAGGTGTCAGTTGCTGTATCGATGTGTTCAGGCAACGCCTCAGCCTCAGCCTCAGCCTCAGTCGGCTGCGACGCATCCAGAGACGCGGTGGCTTCCTGCTTGTCATCCCTGGCTTCCAAGGCACCGGTAGCTGCGTCGGCAGGCAGTTCTGGCTCTGTCGAGGGCTCGTGAGAAAGCGCCTCCTCCGCTGTCGGCTCAAGTGATGTAGCGTCCTGCTGTTGGCCGTCAACACCAGAAGCGGTGCTGGCTTCAGGAGAGCTGCTTTCGAGCGAATCAACCGCTCCAGCGTGGGCAGGCTCTTCAACCTCTGCATCAGCATCGCTCATAGCGCTGTCAGCGCTTGCGTCCGGCGTCGGCTCTGTAGCGATTTCCTCTATAACCAGAGGCACATCAGTCGAACTGGATACCAAGGGATAGCCCAAGGTTTCCATGCTCTCCTCTGCTACATCAAGAATCAGCTCCTGCTGTGCATTGGAGTCGTCAGCGAGACGTTCAAGGTAATATTCGACACTGGTAATAGCATCTGCCAGCGTGTCCAAGCTCTGCCAGTCTGGAACGACCTGGCGAGCCAGGAGCTCTTGCTGAATATAGCGATTACATGCCTCAACCAGGCCTGCTGCACGCTCCAGAGGAATCATGCCCAGGCCGCCTCGAACCTGGGTCAGCAACTGGGGAATCGGCAACAAATGCTCATGATTCCATTGAGAGGCTATGAATTCGATAATGGCATCTTTGGTCTGCTCAAGACCGTTACGCGCCTCTCTAATGACAAGCTGATGTACCTGGGCAACATCTGTCGTGGGAAGATGAGACTCCTCATCATCGCCATGATCCGTCACGCCAATCATGCCCGCCAGTGTTGCCTCGACATAAAGCAACGCACCTGCGATATCCATGAGCGCAGAATCGGTACTGGGCACATCCCCAGCGGCCAGCGCCGAGACCTGATCAATCTGATCCAGAATAACGCGACGCGGCTGGCCAAAGCCCAGGACAGCCAACGTGTCTGCAATTTGCTTCAAGGGAAGCAGCAGTGCGCCCAGCTCGCTAGACTGCTGACGGTCGCTACGTACATACAAATCAAGGCTGTCCTTGATGCGCACCAGCTCTTCGCATAGAGCTGTCACCACGGAGCGCATCGCATCGCGATCCGGACCAATGCTTCCATTGTTTCCAGTATCACCCTGCCCTGAAATCTGCAGCGCTTCTTCGAGCTTGTAGAGAGCCTTTACTTCCTTGATTCGGGGCGTATCGCTTGTAGCTTGGCCCAGATAGAAAAGCAGATCGCGTGTCAGATCATAAGAAGCTGGCACATTAAGTGCCGCTGTTCCGCTTGCCAGCAGCCGCTTCAGCTCATTATCGATGCGACGCAGAAATACACGTACGCGGCTATCGTTCTCGAAGACGCCAGCGCTGAGTCCTTCAATCAGAGCAGAAGCCATCGGCCACAACTCGCCAAGCGGACTGCCTGCGCATAACTGCTCAAGACGCTCGAACACCTTCGTCAGATAATTGAGGTGACTGGCAACACCTTGGTTACGGAACAGGCTGACTTGTGCAACCTGTAAAACCTGACGGAGTTTGCGTACGACTACCGGCCAATCGGTTGCTTGTCTGCGAGCCAGCTCTTCGGGCTCGAGAAGCGGTACAAGGGGCGGAGAAGCTGGCGAGAAGAAGTTAACCTCGGATAAAGGCTTCTCGCCTCTGACTGCACGCAGTTCGTTCAGAAGCGGCAGCACCATCATCGGCAGGTCGCGACGGGCACCGAGAATGCGATCCAGATAGGATGGAAGTTGCAAGATGGCTCGCATCAGAACTTCAAGGGCATCACTCTGGGCTGCTGCCGGATCGTTCTGAAGCACCTCGGCCAGCCGCTCCATTTCTTCGGCAAGCAGCGCCGCGCCATAGAACTCGACCATCTGCAGGGTGCCGTGGACCTGGTGAATGTAGGTCAGGCAGAAGCGAATCCGGGTAGTGTCCTGAGGATTCTCAACGAAAGCTTCAAGTGCATGCTGGGCTTGCTTCAGCGTTTCGGCAATCTCACCCTTCACCCACTCCAGAGCGACATAATCGTGCCGATCTGCCATATTCACTCCATTCATACCGTTAAGCTACCCTGCGGGTAAAAGCCAAAACACGCTCATCAGCGACCGGGATCAGGTCTGGATGACTCCAGCCAGTGACCTCTCCCACGCCAATTACTAAAAGTCCGCCGGGGTTCAGCTTGCTGACAAGCTGATTGAGAATGTCCTTACGAAGCCACCGACGAAAATAAATGAGCAGGTTTTGACAGAAAATGACATCCATGCCAGATATGGGTGTTCTACCAAGCTCGAGCACATTCAATCGCGCGCAACACAGGCGAGCTTTCAAAGCGGAAGCTATGGAAAACGTTCCATCTGCATGATTTGAAAAATAGCGATCAAGCAGCGAACTATCTAAATGCTTAACTTTCTCAGAGGCATATATTCCAAGACGAGCGTTGCTCAAAGCATGTGAACTAATGTCTGTAGCAAAGACACCGTAGCGCTCGGATAAACCCGCCTTGCGAAAGGTCTCTGAGGCCGTTATTGCCATTGAGTAAGCTTCTTCTCCACTGGAGCAACCCACACTCCACAAAGACAAGGTTGCCTCGCTGTCCAATTGGATACGCTGACTCAAATAAGCCTCCAACGTCTCGAAGGAAGGAAGGTGGCGAAAAAACTGAGTGAACTGCGTGGTTAAGTGATTCAGCAGATCAGCCCATTCCCTTGCGCCCGTCACTCCCCGTGTTACATATCGATAGTAGTCTGCGTAATCGTTGATACCCAGCGCTCGCATACGGCTCGTCAAATGGGTCTGAAAAAATGGGCGCCTCGCGATGTCGATAACAATCCCGACACGACTCTCAAGCAAATGCTGCCAAGCGATGAATTCGCTTGGCAGCATTTCCATCGAGGGCTGGAAGCTCCAGCCCTGGGGATGCTCGACATTCGTTGCGATAGCGTCCATACCTCTCGCCGCTCCGTACGAGCTATGCACTTAGCTAGGAGACTGATCTTCTGGCAGCTTGAAGCCCGAAACCGAACGTCTCATTTCATTCGCCATCTTCGCCAGGTCTCCAATGCTACGAGCGGTAGCGGTAGTACCGGCAGAGGTTTGCGAAGTAATTTCCTGAATGACATTCATAGTATTCGAGATGTGACCTGCAGATGACGCCTGCTGACGCGCAGCATTGGAGATGTTCTGGATCAGACCTGCCAACGCTCTGGAAACCTTTTCAATTTCCTCGAGCGCCACACCCGCGTCCTGGGCCAGAGAGGCACCGCGAACTACTTCAGAGGTCGTTTGCTCCATGGAAATAACAGCTTCGTTGGTATCGGTCTGAATCGCTTTTACAAGGGCTTCGATCTGCTTGGTTGCGCCAGAGGAACGCTCAGCAAGACGTTGAACTTCATCGGCTACCACGGCGAAGCCGCGACCCGCATCACCGGCCATCGAAGCCTGGATGGCCGCATTAAGGGCCAGAATGTTTGTCTGGTCGGCAATGTCGTTAATCAAGCTAACGATGTCACCGATCTCTTGGGAGGATTCACCCAGTCGCTTGATCCGCTTGGAGGTGTCCTGAATCTGCTCACGGATGTTATCCATGCCCACGATCGTATTATGTACGACCTGGTTGCCCTTGTTTGCAATGGATACAGAGCGCTCTGCTACCGCAGTCGACTCGGAGGCGTTGGCCGATACCTGGTCAATAGAAACTGCCATTTCGTTAACAGCGGCAGAAGCCCCGGCGATTTCCTGCGCCTGGTGCTCGGAAGCCTCCGCTAGATGAATAGCGGTTGACTGAGTTTCCTGAGCAGCTGCCGATACCTGAACCGCTGTCTGGTTAATGGTTTTAACCAGGTCACGCAACTGGTCGATCGAGTAGTTGATCGAGTCAGCAATCGCCCCTGTAAAGTCTTCGGTAACGGTTGCTTCTACGGTCAGGTCACCGTCGGCAAGGTCTGCAATTTCGTCAAGCAAGCGAAGAATCGCAGCCTGGTTACGCTGGTTCTTTTCATTGGTTTCAGCCAGACGCTGACGTGCTTCTTTTACAATGATAAGACCGATTGAAATAATCGATACCAACGCGATAAGGCCCAGAACGTAATTACCGAGGACGTTGATACGTCGCTCAGCCGTTACGTTGCCATAACCTTGCGCCAGATCCGACGCTTTGGTCAAAAGCTGCTGTGAACTGGCAAAAATCTGGTTGGCTGCTTCACGAACGACAAGCAGTTCAGAAGACGTACCGAGAATTTCGTCCACGTTGCCGGAAACGAATTCAAACAGCTCGTTAACCTCATTCAAACGGCTAACAGCTTCGGGGTCAGTCACTTTTGCGATGTTCATCGAAGCGTTGCCTTCAAGCATCGCGTTCAAGACACGGCCAAACATACTGGCATCACGACCGAAACTATCGGCGGCCTGAACAGCAGACTGATCGCCAGCCAGCACCTTGTTAACCGAACCGAGAATACGCTCAGCCAGGAGTGACTGACGTTGCGCGACCGCTACTTGTTCAGCGGGTGCCTTACGCTCCAGCAGGATGTTAACGATCTCATCGTACTCTACCTGCAACTGGGGAATCGTCTGGGCAAGCGTAGTCGCAAGCTGATGCAATGATAGTACGGTCTGCTCACTGGCCGTAATGTCATCCGCACTTTTCCGGACACGATCCCATTCAGCCTGTACCGCTTCCATTTGTGGGGCAACAGACAATGAAGAAGGCGGCAAACCTGCTAGCTCATTACCGTTACGCAAGATATCCCAGCGTCTTTCGAACTCGTTACGAGCCGCCTTAAGCTGATTGAATGCCTCGGGCTTACCTGTTGCAGCCTCACTTGCGTTGGTGGAAATACGCTGTGAGAGAACACGCAACTCACCCGCATGCTCAAGATATTGCTTATCGTGGTTGGCTTGCGTACTGAGATACGCGAAGTTTGCGAAAAGCAGAACAATTGAAATGATCAGCGCGACAAAAAGGCCGGCGACCAAAGGACTCGTTTTCCCCGTACTCGTTTTCTTCATTGCTGGCCCCCGCCTGGACCGGTTTATTGCATATTCCTTTGTGATAAAGCCAATTCATTTGGCCCCACAATCCATTGCCCATGCAATTAGATGGCCAGCTTGACTGGCTCTCGTTCAGCATGGATGTGTCCGCCTGCATGTCTTATACAGAGAAGCGTGGCGATACTGATGTTACGTTGTGCGCTAAGCGGCAACGTTTAAAAACTGCTGGTGTTGAACCAGTGCGTGTGGACTGAAAACCAACCACTCCGATTCCCGGGTAAAAACCCCGTGAATAAAAGCCTCTAGCTTTTCTATCGGCGCAGCGGACTTTTCACTGAAGGAAGTGATTGAAAAATGTTGCATACCAAACACTTCATCGACGATCAGTCCAGCATAAATGTCCTGGTGATCAACAACCAGAACACGGCGCTGAGCACGAACAGACGATGACTCGCCGCCCAGAAATCCATTGAGATCCATCAAGGGAAGCAAGCGTCCGCGAACATTGGCTACACCCTTCACCCAGTTTTTTACGCCAGGTAAAAGGGTATAACGAGGCTCATGGAGAATTTCACTTACCTCCCCCATTGGAGCAACAAACAGACGGCCTCCCATACGGAACCCGACCCCGCTCCATGAGCGCACCACCTCCTGCTGAGCAGGCAATCCCGCCGCCAGGTCCCGGCATCGCTGATCGATCTGAGCGAAAAGGGTATAAGGAGTATGGCTTCCATTCATATGAAGATCCTGCCTTGAATGACCTTAAGCGCTGAGTACACCAGCCAAGGTTTTCAACAATGTGTCTTCATCAATCGGCTTCGTCAGATAATCACGCGCACCTTGACGCTTGCCCCAGACCTTGTCGGTCTCCTGATCCTTGGTCGTCACGATAACGACAGGGATCTGGCTGGTTTCGCTGTCCTTGGTTAACTGACGGGTTGCCTGAAAACCGTTCAGACCGGGCATCACGATGTCCATCAGAACGACATCGGGCTTTTCCTGACGAGCCAAGGCAACGCCATCAGCACCGTTTTCAGCCTTGAGAACCTGATGGCCGTGCTTTTCCAGCATGGCGGTCAGCTTGTACATTTCAGTCGGTGAATCATCGACTATCAAAATTCTAGCCATTTTCGAATCCTACTTGGTCAGTACCACGAACCAGACGCCTCAGGACGTATGCTCGACTGGGGTAAAATTAGGCACATGGTTTTTTATTGCGCCGATCAGCTCTTCTTTGCTGAACGGTTTGGTCAGGTATTGATCGGACCCAACGATCCGACCCTTAGCCTTGTCAAAGAGGCCGTCACGCGAAGAAAGCATGATGACCGGCGTCGATTTGAATGCGCTATTGTTCTTGATAAGCGCACAGGTCTGATAACCGTCCAAACGAGGCATCATGATATCAACGAAAATGATGTTGGGATGGTTATCCGCAATTTTTGCGAGCGCATCGAATCCATCGACGGCAGTAATAACTTCGCAGCCTACTTTCTTGAGAAGCGTCTCGGCGGTTCGACGAATCGTTTTCGAATCATCGATTACCATTACCTTCAGACCTTCGGAGTACTGTTCCATGTTTGCTTTACCACCACATAGGCGAGTTATGACGCCTTTATCAATGCATTCCAGCCCTTTTAAGCTATCGGCTGGAAATCGAATCTTTTTAGCACAGTCTACAGGGTCTATCTATTAACCACCGGACTACCGGTTTTTCTTGATAACTAAGCGCGCTATCGCCACTCTGAGCATTCATCAGTGTCGGCCGATCAGAGCCGTCAAACCGTTTGCTTTGGAGAATCGATCAATGAGCATACGCATCGGGATAGTTATGGATCCCATTGCCCATATTGCCTACAAAAAAGACAGTTCCCTTGCCATGTTGTGGGCTGCTCAGGCGCGTGGATGGACACTACATTACATGGAGATGCAGGACCTGTACCACCTTGACGGCAAATCTCGTGCGCGCTGCCGTTTATTGAAGGTACATCAAAATTCTGAACACTGGTACGACCTGCATGATGAGCTGGACATTCCTCTTGCAGACTTAGACGTCATTCTGATGCGCAAGGATCCACCCTTCGACAATGAGTATGTCTATGCTACTTATATGTTGGAACAGGCAGAGCGGGAAGGATCGTTGATTGTTAACAAGCCCTCCAGCCTTCGCGACTGCAATGAGAAATTTTTTGCCACTTTATTCCCAGAATTGACACCCCCTACACTGGTCAGTCGCCGTGCCGACTTGATTCGGGAATTTGCCCAAACCCATCAGGACGTCATCCTCAAGCCGCTCGATGGAATGGGTGGCTCGTCCATCTTCAGACACCGCGAAGGCGACCCGAACCTGTCAGTCATACTGGAAACGCTGACACAGCACGGAACACAACAGATCATTGCGCAGCGCTACCTACCGGCTATCAAGAGTGGCGACAAGCGTGTACTCATGATCGATGGCGAACCCGTGGAGTACTGCCTTGCCAGAATACCGGCTCAAGGCGAAACCCGAGGCAATCTGGCGGCGGGTGGCCGAGGTGTCGCGCAGCCCTTGTCTGACAGGGACAGAGAAATCGCGGCCAAGGTAGGACCTGAGCTTCGCAAGCGTGGCCTACTGTTTGTAGGGCTGGATGTAATTGGCGAGCATCTGACGGAAATCAACGTGACCAGCCCTACCTGTATTCGGGAAATTGATAACGCCTACGATACCCGCATCGCTGAGCGGCTGATGGATGTCATCGAAAAGAAGGTGGCGATGAGACCTGGACGATAGACATTTGTCCCAACTCTCTTCAGACTTCCTCAAATAGTCATCAACCGGCACGACAGGATCGTCCTGCCGGTTAGCAGTTTTCTCATAGCGTACTCTCAACTACTCATCATGAATGCCGCTATCCCAAATACGCTGCCTGCCGCCTCTGCCGTTCGTCCTGCAGACCGTCTTGGCTTTACCCTCTTTATAGCGGCACTGGTTCATGTCGTTCTGATTTTGGGTTTGGGCTTTTCTATGCCGGAACCTAGTGAAGTTAGCAAGTCCCTTGAGATTACACTCGCCTCATTCAAGAGCGACAAGGCGCCGGAGAAAGCGGATTTTCTGGCCCAGGAAAATCAGCAGGGCAGCGGCACGCTTGATAAGGCACTGGCCCCCAGCACTACAGAAGAGGTGCCATTCAAGGACAGCGAGATAAAGCCTGCCATCAAGCCGACTTCCCCTCGGCAAACCACTGAACCCAAGACCCCCAAGGCCGCCGTCACGACCAAGTCGGCACGTCAGGACAAAGCACCTACTCGGAAAGAAAAACCCGAGCCAGAAGCTGTCGCCCGAGAAACACCTCACTTTGATAATTCTCAGATCTCAAGCGAAATAGCCAGCCTTGAGGCCCAGCTTTCCCAGGAGCGTCAGCAGTACGCCAAGCGGCCAAAGATCTACCGGATCAATGCAGCCTCTACCATGAAGGACAAAGGCGCCTGGTACAAGGAAGACTGGCGCAAGAAGATCGAGCGAGTCGGCAACCTGAACTATCCAGAACAAGCCCGCCGCGAACGACTTTACGGAAGTCTTCGCCTGCTGGTTTCTATCAACCGAGACGGCTCGCTTTACGAGGTTCAAATCCTCGAGTCCTCTGGACAGACCGTGCTTGATCAGGCCGCCCTGCGCATTGTGCGCCTGGCTGCGCCATTTGCACCGTTTAGCGGAGACCTTAGCGATATCGACAGGCTTGAAATCATACGGACATGGCGCTTTGAGCGTGGAGACCGACTCGCCAGCCAATAATGTTGTTGAGTTAGGCTTGAAGCTTCCTACGTGAAGCTAGAAACTAGCAGCATGAACGCTAGCACTCCGCAATACCTCAAAAACCATCTTTTGATCGCCATGCCGCACATGGCGGACTCCAACTTTGCCCAGACGCTCATCTATCTGGTTGAGCACGGCGAGGATGGTGCCATGGGCATTATCATCAACAAGCCCAGCGCATTAAATCTGGAAGATGTTCTGGAACAGCTGCGCCCTGATGAAGCGCCGCCGCTTTCCTCGAGAAGCACTGCCATTTATAACGGCGGACCAGTGCAAGTCGAGCGCGGCTTTGTTCTTCATCCATCCGGCCCGCAATTCCAGGCAACACTGGAGCTGGGTGAGCTGGCACTTTCCACCTCTCAGGACATCTTGTTTTCCATAGCCGATGGCCACGGGCCCGAGCAGCACCTGATTGCCCTGGGCTACGCCGGGTGGGAAGCAGGCCAGCTTGAAGTCGAGCTGGCTGAAAATGCCTGGCTTACCTGCGAGGCCGATCCATCCATTCTGTTCGATGTTCCCAGTGAGCTTCGTTTGAAAGCAGCAGCGGCCCAGCTAGGTATCAACCTATCCTTATTGACCAGCCAATCGGGTCATGCCTGAATGATTTCCTCATTTAAGCTGGTACTGGGATTTGACTACGGCACGCGCCAGATAGGCGTTGCGGTGGGCCAGCCTGTAACAGGCCAAGCTCGAGAGCTATGCATTCTCAAAGCACAAAATGGTGTGCCGGACTGGTCGAAGGTTGAGAGCCTGCTTAAAGAGTGGCAACCCGATGCGCTGGTAGTGGGCCTTCCATTGAATATGGACGGTACGTCTAGCGAGATGAGTACACGTGCGGAGAAATTCGCACGACGCCTCAATGGTCGATTCAATCTACCTGTTTACACCCACGATGAGCGCCTGACCACATACGAAGCCAAGGGTGTACGTCTTGCCCAAGGCCAGCGTGATGGTTACCGTGAACGCCCTGTCGACGCCTTGGCCGCTGCCATGCTCCTTGAAGGCTGGCTTACTGCCCAAGCCGAGACGGTCAAACCCGAGCCTCCGCAGGAGAATGCATGAGCACCCCGAATCCTACCGATCTAATTCCGCAAATGGCGGATCAATTGACTCGCCACCTTGAGCGCAAGGGTATTAGCGAACCCTGCTTGGTGGGAATCCGAACCGGAGGTGTCTGGGTTGCTCAAGCGCTACTGGATGCTCTTCAAAATGAATGGCCTCTAGGCACCCTGGATGTTTCATTCTATCGGGATGACTTTACTCAGAATGGGTTGCATCCACAGGTACAACCCTCTGCCCTCCCCTTTGAAATAGAAGGCAGGCACCTTGTTCTGGTTGACGATGTGCTTATGACCGGGCGCACCATTCGTGCGGCATTGAATGAATTGTTCGATTATGGCCGCCCAGCCAGCGTGACCCTCGTCTGCCTATTGGATCTGGAGGCGCGCGAACTTCCTATTCGCCCCGACATCGTTGGTCAAACGCTTCCCTTGGGTCCGGATGAGCGCATCAAGCTGACAGGGCCTACTCCCCTGGCCTTTGAACGAAAAGCCCTTTCTTCTGCTATTTGACACTCAAGGCTTACCGCCATGACCAACGCTACGCGTTCCTTGCAACTGAATGCCAATGGTCAGTTGCGCCATTTTCTTTCCCTGGATGACTTACCTCGCCCTCTGCTGACCGAACTGCTTGATACGGCAGACTCCTTTCTTGAGGTAGGCGCACGCGCAGTCAAGAAAGTACCCTTGTTGCGCGGCAAAACGGTATGCAATGTTTTCTTTGAAAACTCAACCCGGACTCGAACCACTTTCGAGCTGGCGGCCAAGCGGCTTTCTGCCGATGTCATCACACTGAACGTTTCGACTTCCTCGACCAGCAAAGGCGAAACACTGTTCGATACCTTACGAAACCTGGAAGCTATGGCGGCGGACATGTTCGTAGTCAGACATGCCGACTCCGGCGCTGCACATTTTATTGCTGAGCATGTTTGTCCACAGGTAGCAATCATCAATGGCGGTGACGGCCGTCATGCACACCCCACACAGGGCATGCTCGATATGCTCACCATTCGCCGTCACAAAGGTGATTTCGAAAAACTGTCTGTAGCGATTGTTGGCGACATCCTGCACTCTCGCGTGGCGCGCTCGAATATGCTGGCGCTACGGACTCTGGGATGCCAGGACATCCGCGTCGTCGCACCACGCACACTCCTGCCCATCGGCCTTGAAGATAGTTATGGCGTAAAAACATTTACGGACATGACGGCCGGACTGAAAGATGTGGATGTAGTCATCATGCTGCGTCTTCAACGCGAACGGATGCAGGGTGGGCTACTGCCCAGCGAAGGCGAGTATTACAAGCTATTCGGACTGACCACACAACGCCTGGCTCAGGCTAAACCAGACGCAATTGTCATGCACCCCGGACCGATCAACCGTGGAGTGGAAATAGAGTCGGCCGTCGCTGACGGGAGTCAATCTGTGATTCTCAATCAGGTGACCTACGGCATTGCCGTACGTATGGCTGTTCTATCCATGGCAATGAGCGGGCAAACGGCCCAGCGTCAACTTGAGCAGGAGAATATCTAAGTGACTCTGAGCATTATCAAGGCACGAGTAATAGATCCCGCCACCCGCCTCGATCAAATAACCGATATTCACGTTTCCCAAGGCAATATCATTGCCTTGGGTGAAGCCCCTGTTGGTTTCAAGGCAGAAACTGTAATTGATGCCTCTGGACTGATAGCAGCTCCCGGCCTTGTTGATCTGAATGTGTCGCTCCGCGAACCAGGCCATACCCGAAAAGGCACTATAGAAAGCGAAACGCAGGCAGCGGCAGCAGGTGGTACAACCAGCCTGTGTTGTCCGCCGTCTACCAAGCCCGTACTGGATACTACTGCGGTCACCGAACTCATTTTGGATCGTGCGCAAGCGGCAGGCAAAGCGCGTGTCTTTCCTGTTGGTGCCCTGACAAAAGGGTTGGCCGGAGAGCAACTTGCCGAACTCGTTACCTTGCACAGTGCAGGCTGTGTAGCCTTTACCAATGGGCTGGCCCCCATGGCAGGCATGCGCACGCTTCGGCGAGCACTGGAGTACGCAGCGACCTTTGATTTGAAGGTTATCTTTACGTCTCAGGATGCTGATCTAGCAGAAGGCGGGCTGGCTCATGAGGGCCCTACCGCTAGCTTCCTAGGTCTTGCTGGCATACCAGAGACAGCTGAAACCGTTGCCCTATCCCAAAACCTTCTTCTGGTTGAGCAAAGCGGCGTACGAGCACACTTTAGCCAGCTGACCAGCGCCCGTGGAATCGAGATGATCGCTGAAGCGCAGGCACGGGGGCTCCCTGTCACCGCCGATGTAGCGTTGTATCAACTGTTTCTTACTGATGAACGGCTTGAAGGGTTTTCCAGTTTTTACCATGTGCAGCCGCCTCTTCGCACTGAGCGAGACAGGCAGGCGTTGCGTGAAGCAGTACGAAGCGGCGTAGTACAGGCCATTGCCAGTCATCACCAGCCGCATGAAGAAGATGCGAAGCTTGCGCCTTTCGCAGCCACCGAGCCCGGTATCAGCAGTGCAGAATTGTTGTTACCTCTGACCTTGAAGCTTGTAGAAGAAGGGTTAGTGGATTTATCGACTGCCCTTCACAGGCTAACAAGTGGCCCTGCCTCTGTATTGGATCTGCCTGCCGGTCAGTTATCAGTAGGTACCCCAGCCGATATCGTCCTTTTCTCGCTCGAAGAGCGTACCACCGTAGGCAAGCCCTGGCTTTCACGCGGGCGCAATACGCCATTCATGGACGTAGAGCTGCCAGGAAGGGTTCGCCACACACTGGTTGCAGGCAAGACAACGTATCAGGCCTGAAACCAGCGAACCCGCTGTGTACAGCGGGTTCGCTCATCCCTACCCTAGAATACCGCCTCCTTTCTGCCGATTCTCGATGGAGACCTGATCGTTCAGCGTCCAGAAATCGTACAGCACACCCAACAGGAAAAATCCGCCGGTAAAGAAGTACAGAATGGCCGTAATCCATTTACCCATGTACAACCGATGGACGCCAAAAATGCCTAGAAACGTCAACAGTATCCACGCAATGCTGTAATTGACGCGACCGCCCTGGAACCGCATATCTGCCTCACGATCCATGCTGGGGATCAGGAACAGGTCGATCAGCCAACCAACCCCTAGAAGGCCTAGCGTAAAAAACCAAATGGTGCCGGTAACCGGCTTTCCGTAATAAAAGCGATGAGCACCCAGAAAGCCAAAAATCCACAACAGGTATCCAAGCACTTTGCTATGCGTATCGTTTTGGTACTTCATGACAACCTCAGTCACAGAGCGGTAATGTCTGCTTCATAAGCAAGATTTTTTGATTTCACTGGTCATTCTGCCAGTGATTCCAACTGGTATAGAAACCTTTTGCGACATGAACCGCTGATTTTTGATAAATATCTCGACCGGCGGAGCGGAAATAAAACTATCGATCTGATATAAAGTTGCGCGATTTTGATTATCAGGTCCGTCGACAATGCGCTCTTTACTCATTACCTGGCTATCAGCCTGTTTGGTACTGCCTGTGACGGCAGTCCAGGCCAAAGAAGCCGTTAGTGCTCGCGCTGCCGCTCCGGCTCATGCCAAGTCAGCACCACGTGCCAATAAACCCAAGGCACGTACACAACATGTTTATGCTCCTGCCAAGCCCAAGGCGGGAACCATTGTGCAAGCACATGCTGCCGCTCAGCATGCTGCGGCCAAGGAAAGCACCAAAGTAGTCAACCGCGCAATCGATGTACTAGGGACACCCTACCGTTGGGGCGGCACAACACCTAAGCATGGTTTTGACTGCAGCGGACTCGTGAATTATGTATACCGTGACGTCCAGAATCTTGAGCTACCTCGTACCTCTCAGGAGCTGGCTCGCATGGATGGCATGAAGGTTGGAAAAAAAGATCTAAAACCTGGCGATTTGATCTTTTTCAAGATCCACGGCCGTAACGTTGATCACGTTGCAATCTATATGGGCCATGACCGCTTTATCCATGCACCACGTCGCGGAGAAAGCGTACGGATTGATCATCTTAGCCGCCCCTACTGGAAAACGCGTTTCGCCTCAGCCAAGCGTGTTCTTCCCCAGATGGTCGCCACGAGTGAACAGCAGGTCCGCCCACGTAGTGCGCCTAATCCCCACAAGTCCTAACGATAGCGCTACCGTAAGCCCACCGTTGAGCAGAAGCGGTTGAAGACTTTCTGCAGCCCTTTATACTGTGCACATATACA
The DNA here is from genome assembly GCF_051027705.1 of Pseudomonas sp. JZ114. NCBI lineage: Bacteria > Pseudomonadati > Pseudomonadota > Gammaproteobacteria > Pseudomonadales > Pseudomonadaceae > Pseudomonas > Pseudomonas sp. JZ114. The sequence continues at coordinate 3,117,770 of NZ_CP069256.1, forward strand.
GTAAAAAGGGCTGCTTCATGGAGTTGACCGACAAACTCATCGTTTTGGCTGACGCCGCCAAATATGACGTGTCATGTGCCAGTAGTGGAGCACCCAAGCGCTCATCCAAGGGTAAGGATGGTCTAGGCGCCACAGATGGCATGGGTATTTGCCACAGCTTTACGCCCGATGGCCGTTGCGTCTCCCTGCTTAAAATCTTACTGACCAACTTTTGCCTCTACGACTGCCAATACTGTGTCAATCGTAGGTCCAGCAATGTCCCCCGCGCCCGTTTCACGCCGGAAGAAGTTGTAAAACTTACGCTCGATTTTTATCGGCGCAATACCATCAGCGGTCTCTTCTTGAGCTCAGGAATTATCCGCTCGGCAGACTATACGATGGAGCAGCTAATCCGAGTGGCCCAGTTACTGCGCGAAGAGCATCAGTTTCGAGGTTATATTCATCTAAAGACTATTCCTGACGCAGATCCCTTACTGATCGCCAAGGCCGGGCTTTATGCCGATAGACTTTCAGTCAATATCGAACTGCCTACCGAATCGGGCCTGACACGTCTTGCCCCTGAAAAGGAGGTTCGCAGCATCAAAAAAGCCATGGGCACGATCCGTCTTGGTCTGGAGGAAACCGCCGCCGAAAAGAATGCGCCACGCTTTGCGCCGGCTGGGCAAAGCACGCAGATGATCGTAGGCGCTGATGCTACTGATGACCGAACCATACTGGATACCGCGCAAACCCTGTACGGCGCCTATCAGCTGAAACGCGTGTACTATTCGGCGTTCAGCCCCATCCCGGATAGTCCGAACTCCGTACCTCTCATACCTCCGCCTTTATTGCGCGAACATCGGCTTTATCAAGCAGATTTTCTTATTAGAGGTTACGGTTTTACGGCTACGGAATTACCAACGGAAGGTGGAAATCTCCCGCTGGATATCGATCCGAAGCTTGCTTGGGCTCTGAGTAACCGTGACACCTTTCCCCTCGATCTCAATCAGGCGGAGCCTGCATTAATTGCCCGGGTTCCAGGCATTGGGATGCTGTCAGCCAAGCGCCTCGTGACATTAAGACAGCAACGGCGTATCCGCTATGCAGATCTCATTCGTCTTCGTTGCAGCCTGGAAAAAGCCAGGCCGTTCATCATTGTTCACGATTACCGTCCCAGCTCCATGCTTGCGGAATCCTTGCACCTTCGTACCCAGCTCAGTGAAAAGTCTGCCCAATTGGCGCTCTGGTGACCATGCTCACTGTTTCCTTTGACGGCTCGTTTGCAGGTTGGCGGCGCGTAGCCAGACAGTTGCTAGAGCAGGACGTAGCGCCCCATGAAATCAGTTGGCAAACCGAGCCTCTATCAAATGATTTGTTTGCTACTGCAGATGCACAGCCATTGGAAACGGCCTCATCAACTATCCGAGTACCCAGGCAACTTGCAGACTTATTGAACTTGGCAGCCTGTTATCGACATCCCCAGCGTTGGGCACTGCTATACCGTGTCCTGTGGCGAGTCGTACGGGGTGATCAAGCAGCGATGCTGGCCGGTGACGAGGATGGTAGCGAATTGCACCGTTGGGCCAAGGCAGTCAGACGAGAAATTCATCATTTACATGCTTTCCTACGCTTTAAACAGCGGGGCGAGCATGTGGGTAACCCCCAATACGTTGCCTGGCATGAACCGGCTCATGATGTGTTGGCGCTGGCCGCTCCACATTTCTGCAACCGGATGGGGAATACCTCCTGGCTGATCGCCACACCGGAGGCAGCCGCATTATGGGATGGAAAGACATTAACGCTCGAGGCCCCCTGCCCTACAGGACTGGAAGCGCTTGCTAAACAGCAACGTGATGATGGCGAGCGCCTCTGGATGGCTTATTACGCAAGCACATTCAATCCCGCCCGAGCCAACCCCAAGGTTATGACGGGACATATGCCCAGGCGATTCTGGAAAGACCTGCCGGAGGGACCGTTGATCCCCACACTGCTTAGCGAGGCGCGCACCGGTACGCAGCGAACGGCCCAAGCGAAAAGCGTAAGCGAACAGACAGGAAAAACGGTACCCGTATCAGCTGCTGAGGTATTACCGGTACGCGAACAACCAAGCACCCTGGAAACCTGCCGTCGCTGTCCGCTCTGGCAGCGCGCCACTCAAGCCGTTCCAGGCGAGGGGCCTCTCAATGCGAGGCTTTTCCTGATAGGCGAGCAGCCCGGCGATCAGGAAGATCTGCAAGGCCGCCCTTTCATGGGGCCGGCTGGGCAGGTGCTTGATCGAGCTATTCGAGAGGCAGGCCTGCAGAGGGAATCGCTCTATCTGACCAATGCCGTCAAGCATTTCAAGTGGACGCCACAGGGACGTCGACGCAAACACGTTACCCCTACCGTTGAGATCGCCCCGTGCCGCCATTGGCTCGAGAACGAGCTGGATACCATCAAGCCGGACGTCATTATTGCATTAGGCGCTACCGCACTGGAGTCCCTGATGCACAGAAAACCAGGCTCATTGAGTGAGTATATGGGTCGTGTTACACAGTGGCAGGGGCGGGGGCTGATCGTCACGTATCACCCATCCTATGTTCTGCGCGTACCCGAGGAGGCCAGGCAGAGACAGGCCCAAGCAGCGCTTACCGCAGCCCTGGTACAGGCCAGGCAGCTACTTGAGCCTTAAAGGTTATCGGAAACGCTTGCTGTCCTCGCCCATATCCAGGGAGAGTCCTTGAGTAATGTTCGTCAAATGATCCGCATCGGTTTCGGAGCCCAGCTTGATCATCAAGCGCAGATCGTTGGCAGAGTCCGCATGCGCTAACGCATCTTCGTAGCTGATCTCACCGTCGCGATACAACTGATACAAGGCCTGATCGAACGTTTGCATGCCCAACTCTGTCGAGCGCTTCATGAGCGGCTTGAGCTCATGCACCTCTCCCTTCCGAATCAGGTCTGCCGCCAACGGCGTGTTGATCAACACTTCGATAACCGCCCTACGGCCTTTACCATCAACCGTGGGAACCAGCTGTTGCGCCACAATGGCCTTGAGGTTCAGCGAAAGGTCCATCCATATCTGCTGATGCCGATCAGCCGGGAAAAAGTGGATGATCCGCTCCAACGCCTGGTTCGCATTGTTAGCGTGTAACGTTGCCAAACACAGATGGCCGGTCTCGGCGAATGCCACCGCATACTCCATGGTTTCCCGAGTACGCACCTCGCCGATCATGATGACATCAGGTGCCTGACGAAGCGTGTTCTTCAGCGCGACCTCAAAAGACTCCGTATCCAGGCCCACTTCCCGCTGCGTCACAATGCAGTTCTGGTGCTGATGAATGTATTCGATAGGATCTTCAATCGAGATGATATGGCCAGTGGAGTTCTTGTTGCGGTGACCAATCATGGCAGCTAGCGACGTGGATTTGCCCGTGCCGGTTGCCCCGACAAACAACACCAGGCCACGCTTAGTCATGGACAGCTTCTTCAATGCCTCGGGCAGACGCAACTGATCAAGCGTAGGGATGTTTACCTCGATACGCCGAAGCACCATGCCCACCAGGTTACGCTGATAGAACGCACTTACCCGAAAACGCCCCACGCCTCTGGAGCTGATCGCAAAATTGCATTCATGCTTTTCGGCGAACTCCGCTCTCTGCTGTTCATTCATGACGCCAAGGACCACTTCCCGAGCCTGATCAGGCGAAAGCGGCTCCTTGGTTACCGGCAGAACACGACCGTTCACCTTCATAGACGGTGGAACACCGGTTGTAATGAACAGATCGGAGCCGCCCTTTTCGACCATCAGCCGCAGCAGCTTTTCGAATTCCATCAGAAGTTCTCCGGAATCTTGGCTTTCTCACGAGCGCTGTCGCGACTGATCAACCCCTTCGCCAGCAGGTTTTTCAGGCACATATCCAGCGTTTGCATTCCAAGACCACCACCTGTCTGGATGGCAGAGTACATCTGCGCCACTTTGTCTTCACGAATGAGATTACGGATCGCAGGCGTCCCGATCATGATTTCATGGGCAGCCACACGGCCCCCGCCGACCTTCTTGACAAGGGTCTGAGAGATAACGGCCTGTAGCGACTCGGACAACATCGAGCGAACCATGGATTTTTCTTCGGCCGGGAAAACGTCCACGATACGGTCGATCGTTTTGGCGGCCGATGTGGTGTGCAGCGTACCAAATACCAAGTGTCCGGTTTCCGCAGCGGTCAACGCCAGCCGGATCGTTTCAAGGTCACGCAACTCACCGACCAGAATGATATCCGGGTCCTCACGCAGAGCAGAGCGCAATGCCTCCGAGAAGCCTAGAGTATCGCGGTGCACTTCCCGCTGGTTGACCAGGCATTTCTTGGACTCGTGAACGAATTCGATCGGGTCTTCGATAGTCAGGATATGGTGATACTTGGTGTTATTCAGGTAATCCAGCATGGCCGCCAGCGTCGTTGACTTGCCGGAGCCTGTAGGACCGGTGACCAACACCAGACCGCGAGGAACATCGGTTATCTTGCGAAACACATCGCCCATTCCCAGCTCTTCCATCGAAAGCACTTTAGAGGGAATAGTACGGAATACGGCGCCTGGCCCACGGTTCTGATTGAAGGCGTTGACACGGAAGCGTGCAATGCCCGGCACCTCGAACGAAAAGTCGGTCTCAAGGAATTCTTCATAATCCTTGCGCTGCTTGTCATTCATGATGTCGTAGATGAGCGCATGCACCTGCTTATCGTTGAAAGCGGGCAGGTTGATGCGTCGAACATCGCCGTCGACACGGATCATGGGTGGCAAACCGGAGGAAAGGTGTAGGTCGGATGCACCCTGTCTGGCACAAAACGCCAGCAGTTCCGTGATATCCATGAAGACTCCCTTAATACAAACAAGCAGGTAGAATGCCGCCTTATCAGCAGCGGTATTTAGAGAACGAGGTTGAATGTCAACGATAGCTGAAAATATCGCAACAGTACGCACCCGTATCCAAGCCGCAGCGCAGGCTTGTGGTCGTGACCCTGAGACCGTTGGTCTACTTGCCGTCAGCAAGACCAAACCGGCATCGGATCTACGCGAAGCGTACAACTGCGGGTTACAACATTTTGGCGAGAACTACCTGCAAGAAGCGATCCAGAAGCAGGAGATGCTGAAAGATCTGCCCTTGACCTGGCATTTCATCGGCCCGATTCAATCCAATAAGACACGCTCGATCGCTAGCCATTTCGATTGGGTGCATTCCGTTGATCGCCTGAAAATCGCCCAGCGGCTTTCCGAGCAACGCCCAGAGGACATGCTCCCGCTCAATATTTGCCTACAGGTCAATATCAGTGGTGAGGCCAGCAAGTCAGGATGTTTGCCAGAAGAACTGCCTGAGCTGGCCCGTGCCGTTGCTCAGCTGCCCAACCTCGTCTTACGTGGGCTGATGGCTATACCAGAAGCCGCTACGGAACCTGAGGCGCAGCATGCTGCCTTTTCATCCCTACGAAAACTCAGCGAGGCGCTGAACCTGAATCTTGATACCCTGTCCATGGGCATGAGCCACGACTTGGAAGCAGCGATTGCCGAGGGCGCGACCTGGGTTCGAATCGGTACAGCACTGTTTGGTGCCAGACATTACAGCGCAACCCCTTCGCCTGCTTCTCATTAAGGAATTTACCTATGAGCGATACCCGCATCGCCTTTATCGGCGCCGGAAATATGGCGGCCAGTCTGATTGGAGGTCTTCTCGCACAGGGACTGCCGGCCAGCTGCATTACTGCAAGCAATCCTGACGCTGCACAACGCTCAGCGCTTGAGTCTGACCATGGGATTCAGACATTCACGTCTAACCTTGAGGCTGCCCAACAGGCTGATGTAATTGTCCTGTCGGTCAAGCCACAGGTCATGAAAAGCGTCTGTGAGGAGCTCTCCAGCGCACTTAACGGCACTCAGCTGATCGTTTCTGTTGCAGCTGGAATCACCTGTGCCAGCCTGACTCAATGGCTAGGCGAGCGTGCCCTGGTGCGCTGCATGCCTAACACCCCGGCACTGCTTCGCCAGGGTGCCAGCGGCCTGTATGCCAACGAGCATGTGTCATCAACCCAGCGCGATCAGGCTGAGCAGTTACTGTCTGCCGTAGGCCTTACCGTCTGGGTAGAAGACGAAAAGCAACTGGATGCCGTAACGGCAGTATCAGGCAGCGGCCCAGCGTATTTCTTCCTGATGATGGAAGCCATGACCCAGGCCGGTGAAGCACTTGGCCTGGACAGGGAGACATCAGCACGGCTGACCCTGCAGACAGCCCTTGGCGCTGCCCAGATGGCCTTGAACAGCGAGGCGTCACCGGCCGAACTGCGCCGCCGCGTCACTTCACTTGGCGGCACTACCGAACAGGCCATCAAGACCTTTCAGGAGGGCGGCTTCGAAGCCCTCGTTCAACAAGCACTTTCAGCGGCTGCACGCCGCTCGGCCGAGCTGGCGGAAGAGCTCGGTAAATAAGGAGTAGTCATGTACGGATTGAATACCGCCCTGATTCTTATTCTGCAAACGCTTGGCAGTCTTTATCTGCTCATTGTTTTGCTGCGCTTCATTCTACAACTCGTGAAGGCAGATTTTTATAATCCCCTGAGTCAATTCATCGTCAAAGCCACACAACCCTTGCTGCGCCCGCTACGCAGAGTCATTCCAGGCTTTGGCGGCATCGATCTGGCATCGCTGGCGCTTGCGGTACTGGTACAGCTGGTTCTCATGGTTCTGCTGCTTCTCCTGACCAACGTTGAAGGCATAAACGGCCTCACCCTGATCACCATGCAATATGGCGTCGGCGGAGCAATTGCCCATCTGTTCATCTGGTCGTTGATTGCCGTGGCGTCCCTGTTTCTCAAGGTCTTTTTCTTCGCCATGATCATCAGCGTGATTCTCTCCTGGGTCGCGCCGGGCAGTTACAACCCCAGTGCCCAGCTTGTAAACCAGATCTGCGAACCTGTGCTGGCGCCTTTCCGCCGCCTTCTGCCCAACCTGGGCGGGCTGGATATCTCGCCCATTTTCGCGTTCATTGCGATCAAATTGATCGACATGCTGGTCATCAACAACCTGGCCATGATGTCAGGTATGCCGTCGGTCCTCGCACCGTTCCTGTAAGCGATGGCCCCATCTGTTCGGTGGGGCCTTTATCGTTAACCATTCACACACTTTGCGTGACCGCCTAGAGAATCCCGTCGGGTCTTGATTGACGCAAGACCCGCCTTACGGCACCGTACCGCCCTTTATTACGCTCATGATGATGACAGGGATGGGGTATGGAGCGTCTGTCTCAGCAAGTCGATGCCTACGCGACTTGGAAGCTTGAACTCATACAGCAGATCAATCGCTACAGCGGCTGGCTTGTTCGTAATCGCCTCAATTCGCAAAGCCTTGATGAAACCCTGGCACGCTGTGTTCAGATCCTGCGCGACGATCACATTACGCTAGCTTTCGCTGGTGAGTTTTCCCGTGGAAAAACCGAACTGATCAATGCCTTGTTCTTTGCCGACTACGGGCAGCGCATGCTGCCGTCCCAGGCTGGCAGAACAACCATGTGCCCTACCGAGCTCTTCTATGATATCAAGGCAGAAGCCCCGTATATTCGGCTTCTACCTATCGAATCACGGCTGGATGACCTCAGTATTGCAGATCTGAGAAGCGATACGGCCCGTTGGCAACAGATTGCACTGGATTACGAACAGCCGGACCTCATGGCAGCTGCGCTCGGAAAGGTCGCCGAAACGCGCCTAGTGCCGGTTGAGCAGGCCATATCCCTTGGATTCGATGCCGAGCAGCTGGACAAGCCCAGCAAGGACGGAATGGTCGAAATCCCGACCTGGCGCCATGCGATCATCAACTTCGATCATCCCTTGCTGCGTCAGGGCCTACGCATACTCGATACGCCAGGCCTCAACGCGCTTGGCAGTGAGCCTGAACTGACACTTTCGATGCTTCCAGCCGCTCAGGCCGTACTGTTTCTGCTCGCGGCCGATACGGGGGTTACAGCCTCCGACCTTCAGCTGTGGGAGCATCACATCAAGCCAACCAGTGACGACGCGGAAGGCTCGCTGTTCGCGGTACTCAACAAGATCGATACCCTCTGGGGCGACCTGAATGGTGACGAATCCGTCGATCAGTCCATCCAGCGCATTCGTGAGGTCAGCGCTCGTCATCTGGGCATTCCCATGACGGATGTACTGCCCTTGTCTGCCAAGCAAGCCTTGCTTGCCAAGGTACGCCATGACACAGCGCTGCTTGAGCGCAGCCAGCTGGCCGCCCTCGAACGCCTGCTCTGTGACCGTATCGTTGGACACAGAGAGCGTTTGCTACAAAGCCGAGTGGTCAATCAGGTGATTTCACTTCTGGCGAGCAGCCATGCGCTTCTGGGCGAACGCTTCGAGGATATGAAGCGGCAACATGCATTACTGGAAAATGCCGCTACCGGCTCGACGCTGGCAGAGCAGATAGAAAAAACACGTGAGGAGCATGCGCTTTATCACAAGCGGCTACTTAACCTGCGCACCACGCAGCGGATGCTTCAGGGGCAGGCCGTCCTACTCAACGATGCCTTGAACCCGGCACGTCTTGAAAGGCACCTGACCGACGTACGCAATAACCTTGCAGGAAGCTGGACCACGCTAGGCATCAGCGAAGCGATCCATCGCTTCTTCCAAAGCGTCGAACACGACATGTTATCCCTTTACTACGAGGGTGAGCGTGCGAACAAGGTTCTTCAGTCGATTTACCAGCGTCACAACGAAGAAAATCCTGGCCATCGCCTGGATGCTCCCCGTCTGCGTGTCAAGGCGCAGATCCGTGCGCTTCGCCAGCTACAGCAGAAGTCGGATCGTTTCCGTCGTCAGATGAAAACGCTGTTTACTGAACAGCGTGTGCTGACTCGCCGGTTCTTTGCAACGCTGGTAAAGGAAGCGGTCTTCGTGCATGAGCAGGCCTGTCGGGAAGCCAAACGCTGGAACGAGGTTGCCCTGCTGCCTCTCATTCAGTTTACCCGCGAGCACAAGCAGTTGCTGGAATCCAATATGCTGGAGCTCAAGGCGCTGACCCAGCAGGCGCTGGATACCCAGCAACAGAAGAGTCGTCTGCAAACCTACTGCGAAACACTGGCAGGTCAGCTTGATGAGGCCAACGATATCTTGCGACAGTTGCGCCGCCCTGCTCCGGCCCAACGCCATGCCAAGGTCGTCGCTCTCCCCGGGGTAAGTGTCGCCTAGCCACATCGGGCCTTTATCCGATGCGGCAAGCACCCTGCTTGCAGGATGCTTGCCGCTTGCGATGGCGCTCTTTAGACTGGCGCCCTCTCACGTATAAGAGCCTTAAATGCCCAGCGTCATACCCCCTGATTCCGTAGGCCTGGTTACGCCTCAGGTCCTTCACTTCTCCGAGCCGCTCCCCTTGGCTTGCGGCAGGTCTTTGGCCGAGTACGATCTGGTCATCGAGACGTATGGAGAGCTCAACGAAAACCGTAGCAATGCCGTGCTCATTTGCCATGCCCTGTCCGGCCATCACCATGCAGCGGGCTACCACAGCATGGACGATCGCAAGCCGGGCTGGTGGGACAGCTGTATCGGTCCAGGAAAGCCCATCGATACCCGCCGGTTCTTTGTCGTCGCACTGAACAACCTGGGCGGCTGTAACGGATCAACAGGCCCAGGCAGCGCCAATCCTGCTACAGGAAAGCCCTACGGCGCCGACTTTCCCGTCATTACCGTGGAAGACTGGGTCAATAGCCAGGCACGTCTGGCTGATGCGCTAGGCATTCAACAATGGGCGGCCGTCGTAGGCGGCAGCATGGGAGGCATGCAGGCCCTGCAATGGACCATCAGCTACCCTGATCGTGTACGTCACTGCATGGCTATCGCCTCGGCGCCCAAACTGTCAGCTCAGAACATTGCGTTTAATGAAGTGGCACGCCAAGCCATTCTGACTGATGAAGAATTCCATGGCGGTCGCTTCTATGAGCAGAACGTCGTACCCAAGCGAGGACTGATGCTGGCCCGCATGGTAGGTCACATCACCTATCTGTCCGATGACGCAATGGGGCAGAAGTTTGGCCGCGAACTCAAGACAGACAAGTTGAACTACGACTTCCACAGTGTGGAATTTCAAGTCGAAAGCTACCTGCGCTATCAGGGCGAAGAATTTTCAGGCCGCTTCGATGCCAATACCTACCTGCTGATGACCAAAGCGCTGGATTACTTTGATCCCGCCAGTGCACACGATGGTGATCTAGCCAGAACGTTTGTGGATGCAAAGGCCGATTTTTGCATCATGTCCTTCACGACAGACTGGCGCTTCTCACCGGCCCGCTCACGCGAGATCGTGGATGCTTTGATTGCAGCGAAAAAGAATGTCAGCTATCTCGACATCGACGCGCCACAAGGGCATGACGCTTTTCTTCTACCGATCCCCCGGTACCTGGAAGCCTTCGTTAGTTATATGAATCGCATTGCTGTATGAGGGCCTGAACGTGCGTGCCGATCTGGATATCATCAAAGACTGGATTCCCGCCGGTAGCCGGGTCCTTGACCTGGGATGTGGTAATGGCGAGCTGCTTGCCTATCTGCAGACAAACAAGCAGGTCACTGGCTATGGCCTTGAGATCAACGACGAAAATATCAAGCAGTGCATTCGCAGAGGCGTAAACGTCCTTGAGCAAGACTTGGATAAGGGGCTAGGGAATTTTGCCAGCAACAGTTTTGACATTGTTGTCATGAGCCAAGCCCTGCAAGCGGTGCATTATCCTGATCGTATTCTCGAGGAAATGCTGCGCGTAGGCAGAGAATGCATCATTACCTTCCCGAATTTTGGTCACTGGCGCTGCCGCTGGTATCTGGCCCGTAACGGGCGAATGCCGGTATCGGAGTTCTTGCCTTATACCTGGTACAACACGCCGAACATCCACTTCTGTACGTTTGAGGATTTCGAGCGTCTGTGCCATGAACTCAAGGTCAAGGTGCTTGACCGGCTGGCCGTTGACCGTCAGCACCGCCACGGCATTGGTAGCCGCCTGTGGCCCAACCTCCTGGGCGAGATCGGTATTTATCGCGTGACGGGCCAGTCGTTGTAAGACAGGTTCGTCACACTGATTCAGATGACGTCATGACCCGCCATCTGAATCACGTACATCGACTTTCCAGATTTCATATCATGCGAACAGGCATTTGCCTGTCTCCGCCTCAAACCAGAGATGACACGACATGATTCAATTGTCCGAGCTGGTGCTGGCCAGCCACAACGCCGGTAAGCTTAAAGAACTTCAAGCCATGCTGGGTAACGCCGTCAAGGTGCGCTCCGTCGGTGAATTCAGTCAGGTCGAACCGGAAGAGACTGGACTTTCCTTTATTGAAAACGCCATTCTCAAAGCGCGTAATGCAGCGCGTGTATCCGGCCTGCCCGCCCTGGCCGATGACTCCGGCCTTGCTGTCGACGCCTTGGGTGGCGCGCCCGGTATCTACTCGGCACGCTATGCAGAAGGACGCGGCGATGCCGCGAACAATGCAAAGCTGCTCAAAGCTCTTGAAAACACTCCTGAAGCCGAGCGTGGCGCTCAGTTTGTCAGTGTGCTGGCCCTGGTTCGCCACGCTGATGACCCACTTCCTATCGTTTGTGAAGGGATCTGGGAGGGACGAATCCTCTTCGAAGCCCGAGGTGAGCATGGCTTTGGGTATGACCCTCTCTTCTGGGTGCCCGAGCGGGACTGCTCGAGCGCAGAGCTGGCACCTGAGGAAAAGAACCGTATCAGCCACCGTGCCCGTGCCATGACTATTCTTCGTGAGCGGCTCGGACTTTGATTCGATCAGCCTCGTTTGAACTGCCGCCCCTGTCGGCCTATATCCATATTCCGTGGTGCGTGCGTAAATGTCCTTATTGCGACTTCAACTCGCACGCAGCGGGGCCTGAGCTACCTGAAGAGGCCTATGTCGATGCCTTGCTGGCAGACTTGGATGCGGACCTTGTCCATGTGCATGGCCGACCACTGACCTCCATCTTTTTTGGAGGTGGCACTCCCAGTCTGTTTTCCGCCAGGGCGCTGGGGCGCTTGCTTGAAGGCGTCGAACGCCGCGTTGCCTTTGCTTCCAATATCGAAATTACCCTTGAGGCTAACCCAGGGACATTCGAACAGGACAAGTTTGCCGCCTACCGGCAGCTCGGCATCAACCGGCTTTCAATTGGCATCCAGAGCTTTCAGGACGCCAAGTTAAAAGCCTTGGGCCGGATCCACGGGCAGAACGAGGCGGTTCGAGCCGCTGAAATGGCACGTCGGGCGGGGTTCGATAACTTCAATTTGGACCTTATGCACGGGTTGCCAGACCAGAGCGTTGCCGATGCGATGGCGGATCTTGAACAGGCGATTGCCCTCGCGCCTACGCATATTTCCTGGTATCAGCTCACCATGGAACCCAATACCGTCTTTTGGAGCCAGCCGCCTGAGCTACCTGAAGACGATATCCTCTGGGATATTCAGGAAGCGGGACAGGCTCGACTTGCCGAAATGGGTTATCGGCAATACGAGACCTCGGCCTATGCCCAGCCTGGATGCCAGGCACGTCACAACCTGAATTACTGGACATTCGGTGATTTCCTTGGAATTGGCGCGGGCGCCCACGCCAAGCTGAGCGCACCTAATGGTCAGATTATTCGCACCTGGAAGACGCGCCTTCCCAAGGACTATCTGGATTCTGCCAAGCACTTCCAGGCCGGTGAGCGTGTACTGACGCCAGCAGAGCTGCCCTTTGAATTCATGATGAATGCCCTGCGTCTGGTAGAAGGCGTTTCAAGTGAGCGGTATACACAGCGAACCGGTCAGCCCTTGGAAAGCCTATCTGGGGCACTGGAAGCGCTACGCGGCAAAGGTCTGCTTGAGAAGGATTCGACCAGGTTGGCCCCCACGTCCCGAGGGCAGCTTTTTTTGAATGATGTGCTGCAGCATTTTCTGTCTGACTAAGGAGACATGACGCTTGGACTACCTACTTAGCCTTATTGCAGAGGCTTCTCGCTGGTGCCGCGGTCATCTGGCCGAGATCGCCTTGGCTCTGATTTCAACCCTGCTGGTAATGTTCGGCACTGAAATCAACAACTGGATGAAGCAGCGCCTGGGCAGTTTGCCTACCTTTGTACGGGTTCCGGTTCTGGCTTCGGCTTCAGTAAGTCTTTACGGCGCGGCAACTACCCACCTGACCCCCTGGGTTGTGAAAGGCTTAGGACAGTTCAACAATTACAGCCTGGCACCCGCCTTGCTGGTCGGTGCTTGTCTGCTGGGTGTTCTAGCCGAGCGACGCTAAGATACGCAGAAAAAAGGCCTGACATCTGTCAGGCCTTTTTTATTATTCGGTACGCTCGAACTTCAAATCCCAGACACCGTGCCCAAGTCGCTCACCTCTACGCTCGAACTTGGTGATGGGTCGCTCTTCGGGACGCGGAACATAGCGCTCATCTGAAGCCTGATTCCGATACCCCGGCGCGACACTCATGACTTCCAGCATGTATTCCGCATAGGGCTCCCAGTCAGTTGCCATATGCAGCACCCCCCCAACCTTGAGCTTGCTACGAATCAGCTCGGCAAACTCAGGCTGAACGATACGACGCTTATGGTGGCGGGCCTTGTGCCATGGGTCCGGGAAAAACAGTAGGACCCGATCCAGGCTTGCATCAGCCACGCACTGGCGAAGCACTTCCAAGGCATCGCAGCTATAGACACGCACATTGGACAATTGCTGTGTCAGAAGGCCGTTCAGCAACGCGCCGACCCCAGGACGGTGGACCTCAACACCAATGAAGTCCTGCTCCGGCGCTGCGGCTGCCATTTCCAGTAGAGAGTGTCCCATACCAAAGCCGATTTCAAAGGTACGAGGCGCTTGGCGACCAAACACAGCGTCGAAATCCTGTAGCCCCGCATCCAGGTCGAGACCGAAGCGGGGCCAGCCTTGGTCAAGCCCCTTTTTTTGACCTTCCGTCATACGTCCCGCACGCATGACAAAACTTTTGATGGTACGCATTGGGCGTGCGGGTGCGTTATCGAATTCCTGATCGCTCATGGCTATTCACAAAGACAGCACGACCCGGCCTGGAGGCCGGGTCGTTAAGGTTAAGGTGGAATGAAACGTCGTGATCAGCTGATCAGACCTTCCAGAGGTGACGAGGCGGAGGCATATAGCTTGCGTGGCATGCGACCTGCCAGATAAGCCATGCGCCCTGCCAGGATGGCGTGCTTCATGGCTTCGCCCATCAGGACAGGATCCTTGGCGTGGGCAATGGCGGTGTTCATCAGGACGGCATCACATCCCAGCTCCATTGCAATGGTGGCATCCGAAGCAGTACCTACACCGGCATCGACCAGAACCGGCACCTTGGCCTCTTCCAGAATGATGCGCAGGTTGTACGGATTGCAGATACCCAGACCGGAACCGATCAGACCGGCCAGCGGCATAACCGCAATACAGCCAATCTCCGCCAACTGACGGGCAATGATAGGGTCATCACTGGTATACACCATGACATCGAACCCATCCTTTACCAAGGTTTCGGCGGCCTTCAAGGTTTCGATGACGTTTGGGAACAACGTTTTCTGATCCGCCAGTACCTCAAGCTTGACCAGTGAGTGCCCATCAAGAAGCTCGCGCGCCAGACGGCAGGTACGCACAGCTTCAACAGCGTCATAGCAGCCAGCCGTATTGGGCAGAATGGTATAGCGATCCGGTGGAATAACATCCAACAGATTAGGCTCACCGGGATTCTGACCGATATTGGTCCGGCGAACCGCAACGGTCACGATTTCGGCCCCCGACGCCTCGATGGCCAGACGGGTTTCTTCCAGGTCCTTATATTTACCGGTGCCCACCAGCAGACGCGACTGGTAAGTGCGTCCGGCCAGGGTAAGCGGTGTATCTTGACGATTGCTGTTCATGGCAGATTCTCCGGCGGTCTAGCCGCCACCAATAGCATGAACCACTTCCAGCTGATCGCCGTCCACAAGCGTGGTATCGGCGTGCTGGCTGCGGGGTACGATATCGAGGTTTCGTTCCACGGCTACCCGTTTTCCGGTCAGTTCAAGCCGGACGAGCAAGTCCGCCACGGTGGCACCGTCAGGAAGTTCGAAAGATTCGCCGTTCAATTGAATGCGCATGGCAGAAGCGGTCTGAAATGTATGAAGGGCTGCATTCTAGCCCCTTCTGCCACGATGACCAACGTTGTATCGTCATCTAGGCCAGACGCCAGGCCACCAATCCAAGACAAACCCACCCTGCCAGGAAGGCGAGCCCGCCAAAAGGCGTGACGATGCCCAGCTTGCTGATACCGGACAATGTCAGAACATAAAGGCTGCCAGAGAACAGAATAATCCCTATGGCGAAGAAGGCGCCGGCCAAGCTAACCAAACGCCCCTGCAGATGCGTAGCCAGCAGGGCAACGCCCAGCAATGCCAGGGCATGTATGAGCTGATATAACACGCCGGTCTGGAATACAGCCAGGTGCTCCGGCGACAGTCGCCCTTTCAAACCATGGGCGGCGAATGCACCAAGGCCGACGCCAGTAAAGCCAAACACGGCGGCCAGCATGAGAAACGTACGAAGCATGGATAACTCCCAGACAGAATCGAAGCGATCGTTATAATGGACCGCTCATAACTAAAGACCAAGTCGCATGGTGCGCTCTCTTCTACGCCGTCTATTTCGCTACATACTCATCTCCATGGCTGCGAGCGTACTGCTCGTGTTGCTCTTTCGCTGGGTGCCCCCACCCGGCTCGATGGTCATGGTCGAACGAAAGATAGAATCCTGGATCGATGGCAAGCCCATCGATCTGCAGCGGGACTGGCGGCCATGGCGTGAACTACCAGACAACCTGAAGATGTCGGTGGTGGCAGGAGAGGATCAACACTTTAGTGAGCACTGGGGCTTCGACATGGACGCCATTCGTCAGGCCTTCAGCCATAACGAAGCCGGTGGCTCCCTACGTGGAGCTAGCACGATCAGTCAGCAGGTTGCCAAGAATCTATTTCTCTGGACGGGCCGTAGCTGGGTACGTAAAGGCCTGGAAGCCTGGTTTACCGTGCTGATTGAAACCCTTTGGCCCAAGCAGCGCATCCTGGAGGTTTACCTCAACAGCGTTGAATGGGATTCTGGCGTCTTCGGCGCTGAAGCCGCTGCGCAGCACCATTTCGGTATTGGCGCACCGTACCTGTCGGATCGACAGGCCAGCCTGCTGGCTGCCATTCTGCCCAACCCTAGGGAATGGAGTCCAAGTCATCCTAGCGCTTACGTCAGCCGTCGTGCCAACTGGATACGGCAGCAGGTCCGGCAGTTGGGCGGTAGTGACTACCTGTTGCACATGAAATAAAAAAGGCCCTGGTAATAACCAGGGCCTTTTTTGATCAACCAGCGAGATAGGACGAGCGGGTCAATCCCAGACGCAAGGCATCCAGATACTGCGTACGCTCGCGTGCAGTCAGCTTTGCCCCGGCTACCTTGTCGCGGTAGTAGGTCATCAGCTCCTCTGGCGAGAGGTGCACATAGCGAAGCATGTCTTCAATGGTGTCATGAGTCTCGATGCCACCATGACGCACAGTGCCATCCGCATCCTGATAGACGTTGACCGAGTCCGTATCGCCAAACAGGTTATGCATATCGCCCAGGATTTCCTGATAGGCACCTACCAGGAATACACCCAACATGTAATCTTCATTCGAACGCACATCGTGAACCGGCAAACTGGTCTCGATACTCTGCTCATCTACGTAATGGTTGATTTTGCCGTCCGAGTCACAGGTCAGATCCTGTAACACCGCGCGGCGCATCGGCTCTTCATCCAGACGCGTCAGCGGTACGATAGGCAGGATCTGCCCTATCGCCCAGGTATCCGGCAAGCTCTGGAAAACTGAGAAATTGCAGATGTACTTGTCTGCCAGCTTATCGTTCAGTTCGTCCAACACCTGGCGATGCGAACGCTGGCGTGCCTTGAGCTGATTGTAGAGTCGACGGCAGATCGCAAAGTAGCATTGCTCTGCAAGCGCCTTGTCACTCAGGCTCAGGCGACCTGACGCATACTGCGCAGAGGCTTCGCTCACGTACTGGGTTGCACGCCAATAGGTCTCGGTCACCATTTCCGGATCGGTATCACCCAGCAGCTCAACCAGCCACTGCACGACTTCAGGCTTGTCGGAGAAATTCTCGATATCAGGCATGGCGTCGTTGTTGCGCTCGACATCGGTTACCTGCATGACCAGCACGGCATGGTGCGCAGTCATGGCACGGCCACTTTCCGAGAAAATGTTTGGATGTGGAAGGCCCTGACGATCGCAGAACTCCTTGAGCATCCCCACGACCGTCGCGGCATAGTCATCCATGTCGTAATTGATGGAACTGGCGTTACGCGAGTGCGTACCGTCGTAGTCCACACCCAGGCCACCGCCCACATCGACATGATCGACCGGCAATCCAAGCGCGCGCAGTTCGGCGTAATACCGAATGGCCTCACGGAAACCCTGACGATAGTCAGCCAGATTGGCAATCTGCGAACCCATATGGAAATGTAGCAGGCGAACCCCCTGCTCGAGTCCTGCCTTGCGGAAACGCTCGATCACGGACAGCAGCTGTGCCGCCGACAGGCCAAACTTGGACTTTTCGCCCCCGGTATCGGCCCATTTGCTGGAAGCCAGCGATGACAGGCGAACGCGGAGACCTACCTGCGGAGTCACCTTGAGATCGGCCGCCTCTTCAATCACCAGCGGGACTTCGGACTCCTTCTCGATCACGATGAAGACGTTGTGACCAAGCTTGAGCCCCATCAAGGCCAGGCGTATGAATTCGCGATCCTTGTAACCGTTGCAAACGATGGTGCCCCCCTTGGGCGCCAGCGCCAGCACAGCCATCAGCTCAGGTTTGGAGCCAGCCTCGAGCCCGATCGACACATTACGCGTGGCAATAATGTTCTCGACGACCGCTTCCTGCTGATTGACCTTGATCGGATACAGGGCCGTGTACTGACCACCATATTCCATTCGCTCGATATTGGCATCGAACGCACCGGTCAGTGCCCGCACGCGACCTTGCAGAATGTCAGGGAAGCGCACCAATAGAGGCAGCGAAAGGCCCGCCTCGCACAGTTGCCCCACCAGTAGATGAAGGTCGATGGGCTCTCCATCGGGACCATGAGGACGGACTTCGACATTGCCGATGTCATTGATAGCGAAGTAGCCAGCGCCCCAGTGGCGAATGCCGTACACACTACGGCTATCGGCTACGGTCCATTGGCTGCCGTCATCTTTGCGCGTACGTCGTGGGGACATCCGCCAGATTCTCCTGTTGAAAGGTAATAAGGTGTTGACCGCAGATCGCTGCGGTAAGTTTGGATAGATATGGCCTGAACGTGGAACCGTTCGTTTAACCGCCGGACTTCTTGGCTTTGAAACCGCGTTTGGTCAGCTCGTCAATCAGCAGGTCGACATGATCGCCCTGAATCTCGATGACGCCATCCTTCAACGCACCACCAGTACCGCACCGCCGCTTCAGTGTGCTCGCCAATTCTTTCAATTCATCGGCCGTCACAGGCACACCACTGACCGTGGTCACGGTCTTGCCGCCACGACCTTTGGTTTCGCGGCGAACACGTGCAATACCGTCTCCAGCCTGCACGGGGGCCTGCTTACAGAGGCAGTCAGCGAGAGGTTTGTTACAAGCCGGGCAATGACGACCACTATCGGTGGAATACACCAGGCCGCCGAGACCGGCAAAGGAAGAGGCTTTCTTGACCACCGGGCATTCCTCACAGGGTCAGGATAGCGACAGGCTGGAGAACCAACCAAGAGCGCCCCACTCTGGCAGGGGCTGCGCATCAAAAGGTCGCGCAATTTACCAGCATTGAACGCAAATGCTAAGTACAAATTTGCGTCAATGCTGGATATTTTCATGACAGGCTCACAGAAAACCTGCTGCTGGGCTCATTACCCTTTTCGTGTCGGTGGCGCCATGAATTCCGGCCCTACCGGATCAGTCACATGTCGGGTCAGAATTTTATCGATTTCGTCTAGCTCCTCCTGGCTCAGGGACCAGCCGAATGCCTCGTCTACTCCCTCGATCTGCTCGGGCTTTCGTGCGCCCCACAGCGCAATCGTTGGGCCCTTATCAAGAATCCAGCGGATAGCCAGCGCCAGGACCGTCTTGTCATGGCGAGCACGGGCGTAATCCTCCAGCGCGGCCACTGCTGCAAGGTACTGCTCAAAACGCGGTGACTGAAACTTTGGATCGACCTTGCGCAAATCGTCCCCATCAAACCGTGTCGAGGGTGACATTTTACCGGCCAGCAGGCCGCGGCACAGTGCCCCGTAAGCCAACACCGCCAGCCCGTGATCCTTGGCATAAGACAGTACGTCCTTTTCGATATCGCGCTCGAACAGGTTATAGGGAGGCTGTACCGCTGCCAGAGGGGCAACATCGCGAAAGGCATCCATCTGCTCAGGCGAGAAGTTGCTGACGCCCAGGGCCAGCACTTTTCCTTCCTGGCGCAGCTTTTCCAACTCGCGGGCAGTCTCGTCAATGGGCGTCAAGGGGTCTGGCCAATGTACCTGGTAAAGGTCGATGTGATCGGTCTTGAGGCGACGCAGGGAGTCTTCGATTTCCTGACGGATACGGGCCGGAGTAGCGTTACGGAATGGGCCGTCATCATTCCAGTCCAGTGCAACCTTGGTAGCAATCACTGCTTTATCGCGTATTCCTTCCAGCGCCTTGCCCACGATCTCTTCGGAATTGCCGAAACCATAGACGGGCGCAGTATCAATCAGATTGATACCACGCTCTACTGCACTGCGGATCGTGGCGATGGCCTTGGATTCATCACTACCGCCCCACATCCAGCCGCCAATCGCCCAGGTACCCAGGGCGATGCGGCTGACGGGACGGGATATACCTTGAATAGTCAATGTTTCAACTGACATGAGACCTCCTGTATGGCTCAGGGGTGGATAGGCTGATAACGCCTGATAAGCGCAAGACATGCGTATGGAGAGGTATTGAACAGGCCGTTCAATGAAAGTTGCCTGGCTGCAGCGCAACACTGCAGCCAGGCGAGGTATCAACCCTGCTCCATCAGCTGGCGCAAGTCGATAATTGCCGCATTGGCGCGGGAGATGTAATTGGCAATCACCAGGGAATGGTTAGCCAGAATACCGAAGCCACTGCCATTGAGAATCATCGGGCTCCAGACCGGCTGCTGAGCGGCCTCCAGCTCACGAATGATTTCGCGCACGTTTACCGTTGCGTTCTTCTTGGCCAGCACATCGGCAAAATCTACTTCGATAGCGCGCAGGATATGAGACAGCGCCCAGGCCTGCCCGCGTGCCTCGTAGAAAACGTTATCTATCTGAAGCCAGGGCGTTTTAACGATACGCTCGTGAACTTCAGGCACCTGTCCGGGGAGCAGATCCTGATTGGGATTGATGTCAGCATCCAGACGAGAGCGGCCCACACTGGCGGAGAGCCGTTGTGACAGGGACCCCAGGCGAGTCTCTACGTCGCCCAGCCAGTTACGCAGGTTATCGGCACGCGCGTAAAAGAGCGCACGCTGCTGCTCCTGCCCACCCAGACGCGCCAAGTAAAGGTCAAGGGAGCGAATACCCGCACGATATTCAGACTCCGAAGACGGCATCGCCCAGCTACGGTTGTCAAAGTTGAAGTGTGGCTCGGCCTTGGCCAAATCAACATCTTCCGTTGACTGAGACTGAGAGCGGGCAAAGTCCTTGCGCAGCGCACGGGAAAGATCACGTACCTGCACCAGGACGCCGTATTCCCAGGAAGGCATGTTGTCGAGCCAGAGACCAGGGGGCGCAACATCGTTGGACAGATAGCCGCCTGGCTTGTCGAGCAAAGTGCCCGCCACCATCTTGAGTGTCTCTACCGTGGTATAACCCAGGGCCAGTTTGCGTTGAGCGGCAGCCGCCGCTTCCTGGGCATGCTGCTGGACAGGAAAGCGGTCCGGCTCGCGGCTCCAGTACCAACTCAGGATAAACATCACGAGCAGATAAAGGCCGATGATGATAGCCACGGCGCGCAGCCAGGGGCGGCCGCCAACAGCCGAAGCGCCGTCTGTCCGCCGCCTCCAACTGCTTGTACGATTCTTCCAGTCCAGCATGATGTTATTCCTTATAGTCGACTCCAGCGTTCGACCACGTCTATGACAAGGGGTTGCCGATTAAGTACGCTCGGTAGTGTACATAAGCCGTTCAGCTCTTGGTCCTAATGTTGCTCGATCCTGAGCCGATGACCTAGCAAGGCGATGCTGGTAGGCTTTAGTGATGGCCTATCGCCACCGATCTTTACTCAGGACGAGCCGGACTACCATGAGCGAGCATGACGATCCTTCACTGGACCGTATCAAGAACCATTTTGCCCAAAGGGTCATCACCCAGGCCAGACATGTTCTGGAAATCTGGCAACGCCTGCATCGTGTGGAGTGGAGTACGGCAAGCCTGGAAGAGCTGACCGAGGCCAACAATCGCCTCCTGCGCTATGCCCAGCGATTCGATCAGCAGGAGCACAACCAGCTGGCAGAACGGATTGCTGGCTGTCTTTTGGCCGTCGAGGCCAACCGGGGACGCCTGACCAGTACAACGATTTCAGAACTGAGCCAGCTCATGCAAAGCTTGTCTCGCACTGGCTTACGCCATGGCGATCAGCTGGAAAGCACCAACCTGCCCCCGTTGCGCAAGCCTATTTATATTGCCCTGCAGGATCGGGAGCGCTCTGAGCGCCTGGCCCTGCAAATGGAGTACTTTGGCGTCACGATTCATATCTTCGAAGACGCAGTCACATTCCGCCAGGCTATTTCCGAGCGCCACCCGGCAGTGCTCATCATGGAAGTGGATTTCAACGGCCCGGGCGCAGGTCTTCAGCTGACAGCCGAAATCCAGGCGAACCTGACTATCAAGCTGCCAGTGCTGTTCTTCAGCCATGAGGAAGCCGATACCGCCATGCGTCTGGCAGCCGTACGCGCGGGTGGCCACGAGTTCTATACCGGCACCCTGGATGCCTCGCACCTGCTTGAAAAGGTCGAAACGCTGACCCGCGTCGCCTATTACGACCCGATCCGCGCCCTGATCGTCGACGACTCGCGCGCTCAGGCGATGCACACGGAAATGTCCCTGAATAGCGCTGGTATTGTGACGCGCACCCTGCTCAACCCGACTGCCGTGATGCCGCATCTTGCCGAGTTCAACCCGGACCTGATCATTCTGGACATGTATATGCCGGAATGCATGGGGACGGAGCTGGCCAAGGTCATCCGTCAGCATGAGCGCTATGTAAGCGTCCCGATTATCTACCTTTCGGCTGAAGGTGATCTGGACAAGCAGCTGGATGCCATGAGCGAAGGCGGCGATGATTTTTTGACCAAGCCGATCAAACCCCGCCACTTGATCGCCACCGTGCGTACACGCGCCGCCAGGGCACGTAACCTCAAAGCGCGCATCGTTCAGGACAGTCTGACAGGTCTGTATAACCATACCCACATTTTGCAGCTCCTGGAGGACGCGAGTTTTCTGGCTCGCCGACGCAGCAAAAGCCTGTCGTTTGTCATGCTCGATATCGATCACTTCAAAAAAGTGAACGATCAATATGGCCATCCTATGGGGGATCGCGTAATCAAGAGCCTGGCCCTGTTTCTGAAACAGCGCCTGCGCAAGACCGATCATATCGGCCGTTACGGTGGCGAGGAGTTCGCCGTGGTGCTGCAGGACACCGATAGCCAGAATGCCCTGCGACTGATCGATGAAATCCGCAAACGGTTTTCAGAAATTTGCTATCCAGCCCAGCAGGAAAGCCTCTTCTGCACGTTCAGCGCAGGGGTTGCACAGTTGCAGCCCGACCAGGACATCAAGAGCCTGGCCAGGCAGGCTGATGAGGCGCTTTATCAGGCCAAGCGCGGTGGGCGTAACCGCGTGGAAATCTATCAGCCCCAGCCGTCAGCCTGACAATCCATCACGCATATGGAGACAATTCCTGAGGGCTAGCGGCGAACGCTTTCGGTATCATGGCCGGGAGTTTCACCTGCCGAGAGTGTCATGCGCCGCCTGTTATTTCTGCTTTTGCTGATTATCGCCCCGCCCGTCTCTGCCGGCCTGTTTGACGGTAACCGTCCTGCATCGACTCTTGGCGCTTCAAGTAACGCCAGCGACTTTCTACCTG
The DNA here is from genome assembly GCF_051027705.1 of Pseudomonas sp. JZ114. Lineage (NCBI taxonomy): Bacteria > Pseudomonadati > Pseudomonadota > Gammaproteobacteria > Pseudomonadales > Pseudomonadaceae > Pseudomonas > Pseudomonas sp. JZ114. The sequence goes on from NZ_CP069256.1 coordinate 3,140,920, forward strand.
TTGACCAGGCGTTCCGGCTGGAGCAGCTCGAATCCACTCCTGATAAACAGGTGCTGCGTTTCATTATTGCAGACGGCTATTACCTGTATCGGCATCGCTTTCAATTCAGCACACAACCAGAGGGCCTGACACAGGACATTGTCTTACCGGCTGGAGAACCCAAGCATGATGAGTGGTTCGGCGATGTACAGGTTTATCATCATGTAGTGGATATCGAGGTCCCGCTGGCCCAGGCAGGAGCATCCGGACAGCTGTTCATTACCTACCAGGGCTGCGCGGACAAGGGGCTGTGTTACCCGCCGGAAACCAAGCAGATCGCATTGGGTGATGCCTCTGCCTTACCCGCTACCGTGCCCTCTTCAACGACAGTCGAAACCGCATGGCACTGGCGTGACATGCTCCTGTTTTTCCTGGCAGGCCTGGGGTTGACCTTTACCCCTTGCGTACTGCCCATGCTGCCTATCATGTCTTCAGTCCTGCTTCACGGTCGGGACAGAAGCTCTCATACAGCAGGCCGCGGGTTATTTCTTTCTCTGGTGTATGTCGTGCACATGGCAGGGTGCTTTGCCCTCCTGGGCTCGCTGATGGGGCTTTTTGGCGCAAGCCTCAATCTGCAGGCACGTCTGCAGTCGGCCTGGGTGCTCGTTCCCTTTGCTGCATTCTTCGTAGCCTTTGCACTGGCCATGTTTGGACTGTTCGAGCTTCGCCTGCCCGCCTTTATCCGAAACCCAGTCGACCGCCTGGCCAGTGGCGCGAAGGGCGGCTCCGTACTAGGTGCAGCCACGCTGGGCGTTCTTTCCAGCCTGTTGGTATCGCCGTGTGTCTCGGCGCCACTGGCGGGTGCATTGCTCTACATCAGCAGCAGTGGTGATGCGTTAGGCGGTGGACTCAAGCTGTTTGCTCTGGGCTTGGGGATGGGTACTCCACTTATTCTTTTTGCTACAGGCGGTGGGGCTCTCCTACCCAAATCCGGTGCCTGGATGGTGGGTGTACGAAACGCCTTTGGCGTTCTGCTCCTCGGAGTAGCCGTCTGGATGCTGGAACGCTTGCTGCCCGGCCCTGTGGCATTGGCCCTATGGGGCTTGCTGGCCGGCGGAACCGGGCTGTTCCTTGGAGCCTTGGAGTTGACACCCAAGACTCCCCGTCAAAAGCTGGCTCAGCTTTTGGGACTGGCCTTGCTGGTCTATGCCGTAGCGGCATGGATTGGTGCGCTGCAAGGCCGCTCAGATCCGCTTCGCCCGCTCACAATGACCTCATCTCCTGCCACCCTGTCTAGCAGTACCAGCGCCTCGAATTGGCAGACGGTCAGTACGCCCGCCGAACTGGATGCTGCCTTGAAGGCCGCAAAGGATGCGGGGCAACCCCTTCTGCTCGACTGGTATGCCGACTGGTGCATCAGCTGCAAGGTAATCGAGCGTGAAGTGTTCAACGATCCTGCCATCATGGCCCGGCTGACTGCCTTTCGTCTGATACGCTTCGACATTACGGCCAGCAACGCACAACAGCGTGCTCTTCTGGATCGTTACCACCTCTTTGGCCCGCCCGCGATCCAGTTTTTTGATCGCAAGGGACAGGAAGCCCAAGACCTGAGGGTCATTGGTGAAATCGGCGCAGATGCGTTTGCCAAACACCTCGAACGCGCTCAAGAAACCTTATAACCCCCAATTAGATAAAATTTCGCCCAACGTGCTGGCATTTACAGCAAACATCGGGCGACTGGACAGTCAGCGAGCAATGCGGCATAGTCCGCGGCCATCGCTTTGCCTGTTGAAGGATGTCGTCATGGCTACGCTGCTGGTCCTGCATGGACCCAACCTGAATCTGCTGGGCACCCGCGAGCCGGGCGTCTACGGCGCGGTCACGCTGGATGAAATCAACCAGGATCTCAAGTGTCGCGCGGAAGCGGCCGGACATACACTGGACTATTTCCAGAGCAATGCCGAGCACCAACTGATCGAACGAATCCATGCCGCTCGTCATGAAGGCGTGGATTTTATTGTGATCAATCCTGCTGCCTTCACTCACACCAGCGTTGCGCTACGTGACGCATTGCTGGCTGTGAGCATCCCATTCATCGAGGTGCATCTTTCAAACGTGCACAAGCGAGAACCCTTTCGTCATCACTCCTACTTTTCAGACGTTGCCGTAGGGGTGATCTGCGGTCTCGGTGCCAGCGGTTATCGCATGGCGCTTGACGCTGCAATCGAAATGACAGGCAAGGCACAGAACGCCTAGCCGCTGCATAACCGGGCATTGAATCGACACCTCGATGTGCCCGACAAAAACTTAAACGTAACAGACCTTAGGGGAGTGCCAACGTTAATGGACATTCGTAAAGTCAAGAAGCTGATCGAACTGCTGGAAGAATCCGGAATCGACGAACTGGAGATCCGTGAAGGCGAAGAATCCGTTCGCATCAGCCGTCAGAGTCAGCGTGCTGTACAGACTGCTGTCTACGCTGCTCCGCCCGTCGCTGCCCCGGCTGCTGCACCCGCTCCGGTTGCTGCCCCGGCTGCCGAAGCACCCGCTGCGCAACAACTGACAGGCAACGTGGTTCGCTCGCCCATGGTAGGCACTTTCTATCGCGCCTCCTCTCCTACCTCCGCGCCTTTCGCCGAAGTGGGTCAGGCCGTGAAAAAAGGCGATATCGTCTGCATCGTTGAAGCCATGAAAATGATGAACCACATCGAAGCCGAAACCAGCGGTACCATCGGCGCTGTCCTGGTCGAAAACGGCCAGCCGGTTGAGTTTGACCAGCCGCTGTTCACCATTGTCTGATCGACAGGAGTCCGCGATGCTGGAAAAAGTCCTGATCGCCAACCGCGGGGAAATTGCCCTGCGTGTGGTTCGTGCCTGCAAGGAGTTGGGCATCAAGACGGTGGCCGTACACTCCACCGCTGATCGTGAGTTGATGCACTTGTCCCTGGCCGACGAATCGGTCTGCATCGGCCCCGCCCCGTCTCCTCAGTCTTACCTGAACATCCCGGCCATCATCAGCGCAGCTGAAGTTACCGGCGCCACCGCTATTCACCCTGGCTACGGCTTCCTGGCAGAAAATGCCGACTTTGCCGAGCAGGTCGAGCGCTCCGGCTTTACCTTTGTCGGTCCGACCGCAGACGTGATCCGCCTAATGGGCGACAAGGTCTCCGCGAAGGATGCGATGAAAAAGGCAGGCGTACCCACGGTTCCCGGCTCCGATGGCGCGATGCCAACCGACGAAGCCGAGTGCCTGCGTATTGCACGCGAAGTGGGCTACCCGGTCATCATCAAGGCGGCTGGCGGCGGCGGTGGCCGTGGCATGCGCGTTGTTTACGAAGAGTCCGAGCTGATCAAGTCCATCAGCATGACTCAGACCGAAGCAGGCGCTGCGTTTGGCAACTCTACGGTTTATTTGGAAAAGTTTCTGGGCAACCCGCGTCACGTGGAAGTTCAGGTTCTGTCCGATGGCCAGGGCAATGCCGTTCACCTGTTCGACCGCGACTGCTCGCTGCAACGTCGTCACCAGAAAGTCATTGAAGAAGCACCTGCCCCGCAGATCGACGAAAAGGCACGTGCCGAAGTACTCGCCCGCTGCGTTCAGGCCTGCGTTGAGATCGGTTACCGCGGTGCCGGTACGTTCGAGTTCCTCTATGAGGACGGCCGTTTCTACTTCATCGAAATGAACACACGTGTTCAGGTGGAGCACCCGGTTACCGAGATGATTACCGGTGTCGACATCGTCAAGGAGATGCTGAGCATCGCCGCTGGCAACAAGCTGTCGATCAAACAGGAAGACATCAAGATCACCGGACACGCCATCGAGTGCCGGATCAACGCGGAAGACCCCAAGACCTTCATGCCCTCGCCTGGTTTGGTCAAGCACTTCCACGCGCCGGGCGGCAATGGCGTACGGGTCGATTCGCACCTGTACAGCGGTTACAAGGTTCCGCCGAACTACGACTCGCTGATCGCTAAGCTGATCACCTGGGGACGTGACCGTGACGAGGCCATGGCCCGCATGCGTAACGCGCTGGATGAACTGATTGTCGATGGCATCAAAACCAATGCCGACCTGCATCGCATGCTTACACGCGATGAAGCCTTTAGCAAAGGCGGTGTGAACATCCATTATCTGGAGAAGAAGCTAGGCTTGAAACACTAATAGCCTTGCTTGAAGCCCGGGCCGCACATGCGGCCCGTTGCTTTTTAAACTACCCATTTACGTATTTGAAAGGTTTCGCCATGCCGTGGCTGCAAGTCCGACTCGCCATTACCCCTGATCAGGCAGAGCCCTATGAAGACGCCCTGCTCGGCCTGGGTGCTGTTTCCGTGACATTCATGGATGCAGAAGACCAGCCCATTTTCGAGCCGGACCTGGGCACAACGCCTCTTTGGAGCAAGACGCATCTGCTGGCCCTGTTCGAGTCAGATATCAATGAGCAGGACCTGGCGAAACACCTGACACTTATTGCAGGTACCGGCGCTGATTTTCATATCGAGCATATCGAGGATCAGGACTGGGAACGCAGCTGGATGGATAACTTCCACCCCATGCGCTTTGGTCAGCGCCTCTGGATCGTACCCAGCTGGCATGAAGCGCCCGAGCCGGGTGCAGTCAACCTGCATCTGGATCCCGGGCTTGCTTTCGGTACGGGGACGCACCCCACCACTGCACTGTGCCTCGAATGGCTGGATGGACAGCCACTTGAAGGCTATCAGGTTATCGATTTTGGCTGCGGCTCGGGCATTCTGGCCATCGCGGCACTGCTGCTGGGCGCAACGCGTGCCGTAGGAACGGATATCGACGTACAGGCGCTTGAGGCCTCTCGCGACAATGCCAATCGAAACGGCGTTGACCCAGCCCGCTTCCCGGTCTACCTGCCAGCCGACATGCCGGACGAACCGGCTGATGTCGTTGTTGCCAATATCCTGGCCGGCCCGCTTGTAAGCCTCGCGCCACAATTGAGCCGCCTGGTAAAATCGGGCGGCCGACTGGCCTTGTCCGGCATTCTGGCGGAGCAGGCGGAAGAGGTACGCGCCGCCTACAGTGCCGATTTCGAGCTGGATCCTACGGCCGAGCGCGAAGGCTGGATCAGAATTACGGGCATAAAACGCTAAGATGAACGACGTGCGGCAAAAAAGTGGCTTCAACGAGCCACTTTTCAGCCTTGAGCGTTAGAGTAAACTAGTCGGCTTTTCCGCAGGACCAGACCAGATCGCCATAATGACTGAAACCTACGTCACTCAATGCCCGCATTGCAGTACTCGCTTTCGAGTCAAGCAGGAGCATTTGGCGATTGCCCAAGGCAACGTGCGTTGCGGCGCCTGCCTTGAAATCTTCGATGCCACTCAGCATCTCGAAGGATTGCCGACACCGCTCAAGCCCGTCATCGAGTCGACAGCCGTCGTCATTCAGCCTGCGCCCCCTATGGCTCAGTCACCTTCGACGCAGCCCCAGTCTATCAGCCATGTTTCAGATGCCGCCGAAGCACTGCCCAAGCACCCTTCGGACACTCTATTGATCCATGATGACCTGGATCTGGACGGGCTTGACCTGGATGAAGAGCTGGCCAAGCTGGACGCCATGGAGTCGGCGCAACGCCTTCCTCCCCTGCCAACATTTGGACAGCAGAAACCCGCCTCGAAAACCACACCGGTTTATGATGAAAGCTGGGCTGAGGCCCTGCTGCGCGAGGAAAGTGCAGAATCTGACAACGAGCAGCGCCAGGAACCGACTTTAACGCTCGACACCATCGAGGAAGATCATGCTCATGAAGAGCCCTCGCTAGGGCTGCATGCCTCGAATGAGGCAGACGAGCCCGAGCTTGAATCATCCCTGAGGGCTGACGAGAAGGACAATCACGATCAGTCTATCGAAGCGGCCGAACCTCATGTGGGCGACACGGCGCCCTCTGACCGGGAAGCCACGCCTGTACGTGCCGAGCCCGCTCTGCGTAACGACACGTTGCTCGACCTTCATGACGAGCCATTGCAGCTCGACTGGCAACCGCCGAAGAAGCAGTGGGCCAAGCGGCTCGGCTGGGTGCTGTTGAATCTGGTTGCCCTGTTTGGTCTATTTGCTCAGTACGTTGGCTTTCATTTCGACGAGCTGGCGCGTCAAGACCAGTATCGCCCCTGGTTTGTTCAGTTCTGCGCGTGGGCGGACTGCAAGGTTCCGTCCAAGGTCGATGTAAAACAGATCCGTAGCAGCAACCTGGTTGTACGCAGTCACCCAGAATTTTCAGGCGCGCTACAGGTCGATGCGATCCTGTATAACCGGGCAACGTTCTCACAGCCCTTCCCGCTTCTGGAACTGCGCTTTGCCGACCTGAATGGGCAGCTCATTGCCAGCCGTCGGTTCAAGCCGTGGGAATACCTGGGCGGCGAATTGAAAGGACAGACCGAGATGCCACCGCAGACACCTATTCATATCTCGCTGGACATTCTTGATCCAGGCAGCCGAGCTGTAAATTACAGCCTCAGCTTTCATTCGCCCGAGTAAAAAACACTCCAACATGGCAAAGGTGTCCGGGCCAGGCTGAACTGTTCAGTTTTTGTTCAATTCAGCCTTTATCCGGACACGGCGAGCGGGTATCATTGCCGACCCTTTTCCAGTACACCCGTACCTCCAAAGCGCCTGCAGTTGCTATTGGATAAGGTAATTTCGGCCAGGGAAACTCATGTCGATGGTACGCATCGGCCCATATACATTGCCCAACCCACTGATCCTCGCGCCAATGGCCGGGGTGACTGATCGCCCATTCCGCCAGCTGTGTCGTCAGCTTGGTGCAGGTCTGGTCGTATCGGAAATGGTAACCAGCGACGTTCGTCTGTATAACAGCCGCAAGTCACGGCTACGCCTGATTCACGACGGTGAGGCCGAGCCGCGCTCGGTGCAGATTGCCGGCGGCGATCCAGCCATGCTGGCTGAAGCGGCACAGCGCAATGTCGAGCTGGGTGCACAGATCATCGACATCAATATGGGTTGCCCGGCTAAAAAGGTCTGCAACAAGGCAGCCGGTTCGGCGCTGATGAAAGATGAAGCGCTGGTAGCCGATATCCTGGATGCCGTCGTAGCCGCCGTTGACGTGCCCGTCACGCTCAAGATCCGTACAGGTTGGGACCGTGAACACCGCAATGGCGTGACGATTGCCCGCATTGCAGAGCAGGCCGGTATTGCGGCACTCTCCGTGCACGGACGGACGCGGGCCGATCTGTATACCGGGACAGCGGAATACGACACCATCGCTGAAATCAAGCAGGCGGTTTCCATTCCGATTTTTGCCAACGGTGACATCGACTCACCGGAAAAGGCTCGCTACGTGCTGGACCATACCGGTGCCGATGCCCTGCTGATTGGCCGTGCGGCGCAAGGGAGACCCTGGATCTTCCGAGAGATCGATAATTACCTGCGTACAGGCCAGCATCTGCCGGCACCGACCCTTGGCGAAGTGGAACAGATCCTGCTGGGCCATTTGTCCGAGTTGCATGGTTTCTACGGCCCCGAAATGGGCGTACGGATCGCTCGCAAGCACGTAGGCTGGTATCTTTCAGCTCTTCCTGGCGCTCAGGACTTTCGCGCTCAGTTCAACCGTCTCCAAGATATGGACGCACAACACGCCAGCATTTGCGCCTTTTTCGCGCAGTGCCCATCTGATGGGAAGGAAGTGGCATGACTTCGTTGACCGATAACTCTATGACTGGAATCACGCCTGTGAGCGACAATGCCAATCTGAAGCAGCACCTGACGGCACCGCTGCAGGAAGGCCAGACCCTGCGAGACAGCGTTGAAAAGGCGCTTCGCAACTATTTCGCTCACCTGGACGGCCAGCCGGTTACCGATGTCTACAACATGGTGTTGTGTGAAGTCGAAGCCCCCTTGCTGGAAAGCGTAATGAATTACGTCAAGGGCAACCAGACCAAGGCGTCTGAGATGCTCGGCTTGAATCGCGGCACCCTGCGCAAAAAGCTCAAGCAATACGATCTGCTCTGATTCTCATGATGTCCAGAGCCGGTCGAGCAAGGTCCGGTTCTGGACAGCCCTTCCTCTCGCCTGACCGATGGACTTTGTGATGACAGACCAAACCGCCCGCCTTCCCGTTCGCCGTGCGCTGATCAGCGTCTCCGACAAGACTGGCGTCGTTGATTTTGCCCGAGAGCTTGCAGCATTAGGTGTCGAGATTCTTTCGACTGGCGGCACCTATAAATTGCTGCGCGACAATAATGTCCCGGCAGTGGAGGTGGCGGATTACACCGGCTTTCCAGAAATGATGGACGGTCGCGTCAAGACGCTGCATCCCAAGATTCATGGTGGCATTCTGGGTCGCCGCGGTACGGATGATGGCGTCATGGGTCAGCGCGGCATCCAGCCGATTGATCTGGTAGCCGTTAACCTCTACCCCTTCGAGGCAACTGTAGCCAAGCCAGACTGCGACCTGCCGACTGCCATCGAGAATATCGATATTGGCGGTCCGACCATGGTTCGCTCAGCCGCGAAAAATCATAAGGACGTTGCTATCGTCGTCAATGCCGGCGATTACGCTCAGATCATCGAAAGCCTCAAGCATGGCGGCATGACCTATGCACAGCGTTTCGATCTGGCCCTCAAAGCGTTCGAACATACATCAGCCTATGACGGCATGATTGCCAATTACCTGGGCACGATTGACCAGACGGCTGAAGTATTATCCACCCAGGGCCGCGGCAGCTTTCCCCGTACCTTCAATACCCAGTTCATCAAGGCGCAAGAGATGCGCTACGGCGAAAATCCGCATCAGAGCGCTGCTTTCTATGTAGAAGGCAAGCCCCAGGAGGCGAGTGTCGCCACGGCGACCCAGCTTCAAGGCAAGGAGCTTTCCTTTAATAATGTGGCTGACACCGATGCAGCCCTGGAGTGCGTAAAGAGCTTTGATGCTCCAGCCTGTGTTATCGTCAAACATGCCAATCCCTGTGGCGTTGCGGTAGCCTCCGAAGAGGATGGCGGCATTCGCAAGGCCTATGACCTGGCATATGCCACTGATAGCGAGTCTGCCTTTGGCGGCATCATCGCTTTCAACCGCGAGCTGGATGGCGAAACGGCCAAGGCGATTGTCGAGCGCCAGTTCGTCGAAGTCATCATTGCACCCAAGGTATCAGCTGCCGCTCGCGAGATCATCGCAGCCAAAGCCAATGTTCGACTGCTGGAATGCGGCGAATGGAGCACCGAACGCGTGGGCGGCTGGGACTTCAAGCGAGTAAACGGTGGCCTGCTGGTACAGAGCCGCGACATCGGTATGATCACTCAGGCCGATCTCAAAATCGTTACTCAGCGCGCGCCCAGTGAGCAGGAAATCCAAGACCTGCTGTTCGCCTGGAAAGTCGCCAAATTTGTGAAGTCCAACGCCATCGTTTATGCCAAGCATCGTCAGACCGTAGGCGTAGGAGCTGGCCAGATGAGCCGCGTCAACTCTGCCCGCATCGCTGCCATCAAGGCCGAACATGCCGGACTGGCCGTACAAGGAGCCGTCATGGCATCCGATGCCTTCTTCCCCTTCCGTGACGGCATCGACAATGCTGCCAAGGCCGGCATTACCGCCGTGATTCAACCCGGCGGCTCGATGCGTGACGCGGAAGTCATTGCGGCTGCCGATGAAGCAGGCATGGCCATGGTCTTTACCGGCATGCGTCATTTCCGTCACTAATCAAACCGGCTTTGCCGTATTGTCCGGAGCCTTGATCTGCCACTGCGCAGACGAGAGGCTCTGGACATCTTGCATCACTGCGGGCTCATGCCCTGGCCGGCATGAGCCCTAGAAGGAGCGAACATGAATGTATTGATCATTGGCAGCGGCGGACGAGAACACGCGCTGGCCTGGAAGGCGGCACAGGATCCTCGCGTTGAAAAGGTATTCGTTGCGCCGGGTAATGCGGGTACGGCCATCGAAGATAAATGTGAAAACGTCGCTATTGATGTTCTGGCCCTAGAGCAACTGGCGGACTTTGCCGAAAAAAACGTTGCCCTGACAATCGTCGGACCAGAAGCCCCTCTGGTAAAAGGCGTCGTAGACCTGTTTCACTCACGTGGCCTGAAGTGCTTCGGCCCTACGGCAGGCGCTGCCCAGCTGGAAGGATCCAAGGCCTTCACCAAGGATTTCCTGGCCCGCCACCAGATTCCTACAGCGGCATACCAGAACTTTACTGAAATTGAGCCTGCCCTTGCCTACCTGCGTGAAAAGGGCGCACCTATCGTAGTCAAGGCCGACGGCCTTGCTGCAGGCAAGGGTGTAATCGTCGCCATGACGCTTGAAGAAGCTGAGGCTGCCGTACGTGACATGCTGTCAGGCAATGCCTTTGGCGATGCGGGTGCTCGTGTTGTTATCGAGGAGTTCCTGGAGGGCGAAGAGGCCAGCTTTATCGTCATGGTCGACGGCCATAACGTACTGCCCATGGCGACCAGTCAGGATCACAAGCGTGTAGGCGATGCAGACACCGGCCCGAATACCGGCGGCATGGGTGCGTACTCACCCGCTCCGGTGGTCACTACTGATATCCATCAGCGCATCATGGATGAAGTAATCTATCCCACGGTACAGGGTATGGCGGCTGAAGGTCATGTCTATACCGGTTTTCTGTACGCTGGCCTGATGATCGACAAGAACGGCGCTCCCAAGGTCATCGAGTTCAACTGCCGCTTTGGCGATCCTGAAACGCAGCCGATCATGCTGCGCCTGCAATCCAGTCTGGTAGCACTGGTCGAGGCAGCGCTGGCTGAGCAGCTGGATACGGCTGATGCCCAGTGGGATCCTCGACCCAGCCTGGGTGTCGTACTGGCAGCAGGTGGCTACCCTGGAGATTACGCCAAGGGAGACGTCATTTCCGGCCTGGAACAGGCAGTCACTGCCGACGGCAAGGTCTTTCATGCTGGCACAGCATTAGCCCAAGATCAGGTCGTGACCAGTGGTGGCCGCGTCCTGTGCGCCACGGCACTAGGTGACTCCGTGGCTCAGGCACAGCAGAATGCCTATGCCCTAGCCAGACAGATCAACTGGAACGGCTGCTTCTACCGCAACGACATCGGTTATCGTGCGATAGCTCGCGAACGCAGCTAATACCACTGCCGGACGTCATGAAGATGTCCGGCAGCATTTATCCCTGCTGGTCGGCTCGCTATACTCTGAATTCAACTTACGAAGGGAATTTTCGTGCGCCGGCTCAGGACCGCCATCTGTTTGCTTGCCAGCGTTGTGCTGGCTTTCCTGTATGCCTCGTTTCCTGTGGCTGCCGACGAAATGGCGGCATGGTCACGCCTGGATGATCCAGAGGGTAGCCTGCAGCTGAGCGATGTGCGTGAGCGGCTTTCTGAGTTCAGATCGCTCCCGGGCCAGGAAACCCATCGTCCGGCTGATGAAGGAGCAATCTGGCTCTATACTCGCCTGCCCGCCTCGGATGCCTCACGCGTTCTACGGGCCATTGCACCAAACGTGGCGTATATCGATTTTTATGCCTTGAGTGATGGCAGGACCCTGTCCCTCAATCGAACCGGCATCGCACGCCCCGGTAACTACCGTGAGCAGCCCAGCCGCGACTTTCTGTTTACCCTGCCGAGTACCGCCGGCCCGCTGGACGTTTTTGTCCGCATGGAAAGCCGAAGTCCGATTCGTGCCTTTCTGAAGATTGCGCCCAATGCCGAGATCACCATCGCCTTCCGGCTACTGATGTTCGGCACGCTGCTGGGCTGCCTGTGCATGCTCATGATCTTCAACATGATGCAGCTCTTCTACCGGCGCAGCAGTACCGGTATTGCCCTAACCATTCTGCTCGGCCTGCAGATGGTGGCCGCCTTTAACATCTTCGGCCTGGCCAGCATGATTCTGGTCGAAAAGCTCTACCTGACGCCGTTGCTGATGGATCTCTCTACCCTGGCAACGATGGCGTGTGCGCTCTATTTTACCAGCGCCTTCTTTAACGGCCAGCAGCTGCCATTACGCCTGCAGCTGGTGCTTTATGTCGAGTTCATCGCGCTTGTACTGGCGGCCGCGTTCCTGATTCTGACCAAGGACGTATACATCGGCGAGGTGCTTTACAGCCTCATCGGCCTAAGTGTTTTCACCCTTTTCGCCATCAGTGTCAAATACTGGCAACAGGGCTTCAAGCCCGCACGCTGGCTGGCACTGGCCTATCTGCTGGCCATCATTGCGGGTGGTTTGGCCCTGCCCCGCATGATGGGTTACTGGTCCTCACCAGAATGGCTGGGACGCGCACTGGTTATGGTCAGCGTGATTACCGGCTTTCTGTTTACGGTGGCTGTAGGCGAGCGCCAGCGTTATCTGCTTGAAAAGCACTTCCTGATGAGCCGTGACCAAGCCGCCAACACGGCTGAAATCAAGGGCAAGGCAGACTTCCTGGCACGCATGAGCCACGAAATACGCACCCCTATGAACGGTGTATTGGGCATGACCGAGCTGCTTTTAGGCACCGCTATGTCACCCAAGCAACGGGATTATGTCCAGACCATTCACAGCGCAGGTAATGAGCTGCTTAGCCTGATCAATGAAATTCTGGATATATCAAGGCTCGAGTCTGGCCAGATCGAACTGGAAGATGTCCAATTCGACTTCAATGCGCTGATCGAGGATAGTCTTGATATTTTCAGAGCCAAGGCCGAGCATCGACAGGTTGAACTGATCAGCTTTATCCAGCCCCAGGTGCCGCGCATGATGACGGGTGACCCGACGCGTCTGCGCCAGGTGTTGCTAAGCCTGCTGGATAATGCCTTCCAGCGGACTGAAATAGGCGAGATCCTGCTGGTGGTGGCTCTGGAAGGCCAAGGAACGCCAAACCCTCGCCTGCGTATCGCCGTTCAGGACAGCGGTACGCCCCTGGAGCCTGAGGCCCGCAACCGACTAGTTTCCAGCACGTTGGACAGCCGGGAATTTCTGGCAGCTGGTGTGTCGGGTGCTCATCGAGGTCTTGCCATCACGCAACGTCTGATCATGCTGATGAAGGGTGAGCTGGGTATTGAAAGCGGCGCTGAAGCTGGCTCGACCGTCTGGCTTACCCTTCCCGTTCCACAAGGCCTTCTGGATAATCCCGGCGCTGATCTCGACCGGCCCCTGCATGGCGTCCGCCTGCTGGTGGTCGACGATAACGAAACCTGCCGCAAGGTTCTCCAGCTGCAATGCAGTGCCTGGGGCATGAACGTCACCCTGGCGGCTTCCGGGCGGGAAGCCCTGGCACTCCTGCGTACCAAGGCGAACCTGCAAGAATATTTCGATGTCGTGCTGCTGGATCAGGAGATGCCAGGCATGACCGGCATGCAACTGGCCGCACGGATCAACGAAGATCCCAACCTGAGCCATGATCTGCTACTGATCATGCTGACCGGTATCACTAACGCGCCCAGCAAGATCATTGCACGCAACGCGGGTATCAAGCGTGTCCTGACCAAGCCTGTAGCAGGCTACACGCTGAAGGCCACACTGGCCGATGAACTCTCCCGACGCAGCCAGCCGCTGGGCGAGACGCCTCGAGAGACCCAGTCGGCGCCTCTGCCAAACGACCTCAAGGTTCTGGTTGCCGAGGACAACATCATCTCAACCAAGGTTATTCGCGGCATGTTGAAAAAGATCAACATCGAGCCGGATACAGCCACAAATGGCCTCGAAGCCCTGGCAGCCATGCAACAGACCCAGTATGACCTCGTATTGATGGACTGCGAGATGCCGGAAATGGACGGCTTTACGGCAACCGAACGCATGCGTGCGTGGGAGGCGCGCGAGAACCGCCCACGAACACCCATTGTGGCGCTGACGGCGCATATCCTTTCCGAACACAAGGAGCGCGCCCAGGAAGCCGGAATGGATGGTCATATGGCCAAGCCTGTGGAGTTGTCTCAATTGCGTGACCTTGTGCAGTTCTGGGCTGGCGAACGTGAGCGAGGCGAAACAAAGAAGTAAGGTGGCAGCTACGTGACTTCTTCACCATGTAGCTGCCTGACTCGTCCAATAGGCTGCTTATAATTTATTCAAATAACGGCCCAAGCCAGGCGCCCCAAAAAAGGGCCGCCTGGTTTTTCGTATTTACCCAGAGCACCAAAAGAAGGCACCACGTCTACTACGCCGCCAGCGTTTGAGTATGAAAGCTTAGTCAAATCAAAGGCTGTGGCAGTTTGGCATGGATAGTGAAATGCATCGATTAAAGCCGAAAAGGCTTACCCACAATCGAGCACGATCATCCAGGAGCCATGCATGAAGCGCCGTCCCCTACTCAAGACAACGTTGGCCGCTAGCGCCCTGCTGTTCAGCGGACTTTTCCCTTTCAGCGCTGCGCACGCCGCCGACACCATTAAGGTCGGTATTCTGCACTCCCTGTCCGGCACCATGGCGATCTCCGAAACATCGCTCAAAGACATGGCGCTAATGACCATCGATGAAATCAATGCCAAGGGCGGCATAAACGGTAAAAAGCTTGAGCCGGTGGTGGTTGACCCTGCTTCCAACTGGCCATTGTTTGCAGAAAAAGCACGCCAACTACTGACTCAGGACAAGGTAGCCGTGGTATTTGGCTGCTGGACCTCCGTCTCTCGCAAATCCGTATTACCGGTTTTTGAAGAGCTGAACGGCATGTTGTTCTACCCCGTTCAGTATGAGGGCGAGGAAATGTCGCCCAACGTGTTCTATACCGGCGCAGCGCCCAATCAGCAGGCCATTCCGGCAGTGGAATACCTGATGAGCGAGGATGGTGGTGCCGCCAAGCGCTTTTTCCTGCTGGGCACCGATTACGTCTATCCTCGTACCACGAACAAGATCCTCCGCGCCTTCCTGCATAGCAAGGGCGTAGACGACAAAAATATCGAAGAGGTCTATACCCCCTTTGGTCATAGTGATTATCAGACCATCGTTGCCAATATCAAAAAATTCTCTGCCGGCGGCAAGACCGCTGTGGTCTCGACCATCAACGGCGATTCCAACGTGCCCTTTTACAAGGAACTGGCCAACCAGGGGTTGAAGGCAACAGACGTACCGGTAGTGGCTTTCTCGGTGGGTGAGGAAGAGCTGCGTGGTATTGATACGGCGCCACTGGTCGGTCATCTGGCAGCCTGGAACTACTTCCAGTCCGTCGAAAATCCGGTCAACGAGAAATTCGTATCCGACTGGAAGGCCTATGCCAAGGCCCATAACCTTCCCAACGCCGCTACAGCTGTCACCAATGACCCGATGGAAGCGACCTACGTCGGTATCCACATGTGGGCGCAGGCCGTCGAGAAGGCCAAATCGACCGATGTGGACAAGGTGCGTGATGCGCTGGCGGATCAACGCTTCCAGGCGCCTTCGGGTTATACCCTGACCATGGACAAGACCAATCATCACCTCCATAAGCCGGTCATGATCGGCGAGATCCAGGATGACGGTCAGTTCAGTGTGGTCTGGCAGACTGAAGGTCCCATCCGCGCACAGCCCTGGAGCCCTTATATCACCGGCAATGACAAGAAGCCGGAGCATCCAGTCAAGGGTACGTTTTAACGCATGAGTTGATAACGCGTCGCGGGCATTGGGGAGCCTTTCGCTTGCCAGTGTCTGCTTCGCCACGAAGCGCCCGAGGGTGCAGCCCCTGCACACACGAGAGAAAACATGCGCCTGGTTTCCTTTTTATTGACTGCCTTGCTGCTGAGCGCTGCCGGCTTGGCCTGCGCCGGCCCGGCCAGTGATTTCGCCGCCGCCAGCAGCGCCGAACAGATCAAGCTACTACAAGCCTGGTCGGCTGAGCCCAGCCCTGACCGCTTACCTTTTCTACAAGCCCTGCAGGACAACACCGTAGTTATCGACGATGAAAAGCACGTGTTCTACAAGGACGGCAATACACTGCATGCCGCAGAAGGTGACTCTACAGTAGCGCCTGTCGGCACGCCGAAAAGCTTCCGCTTGAACAACCGGCTCCGGGTCTTGATCAGCAATGCCCTGGCGAGCCACCAGCTCCTGTCCAACGATGCTTCGGCACGTCTGCACGCCGCACAGGCATTACGGCAGGAAGCCAAGCCAGAACAGCGTACGCTGCTCGAACAGCGCCTGCATATCGAGGCAGATGAAGACGTCAAACAGGCGTTGAGCCTTGCCCTGGCCAACCTACAGTTGACCGATCCTGATCCTGCCGTGCGTTTGGCTGCGGTGCGCCTGCTGGGCGATACAGGCGAGCCCCAGGCACGCACGCGCCTGCAGGCGCTGACCAATCCCGCCAACGAGACCGACGCCAATGTACGCAAGGCCGTAGCAACCAGTCTGAAACAGGTGGAACGTCGCCTGCTGATCGGTGATCTGCTTGGACAGGCCTTTACCGGCCTTTCCCTGGGCTCGATTCTGCTATTGGCAGCCTTGGGCCTTGCCATCACGTACGGCCTGCTGGGTGTGATCAATATGGCCCATGGCGAGATGCTGATGCTGGGCGCCTACTCCACGTACGTGGTTCAACTGCTGTTCCAGCGTCTGGCGCCCGATTGGCTCGCTTTTTATCCACTGCTGGCTCTGCCTGTGGCATTTCTTATCACAGCGGTCATTGGCATGGCACTGGAACGTACCGTGATCCGCCATCTGTACGGCCGCCCGCTTGAAACCCTGTTGGCTACCTGGGGCATCAGCCTGATGCTGATCCAGCTGGTGCGCGTCGTGTTCGGGGCCCAAAACGTGGAAGTGGCAAATCCGGCATGGCTCTCGGGCGGTATCCAGGCCTTGCCGAATCTGCTGCTGCCATATAACCGGCTGATCATCATTGGTTTTGTAATTGCGGTTCTGGTTCTCACCTGGAGTCTGCTCAATATGACCCGGCTAGGCTTGAATATCCGCGCCGTGACGCAGAACCGCAACATGGCAGCCTGCTGCGGCGTGCCGACCGGGCGCATCGACATGCTGGCATTTGGCCTGGGCTCGGGTATTGCCGGCCTGGGTGGCGTGGCGCTATCGCAGGTTGGCAACGTCGGACCTGACTTGGGTCAGGGCTACATTATCGACTCCTTTCTGGTCGTGGTGCTTGGCGGGGTTGGCCAGCTGGCTGGGAGCGTCATGGCTGCGTTCGGCCTGGGCATTGCCAACAAGATTCTCGAACCACAGATCGGCGCAGTACTGGGCAAGATCCTGATCCTCGCGCTGATCATCCTGTTTATCCAGAAGCGCCCCCAAGGCCTCTTCGCTCTCAAAGGGAGGGTTATCGATTGAACCAGCCCCTGACCATTACGCTTGCGCAAAAAGCCGGCCCGCGCTGGACCCTGGCCCTTGGCGGATTAGCCCTGGTTGGCCTGCTTGCCTTGCCGCTTCTCTCCTTGCTACCGGCCGACAACCCATTACAGGTGTCGGCTTATACCCTGACACTGGTAGGCAAGATTCTCTGCTATGCCATCGTGGCGCTTGCTCTGGACCTGGTCTGGGGATACGCCGGACTGCTGTCGCTCGGCCACGGTCTGTTCTTCGCCCTGGGTGGCTACGCGATGGGCATGTATCTGGTACGCCAGTCTGCCGGAGAAGGCGTCCCGGCCTTCATGTCGTTTCTGTCCTGGACGGAAATCCCCTGGTTCTGGGCGGGTACGCAGCACTTTCTGTGGGCGCTATGCCTGGTCGTACTTGCACCTGGTGTGCTTGCCTTTGTGTTTGGTTTTTTTGCCTTTCGCTCACGCATCAAGGGTGTGTACTTTTCGATCATGACCCAGGCGTTGACCTTTGCCGGCATGCTGCTGTTCTTTCGTAACGAGACCGGTTTTGGCGGCAACAATGGGTTCACCGGCTTCACTACCCTGCTCGGCTTCCCGATCGCCTCACCGGGCATGCGTGCCATGCTTTTCCTGCTGACAGTCGCCCTGCTTGTAGGCAGTCTGCTCCTGGGCTGGCAACTCGCACGCAGTAAATTCGGCCGCATTCTTACCGCCATCCGCGATGCGGAGAACCGCGTCATGTTCTGCGGCTACGACCCACGCGGCTTCAAACTGTTCGTCTGGACGCTGTCGGCTGTGCTTTGTGGTCTGGCGGGTGCGCTGTACGTACCTCAGGTGGGCATCATCAACCCGAGCGAAATGGCTCCGACCAACTCCATCGAGGCTGCCATCTGGGTGGCACTGGGCGGCCGCGGCACGCTGATTGGCCCGATCATTGGTGCGGGCATCGTCAATGGCGCCAAGAGCTGGTTCACCGTTGCCTTTCCCGAGTACTGGCAGTTCTTTCTGGGCCTGCTGTTCATCGTAGTGACCCTCTATCTTCCCAAGGGCGTGATCGGACTGATCCGTAAGGATAAAGACCTATGAAAGCCGCTCCTGTACCTGAGCTGCTCGATGCCTCCCTAGGCAGCGAATCGAGCGGGCTGGGCCACCGTGTTACAGGCGGTCTCGATACCCGCCACGGCACGATTCTTACGCTAGAGGATATCAGTGTCAGCTTCGATGGATTCAAGGCGCTAAATGACCTGACGCTTTACATCGGCGTCGGTGAGCTGCGCTGCATTATCGGGCCCAATGGTGCCGGCAAGACGACCCTGATGGACGTCATCACCGGCAAGACCCGCCCCGATACTGGCAAGGCCTACTTTGGCGAAACCCTGGACCTGACACAGATGAGCGAGGTGCAAATCGCTCAGGCAGGCATCGGTCGGAAGTTTCAGAAGCCTACGGTATTCGAAGCGCTTACCGTGTATGAAAACCTGGAGTTGGCACAAAAGGCCGACAAGTCTGTCTGGGCCAGCTTGCGAGCAACGCTTAGTGGTGAGCAGAAGGAGCGACTCGAGGACATCCTGACCACGATCCGCCTGAGCGAATCGCGTCATCGACCGGCCGGGTTGCTCTCCCATGGACAAAAACAATTCCTGGAAATCGGCATGCTACTGACGCAGGAGCCCCAGTTACTCCTGCTGGACGAACCGGTAGCCGGCATGACAGATGCCGAAACCGAGTTTACGGCGGAACTGTTCAAGTCGCTGGCCCGCAAGCATTCGCTCATGGTGGTGGAGCATGACATGGGCTTTGTCGACACCATCGCTGATCATGTCACCGTGCTGCACCAAGGGCATGTTCTGGCAGAGGGCTCGCTTGTCGAAGTACAGGCCAATGAGCAGGTCATCGAGGTCTATCTAGGTCGATGAAAGCGCCCCGTAGCGTGGATCAAGCCCAGCAATGCTGTGCAGCTGGCAATTGATGAGTAGGTAATCTCCCCTCTCGCTCATGCGTCCATAAGGAACAACGATGCTTCAGGTTAACGAACTTCATCAGTATTACGGTGGTAGCCACATCCTGCGCGGTCTGTCCTTTGAGGCAAGAATTGGCGAAATCACGTGTCTACTGGGCCGAAACGGCGTTGGCAAGACGACGCTGCTCAAGTGCCTGATGGGTCTTATACCCTCGAAACAGGGAAGCGTGACCTGGGAAGGCAATGTGATTACTTCGCTCAAGCCACACCAGCGGATTCATGCCGGTGTCGCCTATGTACCGCAGGGTCGTGAGATTTTCCCTAGGCTTACCGTAGAGGAAAATCTGCTGATGGGCCTGTCTCGCTTCCCGGCCGGACAAGCCAAGGAAGTCCCTGATTTTATCTATGAGCTGTTCCCTGTTCTCAAGCAGATGAAGCATCGTCGAGGGGGAGACCTCTCTGGTGGTCAGCAGCAACAGCTCGCCATTGGCCGCGCCCTGGCCAGCCAACCGCGCCTGCTGATTCTTGATGAGCCCACCGAAGGGATTCAGCCGTCCGTTATCAAGGAGATCGGTACGGTCATCAAGCGGCTGGCGGCCAGAGGCGATATGGCCATTTTACTGGTGGAGCAATTCTATGATTTTGCCGCCGAATTGGCCGATCACTATCTTGTGATGTCTCGTGGGGAAATCATCCAGCGCGGCCAGGGTACACAGATGGAGGCCGACGGCGTAAGCGGTCTGGTCGCCATTTGAAAACCGCTTGCCAGAGCACCCACGCGGCATGCCATGATCCCGTCAGTTCAGCGTAATGATGCTGACGGTAAACCAAAACAGATAAGAACCGATGAACGCACCAATTACATCCGCCCTATTTACCCCTGCCTGGCAGGCCGAGCTGGAATTGGCCTATTCACGCCAGGATGACTGGACTCGTCCAGTCATGCGGCGGCATGCCGGTCCGCTGCGGGTGCAGAAGCATTTGCACGCGGAGGGGCCGGAGGTGTGCCAGCACATCATTGTTCACCCACCTGGCGGTATTGCCGGCGGAGATCGCCTGGCAATCAGTGCTCGTGTCGGTGAGCAGGCCTGGGCGCAACTGACCAGTCCGGGTGCCGCCAAGTGGTATCGCGCGACAGGCCCAGCTCATCAGTGTCTCACACTCGCCGTCGAGCCCGGCGCCACGCTGGAATGGCTACCTCAGGAAACCATTGTCTTCTCGGGTGCGCAGGCCGAGCTGGCTACCCGTATCAATCTTGAAGGTGACGCCCGCCTTTTTTACTGGGACATGGTTGCCCTGGGTCGCCCCGCCAGCCAAGAGCGCTTTGCTACAGGACACTTCCAGTCTCATCTGGACATCTACCGCGACGGCCATCTGCTATGGCATGAGCGTCAGCGCATTGCCGGAGGCGACCGTTTACTGGAATCGCCTATTGGACTCGCCGGATATCCTGTCTTCGCCACGCTGATCGTGACCGGCGATATTGACGAATCCCTGCTACAGGCCTGCCGCGCCCTGCCGTGCCAGGGCCGTGGCGATCTCTCACAACTCCCTGGCCTGCTGGTAGCTCGTTGTCTTGCCCATGAGGCGTTGGCGGCACGTGCCTGGCTGATCGAACTCTGGACGCTGTTACGCCCTGCCCTGCTAGGCCGCCGCGCCGTCTCTCCTCGCATCTGGAGCACCTAATGGATTTGACACCTCGCGAAAAAGACAAACTATTGATTTTCACTGCCGGTCTTGTGGCTGAACGGCGTCTGGCCAGGGGCCTCAAGCTCAATTATCCCGAGGCCATGGCCTTTATATCGGCCGCCCTGCTCGAAGGCGCCCGGGACGGCCAGACGGTAGCCGAGCTGATGCACTACGGCACCACGCTGCTTACCCGCGAACAGGTCATGGAAGGGGTTCCGGAAATGATTCCAGACATCCAGGTGGAAGCTACCTTTCCCGACGGGACCAAGCTTGTAACCGTACACCAACCGATTGCCTGAGGCTGTTATGACGTGCTCTATCGCTCCTGCCCACGAATCCGATCTGCCTGGCATTCTGGCCATCTACAACGACGCCGTAGAAAACACCACGGCGATCTGGAACGAGACCCTGGTCGATCTGGCCAACCGCCGCGCCTGGCTGGCAGACCGCACCGCCCAGGGGTTTCCCGTACTGGTTGCCCGTGATGCTGCCGGTGAGGTAGTCGGCTATGCCAGTTATGGCACCTGGCGAACCATTGAGGGTTTCCGTCATACCGTCGAGCATTCGGTATACGTCCGCAGCGATCAACGGGGCCAGGGCATCGGCCCCATGCTGATGAAGGCCCTGATCGAATATGCCCGCAACGCCAATCTACACATGATGGTAGCGGCTATAGAGAGCGGTAATACCGCGTCGATCCGCCTGCATGAGCGACTGGGTTTCGTAACGACCGGCCAGATGCCGGAAGTGGGCCGCAAGTTCGATCGGTGGCTGGACCTTACATTCATGCAACTCAAACTGGAGTCCCATCATGGTTGACGTCACCCTTGAACGCATCGATGCAGAAGCATTTCAGCACTAC
This sequence comes from Pseudomonas sp. JZ114, assembly GCF_051027705.1. NCBI lineage: Bacteria > Pseudomonadati > Pseudomonadota > Gammaproteobacteria > Pseudomonadales > Pseudomonadaceae > Pseudomonas > Pseudomonas sp. JZ114. The sequence goes on from NZ_CP069256.1 coordinate 3,162,583, forward strand.
AGACAGGGCTTAGGCGACCTTTTGCGTGACTGTGTTGCAGGCGGTGCCTCGATCGGGTTTCTGGCTGATCTGAGCAATACCGAAGTTGACGCATATCTGGATAACGTTCAACAGGACATCGCAGATGGCAGCCTTCATCTCTGGGTTGCGCTGTTAGGTGACCGGACGGTGGCCGGTAGCGTACAGCTGGCGCCAGCGACCAAACGCAATGGCCTCAAGCGCGCCGAAGTACAAAAGTTGATGGTACTACGTGGCGCTCGGCGGCACGGCATCGCACATCGGCTGATGATCACGCTGGAAAGCGCTGCATTGGACATGGGCCGCACCCTGCTCTACCTCGATACGCTGGCGGGTTCAGGCGCCGAACAGCTCTATCAATACCTGGGATATCAGCGTGTCGGGGAAATCCCGGATTATGCCGCGAACCCCGACGGCATCTATCACCCGACCGCCCTTTACTACAAGCAGCTCAGGAGCCTCTCATGATCCCTGGCGAATACCAGATCAAAGACGGCGATATAGAACTCAATGCCGGTCGTCGAACCTTGAGCCTGACGGTAGCCAACACGGGGGATCGCCCTGTCCAGGTCGGCTCTCACTATCACTTCTTCGAAACCAACGATGCCCTCGCCTTTGACCGTGAGCAGGCCCGTGGCATGCGCCTGAACATTCCGGCAGGTACGGCGGTACGCTTCGAGCCGGGCCAGTCACGCGATATAGAGCTAGTGGAGCTGGCAGGCGACCGTATCGTGTATGGCTTTGCTGGCCGTGTGATGGGCCATTTATAACGCGCAGCTCCGATGCAATAAACATCAGTCTTGATGATGGGTATTGCTTCGCACCTTCCATCCCATTGCCAGGATGGTCAAGGCGCGCCGCCTGAAGGCAGTAATACCCCTTACCAACCCACACCCGAAACACAGAACGGGACCGGCGCTGCGCCACCGTTCCCTACACGATCAGGATGAGTGATATGAAGATTTCACGCCAAGCCTATGCCGACATGTTCGGTCCCACTACGGGCGACAAGGTGCGTCTGGCGGATACGGACTTGTGGATTGAGGTCGAGCACGATCACACCGTTTACGGTGAAGAGGTCAAGTTCGGAGGCGGCAAGGTCATCCGCGACGGCATGGGCCAGAGTCAGCGCTGCGCAGCCGACGTGGTCGACACGGTGATCACCAATGCGCTGATTCTTGACCACTGGGGAATCGTGAAGGCGGATGTCGGCCTCAAGAATGGCCGTATTGCAGCCATCGGCAAGGCAGGCAACCCGGACATCCAGCCGGGAGTAACGATTGCTATTGGTGGCGCAACAGAGGTCATCGCCGGAGAAGGCATGATCCTTACAGCAGGCGGCATCGATAGTCACATTCACTTCATCTGTCCGCAGCAGATCGAAGAGGCCCTCATGAGTGGTGTGACTACCATGATCGGCGGAGGCACAGGCCCAGCGACAGGCACCAATGCGACTACCGTAACGCCCGGCCCCTGGCATATGGCGCGCATGCTGCAGGCGGCAGATGCCTTCCCGATGAACATCGGTTTTACCGGCAAAGGCAATGTGAGCGTCCCCGAACCGCTAATAGAGCAGATCAAGGCTGGTGCTATTGGCCTTAAGTTGCATGAGGACTGGGGCACGACACCGGCAGCTATCGACAACTGCCTTGCAGTGGCTGACCAGTACGATATCCAGGTTGCAATCCATACCGATACGCTGAATGAGTCTGGCTTTGTCGAGACAACCCTGGGCGCGTTCAAAGACCGTACCATTCACACCTATCACACCGAAGGTGCAGGTGGTGGACACGCGCCGGATATCATCAAAGCCTGTGGTTTCCCCAATGTGTTGCCCAGCTCCACCAATCCAACCCGGCCGTTTACCAAGAACACCATTGATGAGCACCTGGACATGCTTATGGTCTGCCATCACCTCGACCCAAGCATCGCTGAAGACGTAGCCTTCGCCGAGAGCCGTATCCGTCGTGAGACCATTGCTGCCGAGGATATCCTCCACGACCTGGGCGCGTTTTCAATGATCAGCTCTGACAGCCAGGCCATGGGCCGGGTAGGCGAAGTCATAACCCGTACCTGGCAGACGGCAGACAAAATGAAGAAGCAACGCGGTCCTTTGCCCGAGGACGGTCCCGGCCATGACAACTTTCGCGCAAAGCGCTATATCGCCAAATACACTATTAACCCGGCCATTACGCATGGAGTCAGCCATGAGGTAGGCTCTATTGAAGTGGGTAAATGGGCAGATCTGGTCTTGTGGCGCCCGGCCTTCTTTGGCGTGAAACCCTCATTGATTCTAAAAGGCGGTGCCATTGCGGCGAGCCTAATGGGTGACGCCAACGCGTCCATCCCTACTCCACAACCGGTTCACTATCGACCTATGTTCGCAAGCTACGCCGGTTCGCGTCATGCCACGAGCCTGACCTTTATCAGTCAGGCGGCCTTTGACGCAGGTGTGCCTGCCCAGTTAGGCCTCAAGAAGCAAATTGGCGTCGTAAAAGGCTGCCGTACGGTGAAGAAAACCGACCTGATCCATAACGGCTATTTACCCACCATCGAGGTCGATCCACAGAACTATCAGGTGAAAGCAGATGGACAGCTGTTGTGGTGCGAGCCGGCAGAGGTATTGCCCATGGCACAGCGTTATTTCTTGTTTTGATCGGGTCTTGCGGAAGCCCCAAGGCAGCGTTACCGCTTCTGAGCGGTAACGCTGCCTTGGAGAAACGGAATTACTTGCTTGCGGCGTCGATGGCCTTCTGCAGGTTTTCCGTATCGGTCGCGCCGGGAATAACGGTCACGTTGTCTGCGGTTGCGCCCTTGGTCGGCATGACTACGAACGTAGGCGTACCCTGGATCTGCATCTTGCTGCCTAGGTCCATGTTGGCCTGGATCTGGGACTCTAGCGTCTTCGCGTCAGCCTTGACATCGGCCAGCTTCAGATCAACGGCTTTCAGAGCCTTCTCCACGTCCTGCTCGGTCAGCTTGCCCTCGTTCTTGCCGGTTGCAAACAGACCGTTATGGTATTTCAGGTAAGCCTCACCACCCTTCTTCGCATACACATACTGACCGGCTTCCGCCGCCAGGATGGACGCAGGCCAGCGAGCACCAAAGACCGGGAACTCCTTGAAGACGAAGCGAACATTAGGATTCGCCTTGATCAGTCCTTCGACCGTCTCGGACATGTGATAGCAATAGATGCACTGGTAATCGAAAAACTCGACGATCGCCACCTTGGCATCCTTCGGCCCTACGGCAGGCGTCTTGGCATCGTTGAGCAAGGCATCGGCGGAAGCTACGGCACCCACGGTCAGCTGACTGATCTGCTCTTCCTGTTGCTTCTGCTGCAACGCCTGGCTGACCTGAACCAGCACCTCAGGGTGCTTGATCAGATAATCCGCGGCAATCTTGCCAATCGCATCCTGCTGGCTGGCATTGAAACCGCCAACACTGCTATCGGCGTGGGCAAAGGGAGCGCAGGCCAGAACCAATGCTGCAAGAGCTGATTTGGCACGCAGCGTCCGACCTTTGAAATTCTGCATCTGTGGTTCCTTGGCTATGAACGAGGGGAAATAGCACTCCGCCGGTGGGCGGAAAGCTCATGATCGTACCGCATGCCGAGGCCTTTACAAAAACAGGTTGAATTGAACAGGCACAAACCTGAGGCATTTGGCACACCTGAAGGCAATCCAGCAGAATGCCTTGGGGCAGCTGGTCGCCTTCAACTGACGTTTGCCATGAATGAGAGTCCGAATGGTTTTAGCGAGGTAAATGTAAATGACTGATCAGGCTGACTTCATCCGAATAGTGAAGAGTGAAGTGCTTTCCGAAGACTTCTCTGTACTCAAGAAACACACCATCGATTACCGTCGCCGTAACGGCCAGTGGCAACAGCTGACCCGGGAAACCTACAATGCAGGCGACAGCACTACCGTGCTCATCTATAACCGGGCGCAGCGGACCGTTGTGCTCACCCGGCAGTTTCGCTTTCCTGCCTTCGTCAATGGCGTAGCAGACGGCATGCTGCTCGAAACACCAGCCGGCAAGCTTGATAAGGCGTCTCCTGAGAAACGTATTAAGGAAGAGATCCGTGAAGAGACCGGCTATGACATCCAGAATGTCACGCCACTGTTTGAAGCCTACTCAACCCCCGGCTCCGTGACGGAAAAGCTCTCTTTTTTCACGGCTGAATACGAGTCAAGTAACCGCAAGGAAGACGGTGGCGGCCTGGAGGGAGAAGGTGAGGACATCGAGGTACTGGAAATGCCTTTCGATGAAGCGCTGGGGTTAATCAGGCAGGGGCAGATCAAAGACATGAAGACCATCACCCTGCTCTACCACGCAGCGTTATACGTATTCGATAAACCTGTAGCGTAATGTCAGCCATTTTCGGGCGAGCAAGCTTACTAGGCCCACTCGCCCGAAGGCGATTCCTTACAGGCGGAACCGTGCCATTTGCGTAGCCAAATGATCGGCCATAAGAGACAGCTCCTGACAATCCGCACGACAGGCATTCACATCCTTGACCGTTGTTTGAGCAAGGTCAGCGATACCCTGAACGTTCCGGTTGATCTCTTCCGTTACTGAGCTTTGCTCTTCAGTAGCGGTCGCCACTTGATGGTTTCTATCCGTAAGCTCTTCGACATGCGCAGCAATGGCATCTAATGACCGGCCTGTTTGTCTGCTGGCCTCTACGCCCGTTTCAGTAGCCGACTGTCCGGCACGTATGGAGGCAACGGCCTCGTCAGCACGCCCTTTGAGTTCACCAATCATGCGCTGAATCTCAGAGGTCGCGCTTTGGGTACGGCCAGCCAGGGTACGAACCTCATCAGCCACCACGGCAAATCCACGCCCCATTTCCCCTGCACGTGCTGCCTCAATGGCTGCATTGAGCGCCAGCAAATTCGTCTGGTCGGAAATACTACGAATTACCAGCAAAACCTCATCAATGGTATCGACCTGTTGAGCCAAGGCACCTACAGAGCTTGCCGCCTCCTCAATATCGGCCGACATCCCTTGGACATACTGGATAGATTGCCCAACCACCTGCTTAGCGGATACCGCCTCTTCCTGAGTGCTGCAAGAGACCTCAGCTGCAACGCCGGCATTGCGTGCGATCTCTTGCACGGTCAGCCCCATTTCATGCACAGCGGTAGCCACCATGTCGGTCATATGCTGCTGCTGGGTCGCTCGCGCCGATGTGCTGTCCACTACCTGGGCAACCTGGACCACATTCTGCCGAAGCTGCTCGCTGGTATGCAGGGCATTACCGATCAGCTCGCGCAAACTTTCAACAAATCGATTAAAGCCACGCGCCAGATCACCCAATTCGTTCGCACGGCTTTCATCAAGCCGACGCGTTAGGTCGCCATCACCGCTACCAATATCGATCAGCGCGGTTGTTACCTGACGAATCGGCCGAACGATACTGCGCGCCATCCAGACAACCAGTCCCAGAAACGCCAGAACAACGGCCAGACTAATACCTGAAATGATAAACAAAGCCTTTTGGGCAGGACCATAAACCTCCGAAAGCGGCACCTCGCTGACCAGCGTCCATCCAAGCGACTCGACTGGCTCAGCTACCGCTACGTATTCCTGGCCATCCCGCTCAAACATCACAGCCTGACTGTCAGCGCCTTTTGCCTTGGCAATCAGTTGCTGGGCGGGCCCAGTTCCTACTAACTGCTCAAGCATCTTCTTGTCATTGAGTTCGGCTTGGGGATGGATTTTCACCTTGCCGTCTGGACTGACTAAATATACCTGACCCTGCTGGCCAAAACGGAAGTCACGAATCATGTCTGACAATGCTGTCAGGCTGAAGCCCAGCCCTACTACACCCAACAGGCGGCCGTCGCGCTCGATACGCTCATCAATAAATAAGGTGGGCATATGAGTATTGTTATCAATGTCGATCACGATCAAACGCTGTTGTCCGCTCGCCAGAAAGTCATAAAACCACTTACTGTTCGCTTCGCCAGGTTTGAGCGTGATATCCAGGCCTTTGTTCGTAAAATAATGGCCGGAATCCTTGGAGATGATAAAGGACACGAGCGCGTTGTAATGCTGTTGGAGATTCGATAAATAATGTACGAACTGAGGCTGTTGCTCGACAGCTTCGCCAGCACTCAACCAGTCAGCAATCAAGGTATTGTTGGCCATATTACTGGCCGTGGTCAGCGGGACGGTCAGTACTCGCTCAAGATCATTTCGAATCGCTTTGACACTGGTCGGCATAGCCTCTTGAAGCAGATAACGATCGGTTAACCGATTCAAGGCATAGGCATAGATACCAATTACAACCAAACTGCTAATGACCAAGGCGGCGCCCATGCTCAAGATAAGCTGCCACTGGATACTGTTTCGCCAAAGACGCATAACGTAACGTGCCTCAAATTCCGCGACTAGAAGAGATGCTGCAAAGAGATCTGGAGATGGTTAAGCGGTAACCCTAAATGCAAGGGCACAGCTAGCGTCTAGACGTTCTTTGAGTAAACGAATAAATAGTGCAACGCGTATCGACGAACAGAAGAAGAACTTTACGGGGAGAGAATGGTTTTTGGAGAGTGGGTGACTGACGGCAACAATAAAAACCGGACAATAAGGCGTTGCCTTTTAAAAAGGCAACGTCATGATTCCTTAGAAAGATGCTAGCGTGCGTTGACAAGCCCTGTATTTATAAGGCTTTAATGAGCAGCAAGGTGGCTCTATTACCTTGCTCCCTACTGCTCTCTAGCGTAGCTGACTATCCTTGCTGCCACGTCGGTTATAGCCGCTGAACCGGGCCTGCTCCTTGTCGTGCGCGGCCTGACAGTTAACGCACAAGCGCACGCCCTTTACTGCCTGGCGTCGAGCCTCGGGAATAACCGCATCGCACTCTTCGCAGTGCGTCAGGCTTTCACCACGCCCCATCTGGCTTCGAGCGCGCTGGATAGCATCTTCAATGGTGCTGTCGATCTGCTCCTGAACCGCACCGTCGTTTGCCCAACCACTGGCCATAGGACTCTCCCATTTAGCTGTGAGACATCCTGTTGATATGGGTACATCTGCACCTATAACAAGAGGCCAGCGCAACGTCATTTGCCGTAGCCGACCAATGACATCCTATGACTCATTTACACCAGATCTGCTCGTGTCAGCTCACTTTTGAGATAGGCGTAATAAATAGGCGCAGCCACAAGTCCTGGTAGGCCGAAAGCCGATTCAAAAACCAGCATGGCTAACAGTAATTCCCAGGAGCGGGCCTTGATTTGCCCTCCGACAATGCGCGCATTGAGGAAATACTCAAGCTTGTGGATAGCGACCAGATAGCACCCTACGGATACTGCCACCCATAACGAAACCGACAGCCCTACGATCAGAATCAAGGTATTAGAGAGCAAATTCCCGATCACGGGCAGCAGCCCCAGAATGAAGGTCGCTACGATCATTGTCTTGATCAGGGGCAAGTGGATGCCACAGAGCGGCAACACACCCGCAAGAAAGACGGCTGTCAGAATGGTATTGATAAAGGAGATCTTTACCTGGGCAAATACCACGTTGCGAAATGCCTCTGACAGCAGCGCCACACGGTCCAGCAGCGCGGTGGACAGCGGACGTTCCTGGGCTCTGCTGCGCTTGCGCTGCAAGGCAACGGCAGCGCCCAGGATCAGGCCAATTACGAGGGTGACAAACGTGTGTATGGCATCCTTGCCAATGGTCTGCAGCTCACCCAGGTGAGCGCCGAGCCACTCATTGACCGAGTGACGAAAATCCTCGGCGCTGGCGGGCAGGTATTTATCGAGCGCCATGGGAAGTTGCCCACGGGCACGCTCGGTGAGCGCCATGAATTTATCGATCAGACTGCCCGGATTGCGAACTTCATGCAGTACAAAACTGATCGCGCCCGCAAAGAATACAACCAGGACACAGACAACCAGGGTCACCAGCAGGGCTACCGCTACGATACGGGCACGATCACCGGAAATAAGCCCCTGCAGGCGAGGCTCCAGCATATTGGCCAATTCAAAGACCAGCAGACCGGCAAACAGACTGGGGACCAATCCAAGCGGAAAAACCAACATGAGGCTGGCCAGAATAACGAACCAGCTAACCAGAAGAATCTGACGAGGCGTAAATACGGGCATGATGTCCTATGCGTTATAAGGCAGCCTCAAGGAGGCAATCCATTCCATCAATCATTATCGTAAAACAGAGGTGACTACGGCTCTTGCGCAACCTCTATTGTGCCCTGTTAAGGGCCCGCGCGGGAAATACCGTTCATGTCCGGGTCTTTCAAAATTCGACGGCATAACGCCTAAAGCCACTACAAAATGAAGGGTTGCTCTATACTACGCGTTTCCCTTTCAGAGGCTTTGCCACGTGTTCGCCGGTCTCGCTCATTTTCGTCAAACGTACCTTGTCCGCTTCTGGGCTCCCCTTCCGACACTGGTCGCCTTGGGTGTCCTTTCGGCGTATTACTTCATGCTCACCCATACGTTCTGGGCCGTCACCGGAGAATTTACCCGTTGGGGAGGACATGTACTGTCCTGGTTCGGCCTCCATCCTGAGGAATGGAGCTATTTCAAGCTTATCGGTTTGCAGGGCACCCCGCTGGACCGGATCGATGGCGTCATGATTGCCGGCATGTTTCTCGGTGCCTTGAGCATGGCGTTGTTCGCAGGCAATGTGGGCTGGCGCTGGCCTACCAGTCGTAGGCGCCTGCTGCAGGGATTGATTGGTGGGATCGTTGCAGGCTTCGGTGCTCGCCTGGCTATGGGATGTAACCTGGCCGCCTTTTTTACCGGCATTCCGATGTTCTCCCTACATGCCTGGGCTTTCATGCTTGCGACTGTCGCAGGAGCCTGGATAGGGGTAAAGCTCAGCCTGCTGCCCTTTCTGAGAGCGCCACTCAAGGTTGGCAAAACCCGCTCGCCCATGCCTTCCCCAGATGCGCTTGCACGCCGGGCCAGAACACAATCCCGCCTGGGCATCACCGTACTGTGTACCGCGGCACTGCTGGCTGCCTGGCGATTCGAAGCCTCCTTTGTATTGGGTATCGCCTGCGTATTCGGACTCTTGTTCGGTACCCTGATCGAGCGGGCTCAGATCTGCTTTACCAGCGCCGCCCGTGACATCTGGACGACCGGCCGCACTCGGGCTGCCCAAGGGATTCTGTTGGGGATGGCGGTTGCGTCCATTGGCACCTTTGGTGCAATTCAGCTGGGCGTTGCGCCCAAGATTTTCTGGATGGGCCCGAACGCCATCATTGGCGGCCTGCTCTTTGGTATCGGCATCGTATTGGCCGGCGGCTGCGAGACCGGATGGATGTACCGCGCCGTGGAAGGACAGGTGCACTTCTGGGTAGTGGGCCTGGGCAATGTGATTGGCGGTACGTTGGTGGCAGTGTATTGGGACGAGCTGGGTAATGCACTGGCTCTTCCTTATCCTAAGATCGACTTACTGAAAGCCGTCGGCCCTGGCTATGGTTTGCTACTAACCTTTATCGGCCTGGGCATCGCCCTGCTATTGGTTCAACTCAACGCTCGCCGTTTCGGCACCTCCAGGAGAGTCCATGAGCACACAACCGGATCTGTCTCTCGACCTGAGGGGCGAACACTGCCCCTATAACGCCATCGCTACACTGGAAACCCTGGAAACAATGCAGGCTGGTCAATTGCTCGAAGTCATTACCGACTGTGCGCAGTCGGTACATGGCATTCCAGAGGATACCCAACGCTATGGCTATCGGTGCCGTAGCGTCGAGCAGCATGGCTCGCTGTTCCGCTTCCTGATCGAAGTCCCTGCGGAAAAGGCAGGCCAGACGGCAGCCAGCGTTACCGTGTAGTCAGGAGGCCTCTCTGGAGGCCCCCATTCGACTTACGCCTCGGCAGCCACTCGGTGCGCCATGGCAACACCGGGCCTTATGGCTGAGCCGACTGACATCAGTTCATTCAATGCCGACACTACCTGATCGACAGTGATCGCCTGCATGGACGCCCGGCACTTTTTGCAAGGCAGCCGTGCGCCATTACCCAACGGCGTCTTGCCTTGATACAGATTGATATGGCCCAGGTAACCCGTGACCCGTGGCGAAATAAACTCTGAAAACAGCACAACGGCTGGCGTCGAAACCGCTGCAGCAGCATGGTGCATTCCGCCTTCAGCCCCAACAAAACCCCGGGCGTGAGCCAGTACGGCCGCCGCTTCGCGAAAACTGGCCGTCACGACATGCCGTACCCCTGGAAGCAGCCGGGTTCCCTCCGGCCCCAACTGCACGAAGTCGAAGCCGCACCGAGCCAGCTGTTCCCAACGCTCCCAGAGCCAGGCCTTGTTGGAATCGGTCACCTTGGTATGGGGCTCAATGACAATCGAGCCCTGGGCATGTTGTCGACCGAACGCCAGTTCCTGGGCAGAGAAAAATATCTCGCCAGGCACCAGCTCAAAGACCTGCCACTCGCAGACCTTCTTGTTCTTGCGGTAGATATACGGACGGCTCTTGGGTGCGTTGCATATCGTGACGCACCCTGGCTCCGGCTGTTTGAGAATATAGGGATTGTTCTCCCAGATCTCCGACCAGCGCGGCTGCCCCTCACAATCCACGAACACCACTTTCTGCCGTGTCTTTTCATAATGCACGCGGGCCTGACCCGCAGCCATCAGCTCGTCACCCCATCCCATTCGATTTCTCCCGAATGTAATGCCGAACCCAAAATGTGCCAGGAGACTAGCAGGCTCATCCTTAAGATTTGCTTAACCAAACTGCATTCGTAAGCGTTTCGTTAAGCAGACACCTTTCAAGGGTGTAAGCGGGTATTTCCATCGGTTCTGAGCGATGCCGTCGACAGCATCGTCACAGAGTAACCACAGGGGCACACGGCTTTTCAGCCAGACGTGCGATAGTGTGGGCTGATCGGATACCGGAGCGCTTGATGTACCAGGAACTCAACGAGCTATGGCTGCTGTTCATTCAGACCCTGGCCTGGACGACCTACTATCTTCAGCTCGGGCTGCTGCTTTGCGCTGTTGGCATTGTGGCCGGCCTTGTGAAATGGGGCGTATGGTGGGGTAAGGCTCTGGTTATAGGCTCTGTCGGGATTGCCGCCCTGCTTGCGCTGGCACTGGACGCCATTGGCAAACTGTTTGCCACGTTATAGATGAGAAGCATTATACAAGGCATGTCAAAAAATCCCTGGAGCCGAACCTGTAAGGAACACTACCCGGCACCGCCGGTCCGTGTGTAGGTGACAAGGAAACTGCTTATAACAAGTTGTTTATCCATGGAGACCACCATGACTGTCAAAGCCCTGTTTGCTGTAACTGCCCTTCTGGCCTCCAGCGCTGCGCTGGCAGCCTCCCCAGCGATGGAAAAAAATGGTGTTCTGGTCGATGACCAGGGCAGAACGCTATATACCTACGACAAGGACACTGAAGGTGTTTCCAGTTGCAATGGCAAATGCGCGGAAAACTGGCCGCCGCTCAAGGTAGAGGCTGGCAGCAAGCCTTCGGATGCCTGGACCGTGATCGAGCGCGAAGATGGCGCCATGCAGTGGACCTACAAGGGCAAGCCGCTGTATACCTTCGTCCAGGACAAAAAGGCTGGTGACAAGACTGGCGATGGCAAGGGTGGTGTCTGGCATATAGCCAAACCATAACGGCTCAGGAAACCGGCTACCGCGCCGGTTTCCCTTCTGACACACCGCTGCCAAGATGCACTGGCATGCTCATCAATACCCAGCACCTGAGCCCGGCATCAGCCCGCCTGAATACCCTCTTTCGAGAACTCTTCATGACCGACTCCTCGCCCATCCGTATCCTCGACTCACAGATTCTTGCCAATGACTGGGGCGTGCTGACCAAGTACACCCTGGATTACCAGCGGCGTGATGGATCACGACAGCAGCACACCCGTGAGACCTACGACCGCGGCAACGGCGCGACGGTACTGTTGTACAACCTGGAGCGCCGTACCATTGTGCTGATCCGACAGTTCCGCCTGCCGACCTATCTCAATGGCATTCCTGATGGCATGTTGATCGAAACGCCGGCCGGCCTGCTCGACAACGCCGCGCCTGAAGAGCGCATCCGCGCTGAAATCGAAGAGGAAACGGGATACCACCTCCATCATGTTACCAAGCTGTTCGAAGCCTACATGAGCCCGGGCTCGGTCACGGAAAAACTCTACTTCTTCGCGGCAGAATACGATAGCGATACACATAGAAGCGAAGGGGGTGGGCTGGCTGATGAAGGTGAGGACATCGAAGTAATGGAGTTTGGCTTCGATGAATTGCTAGACATGATTCGCGCCGGACGCATTCTGGACGCCAAGACCATTATGCTGGTGCACTATGCAGCGCTCTACTTGTTCCCTAAGCGCTAGACATCGTACACATGGCTAATCTGCCTCTCAAAGCGAATATCCTGCTGCAGACCCTGCGGCCTACGACCATGCTCTTCGTTGAACATGGCCAGGACGTGCTTTAACCAGATTTTTAAGCCATTTCACAGTTTTAGATCCCTCTCCTGCAAGGGCAGAAACCTCTGCGTTTGCAGGAGGTCGCACACCTCTTATCAGTTGAATCAGTGGCCAGCCACTTTGCTGGCAAGCCCGTAATATGCAAGCACCGGATAGACGCATCAGGAAATAATATTCCGGCTTACTGGCCTGAAAAGGTGTGGATCGTTCAGGTTCTAGCCAGAATTTAGCATATAACCTGTTTGACGGCCCCTGCGCGGCGTGCTCCATGCACAAACTCTGCATGAGGTGATTGCTGATCGTAGGCCAGGCTTGTTACGGTACGGCCCTTTCCAAAAGATGGCCTTTTGTCCAGGCTCTCATACTTTTATTACATGACCATTTAATGCCTATGCCCACTTTTCTCGCAGCCCTTTTTTCTCGTACCCCGTTAGCCAAGGGCACACGCATTTTTTCCAAAGGCTCTACCTGGAGCGCCTGTTTGCTCGGAGCAGCCCTTACAGCAGGTCTGGGTCAGGTACAGGCCCAGGAAAACAAGGCGGCTGACCGTTGGGTCAGCGATACGCTGTCTACGTATGTTCGCAGCGGCCCGACCGATGGCTATCGTATCGTTGGATCACTCAAGTCCGGCCAGAAAGTCGAGCTGGTCAACACCCAAGGTGATTACAGCCAGATCCGAGGCGAAAGCGGTGATCTGGTATGGATTCGCTCCAGCGAACTGCAGGAACAACCAGGCCCGGTAGAGCGTGTACCGCAACTGGAACAGCAGGTAAACGAGCTGAGCAGCAAGCTCAAGACGATCGATGACAGCTGGAAATCCCGCGTTCAGGGCATGCAGGAAACCATGGACGCCCGCAAAGCACGCATAGATGAACTTGAGCAGACCCGGCGCCAGCTAGATGCTGAACTGACCGACGCACAGTCCGAACTTCGCAGCGTTAAGGCGCGCCTGGGTGATGAGAACAAAGATGCCATGATGCGCTATCTCGTTTACGGAGGCAGTATTGCCGGAGCCGGCCTGTTGGCAGGTTTGATCCTGCCGTCATTTGCGGGTCGCAGAAAGCGCAACGATCGCTGGTTCTAAAGGGCAGGCTCCAGCACAACATATGTGCCTGGAGCCCTCCTTTTACTCATCAAGCACAAAGCGGGCAAGCCGCTGCCTGAGCATGCGGTTTTCCATACGCAGGGTTTCTACCTGGGTCAGCAGGTCGAGCGCCAGTGCGATGCCCGCCCAGTCCAGCTCAAGCTCTCGTTGCAGCCGTACGGCACGACGTACCGTATGCAACGCTGGCAGGTCGAATACCCATACTTCTGGCCGCGGCCCGCGTGGCTCGACGATGCCATGCTCGACAAGCTCGACGATGTGAGTCACTGGCGTATCGACCAGCTGGCTGATCTCTTCGATGTCAAATTCCACGATTACGGTGGTCATCTCAGTCCCTCCACTCACTTCTAGGGTTGAAGCTGGCCTTGTTTGCCAATTGCTCCCATAGTTTCCGAGTAGCCTCATCATGAGTCTTGGGCATGACAATCTTGATCACGGCGTACAGGTCTCCTGCGCCGCCCTTCCGGGTTCGCAACCCCTTACCCTTGAGACGTAAACGCTGCCCCGCCTGGCTGTTGGCCGGAACGGTCAATTGCAGCTTTCCGCTCAAGGTGGGGACAGTTACCTTAGCGCCTAGTGCAGCTTCCCAAGGCGCAAGCGGAACGGTCAGAAGCAGGTCATGCCCGTCGACATCGAAGAGTGGATGAGGAACCAGCCGGACAACCAGATAAAGATCGCCGTCGGGTCCGCCATTGAGCCCTGGGGCGCCCCGCCCTTTCAGCCGGATTCGCTCGCCATCGGTCACGCCTGCCGGAATGCGTACGTTCAGGCTCTTGGGTACGCTCTCGTGACGCAGACCGTTCGCACTATAGCTAGGCACCCGATAGTTGATGGTCCGCGGCTCGTCCGACAGCGTGTCTTCGAGAAACAACGGCAGTTCCATTTCCACATCCTGCCCTCTTCGTCCGGCACTACGCTCCTGGCCGCGCCCACTACCGGGTCGGGCACCAAAAACAGATTCGAAGAAATCGGAAAAATGCCGCTCGTACTGCCCGTCTCCTCCTCCGCCAAAATTGCCGTTGAACTCCCAGCCTGGCGGCGGCTCGAACTGCTGCCCGGCCCGGCCGTACTGGCGTAGTTGATCGTATTCGGCTCGTTTTTCCGGATCTCTGAGAACCTCATAGGCCTCGGAGACTTCCTTGAATTTGTTTTCCGCATCCGGCTCTTTGCTGACATCTGGATGATATTTGCGCGCCAGCTTGCGGTATGCGGTCTTGATCGCTTTTTCGTCTGCGCCCGGGTCGACGCCCAGTAGCGCATAATAATCTTTGAATTCCATCGAACCTCACCGTCTCGTCAATCGACAACAGCCAAAAGCAGACAGCCATGACAGGCCTGCCGCTGCCCGGTGATCGTACCTGTCTATAACCATAGCCCTATCAGCCCGGTATGGCGCTGATACAGGTCAGTGCACGACACAAACACCCTTCGATAAAGATGTGGACAGTACGCCAGGAATCCAGTGCCGGTTGCGAAAAAGACACGGAAGGCAGCCGTTTGCCAAGCGGCTTCAGGCGCGCACCGCCTGTGCGAAGGCGGTGCGCGAGGGAGGATCAGTTTTACTGCTGAATCAGATTGACGCGGTTGCCTGTGCCGGATTGGCTCAGGTTGACCCGTAGATCAGCACCGGTCTGCTGTAGCGTGATGTGGTTATCCGATCCGCTCAGCTGGCTGAGATACGCCACGTTACGATCGCCCTGCTGCCCGATGATGATTTCATTGAGCGAGCCTTCGGTCGAAGCGCTCAGGATGTTGTCGCTACCCTCTTGCGTGCCGTACAGGACGTTACTGTTGCCGGTCTGGTCGGCATAGAACTCGTTACCGGTCCCGGTCTGGTTGGCGGTCGCAATGTTGTAGTCACCCACCTGGCTGAGCTGAGCGGCCTGCCAGTCACCTGCCTGGAAAGCATCGATACTGTTCGAGACACCACTCTGGGTAGTGTCTGCGTCGTTATTGCTGCCTTCCTGAGTGACCAGGGCGCCGCCATTCTGACCGTCGATACGAACAGCGGCTTGCTGCTGCGTACCGCGCTGGGTGACATAGGCCGAGGTATTCATACCACTGACCTCAAGCGTGGCCACGGAACCCTGGCTGTCCAGCTGGTAGATATTGGCGGAGGTATCGTTCCCTGTCTGAATGACCGTCGCAACGTTATTGGAGCCGTCCCGCTGCCACAGCAGAGCGGTGTGATTGTCGCCCTGTTGATTAACGGATACTTCACTGGCCACGGCCCCTTCCTGCAGCGTATGGGCCCAATGAGTATTGCCGTTTTGCGTAATCCGGGAGGTTGCCTGGGTCGTGTTTAGTTGCTCGGTTTCAGCTTCGTTGGCAGTGCCTGTCTGGCTCTGGTTGACTGAAGCGGATTCGGAAGCTTGCTGGGAGACCGACGCCTGATTGTTCCAGCCATACTGGTATTGGTTGGAATAGGCATTGGTCGAGTCAGCCTGCTCGACAGTCGCAACGTTGTAATTGCCCGCCTGTGCCTGCTGTGCAGTACCGGCTTGGCTATTGGCCTGAGCCAGACGAGCCTCATTGGCGTAACCGCTATGCGACTGCTTGGCGGCGTTACCGGAGCCGGACTGCTCGATCGTAGCCGTATTGAGCACACCGTGCTGGTCCTGTCGGGCCGTATTGTTTTCAGCGAAGGCTTGCGTGGCTAACACCGCGAGAACGGCAGCGGCGAGCGGTTTGAAGATAAACATAGCTCTCTCCATGAATGTTTATTTCCACCAGAGGTACAGCAAGGCCTAGAAGACCTTTACCGCATTACCATTGCGCAAGAACCTGCAAGGGCACCCTAGCGATCAGGCATTGTGAATCGGGAGGCTATATTCGCCGTTTAGCGCAGCGACGGGTATCAACCGAAAGATTGAAAATATGTGCGTCTTGCCTTTTGCCAAGCGATGACCGGCACCTTATGGATGGGCGGTTAGAACCTTACGACGCCCTTACGGCCTAATGGATAACGCCTGAATAAGGCCCGAACGGGAGACGAACATGAGCGACATCAAGCACCCCAAAAACCAGAACGCTGAAAACGAAGACCTCGATAATCGTGACGTCGATGACGACCAGCTAGACCAGGCCGTAGAGGAAACCTTCCCTGCCAGCGACCCGATTTCACCATGATCTGATCAGTCGATCGGATTTCTTCTACTCGGTCTTGGGGTTGAAGACTATATGCCTATAGCTTCAACCCTTTTTTTGTGCCTGATGTTTCCCAACGCCTGTCTATCACGGATGCGCTAACGGGTTGGCCATCAGGGGACGGATCAGAATCACCGAACGCAGCAGCGTTGAAAGCCTGGCTGCCGCCTTCGACATCCGGCGTAATCATTCCTGGATAGCAATCGTGCCCCTCATGCCTGTGGCAGTCAGGGCATGTTGCGTATTGAAGCGTTAGCCTGCCGAGCGACACCTTTACTGATCGCTGTTGGAGCATCCTTGCAAGTTGGCCTGGGTCACGTTGCTGAACGCCGGAACACTACGCGTCAGCCAGACATTACCGCCAATGGTGGAGCCTTTTCCGATAGTGATGCGTCCCAGAATGGTCGCGCCGGCGTAGATCACCACATCGTCCTCGACGATCGGATGACGTGGATGCCCTTTTTGCAGATTACCGGACTCATCGGCCGGGAAGCGCTTGGCACCTAAAGTCACTGCCTGATAGATCCGGACCCGCTCGCCAATGATGGCTGTCTCACCGATAACCACGCCGGTACCATGATCGATAAAGAAGCTGGGGCCGATCTGCGCCCCTGGATGGATATCGATACCCGTGGCTGAATGAGCCAGCTCTGCAATCATGCGCGCCAGTAGCGGCAGGTCCGAACGATAGAGCTGATGCGCCAGACGATGGTAGATAACAGCCAGGATACCGGGATAGCACAGCAGCACTTCATCCACACTGCGCGCGGCCGGATCGCCCCGGTAGGCTGCCAGCACATCGGTATCCAAAAGACGGCGTAGATCAGGCAGTGCCAAAGCGAAGTCCTGCACGATGCGCTGCGCCGGGTCTTCGACCAAGCATTCAGGCATCCCCCGCTGTCGGGCGGTATAGCACAGCTCCAGCCGCACCTGCCCTAACAGAGCATTGAGCGCACGGTCCAGCACGTGCCCTACGAAAAAGTCTTCGCTTTCCGCACGTAGGTCACTGGGTCCTAGACGGAGCGGAAACAAGGCGCTACAGAGCGACTCAAGGATCTCGCTCATTACCGCTCGCGAAGGCAGTTCACGGCTGCTCAGTTCTCGCGTTCGGCCATGCTGGCTACGCCATTCGTTACGAGCGTCATGCAGCTCACCTACGATTCGTTCCAGTTGCCAGTTGATCCCCGGGGCTTTACCCCGCACCGTATTTGAATCGCTCATTACCACGTTCCTGGAAAAAGAACCGGCGCGGGCCGGTCCTGGGTTCGACAATAAAACGTTGCGGCTGATCGAGCGCGCCCCAACGCCTGTTCGTACCTTACCGCATCGCCTGCCCGATCGGATAGGATGGGGACAGACCTGCCAACGCCGCACCGCCTGGCGTCAAGGCAACCATAAGTGGAACATTCATACAGGAGAACTCTTATGACGTTTGGCCCCCTGGTCAGTACCGAGTGGCTTGCCAACGCATTGGGCAACAAAGACCTGGTGATATTCGATGCCAGTGTCTACCTGCCTAACGAGTCGAAACATGCACGCGCCGAGTATGAGGCTGCTCACTTACCTAATGCTCGCTTCTTCGATATCGAAGAGATTTCAGATCAGGACACAACGCTGCCGCACATGGTGCCCTCTCAGGGTCGTTTCGCCCGGCTGGTAGGTGAGCTGGGGGTCAACAACCAGTCCCGCGTTGTGGTTTATGACCAGAAAGGGTTGTTTTCAGCAGCGCGTGCCTGGTGGATGTTTCGCCTCTTCGGCCATGATCAGGTCGCAGTGCTTGATGGAGGCCTTCCCAAGTGGCAGAGCGAACATCGACCTGTAGAACAAGGCCCGGCACCTGTCGTACCGGCCCACACGTTCGAAGCCACATTCCATGCCAGAATGCTACGGGGCCTGGGCGATATCCAGGCCAACCTCGACAGCCGCCTCGAACAGGTACTGGATGCACGCGCGGCCAATCGCTTCGAGGGGTCGGTGCCCGAGCCGCGTGCAGGCCTGGCCTCCGGGCATATTCCAGGTAGCGCCAGCCTGCCCTATACCGATCTTCTCAATGCTGACGGAACGTTCAAGGATGTCGAAACGCTTCGCGCGCGCTTCGCGCACTCTGGTGCGGACGGCTCACGACCAGTGGTCACCAGCTGCGGCAGTGGCGTGACAGCAGCCGTTCTTCTCCTGGGACTGGCAGTGGCAGGCCTACCGGAAGGGGCCCTGTACGACGGCTCCTGGACAGAATGGGGCTCACGCCCAGATACCCCCAAAGCGACAGGACAGGCTTGAGCATTCCTGCGGTATCGCTCCTCTGACGGTACCGCCCCACCACCGCGGCGTAGGCTCCAAAGATTATTCTTTAGTCTAATAGACGCCTTTTCTAGGGTCTCGACCAAGACAGATCTTCTTCCCTGAGCCACGCTGTTTCAGGGCTCGGCCGCTTATGTGCTACTTAAAAGTGTTATCAGGCATACAGTTAAGCCATTTGTCTCATACGGTCTTTCAAGTGCGATAAACGAACAAATGGCTATTGCTTTAGGTAGCGAATCGATAGCATTATCGCGGCACGTCATCGTACAACCCTGGCCATAAGGCACAAGGGTGAATTCCACAATAAATTTAATAATGGAATAACCTGAATGTTGAAGATCGCACCCTGCACGGCCTTATCTTCCCCACCCGATATTCCCCCCTCTTCCAGATTTCGCGGAGGCGTTTGCGCGTCCGCTTAGGTTCGGCTGCCTATTCAGGCCGGACATGAAATGCCCTGAGGATCAGGGCCTCTCCGCCTCTGATAAATTAATCCGCAAGAGATTGCGCTCAGGTGCGGCACCATTACTCATGGGAGTACAACAATAATGACCCTTCGCTATCTCTCTGTTCCTGCGTTTATTGGACTCACACCGCTTGCGCTGGCCTTGGCATTACCGATGGCTGCTCATGCCGAAGGTTTTCTGGAAGACGCCAAAGTCAACGTGATGACCCGTAACTATTACTTCAACCGGGATTTCCGTACCCCAAACGCTCCACAGAGCAAGGTCGAAGAATGGGGTCAAGGTTTCATTATGACGGCAACCTCGGGTTACACACCGGGCGTCATAGGTTTTGGTCTGGACCTGACCGGGCTCTATGGGATCAAGCTGGACAGCGGTCGGGGTCGTGCTGGTACACAGTTGCTGCCGGTACATGATGACGGGCGTGCCGCCGATGATTTCGGTCGTTTGGGCGCTACCTTCAAGGCTCGTATTTCCAAGACTGATCTGTTGTTAGGCGAATTGATGCCTAACGTACCCGTGCTTCGCTTTAACGATGGTCGCCTGCTTCCTCAGACATTCCGCGGTGCGACACTGACCTCCAAGGAACTGGACGGCTTCACGTTCTATGCTGCGCAGATTCGCCAGGTGAGCCTGCGTAACTCCTCCAACATGGAGGATCTGTCCATCACGACCGGCGGTGCCCGTCAGATTCGTGCAGCCTCTTCGGATCGCTTCAATTATGTAGGGGGTGAATACACCTTCAACGAGAAGCGCACCATGGTTGGCGTATGGCACGCGCAGTTCGAAGATGTCTACAAGCAGAACTTCTTCAACCTGACCCATACCCAGAAGTTCGGGGACTGGAGCCTGGGCGCGAACCTGGGTTACTTCACCGGTGAAGAGGAAGGCCAGGCGCGCGCGGGCAACCTGGACAACAAACTCTTCACTGGACAGTTGTCCGCCGGTATTGGTGGTCACAAGTTTACCGTAGGTTATCAGCGCGTCAGCGGTGATAACGGCTGGCTGAGCGTTAACGGTTCCAGCGGCGGCAGTATCGTAAACGACATGTTTACCCAGAGCTTTGACAATGCCAAGGAACGCTCGTGGCAGCTGCGTTACGACTACAACTTTGCTGCTATGGGTATTCCGGGTCTGGCCTTCATGGCGCGTTACGGCCATGGTGACAACATCTACGTCAACGCTGCCAATGATGACGGCTCGGAATGGGAACGTAACTTCGATGTGGCCTATACCTTCCAGAGCGGCCCGCTCAAGGACCTGAACATGCGTTGGAGAAACTCTATGGTCCGTCGCGACTATGGCAGCAACAACGATGTCGACGAGAACCGCCTGATCTTCAGCTACCCTATCTCGATTCTGTAAGCGCCAGGTCAATACAAAAAGCCCGTCTTTCGACGGGCTTTTTTATAACGCCTTGCCTACTGCCCTTCATATTGAGTTTGGCGTGACTCCACGCCCAGCTCATCCCATACCGACTCGGCCAAATGGAAGGTCGCGTTGGCCGCCGGGATACCGCAATAAATGGCGCTCTGCATGATCACTTCCTTGATCTCATCGCGCGTTACACCGTTGTTGGCAGCGGCGCGCAGATGCAGCTTGAGTTCTTCGCTTCGGTTCATCCCAATCAGCATGGAAATGGTAATCAGGCTACGGGTATGCCGCGGCAGGCCCGGACGGGTCCAGATATCACCCCAGGCATGCCGGGTGATCATCTCCTGAAACTCCTCGTTGAATGGCGTGAGCTTTTCCAGGCTGCGATTCACATGGGCATCGCCCAATACCGCGCGACGGACCTCCATGCCCTTTTCATAACGTTCGCGTTCGTCCATCTCGAGATCTCCTAAGCCGTCAGGAAAGCCAGAACACGGCGACTGAATGCTTCGCCGGCCTGTACATTGGAAAGATGCGCAGCATCGAATTCCGCATACTCGGCATTCGGAATTTGAGCCTGCATGTAGTGACCGTCGGCCGGTGTGGTGACGGCATCGTGCGTACCCGCCACGATAAGCACCGGAACGGTGACGGCCTTGAGATGCTCACGAAAATCACCGTCACGCACGGCAGCACAATTGGCGGCATACCCTTCTGGCGAGGTAGCTGCGAGCATGTCGGTAATGCGCTTGACCTTGGCTGGCTCTGCCTGAGAGAACTCAGGTGTAAACCAGCGCCCAATAGAGGCATCACGCAGATTGACCATGGCCGCCTGGCCGCCCTTCAAAACCGTATCAATACGGTCATTCCAACCGTCTGCCGTTCCGATCTTGGCGGCGGTATTACAGATAACGACACGCTGGATACGGTCACTGGCGTTTACTGCCAGCCACTGCCCGGTCAGTCCACCCATGGACAGTCCACAGAAAAAGGCTTTCTGAACCTTGAGCGCATCCAGCAGCGCCAAGACGTCATGGCCCAATTGCTCAATGGTGTACGGACCGGGCGTGACGGTGGAGCCGCCGTGGCCCCGTGTGTCATAACGCAGTACGCGAAAATGCTCGGTAAAAGCGGGAACCTGGTCATCCCACATATGCAGGTCAGTGCCCAGCGAGTTGGACAGTACCAGAACCGGCGCGTCTTCACGGCCATCGAAACGGTAATTCAGTTCGCCCTCGGCGAGTTGCACAGTTGGCACAGGAATCCTCCTAGCGAGCAGACGTCAGTGAATGGTGTTCGGCACAGGCGCGTTCTACCCAGGTGCGGGCCTGTCCCAAGTAGTGCGCAGGATCGAGCAGATGATCCAGCTCATCGGCAGACAGCTCGGCGGTCACGGTCTCGTTCTGCCCGAGCGCCTCACGCAGGTGGCATTTCTGCTCGACCGCACGGCGGCAGCACTGCTCGACCAGCTGATGCGCCTGCTCACGGCCGACACGTTGGCTAAGGGTAATGCTGACAGCCTCGGCCAGTACCAGTCCGTGGGTCAGCTCCAGGTTCGTGCGCATGCGTTCGGCATCAACTTCCAGCCCTTCGGCTACCAGCAACGCCTGTTCCAGCGCACCCGAAGTCAGGCAGAAGATATCAGGCAGGGTGTCCCATTCGGCATGCCAGAGCCCCAGGCTGCGCTCGTGTTCCTGAGGCATGGCCGCGAACATGGTGGCGACAAGGTTGGGAATACGGGTCGCAGCGCTGATCAGGACTGCCGCGCTGACCGGATTGCGCTTGTGGGGCATGGTCGAGGAACCACCCCGCCCCTGCCCGGCCGGCTCGAAAACCTCCGCCGCTTCTGTCTGCATCAACAGGGAAAGGTCACGCCCCAGCTTGCCCAGGCTTCCGACAATCATGCCGCACACACTGGCGGCCTCTACCAAGCGGTCCCGCTGGGTATGCCAGGGTTGATCAGGCAGTGTCAGGTCAAGTTCTTTAGCCAACGCCTCGGCGACCGGCATGGCCTTGTCACCGAGCGCCGCCAGTGTGCCCGACGCACCACCAAACTGCAGCACCAGAACACGCGGCTTAAGCTCAGCCAGCCGTTGGCGATGACGGTTAATGGCGCCTAGCCAGCCGGCAATCTTCATACCCAGCGTGACGGGCGTTGCATGCTGCAGCCATGTCCGTCCGGCCAAGGGCGTGTCTACATAGCGCTGAGCCTGTTTGGCCAGGGCATCAGCCAAGGCAGCCAGACCGTCTTCCAGCAGCGCGAGGGCTGCGCGGACCTGCAGCACAAGCCCAGTATCCATGACGTCCTGACTGGTGGCGCCCATGTGCACATAGCGCTCGGCCTCGGGGCTTGTACGCTTGATTTCACGTCCCAGTGCCTTGACCAGCGGAATGGCCGAGTTGCCGCTGCTCACGATGGCCTGCTGCAATTCGGCAAGGTCATAGGCCTCGGCGCGGCAAGCCGCCTCGATCGGTGCGACGGCATCCTTGGGAATCAGGCCGACCGCGGCTTCGGCTCGCGCCAGGGCGGCTTCGAAATCCAGCATGCCCTGCAGGCGCCCGCTATCACTGAAGACATCACGCATCGCGGCCTGAGTAAAGTAGGCATCGAAGAGTTGATGGGTCGGACGCTGACTCATACGCATTTATCCTTGTTAGTGATCGTCATGCAGATAGCTGGCTCTGCGCGGCAGGCGCAGGCTTACCAGGAAGGCCACTACCAGCATGCAGGACACATAGATGTAGAAGAGATTCTCATGCCCCATGGCTTTGAAGTTCAGCGCAACGAACTCGGCCGAACCGCCAAACAAGGCATTGGCTACGGCATAGGAGAGCCCTACCCCTAGCGCACGCACCTGTGGCGGAAACATCTCGGCTTTTACCAGGCCACTGATCGAGGTGTAGAAACTTACAATAGCCAGCGCGAGGATGATCAAGCCAAAGGCAATGACCGGGCTGGTCGTGGTTTTCAGGGTCAGCAGGATGGGATAGGTACACAGTGCGCCGAGCGCACCGAACCACAACATGGAAGCGCGGCGGCCAATACGGTCAGACAAGGCACCGAACAGCGGCTGCATCAGCATGTACAGGAACAGCGCACCGGTCATGATGCCGCTGGCCGTCTTGGCATGCATGCCTACGGTGTTGACCAGATACTTCTGCATGTAAGTTGTAAAGGTATAGAAAATCAGCGAGCCACCGGCGGTATATCCCAGCACAGTGAAAAACGCCGCCTTGTGATGTTTGAACAGAGCCGACAGCGAACCTGCCTCTTTGGCAGCACGGCTTTCTGCCGTCGTGGTTTCCTCAAGCGAGCGACGCAGCAACAGCGAAATCACGGCAGCAACCGCACCCACCACAAAAGGAATACGCCAGCCCCAGGCACGCAGCTCCTCTTCGGACAGGACCTGTTGAAGGATGACCACCACCAGCACCGCCAGCAACTGTCCACCAATCAGCGTCACGTACTGGAACGAGGCATAAAATCCGCGCTTACCCTTCAGCGCCACCTCACTCATATAGGTTGCAGTAGTGCCGTATTCACCGCCGACCGACAAGCCTTGGAAAAGTCGCGCCATGAGCAGAAGAAGCGGCGCCCAGAAGCCAATGCTGTCGTAGGTGGGCAGGCAAGCAATCACCAGTGAGCCGGCGCACATCATGAGCACGGAGATCATCATTGACGTACGCCGCCCATAACGGTCGGCCACCCCACCGAAGATCCAGCCACCGATGGGCCGCATCAGAAAGCCTGCGGCAAATACACCGGCAGTGTTAAGCAGTTGAACGGTGGGGTCGTCTGAGGGGAAAAACGCGTGAGCAAAATAGATGGAGCAAAAGGAGTAAACGTAAAAGTCGAACCACTCGACGAGGTTACCGGACGAGGCGCCGACAATGGCAAAGATTCTTTTACGACGCTCTTCCAACGTATAGGAACTGGTAGTCATTCGATCCGCTCTTGTCATTGAAATAGGAATAATCCGGCACGCAATCGATCCTGACGTGCCGGTGAATGACCCTACAGAGGGCAGCCTTTGCCCTGTCGCAGGGTGTGCCGCCTACGCGTGACGGATTCGCAGGCCTTGGTGAGACATGTCCTTTTACAATTCTCTCCTTTGCAAAGCCGCAAATCCTTCGCGCTGGCGCAGATCACCCTTATTCCTCATCAGCGACCCGTTGTACGAGGTGCCCAAGACATTGACCTCAAACGCGCTCGACTGCCAGCGCCAGACCTTGTCCAACCCCAACACACATGGTCGCGAGCCCCAGCTGCTTGTTGGTCTTTTCCAGCCAATGCACGGTAGTCATGACCAGGCGTGCACCGCTCATTCCCAGCGGATGACCCAGTGCAATGGCGCCGCCCTGCGGATTTACTTTTTCACTGTCGTCCGGTAATCCCAAGCCTCGCACTACCGCCAGGGCCTGGCTGGCAAAGGCCTCGTTCAGCTCAACCACATCGAAGTCTTCAATGGTTTTCCCCAGACGGGTCAGCAGCTTTTGCACCGCCGGCACTGGGCCGATTCCCATGACACGTGGCGCAACGCCGCCACTTGCCATGCCGAGAATGCGGGCGCGAGGCTTGAGGCCATACTTCTGCACGGCCTCGGCCGA
Organism: Pseudomonas sp. JZ114; assembly: GCF_051027705.1. Classification (NCBI taxonomy): domain Bacteria; kingdom Pseudomonadati; phylum Pseudomonadota; class Gammaproteobacteria; order Pseudomonadales; family Pseudomonadaceae; genus Pseudomonas; species Pseudomonas sp. JZ114. Next base: position 3,188,045 of record NZ_CP069256.1, read on the forward strand.
GGCGATGATCATGGCCGCAGCGCCGTCATTTACACCCGAGGCATTACCCGCCGTGACGGTCTTGTCGGGCCCATTGACGGGCTTGAGCTTGGCCAGCATCTCCAGCGTGGTATCAGGGCGCGGATGCTCGTCCTTGTCGACGATCGTCTCGCCTTTCTTGTGGACGATTCGTACCGGCACGATTTCTTCGGCAAAGAAGCCGCTCTCCTGGGAAGCCGCCGTGCGCTGTTGGCTGCGCAACGCAAAGGCATCCTGATCGGCGCGGGAAACATTGTGATCCTGCGCGACATTGTCTGCCGTTTCCGGCATGGAATCGGTACCGTACTTCTGTTTCATCAATGGGTTCACGAAGCGCCAGCCGATGGTGGTGTCTTCGATCTTCTGTCCGCGGGAAAACGCAGTGTCCGCCTTGCCCATCACGAACGGAGCACGGGACATGGATTCCACACCGCCGGCAATGGCCAGCTCCATCTCACCTGTGGCAATGGCGCGGTAAGCCGTCCCTACAGCGTCCATCCCCGACGCGCAAAGGCGGTTCAGGGTAACGCCCGGTACGGTTTCCGGAAGGCCTGCTAATAGAAGCGCCATACGTGCCACGTTACGGTTGTCCTCGCCCGCCTGGTTGGCGCAGCCCATGAATACCTCATCGACTTCCGCCCACTGCACTCCAGGGTTGCGCTCCATCAGCGCCTTGAGCGGAATAGCCGCCAGATCATCGGCACGGACGCTGGACAGCGCACCGCCAAAGCGTCCAATAGGTGTACGAACGGCATCGCAGATGAATACATCACGCATCATGAGTCTCCTGATACCGCTCCTGGTCGGGCCGATGGCCCATGGGTAAGGAGGCGGTGTGACGGTCATGGCAGCACCTGAAATCGAGGGTGCCAGCTACCTGGGTCGTACTCGCCCGGACGGAAGACCAGGCGAGTGATGGTGAACGGAACAGTAAGCCGCAAGGCTGTAAGCAGACAATCCGATAATCGAATCTACGGTCGATTATCGAACACGTTTATCTGTTCCCGTATGCGGTTGCGTGATTCGAAAAGGCCTTATGACGCATCTGAATGACTGACGATACCCTTGATCACTACAGCCGCCGTAGCCAGCGCAGCAGGCACCACCAGCGCAGTCAGCACCTGCTCGAAATTCCATCCCAGCCCCAGTAGAGTGGCCCCCATCCAGGCCCCAAGAATGGCACCGAAGCGTCCGATACCCAGCATCCAGGACACCCCTGTGGCACGACCCTGGGTCGGGTAGAAGCGTGCCGCTAATGAAGGCATGGCGGACTGCGCACCGTTGATGCACATCCCTGCAACCAATACCAGCGTAGCCAGCAACGTCACGTGACCCAGGCTCTGCCCGACACAATACGCAAAGACACCAGCCAACAGGTAAAACGTGCCAATGACCCAGTGCGGATTGATCCGGTCCATCGCCCAGCCCACGGCTACCGCGCTAAGCACGCCACCAAACTGAAACAGGGCTCCGATGAATGCAGCCTGCTCCATACTTGCCCCGCTGTCGCGCATCAGGGTAGGCAACCAGCTTGTCAGCAGGTATACGATGACAAGTCCCATGAAGTAAGTCAGCCAGAGCAGCACCGTGCCCAGCCCACACGCCTTGGAGAAAATAACGGCAAAGACATTGCGCGCCTTGACTGTGCGCTGCTCTGGTACGCTGAACTCCCTGGCCTGCTGCACGATACTTGGGCCGATGGGCAGCAAGGCCTTGCGAATCCGTGCCACGCCCCGGTTATGCACCACCAGATAGCGGGCCGATTCCGGCAACCACAGCAGCAGCACCACTGCCAGAGCCATCGGTAGCAAGCCCCCGAGCAACAGCAGGCTATGCCAACCGAACGCCGGAATCAGCTTGGCAGAGATGAACCCGCCACACGCCATGCCCAAATTGAAGCCGCAGAACATGCTGGTTACCAGTAACGACTTGAGCCGCTCCGGGGTGTATTCAGACAGCAGTGTCGTGGCATTCGGCATGGCGGCGCCTAGTCCAAGGCCGGTCAGAAATCGCAGAATGACCAGTTGATCCACCGTACCGCTGTAGGCCGAGATCACGCTGAAAAGTCCAAAGATGGAAACGGCGGCAACCAGCACGACCTTACGGCCGAACCGGTCCGCCAACGGTCCCGAGCCCAACGCACCAAACACCATCCCAACCAGGGCAGCGCTCATGACCGGTCCAAGGCTTGCTCGATCGATACCCCAGTCCTGGGTCAACGCCGGTGCGATAAACCCCATGGCAGCAGTGTCCAGGCCATCCAGGAAAACGATCAAAAAGCACAACACCACGATTCGCCACTGATAGCGGCTCAGCGGCTGGGCATTGATAAATGTCTGAACATCAAGTGTCGTGTTCGTTGAGGCTCCCGTCATGACAAGGCCTCCATCATCCACGAATAGAAAGAAAGCGCATCGGAGCGATGCGCATGCACCATCCCGTTCACGGGAGAAATCATGCAGAACATAGGCGGACTCTGTTGTTTTTATCAGGCGTGCCGGCTGGCAACGTGCCTCTACCCTACGGAGCAGGCACGCACTGCACAATTCGATTAACGGCTAAAGGTTCGATTAACGAACAGTTTCAGTGAAAGAGCTTGGAGCTGAGTTCCTGGCTGGCCTTGAGTAAAAGGGGCAGGAAACGACGCTCCAGCTCCTGCCGGGTGATGCGGCTGGCATGGGTGCCCACGTTCATGGCAGCCATGACCTGACCGGAGGCATCCAGTACCGGTACGGCCAATGAACGGAGCCCGACCTCCAGTTCCTGGTCAACGACGCACCAGCCCTGCTGCCGGATCTGCTCGAGACAGGGCAACAGCTTTTCTGGCGTATGCAGTGTGCGACTGGTCTTGATCTGCAGGTCAGCACGCTCGAAGTAATCCTGAAGGGCAGCATCATCCAGAGCCGCCAGCAGAATACGGCCCATGGAGGTGCAGTAGGCCGGAAGCCGGCTGCCAACGCTCAGATCGACCGAAATCAGCCGCAGCGGTGTGGCGGACCGGGCGATGTACAACACCTCATCCCCCTCAAGCGTGGCGACGGAGCAGGCCTCATGCAGCTGCTCGCTCAGGCGATCCAGAATGGGTTGGGCGGTGAGCGCCATGGGCGTGGATGACAGATAGGCATGGCCCAGCGTCAGCACCTTGGGTAATAGTGAATAGGTCCGTCCATCGGTGGTCACGTAGCCCAGCTTCATCAACGTATGCAGGCAACGGCGAACCGCCGCGCGGGGGATCTCGGTTCGGTGGCTGATCTGTGCAATGGTCAGATGCCGCTTGCGCTCCTGAAAGGCATGGATCACAGCCAGGCCACGTGCAAGGGACGTCATGAAGTTTGGATCGCCCGTAAAGGCCTCGATCCGCTTGGCCGGCGATGCAATGATAGGCGGTGCGCCAAAGCTGTGAGGGTCACGCGAATTCGAGTTATCCATGATCTCTGCCCGGCCGCTGTCTGATTTGGCCGATTATCGAAGCATCTGGTCGATAATCGCAATACGACAAACGCAGTCTTGTTCGTTTATAGGCCACTTACAGATCGTCACTGTGCCGATTTCGTCCTCGCACCCGGGGAAAAATCTCAAGCCATAAGAACGGTGGCGGTTCACCCTGTAGGCATCTGTCTATCGCTAAAGGGATAACGACCATGGGACATCAAGCGATCAACTGGCGCGGCGTCTTTCCGGCTGTCAGCACTCAGTTCAAGCCTGACTTTTCTCTGGACCTGGACGCCACTCACCGCGTTGTCAGCAAGCTCGTGGCGGATGGTGTGTCCGGGCTTGTAGTGTGCGGCACCGTTGGAGAAAACACCTCGCTCACCATGACGGAAAAGTTATCGGTCATCGAGACCGCCAAGGCGGCGGCGGCCGGACGCGTACCCGTGATCGCCGGCGTAGCCGAATTTACTACCGCCTTCGCACAGAAGATGGTTAACGAGGCGCGCTTTGCTGGCGTGGACGGTGTGATGGTTATGCCCGCGCTAGTCTACTCTGCCAAGCCCCACGAAACCGCTATGCACTTTCGCAGCGTTGCGACTTCGACCGATCTTCCGGTCATGGTCTACAACAATCCGCCGGTGTACAAGAACGACGTTACGCCGGACATCTTGGCCTCGCTCAAGGACTGCGAGAATATCGTCTGCTTCAAAGACTCCTCAGGTGACACTCGCCGCTTTATTGACCTGCGCAACGCTGTAGGTGATCGCTTCGTACTCTTTGCCGGCCTGGATGATGTAGTGCTTGAAAGCATTGCTGTAGGGGCCGTCGGTTGGGTATCCGGCATGTCCAATGCGTTTCCCAGGGAAGGCGAAACCCTGTTCCGCCTCGCCATGCAAAAGCGTTTCGACGAAGCCCTGTCGCTCTATCAATGGTTCATGCCCCTGCTACACCTGGACGCCCGCCCTGACCTGGTCCAGTGCATCAAGCTCTGCGAAGAGATACTAGGCCGTGGTTCAGCCGTCACCCGCCCTCCTCGCCTGAGCCTCGAAGGGGCTGCCCGTGATGAAGTGAAAGCGATTGTAGACAACGCGCTGACCCGACGTCCTGCACTGCCTGACGTCGGACTTTAAACTGCGTCGCTGGCAGCCTGCCGAAACTGCCGGGGCGTGAGTCCCGTCAGCGTCTTGAACTGGCGGCTGAAGGCGCTGTGATCGGTATAGCCGCACTGCAAGGCAATATCGGTGATCGGCATCGTCGTCCCTAGCAATTGAGAGGCTTTTTCCAGACGCACCTTATGGATCATCTGGCGGGGCGTGAGATGAAAGATCCGCTTGCAATAGCGCTCCAACTGAGCCACGGAAAGCTCTGCGATGGCTGTCAGCTCTGCCAGTGCGATCGGACGGGTGTAATGAGCACGAATGTGTTTATCGACCGCCGCAAGCCGTTGATACGCCGGGTGGTTATCCTGCGCGGCTTGCAAGTCATAGGAAATGCCAGCCATACCCAACACCTGCCCTGAATGCCCTTTCAAGGGCAGCTTGTAGGTCAGACACCACCCTGGCTCACGACCGTTGTAAAAATGCAGCTCAAGCTTGTCCTCGATGATCGCTCCGCGAAGCACCTCGTGGTCCTGCTCGGTATAGAGCGGTCCTAGATTCGCCGGAAAGACCTCAGCGGACGTCTTGCCCAAGAGAGGCGCAACCGTCTTGAACCCACACCGTCTCGCCAACGTCAGGTTGGCCAAGAGGTAACGTGCGTCTAGATCCTTAATAAAGAAGACCACATTGGGAATCGCATTGAGAAGCGGAGCAATCAGCGCAACGCTGTTAAGCAAGGTTTCTAAGTCTTCAGGGCGCTCTGCGGCAAGCCCCTCACACCAGGCTGTCATCTGCTCAGGGGCAAAACCTGGAGCCTGCCTGTCGCGTTCGGCTATAGGAGACATCATCTGAAGCATGAGCACCTCTTATGAGTGGTGGCGCGAATGCGCTCTGGGTATAGCCATAAGCGTCTCGACCCGTGCAGGGACCAACGGAATACGGGGCTCCGGCAAGGCCCAGCCAAACAATTCGCGAGCCGCCGTGCCACAGACACGTCCCTGGCAGGCTCCCATACCGCACCGGCTCTGAAGCTTTGCCGCATCCCATCCTTGCTCTCCCACCAGAGCAGAGAGGGCAACATCCTCGCAGCGGCAAATCAGCGTATCCGCACGGGCCAGTTGTCTGACCTCAGGTCGCAATCTGAAATGCGCTTGCACATGTCGGGCAAACCGCTGCCAATGCTCGCGACGTGGGAACAGAGTCTTTGCCTGTTCAACCTTGCCAATAGCAGCCAATCCGGCGATTTCGCCCTCGATCAACGCCAACTCACTACCACCAACGCCTGTACATTCACCGGCCGCATAGAGACCTGTCTGACTCGTCTGCTGATAGCGATCGACCGCTACAGCATCACCCTCAAGCTGACACCCCAGATGACTCGCCAGTTCGGTGTTGGGCACCAGACCAAACCCACAGGCCAGACGCGTACAGGGTACGACCTTATCACGGCCACCCTGGCGAATACGCACAGCCTCCAGACGATTATCTCCTAGGGCCTCAACGACATAACTCGCCCAGCGGTAGTGAGTCGAGAGCAATCTGAATGCCTGGGTGAGCTTGTCAGGCCAGCGCAGCAACCCGGTACCGAACGATATAACTTGCTGACGGGCCGCCTGTTCATAGACGCCTGTAAGCACAGCGCCGGCTGCTCTGGCCGTTCCGGCAGAAGCCAGCAATAACGGACCGCTTCCCGCTACCACCAGCCGCTCACCTGCCACAGGTGCGCCCCCTTTGATCAAGGCCTGCAACGCTCCGGCGCCCGTCACGCCGGGTAATGTCCAGCCCGGAAACGGTAGCAGCAGTTCCCGTGCGCCACAGCACAGGATCAATTGCCCATAGTCCAGCCGGCAACCTGACTGTGCATCCTCCAGTAACAAGGCCCCTGGTGCCAACGCAGCTACGATGCGCGTTCCTGCCAAGTACCGAACATTAGGCTGAGATAAAACCTTTCGATAACTCTGCGCCGATGCAGGTAGTACCACCCCTGGCCCGTCGCGCCATATCTGCCCGCCTAGCCGGGGGTTATCATCGATGACCACAATGGAGCGCTGGCTGGTGGATGCAGCCCTGGCTGCTGCCAGACCTGCCGGCCCAGCGCCTACGATAGCGATATCACAAGACAGCCTGTTCAGCCCCGTCATACCGTACGCTCCACCTGCATACCCTCATGACACAAGGTCTGGCAGGCCAGCTGTCGGCGACCGTTAATCATTACCCGACATTCCTGGCAAATACCCATTCCACAAAACGATGCACGTGGCTGACCTGTGCAGGACAGCCGTGCTACCGGTGATTCGCTCAATGCCAGCAAGGCGGCAACCGTCAGTCCGCCCGTAACGACTATAGGTTGCCGGTCGAGATACACCGTGATCATGCCGTTGCCTCCCGGGTGGTGGAAGCCGCATTTGCAAAGCGCTCAGGCCGGAACGGAGTGGAATCCAGAGGAATCGCTTCACCCAGTAACTGAGCAGCGATCATCCGTGCACTGGCCGGTGCGGTGGTAACGCCCAGCCCTTCATGGCCCAGTGCCAGCCATAGGCCCGGTTGATCGGGATATTGTCCGAGCAAAGGCAAACCATCCGGTGTTGCAACACGAAAGCCTGTCCAGCTGCGAATAGCATTCAACTCGCCCAAACCGGGTAGGTAATGCTGCGCACGCGTGAGCATACGACCAAGCACATCGAACTCGACGCGCTTATCCAGGGTATCGAATTGTCGGGATGAGCCGATCAGCAACTGTCCTGTAGGCCTTGGCTGCACATTGAACGCGACGGAGGTTCCATCACTGGCGTGAGCGCTGGCAGCATACCCAAGCTCCACCAGTTGATGGGTGACACAGGCGGGGTACCGATCTGTAATCAGTAAATGGCCTTTCTTCGGCCTTAACGGCACCTCCGGGAGTAACCGGCAAGCATCCAGGCCATTGGCAAGCAGAATAGCGGGTGCCGTCATCCAGAGACCATCGCTCAGGCATAACCGATTACCCTCGACCCGGATGACCTCCTCCTCCTGAACGGTGATTCGACTGCCGTGCTGGGCCAGCAGCCAACGGACTGCTGCCGGAGCGTAGAGGATCCCGTCGTCAATTACCTTCAGCGCACCTGCCAGATCAGAGCGCAGCATCGGCTCTAATTGCCGTAGCGAAGAGGCACTGACCCAATTCGACTGAACGCCATGCTCAGCCAGCCTGGCTTGCTTTGCCTCTGCTAACGCGCACTCATCATCGTTCGCCGCCAGCCACAGTGTCCCGCAGTTACGATAGGCGCATGCTTCAGGCAAGCGCTCACGCAACGCATTCCAGAGCCCGATGGAATAATGACTGAGCGCAAGCTCGGCAGGATTGTCATCCATGGCAACCAAGTGGCCCATCCCCGCGCCGGTAGCACCACCGCTTCGATTGTCAATGACCCGAACACACAAGCCTCGGGCAGCCAATTCATAGGCACACATAGCCCCTATGATACCGGCCCCCACGATAACAACATCTGCTGCAGCGGTGCGCGCCAGAAGGCTCACAGCCGAATTCCCCAGGCGAAGGGATCAGCCTCATCAATCAATAACGTGGCCTCGGCGCTGATATGGGCAGTGCCTCGAATAGTGGGAATGATCCGCTCCCCTTCCCACGCATAACTGGCTTCGAAAAGGCTGCCGATCACGCTGGCCTGCCGCCAGAGCTCACCCGGCTGCAGATGCCCATCCGCAGCAAGGCAGGCAAGCTTGGCGCTGGTTCCTGTCCCGCAGGGCGAGCGGTCATAGGCTTTGCCTGGGCAGAGCACAAAATTGCGGCTGTCCGCGCATTCATCGCCTCCAAACAGCTCGATGTGATCGATCACACCGCCGTTTTCGCCGCGTACGCCTTGCGCCTCAAGCGCCTGCCGTACTGCCCAGCTGTACTCGGTCAGCGCGTCGAGATTGTCGCTGTTCACCTGCAGGCTATGATCGGCAATCAGATAAAACCAGTTGCCACCCCAGGCAATGTCACCCCTCACCATGCCCAGGCCGGGCACCTCCAACGGAACATCCTTGCAATAGCGGTACGCAGGTACATTCCGCACGCTGACGGAAAGGTCCTCATGCAGCGTTGCCTCTACTGTCCCTACAGGGGTCTCGATCCGGTGCCGCCCTACATCGATCCGACCGAGATGATAAAGCGATCGCACCAGCCCAATCGTGCCGTGCCCACACATCCCCAGATAGCCGGAGTTGTTGAAAAAAATAACGCCGGCGCAGGCCTCAGGATCTACCGGCTCGCACAGGAGCGCACCCACCAATACATCGCTCCCACGGGGTTCAAGCACGCAAGTAGCCCGCCAGTCATCGTATTCATGCCGCAACAGTTTCAACCGCTCCGCCATGGAGCCTTTCCCCATATCGGGAAATCCCTCGATGACCAAACGAGTCGGCTCACCGCCCGTATGGGAGTCGATAACCTGGATACGTCTCATGGCGCCACCTCCGCAAAAGAGGCTTACAGCGTGGCGTGTCAACGCAAAATCGGCTTGGTGTTTTTCGCTCGGCGGGAGGACGAAATCAGCACAATTAACTGAGTGATATACAGGAGCGGCACGTCTGTCTTGTCTAACCGTATTAATGAACTGCTCCGCCATAAAGACGGAGCAGTTACTGCAAACAAGAGAGCTAGGCCTTTGCAAGGTAAACGTCAAACATACTTATGTAGGCTGAGCGCTTCAGAATGCGGATCTAATTGGAAAGGCCAGCAATCCAGTCAATCATATCGGTATTGTCATAGTTGCCAGAGTGAGGTTGGTTCCAGGCGATTTTGTAATCTACGTTCAACCCTCGATTCTGCAGGGCGATTGCCAGGTTGGCCGAGACGAAGGGTGAAGAATCGCGATCATAAGAGCCCACCCGAATACGCCAGTGCTTGGCCACCGAGCTTGTTCCGTACACAGTGGCAGCATAAGGATTCACATCAATACCACCATGCCCGTTGTACCTCAGTACGTAATACATCGGGTTCATCATGGCGGCCCAACGGGCAACGTCACTGCGTACGCGGAAGTTCTTGATGCTGGTATAGCCCTCAACTTCGCTCAAGCCGGCCTTCGCAATCGCGTCCTTAAGGTTCGGGTCAAAATGATTCCAACCGTCGGCAACGGTAATATCATTCTTCAACGCGGCAGGATCGGTATTGAACAGATCCATCTCACCCGTCACGTTGTAGAACCCGTTATCGAACGCACCGACCGGCTTCATACGGTTCATGTAGACGAGAAGGTTTTTCCAACTATTCAGGGTTGCCGTGCGGGTATTTGCATTCCACGTAATGACGCTATCGGGTGTCAGGCCCGATTTGACACCGTTTACCGTCTCGGCAGTTGCCATATAGGTCTGACCAGCCTCATTCAGGCTGCCATCTGCGCTCACATAACCGGAGTCAATAATAAAACGCGTCGCAGATGCACTGAAAAGACTGTACACGTAGTTTCGATAGGAACCGCCCGCTACCGCATCAGGGCTGTAGCTGTTCAGCTTGAGCGGTACACCCGTATCAGGATGCTTCAGTCCTAACCGGTTGAGATAAGTTGGATACATCTGCGCCATGACCGCAGAAAGGCGCTGATCATTGTTACTGAGCGTGATTGGTGCCGTACGGCCAGGATTAGCCGTAGTAATGCCAGAGCCATAAAAAAAGTACTCATAGGCCGCATTGGCATTATCCAAGTCTGTGATCGGGCAGAACGGCGAAGCGGCATACACGGTATCACTGCTGGGTGCAGCACCGATTTCATCCAGGTACGGCTTGAAAACAGCACTGCCTCCAGTAATGCCCAGCAGAGAGGTCATTGCCCCACCGCCACTGGTGCCGCTTACTACGATCTTGTTGGCATTACCCAGCATGACCGAATCGTTGTATTTCAGGTATCGCACCGCTGCCTTCAGATCCACAAGTGCAGCCGGGCCATTACCGACCTCTGTGGTCACGCCATTGACAAGCATGGTGGTATTACGGCCCCGGCCAGCCGGAGACACTACGACAATTCCTTTGGACAGGGCCAAGGCGGCGGCAATAGCTGAGCCTGAACCACTACCTGAAGAGTTGACATTATCAGTGGTGACATCCGCGGGTGTCAGGAGATCGAGCTCCATGTAGCCGCCTGTATTAAGCGGCATGAAGATGGGGGAGCCTTGCGTAGCATTCGCAGGGATATAAATGCTCATGACCTGTTTGGCAGGATCATTGGGCTTGGCAACATAGCTCACCGTATAGGCAGTGTAGGTGACGGTCTGCCCATACACAGTGACCTGCCCCACTGTTCCGCCACTGGCAGGATTGAAGCGAAGCGAAGCCTGATGACTACTTGCATGGGCAGACATAGCCGCCATTACACCAAGCATGCCGCACAAGGCCAATGTGCCAGCGCGACGCTTCAAAAAGGTACTCCGCATAGTGCTCTCCTAACGAGGTTTATTATTGTTTTCCACAATGAGGTCTTACTGGCTGTAGCTATACAGTTGAATCGTGGGGCAACTATGTCAAAGGCTTTGCAGGCATAGTGCGCCATGACCCCGGCTACAGTAGAAGCCATCCCATACGCTGTAATCCAAGCATGGGAATTGCGAGACAGGAGTACATTCGGATTGTTGAGATATGCCTTTTCCTTATCGGCATCTGCAGTAAAACACTGCTCCAAGGGTAAAGGGCTTGGTGCTGCCTCACCTCTTCATAACATGAAACCTATTGGCCTATCCTTCTGTTGAGTCCTGATTCAAAGCCGCTCTACTCCAAGCTGCCTCAACCGGCTCAGCGTCCGGGCAAAATCCACAGTGGCATCCCCGGCCAGCTCATCCATAGGCACTTCGCTGGACAGGATCAAAGTCACGCCCCGGTCGTAAGCGATATCCACCAGGTTTAGAAATCGCTGTCGAACGGCATCAGACTGACGCGCCAGGCAATCAAGCCCGCTGATGCCAACGTGCGAAAAATGCTCGACAATCCAGAGGTAATCCAAGGTCGAATGAGGCTGCTCACAGAGGTCGGCAAAATCCAGCCAGATCCGCTCCCCTTCATACGCGCGCACCGAAAGGGGATGATGATTGACGTCCAGGGTAGCGTCCGTCGTAGCGGCAGCAGACAGGTCCAGCAGTGTTTGCAAACGCTTCACACCGCCCGCCGACTCTGGCCAGAGGTAATACCCCCATAGGGTCTGCTCGTCGCTGCGCTGCCGATAATCGACCTTACCGTTGATGGCAAGCACATCGAAGCGCTTTTCGATCAATGCAATGATCGGCTTGAAGCGCTCTCGATACAACGGGTTTGGACACAGGCCCTCCGGCTTATAATTGGATGTCATCACCAGCCCGACACCCTCATCTACCAGCACCTTGAGCATACGACCCAACAGCATGGCATCGCCAATGTCATGCACATGAAATTCATCAAAGCACAGCAGACGTACTTCCCGAGCGATTTCCCGGGCTACCTGTGCCAGAGGATCGGCTTGGCCGGCATAGTCACGCATCCGCCGCTGCAACTCCTGCAGAAAGGAATGAAAATGCACGCGACGCTTTTCCGTAATGGGGACGGCCGTATAGAAGGCGTCCATGACAAAGCTCTTGCCTCGCCCTACGTCGCCCCAGATATAGACGCCCGCAGACGGCTTTTTAAACCAGGATTTACGATCGGCCAGAAAGCGATCAAGCCAGTCAGCCAGATGCACCAATGCCGCCTCTTGGGCGGCATCGGCCTGATAGTGACGGGCGGCCAGTTCGGCAGCGAAATGTTGTCGAATTAACTCGCCCGCGTTGAGCGGTTCAGATGTAGCCATCAGAAATCGAAAAAGACAGTTTCCTGTGGACCTTGCAGATGCATGTCGAAACGGTAAATCACTTTGCCATTTTCTTCAAAGCGCTTGGCGATCAGAGTCGGCCTGCGAGGTGGCTCGACAAGGTTGAGCACTGGACAAATCGCATTGGCTTCCGCTTCGTCCTCAAAGTAGATACGGGTCTGCAGATGGATATTGATGCCACGGGCAAACAGCGCCAGATTGATATGCGGCGCCATGGGCCTGCCCTGGCTGTCCATCACCTTACCCGGCTTTATCGTTTGCATCGACCACTCACCGGCATCAAAGGTAGTAGCCGTACGGCCAAAGCTGTTGAATGCCTTTTCCGGATGATAAACCGGATCGTAGACACCTTCGTGATTGGCTTGCCAGACCTCCAGAAAGGAATCGCGCACCAGATTGCCGTTGCCGTCAAACACTTGCCCCGTCAGCACGATGTGCTGGCCTGGCGCATCCGGCTTGGCAAGATCATTCCAGATTTCCATGTCACGCGTCGGATTACCAGCTGCGGCCAGCGCAAGACCGATGTGAACGTAAGGGCCTGCGGTTTGTGAAGGCGTCTCTGGCAGAAATGTCGTAGTCATGATCGCCTCCTCACAGGTTCTCGAAATGGGTTTGACGTGCGCCACGCGTCACAATGTCAAAACGGTAAGCCAAGCAGTCCATCGGGTTGGCCATGGTCATGTCCAGACGTGCAATAAGTGTCTGCACGGCCTCCGGGTTCGCAATCGACTTCACGATCGGGCAGATCGGTATCAGCGGATCACCTTCGAAATACAGCTGCGTAATCAATCGAGTGGAAATCGAAGGTCCCATGACCGAAACATGGATATGGGCGGGCCGCCAATCATTCACCCCATTACGCCACGGATAAGGCCCCGGCTTGATGGTACGGAATACATAGTTGCCATCATTGTCGGTCAGGGTACGTCCTACACCGCCAAAGTTGGGATCGAGCGGCGCAAGGTAGACGTCGTTCTTATGGCGATACCGTCCACCAGCGTTAGCCTGCCAGATCTCTACATACGTCTTCGGTACGGGCTTACCAAACTGATCGACTACTCGTCCAAACAGGATAATTCGCTCGCCCTGTGGCAAGCCCCCATTATTGAAGTTCAGCAGCAGATCGTTATCGTGCTTGCCCAACTGAAGATGAGAAAAATCCGGGCCGGTACGTTCAGAAACCGTTTGCTGAATGCTAACCAAGGCCTGTCGGGGTGAACGGGGTACAGACGACTTATAACCAGGCGTATAGGCATGGGGATGCCAGTTACGGTCACGGGCGACAAAGCGAGTGTCATTGGAATTATTATTCATGGCTTTACTCCACAAAGAGCCTTACCCATCAAAGGGGTTGCCCGGAGTGTGGCGCAATGCCGCAGGCCAGCCAATTGAAATGACGGCAATCATTCATAACCAAATGGTTATGAGGCTGATCGCTCGGCAACCAGCTCGCTGGCGACTTCCCGTAGAACCTCACAGAACCATTGCGCCGCCAGCGGAAGCGTTGCCGTATTGTTGCGGCATAAGCCAATCGAGCCACCCGGCTCCTGAACGCCTAGAGACAGCTCAGCCATCACACCAGCCTTGATGTCGGTCTCCACGGCATCCAGAGGCGCAATCCAGACGGCATCACTTAACAGTACATAGCGCCGGCTCAGCGCTGGCGAAAGCGTCTCCAACCGCTGCGACATCAGGCTGATCCCACACTGCACCAGAAAGCTTTCGGCGTACTGCCGAATTGTGGTGCCCGTCAACGGAAGAACCCAGGGATAGTCCGCCAGTCGTTGCCGGTCAATTCCAGTCGCTGCTTGCAACGGATGACCGTTTCGAACCACCAACGTCATCGACTCGCTATACAGATGCTCGAAGTTCAGGCCGCGGATTTCAGGGTTGTCCGTCATGCGCCCCACCACAATATCCAGCTCACCTACTCTCAGTTTATTGAGTAGATAGGTACTCATGCCTGTCGTAACACTGATGGTGAGCCCCCTGTAGCGTTCGTGGAGTCGCCTGATGACCTCCGGTATAACCAGACTTTCCACTGTCGAAAGTACCCCAACCCGTACTTGGCCACCCTGCACCCCGCCGCTGCGTACCGTATTGACCCCATCTCGCAATGCTTGGACGCAGGGGCCTGCATAACGCATAAAGGCCTGACCGGCTTGCGTCAGCACTACGCCATTCTTGTCCCGCTCGAACAGGCGCGCCTCAAGAATGCCCTCAAGCTCCTTAAGGGTCTTGGAAATGGCAGGCTGAGAAACCGACACGGCATGGGCCGCCTTGGCGAAACTGCGGTGCTGAGCCACTTCAATAAAGCACAGGAGATGTCGAAATTTGATACGGGTATCGATGTTCATATCGCGCCAGCGTCAGGAGCAGACTGCCATTGTTAACCTCAACCCGTCGGCAAGTCACTCGACCCAACTGCCATACCCGGTAAAATGATCGTCCCACGCCCTGCTGCCAGATAAGCCCCTCAGCTCATGAAGAAAGTGTTGATCGTTCTGCTACGAGGTTACCAGCTCTTCATCAGCCCCATGATTGGCCCACGCTGCCGTTTCTATCCCTCCTGCTCGCATTACGCCATTGAGGCCCTACAGACCCACGGTGCCTTGCGTGGCAGCTGGCTGACCATTCGCCGTTTGTTGCGCTGCCACCCGTTTCATCCGGGCGGTATCGACCCTGTTCCTCCCTGTCATTGCAAAACCCAGGATAAACACTCGAACCGCTGCCACTAATACGAGATCAGCCTAGTTCCTCTCCTCTTTAAAAGGCGAGCAATTTCACCCTTTAGAGCGATACCCAAGTGGCCCGCCCTGCGCGATAACGTAGTACGAAGCGCTATTGAGGAAATAGCCATGAACGTACTGCAGCGGATCAGTTTGAGGTTTGCGTTGCTGGTTTCATGTCTCGGCTTTTCCATCGAGACGCCCAACGCGGCGGACCTGCTCAATAACTTCGATCTTTCTACGGTCTCGGATGTAGCCGCCCGGCAGGCCCAGGGTTCCCTTGGTCAATCGACTGCCGACCGCATAGCGGCCACCGTTATCCAGCAGGGCAGCGACAGCCAGGCCTTTCTCACCCAAACCGGATTAGGCAGTCAGGCACCTATCCAACAACTCGGTGGAAATCATCAGGCAGCCATGCTGCAAAATGGTACGGAGCTGACCGCTGTCATTCTGCAAAGCGGCCAGGGCCATAACGCTTCTATCATTCAGCGAGGCTCAGCCAATCAAGCCGCTATCCATCAGTATGGCGCCTATAACGAAGCGCTGATCGACCAGAACGGCACCGGTTTACAGGGCAGTATTATCCAGTTCGGAAACAACCAGAGCATCACTGTTCAACAGCGCTAGCGGCTCAATGCCGCTTGTTCATGAAGTCAAAGGAAGATGTCATGTGCAAAGTCCCATCTATTCCTGTGCTCTCTCCCGATTCCCAGCCGGCAGAGACTTGTTTGACAAAGGTTAGAAAAAACCGCATCCCGCCCTAGCTCACTTCTACAGCTCGCTTACAGGCAATGCTCTGTAGCGTTCGGCTATCTGCCTGTTAGAGCTGTATGGCTTTTACCCTCCCGATAACTACAAGGAGCACGTCATGTTTATGATGAAACCTAGCGTTGCGGCTGCTTTGCCCAGGCTTGGCCTGCCTGCTCTAGCCGTCATTAATAATGCAAGCCTCAACCAGGCAGGCAACAACGCTTTCCTCCCCGAGGATGGGCGAGCCCTATCGTAACCGCATCGACTACGGGCAATGGCAACACGCTTTCCTTGGAGCAGCCAATCGTGCTGTGTCGATCAGCACTGCCACGGTAGAGGAGCAGAGAATAAACAATCAGGCCATGCTGACTCAGAGTGGCAATTTTAACGAGTTGGACTATCGTCAGGAAGGCAATGGCACCAGCCAGCGATCACCATGAATGGACAGGAGTTGCGCCGCTCTGTAAAGCAGCGCCTGCTGTTGGCCATACCAGAGAATTAAGTCTTTTTTATTTCGCTTTGATTAAAGTTTCAATCTTTAGATTGATAGCGAAGCGGGAACCCGTCAGCAAAACTTGTAAGTGCTAAACAGGAGTTAGCCATGACCATGTTGCAACGACTGCTTTCTCAAACGGCCCTGGTAGTAAGCTGCCTTGCAGCGCCACTGTATTTGCAGGCTGCTGACCTGCTCGATAACTTCGATATCGCCTCCTCATCGACAGATTTGGCTGGCACACCCGATGTACGTGCATTGGCTGCCGCCTCGGTCAATGGTCTCGTCGCTCAGGTCCAGCAAAATGGCAATAGCAACCAGGCCACCTTGAGTCAGCAAGGGCTTAACTCCCTGGCAACCATTACTCAACAGGGTAATGACCAGCAGGCTTATATTCTGCAGCAAGGCTCAGACCTGGCTGCCGTCATCAAGCAGGTAGGAGAAGCCAATAGCGCACTGATCTCCCAGACCGGGTCAGCAAATGCTGCTGTTATCAGTCAGTACGGCAACGCTAACAATGCCGCCATCGAACAGAATGGTACTGGTCAGCAAGCCAGCATTATCCAATACGGAAACAATCAGAATGCTGTCATTCGCCAATACTGAGCCCAAGGAGCCATCAATGCTTAGCAAAAGCCAGATCAGTTAACGCCTCTTGATGGTAGAGGTTGGCTAGGTATACCGTTCATCGGGCTTGGCCAGCTCTAGATCAGCCTCCTCCGGCAGCCATGGATTAATCCCTCCATGGCTTAAATGCCTCATCTTTTCAATCTTTTGGTTGATACCCAGTTTCGTCTGTACGGCCAACAATCCGCACAGCGCTATACAGGGATTAGCCATGAATTCGCTGCAAAGATTGTGCTCAGGACTTGCGCTCGCCTTCTCCGGCATGAGCCTTGTTGTACCGCCGCTCCAGGCGGCTGATCTGCTTGATAATTTCGATATCGCCACGACGACTTCAGACCTTGCCGGCACGCCTGACCCGCGCGCACTGGCAGCTGCAGCATCGGCTGGCGGATTGGTTGCTCAAATCCAGCAGAACGGTAACAACAACCAGGCCACCTTAAGCCAACAAGGCCTTAACTCACAGGCGCTCATCTCACAACTTGGTAACGATCAGCAGGCCTTTATCCTTCAGCAAGGGGCTGACCTCTCCGCAGTTATTACCCAGGCTGGTTATGGCAACACGGCTTCCATTACCCAGATCGGCTCGGCAAACGTCGCGCTGATCAACCAGTACGGCGCTTATAACAGCGCTTCCATTGAGCAGAACGGTACCGGTCAACAGGCCAGTATTACGCAATACGGTAATAACCAAACCGCAGTGGTACGTCAGTACTGATAACAACGGATGTTTAAACATCACGCATTAGAACGTCGACATTTTCATTTCTCGTTATTGTGATTACTACAAAGGGAATAATCATGCACAGCTTCAAGCCTCTTGCTGCCGCCATCCTGATCGCTCTCAGCTCACACGCCTTTGCTGAGATGAACTCCGCTGAAACTACTCAGGATGGAGACAACAACTCCATTACGACCGAACAAATCAACGGCACTCAAAACAGCAAGAGCATTCAGGAGCAGATCGGTAATGGTAATGCTGCAACCCTGACCCAGAGCGCTGCCCTGAATAGCACTTCCTATCAGTACCAGGACGGATCAAATAACGTTGCCAACACTGCGCAGGAAGGCAGCGACAACTATTCGAGCATTTATCAAGAAGCTCAGGAGAGCAGCCAAGTAACCGTTACCCAGACCGGCGACACCAATTCGTCTACGGTTTATCAGTTGACCGGCAACGACAACCAGGCTCAGGTTATCCAGCTGGGTAGCAACAACGTAGCTGAAGTCACCCAGGGTGGCGGCGCTGCTTATGGCATGTCCAGCAGCAGCGTGGCTACCATCAACCAGAATGGCAACGACAACTCCCACATCATAAACCAGGATGGCTATGCCCATCAGCTGAGCGCTACCGCGACCGGCAATGGCAACCAGGTTGAAGTGACGCAAAGCGGTATGAACGCTTCTGCAACACTGGCCCAGACAGGTGATAACAACGCCATTACCCTGACCCAGACAGGCGACGGCCAAACAGCGACCGTTACTCAGGACGGCACTGCCAATACCGTAGCCATGGTCCAGGATGGGTACAGTGGTCCAGACTTCGCCACTATCTCCCAGCGCGGCGATAACAACGCCATTACCAGCTTCCAGGATGGTAAGTTCAACGAGTTGTATTTTGATCAGAACGGCACAGCCAACACGCTGAGCGTTTCCCAGATTGGTCGTGGCAACAACCTGACTGGCGCCACTTCAGGCACCAACAATTCGGCTGATGTAAGCCAGAGCGGCGACAGCAACTACACCAGCGTTACTCAGGATGGCAGCGACAACATCGCTACCGTTCAACAGCTGGAATCGCAGCTGGCCGCCAATGCCGTTGTCTACCAGTCCGGGGTAGCTAACCAGGCTGCTATTACGCAGCGTGGTGAGTTTGCCATCGGCAACTCTGCAACCATCTCGCAGACGGGTACTGGCAACAGCGCTGTCATTACCCAGCAGTAAGCGCTTGCATCTGAGCAGTACCTTGGACGCCCTCATTTAGAGGGCGTCTGCACAAGGAGGTCAAAGATGCGCTACTCTGATCTCCAGCCTGTTCAAATGATCGTAACGTAGACTGACATGCCTGGACTCTTCGCCCTGCCTATGACTGCCATGTTACTTGCCGCCTCGACTCCACCTGTAGAGGCCAATCTGAACCTGATCGCAATTTCACCACAGCAAGCCTCCATAGAGCTCTGTTTCAAAGGCAGCGGGCAAGCCGTACGGTTTGAGATGATTGTTCAGGCCAGTGGCAAAGCCGGCAATAACCGATCCCGCCAAGCTGGTGAGGTCAAGGCAAGCGAAGATGGAGCCTGCCCTGTACGTAACAAACTGGGCTTCGCCCCTCAGACAATGGTCAGTGCTCATTTGAAATGGTGGGTCGATGGAGTTGAGCAACCTGAAGTCCATAAGCAACTAGGCGACTCTCTGCAAGAAAACAAAGACACCCGCGCCTAGACACGCAGCGAGTATTATTGCTTCAGCAACCGCAACGTTTGAGCGTCCTCCTGGCCATTGAAATACTTGATCAACGCCGCCTGATAAGGGCTCTGCTCCCCTGCAACGTGTGCGAATAACGTCATTGATGAATGAAATTTCAAATCGTCAGGATGACCAAAAACCTGCGCTACCGACGCCCCTTCCAGGCTATTCACAATCTCACAACACGTTTTCAGCCGACTCCCTAGAAGCTCATGCTCAAGGTAGGCAGTAGCTTCATCCAGCCCGGATATGGCATACCGCCTCGCCATGGCGCTATGCCCAAGTCCTTGCAACTGCGGAAATACGAACCACATCCAGTGGGTACGTTTATGACCTGAGCGGAGCTCTGCAATCACTTGTTGCCAAACAGTCTCTTGAGCGCTCACGAAGCGTTGCAAATCATGACGATCTGACATGTGGATTACCGTGAGCGCTGCGCCTGTGGATCCTCTGGCTCGTTGAATTTGGTACGGCGCTGCTCTCCCCCCTTCTCATTCTGGGACTTGTTCACCTCACCTACCTTGCTGGCTTCCTCGGGCGTTTCCGCCGTGCTGCGCTTCGCATGTTCGTCGGCCATGATGCACCTCATTGATTCAATACGTACTGCTTAGGCAATATCCTCAGCCAGTAGTGCCCAACAGTTGAAGAGCAAATTCAGTCATCGAACCCCACCTGCTCATGCATTTCATCCACTTTCATTTCCAGGCGGTAGGCCAGAGCAATGAACAGTGCCTGGCAAAGGCATAGCGTTGCGCTCAGGGAACGAAAAGCGAATGCACTGCCCTCGTTGACCAGCAACAATGCGCTGGCTCGCTTGGCCAGGGGTGACAACTGGCTGTCTGTAATGATGAGCGTCTTGGCTTGATTATGCTGAGCGATACGTACGCACTGCTGGCTTTCCTTACCATAAGGCGTAAAGCTAATGGCTACGATGAGGTCGTTGGCTCGGACGCTACGCATCTGTTCTCGATAGCTACCGCCAAGGCCAGACACGAGATGAATACGCTTGTTGGTGTGTTGCAGGTTATAAACAAGGTAGTGCGCTACCGCAAATGAACGACGAACCCCCACTACATAAATGTTCTCCGCATTGACCAGCAGGTCGACCGCTTTCTCGAACGCCTGATCGTCCAGCTCTTCTCCCAATCTATCCAGTCCTGAACGTGTGGCACTTATGCATTCACGTGCCAAATCGCTTCCGGCAGCCGGTTGAGACTTGTTGGCAATCATTCGCCGGATACGCTGCTGATAGTTCTGGACAGGTGTTGCCTTATGCGTATAAGCCTCACGAAACAGGGATTGCATTTCACTGAAGCCTTTGAAGCCGAAACGCTGAGAGAACCGTACGATTGCCGAAGGGTGTACTTCGCATTGGCGGGCAATATCGCTAATACGATCAACCATGACACGATCACTTTGCTGGCTCATGTAGGCCGCTACACGCTTGAGCTGACGAGGCAGAGACTCGTACTCTGCCGTAATCATCTGCTGCAGAGTTTCCACACTAGCAGGCGCTACAAGGGAAGAGCTTGAAGAATCAGTATTAAGCATTTCGAATCCTTTAGATGAATCGTTACAGCAAGCACTTAACGAAACCAGACGCCAACGTAATCGAAAATGCTTTCATTCTTCAGGAATATCTGCAAAAGAAAGGAATTTAAAGGCGGCTCGCTTCGTTGTCATTCGCCGGGATATCAGCTTAGAACATAGGATTATTTTTCTAAACAAAATTTTTTAGAAAAAAATTTATTGACTTGTTCTGGACCAGATTATCGCTGTACAACGAGCTGAACAGGGGTCAGCCGTACTTCAAATGCTGTAAAAAAATACAGCTGACTATAAGGCTCGCTTTGCGCAAGTCTCCAAAGCTGTTTTGAAGACGATAAAGCCAAATGCGAAACTGAATACTTAGGTTCCACCGCACGCATCAGCGCATAAGTTATGCACCGCATATCGCGCAGCACTGCATCAGAAACAGGCGCTGCTGCTTTTACAGTGATACGCGTAAGCTGCTCGCCTGTAGTCTCTACTGACATGTCAAAGCTGGACGCGCCCCGAGCGGAATATACCCACCCGGCCTCATCCTTCATTGGGTGTGGCGCTCCCAGCATCAGGGCTTTGCAGCTAGGCAGCACCGCTAAATAGGCAGGAATTCTCCGTTCGAGCTGCGCCTTGTCCAATCCAAGAGACAAAGGCGCAGCCTCACTGACGGTCGCTAAGACAATACTGCCAAGAAGCCACACCCCTAGCCAGTTTAACAATGACATATCAGGCGATAGTGTCGACAACACCACCATCAACACGCAACGCAGCACCCGTTGTCGCTGAAGCCAGAGGAGAGGCTGTGTAGACAACCAGATTAGCGACTTCCTCTGTAGTTGCTGCACGCTGGAGAATGGAGCTAGGCCGGTTTTCCCTTACAAAATCAGCGGCCGCCTCCTCCAGAGTCTGACCAGTACGCTCGCTCGCCTCCTTGAGCATCTCCGCTACGCCTTCAGAAAGCGTTGGACCTGGCAGAATGGAATTAACTGTCACGCCTGTACCAGCCATCCGTTTGGCCAATCCACGCGCCACGGACAGATTGGCTGTTTTGGTAAAGCCGTAATGAATCATGTCGGCCGGAATATTGAGCGCTGATTCAGAAGAAATAAAGATTACGCGCCCCCATTGCCTCGAGACCATGCCAGGCAAATATTCCCGAGAGAGCCGAACGCCAGACATCACGTTGACCTCAAAAAACTCCGTCCAAATATCATCGCCCGTTTCAAAAAAGTCTCGAGGCCCGTATATACCCGTGTTGTTGACTAGAATATCAACCTCAGGCTCAGCAGCTTTCAATACAGCACATCCGTCAACGCTCCCGACATCCGCAACCACTCCACGTAATGTCGCATCCGGTACATACTGCTGCAGGAGACTAACCGCCTTATCTACTGATGGAGCCGATCGACCGTTTATAACTACAGTCGCTCCTGCCTGAGCCAATCCTTTCGCAATAGCGAAACCAATACCACGAGTAGAGCCGGTTACGATTGCCGTTTTACCAGAAAGATCGATCTGCATGAAAAATCTCCAGACACGTTAAAAGAGCCAATGAGCACAACGGCTAGTCCATTATTCGAGTCTGACGAAAAATCCAACGCAAAGGTCCCTGGCGCCGCTCAGGCTGTTGCAGCGTTCATGGCTGCTTTGAGTAACTCACGACCCTCCAACGATCCTAAGGCTTCAACGACACCGGGAGTAAACACGATCTGAATCTCATCGTCGCTGGTCTTCCAGCGCTCTAGAACCAATAGGGTCGCCTTTGTACCGTTGCGATGCATCAATCTCAAAGAGGCCTTTTGCAAGAAACTCAGCTGGGCCTCTAGCTGCTCTTGATCTTCTAGGCTGTCAGGTTTGATCGAGACGACATTGCTGCTCAACGGTGCGATCTCCAAGTCAGAAATAGATGTGGTTGTTTGCTCCAGCACAAAGCCGAATCGTCCAGCCCAATTGAACGCAGGATAAAACTGTCCTGATTTTCGGCAGCTATAAATGGTCGCATAAGACAAAAAACAGATTCAAACACTTCGGATGCATGTCACTACACTGCTAGCTCATGAGTCTTGCCAGCTTATACACTGGCTAGCTGATTATGAGGTGCTAAAGGGTTCTACAGCAGTGATGCTAAAAGAAGCCGATAAAGAATGATGAGGCGTTTGCTGAAGTGCTGATTGCAGAACCGTTTCCAGCCTGGCGATGTTACGTTGGCTACAAGGCCTAAGCGACCCAAGAGGCTCAACAGCGGCTATTACGGTAGGAGAAGGATCATTGGTAACATGATGCAATTACAATGGATCAGTCGGCTCGGCGGCGATCCTCTTTCTCTTCACGGGCACGTCGCCATGAGGCCATATCAACCACACGCGGGTCATTGAGCATTGGCGCTTCAGGTACCGCATAAGGGGCAAATTCAATAAGCCCTAAGCGGTAACCAAACAGCACTACCTTACCTGCCAGACGCTGCTCGCCAGTAGCGGTAAACTCAAAATCATAAACGCGAGCAAACCGCTTGAAGCCTTTCGCATCCCGCATAAAAGAAAACCGGCGGAACGCTACATTCTCATCCAACAGCTCTACATCACGCTTGCGACAATGCTCTTTAGCCAAAGCGAGCGCACGCTCACGCAAACCATGGGAATGCCATAGCCAGGCGCAGGCTGAGGCCACCAGAAGAAATCCAAAAATGTTACCTAAGGTCAGCATGAATAATCACCTAAACCAAGCCGTCCCAAGCGCTTCAATACCAAGAAAGCCATTTAGCCCCTGCTAGCTTATTGCTTAGCCCCAACGCCCATCGAGGGTGCCTCAGGCTCATGTAGCAAACGTATGTTGTCACGCTCGCTCTTATACAAGCTTAGCGGAGTAATTTCCTTTGCGCGCAAAGGCGCCTGCTGTTGGTTCCACACGTAATAGAACACATTCAATGCCATCAGGAAAACGAAAAGCCATCGCATATTTATGAGTCCACAGGGCAAGCCAAGGCCAAACCGTCAAAGACCAGATCAGGCACAACACGAGAAGTGGGAATAACGTCTTTTACCAGCTCAGCGTCTCCCCCTGTGAGAAAGACAGCAAAATCAGCCCCTAGCAGCTCAAGGGCTAAATCATATTGCGTCCTCACAAATCCGCGGAGCATATACACGCATCCGCCCTCAACAGCATGCATCGTATTTCTTCCAGGCAGAGGATGCCCGTTAGTGGCCTCAAGTTCTGGGTTATAGCGAATTCGACGAGTATGCGTCTGCAATTCTCGACGCATGAGCGGAATCCCCGGACAGATGAAGCCACCCGCATGCTGTCCAATCTGATCAACAAAGTCTGAAGTAACGGCGGTTCCCAGATCAATCACGACACATGCTTTGTTACCCGCCAGCTTAAAGCCGCCTAAAAGGGCAAGCCAACGATCCATCCCCAGTCGTTCGTAGTCTGAATATCCATTCTTTACACCAAGAAACGATGCTACGGGTTTTGCCTGCTGACATGAAAAACCAAACGTGCTGTCTAGCCGTTCAATTAAGCCTGTAGTTTCCAGATCGCTACGAACGCTGACAAGCCGACCATGGCTGAGGGAGAGGCTCTCATAAGATTCAAGCGTTACGAGCAGCTCATCATCAGAATGAGCGATACCGCTGGCAACAACGCCATCAATTTTAGATAGGACGCGCCATTTGATCAGACTGTTGCCGCAGTCAAGCTCAAGAATCATTACGTAATCTCAAACTGAGCTCACCGCCATTAAAAGACTTTTCGTAGCCATTAACATTTAATCTAAGTGATCCATCCAATCCAACACCCAGCACCTTACCTTCGATTTGATTGGCACCGGCAGAAAGAATCACCTCTCGTCCCTGCCACAAATGATTGGCTTCCCATGAATCCTTCAATGCAGCAAAGCCATGTGATTGATGCAGTTTCAAATAATCACTTAACTCATGCAACACATTAGAAGCCAACTGGTTTCTATCAACGGGCCTACCGAGCGCCTCGTATAAGGAAATCCATGGTTGATCGATATTGTCTGCATTTCTCATATTCACATTCAAGCCAATGCCGATAATTGCCGTACAGCTATCAGCAGGATCACCTGACAACTCGATAAGAATGCCAGATAGCTTGCGCCCAAACAGGAGAATGTCGTTAGGCCACTTTAAACCAGCATCAACTAAGCTGAGCTTTTTTAGTGCTGAAGCAACCGCAAGCCCCACTACCAGACTCAACCCTTCAAGCTGCTTGATACCACCATGAATGGTAACAGCTGCTGTCAGGTAGAGATTTTTTGCGTATGGACTAACCCAGGCCCTTCCCCGACGCCCTCTGCCAGAGGTCTGGTGCTCAGCCAACAGCACGAAAGGCGCGTGGCCACGCTGCCCCATGACACGCCGCAGCGCCTCAGCATTCGTAGAGTCAATCGTATCCAGGATTTCTATTGGCCACTCATCAAAGTCTATCCGGCTATTTGCCAGCAGATTGAGAGGTTCAGCGAGACGGTACCCTTTTCCAGGTACTTTAAAAAAAGATAAACCTGTACGTTGCTCTATTCCTTGCAGCTGCTTCCAGACGGCACTACGGCTAACACCTAGAAGCGCCCCCAACTCTTCTCCGGAATGAAACTGACCATCAGCAAGGCATTCAAGTAGTAGGGAAACAGCCATATTTTTTATCCGCACAAAGCAAAACCCCCGGGCGGTTAGGCCTGGGGGTTTTGGGTATAGGTGCTTGACGATGACCTACTCTCACATGGGGAAACCCCACACTACCATCGGCGATGCATCGTTTCACTTCTGAGTTCGGAAAGGGATCAGGTGGTTCCAACGCTCTATGGTCGTCAAGCAATTCGGGTGGGGAACCGGTGTCTAGTCGTTTCCCCGAATGGATATGTGATTGGTATTTTGCGGTTCAACCAAGCTTTCGGCTGGTCTTTACCAAACAACAGATTGTTTGGGTGTTATATGGTCAAGCCTCACGGGCAATTAGTATCGGTTAGCTCAACGCCTCACAGCGCTTACACACCCGACCTATCAACGTTGTAGTCTTCAACGGCCCTTCAGGAAGCTCAAGGCTCCAGTGAGATCTCATCTTGAGGCAAGTTTCCCGCTTAGATGCTTTCAGCGGTTATCTTTTCCGAACATAGCTACCCGGCAATGCCACTGGCGTGACAACCGGAACACCAGAGGTTCGTCCACTCCGGTCCTCTCGTACTAGGAGCAGCCCCTCTCAAATCTCAAACGTCCACGGCAGATAGGGACCGAACTGTCTCACGACGTTCTAAACCCAGCTCGCGTACCACTTTAAATGGCGAACAGCCATACCCTTGGGACCGGCTTCAGCCCCAGGATGTGATGAGCCGACATCGAGGTGCCAAACACCGCCGTCGATATGAACTCTTGGGCGGTATCAGCCTGTTATCCCCGGAGTACCTTTTATCCGTTGAGCGATGGCCCTTCCATACAGAACCACCGGATCACTAAGACCTACTTTCGTACCTGCTCGACGTGTCTGTCTCGCAGTCAAGCGCGCTTTTGCCTTTATACTCTGCGACCGATTTCCGACCGGTCTGAGCGCACCTTCGTACTCCTCCGTTACTCTTTAGGAGGAGACCGCCCCAGTCAAACTGCCCACCATACACTGTCCTCGATCCGGATAACGGACCAGAGTTAGAACCTCAAGCATGCCAGGGTGGTATTTCAAGGATGGCTCCACGAGAACTGGCGTCCTCGCTTCAAAGCCTCCCACCTATCCTACACAAGCAGGCTCAAAGTCCAGTGCAAAGCTACAGTAAAGGTTCACGGGGTCTTTCCGTCTAGCCGCGGATACACTGCATCTTCACAGCGATTTCAATTTCACTGAGTCTCGGGTGGAGACAGCGCCGCCATCGTTACGCCATTCGTGCAGGTCGGAACTTACCCGACAAGGAATTTCGCTACCTTAGGACCGTTATAGTTACGGCCGCCGTTTACCGGGGCTTCGATCAAGAGCTTCGCTTGCGCTAACCCCATCAATTAACCTTCCGGCACCGGGCAGGCGTCACACCCTATACGTCCACTTTCGTGTTTGCAGAGTGCTGTGTTTTTAATAAACAGTCGCAGCGGCCTGGTATCTTCGACCGGCATGGGCTTACGGAGCAAGTCCTTCACCCTCACCGGCGCACCTTCTCCCGAAGTTACGGTGCCATTTTGCCTAGTTCCTTCACCCGAGTTCTCTCAAGCGCCTTGGTATTCTCTACCCGACCACCTGTGTCGGTTTGGGGTACGATTTCTAATTACCTGAAGCTTAGAGGCTTTTCCTGGAAGCATGGCATCAACCACTTCCTCTTCATAAGAAGAGTCGTCATCAGCTCTCGGCCTTAACTGTCCGGATTTACCTAAACAGTCAGCCTACCGCCTTAAACTTGGACAACCAACGCCAAGCTGGCCTAGCCTTCTCCGTCCCCCCATCGCAGTAATTAGAAGTACAGGAATATTAACCTGTTTCCCATCGACTACGCCTTTCAGCCTCGCCTTAGGGGTCGACTCACCCTGCGTCGATTAACGTTGCGCAGGAACCCTTGGTCTTTCGGCGTGCGAGTTTTTCACTCGCATTGTCGTTACTCATGTCAGCATTCGCACTTCTGATACCTCCAGCAAGCTTCTCAACTCACCTTCACAGGCTTACAGAACGCTCCTCTACCGCTCATCTTGCGATGAACCCGTAGCTTCGGTGTGTAGTTTGAGCCCCGTTACATCTTCCGCGCAGGCCGACTCGACTAGTGAGCTATTACGCTTTCTTTAAAGGGTGGCTGCTTCTAAGCCAACCTCCTAGCTGTCTAAGCCTTCCCACATCGTTTACCACTTAACTACAACTTTGGGACCTTAGCTGACGGTCTGGGTTGTTTCCCTTTTCACGACGGACGTTAGCACCCGCCGTGTGTCTCCCATGCTTGCACTTCTGGGTATTCGGAGTTTGCATCGGTTTGGTAAGTCGGGATGACCCCCTAGCCGAAACAGTGCTCTACCCCCCAGAGTGATACATGAGGCGCTACCTAAATAGCTTTCGAGGAGAACCAGCTATCTCCGAGCTTGATTAGCCTTTCACTCCGATCCACAAGTCATCCCCTGCCTTTTCAACGGAAGTGGGTTCGGTCCTCCAGTCAGTGTTACCTAACCTTCAACCTGCTCATGGATAGATCGCCCGGTTTCGGGTCTATACCCAGCGACTAAAACGCCCTATTAAGACTCGCTTTCGCTACGCCTTCCCTATACGGTTAAGCTTGCCACTGAATATAAGTCGCTGACCCATTATACAAAAGGTACGCAGTCACCCAACAAAGTAGGCTCCCACTGCTTGTACGCATACGGTTTCAGGTTCTATTTCACTCCCCTCTCCGGGGTTCTTTTCGCCTTTCCCTCACGGTACTGGTTCACTATCGGTCAGTCAGTAGTATTTAGCCTTGGAGGATGGTCCCCCCATATTCAGACAACGTTTCACGTGCGCCGTCCTACTCGATTTCACTCAAAAGATCCTTTCACCTACGGGGCTATCACCCACTATGGCCGCACTTTCCAGAGCGTTCGGTTAAAATCAATTGAGCTTAAGGGCTAGTCCCCGTTCGCTCGCCACTACTTAGGGAATCTCGGTTGATTTCTTTTCCTCAGGGTACTTAGATGTTTCAGTTCCCCTGGTTCGCCTCTCACACCTATGGATTCAGTGTGAGATACCTGACTTATGTCAGGTGGGTTCCCCCATTCAGAGATCTCCGGATCACAGTCTATTTGCCGACTCCCCGAAGCTTATCGCAGGCTATCACGTCTTTCATCGCCTCTGACTGCCAAGGCATCCACCGTATGCGCTTATTCACTTGACCATATAACCCCAAAGAATCTGAAGTTATGTCTGGCTTGGAACACGACATTCGCCGAAAACTTGCGCTTGAACTCGCAAATTTACCTTGACCACATAGTCTGCAGTGAAACAGCCTATGTGTTCGTACTTCTATCACATACCCAAATTTTTAAAGAACAGTCTGAAAACAAAGTTCAGAAGTCAATGCTCCGACCCAACCCTTAGGGGGGGGTAAGCACTCAGTTCTGAGCTTTAACGCGGTGTTAGATGGTGGAGCCAAGGAGGATCGAACTCCTGACCTCCTGCGTGCAAAGCAGGCGCTCTCCCAGCTGAGCTATGGCCCCATCGATTGGTGGGTCTGGGCAGATTCGAACTGCCGACCTCACCCTTATCAGGGGTGCGCTCTAACCAACTGAGCTACAGACCCAATCGTCTAACGCTTGAGTCTTGACTCATCTCGCGTCTTTATTTCAGTGAATCAAGCAATTCGTGTGGGAGCTTATGCCAAAGCTGGGATCTATCGATTAAGGAGGTGATCCAGCCGCAGGTTCCCCTACGGCTACCTTGTTACGACTTCACCCCAGTCATGAATCACACCGTGGTAACCGTCCTCCCGAAGGTTAGACTAGCTACTTCTGGTGCAACCCACTCCCATGGTGTGACGGGCGGTGTGTACAAG